>PHCZ01000015.1 GCA_002840895.1 Bacteroidetes bacterium HGW-Bacteroidetes-8 | reverse complement strand
TCCAAATCTCATATCTGATACTTATCTTACCATACCTCTACCTCGCATTCTACGGCTGGAGAGGGTATATCCCCAAAAAGGCAAGTATAGCTCACTAACTGGGTTGATGTATTCGCTCCAAGTGGAGTAGATTAAAAGGGTGTTGGCCTTACCAGCATACAGAAGCCCTTATCCTGCATCCAGTTTAGTAATTTTGTGTTCTTCTCGAAGAAGGTGTAGCACTTTTTAAATTTAAAGAGCCCGCTTCGCTCTCCTGTGTACGGTCGTATTTACAGCATCCTGGAAGTGCATTGTACACTTCATCTGTGGCTTTGTGCATTGGTGTGTCGTGCCCCACTTTTGCAATAGCCATTTGTATCTTATGTACCGATGTTTTGGATTCATTAAAGGAGACCTCCAGTATTTTGGTTTCCTGATTCCAGTCGGCTATGGTAACACCATCAACTGATTTTGCAGCTTTTTCAATGCGTGTTTCACACATACCACAGTTGCCTTTTACTTCAAATTTTTCGGTTTTTACTTGTGCAAATACCATACTTGTTCCCAAGAGGAATATACTAACTAAACTTAAAATTTTTGTTTTCATATTATTATAATTTAAAATTATGTGTAAGAATGATTATTTAATTTCTTTGGTTACCTCTCCGCAAGTGAGCATTGAGCTTCCAAAGTATGGGTTTTTAATTTCCTTATAAGTACTCAGCCAATCTGCCCCTTTGTTGTTATCTGCCATTGGGCAGTGTTGCACGTAAATGGTTTCGGCCAGTGGAGTGAATGTTTCTGTCATTACTATCATAGATGCCGAAACAGTTTGAAAAGCTTTTCGCAATTGCTCTATGTCGGAAAAATGCTGAATATGTTCTAATCCTTTACTTAGACTGTCCTGAAAGTCCATCCATAAATTGTGGGCATCTCCTTTAAACATACTCATATTGATTTTATCCAATTCTGACTTCATATTGCTTGCCATTTTTTGAGCACCTGCGAAGTCATCGTTGGTAAGGGCATCTTTCCATTTCAGGTAGCTGGCATACAGCGGTTGTAAATTCTCTTTAGTCTGTTTGTCAATAGTCAAAGTTTTTGACACTGTTGTTTTTGGGGTTACCTCTTGTACTTCTTTTGATTCATTTCCGCCTATGTCCATTCCTCCGTGGTTATGACCAGTCACTGCCTGACCACCTTCAGGGCTCATCATACTGGGTTTTCCAGCTAACTGAGCAGCAGCATCTATGCTAAATGTTCCGTTTACAGCAATTTCTTCTCCTTCCATTAAACCGCTTTCAACCATATAACTATCTCCTAAAGCTAAACCTAAAGTTACTTCACGCATAATGAAATAGACCCCTTTGTCTGAATTTGTTTTAACGTACACAACGGAACGTTTGCCAGTCCACATAACAGACGTTTTTGATACAACAAGTGAATTAGATTTATTGGTCAATTTAGCTTTAACCATCCCAGAGGCAAACATTTCCGGTTTCAACTTTCCGTTTGTGTTGTTATACTCTACCCTTGCTTTTGCAACCCTTGTTTTTGGGTCTATTACAGGATCGAGATATGTTATAGCACTTGTAAATGATTCTCCGGACAAAGAGGCAATTGTAAATTCTACTTTATCACCTTTTTTAATCCAGCTTATGTCTGATTCATACACATCAAATAATAACCATACTTTAGAAAGGTCGGCAATTTCGTAGATAGTACCACCTCTGCGAACATAGTCCCCCAGATTTATCATTTTAGAGGTTACATACCCTGCAACATCGGCTTGTACAGGAAATTCATCCTGTGTCTTTCCTGAAGTCAATATTTCTTCTATTTGTTTGTCAGAAAGTTTCCAGTTTTTTAACTTTTCTTTGGCAGCTGTAAATAATTGTGGTTGGGATTCCGCTATTTTCTGTGCCTCAAACAATTCTTCCTGTGCAGTAACCAATTCAGGGGAATAAATATATGCAATAGTTTGTCCTTTGTTCACAAATTCACCCGTAAAATTCACCAATAATTTTTCTATCCTGCCCGGAATATGCGATGATTGAGAATACACCAAACGTTCATCTGCCTGCACTTTCCCATTTAAGCGAACCTGTTTAACCGGATTTATTTTCCCAACAATTGCTGTACTAACATTTGCTAACTGCAAGGCTGTGGAAGACATACTTATAGCATTAGGGTTAATATCAGCGTTTTGGTCATCCTCCAACGAAATTAAGTCCATACCGCAAATTGGGCAGTCGCCCGGCTCGCTTTGACGTATTTGTGGGTGCATAGAGCAAGTCCAGACCGTCTCGCCGTTTATTTCAGTTTTTTCATGCTTATGGCCGTCGTTAGAGTTGCTTTTTTCTCCTCCAAAAATTACCCATCCTGCCAGCAAACCAACCACCAAAGTAGCTGCGGCTATTATTACTGTTTTTTTATCTATTTTTTTCATTTTAATACGATTTTGATGTTAAGTAATTGATTTTTTCAACGGCTATATGGTATTGAGTCAAAGCTGTTGCTCTAACTTTCTGGTATTTGAGCAATTGCTGCTGCATTCGCAACACCTCCTCAAACTCTTTCCCTGAATTTCCATATGAAGTAAAAAGCAGGTTCAAAGATTGTTGGGTAGTTTGAATTTGCTGTTCGTAAAGAGCCAATAGTTGCAATTGCTGCTGAACCTGAAACCAGACCATTTCATATTCAGAAATGAGTGTATTTGTTGCTTCTTGTTTTTGTAGCGTGTAGCTTTCCTGCATCAGTTGGGCTTCTTTCACCGAAGCATTGTATTTAGCCCTAAAAATTGGAATGCTTACACTTACCATTGGCATTAATACATTTTTTCCATTATCGGGCATTGATACATCGGTACGCTCACCTACCAATACATAATCTAAACCTACACCCAATTTTGGTAGTCCTTGCTTTTGGGCTGCAAGTTCTAAGGCTTTACTTGCGTGAAGTTTTAAATTCAATGCTTTCAAAGTTGGATTGGCTATAATTAAAGAATCTTTTCCGAAATTATCTGAAAGGATTTCTGCTCTCAAAGAATCGTTGATTTGCACTATTTCATTTTTTGGTCTGTTCAACAAATTGTTGAAAGTGGTCTGCAAGGGTATTTCTTTATCCCCGAGAATACTCAAATTGGTTTGAGCATCTTTCAACATAATGTCCACTCGCAGAGCATCTACCATTGTTCCTTTTCCATTTTTAAAATTTTGAGTAGCAATGGTTTTATAGGATTCCAAAATTTTAATGTTTTCCTGTTCAATGCGAACCCATCTTTTTAATTCGTATAATGAATAATAAGCAGATGCCACCTGTAGATAAAGTTTGTTCCGGGCTTCAATAAAACTTTGAAATTTTGCCTCTGCCATAAAAGTTGCAGCATTGCCCTGAGCTTTTAAGGTTCCAAACCACGGGAACATTTGCGTGAGAGAAAACCTTGCCTGCTGAGGCCCAACTCTTGTTTCCACCGGAGAGATAAAATACCCGAAAGAAAAAGTAGGGTCGGACAAAGTGCTCACTTGTGGCACTTTCTGCAAAGAAGCCTCATATTCTTTATAGGTAGCCTGTAAACCCGGATTATTTTGGGCAGCTATCTTAAAATAATCTTCTAGTGTTTGAGCAAAGCTCGGCGAACTGTGCAATAGCATTGCCATTAATATTATTATATATTGCTTCATTATTTCGATTTTTTAAGTTTATACTCTTCACGCATACAATATAGCGTGGGAACAATATAATATGTGATGGCTGCTACAATCATTCCTCCAAAAGCAGGAATAGCCATAGGCACCATTATATCAGCACCCCGCCCGGTTGATGTAAGAACTGGTAACAATGCAATAATGGTAGTTGCGGTTGTCATTACAGCAGGTCTTATTCTACGTTCTCCAGCTTCCACAACAGCAGCCCTGATTTCTTCTCTTGTTTTTGTACGATTGTTTTTAAAACTTTGGTCGAGATATGTCCCCATCAAAACCCCATCATCGGTGGCTAGCCCAAAAAGAGCAATAAAGCCCACCCAAACGGCTACACTCAAGTTAACTGTTTGCATCTGAAAAAGCCCACGGATATTCGTTCCAAAAACTGAAAAATCTGCAAACCACCCCTGTCCATATAACCAGAGCATTATAAAACCTCCGCTAAAGGCCATAGCTACACCAGTAAAAATCATAAGTGAAGTTGTCACCGATTTGAATTGGAAGTAAAGTATCAGAAAGATGATTAATAATACAATAGGTACGATTATACTGAGCCGTTTTTCGGCACGCACCTGATTTTCGTAACTGCCAGAAAATTTGTAATTTACTCCAGCAGGAACAATTAACTCGTCAGAATCAATCTTTTGCTGAATCATTTCCTGTGCATCGTTCACCACATCAACCTCGGCAAAGCCATCTTTTTTATCAAATAGTACATAGCCCACCAAAAAGGTATTTTCACTTTTTATGGCTTGCGGTCCACGCACATATTCCATATCTACCAATTGCTTTAATGGAATTTGCGCCCCTGTGGGTGTTGGAATTAGAATATTACTAAGCGATTCGGGATCGTCTCGCAACTCTCGCGGATAACGGACCCGAATGGGAAATCGCTCGCGTCCCTCAACGGTATAGCCTATCTTCATACCTCCAATAGCGGTTTCAATGCTTTGTTGCACATCTTCTACATTTAATCCATAACGTGAAATTTCATCCCTTCTAATGTTAAGGTGAATGTAGGGTTTCCCAACGATTCGGTCGGCAAATGCAGCCTCGGCTTTTACTGAAGGTACTTGTTTCAGAATACCTTCCAGCTTTAACCCAAACTCTTCAATAGTTTTAAGGTCAGGGCCATAAACTTTAATTCCCATTGGAGCTCTCATTCCTGTCTGCAACATTACCAAACGGGTTTCGATAGGTTGCAGTTTTGGGGCGGAGGTAACACCGGGTATTTTGGTAACGGCAACTATTTCCTCCCAAATATCATCGGATGATTTTATGTGTTTGCGCCAATTTCTGAAATAGTTTCCCTTCTCATCCGGTATCAACTCATCTAACGAAATATTTTTAGATAGCAATTCCTCATTGCTAAATACCTCTCCATTCTTCAAAACAAAGCGGTCTTCTCTATCTGTTTTAAAGCGTTTACGATGTCCTTTCTCATTGAGAGCATATTCTGACTTATAGTTGATAATATTTTCGTACATAGAAATCGGAGCTGGGTCGAGTGCAGACTCTACCCTACCTAATTTACCAACGGTAAGTTCCACTTCCGGGATATTTGTCAGCATCATATCTAACTGACCAACGACTTTCCGGTTATATTCAACTCCTGAATGAGGCATAGAGGTTGGCATTAGCAAAAAGCTACCTTCATCCAGTGCCGGCATAAACTCTTTCCCAATTCCGGGAAAAGAATGATTAAGACCTGACCAAACAGAAGTAGTTCTAATGTTCCAACCTATTTTGTCAGCACCATTTGCCAAAAATCCGAAAACAGAAGTAAAGCCCATCCAGACATTAACAGCTAACAAAATCAAAAAGGTAGGAATCAATAAAAACTTCACTTTGTTGTTCAAACACCAGCGTAAAATTCTTTTATAAGAAAACTGGAGTAAACTAAATGCTCCTAAAATAAAGCCTACCAAAAGTGCAACAAAAACAAAGTTGATAAGCACACTTTTAGCGGCACCGAGAGGCAACCAGTACTTTGCCAAAAGCCATATTACACCCACTACCACCAAAACCAATTCAATATTTTCCAAGGCTTTACTGAAAAGTGGTTTTTTAAACAGCTTTTTATCTTTTATAAAAGGTTTAGTGAAAGGGATAATACCAAATAAAATGAGTAATATCCCAGCCCTTACCATACTACTGAATAGCCCAATAACACCGACTACAATAAGTAAAATATTAACCCATCTAATATGACGTGGATTTTTTATTTTAAACCCAAAAACCCAGTGTGCCAATGTAGGCAAAATGATAAGTGAAACTATAAGCGCGGCAACCAAAGCAAAGGTTTTGGTAAATGCCAAGGGGCCGAATAATTTCCCTTCGGCTGCCTGCATAGTAAAAACAGGAATAAAACTTACGATGGTGGTGGAAACGGCAGTAAGAATAGCCGAACTCACTTCTGTAGAGCCATTATAGATGGTTGTTATCAGTTTTTGGCCGGGTGGTGCTTCGTCAATATGTTTTACAATGTTCTCCGAAAGAATTATTCCTAAATCGACCATTGTGCCTATGGCAATAGCAATTCCTGAAAGAGCCACTATATTGGCATCAACACCAAAATACCGCATAGCGATAAAAACCATAAGTACAGAAATAGGCAATAAACTTGATATTAGAAATGATGCCCTCAGGTTATAAATCATAACAATTATAACCAAAATAGTAATGAGGATTTGAAGAGACAAGGCCTCTTCTAGGGTACCAAGTGTCTCATAGATCAATTTCGAGCGGTCGTAAAACGGAACAATAGTTAGTTGACTTTCTATACCATTTGCCAGCATTTTTTTTGGCAATCCGGGTGAAATTTCTTCAATCTTCTCTTTTACATTATTGATAACCTGCAATGGGTTAGCACCATACCGAGCCACAATAACCCCACCTACCACTTCGGCTCCATCCTTATCGAGAACACCTCGTCGCGAAGCTGGGCCAAGCGTAACCACAGCAATATCCTTAATACGAACTGGTGTGTTATCTTGAACAGCCACAACAGCTTTCTCAATATCTTCTACATTTTTTACATAACCTAATCCACGCACAAGATATTCTGCCTGATTTATCTCGATTGTTTTAGCCCCCACATCCCTGTTTGATTTCTGTACTGCTTGCATAACCATATGCAGCGGTATGTTATAGGCTTTTAGGGCATCGGGGTTTACATCTATCTGGTATTCCTGAATATATCCCCCAATTGAGGCTACCTCTGAAACACCTTCTGTTGCATTCAGTCCATATTTTACATAGAAATCCTGAACAGTACGTATTTCGTGTAAATCCCAACCTCCAGTCGGGTTTCCGTCTTTATCACGCCCTTCAAGCGTATACCAATAAACCTGCCCTAATGCTGTTGCATCAGGTCCTAATGTGGGTTGAACTTCATCGGGCAACAATCCGGAGGGAAGAGAACTTAACTTTTCCAAAATTCTGGAACGTGACCAGTAGAACTCTATATCTTCAGTAAAAATGATATAGATACTGGAAAAACCAAAAATGGAGGAGCTACGGATGGTTTTTACTCCTGGAATGCCTAAAAGATAGGTTGTTAACGGATATGAAATCTGGTCTTCAATATCTTGTGGCGACCGACCATTCCACGGGGTAAAAACAATCTGCTGGTTTTCACCAATGTCCGGTATGGCATCCACTGGAACAGGGTCAGATGGCAAACCACCTATTTGCCAACCAAAAGGTGCGGTAACAATGCCCCATATGACAAATCCTGTCAGAACAAGTATTGTAACCAACTTGTTCTCTAAGAAATATTTTATGATTTTATTTAGCATAACAAAATGATTTTAGCAAGAAAAATTAACTATTTGAACCAATATACGAAAACCACACTACAAATTGTAATATGGGATGAATAGTTAATTTGAAAATCAAATTAAAAAAGTTTGAAAAAGAATCTGAATGTCTTCTTCAAGAGGCGGGGAAATGTATTTACTGTAAACCTGATGCGTTGACTTTGAAAATAAATCCAGATTCAACGTATTATAAATAAATGCAACGGCAAACTCAACATTAAAAACTATTTGAGAAGTATCTTTTACAAATTCACTTGTTGAGTGAATATTTTGATACTCGTTTGCACAACACGGAGTTTTATTAAAATTAGTTTCATTTTTAGCTGGATTGGAATCATCGCAGGATTCTTCGATATCCATCATTCCACGTCCTAAATGTGTTTCGCCCAACATTATCTTTGTCTCAACGGCTTCACCACCGCAAAAGTGTGTTCCAATGGTCAAGTACATATGGCTTGCCAAAAGAATAAAAGATAATAATATGGAAAAACCCTGTTTCATCATTTATTTAAACGTAAAAGTACTAAAATTGTTTCGCTCACTTTCATTTTGATGTAAGTTTTTATAATAATTTCGTGCTTGTGATTTTCAATTAATCTAATACTAGCGTGGTGTTATCTCTCGATTGTTATATCTGCAAATTTTTTTGTTTGGGTTAGAATTTTTTGTTTGAGCTCTTTTTTGAGGGGGAGGGTTGCGAATTGGGTTGAGTCTTCGCTGTGTATGGGGATAATTCCAAGTTCTGTTGGCCTTACCAGCATACAGAAGCCCTTATCCTGCATCCAGTTTAGTAATTTTGTGTTCTTTTCAAAGAAGGTGTAGCACTTTTTAAATTAAAAGAGCCCGCTTCGCTCTCCTGCAGATTCCTGAAATATTTTCAGGATCATCGCCTGAAAATCGTCACAGACAAATGGGCGGGATTCTAAAGATCTGTTTGCAGAATAGATTGTTGCCAGGCGCTCCAGGTCTGTAGATGAGCATAGTACAAACACACTCTTATACTGTTCCATAGCTTCTCTCATCATTGTCCTCAACTCCTTCTCGTGGAGAATCTCACCTTCAATACGGGAGAGCATTGTCCCCTCTGTTATCAGAAAATCTATATCCCCCTGCTTTAAAACGAGACTCTTTAACATTGGGATTAACCCCTTTCCCAGGTAGCCGTGGTCTCTAAAATCTCCGGTGTGAAGTATTCGTTTACCGCCGGCCTCGATAAGGAACATATAGGTGTCGTAATTGGAGACGGTTATGTTTGCAAAGAACAACCTGCTTTGCAACGGCTCCTATATACTGAGGGATATTGTCGGGGACAAATTTAAAGAGCCCAAAATGGTCTCCGTGATAGTGGGTATAGAGTATGGCGTCAATTCCGGTTGTAAGCTCCCCTATCGCCTCGTTATGGGCCAGTGTGTCTATAACCACTCCGTCGCCATCGGGAAGATTCTGCCCCAGGTCAATCAGGATTCTGGTTTTCTCGGTAGCGATTTCTGTTATGCAGCCGCCAATCTGGTTAATACCTCTATGAATTTTAATTTTCAAATATTCCCGGGATTAAATTTGTTTATATTTCCTATCGGGAAGATCTTAATGCCTTCGTAAGCATCGGCATCAATAATTTGACTTTTCAGCCTCTCATATCTTTGGATCTGACCTATAACGCTTGGTACAGTTGTAGACCATAATTTGATTCAAAATCCGAAAGTAGCTTATAGTCTTTCAACTCATCTTTGGTCAGATAGTTTTTGTCTATAAGTTCTTGAACAAAAGAAATAGCACAGGCATTCAGAGAATTATCAATTTACTGGTAGTCCTTATCTGCTCATTGAATTAACCAAGTCAAAAAAGCGTCTTGTGAAAGCTCTGAAGTCGCATAATCAAAAATGTTTGGTTTATTTTTCATTGCGTGTTTTTTATAGTTGTAAATAAGCTGCTTTAGGTGGATATTCCGGAGCATATCACCGAAATAGCAATGTAAGTGCAGGCATAAAAACCTCCACGCAAAAGAGAGGTCCTGTCAACAATCTTAAAAAAGCTGGGCTAACATCAATTTTTAAGACATGCCAGAGGTAATACCTTTACTCCATCCGTTCGTGTATAAGCGATTGGACCTCCTGTTATTACCATCATCAAATCTGGTTCCCTAAGCTGAGCATTTGTTGCTGTTTTATTAAATTCCCTCACCAAATTTCTAATTTCTAATAAATGTCTTGCTCCTTCTTCCACTTCACTACCTCCCAACTTAAACTCTATCAAAGCATATCTTCCATCAGGTAAGAGTAAGACAGCGTCTGCCTCAAGATCGTACCTGTCATGGTAATATGAAAGGGAACTACCTTGTGCTTGAGAATATGCTTTTAAATCGCGTATGCACATACACTCAAAAATAAATCCAAATGTTTTTAAATCCATTTTAAGCTTTTCTGGTGTCAAACCTAGAGCAGCTACGGCGATGGACGGGTCAATGAGGTTCCGTTTTGAACTACTTCGAATTGAAGTGGATGAACGTATAGAAGGATTCCAAGCCTCAACATCTTGTATAACAAATAGTTTCTCAAAAGCATTGACATAACTATTGAAAGTGTTTTCGGCAAGAGTTTCTATATTAGACCTGACATCCTTTATCATTGTAGTTTTTGTTGCCAGAGTCGATAAATTCCGGGAGTATGTTCTTAGTATAAGACTTGCAAGTGTTTTATCTCTATTTATACCATCTACGGATGAAATATCAATTTCGCAAATACTTTTTATATAATCTCTTGCAATCAATAATTGAGATTTTAATGTTTTAAGTTTTAAAGATGCAGGCCAACCACCCCTACAAGCGACAAATATCAGATCTTCAATAGTCATTTTAGATTTTACTCCATCTATATCAAAATCAGGATTATCAAACATATCCATTAATGAAATTTCTCCTGTTGATTCCTGAGATTCAAATAAACTCATTGGATACATTTGCATGCGAGCTATTCTGCCAGTACCGGAATGCATAATTTGTGTTTTGTCTATACTATTAGAGCCAGTCAATATGAATTGCCCCGGCTCTCCCCGTTTGTCAACCATCACCCTTACAGCGTCCCATATTGCCGGAGCCACTTGCCACTCATCTACCAGTCTAGGAGTATCTCCTATCAACAATAATGAAGGCCTAATTTTTGCGGTTGCCAAAAAACCCTCCCTAGTATCAGGGTCTTGCAGCTCTATAACACTTTTTGCCTGTTTCATTGCTGTGGTTGTTTTACCACACCATTTAGGCCCTTCAATCAATACAGCACCAAATGTTTCAAGATTTTGAATCAGCTGCTTATCGGCCATTCTACTAAGATACATCATAATACCATCTGTAATAACTGTTACCAAAGATATATAATATTTTTTAAATTATCATTATAATTGATGCTTTTTGCGGCATTTTATTGATGTTTTTTGCGACATTCTGTTGATGTTTTTTGCGGTTCGTTGAGTATTCCGGTGATATGATATATTCAATATTTGTGACAGTGCTTTCAGAAATTGCAGCAAACTTGAGTCGGTCAATATTCCAGA
Source organism: Bacteroidetes bacterium HGW-Bacteroidetes-8 (assembly GCA_002840895.1). Lineage (GTDB taxonomy): Bacteria > Bacteroidota > Bacteroidia > Bacteroidales > UBA932 > Bact-08. The sequence goes on along the minus strand of PHCZ01000015.1, from coordinate 24,360 downwards.
CTTTATAGATTATATAGGTTATTATGTTTTTGCAAATTGTTAAAATCTCAAAGAAATAATGATTTCACATAGTGTCAAATGAATCGAAAACTATGTTTTTGACGGATGCCGGTCATTAGAATCAATAATAATTTACGAAAACAATAAATATTACTGAATAACTGACTGTTAAATATTAAAGATTAATAAATCCTAAGCAAGTATTTTCCCCTCCAATGTCGCAAACCTATCCGCCAACTCAAATCCAACTCCTTTGTCAATTGCCCTAAAGTGTTCTTTGCCGCATTTGATTTTTGCCAACTCGGTCGCTTTTATGGAATCCTCGAACATACCGCCTTTTGTTTCAACTACAAAGTAAAGACGTTGTTTGCCATTTTCTTCCCAAACCAATGCCCAATCCGGATTGTAGGGGCCAAGAGGAGTGTCTATTCTAAACCAGGAAGGGAGCTTCGCATATACTTTTACATTTTGCGATTGTTCGAATGCCATAGCCATAGGCAGTTCTACAGTAGGAGAGTCATATATAACATAATCATATGGTGATTTTTTGCTCTCCATTAAATTTGAGTTTAGATAACCTTGTAGTTCTACGTTTTCAAAAAGCTCTTGGCACCAAACATCTTGATCACCAAGTTTTCTGTATTTTATACCATCAACGAGACACAGTCTCATTTCTGCTTTAATAATATCTATCACCGATTCGATGAATGCCTGCGGATTTTTCTTAAAAGCATCCAACCTCTTAGATTTTATAAGTATTTCTACGATGCTTTTTCTGGTGAGATTTGTCTCATTCTGCAGGTAAGTGACAATGTCCGGTAGTTGAGAAACTGACTCTTCAATGATTTTTGCTGTTCTCTGTAGCGTAGCTTCGTTGGCTGTAACTGCTCCGGCAGTTGTTTCAAGTTTTATCTTCTCGGTAATAAACTTTCCTTTCCCTACTGATACCTCCTCTAAAATTCTTTGTGAACACTTGTATACCAATACATCGGAATCAAAATTAACAGAATAGGTAGTTTTATATTTTATTCTATTCCACAATTCGGAAAATTCCGGCGATAGCAATACCTCTTTTCTTAGAGAGACCTTCCGGGCATCATTTCTATTCTTGATATTAATATTCCCGGAAACCTTACGTAATGTTTTAAGAATGGCCCCTTTGATGTAATCAAACTCAGCAGGAATGTTTACTCTGTTATCTTTCAAATCTAGTCGAAGCTTATCCTGAACCTTGCCGGCAACTTCTTTTGTTTTATTATTAACTACCTCTTCTTTAATATAGCCGCACTGTTCAAAAAAGTCATATAAAAATCTCGATTTATGTTCATTTAAATAGACGGGCTTTTCTGTTGTTCCATCAACAACAATATGTGCAAAGGAGTGCTTCTGCAGCAATCCGAATTTGTACCCGGTATCCTCCTCAATCTCTTTCTGCAGGCCTTTGGCAAAATTTTCATACGATTCATTTGCCATTACAGTCAGGGTATTGACTTCAAACCCCCTTACTCTTTCTCCGTTTTGATTAACACACAAACGTAGACCGCGACCAACCTTTTGGCGCTTTGTCATATCGTCTTTTGAGTCAATCAGGGTACATATTTGAAAGACATTAGGGTTATCCCATCCCTCTTTAAGAGCAGAGTGGGAGAAAATAAATCTCAAAGGCTCCTCAAAACTTAAAAGACGTTCTTTATCCTTCATAATGAGATTATATGCATCATCATCTTTGGCCGCTTTTCCCGATGAGTCCACGAAACATTCAAATTTATCTTTTTTGTTTGAAGACTTGCTTCTCTTATCTATAGAAAAATAACCATTATGAACTCTATTTGCAGAAATGTTTTTGTCTTTAATCTCTAAGAAAAGTGATTGATATTTTGTTTGAGAAATCAATTTTGCATACTCTTCCTCAAACATTACTGCAAATTTTCCCTTTACCTCGTTGCCCTCTTCGTCGTATTGACGGTAATTTGCAACCCTGTCTATAAAAAACAAACTGAGAACCTTTATTCCCATTGGGTTTAAAAGAAGTTCTTTGTCTAAGTGAGATTCAATTGTTATCCGGATTTGCTCCCGTTCCATAAGTTCATCACTAATTGAACCGAGTGCTTTTCCCTCGATTACTATATATGAATTACTTGTAAAAGTAACCTCCCATAGTCCCGTTTGCCTATTGTAAACTATATCTTTAACAATATACCCTTCGTACTGCTCCCTTTTGGTTATATCATACAAATCATCTCCTTGTTTTACCCATTTCTTTGAACGAGCTACTTTCCCTTTGCTTTGAATATCTAATTCCAGATAGGCTTTTATACCCGATCTGTTGTCGACTTTTTCAAGAAAGATATATGCGTTATTCATATAGCCCTCCACCTCGGCAGTGGCAACCTCAATTTGCTTTACCAGCTTCATTTCATATGCATCAACCGAGTCCAGTTTATACATCAGATTGTACTTCTGCTTATGAGTTGCCGAATATCTTAGACAACACAAAGGATTTAAGGCAGAAATTGCCTCTTTAGCTTTTTCGGTATTATCTACACTCTGAGGCTCGTCAATAATGACAATCGGGTTTGTTTCCTGAATTAACTCAATAGGTTTGAATCCTAAGGTGTCTTTATATCGGTGAATAACGTTTGATTTGTTGTTCTCATCGTCATTTTCAAAACTTTTACGGAAAGCATCAATATTGATTACCATTACCTCTATGTTGTCACTGGTTGCAAAGCTCCTCACCTGCTCAAGTTTATTACTGTCATAAACAAAATAGTTGTAAACGGTATTGCCGTATATCCCTTTAAAATGCTCCTCGGTAATTTGGAGAGATTTATTGGTCCCCTCTTTAATAGCAATGCTTGGCACTACAATTATAAATTTTGTGAACCCATATTTCTCGTTAAGTTCAAAAATGGTTCTCAGATAAACATAGGTCTTCCCTGTGCCGGTCTCCATCTCTACAGTAAAATTCATACCCTCTTTACGGAAGCTCTCTTCTGTCGATTGTGGCAAACCATTCCTTAATTGAATCTTTTGAACATTTGATAGGAGATTTTCATCGATAACCTTAAGCTTATTACCAATTCCTATTGAAATATTAGAGTAGCCCTCTTGAAATTCAATTATACCAACACCAACATCTTTATTTGGAATGCTAACGGAAAAATTGCTTTGAAATATCTCCTGACCTTCGAAGATTTCACAGATGCTTTTAATCGCTTCTGATTGATATTCCAGGTCTTTTTCAAATTGTAGTCTCATTTTATTCTCTTTTTCTATTCATTTACATTATCGTAAAATTCCTGTAGATGCTTTTGTAATATATCTTTTGGTATCATTTGCCGCTTGTATTCTGCAATCATAGACGGACTTAGACTTCTGCTAAGAGCATACTCAACAACTTCGCTATCTGCACTTTTGCATAATAATATTCCGATACTTGGATTTTCATTTTCCTTTTTCACATCACGATCCAAAGCTTCGAGATAGAAATCAAGTTGTCCAATATAATCCGGTTGAAATTCCGTGGTTTTTAATTCTATGGCTACTAAACACTGTAAGCCCCTGTGATAAAACAGCAAATCAATTCTAAAATCTTTCATCCCTACCTGAATTCTGTACTCCTCTCCAATAAATATAAAATCTCTTCCCAATTCAAGTATAAAATTTTTCATTTGACCGATCAGTCCCTTATGAAGGCTCTTTTCGCTATGCACTTCCGGCAGGTTTAAGAAATCTACGATATATGAATCTTTAAAATATTGTTTTGCTGATGGATAACTTTGCCTTAAAACAGAGGTGTGTTTGTTATTCCCTATAAGACTACGTTCATATACTCCCGATTTTATCTGTCTTTCAAGCTCCCTAGTCAATAGTTTTTCTTTGTAGGTCAAATAGATATAAAATGCTCTTTCATCCGGATGATTGCATCCTGACAAAATCTTAATATGGTTTGTCCAGTTAACGAGACACAAGAATGAGAGGATATTCTTCTCGTTTCCCAATTGTGGTTTTTCAAACCCCACAATTATATCTTTCTCATTTGCTGGCAATTGTAATTGTGGTGGCAAAAACCCCACAAATTCAGGAATTGAATAAGCCTCATAAAATTGTACCATTCTATAAATTGCTCTTCTGTCATACCCCTTTAAACCGGGCTGTTTTTGTTGAAGATAGTTTGCCAGCATATCTACGACTTTACTACCCCATTGTGCAGATTTAAGTTTGTCAGAGATATATTGCCCCACCTCCCAATTACTTATTATACTCTCGTTGTTTACAGCTCTGTATGCCCTTGTTTTACGAAGATCAATAATTGATCGAACGTCCTCGAACTGAGCTTCAAAAAGCTGATCTTTTTTAATGTTCCCCATATTTCTATATAGTTACCACATTATCAATTCCATGCTGTTTCAATATCTGGAAAATATTTGTTTTGTCATTATTGTCGTCAAATCCGTTGTCTTTGAATACAACCCGACAATTAATTGCTGCTTTGGAAGATTCATCTATAGCAGTTGGCTTAACCTTTTTCCATAGTTGGGCAATAGCTTCTGCCGTTTCCGGCTTAATATTATCAGCCATACAGACAATCAATGCACCTGCCCCCATCTCATATACTTTTTTACCTACTAAAGTATGTTCGTTGATAGGCTGAACAAGGTCTATACCATATTTCAACAATATCTCGTAAAGCAGATCGTGCTCCGTTCTGTCGGATTTAATGTTCTGCACTGAGTTATAGAGTGCCCCCTCTAAATTTGATGGAGAGCTATCCCAAGTATTAATATTCGAGCTATCCAGTTTGAATACTTTAAAGCCGATATCCAATATTTTATGTTCCTCGGTGAAGAGAGCGCCCTCTTTAGCCTTTTTTGCTTTTAACTCTTCAATTATCTTGTTCCCGGCACGGCGGATACGTTCTTTCCCAATTTCTGCAATTGTTTTGTATCCAGCCTTTCGGGCTTCAGAATCTTCAGGGGTTGCCTCTGGAAGCTGTACCATTATGAATTTTCTATTACCCCCATCTTCTGAGTTTAATTGCATTACTGCGTGGGCAGTAGTGGCGGAGCCGGAGAAAAAGTCAAGAATAATATCAGATATTTTTGTTGAAAGTATTGAGGCTCGTATAACTGTTCCTATTGGTTTTGGTTTTGCAAAAACGGTTTTTTCAAATCCCAAGTCAATAAATTGCTCAGTTCCTCTTTCACTATTTACATCTTTGAATGTCCACGCACTTGTAGGTTTGACTGCTCCACGTCCTTCCAAGTAATCTTTCTCAAATACTCCCCAAACTTTTCTGTTTGGCATGTATTTCGGGAATAAATTATGTATTTCTTTTTCACTAGTTTCAAATCCCCATCTCCAATTACCTTCTTTTTGATCTTCCCTTTGAGGTTTTATTATTATACAATTATCAGTAATATCCTCCTTACTTGGATAAAAATCTCCAGATTGTTCATTATATACAAAATAGTAGAAAAGATTTGGTCTGTCTTCTCGTAAGTCATTCTCTCCCGTTTTTCGTAAATCAATTTCCCTGAATTTTTTTCCATTTGTGTCAACCTTATTATACCTCTTAATTATTTCGTCAGTTGGCACAAACCCCCCCATCTGAAAAGAATTAATTTCTTTAGCATATAAACTAATATATTCATGAGCTGTAGCGATGTATTTATCATCAGAACGCCCCTTGGGATTGTTAATATTCGCGATTGAAGCAATAAAATTCTCCTCACCAAATATTTCATTACAAACCTTTTTTAAATTAGCAAATTCATTTTCATCAATCGAGATAAAGATTACCCCATCATCAGTCAATAAATTACGAGCTAACTTCAAACGCGGATACATCATATTGAGCCAATTAGAATGGTATCTTCCATCACTTTCAGTATTGGTGCCAAGCGAGCGATCTTGTCCGGAAATCTCAAGATAATTTGTCATATTATCGATGTAATTATCCTTATAAACAAAGTCTTTTCCGGTATTATATGGTGGGTCGATATATATCATTTTTACCTTTTTGTAATAACTCTTTTGCAGCAACTTTAATACTTCGAGATTATCTCCTTCAATATAAAGGTTCTCTGTTGTATTCCAATCTACAGATTCTTCCGGACAAGGGCGTAATGTTCCGGTGCTTCGCTTTTGTGCCTCACATCTTGCCTGTGCTTTTCCTGCCCAGTTCAGTTGAAATCGTTCTTCCGGGGTATCGGTATAATTACCCAACAAGTCTTGTAATGCTTCAAAATCGACCTTTCCCTCGTTTATTACTTCGGGGAATAATTGACTTAATTGTTCTATATGTTGTGCCACCAAATCGGCACTCTGGCTATCGGGATGGTCTAATGTAATCTTTTCCATGTTCTATTTTGCTTTAATCGTGACATTTATCGCTTTTAATTCTTTTGTTATTGATTTCAGCTCCTTCTCAATATCATTTTCATGAACTAAAGCATTTGTCAGGTATGTGTCAATCTTAAATTTTTCATCAATAATATATTCTTTATCAATAGTTCTGTATGATCCTGAAATTTCAAATTGGACCTTCTTTAGGTTTTCAATTGTTTTATCCATCACAGATTTGTCCAAAGATATACCAAAGATTGTATGCTGTCCTACTGAATTACTCGAAAAAATGAAGTAATCTTTACTAGTTGAAGGGCTTAATCTAAGTCCCTTTTTCCCAGCTTCAGATATGTAATTTTTAAGTTCTGTTAATGGTAAGCAGTCTAGAAATTCTTTGTTAAATGAATATGTAATATCTGTAACAACACTTAATCCGATATTTTGAACTTGCAAACAATAGTTCTCTTTGATGTTTACTATTGAAAAATTTATAACACCTCTTCTTTCTGTTTCCCAGCGTAATTTTTGAGCATCAAGTAAATCCTTATTTTGACGAAACATTTTATAAGTTAGCCAAGCCATAATAGCTGTTGCCGAAGCTCCTATATAGGTTGCCCAAAACAATAACCAATCAGATTCACTCCCCGCGATTTTTCCAATATCGATAGGTGATACAATCAATTTCCCTATAATAAAAGGGAGAAGTACGATTATTAGTATTAATAAATAGGGATATATTTTTCTCATTTGTATAGAATTTTTATTTGTTCGTTTTCAGTAGGTCGATAATCCGGTTTTCGATGTTCTGCAATATCTTTAAATTTCCATTCAATTGTACTTTAACATTAAACTGCGTCTCACTTTTCAATTCCTCAACAATGTTTTTTTGTTCCTCTCTGTTTTGCATTAAAATAGCCATTTGCTCCCGATAGTAGAGAATATTTTCCTGTGTTGCTTCGGAATAATTACCCGTTTCGTCTGCAACTGCCAGCATATAAAAGCGATTCTTAAGTATATCAAACAGTTCTTTCAGGTTGTGGCATTGGGGCTTGGTTATATCTAATGAATTGAGAAAACCTTTGATAATAGGATCGGTGTTTGCAGGGTTAATCCAGCGGGTGAATTCCAAATTTTCAACCACCCTTTTGTTTTTATCTGCTAAATTTATCCTTTTATCTGCCCAGCTTATCATATACTCCTCCCCATATTTCAACAACAGAATGAGCGGGTACGGAAAAGCTTGCTGCAGAAGCCGGGCAATGGCAAAACAGACACTCTGCCTGTTAAGGACAACCTCCGATATTACAATTTGTTTGTATTGATACTCCTCTGTTTCGTATTCCATTAACCCTATTGTTTGGGGCTGCAGTACAATCCGCATATGGATTGATGATATGTCGTCACGTATCAACTTCTTTTCCGACGGAGTCAGAGTCATCTGATCCAAAAAGAGTTTCTTGGTTATTACAGTATTAACAACTGCCCTTGGGGGAGGGTTAAAGCTTTGTATCATTTCCGGCTTTTTATAACTACAAATGAGATAACTTCAAAATCGCTTTTGGCGGTGACTCCTTCGGCAGCCAGTGCCACACCATCGGTTGAGAAAAAGGATGCAGCTCCTATTTCGTGTGACTTCCCTATGATACTCTCCATAGCAACTTGAAGGAAGACGCTGTACTTTTTCATATCCCGATAGTTTCTGGTTTCTTTATTTACTTGCGCTGCTAACTCCTTGACTACCTCTATCTGTCCCTGACACAGTTTCTTCATATAGTCCAGACAGCGTTTCCCTTGCATATAACCCAGCAGTGTTTCGCCTTCCTTCCCTACATATACAAGATAATAAGGAGATAAAATACTTTTACCTTTTTCCCCTTTTCTGTTTCGCAAACAGAATATAGTTCCCTCTACAATTTCCGGGTCGTTTGAATAAACAACGGTGTGTACTCCGTGTGGTGTCTGTTCTATATTGTCTTTATTGCTTTTTGAGTACTCCAGTAAATCCATTCGAAAATCATTCATATTGCTATCGGTGATGGTCATTCCTCCCTGAATATCCTCCAAGTCAAGGACTGTATTTTGAAGTTGTTCTAACTGTTTACGCCTGTATTCCAGATCGTTCATCTCATCCTGACCATTCATCTCTATGAGGTTCTCCTCTCCTGTTGCAGATATGTCAAGCAAAACCATCTTGCCCTTTACCCGGCTTTCAAGATTTATGTATTCATTTAACTCCATATTGGGCCAGAAGTTGACCAGCTGGACTCTCTCATTTATTGATCCAAGACGGTCTATTCGCCCAAAACGCTGAATTATCCGCACGGGATTCCAGTGAATATCGTAGTTAACCAAAAAGTCGCAGTCCTGGAGGTTCTGACCTTCGGAAATACAATCCGTGGCAATTAGAATATCAATCTCTTCTTTTATCTTGCAGCCTGTTTTACTCCTCTCCTTTGAAATAGGAGAGAAACTGGTAAGCAGATCATTCATGTCTGCTCCGGAGTGAGGCAGGTTTGTTTTATTGGCTCCTGTTCCGGTTATGAGAGTTGAATAAATACCGTGTTTTTTGTGTGCCCAAGTAGAGATGTCGTGATACAAATAATTTGCAGTATCGGCAAACGCAGTAAATATTACTACTTTCCTATTTGCTCTGTTAATGGGATTATCTATTTTATTGGCAATTATTCGCTTTAATTCCTCTAATTTTTCGTCTCTTATTGAATCAATATTTCTGGCGCTTTCAAGAAGCTTGGCAAGTATGTCTCGGTCATATTCAAGATCCTGTTTCCATCTGACTAAGTCCATATCCTGCAATAGAACCTTTACTTTGTTCCCAACTAAGGCTTCGTTGTCGGTATCTTCCAAATCAACATCTTCTATGGTTACGGCTTTCCCAATATATAATGCTGAATTCGTAATTTTCTCCAGATTATCATTTACCTGTTTCAATAGCCCTTTAATGCTTATAGAGAAGGAGTTAATTGAACTCTCCATTCGTTTAAGATAGTTTACCCGCATTAAGTGAATCAAACTCTTTTCGCGGTCTATCTGCTTAAATACGCTGCCTGTTTTTAGCTCGTAGTCATATTTTTCTTCATAATCTGCTCTTTTCTCTGCCAAGACATACTCCATTGGCGTGAAGTTGGCTAAGTTGAGTTTTCGTATGGAGGTATTAATATCTTTTAGTGAGGGGAATAGTTTCCGGCTATCAATATCTGTTTTTATATTTATCGGTTTGAGTCTCTCCGGAAATTTTCCTACATCATCGCAATTGTAATACTTTACGATATGCTTTCTAGAGCGGGCTATGGTAAGCATATCCAGAAGTTTGAAATATCTGCTGTCCAATCTCTCGAACAAAGTATTAATATCTTTTATGTCCGATTTTGTCCACTCTGTGAATTGTCGTTGGGCAAGTGCCATAACAGATGTTATATTGTCAATCCCTTCCGTAACAAAAGCAGAATCATCGCCCTCGGTTATAAATGAAATTTGATTTTTTAAATCGTTCATTCTATTGTTCACAGGCGTAGCAGACAACATTAACAGTTTAGTTTTGACCCCTTTCCTGATAATCTCATTCATCAGCCGGGCATATCTTGTTTTCTCTCCTTTATGTGGATTGTTGTTGCGAAAATTATGCGACTCGTCAATTACTACCAAATCATAATTTGCCCAGTTGATGGTCTTAAGATTTATGGTTCCGGATAGACCTCTCTCTCTTGTAAGATCTGAGTGGTGCAAAACATCATAATTAAAACGGTCTTCCAGAAAAATATTTCTTCTATCGTTTTGTGTATATACTGACCAGTTTTCTCGTAATTTCTTAGGGCACAAAACTAAAACCCTATCATTTCTAAGCTCATAATATTTGATTATAGCTAGAGCTTCAAATGTTTTTCCCAAACCAACGCTGTCTGCAATTATGCAACCTCCATATCTCTCAATTTTTTCAATAGCCCCCACAACTCCATCCTTCTGAAACTTATATAGCTTTTGCCATATTCTTTTATCTTTAAAACCGGTTCTTGTTTTTATTAATTTATCGTCGTCGAAGTCCTTTATAGAGTCGTTAAAAATATGATTAAGAGTGTAATAGTAGATGAAGTCCGGAGGATAATCCCTGTAACCTAGCTTAAGCGAACTGAGCATATATTGCTTAATGTCTTTTGACATTAGAGGATTATTCCAGACTTGCGAGAACAAATTTTTGAGCTGGTCAACTGCCGGTAATTCTGTTTGCAGAATATTGCAATGGATATTGTCCGATGCCACGTATCCTAATGTCGTAGCAGTAAAGTCACTCAGATTTGTATTAATGGCAATATTATTAGCGTCGTTGTTTTCTAAAACCAGCATTTTCATCCCAAATGAGTTTGGAATAATCAGTGTGGATATTTTAGCTTTTTTGTTGAGCCATTCTGCACACTCTTCTGCGGCATTTCTTAGTAATAATTGGTTCTGTAGCTCTTGTTCGGAATTATCTCCAAATAGCAAATCTGAGCGCCGGAGGAGAGAGACTCCAATCGGAGAGTTTTGCATAGGGTAGGTCAGTAATAAAATTTCAATCTCTTTAATTTCCTTTAGTTTATCTTTAAGGAAAAAGAAAGAATATATGCTAAAATATCCTGTACTAAGAAATAATGAAGTATCTGGTGATATCCTCTTTTTTATTTCGTCACCTAAAAGACGCCCTTGTTTGTTGTCAATTATCTCCATTTATCAGTTTTTCTTTGAAGAATTAACATTACTAACAAGTAGGCTTTTAACATCTACCTGGAGTAGATTTGCTATTTGATATAGGACTTCTAAAGAGGGTTGTCTTCTGTTGCAAACGTAAGCATTTACTATGCTAAAACTCTTCCCTAACTTATCTGCGAGCCACATTTGCTTAATTCCCTTGTCTTCCAATACTTCCTTAATCCTGTTCATATCGTATGATAATTAAAAACAGCAAATTATTTCACAAATATATGATAAAGAGTGCTATAAAAATAATTAAATTTTACTAATAATTAAAAAGATCAATTAGTTTGCGTACAAGCTTTTCTGGTCCATAGTAGTCACTAATTGACCATAAGTTATGACTAAAAATGCTTTTTTGTTTATGTATTATCATTTACATAACTTACTGAATAGTCCCTGAAAAATATTGATAAGTCCATTGTAAAATTGACTGGGATGTAATCCGACCCACTAATTCAGCCTGGGCACTATGTACCACATAAATTCCTACCTAATTAGAACCAGATTTCCTAATGTCCATCTCTATCGCTAATACCTTTCACCTTGTCCCTAGGTAAACTGTTGTAAATTCCACTAACTTTCTTCGGTAATGCAATCATGTATTCAATAATTATGTTTACCAAGTCAAACAACTGTCCTACTGTTTCAGGGTTGTCGGTATCGATTTGTCCGGGATGAACAGCGTCGTTTCCTGTAACACGAACAATATCCAAGGATTGCTGAACAATTACTGGAAGTCCATTCTTTACAAGGTTCCCAATGTCTGTATTAATGTTTTTCCCAGGCTCCCCTAACTCTTGACATAATTTTTGAATTGAAAGCCTTAACAAAGCAGCAGCACCCCTAGGTGATTTCGAACTTATAGACGAGGCTTCAATGTAAAGTTTCAACACAGATTCAGGTATTTCAGGATTTGGAAATGGAGCATTTCCTGTGTCAGGATAATACATCTTATCTACAACCCATAATGTTGTTTTTTGACAATGATGGCAAGTCCCAATTCGTAATTGGTGTGTTTCTTTATTGTCACTATTCTGTTCGCCGTCCCAATTAATCATCCACCAATCTTGCTTGGCAATTGCCCCACAATGAGGGCAGGTGAATGAATTTTGGAAGACTTTCGGTTGGATGTATTTCATAAACTCTATTTAAAAGGTTTTTCAAACTTTAATTGATTTGTCAATGGGAAACCAAAGATTACTATTTTCAATTACAGAAGTGCCGCATATCCAGTCCATTAGATTCGAAATAAAAAACGAAAATGATAGCTCTGTTATTTCATAAAGAAAATGTGGATTCCTTTGGTCTGTGTGTTCTTGTTCCCAAAACTTGTAGAACCAATTTTGATTTAGTGAAATATGATTAACTGTAAACTTTTCACTATATTGATATTGCTTAATCTCATCCCAAGGCATTTTTATCGCATTCGCTATTGTGTCAACATTATTAACTCTTGAATCATATGAAAAAATTCCATTGAAAATATGCTTTGTCTTATCTGTCTTAGCATCGAAAATAAATTTCCCTTTCTCGTTTGATTTTTGCACTATTTGTTGTAGTCCTTGTTTTGTTGCATTTGCTTTTACTTCTATGATACCAAGTACAGAGTCTGCTGTTAATATCACAAAATCATTTTCCTTAAATAGGATAGGACAAGAAGTATCGTAAATGATTAGATCAATTTGTTTTGACGGTTCATGATTCCCTCTTTCTCTTGTTTGTCGTATAACGAACCCACTACCGATTCTGTACTTTTCGGGCAAAAATCGCTGAATCATAGTCTTAATTACTGCCTCTTGATATCTTCCGTCTTCACCCCAGTGATTGATTAGATTTCTAACTCTGTCCTTAATGGCTAAAAGTTCTTTTGTCGTTGATTTATGAAATTCGATTGTATTCATGATGTCAAAAATTGATGCTAATGCTTGTTTGTATGCGTTGTGGGATATTTTTTGTGCTGTGTCATCACCCAGCACAAAACCTGATGCAGGCAGTAACGCTTGATATACCCAAAAACCCTTATGGTGTATGACCGTTTGTTAATCTAAATCCCTCCCCAGTTTGCTTTTCAACGAATAAAATTAAGCATAAAATCTGATTTGATGAACTTTACGGCAGTATAAATTTAAAAAGTAATTTTGAATGAGAAAAAAGTCAGAAACAACCATTATTGAGAGGTCACTAGAAAAAGCTGGATATCACATATAGAAGAGATGCCCAAGGGGAGATCTCCTGCCATTATGTATTCCCAGATGGGTGCCGGAAAATTTTACATCAAGAAACTCTTATGAAAACTGCATTTTTTTTGGATAATGATTTTTTTGTCCTGAACTGACAAAAATCCAGAAAATGATTATACTTCAGAGGGAATATAAATCCCATACAAGAGGTATCCGTGTAAAGAACCTGCTTGGATCTTGAAAATTGAGAGAAACTTGAGTAATGCGAATCTGTCTTGGCAAATAAAAAATAATACCAGGAAACAGAAAATCGTTGAAGAGTCCATAGATAAACTTTCTGGGATGTAGTTCAACTAGACTTCAGGCTGGGCACTGCGTGCCGCATAAAGTACTACTTATTGGCGGTAGTAATTTTATCGCTTTGATACAAATTTTTTGTCTAGTTGAATATCATATTCGGCTTGAGTATAGAACTTTGTCTTGAGAGTACTTTGGTCTTTGATGTTATAAACATAATCAGTTTCATCGTCGCATTTAATACCCCAAAGATTGAAATAATCTTCTTTTTTAAACGATGCTATGTTTTCGTCAACATTTAGTCTTACTCTGTAAGCACAAACTTCATAAGAGTCAACCTGATTAAAGATTGGAATGTGAATAGATTTTATTGAAGTCGTTTCTGACTTAATTTTAGAATAGTGTCGTGAAAGAGTTTGTATAGTTTCATCAATTACCTCGTCAATACTGTCAGGATATAATGGATAAATAATTATCTCAATGTCCCTAAATATAAACTTTGCAACTTCAATGTCAGGTCTATATTTCTTATTCTTTTTGAAGAGTTCCTTTATTCTTTTGAATATCGGTTTCCAGAAATATCCAAGTCCAACCTTAACTCCATCTTCAAGATAGTCTTTTGCAATTTCTGCAAAGTCAACGTTGTATAAAATTTCAACAACAAATTCATAAAGCCCGCCACCCATAGCGTCTGTCGGCTGACTTGTAATTTCAGTTTCAAACTCTTTTGATAGGTCGGCTTTGAATGCTTCAATGTCGTCAAAGTCGTCACCTTCTGGATATGTCCAATAAGTAAGTTTTATTTTAATATTATCCATTATATGTGTCGTATGTAATTATTACCGCTAACGTTGGGACCTACTTGCAGTTGGGTATTGCTGGTTGCTTTTCTGTCGAACCCCGATGCTGTTGTTGCGGAATGCGAACTTTGTTGTCCGCACCGAAACCCCAATTTACATATAGTTTTTGTTGAACTAAAACCCTCCCAGGATAGTTTTTCAACGAATAAAATTAAGCATAAAATCTGATTTTATGAACTATACGGCGGTACAAATTTAAAAAATAATGCCATATGAGAAAAAAGTCAGAAACAACCATTATTGAGAGAGCACTAGAATTCGTTCCAAGGTTCGACCGAGTCTTCCAGAAGCTTCAGCAGCAGGTGATTATACGGGGTCAGAACAAAAGAGCAATCTCCCTCCCATCCCTAAAGAAGGACGCCAAGTTACCAGTCATTCTTAACCGTCCGGAATTAAAAAGAACTTTGTAGAGCCCCGACACTGCTTAAGCACTGCTTTATGTTTATCAACGTCCTTTTTGTAGGTATGGAAATATGTCCAAGATATAGGAGATACCCAAGGTGATATCTCCTGCAAATATGTATTCACAGGCGGGGGCCGGAAATTTTTGACATCAAGAAACTCTTATGAAATCTGCATTTATTGTGGATAATGATTCTTTTGTCTAGATCGGGTAAAAATCAGGAAACACTAGCTTTCCCGAGAAAAAAATCTTTAGGAATAGGAATCTGGCAAAAGAAACTTGTCTAGGTTATGCCATTGACGGGGTGGCTACCTGCTATGGTTAATAAAATATAAACTCAAAAAAACTAAAACCGTTGATAAGTCCATAGTAACATTGACTGGGATGTAGTTCAACACAGACTGGGCAGTACGTTCCATATCAAGTCCTATTTATTAGCACCAGTACTTTAGTTGTTTTTAGTCAGACCTATTATCTTCTGAGCCGTTTCAATTACCATGTCAATTCCTGTTTTCACTCCTCCATCAATGTCTTTATCATTTTTAGTTCTTTTTCTCAATGGGTCTTGGTGAATTTCTGAAAGTGCCATTTGAATATATGTTTTGTATTCGTCAGTGTTGTTGTGTCCATTATTTAGCTGTTCTGAAAAACCTACTATTGATTTGGCTAAAACCATTTTGTAAGAATAATCTTCAATAACATTTTTTGTTCTAATGTATTGGTTTGCACAAAATACAGCTCCAGTGATTGTAAAAGTTGTAAGTACAATTCTTCCAATAGTTGCAGTAGGTACATTATGTCCAGAAACAACAATCCAAACCCCAATTCCAATCGTAACTAACATAAAAACAGCTGCACCCCACAACCATCTTCCGTAATGGCTTTTCTCAATTTTTTCAAGTTGAGACTGGAATGACGCACTAAGACCTCTTGCAGTATTATACTCTAATGCTGTTAATGCGTTATTTATTGTTTCTTGTGCTTTTATATTTAATGTCTCACGTTCTGCTTCAAATTCCTCAATTTTATTCCTGTATTCCAATGTTCTTGCATCAATCGTCTTTACTTGTTTTTCTCGCTTTTCAATAGTGATTTCAAATTCTTTTATGCTTTCAGTACTCTTTTTAGCTTCTGTTAGATTTGAATTTGTATTTGTAACTATTTCTTCTGCTTGTTCAATCAGATTTTCACCCTCCTCAATATTTGTTTCAAGCTTCGAAAGTTTCGATATCAAATCTTGATTTTTAAGGCTCGTCTCACTTAGTTTTTCATTTAAGTCTTTAATAATCAGATCTAATTCGCTATTTTTCTCGACTAGCTTAACCGCCAAGTCTTCGTTTTCCTCTTTTAATTTCAAAGTTTTAACTAATTCCTCATCTAGAACTTGTTTCTTCTTAACAACATTAGACAACTCCTCATCAAACTCAATTAATCGTTCTTGCGTATATCTTATATGGAATGGTCTTATTGCTGTTTTCAAATTGTCTAAATATGAAATTAAACTAGACGGCGAAGTTAAATAAGCGTCACAGTTTTTGATAGCATTTAAAATTTGTTGTCTTTCTTGATATGTTGATAGTTTAACAAATTGGCTCGGTGATTTTGTAAGTGTTGTAATATCTGTCAACAAACAGTCAATACCACCAAGTAAGCCTCTATATGTATATTCTGATTCACCACCATATAATGCGTCTTTGAATTGGTTTTTATCAATATACGCAATTTTTTCTTTCAAAGAATTTTTAGCTTCTCTAATTTGTGTGACGCTGTTTAATTCCATATTATTATTATTTTAATATTATTGCCAACGAAAAAAGTGTTTATACATCGTTGCCCTACAAATATAGTAAAAGTGTATCAATCAATTCTATCTGAATTTATAATTACAATTTAAACAAAAGTCTCTGTGTACGCTTAACATAAAGCCACAACTCTTACATTTTCACTTTTCCTGCTCTGATTCTAAAAATTTCTCCAGCCCCTTTGCCTGTATATTGAGATGATCTAATTCTTTCTGACAGTTTTTATTGGTTTTCTAATTTATTAATCTAAATCGTTCTTTGACAAATATATAATTTGTATAAAGAGACACTGTCCTCCAATTAGGGGGTCCGACACATTTA
The DNA here is from genome assembly GCA_002840895.1 of Bacteroidetes bacterium HGW-Bacteroidetes-8. GTDB lineage: Bacteria > Bacteroidota > Bacteroidia > Bacteroidales > UBA932 > Bact-08. Next base: position 7,400 of record PHCZ01000015.1, on the reverse strand, counting down.
GGGGGTCCGACACATTTAGGGGGTCCGACACTTTGTTGGGCACAGTTATTTTTTTGTTTCTAATTCTTTAATATATTTCTCCAATTCGAGATAAACATTGTAAATCATCATTGCTGCTTTTGATGCAGTTTTATTTTTCATTTTATTAATATTGTCATTTAATATGTACCCTTCCCTTCCTTGTAATCGGGTAAGTAATTTAGTAATAGATTCAACTTGTTTTCTAATATGTTCAGGATATTCATTTAGTTGTATGTGCCAAAAAGTATAATAAGCCTTTTCAACCCGTGAACGAGCATCTTTCTCTCCTGAAATTAACACTTCTATTGCATCTTTGTACTTTTCATGAATGTAATAAACATAATTTAAATGGTCTTTCATTGATTTTTAATTTTCTATTAATCACCATTACTCTGCTTTGGATTCAAGTAAGTCATAATCCTTAAGCTCTTTATATACACTAGACAATTCTGAATTTAATTGTGATATATATTCTGAACTAATATGATAAAACAAATCTGTTTCAGAGTCATCTAATTCGAATTTAAATTCACCCTTTTTAAGTTCAAGAATCAATTGGTTAAAAACACTTTTAACTTCATTGGGCTTATCCTCTGTGAGGTTAATCACAAGTGTTTTTTCTCTAATTGCAAAACAAAGACTTGTCTTTGAATCCGCTCGGTTAATTGTTGTTTTATGAGTTTCCATATATTCTTCCTCTTTCTCCGAAAGCTGCTTTTCCGCCTTCTAATGTTTTCATACTAATTCCTTTCCAATCTAATTCTGGTTTACTGTTCTCATTACAAATTAGGTTATTAGAAAAAGGATTACCTTGATATGTATAATAACCATTGATATCATGTTCCCTGTAGATCGAATTATAAGGCAATGTTCGCACCGCAATATTTGCATCATGTGTTGCAATAATTACTTTTTTGCCTGCTTGTGCCTTTTCTTTTAATATTGGCACAATTATATTACTTATATAGTCATTTCCTAAGCTTTTCTCGGGTTCATCAATAATAAAAATTTCCTTATCTTCTAATAATTCATTTTGAAGTAAAATCATTGAAGATTCGCCAGTTGATGGCGTATACTTTAAACCATTTAATGTAAAATGTCTATGAAAAATTAAAAGGTCACTCAATGCGCTAATGTTCTCATTTCCTTCCACTTGTTTTAATTCGGTAATTTTTTCAAACAATGTATTAGAATAAAAATGTTTAGTTATTAATTCTAATACTGAAGCAAAGTTTCTTTGGGGATTTTTGGTTACTTTCTTTTTGACAGGCGTGTATTCGCTATTTATAAATTTGCCGTCTTGTATAACTAAATTGGTTTGACAATATAAAGTACCCTTTTCGCCTAAGTTCCCCACATATTCTATAACAGGCTTAATTGAGCTTGCAATATTCAATAAAATTTTCCTAAGGTCCTTTTCAATACTTATCCTATTTGAAGCATATTGACTAAATCCTGTACTTATCGGCTTTTGTGGTTGTCCTGTCTTTTTTGAAATTTCCTCAACGAAAACATTTATTATTTGATTAAAAAGCGAAATGCTTCTTAAATCTACAATTCGTTTTTCTGTTTCTGCTTTTAATTTTAACAGAATTTTCTGAATGATGTCTTTCAATTCTAAATAAAGTTCCGAACCTATTATTTCTTGCAATAGTTTATCCGAATCAACTGAATGTAAGAACTTTTGAACTTTCTCTAAGCTTGCAGATATATCCTCAAAATTTCTGAATGATGTTGGTTCATCAAGAGGTTTGAAATTTTGAATTTTCAGTTCCTTTGAGATTTTGTTTGTTTGCTCTATTGAAAAGTATCTTTGATAAGCACTCAAACTAGTTACATTTTTCTCACTTGAGTTTCTAATGTTTTTTAATTCTTGGAAACATTCATCTATACCAAACTCAGATAAATTTGCATCAAAGAAATTCCCTTTTAAATCATAACTAACATCTAAAGTTTGAGCGTTAGATTCATAAACCTTATTCTTAAAGCCCAAGTCGTTATAATGTTTAGAAATTGAATGAAGAATATCGGATTTACCCGTTCCTTTAGAGCCAAAAAGTATGTTTATATCATTAAAAATGCTAACTAAAACCTTTTCAAATGGATTGCTATGAAAGGGAAATAGTTCAAGCTCTTCTCTTGTTTTCTTTTTAAGTATGGTATTAATAGTAGCCTCATCCTTTTCAAGTAATAAGCAAAACTGTTCAAATGATTCAACTGGCAATCTTAAGTCTGGAAGGGTTTGAGATATTGAAGGATAATCATTCCAGTTCTGAACATCAGAGCCATAAATTGAATTATGACCGTGACTAATATAAATTCCAGCTGAAATCGAATTGGATGCCTCTTTGATAACTTTCCGTTTGTTTTTAACCAAACTCAACAATTTCTCAACATCTTTATCTAATAAATTTGGTTTTTTTGCATGATAATGAGCAACATAAATAGGGTCAAATTTATCAAAACACTTAACTGTTTCTTCGATAGTAATAGTAAATGAATCTGGAGTTTTATTTGCTAATAACTGCTCTACTATTTCATTAAATAATGAAACCTTGTTTGGACTTACTATCACTAATAAATGTACTCGTCTATTATCTTCAAGTATATCCAATTCAATACCAGGCCAGATTTGACAGATATCAATGACTTTATTATTGATATTGTTGTATTGCTCAAAATCAAAGAAATTATGATTCGTTATTGCTAGGATTTTAACATCTGTCGCTCTGATAATTTCATCAAATTTCTCAGCAGATATATTTCTATTTTCAGAGTCTCCCGTTTTAGTCTTTTTTGTATGTGTATGTATGTCAACTTTCATCTGCCAATCTTATTTGTGGTAGGTTCTCTATAATTGTGCCCAACGTTACTGCTATACCTGCAGTTGCGGTATACGGGCTGCTAAATTATCCCCCGATACAGAAGATAACGCGAAGCAGAAAACCCGAAACCAGCACTGCACCCGCAATTGTCAGGTATAGCATGTTGTGCGTTCGCCATTTTAATATTCGTTTTTATTTAGAATTGCTTCGTATTTTAAATTTTCAAACACCTTCTTCAGAACCAGTCCATTTTCTCTCGCCACGTGTTGCATATTTTCTATTTTTATTTTTTCTGCCAAAGCTCTAATTGTGCTGGGCATTTCTTCGTGTGATATTTGTATTCCTTTTAATTGTTTTGAGAGTTGGTCAATAATATTTGTTTTTGTTCTCTCTGCAGTCTTTTCATTTAATACTTTGAGTTCTTGTTGAACAGCGGTTCTCGTGTCGTCGGTTGGTTTCAAGATATAAATACATTCATCGAAATCAGCATTCTTAGAATATACAATGTCTGCACTTATTCCATCGCGAACATGTAATTTGATTGAAAACAAAGAGGAGCCGAGGGAACTGTCAAATTTAGTGCCTGATGAGTCTTTGTCTAACCAATAGGAATTATCTCTATAATATAAGTTTAACACAAAAAGTGCTGCTAAGGCTCGAACCAAATGTTTTAAATTTGCTTTCGGCAATGAAGTTTCTCTGTTATGCTTAATTGCTTGATATGCCTTTTGCCAATCAGAAGAACTTGAGCCCCTTTTATTGGCCTTTTTTAAAGGTGTCAGTATCATGTTTTCAGGGAGCCTAAAATCAACGTTTGGCGCAGAAACTTGAACTATTTTTTTGCTTAAAACCCACTTACTTTCTAATAATTCGATGCAATCAGTGTCAAAAAACAGATTAATGTCATCGGATTTTGTGCCACCATTTTGAAAATACAAAGTTTTTGAAATTGATTCAATCTCTACAGCTGTTCTTAAAATTAACTCTGCAATTTTGATAGAGTAAATTTCCAGTTGCTTGTCATCTATATGAATTAAATTTAACATTTCAACTAACTCTTTCTCCAAGTTCTTATAAACATTCCAATAGAAATTATTTTTCATTCATTTATGGTTTTGGGTAATGGCCTTTTTTATGGTGACGCACAACTTGTTTATGTATTCAACAAAGAATATCCAAGCCCAGAAAATTTATAGACTTGAAACTCCTTTGTGGTGAAATACATTTTGAATTAATTGCTGTGTAAGTAGGAATCATCCGTGGGTTAGTTTTTTGAGGCCTATATATTGATGAAAATTTGGGGGGCTATTGCCTTATTATTTTTTGAACTGACAACTCGAAAATATGCCTCAAATTAATACCCACTCTTTCGAAAATTGAGTTGTCTGGTTCTTTAGTTGGTTAGGCTCCGTAAATTTATGATTTTTATGTGTTTCACCAAAATTTTTGTGATGAAATTAGAAAAAAAATCTTTTTTTGAATAATTGTTGTTTAATCTGATTGTCAGTGGGGTTAGCGGAAATGTAGTGCTGGTGGGGGTTTCTGCAGTTGAACTACCAAAAATGATCTGTTTTCTTTTATTGCTTTCGTTAATGAAGTCACTAAGACTTTTGCTTGTGTAATTTGAGAAATCTCCAACAATTGCAACTCTAACTTGATAATAGATGCTTCCAAACCAAAGCTTTCAAGAAGATACAGGGTGCTTTATAAATCATCTGCATAAGCACCATTCTCTTTATTTCATTTTTAACACTAAAACTCCCGCAAATACGTCTTGTTTACCCACCAACTATTTAGTGCAATTTTGGCCCAGCCGGCCTCTTCCTCCAAAACGAAAACCTGATCCTCTTTGGCGAGCTTACTTACAATAGGATGATTGGTGCCAGGCCCGAACCTGACGTTCAATGAGCCGGCATCTACGATGAATCGTTTGGCTTCAAGGGTATACCTTTGCGACACCCAATGATTTGCAGAGTTGGAAATCTTGAGCCAACCATCAGATTCTGCATAGACCCTCAGTACGGCCCCAAGCTGAACCGGGTCCCTCCCTGGAGCCAAACTGTTTGAAGCCCCGGGGCCAACCCGAACATTCAATGAATCTGCAGTAACAACCGCATATCTTAGGAGGTTGGTATCAACAGTAATGGGCAGATGCCCTGCAATAGCTTGGTTTATCAGAGGCAAGAGATTGGCTTCGCAATTCTCCACCTTGTTCCCACCGAAAAAATTGCTGCCCGGGCACGATTTGTTACCCCCTGCACCATCGTTGCGAAAACCATCCGACAATCTAAACCAGTGGTGATAGAGTATTGAGTTGGAATTCACCGGAAGGTTAAACTTCTTGCACAAAGCAGCGGTTACTTGAACAATTGCATCTTTGTGCTCTTGCAACATATTATCTTTGCCAATATCAAAATCACCGAGGTTTTCAATGCAGATCGCCCCGGAATTCCTGTTTTTTATGCCAGCCGGATTGACATCCAGGCTACGTCCGGTCAAAATTGCCCCATCGGGAAAAATGGTGAAATGTTGTGCTATATCGCTAAACCCATTTTGGCCAACGTGATAATTCTTCATCCCTTTCTGGAGTTCAAAATGATTGCTCCCATTGAACCCCTGGTAAGAGGGCATAAATGTGTGGTGTTGCTGAATAGTAAGGATTGTTCGTCCAACCCTTTGTTGGTCGATCCAGTTTAAAAACTCAGATAAACCAATTTTTGTAAAGCCATACTTAGTTTCCATCAATAATTTGCCAATTTAGTAGTACAATTCATCACATTTGTATAGTATCATATGATAGTATCAGTGGCAGGTTGCCTTATACAAAATATTGTGTGTCGTTTTTATTTTCCTGCTTCGTTTCTGATTTTAGAATTAATCAATTTTAATCCTTCAAGATTTCGAGTTAGTACTTTTTGTACATCTTCTGTTTTAATATGTCCAAGAATTCCCCAAGGTCCAATATATCCCTCATCTAATAAATTCTTAATCATTCCATATTCATAATCACCTTTCCCTATTGGTAAGATTTCCGGTCCCTCTTTTTTCATACCGTTCAAATTAACATACGATAAATAGGGTTTCATTTTTTTAACTATCTCCGGAAATTCGTCAACATATTTATGAGCGTGGTGAAAGTTGTATACCATAGTTAATGACTCTTCTTTTAATTCTCTCAAAATTTCTAATTGGTTATGAGGATTACCAAACCAACCTCCGTGATTATAGAGTGCCAGTTTGCAACCCACTTCATCTGCTTTCAGTTTTATAAACTTTATCATTTCAATAGACAGCTTTAATGATTGTTCTTGACTTTTATCTTCGAAAAAATTGTTGCTGAAACTAACCCATATGACTGGCTTTTCTTCGATTTCTTTCAGATTATTTAGTATTTCTTGATTTGATGGACTCAATTTACCGATACTGTCTCTTTTGGAATTTAGCCAAAGGAAAACTGAAGATATTTCAATGTCATTTTCTCTTGCTAGTTTAAACTCTTCTTTCATAGTACTCAAGTCTCCTTTGACTTTATCGAAACCATATTTTGTAAATCCCATCTCTTTTAGCATTGCAATTCTCTCTTTCGGAGTTCTGTCTAAAGAATCAAATTCCAATATGCACCAAGGAGAAACTTCCTTAACATCAATAGAGTATTCTACGTTGCTGCTACAAGAAAACAGAAACACCAATACAAGAACCAGAATATTCAATCTAAAAAGATTTTTCATTATGCAAATATTTTTAAATTATTATTTCTCCCTAATTCCACATAACGTTTTCGCGGTAAAATCCCGTTTTAATGGGATTTAATCTGTGTTATGCACTGGCAATCTACTCATCGCTTTTGTTAGTCACTGCCCAATCTATTGCCCGATTAACATTGTCAATGATTTCTTTATAGTTTTTGGTAATGTCATTTTGGATGTCAATTACCACTAGAGATTTTTCTGCATAGAATTTCCCTCTTGTTGGGCAACGTATTTAATCTTCAAATATGTAATCAGCTGCTAACATTGCTATCTCATTCGATGAAACGTTTGGTGGAAATACGTTTCGAATTACTGTTATGGTAATTTTCTCCTTTGGAAAAATCAGATTAATGGAATTCATACCATCCCCCATACCTGGATGGTAATAAAATGTCCTGCCTTTGTATGTGCTTACCCCCATACCCAGTCCATAATCTGTGGATTCTCCGGAATTTAAAAGGACCGGTTTCCATATCTCTCTATAATTAATCGGTAAATTCTTTCCGGATATTAAAGCCATACACCATTTCGCCATATCCTGAACATTAGAAACGACACCTCCTCCTCCAATGAGGTTTGAAAAATGCATTATAGTGGCACTATGATATCCGGTAGAGTCAAGAAAATATCGCTGCACGGCATTCGAAGCATCTTGATTATAGTCGCAAGAATAACTATTATTCATATTTAACGGATTAAAGATTTTCTCCTTCAGATAATCAGAATAACCCATTCCACTTTGTTTCTCAATAAGGGCAGTCATTATTGAATAACCGGTATTACAATATATAAATTTTTCTCCCGG
>PHCZ01000014.1 GCA_002840895.1 Bacteroidetes bacterium HGW-Bacteroidetes-8 | reverse complement strand
TAAAAGTAAATTAAGGAATGAACTCAATTAATTATATTTGTAAAAATCGTGTCAACCTATTTCAGTACGAGACAAGTTTATTTGCTAATAAAAAATATTATTTGTAAATTTCGGTCGTTCTGTCTTGAAGAGTTTAAGTGTCAGTAAACTGAAGCAGGAGTTACTCTTCTCCACACCACAACCAGTACCGGTTTTAGAGAGGCTTTATATAAAATTTATATATATGAAAAAGCTTTTCATTAAACAGGGTTGCTTAGCGACTCTTGTTGTGTTTCTGTTTGCTATTGTTACAGGATGTATAAAAAATGAGCCCGTTATTGAAGATCCGGAATCTCCCGTTGGAAAGATCCCAAGCGGGTTTAACTGGAAAACAGTAAAAGAGCTGGATTGCAATATCTCTGTGGGTTCTGTAAGTGGGATATCAGATAATGCCCTTAGAGTTATCCGTATTTACAACAACTCTGCTCTTGGCAACCCTTCGCTTATCTGCACAGGTGGTGCAAAACCTGGGTCTCCATTTATTATAAAGTTATCTTTAGGTATCTCAATACCGGCTCTCTACATTCAGGAGGTTTTACCTAATGGTGTGACTAACCTGCATCAAGTTGAGATAACCGGTTCGACGCTAAATGTAACTCTTACCGCTGCTAGCGGAACATCCGGTGCAGCAAACACAAAATCTGCCTCAAACAGTCAAACATCTGTTATTTTAAAATCAAACGCTATTGCACAAAATGCAGATCCTGTCGATAATGATGGAGATGGCGTTTTCTCCGGGAGCGATGTAGACGATAATGACCCTACAGTTGCTTTTTACTGGGCTTTCCCATCTCTGGAGCGGATGGGCTCTTTAGCTTTTGAAGATATGTGGCCGGTTACAGGAGATTATGATGTGAATGATTTGGTTCTGGATTTTAGGCTAATAGGATATATGAACGCCTCCAATATGGCTACAAAGCTAAAGTTCGATTATGTCTTGAAAGCAGCAGGATGCACTTATGATCTGGCAGCGGCATTTCAGATGGATAAGCTTAATGCATCTGATATTCAATCTATAACAGGGCAAAATATCTCCGGGACATCTCCATTCACGGTTAGCGCAAATGGAACAGAGTCGGGAGTTAACCTTGCCGTGATTCCTCTCTTTAATAATCAAAGAGATATTGTCACCTATACCGGCTTTTTTAACACAATGAACGGGACATATATCTCTCCACCAAGATTAACTGTAGATGTTGTATTAAAAGCCCCTGTCTCTCCGTCAGTTGCCTACTTTAGCGATTTCAACTTTTTCATAGTTCCCAACTTTAGAAGAGGCTGCGAAATACATCTGCCTACATTCAGAGGAACCTCAAAATTTGACGCTACACTGGCAAATGGCTATAATTTAGACCCTAATGACTGTTTTAAAAACAGTGACGGGATGATGTGGGGGATTCTGTTTTGGGAAATCTTCAACTACCCTTCCGAAAGAAGCACTATTACAAGTGCATATACAAATTTTTCTGCCTGGGCTATGTCCGGTGGTGCCACCAACGGTTGGTGGTTTCGCTCTGTTCCGGAAAATATCAACCCGGACTATCTCTACCACCCGGGTAATGCTCCAATCGTGAATAGTAATACAATAGTGTTCAACCCAAACAAGAGTTACGGAATGGTTAAGGATAACGAAGGGAATGAGTACAAGACAATTATGATAAACTCACGGGAGTTTATGGCTCAAAATTTAAGGACAAGAAAATATAGCAATGGAGATTTTATAGGCACAACAATCCCCCCTAATCTTGATATAAGTGCTTTAATTTCGCCAAAATTCCAGTGGGCCTATAACGGTGATGAAAGTTATACTGCAGATTACGGACGGCTTTATACTGGAGCAGCAGTTACCGACAGCAGGGGTCTCTGCCCAAAAGGGTGGAGGGTTCCAACCGCAAATGAATGGATAGATTGTATATACAGGTATCTAGGACAAAATTTCTCCGGTGGAGACTTGTGGAACTGTATGAAGGAGGTTGGCACAACTCACTGGAAAAGAACTACAGACCAAATTACAAATGAGTCGGGGTTAACAGCCCTCCCTGCCGGGTACAGATTCGGTTCGTACTTTGAAGCAATGGGCTACTATTTTGAGTGGTGGCTTCTTTCATTAAATAATGGTTCTTTAAAGGCGACTGTCACCGGTTCAATTGGTAGTTATCCATCTGAGAGTTTTGCATATTCTATAAGGTGTATTAAAGGTGAGCCTCTTAGCCTTAGCGGGTTAACGACAGTTGAGGTGGGTAATATTACCCCATCCTTTTTTGTGAGTGGAGGAATGTATGGCCAATCATTTAATGATTTAACAGAGTATGGAGTTTGTTGGGGAAAAACTATCAATCCTACTCTTGCAAACAGTGTTTACACTTCAACAAACGGAGGAGCATATCGTTCCTATGATGGTGGTTTTGTTGCACAAAACAGAAATGACTATACCAACCCAAATAATATGGTAATTCCGGGCACCAAATATTATGTCAGAGCTTTTGTAAAAACATCGGGAGGAGTTTTATATGGCAATAATGTCTCATTTACCTCACACAACGGGCAAAAACAATTTAACCCAAGCCTTACATACGGTACCGTTAAAGATATAGAAAACAATGAGTACAAAACGATTCATATCGGCACTCAAACCTGGATGGCAGAGAATCTGCAGACTACAAAGTACAATAATGGAGACCCTATTGGCACAACCACAACACTGGCAGAGCCTCTCCCAGATAGTAATGTCTATAAATATCAGTGGACATACTTTAACTCTCCTCTTTATGCAAATATCTATGGTAGAGTATACACCTGGCACGCAGCTTCGGACGCAAGAGGTATCTGCCCCACAGGCTGGCACCTCCCTTCAAATTCAGATTGGGAGCAGCTATTTACATTTGTTGGCGAAAACGCATACTATAAACTGAGCGAGTCAAGTAATAATATCTGGATGATAAACAACGCCGGAGACAACAGCAGTGGCTTTACTGCCATACCAAACGGTTTCAGAGCAACGGCCGGTTATTTCTACATTCTGGAAAGGGCCAACTGGTGGAGTTCAAATTCAATTGATGCAGATGTTGCCAACTACTACCAGATTAACCAGTGGAATAGAAGCGGTGGATATTATAAAAATTACGGAATTGCCGTTAGATGCATAAAGGATTAGCCCTTCCAGGAGTTGTATCTAAAAAGTCACCTTGAATGTAACGCCCCCGGTGGTGTAAATCATATTTTTGGTTGCCAGACCGGAGATCGGAATCTTCATAAACGGCTCTACACTAAGATTTAACTTTGGCGTGAGCCTCTGCTCAACTCCGAAAATCAGGTTAACACGACCTCCAATATCAAAAGCGCTGTATGGAGATCCGGAACTGGTTGTCACCCTCTCTACTGTCTCCAGTCTATAGGTACTAATGTACTCATCTCCATCAAATGAGGTGTTCTCACGAAGCAGTTGGGTTCTGGTTGTAGTCGTGTAATTTTCGCTCAGGTATGCCAGTGCACTTAGGCCTGCTCCCACATAGTAACTTGTTTTTTTATAGGAGGATATCTTCCAGGTTATGTTTACGGGGATATCCAGGTTGGTAAGGGAGGCTATTGTTTGGTAGGACGGTACGGCAGCATTCCTTGGAGAGCTTCGTTCGTCCACATTTGAATGTTCGAGTAAAACTCCGGTGGAGATCTGTAATTTTTTAGAAAGTGGGATCTCTACATTTACTCCCCCGGAGTAGTTAAAGGCAGATGCGTCTGCGGTGGTGTTAAACCCCGGAGCCACATTTACCCCGATTCTAACCCTTCGCCCAGACCCTAGTTTTGAGTCTCGTTGTGAGCTTTGAGGTGCAGATTCGGTTGTTGTTAGTGAATTGAGCTGAGTTAATGGTTGGTTATTGAGTTGGTTAGTTGGTTGTTTTTGAGTTTGGGGTTGAGGTTCTGTCACGGCCACTGCCTTCTGAGATTCTGTCACGGCCGCTGCCTTCTGAGATTCTGTCACGGCCGTCGCCTTGACTTCTGCCTCCTCATTTTTCCCGGAATTCTGAGCAATAATATTGGTTGAACTGACTGAAGAGGCGGTTGAACTGACTGCAGTGGCGGGGGCAACCATTGGTTGTGATTGTGCCACAATTTGTTGTGGAGTTTCAATCACTTTAACCGGCTCTTTTTGAGCTATAATGGTCTCGGGTTGCGTTTGGTTTAAAGTACCAATAATAATCAAACCCAGCAGAACGGCGGCGGCAATTCCGGAAGCAGAGAGCCTGTATATGAGAGCTCTTCGCTTTCTCTTTGATGTAAAACTCTCCCAAGCCCCATCTATATAACTCTCCTCGTGGCCGTTAAGAGCCTCTTTAATCACATCCCCAATCTCTTTTTCCTTACTCATATTGCTTAAAAGCTTTTTTAAATATTAGTCGTTAATATGTTTGTTATACAAATCCCGCATCTGTTTTCTGGCTCTGGTGAGGTAAACTCTGGAGGAGCTGGCAGGAATCTTTAGTTTATCTGCAATCTCTTCGTGGCTGTAACCCTCTATATCATATAGACAAAAAACAGTTTTATGAATGTGTGGCAGACAGTTTAACAGCATCAAAATGTCCCGTGCGGTTAGGTTACTGATTGGCCCGGGCGTGGTGTCCTGGATGGCGACGGAGTCGGCCTCTTTGAAATCTACTCTGCGGTTTCTTTTCCTAAACTTGTCAATCGCAGTGTTAATTACAATTTTTCTTAACCATCCTTTAAAGGGCTGTGAAATATCAAATCTTTTTATCTCCGAGAACACCTTTAAAAAGCTGTCGTCAACTACTTCAATAGCATCATTTCGGTCGGTGCTGTACAAAAGAGCTACAGTCAAAGCATAACCAAAATACTTTTTATATAACAGCTCCTGAGCCTTATCATCCATCCGGATGCAACCCCGAACTACTGATTCTAAATTGTCGTAGTTACTGTATGCCACACAAATATATTTGGAACGTAAATTTAGTTTACAGATTTTAGTTTAACAACATATTTTACTATGGAGTATGGTAAAACCTCCGAAGTAATAACTTTATCTCTGAGCAAATCTGCCCTCGCTTTTTGCGGTATAATGCACAGACTTTGCTTAAAGGCTATGCTGGAAGGCATTATAAGCACTGCTGTCCCTCCGCTCTTCATCAACCTTAGTGACTCCTCAAGACCCTCTACCGCCTGTCCGTTGCCAATATAGAGATTAACATCCTCCACTGTCTTGATTAATGTATCATCAAGGTAAGTTCTGGTAAAATCTATGGTAACCCTGTCTCCGCTAAATGGTTTCTCTCCTGCTCCCGGTAGGCTGTCTACAAAGCAAAGCCCCGAAGGATACTGCATAAATGACTCATATCGTGCAGATGCATAGTTGAATATAGAGTCTCTCTGAATATCGTCAATCTCAGTTTGCGTCTGCACTCCCACCACCTCTATCTCAATTATAAGATTACTGTTCACCGGCAAATAAGATGTATTGTAGCTTCCGTATGCCAGGTAAGATGGCATATAAAACCTATATCTCTGACCAACTTTCATAAGCTTGATACCATAATCGAGCCCCTCCGGGATAATTGTTTGAGTAAGAAGTCGGAATTTGGCGGGCTCTCCAACTGTGCCACCGCCTGTACCTTCGTTGCTCTCAATGACAGTCCCGTTGAGCAGAGATATAGTGTAGTAAAAACTTACGATATCGTTTTGTTTTAGTGCATCTCCGGGATTTATCAAAGGAGAGGTTTTTGTTACTATTGAACTTGCAAGTGGACTATTATTAAGGGCGATGCCGTACAATGGTAAATAGTAGAACCCAACACTATGCCTTTGCGCCTGAATGTTATTATCTGCCAAATACTTGCCTATAATCTCATCGTCTATCTTTTGCTGTTTTGCGTAGTCACTCTCCAACCCTGTGCAAGAGACGGCCAGCAACCCTCCTACAGCAAAAATAGACACAAATAAAATTGATCTTAAAACTCTCCTTGAAACGGAACTTGAATTACTCTTCATAACAAAATGGAAATTTTTGGAATTTATAAATTAACTAAACAAAGAACTTAAAGAATTATTCGAATAAATCTAAAGACAATACGCACCAACCACCAAAAACGCTACACATCTCAGAGCTGCAGTGCCAAAATATTGGTGTTCAATAATTTGACAACTTTAATAAACCTACATAATTAGCTGATTATGTGCAAAATGGCACTGCAGCTCTGAGATTTGCCTATGAAAAAAATTATCACTACACTTGTACCGATTTCAAAAAGCGATTCCAATTAGTAAGCAATAATCCGGTATATTCACAATAAAATGTCACTTGACACCAGTAGTAAGGAGTTTATTACCGCTCTTAAGAGTGGCAGCGAAGCTGCATATACCCAACTGTTTAACCAGTTCAACCTGAGCCTCTGCTCATATGCCTACAGAATTCTTAGCGACAATAACGAAGCAAAGGAGATTGTTCATATCACCTTCTGCAAGGTATGGGACAACAGAAAAACAATAGAGATAAACGAATCCCTTAGTGCCTATCTGTACAAATCGGTTTACAACAACTGCATCTCACTTCTAAGAAAAAAGAGGCAGCACGCTAAATATGTAGACAATGGTCTTGTAGATCTCTATTTTAACAGAATTGTCCAGAATCCGCACGCAGAGCTTAAACTTATCGACTCCGAAAGCAGGAAAATCATTCTATCTGCAATTGATGAACTGCCTGCCAGGTGCAGAGAGATATTCATCCAATGTAAAATCAATGGTCACACCTATCCTAAGGTGGCAGAAGAGCTTAAAATATCAGTAAAAACCGTAGAGACGCAGATGTCAATTGCACTCCATCGGCTTAGAAGAAAATTGGACTGGTTGCTAATTTTAATTTTACCTTAATTTATTTTTCTATTGCCTTAAGGGTGTTTTGAGAATTTTGCGTCATAACTTTAGAACAACTAAAAATGATGCAGAAAACAGAACGCTCCGCTATTGACAACCTGCTCTCAGGTATTCTTAACGGAGATCCAACTAACGAGCAAGTCATTCAATTCAATGAATGGATAAAGGACTATAAGAACGAGCTTTACTTTGACAGATTCAAGGAGATGTGGCACGTCTCTGTAGATAAAGAGTACATAAGAGTCAATACAGGGTTGCAAAATCCGGGCAGGCTTATCGAATATATAAAAAGGTCCCGCCAGAGAGAGAGGGTAAAAAGAGTGACCACCTGGTCTATAGCAGCAGCAGCTTCTCTGTTGCTAATCTTTACCGCTACTCACTTTATCACTAAACAGTATAATGACTCAATAAATAGTGCAGATTTCAAAATGTTGAGCTACTCTGCAGACTCTGTAAAGGTAGAACTCAATAACGGACAACTGGTAAGAAGAGTTAAGAGTGAAGGGAGTTCAATCACAAATCTTGAAGATAAGATTGCAGCTAATGGTGACCAACCAATAGCAGTTCAAGCAAAAACATATAATACAGTCTCAACCCCATCGGGAGAGAGGGTCGCAATGGTTCTCTCAGATGGAACAGTTGTATACTTGACATCCAACTCATACCTTAAATACCCTTCAAATTTTGACAAGGATAAACGTGAGGTTACCCTTGTTGGGCGTGCCTATTTTGAGGTTAAAAAATCTAAGGTGCCCTTTATCGTCAATACATCGGATATGAATATAGAGGTGCTTGGTACCTCATTCGACGTTGAGTCCAGAAACAGCGGTTCCAGCGCATCTGTAATTCTGGTGGAGGGTTCTGTTAAGGTCTTTGCAGAGGGGCGTAGCAAGGTTATCTTCCCGGATGAACAGATTAGCCTGCACAGGCAGACAAAGGAGATTACGGTGAAAAATGTGGACTCAAGACTTCTCACTATGTGGAAAGATGGGGTACTCATTGTTCACGGACAGTCGTTCCAGGAGGTGGTTGAGAGTCTCTCTTCGTGGTACGGTGTGAAGATCGTTAACAGGACTAATGTCTCTCAATATGAAAAGTTTAACGGAAGGTTTGACCGTGAAGATATTGAGGCTGCAATCAAGGCCGTATGTATAAGTGCTGCAATTAAATACAGAATTGAAGATGGTAAATTGATTCTGGAAAATATATAGCCCCATAAAGTAAACCCAATTTTAACTATAACTAACACTATGAACAAAATTTTCGCTTTGCGGCATCCTCTGTTTTTGCCGTTGTTATGCATCCTGCTTCTCACAGGGAAGCTCTACGGAGCACCTCAACAGGAGAGAATAACCCTAAGCCTTAAAGGGGCTTCGATTACTCAATTCTTTAAAGAGATTGAGAGTCAAACTACTTATAAGTTTTTTTACAAAGATTCTCAGGTTGAGAGTGCTCCATCTGTTACTGTGGAGGCAAAAAACCAACCTCTTGAGGATGTGCTGAATGGTCTCTTTGAAAAGACCAACCTCTCTTATGAGATTACGGGAAATCAAATCGTGATTAAAGAGAGGGTTAGTGCAGATAAAAAAATCATAAAAATATCCGGTATTGTAACGGATATTAAAAAAGAGGCTCTACCAGGGGTAGGTGTAATTCTACTGGGCACTAAAAAAGGGCTCTATACCGATGAAAAGGGAGAGTTTACGATGGATGTGCCTGTTGAGAACAGCAATTCAAGCCTCAATTTTAGGATGATTGGGATGAACGACATCACAGTTGCTCTTGATGGCAGAGCTTTTTACCAGATTACTATGCAGGAGAGCACAAATCTGCTTTCGGATGTTATTGTAACAGGTATTGTAGATAAGAGGGCCGAGAGCTTTACAGGGTCGGTATCATCAATCTCCGCTAAAGATATACTCAGAGCAGGTAATACGAATGTGTTTGAGTCACTCAAAAACATCGACCCCTCTCTTTTCATTATGGATAATATCCAAAACGGATCTAATCCAAATGCACTTCCGGGAATGGAGCTAAGGGGAACATCAAGCTTCCCTGCAGATAACAGTGTCGGAATTAACCTTAAAGGGAACTACAGCAATATCCCCAACACACCTCTTTTTATTCTTGACGGTTTTGTAACTACTGTAGAGAGAGTTATGGATATGGATATGAACAGGATAGAGAGTGTTACCATTCTAAAGGATGCATCTGCAAAGGCCCTTTACGGCTCAAAGGCTGCAAACGGGGTTGTTGTAATTGAGACTAAAAAACTTAGAGGTAGCGAGCAGAGGGTAACCTATACGGGAAGTATGGATATCTCAATTCCGGACCTTACCAGTTATAACCTCACAAATGCTGCAGAGAAACTCGAAGTTGAGAGAATAGAGGGAGTTTACTCCTTCCCTAACAACATTGAAATTCAGCTGGAGGCCAATAAACTTTACAACAGTCGCAAGAAGCTTATCGAGGAGGGACTTGACACATACTGGCTGGCGAAACCGCTAAGAGCTGGTGTTGGTTCAAAACACAATATAAATATTGAACTTGGAGACAGCAAAAGCCTTAAAGGGGTTGCAGACTTTACATACAATACCATAAGTGGTGTTATGAAGGAGTCCTTCAGAAGAAACATCTCGGGTAGCGTAAACCTCTCATATAGATATAAGAATGTAATATTCAGGAACATTATGACTGCAGTAAGCAACTTTGGTCAGGAGAGTCCCTGGGGCAAATTTGACACTTACGCAAAGATGAACCCATACTGGAGAAGTAATGATCCCGAAACCGGTCTGCTAATCAGATGGGCAGAGCCGGGTACATTTACTCCAAACCCAATGTACGATGCAACTATTGGAACAAGTATAACAACCAGCTATCTGGATTTTCTCAATAACTTCTATGTTGAGTACAGACCTTCACAATTTATTAAGGTTGCCGGTCGTGTTGGAGTTTCTGCAAAAAGAGGCGATGCAGATGAGTTTCTGCCATCCAACCACTCAAAATACTCTAACAGCAGCTATATGCAAAACGAAGAGCTAAAGATGAGAAGAGGATCTTACAGATTGGATAACGGTAAAAGCAGCAGCTTCTCGGGCGACGTAAATGCAACATATACAAGGGATATAGATAAACACTTTATCTCTGCCTATGTTGGTGCATTTGTTTCGGAGAGTTCATACTCTGCCTATGTAAATATTGCGGAGGGTTTCCCGAACAACCAGGCGGCAGATATCACATTTGCACGCCAGTATGCACAGGGAACAAGGCCTGTGGGGCTATCTTCGCTAAACAGAGAGCTTAGTTTTCTATCAACTGTTAACTATTCATACGACAACAGATATCTGGTAGATGCAACTTACAGGTTAAGCGCATCTTCACTTTACGGAAAGGACAACAGATGGGCACCGGGTTGGAGTATAGGTATTGGATGGAATGTTCATAACGAGAGTATGCTCCAGAATTCAAACCTAATTAAACAATTTAAAATAAGGGGCTCTGTAGGGGTAACCGGCAATCAGAACTTTAACACAAGTTATGCTGTTGGTACATATCAATACTTCACCGAGTACAATTACAATGGTATGACAGGTGCATATCTCTTTAACCTGCCTAACCCTCAGCTTAAATGGGAGCAAAAGAAGGACTACAATGTGGGTATAGATGCCACAATAGGCACTTTCAAATTGAAAGCAGACTACTACGACAGTTATACAGAGAATATGGTTACAGATGTATCTGTATCTACATCAACTGGTTTCAATATGGTTAAAGATAATCTGGGTCTTGTTAGAAACAGAGGTATCGAGGTGACTGCAAATGTAAACCTATGGCAAAAAGAGAGCGGTTTTATGAACATCTTCGGGTCTGTTGTCTCAAATACTAATACGATTGTAAGTCTATCTGAGAGTATGAGAACCTACAACGCTCTTCAGGAGAAAGAGGCTGCAGATAAAGGCAACAACAGACCGGTTCTTAAATATAACGACGGGATGTCTATGAACTCCATCTGGGCAGTACGCTCTTTGGGGATAGACCCTATGAACGGTCAGGAGATCTACCTTAAACAAGATGGGTCAAGAACCTATGTTTACGATCCTTTGGACCTTGTTGTGGTTGGTATCGACAGACCAAAGGCAAGAGGACATTTCGGCTTCACTACAGAGTACAAAGGTTTCGGTTTTAGCACCACTTTCCGCTATTCTGTTGGAGGTCAGGTGTATAACCAGACCCTTGTGGATAGAGTCGAGAACATAAATATTAACTATAATGTAGATAAAAGAGTACTTGACGGAAGATGGCAGTACCCTGGGCAAATAGCTAGCTATAAAAGGCTTGGGATGTTCCAGTACGAGGGAGACCCTCTTGCACGTCAGGAGATGACAAGAGCTACCAGCAGGTTTGTACAGGATTTTAACGAACTCACCTGGGGAACGGCAACTCTCTACTACGATTTCCCTAAATCAATAATTGACAGCTGGAGAGTTCAGAGAATGAGATTCTCTCTATATATGAACGATATCCTTAAAATCTCGTCAATTCAGACAGAGAGAGGGTTGGATTACCCGTTTGCAAGAACGATCTCTTGCTCATTATCTATTACTTTTTAATTAGAGTGTTATGAAGAAAAATATAATAAAAACAGCAATTTTATCACTCAGCCTTCTGCTCGGCTCCTGCAGCGAATGGCTGGATGTGACGCCACCTTCTCAAATTAGGGAGGAGGCACAGTTTAGCTCTATCGACGGTTTTCAACAGGCATTAATTGGCTGCTATATAGCTATGACCGACGATCTTCTCTATGGAAGAGCCCTTACCTGGTCTACTATTGAGTTAATGGCAGGTCAGTTTGTTACTCTGCAGGCATCTTCAAATAATGACTACAGCATATCTCAATACAACTACACATCTTCAAACGCTATTAAATATATAGACGGAGTGTGGGGTAAGTCATATAATGTTATCTCAAATGTTAACAATGCACTTAAGTATATTGAGATTAACAAAAATATTCTGGACCACGTAAACTACTCTGTAATCAAAGGTGAACTCCTTGCAATAAGAGCATTTATGCATTTCGACCTTATGAGGCTTTACGGTCTTGGGAATCTTAAATCCAGAGCCAACCTTGCATCTAAGTTTGCAGTGCCTTATGTAACTACCCTAGACAAGGATATGACTCCTCAGCTTACCTACAAGCAGACAATCGACCTTATGACAGAGGATCTCAATACAGCTCTTCAACTGCTGCAGATAGACCCAGTCACAAAGCTGCACCCTGCTTCGTACTACACTGAGGTTAATATAGATGGCTTCTTTAACAACCGCCAGAACAGGTTTAACTACTACGCAACCAGTCTTTTGCTTGCCAAGGTATATATGTGGGAGGGGAGCAGTGAGAGTATATCCAAAGCGCTTACTCTTGCAAATAAGGTTATTGACGAAAGTGAGTCAAAAGGTCTTACCTCCTGGGCAACCAGCACTAGTGTTACAGATGACATCGTTATGAAATCTGAGCACCTTATGTCACTAAATACTCAAAACCTCACCTTAAGAACTGCAGATTATTTCAAACTGGAGATAATCGCAGCAAGTGATATCAAGGCACAATATGTCTCCAACAACAGAATTATGAGTGTATATGAGGCAGAGACAATTGGGAACACAGATTTTAGATTTTCAAAACTCTTCATCCCCAACTCAGTTACCCTGGATGGTAAAAATGCATTCACACCGCTAAAATTCTTCGGCTCTGCCGGAGGTAATAAGATCTCCACAAACTATATTCCGCTTATGAGAATGCCCGAGGCGTATTATATAGCCAGCGAGTGTATGATCAAAAAGAGCACTCCGGATCTCTCCGGCGCATTGAACTTATTGAATATAGTAAGACAAAAACGCGGAATCACTACAGATCTTACAACTACAGATGCCAATGTATTGATGAATGAAATCGTAAAGGAGTATGCCAAGGAGTTTTATTGCGAGGGTGCAATGTTCTTTTTGTACAAACGTTTGGGTGTGGAGAGCATCCCGGGGTACAATGGAACTGCCTCAGACGCAATTTACGTTTTGCCATACCCTTCTGCTGAGTTGCAAATGGGAAGAAATCAGTAATTTTAATAATAGAGATTTATGAAATTCAAAATAAACATATTGCTTTTAGCTGTGATTCTCCTCTTGACAGCAGGATGCCAAAAGGATGAGATTATGGTATTTGATATAACACAGAGTGGCGTTATGTTTCCCGGAGCGGGAGACGCCAGGACCTACAAAGGGTACAACTCTGCAGATCAAATCTACTATGTGAATGAGTCGTTTTTAAACGTTCCTCTGTCACAGGTAAAATACATTGTAGATTTCCCGGTTAGAGTTTCGGGAGATTCAGTTAGCAGAGACAGGGTAATCGGCTATGAAGTTGTTGCCAATATGACAGATGCACTCAGTACTCAGTATAAGATTGTGGATGCAATAATACCCGCAGGTGAATATTACGGCAGGATCCGTTTTGAACTTACCAGGGATGTGGCTCTAGACAATGCTACTGTTAAGGTGGGTATAAAACTTAAAGATTCTGACGACCTTAAGGTGGGTTCTAACGAATATTGCAAAGGTGTTCTTTCTTGGAGTAATATGCTCCCAAAATTTCCTTCTTCCTCTTCTTATACAAGAACATACAATTGTATTATACTCTCTCCACTCTCAAAGACCAGCACAGTAATCACATACTACAGTCCTAATGCCCATAAGGCAATTCTGGAGGCACTGGGGTGGCCGATAAACTACTGGCCTACCTATACCAGCGGTTTTGCAGACCCGGGTACCGGAACCAGTGCTGTTTTTGGAGTCTACTACACCGACCTATATGCACAAAAACTTAAAACATATCTGGACGCATACGCACTTGCAAATGGTGGTGAAAGACTAAAGCACAATGCAGGTACAGATATCGGCAAAGATATCCAGCCAAGAGTAACAGGTGCAGTGTACATTCCCTAATTTTTTAAATTAAGATTACAATGAAAAGAAAAATATATAATTCTATCGTATTACTGCTAGCAGTTGTGCTTTTGAGCCACTGCTATGTAGATAAATCGGGTTTGGACACCTCCAAAATAGATGAAATAACCATTGAAACTCCCTCTATGTCTTCAATTCTAAGGGTTGAGTATTTAGAGGAGGTAACCTTTGACCCCACTGTTAAGATGGGGGCAACTACGAATCCGGCCGATGTTACTTATAAATGGGAGATAAACCAGACGCCAGGCTCTACAGACCTGGTTGAGATAGGTACAGCGAGAGTGCTAAAGACAACAATTACAAATAAAATACTATCTGCCTCCTACACTCTCATCTTCACTGCTACAGATGCAAAACACGGTATAGATTATCAAAAAAGCTGGCCTCTCTATGTGAGCAGTGCATTCCGCGAAGGGATTGTTATTGCAGACACCAAAGATGGAAGCACATCCGATCTTTCACTTATTATGGATAATGATATAACATCTACCTACAGTGCAGGTGTTAAGATTAAATACAATATCTGGAAGAGCTCCACAGGCAGTGCACACCCTGCTCTTGTCAAGAATCTGACCTACTCACTTCACAAACCAAGTTCAGTTCTAACAAAGAATGTGATAACAGCTATTTTTGAGAACAAAGATATCTCTATGTACGATTGTGAAAACTACTCTTTGTACAAGAGTGCCGGTCAGCTCTTCCCTGCTAAGGGTGAAAATTTTGACCCTCAGGCTTTCTACACAATAAACAACGCTACCTGGATTCTTGTAGCCAACAATATGGCCTATCTATTTGCCAATAACCAGGGAATCACATCGTTTTTGCTTCCGGCTTCGGGACTAAACTATGTAGATAACGCTGTGATGGTTCCAGATAACAGCGCCGGAGCAGGTCCATACGCTTTTTGGTATAACAACAATACAGGCAAATTCTACAATATAGCAATGACCTTTACAACTCCGGCCAGCGGTGGTGAGTACACAACACAAGGTGTATTTAACCCAACCAACGTTCCAGACAGAAGAATAGTCGCAGGTGATGTATCCATTGACGGTGTCAGCCCTACAATGTTGCTTAAGAGTAGCGTAACCGGCAACTATGAGTTGTACTCAATTTCGTTCTCGTTTTACGATGTAAACTGGAATATGACTCCATCTAATCCTAAGTTAAAAGTAGAGCTTCCGGTGGCGCTTACCACAATTCTAAACTCTGCAGTCTCTGTGTTCTTCAATATGTTTGACCCGATTATGTATGTTGCAACCCCTTCCAAAATTTACGCAGTTAACTTTGGCGGAGGTATTATATCATATAGCGAAAAGTACTCGGCACCTGCAGGTGAGACCATTACTAAGGCAAAACTCTTTGTTCAGGGAAGGTATCGTCTCAACAGAAAGGAGTATAACGAAACAAGCGGCCCTATCTATGAGCCTACACTTGCGTTAAACACAAAAGCTATTGTGGTTGCTACCTCAAAAGGGGCATTCCAGGGAGAGGTTTATGTAATTCCGTTTGGAGCTGCCGGCACAGGTGATCTTAATGCAGCACAGGCAAAAAAATATTCAGGATTCGGTAAAATACTAGATTTTACAATCCAAGGACAATAAATAATAATTTTTAAATGAGAAAGATTTTCGTACTAAGTACCCTGATTATGTTTTCTTGCGGGCTTTATGCATCTGCAAACTTAAATCCGGTAAAACAAGAGAAGAAAAAGACAGAGAAGGAGATTGCTACGGCAAAAAAAGACTCTGTAGATGCCTTCGATAAATTGTTCAAAGAGAAACACGAAACCGCCAGGGGAATGTTTATTCTTCACAAGATTAAAGATAAGGTCTATTTCGAAATTCCGTTGAATATGCTGGGTAAGGAGATGCTAATTGCCTCTTCTGTAACCGAAACCAGTGATAATGCCAACGGTATTGTTGGAGGTAAGACAGATCCGATTCACATTTTATTTACAAAATCGGGCGAGAGCGTTCAGTTGAGAAGGGTTAACAGCGACGTTGTCACAGATAATATGAGCTCCAATATTGCAAAGGCAATCAAAAAAAGCAATATAGGCTCTATTATGAAGAGTATGAAGGTTGAGGCATATTCCAAGGACAGCTCTGCTGTTATTGTAGATATGACCGGCTTTTTTGTGAGTGATAACAAAGATCTTACTCCATTTGACAAATATAGCCAGTACACAATGTTCAATGGCTTTAAGAGAACCGAGACCTTCCAGCAGGATAAATCCTACCTTGGAACAATCAAATCTTTTAGCGACAATATTGTAGTTACCAGCACACTGAGCTATAATTATACTTTAACTGATGTTACGACTAACAAAAACATTGTAAAGGATGAGCCATTCACCTGTGTTGCCACCAGGTCAATAGTTTTGTTAAAAGAGACTCCTGTTAAACCGAGATTTGCAGACTACAGGGTAGCGATATTCAATACCGGTAAGTATCTCTTTGGTGAGAGGGAGCAATCTTCAAAAGTAATCTACTATGCAAACAGATGGAATCTGGAGCCGAAAGATATTGAAGCCTATAAAGCGGGTAAGCTTGTTGAGCCGGTAAAACCTATTATTTTTTACGTGGATAACAACTTTCCCGAGAAGTGGAGACCATTCATCAAAGAGGGTGTTGAGCAATGGAACGAGCTTTTTGAGCAGATAGGTTTTAAAAATGCTATTCAGGCTCTGGATTTCCCTCTTGACGATCCTGAGTTTGACCCGGATAATATTAAGTACTCTTGTGTGAGATATGCCCCTATAGGAATTCAGAATGCAATGGGTCCTTCCTGGGTAGATCCAAGGTCGGGCGAGATTATCAATGCATCTGTATATCTCTATCACGATATTATAAAGTTGTTGAACAACTGGATGTTTGTTCAGATATCTCCTGCCAATAAGAGGCTCCAGCAAAAGGGTCTTCCGGAGGATATTCTGAGTGACGGTATTCGCTATGTGGTAGCTCACGAGGTTGGTCACTGTCTTGGTTTTATGCACAATATGAGTGCCTCTAGCGTAATTCCGGTGGACTCATTAAGAAGTGCAAAATTCACCAACACAACAGGTACTACAACCTCAATTATGGACTATGCACGTTTCAACTACGTTGCTCAACCGGGAGATTTGGAGAGGGGCGTTAAGCTTACACCTCCAAGGTTTGGTGAGTATGACAGGTTTATGATCAAGTGGAACTACAAATACTACCCAACAATTGAAAATCCTGCAAAGGAGAGTGAATATCTATCCAATATGGTTAGTGAGGCTATTAAAACACCTGTTTACAGGTATGGCAAGCAGCTCTCCTACCCTCTTGACCCAAGATCTCAGACAGAAGACCTTGGAGATGATGCTATCAAGGCATCTGAATATGGTATTAAAAATCTAAAGTATCTTATCGCAAACTACAACTCGTGGGTAGATAAGAGTGACGAAGATTTTTCATATAGAAGTGAAATCTATGACGGTATTGTTTTCCAGTATATTAGGTACATTAATCACGTGTTTGCAAACGTTGGCGGAATCTATCTTAATGAAGTAAAAGTGGGCGATAAGATGGTTCCTTTCGAGAGTGTCGAGAGGGAGAAACAGAAGGCCTCTCTGGAATTCATAATGAAGCAGATTAATGAGCTGAGCTGGTTCGAAAATGAGACTCTTAAAAACAATCTCACCATTATGGGCTCTGCCACTAATCTGCTCCAAACCGTTCTTGCCAAAGCAATTATCTCTGCTCCTTCAAAAGTGATGTTATCTGCAATGATCTCTAAGAATCCATACGATTTCTTTGAGTGTTCCAATGATGTTTTCGCATTTGTATGGAGATCTGCTCTTGATAAAAAAGAGCTCACCCCAATAGATAAATTTATTCAGAGTGAGTATGTAAATCTGGTCCTTAGTTCGGGCAACCCTGCCAAGCTTATGGGCGGAGTGGGAGCTGCCGGAGATATGTTTAATATTCTGCGTACAGTGGATACTCAATCCAGATTTTCAAAGATGATTAATATGAGGGAGGCAATGGAGTTTACAACTCAAACAGAACAGGGTTTCTCTCCGGTTGCCGGCTACGGTGTTCCATCTACCAAGTTCAGCATAGTGTTTAACACCGAGAGCAACCACTACAGGTATGTTGTTAAAACTAAGGAGCTGTTGGAGTCAATGAAAAAATCAAGAGTAAGTAAAGAGGATAAAATCCATTACGAACTACTGTTGAAAAAGGTAAATTCTTCTCTTAAAGTACAATAGCAAACCCGAGGATGAAAATGATAAAGAAAATAATATTTCCGACACTTATCACTTGCTGCGTTATTGTATTTAGTGCTCTAAGCTCAAACGCCCAAAGTACAAGTACCACCCAGGCAAATAGCACGGTCAAAAAAGCAGACAGTACCGCTAAGCTCACCCCTTACCAAAAGCTTTTTGATAAGAAGAAGAGTGTAAAAACATCTGCAGGTATAATTACTCTACACATTGTAGATGGTAAATTATATTTTGAACTGCCGGTTAAGTTGATAAACAAGAGCTTTTTAATGAGCTCTCTGGTAGATAATGTGAGTAATATGAGCCTTAGCTATGCAGGGCAGAGGGCATCGAGACCGCAGCATATCTGCTTTACAAAGACAGATTCGCTGGTTCAGATATCTCTGGTGCCTATAACTAAAATTGTAGATTCCCAAGAGGCCGGAATTAAGGAGGCTATAGAGCGAAGCTCTCTACCTTCGGTTTTGGTCTCTAAACCTATTTTGGCCTACAATGCAGACAGCAGTGCTGTGGTTTTTGATGCAACTTCGTTTTTTGTATCTGACAGTAAGTATATTGGTGCTTTGAATGCCTCCTCTTTCGGCGGATTCATACAAAAGGTATCTACCTTTAGTAAAGAGCTGAGTGCACTTAAAGATGTGGAGTCGTACGACAATAACCTATCTGTTATCAGCGATATGACATACACCTTCAAAACCTTCTTCCTTGGAATGGAGTCGGGTGGAGCCGAGTATGCCACAGTTGAGCTTAGAACCACATTAATGCTACTGCCCGAAGAGAGATTCCGTCACCGATACGGTGACTATAGGATTGGGACTTCGGTCACTGAGTTCGAGAAGTTCGACAGCAAAATTCAGGGTTCAGAGATAAACTACCTTGCTAACAGATGGAGGCTAGAGCCTAAGGATGCAAACATTTTTCAGCTGGGTGGGATCACCGAGCCTAAAAAGCAGATTGTTTTCTATGTAGATACCCTGTTTATTCCTGAGTGGAGAGAGGCAATAAAGAGTGGCTTGCTAAAATGGAATGATGCTTTTGAAAAAATTGGGTTTAAGGATGTTATCCGGGTTTTAGACTTCCCTTCAAAATCACAGGACCCCAAGTTCAGCGCCGGCAATATCTCATATAACTGTGTAAGATATGCTCAGACACCCTCCAGGAATATTGGAAGACAGGTTAACATTGACCCAAGAACAGGTGAGATTTTAAGTGCCTCTATTCTGTTCTTTCGTGACTCTCCTGTAACCCTGCAAAGGGAGCGGATCTATCAGACCGCTGCTGTTGAGCCGGGTGTGAGGGGATACGAACTACCTCAAGATCTTATGTGCTCTTCCATAGAGATGGCTATGATGAGGGAGATGGGCTTTTGTCTGGGTTTGACAGCCAATCTGGCGGGATCTTCCTGGATGCCTGTAGACTCTTTGAGATCTGCAACCTTTACTCAAAGAGAGGGGATTACCTCCTCTGTAATGGATCAGATTCGGTACAACTATATTGCCCAACCGGGTGATCTTGAGAAGGGTGTAAAACTTACTGCAGATAATTTAGGAGTTTATGACTACTATGCAATAAAGTGGCTCTACAAACCTATCTTCAAGGCTAAAACGCCCTCTTCTGAAGTGAGTGTACTTAAAGAGATGATCTCAGAAAAGATTAACGACCCTCGTTACTTCTATGGAAAAGAGCAAAGCTGGAGTGCCTATTTTGACCCTCGTTCAGTAATTGAAGATTTGGGTGACGACAAGATTAAAGCTGCAAAATATGGTATAAACACACTAAAGTATGTTGCCGCGAATGCAACAAAATGGGTGAATAAAGATGAGGCAGATGAGTCTTACAGAGAGCTCTTTATAGACTTTATCTTCCTTAAACTCTACGACTACTACAGGAGTGTGATGGTCAACATAGGAGGTATAGAGATAAACCGGAAATATGAGGGTGACCCTATGCCATCCTATAGGGTACTGGATCGCAAGATTCAAAAAGAGAGTCTTCTCTATATGCTCAACCAAAGTGAAGATCTTGCCTGGGTAGACAATAAAGATCTGCTAATGATGAGTGGAATGAATCCAAACTTCTCGAGCTACCTTGCAAACAACCTAGTTAAGCTCGCTTTCCAGCGTGTGGCTATGGTTGCATTTGCTCAAAATGTGAATGCCGGGCAAAATAATGCAGGACAAAACAATGCAGGACAAAACAATGCAGGACAAAACAATGCAGGACAAAATCCTGCCGGGCCTTATACATTAGATGAGATGTTTGGAGATCTTATACAGTTCTCTCTTAAAAATATGAGCAAAGGAGATGATCCTACTGAAGCACAAATTGCTACCCTCTTTAACACCGCTCAGTTTCTTTTGGCAAATGCAAACCTGCCAAATGTTATTAAAGCCAAAGCAAAAAACAGCACAGCGTTCCAGTTTACAGATGAAGATAACTTTATCTCCTACAGAAATGTAAGAGCGAGGTGTTTTCCTAATGACAATATATTTGAAAACGGTAACCAAGAGGAGTGCTTTGCAGGGGCAAACAGCAATGGCAAAGAGAACAACCCTGGAAAAGAGAACAACCCTGGCGGTGTGAATAGCCTTGGCGGTGAGAATAGCCTTGGTGGTGAGAATGGTTATGAGAAAAGTGGATTTGAACAACTCTCTTCACTCAAATTCCTGATAAACCAAAATTATTCTGATGTTTACTACAAACACCTTTTAGGTTTAAGAGCTAAGCTTAAAACCTGCCTTAAAAAAGCAAAATCCCAAAGCTCAAAAGATAGAATCGGCTACCTGATGCTATCCATAGACAAAGGAATAGGGGAATAACCTTGCCAAGGGTCGTGGGGCTTCATTGATAATGTGAGTTTTAGCTATATAGTGGTTATGTAGCAGGGCTCGGCAAGTGGTTAGACTTGCCGGTCCCTTTTATCTCAGAGCTGTAGTGCCAAAATACTGGTATTCAATAACTTGAAAACATAATCTCAAAACGATTAATGAATTGATCTTGTGCAAAATGGCACTACAGCTCTGAGATGATTTTTTTCACTAAATTTGAAAAAACTTTACCTATGAAAAAGATCACAAACATATGCTGTATTGGTGCTGGTTACGTAGGTGGCCCAACAATGGCGGTTATAGCTCACAACTGTCCGGAAATTAAGGTTACAGTTGTTGATGTTAATACTCAGAGGATTGCAGATTGGAACGGAGCAGACCTGGAGAATCTCCCGATATATGAGCCGGGGCTCAAGGAGATTGTCTCTGCCGTAAGGGGCAAAAACCTCTTCTTCTCCACTGATATTGAAGAGGCTATTCGGCAGGCGCAGATGATTTTCATATCGGTTAACACCCCTACAAAAACCTACGGCAAGGGTAAGGGTATGGCTGCAGACCTTAAATATATAGAGCTTTGTGCAAGGCAGATAGCCTCTGTTGCTACACAGGAGAAGATTATAGTGGAGAAGAGCACAATTCCGGTACGTACTGCACAAACAATCAAGACTATTCTGGAGAATACAGGAAATAAGATCAAGTTCCAGATTCTCTCTAACCCGGAGTTCCTGGCAGAGGGAACAGCTATAAATGATCTGCAAAATGCAGACAGGATGCTCATTGGAGGAGATCACTCCAGCGAAGAGGGTCGCGAGGCTATCGATTCGCTTGCCGCTATATACCAAAGGTGGCTCCCTGCAGAGAGAATCATCAAGACAAATCTTTGGTCAAGTGAATTGTCCAAGTTGACTGCCAATGCTTTTCTGGCTCAAAGGGTATCTTCAATCAACGCAATGAGTGCTATATGCGAAAAGACCGGTGCAGATGTAGAGGAGGTTTCTCGCGCAATAGGTGCAGATAGCAGGATTGGTTCAAAGTTTATAAAATCTTCGGTCGGTTTTGGAGGCTCCTGTTTCCAGAAGGATATCCTGAATCTGGTTTATATATCTGCAAGCCTGGGGCTTAATGAGGTTGCAGATTACTGGGAGCAGGTGTTGCTAATTAACAGCTATCAGAGGAGGCGTTTTGCTGAGAATATTGTGACAAGCCTCTTTAACACTGTTGCAGGCAAGAAGATTGCCTTCCTTGGCTGGGCATTCAAAAAGGATACAAATGATACTCGCGAAACAGCAGCAATGTATGTGGCAGACCTTCTGTTGGAGGAGACTGCAGATATCTGCGTTTATGACCCGAAAGTGTCACAGTCCAAGATGTACAGCGATCTTGAGCATCTTGCCACCAGAAGTAACGAAGAGAATGAAGCACATCTAAAAGCTGTGAGCGATCCATACCAGGCGTGCCACGATTCACACGCAATTGCCATCCTTACAGAGTGGGACGAATTCCGCAGCTACGACTGGCAGCGAATCTATGATAATATGAAAAAGCCCGCCTTTATATTTGACGGGCGCAATATTATCGACTGCAAAAAACTTACCGATATCGGCTTTAAGGTCTACCAGATAGGCCGTGGTTGCACCTCTGGCAGTGTTTGATGAAACTAATTGTTTTTCTGATTGTTGCAAATTGCAGTTTTCCAAAACCGGAAAACTGAGATTTGTAAAATATTGATATATTGCGTGTTTCATCAAACACTGCCAAAGCCCTTTTTCATAAGAATTTAAAACTTCCTGCAAAAGCGCCGTAATTGGTGGTGGTTATGCCGTTGGCTGGGCTGCCGGTGTAGCGTTGCATTCCGGGTAATATTTTCACCCTTACAACTGCCTGCTCACCAAGCTTTACCAGACCTGCGTGTACGGCTGCTTTAGCTATTGCAGAGTCATCTGTATAGATACCGTCTGCACCTCCCCATACACCTCCCTGATTGGTGCCTGTCACCAAAAACCTGAAGGTTTCGCCTATACTGCTACGGAATTTTGTAAGGTTGCCCGGGTCACTCAGCACCTCTCTTCCAATATCCTCTTGCGGAGCAATAGTTTGCGGGCTATCAACTTCAAAACGATAACTCCCTGCATATGAACCATAGTTAGGTGTAGTGATTCCGTTTCTGGAACATCCGTTGTACCACTGCCTCCCGGGTAGGATTGTAACTCTCACCACCTTTTGCTCACCCACAACCACCAACCCTGCGTGCACAGCCGCTTTGGCTATTGCAGAGTCATCTGTATAGATTCCATCTTCTCCTCCCCAAACTCCGCCCTGAGTGGTTCCGGTAATTAAGAATGAGTATGTCACTCCCGTATTTTTGCGTAATTTGATAAGGTTGCCCGGGTCGGTGAGGTAGTCACTTCCGGTTGCAGATTGAACATTGCCGGTTGCAGATTGAACATTGCCGGTTGCAGATTGAGTTGTGCCGCCTGCAGGTCGGTTATTTCCAACCACAACCGGATTGTGAGATACAATGCCCCGGTTGCCTGTAGCGACAGATTCAAATCTGAAACTACCGGAGAAAGAGCCGTAGTGATTTGTGGTTATACCGTTTCTGGTGCTCCCCAGATAGCGCTGTGCTCCGGGTATTATGGTAACTTTTACAACTCCATCCTCTCCTACCCTAAGCAATCCGGCGTGGACAGCAGCTTTACCCAGACGTGAGTCATCTGTATAGATACCATCTGCACCTCCCCAAACACTTCCCTGGTCGGTTCCGGTAACATAAACAGAGTATGTAGATCCGTTATTGTTTCGCAGTTTAACCAAATTGCCGGGATCTGTAAGAACATCTCCGGTAATTATCGGCTCTGCTCTTTTTACACCTGTGGGTGTGCGTGGCTCAAATTTGAAGCTGCCGGAGTATGAACCATAGTCCAGTGTGGAGATTCCATTCTTGAGACTGCCGTAATATCTGGGTGCACCTCGCAGAATAGTGACAAAAACAACACCCTGCTCTCCAACCTTTAACAATCCGGCGTGAACAGCAGCTTTACCCAGACGTGAATCGTCTGTATAGACACCATCTGCACCTCCCCAAACGCTTCCCTGGTCTGTTCCGGTTACACTAAAAGCATAACTGATACCGATATTGGACCTGAAAGAGGTTAAGCTACCGGGGTCTGTAAGTACAGTTTGGCCCTGTGCAAAGAGCATATTACTGCAAAGTAAAAAAAGAATAACCTTGCCAAGAGTAGTGGGTATTAATTGATTTTTAGACATTTAGCAATATTTAAAGATTACATGTTAACAGATTGAATATTTATTAGAGCGGGCTGACTACTTTTTTACGGGAGCGGCCACAGGTTTAAGTTGCCTGAATTTTACATTCTCTGCCAGCTCTTCCATATCCAGCTTTTTCATCTTCTCCTCCACCTTTATTGAAAATATCAGCTTGTTTTCCGGAACCTCAATTATTAAAAAGGTGTTAGTGTTGACATTGCCATACACAACATTGTATCCGTTCCAGAGGTATCGTTCAAAGTTATGAAGTGTGGAAATTAATGGTTCAAAGCTGCTCAAAGGTGTAACTCGTACAATAAATGCCTTCTCCATAGAGAGCATAAATTTTGCACGGTACTCAACTTTACCGTTATTAAAAGACTCTGTAAGAGGGTAGCCGGTGTTACTTACAACTTTGCTCCATTTGTTGAATGATGCTAATGAGAGAGTTAGTGATTCTTGTGCTATAGTTGCAGATGATATTAGAAACAGCAGTGTAAAGCTGATAAGAAGTTTTCGGATCATTTTGTATGTTTTTAAGATTAATAATTGGTTAACATTTAAGATTAATAATTGGTTAACATTTAAGATTAATAATTGGTTAACATTTAAGATTAAAATTGGTCAATTTTATCATCATAAATATAGATATAAAAATGAAATCAAATGTTGATGTTTATAATTTTTACACTTGGGTATTTCGTGCATAATAATTACACAAAATTAATGTATTAGTAGATTTATGAATAGCCGTAAGGTTATCTGATTATTTTTTTACACCCGCTTGTAAAGGTATAAGTTATGAGTTAAAATTTGTGATTCAATCTTTTAGTGAGTCAAAATATAGTATTAAAATACAAATTAAAAATTCTACCTTTATCATCTGATAACGAGAACACATAGAGTATAGCAGGTAACAGTAAATAGAGAATAAATCATCAAATCGTAAATTTTACTATTTACCAATAGAAAACATAGTGTGACTTCATTTTTTTGCAGATAATTTTAGAATTATTGACTAAATTTATTCTGGATTTTGAGGTTTCGGCTATGCCTGATGTTTCTGCTCATACCCATTTATTGCTGCTCATACCTAATGCTGCTCTGCCAAAACTTAATTTGATTAAAACATACTATGAAAAAAATTTCATTCACGCTGCTCTTCCTGATTTGTGTAATCGGGATGGCGACGGCTCAAAGCAAAGATGTCGCAAAAATGCTTAAGGTACCGGATACCTACAACAGAAGTTCCGTTACGCTTATGGTTCTTGATTTCCCGGGGGATTATCACTATAATTTTGTAAGAAATAATCTCAAATCTTTGGTTTTTTCAGATAAGTACTACAATAACAATCTGAATTACATTACCTTAAACTCTCCTTATGAGAGAAGTTACATTGGTGCCAACAAAGCAGATCTTATCTTGAAAAGCCTCAATGAGAAGAGGGTTGCCAACGATATTGTGGCTAAATGGTACTCAATGGATAGTCAGGGGAAGATGTCACTGGACCTTGTCCACTCAAGGGGTATGTTCAACGCCACTGACGAGGCCTATCTGGAGGCTAAAACTACAAAGAGGGGTAATGCCCAGCTGGAAGATTTCGGCAATAGGCTCATTGATATGAGTTATGTTGTTGTTGCAGATTTCTATGACATTAAGAGTATGGAGGAGGCCAAAGTAAAGGACTCCAGAGGATGGCAGGCTAGTGTGCAGACCTATCTCTATAAAATTGATTTCAACGAAGAGATTCGCAACAAGATTTACGATAATTGGATTTATGACGAAGATACTCCGGAAGTAAAAGATACCAAAAGGATTGCTCTTTCAAAAATTGAGATTCCTCTTGTCTTTGTTACCACCTCTATGAACACTGCATCGGAGTCTGTATCTACAAAAACCAGCTCTATTCCGCTTGTTGGTACCAAAAAACCTAAAACAGATGACGAGCTGATGGCCAAGATGATACAGGATGCCTATAACGAGATTCTCTACAACCTGGAGATGAAGGTGGAGGACTTTAAGGTTATAACCTCAATTAATGGGGTTAACCCGTTAAGGGCAAAAATCGGGAAAAAAGAGGGTATCAAAACAGATTACCGCTTTTTCGCATACGAGTATGTATATGACGAAAAGAGCAACTTAACAACCCAAAAACTTCGCGGGGTTGTACGTTCAACACCAAAAATTGCAGACAATGTGCAGGTTGCAACCGGCAAATCTCCAACAACCGAGTTCTATCAAACCTGCGGCAGAAGGTTGCAAACCGGGTATCTGCTTCAGCAGAGAAATGATTTTGGAGGGGAGCTATCTGCAGGCTATGAGATTGGTGAAATCGGTGGCATCTATGGCCGTCTGGACTTAAGGATGGGGCGTTATGTTGGCGTAAAAGCTCTTTTCCTCTATATTGAGGGTGGTTACGAATCAAAAGAGTACAACACTGTCACTTTTAAATTCACTCGTTACGGAGGTGGTCTGGCAAAAGGTCTGCAACTTACCAGAAACAGCGAGCTTCGTCCTTATGTAGGTATAGGTCTGGAGGAGACAAAAAATGCTGCTCAGGTTAAGCAGTCAACCGTATATTTCAAAGGTGGGGCCAACCTTGGAATTAACCTTAAGCACAACGTTCAGCTATTCGGAGGTGTGGGATATTATATGACCGGAGATACCAAAGATGAAAACGACGTAAGTTACGGTGATTGGGATATTGTTTATGACGGAAGAGGCGGTATGTCTATCCTTGCCGGCATCAGAATCGGGTTCTAACTGGTTTCAATAAAACTCATAACTGGTCTATTAAACTCATAACTGAACTAACAAATAAAAAATCTGCATAAAATGAAAAAGATAACAAAAATATTGTCACTCCTGATATTGGTGATTCTCATTGCCAATGTTACATCTGCACAATCCCGTAAAGAGCGTAAGATACTCTTTAACAGTATGTACAACTATGAGATCTCTCCTGTGGGTGTTGGGATGGACGGAACAAAGGTGTTTAAAGTTTGGGGATACGGAAAGAATGTAGGAGAGGCTGTTATGGATGCAAAAGCCAATGCTGTTGCTGCTTGTATATTCAAAGGTCTTCCCGGAGGTGCCGGAGCTGCCCCTACTCCTGCTCTTTGCAGTGAGTCCGGAGCTGAGAATAAGTACGCCGACTATTTTGAGACATTTTTTCAGGTGGGAGGCAAATATCTGCAGTACATAGCACTTACAAACGATGCAGATCCTGCAGGGCCGGACAGGCTTAAGATAAAAAAGGGGTACAAGGTTGCAATCTACGCTCAGGTGATGTACGATGCACTTCGCCGGGAGCTGGAGGCTAACGGAATAGCAAGAAAGCTTGACTCAAGATTTTAACAGAACATTCTGGAAAATAATTACTAAAATATCTGACTATTTAAATTATGAAAAAAATATTTATCACCACTCTACTGATTTCTGTATCTGCAATCTTTTATGGACAGGCAAAAAAGCCGACCATTATGGTTATGCCAAGTGATCAATATTGCCTTAGCAGAGGGTTTAAACTTACATTCACCAATCAGGGTATGACTCAGACTCTTCCGGATTACAGAGCTGCTATGCAGAGCGACCCTAACTTGCGTCTGGTTATAACCAAGATGGGGCAGATGATGGCAGATAGAGGATTCCCGCTAAAAGACCTTGAGGCTGAGATGCGTAATATGATGCAGGAGAGTGCAGAGAGCTCTATGCTCACAAGCTCATCTTCGGGTTCGGAGATGTCTGAGAGTCCTATAGATGTGCTCAAAAGGGTTGCCAAGGCAGATATTATTCTTGATCTGGATTTTGATCTTAAAGCTCAGGGGCCATCCAAATATATGGTATTCAACCTGAGAGGGTTGGATGCATATACTGCCAAGCAGGTGTCGGGTGTTGCCGGAGCCGGTAGACCATCTACATCAGCAACTCCGGAAATCCTTATGGAGGAGGCAGTTCTGAGCCATATGGACAGCTTCAACGCCGGCCTGATGAGACATTTCGACGACCTCTTTGAAAATGGACGTGAGGTTAAAGTTCTTGTAAAGGTGTTCAATAACTGGGGCGAAAATCTCGAAAGCGAATTTGAATCCGCCGGCGAGACCAAAGAGCTCTCATTTATTATAGAAGATTGGTTTGCAGATAATTGTGTTAAAGGAAGGTTTAATCTCTCTGACGCTACCGAGAATCAGATGAGGTTTGAACAGGTGCGTATTCCAGTTATGAAGCTACAGAGCGGAAGAGAGAGAGCCGTTGATACAAGGAGTTTTGTGAGCGATCTGCGTAAACACCTTACCGACAAATATCAGATCCAGTCTAAACTCTACCTACGTGGTTTGGGAGAGGCTTGGTTAATTCTTGGAGAGAAGTAACAAACTGCCGGAAAAGAAGCATTTAAACTATTTTAAATCAATTAGGAATGAAAAAAATTTTTATACTACTGCTTATCTTCATTACCATTAAGAGCGGTATTGCCCAGAATACTTTAGGGAAAAGTGACGATCTGGGTAGAATTGCACTCGCTGTAATGGTTCCGGATATGGCAGAGAACATACCTCAATCTGCCAGACAACTGCTGGAGAACAAGATGATGCAGATAGCTACCATCAACGGTCTTGGCGCAGGTGGTCTTGATCCTAGATTTTGTATAGTTCCGATGGTTAATATCCTCACAAAGGATGTGACCCCCACCGCCCCACCAATGATTGCTCTCAATATGGAGATCACCTTCTACATTGTGGATGCAATCAATCAGACAATCTTTGTTCAGACCACAATGGCTGCAAAGGGTGTGGGGCAGACAGAAGACAAAGCCTACATCTCCGGAATTCGCAATGTAAACGCCAGGGCAGGCCAGTTCAAGGGGTTTATCGAGAACGGCAAAAATAAGATTATTGAGTACTATAACTCACAGTGTGATGCCATTATAAAGAAGGCTCAATCACTCTCCGGTATGAAGCAGTACGAGGAGGCTCTCTTCTATCTGATGAGCGTTCCGGATGTTTGCCGCGAGTGTTATGACAGGTGTATGGATCTCTCTGTAGATATCTATAAAAATTATGCAGATTACAAATGCACTCAGTATATGTCTGCTGCCAGAGCAGCCTGGGCTAATATGGATGCAGATCTTGCCGCTCAAAATCTGGCAATGATAACTCCGGATATGTCCTGCTACCAGGATGCAACCAAGCTTGTAGATGTCATAACCAAAAAGATGATTGCAGACGGTGCCAATGTATGGGGCTTCAAAATGAAGCGTTACGACGATGCAGTAGAGACAGAGCGTCTGATAATCAAGGCTAAGAGAGATGTTGCCGTTGCTTGGGCAATGGCAACCTACTGGAATAACTACAACTATAACTGGGGTTGGTTATATAGAAATCGTTACTAATATGAAAACCAAGGTATTATATTTCATTCTACTATCTCTCATTCCTCTTTTCGTTAGCGGACAGGATAAGGTATTAGAGAAGAGCGGTCCTAAGCCAAAGTGGGTGAATGGGCTGGAGAAAGATTATGTAATTGTGGTGGGGACCGGAGCAACCCTGGATCTTGCCCGGCAACAGGCTCTGATGATGATTAAGGAGAGCATTGTAGAGGCGATAGCTGTAAATGTTAAAACCAACACAAACATCCGCACCGAGGAGGTATCCAACAGAAAAAATGTCTTTATGTTTCTTGAGACCTTCTCTTCCAACACAACTTCTGAGTCTCAAAAAGTTCCTTTCCTGCAAGGGATTTCACTTGCCCAGGCAGAGGGGTTTTATTGGGAGAAGTTACAGTCCAGAGAGTTGGGTACCCAATATGCATACCACATAAGGTATCCGTTTCCGGTAGTGGATATGAACCGGCTCGCTTTTGAATTTAAACTGCGGGATGAAGAGCTGACTGCAAAGCTTGAGAGGCTGGCTGCAGAGAATTTCTACCCCTCAAGTGTCGAGGAGATTGAGTCCCTTATTGGCGAACTCCGGATTCTTGCAGATTACTTTATGGATGGCCGCAGAGATGTTGCAAATCTGGCAATTCGCAGATACAACTCTATGCTCTCTTCAATTGAGCTCTCCGATGCCGGAAGCACTCTTGGAACCGTAAGATATGTACTAAAACTTGGCTCGAGGGTGATAACCACCGTTAAAAAGCCTATTGTACGAAGCGAGTGTGCTAAGTTCACCGGAACAGACCACTATCAGGGGGTTTGGAACATTAAGTATGACTACTCGGAGTGTTATGGTGATCTTAAAAACAGTGTTGTAGTTCGTTACCGTTTTGGCAGCAATAATGTAGAGAAGGTATTCTACTTCGATATCAATCAGACAAAAGTTGACATCTTTGTGAGTCAGGCTATAGGTTTCAGAAAGGAGAAACTTGACTTGGATTCTGTTGCACGCGCTAAAGTAGACATTGCAATATCCTCTAAAACAGATGCTCCGTTTACAGTGACAAAAGTTATTCTTGAATTCAAAGGATTACCTCAAATAATAGTTGATAATGTAAATAAGAGCTTCTCCGGCAAAGGTATTCACAACCTTAGCCTGGTAGTTGAGACCCCTGTAAATATTGCTCAGAGCAGCTCTCTCGGAAAAACAGTTGTTCAGATGAACGGTTTTATCCAGTATATAAATAATACGAGCGGAGAGAGTGGCTCTTATAGAATTTACAACCAAGCATACAATACCGATTGGTAAAAAATGTCCCAATAACCTAAAAACTTTATCATTATGAAAAAAATTGCTCAATTTTTAATGGCTACAATGGTAATTGCAGTAGTTATTATTGCCGTTACATCGTGCGGCGCGCCAAAAGCAGCTGTTCCGGATGAGAAACTTGTTGAGATGTACTGCAGCGGGCCTCAGTATCTGAGTGATGCTACAGCTCTTCGCTTCACAGCTATCGGAACCAGTATGGATCAAATGACCTCCAAGAAAAAAGCTATGAGCGATGCAAGAGCAGGTTTGGCAGCTCAAATCGAGACCACAGTTAAAAGTGTGATTGACAACTATGTTAAATCTTCTACCCACAATAACAAAGAGGATCTTAGCAACAGATATGAGGGGCTAAGCAGAGAGGTTGTAAGCCAGACTCTCATTGGCACAAGAACCGTTTGTGAGCAGATGACCAAAACAAAAGATGGCAACTACAAAACTTATATTTGTGTAGAACTTGGTGGCCCGGAGATTCTTACATCAATCAACAACAGATTTTCAAGGGATGAGTTTCTTAAAGTAGATTATGACTACGAGAAATTCAAAAAAACCTTTGAAGAGGAGATGAGCAAACTGGGAAAATAGTTACCCTATTGCCTCGACAAACTGCACCGGCATCTATTGCCGGTGTGGTTTATTATTTGGAAACGCATCTCACTAATCATTAGCTAATTAGTATAAGATGAAAAGTTTACGCATATATTATTTGACAATATCTGCACCTCTTGTCACTTTTTTGACACTCACTCTGTGCACTCTCTTTTTGTGCCCCTCAATATCTGCCCAGAACAGCAACTCTCTCACCGGCAAAAATGCAGATGAGATACCGATTACGGTAAAATCATTTCTTCCAAAGGAGTTTTGCACCCCTTTTGACGAGCAGAAGAGGGTGGTTGTTGGAATATCAGATCCAAAAAACGACTCTTTAACAGGGTTTAATCAGGCGTGGTTAAGAGCACATATGGTGGCTGCACTGCAGGAGCAGGTAAAAGTTAATATGGTTGCAGAATTTTTCAGTTCTCAAAGGGAGACAAGTGTTACCAAGGTCTCCAGATACGAAGAGATGTATAATATTGAGGCCGGAATTCCGCAGACTATCAGTCTGAAACTGATCTCCTCCTATATTCTCTCCAGTGGGGAGACTATCCTTTTTGCCGAGATTCTGCCGGAAACACAGGAGACTCTTCCAAAACCGGGGAGACTAAAATTTGAGTGCTCTCTTTACCATATTGAGAACATTCTTGAAAGGGGTCAACATATATACAGAACAAACTATCACTCATATCCGCACAACTACCCGGGAGAGAGACCCGGCGAGGAGAAATATGAGGTCTACTCATTTAATAATATTTGGTATACCATTACTGGATCCTTCAACGGAGTAAAGAGTTCAAGACAAAATCTAAAATTCTTCTACTCTCCGGAGAGGGGCTCACAAATTGAGCAACCCAATCTGGATGGTGCTGTTGGTGTAACCACTGTGGAGGGGCTCTGGCCTGCATTTATGACTGCCCTACTTTGGCAGATTGCAGGTGTACTGGACTATGGCAACCCTTCCGTGAGTCAGGTTACCGACAGCTACAGCAAACATATAAAGCACCTTAGCCGTACTGCAGAGAGCAACACGGTAAGATCTAAGCTTAAAAAGCTGGTCCTGGTTTCGGACAGGCTTTATCCAATTATCCAAATAGAACAAATAAACACGAGTGATAAATGAAAAAAATATTAAAAAATCTCTCTGTTTTAATTACTCTGTGTATCTGCGGATATATGCCTCTCAAAGCGCAGACTTACGAAGAGTACAGGAAAAAAGAGATTGAAGATTTTAAGAAATTCGTCCAGCAGGAGCAGATATATATAGCAAGGATGGCTAAAGAGATCAACGACTACCTTAATAAACAGGATAAGGAGTATAAAGAGTATCTCAACAAAGAGTGGAAAGCCTACAACGCCTACGCTGCAGAGAAGAGAGCATCCAAACCTAAACCTGCTGTTATTCCTGATTTTAAAAGAGAGGAGATGGGGGCTATCTCAAAAAAGGCAGCCAATCTCACTCCGGTAAAAACAGTTGTATCTTCGGTTCCGACAAAGGCTCCCTTTGTAAGCCCTCCGGTAATGAAATCGGTTAACAACTCTCTTGATCTTGCAAATGCAAGAGTTAACTTTTATGGTGTTCCTATCTATCTTAGCTACGACCCTGCCTTTGATGTAAATCTCTTTGGCGTTTCAGGTGAGAAGGCAATATCTGCATACTGGGAGAGGGCAAGTGCTTCTGGATACTCATCTCTTATTGAGCAACTCTCTGTTCATAAAGCAAATATGAATCTAAATGACTACTGTTACTATCTTTTGGTTAACAAGGTTGCACAATCTCTCTACCCCGGCAACAGAGAGGGAGAGATTCTCTCTACCTGGTTTATGATGGTTAGGAGCGGATATGGGGTAAGAATAGGGTTTGAATCTAATGGCAATCTGCTACTGCTTTTGCCTTCATATAATAGTGTCTATGGGATGAAGTTTCTCAAAGAGGGAGACAAGTACCTGTATATAGTGACAAACTCCACCGGAAGCAGTATAAGAACTTATGACCGTGACTTTCTCACAGCAGGCAAAGTTATAGATTTCAACATCTACTCTCCAATGAATCTGGGAGGAAAGCTCTCTGCCAAAAATCTTGACTTCACTCACAAAGACAAACAATACAGTATATTGGTCAACTATGACCAGGGGTTGGTAGATCTTTACAAAGATTATCCACAGCTTGAGATGCCTGTCTACTTCAATGCTGCAGTATCTGTTCAGGCTAAAGAGTCTATTGCAGCATCACTTAAACCAATTATCTCGGAGATGAGCGAACAGCAAGCTGTTGAGTTCCTGCTTAGCTTTACCCAGAACTCTTTTAAATATAAAACTGATATTGAGCAATTTGGATACGAAAAGTTCTTCTTTGCAGAGGAGCTGCTCTTCTACCCATATAGCGATTGCGAAGATCGTTCGGTACTCTTCTCATATCTGGTAAGAGATCTAGTTGGACTCGATATGGTTGGTGTAGAGTTCCCGGACCATATGGCAACTGCCGTCAGGTTCTCCTCATTGGTTGAGGGAGATCATATCAACATCAATAAAACTCGATACGTAATTGCAGATCCCACATACTTTGGTGCTCCTGTGGGGAGCGCAATGCCTCAGTATCGTGAATCTTCACCTATTGTGATTCCAATGAATAACATAAGGGGTGCCTCAGAGAGGGAGAACCAGATTTGGTCTGCTGTACAGGAGAGTGGATGCTATCCCGGAAGTAACCTCAGGAACCTATCATACCTCTCAGACGGGTCAACTGTTCTGACCGGGTTTTATACCGGAATCGCCTCATTTGCAGGGAAAATACTACCTAACGCAGGAGAACTTAACCGGGGATTTGTTGGACGGATGAGTGGTGATAATGCAGTTTGGGTATTGCCAATGGAGTCAACCGGGAATAGCGTCGGAATCTCTGTTGCAGCAGGCAAAGGGGATGATGTTTATGTGGCAGGCTCTTTCCGTGGCAACCTCTCACTTGGTGGTTCAAGATTGAGTTCAAACCCGGGCTCTCAGGATGCTTTTGTTGCCTGCATCAGTAAGAGTGGAGCGGTGAAATGGTTGTCTAAGTTAAACCTGGACACAATTCCGGGAAATGCGCCTATTGCCTTTAGCGCTACCTATAATACCGGTGGAGCGAGTCTTGGACTCACCCGCACTTTTGCACCTGTAGATTTCAAAGGTTACGGGCTTTTTGCAGAGGGTGACGGGAATATTGTCTACAACGGAATTGTAAATAGAGTCTTCTCCTCTACTCCGGAGGTTGCAAAGGCTGAGTATGCCAGCGCTGCTGTTGCTGCAACACCTGAGATGCTAAAAAAAGAGACAGATGCAATGGTTATGGACAATACCGATAAAGGTATTGCAGGTCTTTTTGCAGCGATCCTT
Organism: Bacteroidetes bacterium HGW-Bacteroidetes-8; assembly: GCA_002840895.1. Lineage (GTDB taxonomy): Bacteria > Bacteroidota > Bacteroidia > Bacteroidales > UBA932 > Bact-08. The sequence goes on along the minus strand of PHCZ01000014.1, from coordinate 2,032 downwards.
TTGGTTAAAAATATGGGGGCAACCCTCTCAGGAAACGATGCAAGGGGTACTCTGGACAAATACAACCCAATATTCAGCAAAAACTGCCCAAATCTATACAGGAATCTTGGAATGATCAACTTTGTAAAAAACAGCAATGGTGTAATCTCAATCCAGACTCAAAACGGAAAGGATATCTACTTCGATCAGATACGTGTAAAAAACAACGCCAATATTAACATTGTGCAGCAATCCAACGGCAACCTTACCGTTCAGGTTCTCACCGGTGTTTTGGTAGGTAAGATGGTTGTGTGGTTCAAACTTAACCACGTAGAGCTGGTCAAAAAGAGTGGCGATATGGTATTCGACTACGACAAAGACCACTCAACTGCTCAGATCAATATGACAAAAGATATTTTGTTGTAACCTTGCCAAGCATCGTAGGGCTTGATTGATAATCAGGCATTTAATAAATATGCATATCGTATGAAAACTTTTTTGCAAATTTTTATAATAGCTTCAATCTTAGCAATTTGTTGCACCTGCAGCAAAGATGGAGGTGGGGTTGGAACTATCCAGTTTAGAATGGTTAATCCTGTTGTCCTTAAGTCTCAAAGCAATCTGCAAAAAGCTTTGAGCAACCCCCAAATTAACTCTCTCCAGGCACCATACGTAAACCCGGACCTGACAGGAGATGTTACCCAGACAACTATGATTACTCTAAAATTTTGTGTGGGGGATGTTTGGGTATCAACAGGTGAGGTAAAAGCGGGAGGGACAGATAATCTAACCTGGGTTAGACTCACAACCGTTACAAATCAGGATCTGAAATATTTTGAAGAGTACACTTTTCCACCGGTTGAGATACCGGCTGGATCATATAGAAGTATTAAGATTACTTTTAAAAACAGATGCTATCGCGTTGTTACACTAAATTCGAACCCTACAGTTAAATATGAACTTCTTGAGACTATGGGCAGCTCTTTCGCTCCCTGCAACGAAAACGATGAGAGCTGGGTTGCTCCCAACTACTTTACAGAGCAAGGTAACCATAAGCTGGTGGGTGGAGTATTTCAGGTGGATAATGGCGGAGAGAAGCTTCGTGGGTTCACTGTTGAATCGGGTAAAACAGTTACTCTCAGCTGGAGGTTAGGAGCAGGGTCAACAGAGTCTTGTACTAATGCTCTTCTTGACTTAAACAAAAACAGAAGATGGGACTGCGGGACAGATGATATAACAATAACCTGCCCCCCTTCAGTTGAATATATGTGGGATTTTGTAGTTAATTGATCAAAGCTGTAATCAACTTATCAAAGTTTTAATCAACTTATCAAACTTTTACCCACACAGATTCAATTTGCACAATATATAATTTATGCAGATTGCCTTTTGTAAGATAATGATTTTTAATTGGTTCTTTATCTAAAAAAGCATCTTGTGAGAGCATATCGGCATAGATTTTTCTAACCTCTAAAACAATTTTGGCCTCCCTAAATGCGGGGAGGCCTTTATTTGTAAAAATTGGTGTAAGAGCTGCCTCCTTTATTTTATCACAATCTCTTCCGCTTTTTACTCCGCATATATTTAGAGCATTTCGGTATTTCTCATCATAAAATGAGAGTGTAAAACTCTCATTCTCCTCAGTAAAGTTGTATGTAAATCTTTCGGGGCGTACAAAAACAAAGGCAACCGGTCTGTTCCAAAGGTACCCTACCCCGCCCCAGTTCGCGGTCATTGTGTTGAACTTCTCTTTGGTGCCTGCAGTTACAAGCATCCACTCCTTAGCTATAAGTTTGATAAGATTCCCCGGAATCTCCATCGGGTCTATTGCCCTATATCCTTGCATTTTAACTAACAGTATTATGTGTAAGTAATTGTATATCTGTAATATAAAAATATCGATTTGCTAAAATCATAAAAATGCAATTTACAAGTGTCTCATAATTAATGGGTTTCACAAAATACTGTCAGTTCGTGTCTTGTACTGAAAAAAGTTGACACAAAAACCGTGTTAATTTATGAAAACAAAACAAAGTAAATCAGGACTTAGACA
>PHCZ01000003.1:194102-205509 GCA_002840895.1 Bacteroidetes bacterium HGW-Bacteroidetes-8 | reverse complement strand
ATTGAAACAACGGTGCAAATCTAAAAGAAGAGGGAGGGGACCCAACGCAGTTGGGGAGGATTTTCCGTGCTGACACCGTTATTCTTTATTGACCTAAAAAGGAACCCTAAAATCTCTTTTGCTCACTTTTTTTTGTTGAAATTATTTGGCAGAGGTTTTCTCAAAGGCCTCAAGCCCGCTGTTTAGGAATTTCAGGAACTCCTCCAGGGAGCACTCTCCTACCGGTTTAACCAGAATCTCCCCACTATGATCTATCAAAACATAGTATGGCTGAGAGGCTACACCAAAACGACTTAGCTGGTAATCCCTTAACTTCCGTCCGAGAGTGTTTTTAACCTTACCATCAATTGTAGAGGTAACCTGCTCCGAAAGGGGAAGCTCGGTTCTGTCATCTACATAAAGAGAGGCGAGAACAACCTTGTTGCGAATTATATCCAAAACAGCAGCATCACTCCATACTGTTGCCTCCATCACTTTACAGGCACTGCAGGTGACAGCCTTGAAAGATAGTAATACCGGTCTGTTTTGCTCTTTTGCGCAGTCAATAGCCTCCTCTACTTCGTAGTAACTAAACAAGCCGTGAGGAGCTCTGTTTTTAGATGTAGAGTATTTTGCTTCACCACATAACCCCATACTGGCTGTAGTTGTCTCTGTTACTCCAGAAGATGCAGAAGTAGTTCCGGCGGTTATTACCAGAGTACTTCCGTCAGAAGGTGGAATAAGACCGGAGAGGGATGCAAGTTGTGCCCCGAAAAGACCGGGGATTAAATAGACAGCAAATGATAGCGATGCGATGGCAAAAATAATTCTGCCGGGACCAACGTGTTTTACATCACTGTCGTGTGAGGTCTTGATAATACCCAGCAGATACATTCCCAGAAGAATAGAAATTACAATCCAAATAGAGATGAAAAGCGCCCTGGTTATAATGCCCCAGCCGAAGTATGCATCCACAGATGCCAGGAACTTCAAACTGAAAGCAAGCAGGACAAAGGCAAAAACAACCTTAACAACATTGAGCCAGCCTCCGGACTTAGGCATCTTCTTCATTAAAGAGGGGAAGAGAGAGAATAGTACAAAAGGAAGAGAGAAGGCAAGACCAAATGCCATCATACCCAGAATTGGTTTTAACGCAAGACCACCAGTAACAGAGGCAGCAAGAATTGACCCAACAAATGGACCTGTGCAGGAGAACGAGACAATAACCATTGCAAAAGCGACAAAGAACGATGCAATGTAGCCACCTTTATCTGCTTTTGCGTCGGCCTTATTGGCAAGAGACCCCGGCAAGGTAATCTCAAATGCGCCAAAGAATGAGATTGCAAAAGTGGCAAAAAGAGCAGCAAAGATTAGATTCGGAATCCAGTGAGAACCCATAACATCTGTAGCATCAGTACTCTGGAATACAGCAACTAAAACTCCTATAAGGGTGTATATCAGAGTAACTGAGAGCCCAAAAATGAGACCCTTGATTATCCCCTCTCTTCTCTTACCGGAACCGCTTATAAAAAAGCTTACAGTCATAGGAATCATAGGGAAGACACACGGTGTAACAACTCCACCAAGACCGGCAGCAAAAGCAATCAACAGAAAGACTAAAAGGCCATCAGTTGCAGACTCTTCTGTCGACTCCTCAGATTTTTTGACATCTGCAGGGGCACTCTCTGTTGTGGCAGATATGCTAAAAGTGACATCCATCTCCTCCATAATGCACTCCTTACCGTTGCATACCTGATATGTGAGTAATCCGTCGATCTTGAAATTATCGCCCGAAACTCTTTTTATTGTCTGCACAAAAGAACCAGTCTGCTCAAAAATGAGCACATCCATCTTGAAGGCCTTATCGTATTTACTTTTTGCAGTAGCGAGATCTTTCAATTTCCCGATTGTTTCAAACCCGCTCGTGGGTTGTGGTTCAAAAGTGGTAGGCAGAGGGCCGTTCTCAAAAAAATCGGTGTTGTACATATACCACCCCTGCTCAATTTCGGCCTTGAATATCAGGTCAATTGTTCCATCGCCATTATCCTTTTGTTCAAATCTCCAGCTTGCCGGAGTCTGTGCAAAAGCGTAGGATAAAGAAAAAATGGAGATAATTATAAAAAGGAATTTACGCATCATCAACAGTTTTAGTTAATTTAATTAAATATAAGAGGAGCAAAAGTATAAAAATTCTATAAAAAGCACTAATTTCGCGTTTTATAAACAATAGAATTATGACACAAGAGGAGCTATTCAAGAGCCTTATTGCACACGCCAAAGAGTACGGGTTTATTTTTCAGTCGAGTGAGATTTATGATGGCCTAAGTGCTGTATACGACTATGGTCAGCTTGGTGTGGAGCTCAAGAATAATATCAAGAAGTTTTGGTGGGACGCAATGGTGCGTCTTAACGAGAATATTGTGGGGATAGACACAGCAATTTTTATGCACCCGAAAATTTGGGAGGCATCGGGGCACGTGGGGGCCTTTAATGACCCGTTAATTGACAACAAGGACTCCAAGAAGAGGTACCGTGCAGATGTGCTTTTAGAAGATCATATTGCAAAACTGGAAGAGAAAGCCACTAAAGAGGTAGAAAAAGGGAAGAAGAAATTTGGAGATGCTTTTGACGAGGTTCAGTTCCGTGCAACCAATCCAAATGTGCTGAGGAATATTGCTAAGGCTAATGAGGTGAGGGAGAAGATGAACGACACTCTAGGCAGAAACGATCTGGATGCTGTGCGTCAACTAATTATAGATTGTGATATAGTGTGCCCCATTTCGGGTTCTCGCAACTGGACAGAGGTTCGTCAGTTCAACCTGATGTTCTCAACCCAGATGGGTAGTGTGAGCGAAGATTCAAATATAATCTACCTTAGGCCGGAGACTGCACAGGGAATTTTTGTCAACTTCCTCAATGTCCAGAAGACCGGTCGTATGAAGATCCCTTTTGGTATAGCACAGATTGGAAAGGCTTTCCGCAACGAGATTGTAGCTAGGCAGTTTATCTTTAGGATGAGGGAGTTTGAGCAGATGGAGATGCAGTTCTTTGTGCGTCCAAAAGAGGAGATCAAATGGTTTGAACACTGGAAGGAGACCAGGCTTCGCTGGCACAAGGCAATGGGGCTGGGAGATAGCAAGTACAGGTATCATAATCACGAAAAGCTTGCACACTATGCCAATGCAGCAGCAGATATAGAGTTTGAATTTCCTTTTGGTTTTAAAGAGCTGGAGGGGATACACTCTCGTACAGATTTTGATCTGTCTCAACATCAGAAGTTCTCAGGAAAGAAGATGCAGTACTTTGATCCGGAGACCAATGAGAACTATATCCCATACGTGGTGGAGACCTCAGTTGGGTTGGACAGAACCTTCCTCGCAGTCTACTCAACTGCATACAGTGAAGAGAAGCTGGAAAACGGAGAGGAGAGGGTAGTCCTTAAGCTGCCGGCATTTCTGGCTCCGGTAAAACTTGCTGTTTTACCACTGGTTAAGAAGGACGGACTTCCCGAGGTGGCCAGAAAGATAATGGACGATCTCAAGATGGACTTTAACTGTCAATATGACGAGAAAGATAGCATCGGGAAGAGATACCGCAGACAGGATGCGATTGGGACACCATTTTGTATAACGATAGACCATCAAAGTCTCGAAGATAATGCAGTTACAATCCGCTACAGAGACTCAATGGAGCAGGAGCGTATACCTGTGGCAAACTTAAGAGCAATAATTGAAGATAAGGTTAGCTTTAGAAAGATATTTGAAAAAATCTAAAACCACATATTATGTCAAACATTTCTGTAAATTATATGGGCCTGACCCTAACCTCGCCGATAATGGCAGCAAGTTCCGGACTCACCGCGCAATTGGACAGAGTAGTAGAGTTTGAGAAAGCGGGAATTGGCGCTATTGTGGTAAAATCTCTCTTTGAAGAGCAGATTGTGAATGAGGCAGAGTTTCTTCAGGCTCAGTCTCACGACTATCCGGAATCTGCAGATTATCTGCATCACTATCTTCGACAGAACTCAATAGATAGATATCTTAAGCTGGTTTCGGATGTTAAAAAGAGTGTTTCCGTCCCCGTAATTGCAAGTATAAACTGCTACTCAACAGGAGAGTGGACAGCATTTGCAAAGGATATTGAGAGCGCAGGTGCAGATGGTCTGGAACTCAACATTTACTCTCTTCCTCTTAATATTCACAAAAAATCTGAGGATGTAGAAAAAGAGTATCTAAATGTTGTTGCTCAGGTTTCCAGACAAATTAAGATACCTATAGCTGTAAAGATTGCAAGCACCTTTACAAATCTTCCGGGATTTGTAAACGGGCTTAAAGCCCACGGAGCAAAAGGAGTAGTTATGTTCAACCGCTTCTATAGTCCGGATATAGATATCAAGAGAATCAGGATTTTTCCTGCAGATGCTTTCTCATATCCTGAGGAGTCTCTGCGCGAACTAAGATGGATGGGTATAATATCTGCCTTGGTTCCAGGAATTGACTTATCTGCAAGTACCGGAATTCACAACGGAACTGCAGTTATTAAGCAGATTCTTGCAGGAGCATCTACAACCCAGATGTGCACGGCTCTATATAAGAAGGGTGCCGATGCTATAAGACAATCAATTGACGACCTTCATCTGTTTATGGACACCCAAGGGTTCAAAAATATATCGGACTTTAAAGGGAGGCTCAACTATGCAAATATTGACAATCCCGAGAAATTTGAAAGGGTACAATTTATGAAGAGCTTCGGAAGCAAATAGTCTCCTGGAAAACTCCTGGACAGAATTTCTCTTAATTATAGCTTGTATGGGAGTGTGAAATAAAAGGTTGTTCCTTTACCATACTCACTGTCGAACCAAATTGTACCCCCAAGAAGCTCGGTGTAGGCCTTTGCAATAGGTAGCCCCAACCCAAGCCCGTCATAATTTTTGTTTTTCTCCGACTCTCCCTGAATAAATCGATCAAAAACAATATCCTTAAGCTTATCGGAGATTCCTATCCCCTGGTCCTTAATAAAGAAGATTAATATCTCACCCTCTTTTTTGTACCCATACTCTATTGTACCTTTGGTTGAGTATTTTATTGCATTCTTAATGAGGTTGTTTAATATAATAAACAATTTTTCTCTATCTGTGGATATAAGAAGATCAGACCCCATATTTGCAAACTTTAGATATAGCCCCTTTTTACTGGCATCCAGTTTGAAGAAGTTAAAGAGATGTTCAAACAGGCTGTTCAGGGATAGTGTAGATTCAATAATTACCTCCTGTCCTGACTCCATTTTTGACATATTAATCAGGTCGTTAATAAGCAATATCATTCTCTCTCCTGAGCTCTGAACTATAGAGATATACTCCTCCCTTTGCTCTTTTGTTATTGTTTCGTCTTTGAGAAGCTCCGAGAAACCGATTATTCCGTTTACAGGTGTTCTTATCTCGTGGCTTATGTTAGAGAGGAACTGTGTTTTAAGCAGATCTGCCCTCTCTGCCCTCTCCTTTGCCTCTTTGAGCTCCTCTTTTTGAATTATATACCTCTCAAATAAGACTCCGATCTGGGAGAACTCTCCAAAAGATTTTTTGAGTTTTAAAATATCACCAATGCTCTCTCTCTTTAAAATGAGCTCTATAAGATTAATAGGGTTAACCACCCATTTTTTAATAGAATAGCGCAATGAAAACCAAATAATTAGCATTGAAAAAAGGAGAATGAAGAACATATAAATCCAACTTTTATTATAGAGACCCTCTATCGGATTTTCACGGACAAACCAGAGCCCCCCAACCTCCTTTTCGTTCCAGTTGGTAAAAGAGAAGTAGCTCTTAAGCTTTAGGGATCTTTCGTTTTTCTCAACTTTTGAGATCTCACGGGAGTAGATAGAGGTGTTTGTAAGTGTAGATAGAGCTCCAATATACTCACTGTTCCATAGCCTCCCGATAAATAGATAGCCATATGGTTTCGTAGCTTTTCTCTCTCTGTCAAAAGTGGGGTGTATAGACGCCGAGGCAACCTCCATAACCCCGGACTTGGTCTCAATAAAGAAGTTGAGAAGTTTTTTCTCATTAAGCAGGGGAAATACCTCTGAGGGAATCACACGTGATAGATTTTGAGACTCAATACGATGCTCATATACAAGCTTATAGGTAGTATCGTAGACTGAGACATAATCACAGCCGAAAGAGGAGAGAATTGTTGCGATATTATTTTCGAACCACTCGTTTGTAGCCCCGGCTTGCATCACTTCTGCAAACTCATCCCAATAAGTGTAGTCAAATGCAATCTGCCGGAGTCCGGTACTTTTGAGATTAATAATTGAGGAGACCTCCCTGTTAAACTGCTCAAGAGACTCCTTATGAATCATATCTGCCTGCCGCTTCTGAAGCACTATTATTGCGACAAATAGGATAAGGAAACTTATCCCTGAAAAGGCTATAATCTGTAATAATCTGGAGTTTATTCCTGCTTTTTTTCTCATTGGGTGGTTTTTAATCATATGCCTACTGCTACAATAAAATATGTGCTTGATGCAGAGGGATTTACAATAAAGGATAGTGATATATATGAGGCCAACTTCTCATTGAGAGGTAAATGCCGGAGATATGAGCACCCGAGATTTACAAATCCTGCCGAGGATGCGTAGTACTCCCCCTTAAACTGATATCCGGTAAAGAGGGATATTTGATTCCTCCCAAATGACTTGACATACTCTGCTTCACCATAAATACTTTTTGAGGGGTCTGAGCCGTAAAAAATTGAGCTGAATAAAAAATTGAATCTGTTCTCCTCTCCAAAAGAGAGCATCGCCTGCCCTTCAAACATATGAGAGGTTGTTGCGGGCTCATAATTAAAATATTGACTCGGGTTGGTTTTACTGTAGGACCAGTAGTCCCAGATTGCAATTGTAAGTGGCCCGGTCTCTTTTGAAATGTAGAAGTTTATCTCATCATCTCCCTGACCTGTAATCCTAAAGGCACCCCAGGTACCGAAAGTAAAGCCTCTCCAGGAGAGCTCTGCCCAAGGCTGGAGCGAAGGTGTATGGCTGTAGTTCTGCCCCCTCCAGATATAGCTGCTCACTATCTCTGCTCCTGAGTTCAGTTCAAGCTCTCTCTCTCTCTTCTCCTGTGCCGGTAAAGAGATGCTCAAAAGGAGTGAAAATATTGAGAGCAGAGTAAGTGGGCGAATCATTCAAATTGGTTTGGTGTAAAAAATCATATCAATTTTTTATGAAGATAAGTAAAATGCTCTAAATATTAATAATTTTACCGCAATAGTTATAGAAGATATTGCAAGTGAGCTCTTTCTTAAAATAGCAGTATGCATCCAACCCTGTACAATGGCAGACACCAACTCTTAAAGGGGAGACTCCGGAAAGAAAAACAGCTATTTTTTTTAACTCTTCTGTTTCCATTTCTGATGTGTGAAACCCTCCAATAATTGAAGTTACCGGCATACTAAATAGTGCCGTAGCTTGCTGTACTATGTTAATTATCCCTAGATGAGAGCAACCGGTGACTATTGTGAGACCTTCTTCACTCTGATAAACCAGATACTGCTCATCAAGGAATGGGTCTGTAATTAAAACGCTTTGCTCTTCGGAGTGGAAGCCCTCTGAATTCCGGGTAGATTCATTTTTTGACAGAGCCGGGCCGGAAACAATAAACAAACTATCACTGATTTTAAAAATGTCGGATGTATATACAATCCTATCTTCTGGAATAATAAGTCCGGGATCAGTTCCAATGTATCTTTTCCCTCGATATTTTGGGAGAAATGCCTCTCTTTTTGCATAAATCTTTGAACTTCTATTTACATCTAAAAAGGTGGAGACTCCTCCGGTGTGGTCGTAGTGGCCGTGGCTTATAACCAAAGAGTCAACAAGGGAGATATCTACACCCAACTCAATTGCATTTTTATGGAAAACAGAGCTTTGACCGGTGTCGAATAACACCCGCTTATTGTCAACCTCCAGATATATTGAGAGGCCGTGCTCTGCTAAAAGGCCCCTTCTGGTTACAACATTGTCTGTAAGAGTGATAATTTTCATAGCGATTAAATATCAAAATAAGAAAAAAGCGGCCTGAATAATCAAGCCGCTTTAATGTCGGGGTACTCCGACTCGAACGGAGGACCCCCTGCTCCCAAAGCAGGTGCGCTAGCCAACTGCGCCACACCCCGAAAAAACTAAAAAGAGCGTCCCTTTTGGAAAGGGATTGCAAAGGTAAATATCTTTTTCATAAAACCAAAAATTAAATTAAGATTTAATTAGCTTGTAGAGTTAATGATAGAGTTGGTAATTAAGAATTTGTTTTTACATTTGCAAAAAATGTGATTCAACATATGGGATGTTGCTGTCAATCAGTAAATTTTGTTTTGATTTATAAGCCTACCTATTTGACTTTGCTGCAGTTTAGTTGTAAATTATTAGGAGGAGTAGACTTTGTTGAACAAAACTTATAAATAGTTGTTTATTATTACCTCTTTTTCTAGCACAATTATTAATAAAAAGAATTTGAAATATTATCGTAATTTTTTAAATATGAAAATTAAGTATATCTATCTGACAATAATTTTTTTGGGATTGTCGTCAGGACTATTTGGCCAACAACTCACTCTCAATGCAGAGTCGGGCAATAGGGCAATTGAAGTAGGCAATTGCTGGCGTTTTTTAGATTATGAGCAGTATACATCCTCTGGTTCAGAGGTTATTTCGGGCTCGTACTCTCTTAAAACTCAAATGATTTCTAATAGTTCCAATATAAATGACACCTACATTAAGACACCTTGGATGAAGGTGGGCTCAGGAAACATTACATTCAAGGCAAGGCTTGGAAGCGGAACAGACCCAATTTCCAGAGGAGTAAGGGTGTCATATATCCCTTACAATGCATCATCACCTGGAACATTATATGAGGGCACTCCGGTGACATTTTATTCATACAACTTTGTCGTAACAAATAATAATGTTGAGAATTTTATAGTCGCAATACCTGCTGCAATTGCCAACTCAACTTCGCTTTACAAAATAATGGTGAGCTATTTGGGACAGGGAGGAAACGGAAGAGTCTTGTCTGATGACTATATTTTCCCCGGTACATACTGGTCCAACCCGTCCAACTCTTGTAACCCGTTGCCAGTGAATGTTCCAACCGATACCGATGGAGATGGAGTTCCGGATACTCAGGATGAGTACCCTAGTGACCCTTACCGTTCTCACAACAGTTACTATCCAGGGCTATCACAATTCGGAGCACTTGCCTTTGAAGATAACTGGCCAGCCAAAGGGGACTATGACTTTAATGACCTTGTGGTTGGTTATAACTTCAATACCGTTACAAATGGTTCAGGTAAAGTTGTAGAGCTTATAAGCACCTTTATGCTTAGAGCATCAGGTGCAATTTACAATAATGGCCTTGCATACCAGCTTGACGGAATAGCCCCGAATAAGATATCAAAGGTTACCGGTAACACTCCCGGGTCATTCACAATGGCCTCAAATGGAGCAGAGTCGGGTCAAACCTATGCAAACATTGTGATTTTTGACAACTTCTTCAATATAATGTCCAAACCCGGAGTTGGAATAGGAATCAACACAGAGAGATTGGCTCCTTACATAATGCCTCAAAGCAAACAGGTAGTAACAACCTTTATCGATAACGGAGTTAATCCTGCAGGTGGAACTCTGACGCTAGCAGAGCTCAACCCTGCTCTTTTCAATATGTATATGATTATAAACCGGGAGAGAGGTAAAGAGGTCCATCTCCCGGACAGATATCCCTCTTCACTTGCCAACACCGGTCTGTTTGGAACGAAAGACGATAGTTCAAACCCGGCTACAGGCAGATACTACAAAACTTCTAATAATCTTCCTTGGGCAATAGACATAATTCAGGGATTTGATTATCCTATTGAAAAAGTATCAATTGATCTTGGTCATCTGCACTTTACTGAGTGGGCTGTTTCCGGAGGAGTTCAGTTTCCGGATTGGTTTATGAATCTTCCGGGCTACAGAGATGCATCTAAAATTTATTAATGGAGTCTGTAATTTTAAAAATTGAAAAGATGAAAACAAGAATCATAACTATAATCATACTGATCTCAACTTTTTGGCTTGTGTCCTGCGTTAAGCAAAACCTTCCTGACCCGGGAACCACACCCAAAGATGTAACCAAGCTGGCAGATGCTAAGGTTCCCGATAGTTTTAGCTGGTCTACAAGTAAAAATGTTGAGGTTTCAATTACAGGTCTTCCAACAGTAGTTCCTGTAAAGAATACCCTTACAATAACTCTTCCCGACGGAAGCAAGCTATACAATGTATACCACGATATGAGTGCAAATCTTAAGCTCACTCTTGTTATTCCATCAACAGTAACACAGTTGAAACTTAAGTTTGGTACATACGACGAAACACTAAGCATTGTTAACAATAAAGCAGAGTTCTCGTTTATACCGGTGGTAACTTACGGGGACGGGATGTAAAAGCTTGATTTACCTGAGAACACAACTATAATGCCAGTGCTGGAACACAATAAAAAAGAGCTGTCATCATTTTTGTTGGCAGCTCTTTTAATTTGTTTTCTGTCGTAAATCTTTTTCGATTTGTGAACCATTGCTCGGGATTGGACCTGGCGCCCGTGGGCTTCGATTTCTTCATTTCTTGATGCTCTGCGGTTGGCAAGAATGAAGTCAGCCTCCATAATTGTTAACTTCTTATTTTTCATTATTTCATTAGTTGGGGTGCAAAGATAGTTTATTATAAGACCTTAAGCATATTGGTATCTACATATTTTTTTAGCTGTTCCCGAATGAATTTATTTTGATTGTCTGGTTCGACAAAAACTCGCTTCTAAATATTTCATTTTCACTGGCATAAATCGTTGTTGTTTAGCTTTTGTTATTAAGTGTTGGGCAAATGCAATTTCTTCTTTTCGGCTATCCCCATTTTGAGCAACTAAATAGCAAGGATACCTAGTTATCTATAGGCCTTTCTGACTTTGATCCAATCTCTACCATTTTCCTGACATCAGGAAAATGGTTTTCTACTAACTCTCCTGCAGTTCTACATACAGCTTTCGCTTTTATGATAACCTTCTCAAAGTTTTCCCATTTACTATATCCGAGTAATTCTTGTAATTCAGGTGCACTCCAACACTCAATACCTTCAAATTCTGAAGCAACAGCTTCAAATTGTGTAAACAAGTTTTTAATTTCATCTGACTTCATCACGAATTCTTTTATGACTTAAAATTACTGAAATATTTCAAAGGTGCTAGCTGAATTTTAGTGGAATTGTCAATATTATAGTTAATTATAAATCTAATATATATACTAGAGAGGGATTGCCTCGTTTCACTCGGTGATCCCTTATTGGGGGTGCTTCAAAGAAGAAAAAGCTTTATGCTGCGCATAAGTTTTTGTTTTTCCCCTCTAAG
>PHCZ01000003.1:0-193926 GCA_002840895.1 Bacteroidetes bacterium HGW-Bacteroidetes-8 | reverse complement strand
GATTCGAACCCCCGGAACCCTTACGAGTTCGGCAGTTTAGCAAACTGCTGGTTTCAGCCACTCACCCACCTCACCAAAACCCTGCGTTTTATAGCAGGGAGTGCAAAGATACAAATTCTTTTTAATCTGCAAATACTACTTTTGCGGCTTGGCTATGTTTTCGCGCATTTCGGTATCGGCCTGTATGTTGCGGAATTTATAGTAGTCCATAATACCCATATTGCCACTGCGAAACGCCTCTGCCATTGCAAGTGGAATCTGAGCCTCTGCCTCGATTACTTTGGCTCGTGCCTCCTGTGCCTTGGCCTTCATCTCCTGTTCAAGGGCAACTGCCATAGCGCGCTTCTCCTCTGCGCGGGCCTGAGCAATGTTTTTATCTGCATTGGCCTGATCCATTTGAAGGGCGGCTCCAATGTTTTTTCCGATGTCTATGTCGGCGATGTCTATTGAGAGAATCTCAAATGCAGTGCCGGCATCAAGGCCTTTATTTAGAACAACTTTTGAGATTGAGTCAGGATTTTCAAGCACAGATTTGTGACTCTCTGCAGATCCGATGCTGGATACTATGCCTTCTCCCACACGAGCTAGAACGGTCTCTTCTCCGGCTCCCCCTACAAGTTGTTTGATATTTGCACGAACAGTTACCCTTGCTTTTGCAATAAGCTGGATACCATCCTTTGCAACAGCTGTTACGGGAGGGGTATTAATAACTTTAGGGTTAACCGACATCTGCACGGCTTCAAATACGTCACGACCGGCAAGGTCAATGGCAGCGGCCATCTTAAAGTTGAGAGCAATATTTGCTTTATCGGCAGAGATCAGAGCATTAACAACTTTAGAGACATTTCCTTTAGCCAGGAAGTGTGCCTCAAGCTCGTTAGGGTTTAACTGAAGACCGGCTTTTGTACCGGTGATCATTGCCATAACGATTGTTCCCGGCGGAACCTTTCTCCATCGCATCAAAACGAGTTGAAGCAGAGAAATCTTAACTCCGGAGATAAGTGCCTGAAACCAGAGGGTGACAGGAAAAAACCACAAAAGGATCGTAAGTCCCACAAGGGAGATACCTATCCAAACAAGAAATACAGTAATACTTTCCATAATTTTTATATCTGTTTTACAATAATTTTACTATCCTCAATGCGTGTTATCTCAATCTGAGTACCACTATCTATTATTCCCTCCTGAGAAAGAACCTCTGTATCTATATTTGAGAACCGCGCCTTACCCATTGGAGAGAGTCGGCTTAGAGCGACCCCTTTTGTCCCTGGTTCAAGGCCCTTATCAGAGGGGTTAGTGTCAACCTTTGAGCTGATACTATCTTTGAGGGTGAGTCTCTTCCAGGTTCCTGACCTTAGAATCAGCCAGGTAAAAATTGATAGCGAAATTATTACACCACCCAGAACCAAAAGCCCGGTAACCTGACCAAACTCTGTGAATGATAGAATAATACCGCCTACTATTGAAATAAGACCAATAATCCCAGCAAATCCGAAGCCGGGAATAATGAGCAGTTCAATTGCGATAAGCAAAATTCCCAATAAAATTAAGGTTATAATCAGTGTCATATGGTGTGTCTATTTGGTTTCATTTTTTTTAATCTCCTCAATTGTAACTCCCTCTGCCCCTATCTCTTTAAGAAGAAGCACAATTTTTTCCATCTCCAGCTTGTTTGTAAAGGGACCTACCAAAAAGAGCTCTCGCCCATCAACAATCTTCTTTGCGATATCTCTCTCTGTATTACCCCTGATTATTTCCAGAACAGGTTGCGGCATTCCGGCAGGGTAGCCCTCTATCTTTATCTGGAATGTAACATTCAAGTCTATAGTTTGTTCAAGAATTCTGGCCTGCCGTACTGTAATATTCTTTCCGTTTTCGTATGCGACAATCAAGGCAGATGGGAATCCCGCACTTTTTACCTTTACGAGGATTTCTGAGGCATCGGCAAAATTATAAAATTGCCCCACAGTATATATCCATCTTCCTGTTTGACTCTTGTTTTCAAATATAGGTCTTAGCCCTTTGAAGCTTTTGAGTTCGGCCTGATTAGTGAGAGAGAAGATCTGAATTCTGTACACCAATCCATCCGGTATTGTATGATCTTCTGCCATTACAGCCTCTTCGCCGATTCCAAAAGAGTAGTCAAATATCTCTACAGGCTCCAGAATAGTAAGCTCGGGAAATTCTCCCAAGCTCTTGGGTGTGACAATAAAAGGCTCAAGATTGTTATTAACTACAGCCCTCTTATTATCATCACGGAAGAACTCCTCGTTACGAGGCATAATGGTTCCCTTGCTTAGGAACTCCATCTCCCGTTGTTGAACTACAAGGTTCGCAACTCTTAATCTGGACTGCATATCCAGTAAAGAGAGCTCACCCTGAGAGATTCTCTTCTCAAGCTTTGCCCTCTCCTCTGCTCCTGAAACTGTATTGTAGAGCATTCTGTTTGCAGATATCTCTCCGGTTGTGCTGTCTATCTCATTTTGTATCTGCCTCACCTCAACAATCATCCTTTTGTACTCCTCTGTCTCAGGCGATGTCATAACCTCTTTTTTTGCACTATCCTGGGTAGATTCACTTGATATGCGCACTCTTAATGCTGCAATCTCCAACACCTCATCAATTGATGTTAGTGCTCTTTTTACGGGTGTGCTTTCAAAGTCTAAGCGGTATATATCGATTGAATCTTTTGAAATAGAGTTGCGATTGGAACAGAGATATGTGTTAAGACCATCTTCGCTGTGAATCAGCAGAATGTCGTCATCTACCGACGAGTAAGGAAACCCCATATTCTGGGGTAACCCCCAGTCGTTTGTTGTCTCATCCCAATAACTTACATAGAGGTCAAAACCACCTATCCCATAGTGACCTGTTGATGAAAAAAAAAGCTGCTTTTTGTCTTGGCTCAGAACCGGGAAGAGTTCGTCACCGGATGAGTTTATAAAGCTGTTAAGCGGTTCCGGGATAGACCATACTTTACCATCAACTTCACGTATTTTGTAGATATCCATATTACCCTCTTTATTGAGAGCAGAGTATAGAATTGTCTTATCTCCCTCTTTTAGCAGGATTGCGTTTGGCAAATTCAGAGCCAGGTTCTCAACGGAACCTGTAAGTTTAGACGGAGTCTTAACCCAAGCACGATCTTTAAAGTCCGGATAGTACAAAACGAAATCAGAGACGGGAATTGATGCCCTTCCTGTAACAACAGGATGAGAGGCATACTGAAGCATATTGAGCCCGTTTTCGCTTTTTGTGATTAAAGAATTGATTTTATGGCCGATGAGGGAGTCGCTGCTCTCAATTAAAATCTCTTTGAATAGCTCTATTGCCTCATTGAAGCGGTAACCTCTGCGGAGTCTCTCTGCACTTTCAAATTTTGTATCTGTTAATGTCTGTCCTGCCGCAGGAAAACCTATAAGCATAAGAACCAAAGGCAAGAATATAGACTTTTTCATACATTGGGAAATATATTATGTAACAAAAGTACTAATTTCTTTATATTTTGGGAAAAAATACTACTTTTGTGCTCTAATTTTCGTTGAATTATATAATTTAAACAAAATAATCCATGCAAAATAAAGGCGCCATCAGACTTGTGGCAATTTTAATCGCTTTAGCCTGTATATACCAGTTGTCATTCACCTGGGCTACCAGAAATCAGGAGAGTAAAGCCAAAGAGTATGCCGCAAATGCGGTAAAACTGGAGCAATCGTCTCCCTCTTTCAAATTAGTTTCGGACCTGGACAAGGCTTTTTATCTTGATTCACTAAACAGGGTTAAGGAGAGATACTATATCGACTCTATAACAGCAGAAAAAGTTTATCTGGGATTTACCTACAAAGAGATAAAAGAGAAGGAGATAAACCTTGGACTTGACCTTAAAGGGGGTATGAACGTGATGTTGGAGGTGAGTGTTCCGGAGCTGGTTACCTCTCTTTCAAACAATAGCACCAATCCACAATTCCTTGAGGCTATCAAGTTAGCCAAATCTAACCTCTCACCTGCGCGTACAGATTTTATTGTGCTGTTTGGAGAGGCTTGGGATGTGGTAGCTCCAGGGCAAAGAATGTCTCAGGTATTCGGAACTTATGAGATGAGAGACCGAATTAAACCGGAGACATCAAATTCCGAAATTCTGGATATTATCCGCGAAGAGTCCGAGAGCGCAATCTCAAACTCGTTCAATGTATTAAGAAATCGTATCCGCCGGTTTGGAGTAACACAGCCAAATATCCAAAAGATTGGGACAACAGGAAGAATTCTTGTAGAACTTCCGGGTGTAAAGGAGCCTGCACGTGTTCGTAAGCTTCTTCAGGGAACAGCATCACTGGAGTTCTGGGAAACATACGAAAATCAAGAGGTGTACACATATCTGACAGAGGCTAACAAAGCTGTTAAAGAGATGATTGACGCAGCTAAAGAGCCGGCTGGAATAGTAGATACAACAACTGTAGCAACAGTTGCAGACTCTGTAAAAACAGAGGCAGACAAGTTATTGACACAGATTCAGTCTACAGACTCTCTATCAGGCGCAGATGCTCAACTTGCAGAGCAGAACCCTCTATTCTTTGCTCTTAACCCAAATGTTGCTCAAGGACAGCTTGTCCCGGGGCCGTGTGTCGGGAGAGCACACTACAGAGATACAGCCAAGATAGGTGCGTGGCTAAGATCATCACAGATTGAGGCTCTCTTCCCTGCAGATCTTAAGCTGATGTGGACAGTTAAGCCTATTGATGATGCAGGAGTAATTTTTGAACTGGTAGCGATTAAGGCTACAACAAGAGACGGAAAAGCTCCTCTTGACGGAGGAGTTGTTACTGATGCTAACAAATCATTCGGAAACACCAGCGGAACACCTGAGGTGGATATGGCAATGAACGCAGAGGGGGCAAGAATTTGGGCTAATATGACTGCAAATAATATTGGCAGATGTATAGCAATAGTTCTTGACGGAATGGTTTACTCATACCCGCGAGTAAATTCCGAAATCACCGGAGGTCGTTCACAGATTTCAGGAAACTTTACCATAACTGAGGCAGATGACCTTTCAAACGTTTTGAAGTCGGGTAAGCTGCCTGCTCCTGCAAGAATAGTTCAGGAGGCAGTTGTTGGGCCAAGCCTTGGAAGCGAATCTATCAATGCCGGTCTGGTATCTTTTGTGATAGCTTTCCTTCTTGTTCTTGTATATATGATCGCCTTCTATAACGGAGCCGGTTTGGTTGCAAATATTGCTCTTTTAACTAATGTTTTATTCCTGTTTGGAGCGCTCGTCTCTTTTGGAGAGGTTCTTACACTTCCCGGTATTGCCGGTATTGTGCTTACACTCGGAATGGCAGTGGATGCAAACGTAATTATCTATGAGAGAATCAGAGAGGAGATTCGAGGCGGGAAAGCCCTAAGGCTTGCTGTTGCCGACGGATATAAAAATGCATACTCTGCAATCGTGGATGGTAACCTAACCACCATTATAACAGGTATGGTGCTTGCGATATTCGGTTCGGGTCCTGTTCAGGGATTTGCAACAACATTGGTGATTGGTATCATAACCTCTCTTATAACCTCTATCTTTATAACAAGATTGATTTTTGACTGGAGGCTAAATAAAAACAAAAATATCACATTTGATAATAAATATACACGCAACTTCCTGCAAAACACAAAGGTAGATTTTGTAGAGTTACGTAAAAAAGCCTATATATTCTCAATCGTTGTTACAATTATTGGCCTGGGCTTTATTTTCGTGAAAGGTTTCTCTTACGGAGTTGACTTTACAGGAGGTAGGACATATGTGATTAGATTTGACAGAGATGTAACAACTGCAGAGGCAAGAACGGCCCTACTAAAGGAGTTCGAAGGATCGGTTGAGGTTAAACAGTTTGGTGGAGGAAGCCAGATGAAGGTGACAACCAAATATATGATCGAAGACAACTCTGAGGCTACCGACGCTCTGGTTGACGGCAAAGTTTACAACGCACTTAAAGATCTATTTGCGAACGAACTTACTCTTGAGGAGTTTACCGCAACAACAGATAATCCGAACGGAATAGTTAGTTCAGAGAAGGTTGGGCCTACAATTGCAGACGACATTAAGAGAGATGCCTTTATTGCGGTAATTATTGCTCTGATTGCAATATTTGTCTATATCGCATCCCGTTTCCGTAACTGGACCTGGGGAACAGGAGGGGTTGTTGCTTTGACTCACGACGCAATATTTGTTATGAGCTTCTTTGCAATATTCACCGGACTGCTACCATTCAGCCTGGATGTAGACCAATCCTTTATTGCGGCGATCCTAACAATAATCGGTTACTCAATAAATGACACCGTGATTATATTTGACCGGATCAGGGAGTACAGAACACTCTATCCAAAGCGCGATCTTAAGGAGAACATTAACGATGCACTAAACAGCACCCTCTCAAGAACGGTTAACACAGGAGGAACAACCCTTGTAGTGCTTATCTCTATTGCTCTGTTCGGTGGTGAGGTTATCCGCGGATTCTCGGTAGCCCTTATCATTGGTGTAATAATAGGGACTTACTCATCACTCTTTATTGCAACGCCATTGGTTTATGACTTGTATAACAAGATGAACGCAAAAAAGAGAGATATAAAAATAAGATAGAGCCTATTTAAGTTTATATAGTAAAAAAGGAGAGTGGCCATTTTGGTCACTCTCCTTTTTGCCTTTTATGCGATCAATAATTAAAAAGGCGATATCGGAGTCAGCTAAGGAAAACATTGGCTCCCGAATAGGGACGGGACCCGCCGCAGGTGGGGAGGATTTTCCGAGCTGACTCCGTGAGCCGATGTTATTGATCGCCGATAAAGTGCAAATTAAAAATTTTTAGACTGCCTCTTTTTGTTTTTATACCAATTTATTATCAACTTTGTTTTTTAACTAAATAATACCTAATAAAATGATACTTCCTTTTGCAGAATCCTACAAAATTAAAATGGTTGAAACCATCCGTAAAAGCACCAGAGCAGAGAGAGAGAGGTGGATAAAAGAGGCACATTACAATCTTTTTAATCTTAAAAGCGATTATGTTTTTATAGATCTTCTTACAGATTCAGGAACAGGTGCTATGAGCGATAAGCAGTGGGCAGCAATGATGGAGGGAGACGAAAGCTACGCCGGGGCAAGATCTTACTACAAACTTAAAGAGAGCATAAAAGATATCACAGGCTTTGACTACTTTCTCCCCACTCACCAAGGCAGAGCAGCAGAGAATGTTCTTTTCTCTTCAATAATAAAAGAGGGAGATATTCTTCCGGGGAACTCCCATTTTGATACCACGAAGGGCCATATTGAGTTTCGCAGAGCTCACGCAATAGACTGTACTGTGGATGCTGCAAAAGATACAACTGCAGAGCTCCCCTTTAAGGGAAACATTGACCTTAATAAGCTGGAAGATGTTCTTAAAATGTACCCTAAGGAGAAGATACCCTGCATCGTTCTTACAGTAACCAATAATACAGCAGGAGGTCAGCCTGTCTCAATGGATAACATCAAAGGAACATCTGCATTAGCAAAAAAATATGGGGTAAAGCTGCTGTTTGACTCCGCCAGGTTTGCAGAGAATGCATACTTTATTAAGACAAGGGAGGAGGGTTATTCCGCAAAAAGTATAACAGATATCTGCCGGGAGATGTTCTCTCACGCAGATTTTATGACAATGTCATCCAAGAAGGATGCTATCGTAAATATGGGTGGTTTTATCGCTTTTAGAAATGAAGAGGATTGGAAGGGCTGTCAGATGTATAACATTATGTTTGAGGGCTTCATTACATACGGAGGGATGGCAGGCAGAGATATGAGTGCACTTGCCCAGGGGCTCAAAGAGGGGACAGATTTTGACTATCTTCAGACAAGGATTTCACAGGTGGCATACCTTGGTAAAAAGTTGGATGAGTACGGCATTCCTTATCAAAGACCTGCAGGTGGACACGCAATATTTGTGGATGCAAAAAAAATTCTAACGAAAGTTCCTCAGCAAGAGTATGTAGCTCAGACACTAGGAATAGAGCTATACCTGGAGGGTGGTGTAAGAGGGGTTGAGATTGGAACACTTCTGGCAGACAGAGATCCTGTTACGCGTGAAAACCGCTACCCTTCCCTTGAACTGCTTAGGCTTGCAATACCAAGAAGAGTATACACCAATAACCATATGGACTTTATTGCTGCTGCCCTCAGGAATGTTTTTGAACGCAGGGATAGCATAACCAGGGGGTACAAAATTGTCAAAGAGCTCCCTATTATGAGGCACTTTACTGTTGAACTTGAGCCTTTGGGATAATGAAAAGAGTACTCCTTATACTTACCACTCTACTCTTTACCTGTGGCGCATTTGCTCAGGTTAAAGACTCTGCGGCGATAAGGGTTATATACAAATACAGGGCAAAAAATTTTGCAGACAGAGAGGGGAGGAGCGAAGATCTTTTGTATTTAGACGCAGGAAGGAGTTACTCTGTATTCTACAGTTATCGAACCTTTTTATTGGATTCTGCAAAGGAGGCCCTCACTAAGAGAGGACTCTCTCCCGAAGAGGTCTTTCTTGGAACCAAAGGGATGAGGCAGGGGATACCTGAGAAGATAATAAAAAACTACGGCACCGGTAATATGAGCGTACTATCAAAGGTGCTGGTTCAGAAATATTGTTACACAGACCGGATGGACTCTTTGAGGTGGACACTTACAGATGACACACTCTCTGTTGGGGGCTATCTTTGTTATGGAGCTCTCTCTACGTTTAGAGGGAGAGAGTGGAGAGCGTGGTACACACCGGATATCCCATCGATGGATGGCCCCTGGAAGCTGACAGGCCTCCCAGGGTTAATACTTAAAGCAGAGGACTCTGCAAAAGAGTTTACATTTGAAAGTATTGGGGTAGTTCATCTTAATCCCAATGTGGAAATAATTAACCCTTTTGAGAGTAATAGGTCCGGATATATCGAGACAGATAGAAAAACTTATCTGCAGATTAAGAGAAAAAGTATTGAGGACATCAAAGGCTCAATCACCTCACAAGGGATGACAATACTTTCCGTCGTTGATGAGAACGGGGTTGAGACCCAGATTCCCAAAAGAGTAATGAACTCCATAGAGTTGCAATAACTAAAATGAAGAGCAGAATTTACGCCGTTATGATTACCGTTTCGGTAGTTGTTCTCTTGTACGGCACCACTGCTGCTCAAGAGCTGGTTAAGAGTACAACGGCTACGGCTGTATCGCCTGATACAATTAAGGGGATAGTCCTAAATTTGGAAGATGGCAAAGGGGTCTCTAATGCGAGAGTTACCATAAAGGATACATTAACCTCCAGGGTAATAGCATACACATTTACAAATGCAACCGGGGGCTTTACCATCACCACCGTGAGTACCCCTCCCTGGTTATTGGAGATCTCCTCGTTAGGCTACAAGCCATTAAGACAGAAACTAAACAGCAGCCCGGAGAGTGAGCTCACCATCAATCTGGAGAGCTCGCAAATAGTGCTTAATGAGGTCAAGATTGTTGCTCCTAAGGTCTCTGTTAAGGGAGATACTCTCAACTATCTCACCGGGGGATTCTTAAAAGAGGGAGATGTGAGCATAGAAGATATGCTCAAAAGGCTTCCAGGAGTTGAGGTTACAGATGGCGGGCAAATACTCTACAACAACAAACCCATCAACGCTTTTTACATTGACGGGAAGAATATGCTGGACGGGAGATACTCAATTGCCACCAAAAATCTACCTCCAGATATTGTCTCTATGGTTCAGATCTTTGAAAATCATCAACCTGTAAAGGCGTTAAAAGATTTTGTCCCCTCAGATAACTCGGCAATCAATCTTAAACTGGATCCTAAGGCAAAGGCAAGATGGGTGGCAGCAGGAGATGTTGCAGCCGGAGTGCCGGACTATCTGTGGGACGGTCGTCTGTTACTGTTTCGCTTCTCTCCCGATATGCAATCTATGAATACTCTGCGAAGCAATAACCGGGGCAGGGAGATAGCCACAGATTTAAAAACTCACACTTTAGGAGCTGCAGCTCAGACACAACTGCTAAAGAGTGAAGATGTAAACTTGGTTAATGTTACCGGAATCTCTGTGCCTCTGGCAGGAGATGAGAGGGCGCTTTTCAATAAGAGCGGATATATATCTGCAAACACACTCTTTAATACCAGTGAGAGTACAGAGGTGTCGCTTAAGGTGGGATATATTTATGAAGAGAAGGAGAGGGAGCAACAGGAGTGGACAGAGTATTTTTTGGGCGATGGTGTGAGCAGAGTGGTGGGAGAGAGGAGCTCTTTTTCGGGGATTATAAACAGACCAGACTTGGACTTTACAATTAAAACGAACACGCCCAAATATTTTCTGCAAAATAGGGTTAATCTTAAAGGACGGTTTGAGAACAATAACTCAGTCGTATCAGGAACAAGAGATCTACTCTCTAAAGCTACATTAAGACAATATGAGGCCTCAGAGATTGTAACCTGGATTAAGCCGATGAATCGTTCTCTTGTAAAATTGAGCTCAAATACACACCTTAGTCAGATGCCTCAAACACTTGTGGTTTGGGACAAAACGCAATCACAAAAGATTGTTTTCCAGGATGTTTCGCTGTTTCAGGTATCTTCTGTGAATAACCTAAACTACATTAGAAGAGCCGGCTGTATAACTGCAGAGCTCTCTGCCGGAGTAAATATTCGCTATCAGGAGCTGGAGACGGCAAATGATCTCTCTACGGATGGGGTTACCACAGGGATGGGGTCGCTGAGTTTGACAGAGCTATACATTTCTCCAGCCATTGGATATGAAAAAGATGGATTAAGGCTTAATGTCACTTTACCTGTTATGTTACAGAATGGAGCGCTAAGATTGGCTCCAGATATTAATCTAAGATACAGAATCTCCTCTTTCTGGGAGGGGTCGGGCGGATACCGGAGATCAAACAGATTCTCGGAGATAACCTCAGTTGAGCCGGATATGAGGATGATAAGCTACCGTATATTTGAGAAGGGGGCAGGATCTTTGGCAGAGAGTAGGGATGATATTCTCTTTATTAGGGGAGTCTACAATAATCCGCTGAAGTTAATCAATGTATCCGGCTCTGTTAGCTATCATAGATCTGAGAACCAAACTCTTCCTTATGTAGATTTTATCGAGGGAGAGTTATATAATATTGAAGAGTTTATATTAAGAGGTGAGCATTTTGAGAACAATACAGGTAGGACACTCTCTTCGGGGTTGAACTTTTCTAAAAGCTTTTTTGATACCCCACTTTTGATTGGTGTAAAAACAACTTTTAGTTTAACAGAGTCTTCTGTTGTTCAGCAAGGGGTCTTTACAATGATGAGGTTCAACCGCTACTCAATTGCGCCCATTGTAGAGTTCTCCCTCTTTAAAGCTGCAGATATTGAGCTTACGGCTCCTTTTCTGCTTCAGCAGAGAGGGTCTCTCTCAGGTATTATAAGCAGGTCGTCACTTACTTCGTTCAGCCCTACAGCTAAGATTAATATTAAATTATCGGAGCTAACCACTATTGCTGTGAACTCCGCATTATATTTCAACGAAATGTCAAAAGGGGTATTCTACCTCTATCCATTTACCGATATTAAATGTAGGTTTAAAATTAAAAAGGGGGAGATTTTTGCTGAACTTACAAATCTCTTCAATAACACAGAGTTTCGGTATAAAGTTGCCGGCGACCTCTCCCTTACTGAGCGTTTTTATAAATTAAGATCTACCGCCTTTATGGCAGGACTCTCCTTTAGCTTCTAGGTTTTCTCGAACCTCTTCCACCTTTTGAGAAGCTTCCGGATCGTTTTCCAGAAGATCTCTCCTTTTGCTCATATCTGTCGCTTTGAGGCTGTGGATTCTCGCTATTCCAGCTGTCATCCCAAATAAGGGCGTAGTCCAGCTGTTTCTGCTCCAGGTTTGCTTTGATTACCTTAATCTTAACCGGGTAACCCAATACAAATTTTTTGCCGCTGCGTCTTCCTGTCAAAGAGAAACTCTCCTCATCGAAGGCGAAATAATCTTCTTTAATATCTCTTAGAGCAACCAACCCCTCTACCTTGGTATCTGCTATCTCCACAAACATTCCCCACTCGGTTATCCCGGAGATGTTTCCGTCATATATATTACCGATCTTATCCTGCATAAACTCAACCATCTTGTATTTGATGCTGGCTCTCTCTGCCTCAGTGGCAAGCTGCTCCCTCTCACTGGAGTGTTTGCACTTATCTTCATAACTCTGCTTGTCCAGAGATTTCCCCTTATCCAGATAGTGAGCAAGCATTCTGTGAACCATCATATCCGGATATCTCCTTATAGGGGAGGTGAAGTGTGTATAGTAATCAAAAGCAAGTCCGTAGTGTCCGAAATTATCTGTTGAGTACCTGGCTCTTGCCATAGAGCGTAGTGCCATAATCTCAATTGAACCCTCTTCCGGCTTACCTTTTGCAGTTGCAAGCAGGTTGTTAATTTCGCTGGAAAGCTCTCTTGGATTTTTGGTTGGCCTCATTGTGTAACCGAGATGGTTTATGAAAGAGCGAAAAGCCTCAATCTTGTCTATATTTGGCTCTTCGTGTATTCTGTAAACAAAGGTATTTGCCTTTTTGCCGGCCTCTTTTCCACCGATTAGAGTTGCCACCTCTCTGTTTGCAAGCAGCATAAACTCCTCTATAAGCCAGTTTGAATCTTTGCTTATCTTTTGAATTATATTTGTTGGCTTTCCATCTTTATCTACCTCTACCTTCATCTCCGGTCTCTCAAAGCTGATAGCTCCTTTGCGAAACCTCTCTTCACGCAGTTGCTTTGCAAGCTGGTGAAGCTTAAGCATCTCATTTACAAGCGGACCCTTTTGTGTCTCAATAATATCTTGAGCCTGTTCGTAATCAAAACGGTAATCAGATTTTATAATGGTTCTGCCAAACCACTTTTTATGAACTCTGGATTTTTCATCTATCTCAAATACTGCAGAGAAACAGAGCTTCTCCTCTCTAGGCCGCAGAGAACACAATCTATTGGAGAGCTTCTCCGGCAGCATTGGAACGGTGCGATCTACCAGATAGACAGAGGTGCCTCTGTCCAGAGCCTCCTTATCCAGAGTTGTTCCTGGCCTAACATAGTGGGTTACATCTGCAATGTGTACCCCCACCTCCCAGTTGCCCGGGCTAAGCTCTTTTATTGAGAGAGCATCATCAAAGTCCTTTGCATCTGTCGGGTCTATGGTGAAGGTTGTAATACCGCGGAAATCTCTTCTCTCTTTTATATCCTGGGCAGTTATCTCATCCGGAATCTGCTCTGCCTCTCTCTCTACCTTCGGGTCAAATTTATAGGGAAGGCCAAACTCAGTGAGAATTGCGTGCATCTCTGTGTTGTTATCTCCTGGCATACCAAGAACATCTATTAAGTGTCCGATTGGTTCATCAGATTTTCTTGGCCAGTCATCTACCATCGCAGCTACTTTGAACCCGTTGTGAACCTTGTCGCTCTGTTGAATCTCAACTCTTATGTCATAAGGCATATTCTTCCCCTCGGTAATAACCCAGGCCTGATCTCCAACTATTTGCAATACCCCTATATATGGCCTCTTTGAGCGTT
The DNA here is from genome assembly GCA_002840895.1 of Bacteroidetes bacterium HGW-Bacteroidetes-8. Taxonomy (GTDB): domain Bacteria; phylum Bacteroidota; class Bacteroidia; order Bacteroidales; family UBA932; genus Bact-08. The sequence goes on along the minus strand of PHCZ01000003.1, from coordinate 180,330 downwards.
CGACAATCTCAATAACCTCTCCCTCCCTGCGGGACCCACCGTTTCTTCTCTCAGAATATACAACCCTAACAAGATCTCCGTGAAGAGCTCCCCTTAGTTTACGTGCAGGTATAAATATATCACTGTTTACAACCTCTGTTGCAATAAATGCATATCCCTCCCGGGTCATCATAACCTTTCCGGTTATCTCCGCCTTAGGCTGTTTTGCTCCTCCCTTTTTAGGTGAACGGTTTTTACCTTCTCTGCTTTGATTTTTCTTTCTGGGCATAATTGTCTATTTTTGCGGGATATTAATGGACAAATGTAATACAATTATGGATAAGAAGGTACTTTTAATGATATTGGACGGATGGGGAGAGGGGCTTAAAAACAGCTCCAATGCAATTTATGTTCAGGGCTCTCCGAATATGGATGCAATTCGTGCAAAATACCCAACCTCACTACTAAAAGCGTGCGGAGAGGATGTTGGTCTGCCTGAGGGGCAGATGGGGAACTCAGAAGTTGGGCACCTGAATATAGGGGCAGGAAGGGTTGTATATCAAGATCTGGTAAGAATAAATAAAGATTGTAGAGACAAGGTTTTATACAATAATACCGAAATCAAAAATACATACGATTATGCTAAGAGTAGCGGGAAAAATCTCCACTTTATGGGGCTTATGTCCGACGGAGGAGTGCACAGCGCAATGGAGCATCTCTATGCTTTTCTGGACCTGGCAAAAGAGATAGGATTAGAGAGAGTCTATGTACACGCCTTTATGGATGGAAGGGATACAGACCCTAAAAGCGGAATAAAATATATTGCAGAGCTGGAGAACTACCTTTCACAAAATGGTGCTAAGCTGGCTTCAATAATTGGTCGCTACTATGCAATGGATAGAGATAAAAGGTGGGAGAGGGTTAAAGAGGCCTACGACCTCCTTGTGTGCGGAAAAGGAGAGAGCTTTACCAGTGGTGTTGACGCTATGCAAAAGAGCTATGATAGTGGGGTTACTGATGAATTTATAAGGGCGCACGTAGCTGTTGACACACTCGGGGAGCCGGTTGCAACCCTCAAAGAGGGAGATGCGGTTATCTTCTTTAATTTTAGAAACGACAGGGCTCGTGAACTTACAACAGTACTTACCCAAAAGGGTCACGGGATTCCGGATATGGATGTGATTCCACTTTACTACTCAACGCTGACTCCCTACGACGAAAAGTTCACCGGACTGCACATTCTCTACGACAAAGATAATCTTGTAAACACTATAGGAGAGGTTGTCTCTGCTGCGGGCAAAAACCAGCTTAGGATAGCAGAGACAGAGAAATATGCACACGTGACTTTTTTCTTCTCAGGAGGAAGAGAGCAGCTTTTTGAAAACGAAAACAGAATTCTTGTAAGGTCACCTCAGGTCTCAACATATGATCTTCAGCCGGAAATGAGCGCTCCTGAGGTTAAGGATGAGTTGGTTAGAGAGCTAAAGAGCCAAAAGCACCACTTTATTGTTCTCAATTTTGCAAACGGAGATATGGTTGGACATACAGGGGTATTTAGTGCAATTAAGAGGGCAATCAAAACAGTTGATAACTGCGTTGCGGAGATTGTTGATGTAGCCTTAGAGAACGGTTACTCTATTATCATTACCGCTGACCACGGAAATGCAGACAATGCAGTTAACCAGGACGGCTCTCCAAACACTGCACACTCACTCAACCCTGTCCCTTTTGTTGTGATTGACAAAGATGTTAAGAGTGTAAAAGATGGTAAACTTGCAGATATTGCCCCAACTATATTGAAAATGATGGGGATTACGGCACCAGCTGAGATGACAGGAGAACCTCTGGTTTAAGATAGCTAACTCATTAATTTAATTATAATTCTGGAAACCCTCTAACAATGGCTTTTGTACATCTGCACGTTCATACTCACTACTCAATACTTGATGGTGCGGCATCTATACCCAAACTTTTCGCAAAAGCCTCTGTTGACAAGCAGATAGCTCTCGCTATTACAGATCACGGTAATATGTTTGGAGTAAAGGAGTTTCTTGAATGTGCTTCAAATTATCCGGATGTTAAGCCGATAGTGGGCTGCGAGGTCTATGTGGCAAAAGGGTCACGTTTTAGTAAAAAGGGGAAGGAAGACCAGGGCAGCTATCACCTTGTTCTTTTAGCCAAAAATTATGATGGATATAAGAATCTGGTAAAATTAAGTTCTAACGCATTTATTGAGGGATTCTACTCTAAACCCAGGATAGATAGGGAGCTTCTTGAGCGCTTCGGGTCAAACCTTATCTGCACCTCTGCCTGTCTAGGGGGAGAGGTAAATCAGGCTCTGTTGGCCGGAAATATGGAGAGGGCAACGGAGGCGGCAATGTGGTATCAGAACCTCTTCGGAGATGATTACTATCTCGAAATCCAACGACACGAGACAGATGTTCCCGGTGCAGATCAAACCACTTTTGAAGCGCAGTGCAAGGCAAACAAAGGAATTCTGGAGATTGCCGGGAAGCTTGGAATTAAATGCATCGCAACAAACGATGTGCATTTTGTGGCACAGGACGACAGAGAGGCTCACGACAGGCTTATCTGCCTTACCACCAATGCAGATTATGACGACCCAAACAGACTTAGATATACAAAGCAGGAGTACCTTAAGACACAGGAAGAGATGACCCAAATCTTCTCTGATCTTCCTGAAGTTATGGAGAACACTATTGAGATTGCAAACAAAATTGAGGCATATAAGATTGAATCAAAACCAATTATGCCAAATTTTCCAATTCCGGAAACCTTTGCCGACTCTAATGACTACCTGCGCGAACTCACATATCAGGGGGCGATCAGCAGATATAAAGAGCTAAGCGAAGAGCACAGAGAGAGGATAGATTTTGAACTGGCAACCATCAAATTTATGGGTTATCCGGACTATTTTCTCATTGTGCAGGATTTTATTGCAGCTGCCAGGAATATGGGGGTTGCCGTAGGGCCGGGCAGAGGTTCTGCAGCCGGCTCAGTAGTGGCCTACTCACTTAGAATTACAGATATCGACCCTCTCAAATATGATCTCCTCTTTGAGCGTTTCCTAAATCCGGACAGAATATCTATGCCGGATATAGATATTGACTTTGACGATGACGGAAGGCACAAGGTTCTCAAATATGTAGAGCAGAAATATGGAGAAGACCACGTATCTCACGTGATTACTTTCGGAACAATGGCAGCAAAGAGCGCAATTCGGGATATCGCCAGAATTCAACGTCTTCCCCTTGCAGAGTCTGACAGACTTGCCAAACTTGTTCCTAACAGATTTCCCAACGACGAAAAAGGAGATAATGTAGACGTAACAATAGACAACTGTATTAAGCTGGTGCCGGATTTTGCAGATGCATACAATAACGGAGAGCCACTTGTAAGAGAGACCCTGGAGTATGCCCGAAAACTGGAGGGGACTGTAAGAAACGTAGGTGTGCACGCTTGTGCAATTATAATAGGAAGGGATGACCTCAGGGAGCATATTCCAATAACAACAGCCAACGATAAGGAGACCGGAGAGAAAATATGGGTTTCTCAGTATGAGGGGTCTCAGATAGAGAAGGTTGGAATGCTTAAAATGGATTTTCTGGGGCTGAGAACCCTCTCCATTATTAAGGATGCAATTGTAAACATAAAAAAATCCAGGGGGGTGGAGATAGATATAGACTCTATCCCTCTTGATGATGAGGCTACCTACGCTCTGTTTAGCAGAGGAGACTCTGTTGCCACCTTCCAGTTTGAGAGTGACGGAATGAGAAAATGGCTCCGTGAGCTTAAACCTAACCGGCTAGAAGACCTTATTGCTATGAACGCTCTCTATAGGCCGGGACCTATGGAGTATATCCCCGATTTTGTCAATAGAAAGCACGGTCTTAAACAGATAGAGTATGACCTTCCTGTAATGGAGGAGGTACTCTCCTCTACCTACGGAATAACTGTATACCAGGAGCAGGTTATGTTGCTCTGTCAAAAGATAGCCTCTCTTACTAAGGGTGATGCAGATACCCTTCGTAAAGCTATGGGAAAGAAGGACAAAGCTACAATGGATACCCTTAAGGAGCGTTTTATCTCCGGAGGCAAGGCAAACGGTCATCCGGAAGATGTGCTGGAGAAGATATGGAAAGATTGGGAAGCCTTTGCACAATATGCATTCAATAAATCGCACTCAACCTGCTATGCACTAATAGGATATCATACAGCCTACCTTAAGGCAAACTATCCTCCGGAATTTATGGCAGCCACACTCAGCAGAAATTTGAACGACATAGATGAGCTTAGCAAGCTGATGGATGAGTGTAAGAGGATGAAGATAGAGGTTCTCGGCCCGGATGTGAACGAGAGCATAGATACATTTACCGTAAATAAGAGGGGAAACATCCGTTTTGGTATGGCGGGAGTTAAAGGAGTAGGTTCGGCTGCCGTAGAGAACATTGTAAAGGCAAGAGAGGAGGGTAGCGGACCATTTAGCTCAATCTACAACTTTATTGAGAGAATAAACCTTGGGGTGGTAAACAGAAAGACCATTGAGTCGCTAATCTATGCCGGAGGTTTCGATAGTTTTGAACCGATAAAGAGAGCGCAATATCTTGGCACAACCAATAAAGATGAACTATTTCTGGACGCACTAATCCGTTACGGAAACAGATTTCAGACAGATACAGTAAATGGAGGCAGCTCCCTTTTTGGAACCAGCGAAAGTGTGAAATTAGTACCTCCGGAGATTCCGTCTGCTGTCGAGGTAGATATGCACGAACTTCTCAAAAAAGAGAAGGAGCTTGTGGGGATGTACCTATCTGCACATCCATTGGACCAGTTTGCTTTTGAGGTTAAAAACTTTACAACCTGCACCGTTGCAGATGCTGCAGATCTGGTTGCTCAGGCTCCTAAAGAAGAGGCTCTGCAGGGCAAAGAGATTATAATTGCCGGAATTGTTACTTCAGTTAAGATATCTTATACAAGAAGCTCCGGCAAGCCATTTGCAAATTTTACAATTGAGGACTTTAACGCGTCTCAAAACTTTGCAATTTACGGGAAAGATTATGAGGCTTTTATGCAGTATATGCAACCTAACCTTCCGCTGATTCTAAAGTGTTCTATCTCTCCAAGGTTTGGATTCTCATCTGCGGGTAAAGAGGAGGCAAAATCCGTAGATTATGAGCTTAAAGTAAAGAGAATAAGGCATCTTGCAAACACAAAAGAGGAGTTTATAAAGGAGTTAACCCTCAATATTCCGGTAAAGATGGTAACCCCAGGCTTTCGAAATGAGCTTCTTAAGGTTATTAAACAGAATAAGGGGAAGACGACCCTCACCATTAAGTTTCTTGACTACGATAACAAGGTTGCAGTCGAGTTCTTTTCAACAAAATATATGGTCTCTCTAAATACAGATCTGCTCAGTTATCTGGAGCTGAGAAATGTCAACGTATCATTTGTCCCAACCCTGAGCTTTTAGACTAAGTTCAGTTCCGTCCGGAGTTACGAAGAGTGCTCCTGCCTGTGGGTCACACAGATGACCAATAATATCTAACTGAGGAAACTCTTTTTGTAAAACTTCGTGCTTTTCAAGAGGAACGGCAAAGAGGAACTTGTAGTCATCTCCTCCGTTGAGAGCTGCGGTAACAGGGTCTATATTTATCTCTCCGGCAACCTCAGTTGCTCCTGAAGCCAGTGGGATTCTATTCATAAATACTTTAGCCCCAAGGTTTTTTGCAAGGCAGATGCTCTTGACAGAATCTGCCAGGCCATTTACCACAAACTCACCCCGGCTTGGATAGATTCCAACGCTCTTCATTGTCTCAAAAAGGCTCTTGTCTATATAGGGGTTAAGGTATGCCTGCAGAACAAATTTGTACTTTTCCAGTTGTGGTTGAGTACCATCCTTCTCGAAAATCATCTTCTCTCTTTCAAGAATTTGAAGCCCCAAATATGCAGCACCTAACCCACCGCTAAGGCATAGAAGATCGGAGGATTTGCAAGATGGGCGTTGAACAAAGAGCTCGTTTTTTTGTTTTCCCTGTGACGAAAGGCTAATTGTAAGTCCGGTTACCGAAGGGAGAAGATCAAGATCTATGTTTTGCAACCCGTGCTCTTTGAAAGCAGCAACAACTCCGCTCCACAGCTCTTCAATTGAGGTGTTTGAGAATTTTTTTGAGAGGGCAACTCTCACGGAGAGGGATTCAGGTTCAAAACCACCTGAGTAAAGTGGCCCTAGCACATTTAGCACCGCCTTGTAACCAAGATGTTTCAGAGGGGTGTAGATAAGGTCAAAATCGATCCCTTCAAGCATCACCTTATGAGAGGAGGAGTAGGTGAATCCGGTGTTGTCCGCGAAAAATTCCTTGTTGGGAGTTAACCCGAAATTAAGAAAAAGATCCTGAATCATTGGCACTTTACCTTTGCTTTCAATTTTAGCCATATCGAATATATTTGTATGCAAAAATAGTTTAAAAAGATATAACTTTGCGCCACCATGAGCGAAAACGATATAATTCAAAAAGTAACGGAGTCCGAATATGAGCACGGTTTTGAGACCCTGCTGGAACAGGAGAGCTTTCCAAAAGGACTTAATGAGGAGATAATAAAAGCTATCTCGGCAAAAAAGGGAGAGCCGGAGTGGATGCTTGAGTTTAGATTAAAAGCATACAGTAAATGGCTTACAATGACAATGCCCAAATGGCCCCATTTAAAGATCCCTACAATTGATTACCAGGATATCATATACTTCTCTGCACCAAAAAAAATGGTTGAGGGGGGAGAGATTGACCCGGAACTTGAGGCTACATTTGAAAAACTGGGAATCCCGTTAAACGAAAGAAAGATACTCTCCGGAGTTGCAGTAGATGCAGTTTTTGATTCGGTCTCAGTTAAAACAACATTCAGAGAGCAGCTTGCAGATAAAGGAATAATATTCTGTTCATTCTCTGAGGCTGTTAGAGACTATCCGGATCTTATCAAGAGATACCTCGCCAGTGTAGTTCCTTACGGAGACAACTACTATGCAGCGCTTAACTCGGCAGTTTTCAGTGACGGCTCATTCTGCTATATACCAAAAGGGGTGAGATGTCCAATGGAGCTATCGAGCTATTTCCGAATAAATGCAAAGGGAACAGGTCAGTTTGAGAGAACCCTTATTGTAGCAGAGGAGGGTTCGTATGTAAGCTATCTTGAAGGTTGCACTGCGCCACAGAGAGATGAGAACCAACTTCACGCTGCGGTTGTTGAGATTGTTGTAATGAAGGATGCCGAGGTGAAGTACTCCACTGTACAGAATTGGTACCCGGGGGACTCAAGCGGTAAGGGGGGGATATTCAACTTTGTGACTAAGAGAGGCATCTGCAAAGGTGAGAACAGCAAATTGTGCTGGGCCCAGGTAGAGACCGGCTCTGCAATCACCTGGAAGTATCCGAGCACAATTTTGAGAGGGGACAACTCCTCGTCGGAGTTCTACTCGGTTGCCGTAACCAACCACCATCAACAGGCAGATACAGGAACCAAGATGATACATATCGGCAAAAACACAAAAAGCCGGATTGTAAGCAAAGGAATCTCCGCAGGAGTAAGTCAGAACAGCTACAGAGGACTTGTCAAGATTTTGCCTAATGCAGACAATGCAAGGAACCACACTCAGTGTGACTCGCTTTTGTTGGGAGACAAATGCGGGGCTCACACTTTCCCATATATCGAAAATGAAAATGAGAGTGCGATTCTGGAGCACGAGGCCACTACTTCAAAGATAAGTGAAGACCAACTCTTCTACTGTCTTCAAAGAGGAATCGGGCCCGAAGATGCTGTAGGTCTTATTGTTAATGGATATGCAAAGGAAGTTCTTAATCAACTGCCAATGGAGTTTGCGGTTGAGGCTCAGAAACTACTACAGATCACCCTCGAAGGGAGTGTCGGGTAAACGGTGTTAAATTAGAGATATATAAAAAGATGCTTGAGCTTTTTAGTACGGACAATATAATATTTTCTATAGCAGGTCAGGGGGTATCTCTTATTGAGATTCTATCTGTGGCCTCGGGACTCACCTGTGTCTATCTTGCCACCAGGGCAAAGGTTGCCAATTTTTGGATGGGATATCTTTACAATATCCTGCTCTTTATTCTGTTTTATCAGAAGGGGCTATACTCCAGTATGCTGGTTCAGCCGGTCTCTTTTATAATAAATTTTTACGGACACTATAGATGGACACATCCAAGAAGCGGCGAGGAGAACAGTATCCATCAGCTAAAGGTGACACTTATGAGCAACAGCAAGAGGGTTTACTTTGTTGTTCAGCTATTTGTGCTTGCCGCAGTGTGGGGCTTTGTCCTTACCTATATTGACGATCTCTTTCCATCAATCTTCTCTCAGGCACAGAGACCTTTTTTGGATGCGTTTGTCACTATGGCAATTTTAACCGCACAATACCTCTCTGCCCAGAAAAAACTTGAGTGTTGGGCAGCGTGGTTTACAGTTAATGTTACAAATATCACACTCTATATTTTAGCGGGAATGGTTTTCCTGCCAATGGTAAGCGCAGGCTATCTTGTGTTGGCGTTTTTTGGATTTACAATGTGGAGAAAGCAGTGGAGAGATAACAATTAATGAGAAAATTTTAATCGATATGTTAGAGATAAAGGGATTGCACGCCTCCATCAACGGGAAGGAGATTTTAAAAGGGATTGATATCTCAGTTAATGCAGGAGAGGTGCACGCTATTATGGGGCCCAACGGCTCCGGGAAAAGCACTCTTTCGGCAGTGCTTGCAGGAAGGGATACATTTGAGGTAACTCAGGGAGAGATAATATTCAGGGGATCAAATCTGCTGGAGCTATCTCCGGAAGATCGTGCCAGGAACGGGATATTTCTGGGATTTCAGTATCCAGTAGAGATTCCGGGTGTGAGTAATGTCAACTTTATGAAAACGGCAATAAATGAGCAGAGGAAATTTAGAGGCCTCCCCCCAATTTCGGCTGCCGAGTTTCTTAAGTTAATGAGGGAGAAGATGGCTGTTGTAGAGATGGACAGCTCCTTCTCCAGCAGAGGTGTAAATGTAGGGTTTTCCGGGGGGGAGAAGAAGAGAAATGAGATATTCCAGCTTGCAATGCTTGAACCGGTGTTGTCAATTCTTGACGAAACTGACAGCGGGTTGGATATAGACGCTTTAAGAGTTGTTGCTGCCGGGGTGAATAAACTCAAGAGACCAGATAACGCCTTTATAGTAATAACTCACTATCAGCGTCTTTTGGACTATATTATACCGGATGTTGTGCACGTGCTTTATGACGGAAGAATAATAAAGAGAGCCGGTAAAGAGCTTGCTCTTGAAGTTGAGGAGAGGGGCTATGACTGGCTGATAAACGCCTAGATTATGAGTGAGAGTAAATTCAAATACACACCTGAAATTCCCGAGGTCTTCCGATGCAGGGTTCCTCTGCCACAGACTATTCAGGCTTTTGTCACAAACGGGGTCTTAAGGGATAGAGTAGACCCTTGTGAGGGCGTCTCTGTCTCTGCACCCAAAGGAGAGAGGGGGTTTAACTATATTGTAAACGATGATTGTCACCTTTCGGAAAACGTTCAGATTATAAGCTTTAGAGACTCTTCCGATACTGAGGACCTCACCTTTAAAAACAATTTGATTTTTGGCAGGAACACAGAATCCAACATTCTCCTCTGCACACACACATTGACTCTGGACAGCTTTAAAACGGAGGAGGAGGTTAAGATTAATGTTGGCGCTGGGGCCCGTGTTAATATTGTGGTTATGCAGAATGAGCATAACAACTCTGAGCATACTGTGAATTTTGATCTTAATATTGAATCTGATGCATTTATTCGGATTAATGTGGTAACGCTTCACGGAGCTATGCTCATTAACGATTTTAATGTGAAGCTTGCCGGGAAGGGCTCTGTGTGTGAACTAAACGGGGTATATCTGGTTGACGGAAAACAGACAATCAAGACAAATGTATTAATGAACCATCTTGTACCGGATTGCATAAGCAGGCAGCTTTTTAAGGGGATTCTGGACGATGAGTCAAGAGCAACCTTTACGGGGAGGATAGTTGTTGCAAAGGATGCTCAAAAGACAGAGGCCTACCAGGCAAACCACAACCTTCTCATCTCGCCTTCGGCTAAAGCATATGCTCAGCCACAACTGGAGATATATGCAGATGATGTGAAGTGTTCTCACGGAGCAACCAGCGGAAGACTGGATGAGAATGCTCTTTTTTATATGAGATCCCGCGGAATAGGCAGGCAGGAGGCCAAACTACTGCAACAACTTGCTTTTGTGTATGATGTGTTGGAGAATATTAACAACGAGCAGCTTAGAGTGCGTCTTAGCGATCTTGTGGAATCAAGGTTACGGGGAGAGTTCGGGCACTGTACCAACTGCAGTATGAACTGTTGTTAAAAAATTATTATTATCTTCGGAGGGTATAAAAACATTAAAAAAATGAAAAAGATTACAATTCTGACATCGGTGCTATTTATGCTGATTAGTTTGTCGGCGTACTCTCAAATCAATAAAATTGTTGGTAAATGGTATACAATAGATGAGGAGGGGAGGCAAAAATCCCTGGTTAACATCTACCAGGCACCAAGCGGTTCCTATGAGGGGGTTATTGTGACCCTATTAACAGGCGACCCTAAAAGACTTTGCGATAAATGTACTGGTGCAGATAAAAACAAACCGGTTGCCGGGCTCACCTTTATAAAAAATATGAAGGCAGATAAAGATAAACTCACTGGAGGAACCATTCTGGACCCACTGGACGGAAAGATCTACAGCTGCACCATCTCCTATGACTCAAAGAGCGGGAAGCTTAAAGTTCGCGGTTCTTTGGACGGTTGGGGTCTCATAGGAAGAAATCAGGCCTGGATAAAGGCAGCAAATCAGTAAGATAGCCCTGTTCTAAAAGGTAGCCTTGTTAATTAACCTGTTGATAACTAAATAAGGTTTTAAAGGCTTAATAGATCTATTTACTATATTTTTGTAGAAGTCGATGGAGCGATCCCTCGGCTTTTTCTTTCCTAAATAAATTTATGCTATGAAAACATATACCTACGAGGAGGCTATGGCTTCCAGCCTTAGATACTTCAATGGGGATGAACTTGCTGCATCTGTTTGGATCGGCAAATATGCAATGAAAGACTCATACGGAAACCTCTACGAGGTCTCTCCGGATGATATGCACAAGCGATTGGCCGGAGAGTTTGCAAGAATAGAGGCGAAGTTCCCGAACCCTATGAGCGAAGATGAGATATATGAACTGTTACGTGAATTTAAGTACGTGATACCACAGGGCGGTCCTATGACCGGTATTGGTAATAACTATCAGATTGCCTCACTATCAAACTGTTTTGTTATCGGACACAGGAAACCGGCAGACTCTTACGGCGGAATTATGAGAATCGACGAAGAGCAGGTTCAGTTAATGAAGCGCAGAGGAGGCGTTGGGCACGATCTTTCACATATTCGTCCGGCAGGAAGCCCTGTACTGAACAGTGCGCTTACATCTACCGGTGTAGTTCCCTTTATGGAGCGCTACTCAAACTCTACCCGTGAGGTAGCCCAGGATGGTCGCAGAGGAGCCCTTATGCTCACTATTTCAATAAAACACCCGGATTCAGAACTCTTTATCGATGCAAAGATGGAGCAGGGAAAGGTTACGGGGGCAAATGTCTCTGTAAAGATTGACGATGAGTTTATGCGATGTGCCTTGCACAATAAACCATATAAACAGCAGTTTCCGGTAGACTCTACAGAGCCTACATTTGAAAAGGAGATAGATGCTGCAGCTCTTTGGAAAAAGATTGTGCACAACGCCTGGAGGTCGGCAGAGCCCGGAGTCCTTTTCTGGGACACAGTTATCCGGGAGTCAATACCGGACTGTTATGCAGATCTCGGATACAAAACAGTAAGTACAAATCCTTGCGGAGAGATTCCTCTATGCCCCTATGACTCTTGCCGCCTTATAGCCATCAACCTCTACTCCTATGTAGATAATCCTTTTACATCGAAGGCAAAATTCAATGAGGATCTTTTCAAAGAGCACGTGCGAAAAGCGATGAGGCTAAATGACGATCTTATAGAGTTGGAGATGGAGAAGATAGAGGCGATAATTGACAAAATAGAGAAAGATCCGGAAGATCGTGAGGTTAAACTTGCCGAAATCACACTCTGGCAAAAGATACGGGAGAAGACTCTAGGTGGAAGGAGAACCGGGCTTGGTATAACAGCAGAAGGAGATATGCTTGCAGCGCTCGGCCTCAGATACGGAGATGATAACTCAACAGACTTGGCTATCGAGATCCAAAAAACTCTTGCAGTAGAGGCATATCGCTCGTCTGCCCAAATGGCGGTAGAGAGGGGAGCTTTCCCTATTTTTGAAGCAAAAAGGGAGGAGGCAAACCCTATGATTCAGAGAATAAGAAAAGAGGACGAGGCTCTTTTTGAGCAGATGGTTAGACACGGAAGGAGAAATATCTCTATGCTCACTATAGCTCCTACCGGAACAACATCACTGATGACTCAAACTACTTCTGGTATTGAACCGGTATTTCTTCCATTCTACAAAAGAAGAAGAAAGGTTAATCCAAACGATAAGAATGTAACCATAACATTCCGCGATGAGGTTGGAGATGCCTGGGAGGAGTACTATGTTTTCCATCACAATTTTATTGTATGGTGTGAGAAGAACGGCTATAAAAGCGAAAAGGTTAAGGCTATGCAGGTCTCCGAGATTGAGGAGCTGGTTGCCAAATCTCCCTACTACAAGGCTACATCAAACGATATTGACTGGACAGCAAAGGTTAAGATGCAGGGTAAGATGCAAAAGTGGGTAGATCACTCTATCAGCGTAACGGTAAATTTGCCAAATAATGCCACAGAAGAGCTTGTTTCTGAGGTCTATAAAACTGCCTGGGAGTATGGCTGCAAAGGGGTAACAGTATACCGCGACGGCTCCCGCTCAGGAGTGTTAGTCTCTGCTAAGGAGAATGATAGCAAAGAGGCTCAGTCAAGAAGAAAGGAGCGTCCCAAATCTTTGGATGCTGAGGTAATCAGGTTTAAAAACGGGGCCGAGCAGTGGATTGCCTTGGTTGGTCATATTGAGGGCATCCCTTACGAAATTTTTACCGGACTAATAGATGAGGATACCAGAAGTATCCCTAAATCTGTAACAATGGGTTACATTGTTAAAGAGAAAGACGAGAGTTCCAATACGCGATATGACTTTCACTATATTGATAAATATGGCTACAGGAATATAATCGGCGGAGTCTCGCATATGTTCAATAAGGAGTTTTGGAACTATGCCAAGCTCATCTCGGGTGTTCTGAGAAACGGGATGCCTATTGTGGACGTTGTGAATCTTGTTAGCGGACTCCAGCTGGATAGCGAAGCGATCAACACCTGGAAAAATGGTGTAGAGAGAACGCTAAAGAGATACATTCCGGACGGAACCAAAGATGACTCCGGCAAGAAGTGTGAAAAGTGCGGCTCTCTAAATCTTGTATATCAAGAGGGTTGCCTCACTTGTATGGCCTGCGGAAACTCAAAATGCGGATAGATGATAATCTTCCCGAAATGCAAGATAAATATTGGTCTTCAGATTATTGAAAAACGGAGTGACGGGTACCATAATCTGGAGAGTCTCTTTTGTGATGTTAATTCTCCTTGTGATATACTTGAAATTGTAGAGAGCGACAAGCTCTCTTTTTCAATTTATGGGAGAGAGCTGGATTGCACTCCGGATGAGAATATCTGCATTAAGGCCTTTAAACTCTTAGGCAAAGATTATAAGATACCCCCAACAGAGTTTCACCTCTATAAAAACATCCCATCGGGAGCAGGACTAGGTGGAGGCTCTTCCGATGGTGCCTGCACTCTTATTATTCTAAACAAGCTATTTGAACTGGGAATAGATAAACATACTCTGGCATCATATGCCGCAAAACTGGGCAGTGATTGTCCCTTTTTCATTTATGCTCACCTCGGCTTAGAGGGAGATATAAACCCGATGATTGTCTCCGGGAGAGGAGATGTTCTGGAGAGAATAGATCTTCCGGTTTTAGCCGGACTCCAAATCAAGATAGTCACCCCACCAATATTCGTCTCAACAGCAGATGCTTATGGAGGAGTTGTTCCAAAGGTGCCAACGACACCCCTGAGGGAGATTCTAAAAATGCCTTTGGAGCAATGGAGGGACCATCTCTTCAATGACTTTGAGAAGCACATCTTTGAAAAGCATCCCGAACTTGCCCTCTACAAAGAGGAGCTTTATAAGCAAGGTGCAATCTACGCATCTATGAGCGGCAGCGGATCCTCTCTCTTTGGACTTTTCAATACTCCATAAAAAACTTTTGAATCTCTTTTGGATCTTTCGTCAAAGTGAGAGATAACATAAGCAGAATTCTCGCTTTTTGAGGAGACTTATTAAAACTAACCGGCCATCTGGAATCATAATCTTCTGCAGAGAGATCTACTCCACCACCTAATATACGCGAAGATCTTATAAAGGCAACCCCTTTAGAAGAGCCCCTCTCCATAGCTGCAGCAATAGCTTTATTGTAGTTCCCGTGACCCACACCGGCAATAACCACACCATCAGTTGAGGCATCTATTAGTGCGTTAATTGCAATGTCAGATGAGAAGGCGTAGGCATAAACTATATCGGTTTTTGGAAGAGATGTTAGCCCCTTAAGATTAAAAATAGAAGATGCAGTATGGGTTTGTCTGCTTTCGCGAAAGAAGAGTGGGGTTCCCCCTCTCATATAACCTAATGGGCCAAAGTTGGGACACTCGAAAGCATCTGTATTTACGGTGTTTGTCTTTGTTACATCATCTGCGGAGAGGATATAGTCATTCATCACAACCATCACCCCTCTGTTTTGAGCATTTGGAGATGCTGCCAGAGCGACGGCATTAAACAGATTGAAGGGGCCATCCGGACTGAGAGAGGTAGATGCCCTCATCGCTCCTGTAATAACCACAGGTCTGGAATGTCTTACGGTCAGGTTCAGAAAGTAGGCACTCTCCTCCATTATGTCGGTACCGTGCGTAATTACAACTCCGTCGCAAAGATCGTGTGTAAATAGATTATCGATTGTTCTCCACAGCTCCAGCCAAATTCCCTCCTCCATATTTTGGCTTGCTATATTGCTTACCTGAATACCCTTGAGTTGGGCAATCTTCTCTATCTCAGGAACGGTTTTTAGAATCTGCTCTATGCTTAGAACACCGGGCTTATATGAAGCTTGTGTGGAGCTGGTGGCAGCCCCGGCAATAGTCCCACCTGTTGCAAGAATTACAACTCTAGGTTTTTTGTTTTCTGACTCCTGTTTGTCAAGTGGAGTTCTAGCTGTCAGCGGGGAGTGTGTAAGCAGTGTAACTGCAATTACAGAAAGAGCAAGAAGTGCAAATTGTCTCATCTTGTAGTTTTATTTTATTAGCCTCTCTTTATTGACAAATGTAGTAAATTAAGAGCTGTTGCAAAAAAAAAGGCCGACCCCCTGCTACAGACATCGACCCCTTTTCTTGTGTACTAAAACCTAAACCTACATCTTAAAGATGCAGGAGATATTATAAACGTTGCATCAATTTTTAGAAATTTTCTATTTTTTTTACAATTGCCAGAGGTAATTGAGCAGCAAAAAGGCCTATAATGGCTATACCACAGACAGTTATAATTACATCAGATGCTCTTACAACTATCGGATAATTTTCAATTATGAAGTTTCCTGGCATTGGGATTATCCCAAAAGTTTGCTGAGCAAAGCAAAATGCCAGTGCAACCACAGTTCCCACAGCAACTCCAAGTAGAGAGATCATCCAACCCTCAAGGAGAAAAATACGTTTAATAAGCCGGTCATCTGCACCCATCGCTTTTAATGTCGAGGCATCTTCCCGCTTCTCAATAATCAGCATTGAGAGAGAACCGAAAAGGTTGCAGGAGATAATGACCAACACGAAAAGAAGAATTATATAGATTGAGAGCTTCTCCGACTCCATCATTTTATATAGTGTCTCGTTCTGCTCAAATCTATCTTTGATAAGATATTTATCTCCTAAGGTGTTTTGGAGCTCTCTCTTTACAGAGAGAAGATGCTCTTTGTTGTTGAGATAGAGTTCTATATAAGTAACTTCGTTCTCATACTCCAGAAGATCTCTTGCAACCGAAATAGGTATAAATATATATTTCTTGTCGAACCCCTGCTCCAGAGAGAAGATTCCTGAGGGAAATACCTCCTCCGAGTTGAGAGACGATGATGGATTGGCAATGGAAAAACGGCTGTTTCGGGAAGGAAAGTAGAGAGTAAGAGACTCGGTAAAGTGGACACGTAGTCCCAGATGATAGGCAAGGAATCTGCCAAGAACAGCCTGGGGAACCTCTCCCTGATAGAGAGAAAACTCACCCTCTTTTATATATTGGTGGAGCTGAGTTATGCGGGAGTAGGTAGTATCTACCCCTTTTATAGTAGCAACCGACTCCTGTTCTCCATATTTAACAAAGAGATTCTCCTCAACAACTTCACAGAAAGCGGCAATCCTGGAGTCTTTACGAAGTGCCTCGAATTGTTCTCCATTGGGAATAAAGCTCTTTCCAACAACCGGAGATATGAGAAGATCCGACTCATACGCTCCATAAAGAGACTTAATAAGACCCTCAAATCCATTATAGACAGAGAGGATTATGATAAGAGCCGCTGTTCCTACAGCAATGCCTCCCGCACTGATTAATGATATAATGTTTATCACATTGTGCGATTTCTTTGCGAACAGATATCTTTTTGCTATGAAGAGAGGGAGGTGCAATTATTAATGTTTAATTGTTAAAGGTTTATTTCTTAAGTAGTTCTTCTATCCTCTCCACATAGTCCAGAGAGTCGTCAATAATGAAGACTAAATCCGGAACAATTCTCAACTGTTTTGAAACTCTTTTACCAAGCTCACCTCTTAGTGCTTTAGAGGTGTCCTGAACAATTTTAAACACCTCTGCGCTCTTTGCAGAAGGAAATATGCTAAGGAACACCCTTGCCACCGAAAGGTCGGGGCTAATCCTTACAGAGGTAACAGTTATCATTGTACCTTTAAATACAGAGGTCCCCTTCTCGCGAAAAATCTCTGAAAGATCTCTCTGCAGCTGCCTAGAGACCTTATGTTGCCTTGTGCTTTCTCCCTCCATATTATTTTAGTTTTAAAATGAAATAGTTCTTTTTACCCTTTTGAATAAGGATATATTTATCATTTAACAAATCTTCCGAAGAGATTAGATCTTCGGGAGACTCTATTTTTGCCTTGTTTATACTAACTCCTCCGGCAGTAACCATTTTGCGGCACTCCCCTTTTGAAGGGAAGACAGAGCTTTTAACTGCCAGGATTTCAGTAATATTGAGTGTTAAATCCTCTTTTGTTATCTCATACTGGGGCACCCCCTCGAAGATGGTTAAAAAGGTTCTCTCATCCAACTCACGAAGGGTTTCTGAGGTAGATTGCCCAAAGAGGATTGAGGAGGCCTTAACAGATTTGTTGTACTCATACTCTCCGTGTACCATAGTTGTTACTTCCTTCGCCAGGAGCTTTTGAAGTTCTCTTAAATGGGGTGCCTCACGATGTTTTGTTGCCTCGTTTTCTATTACCTCTTTTGAGAGCATTGTAAAAATTTTAAGGTATCTTTCTGCATCTTCATCGCTGACATTCAGCCAGAACTGATAAAATGCGTAGGGTGTTGTATACTTAGGGTCAAGCCAAATATTACCTTGTTCGGTTTTCCCAAACTTACCTCCATCTGCTTTTGTGATAAGCGGGCAGGTGAGGGCAAATGCCTCGCCGGACTCTTTTCTTCGGATGAGCTCTGTTCCGGTAGTGATATTTCCCCATTGGTCGCTTCCCCCCATCTGTAATTTGCACCCGTGATTGTTGTAGAGGTAAAGATAGTCATACCCTTGAACAAGTTGATAGGTAAACTCCGTAAAGGACATCCCCTCCCTCTCATCTCCGGTAATTCTCTTCTTTACAGACTCTTTACTCATCATATAGTTTACAGTAATGTGCTTACCTACGTCCCTTATGAAGTGAAGAAATGTGTAATCTTTCATCCAGTCGTAGTTATTAACAAGAATGGCGGCATTTGGTGCATCAGAGTCAAAGTCGAGAAAATGGGAGAGTTGCTCCTTTATTGCATTTTGATTGTGCCGAAGGGTTGCTTCGTCCAGAAGGTTTCTCTCTGCAGACTTCATTGATGGGTCTCCAATCATCCCGGTTGCCCCACCAACAAGAGCTATGGGTTTGTGACCGCAAGCCTGCAGATGTTTAAGCATCATTATGCTTACGAGGTGTCCTATGTGTAATGAATCTGCAGTGGGGTCAATTCCGACATATGCAGATGTCTGCTCTTTTTGCAGCTGCTCCTCGGTCCCGGGCATAATATTGTGGACCATTCCTCTCCAGGTAAGTTCTTTGACAAAGTTGCTCATTTGCTATACTAATTTGGAGCAAAAGTAAGGTTTTTTCTTTACTTTTGCCCGATTACTCAAAACTAACTTTTTACATATGTGCAAATACAAAGGCAAATGGGCCCTCTCCGTAATAGCAGTAATTTTGCAGATTACAGCAATATCTCCTTCATCACTGTTTTCACAGCAGAGAGATACTCTTATATCAAGAATTGAGGCTATCCCCGGGGTTAGTGGAGTTAAGCGGCTGGAGAGCCCGAATTTCAACGATAAATATGTTCTATACTTTCAACAGCCTTTAGATCACAAGAACCCATCTGCAGGGAGTTTTACACAAAGAGTCTTTCTTATGAACCTATCATTCAGCAGACCGACAGTAATTGTTACAGAGGGTTATGGAGCGGCCTATGCCGCCAATCCCAGATACAGGGACGAATTATCAAGACTTTTTGAGACAAACATTGTGTTTGTAGAGCATAGATATTTTTTGGAGTCAACTCCAAATCCGCTTGAGTGGAAATATCTTACTGCAGAAAACTCTGCAAATGACCTTCACAACATCAAAAAGGCTTTTGAGCAATATTACAGAGGGAAGTGGATAGCGACAGGGGTTAGTAAAGGCGGGCAGACAGCACTTATATATAGGGCGTTTTTCCCGGATGATGTAGATATTACCGTTCCCTATGTAGCTCCCCTGTGTAAGGGGAGAGAAGATGGCAGGCACGAGCCGTTTCTGAGTGAGTTTGTTGGATCACCACAGCAGCGAGAGTTGCTGGAGGATTTTCAATTTGAGATTCTAAACCGCCGGGAGGAACTTCAACCAAAATTTGACTCATTATGCAGTGTAAAGGGTTACAAGTTTAACCTCACCACAAGAGAGATATATGATTACTCGGTTCTTGAATTTCCTTTCGCATTCTGGCAGTGGGGTAGCCCAATTTCGGAGGTTCCTGCAAAGGGATCATCTGCAAACGAGGTGTTTAAATACTGGATGAAGATTAGCCCGGTAGACTATTTTGTTAACGAAAGTTCTACAACTGCATTTTTTGTGCAGGCAGCAAGAGAGCTTGGGTATTACGGGTACGACACAAAACCGTTCAAAGGCCTGCTGGCAATTAAAAATTCTAAGGGTTACCTCAATAGGCTTTTTGTACCAGCCAATGCTGAATTCAAGTTTGACAGAAGCCTCTATAAAAAGCTAAAACGATTTGTTGCCAACACCCCGGAGCGAATGATGTTTATTTATGGGGAGTACGACCCCTGGAGCGCAGTTATGGTAAATGAACCAAAAAGCGAAAACGTTGTTCTCTTTATTGAACCAAAAGGGAGCCACCGGGCTAGAATATCTACACTACCTCCTCAGATGAGAGAGCAAGCGGTTGAGAGGTTAAAAATATGGCTTTCCGAATAATCTATTATGTTGGAATTCAAACAAATTGAAATTGAAGATAAAGTTTGGGCAGATACTCTGCTAAAGATGTCAGATTTCCGTGGAGCGGAGTACTGCTTTACAAATCTCTTTATCTGGGATGGTATATATCAATCTAAAATTGGAAGATATAAAGATTTTCTATTACTGAGAACAGGTTCTGCTCCCGATTTTCGCTATCTCTATCCGGCAGGTACTGGAGATGTTAAAGAGGTTATTGAGCTGATGATTGAAGATGCAGCACACAACGGCTCCTCTTTTACGATTATTGGAGTAACAGATCAAACAGCTCAGGAGTTAAAGAGTCTGTTCCCGGATAGATTTAATTTTAATACTGTAAGAGATAGTTTTGACTACATATATGATAGTGAAAAACTTATTTCGCTATCCGGTAAAAAACTTCAGCCAAAGAGAAATCACTTGAACTTTTTTGCAAGCAACAATAACTGGCGCTATGAAGAGCTTAGCTCAGATATGATTGCTGAGATTAAGGACTTTAACCACGAATGGTGCGCAAGGGTAGAGTGTAAAAAATTCGAAACACTATCCTGGGAGAGTTGTGCTGTTGAAAAGTGTCTGGATAACTACCATCTTCTTGATTTGAGAGGAGGTGTGCTAAGGGTTGATAGCAAAATTGTTGCCTATACAATTGGTGAGGTTATAAACTCAGATACAGTAGTAGTACATATAGAGAAAGCTTTTTCTGAGGTTAGAGGCGCATACCCAATGATTAACAGAGAGTTTCTTTCCAGAGTGGCTCCCGCATATAAATATGTCAACAGAGAGGATGATATTGGAGATGAGGGATTAAGAAAAGCTAAGGAGTCCTACTATCCAATATTTATGCTTGAAAAATTTTATGCAAAATTATTTTAATTATATTTGCAGCAATAACCAATATAATTTTTAGTTGGAACCTCCCAGTAGTATCGTAGACGACTATTTCTCCCAGGGGATAACTCTTATCCTCTCTCTGTTGGTTTATGCCCTGATAACTGCGCTTGATCAATCTTTCAGGCAGCAAAGAGTATCACAGGCAACTCTTAATGAAAACCAAAGCAGAGGCGGCAAACGAGTAGCTAGATTGCTCTCTTCTCCGGCAGAATTAGAAGGGACAACGCTTCAGTTCTCTCTGCTGTTAAAAATAGGGATAATCTTTTTTATCACTCATATCTTTAAACGACCCATTGCTGCTGTTGCAATTTCGGTTGTTCTCTTTTTTATAGTTAATGCAACTGTCTCTTATATTGTAAAAGGGAGGGAGATAAAGATATTTAGGAGACTATCTTTTTTTGCCACCGCATTATGTATGGTTGGAGCCCCTTTAAATATTATACTGAGTCGCTTTAATACTGCTCTTGACGAGAGTAGAGAGCAGAGAGAGGCACAGTCAATAGAGGATATTACAGGTGTAGATAACATTTCTGATGCATCGGAGGTTGAGGAGAAGAGACTTCTTAAAAGCATTGCGGATCTTTCAAACACCTCGGTTTCAGAGATAATGAGGCCCCGAGTAGAGGTGGCAGCACTAAGTACTTCAATGAGTTCAAGCGAGGTGCTTAGTAAGGCAATTGAGTGCGGATATTCCAGACTTCCGGTATATGAGAAAAATCTGGACAGTGTTCGGGGTTTTCTCTATGTTAAAGATTTGGTTGGATACATAAGGGATGGTGTGAAGGATTTTGACTGGCACAGGCTTATAAGAGAGGCCTATTTTGTACCTGGGAGTAAGAAGATCAATGACCTTCTGGAGGAGTTCCGTCAGAAAAAGATACATCTGGCACTGGTTGTAGACGAGTATGGAGGGACAGATGGGATAGTAACCCTGGAAGATGTCCTGGAGGAGATTGTCGGGGAGATTTCCGACGAGTCTGATGAAACTTAAATACGATAGTTTTATTAAAAACAGATATGGGACTATATTACACTAAAGAATTAGACAACGGAGCAATAATATCCATCTGGGATATTACCGAGAGCGAAGAGCAACTTCTGGAGCTAAGCTCTGTACCAAAAGATGAGATCGAGGAGCTTCAGCTGATACGCAATAGTGCCCGTCGGCGTGAGCGCCTTGCCGTAAGAGCTTTGCTTAATGAACTATTTGATGGTAAGGTATATCTTGGACATCACGACAACGGAAGGCCATTTTTACAAAACAGCCTCACAGAGATTAGTATATCTCATACCGGCAGGTTTGTGGCAATTCTTACCCATCCACAAGAGAGTGTTGGGATTGATATTGAGTCCCTTGACAGAAGCTTCTCTGTTGTCGAAAAAAAGGCTCTCTCCGAACAGGAGCGCGAGTCACTTAACGAAAAGAACAGAAATACTCACCTGGCAATTTATTGGAGCGCCAAAGAGGCAATCTTTAAAAGGATGTCTTTAACTGACATAGACTTTGCAAAACAGATATATATAAAGAGGTTTCAGCCAAAAGAGAGTGGAGAGCTAACAGCAATCTTTACAGATAAAGAGGGGATTGAGCAGGAGTTTGACCTCTGCTATGAAATAATGGAAAATCACGTTTTGGCGTGGGTTATAGGATAGTAAGCCAATTATTCAGGAAGAACTCTCCCCGGCTCTAATTTTATCTCCCAATTAACTGTTTGGTGTGGGCTTTTGTATCAACTTTTTCGATAATATCTGAGATTACTCCTGCTTCGTCTATAATAAAAGTTTTACGAAGAATTCCATCAAACTCCTTTCCCATAAATTTTTTTCTGCCCCAGGCATCATACGCCTTTAGTATAACAGCCTCTTCATCTGAAATAAGTGGGAAGGGGAGCTTGAATTTTTCAATAAAACTTTTGTGAGATTTCATATTGTCTTTACTAACACCTACAACCTTATATCCCATAGATATAAGCCTGTCAAAGTTATCTCTCAAGTCACAAGCCTGTGCAGTACACCCGGGAGTATTATCCTTAGGATAGAAGTATAAAACAAGTTTTGAACCTTGGAAGTCGCTTAATTTTAGAATTTTACCATCTGAGTCTACTCCTGAAAACTGTGGTGCTTTATCTCCAATTTTTAACATAGTGTTTTTTATTTTATAAACACCCAATCAGCAAAATTGTTCTCAAGGGGGGACCCATTAAAGGTTGGCAGAACTTTCCGTACTGAGTCCTGTAACAGCTATAAAAAGAGGCTGTCAAATTTTTGACAGCCTCTCATTGATTATCCCGGAGTGTGGGAGCAGCTTCTTAAGTGGATTACATCATTCCGCCCATTCCGCCCATTCCTCCCGGACCACCCATAGGGGCCGGATTCTCCTCTTTTTTCTCGGCTAATACACACTCAGTAGTCAGGAACATTCCTGCAACCGAAGCTGCGTTTTCAAGAGCTATACGGGTCACTTTGGTTGGGTCAATAACTCCTGTAGAGTAGAGGTTCTCATATTTATCTGTTCTGGCATTAAAACCGAAGTCATCTTTACCCTCTTTAACCTTTTGGATAACTATGCTTCCCTCAATTCCCGAGTTCTCAACGATTAGCCTCATTGGCTCCTCTATTGCTCTTGCAACTATAGCAATTCCGGTGGTCTCGTCTTCATTGTCACCTTTAAGGTTCTTAAGATCTTCTATTGCACGAATATATGCAACACCACCTCCAGGAACAATACCCTCTTCTACGGCAGCACGGGTTGCGCTTAAAGCATCATCTACACGATCCTTCTTCTCTTTCATCTCAACCTCGGTTGCAGCACCAATATATAGCACCGCAACACCACCTGCTAGCTTAGCAAGACGCTCCTGTAGTTTCTCTTTGTCGTAGTCGCTGGTTGTGGTCTCCATCTGCTTGCGAATCTGCCCAACTCTTTTATCTATTTCAGATTTTTCACCGGCACCGTTTACAATTGTAGTATTCTCTTTGTCAATGGAAACTTTATCTGCACGGCCAAGCATCTCAAGAGTTGCGGCATCCAGACGTAGCCCTTTCTCTTCGGAAATTACAGTACCTCCGGTTAGGATAGCAATATCTTCCAGCATCTCTTTACGACGATCCCCAAATCCCGGAGCCTTAACAGCAGCAATTTTTAGAGTTCCACGAAGACGGTTTACAACCAGAGTTGCCAAAGCTTCACCATCCACATCTTCTGCAATAATTAAAAGAGACATACCTCCTTGTGCAATTGGCTCAAGAATAGGCATAAGGTCTTTCATTGCAGATATCTTCTTGTCTGTTATAAGAATCATTGGTTTCTCAAGCACAGCTTCCATCTTCTCCGGATTAGTCATAAAGTAAGGAGAGATATAACCTCTGTCAAACTGCATTCCTTCAACAACTTTAACTTCGGTATCTGTACCTTTGGCTTCCTCCACAGTAATAACACCCTCTTTCTTCACCTTGCTCATTGCTTCTGCAATTAGCTTGCCGATTTCGAAATCGTTGTTTGCAGATATTGTCGCTACCTGCTCAATTTTTGTAATATCGTCGCCTATTGAGTGACTCTGCTTTTTTAGAGAGGCAATAACCACCTTAACAGCTTTGTCTATCCCTCTTTTTAGGTCCATCGGATTTGCACCCGCTGTTACGTTCTTTAGCCCAACATTTATTATTGACTGAGCTAGAACTGTTGCTGTTGTTGTACCATCCCCTGCCTGATCTGCAGTTTTTGAAGCCACCTCTTTTACCATCTGAGCACCCATATTTGCGAAGCGGTCTTCCAACTCAATCTCCTTTGCAACAGTAACACCATCTTTAGTGATTTGTGGTGAACCATATTTTTTGTCGATCACAACGTTTCTTCCCTTTGGACCAAGTGTTACCTTAACTGCATTAGCTAAGGCATCTACGCCCTCTTTCATAAGATTGCGTGCCTCAATGTTAAATTTTATCTCCTTTGACATATTATCAATGTTTTTTAATTTTTAATTCTAGTGTAATATTCAGTGAAATCAATGCTTAATAACTATCCAATTACGGCAAGCACATCGGATTGACGCATCATCAGATACTCCTTTCCCTCCACATTAATCTCAGTACCGGAATATTTTCCGTAAAGAACAGTGTCTCCGATTTTTAATTCCATCGGCTCATCTTTTTTGCCGTTGCCTGCAGCAACAACTCTCCCCTCTTGTGGTTTCTCTTTCGCTGTATCGGGGATGTACAATCCACTTGCGGTTTTTGTTTCGGCCTCTTTAGGCTCAATTAAAACTCTGTCTGCTAATGGTTTGATGTTCATAATTAAAAAGGTTTAAATATTATTTTAAAGATTATTTGTTTTTGATATTTTCAATTCTACTGCTCATCACACAAAATAGGTGCCAATCAGCTATACTGACAAAATGTCCTGAATTTTGAACAGATTTCACTTTCGCTTAAATAGCTATATTTGCAAAGATAATATAAAGAAGATGGAGAATAGAAGCCAGTCGGAGAGTATAATGCAGATTGATGAACATAATAAGTTTATGCAGGAGGCTCTAAAAGAGGCAAAAAAAGCTCTTGAGAGAGATGAGGTTCCTGTTGGGGCTGTAATAGTATGTGACGGTAAGATAATTGCCCGGGCACACAATCTGACAGAAACACTAAACGACCCCACTGCACACGCAGAGATGCAGGCAATAACAGCAGCTACAAATAACTTTGGAGGCAAATATCTCCAGAGCTCATCGATCTATGTTACCCTTGAGCCCTGCCCGATGTGTGCCGCTGCGCTTAACTGGGCACAAATAAAGGTTTTGGTATATGGGGCATCGGATCCTAAACGAGGATTCTCTCTCTTCTCACCAACCCTTCTGCACCCAAAAACTGAGGTTCTCTCCGGAATTATGGAGGGGGAGAGCTCATCAATAGTTAAAGAGTTTTTTAAAAACAGGAGAGGATAATTAAAGAGATATGCTGGAGTTACTACAAGATTATGGTGTTTTAGGACTCTTTTTCGGAGCTTTTTTTGCAGCAACGGTAATACCGTTTAGCTCTGAGGTGCTGCTAACGGGGGTACTTATTGCAGGAGTAAACCCTCTTCACGCTTTTTTTGCTGCTACTCTCGGTAATTGGATAGGAGGGCTTACCTCCTACTATGTAGGTCACCTGGGCAGATGGGATATTATCGAGAGGTGGTTCGGGGTTAAAGAGGAGAGGTTGGTCAAACAAAAAGCACGAATTGAGAAATATGGAAGTTTAATCGCTTTCTTTACCTGGTTGCCTCTAATCGGAGATCTTTTGGCAATCGGGCTTGGATTTTACAGAATAGATATAATAAAGAGCGCAATATTTATGCTATTGGGAAGGTCTATCAGATTTGCGCTTTGGATATCACTATTTTACTATGTAGGAGAGAGAATCCTGCAATACAAGTTTTTATAATTATTTTTGGAAGAAATAAAAAAAGAGATATATTTGCAGTCCCAAAATGGGGACACTGACCTATGGTGTAATGGTAGCACTACTGATTTTGGTTCAGTCAGTCTAGGTTCGAATCCTGGTAGGTCAACATAAAAGAGGCTTTCTGTTAATCAGTTAGCCTTTTTTGATTCTATAACTAGCTTATGATTTCGAAGAGACCCTCCTCTCTTCTTTTAAGCGAGAAGTGCGATATGATTCTATCCCTGAAAACATCACTTCTCTCAGATATGAGCGCCGTTTTTACGAATTGTACGATTTGGTCAATATCATCTCCGTCTGCCTGAAATCCCAGCTTGCCGGCAACTTCGGGCATACCTCCTGTTTTTGTTATCACTGGGATACAGTTATTGCTCATTGCCTCAGCAAGGGATAGGGAGAAGCTCTCTCTTCTGGAGAGCTGGCAATATACCTTTGAATTAATATAGTAATCTTTGAGTATTGAGTGATCTAACCGAGGTAGGATTGTTAGGTTTTTTGCAGGAGCAACACCTGCAGAAATAAAAACATCAGGGTTACACCCAACCAAAACAAAATTATTATCCGGCATACTCGCTGCGACCGAATTAAAACGATCTATCCCCTTTATATAGAAACTCTGAATGGTAGAGACTAAGGCCACACATAGTGTATCTGAGGATGGCTTCTCCTCTGTAGAGTTGGGTTTAGAGGAGGATTCGGAATATGATGTAAAATCGGTTTTTACGCCATTATATACAACACAGGAGCGCGAAGAGGGTGCTATTGCCTTTATAACCCGCTGTACGCTCTTTGAAACGCACAGATTCATTGTAGCCATCTTTATTGAGGAAATTGCAGCAAAGGATCTTAAAGGGTTGGAAAAACTGCCATATTTATATCTTCTCTCACGGCAGATATCATACCCTCCTATCACCAGATATGAGCGTTTTCCCGCAATACGGCTAAAGAGTAGAGGAAGAAACGAATGATAATCTGCAAACCAGATGTATACAATCTCAAACCTTCCTATATTAAAAAACAGATAGAGAGAGAGTTTAAAAAGTGACCAGGGGAGTACTTTTTTAGGGGTGTTTACAACCTGATACTCTTTGATATCAAATTCCGAAGAGAGAATCTCTAAATCTCCCCGAACAAAAGTAGAGGGGTGTGTGTAAATAAAAAGAGCCTTTCTGGCCATTTTGATAGGTTATTTCACAAAGATAATATTTGCAACCTTTCTCTCGCCGTTATTGTCAAAAAGTCTGTTGTCGGTAGGGTGATTAACGACTCCATTACCTGGGGCTCCCCGAATAAACATAGTTGTAGAGCCGCCCCCGTCCAGATTGATTATATCCTTTGCACCAAGCCAACGTAGGGTCTTTTGGAGCTCTTCCAGAGACATACCGGCAGACTCTTTTGCTCTTCCATCAACTGTAAAGAGAATGATATTTCCATTATCTCTTTTTGCAACAGCTGTTCTTGGGTGTCTGGTTGTATAGAATGAGGAGTTCTCAAGTTTTTCGTCCAGGCCGGCCACCCTGAGCAGAGGGCCTGATGTGATTATCTCATCTGCCAGAATGTAGTTCTCCCAACTTTTGAGCTCGTCCGCCTTGAGAATATAAAGCACACCTTTGTGAACGGCAAGTGCTCCTCTCTGGTGCATAGCCCTGCTGTCCGATGTGTAGGTATTGGGGGCTAAAACTGTACCATCTTTTCTTATATAGTCAACAGAGTTGTAGTCTACGGTATTATATTCGTAGTTGAATTTAAAAAAAGAGCCGTTTACAGCAGCAACAGCACCACTCTCTTTGGCAAGTTTACTTGTCTCAATAAGAACGGGACTGGGAAGAATCTCAATCTTGAGGGATGAGCCGGCCTCTATCTCCAGAAGATTGATAAACTGTGAAGAGCCAAAGATGCTGCCCTCTTTAAAATGATACTGTTTATGAGTAACCCCGGGGGCAATTACATTGCTTATCCACTTAGTGGTTACAATTGTAATTGAGTCGTTTTGTGCATAAGAGAGGGTTGTACAAAAGAGCAGTAAAAAAAGTAATATACGTTTCATAAGTAATAACTTTATGAACCTCTCTCCTCAAAAGAGCAGGTGTTGGATTATTTACTGAATCTCAATTATTGCCTCAGATACATTTATGATATAGTCACCAACTTTTTCACACTCTGCAATAACATCCATATAAAATACACCTGTCTGGTAGTTGTATACATTGTTCTCCAGGTTGAGTAGGTGCTCCTCTTTAAGGTGATTTCTATACTCGTTTATTGAGTTCTCTGCATCTTCGGCACCTGAGATGTTGGTTATGTTTTTGTATCCAAGTTCGAGGTTGTAGATCATCTGCTTAAATGCATTATCCAGCAGATCCAGCATATGTTCCAGTTTTTTGACCATATCGGGATCAAATTTACTGTTGTAAACTTTTTTCCTCTGTAATATTCTGGCAATGTTATAACCGGAGTCACCTATGCTCTCTATCTCACTTATTATCGTATACATAGCCTGAAGACGCCTTCCGCTCTCTTCGCCAATCTCCCCTTCGGAGATATTATTGAGATAATTGGCAATTTCCAGTTCAACCCTGTCGGTGATTTGCTCATAGTGTTCCAGTTTTGAAAAGATGCCGTCAAAACTATCTTTATCACACTCTTTTATTGCAACCCTCACATATTCAAATTGGCGTTGTCCAAGGTGGGCAAAGTTAACGATCTCGTGTTTAGCCTGAGTCAATGAGAGCTCTGCAGTACTAAGCAGACCGCCCTGAATAAATTGAAGTCGGAAAACCTCCTCCACTTTAGGGGCCTTAATAACGTAACTTACAAGCCTTACAATCTGTGGGGTAAACCAAACCAGCAGCAGAGTATTT
This sequence comes from Bacteroidetes bacterium HGW-Bacteroidetes-8, assembly GCA_002840895.1. Taxonomy (GTDB): domain Bacteria; phylum Bacteroidota; class Bacteroidia; order Bacteroidales; family UBA932; genus Bact-08. The sequence continues at coordinate 151,248 of PHCZ01000003.1, read as the reverse complement.
GTAAGATTAAATAGAGTGTGCAGGAAAGAGACGCCGTAAAGGGTAGAGTCGCTTGAGAGGAACGGATCGCCACCTCCGACACTAATAGTTATAAAGGAGACAAGCCTAAGTATCGGATTAAAAAGGATAAGTACCCAGGTTACTCCGAATATGTTGAAAACGGTGTGTGCCAACGCCGCCCTTCGCGAGGAGACATTGGCAACTGCAGCAGCTATATTTGCTGTTATTGTTGTCCCTATATTCTCTCCCAGAACCATTGCTGCTGCCATCTCAAACGGAATCCAGCCATAGCTTGACATTACAAGAGTGAGAGCCATTGTAGCGCTGGAAGATTGCAGCACAATTGTAAGGAGAGTTCCAAAGAGAACAAATATGAGTATAGAGGGGAAGCCGAAGCTTGTCCACTCTTGGATAAACGCCAGGACTTCCGGAGTGGATTTAAGATCCGGAACAGATCCTTTTAAGAAGCTCAACCCCAAAAAGAGAAGCGCAAAGCCAATAATGAGCTCTCCAATAGACTTTCTCTTTTTGTACTTTGACATCATAAAGGCAAATCCAATACCTATAAGAGGGATGGAGAGGATAGAGATATCTGCTTTGAAACCAAGTAGTGAGATAATCCACGCTGTGACAGTAGTTCCGATGTTTGCCCCCATTATAACCCCAACGGATTGTGTAAGAGAGAGCAGACCGGCATTTACGAAGCTTACCACCATTACGGTAGTTGCACTTGAAGATTGAATTATAGCCGTAATAAAGAGACCGGTGAGAACTCGCTTAAAGGAGTTTGAGGTCATTGCAGCAAGTATGCTGCGCATTTTATCTCCGGCGACCTTCTGCAGGGATTCACTCATTAGAGTCATTCCGTATAGAAACAGACCAAGCGACCCCAGAACTTGTAAAATCTGAAAGAGTATACTCATATTTTCTTCCTTATTATAAGCTACAAATATAGACCATATAATTAAGCTGTTAAAAAATTTAATTGCTTTTTACTACCTTCGTTCTTTTATATTCACCAATAGCAACCATTTACGTTAATAATGAGCACTTACAGGGTAGAGCATAAATTTTTTTTACTTTTGCTTCTGATTAACATTTTCGTAACAAAAATCTCTTTTGCCCAATTCTACAGTCTGGGTACAGACCCGTCAAGAGCTAAATGGAGGTCTATTGAGACAGAGAATTTCAAAGTTATATATCCCGAGCAGATTGACTCCCTTGCTAAACGCTATCTATTTCTTCTGGAGAGATTAAGGGAACCTGTTTTGGCTTCGCTAAAGACAGATCCAAAAAAGATGGATGTGGTACTTCACCCTTTTAGCTCTGCAAGTAACGGAATGGTTGGGGTGGCACCAAAGAGGATGGAGCTTATAACGCGTCCTCCCGCAAATAACGACTACTCTCACAACTGGGAGAAACATCTGGTAATTCACGAAATGAGGCATACCGGCCACGTTTCAAAATTTGAAAAGGGGATATTCAAACCATTGAGCTGGTTGTTGGGCGAGCAGGCAACTGCTCTGGGGGTTGGGGTGTTAATGAGCAGATGGAAGCTGGAGGGAGATGCCGTTGTTACGGAGACAGAGCTTACCTCTGCCGGGAGAGGAAGAGACCCGGACCACCTGATCTATTACAGGGCTGCATTTCTGGAGGGCGATTACAGGAACTGGGATAAATGGACAATGGGTTCCTATAAAAACTATGTTCCTGATGTTTATAGCTTCGGGTATATGTTTTGCTCTTTTGTCCGTTTTAACTCATCAAATTATAACTATATGGGCGAGGCAACCGACTATCTTATCTCAAGATTTTATGATATATCTGCCGACAATAAAGCTTATAAAAAAACAACCTCACTATCAAAAAAAGAGAACTTCCGTGAATTAAAGAGGGTGATGACACAAAAGTGGAGAAGAGAGGACTCTGCCAGGATCCCTTTCACGCCATATAGGGCAATAAACAATAAGAATAGCGACTACACCTCATATCTCTATCCGCTACCATATTCAGGCGATACAGTGTTTGCAGTTAAGTCGGGACTCAAACAGATTAAAAGGTTAGTTGCCATTTCACAGGAGGGTCAAGAGAGACTCTTGCGACATATGGGAAGGATAAGTTCACCTTTGACCATTTTTGGAGATAAACTCTATTGGACTGAATTTGTTCAATCTGGCAGATGGGAGCTGGAGAACTTCTCAGAGATCTACTCCTATGATATTAAATCTGGGAAAACGAACAGACACACAAAGGGCGAGAGCTTTTATAATTTGCACTTCTCGCAGAATGGCGACACAGTAATGGTTATAAGTTATCCTGTTGAGGGCTCATCCGAGATATTGTTATTGCGTGGGGATGATTTCAGCAATATTGGTAAGATATCTTCTCCTCAGAGGGGTCAATTCAAAGAGGTGGTACAGATTAAAGGGGGGCTCTTTGCAACGGTCATAACCGAAAAGGGTATGGGGCTATTCTCATATGACAGGAGATTGGATTTGTGGAAGAGAGAGATTGAAGAGCAGTCCAAATATTTGAGCAACCTCAGGGTAAAGGGAGATGATATATGGTTTGTATCGGACCTTAACGGCAATAACAATGTATATTCCTATAACCCCGAACTTAAAGATCTAAGGCAGCTTACAAACTCAAGATTTGGTGTCTCATCACTATCGTTGGTCAGAGATTCGTCTCTCTTTTATTACTCTGACTTTGCTTACGGCGGATATAATATAGTTAAGGCAAGTGAAGACTCAATGTTGTGGAGAAGCTCTAACTTCTCTCTGCCAAAGAGGGATGATATTGCAGAGTATCTAAGTCTGGGAGCAGGCTTTAATACAGATACCGTTAGGGTGCCGGACAACCCTCAATATGAGTCTAACCCGTATAGTAAAGTAAAAAACCTCTTTAGAATTCACTCCTGGGCGCCGGTCTATTATAATATTGATAACATTAAAAATCTCACATACGAGAGTGTTTATGACCTGGTCTCTCCGGGATTTATAATTTACTCACAGAATACACTTAGCACTGCAAATACTTTGGCCGGATACTCCTGGAGGAAGGGTTTTCACTCCGGACACCTGAAGTTTACATACAGAGGACTCTTTCCTGTGATTGACATCAAGGCTGACTTTAACGACAGAGACAGATATAACAACAGGTTAGTCACTTTGACCGATGAAGAACCGGTTCAAAAGAGAGACACAATATCCGGATCTCCATTCATAAGTACCCAACTTATGGTATATCTTCCGCTACACTACGGTAGTGGAGGGTGGAGCAGCGGTGTCGTTCCAAGGGTGTTATGGCGTTATACCAACGACTCCTTTTTCTCCTACAAAAATGGCCGGCTATCAAACTATCAGTATATAAATCTCGGGGTAAGCCTCTATAAAATACTAAACCTCGCTGTCAGGGATATCTTTCCCAGATATGGGATAGGAACAAATATACAGTTCTCGGCTGTCCCTTTTGCGGGAGAGAATTACGGCTCTCTTATATATTCATCTGTATACGGTTATCTTCCGGGTTTGATACCTAATCACGGCATTAAGATAGCAGGAGCTTTCCAGAAACAATTTTTTGAGGGGAAGAACTACCTGATGACAAACTCCATCTCCTTTCCGGATGGCTACGAACAGAGATTCAGCCGATGGGCTGCATCTTTAAAATTTGAGTATGCTCTCCCTTTGTTGATGAGAGACATCTCTCTCTCCACACTTCTCTATATCAAGAGAGTTCAAATGATTCCTTTTGTTCATTTTTTCCGCAACGGTGGAGTCAATCAAGTAGAGAACCTCTTCTCCCTTGGGAGCGATCTCTTACTGGACTTGAACCTAATAGGAATTTCATACCCACTCACAGCAGGTATTAGGTTAGGGGTAACAGGAGAGAAAAAATATTTTACGGAATTTTTATTTCAGACACCACTTTAAAATGGTAACATTTAAACACATAAACACGCTAAAACCTTTTGACTGGCTGCTAATTGGCGGGATAATACTTGTAAACTTCCTCTATGCAATTCTGGAACAGGAGTTGGATGTTATTGGTTCTCTGGCGGCTGTTACGGGAGTTGTTTGTGTGGTGCTGGTTGCCAGAGGAAATATATTCAATTACCTCTTTGGAATTATCAATGTCTCGCTTTATGCCTGGATCTCGTTCAAGGCCGGTCTTTATGGAGATGCTGCCCTTAATGCCTTATACTACTTTCCTATGCAGTTTATTGGCTGGTATAGCTGGATAGGCCGCCGGAGAGAAGAGGAGTCTGTTACCATTGTGGCAAGAAGGATGAGGGCAAAAGAGAGAGTCGCACTTGCTCTTTTTAGTATAGTGATTACCGTGTTGGTTGCATTTGCTCTTCACTATTTTAAAGATCCCCAGCCTCTTAAAGACTCTGCAACAACAGTACTCTCAATTATTGCTATGTTTTTAATGGTAAGAAGGTTTTTGGAGCAGTGGGTACTTTGGGTGATTGTTAACCTGATTAGCGTAACAATGTGGATTATTGCCCTTTCAAATGGAGAGTCGCACTCGGCACTTATGATTCTGATGTGGATATTCTATCTTGCAAACTCTCTTAATGGATGGGTTACCTGGCTGAGGCTATCCCAAAATACTCAAAAAGAGAATCTGCAGCTCTAACCCCGAGTGTGTCGCAGATCTCTTTATAGGAGGCTCTTTTTATCCCGGTAAGACTCTTATATTTCTGAAGCAGCTTCTGTTCACTTTTCGCTCCAATTCCCTTCACTTGACGCAGTTCGGAAACGATCTGCTCCTTACTTCTTTTGTTTCGGTGATGAGTTATCCCAAACCGGTGAGCCTCGTCCCTAAGATGCATTATTACCCTTAGTGTCACGGAGTTCTTATCCAGAAAGAGAGGGTGAGGATCCCCGGGAACAATAAGCTCCTCAAGCCTTTTTGCAATACCAACTATCTTTATGCTCTCGTGTAAACCAAGCTCTCTAAGCGCCTCCCAGGCAAAGTTGAGCTGTCCTCGTCCGCCATCCACTATAACCAGCTGAGGTAACTCTCCCCCTTCGGAGATGGTCCTTGAGTACCTTCGATTTACAACCTCCTTCATAGTTGCAAAATCATTTGCCCCAACTACGCGTTTGATGTTAAAGTGTCTGTAATCCTTCTTACTCGGCAGGCCGTTCTTGAATACCACACAGGCTGCCACAGCAAATTTTCCCTGAATATTTGAGTTGTCGAAACACTCTATATGGGAGGGAGCCTCTTTTAGGTTGAGATCTCTTTTGATGCTCTCCAGAACTCTCTCCTGATGCTCTTGTGGCCGGAGTGTCTCCTCCTGTTTAAGTCTCTCTCTCTTAAGTATCAGAGCATTTTTACTGCTCAGGTTAAGCAGGGTGAGCTTGTCTCCCCGAAGAGGAATGTGGCATCGCTTTTTTAGGGTCTCTGCATCAGGATAAAACGGCACGACAATCTCGCCGGAGTTATCTCCGAATTTAGAGTGCATCTCTGTTATAAAGAGAGTCATTATCGTTTCGCGACTCTCTTCTATTGGGATCTTGAGTTCAATGTTAAGAGACTGAATTATACTGCCTTTTATAATCCGGATATAGTTACCGAATGCGATATTGTTCTCGAACACCAGAGAAAAGGTGTCTACATCAGTAATATTCTGATTCACAATTACAGACTTACTATTATGAGAAGAGATAAGATCTATCTTCTCCTTATATTGATGAGCCTCCTCAAAACGGAGTTCAGATGAGGCTTTGAGCATCTTTTCGCGGAAGTCACGAATTAGGGCAGAGCTGTCTCCTTTGAGCAGAGAGGAGATTTTATCTATCTGTTCGTCGTACTCTTTTTGTGAAAACCTTCCTATGCAGGGAGCTTTACACTTTCCAATGTGAAATTTGAGACAGGGACGATACCTATTTCGTTCAATGTTATAATTATCAAGGGTAAGCTTACAGTCTCTAATATAATAGAGAGCAGAAATCAGCTCTATAAGATTATGAGCCTGGTTGGCAGCACTGTATGGTCCAAAGTATTTAGAACCATCTCTAATATTTCTTCTGGTAATATATACTCTTGGAAACTCTTCATTTTTTATGCAGATCCACGGATATGTTTTCCCGTCTTTTAGCATAACGTTGTAACGCGGAAGAAACTCTTTAATGAGATTGTTCTCAAGTAGGAGAGCATCATCTTCGTTCTCTACAACAGTATATTGATAATCAGCAATCTTAGAAACCATAACTCTGGTTTTTGCACTAAGACTCTCCTCGGTATGAAAGTATTGAGATACTCGGGCTCTAAGGTTTTTGGCCTTACCAATATAGATTATTACCCCCTCTTTGTTGAGAAATCGATAGACTCCGGGTGAGAGGGGTAACAATTTAACTCTCTCTTTGATTGCTGCTTTAAGAGAAGTGCCCTCATTCATACAATAAAGTGTAACTTGTTTTTTTGTAAAAGTAACAATTATCCTATATTTGTAAAAGATTATGGTAAACAAATTGGTGTCCACAGCGGAAGTTAAAAAGGCATTTAAGCTCCGCGGTTTTTTGGGAGATATCCTGGCTTCACTTATTATGGCCATAATTGGTCTTAATAGAGTGAATAAAAGATATGCCCGGCTATCTCATTTTACAGGAAGAGATTTTACAGGGGCAATCCTTAAAGATTTCAATATCTCATTTGATATTAATGAGAAAGAGTTGGAACATATACCCCAGGAGGGACCTTTTATTGTTGTCTCAAACCACCCCTATGGAGCAGTTGACGGAATAATTTTGTTGCATATTTTTAGTTCTGTCAGGCCGGAGATAAAATCGGTATCAAACTTTATCCTTCTTCAGGTTCCCAATATCAACGAGTTTTTCTTACCTGTAAATCCATTTTCGGATAATCCGAACCTTGCAAGCAGCTTTACCGGACTAAGGGCCGCTTTGGACTCTCTACGCAGTGGTGGTTCTCTTGCACTATTCCCCGCCGGAGAGGTTTCTACCACATATGGGACGTCTGTTATTAGAGACAAAACCTGGTCTCCAACAATGATCAAGCTTATTAAAAGTGCAAATGTTCCAGTTGTGCCGGTATATTTTCACGGGTCAAACTCCAATTTTTTTCACTGGATAGGCAAGATTCACCCAATGCTGCGAACTGCCAGGCTACCCGGTGAACTTTTCAACAAACAGAATAAGTGCATAAAAATGTCAATAGGCAGGGCAGTCTCTACAGCTGAGATTGGTGAGTTCGAATCTCTTAATGACTTGGGAATGTGTTTGAGAGCAAGATGCTATGCAATGGAGGCCAATCTTCCTCAGGTTAAAAAACAGGAGGTACTTGTAAATACAGTCCCTATAGCTCTCCCTAAAAACAGGAGAGCAATGCAAAAAGAGATCAACGCCCTCTCTCCGGATAAACTACTCTTTACAACAGGACATTATAGTTGTTACATAACAGACTCCAAATCCATCCCTCTTATGATGCACGAACTGGGCAGACGTAGAGAGGAGGCATTCAGGGCTGTAGGAGAGGGAACCGGTCGACCTCTGGATTTAGATGAGTATGACGAATACTACAAACATCTGATTTTGTGGGATAAACAAAAAACCAGACTAGTGGGAGCTTACAGGTTAGGTTTTGGCAGTGAGATAATGAAGGCAAAAGGGGTTAAGGGTTTTTACACTCAAACTCTTTTCAACTATGAAAAACCATTTGAAAAGATACTCAATAGTTCTATGGAGCTGGGACGCTCTTTTGTGGTCCTGGACTATCAAAAGGAGGCTCTTCCCCTTGTTCTTTTAATGAAAGGGCTTTTCTATTCGGTAATTAATAATAGTGAAGTGAGATATCTACTGGGCCCTGTGAGCATAAGTTCTTGGTATCCAAAGTTCTACAGAAGCTTGATGATCTATTACCTTAAAGAGCAGCACTCTGCCGGAGATTTGGAGAAGTATGTAACCCCGAGAAATCCCTTTTTCCCGGACTACCTTAAAACAACACCGGAGCATCTGCTTGCAAATAAGCTGGATAGCATAGAGAAATTTGACAGGTTTATGCTCAGACTGAGCAATAATGAGTATAGATTACCGACTCTGGTTAAAAAATACTTGAAGGTCAACTGTAAAATAGTCACCTTTAATGTAGACCCGGATTTTAACTACTGTGTGGATGGACTTGTTCTTTTGGATCTTAAAGAGGTCTCCAGGCAAGAGATTGCCGGCCTTGCAAAAGGTGAACCAGATATAGAGAGGGTGATGGCAAGATTTGGTTTCAAGGACGAAGATAAAAATCAGGGAACCGGATCGTAGCCACTTCCACCCCAAGGATTACAACTCAACACTCTTTTAATGGCAAGCCATAGGCCCTTTATTGGGCCGTGCCTCTTTATCGCCTCAAGTGAGTATGCAGAGCAGGTTGGAGTGTATCTGCAACTTTGGGGCTTAAGCGGAGATATAAAATATTGGTAGAATTTAATCAATATTATCAGTGGGAGGGAGAGTACCACTTTTAACCCTTTTGCTAATTTTTTCCAGAACATCTATTATTTTTTCATTCAGAAGTTTATAATCCGGCATCTCTTTGCCAATAAAAAGTAGACATAGATCCACTCCGTTTGTTGAGAAGTGACGAAAATGAGCTTTTCGGAGGATCTCACGAATTTGTCTCTTAATTAAGTTTCTCTTTACAGCTCTTTTGAAAAGGCGTTTTGGGACAGATATTACAACCCTGGACAATTGAGTATCATTAGGCAGATATAGAACTTTAAGGGGGTGGTTAAATAAAACAGAGCCCAAACGGAAAATCTCGGAAATTCTCCTTTGAGAGCACAATCTGTCGCTCTTTTCAAAGCATAATCGGAAAGAAGGGTTCATAATGCTATTTATTGGCAGAAGCTACTTCTGCTCAAGATAGTTTAAGAGAGCCTTGGCAATAGAGGGTGCCTTAGGTGTTGGAGCAACCACGGTGGAGTTGAGTTTGGCAGTTTTTAACGCTTTGAGTGTGGCAGGACCAAATGTGGCAAAATGGAGAGAGTTTTGTGTAAAGTCCGGGAAGTTCTCTTTAAGGGACTTAACATCCGATGGGCTGTAGAAAACAACCATATCATATGAAGATATCTCCAGCTTACTAAGATCACTGTTTACCGTTTTCACCAAAATGGCTGTAGAGTGTTTAAGCTTAGCCTTTAAAAACACCTTGTTTAGATCTGTTTTGCAATTATCTGCAACTGTAAGAAGGAAGTTCTCTCCCTTGTGCTTATTTGCTATAGCTTCAACAATAGATGCTGCAGTTCCGCTTCCGAAAAATATCTTTCGTTTCCTGTACACAATATATTTTTGCAGATATAGAGCAATAGCTTCCGACACGCAAAAGTATTTCATTGTCTCGGGAATGGTTATTCGCAGCTCATCGCAGATTTTAAAAAAAGCATCAATTGCAGTTCTGGACGTGAATACGACAGCTGTGTGCTCCAGAATATTTATTTTTTGCAGGCGGAACTCTCTGGCAAGTAGAGGCTCAACACGAAAGAAAGGTATAAAATCTATGCCTATCTTATATTTTAAAATCAAGTCTGTATAGGGAGATCCATTGGCCGGTTCCGGCTGAGATATTAATATCCTTTTAATTTTCATACTATTGGAAAGAGAGTAAAAAATTGGTCAATAGAGCTAAAGGCAGTAATTCAACGATGCAAAGATACAAAATATAGAAAAAATGTGAAAATCGATATGAGATTATTGCCTGATATGTTCGGGTCAGATATATAAGATATATGAATAACAAGCATACAGAGAGAAGACTAACTAAAATAATTTCTTTCATATCAGGGAAAAAAAGTGATACGATAAGAGCCGGAAATGAAAAAATAACAGATATAATAAGATGGTTATAACCCATTTTGCCAATAAGGTTAAAAGGTTGGTTAAATTTTGTAACCCAACCGAGGAATCGGAGGATAATAGTTTTAAAAATCCAGTAAGCTAAAAATAGAGCAACGATTCCGGCAAAAATGAGATAACCGGAAATTCCGGCGTTATAACCTATATATTCACCCAACAACAGGGTAAAAACAACCGGGTAGTAGAGAGCAGATAACGCCGCTGTTACATTTCTTTGGTACGATATAGAGAGCTTCTGTTCCAGCCGCTGATGATTTTTGAAACTGAAAATAGTCTTAATGATATTTGGGATGGTGATAAGTATCTCTCTTGAGAAGAGTATAAGCAGAATAAAAAAGGCCAGAATCAATCCGGAGACAAAATATTCCGAGCTCTCTGTCACCGGAACAGAACCCTTTGGGGGCTTTGTTTTAGATAGGGTATAACTTCCCCAAAGGGAGTTTGCCGGAGCAGCCGGAGTAATAATACCAATATCAGGACTCTTCTCAATAATTATGAACCTGCAGTATGTGCTGTCACTAACAGTAATTGTGTCTCTTTCAGGCATTAGTTTCCTCGTTTAGCTTTATATCCGAGCGATAGAAGATAGGTCACTACTCTTTCCCTGAAATCTCCCTGAATTATTATCTCTCCATCTTTTACAGAACCCCCGGTACCGCATTTTGACTTAACCTTTCGGCCAAGCTCCTCAAGTTCATCTTCTCTGCCCACAAATCCGGTAACCAGAGTAACCTGTTTACCACCACGATTTCTCCGGTCAATTGCAACAATGAGATTCTGCTTTGAGGCAGGAATACTCTCTATCTCCTCCTGCTGGTTGTCATTGTGGTAGCTGAATTCCGGATTAGTAGAGAATACTACCCCAAGCCGGCTCTTCCAGTCACTCTCTGCCATAGTTAGATTTATTTTTGTGCAAATTTAGGCAGAAAAATTCAAAATAGTATCTTTGTTAATTATTCTCCAATTCAACAGAAAAAGAATTATATGGAATTAAGAAAATTCAGACAGATTGACAACATTATTGGTGCAGCACTGTTGCTTGTTGCATCATTCGTCTACCTCTCCACAATTGAGCCGACAACAAGTTTTTGGGATTGCGGTGAGTTTATCGCCTCTTCTTATAAACTGGAGATAGGTCACCCGCCGGGTAACCCGGTCTTTCAGCTTATAGCCAGGTTCTTCACCCTTTTTGCAGGAGCCGAAAAGGCCGCTATGATGGTTAATGCAATGAGTGCTCTTTGTTCTGCATTCACTATACTCTTTCTTTTCTGGACTATTACCCATTTAGGGAGAAGAATTCTTGAGAAGAGCGGCTCTGCTCTCACTCTCAATTCGGCAATTGCTGTTTGGGGCTCCGGAGCATTGGGGGCTTTGGCCTATACCTTCTCCGATACCTTCTGGTTCTCAGCTGTAGAGGGTGAGGTCTATGCTATGTCATCCCTCTTTACTGCAGCTGTTTTTTGGGCAATGCTCAAGTGGGAAGAGCAGGCAAACGAACCATATGCCAACAGATGGATTGTTTTGATTGCCTTTCTTATGGGCCTCTCTATAGGAGTTCACCTACTGAATCTGCTCACTATTCCTGCCCTGGTATTTATCTACTACTATAAGAAGTTTGAAGTTACAACCAAAAGGAGTATAGTTGTTCTTGGAATTTCTGTCGTAATTCTGGCTCTCATTCTTTATGGAATAATACCTTATCTCCCTAAGGTTGCAGCAATTTTTGATCTTCTCTTTGTAAATGTTTTCGGATTCCCGTTCAATATAGGAGCTGCTATCTTTGTTGCTCTTCTTCTTGCTCTCTGTTTCTACCTTATTTGGTGGTCATTTAAAAATGGTAAGGTGCTTTTGAATACAATAGTGCTATCTTTCACAATGATTGTAATCGGCTACTCTGCCTATGCCGTTATAATAATCCGCTCATCTGCAAACACCCCTACCAACGAAAATCAGCCGGATAATCCATTTTCGCTGGTTCGCTATCTGGGGAGGGAGCAATATGGAAGCAACCCGCTAATATACGGAGAGACCTTTGCCTCTACATATGAACTTACTACAAACGATTACTGGGCTAAGGATGGTGATAAGTACAGACGGGTTAAAGGACCTGTTACACCAATTTATGATTCAGGTACTAAGATGTTATTCCCGAGGATGTGGAGTACCAGCAGTAGCCATATTAAATTCTATGAGCAGTATACTCAGGGAAGAGGAAAGAGCATAAACGGAAGCCAGTATAAAATGCCGCTGTTTAAAGATAATCTTGCCTACTTCTTTAACTATCAGTTGGACTGGATGTATCTGCGTTACTTTATGTGGAATTTTGCAGGAAGACAAAATGACCTTCACTCGACAACTCCGGGCGATCCTTTCCAGGGCAACTGGGAGTCGGGGATAGGCTTTATTGATAAAATGCGCCTGGGTGACCAGAGCAAAGGTCCCGATTATCTTTTAAAGAACAGGGCAAAGAATCACCTCTATATGCTACCCCTTCTTCTTGGGATAGTTGGTCTGCTCTTTCAGCTTAAAAAAGATAAGCAAAACTGGTGGGTTACTATGCTACTCTTCCTTTTAACCGGTCTTGCAATTGTGGTCTATCTAAATCAGCCACCATACCAGCCGAGAGAGAGAGATTATGCCTATGCAGGCTCATTCTATGTCTTCACAATATGGATAGGGCTGGCGGTTATGGCAATACACGACTTTCTCAAAAGATGGGTGCCCGAAAGATACTCTGCAATAGCAGTGAGTCTGGTGACTCTTGCTGTACCTTTCCAGATGGCATCACAAAACTGGGACGATCACGACAGAAGCAACCGCTATACAGCCAGAGATCTTGCGTATAACTACCTTAGCACTTGCTCAGAACAGGCAATTCTGGTAACTCACGGAGACAACGACACATTCCCTCTATGGTATCTTCAGGAGGTTGAGGAGGTTCGGACAGATGTAAGAATTATGAACACCTCTCTGCTTGGCACGGACTGGTATATAGACCAGATGCAGTATAGGGTTTATGAATCTGATCCGGTTAAGTTTTCAATTCCGAGGAGCGAGTACCTCTACGGAACAAATGATATGGTTCAAATAGTCGAGAGAGTAAACGAACCTGTCTCCTTAAAAGCTGTAATTAATCTGATTTCTAACCCGGAGGCAAAGGTTAAACTCTCTTCAGGTGAGTTTGTCAGTTTTTTCCCTGCCAGAGAGTTGCTCATACCGGTAGATAAAAAAAGGGTATTAGCATCAGGAATAGTAGCAGAGGCAGACTCCTCTCTGATTGTGGACACTATAAAGCTATCCATTCCTCAAAAGAAGAATGTTATGCTAAAATCTGAGCTTATGATTCTGGATATGCTGGCAAATTATAATTGGGAGAGACCTATCTATTTTATTGCAATGGGTGGAGATCTTGAGATAGGAATAAGTGATTATCTCGAATTCAACGGATTTGCTTATAAGTTTGTACCGATAAAAAATAAAACCTCTCTTGGTAATCCGGGTAGGTTTAATGCCTTGCAGATGTATGACAATATTATGAATACATATAGATGGGGAAATATGGAGAATCCATCTGTAAACATAGATTATCAGAATCTACTTACCTTCAATGCCGTTTTGGCAGTAAGGAATATCCATAGCCAGACTGCAAAAGCCTTGCTTGAGCAGGGAGAGACCAAAAAGGCTGTTGAGGTTTTGGATAAGATGCAGGAGATTATGATTCCTTCACAGTTTCCGCTTAACGGCTCTCTTCTTAACTCTCTTAATGAGTATTCAGTGATGGAGAGTATTAACACATATTTACTTGCAGGCGAAAAGGAGAAAGCAATAGCGTTGGCAGATGCTTTTATTGAAGAGACACTTAAGTCTATTGACCTCTTCTCTACAAAATATAGAGGAAAATTCCTCTCTATGAGAGATATAGAGAATAATCTCTCATATCTCTTCTATATTGCAGATATCTATAAAAACAGAGGTATGGAAGAGAGGGCTAAAGAGCTTGAAAAGAGTGTAGAAGATATGATTAACAGACTTCAGGGAAGCTAGTTTTCAAGCAGGATATTGCACCCCCTAATCTCTGAATTGATAATGCGGCCGAGAACCCGAAAGGTGTTCCCGGCCTCTTTTATTCCTAAATCTTCAGTCTCTATGAACGAACAGGAGTGAATGTTGGCGAGATCTATTACATTTATCCCTCCGGTTACACCATCTTCTACTTTGGTAAAAGGGTTATTAAGATCTCGTATTTGAATCTGCATCCAGGGCGGGGTTTTAAAAACTCCCTCACCCGCTGACCAAGCCTGAGATAGAAGCTCTGCCATTCCATACTCGGAGCCAATACTCTCTACTCCGAACCCTTTTTTAAGGAGAGAGTGAAGCTCCTCCCTTGAGATCTCTACACCTCTCCCCTTCATTCCTCCTGTCTCAATTATAGTAAGAGAGGGGAAACATATCTGGAATGATTTAATAAAATCCAGAAGCGCAAAACTGACACCCAACAAAAGAGATCTCTCCCCCTTCGCTTTTAATTTCAAAAGGGTTTGGCAAAGTTCTGAGTAGTTATAGAGGTAGAATCCAGACTCATTTTTACCTGATGCCTCTATAAGTTTGTTTGCCATATAAACCAGAGAGGAACCCTCTCTCTCAAGATATGAAGGCAGCAGGGCCAGAATTGTATAATCTCCCGGATTGCCGTAAAAAATTGAGAACCCCTTTAAAAAGCTCTCTTGGTAGATGGAGAGATCTTTAACATAGTGGCAAGCTGGGGTTACGCCTGTGGTAGCGCTGCTGGTAAAGATTTTCTCGTAACTTCTCTTCCCGCAGATTATCTCTCTGCTCTTAAAGAGGGTTACAGGAAGAGATGGAATTGAATCAAAACTTATTATATCATCTGGATTAACCTCCAGTTGAGCAAGATATTGTGCATAAGGAACGCAACCTCTGCTTTGGATTTTAAATATCTGAAGAGCAATTTTTTCAAACTCTTCTTTACCCGAGATGTTGAAAATAGTCTCTCTCATAAAATTGGTGTGAGGTATTACTCTGTTAATGACTCCTGAATAGATAGAATATCAGTGGCATAATCTCTGTTTCCTGAGAGTCTAGGTACCTTGTTCTGGCCACCCAATTTGCCGCGAGATCTCATCCATTCGTAAAAGGTCCCCTTTTTTAATGCAACAACCTGTGGAGCGACCATTGTTACATTGTTTCTTCTCTTTGCCTCGTAATCGGAATTTACTTTGCAGATTTCGGAATCAAGATCTGCAGAGAATGCCTCAAGGTTTGAGGGCCTCACATCAAACTCAATTAGCCACTGGTGTGAGCCCTTTAAGCCTCCATCCATAAAGAGAGGAGCTACAGTATAGTTTGTTACGGTAATATTATGCTTTTCGCAGGCAGCGGAGAGTGCTTTCTCGGCGTTATTAATCATCAACTCTTCACCAAACGTGTTGATAAAAAGCTGAGTACGACCTGTAATTAAAATTTTATGAGGAGTCAGAGATGTAAACAAGATGCAGTCCCCAATAAGATACCTCCACAGCCCCCCGTTAGTTGTGATTACCATTGCATAGTTCACATCCATCTTAACACTCTCAACAGTATCAAAAGCGGTAAATCTTCCCGAGAGAGCTTCACTTAACCTCTCGAGAGGGATAAATTCGTAAAAGATGCCATTGTCTGTGAGAAGAAGCATTGAGGGGTCATCACTCCTGTCCTGAAACGCAAAGTAACCTTCAGATGCGTTATAGTTCTCCATATAGTTCATACCGGAACCGGGAATAAGAGTGCTGAACTCTCTTTTATAGGGTTCAAAGTTAATACCTCCGTGCATAAAAAGCTCCAGGTTAGGCCAGATCTCTCTTAGGGTACTTACTCCGGTATGTTCAAGGACTCTTCTTAGAAGGATAAGGTTCCAGGATGGGACTCCGGAGAAACTTGTTACATTGTACTTGTGGGCAGAGCGGCATATCTCCTCCACCTTTTGTTCAAAATCAGGAATAAGAGCCGTTTTGATATTAGGTACTCGTCTCATCTCCACCCAGAAGGGGGAGTTTTTTAGCAAAATTGCCGAAAGGTCTCCGTAGTAGCTGTTGCCGTTTCCAAGCTCGTCTGCCACGACGCTCCCTCCAAGAGTCAGGGCGTCACCGTCAAATAGAGCAGATTCCGGGTTGTTTGATACATAGGTAGCCAGCATTTTTTTCATACCCGAGTAGTGGCACTTATAAAGAGAATCATCTGTTACAGGGATAAACTTGCTTTTTGAACTGCTGGTGCCACTAGATTTTGCAAACCACTTTACCGGTTTGTTCCATAGAACAGAGCTCTCCCCTCTCCTTACTCTCTCTATATATGGCTCAAAACCATCATATTCCCTGAGAGGGACAGCCTCCTGAAACTCTCTTAAGGTAAATATTTTTTCAAAATTGTGCTCCTCTCCAAAGCTTGTAGCTCTACCGGAAGCAATCAATCCTTCAAACAATTTTTTTTGAAACCCGACCGGCTCGCATCTGCTTTTCTCCAAAGAGTTGAGCAGATCAATTGATAAAAGTGAGTATATTTTTGTAGTTAAAGACATTGTGTAAATATAGATATTATTCAAATACTTCGTGAAGAACCTCAAGAGACTCTATCTTAACATCAAAACCTGTATGAAAACTAATATAGCGAATCATCTCTTTAATAAGCATATATCTCTGATTTCCCGTTGACTTAATTGATGCAATCTCTTGCAAAGGTGTCGCGGAGAGTCTGTAAAGCAAAGAGCTCTCATCTGGTCCGAAACAGTACTCACCCCGCTCTGTTGTAGAGATATATTTTGCAGATGGAATATCAAAAAGCATGCCGTCGCCCTGTATTGTTGTTTCGGGTGAGTACCCGATTTGTCTGCAGAAACCAATCATAAAATAGGGGTGAAAATTTGCAGTTCCAAACTTAATCTCCTCAAGTATTTTTATAGAGTTGACAAGAAAACTGTATAAATCATTATTTTGCTCCTGCTCTTTTATGGTCTTGTAAACAAGCTCGCTAATAAAAAGGGCAATAGCAGATTTAAACAGATCTCCTCTTATGGCATTAACCCTCAGGGCTGGGGAGAACTCTTTAATGATTGGTATTTCTGAGAGCTTAAATGATGAGAGTGTTACATCAATTACGCTTAACGGGTGAAGTTGGGAGAGATTTGACCCTCTTATTTTTTTACTACCCCCACGAAGAAAAAAAGTTTCACGCCCGGCTCTATTGGAGTAGCCCTGGACAATAATGCCGGACTCCTTATGCTTTATAGTATGAAGGACAATTAATTGAAAGCTCTCAGGCATAATAATTACAACATCGATTTAAGAAAATCGGATAGCTTTCTCATTGCAATTCCTCTGTGGGAAATAATATTTTTCTCCCGGGAAGTGAGTTCGGCAAGAGTTTTGGTATACCCATCAGGCAGAAAGATGGGATCGTAGCCGAACCCTCCCGAGCCGGATGGTGTTTCTGTTATTGAGCCGTTAAGTTGCCCCTCAAAAAGTGTGACTTTGCCATCAATAATTAGAGCAACTACTGTTCTGAATCGAGCCTTTCTGTTTTGAATACCATTTAGTTCTTTGATAAGTTTTTGCATATTTTTGCGCGAGTCACACTCATCGGAAGCATATCTGGCTGAGCGTACGCCCGGAGCACCGCCAAGCGCCTCTACCTCCAGCCCTGTGTCGTCTGCAAAACACCCTCTGCCGCATCTATCCCATAGATATTGAGCCTTGGATAGAGCATTGCCCTGGAGGGTATCCTCCTCCTCAGGGATATCGTCCATAATCCCAAGCTCAAGAGGCGTAATCAGAGAGAAGGAGTCTCCAATTATTCCCCTCGCTTCGTTAAGCTTGTGCATATTTGAGGTTGCAAAAATAATATCCATATAATTTAAATTGCATCAAAGATACTAAAACTTTATTTTTGTATTAATTAATAACATTTATGATAGTGATGAAGAGGTTTATGTTTACGGCAGTTACACTGCTTTTACTCTTACTGCCGGGCAGAGCAGATGCACAATCTGCAAATTTTAAAATCGGGAAAAGTCTTGATGTCCAGATGAATGTTCTCAAAGAGCTATCTTTACTTTATGTAGACAGCATCGACTCAGAGAAGCTTATAATGAGAGCTATTGATGCTATGCTTGAGTCTCTGGATCCCTATACTGTTATGATACCCGCAGAGGACAAAGAGAGCCTTGAGCTGCTTACCACAGGCTCATATGGGGGAATTGGGGCGCTCATAAGAAAAGAGGGGAGTTCAGTTCTTCTCTCCGAGATCTATGAAAACACTCCGGCTTCAAAAGCTGGACTATTTGCCGGAGATATGATAATCAAGATAGATGGTATATCTGTTACCCCATTAAAAGTTGAGGAGTGTAGTGCAAAGATGAAGGGTACTCCGGGAACCTCTGTTACATTTACATTAAAGAGACTCAGAGGTGGCGACACAACCGATATTGTTATAGTCAGGGAAAAGATTCATATTCCTGATGTTGCTTATAGCGGTATGATATCGGATAGCGTAGGATACATTAGAATTACCGGATTTACCTTAGGTGGAGCAAAGGATGTTAAAAATGCTCTTTTAGAGCTTAAAAAGAGTCCTCATCTAAACAGATTGATCTTAGATCTTAGAGGAAATGGAGGCGGACTTCTGGATGAGGCCGTAGATATAGTTTCTCTATTTGTGCCTAAAGGTACAAAGGTGGTCTCTTCACTTGGTAAGTTCAGGCAGGCAGATATTGAGTACCACACAAAAAACGAACCGGTAGATATTAATCTACCGCTGGTAGTTCTTGTAAACTCCTCTTCGGCATCTTCGTCGGAGATTGTAGCCGGGGCGTTACAAGATCTTGACAGGGCTACCATAGTTGGAACAAGAACTTTTGGAAAAGGGTTGGTTCAATCTATAAGAGATGTCGGATACAATAATAAAATCAAGGTGACAACAGCAAAGTACTATACACCAAGTGGTAGATGTGTTCAGGCGATAGACTATGCCCAGAGGAATGAAGATGGTAGCGTCGGGGTAATACCGGACTCGCTTATTCGCCCGTTTAAGACTCTGGTTAAGGGAAGAACGGTTTATGACGGAGGGGGCATTATCCCTGATGTTCGACTGGAGTCACAAACTTTTAGCAGATTGGCTGTAGCCTTGGTGTTTGAGGAGATATTTCACGACTACTCTATTGAGTATTTTAAAAATAGAGAGAGCATAGAAGCCCCTTCTAAGTTCTCAATTACCGATAAAGAGTTCGAAGAATTTGTACAGTGGGCCTGTGCAAAGGATTTTGACTATAGAACGGCATCTGAGGTGGAGTTTGATAAACTGCTCGCTACGGCTAAGAGAGAGTCAATTTATGACGGGATGAAGGATGAGATGGCACAGTTGGAAAAGAGATTAAAACTCGGCAAAACAGATGTATTGAGAAGAGCGGTAAATGAGATTAAACCTCTGTTGGAAGAGGAGATTGTTAGCAGGTACTATTTCCAGAGAGGCCGGATCGAGAGTATGTTAAGAAACGATATTCAGGCTGCTAAGGCGGTAGATGTTAAACTAATAGAGTAGATAATGGGGGTGTTAAATCTGTTTTTTCCTCAGGTATGTCCTGTGTGTGGAGTGTTGTTGGTTGGAGGGGAGAGTAATATATGCCTGAGGTGCCTTTCAGATTTGCCCCTTTCATACTTTTGGAGCTGGAGAGATAATCCGGCAGAGGTTTTGATTAGAGAGAGGATTGAGCTGATATCGGCAGCCTCTCTCATATTTTACAGACGTGAGAGCAGATGGAGGTCTGTGATACATAAATTTAAGTACTCATCCCAGATATCTCTCGGTAGATATCTCTCAAAAATTTTGGGGAAAAGAATGGCAGATAGCCAGGCTTTCACAGGAGTAGACCTCATCGTTCCGGTGCCTCTTCACCCGATAAAGAGATGGATGAGAGGCTTTAATCAGGCATCTGTAATAGCGGAGGTACTCTCGTCTGAGTTGGGGAAACCTGTAGTGGAGGGAGCTCTTGTAAGGAGTAGATACTCATCTACTCAAACAACAAAGGATAAGAGTTCAAGACAAAGAGGAGTAAAGGGGGCCTTCTCTTTAAGAGATCCTCACCGGTTTACAGGTATGCATATTTTGCTTGTAGACGATGTGCTAACAACAGGTGCAACTATTGAGGCCTGCGGATTGGAGATTCTCAAGGCAGAGGGAGTACGTCTAAGCGTAGCTACATTAGCATTTGTTGAATAAATAGATTAAGTTTGCGTATAGGTTAATTATGTTTGATTTCATAAAAATAGAGCTGATTGATATCATAGATATCACTCTGGTAGGGCTACTCATCTATCAGGCATATAAGCTTATAAAGGGGACTGCAGCGCTCAATATTTTTACCGGAATCCTCCTTTTCTACTTTATATGGCTCGTTGTAAAGGCTCTGCAGATGAGTCTTCTCAGTGCAATTTTAGGGCAGGTAATAGGAGTGGGGGTACTTGCTCTTATTATTCTTTTTCAGCAGGAGATAAGACGTTTTTTACTACGAATAGGAACTAGATATATGGATTCCAGTCAAAATCTAAGAGTTTTGAGCTATATATTCGGCACCAAAGGAAAACCCATCTCAAACGAGGAGTTAAACGAGATAACACAGGCTTGCAGAAGAATGTCGGAATCCAGGACAGGAGCCCTTATTGTTTTGGCAAAAAGCTCCTCTCTGGAGTATGTCATTGAGAGTGGAGACAGGTTAGATGCCAGAATAAGCAGGCGCCTTATTGAGAACATCTTTTTCAAAAACGCCCCAATGCACGATGGTGCAATGGTCATAGCTGCAGAGAAGATAGTTGCCGCAAGATGCACCCTTCCAATCTCCGAGAACCCCCACATCCCTGCAAATTTTGGGATGAGACACAGAGCTGCTGTTGGTATTTCTGAGGAGAGCGACTCAAGCGTAATAGTTGTGTCGGAGGAGACAGGTGAGATATCCTTTGTAAAAAACGGAGAGATAAAGAGAATAAACAGCATTACCGAGCTGAGAATCTCTATTGAGAGTTCTTATAAGCCGGCACCTTAATGGAGATTAATTCCAAAAAGAGACTTTAAGAGAGATGACAACAATAGATAGAACAGAACAGAAGCTTGGTTTTGACAGAATAAGGTCTATGACCGAAGCTCTCTGTTCAACCGACTCTGCAAAAAAAATGGTACAGAGTGCCCCCTTCTCTTACTCGATCGAGGATGTGACAGAGATGTTGTCTCTTGCAGATGAGATGAGGATTATCACAATGCTGGAGTCAGGATTCCCGGACAGCGGATATGTAGATACAACAGCCTCTCTTGTTCAGTTGGAACACGACTCATACTATCTGGATATACAGGCCATCTCCAGGCTAAGAGTCTCACTGGAGACTCTTAGGCAGATTCTTGCATTTTTCAAAAGCAGTAAAGATGGGAGCTACCCCTATTTGAGAAAACTTACAGAACCTATTCTCCTCTTTCCGGAAGTTACAAGACGAATTGACGCATTATTGGATAGATTTGGTGAGATAAAAGATAGTGCCAGTGAAGAGCTTCAAGCAATCCGCAGGTCTATAAAAGATAAAGAGAGTACAATATCAAAGCGAATTACAACACTTCTTAAAAAGGGTCAACAGGAGGGGATAATTGAGATAGACTCATCTGTAACTGTAAGAGACGGAAGGATGCTGCTACCAGTATCTGCGGCAAATAAGAGAAAAATACCGGGGTTTGTAGTAGATGAATCGGCAACGGGTAAGACCCTTTATATAGAGCCGATTGAGATAGTTGAATTAAACAATATGGTTAAGGAGTTGCAGTTTGCAGAGCAGCGCGAAATTCTAAGGATTTTGATAGCTTTTTCTGACTTCCTCAGACCCTACAGAGATGACCTGCTTATATCATCTGAGCTGCTAGCAAAAATTGATTTTATCTGGGCAAAAGCAAGGCTTGGAATATCAATGGGGGCAGGCAAACCGATTGTTTCAAACGACAGAGAGATAAACCTAAAAAACGCAAGGCATCCTCTTCTGGAAAAAGCCCTCAAACGGGAGGGTAAGGAGATAGTTCCGCTTACGTTGTCACTCAACAGAGACAAACATATACTTTTAATCTCAGGACCTAATGCCGGGGGAAAGTCTGTTTGTCTAAAAAGTGTAGGGTTGCTTCAGTATATGCTTCAGTGCGGTTTTCTTATCCCCGCCTCCGAGAGCTCCGAACTAACTCTTTTTGACAAGATATTTATTGATATAGGTGACGAACAATCAATAGAGAATGACTTGAGTACCTATAGCTCTCACCTGAACAATATGAGAGCAATTCTTGAGGAGGCCACACAAAATAGTCTGGTTTTGATAGATGAGTTTGGTGCTGGAACGGAGCCAACAGCCGGGGGCGCTATTGCCGAGGCAATCTTAAACGAAATAGAGAAGAGAGGGTGTTTCGGTGTAATTACAACTCACTATGGAAACCTTAAGCTATATGCCAGTGGCAGCAGAGGGGTTATTAACGGAGGTATGCAGTTTGATGTACAGAACATAAAACCTCTTTTTAAACTGGAGACAGGTGTTCCCGGAAGCTCATTTGCATTTGAGCTGGCAAGAAAAATTGGTCTTAGTGAAGATGTGGTGAAAAAGGCAGAGGAGAGGGCGGGGACAGACTTCGTGGATATGGAGAGACATCTAAAAAAGATTGCAAAAAACAGAAGGGCGTGGGAGGAGCGGTTGGCAAAGATTAAGAGTACAGACAAGACCCTCGAAAACATAACCGACAAATATCAGAAAGAGCTTACCGAGATTCAGCTGATCAGAAAAAAAATTGTAGAACAGGCAAGGGAGGAGGCTGCAAATCTCATAAATGAGGCGAACAGGAAAATAGAGGCTACAATTAGGGAGATACGGGAGAGCCAGGCGGAGAGGGAGAAAACCAGAGAGGCAAGGAGAGGACTTATCGATTTTAGTAAGGAGATAGAGAAGTTATCTACAGATAGTACGGATGACAAAATTGCCGCTAAGATGGATCAGCTATTAAAGCGAAAGGAGAGACGTGAGGAGAGAAAGAGAGACAGGGAGGTATCTAGTACTAAAGTATCTGCAAATACTCCTGTAATCAAAGAAGATAATCTTCCACTTAAGAGCGGAGACAAAGTTAGAGTCAAAGGGGGAGATTTAATCGGAGAGATTTTAAAAATTGAGGGGAGTAATGTGAGTGTTGCAATTGGGTCAGTAATCAGCAAGCTGTCAAAGGATAAAATTGAGAGGATATCAAATAAAGAGTATAACGGAATAGTTAAGAGTAGCTCTTCAAGAGTTTTTTCTGTGCGGGAGAGTGAAGATATTACTCAGAGAAAGTTGAATTTTAAACCCTCTATTGATATTAGGGGAGAGAGGCTGGAGCAGGCAATCGACTCTGTAACAAGGTTTGTGGATGATGCTGTGATGGTTGGTGTAGCAGAGATAAAAATATTGCACGGTAAAGGAAACGGCATACTTCGAGAGGAGTTGAGAAAATACCTTAAAACGATGGGTGGGGTTGCCTCCTTTAGAGATGAACATCTGCAAATGGGGGGGTCCGGCATCACAGTTGTAACATTAGATAATTGATAAATAAAACATTATGATCAGAAATAAACTTTTCAAACTTTCAGTAGCTTTTGTTTTTCTAGCAATAATCACCTCCTGCTCACAAGATGAGAAGAGTGCCCGGGCAAGTGCAGGGGGGTTTCTAGACTCTTACTTCAAGATAGAGTATGAGAAGGCTGCCGGTTATTGTACACCGGAACTTGGCGAGGAGCTTCGCACATCTCTAAAAAGCATAGAGTCTTTGGAATCCGGTGTTAAGGAGATGATTATCAAACAGACTTCGGAGATAAAATCTGAGATTACAAAAGTTGAGCGAGGCCCGGGGAGGGATAGTATAGTTGTGGTTTATAAGGTTATTCTTAGTGGTTTTCCAAACGGAATCGAGAATAGATTAGTTCTGGTTAAGAGTGGTAAGGATTGGAAAGTTGCTCAGCTGGGAAAATGATTGAACAATTCATAATATTTGCATTCGTAGGTCTTTCTGGGCTCTTTATGGACTTCCTTGTCACCTGGGTCCTTAAAGAGAGGGTTCGTTTAAATAAATACCTGGCTAATAGTGTTGGATTTCTTACAGCTGCAACATCAAACTACTACCTTAACCGTATATGGACCTTCTCAAGCATCGATCCTGAGATTGCACGAGAGTACTTTACATTTCTGGGTATCTCTGTTGTGGGATTGGCTATAAACACCTTGATTCTCTACATACTTTTGGAACGAATAAAACTGCCGGCAATTGCAAGAGATTCAAAGATTAGGTTTTATCTTAGCAAACTGGCAGCCACTGCAGTTGTTACGGTCTGGAATTTTTTTATGAATTTTTTCATAACATTTTCGTAGTTATATGGCAACAATTATAGATTCACATACGCATAGCAACTTCTCTCCGGACAGCTCTATGACCATTAAGGAGGCTTTGGAGGCTGCAGAAAAAATTGGATTGGCAGGTTTGGCATTTACAGATCACCTGGACCTTAAAACTCCGGACGGAGATATGAGGTTTGCTTTTGATCCGGCAGAGCAGCAGAAAGAGGCTCTGTTGCACCGCCAAACGAGCAAAGTAGATCTTCTTTCCGGTGTAGAGATAGGGCTCCAGCCCGAGAACCTTAAAGAGACAAAGGAGTATCTTTCAAATTATAAATTTGACACCATAATTGCCTCAATTCACTTTGTAGATGGCGTGGACCCATATAAGGGAGAGTATTATAAGGGTCTTCAAAAGAGAGAGGCTTACGGAAGATATCTGGAGTTGATATATGAGCTGACCATACTTTATCCCGATTTTGACATTCTCGGCCACTACGATTACATTGCAAGGTATGCCCCCTACACAACAAGATCTCTCTACTACAGAGAGTTCCCGGATAAATTTGATGCTATTCTAAATAACCTATCCCAAAATGGTAAATCAATAGAAATTAACACCAATACATACCGTTACAGAAACGGAGAGACTCCTATCCTTGATATAAATATCTTCAAGAGATTCAGAGAGTTGGGAGGAGAATTTGTCTCAATTGGCTCGGACGCTCACACCAGTGAGAGAATAGGAGAGCAGTTTGAATACTATCTTTATCAGCTTAAGGGTTGCGGGTTCAAATATATCACCCACTATAAAGAGAGAAGAGCGGTTCCAGTAAAGTTATAGCCTATTTTTTCTCTGCCCTCTTTTTTCGCTCTTTTGAGGAGACTCCGGAGATTTTGAGATATCTTTCAAACTGCTCCTTTGACATAAACTTTTCAAAAGCATCTTCGGTTTTTCTAACCCATTTAAGCTGAACATCTCTGTAGCTCTCTGAGTTCTGCATTCCTGCCTTTTGCATTGCTTCAAACTCATTCATAACCCCTGCAATATTTTTCTGAAGGACGGAGTCTGTAAGGAATAGTTGACGATGGTCCAGCTTAAGGTCTATCTGTAGTCTATCTGCCTGTTCTGCAGCAATTTCAATGGGATTTTTCTTCTCCGGAGGCTGGTTTTGGGCCATAGCAAATGTACATAACAGTGATGCAAAAATAGTGAGGCCTATACTGATGTTCCTTAACATATGAGATTATTTTTCAACAAAATTAATATTATATTTGTGAAATTCACTTATGAATACTTTATATATTGATTAATTGATAATTGTAAAACATTAACGGATGAAAAAGATTTTAACAACTATTCTCACGGCAGTTATTATTTTGGCTGCTCCCAACCGAGGAGATTCCTGCACAAACATTCTTGTAACAAAAGGGGCTTCAAAAGATGGCTCTGTTATGGTTACCTACTCTGCAGACTCACACCAGCTTTATGGAGAGCTCTATTTTAAAAAGGGGGCCAGTTTTGCACCCGGGACAATGTTAAAAATTTACGAATGGGATACAGGAAAGTATCTCGGAGAGATTCCTCAGGTTCCAAAAACATATACAACGGTAGGGAATATGAACGAGCACCAGCTTATAATCGGTGAGACAACATACGGTGGCCTGGATCAGCTGGTAGATACTACAGGGATTATGGACTACGGCTCCCTCATCTATATAGCTCTTCAGAGGGCCAAAACGGCCAGAGAGGCAATCAAGGTTATGACAGATCTTGTTAAGGAGTATGGATACTACTCTTCCGGAGAGTCTTTCTCAATTGCAGACAAAGATGAGGTGTGGATTCTTGAGCTTATTGGCAAGGGGACAAAACTGGTTAACGGAAAGAACATAAACAAAGGGGCGGTATGGGTAGCGATGAAAATACCGGATGGATATATTTCTGCACACGCAAACCAGGCCAGGATTACAACATTTCCTAAAAATGATCCTGAAAATTGTCTATACTCACCAGATGTAATCGCTTTTGCTCGTGAAAATGGTCTATACAAAGGCACAGATAAGGATTTCAGCTTTTCTGACACATACGCTCCACTCACTTTTGGAGGGATGAGGGGTTGTGAGGCCAGAGTATGGTCTGCATTTAACATCCTTGGTGGAGGTTTTATTGGAGATAAACCATACACCGACTATCTGGACTATGCAATGGGTCACAATGCAAAGAACAGAATGCCTCTCTATGTTAAACCTAAGGAGAAGGTTTCAGTTAAGATGCTTGCAGATGTTATGCGCGACCATTATGAGGGTACAGAGTTGGATATGACTAAGGATATCGGATCCGGCGGCCACGCTCTGCCATACAGATGGAGGCCGATGTCGTTCTCTGTTGACGGAGAGAAATTTACAAACGAAAGGGCTATTGCTACCCAGCAGACAGGTTTCTGGTTCCTTGGTCAGGCCAGAAGTTGGCTTCCCGATGAGATTGGCGGTATTTTATGGTTTGGGGTTGACGATGCTGCTACATCTGCTTTAACACCAATCTACTCATCATCTGTAAGGGTTCCTGAGTGCTTCCGAGTAGGAAACGGCAATATGACAACCTACTCTCCAACAGCTGCATTCTGGATCTTTAACAGAGTAACAAATTTTGCATACCTCAGATACGACCTCATAGCCCCGGAAGTAAAAAAGGCTGCTGACAAACACGAACTAACCGCTCTTGAGACTGTTCCTGCAATTGATGCTACTGCCCTTGCAATCCATAAGGACTCTCCTGCAAAGGCACGTGAATTCCTTACCGACTTCTCGGTTAACACTGCTCAACAACTATTTAACAACTGGGTTGACCTCGATAGGTATCTGCTGGTGAAATTTATAGACGGAAACGTCAAGAAGGAGAATTCACCCGGATGTTTTATGGATAACGGAAGTGGCAAAGGTATTCCGGCATCTCCAAGCCAACCGGGCTACAGCGAGAGATGGAAAAGAGCCGTTAAAGAGGATGCCGGCACAAGACTAAAAGTAAAAGAATAAGAGATATACCTATTTGCCTAAAGCAGGATTCTCCACCTTACCAATAAATAATACGGTACCGGTGGAGTTTTCTGTTATTGCAAAGATGAAAGGTATGTCTGCAATAAACTCCTTCATTACAGGGGCAGATGTAACTCCTACTCCTACTGCAGTAACTGCGGCAGCTTCGCTCCCCTCTTCGTTTACCTCTATGGCAGCCTTTTGGAGAACACGGGTGATGTATAACTTACGGCCCCCTACATTAGCAATTTTGGTAAAGTCTGCTTCGGCAGGGTTGAATGATTTTGTCATCCCCAGTTTTTTAAGATAGCTATCCAGTTGAACCTCGTATTCGTATTTGAATTTGGGGATTTTAATATATGCCTTAGACTCTGTAGTATTTCCAAGAACTGACACCCACTTAGAGGGATCTTTAAGCTCATTGGCCACATCTGTTACACTCTGGCCCGTCTGAGGCAGTATTAATATCATACTAAAAGCGCCGTTTCCGTAAGGGAGAGCTACTGCTTTAAAGCTGGTAGATTCATAAAATCGGAACGTGCCGGAGAGAGACATCATCTGTACATTAACAGTCGGGCCGCCTCTTGGATAGAAAGGTGCCGTAACTGTCTCTGAGGGTTTAAACGGAGTTTTCCACGGAGCTTTAAAGTAGAGAGCGTTTATGAGAAACATAACCTCTTCTGGATCTATCTGGTCAATTATCTTATTAATAATTCCGTTGGTTTTGTCTGAGCACCATTTATTGATAATGCCTACAGATAAAGGACTTGTAAAGTCAAGAGGCTCAATTGATGAGTAGAAATAATTGGTGTTTTTCTTCTTGAAATCTTCATATACTAAAAGGTTCTTATCGTGCCAGATAGAATTTGCTATCGAAAGCTTTACTTTAGAGTCAGTAAGAGGTAGTGTTTCAACCATTCTTTTAAAGAAGTTGTTTACCTCATCTTCTGAGATACCCTCCAGAGAGAGAAATCTCTGAATCTCCTCTTTTGTCTGTCCGTCTGCTCCGTTCCACACCATTCCCAAAGCGATATAGAGGCTCAGGGGAGAGATGATTGTATTTACACTCTTCCCATCAGAAAACTCTTTGCCGGCAATTTCAGAGAAGAGGTTAATTGAATTTAAATTTCCACTAGCCGCAACTTTTGTCTGGGCTGAGGAGAGAATAATAGCTATTGGATTCTCATTAACTGGATCCTCCCCTTTTTTGTTCTCTGCAATCTTATTACAAGATATTATTGAAGCAGAAATAGCAATTGCGATTAAAATAGGAGTTCTCATATTTTTTTAAAATTAAAATGACACACATTCGCAATATAGTAAAAAAGAGGCTTTATACGAGCAAATATTTTGGCTTATTTGAATATCTTTGTTTTGAATAGAGATTATGAGAAAATTACGAAAACAAGATTTCAATGATTTATAAAGAGGTTATAGAGAGAATATACAACTCAATGCTTAGTTATACCGGAGAGGGCAAAGTGGCAAGTTATATTCCTGCGCTCTCTGCGATAGATCCTAAATCTTACGCAATCTCGGTATGTGACCTTGAGGGCGGCGAGTTCTCCATAGGCGACAGCGATGTTAGGTTTACTATCCAGAGTATCTCCAAAGTTTTTACGCTTGCAATGGTAAGCCGTTATCTGGGAGATAAGTTGTGGGAGCGAGTAGGCAGGGAGCCCTCGGGTACCGCATTTAACTCACTTATACAACTTGAGCAGGAGAAAGGGATTCCGAGAAACCCATTTATTAATGCAGGGGCATTGGTTGTTACCGATAAACTTATTGACCTCTATCCTAAACCCAAGCAGGCAATCCTCGATTTTGTAAGAGAGATTTGTGGCAATCCGGATATTTACTACAATAATGAGGTTGCAAAATCGGAACTGGAGCACTCTTACAGAAATATTGCTCTCGCAAATTTTATGAAGAGCTTTGGCAATATTACAAATGATATAGATACAATAATTGATATCTACTGTAACCAGTGCAGTATAAGTATGAGTACAAAAGAGCTTGCAAAATCCGCTCTTTTTCTAGCCAACAGCGGGGTAAATCCTATAAACAGACAAAAAGTGGTCGGGCCAAGAAGTGCAAAGAGGATGAATGCCCTTATGCTCACCTGTGGTCTCTATAACGAGTCGGGAGATTTTGCATATAGAGTTGGTCTGCCGGGCAAAAGTGGAGTTGGCGGAGGCGTTGTAGCAATTATTCCGGGCAGGCTTGCAATTGCTGTGTGGAGCCCGGAGCTCAATAGTAATGGAAACTCGTACAGAGGCATAGCAACTCTGGAGCAATTCACAACCGATATAGGAATTTCGGTATTTTAACAACTAAACACTCATAGATTCACCTTTAAAACAGAGATTATGATAAAATGTTACTTAGTTTCGGCACTTCTGGTTATCTGCTCCATACTCAACGCAGGGGCTCAAAGTAAAACCGGCAGTAGAAAAGGAGAGAGGTCAAAAAATACCGCAACAGAGATGGCTGCAAAAAAGCAGATGACAATAGAAGATGTAGTAAAATGGAGTAGAATAACAGAGAGGGAGATATCTCCAAACGGCTCTTTTATAGCCGTTAAACTTGAGCCTTGGAAAGGTAGTTCTACAGTAAAGCTTTATAACAATAAGGGTGTAGAGCTATTTTCGGCAGACTCCTCCTGGTCCGTCTCTTTTGACTCAACGTCACAATATTTTATCTATAAGAGGGGGAGCGTCAAGAATAGCTCCCTTAATATCTATCTCATAGAAGATAGAAAAGAGAGAGTCATAGAGAGTGTTAAAAGCTTTGCAACTCCCGAGGGGTGGGATGGTTTTGTAGTCTATCAAAAAACAGATTCGACACTTGTTATCGAAAGTATGAGCGCAGGAAAATCCGTGCTGGCGGGAAAAGCGTCAGACTACAAAGTATCTAAAGAGGGGAACATATTACTGTTCTCAAACGGATCAGATTTATTGCTCCTGTCACTGGGAAAAGAGCGTGCAGACACCATCTGGAGAGGTAAACAAAAGGTCTCAAAAATTGCTCTCAGCGACAATGGCAAGAAGATATCGTTTTTATCTTCAGGGAAGCTCTATGTTAAGGATGGAGATTCGCAGATTATGGAGATAGCCGGCGGAGTTTCAGATCAAAGAGAACTCTTTTTCTCTCCCGACGGATCCAGACTTTACTATGGAGTTGCACCTGTTACCAGAGTCAGGGACACAACCATCGCAAAAGATGACTTCCCGCTGGTACATATATGGAGCTGGAAGGAGGGTAAGCAATTTACTCAACAGGTTGTAGACAAAAAGAACGAATCCAAAAAGAGCGATCTTCACGTTTTTACTTTTGAGAAGGGAGACTCTTTTAAAATATCCAATGATTACCTGACCGAAACAATCCTTATAGATAAAGGAAACTCTTCGCTGGTAGTAGGGATCTCAGACCAAAGATATCTTCTGGAGCAGATGTGGAATGGAAGGGATAGAAAGGATATCTACATAATTAATACTTTTCTTGAGAGAGCCTCTCTGGTCAAGGAGGGTGCAGATGGGTCGGTAAAAGCTTCTCCCGGAGGAAAATATATATATTGGTATAGCGCTCCGGACAGCTCTTGGTTTACCTGTTCAACCTCTACATTTGAGGTAAAAAGGGTTACCACCCCATCTACCATAATAGCGTATGATCAGGAGAATGATGTGCCTGATTGGCCATCTTCATACTCAATCTCCGGATGGAGCACAGGGGATAGATATATGCTCGTAAATGACAGGTATGATATTTGGTTAGTTGACCCCCAGGCAAAAGAGAAGCCCGTAAACCTAACACTTGACGGAAGGGCAAAAAAGATCACCTACAGGTACCGGAGCAGTAGAGAAGATTCAGATTCGCTGGATCTTTCACAGATGCTTCTATTGACAGGGTTTGATAATTTGACAAAGAGAGATGGGTACTACTCCATAACCTGGGGAGAGAATCGGGAGCCGCAACTGTTGTACTCGGGTAATTTTATGCTGTCATCACCGGTTAAGGCAAAAATGAGCAATAACTATATCTTCACCAAAGAGAGCTTCACTGAGTTTCCGGATATTCACTATTCCGATGGCAACTTTAAAAAAACTATAAGAGTTACAGATGCCAATCCTCAACAGAAAAACTTTATCTGGGGATCAGCAGAACTTGTAAAGTGGACATCTAATGACGGGATTGAACTTGAGGGGGTGATATATAAACCGGAAAACTTTGATCCTGCCAAAAAATATCCGATGATTGTTAACTTCTATGATAAAAACTCCTCAGCTCTATATTCTCATAGAGTTCCCGAACCTCACCGTTCAACGATAGATTATCATCTTTACACCAGTAACGGGTATGTTGTATTTAACCCCGATATTGTTTATAGAGAGGGTTATCCGGGCGAGAGTGCATTCAATGCGGTGATGCCGGGAATCTCTGCAATTCTCAATATGGGCTTTGTTGACCCAAAAAGGATAGGTGCCCAGGGACATAGCTGGGGCGGATATCAGGTTGCCTATCTCGCAACAAGAACTACTCTCTTTGCTGCAATTGAGTCCGGCGCACCGGTAGTAAATATGTTTAGTGCCTATGGTGGGATACGTTGGGGTACTGGGTTAAACAGATCTTTCCAGTACGAACATCAGCAGAGTAGAATAGGAAAAACACCCTGGGAATCGCCTCTAAGATATATGGAGAATTCACCGCTCTTTACAATGGATAAGGTTACTACGCCAATTCTCATAATGCATAACGATATGGATGGGCACGTGCCCTGGTATCAGGGAATAGAGTATTTTACTGCACTAAAAAGGCTTCAAAAACCGGTATGGCTGCTAAACTATACCGGGGAGATTCACTGGCCTCAAAAGATGAGCAACAAAGTTGACTTTCAGATAAGAATGATGCAGTTTTTTAACCACTATCTAAAAGGGGAGCCAATGCCAAAATGGATGGCTCCGGGACTATCTGCAATTGAGCTTGATTATGAGACAGGGTACTAATTATATCGTAGCAATATCTTTATCCTGATTGTTGTTTGATTATTGCCCCGTTTTGTTATCTTTGTTTGAGTATCAGAAAAACTAAGTCTATGGAAAAAACCTTTCCCCGGCGACTTGTAACTCCTACCATTGTTCTTTGCGGAGCTGTGGTGGGTATTTTTTTGTATCTGCTCTATATCTCCAGGGTAGCATCCTACCTCAGTGACGACCCATCGGCCTGTGTAAATTGTCATATAATGGCCCCATATTACCAATCGTGGCAAAAGAGCTCTCACCAGCCCTGGACAACCTGCAATGACTGTCACGTACCTCAGGACAATATCATCAAAGGGTACTCATTTAAAGCAAAAGATGGTCTATATCACGCCGCAATCTTCACTCTAAGAATGGAGCCTCAGGTTATCCGCCCACGGGCAGAGAGCTACGGAGCTATAATGGATAATTGCATTCGATGTCACACTCAGCTTAACACTGAGTTTGTAAAGACAGGGATGGTTAAATACAGACAAGTTGAAAAGGGAGAGGCAAGAGCCTGTTGGGATTGTCACAGAGAGGTTCCTCACGGAAGAGTCTCAAACCTGGCGATGAGCCCCAATGCAATAGTGCCCCTACCTGAATCTCCTGTTCCCGACTGGCTTAAAAAAATAATGAAGAGATAAAACATAACTCTATGAAACTTAAACTATTCTTCGAAAAACACAGGGTTGCTCTAATGTGGACCCTGTTTGCAGGAACAATTGTGGTTGTTTTTTTGCTCGGCCTTTTGGCCGCCTCTGTAACTGAACGAAGAGCAGAGATTGCGACTCTTTTTAATAATAAAAGAGTGGAGATAAAAGGTATAGAGTCCAGAAGTGAGATTTGGGGAGAGAACTACCCCAGAGAGTATGAGACCTGGAAAAAGACTAAGGAGATGGATTTCGAGAGCAAACATAACGGTAACGGAGTGGTTGACCTCTTGGAGCAGAGGCCGGATATGGTCGTACTCTGGGCAGGATATGCCTTCTCCCGTGACTATAGCGCCCCGAGAGGTCACTCATATGCAGTAGAGGATGTGGTTAAGACTCTGAGAACAGGAGCTCCCGTTACAGAGGATAAAAATCTACAACCCTCAACCTGCTGGGCCTGCAAAAGCCCGGATGTGCCAAGGTTGATGGCGGAGGTGGGAATTGAGAAGTTTTACTCATCAAAATGGTCTCACTTTGGAAGTGAGGTTGTCAACTCTATCGGCTGTGCAGATTGCCATAACCCTGAGAATATGAATATCGCCATCTCTCGACCTGCTCTTGCAGAGGCTTTTGAGAGAGTCGGGAAAGATATAGGGGTGACCACCATTCAGGAGAGACGCTCATTAGCCTGCGCACAGTGCCACGTAGAGTACCACTTTAAAGGGGACGGCAAATACCTCACATTCCCTTGGGATAAAGGGATGAGTGTAGAGCAGATAGAGAGCTATTACGATGAGATTGGCTTTTCAGACTGGGTTCACACCCTAAGCAAAGCCCCAATGTTAAAGGCTCAGCATCCGGACTACGAGATATTTATGGCAGGGCCTCACGCCCAACGAGGGTTATCGTGTGCAGATTGTCATATGCCATACAAGTCGGACGGTGCAATCAAATACAGCGATCACCACGTAACGTCGCCTTTGCTAAACATAGACCGAACCTGCCAGACCTGCCACCGAGACAGCAAAGAGAATCTTTTAAAGTACGTTTACGAGTATCAGGACAAAATACTTGAAACCAGAGACCGGGTTGAGAAGGAGCTTGTAAAATCTCATATTGCCGCAAAGTTTGCCTGGGATAATGGAGCCTCTCAAAAACAGATGGAGCCGGTTCTTATGCTTATAAGGGCAGCACAATGGCGGTGGGACTTTGCAGTTGCCTCACACGGAGCCGCATTTCACGCACCTGTAGAGACCCAGAGAATTCTTGCCCATAGTCTCGACAAGAGCTATCAGGCACAACTGGAGACAATTAAAGTTCTTGCTTCGTTGGGTATTAAGGATGAGATACCTACTCCCGATATCTCCACAAAGGAGAGAGCACAACAGTACATTGGGCTTGATATGGCTAAACTTCGCAGAGAAAAGGATGAATTTATGACAACAACAGTACCACAATGGTTGGTGAAGGCAAGAGAAAACGGACGATTGCTATAGAGGAGGCTGTTGTAACAGCAGCAGTTGTTTCTGCCGGTTTTGCCCTCCAATTCACATTAGGCTCTTTTGACAAGGCCTTTCTGGCTTTTCCCGTTAATATAATAGCGCTGGCTGCTTTTGGTACTCTCTTTTTTATTAAAAGGGGTAAGTTCCTCTCCCGGCTCTCATCCGGCTCTCTGTCGGTTATACTCTTGACACTTATATTATTTAGCACTCTCTATATGGGTCTTGTTCCGGGGAATAGGGTAAAGCTCTCCTGGCCTTTTATTCTAATCTACCTAATGACCCTCATAAATATAACTGCTGTAATCTCTGTACATCTTAAGAGCTTCTCAAAAAAGAGTATCCCATTTCTATTAAATCATTTTGGAGTTTTAATACTTCTTTATGCTGCAGGTTTAGGATCTGCAGATAAGTCGAGATATTTTATGAGAGTGAATGAGGGGGAGGTTGAGTGGAGAGCAGATCAATCGGGATTTGGCGCCCGTGATGCTCTTAAAGAGCTGCCTATTGCTATTAGTTTAAAAAATTTTGAAATCGAAGAGTACCCTCCCAAGCTGGCAATAATCGAGAGAGCAACGGGAGAGGCACTTCCTAAAGGGAGACCTCTGCTTTTTCCTGCAGAGTTGAACAATTTTGCCCAAATAGAGGGGTGGAGTATCAAGGTAGACTCTTTAAAATATCTGCCCCGCTACGCCCCCACTGCGTATGTATTGGTAACATCTCAAGGCACCAACGATACTCTGCGAGGATGGGTTAGCTGCGGGAACCACTTTCAGAGGCATAAAACACTGGATATAAATGAAAATTTTTGCGTTGCTATGACTTTTCCCGAGCCTAAAGCATATAGTTCCGATGTTATTGTATATACGCGCAGTGGTAAAGAGAGGGGTGGGATTGTTATGGTAAACTCCCCGCTCACAGTAGGGAGCTGGAAAATTTACCAGCACTCATACGACACGCAAAAGGGAAGAGATTCTCAGTGGTCCCGTTTTGAATTGGTCTATGATCCCTGGTTTATCCCTGCTTTAATCGGGATTATTATGATGATTGCCGGAGCTATTACCCTCTTTTGGAAAGGAGGTGCCAGATGAGTTGGAGTCACTTCATATATTTCGCCTTTGGCTCCCTGACTCTTTGGAGTGCCGGAGTAGTATCTCTCTATAGGGCAAAGAGTACAACAGCAGGAAAGACCTTAATCTTGGCAGGTGTTCTCCTCTTCTCTGTTTTCATTGCAGGTTTATGGATAGCACAGGGGCAC
Source organism: Bacteroidetes bacterium HGW-Bacteroidetes-8 (assembly GCA_002840895.1). Lineage (GTDB taxonomy): Bacteria > Bacteroidota > Bacteroidia > Bacteroidales > UBA932 > Bact-08. Next base: position 115,498 of record PHCZ01000003.1, on the reverse strand, counting down.
CCCCCTTTACGGACAATTGGAGAGACACGTCTCTGGTACTCTTTTTTTATAATAATTGTGGGATTTGCCACATACCTCCACTGGGGGTACAAATGGCTAATGGGTTATAGCACCCTGGTCTCTGCAGTTTTTATTTTTGTTAACCTGCTAAAGCCGGAAATTCATACAACCAATCTAATGCCGGCCCTTAGGAGTGTCTGGTTTGTTCCGCACGTAACGGTATATATTCTATCATATGCAATGCTGGGGGCTGCCACAATCGCCTCGTTTGTTGCATTGAAAGAGTTGCGTTCCAACCAGAGGTTGATGCCTCTTATAGATAACCTCGTTTACATAGGATTTGGATTCCTTATGATGGGAATGCTAATGGGGGCGATCTGGGCTAAAGAGGCGTGGGGAGACTACTGGAGTTGGGATCCGAAGGAGGTTTGGGCATTCATAACAGCAACAGCATACCTCATCTATATTCACTCCAGATTGAGGGGATATCCGCTCAAATATATTCTTTGGTTGCTTCCGGTAGCATTTATCTTGCTTATGATAACCTGGATAGGAGTAAATTATCTGCCTGCTGCACAAGGTAGTATACACGTTTATTAAAAAATTTTTAAAATAATTGCTGTAATCAGAAAAAATTTGATTTACATTTGCGACTCAACAAAAGAGAGAAAATGAATCTATATTCAAATATCCATTCGATCCATCATCATCACCTGCAGTTACACGGTAGGCTGGATCGGCTATTTGTATATATGAGATAATTATTCAGATATATTTAGTTTAGAAGGGCTTACCGCAAGGTAGGCCCTTTTTTTTATTTTTTAATTTATTGATTTATGATTAGGATTGCTATTCAGGCCAAAGGCCGATTAAGCGAAGAGAGTATTAACCTTCTGCACGAGTCCGGGCTCACAATTGAGGAGGGCAAAAGAAAGCTGCTTGCCAAGTGCGGAGATTTCCCCCTTGAGGTTCTCTTTCTCAGGGATGACGATATTCCGGGAGCAGTTGCAATGGGGGTTGCAGATATTGGAATTGTGGGAATGAACGAGGTTGAGGAGAAAAAGATGGATAACACTGTCATTCATAAGCTGGGCTTTAGCAAGTGTCGCATCTCACTCGCAATTCCAAAAGCTGCGGAATACACGGGACTTGACTATTTTAACGGCAAGAGGGTTGCGACATCCTACCCCTCAATTCTTGAAAAATTCTTCAAAGAGAACTGTATAGATGCGCAGATTCATAAAATTACAGGATCTGTAGAGGTTGCACCCTCAGTTGGGATGGCAGATGCAATTTTTGATATTGTAAGTTCGGGAGGAACCCTCATAACCAACGGGCTTAAAGAGGTTGAGAGGGTCTTTGTCTCCGAAGCGGTTTTAATTGCAAATCCAAAGCTGGAGAGGGAGAAGATGGAGGTTGTAACCCAGCTGGTCTCAAGATTTGAATCTGTTGAGAGAAGCAGAGGGATGAAGTATCTTCTGATGAACCTCCCGGAAGATAAACTGGATGAGGCAACCGGGATATTGCCCGGAATGAGGAGCCCCACCATTCTTCCTCTGGCACAAAAAGGGTGGTGCTCAATACACGTTGTGGTAGAGGAGAGGGAGCTTTGGCCAAAAATGGAGCAGCTAAAAGCAATTGGTGCAGAGGGTATTCTGGTACTCTCGCTGGAGAAGATTTTACCATAGATTTATTGGACTAATTCAAAAAGTTATATAATGAAGATTATTGAAGAGCCCCAAAGAGGTCAATGGGCACAACTTGCAGGCAGATCTACCGAGCTTACGGAATCAATAGAGAAGAGAGTATCCGGGATATTATCGGAGGTGCGTACTAGTGGCGACATAGCTCTTTATGAACTTACCCAAAAAATAGATGGAGTCTTTCTTAAGTCACTCTATCTGGACAGAGAGTTTATTGACAATAGTAAAAACCTTATAGAGCAAGAACTTAAAAACGCAATAGATATAGCGGCAGAGAATATCGAAAGATTTCACCGTGCGCAGGTTAGTGTAGATATTGACATTATAACCACCCCCGGAGTGAGATGTATTCAGAGATCTCTGCCAATAGAGAGGGTGGGTCTATATATCCCGGGTGGGAGCGCACCACTCTTCTCCACAGTGCTTATGTTGGGAATACCGGCTAAAATAGCAGGTTGCAGGGAGATAGTTCTCTTTACTCCACCCTCATATGACGGAAAGATACCACCCGTGTTGGCCTACACTGCATCCCGGATAGGTATTGATACCATTGTTACGGTAGGGGGTGCTCAGGCAGTTGCTGCAATGGCTTACGGAACAGAGAGCATAAAGAGGGTAGATAAAATCTTTGGACCCGGAAATCAATATGTAACAATAGCTAAGCAGATGGTATCAAAAACAGTGGCGATAGATATGGTTGCCGGTCCGTCGGAACTGATGGTTATTGCAGACAGTAGCTGTGATGCAGGTTTTATTGCGGCAGATCTGCTATCTCAGGCTGAGCACGGATTGGACTCTCAGGTTATACTTTTGGTTCCGGAAAAATCTGTTGCAGATAAGGTTATGAAGTCTGTCCAGGAGCAGAGGGTATTGCTTGATCGTAAACGAGAGATAGAGGGCTCACTAATGAATAGCAGAGTCATAATTTTTAAAGAGATATCAAACTCAATAGAGTTTGCGAACCTCTATGCACCCGAACACCTTATAATTGCAACACAGATGCCGTGGGAAATTGCAGATAAAATCAGAGCCGCCGGGAGTATATTCATAGGAGAGTACTCTCCCGAAAGTGCGGGAGATTACGCTAGCGGGACTAACCACACTCTCCCTACAGGTGGATGGGCAAGATCTTCTGGGGGGCTTTCACTTGAGAGCTTTACACATAAAATAACCTACCAGGAGCTCACCCCGCAGGGGCTGCTCAACCTCGGCCCACACATTGCCACTATGGCGCAAAACGAGCAGCTCCAGGGGCATAGAAATGCTGTAGAGATAAGATTAAAGAGAATAAATTCCGGAAATTAAAATATGAAAGAGACAACAAAGATCAAAAAGAGTAACGAGCTAAAAGAGATAATCTGGTTGGATAATATTATCCGCCCAAATATAAAAGAGCTCAAACCCTACTCTACCGCAAGAGATGAATCAGATCTTAAATGCGCTGTATATCTCGATGCAAATGAGAGCCCATACAATTCCGGTTATAACAGATATCCGGATCCTCACAGTAAAGAGCTAAAGAGAGCTGCTGCTGTATCTATCTGCAAACAGGTGCAGATATTTATTGATAGTGGTGTAAACCCCGAACACTTTATGCCAAAACCGGAGAATATCTTTGCAGGAAACGGATCGGATGAGGCAATAGATCTGTTGATACGAATTTTTTGTATACCCGGAAGAGATAATATCATTACTCTCTCTCCAACCTACGGAATGTATAAGGTTTGTGCATCTATAAATGACATATCCTACAGAGAGCTCTCTCTTGAAACCGACTTCTCTTTTGACAGAGAGAGGCTATTGAAGTTAAGTGACAAAAATAGCAAGATAATATTTTTGTGTTCACCAAATAACCCAACCGGGAACCTACTCAAAAAAGAGGATGTTATCTGGGTGATTGAGAGGTTTGGCGGAGTGGTTGTAGTGGATGAGGCCTATATAGATTTTGCATCTGATGCCGGGTTTGTTCCAATGATTGACCAATATCCCAATCTTGTGGTCTTGCGAACAATGTCCAAAGCGAAAGGGATGGCTGCTATTAGGGTTGGTTTTGCTCTATCCTCACCAAAAATCATCGCATTTATGGAGAGGGTTAAATACCCATATAATATAAGTCGTGTAAATCAAGAGCTTGCGATAAGGGCTCTTAAAGAGAGCGACCCTACTATTGTGGAGACGATTATTGCAGAGAGGGATATGCTTGCAGCCTCTCTGGGGAGATCTACAGGAGTTGAGAGGGTATATCCGAGTAACTCCAACTTCTTGCTGGTAAAATTCACCGATGCAAAAAAGATTTATAACAAATTGTTAAACGCCGGTATTGTAACAAGAGATAGAAGCGATGTGGCCGGTTGCTCACAAACTCTCCGTATCACTGTTGGGAAACCGCTGGAAAACAGAGCTCTTCTCTCTGTGATTAATGGAGACTCCGCTAAAAAATTTAGCGACTGCATTGAGCTCTCAAGAGTAACAAAGGAGACAAAGATACAAGTCAGGATCTACCCGGATGGAGGAAGGGATTCGGAGATCCGTACAGGAGTAGGGTTTTTTGACCATATGTTGGAACAGATATCGGTTCACTCAGGCATCTCTATGGATATTGATGCCTGCGGAGATCTAAAAGTAGACCCGCACCACACCGTTGAAGATGTCGCAATAGTTTTGGGAGAGGCATTTAAGAGGATGATATCTGCAAAAAAGGGGTACAACAGATATGGTTTTGTGTTACCTATGGATGAGTCCAGGGCAGAGGTACTGCTGGATTTGGGAGGAAGGGCCTCTTTTATATGGGATGTATCCTTTAAGGGAGAGAGAGTTGGTGAGTTTCCGTGTGAGATGTTCAGACACTTCTTCTCTACCCTATCTTCCTCGGCTCTCGTTACACTTCATATATCTGCACAGGGAGATAACGACCACCATAAGGGAGAGGCAATTTTTAAAGCATTCGCAAGAGCGCTAAGAGTAGCACTCTCAAATGATGTTAATCTCTATCAAACACCAAGCAGTAAGGGGGTAATATAAAGATTATGGTTGCAATAGTAGAGTACGGAGCGGGAAATATCCGCTCATTGACCAATGCAATTGAGAGGATAGGAGAAGATTATGTTGTTACATCAGACCCCTCACTTATATCCACTGCATCGCATATAGTTCTTCCGGGAGTTGGGCAGGCGGCATCTGTTATTTGCGGGATAGAGGAGCGCAATTTGACAAATCTTATCCGGTCACTAAGCTCTCCGGTATTGGGCATTTGTATAGGGATGCAGGTTTTATGCTCTTATAGCGAAGAGGGTGATACCGGGTTATTGGATGTTTTGGATAACAGGGTTGTAAAACTAAGATCGCCGGGTCTTAAGATTCCGCATATGGGGTGGAACCGTATAACCGGACTCAGGGGCCCTCTTTTCGAATCTATACCCGAGGGGGAGTGGTTCTATTTTGTTCACTCCTACGCTCCGGAAATCAGCCTGGACACGGTTGCCACGACCGATTATGGGGGCAAATTTTCATCTGCACTCAATAGAAGAAATTTCTATGGAGTACAATTTCACCCGGAGAAGAGCGGGCAGGCAGGAGAGCGATTTCTAAAGAACTTTTTTAATATAGATGATAGAGATGGATATAGCGAGTAAACCCAAATTTTCTGTTATCCCTGCAATTGATATAATTGCAGGAGAGTGTGTAAGGCTCTCAATGGGAGACTATAGCAAAAAAATTGTCTATAGTACAGACCCCATAGAGGTGGCTATGAATTTTCAAAGGTTTGGTTTTGAAAGACTTCATTTGGTAGATCTGGAGGGAGCCAGGGGAGAGAGTCCGGTAAACCTAAATGTTTTGGAGAGGGTTTCTAAAGGCTGCACAATGGAGATTCAGTTCGGAGGCGGAGTCAAGAGTTTGGAGTCTGCCACCGAGGTGTTTAGCGCCGGAGCCTCAAGAGTAATTTGTGGGAGTATTGCGGTAGAGAACCCCTCTCTCTTTAAGGAGATGTTAAAGATCTTCGGTAGCGAAAGGTTGATTCTTGGGGTAGATATTAGAGATGGTAAAATTGCGATAAAAGGGTGGAAGAAGGAGAGTGATTCAGATCTCTTTGAGATTATATCCAACTATGCAAAAATTGGAGTGAGTCAATTGATTTGTACAGATATCTCTAAAGACGGTATGTTGTGTGGACCGGCATTTGATATCTACTCCTCCCTAAAAAGAGAGTTTCCCGGAATTGAGCTTATTGCCAGCGGAGGTGTCTCCTCGCTACAAGATATTGTTAAACTAAAAGAGTGCGGTGCAGATGGCGTTATAGTTGGGAAAGCACTATATGAAAATAGAGTTGATTTAAAGGAGTTATCACTATGGTTGCAAAACGGATAATACCTTGCCTGGATGTTCACGAGGGCAAGACTGTGAAAGGGGTAAATTTTATAAACCTAAAAGAGGTGGGAGATCCTGTTCTTATGGGAAGAGGATATGCTCAGCAGGGGGCAGATGAGCTTGTTTATCTGGATATAAGCGCAACTCAGGAGGGTCGCCGGACATTTCTCTCACTTGTAAAGAGAGTTGCCAAAGAGATTAATATTCCATTTACGGTTGGTGGTGGCATTACAGAACTCAGCCAGGTGAGTGCTCTTCTGGATGCGGGAGCAGACAAGATCTCAATCAATAGTGCTGCAATCTCTAACCCTGCACTGGTCGACTCAATTGCCTGCAGGTACGGATCTCAGTTTGTAGTTGTTGCAATCGATGCAAGAGTAGAGGAGGGTATATGGAGAGTTATGAGCAGCGGAGGTCAAAAGAGGAGCAACAGGGAGCTATTTGAGTGGGCAGATGAGGTTATGAGCCGGGGAGCAGGCGAGATTCTCTTCACCTCAATGGATCACGATGGGACAAAAAGCGGGTTTGCATACCAAGCTCTGTCAACTCTGGGTTCCAGGCTAACCATTCCTGTCATTGCATCCGGTGGAGCAGGTAAGATGGAGCACTTTGCCCAACTCTTCAAAGAGGGAAGAGCAGATGCCGCTCTTGCTGCGTCTGTCTTTCACAACGGAGAGATTGGGATACCTGCATTGAAAAGATTTCTGCTGGAGTCAGGAGTTGTAGTGAGATTATAGTTAAAAAAAGAGATTATGGAAAAATTAAGAGATATAGTATTTAAAAATGAAACGGATCTTATTCCGGCAGTAATCCAGGATGATAAAACCCTTAAAGTTCTTATGCTGGGTTATATGAACAGAGAGTCATATGAGTTAAGTATAGCCAGTGGGCTGGTCACCTTTTTCAGCAGATCCCGCAAGAAACTCTGGACAAAAGGGGAGAGCAGCGGAAACTTTCTCAAAATTGTGACCATTGAAAAAGATTGTGACCAGGATACACTTTTAGTGAGGGTAAATCCTGCAGGCCCAGTATGCCACACCGGGAGCGTAAGCTGTTTCGCAGGCAGAGATAGTGAAGGTTTTACAGGGAGGCTTGCTCAAATAATAAGAGAGAGGCACCTCAATATGCCACCGGACTCTTACACAACCTCACTCTTTAACTCCGGAGCAGAGAGAATCTGCAAAAAAGTTGGAGAGGAGGCTGCGGAGACCATAATTGAGGCTATAAAAGGGGATAAAAAAAGATTGGTATATGAGAGTGCAGATCTCATATACCATCTTATTGTTCTCCTTGAGTTTTTTGGACTCTCTCTCTCCGATATTGAGGAGGAGCTATACTCAAGAAACTAACTTCCCCGTTAAAATAGTCCGGAGATATTTCCGTCGTTATCAATATCGATACGCTCCGATGATGGCTCCTCAGGAAGCCCCGGCATACGCATAATCTCCCCGGTAATAGGAACAAGAAATCCTGCCCCGGCTGCAATCTCGATATCTCTTACGGTGATCACAAAATCCTTTGGTCTTCCTAAAAGATCCGGATTGTCCGAGAGGGATTTCTGAGTCTTTGCCATACATATTGCAAGCCCGTCAAGTCCAAGATTTGAGATCTTAGCAAGTGCACTTTTAGCTTTAGAGGTGTAGTCTACAGCCTCTGCACCGTAAATTTTCTTGGCAATTGTCTCAATTTTCTGCTCTACACTGTCTGTTAGAGGGTATAGAGGGGCGAATAGAGGACAGCACACCTTTGCAGCCTCAACTACCATATGAGCCAGCTCCTCTGCTCCTGCTCCACCTTTTGCCCACACATCCACAACAGTAACAGGTATATCTTTACTCTTACAGAAGTTTACCACGAAATCTATCTCCTCCTGAGTGTCGGTTAAAAAACGGTTTACTGCTACCACAGGAGCCAGACTGAAGAGCCTGATGTTCTCCACGTGCTTCTCCAGATTCCCGATCCCTTTTTTCAGATACTCAACTCCTGGAGTTTTTATCTCCTTTAGTGGCTGTCCTCCGTGATATTTAAGTGCCCTTATTGTAGCAACCAACACTGCACCATTTGGTGAGAGCTTTGCGCTTCGGCATTTGATGTCAAGGAATTTTTCGGCACCAAGGTCAAACCCGAAACCTGCTTCCGTTACAGTGTAGTCTGTAAGAGACATAGCAGTCTGTGTTGCAATAACAGAGTTTGTACCCTGAGCAATATTTGCAAAAGGACCTCCGTGAATTATTGCCGGTGTACCCTCAACAGTCTGTACCAGATTAGGTTTAAGCGCGTCTTTTAGAAGAGCAGCCATTGCTCCGTGTGCCTTAAGATCTCTGGCATATATCGGTTTTTTGTCAAATGTGTAACCAATAAAAATACTTCCAAGCCTGTTTTTCAGATCTTGCATATCTTTAGAGAGACATAAGATAGCCATCACCTCCGAAGCTGCTGTGATATCAAAGCCTGTCTCCCTCGGGATACCGTGAGCAGTTCCTCCAAGACCAACAACAATAGATCTTAAAGATCTGTCATTCATATCCATAACTCTTTTCCAAGAGATAGTGCGAGGGTCAAGATTCAGTGACCTGGTTTTACTTTGAATATTATTGTCTATTAGAGCTGCAAGCAGGTTATGGGCCTTCTCAATTGCTGCAAAGTCACCGGTAAAATGGAGATTTATATCCTCCATAGGTAGAACCTGAGAGTAGCCCCCTCCGGTTGCTCCCCCTTTAATACCAAATACAGGACCAAGTGATGGTTCTCGCAAAACCACCGCAGATCTCATTCCTATTCGGTTTAGAGCCTGCGAGAGGCCTATGGATACAGTTGTTTTGCCCTCTCCGGCTGGAGTTGGAGAGATTGCGGAGACAAGAATAAGCTTCCCGAATTTTGATCTGTCTATATATTTAGGAGGGAGCTTTGCTTTGTATTTCCCATAGAGTTCAAGATCTTCCGGATCGATTCCAAGCTTTTTGGCTATCTCACCTATAGGTTTCATCGTCACTTTGCGAGCAATTTCAAGATCGGTCATAATCAGATAAGTTTTATTATAAATAGATACTTAAAAGTTAAAACAAACGAGCTACAATAAAGTTTTTGTAACAGTTTAATATTTTTTCATAACTTCGTTGCCACTAAATTAAAAAATATTTTTCACTTATGGCAAAACTTGAGATTGAAGGAAGAGTTTTTGATGTGGACGGAGATGGTTTCCTTTCCGAACCTGGTATATGGGATAGCGAAGTGGCAGCACTAATCGCTAAAGCAGATGGTATTGACAGCCTTAACGACAAACACTGGTCAGTTATTAAAATTATCAGAGATAACTTTGAGGCTAACGGCAATGCTCCGATGATCAGGAAAATATGTCAGGAGACAGGCCTAAAACTTAGAGAGATATATGAACTTTTCCCTTTGGGGCCGGCAAGAGGCGCGTGTAAAATAGCCGGACTTCCAAAGCCTGACGGATGCGTTTAAGATAAGCTATGGAATGGTTTAACTATCTGGCAATCTTTACTGCTGCCATTTGCTTTACAACATTTCTCTACAGGTTAATATACCTGCTCTCACTAGGTTTGCCTAAGGACCTCTCTAAAGAGACAGGTAGTGTAAAGAGGGGAATTATATACTCATTTACCGGAGCAATGTCTCCGATGGAGAAGGAGTCGGCATTTCTTCATCTGCCCACATATGCAGCAGGGATGTTATATCACGTAGGGATATTTTCATCTCTTCTTTTCTTTGTATGGGTTATTGTTACGCTTTTTGTACCTATAACACTTCCATCTCTGGTTAGCATCGGGTTGGTTATACTTCTCTCTCTCTCCTCTTTGGCAGGTTTCTCTATTCTAATTAAGAGAGTCATATCTAAAGAGCTCAGATACCTCTCTTGTGCAGATGACTATATATCAAACTTCCTGACAACAATATCTCAGGTAGCAGCAATTCTCTATATTCTTGTCCCGGGGAGCCAAGTCATATATTTTATAATTATGGCATTGCTTTTTACTTGGATGCCCCTGGGGAAAACCAGACATCTGCTCTACTTTTTCTTTGCAAGAATCCATCTTGGGTTCTTCTACGGAAGGAGAGGTGCGTGGCCAACTGTCAATAAAAGTTGATTATGAAATCCAACCAGATAAATAGTAAAAGAGAGCTTGCACTGGAGCTTTTAAAACCCGGTGATGACAGTAAGCTTCTTACATCCCTAAACTCTTGTGTGAGGTGTGGGTTGTGTGCAGATAGTTGTATGTTTTATAAAGCCTTTAAAGAGGCAAAGTTTATCCCCTCTGCAAAGGTAGATCTTGTCTCCTCTATATACAGACGTTACTATACAGCAACCGGGAAAATTGCCCCAAGGCTATTTGGTGCAAAGGAGCTGGATGATAAAATGGAGGAGAGTATGGTAGATCTCCTTTTCGGGGCCTGTACAATGTGTGGTCGTTGCGTTAAACACTGCTCTATAGGTGTAGATATCCCATATGTTGTAAGAAGAGGCAGGGAGATGTTGGCTGTAATGAATATGGTTCCGCAATCTTTACAATCTACAGTTGATGCTGCCATAAATACCGGGAATAATATGGCTATTCCCGAGGATGAGTTTGTGGATACCATTAAGTGGATGGAGGAGGAGCTTATTGACGAAATGGGTGACGAAAATGCAAGAATCCCCCTTAACGAATTTGATAAGGAGATCTTCTACACACTAAATCCAAGGGAGCCAAAGTTTTTCCCACTCTCAATAAGCGCAATAGCAAAGGTCTTTTATGCCGCAGGCGAGAGTTGGACACTATCATCTAAGTTCTATGATGTTACAAACTACGGCTTTTTCAATGGTAACAAAGTAGAAGCGGCGCAAATAGCCGGGTATCTATATGACGAGATAAAGCATTTAAGAGGGAAAAGACTTATACTTGGGGAGTGCGGTCACGGCTCGAGAGCGCATAGATGGGAGGGGCCTAACTACCTAAAAAAAACTTATGACTTTGACAATATAACAGTAGTTGAGCTAATCGGAGAGTATATCAGATCCGGTAGGATTAAACTGGATAAGTCACTGGTAAAGGAGAAGCATACCATTCACGACCCCTGCAACTTAGTCAGAAATGGCGGATTAATGAAAGAGATTAGATTTGTGGTGAACAGCTCTGTTTCTGAAGTTATAGAAATGAGTCCGTACGGAGAGGATAACTTCTGTTGCGGAGGTGGAGGCGGAGCTCTGGCAATGAGTGAGTATAACGACAGGAGATTGAAAATAGGAGAGATCAAGGCCAATCAGATAAAGGCAACCGGCGCAAAAGTTGTAATTACACCTTGTCATAACTGTGTAGACCAGCTTCTGCAGATTAACCACACCTACAAATTAGGGGTGACGATAAAAACGATTGCCGAGGTGGTTGCAGATTCTCTAGTTATAAGCAAATAACAGATTTAATCAATATTTAACGCTATTAATAATTTTATTATGTCAAAACTTATCTACCTGGACAACTCTGCGACCAGTTTTCCAAAACCCGATCAAGTTTACGATTTTATGGACTCATTTTATCGCACAAAGGGTGTGAGTCCCGGAAGATCGGGATTTGATGCCGCTTTAGAGACAGAGGAGGTTGTAAACAACACAAGAAAAATGCTCACTCAGCTTTTTAATGGAGGAGCAGACCATAATAGACTTACTTTCAGTTATAATGCCACAGACTCCCTAAACCTTATAATCAACGGACTTGTAGAAAAGGGAGATCACGTAGTTACTACAATGCTGGAGCATAACTCGGTCTTAAGACCTTTGTATGTTCACGAACAGAGCGGTCTTATTGAGGTTACCTATGTTCCTTTCAGTATGGAGGGATATGTAGACCCACAGGATATCAGGAACGCAATAAAGGAGAATACAAAATTTGTAATTGTAACTCATTGTTCTAACGTTCTTGGAACCATCCAGCCGATAACAGAGATTGGCAGGATTTGTAAAGAGAAGGGAGTTCTGTTTGTAGTTGACGGAAGTCAGGGAGCAGGCTCGGTAGATCTGGATATGCAAGCCTCAAACATTGATGTTTACTGCTTTACAGGGCATAAATGCTTAATGGGTCCAACCGGAATCGGGGGCTCCTACGTAAGGGAGGGTGTTACAATCAAACACACCAGAGCAGGAGGAACAGGCGTAAGATCTGCGTATAAGGGACATCTTGAGGAGTATCCATACAGACTTGAGTACGGCACTCTAAATCTGCTCGGGGTTGCGGGTCTCTACGCAGGTGTGAAGTGGATAACCAATGAGGGTATTATGAATATTCACGAGAGAGAGATGGATCTTTGGGAGAGACTTTGCAATGGAGTAAAACAGATAGAGGGAGTTACCACATATTGTGCAAACGGCAGGGAGAATAAAAATCCCGTACTTTCATTCAATATTGAGGGTTTTGAAGCCGGAGATGTGGGGACTATGCTGGATGTAGACTACAATATTGCAGTAAGGACAGGGTTGCAGTGCGCACCACTGGTTCACGTGCAGATAGGTACTTTTGATATGCACGGTACTGTACGTATGAGTATAGGTGCATTTACAACTGAAGAGGAAGTTGATACAGCGATAGATGCAATAAGGGAGATTGCCTCTTTGAGAAGATAAAAACTAAAATTGCGTCTATTTTTTTTTATTATCTTTGTTTTGCCTGAAAAGTGCCAAACAAAGATAATTCTTTTAATACCTAATACTTTATGAAAATTGCAATTGTTGGAACCGGATACGTTGGTTTGGTTACAGGAGCCTGTTTTGCCGAAATGGGTCTTAATGTTGTTTGTGTAGACATAGATAAAAACAAGATTTCTAAGCTTAAAGAGGGTATTATGCCCATTTATGAACCGGGAATAAAGGAGCTTGTAGATAAAAACGTGGCAGAGGGAAGGCTTTTTTTCTCCAATAACCTTGTTGAGGTACTGGACGATGTCTCGGTAGTTTTCAGTGCAGTAGGGACGCCTCCGGATGAGGATGGCAGTGCAGACCTTAAATATGTTTTGGACGTTGCAAGAACAGTGGGCAAAAATATGAAGGATTATGTTTTGCTGGTTACAAAGAGCACAGTGCCTGTTGGAACAGCCCCTAAAGTGAGGGCGGCAATTGAGCAGGAGCTAAGTAAAAGAGGAGTTAAAATTGAGTTTGATGTAGCATCAAATCCTGAGTTTTTAAAAGAGGGTGCAGCAATAAAAGATTTTATGAGCCCGGACAGGGTTGTGGTAGGCGTAGAGAGTGAGAGAGCAAAATCATTAATGGAAAAACTTTATAAACCATTTATGTTAAATGGTTTCCCAATCATATTTATGGATGTATCGTCTGCAGAGATGACAAAATATGCAGCCAACGCAATGTTGGCAACCAGAATCAGCTTTATGAACGAAATTGCAGCACTTTGCGAAATTGCGGGAGCTAATGTAGATGAGGTTCGCAGAGGGATTGGAAGTGATAAAAGGATTGGTACAAGTTTCCTTTATGCCGGTGCCGGTTACGGGGGCTCTTGTTTCCCAAAAGATGTTCAGGCACTAATTCAGACAGGAAAGGAGTTGGGAGTGGAGATGAATGTAGTTAAGGCTGTAGAGGAGGTTAACGAAAGGCAGAAAGAGATAGTATACAAAAAGTTGAAAAAGGCATTCAGCGGAAATCTTAAAGGCAAGGTTATCGCAATGTGGGGACTCTCTTTTAAACCGGACACCGACGATATGCGTGAAGCACCTTCAATTGTGGTTATCAACAAGCTTCTTGCAGAGGGGGCATCTGTGAAGGTGTTTGACCCGGTTTCGATGGAGGAGGCAAGGCATAAACTTGGAGATTCTGTCACCTATTGCGAGAATATCTACTTCACGGTTAAAGATGCAGATGCCATTGCCCTTATGACGGAGTGGAAGCAGTTCCGACTACCTCACTGGTCCCAGATAAAACTTACAATGAGAGGAAATATTGTTATAGACGGAAGAAACATCTATGATGCCAAAGAGCTCAAAGAGGAGGGATTTGAATGTATCTCAATAGGAAAAACTCATAAATTATGAAAAGAGTATTGGTAACCGGAGGGGCCGGCTTTATTGGCTCACACCTCTGTACCAGGCTGGTAAATGAGGGAAATGATGTAATTTGCCTTGATAACTTCTTTACCGGAGCCAAGAGAAACGTAATGCATCTTATTGGAAATCCAAGGTTTGAACTGGTCAGGCACGATGTTATTAACCCATTTCACGCAGAGGTAGATGAGATATACAATCTTGCTTGTCCTGCATCTCCGGTTCATTATCAATACAATGCAATCAAAACGATTAAGACATCGGTTATGGGTGCAATAAATATGCTTGGACTGGCAAAGAGAGTTAATGCAAAAATTCTTCAGGCCTCAACCAGCGAAGTATATGGAGACCCTATTGTACATCCACAGAAGGAGAGCTACTGGGGGAATGTAAACCCGATAGGTATCAGATCTTGTTACGACGAAGGCAAAAGATGTGCCGAGTCCCTTTTTATGGACTACCACAGGCAGAATGGGGTAAAAATAAAGATAATTAGGATTTTCAACACCTATGGCCCGAATATGCACCCGAACGACGGCAGGGTTGTCTCAAACTTTATTGTGCAGGCGTTGAATAACAGGGATATAACACTCTATGGAGATGGTAGTCAGACCAGAAGTTTTCAATATGTAGACGATCTTGTAGAGGGTATGACCAGACTTATGGCTACCGACGATTCTGTTATTGGCCCTGTAAATGTGGGTAATCCCAATGAATTTACTATAAAGGAGCTTGCAGAAAAAGTTATAAAAATAACAGGTTCGTCATCAAAATTTGTATACAGAGACCTACCTTCTGACGACCCGAAACAGAGGCAGCCGGATATCTCCCTTGCAAAGAAAATATTGGACTGGAAGCCCGAGGTACAACTGAACGAAGGGCTAAAGTTAACTATAGATTACTTCAAAAATATAGATTTATAAGCAGATGGATATCACTAACTCAGATTTTACAATTCTTATTGTAGACGACGTTGACGCCAATGTGCTTCTTTTGAAGCTTCTAATATCTAAAGCCGGATACAAAACCCTTACAGCATACAACGGTAAAGAGGCTCTTGATATAATAATAAAACAAAACCCGGATCTCATCCTTTTAGACATTATGATGCCCATAATGGATGGCCACGAGGTAGCTCGTCAACTCAAGGAGATGCCGGACAAGGCAGAGATTCCAATAATTTTCCTTTCAGCACTAAATTCAACCGAAGATATTGTTCAGGGCTTTAAATTAGGTGCGGCAGACTATGTATCTAAACCCTTCAATAAAGATGAGCTTCTTACCCGGATTAACCACCAGATATCACTTATTCACGCCAAGAGAACAATCTCCAGCCAGACAGAGGAGCTCAAGCGTACAATTTTAGGCAGGGATAAGTTATACTCAGTAATAGCACACGATTTGAGATCTCCTATTGCCTCAATCAGGATGGTTATGGAGGTTCTTATTAACGGAATTCAGAAGGAGACTCTGGACCCGGATATGTACGATCTCCTGATTATGGCAAATCGTCTTACTGACGATAGTTTTACCCTCCTGGATAATCTCCTTAAATGGACAAAAAGCCAGACAGGACGCCTAAGCACCGTATACCAGGATGATGTTGATGTTATGAATCTTGTAAGAGGAGTTGTTGAGGTAATAAGGGGGGTTGCTAAATTAAAAAACATCACCGTTAATCTTACCGGAACTACCTCCAGAATTGCCAGGCTTGACATTGATATGGCTAAAACAGCACTTAGAAATCTTCTGAGCAACGCTGTAAAATTCAGTTACGACGGAACTGAGGTAGAGGTCGTGATTAAAGAGGAGGATGATAAAGTTGTGGTAGATGTGATAGACCAGGGTGCAGGAATCAACAAAGAGAAACAGAAATTGCTCTTTAAGGCAGACACCCATTTTACAAGCTTTGGTACAGGAAATGAGGAGGGGTCCGGGTTGGGACTGCTTCTTTGCAACGAATTTGTGAAGAGAAACGGAGGGGAGCTTTGGTTCACTTCGGAGGAGGGAAAAGGCTCAGTGTTTAGTTTTTATATCCCAACACCGAGTAAATAGGTAAATGGTCGCTAAGATCTGAACGTTCACTAAAATATGTGAGGGTCTCCAGCTCTTTGCTGTGAAATATGTAATCTATCCTTAGCAGTCCCAGTGTTCTGAAAAAAGTACCTCCCATTTGAAATCTGGCTTTTTCGAAAGCGTCGCTCAGGTTATCTCCTTTCATTGCACTATAGACATAACTGTGCGGGGTATCGTTAAAGTCACCACAGACAATAACAGGATATCTTGTAGTATCTATGAACGCTCTAATAACCTTAACCTGGTTTGCCCGGCGAATAAAATTCTCCTCCATCTTTTTGAATACAGATTTCATCCCCTGTCCGTATGTAGAGTAGTAACCCGTTGTTTGAAGGTGGTTGCAGATAAACCTCAGAGTATCTCCGTGTATGAGAATATCTGCCCACAAAGCGCCGTTACCGGTATTTTCAAAGTTAATTTTCTCACTACGGATTATTGGGTGTTTGCTAAAAATGGCGATTCCTATTCGATCTTTATCAAGGTTTATGGATGAGTAGGGGAGGCAGTCAAACTCTCCTCTAAGTTCATCAAGATTAAAATAGACTGTTGGCTCAAACTCCTGCATTGCAAGGATATCCACACCTTTATTTGCCATCTCTTTTGCTATAGCGGGGGCGTTTACATCTTTTTTATAACTGAAGTAGTTAACATTGAATGTAGAAACTGTTATTTTTTTGCCTGTGAAATTGTTAACATCGTTATCACCGAAGCTTAGACCCACAATTGATGTGATAAACTTAAAATTTAAAACCAACGCAAAAATCGGGATCAGAGCCCAAATCTTTCTCTTTACAATCCAGTAAACCATCAGAGCGAAGTTAAAGAGGACAATAAGGGGGGAGAACATTACAGGATACTGATGCCACACATAAATCTCAGGATCTATCCTATCTGCAGAGGAGATAATAAATGCTACGGCAAGAGATAACAGTCCTATAACTACAACCCAACCGTTAAAAAAAACTTTAACTGCCTTTACTCCCATAATGGTTATAAATTGTAACTATTAATAATTGTTGTAAAAATAGTCGTTTTATTTTCAAACTAAAACTATTATTTCACCTATGTTAATAAAAATTTTTTAGTTGTTAATAATTAGCAATATGCAGGAATGTATTAAAATTTTATTATCCATACTTTTACAACTGAAAAATATTACTTTAACCAAAAGAATGCCGTGAAAAAGAAAGTATTGATAGTGGACGACAAGCCCACGATTGCAAAAGTAATACAGGTCTATATATCAGAGACTTTTGAGTGTGTCTATTTTGAGGACCCGATTCGCGCAATTGCGTGGCTTCAGGAGGGTAACCTGCCGGATCTTATTATTTCGGATATCAATATGCCAAATATGTCCGGTGTTGATTTTCTGGACTATGTAAAGAAAAATGATATTTTTAAGGCCATACCTTTTGTGATTCTCTCCAGCGAGGATAGCACTTCGCAGAAGATTGCACTTTTGGAGAGAGGTGCAGATGACTATATATCTAAACCATTTAACCCTATGGAGTTAAAAGTCAGACTTAAAAAAATTGTATCTTGAAAGTATTCACAATATACGTGGGTAGAAGTGAGCAGATTATTTACCACTTCCTATCCCTTTTAAAAAGGGATTTAGTTGTAGCTTCCGACCATAGGGAGGCAGAGAAGAAGATTCTGGAGAGAGAGGGAGATTGTGCCATTATGATTCTATTCGAAAAAGGGAGTCCGGAGACTGACAATCTGCAAATTGGATACCTCAAGAGTCGTTTTCCATATGCTTATATAGTTCTGGTAACAGAAAATATTAACAAGGACGAAATCTCTGCATACCAGAGAATGGGAATAAACGACACAATTCCTCCAACGGTAACCGAAGAGAGAGTGCGAAACGGGATAGATTTTGTATTTCGGAATCAGGCATTGATTGTCTCATCCTCAAAAGATATGATGCCGCTTGGGAGTTATGTTTGTCCACTATGGAAAAGAGTATTTGATATAATCTTCTCCCTTTTGGCGATAATTGTTTTATCGCCAATTTTAATTATTGTTGCCATTGCTATCTCTATAGAGAGCAGAGGGCCAGTAGTTTACAAGTCGAAAAGAGTTGGGAGCAACTACATTGTTTTTGATTTTCTTAAGTTTAGGTCTATGTATAAAGATGCAGACCAGAGACTTAAGGAGTTTATGAGTATGAATCAGTACAAAGAGGTAGAACAGGAGAGCTATTATAACTATAGTGATGAGGTTCTTATACCTGTTTCGGGAGAGGGCTCCGGAGAGAACTTCTTTGTTTCTGACGATGATGTAGTCACTGAGGTCTCATTTTTGCGGGATAAGAACCTTAAAGACAAAAATAATTTTGTAAAATATGAGAACGACCCAAGGATTACTAAGGTTGGGAAGTTTATCAGGAAATACAGCATAGACGAACTTCCTCAGCTTGTAAATATTCTCAAAGGTGATATGTCAATAGTGGGAAACCGCCCTTTACCGCTCTATGAAGCGGAGAAACTAACGTCAGATCAATATATTGACAGGTTTCTGGGACCAAGTGGCCTAACAGGGTTATGGCAGGTTGAGAAGAGGGGAGATGCAGGAAAACTCTCGCCGGAAGAGAGGAAACAGTTAGACATTTTCTATGTTAAAAACTACTCATTCTGGATGGATATGAGAATTATTTTTAAGACGTTTACAGCTTTCATACAGAAAGAGAATGTATAATAAAGAGACTTACAGATATGAAGAGATTAATTATAATTGCAATAGTGATACTGGGGGTTACAAGAGCAAACGCTCAGAATAACATTGAAGAGGAGTACCTCTCTCTTACTCTTCCTCCGATAGAGACTCTCTTCGAAGGTATAAGAAACAGCTCAACAGTACAGTTCTACAATTACAGAATGGAGGGAGAAGAGTTGATGTTAAAAACAGAGAGAAGAAGATGGCAGGAGTATATAAGTTTCTATGCATCATATCAGTATGGAGTAATGGCGATGAATGCATACTCCAATATAGGAATTGATTATCCGATGATTTATCAATATTCCGGAAGTGCACAGATGTGGTATAGTGCGGGGGCTCTACTCAGGATTCCGTTGGACCAGCTCTTTGACCGTGGTAACAGGATAAGACGGCAACAGCTTAAAATTGAGGAGACACGCACAGAGAGAGAGTTGTGGTACGACGAGCAAAAGCTGAGACTCATCGAGCTTTATGCAAAGACACAGGAGATGCTGGGAAACCTCAACCAGGCAATTCAGATGTACATACTTACAGATGCTCAGTTTCAGGTAGCGGAGAAGGAGTTTATATTGGGAGGTAGTAACAACCCCGGAGCGC
Organism: Bacteroidetes bacterium HGW-Bacteroidetes-8; assembly: GCA_002840895.1. Taxonomy (GTDB): domain Bacteria; phylum Bacteroidota; class Bacteroidia; order Bacteroidales; family UBA932; genus Bact-08. Next base: position 95,993 of record PHCZ01000003.1, on the reverse strand, counting down.
TGAGTAATGCAAAAGGGCAGCAGGTACAGGCGGTGCTGCAGTTGGAGAGGATCAAGTCCGAACTTAATGCCGCTATCCTCAAGATGGAGGTTATGTCCGGCACAAAAATAATGAACCGTTAGGCAAGTTGCTTGCTAATAGATAGTAAGAGAATCTAACTTAAAAAAGAGAACCATGGAGATTTTATCTCAAATAATAAAAATGCTGTACCGGATAAGGTACTGGTTGATAATTATTCCATTATTGACCACTCTGATAGCAATATATCAGACAAGAAATCTTGAACGGACATATGAGGTAAATACAACCATATATACCGGTATTGCATCAGGATTTACAATTGAATCGGGCACAGAGGGGGTCAGCAGGGTAGACTGGAATAGCGTTAGTAACGGTATGGACAATATTATGAGTATAATAAAGTCCAAAGCAACTCTTAGAGAGGTCTCAATGAGGCTCTATGCACAACATATGATGGAAGGTGACTCCTTGGTAGACAACAACTACATCAAGGCAGAGAACTACAGAAACGTTCTTCGGATAACTCCAAAAGAGGTAAGGGCGCTAATAGATAAAAGCTCTGAACAGAAGACCATTGAGAATCTCAACAATTATGAAAAAGCATCACCATCCAACTTTGTATATGGACTATTTAACTGGTATCACCCATATTACAGCTATACAGCACTAAGCAGAATTCAGGTCAGAAGAATTTTTAACAGCGATATGCTTGAGATAACCTACTCTGCAAATGACCCGGGAGTTGCTCACAACACCCTGCTTCTGCTGTTGGAGGAGTTTGTTAAGCAGTATGAATATTTAAGATTTGGAGAGACAAACAATGTTATAGAGTATTTTAGACGAGTTCTGGCCGAGCTTGCCAAAAAGCTTAGAATGTCAGAAGACTCTCTTACTCAATACTATATAGATAAAAAGGTAATAAACTACGGAGAGCAGACAAAGCAGATTACCGCCTTGGCCAGGGACTACGACCTGCTCTACTACGATATTCTTCTTAAGTATACCAGTTCAAGTGAATTGGTTAGGAATCTGGATGAGAAGATTAAGGAGCAGACAAGGATGATAGAGAATAACTCTCTGTTCATAAATAAAATAACTACAATATCCTCCCTTAGTGAAAAGATTGCAAGACTGGAACTATTTCAGAGAGACTCGATCTCTACATATATTCCTGTAATTGAGAAGTACAAACTGGAACTCAAAAATGCCGAGGCAGATCTCAAGACGTTTACCACAAGTGATCAGGAGTTAAGGTATACAAAAGAGGGTATTGCTGTTACATCCTTTGTTGAGGAGTGGATTGTACAACTTATACAAAGAGAGAAATCTGCAGCAGAACTTACTGTTATGGAGGAGGTTAGAAGAAGTCTGGACGAGCAGTATGTCTACTTCTCACCAATCGGCTCCACTCTTAAGAGGATGGAGAGGGATATCGGTTTCACAGAGAACTCATACCTCTCGGTATTGCAGAGCTTGAACACTGCTTTAATGAGGCAGAAAAATCTCGAGATGACGGCAGCAACCTTTAAGCCTATCAATCCGCCTCTATTCCCGGTCTCTCCTATTAAAAACGCGAGGAGACTTATTGTTATCATCACATTCTTTGGTACAATAGCTCTTGTTATAGGTTACTTCATTATTCTCGAGTTCTTTGACAGAACTGTAAGAGACAGGCTCAGGGCAGAGAGAATGATTCCTGCAACAGTGCTTGGAGCATTCCCGGGTAAGAGTAAGATCAGGTACAGAGGGTACAATAATGAATATCAGAGAATAGCCACAAACTATATGGCAAACTCAATTGTGCCATATCTCAATCCTAAAGAGAGACCTAACATAATCAACTTTATCAGCACAGAGGAGTTAACGGGCAAGAGCACTCTAATCTCTCAGCTGAATGAGTACTGGACTGAGAGGGGACTTAGGGTAAGGCTCATCTCCTGGCACGAAAATCTGGATGATAAGACCAGGGAGTATATCCTCTCAAACAACCTTTCGGAGTTGTACGACTACGAAAACGAAGATATTATTCTGGTAGAGCACCAATCTATAAGGAAATCGGCAATCCCTGTTGGGCTATTAAGAGAGGCATCGCTTAATCTTGTAATCCTGAGAGCAGACAAAGTTTGGCGTGATATAGATAAAATTGCGTTTGACAGGCTTAAAGAGCAGAGCAACAATAGCCCTCTTATGCTATATTTGACAAACACCAAACGAGAAGAGGCGGAGAGCTTCCTTGGAATGTTGCCTCCATTTACTAAGTTTAGAACTATGGTTTATAAGTTTATGCAGTTTGGCTTAACATCTAAGTAGTGAAATTGTGGGCTTAAGGGAAACTATATCTGACAATTTTAATAAGGCATTTGTACTTGCAGTTCTCATATTTCTGGTTGCACTTTTTTTAAGGGTCACTTTAAATATCAGCCATATAGTTGGGCTTGCAATTTCACTTGTCCCGCTGGGTATAATTGCCTTGCTGCTGTTCATAGACAAGCCTTATTACTCTTTTATGCTCATCTTTACGGCAAACTATTTTGTTTCGGGAATCTCTCGCTATGTCAATGTTGCCCCCGGAATTACTATGGATATAATAATTGCATTTACGGTTATTGTTATCTCTCTGCAGGTATTTAAAAGCGGGAAGGAGACAAAACTAAGCAATGCTCTCAACAGGCTGACTATGGTGGCATTTCTATGGTTCCTCTTCTGTCTGTTCCAGATATTGAACCCGGAATCTTCCAGCCCAATTGCGTGGCTCGTAAATGTGCGAGGTATCAGCGTCTATTTTCTTTTGGTTACTGCCTTGGCCTCAATTATTTTGAGAAGTTATAAAGACCTAAAAAAGATTCTTTTTATATGGGCCGTTTTTTGTCTTCTTGCCGTTTTCAAAGCATTTATACAAAAGACATTCGGGTTTGACTTTGCAGAAAGAATATGGTTGGCAGAGGGGGGGGCAAGAACACATATTATCCACACCGGTATAAGATACTTCTCCTTCTTTACCGACGCCGGTAACTTTGGTTCGGGAATTGCCTTCTCAATGTTGATCTTTGCAATTACCGCATTCCAGGTTAAAGATAAGAGGCTGAGAAATTTCTATCTTTTTGTTGCAGGTGCTTGTGCATATGGGATGATTATCTCCGGAACCCGAGGTTCCCTTATTATCCCATTTTCCGGGCTGACACTATATACAGCACTCTCCAGAAACATAAAGGTAATAGTTCCAACCTTTGCCTTTCTGCTGCTTGGGTTCTGGTTTCTTAACTTTACTTATATAGGACACGGAAATACCTACATCAGAAGGATGAGATCTGTCTTTAACCCCGATGACGCCTCCCTTAACGTAAGGCTTGAAAACCAGCAACTTTTAAGGACGGCTATGATTGGGAAACCACTAGGGGTAGGCATCGGGATGAAGCGTGGTAACGCGGTTCTCTATACTCCACACCCGGTCCTGTCAAAAATTCCACACGACTCCTGGTATGTGCTGCTTTGGGTGGAGACAGGGCTTGTAGGAATGGTATTTTACATTCTTATGCTTCTCTATATTGTTGGAAGTGGCATCTATTTGATTCTCCTAAAATTAAAAGATCCCGAGTTGAGAGGGATAATAACGGCATTTGTCTGCGCGCTTTTCGGGGTGTCTCTGGCAGCTTATAGTCTTGAGATATTTGGACAGTTTCCAAACTCAATACTTATATATATAGTGATGACCTTTATTTTTTTAAGTCCTGTATACGACAAAGAGCTTGAAGAAAATCGTATAGCCTCAGATACCATTAAAGTTTAACCATCGAAAATATAACGATATGGAATGGGAATTAATTTTTGTTGACAGGCTACTATTTATTCTAATGGCGATATCTGTTGCATATCTTGCACTCTTTGCCTTTTTCTCTTTATGGGGATTAAAGAAAAAATATCCTGCGAGTACAAAGAAGTTTCATTTTTTGATCCTTATTCCTGCATACAAGGAAGATAGGGTTATTATGGAGTCGGTTAACTCTATTTTAAATCAGGAGTATCCGAAAGATAAATTTGATCTTGTTGTAATTTCAGATAATATGTCGGAGGATACAAACAGGACACTATCTGCTCTTCCATTAACACTTTTGGAGCTTAATGCTCAAAATAGCTCAAAAGCGTTGGCTCTCAACTACGCAATGGATAATCTTCCTAATGAGAATTACAACATAGTGGTAGTTTTGGATGCCGATAATGTAGTGGAACCAAACTTCCTTAATGAACTCAATGACTGTTACTACTCCGGCTCACTCGCAATGCAGGCGCACAGGCTCCCAAAGAATCTGGATACAGATGTGGCAATTCTGGATGCTATCAGTGAGGAGATTAATAACTCAATCTTTAGAAGAGGGCACGTAAATATGGGGCTCTCGTCTGCGCTTATAGGGTCCGGTATGGCCTTTGATTTTAAACTGTTTAGGAAAAATGTGGTACACCTGAAAACAGCGGGAGAGGATAAAGAGTTGGAAGTTTTGCTCTTTAAAGAGAGAGTATTTATTGATTATCTGGATAATGTAAAGGTTTTTGACCAGAAGACCCAAAAAGCGAGAGGATTTTACAATCAGAGAAGAAGATGGATTGCCGCTCAGTTTCTCTCTTTTGCAAAAGGGGTTAAAGATATTCCGGGGGCACTACTCAGTTTGAACATAGATTATGCAGATAAAATTTTTCAATGGGCACTACTGCCAAGAGTTCTCATTCTTGGTATAATATCAATAGTTGCCTCTGCTCTTACAATTTTCAGCTGGACCTACTCTGTTAAATGGTGGCTATTGCTTATTCTACTGGTATTCACTTTTGCAATGGCAATTCCGGATTATCTGGTCACCAAACGGAGTATGAAATCTATAAGAAAACTGCCGATACTGTTTATATTAATGTTTTTCAACCTTTTCAGAACAAGAGGGGCATCAAAGAATTTTATTCACACTCAAAAGGGGTAACCCGGACTCTTGGAAGGAGGAACTTCATACAGAACTATTTTTAAAGCCACCTCACTTTTTGGTGGTGTTCAGGTTATTCAGGTTCTCCTCAATCTTGTCAGAGGGAAAGTTATTGCTGTGCTACTTGGTGCGGCCGGTGTGGGGCTCAACAGTCTCTTTATCTCATCGGTATCAATGATAAGCAACATCTCGGGGCTGGGGCTAAGCTTTACAGCAGTGAGGGACATTGCAAAGGCCAAAGAGTCCGGAGATATAGATAAACTCTCAATAATCATAAAAGTTTTTAAAAGATGGTTATACGCTACAGCACTTTTGGGTTTTGCCGGGGTACTGATTTTTTCTCCACTTCTAAGTCTCTACACTTTTAAGAGCTACGAATATACCGTCCCTTTTATGTTTCTGGCATTTATGCTTTTGTTCGGCTCACTATCTGCCGGTAACGCATCGCTTTTACAGGGTACCAGAAACCTTAAAAAATATGCCCTTCACACTCTAACCGGCTCCCTGGTCGGTCTTATTGTCTCTGTCCCTTTTTACTATCTTTTCGGGATAAAAGGTGTTGTTCCTGCCCTTATAGTATCTGCATTTATAACGTTTCTATTTAGCATTTACTACACCTCAAAGATAGAGGTAAAGAGCGTCTCTGTGAGTTGGAAAGAGAGCTATTCTCAGGGGTTGGATATGGTAAAATTGGGTGTAGCTATGATGCTATCGGTATCTATAGGCTCTTTGGTGCACTACCTTATTAATACATACATCAGCAACTCCGGCTCCATTGCAGATTTAGGACTCTACCAGGCCGGAATGGCAATCACCTCGCAGTCTATAGGGCTAGTCTTTACTGCAATGGCAATTGACTACTATCCCAGGTTATCTGCAATAAGCGACAATAACCAAAAGGTAAAAGAGATGGTAAACCAGCAGGGTGAGATAACAATGCTGATTGCCACACCTGTTCTTATAGTTCTCTCTGTGGCGGCACCTTTGGTAATAAGGCTACTATACTCAGCTGAGTTTTTACCTATTGTCGGTTTCCTTAGAGTGATTGCTTTTGGAATGTTGTTCAAGGCCGCCTCTTACTCAATCGGAGCAATCTCATTTTCCAAGGGAGATAAAAAGGTCTTCTTTTTTCTGGAGGGGATATATATGAATGCAAGCATATTACTGTTTAGCATAATTGGGTATAAGATCAACGGACTGACAGGGCTATCGTGGGCATATCTCTCTATGCACATTGTCTATTTTTTAGTGATAAATATTGTCACAAAAAAACTATACAACTTCTCTATAGATAAAGCACTGAGAAAGATTTTGCTCACCAGCTTGCTGCTGATGCTGCTCCTGTATGCGGTATTACATTATGCCCCGGCAGGTTACACCTACCCCGTAGCATCTGCTTTGGCTCTAATTTCGGTAGTATACTCCTATGTAGAAATTGATAAACTAATAGGGGTTAGAGAGCTTATTAATAAAATTCTTAGAAGAAAATAAAAAATTATCCGGAGCTATTTTGCAAAAAGAGGGTGCTTTTTGATGCGGTTTCTTATCCGGATATATTTCCAGTTAGCCCTAATAAAGAGATCTATGAAATATCTGTAAGATATCTTCAGCTTAAGAGATAGTGTTCTTGGGTTTGCCACTCTTACCCACTCTTCGGGTATCAAATCCCTGGTATTAAAATTGTTCATCTGTACCCCAAACCATTTGATTGGAGCTATTACAATTTTTGATGGATTAGGGTTGAGCCAGGCTCCCCACCAGCTGAACGTGGAGTTACTTATGATATTATGGGTACACATAGCTTGCAGATAGAGGTCAATTATAGGGGGTTCGTCGTCAATAAAATAGAAGTTTTCCCCTTTAAACTTTCTTTTGCACCACTCAATATCGTCGCTTATCAATAGATATCGTTTATCTTTTCCAAAATAGTTGATTGCCCTTTTAAAATAGGGCATTTCGCAAATCGGCTGCCTTAGTGGTCGTGTAAGATAGTCTCCCCTCCTTACATTAATTGAGATTATCTCCTCTTTAAACAGGTGCCCGTATGTACTGTTTATGTGAGAAAGGGTCTCTTTATCAGGAGAGAAGAGCTCTCGGACAAAATCTTTGTCGAAAAATTTCTCACTTTGAAAGTAGCCGCTCAGGCGAATCTTGTCAAAATACTCAATTTCCCGGTACTCAAAACAGGGCTGAATATATTCGGTAGACTCTTCCGGAATGCCATCCATAAATTTAACATTACGAAGAATATTTGAGCGAAACTGATTGACATACTCTTTTAAAGAGATGCCGTCCGGAACGTCAATTTCCGAGATACAGACTATATATTCACAGTTATTTCTATGGGCCAGAGATGCTCCTGTAGCAATCTGAAAGAGGTTGTTTCCGATTCTGTCTGTTAGAGTAGTGTAGACCATACTTTTTTTACAAATATAAAAAAAATAGCTAAAAAAGGGTAAATTTGTACAGGCTCCAATATTGATGAGCAGGGTTGCCTTGCAATAATTATTTTTGAACAGAGTATAAAGAGATAAATGAGTCAAAATAAACAGAAAAAAGATGAGTTGGTACAACAAATATCTGCCCGTATTTGAGAAACCCTTTTCTCATACTCCACAGGAGGTGATAGAGGAGATTAAATCAAATCTTAACAGAGTTCAGAGCGATAATCCGGTTGCAACAGTGGCTATAATTGCATATAATGAAGAGATTCGGCTTCTCAGTTGTATCTGGTCTCTGAGTGACTCCCGGTGCAAATATCCTATTGAAATCATAGGTATTGACAACAACTCTACCGATGCAACACCCGATGTATACAAGGCTGTTAACCTGCCTTTTTTTACCGAAACCAACAAAGGGCCGGGCTATGCAAGAAACAGGGGGCTTACAGAGGCCAGAGGCAAATACTATCTTTGCATTGATTCAGACACAATGTACCCGCAAAAATATGTTGAAAAGATGATAGAGGAGCTTGAAAAACCGGGAGTTGTTGCTGTTTCTGCCTCATATAGTTATGTGCCAAGCAAAAAGTATCCTAAATACTGGTTAACATTTTATGAGTTGATTAGGGATATCCATCTCTTTTTGCTCTCGTTTAAGAATCCGGTTTGGTGTGTAAGAGGAGCGGTTTTTGGACACTCAGTTGAGTTGGCCCGTAAGATTGGTGGTTACAGGGTTCATATAACCAGGGGAGAAGATGGCTCAATGGCATATGACCTAAAGCAGTTTGGCAGGATATCTTTTAAAAGAGGGTGCAAAACCAGAGCAATCACCTGTACAAAATCTATTGGAGCAGATGGCCCTATCTTTAAAGCTCTTTTTAAAAGAGTCGGCGAATCAATTAAAGGTTTCAAAAGATATTTCTTCTTTACAGGAGATTCTGATGAAAAACCAACATCAAAATAGTTTGTATGAAGGGACTATTTATTCACTTCTTTGGATTAAAAGAGTTTAGCGGGATTAGCAAAAAGATAATCTGCCAAATTGAGGCCCTTGAGCGCAATGGTATTCAGATGCAACTCTGTTATGTAGATATAGACAAAGATAGAGTTCAGAGGAGAGTCTGTTCGGGAACCGAAATTGACAATTTTGGAAACGGGGTTTTTTCAAAGTTCGGGAAGTGGCTCGCTTTTAGAAATCTAACCAACTATATTTTCTCCAATAATATAGAGTTTGTATATATAAGGAGTTTCTACAACACAAATCCCGCTCTTTTAAGGATGTTCTCAAAGTTAAAGAAGAGAGGGGTAAAGGTTGTGATGGAGTATCCGACCTATCCTTACGATAAAGAGACTCAGAGGGAGTACTATATGTACAAACCAATCTTTTTTATTAACAGGATATTCAGAAGGTTTCTTAAAGGGAGGCTGGATAGGATAGTCACCTTTACCAACCTTGAATTTATTGATGGGGTTAAAACAATTAACATATCAAATGCAATTGATTTTTCTAGTGTAACATTGGCAAAAAGAGTTGAGGTAGATAAAAAAATATTTAATCTCTTAGGAGTTGCCGAGCTCCACTTTTGGCACGGATACGACAGGGTTATTGCAGGTTTGGCAAACTTCTACAAAGATAGTAACAGGGAGATAGATATTCACTTTCACATAGTTGGAGCAGGAGCTGAGGCAGATCTTGCCCAGCTTAAAGATATAACTGCAAAACTCGGGATGGGAGATTATGTCCATTTTCACGGAAACAGGCGATCAGATGAGTTGGATGAATTTTTTAATATTGCAGATTTTGGTATTGCAAGCCTGGCAAGACACCGAACAGGTATAACCAATATTAAGACCCTCAAAAACCGGGAGTATGCTGCAAGGGGAATACCTTTTATATATTCTGAGATAGACGAGGATTTTGAACATATGCCATACATTTTAAAGGCCCCTGCAGATGAGTCGGCAATTGATATACATAAGATTATTGAGTTTAAAAATGCACTTGATCTAACCCCGGAGCAAATCAGAGAGAGTATTACCGCGAAGCTCTCCTGGGATGTGCAGATGAAAAGGGTTGTAGATGAGACTTTTAATTAGTTGATAGAAGAGCTTTAAAGAGTTTATCCCACTCTTTTGCCATAATATCTATAGTAAAATTCTTTGCACGTTCACGCGCATTTCTTCCGATCTCTTTGCGAATCTCCTCGTTCTCAATAAGGTAACAGATCTTTTCTGCCAGCTCGTCTACATCTTGTGGGGTAACCAGTAACCCGTTAACACCGTCTGTGATTAGGTCTTTTGGACCGCAGGGGCAGGAAAAAGCAACCGGGGGAACTCCGTAGGACATAGCCTCTGTGAGGACAAGTGCAAAACCCTCAAATCTTGAGCTAAAGGCAAAGATCGAGCTGTCGCAGAACTGCTCGGTAAGATCTCTTAGCGGACCATTAAGTGTGCAGCTGCCCTCAATGCCATTTCGAATGATCTGTTCATTAAAGGTAGTTCTATCTCCTGCTCCGTAGATGTGGAGGCTCCACTCAGGATGTTTTGAATTTACTATCTTCCAGCTGTCCAGAAGCATATCAAACCCCTTTTGTCCTACAAACCTTCCTGCTGAGATCACCTTTTTTGAGGAGCAGTCAGATACTCTCTCCGGAAGTTTGTCTATAGGATTATGTATAACAACTACATTATTTAACTCCGGCCACCTCTCCAAATCCTCCCAGCTTAAGACTACAAACTTATCTACTTTTTTAAGATTATAAACGAGTTGATTCATCCAGAGTTTGGAGAAAAAATGTCTTATGGCCGAGTACCTGCCACTAATGTCAAAATCTCTGTAATTGAGCCTATTGAACTGCATCTCCCCAATCTTTTTGCTTCCATCCTTTATTCGGGTAATGAAGTTAATCTCTCTACGGAGCATTGAGACTGTAATGTCCGGCCTTAAACTCATTAAAAGTTTTGTAAGCCTTCTTTTATATAGGAACTGTTTGTATGAGTAGAGGATAACTTTTAGATAAATCGGATATAGCCTGATATTTTCAAAATCGATATCTAAATTGACAACCTTCACCTTGTCTGAAAGAGGAAAATATGGGGCCTTCTCCTTTGAGTCCGTTAAAACAATTGTTACATCGTATTCAAAAACATCCGCGAAATAGTTTGCTTTTATTGTGAGAACCTTCTCCATTCCACCTACCAGGTGAAGTGAAGGTAAACAGAAGACAACTTTAATAGCCATCTTGACAAGTTTTAGTTGGTTAAAAGGGACTCAAATATAATATAATTTTCAATTAAAAATTAAAAAATGTCTAATTATCAGGAGTTAATAAATTTTTAAAAAGAGTATTCCACTCTTTGGCGATAACCTCAATCTTGAACTGCTCTGCGCGAATCCTGGCTCTGCGGCCCATCTCTCTCCTTATATCTTCGTTCTCTATTAAAAAACAGATCTTATCTGCAAGCTCATCTACACTTTCGGGAGTTACTAAAATTCCGTCTACACCATCTGTAATTATGTCTTTAGGACCGCACGGGCAGGCAAATGCAACCGGAGGAATTCCGCAGGACATAGCCTCTGTTATAACCATCCCGAACCCTTCGAACCTGGAGCTGAAAGCAAAAATGGAGCTCTCAATAAATTTCTCGTTAATATTTAAAACGGCATCGTAGAGAAAACAACTACTCTTGATACCATTTAACTCTATCTGGTTTATAAAATACTCCTTTGATCCGTTCCCATAAATAGAGAGGGTCCAGTCCGGATGTCTGTCGTTCACAATCTTCCAGCTATCTATTAACATATCAAACCCCTTTTGACTAACCAACCTTCCAGCAGCTATCACCTTTTTCGATGTACAGTTTGAAGACTCCTCAGGAATACTCTCTATTGGATTGTGTATAACAACTACATTATCCAACTCTGTCCAGTTCTTTTTATCCTCTTCGCTCAATACAACAAACTTATCCACCTTCTTTAGGTTTGTGACCAACTGCTTCATCCAGTATTTTGCGAAAAATCCTTTTATCCCGCTAGCCTCTCCCTTAGTGTTGAAATCTCTGTAGTTGAGCTTATTAAACTGAAGCTCTCCAATTTTTTTGCTTCCATCGTTAATATCTGCAAAGAAATTTACCTCTCGTCTCAACATTGAGATTGTAATATCCGGCCGGGTGCTCATCAGTACCTTTGTAAGTCTTCTTTTATAGATATATTGTTTATATAGATAAATTGGAATTTTGATGTATATCGGGTAGAGGCGAATTTTTTCAAAGTCTATATCCAGGTGTAGGATTTTAACTTTATCTGAGAGAGGGAAATATGGAGACTCATCTTTTCCGTCGGTTAAAACAATAGTAACATCATAACCATATACTTCGGCAAAGTAGCTTGCTTTTATTGTAAGAACCTTCTCCATTCCACCTACAAGATGGAGAGATGGTAAGCAGATTAAAAGTTTATAGGACATAAAATTCTTTTTTCTCTTAGTTAGTTGTTTTCATTTAATAGATTTCGGAAAAGATTGTCCCACTCTTTGGCAATCTTCTCTATCCGGAAATCCTCTGCTCTTCTCCTCGCTGCTGCCCCCATCTCTTTTCTTATCTCTTCATTTTCTATTAAATAGCAAATCTTATTAGCGAGATGAATTACATCATCGGGAGGGACAAGTATCCCATTAACACCATCTGTTATAATCTCTTTTGGTCCTGACTGGCAAGCAAAGGCAACAGGGGGGATACCACAAGACATCGCCTCTGTAATAACCATTCCAAAACCCTCAAACCTGGAGCTGAATGCAAATATTGAACTCTCTCTATATTTGTCGTTTATATTTAGAACAGCATCGTGGAGGAAACAGCTCTTATCGATTCTGTTTCTCTTTATCTGTTTCAATAAAGGTGTAGGGTTGCCGCTTCCGTAAATATTCAATATCCAATCCGGGTGTTTCTTACTTACTATTTTCCAGCTATCCAGGAGCATATCAAACCCTTTTTGATTAACCAACCTTCCTGCAGCAATCACCTTTTTTGAAGTGCAATCAGAGATGTCTTCCGGAAATTCTGCCAGCGGATCGTAGATTACGCATACATTGTTTAGCTCTACCCATCTTGCCATATCTTCATAACTGAGGACTACGAACTTATCTACCTTTTTTAGGTTGTGGATCAGTTGTTTCATCCACAATTTGGACATAACGCTCTTAACGCCTTCTGAACTACCCTGTGTGTTAAAATCTCTGTAGTTAATTCTGTTAAAGTGCAACTCTCCAACCTTTTTGCTGCCATCTTTTATTTTAGTAATGAAGTTAATCTCTCTACGGAGCATAGACACTGTAATGTCCGGCTGAATTTCAAAGAGAGTCTTTGTGAGTCTTTTTCGGAAGATTCGCTGTTTATATGAATATGTGATAAATTTATAAAAAAACTTATAACTCCAAATGTTCTTATAGTTGATATCGAGATTAATCACTTTGACTTTATCTGAAAGCGGGAAAGCGTAACTCATATCCTTACCGTCTGTGAGGATTATTGTGACATCATACCCAAAGACCTCTGTAAAATAGTTGGCCTTAAGCGTGAGAACCTTCTCCATTCCACCTACAGAGAAGAGAGAAGGGATACAGTATGCGACTTTTATGGCCATTTAAAAAATTATAATAGAGGAGTGTATACAAATATAGATAATTCTTCATTAAAACAAGTGCATAAATTCACTCTTAGAATAGCCATAGATACAAAATTTTATCTACTTTTATGCAACGATTCTGTTATGATAGTAAAAAAGCCGTACAATAAAAACAATCTGCATATAAAAAAATCCTACAGGGTTTTAGATGTTGGTCCTGGAAATGACCCTACAAGAAGGGCAAATGTGCTGGTAGATAAATTCCTCTTTGACGACAGTCAGAGACACGGCTCCCTGAGGGTTTTTCCACATCAGGTACTTGTAGAGGGTGCCGGTGAGAATCTACCATTCAAAGATAATGAATTTGATTATGTAATTTCTACTCACGTTTTGGAACACGCAGAGGATCCTGAACTCTTTTTGAAGGAGATGTTTCGGGTGGCAAAAAGAGGTTACATAGAGACACCCAGCCTTATTGGAGAGATCTTCTCCCCAAAGTCATCTCACAGGTGGGTTCTGCTGCTGGTAGATAATAAGCTTCTCATATACGACAAATCAAAGATTACACACGGGTTTAACCCTATTGTAGGTGGTCTCTTCTCTGCCTATTTACCCTATTACTCTCTCCCATTCCGCCTCTTTGTAATGTACCGGAATAATCTTCAGAATGTGAAGATAGAGTGGAGGGATAATTTTGAATTTATAGTTAATCCCCAGCAGCCGGAGTATAAAGCATTCTTTACAACTGTATGGACACAGGAGATGGTGCACAAACTATTCCCCCCTTTCCCGATAGGAAAAGAGTTGCTTTTGACTTTCAAGGCATTTATGTGGTTTTTAAAAGACAAATTATTTAGGATGATCTTCCCTCACGAAGATTCAATAGTTTATCACGACTGAATTTGTAATAACTAAGGCTAATCTCTATAAAGAGTAATGAGTACACCTGCAATAAGTGTAATAATTCCAGTATATAATACCGATGTCTATCTCAATGAGGCGGTTGGCTCTATACTTAATCAAACCTTCCGGGATTTCGAGTTGATTATTGTCAATGACGGATCTACAGATAACAGTTTAAAGATATTGAAAGAGTTTGAACAAGCAGACTCCAGAGTTATCTTGATAGATCAACCAAACAGCGGCTCTTCAATTGCCAGAGAGCGAGCACTGGGAATCTCAAAGGGTGAGTATCTCTTCTTTATGGATAGTGACGACATTCTTGAGTCTAAGGCACTGGAGAGCTGTTATAAAAGAGCCGTAAAGGATTCGCTGGATATGGTCTTTTTTGATGCAGTCTCTTTTAGTGACGACACAAATCTAAATGCTCAAAGCTTCCACTATAACAGAAAAGGGGTCGTTGGAGAGGGTATATACAACGGAGCAGAGCTTATGAATATGCTATTAAGTAAAGACCTCTTTCGTGTAGCCCCCTGGATGCACCTGTTTAGAAAGGAGATTGCTACAGAGAATGAGTTACACTTCTATCCAAGGATAATACACGAAGATGAGCTCTTTTTTTCTCAACTCTATCTTTTCGCAAAGAGGGTCGGATATATTCCCGAAGATTTTTTCAGAAGAAGATTGAGGGCAAACTCAACGATGACCACAAAGTTCTCGCTTAAAAACATAAACTCCTACTTGACAATTGTCAATGAGCTGGAGAGGACAAAAGAGAGAGCTGGATCTCTTACAATCCCGGTTATAGATAAGCTTATATCGAATATATTAAGTGGCGTTGCATACCAGAGTGGTCTTCTGCCTTTTAAGACCAGGTTTTTTGTGATCAAATTTATTCTAAAAAACGGATATATTGGGGAAATAAAGATAAAATCCCTTCTGGTGCTCCTTTTCCCGATTACCCTCTATATCAAGTCTAAAATAAAACCTGCGCTAAGATTTCTGAAAAAACTATAGCGCAGGTTCTAATTAATTGATTAAAAAATCTCTAATAGATTAGATTTTCGTTTCGGTATCCAGCTTTATCCATAAACCAGTCCGGATATTGAGCCCCGGAAGATGTTGCCCAGGCGGCAAAATGGGTGTATGCATTAATTATCGCCTTTCTCTCAAGTGGGTAGTTGAAATATTCGGGGAACATTAGCCCCCACATCATTCCCTGAGCATCTTTGAAATTATCGCTTGGGTGGAGAGTAACTCCGGATGCTAGAGAGGCATCAAACTTTGTTGTTCCTGCATAACCAGGGAGGTGAACCTCTCTTCCTCTTTGATTAACAACGATAAAGAAGTTAAATGATTCCATTGAGAGTTGAGATTGTGGTATAGGATCTGTAAATTTAACCACAACCCGTTTTTCCTCTGTTGGCGTAAACGACCCCCTCTCTGTATTTAGGAACCCGCTATAAGAGACAACGGTTTTAGTGTTGTTGAATATTGGAATTACAGCCGTGCTTATACCCGACTCTGTGCCCCGAGAATCTATAGGGAAAGGTGATGTACTCCCGCCGAGCAGACTTCCCGAAACAGATGTTACATTAGATGCCGCTACATTATCCATTTGGAATGCTGCAGCTATATTGAATGTTGCTCCAACAGCGGTAATTTTATAATCGAAATGAAGCTCTACAATCTGGTTGGAAGAGTTTGAGTAAAAGCTTACACGGAAGGCAGTAACTAGGTCATTAAGGTCATAGTCACCTTTTTGAGGCCACTGATCTTCAAATGCGTATGTTCCCCATCCGGTTTGTGAAGGGAAGAATACACCATAAAGTGGGTCAGGTGTATCAGGGTCATCGTCATCATCATCGTCATCAGGAATTATCTGCCCGAATGAACCGTTACAGGTGGTACCCGGTATGTTTTTGGTCTGCTCTTTGTTTAGAAGAGCACCGTTAACAAATGATGCCTGATAAAGTCCCCTGCCATTGGTCCCTGTCCCTTCTGTAAGAGTAGTCTGTACATACTCAATGTTTCCGCTAAACGTTGTTTGAGCCCACCTAAGGTCCGGCATATTACCTGTGTTTTTGAACAGAGAAAAAGAGGCAGATGAGGATTGCAGATTCATTCGGAATATATCCGACACATTTGCGGTTTGAAACATACTACCGCCGACCATTGTAATACTTGAGTTGTTGGTCTTGAAATCTTGAGAGCTCCAGTAAGAGCCGGGCTCAAGAAATGCAGTAATCTGGGTTAAATCCGAAAGTTCTGCAAGGATTTTACAGAAGTTATAAACGGTACCGCCGCCGGATGTTTTAAAATAGGTGGTTGCAACAATCTCTCCGTGGTTGGTTAAAACTGTTCCGTTAGTCTGGTACCACTGTTTAATATTAATTACACCCGTAACGTCATTCAAGGTTGTACTGTTTACAGACATCTCAACATCAGGAGACTCAATCAACCCCGAATTAAAGAGTTGAGCACTATTGGTTATTAGCAGTTCAGATTTACTGTTTAATATTCTTATTGTTCCCTCGTTGTAAACCTTGCTCCCATTATTCATATCGAGATCAAAGTTGTTTCCGTCTACAATAAGAGTCCCTTTATTTACTGTAATTACACTATTGTTTAAAGAGATATGTTTCTCTGATGTTATTGTAGCGTTGTTCTGGAGATATACTATAGGGATAGGATTGCTGCTAGTATTTGTAAAGCTACCGGTGTTGATCCCTTCGCAAACAACATTCCCGCCGCTTAAAACCACAATAGAGGAGTTATTTAGATTAATTTCTGCATTGATATTTAAGGTACCCTGAACATAGATAATTGCGTGAGACCTGTAGTTGCTAAAGTTAATAGCAGCAGTTCTTGTATACCCTGCAGGAATAAGATATGACTTATATGTGTTTCCGTAAGCAGAGCTCTCTCCGGTGTTAAAGCCGAGGGTGTTGAGTGTATTATTGTTGTTTACTATCTGATCATATCCGGTTGGTATGGCAATCGATGGAGAGGTAAAGAGCGCATTATGACCGGTCATAAACGAGCTTTTTGTAAAGAAAGAGTCCTCATCCGATCTTTTATCAAATGCAATACTTAATGTAGAAGAGGAGATGGGGAGTTTAGAGACTTTCACCAACCCGTTGGGTTTTGTTTCGTGAACATAGAGATTCTCTACAGGAGCCGAAACGGATAACTTTACAACATAGGATGCATTAGGTTTTGCAACACCGGTTGCCATAAGTGCACCGGTATTAAGAAGAGGAGAGTTATAAATCCTTATAACGTGAGCCTTGTCCGTACTTTGGGCATCCACAGGAGTAACAGTAACAGTCACGTTTAACTCTTTGACTGTCTTCCAGTCAAAGTCCGGGTGTATAACCAAGTCCTCTATCGGCTTTACATTTGACTCAGGCATCTTTATACAAGAGAGAAGTAAAGCGGAGAGAAGAAGGGGTAAAAGATTGATTTTCACAGCAGTAAAGAGTTTTCAACAATTGTTAATAAAATTATTTGCAAATATAGAAAATATTTATCAAATGTTGATGCTCTTTTGAATTTTTTTTCGCGTAACTAATTCACATAACTAAAGTTGCCGCCTGTCCATAGGCTATCCAGTACAGCAGGAGTATACCAACCGGCGCCACCGCCACCGCCGCTCTCTGCCCAACTCTTGAAATTCGGGTAGGCGTGGTATATCTTTTTGAACTCCTGTGGGTGCCTGATTGATTGGTCACTTAACACTGCCCATACCCAATTGTCTACTGTGGCAAAGTTTGTGGTATTGGTGCTTACAAAGTATGGGTAATAGAAATAGTTGGTTGGGCGTCCATCTTTAAAATGAACCTCTTTCCCTCTTCCTCCGAATACTCCAAAGATGTCTATATTTACTTTGCCGGTAGCTGCGGGTTCCAGAAGGGTGAGAGATGAGAACGGGAATTTGGAGTTAGGTTTAAGTTCAACATCTACATAGAACTCCTGAGTTGAGGTAAAGGGGTCTATGTTTCTTACGTTGAGGAAGAGATCTGCGCTATTGTTAAAGTAGGCTCTAAAATTTCCTGTTATAGGAATAACATCAAATAGATTTCCCTGCTCAACCGAGTATTCGCCACCCGCAGCGTTAACCCGGAAAAGATCGTTCACATAGGAGTTTGAGGAGTGGGCAATCTTCTCTACAAATGATATTCCGGGGAATGTATAGATAGAGGCTGCCAGCCCGATAGATGCGTAAGAGCTGCCAATTGCCCTGGGCTGAATATTTATCCTGAAAGCCCTGACGTTACTCTGGTTATCTACGTAAAACTCAATATTTAGTCCAAAGACCGCATCGTTCATATCCATATCTCCCTTTGAGGGGAAGAGGTCTTCAAACATAACAGTTGCATATCTCCCCTTTGATGGAAAGTAGACCGCCTCTTTAATAGAACCCCCAATAGCTTTGGTGGCAGGAGCACTGTTACTCTTAACTACAGAGAGAGTGCTGTTTTTTACTACAGTCAGGTTATAATCTCCGGGAGGCAAAAGGGTTGCAATTGTATCCCCTTTGTCATTAATCACATTAGAGAGCTCCACAATTTTTACTGTTTGAGCCTCTATAGTCTTCCAGTCAAACTCAAAAGGAACTTTAAGTTCAGATACATAGCTATCCTTAGGAATTTTTATACAGGAGGAGACTATGATTGTCAATAATATTAATATTCTGTATATCATCTTATTTCAATTTTTAGCTACGATGCAAATTTACATAAAAATAGGATTTTTTTTGCATATATCGATAATTGTAAAGATATTTGCAGACAATTAATAGAGCTATTAAACAAATATATTAAATATGGCTAATAAAAAAGTGCGTCGTGAAAAGAGTGAAAATGTAGAGCAGATGATACTTAATGTTGCCGAAGATATCTTTCTGGAGAAGGGGTACGCTATGACCTCTACAACAGAAATTGCTAAAAGAGTCGGCTGTAACCAGGCTCTCATACACTACTATTTTCGAACAAAAGAGAGGCTCTTCGAAAAGCTCTTTGAGAAGAAGTTTGTCAGCTTCATCTCTGCGGTAGTGCTATCTAAAGAGAGATCTGCAAATTTCAAGGATGTTGTACGGAGCATAATTGAAAGTCATTCGGAGATAATATCTCAGAACCCCCGTCTTCCGTTTCTTATAATAAACGAAATGACAACAAATCCGGTTCGGTTTAGAGTTATTGCAGAGAAAATTAAGGATACTGTTGGCTCTCTTCTATCCGGAATTGATTCGGAATTAAAAAAAGAGATTGAAGCCGGAAGGGTAAGGGATATCTCTGCGTTTGATCTATTCCTGAATATCCTCTCGTTGAATCTTTTTGTCTACATAGCCCAACCCCTGATCTCTCACGTAAGAGATTACTCCTTTGAAGAGTTTGTAAAATTTACAAAGTTGAGGAGCGAAGAGGTTTTTCTCACGGTATGGGGAGGAATATGTATTAATGAAAATATTTGATAATAATTTATAAACGATAATATGCAAGTAGTTTTATTTACGGCTATATTGACAGTGCTCTCATTAATGCCGTCAGGTGAACAAAATTTGCCAGCTATGCAAAATCCCGCACTGGGCCAAGAGCAGGCGGTAAGAAAACACACATTAGAGGAGTGTGTCGAGTTAGCCACTCAAAATTATCCTTTGATTAAAAGATATGATCTTATCGAAAAAGCAAAAGAGTATACAATCCGGAACATAGCCAAAAGCCATCTGCCTCAAGTGGCACTCTCTGCAAAAGGGAGCTATCAGTCCGATGTCACTTCAATTCCTATCGTGTTTCCAGGTATGGCAATAGACCCGATGAGTAAAGATCAGTACTCGGCAATTGTTAATGTTGAGCAGACAATCTGGGATGGAGGAATCTCCGGTGCGTACAAAAAGCAGAGTGAGGCAACTGCCGCATCTCAGAGGATGGAGGTCGAGGTTGAGCTATACACTTTAAGAGAGAGGGTTCATAACATCTATTTCGGAATTCTTTTAGCAGAGGGGTATATTCAGGAGCTACGTATTGCAGAGAGGGAGCTTAATCGCGCAAAGGAGCGGGTAGAGTCATATATCTACGCAGGTGCTGCAAACAGAAGTGACCTCAGCGCAGTTGAGGTAGAGCTAATCTCTCTAAAACAGAGAATGAGAGAACTCATAAGCGACAAAGAGGCCTTTTTTACTATGCTTTCGCAAATTACAGGCGTAGAGTTTAATCAAAACTCAACGCTTCAGGTACCTCTTGTAAAAAGTGCAGAAAATAAAGAGATTATGCGACCTGAGCTCAATCTGTTTATTTCCCGTCAAAACTCTCTGGAGAGAGAGAGAGCTGTGATTGATTCAAGATCTCTACCCAAGTTAGGTGCATATCTTCAGGCGGGGTACGGAAGGCCCGGACTTAATATGTTAAAAGATGAGTTTGCGGGTTTTTATACAGCAGGTATTAAGGTTGTCTGGAATCTTGGATCTCTCTATACAAAAAGAGACGAATTGAGATTGATATCCTTAAGGCAGAGCGAAATAGATACACAAAGAGAGCTTTTTCTATACAATATACGACTTAAAAGTACCGGAGTAAACAGCAAAATTAAGAAGCTGCAGGAGCTGCTGGAAGATGACCGTAAGATGATAGAACTTAGAGTGTCACTTAAAGATGCCGCGGAGAAGAAGCTGGAGGGTGGAACCATTTCGGTTTCGGAGTATCTGAGAGAGCTTAATATTCTGGATATTGCACGAAGCGCTTTGCGGAGGAGGGAGATCGAGCTAATTATGGCACATACGGAATTAAAATATACACTTAACAACTAGTTTTATATGAATAGGTTTTTTGTTATCCTTATCCTGTTGCCGGCCATCTTAGCCTGCAGGGATAGTAAAGGGGAGTATGACGCATCCGGCAGGTTTGAAGCGACAGAGCTTATTGTATCATCTGAGGCAACCGGAAGGGTTATGGAGTTATGGGCAGAAGAGGGCACCAAGGTAGATAGCGGCTCAGTTTTAGGCTACATAGATACAATTCAGCTAAGTTTCCAAAAGAGAAGACTACTTGTGAGCAATCAGGCTGTAAGGGCAAGAAGGGCAGATGTCTCTAAACAGATTGCTGTATTAAAACAGCAGATAACTAACCTTGAGGTGGAGAGAGAGAGGGCTCAAAAGTTGGTAAGGGCAGACGCCGGGAACAGAAAAAATCTGGAAGATATAGAAGCTCAGATATCTACACTGCAGAGGCAGATTGATGCCCAGCGCTCCGCTCTGGAGAGTGGTAACCTATCTGCAGATAAAGAGGGTGCTGCAATAGAGATTCAGATAGCTCAAACTGAGGACCTCATTAGAAAAAGTATGATTATCGCTCCAATATCGGGTACAATTTCTGTTAAGTATGCCAACCAGGGAGAGTTTCGGGGTGTGGGGCAACCACTGCTAAAGATGGCAGATCTGGATAATCTCATACTACGGGCATATGTTTCGGCAAAAGTTCTCTCCGAGATTAAAGTGGGAGATGAGGCATCAATATTTACCGGTTTTGATGAAGAGACAAAAAAGGAGTACGCAGGAGTTGTTTCTTGGATATCTCAGGAGGCAGAGTTTACCCCTAAAAATATTCAGACCCCGGATCAGAGATCGAACTTGGTTTATGCAGTAAAGATTGCCGTAAAAAATGATGGATATATTAAAACGGGGATGTACGGCGATGCGAAGTTTAAAAAATAGCCAATAGTTATTAACAGGATTAAACATCAGGTTTTGAAGAGTAGCGATATATCTGTAGAGGCTAAAGGGGTATCTAAAAACTACTCCTCAGTTAAAGCACTGGATGACCTATCTCTCTCCGTACAAAAAGGGGAGATGTTCGGTCTCATAGGGCCGGATGGTGCAGGGAAGAGTACTCTATTTAGGATTCTTACAACATTGATTCTTCCGGATAGCGGAGTTGCCACCATTGAAGGCTTTGACATCAAGAGAGATTATAAATCCATAAGGAGGATAATAGGTTATATGCCGGGAAGATTCTCTCTCTATGGAGATTTGACGGTAGACGAAAACCTCTCCTTCTTTGCATCTGTCTTCAATGTAAAGGTGGCAGATAACTATCCGCTTATAGAGAACATCTTTAAGGATATTGCACCTTTTGGTAGCAGAAGAGCCTCCCGCCTCTCGGGCGGTATGAAGCAGAAGCTTGCCCTTAGCTGTGCACTGATCCACAAGCCATCTGTTCTCTTTCTGGATGAACCGACAACCGGGGTAGACCCGGTCTCCAGGAGAGAGTTTTGGCAGATGCTGGAGAGGCTGAAAACATATGGGATCACTATAGTGGTATCCACCTCATATATGGATGAGGCACTCTTATGCGACAGAGTCGCACTTATTAAAGAGGGGAGAGTTTTAAGCAGTGACTCACCCCGTGGTGTTATTGACTCATACCAAAACACTCTTCTTGCAATATGGGGAGATGATATGCATTCGCTACTAAAAGAACTAAGAAGTTATAATGAAGTTAAGAGCGTATATTCTTTTGGTCAGGAACATCATATAGCTATTGATAAGAAGCTTTACAACCATAACTATATTGACTCCCTTACCCAAAAACTAGAGGAAAGAGGAGAGAGAAATTTTCACATAAAAGTGATTGCTCCAACCATTGAGGATTGCTATATGGAGTTCTCTGCAAATAAAGAGGGATATGAATAACAACTCGGGAGAAAATATGAAACCTGTAATATTTGTTGAGAATCTGACAAAGGTTTTCGGAAAATTCACAGCGGTGAACTCTATCTCGTTTGAGGTGAATAAGGGGGAGATATTCGGTTTTCTAGGAGCAAACGGTGCTGGAAAAACAACTGCGATGAAGATGCTGTGCGGCCTTCTTAAACCCACATCAGGCCGAGGATCTGTGGCAGGCTTCGACATTACAAGAGAGCCGGAAAGAGTAAAGGCCAATATAGGATATATGAGTCAGCGCTTCTCGCTTTATGACGACCTGCGAGTGTGGGAGAACTTCCGGCTCTTTGGAGGAATTTATGGATTAAAGGAGAGAGAAATATCCCAAACGACTGAGAGAATGCTCCACGAACTTGGTTTTACTCAAGAGAGAAACACAATGGTAAAGTCACTGCCCGCAGGGTGGAAACAGAAGCTGGCATTCTCAGTAGCAATAATACATAACCCGGGCATTGTTTTTCTGGACGAGCCGACCGGCGGGGTAGACCCCAAAGCAAGGCGACAGTTTTGGGAGCTTATCTACGATGCTGCAGAGCGGGGAATCACAATCTTTGTAACGACTCACTATATGGATGAGGCAGAGTACTGCAGCCGGGTATCAATAATGAAGGATGGTGCGATTGACGCATTAGATACACCTGCAAACCTTAAGTTAAAGTATGGTGCAAAAAGTATGGATGAGGTCTTTTATCAACTTGCAAACTCTAAACGATGAGACAATTTTTTATATTCGTCAGAAAGGAGTTTCTCCATATATTCAGAGATGGAAGGAGCGTGCTTATTTTACTTCTTATGCCTGTTGTCCAAATAATTCTATTTGGATTTGCACTAACAAACGAGGTGAAAAATGTGAAAGTTGCAATAATGGATCCATCCCGGGATGCTGCTACAACAATGATAACAGAGAGATTAACAGCAGGGGAGTATTTTAGACCATATAAGATGATTACAACAGAGCAGCAGGCAGATGCTCTCTTAAGAGGAGGAGAGGTATCTCTTATTCTTAACTACAGTGAAAGGTTCCGGGAGAAATTGATGCATCAGGGGAGTGCCCGCTTGGGGCTTACTGCAGATGGAACAGACCCGAATATGGCGTCATCAATTATTCTATATGCATCTTCAATAATCCGGTCTGCCGAATTGGATATTGCCGGAAAAAACCTACACTCCGGCGGAGTTGCCATCCCGAATGTGAGACTACTCTACAACCCCCAAATGAAGAGTTCGTACAATTTTGTTCCGGGAGTAATGGGTCTGATACTTATGCTTATATGTGCAATGATGACCTCAATATCAATTGTAAGAGAGAAGGAGACAGGTACAATGGAGGTTCTTCTTGTATCCCCGGTGCGCCCTCTCTTTTTGATACTTTCCAAGGTTGTTCCATATTTTGTACTTTCGGTGGTCAATCTGACAACAATATTGCTGCTCTCCGTCTTTCTGCTTGGGGTCCCTGTTACGGGAAGCCTATTTTGGCTGGTGATACTATCTTTGGTATTCATTTTTGTCTCTCTCTCTATGGGGTTGCTCATATCATCCATTGCGAGTACGCAGGTGGCAGCGATGTTAATTTCGGGGCTTGTACTGATGATGCCGGTTATGTTGCTCTCCGGGATGATCTATCCAATATCAAATATGCCCGATATTCTACAGGTTATTGCACAATTTATACCTGCAAAATGGTACATAGAGGCTGTTAGAAAACTTATGATTCAGGGATTGCCGCTAAACTCTGTTGTAACCGAACTATCTGTTCTTGTTGCTATGGCAGCCATTTACCTTACAGCCAGTTTAAGAAGTTTTAGAGACAGGCTTCAGTAGAGAGTCACATTGCTAAATAAATTTATGATGTTCAGATTTTTATTGGAAAAGGAGTTTAAACAGATTGCGAGAAACAGGTTTCTCCCTAAGCTTATACTTG
The DNA here is from genome assembly GCA_002840895.1 of Bacteroidetes bacterium HGW-Bacteroidetes-8. Classification (GTDB taxonomy): domain Bacteria; phylum Bacteroidota; class Bacteroidia; order Bacteroidales; family UBA932; genus Bact-08. Next base: position 71,404 of record PHCZ01000003.1, on the reverse strand, counting down.
TCTATCCGGTGGTTATGATGATACTGATGCCCTGGGCAGCGAATCTGGATGTGAAAGATATTCGCTTATGCGTGGTCGATAATGACAACAGCACATATTCAAGGAGACTTACCCAAAAAGCCTCCGGTTCGGAATATTTCAAAGAGGCTATCTATTTGGAGAGCTATAACGAGGCAATCTCAACAATAGAGAGAGGAGAGTGTGATATTATTTTGGAGATCCCCTCCGATTTTGAAAAAGATCTGGTAAATGGAGTCAACAGAGAGCTCTCTATCTCCTCAAATGCGGTTGATGGTATGAGAGGGAGCATTGCCGCCTCATATCTTGCAGGTGTTGTTAATGACTTCTCGGCAGAACTTATAGAGAGCAAAATAGTCAATAGAGGCTCCTCTGCTGCTATAACAGCTGCAATGCCATCTTCAATAGAGATAGTATCGCTAAGTAAATATAACCCATCAATGGACTATAAGCTTTTTATGGTCCCCGGTCTTATAGTTATAATAATTACGATAATAGGAGGCTTTCTGCCTGCACTTAATATTGTTTCGGAGAAGGAGGCGGGTACAATTGAGCAGATAAACGTAACGCCGGTGAGAAAGATCACCTTTATTTTTTCAAAGCTTATACCGTATTGGGTTATCGGGTTTATAATTCTTACAAATACACTGATTTTAGCAAAACTCCTATACGGGATTGTGCCTGTAGGAAGTATTTTTGAGTTCTATCTTCTCTCTTTTCTATTCCTTATTGTGGTCTCAGGATTAGGTTTGGTAATATCAAACAACTCACGAACAATGCAGCAGGCAATGTTTGTAATGTTCTTTTTTATGCTGGTAATGATTCTTTTAAGTGGTCTTTTTACTCCGGTTAGCAGTATGCCTATATGGGCACAGGTAATAAACTCCATCAACCCGATGAAGTATTTTACAGAGATTATGAGAATGGTTTTTCTCAAGGGGAGTGGCCTGGCAGATCTCTACAAACATATTTTTATTATGTTTGGGTTTGCAGGTGCTTTTAGTTTGTGGGCAGTACTCAGTTACCGTAAAAATAGTTAGAGAGTATCTGTTCTCCCAGGTTTGTGATTACAGATTCCGGGTGGAACTGAACCCCGTAAATTGGTAGCGACCTGTGGTACAGAGACATTATTATTTTATCCTCGTTGCAGGAGCCAATTGAGAGAACAGGCGGAAAACCATCTCTCTCCACTGCCCAGGAGTGGTAAAGGGCAACTGTACAGGGGTTCTCCCTGTTAAATTTCCCAACGAGAGGGTCGTTACTATCTTCAATGGATAAAATAGATTTGTGACCGTGAAGTGGGTGACTCAGGTTTATTAGTCTGGCTCCGAAGTGTTGAGCAATCGCCTGGTGTCCCAGACATATTCCCAAAATTGAGTGGCTCTCTTTGCAGCTATTTATGAGCTTAAGCAGATCTCCCGCTTGCGAAGGGACTCCGGGCCCGGGGGAGAGAATAATATGGCTGTAACTATCCAGCTTGTCAAAGGGAATTTTATCATTGAAGAAGATATCTGCAGCAGTATCTGTCACCTTTTTTACAAGATGAAGAACATTGTAGACAAACGAGTCGTAATTATCTATAATCAGAATCCTTTTCACCCCGCAAAAGTATATATTTTAGTACATTTGTTAACAATTTCCCGATATTGCCAAAGAACCTTGTCAAAAATACTCCTTAAATGGCTGGTAACACAAACCTTGCAAAAAATTCCCAGGTAGCGATTATTTCTGCGGCCGAGGTTTGCGAACATATAAACCGTACCGCATCAAAGAGAGGTCCGTTTCTTTTTGCGGTAGATTTTGAGCTGGAGAGTGGAATATTTATCGAAGACCCGATTAACAGCAGCGAGATACTATTCAGAATAGGAGATATATGCAATAGATCTGCTATAAGAGTTGGGCAACTACCCGAAAAGAGGGAAAAAAGGCTGAAAATTTTAAATCCTGTACCCATACAGGAGTACAGAGAGAAGTTCAGCACTGTTCTTGAGGGGCTTATGCGTGGAGATACATATCTGATTAACCTAACCTGCAAAACAGAGGTAGAGACATCACTAACCTTAGAGGAGATCTTCTCTGAATCTGAATCCCCGTTTGCAATCTGTCTGCCGGGCAGGTTCGTATGTTTCAGCCCGGAGAGATTTGTGCAGATAGAAAATGGGGTTATATCTTCCAGGCCAATGAAGGGTACCATTATGGCATCCGTACCACAGGCCAGGGAGAGGATTCTCTCAGATTATAAAGAGAGTAGCGAGCATAATACCATAACAGATCTTATAAGAAATGACCTGGGTATGGTCTCGGAGAGGGTTTGGGTAGAGAGTTTCCGCTACATAGACAGTGTCAAGACCGATAGGGGTGAAATTCTGCAGGTAAGCTCCGATATTAGAGGGGAGCTGCCCGGGAGCTATTTAGATAATTTGGGAGACCTTATTTTTAGGCTACTACCTGCAGGCTCGGTATCGGGAGCGCCCAAAAAGTCTACCCTTAAACTTATTGCCAAAAGTGAGGGGGAGAAAAGGGGATTCTATACCGGAGTTTTTGGTTTTTTTGACGGGTCGGTTTTTGACTCGGCAGTGATGATAAGATTCATTGAGAGAGACAAAGATGGAAAGATGTGGTACAGAAGCGGAGGCGGGATAACAGTAAACAGTAATTGCGAAGATGAACATAGTGAAATGATGGCCAAGATCTACTTCCCTTTTGAGAGTAGGTTATAAACTACAATTATGAATTTTATTGAGACAATTAAAGTGGTAGACGGTGTCGCCCAAAATCTTGATCTTCACCTAAAGAGATCTTCAGAGACAATGCTTCATAATTTTGGAATAATCAAAAAGCTCCCGCTGGCAGAGTTGTTATATTTCAATGTTAATCGGCCTTTAAGCGGAGTCTGTAAATTGAGGGTTATCTACTCAAAGGATATTATAGATTATTCATTGGAACCATACACCCCAAAGGATATAAAAACACTTAGGTTGGTTGATGGTTGCGATATAGACTACAGGTTTAAATATGAAAACAGGGATACAATTAACACGCTTTTAGAAAAGAGGGGAGATTGTGACGATATCCTTATAGTAAAAGAGGGTCTTATTACAGACAGCTCATATTGCAATATAATTTTTGGGGATGGTAGTAGTTACTATACCCCTGCAAATCCTCTGTTAAAAGGGACTAAAAGAGAGTATCTGATTGCAAGAGGCACAGTCCGGGAGCGAGTTATCCGGGAGAGAGACATAAAGAGATTCAGCTCTGTCTCTATCATTAATGCAATGATGGATATGACTCCTGTTAGCATCACCCTCTCTTAGCCCGCTCCCAGTTTACACTCTGCTTGCCTGCCAAATACCGGAAGAATCCGCGATAAACAGCATAGTTCATAATCAGGAAGTAGTAAGGGATAAAAAGAGCCTTCACCTTTATCTCTCTGCTTTGAAGTATCCATCCTAAAGCAGCCAGAGAGTAAAATAAAATTTGGGCTATAAATAGGGCCAGGTAGCTTTGGGAGCCCCAAGCAAGAGCTGCATTAAGAAAAAAGATGAACGGGAGAAGTACAGGGGCTAGTGTCCATCGTAAAACCCTGTGAGATATATATTGAAACGAAAGTGTTTTATATTTAAAAATATTTAGCAATGGTAAAAGACGAACTATTGACTGGATTCCGCCGGCAGCGATTCGGATTTTCCGTTTTAACTCCTCCTTAACACTCTCAGAAGGTGCCTCTATGGCGTAGGCATTTGGGTTGTAATCGATCTTATAACCACTCATTGCAACCCTCAGGGAGATGATAAAATCGTCCAGAAGAGTATCCGGCTCAACCTCACGGAACAGCTCCGTCCTTATTGCAAAGAGCTCGCCGGCCGCACCAACGGCAGAGTAGAGCTCAGCATCCCATTTTTTTAAAGTAGATTCATACCTCCAGTATATTCCCTCTCCTGCTCCTGCCGCACCATCAGAGGCAGAGTTTCGAATTCGTTTCTCCCCCGAGACGCATCCTGTTTTAGGGTTTCGGAAAAGATCTGCAATAACTCTAACGGAGCCCTCTGAGAGCATTGTATTTGCATCAGAGAAGATTACGTATGGTGTATCAATCAACTTCATTGCCCTGTTCATAGCTGCAATTTTACCCCTTCGCTCATCAAGGTGAAGTACAGTAACCTCAGGATACTCCTTTAGCAACTCCGGGGTTGAGTCATTTGAGCCATCTGTTACCCAAATCTGCCGAAGTTTATCCTTGGGGTACTCCAGGGCACGGGTGTTCTCAACTTTTCGCTTGACAAAATCTTTTTCGTTATATGCCGCAACTAAAATTGTAATTTCCGGCTCAAATGGAGATAGATCTCTTCGGGGAGAGGGTTTTAACACTCTTTTGATTCGAACTAAAAGATATAGTAGAATGCCATATCCGATATAGGTGTAGAAGACAATAAACAGAGCAGCAAAAAAGAGAATTTCGGTAGTTCTCATAATGGTAGTTATTTACTATAATTCTTTGATAACGCTCTTGTAGAGTTCCAGATAGTTTTGGGCCATCTCTCTCCAGGAGAAGTGAGAGGCTCTTTCAACACCTTTTTGGCAGAGTGACTCCCGAAGTTGGTTGTCCGATATTATTTTAGCAATAGCATCTGCTATCTCGAGAGGATTTTCCGGGTTTACCAACAGTGCAGCATCCCCGGCAACCTCCGGCATTGAGGATGTTGTGGATGTTATAACAGGAACCCCGCACGCCATACCCTCTAAAATCGGTATCCCGAAGCTCTCTCTAAGAGATGGATAGAGAAAAACCTTACATTGGTTTATTATGGCAGGCAACTCCCCGTTAGGAACGTAACCGGTGAGTTGAATATCCTCTCTTATCTGAGGTGACCCTATCTCATTTAGTATTTGTAAAAGCGCGCTTTCACGAAAATCGAGCATAACCAGCTTGTACTTTACTGCAGATTGGGCATTAAATATTGCGAACGCCTTTAAAACATTGGGAGTATTTTTCTTTGGATCTGTATTCCCCAGAAAGAAGAGAAAATTATCCGGAAGGTTGTATTTAGATTTTGCCCTTTCGATAATTAGAGCATCACTAATCTTTGTAAAGTGGCTGCCAACCCCATTATAAATTGCAACCAGATTATCCTTTAGTCCCATAAAGCTTCGGATACGCTCTTTCTCAAAGTTTGATACAGTAACCACCCTTGCGCTTCTCTTTGCAACAATCGGTACAACAAACCTACGATACATATTACCAAACTTCTGATACCAGGTGCCGCTTTTTTTAAATAGGGATATGCTCTCCAGATAGATTATGTCGTGAAGGGTTATAACAAGAGGGATCTTACATTTAACTGGAGCCGTATTGCTTGTGCAGTGCAGAATCTGGCAACCCTCTTTAATGGCAGCCCTGCCAAGGGCAAACTGCTCCCATAGAGGGTAGGGGCCACCTCTAAGTTCAACAATCTTAAAGTTGGGAGAGTTGGGAATACACTCTCTATCGTCATCCGGCTTGACAAAAACGACATACTCATTTTCCTTATCAATAATCTGCAGGTTTTTGATCAGCTCAAGGGCAACCATATCCATTCCGTGCTTTTTAGTCCGGAAAACTCTTTGTGCTTCAATCCCTATTTTCATTGCCTGAGTTTTAAGTGTGTAATATTCCAGAGATAGGCTCTCAAGTAGGCAGACATATTTTTGAACTCACCTTTAAGCAGAAAAACCAGGCTGTTCTTTGGGAGTGAGATTAATGTCTGGAAAAGAAGACTTATAATCAGTTGATATCCTGAGTAGTTTCTACGGGAAAATATAAGACGGCTTCTGTTTATGTAGTAAGTTTTTAATGGGCTCTCAACACCTGTAGTCACAGACTCCTTATGTAATACAACTGAGCCGGGATGGTAGTAGATCTTATAGCCCGCACGTTTAAACATCTCGCTCCAGTCGTACTCCTCATAGTAGAGAAAGTAGATCTCCGGCATCTGTCCAACTCTGTCAACTACAGCTCTCGGAACCATCATTGCAGCTCCGTGAATATATTCTGTTTGAGAGATAGTGTCATACTCGGGGCCGTCCGGCTGCAGATACCCAACACCACTGTTTCGGATTGTGTATGGATTCATTTTGGTAAACCCGGCATATTGGACTATATCCGGATTTCTGAAATATTTGATTTTCGGGCTAACCATTCCTATTGTCGAGTCAGCTTCCATCAGTTTCACCAGAGGCTCCAAAAAACCCGGAGAGACCTCTGTGTCATTGTTTAGAAACATAAGGTATTTGCCCTTGGATACTCTTACTCCGCAGTTATTACCTCCTGCAAATCCCAGATTCTCTCCGGTCTTATCCAGGTAAATCTCGGGGAAACTCTCCTTAAGATGGTCGGGACTCTCAACAGAACCATTATCTACAACAATAATTTCATAATTGGGGTATGTAATAGAGCGCAGAGATTTTAGTAACTCACCCGTTACGACGCTCTGGTTGTAGTTAACCGTTATTATGGAGACCAATGGCCTGTTGTTCATAACATCTCTGTTTTAATACCTAACTTCTAATACCTGTAGTGCTCCGGTTTATAAGGACCCTCTATTGGTATTCCCAGATATTCTGACTGCTCCCGGGTAAGGAGAGTAAGTTTAACCCCGAGCTGTTCCAGATGCAGCCTTGCCACCTCTTCGTCAAGATGTTTGGGAAGACGATAGACATCAATTTCATACTTTTTGTTCCAAAGCTCCATCTGTGCCAAAACCTGATTTGTAAAGGAGTTACTCATTACGAAAGAGGGGTGACCTGTTGCACAACCAAGATTCACAAGACGACCCTGTGCCAGCAGAAAGATAGAGTGTCCGTCCGGGTAGAGATATCTGTCTACCTGAGGCTTGATGTTTATTTTTTTGATTCCACTCCACCTTTCCAGCCTTGCCACCTGAATCTCATCGTCAAAGTGACCTATGTTGCACACTATTGACTGATCTTTCATTGCAGCCATATGCTCTGCTGTTATAATATCTTTATTTCCTGTAGTTGTTACAAATATGTTCCCCTGGTAAACTGCCTCATCCATAGTCTTTACCTCATAACCCTCCATTGCTGCCTGCAGTGCGCAGATAGGGTCTATCTCTGTAATAATTACCCTTGCTCCGTAACTATGCATAGAGCGGGCACAACCTTTTCCTACATCTCCGTAGCCGGCAATAACCACAACCTTTCCGGCAATCATAACATCGGTTGCCCTTTTAATGCCATCTGCAAGAGACTCACGGCATCCATAGAGGTTATCGAATTTAGATTTTGTTACCGAGTCGTTAACATTAAAAGCAGGAAAGAGCAGCTTACCCTGCTCCAGCATCTGATAGAGGCGGTGAACGCCGGTAGTGGTCTCCTCCGAAACCCCTTTAATCTCGGGAGCCTGCCTGTGCCAGCGACCGGGGTCAGCAGCAAGGAGCTCTTTTAAGATATTATTAAGTTCAATCTCATCCTGTGCCTGAGCAGGAGCGGAGAGTACAGATGCATCACTCTCTGCCATATAGCCCCGGTGAATCATAATAGTGGCATCACCCCCATCATCTACAATAAGGTTAGGCCCCAATCCGTTCCCGAAATCGAGCGCTCTTTCGGTACACCACCAGTACTCTGCAAGGTTCTCACCTTTCCAGGCAAATACCGGAACTCCGGATGCTGCTATAGCAGCAGCTGCGTGGTCCTGGGTTGAGAATATATTACAGCTGCACCAGCGGACATCTGCACCAAGCTCTTTGAGTGTCTCAATCAATACAGCTGTCTGGATGGTCATATGGAGTGACCCCATCACCCTAGCTCCAGAAAGCGGTTTAGATGAGCCATATTTTTTTCGCAGCGACATCAACCCGGGCATCTCCTTCTGGGCAATCTCTATCTCCCTCCTGCCAAAATCTGCCAGTGTTATATCTGCTACCTTATAGTCGTTAAAATTATTATTTGTACTCATTTATGATAATTCTCGTTTTTAAAATTACTAGTATGAAGATTTTACAATTTTTGCAACATTATCGGACCTTCCCAGAGTATAGAAGTGAATCCCCGGAACTCCGTTTTTAATAAGATCCTTAGACTGCATAGTTGCCCACTCAACACCCGCCTCTCTGGCCTCTTTGTCATCCTTACATTTAACCACAGCTTTAAAGAGATCCTGTGGGACATCAATATGGAAGGTTTGAGGAAGAAGCTTTATGTCGTTTAGTGCAGATATCGGTTTAATACCGGGGATAATTGGAACTGTAATCCCGATTTTTTGGCACAGATCCCGGAAACGATAAAACTTTTCGTTATCAAAGAACATCTGTGTAACGATATAATCTGCCCCTGCATCTATCTTCTTTTTCAGGTACTCCATATCTATCTCCGGATTGGGGGCTTCAAAGTGTTTTTCCGGATACCCTGCAACCCCAATACAGAAAGAGGTTGGGGAGGCACTCTCCATTGATGAGTCCAGATACCTTCCTTTGTTTAGATTGACCACCTGCTCAATCAGTTCGTTTGTATTACGGTGACCATCCCTCTCCGGGATAAACATCCGGGTTCCTTTAACAGGGTCACCTCTAAGAGCCAGAACATCGTGGATACCCAAAAAGTTCATCTCGATAAGTGCATTCTCGGTCTCCTCCTTTGTAAAGCCACCGCAGAGCAAATGTGGTACAACGGTAATATTGTATTTGTATTTAACTGCTGCAGCCAGAGCAATTGTTCCCGGTCTTATTCGCGCAACCCTGCGCTCAAGCGTACCGTCTGACCTCTCCCTGTAGAGAGTCTCGTTGCGATGTGATGTAAAGTTGATATATGCCGGCTCAAACTCCAGCAGACCCTCTATTGAGGAGTATATTTTATCAATACTGTGTCCCTTTAATGGGGGCAGCAGCTCAAATGTAAAAAGGGGGCTTTTTGCGTTTTTAATCTTTTCAATTACAGTCATTAGGTTATCTGGTTACAGTGGTTCAATATCTAAATATATAAATTTTCCTTGATAAGTCAACAAAAATGGATTAAAGGTTAGGGGCCAGCCAGCGGGTTGCTTCATCTACGGTGATCCCCTTTCTGGCTGCGTAGTCTCTAAGTTGGTCAACTCCTATCTTCCCTACATTGAAATATGAAGATGCCGGATGAGAGAAGATATATCCGCAGACAGATGCAGCGGGCACCATTGTAAAGCTCTCGGTGAGTTTTACTCCGATTCTTTCTTCGGCCTCTAAAATGTCAAAAATTGTCTGTTTTTCGCTATGTTCGGGGCAGGCAGGGTATCCGGGTGCCGGTCGGATTCCTTGATATTTTGACAAGAGCATCATCTCCAGAGGTAGACTCTCCTCCAGAGCATATCCCCAGAATTGCTTACGAATCTTTTCGTGAAGCCACTCGGCCGAGGCTTCGGCCAGCCTGTCGCTAAGGATTCTTATCATAATTGTTGCATAATCGTCCTCTTTGTAAAGGCTCATTTTATGATCATCAATTATTGCAGTTACCACGAAAGCACCTATATGATCTTTTAACTCCACGGTTGAAATTTCTTTGTTTAAAGAGTTTTTTTCCAGCGGTTTAATAAAATCTGCAAGAGATAGATTAGGTGTACCACTCTCTTTAAACTCTTGGTTACGAAGGAAATGCAACTTAGCAATCTGTTGGGCGTCGTTTGCAAGAATTACATCATCTCCCACCGAGGAGGCAGGGAAGAGTCCGTAAACAGCCTTTACTGTGATTAGTCTCTTTTCTGTAATCTCTTTCAGATAAATCTTTGCATCTTCAAACAGCTTTTTAGCCTCCTCTCCCTTTACCGGATCTTTGAAAATAGCAGGATATCTGCCGGACATTTTCCAGGCGAAGAAGAAGAACGTCCAGTCGATGTAATCGCAAAGGGTGTTCAAATCGACACTGTCTATCTGGTGAAGACCCTCTTTAACAGGAGTGTAGATAGAGCTTTCTCTCCAATTTATCTTTAGAGAATTTCTTTTTGCCTCTTCATAGGAGATAAGTTGCCTGGCCTCTTTACGGGAGTTATGAACCTCTCGAAGAGAGTCATATTTTCGTAAGATGGCTTGTTTATAGTCTAAGCTATTCTCCCCCTGCAGGGCAGAGAGAACCCCTGCAGCCTTTGATGCGTCCTTAACGTGAATGACTGTATTGGAGTATTTGGGTGCAATTTTTACTGCAGCGTGTATCTCCGATGTTGTGGCACCGCCAACAAGGAGAGGAATATTTACTCCTCTTCTCTCCAGCTCTGCGGCTACGTGAACCATCTCCTCAAGGGATGGGGTTATCAACCCGCTTAACCCGATAAAATCTACAGCCTCATCTATTGCAGTGTCTATGATTTTATCTGCAGAAACCATAACACCTAGGTCAATAATCTCATAGTTGTTGCAGGAGAGGACGACACTTACAATGTTTTTCCCAATGTCGTGAACATCTCCTTTAACAGTTGCAAGAAGTAGCTTACCGGCGCTCTTACTCTCCGCTCCATCGCTTTCAAGCTCTATATAGGGAGCCAACCGGGTGACCGCCTTTTTCATAACCCTGGCACTCTTCACCACCTGTGGAAGAAACATCTTTCCTGAGCCAAAAAGGTCTCCAACCTCATTCATCCCCCCCATCAATGGCCCCTCAATAAGCTCAATTGATCTTTTATAGAGAGCGCGGGCCTCCTCTACATCCTCTTCAATAAATTCATCCAGCCCGCGAATAAGGGCGTGTTTTATTCTCTCTTTTACGGGAAGTTGTCGCCAGTCTAAATCTCTGGAAATCAACAAAGCCCCACTACCCTTGGCAAGGTTCTCCCCTACAGCTACCAGGCGGTCGGTTGCATCTTTTCGTCTGTTAAGTACAACATCCTCTGTAAGTGTGAGAAGATCCGGTGGAATTTCACTATAAACCTGCAGCATCCCGGGGTTTACTATGCCCATATCCAGCCCGGCCTTTATGGCGTGGTAGAGAAAAACGGAGTGCATAGCCTCGCGGACAGTATCCATTCCCCGGAAAGAGAAAGAGAGATTACTGATACCACCGCTTACTTTGGCATATGGTAGATTTTTCTTTATCCAAGAGGTTGTCTTAATAAAATCAACTGCGTAGTTGTTGTGCTCCTCAATTCCTGTTGCAACAGCGAGCACATTAGGGTCAAATATTATATCCTCCGGCGGAAAGCTGAGTCTCTCAGTCAAAAGTGAGTAACATCTGGCAGCAACCTCAATCCTCCTGTCATATGTATCTGCCTGTCCCTTCTCGTCAAAGAGCATAACAACTGCTGCTGCTCCGAACCTTCTGATTGTTTTTGCTCGCTCCAGAAAAACCTCCTCTCCCTCTTTAAGACTTATTGAATTTACAACCGATTTCCCCTGGATGCACTTAAGAGCGCTCACAATAATCTCCCATTTAGATGAGTCTATCATTAAGGGAAGTTTGGAGATATCCGGCTCGGCCATTATAAGGTTTACAAAACGGACCATAGCTTTTTGTGAATCCAGCATCGCTTCGTCCATACAGACATCAATGATTTGCGCCCCGCCATCTACCTGCTCCCGTGCAATTGCGAGTGCATCGGAGTATCTCTCCTCTTTAATAAGACGCGCAAATTTCTTTGATCCTGAGACGTTTGTCCTCTCCCCGATGTTTACAAAATTTGTTTCAGGAGTGATTGTGAGAGCCTCCAGTCCGCTCAGTTTTGTATAGCGCTTTAAAACAGGAATCACTCTGGGGGAGTGTCTTCTTGCAGCCTCTGCAATCTTCTCTATGTGAGCAGGCGTTGTTCCACAGCACCCTCCTATGATATTTATCCACCCCTCTCTCATAAACTCCTCTGCAACCGAGGCCATATATTGTGCAGCCTGGTCGTACTCGCCGAATTGGTTAGGAAGTCCGGCATTCGGGTGGGCAGAGACATAAAATGGAGATTTTGCAGATAGCTCTCCAATAAACGGTCTCAGCTGTTCGGCGCCCAGAGCGCAATTAAGCCCTACACTCAAAAGAGGGTAGTGAGAGATTGAAACCAAGAAAGCCTCCAATGTCTGACCGGTGAGAGTTCTTCCGCTGGCATCGGTTATTGTACCCGAGACCATAACCGGTAAACTTTGACCCCTCTCCTCAAAAAGAGAATCCAGGGCAAAGAGTGCAGCTTTTGCATTGAGTACATCAAAGATTGTCTCAATAAGCAGAATATCTGCCCCACCATCTATCAAACCTCTAGCCTGCTCACTATAGGCATCAACTAATTGGTCAAAAGAGACCATCCTTGCACCCGGGTCATTAACGTCAGATGACATAGATGCTGTGCGGTTTGTGGGGCCAAGAGTTCCTGCAACAAAATGTGGTTCTTCAATGACGGATTGAGCCTTATCTTTGTTAATTGATAATTCATACTCCTTAACAGCCTCTTTTGCAAGTGATGCAGATGCAAAATTGAGGTCATAGACAAGACTCTCCATTCCGTAATCGGCCAGTGAGATTCTGTTTGAATTAAAACTGTTTGTGGTTATTATATCTGCTCCGGATTTAAGGTATTCAAGGTGAATATTTTTTATTATATCTCCTCTTGTTAATGAGAGCAGGTCATTATTCCCTCTCTGAGGCATAGGGTGATCTTTAAACCTCTCTCCGCGAAAATCCTCTTCGCTAAGTCTATACCTCTGAATCATCGTCCCCATTGCTCCATCAAGAACTAAGATTCTCTTTTTAAGCAGATCCTCTATTGTTGTCTTTTTTATCTCTTCCCCCCTGTATTGCATTTTGATGCTTTTTAAATTTTTAGTTATGATATTTACTCGGGATTTTCGGAACCGGCAAACTCTGTGCTCTGCTCACTCTGTTGCATTGCTGTCCAGTGAGATGACCTTACGCAACTTTTTATATAGTAGAGCTCCTCTTGGGATGGGTTTTCGGAGTTGGTGTACCAGGGAATATGTCTGGCAACATATCTCCCCCCGGTTCTGTAGCTCTCTATATACCAATTTGAATAGGCTCTGGTATAGGGCCTGTACAGAGCAAAAGTGGTGTCAATTGGTGCACGATAAACCCCTCTCTCTGCCTCAATCTCCCAATGCTTTTTTTCCCAATCTATCACAGATTGTTTTTGGCGAAAATGGTCCGGGAGATCGTCTATTTTAAGACCAAATCCGACTTTTGTGGCAAAAGGGTGCCTGGTCATAATTGAACGAAACAGATCCATAAAGTCATCCCCACACTCCTCGCAGGGTACCACATCGGAGTCGGTATAGACAAAAAGATTACTTTGAAACTGTTTGTAGATTGGAGTTCTCCACAACGCCTTATAGCCAATATTCTTATCCAGCATAAATACTTTATATGGTGTCTGCCGGTAATACTCCAGCAGAGGCGGATAGGTGGAGGCGTTATCAATTATGAAGATGTTTTTATATCCCCTTCGCTCCAGAAAAGAGATTAAATCCATAAGGGTAGTTACCCGGTTAAAGTTATTGATAATGATGGGTATACTTTTAGAGTCAGATATCTCCTTAACCCGGACTCCTCTCAGATATATATAGCGTGTCTTTAAAAAATAGAATAATCGTTTGAATATCTTCTCTCTTTCCATAGATAAAATCATTTCTCTTCTACATACGGGCAAAGTTAGTGATATTTTAGAGCCATCCCGTTCAACCGTTAAAAAAACGGAATTGTAGCAAAATTTATTTTTTGTTGTAGAGTTATCAGACATAATAAAACAGTCTGATTACACCTATACATAAACTCTACAAAAATAGTCTAAAATTAAAAAGTAACTCTACAAAGTATAATATTACTATATTTAAATAATTTATAAATAACGGAATAATAATAACTGATACCTCTACAGAAGAGCTATTGCTACCTCTTGAATATTTATTGAGAGATGAATTTCAGGATTGAATAAATTGTAACTTGCGTGGGGTATTACTAAAAACATTGAGAGTATGTTACTTTTTGCAAAAGCGAACAAATCTATTGAGCTGATCGATCAATTTCTTAATTGCGTAGATCAAAGTCTACTGCTTTTTAAAGAGGGTGTAAAAAATTACCTCTATGCCAGTACAGAAAACTTCAACTCCAACCTTCAATCTCTGGCAAATTCTGAGCTGGAGTCAGATAAGCTGAGAAGAAAAATAGAGAATACCCTCTTTTCTCAATCTTTAATGCCGGAATTAAGAGGAGATTTTATGAGATTGCTGGAGGAGCTGGACAACATTATTGACCAGGCAAAAAAAAATCTTTTCCAGTTTGACGTAGAGCAGCCGCACATTCCTGCAGAGCTTATACCGGACTTCATTCGGCTCACTCAAATATCGGTCTCTGCTGCTGAGTCAGTAATACCTGCAGCAAAGTCCTACTTTACAGATCCTGTAAATGTGAATGAGAAGATTCATAGAGTCTACTTCTATGAAAAAGAGGCAGATCTTTTGGCCGATATAATACGCAGAAGAATTTTCCGTGAGATGCCGGAGCTTAAATTAAGTGAGAAATTTCATCTTCGTTACTTTACTCTGCATATTGAGATGATTTCCGATACAGCCGAGAAGGTTGCCGACCTACTCTCTATAATGGCAATTAAAAGGGTAGTGTAGGTTATGCTGATACTTATCTTTATATCGAGTGGTCTGTTTTTGGGGTGGTCCCTTGGTGCCAATGATGCTGCCAATATTTTTGGAACAGCTGTTGGATCAAGGATGATCAAATTCTCAAAGGCAGCTTTGATAGCCGGAATTTTTGTAATACTTGGTGCTGTTTTGCAAGGTACAGGAACCACCAACACATTGTCGGAGCTGGGTTCCGTAGATGCTGTTGGCGGAGCCTTTACCGTAGCGCTGTGTTCGGGGCTGATTGTTGCAATTATGACCAGGTTTAAGCTTCCGGTATCTACCGGGCAGGCTATTGTGGGGGCAATTATGGGATGGTGTTATTTTACTGCTAATCCGGTAGACTATACTGTACTAACCGTTATTGTGGGAAGCTGGATTAGCGGACCTATTCTTGGAGCGATATTCTCGGCGCTCCTTTATATGCTTTTACGTAGATATATCAGAAGGAGCCATATTCACCTCCTTAAACTGGACTCTGTAATACGTTACGGACTAATTATTGCGGGAGCATTTGGTGCATATAGCCTTGGTGCAAACAATATTGCCAATGTTATGGGAGTATTTGTTAAGACAGTCTCATTTGATATCAACATTGGAGGCTTTTCTTTAAACTCAATAACTGTTTTATTCCTTCTAGGGGGCATCTCCATTGCAGTCGGGATTTTAACCTATAGCAAAAAGGTTATGGAGACTATCGGAACGGGAATTCTGGCTATGACTCCGGAGAGTGCAATTGTTGTGGTGCTGGCACAGGCGCTTGTTCTGTTTATATTCTCCTCTACATCTCTATCAAATCTTTTTGTGAGCATAGGGTTGCCGGCTATACCTCTGGTTCCGGTATCAAGCACTCAGGTTGTAGTTGGTTCGGTTTTGGGAATAGGATTGGTTAAAGGTGTGCAGGAGATTAAGTTCAAGATGATCCGAAATATAATTGCAGGGTGGATATTAACTCCGATACTCTCCGGAATAACTACTTTCTTTAGCCTCTTTTTTATTCAGAGTGTCTTTGGAATATCAGTAACAAAGAAAAATATTGCAGGAAGTGTGCTTGAACCCGGACCGGTGAAATCATCTGCAATAAATATTCCTTTGGAGATGGTTAATATTCTAATTATAGTTCTTCTCTTTCTACTGCTCATTACTATAGTAATTCTTTTTTACAGATATCAGAGGAACAGACAAAAACTCCGGGAGAATGAGAAGCGCTGGACAGAACTTGTAAACTATACAGATATAAGGAAGTCTTTAAGCGATATGGAGGTGAGCACTATTCAGCTGGAGAATGACTCTTTGGTAACAAGGCTGGAAGAGAGAAAAAGAGAGCTTATAACCTACTCGTTGAGCATTGGAGAGCAGAGGCAACTTCTTAGCTCAATCTCCAGAACGCTTGAATCTGCAATCAATACTCAGGATCCAAAGGAGAAAAACGAGCTGCTTATGGCAGAGATAAGGAGGATAAAACAAAAAATGAGCTTTACAAACGAGGTAGAGCGAATCTATACTCAGGCAGAGCACGTCTATTCTGATTTCTCTAACAGACTCATCCAGAAGTTTCCAAACCTTACAGTTCAGGACAGAAGGTTGATGATGTTGCTCAGAATCGGCTTTTCGTCAAAAGAGATAGCACCAATATTAAATATTTCCGTAAAAAGTGTTGAGATCAGCAGACACAGGCTTCGTAAAAAATTAAATCTTTCTCAGGATGAAAATCTTGTAGAGTTTGTAAAGACAGCTTAGACAACAAAACTAAAATATTATCCATTTATTAAATAAAATTTATGTAACACTTAATAAAAAATCTAAGATGAAAAAATCATTATTGACACTAACTCTGCTGCTTCTCTTTGTAGTAGCAAATGCGCAGGAACCACCTCAAAGCGAAGTTCGTTATGACCAGTACGGCAAACTGATCAAAGAGAGAAAACCACTCTCTGCAGAGGCTCGTAACGGCATCCTTGTATTTGAATCTAAAGATCAGGATTACAAATTCTGGTTTGATATTAGATTGCAGGCAGATGCACAGCTGTTTTCTAAAAATGCTCTTAATGAAATTGGTGATGGAGCCAAGATAAGAAGGGCCAGATTTGCAGTTAAGGCTAACCTTAACAAGCATCTATACGGAGAGTTGGATATTAATGTTGCAAATGGTGTTCTGGAGCTTAATGATGCCTATCTGCAGTATGATTTTCTAAACGGACTCTCCACAAGAGTAGGTAACTTCAAAGAGCCTTTCTCAATGACTCAGACCACATCTTCTAGGTACATTAAGTTTATGGAACGCTCTCTGGAGGTTGGGACTTTTGCACCATCCAGACATATTGGATGGGAGACATCTTACTCAGGGAATAAATTTCTTGCTGTAGGAGGTATCTTCTTTCAGGAGATAGAGGATGCAGAGAAGGCTATCTATACAGAAGATAACAACAAAGATTTTGGCCGTGATGAGGGTATCTCATTAACAGGAAAATTTATTTATCAACCGTTTAACCATATAAAAGATTATGGATTACACCTTGGATTTGCATACTCATACAGAACACCCAAAACCAGCTACGCTCCGGGTGAGTGGGGTATGGCAAGGTACAGTTCACGATCATTGAGTAATATTAACAGAAAGAAGTATCTGGATACAGACTTGATTCCAAATATGGACCACGAAAGTTTTACAAATATAGAGATGGCAACATTCTACAAAGGGTTCTTTTTGCAGAGTGAAATTATGAATAACAATCTTATCAGAAAGAACAACCTTGAGACTCTCAATTTTGGCGGATTCCATATTGAGGGAGGTTATATGCTTTTAGGAGGAAGACAGGTCTACAATAAGGGTGAAGGAGAGTTTACCCAGCCGGATTTTGGCCGTAAATGGGGAGACATTGAGTTTGTTCTTCGTTACGACTACGTTAACTTAAATGATAAAGATGTATATGGTGGTTCTGCAGAGGGTATAACAGCAGGATTTAATATCTATACAGGTTATAACTTCAAGTTTCAGATTAACTACAGTTATGTAAACCACGACAGATATGCAAGCGGAAAGAAAAAACTCTTTGTGGGAAAGGATGTAGAGGGTAATCTTACAAAGGACCCTACTAAAGTAGCGACATCGGCTGGTGAAGCAGGTGACGATTTCGGAATGCTTGGAGTTAGATTCCAAATAGCTTTTTAAATTTTAAAAATGAATTACAATGAAAAATAAATTATTGATATTGATACCTTTGGCATCACTGCTTTTATCAACCTCTTGCGTGAAAGACCTGGTATTTGAAGGACCGGCCTCTATTTCAAATGTTGCAGCAAACCCTGCTGCCCCTAAATCTACAGAGAGTGTAACCGTAACTGCAAAAGTTACAGACCTTAAAGGGGTAACATCCGTAAATCTTATGTATAAGATATCAACAGCATCAACATTTACATCGGTGGCAATGACTGCCGGAGCGAATTTTATCTATACCGGAACAATTCCTGTACATCCTTTAAATACCGCTGTTCAATATTATGTAGAGGTGACAAATCAGGATGGTCTTAAATCAAAATACCCGGCAACAGCACCCACTGCATTAGCAACCTATACTGTAGGAGCATCTACAGTAATAAGCTTGTTTATAAATGAAGTCTTTGCAGACGGAACAAAAGATAATACCGATCCGGACTGGTTTGAAATCTATAATAACTCAGAAATTCCTGTAAATCTTGCAGGCTATCTTGTATCTGACGGAGGAATATATGGAACCACAAAACCAAAAAGGGTATTAGGTAATCTCACTATTGCAGCAAAGGGTTTCCTTGTTATCTCAACAGAGTATAATGAAGAGACTGTTCAGTTTGGATTGAGTACAGGTGGCGATGCCGTATATCTGGAGAACCCTTCCGGAGTGCTTGTTGCATCACTGGACTTTGGCACAATTGCACTTGCAGGGAAGAAATCTTACGGTCGTAAGCCGGACGGATCATCTACATTGTTAATATTTAATAACCCGACAAAAGGGAGCTCTAACAACAACGCAAATTAGAGTCTCTTTTTTCTAATATTTTTTGATATGAGTAAAGAAGAGTTGAAAATAGGAGAGATATCAAAACCTAGATTCGAGTATAGAACATTCGGTCAAAATTTTGACAAGGCCTTTATGAGAATGGCACGACTGAGTGTTCCAATTCCGGAGAAGGTTTGGGAGAGAACCAGCGAAGAGATATACATCGTTTCACGAACGAATGATATAAACAATACCAAGATTCGTGATGGTAAGATGGATATTAAGACCTACGTTCAGACAGTAGAGGGGTTGGAGCAGTGGAATCCTCTTATGAAAGGGGAGTTCCCAATCTCTGCAGATGTTCTCAAAAAAGAGGTCTTTCCCGCATTTCAGGTGAAAATGGCGGAACTAAAGAAGGAGATCTACACATACGATGAGTTTATGGAGATGGTTGTTAACCACCCCGATCTTCAGGCTGTACGCGTATACAAACAGAGATTCGGATATATGGTAAACAACACAATCTGCGAAACCGGAGTGGTACTCATTAATGGAGCAAAACTGCTCACAATAAACTCCGAATCTACTGAGGTGGAAGATATCCTCAAAACCGTTAAGGATGTAGGACTTGAAGGGGTTGAAAATATCAACTATCTACAGGCAATCAAACGGGTAATAGGAATGATTAACAAACCTTTAGCAAACGAATAGTATGGCACAGGAGATAGAGAGAAAATTTCTGGTGAAGTCTGGAGATTTCAAAAAGGTTGCCTCTAAGGAGACTCGAATTACACAAGGCTATCTCTCATCTGTGCCGGAGCGTACAGTGAGGGTGCGCATAAAGGGGAAATCCGGCTATATTACCATAAAGGGAATCGGTAATGAAAGTGGAGCTTCCCGTTATGAGTGGGAGAAAGAGATTCCTGTTAGCGAGGTTGAGGAGTTGCTCAAAATTTGTGAACCGGGAGTTATTGACAAAACACGTTATGAGGTAAAGTCCGGAATCCACACTTTTGAGGTAGATGAGTTCTATGGTGAGAATAGTGGCTTGATAGTAGCTGAAGTAGAACTGAAAACCGAAGATCAGGCATTCACCAAGCCAGATTGGGTAGGAGAAGAGGTGACAGGGGACTCTAAGTATTACAACTCAATGCTTATGAAGAACCCTTATACCAAGTGGTGAAACGTGCATAAGAGCCCACCCGGGGAGAGTAGCTTTCCGGGTGGTTATTTTTGCCATAATGTTTAACTTTACTTAAAATGAGCACTATAGAGAGTACGCACGACATTCTTGATATGAATAATTAT
The DNA here is from genome assembly GCA_002840895.1 of Bacteroidetes bacterium HGW-Bacteroidetes-8. Taxonomy (GTDB): domain Bacteria; phylum Bacteroidota; class Bacteroidia; order Bacteroidales; family UBA932; genus Bact-08. The sequence goes on along the minus strand of PHCZ01000003.1, from coordinate 51,522 downwards.
CGTGTCGAGAAGTTAAAAAAAGCACAAAAAACAGGGGTTGAAAAGTGGATGGAGATTGTGGGAGGTCCTCTCGCAGTCGTTGTCTTTCTGGGGATATATTACTTTATGGATATCTCTTTCTTGAACGACATAGACCCGGGCCTTCTTGGAAAAGAGTCCCTCAAACGCTTCAACGACTTAGGATCGGAGAGCTTCTCCAGAATAAACTATGCGATGCTGGCAATTTTTGCCGCTTCAATAGTTCTTTGGATTACGGAGGCAATTCCAAACTACCTCACATCACTTCTGGTGATAATAACAATGGTTCTTACCGGAGTGACATCTGAGAAACTGGCATACGCCCAGCTGGGGCACCCTGTAATGTGGCTCAATATACTCTCGTTTGTACTTGCAAGTATGCTTGTTAAGACAAGAGTAGCAAAGAGGTTTGCTTTATGGTTTGTAATCCGGTTTGGTAAAAATGCTACCTGGATCTTTTTCAGTTTTATTGTTATAAACATTGTACTCTCTATATTTATTTCGGCAACAACAGCTAAGGCCACAATACTGCTCCCGATATTTATGGTTATAGCTGCAATCTATGGTGCCTCTCCCGATAAAAGAAACAACTTCGGAAGGAATATTGTACTTCAAAACCTCTTCCAGATCAATATGGGTGCAAGCGGCTTCATTACAGGCTCCGGTGCAAACCTGCTTGCAGGCTCTCTAATTGCAGGATCTATGGGGATGTCTATGTTCGGATTTCAGGATTGGTTTTTTGCAGCTTTTCCTCTATGTATGATATTAATATTGATTGGATGGGTCGTGGGTACTAAAATAATTTTCCCTATGAAGCCCGGCGAGAGGGTTCCTCAGATTGAGGGAGGAATGGAGCGACTTAAGCAGGAGTACCATCTTTTAGGGAAGATGAGGTTTGACGAGTTTAAAGCAATTGCGATTTTTGTTGTAGTTCTCTTACTTTGGGCTACAGACAAACAGCACGGAATATCTCAGACAGCAGTTGCATTTATGGGGGCCGTAGTAGCTCTGCTACCCGGCATAGGGATAGTAAAATGGAATGACGTAGATATCCCGTGGCACCTTATGCTATTCTCTGCCGGAGCATACACATTAGGTTCGGGGCTGGAGGTTACAGACCTTCCTGCCGTAATGGTTGACTCTCTCTTTAGCCATTTTGGTATTACAGAGCAGACCCCGTTCTGGGTTCTCTATTTAAGCCTCACATTTGTTATGATATTCAGCGGACTATTTTTTCAGTCCAAAACTATGAGAGCTCTAATCTTTGTGCCAATTGCCATAGGGATTTCACAAAAATTCGGATATCCAATAATGAGTCTATCTTTCCCTATTGCCCTTTTGATTGAGCACGTTTATGTATTACCATTTAACAGCAAACCTGCAGCACTGCTCTACACTACAAATCAATACAGCATAACCGACACTTTTAAATTCGGGGTCACAATGCTTGTTATCAGCTGGTTTATGATAATTGTCTGGGGAGAGACACTTCTTCACTGGTTAGGTTATACGCCAAACGGAGTATTTTTTTAAACTATAAAAAATGATAGATGAACAGGTAAAACTGCACGACAGATTTTCGGCAGAGATTAAGGTGAGTTTCGGAGCGAGAAAAAAGCTGAAATTGAATGATTTTGCCTTTAATATCTGGCTTTTTGTGCCGAATAGTTTGGATGTTAACAGATTCAATTATTCAAAACAAGATTTTTACAGAGATCTTAGGTCAAACATAAGGCTAATAACTCCTGTCTATCTTCTGCGAAATATTGTGTGGGCAGAGAATTCGCCCTTTATATATCTGGAGAAGGCTTTTCGCAAAATCACCTCACAACCTACAAGAACTAATTCAGAAGAGTACGAGTATCAAATAAAGATGTTTCTTTCTATACTCAAAAGCTCTCTTAGAGATGAGGTGAATCATATGAACTCTGCAAAAGCAGAAGACCTAAACTACCTCGTAAGCAATTATATAAAAAATGTAAAGTGCATTTTTGAAAAATACAGAGATCTCTACCCAATAATCAATGTCCCTAATATTGAACCAGGACTGGTAGACTACTACCGTTATGGGGAGGAGTTTATGTGTAATGTAATAGAAAAGTACAGCTTCCTGCTAATGAAGGGGATTAAAGGAGGGGATAAACAGCTTTTTGAGAATTATAAAACAGCCATTCTCTCAATGGTAAATGAGATTATCGAATTCAAAAAGAGCAGGGGGTACCAGGCAGTGGAGAGTGAGCAGAAGAACATCTCCAGTGACTTTGTTCACCGTCTTGGCTTGCTTAAAAAGTATGCAGAGAGCCATCTATATCTGAATGTGAAAAAGCGAAGGGATGGAGTCTTAACAGAGCAGTTCCTGTATAGTATAGCAGCAGGTATATCAATGATATTTGCTACAATAATAGCCTTTTCGGTTCAGCAGCAGTTCGGTAATTACACAATGCCCCTTTTTGTTGCTCTGGTAGTAAGCTATATGTTAAAAGACAGAATTAAAGAGCTGGCAAGATACTATTTTGCCCATAAGATGGGCTCCAAATACTTTGACCACAAAATAGCAATGAACATTAACAATACAGATATCGGATGGGCAAAGGAGAGTATGGATTTTATACAAGATTCAAAGATTCCTAAGGAGATTATTAAGCTAAGGAACAGAGCTGCAATTATAGACGCTACATATAAAACCGACAGTGAGAAGATTATTCTCTACAGGATGCATATGCATATAGACCGCGAGAAGCTTAACTCCACAAGTCCCTACTTCTTTTCCGGTGTAAACTCAATCATTCGTCTTAACACCTCCCATTTTTTGAGGAATATGGATAACCCGGAGTTTACCCTTTACTTTCCGGATGATCAAGAGGGGTATCAAACAATCAAGGGTAAAAAATTGTATTACCTCAACCTGATTATACAAAAACAGAACGAAACCCAAAATGAGTTTCGCCACTACCGACTAGTCCTCAACAGAGATGGTATTGAGAGGATAGAGTCCGATTAATATTGAACTAACTTATTTTAGATAGCTTTCTTCCTACTTTTTATATATGAAAAGGAGGTCTCAAGAGCTACCAATACCGATAAAATTATAAGGAAAAGAGAGACCCAGGGAATAGATGGGTGGGTAGTTTTTAATACCCATCCGTTATAGACCGCAATCACCAGCGCCCAGTTTGACATTGCAAACATAATTACTGCAGGTATAAAGGCCGCAAGCCATACCCTTGACCCTTTTCTTGTGTGCATAAGCCAAATAGTTATAGCTACCAGAGCCAGAGCGGCCAGAAGCTGATTAGATGCCCCAAATGTACTCCAGAATATCTTCCAGGCCGGCACGGCATTCCCTTTTGAGTCTGTCATTGTTTGAAAAATAAAGAATACTGGAACACCTGCTGTTAAGAGCGTCCCTATCAGTTTACCTGCCCACCCTTTTAACCCGGTAAGCTCCTCTACTATATATCTACCAAGGCGAGTGCACACATCCAGGGTGTCATAAACAAAGGTTGTGAAGGCCATCAGCCCGAAAGTAATTCCAAAAGTGGCGGAGATACCAAGAATCTCCATAAATCTTCCTATGCCGGATGCGTAGATAAAATTGGGGGCCCGTTTTATCATATCGGAATCCTGAGTAAGAATCATTACAAACGCTATGGAGACAACTGCAACCATCCCCTCCAGCAGCATAGCCCCATAGCCCACAGGCTTTGCATCACTCTCTTTCCTTAACTGCTTGCTGGTAGTGCCGGAAGATACCAGCGCGTGAAACCCGGAGCAGGCACCGCAGGCAATTGTAATAAAGAGAATTGGAAACATAGGAAACCAGAAAGATGCCCCGGTTGCCCCAAAGTCGATTAATGCAGGGTAATTAATAGAGTATCCGCCAAAGATTAGCCCGACAGCTGCAATAAGAAGAGATGCGTAGAGGAAGTAGCCTCCCAGAGTGCCTCTCGGCTGAAGAAGAAGCCACATAGGAAGCAGAGAGGCTGCCATACAGTAGATGAGAATTATCACACCCCACACTTTTTGAGCGGTAGCAGGATCTGTTATTGGAAGATTTATGGGGATAAACTGCCCACCCCAAATAGCAACACCCACCAGAGGGAGGAAGACCACAAGAGATAACCACTCCTTCATTCTTCCGAACTTCATAAGCAGAGCCATAATTATTGGCAGAATAAGATACATAACAGAAGAAGATGCAACCGCACCACCGCTTACCCTCTCTCCGGATTCAAGTGTCACAATTCCCACAAACGAGCTTGCAGTTATATCTGTAAATGCAATTATTACATAGACCAGAGCAATCCAGATAAAGATCATAAAGAGAATCCAGGCTCTGGGTGATACGTGTAATTTCATCACCTCGGTAATTGACCTGGCCTTGTTGCGAACAGATGCTATCAACGAGCCCATATCGTGCACTCCTCCTATGAAAATAGAGCCTATAAGTACCCAAAGCATAGCAGGTAGCCAACCGAACATTACGCTGGCTAAAATAGGCCCGTTTATGGGTCCGGCAGCCGCAATAGCAGAGAAGTGCTGCCCCAGAAGCATACTCTTTTTTGCCGGCACATAGTCACATCCGTCATTAAGCTCTACCGAAGGGGTAACCTTTGTATCATCCAGTGCAAATACTTTTTTACTTAAAAATCTTCCGTATGTCAAATAGGAGATAAACAGGATAACTCCTGCACCAATCACAACAATCAGGACACTCATTATGAAATAAATTTAGATATTACCTAGGGATCTTTTGAAACTGATTCCAAAGATAATAAATAATCACACTACAAACCAAGTGTGATAATCTTCCGGAGCCTTTCTTGGAAAGGAAACGTGAACATAATCGTTGATATGTGCATCGTAGCGATAATCTTTGCTCCACTCCCCTGCGTTTGCAGCGACCTCTCTTACTGCATCTATCATATAATCTACCTCTTTATCGGTCATTGTAGGGTGAAGCGATAATCTTATCCAGCCCGGTTTCTCCGAGAGGTCGCCGTGGTCAATTTTACTTGTGATTGCACACGATGTTGCGTAATCTACGTGCAGAAGGTAGTGGCCATAGGTTCCAGCACAGGAGCAACCACCTCTCACCTGAACACCGAAATGGTCGTTGAGAAGTCTTACAACCAGATTAAAATGAACACCGGTGAGGTAGAATGAGATAACCCCGATTCTCTCCTCGCCATTATCTGCAAGAATGTTTATGCCAGGAATCTTCCGGAATGCCTCAAACACCTTTTTGAGCATCTCATCTTCTCTCTCTTTGATGTTTTTGCAGCCCATCTGCTCCTTAACCTTAATTGAGAGTGCTGCCCTTATTGACTGGAGAAATCCCGGTGTTCCACCATCTTCGCGAGCCTCAATATCATCTACATATTTATATTTGCCCCATCGGTTTGTCCAGTCAACTGTGCCCCCTCCTGATGTGTCGGGTGCATTGTTCGTATTGAGTGAAGAGTTCATTATCAAAACTCCTGAGCTGCCCGGGCCGCCAAGAAATTTATGAGGAGAGAAGAATATGGCATCCAGCCGTTCCATAGGATCTGCAGGGTGCATATCTATCTCTGTATATGGCGCAGATGCAGCAAAGTCTACAAAGCAGATGCCTTCGTTTTCGTGCATAATTCTCGCGAGTTCATAATATGGCGGCTTGATTCCTGTAACATTAGAGCAGGCAGAGAATGAGCCTATCTTAAGCGGCCGATCTTTATATTTAACTATTTCACGGCGAAGAGTATCCGGATCTACCATCAAATCTAGGTTCGGCTCTAAAACCACAACCTCTGCAATTGTCTCAAGCCAGGATGTGTGATTGGAGTGGTGCTCCATATGTGTAAGAAAAACAACCGGACGCTCTTCCGGCTTCATTCCGCAAAACTGCTTGGATCTCTCAGGAATTCTCAGACCCAGGATTCGCTGCAGCTTATTAATTGCTGTTGTCATCCCAAAACCATAGGTCATAATGATATCTTCTGCCGATGCATTAACGTGATTCTTGATAATCTTGTGAGACATCTTGTAAATGTTGGTCATAATCATTCCTGTATCACTTGATTCGGAGTGAGTATTTGCAACCATTGGACCTATTTTCTTCTGAATGAGCTCTTCAATTGGAGTATAAAGCCTGCCGCTGGCAATCCAGTCTGCATAAACAAGTGGTTTTTCGCCATAAGGTGTAATTAAGGTGGCGTCCCATCCGATTGTGTTTTCACGGAAAGAGGTGAAGTGTTTTTCTAAGCTCATCTTGATTATCGTTTAAGGAGACAAAATTAGTGAATATTTTAGATTATAAATTAAAAACTTTCTTTTCTCCTTAAAAAAGGCCATTTATCTTATAATTATCAACCAAAACGACTACATATTGCAACTTTGGTTGGCATAATCAACAGAGAGGTTTAGCAGATTATTAAATATAACTGTTTTCTTATACTCACAAATTGTGTTTTCCAGCAATTTGTCACTTAAAATAAAGTTGTCATTAAGGTACTGAACTAGAAAGTAGTTTCTCAATTTAAAGAGATCTGCAAATTGAGACTCTGCCGGGAAGCCGGTAGGGACTCTTTTTAACACATCGCCACTATCCAGGTTGAATCCCTTTGCAACAGATATAGCCTCTAAAAACCTCTCTCCGTTAAGCATAATCTCTTCACGGATACTTTTAAGAACTTTTGGAGCAGGGCGATAAATACCGGTGCTGAGTATATGTCCGCCGATGTAATTTGCGCTGGAGGCCTCTATATGAAAATAGTAGCCGGAGTAGCCGGAATTTTTCCCGTGAGGAGAGATAAAGGCCCCCATATGGCTCTTGTATGGAGTTTTATCGTTAGAGAAACGGACATCGCGGTAGATTCTATAGGTGCAATCTTTAACCGAAAGATTTTTAACCTGAGGGTCAAATTCAGATATCCCTTTTATAAGCCTGTCTATGAAATCATTGAAGACAGCCTGAGCCTCCAGAAACTCTTTTTTATGAGCGTCAAACCAACCTTTATTATTGTTGCTATTAAGACTATTTAAATAGTTTATTACCTTTTTCATCTCTCAATTGTTTTAGTGAAAGATACAAAAAGTTCAAGTTGTAAATGATAAATAATTGTTAATAACTAAAGCATTTCTTATATTTAGTGATTATTGAAATCAAGACAGAAGTCAACGACTGAATTTTACAACAGATAAAATTATGAATATAAAGGAAGAAGCCAGCGGGGAGGCATTTGATAGGCTTCAAAGCATCTTTCTTGCCGCACCTATTGGAATAGGATTTTTAGTCGACAGAGTTTTTGCCGAAGTCAATCCCAAATTTTCTGAGATAACAGGCTACTCAAGAGATGAGGTAATAGGTAAAAATTCAATAATGGTTTACCCTTCCAAAGAGGAGTATGACTTTGTAGGTGAAGAGAAATACAGGCAGATCCGGGAGAGAGGAACCGGTAGCGTCGTGACTAAATGGCGTAGAAAGGATGGGATAATAATTGACATCCTCTTATCTTCTACCCCATTTGATTCCAAAGATAACAGCAAAGGGGTAACCTTCACGGCTCAGGATATCACAGATCGTAAACTTGCTCAGGAGAAGTTGAGGGAGAAGGATATTCAATTCAGGAAGTTATCGGCTAATGTACCGGACATGATTTATCAATTTACACGCAGCCCCGAGGGGAAATATACAGTTCCAATAGCATCTGAAGGAATTAAAAATATCTTTGGCTGCTCTCCGGAAGATGTTCTGGATGATTTTGCTCCTATTGCCAAAGTGATTCACCCGGATGACGCAGCAAGAGTTATTGATGATATTGAGAATTCTGCTAAACATATCAGCTACTTCACTTGTGAGTTTAGGGTTCTTTTGCCCGGGAAGCCGGTTCAGTGGATCTTATCTAGATCTACACCCGAAAGATTGCCGGATGGGAGTGTAACCTGGTATGGGTTTAATGTTAATATAACCACAACAAAAAATTCGCAGGAGCAGCTGTTTAAACTCTCTCGTGCTGTGGAGCAAAGTTCAAACGCCATAATGATTACAGATGTTAAAGGAGTAATTGAGTATGCAAATCCCGCAGCATCGGAACTTACAGGGTATCCAAATGAGGAGCTCACAGGCAGTAATACAAGGCTACTTAATTCCGGAGAGCACACAAAAGAGTTCTATACACATTTATGGAGTACAATCAGCTCCGGAAACAAGTGGGTAGGTGAGATGCATAACAGAAGAAAGGACGGAGAGCTTTACTGGCAGGCAACAACAATTTCTCCCATAATAAATGAGAGAGGAGAGATTGTTAACTACCTGGCCATTAAAAAAGATGTAACCCAAGAGAAGAGAATGGCGGCCGAGCTTACTGAGGCTAAGGAGAGAGCAGAAGAGAGTGATAGGTTAAAATCTGCATTTCTTGCCAATATGAGTCACGAAATACGAACCCCGATGAACGGAATCCTGGGATTTTCTAATTTACTTAAAGAGCAAGGACTTACGGGAGACCAGCAGCAAGAGTATATTCTGATAATTGAGAAAAGCGGGGCGCGAATGCTTAACATAATAAATGACATCACAGAGATAGCCAAGATTGAATCGGGACTGATGAATGTCACTATTAGTCAGACGAGTATAAACGAGCAAGTAGATTATATTTACAATCTGCTTAGTCCCGATGCAGAGGCAAAGAGGGTTTTACTCCTATGCAAAAAGCCCCTCTTTGTAAAAGATTCAATTATCAATACAGATAGAGAAAAACTATATGCGATTCTCTCCAACCTGGTAAAGAACGCTATTAAATTTACCTCAAAGGGGTCAATTGAGTTTGGATACACAAAAGGGGAGGAGTTTCTGGAGTTTTTTGTAAAAGACACAGGAGTGGGAATTCCTGTTAATCGGCAGAAGGCTATTTTTGAACGTTTTGTTCAGGCAGATATTCTCAATATAAAAGCATCACAGGGGGCCGGGCTAGGGCTATCCATCTCCAAAGCGTATGTTGAGATGCTTGGGGGGAAAATATGGGTAGAGAGCACAGAGGGTAAGGGGTCAACATTTTTCTTTACACTACCGTTGTGCAAGAAAAATTCTAAAGGAAATTCCAAAAATCTTAAAATAGATAACAATATGGAAGAGAGCATTGATAAACTTAAAATATTATTAGCCGAAGATGATGAAACATCGGAGCTTCTTATTGAGGTTGGAGTTAGAAAAATCTGCAAAGAGATGCTTAAAACCAGGTCGGGGATAGATGCTATAAATATTTGCAGGGCTAATCCGGACATAGATCTAATCTTTATGGATATTCAGATGCCGGGATTAAACGGCTACGAGGCCACAAGGCAGATAAGATCCTTTAATAAAAACGTTGTTATCATTGCTCAGACTGCATACGGGTTGTCCGGTGACCGGGAGAAAGCAATAGAGGCCGGATGCAACGACTACATATCAAAACCTATCTGCATTAGTGACCTGCTCGCTCTAATCAAAAAGAATCTTAATACCTCCAATTAGTTAATTTGGGGTTAAATTCTGGGCTTTTGAATGATTCGGATTATCAATGATAAAAAATAAATTATCATCCCGTAAAACAGAGGAATCATTGCAACTTTGAACCCGCCGAATATGACTTCTGTTGAAATCATACCGGCTTTTTGAACACCTTCAAACAGTGCGTGGAATGTAAGTAAAATCGAAAAGATACCTGTAATCAAAGCAATAATTCCAATCTCCTTTACCCAGGCAGGGGCTTTCCAGGCAGCGAGAATCAACAGGATAAACTCTATAGTTAGGACGGTCATAAGAAGAGACCCCCCTTCAAGAAATAGTCTGACTATATCCATAGTATTTGCATTTTAAATTCAAAACGAAGTTACCATTAAATTTTTATGAAGAAGGCAAAGCAATAGAGATCTCCAGAAAGTACAAAGAGCGAATCCAACTCTGAGGGATTAGAGCTCAAATCCGACTCCAATTTTGGGGAATACTCTGCCTTGGAATGCGTTTGCAGATATAAAGTACGACCAGGAGCTTTTACCGTTTTTTCGAAGGTGAGAGAATCCTAAGCGGGGCTCAAGATTAAGAGAGTTATAATCGCTGTCACCCTTAACGAGATATACCATATACCCGGCTTTTAGGGAGAGGTAGGGGGTGTTTTTTGATAACCTATCTTTGGCCTTGAGATTAACTCTCCCAACTACATATGGGGTGATTGTCATAAAGTAGATGGTTGATACCCCTATCCCGGCCGAAAAACGTTCGGTGAAACAGATTCCGTGTGATGTTGAGAGTTCGGCAAGTGGAATTGGGCCTATTTCGGTAAATGCAAGAGTAACTCCAAGTTGAATATCGTGAAAGTAGTTGTAAGATGCCTCATGGACTTTTATCTCCTGAGTGTAAACAGCCGAAGATGCTAAAAGATAAGTTAATAAAAAAAAGAGAATTTTCCTCAAAGTTTTTGATGTGTAATTAGTTCATTTGATATAGACTCCATCACCTTCACAATGTTTTTGGCTGCATTGCTGTTGTTCTCAATCTTCCAGTCACCAATCTCCTTTAGAAGCACCTTTTTATAGGTTTTGTCAGTTGGGTTATAGATAAAACAGGAGTAAATTCTTGCACCAGCATCACACATCTCGTGAACGGGGTCCGATACTGAGCCACTCTCTGCAGCTTTAAAAAGCGTATAAGCAGAAAAAAGATCGTTTTGAGAGTAGTAAACTCCGGTATTTACACATTTTGAAATATTGCTCTCCATCTGCTCTTCGGTTAATGTCTCGTTAACATTGCAAAAATTCCATCCCGTGGGCAGATTATATGTGTATATAACCCCTGTAGAGTCTGCAAACCAACCGTTGTGCTGACGCCCCCAGGCGTAGTTGATGTACTCATACTGAAAAAGAACCTTTTGGTTGAACTGATTAAGCTGCTCTAAATTAATCTCCTTACTACAACTGTGAAGAAGAAGTGTTCCCGTAATTATAAGCAACAAAAATTTACCTGTTTTCATAGCAAATACAATTATACTCTTCTTACAATACGAGAAACACACTTATATTGTTACATATTCAGCCAAATTTAATAATTATTTTTGAAATAAAACAGGAATATTCAGGCAATTATCTGGGTTTGAAGTTTATAATTACCATTGGATATGCTTTATAAACGCCAAAGTCATCCACATCATAATATCCGTTAAAAGGTTGTCTGGGGTCAAAATTATAGTCAATATAAAACCTATTTCCGGAGTCGTACCCTTCAATATTAAACCAATGGGCGTAAACGTGGCCAGGTTCCCAAGGTTTTGGAGAGTCTGAAGTTCTTGCAACAACCATAAGTGGATGCCCTTTTGCAAGTTCGGTTTTAAGTAAATTTATCCACTCCTCTCTGGTATACTCCCATCTTTTTGCAAATTTTACCTGTGGATCAACATTGAAATATGTTTTTAGTGCGTTTATATATGCATCTCCCGGAGTAGCCACATCCATTAGATTTGTAAGACCCACAGCTCCGGATGTGAGAAATAATTTTGCCACATCTTTATACTGGTCAAATGTTGGTGTTGCCCCGAAGGTTACAGGGAGATTATTATAGTTAATCTTAATTGTATCCAGATTTACTTTAAACCTTGTCTCCCCTTTTGAATCCAGGGCATCTATCGTTCCTGATGCAAATATCTGCCCTTTCCAAAATGCAAGAACTCTTGATAGAGTTGTGGGACCGCAAGGGGCCGGGAGCTTCCCGTTTATGCTGTTACTGCCGGAATAGGCAGGATAAAAAGCATTATAAGGCCAGGTAAAGACACTCCACTTAGTGCTCAAAAGTGGATCAATTGATGCAGGAAGTTCATTCTCTGCAAGAGTTTTAAATGTTAAATCCTCTCCGTAACTTGTACCTTTTACGTTTACTGCATATGCTCTTGCGTGATAGGTTGTATTGATTGCAAGGCCGGTAGCAACACAAGTAAAGCTTGCAGTAAAATCTTCGGATTTAGAGGCGTTATCCGTTTTTACCGGGTTTACAGTTGTTGACCAGCAGATACCTCTCTCTGTGACTGATGAACCTCCGGTTGAGGTAATTTGAGCCGAGATCCTGGCACTGTTGTACAGGATGTTTTTAATTTCCAGAGTTTTAACTGAAGGGGCTTTTTTAGTTTCTGAATCATCTCCTGTGCTTGAAGGCTCCTTTGAACAAGAGAATAACAATGTAATCAGTAATAAAACACAGATACTCATTTTGATTACGGATTTAAATTTTATCATAGCTTTAAAATTTGAATGTTATGTGGGCATATGTCATAATATCAGTAAAATAACCGCGATTATTATACTATATAATTTTCATAGTAAAGTTATTATGTTTTTTTTTGGTGTGCAAAAAAAATTAGCATAGCTTTATGAGCTAAATAATTTAATTAAAATGAGAAGATCAGTTGGTTATAGTTTTATAATTGTAGTTGCCATAGTTTTGTTGGGAAGTTACAACACTCTTAATGGTCAGAATAAAAAAAAATCTAAGTATGAACAAAAACAAGAGATTGAGCATAAAGCTTTTATTGAAAAAACTGCAGCCGATTTAGCCTCCGGCGCTGCAAATCCTAACCGTAAAGATGGTGAGATGACCTGGTTGGGAAGTGTACTGCCGAATTATTACAATGGTAATGCAAATCAGGACCTTGAACTAGCGTTATTGCTTATAAATGCCAAAGGTATAAAGGTTAATGCGTGGAATATTTTGTTGCAGCCGGAACGTTCCTGGCATTTTACAGCATTGATGACATCTGTATCTTCTCCCGAACTTGTGAAGCTATTGCTGGACAAAGGAGCATTAGTTAATATGCAGGACTCCTGGACCGACTGGCAAGGGAAAGTAGTAGATAATGGAAATACAGCGCTTATGCTTGCAGCTGCTCATACTAAAGAGGATGCATTCACCGAGTCAGCAAGAATTTTAATTGAACGAGGAACCAATATTGAGCTTTTGAACTGGTATGGTAATAACGCATTGATGATAGGCGTGCACAATACCGAGATTGCTAAGATGCTGATAGACAAAGGAGCCAAATTGGATGTAGTAAATCTAAGCGGCGAAACAGCCCTAATGCTTGCTGCTCCAATAAATTCTGATGTTGTAAAGCTATTGATAGATAAAGGTGCAAACATTAAGGTGAGACAGAATCCAAAATTTGACTTTACACCAAATGCTTTGGATGTAGCTGCGCAACACGGAAATATTGAATCTGCAAAGTTGATTTTAGCCAGAGCCACAACCCTTGGTATAAGGGAGGAGATTATACGTTGCGCGCTGCACTACGCGGTGGTTGGGAATCAGGTGGAGATGGCCAGGTACCTGATAGATGAAGGTGCGAAAACAGAAACATACAGCGCTCAGCAAAAAATGACACCGCTGATGGAAACTTCTATGTTTGAAATGGTGCAGTTGCTCATTGACCGTGGCGCAAACGTAAACGCAAATGCCAATAATATGTATACGCCTTTATATCAAGCTGTCGCGAACTTCAGAAAACCTAATTTAAAAACGAAGGATAACGAAAAAATATTAAACCTGCTTTTGGAGAAGGGTGCAAATATAGATTTCCCGGTTGTTGGTGGAGTCACCCCATTGATGGGTTCAGTAGAAAAAATTGATCCAACAAAAATATTGATAGAGAAAGGGGCGAAACTAGATCTTCAAAATAGCAATGGAGAGACCGCTTTGATGTATGCGGTTAAAGGTGGTTTTTTAAAATTGTCACTTTTAAAAATGCCGGTAACAGGTAGCTTTACAGATGCTGCAAAATTATTGATTGAAAAAGGCGCCGATATAAACTTGCAGGATAAATGGGGTAAAACGGCTTTGATGCACGCTGCGGGTGGCGTTAATGCCCAGGGTGATAAATACAGCACCTATACCGAGATGCTAGAGATTCTTCTAGAAAAAGGAGCTAAGCTTGAAACTGTAGATAAAGAAGGGCATACTGCTTTATATTGGGCGCAACGCTTCGGCCGCACTAAATCTGCCGAACTGCTATTGGCAAAAGGAGCCAATCCTGCTATGAAATATGACAGGGCAACCGACAAATCAAACATTAAAGCTGGAATTGTTGGCACCTGGACTAACTCCCAAAAGGTAGATGCTCCCCACGAACACAAAAGTTACGACGTCACCAACAAGGTAGTTTTCAACGCCGACTGGAGTTACAGCAAATCAATGACTGTTTCCGGCCAGGTGATACCGGATGGTGGCGGTTACAACACATACGATTTGATAGACGGAAGAATCTGGTTGTCTAATAAAATGGGAACAAACGCTGTACTTGAATTCAGGTTTGAAGGGAAGACGCTGATTATTAATGGAGAAAAATATACTAAAGCTGTGAAATAAAAAGCAGACCCATTTAAACGTCAGATTGTTATTTTTTCTCCTTCGCTCTTTGCTACTATAACTGCACCTGTCAAATCGCCCCAGACATTGACTGCGGAGCGAATCATATCCAGTGGCTGTTGTACAACAAGCACAAGCCCTATCCCCTCCAGAGGGAGACCAACAGCATTTAGTACAACTGCAAGCATTACCAGACCTGCAAGTGGTATGCCGGCAGACCCTATTGCGGCAAGCAGGCTGGTAAGGATAATTACAATCTGCTGCCCTACTGTAAGGTCTATCCCATATACCTGTGCTATGAAGATCGCGGTTACGCTTTCATAAAGTGCAGTTCCGTTCATATTGACCGTGTTTCCTAAAGGGAGACAAAAACTTGCAATTTTACGGGAGACGCCTGTCTTGGTTTGAATGTCCGGAATTGTAATTGGGAGTGATGCTGCAGATGATGCTGTCCAGAAGGTGGTTAAAAGCCCTGTCCCCATCTGCTGCATAAACTTAAATGGGTTTTTTCGGGTAAAGAGTGCAAAGATTGCCGGTAGAATTCCAAGGCCGTGAATAAGACAACCTCCCGCAATAACTGCTGCATAAATACCCAGACTGCCGAACATAGTTTTGAGAGTTTCTGTGTTACCGGCGTGTGAGCCTACCATTTTTGAGACTACACCAAATAGCCCAAGCGGAGCAAAGCGTATAACAAGAAATGTAATTTTAATCATTACCTCGTACATAGCATTAAAGAAATCTGTCAGGATTGTCTTTGATTTTGCAGATGTGACAGTTATGAAATATCCAAACAAAATTGCAAAGAATATAACCGGAAGCATCTGCCCGTCTGCCATCGCCTTTACAATGTTTTTCGGCACGATTGACAAAAGCTGATCTACAAATGAGACCTCTGTTGCTGCCAAACTTGTTACACTCTCTTTAAGATTAAGGTCTACCCCAATACCGGGTTGAAAAATATTAACCAGCAGCAATCCAATGATACAAGCAATTAGAGTAGTGACTATATAGTAGGCAAATGTCTTTCCTGCAATGCGACCAAGATCTGTGCTCTCTCCAATACTCGATACCCCCATAATCAATGCACTAAAGACCAGAGGAATGACTACCATCTGCAACCCCCTTAAAAAGATCTCACCGAGCCAGTTAGTGTATTGGGTATATTCGTGACCAAAAATACCAAAAAGAGCGCCAAGTGTAATTCCTATTAGAATTTGCCAAGGCAGGGTAAGTTTAAAGGTTTTTCTCATTTAAAAGTGAAGTTTGTACAAACTTATCACTTTTTTTCTCAACCTCACCAATGTTTAAAAATATTCAAACACAATTTGGTTACTCTCTTAAGCTTTTTATATGTAGGAAGAGGGTGACCAAATTTTTGGTCACCCTCTTAAGAACTTAAAAAATCAATGGCTAGAACCTAAACCCGATTGTTGCCTGATACCAAACGTTTTTGTAACGTGGGGTTTCAGATGTCCCGTCTCCTTTATTGTCCTGAATATCCCAGCCGACTCTTGCGCCTATTACAATTTTACTGAAATTTATATCTGCACCTCCAATAAAACAGAGAATGTTTTTTCTGATATTATCGTTTTCAAATTCATTTTGCTGATCTATATTTATAACATCACTGTTAAATACATACTTATCACTAACCAGAAAAGAGTACTGAGGACCTGCAAGTATTGTTATTAATGAGACCGGCTTAAATGCAATCAAAAGAGGAACATCTACAAAATTACTGGTGTATTTGTAACTGTAGTTGCTTCCTAAAATTGAACCGGAACCGCTGTAACCTTTTTGTGAAAAAAGGATCTCCGGTTGGATGCCAAAAAGAGAGCCCAATGGAATAGAGACAAAAAGACCTGCAGCCAAACCTAACTTGGCATCTGCATTGAATTGTTCACCCTCCGAATCATATACATTTGATAAATTGATACCGGCTTTTAAACCAACAGAAACCCTCTTCCTTGAATCTTGGTTATACTGTCCAAATACGGTTACCGTAGTTAAGGCTACCATTGCTAAAATTAAAAGTGTTTTTTTCATTTTCTTGTTATTTATATTTATCAATCAAATCGGTTGATAAACAAAGGTTCACTTTTAATCACCATAATTTGTTATACAGAAACGTATTATTGTTGTATTATTCACACATCACTCTTTTTCATAACTCTTCATCTCTTTAAGATCTGAGATAAGAGAGTTAATACTTTTCCAGTGAAAGAAAAAAGCTTTTAATCCTATAATAAGTCCCAATACACCTCCAAAAGCTACACCTGCAAACATCTCAGGCGGGAAGAGATCTCTCTGGAAATATATTATCAAACCAACGGAGGGTATGAGTAGTAACATACCAACAATGAGCCTCATAAGGGTGGCAACCCTGAATCGGGTGCCTCTCTCAATCAGCTCAAGAGTAGTACAGGTTTCATAATTGAGTTTATTGAGCATCCAAATCTTGTATCCCTGCCAGATTGCAGCAATTACCATAATTGATAGACATACAACAATACTCTCGTTTTTAACGATTCTTTGATCGTTCAGTGAAAGTAGCACAGCAAACAAAACAGAGACCAGTGCAGAGATGATAAGAAAGAAGTACTCATACCTCTCTATCCTGCCTAATGAAGAGTCTGCGTTTCTGCGGAGCATATTCATTATAACTTTTCTATTGAATATTTCTGACTTTTCAACTCTCCTGGAGAGCTCCTGCCAGTTTGTTTTTATCTCATCTAATTCCATTTTTAATCATTTTTTGACATTAATTTTAGCTTCTCTTTGATGCGAAAAAGCTTTACGGCAACATTGGAGCGGGAGATTCCTATAATCTGGGCAATTTCGTCGTGAGACCTCTCTTCAATATAAAGCAGCACTATAGCCTTCTCAATCTTGTCAAGGGTATTTATCATTCTGTAGAGCTCTCTTACCATTGCAATACCGGACTCCTCGGCTACTAACTCAATATTAGCTGCCAGAGGCACGTGTGAAGGTCTGGAGCTCTTTTTTCTAAGAAAGCTAACGCAAGTGTTTAGGGCAATCCTGTAAACCCACGTCTGGACTTTACACTCCCCGCGAAACCTTGGCCAGGCGTTCCACAAGTTGATTACCACCTCCTGAAAGAGATCTTCGTGACTCTGTGTCTCATCTGAATAGAGAAAACAGATTTTATAGATAATGTTTTGGTTCTCCTCTATAAAACCGATAAACTCCTGTTCTCTTTTAATATCCATAATACTTTTTCTTTTCACCCATATTAGTCGCAAGAAACGGCAAGATATTACAAAAGTGTTGTTTTTTTTGAATAATTACTCTATCTTAGAAACGGCTTATTTAGAGACATCAAAACGCTAATATGTATTCGTGAAAGATTTTGTGAGGGTTATAATCAAAAGGAGAACCTTGTACCACAATATATTGTAGCCACCTAAAATAGTAACTATGAAAAAATCAGCTAATATTTTTATGTTAGTGGCCACTTTGGTGTTTCTAACAGCCGTAGTTAATTGCAAAAAAGATCCCCCTAAAACAATCCCTATAGTTTCAACATCTGCAATCACTAATGTTACTTCGTCCGGGGCAGGCTCCGGGGGAAATGTTACAGATGACGGAGGGGCTGCAGTAACAGCCAGAGGTGTCTGCTGGAGCGCAAATCAAAACCCAACAACATCTGATGCTCATACCACCGATGGATCTGGTACAGGCTCTTTTAGCAGCACTCTTACAAATCTTCAACCCGGAACAACCTATTATGTAAGGGCGTATGCAACTAACAGTGTTGGTACAGCCTATGGAAGTCAGGTTTCAACTGCGACATCTGCCACTGCACCAACTGTTTTAACAGCAACAGTTTCATCAATTACAACGGCATCTGCAAGCAGTGGAGGGTCAATTCCAACAAACGGAGGAGGAGAGATTACTCAAAAGGGAGTGTGCTGGGGCACAGCTCAAAACCCAACTTTTGACGGAAGTAAAACTAGCAATGGCACAGGATCTCAAGCCTATTCAAGCAATATTTCGGGGTTAGATCCCAACACAAAATATTATGTGAGGGCATATGCAGTAAACAGTGCCGGAACCTCTTACGGAAGCGAACTCTCTTTTACCACAAAGGGCGTAGAGTCGCTGGTTAAGACAGAGATGATGTTTCCCGGATCGGCAGGGACTCCTGCAACTGCAATTTTTGATGGACTTACTGTAAACTGTTTAGATATTAATGGCTTTAAAATTTTTCAGGGAGATATTATAATTTCATCGCCTGAAAATCAAGCAACAAAGGGAACTGCAATTACTTCTACAATAAATTATTGGCCGGAAAACAGAGTTTTTTACAAAATTGGTAGCAAGGTTAATAAATCTTTAATCGAGTCGGCTATTCTTGAAATAACACAGAGAACAAATCTTATTTTTATCCCCACATTTTACGATGCCAACTATATTGAATTCATATGGGACAAGGATGGATGTTCTTCATACGTAGGCAGAATAGGAGGTAAACAGAGTATTTGGCTAGCCGATTGGGGTACAAAAGGAACTATTATTCACGAAATTTGTCACTCTTTGGGAATAAAACACGAGCACAGTAGACCGGACAGGGATGACTATCTTATAATTATAGATACCAATATAATAAAAGGATACGAGAATAATTTTAATAAATTATCCAATGGGAAGGTAAATCCATCGGATGCTTTGGACTTTAATTCAATAATGCTCTACTCTCCAAATGCCTTCTCGAAGAACGAGAAGCCTACAATTGTTAAAAAAGATAATTCTGTATATGATGTACAGAGGGATTCCCTCTCCAAGTATGATGTTGAGATATTAAATGACATTTATCCTGCGGTAGTTTCATCACCTTATGTCATTTTTGATGAGGTCGGAATCTTGGCATCCGGTGTCTATGAAATAGAGGGAGATGTAAGGCACGACGGAGGAGCACCGGTAACAATGAGAGGAGTTTGTTGGTCTACAACCAATGAGCAACCAACACTTAATCATCAATACAAAACTTCGGGCACCGGAAATGGCAAATTTACTGTTAGATTGGATAATCTGGTATCTGGTACAACATATAAGTTCAGGGCTTTTGCCATCAACAGCTCTGGAACCTCATACTCCAGATATTCTATGGACTATACTCATCCTCAATTACCTACTGTTACAACAGGATTGCCGGAAAATGTAACATCATCTACTGCCGCAATTCAGGGGAATAATGTTACTACAGATGGAATTATTCCATTAACTCTGAAGGGAGTTTGCTGGAGTATTAATCAAAATCCAACAATAAGCGATTCAAAAACAAATAATGGATCTGCAATTGCAACCTTCAACTCAACAATAACAGGACTGCAGCCAGGAACAAAATATTATGCCAGAGCATATGCTACAAATTACATTGGCACTGCATACGGAGAGCAGGTGAGTTTTACAACCACTACTCCTCCGATTGCTGCATTCATTGCATCTCCTACTGCAATACTGCCCGGAGGAGCTGTGCAGTTCACAGATCAATCTACAAACAACCCTATAAGCTGGAGCTGGAATTTTGGAGACGGAGGTACAAGCACACTACAGAATCCATCACACGTTTATACCGCAGTTGGAAGTTATACCGTTTCACTTACAGCAACCAACGAGCACGGTTCATCTACAGAGACGAAAAACAACTACATTTCAGTCAATACAACAATTACAGACATAGCTGGGAATGTTTATAATATTGTCACAATCGGGACCCAGACGTGGATGGCAGAAAACCTTAAGACAACAAGATATAATGACAATGCCCCAATTCAAAATATATCAGACAAGACAATTTGGGAAAACGCAACAACACCAGGCTACTGCGACTATAATAATATCCCTGTAAATTCTGTAGCAAATGGTAGGTTATATAATTACTATGCAGTTGCTACGGGGAAACTATGTCCTACAGGATGGAGAGTCTCCACAAATGATGATTGGAATGTCCTAGAGACATATCTGACTAACAACGGATATGGTTACCTGGGTAGTGGGGATGATACTGCAAAATCACTATCGGAAAAATCGGGATGGAATGCAAGCGTAACACCCGGGACTGTAGGGAATAACCAGACTTCAAACAACCAAAGTGGATTCTCCGCCATTCCAGCAGGATGGCGTCATTATCAGGGATATTTTTATGATCAAGAGATTGGGTTATCTACTTATTGGTGGACATCTACCGTGCAAGATGCAACAAAAGCCTGGTCGAGAAGTATTTTTAGCGGATACAGTAAAGCCACAAATCCACAAGCTTTCAAGACAAGCGGTTTTTCTGTAAGGTGTGTTAAAAACTAGATTCTTTACATTTTCCAAATATTTATAAGATTTGGCAGAGTAGATATAATCTTTAGCCATTCATTTGGTAGTTTGAAAAATTTAATTTTACTTTGCAAAAAAAAGTACTTTCAATGAAAGAGAAAGATTTTAAACAGGAGATAACAGAGATTCGCTCGATGATGGAGCGCTCTTCAAAGTTTTTATCGCTTTCCGGCTGGGCCGGCATAATGGCCGGAATCTATGCTCTTGCCGGAGCTTTGATAGCTTATAAGGTTTTTAATTTTAATCCGGATAAGGTAATATTTAATTTCACAGGCGAGGATGGTTATTTAGCTATCTATATGAATATTATTTTATTAGCTATTATGGTTTTAACTCTTGCTCTGGTAACAGCACTCTATTTCACTTATAAAAAATCTGACAAAAGGGGCGAGAAGTTATGGAACCCCACAACCAAAAGGCTCCTGATAGGGATGTCAGTTCCAATGGTTGCCGGAGGAGTTCTAATTATAATGCTCATCTTAAACGGCCTAACAGGACTGATTGCACCCTTCTCTCTTCTCTTTTACGGACTGGCCCTTTTTAATGCAAGCCGGTTAACGATCAAAGAGGTTGAGATATTGGGCTATGTTCAAATCTTATTAGGTTTGGCCGGTGTCTTCTTCGTTGAATACGGATTACTTTTATGGGCTTTGGGTTTTGGAGTTGCCCACATTATTTACGGAATCTATATGTATTATAAATACGAAAGGTGAATATTTCTATAAACAAACTACATAAAGCATTCGAAAGCAGGATCCGTCTGGGAATTATGTCGGCACTTGCAGTAAATGATTCGTTAGACTTCAACTCCCTTAAGGATTACCTTGAAGTTACCGACGGAAATCTTGCAAGCCATATAAAAGCTCTCGAGAAAGAGGAGTTTATTGGTGTAGAAAAATCGTTTATAGGTAAAAAGCCAAACACCAGATACTTTATAACCAACCTTGGAAAGAGAGCTTTCAATGAACACCTTGAAGCGTTGGAGAATTACATAAAATCAAGCAGATCAATATAGATACAACCTATTTTTTTACATTTATACTTTGAAAAACAAAGCACTTTGATTAATTAAATACTAACAAAAATGAGAACGAACATCACAAAATCAAATCAATTTCACACAGGATCGGTATACAAAAGAATGCTTCAGGGGGGAGGGATAGCCCTAATTCTTATAGCACTTTTTTTAGCCGGAGTAGATGATCCAAATCCGGAGTGGCCAAAGTTCTGGATGGTAAGGCCACTTGTCGTGGTTCCCATAGCCGGTGCAATGGGCGGAGTATTCTATTACTTTATGGATTTTATGAGAAATCAGGGGCTATGGAGTAAGATATTTGCAAATCTCATCAGCGTGCTTGCATATCTTGTCGCAGTGTGGATGGGAACAGTTCTGGGTCTTGACGGAACACTGTGGAACTAATAAGAGTTGTTAAAATTCTCAGTACCGATAATAATTAAAAAATAAAAAAATGATTAAAAAAGAGCTTACTAAACACAAAGAGATTCTCTTTATTGTTTTCGCATCAATAATTGCCGGTTTCATAGCAAAACTACCCGTAATTTTTTCACTCGACGAGGAGTTCTTCTATCCAAGAAATATCGGATTCATAATTTTCCCGGTATTGGCACTCTATTTTAGTTGGAAGAACCAACTATCTGCAACAAAAATAGCATCCATTGCCGCAATTTTTATTGTTAGTGCAGTTTATATAAACTTACTCCCCAACGTAGAGAACGACACCCTTATTTTAGCTTGTATTCACTTGATTCTACTAATGTGGTCAATCCTTGGATTCGCATTTACCGGCGAGATAAAAAATGCTCTTCAAAAGCGCCTCGGCTACTTAAAATACAGCGGAGACCTTGCGGTTATAACCACACTCATTCTTATCTCGGGAGGGCTATTATCTGCAATTACAATAGCCCTGTTTGAGCTGATAGATTTGAAGATTGCAGACTTCTACTTTCAAAATATCGGAATATTCGGGTTAGTCGCAGCCCCTATTGTCGGGACATATCTAATCCAAACAAACCCTCAATTGATAGGGAAGGTATCTCCGCTGATTGCCAAAATCTTTAGCCCACTTGTACTGGTTATGCTTGTAGTATATCTTACAGCAATTATTTTCTCCGGTAAAGACCCATACAATAACAGGGAATTTCTGCTCATCTTCAATATTTTGCTCATTGGAGTAATGGCCCTAATCTTCTTCTCTGCTGCAGATACAACGGACAGACCCAAAACTAATTTCCAAAATTGGATTCTGTTCCTGCTATCTGCAGTAACCATAATTGTAAACGGAGTGGCTCTATCTGCAATAGTGTTCCGAATATCGGAATGGGGGATAACCCCAAACAGAGCAGCAGTTCTTGGGGCAAATCTTCTCATCCTGATAAACCTGATAATTGTAACAATCCAACTCTACAAAGTGATTTCACACAAATCTGAGATAAACACAGTAGGAGAGACCATCTCCCGATATCTGCCTATATATGTGATCTGGACAGCAATTGTCACATTCCTCTTTCCTCTTATTTTTTAATAATTATAAGAATATTCAAACAGGATTATCGCTAATGGTCTTATCTTTGGATAAAAATCTGTTTTATATAATCTATTTTTTATGAAGACAATAAATGCAAGCAATGAGAACGGTGCAAGAGTAATATTTAAGAGTATACTTTTGTTTTCACTTCTGCTATTATTCCTCTTTCCAATTAAATCTTTTGCAGCTAATTCTATCGTTTCCGGCAGAATAAAAGGGCTAACGAATGATACTCTGTTTATCTCCTTAAGTGCATTTGATTCCAATGGTAAAGCTGTTTACGAGTCCTTAATTTCAGACACACTAGTTATGAAGGAAGGCTGGTTTTCGTTTGAGATAGAGAACGACTACTTCACAAGTGTCAACATCATTCCGGCGGGAGGCACGGCTAAGATATCCCGCAGCGGAATATTTAGTGCATATTTGTCCGATTTTATTGAACTGTTCGTGGATAAAGGGGAGAAGATTACTGTTGACGCAAACTATGATGGCAAAGTCATTCAATACACTCTTAAGGGATCGCCACTTGTTGAAATGTATTCAGATTATAGAAATCAACTTTTTGAATATCAAAGAAAAAGATTCGATGCCCTTAAAGAGATAGCAAAATTAAGAGAAGCCAAAGAACCAATTATTGAAGGACAGTCAATGCTCAAAGCTGCGATGGATCCCATCAGAAGAATTACCTCTGACTTTATCGAAAACAATTTAAATTCACCAATCACTCCACATCTGATTTACACAAATTATTATAATGACACTGAAGCGATTGTTGCATATAGTATTAAGCTGGGAAGAGAAGCTCTTGAATCTCCATTGGCATTTGAATATAAAAGATATCTGAATTACGCGCAAAACAGTGACAAATACAAAAGAGAGGCTAAGATAAAAGAGGATGCATTCCGGGCTCTTAATGGCAAAACTGCTCCGGATTTTAGCCTTAGAACAATTGATGGAAAAGAGTTGAGGCTATCCTCGCTCAAAGGCAGATATTTAGTGCTTAAATTTTGGGGAAGTTGGTGCGGTTGGTGCCTTGAGTCAATGCCAAAGTTGCTCGAATACCATCAAAAATATCGGAATAACATAGTTGTTGTTGCTATTGCCTGCAGCGATAAAGAGGATAAATGGCGTAATACCGTAAGTAAATTCAAAATGGAGGAGTTTATAAATGTATTTGACATAGACAACTCGGTTTCTAAACAATACAACATCACTGAATATCCTACATATGTTTTGATCACTCCCGAAGGAACAGCCGAACCTATTGATGGTTATGATATTTTTAAACGACTTGACCAGATTTTTGGCAAAGAAGTAGTTGAGTTTCTTTAGAGAGCTTAAAGGGTATTTATTTTTCCCTCTCTTTTTTATTCGTGAAATTTTCTTAAAATCTCAACGGGAACAGCACTTTTGTGAACCAATATTGAGATGGTTTTTGCTCTAACATATTCGAGCGAGAGGTGGTTATACCCGCCAAAACGGTTGATTTCGGGCTTCCAGGAGTTCTTTACAACATAGTAAATTGTACCGTTTTTATCCTTTGCCTTTCCAATCAGATGCATCAGATGGTCATCTGTGGTGGCTTTAGTATCAAAACCTAATTGGCGGGATGAGGCATCTGTTTTAACCTCTTTGTAGATTTTGTTAAAATTGAGTTTAGAGCCCTCCTCAGAGGCCAGCTCCTGTGCATCGGCCATTACTGCCAGGCCGGCTTTATCTGAATAGCTCTTCTCACTCATATCACCATCCCAGCATACGGTAAAACCCTTCTCAATAGAGTTGTCTATTACCTGCATAAACTCCTCCAGTGGCAGATTATAGTAACGGCCGCCGTTCCAGTTATCCGGAATCTCCAGCATAAACTCTTTGTAATAGGGGTGGTGGGTGAAGCTTGTAAGAAAGATGTAGTCATTAGTATTTAACCCCAAACTTTGATAAAAGCTCACTGGAGTATACTCTTTTCCTTTGTAGCTAAACTCTTTAGGTACCACTCCCAGGTATATATCCAGCAGAGAGTTAAGCAGTTTGTCAAACTCAGCAGTGACTATCTTGTGTTTTACAGGTACTTGAGCTATTACATTTACATACTCATTGAGCAATGTGTGATCGTGTGTTGCAGATTTATAATTTATACCATTATAGGCCTCCTCAGGGACAATGCCCAGATCATTTACCACATCAAACATCATATTTGAAAGACTCCCCTCCTGAAGATTCCCTTTGCCACCCTTTAAAAAATTGTCTTTAACACGATTTACATAATTGTATCTTACAGTGTGCATCTCCGAGAGGTCAAACTCACCTTTGCCCATCCTTATAAGTTCCGATTCAAAAAATGAGGTTGTTGCAAAAGACCAGCAAGTACCCGTCACAGCCTGATTCTTAACAGGAGAAGCAGGCAGCATTTTGATATATTCAAACTGATAAACAGGACACTTTGCGGGAATCTGCCCTTGAGATTGTATAGGTAAAACCAGAGCAGCAGTGGCTAGAAGAGTTGTAAAAAATCTTTTCATACTATTCGTTTGGGTTTATTTAAACGCAAGTTACATAAAATGTACGTCACCTAAAGTTTTCCACAAGGTTGGGTAGCCTTGCCAAAGTACTTGAGAAAACTAATTTGCTATATTTTAAGGCATTTATAGATATAATTCGCATATTTACCTACAAAACTAATTTAATTTTTTAGGAATATGAATATACCATTTATGACCATTGACTGGACAGATGTGCCTAGAAGCGAACATAAAGGAGAAACCGGAACAGCATGGTGGCAAACTATACAGTTTGAAGGACTCCGTGTAAGGCTGGTTGAGTACTCAAAAGGATATGTTGCCGACCACTGGTGTACCAAAGGTCATATTGTCCATTGCCTTTAACAGATGATTTGAGTTCGCATCGCTCCACTACCGAAAACGGAGTAAAGCTTTTAATTATTGACGGAGATTTCCTGAAAAATCAACCGTAACATTATCTCCAGCCGGGCTTTACCCTAGTGGGATACACCTCATAATGAACTCTATGAATTGTTGGTTCTCATAGATTCAATACTAGTATTCATTGGATAAGGATAGAGCGAAAAATTGACGTATCCGGTGTGGAAAATATTATTTGATCAGATTGTCATAATCTGTTTCGAGTGGCCTCTTGTTGACAAAATCATATAAAGTAAGGCTACGGAGATTATAGAAAAAGTTCCAGTAGTTCTGTAGGGATTGTACATATGCCCGCTTATTCTGGTCTTTTTTTGAATCAGCGTTATTAAGTTCAAGTACTGAAATCTTCCCGATAAGAAATCTCTGTTTTGTTACCTCAAACATTTTTTGAGCTACAGTATCGGACTTTGCGGCAATCCCTACCTGAGCTGCCTGGAGATTGAACTTCTCTACATCAAGATAAAGATTTTGCTGGAAGTCGGCAATCGTCTGTTCTGACTGAACCTGTGCAAGCTCCAGACTAGATTTGGCCATTTTATATTTACCCTTGCCAAGGCCCCAGTCCAGAATCGGAAAAGAAAAACCTATTCTTATTCTCTGTTGTTGATTCGGATCAGAATACGCAAGTCTAAAATTGGGGTCCTGATCGCGTAATCCAAATGAAGCAATAAGGTTCGCATTAAATCCACTTTCTGCTTTTGCTTGTGCAACATTGCTTTGGGCTGCAAGTAACTTAAGTTGCTGGGTTAGTATCTCCGGGTTATTTGCCATTGCAAGATCAAAGACCTCCTGGATACTAACCTGCAAGGATGGAATCTCTGTAGGGAGTGTAAGTTCCAACCGGACATTTTCATTAAATCCTAAAAACGACCTCATTCTTATCTCCCTGTCCCTGAGATTTATTTCTGCCTCTTTTCTTGATGTCTCAGCATTGAGCCACGATAGCTGCATCTGTAATAGCTCATCTTCTGCAATTGTTCCAAGTTCATATCGTCCCTTGGATATCCTCCAGAGAGTATCTGCATTAGAATAGTTTATATCGGCAATCTGCTTATTGATCTGTGCAAGTGCAAGCGAGAAAAAAAACGAAACGGCTTGTTGATGCACAGATTCTATGCTTGTAATGAAGGTTTTTTTTGCAGCTTGATACCGTAGGGGTTCTATCTTCTTTTGCCACTTAAGGGCATTGTATCGAAACAAAGGTTGTGTTAAGCCAATATTTATTGGAGAGGATATAAACCTGTGTGAATTGTTCTCAATATCATTATATAGTGTAAGATCGGAAGAGAGAGAGATTGATCCGCCTGTAAAACCGATGTTTTGAGAAAGGACGAGTGATGAATAGTTACTTATTATATTTGTTGCTTTATAATCCCACCTTTCAAATTGTGAATTCCACACTTTATCATAGGCAGTACTATAGTCCGGAGTAGTTCCGGTAAGCGTGAGAGAGGGCCGGTACTGTGCAACAAATGTCCTGTAGTTCCAGTAACTCGCACGGTATGTGTGCTTGGCCATAAGTGCATTAGGTGATTGTTCTTCGGAGAGTTTTATGACCTCCTGGAAAGTGAGTTTTATAACCTCCTGTGCATTGATTTTCTTTGTGGAGAAGAGAAGCAATGTTACTATCGAAAATAAAAGTAATTTATTCATTTTTAATAATTTATTCATATCTCAATGATTCAATTGGGTCTCTTTCTGACGCTCTCTTTGCCGGTGAATAGCCAAATATTATTCCTATGCTCACAGAGACTCCGAAAGCAATAAAAACAGAAAAAAACGATACTATAGTCATTATTCCCGCCACCTGTTCAATCAGCTTAGCCATTATAACCCCAATAAACACTCCTATAAAACCTCCACTGACACTGATAAGAACAGCTTCTGCAAGAAATTGTACTACAATGTCCATCTTCTTCGCTCCAAGAGCCATTCTTGTACCTATCTCCTTAATCCTTTCCATAACAGAGGCGAACATTATGTTCATAATTCCGATACCTCCAACAATAAGAGAGATACTTGCTATCGCTCCTAAAACAATATTGAAAACGTCCTTTGTCCGTTGTTGTTGCTTGAGCAGTAATTCAGGCACGGTTATCTCAAAATCCTTCACTCCTGTATGGCGTCTTGTCAACATCCGGCTCAAAACTTCGGTAGTTGTGGCAAGCTGTTCTGTCTCATTTACCTGCACCACTATTCTGTCCAACTGATTGTAATTTGTTTCTGTTTTGCTTGTTGCATCGGAAGTGTTTATAACAATTCGGCCCATACCACCACCTCCGAAAAAACTTACCGTGCTTACCTCCGAAACCATTTTTGTATTCAGGAGTGCTCTGTTCTGATATCTTAACAACAACGTCTGAATTGGAATATAGATGTTGTCGTTGTAGACGTTCACACCCTTCTCCTCAAATCCGGTGAGGGTGACATTTGTTTTCTGGAGTACGCCTATTACCTTAAGCCAGATACCGTTAAATTTTATATACTGGTTGAGTGGATTGATTTTACTAAAGAATTTCGCCCGTATGTTAGCACCTATAATACAGACTTGTATGCCATTCTTCTCCTGATACTCATTAAAAAAAGCTCCCTCTACCAAAGGAAGATTATATAAATAAAAATAGTCATTTGATACCCCGACTAGTTTGGCGCTATATTTTACGCCATTGAGCATTGCGTTTGACGTGAATGATATTTCGGGGCTAATTCTCTTAACCGATGGGAGTGTCTCCTTTATGGCATCTACGTCGAGCATATTCAATCCTCTTGAGAATTTCTTCTGCTGTTTTTCTCCCTCTTCGCTTGAAGAGGATTTGTCTGCAATTATTGGATTAATAATAATATTGTTGACCCCAACCATTTTCATCTGTTCCATAATCTCCTGCTTTGCCCCCTTTCCAATGGCAAGCATAGCTATTACTGCAGCAACACCAAATATAATTCCAAGAGCTGTCAGAACCGACTTTAGTTTATTGGAAACGAGTGATTCTATAGCAATTTCAATATCATGAAAGTACCTGTATATAAATTTAAACATTTTAATTTCTGTTTTGAGGACTTTGCTGTAGGTTTCTTCTAGGTCTGGCAGAGGAGGTGTCTCTGGTATTAACCTCTCCTCTTGGCTGTCTGTTTCTGTTGTTTTGGAATTGATTTATCATTTCTGGCGTAATGTGCATTGTTCCTCCTCTTTTTACTTTGGCTTTTTCTGCCTCCATCCTAATACGCTTCTCCTCTTCCTTCAATGCTTTCGCCTTATCTTTTATTGCAGATATTAACTCCTGCCCAACTAAATTAAACCTTTCGGCATCTTCAGGAATGCTTAGATAAATTTTTTCTCCTACATTAAGGCCCTGTTCTATAATGACATCGTTTTCATTAGAGTCTCCCAAAACTACAATCTGTTTTTTCCTGTTTTTCATATAAACAAACGGGATACTGTCTGTCCCGGCCTGAACACACTCCATAGGAATATAGATAACATCTGGAATAGTTTTGGTAATTATCTTGTTACCAGTTGTCATTGACGGTCTTAAAATCGGGTCGGATCCTTCTACCTCTATAGTTACCTCAAACACTTTAGCATCGGCATTTGGTAATTGCTCACCAATGTTAGCAACACTTCTTACAAATCCGGAATATGATTTATCGGGAAATGCATCTACTATTATCTCAACTTTTTGGTCCAGTTTAACTTTGCTTACATCAATTTCGTTCACATAGGTCTTAGATATCATAGAGGTCATATCTGGAAGTGTGGCAACTACATTATCCCACGGATTTATTGAAGAACCAATTTTTCTTTTTGACCCTCCTCTGTCTCTTTTATAGATAATCATTCCTGCCGATGGTGCTTTAATAACGAAATTTGACAAGACCTCCTGAAGGTCACTTACTTTTATACGCTGATCTACAAGGTTGGCTTTTAAGGATCTTATATCTGATTTTGCCTGTTCTACCTTTAAGCTATAGCTTCTTTGAGACTGTTCCAGTGACCGCTTTGCTTTATCGAGAGAAAGTTCTGCCTGACGTATTGTTGTTGGAGGTTCGTATTTCGACTGCTGCAGCGTAATTTCTGCCTCTTCAACTGTATATGTGAGATTCTTTACATTATCCCTTAAGTTGCTTAGGGTTACAGTTGTGTCAAGGAGCTTCATCTCCATATTAGTTTCTACTGACCTCAACTTTTCAAGCTCTTCCTTGAGGCTGTTATCAAAGGAAGTTCTGTCAAGAGTAGCAACATAATCACCTTGTTTAACCTCTGTCCCTTCCGGAACCAGATCGGTTATTTTAATCTCCATAGACCTGAAATTTCTGCCTTGTGCCATCTCCGGACCATAAATTTCGGTCGACTGTTTTGCCTGTAACTCTCCTGTAGTAGTGACAATAATGTCAAATTGGCCTCTGATGGATTCAACATAAAGGATTGATGCATCCTTTTTTGATACAATCTTGTTTATTACAACTAGTGTAATGATTGCTGCGACTAATATTATGCCGCTGACTATAAGTGTTTTCTTCATTAGATTCTGATATGATTTCTCATTATTTAGGGATTACCTGATTTTTATTTTCTATTTACATTCTATGCTGTCCCAATCCAATTGTTCTATCTGCACATCGGTAGAGAAGCTAAGATCAATACCTATTTTTGGAACCATAACAGAAATTTTTACACTATATTTTCTGCAGATTTGGATTATTAAATTCAAAATTAGCAATTATTGTTGTAAACTGCTCTTTTTATCCAAATCGTATGCAATATCTAGATTTGTGCCCAAAACTGGGCTTGACCCGAGCCCTTTATGGGCGAGAGCACCGACCGGAGGAAGTGAACACCCAGCTGGGCTTGAACCAGCGACCCCCTGATTATGAGTCAGGTGCTACTAACCAACTGAGCTATGGGCCCGAAACGGACTGCAAAAATAATAAAAATCTATTAACTCCTATTATTAAATGCAGTCTCTATCTCAATTATTTCAATTTTCTCTATCAGACTTTGATCTCTACTTCAACTCCGCTAGGAAGTTCAAGTTTCATCAATGCGTCAACTGTTTTTGGAGTAGAGCTGTAGATATCCAGCAGACGGCGGAAAGAGTTCAGTTCGAACTGCTCGCGGGCTTTCTTGTTAACGAAAGTTGAGCGGTTTACGGTGAAGATCTTCTTGTCTGTAGGGAGTGGAATAGGACCACTTACAACAGCACCGGTAGCTTTAACTGTTTTAACGATCTTGTCTGCCGATTTATCAACGAGCATATGATCGTAAGATTTTAGCTTAATTCTTATTTTTTGGCTCATATCTTTAATTTTTTCTCTTTTTATTCGTCTTGGTCGTTATCAAATTTCTTTCCGCCGGCTTTCTCAATAACCTCTTTTGCAAGATTAGCAGGAAGTTCGGTATAGTGAGAGAACTCCATTGTGCTGGTAGCGCGTCCGGATGATAGGGTACGCAGTATGGTTACATAACCGAACTGCTCCGAGAGAGGCACTTTAGCCTTCACTATCCTTGCATTACCTTTTGAGTCCATATTGTTTATCTGGCCCCTGCGTTTGTTAAGGTCACCGATAACATCTCCAAGATAATCTTCCGGTGTAACAACTTCAAGAGACATAATAGGCTCCTGAATGTAAGGGTGTGCTTTAGGGCAAGCTTTACGGAATGCCTGTCTTGCACATATTTCAAACGAAAGAGCATCTGAGTCAACAGCGTGGAATGAACCATCCTTAAGAACAACCTTAAGAGATGTAACTTCATACCCTGCAAGAACACCATTTGAGAGAGCAGCTTTGAAGCCCTTCTCAACAGATGGTACATACTCTCTTGGGATATTACCGCCTTTTACCTCATCTATGAACTGAAGTCCCGAAATACCTTCATCTGCAGGGCCTATTTCAAAAATAATATCTGCAAACTTACCTCTACCACCGGTCTGCTTCTTGAACACCTCGCGATGCTGAACGGTTGAGCGGATAGCCTCTTTGTAGTTAACCTGAGGAGCACCTTGGTTTATCTCCACTCCAAACTCCCTCTTTAGACGGTCTACGATAATCTCCAGGTGGAGTTCACCCATTCCGCTGATTACTGTCTGCCCGGTCTCGTGGTCGGTGCGAACTGTAAATGTAGGATCCTCTTCGGATAGTTTAGAGAGTGCCATTCCCAATTTGTCTAGATCTTTCTGAGTTTTTGGCTCAACTGCAAGACCTATAACAGGATCCGGGAAAGACATAGATTCAAGAACGATTGGTTTGCTCTCAAGACAAACGGTATCTCCTGTGCGAAGCTCCTTGAAGCCAACAGCAGCGCAGATATCACCTGCCTCTACAAAGTCGATTGGATTCTGTTTGTTTGAGTGCATCTGGTAAAGACGGGCAACTCTCTCTTTCTTGCCGGAACGTGTATTTAGGACATAAGATCCTGAATCAAGTTTTCCGGAGTAAGCTCTGATATATGCCAGACGTCCCACATAAGGGTCGGTTGCAATCTTGAAAACAAGACCGCAGAAAGGCTCTTTAATATCTGTTTTGCGAATCTCCTCTTTTTCTGTGTCCGGGTTGATACCCTTAATGTCACCGATGTCGAGTGGTGATGGCAGGTAGCGCATCACAGAATCCAGCAGATACTGAACACCTTTATTTTTGAATGATGAGCCGCACGTCACAGGTACAACTGCCATATCTATGGTAGCTTTGCGAAGTGCATCTATAATTTCGGTGTCGGATATAGAGTCAGGATCGTCGAAGAACTTCTCAAGTATTGCGTCGTTGTACTCTGCAATTGACTCAACCAGTTTACCTCTCCACTCAGCTGCCTCTGCAACCATATTTGCAGGCACCTCTTTTACGACATAGTTTATAAGCTCTTTATTGTCCTGGTCGTAATAGTATGCTTTATTTGTAATAAGGTCAATTATCCCCTCGAATTTATCTTCAGCCCCGATAGGTAGTGCAATCGGAACTGCATTGGCACCCAACTTACTGTTTATCTCTTCGACAACAGCATAGAAATCGGCACCGGTACGGTCCATTTTGTTTACGTAAGCCATTTTGGGAACGTGATACTTATCTGCCTGACGCCATACAGTCTCAGATTGAGGCTGAACGCGACCAACGGCGCAGAATGTGGCAACAGTGCCATCAAGTACACGAAGAGATCTCTCGACCTCAACTGTAAAATCTACGTGTCCCGGGGTATCTATAAGGTTTATCTGATACAGGTCTCCATTGTAGTCCCAGAATGCTGTTGTAGCTGCAGAGGTGATTGTTATTCCTCTCTCCTGCTCCTGAACCATCCAGTCCATAGTTGCGGCTCCGTCGTGAACTTCGCCGATTTTGTGAGTCTTACCTGTGTAAAAAAGAATTCGTTCGGATGTAGTAGTTTTACCGGCATCAATGTGAGCCATTATGCCGATATTTCTTGTATATTTTAAATCTCTTGCCATTTATTTGGATAGTGGTACTATTTGGTGCTTAAAAACGGAAATGTGCAAACGCCTTGTTAGCCTCCGCCATTTTGTGCATATCCTCTTTTCTCTTATAAGAAGCACCCTCGTTGTTAAAGGCTGCCATTATCTCTGCGGCAAGTTTGTCGGCCATAGTGTGGCCCGAACGTTTACGTGCGTACATAATAAGGTTTTTCATCGAGATTGAAATTTTCCTTTCGGGACGCACCTCTGTAGGAACCTGGAAGTTTGCTCCACCAACCCTGCGGCTTTTTACCTCAACTTGTGGTGTTACATTCTCTAATGCTTTTTTCCAGATCTCTAAAGGAGCCTTGTCAGAATCTTTCATCTTTTCGCCGATGATGTCAAGCGCATCATAGAAGATGCGATAGGCGATACTCTTCTTTCCCTGAATCATAAGGTTATTCACAAATCTTGTTACATAAGAGTCGTGAAATTTTGGGTCGGGAAGCAGAATCCTCTTTTTAGGCTTCGTTTTTCTCATTTACTTAAATTTGATTTTGTTATTACTTTTTCTTTACCGCAGCTTTAACTGCGCCTTTCTTAGGCCTCTTCGTGCCATAAAGTGAGCGGCTTTGCTTACGTCCGTCTACACCTGCAGTATCAAGAGCACCGCGAAGGATGTGATAACGAACACCTGGAAGATCTTTCACACGACCACCGCGTACAAGCACAATTGAGTGCTCCTGAAGGTTGTGACCTTCACCCGGGATATATGCGTTCACCTCTTTTTGGTTTGTAAGGCGTACACGAGCTACTTTACGCATAGCTGAGTTTGGTTTTTTAGGAGTTGTAGTGTAAACACGTACACATACTCCGCGTCTCTGAGGACAAGAGTCAAGTGCGCGAGATTTACTTTTCTCTACGATAACCTCACGTCCCTTGCGAACTAACTGTTGAATTGTTGGCATAATTACTTGTTATTCTTAGCTTTAACTATTTTCGTTATACAAAACGGGTTGCAAAGGTAAGACTATTTTCCGTAATTACAAACAACTTATTAACATTTTACGACCAAAATATGAGCTAAATTTGCGCTAGAAGACAAGTTTACTCATTTCATAAAACAAAGTAATGAAAATTTCACCAAAATCTCAGACTTTTATTACACAGGAGGAGCATTTCGGAGCTCATAACTATCACCCTTTAGAGGTTGTATTGTCAAGAGGAGAGGGGGCGTATGTATGGGACGTCGACAATAAAAGATACTTCGATTTTCTCTCTGCCTACTCCGCAGTGAATCAGGGCCACTGTCACCCTAAAATCGTAAAAGCACTAACAGACCAGGCACAAAAGCTATGCCTCACATCAAGAGCCTTTTACAACGACACACTTGGCCCTTATGAAGAGTTTATTCACAACTATTTCGGGTACGACAAGGTCCTACCGATGAACTCAGGAGCAGAGGCCGTTGAGACAGCCCTTAAGCTCTCCAGAAGGTGGGGATATGCAAAAAAAGGGATACACGAGAATATGGCGATGATTGTAGGGTGTGAGGGAAATTTTCACGGTCGCACAATATCCATTGTCTCCCTCTCCACAGACCCGGATTCATATGCAGGTTATGGTCCATTTACTCCCGGGCTAATAAAAATTCCATATAATGACGTATCTGCTCTGGAAGAGGTGCTTACAAATTACGGAAAGAGCATAGCAGCATTTTTGGTTGAGCCTATTCAGGGAGAAGCAGGGGTCTTTGTTCCGGACGACGGCTATCTAAAAAAATGTTACGACCTGTGCAAAAAGCACAATGTTCTGTTTGTTGCAGATGAGGTTCAGACAGGAATCGCCCGTACCGGCAAGATGCTATGCTGTGACCACGAAGAGATAAGACCGGATATTGTTATTCTGGGAAAAGCTATCTCCGGAGGTGTCCTTCCGATATCTGCAGTGCTTGCAGATGACGAGATAATGCTTACCATAAAACCGGGAGAGCACGGCTCTACTTTCGGAGGATTTCCTCTTGCAAACCGAGTGGCTATGGCAGCCCTTGAGGTGGTCAAAGAGGAGAAACTGACAGAGAGAGCGGCCGCTCTTGGAGAGATCTTCCGCAGGGAGATGAGAAATTTTGAATCACCGTTT
Organism: Bacteroidetes bacterium HGW-Bacteroidetes-8; assembly: GCA_002840895.1. GTDB lineage: Bacteria > Bacteroidota > Bacteroidia > Bacteroidales > UBA932 > Bact-08. Next base: position 15,773 of record PHCZ01000003.1, on the reverse strand, counting down.
ATAGAGTTGGTTAGAGGGAAAGGGCTCCTCAACGCTGTTGTTGTGAAACCATACAACGGAAAAGAGGCGTGGGATGTATGTGTTGCAATGGCAGAGAACGGACTTATCGCAAAACCAACCCACAAACACATTATAAGATTTGCACCTCCTTTGGTAATTACAGAAGAGGAGCTTATGGAGGCGATAGAGATTATTAAAAAATCTTTCAGGTCGCTGGAATAAATTAAAACGAGAGACTTAAATGCAATCTACATCCAGAATATTAATGGTTAGGCCCGTGAATTTCGGGTTTAATGAACAGACATCTGTCAATAATGCTTTTCAGCAGAGAGGGCACGAGAGCAATGCCCGAGAGGGAGCAATAAAGGAGTTTGACGAGTTTGTTCAACTGCTCCGCTCGGCAGGAGTTGTGGTTTTCGTTATTGAGGACACCCCCGAACCACACACCCCGGACTCCGTTTTCCCCAACAACTGGTTCTCTACTCACGAGGGGGGCACACTGGTGCTTTACCCTATGTTCGCTCAAAACAGACGCCTGGAAAGAAAACCCGCTGTGATAAATTTTATAAAAGAGAGCTTCCGGGTAAAGAGAGTTGTAGACCTTACAAATTATGAAGAAAAGTCTCTTTATCTGGAAGGTACCGGCAGTATGATATTTGACAGAGATCACAACCTTCTCTTTGCCTGCCGCTCTGTACGTACAGATGAGAGAGTGCTTGAGGCTTTCTGCGATGAACTGGACTACGACTACTTTCTTTTCAATGCCAGTGACTCTGCCGGTAATCCTATCTACCACACAAATGTTATGATGTGCATTGCCTCCGGCTTTGCCGTTGTTTGTCTGGATGCGGTTAAAGATATAGATGAGAGGCAAAACCTTATTGCACTTATTGAGGAGAGCGATAAGGAGATTATTGAGATATCTCTGGAGCAGATGGAGAAATTTGCCGGAAATATGCTTGAGGTAGAGAGTAAAACAGCAGAGTCTATTTTAGTAATGTCAAAAACAGCCTACAACTCTTTAAACCAGGATCAGGTAGAAAGAATAGGGCAGCACTGTAAAATTGTTGCACCAAACCTCACAACCATAGAGAACAATGGAGGAGGATCTGCCAGATGTATGATGGCAGAGCTGTTTCTAACCCCTGTTAAGTAGATCGGGAGAGGGCTATAATAGAGCCTCTTTAATAAGTCCGTTTCTATATGCGCTCACAAGGTGCAAAAGATCGTCAATCTGCTTCTGGAGTTCGGCGCCAATATCGGTATCTCTTACAAGTTTACGTTTGTTACTAAACTCTACTACGGTTGTCTCAGAGATTATATCATCTCCATCCCTTATAGCCTTGGCTGTTGTTACAAAAGGCTGATGCTGCGCCAGCTGAAGCCCGTGTGAATTGTAAATTAATGTATATCCGGCAATTCCGGTCTCCGACTGATAGGCTTTGGAATATCCTCCGTCTATTACCAGAAGCTTTCCGCCCGCCTTTATCGGGGACTCCCCTTTGGATGTTTTTACAGGAATATGACCATTAATAATATGAGATTGAGCATCTTCAATTCCAAACTCCTTTAGAATCATTTCGCAAATCTCTTTGTTGTCTTTAAGGTAGTAGTAGTGACCCTTCTTCTCTTTGTGGGTCTCTTTATCTGCAATAAAATACCTCTCAAAAGTGGCCATCTTCTCCTTGTCGAACGGAGGGGAATAGGGGCCGCACCAGAGATACCAGATAAGATCTCTGCCGGTTGTCTTTCCCGGTTTACCCCGCTCCTCAAAGAATGCCTGTCTAACCAGTTTGTCGATTTTGTCGAAAAGAGCTTTTCCACAGAGCTCTTCGCTGCCAATTCTTACCCTCTTGAGCGAACCATCTTCGTTGAGAGGAACCGAACCGTGATATAGTAGGTTGGAGTTTCTCACCAGATAGAGAGAGCCGTTATTGTACATACACCTCATATGTTTTTTGAGCTTTCCGCTGGAGAGGAAGTAGTGCATTAACTTATCCACGACATCCTGCTCCTCTTCTGAAAGTTTATAAGGGTGTTCGGGATCGATGGTGGGAAAGTTGGTATCCTTAAGAGGGTAATCCACCCCGTTTATCTTTACTGTCCCCTTTTTGTGATCTATCATATGCAGCTGCCTGCGATCTTCCATCCCGAACTCCTTGTTACGCTCTATAACTGCCCCCTCCAGCTTAAACTGAATAACGGTTATAGCTTTATGCATCTGGGATATAATCTTGATATCTTTGTTTTTAACCGGCTCATCTTCATTTAATTTCGGTTTGAATAATGAGCACGGGTCATCGCTATAGCACTCCATTGCAAAAGATGCCAGAGGCATCAGGTTAATTCCATAACCCTCCTCCAGCGTCTTTAGATTTGCATACCTAAGCGACATCCTTACCACATTTGCCATACACGCCTCGCTTCCTGAGGCAGCACCCATCCAAACAATGTCGTGATTCCCCCACTGAATGTCAAAATTGTGATAGTTGCAAAGCAGATCCATAATAATATGTGCCCCGGGACCCCTGTCGTAAACATCCCCGATTACGTGAAGGGAGTCTATGGTAAGTCTCTGGATGAGGTTGCAGATTGCTGTAATAAAGTGCTCTGCACGGCCGGTAGATACAATTGTAGAAATTATTGAGGATATATACTCCTGTTTGTTGGGCTCTGCAAAAGATTCGTGTAGCAGCTCCTGAATAATGTATGAGTACTCTTTTGGAAGAGCCTTTCTCACCTTAGAGCGGGTGTACTTAGAGGATACATTGCTGCATACACTTATCAGCTGAACAAGTATCACCTTGTACCAATCGTCAATGTCTTTGCCCTCCCTCTGCTTGATAACATCAAGTTTCTCCTGCGGATAGTAGATAAGGGAGCATATCTCCTTCTTCTCCTGCTCCCGTAGTCTGTGTCCAAAAATCATCTCAACCTTTTTGCGGATTACCCCCGACGCATTCTTAAGAACGTGTCGGAAAGCTTCGTGCTCTCCGTGAATATCGGTAAGAAAATGCTCTGTCCCTTTAGGCAGATTCAGTATCGCTTCCAGGTTTATAATCTCTGTTGTAGCATCAGATATTGTAGGGAAGCTTCTGGAGAGGAGCTTCAGGTATTTGAGGTCTTTCATCTTTAAGATTTTTTTGCCTATATTAGCAGTAACCAAAGATAATAAAAATTATGAATTTTCAACTGCCGGTTTTACCTTATGCCAAAGATGCACTGGAGCCAGTAATTGCCGCTGGAACAATTGAGTTTCACCACGGGAAACACCACCAGACCTACGTTACAAACCTAAACAACCTTATCAAGGGGACAACCTTTGAGAATATGTCCCTTGAGGAGATTATCCTCAAGTCGGACGGAGCAATATTTAACAACGCAGCTCAGGTTTGGAACCACACCTTCTACTTCTACTCCTTTAAAAAAAGCACACATCCCGGAGTACCTAAAGGGGCACTCGCTGGAGCAATAGATGCCGAGTGGGGTTCATTCGATAACTTTAAAAGCGAGTTCTCTGCAGCTACTGTTTCCGTTTTCGGTTCCGGATGGGGCTGGTTGGTTAAGGACTCTACAGGTAAACTCTCAATTGTTAAAGAGAGCAATGCAGGCAACCCTCTCACTAAAGGGCTCACCCCAATCTTAACCTTTGATGTATGGGAACACGCATACTATCTGGATTATCAAAACAGAAGGGCAGACTACATAAACGCTCTGTGGACAATAGTTGACTGGGACGCTGTATCTGCAAGGTACTAGCAGGTGCTATCTTTTAGCAGGTTAGTTTACTTTAGCGAGTTGCTTTACTGAGAACCTTACTTTTCATCTGAAGCGACATCATAACTGTTCGTACAACCAGGTGAACCATATAGGCGAGGTAGAGAGCGTGAAGTCCCAGAAAGCTCTCCATCATAAAGTAGGAGATAAAAAATGATGCTGCAGAGAGTAGCATTGTATCTCTTATTGCCACAGAGGCAGTAGCTCCGATAAATATACCATCCAGAATAAAAGCGACACAACTCAATACCGGAACTACCAATAGCCAGGGCAGATAGGTTTTGGCGGCAAGCAGAACATCGCTATTATTAGTCATCAGACGGAAAATAGGCTCTCCTGCAAAGGCGTATGCTATGGTTGAGATAAAGGCAATGATAAATGTCCAGATAAACAGTACCCTTATAGCCTTTTTTAACATATTCAACTCCTTTGCCCCAACTAATCTCCCTGTAATAGCCTCACCTGCATAGGCAAATCCATCTATGAAATAGGAGTAGAGGAGCATCAGTTTCATCATTATTGTGCTAACTGCAAGCAAGTTATCGCCATATCTTGCCGCTATGCTTGTGAATCCGGAGTAGACCAGAAGCAGAGAGGTAGAGCGAAGGAAGAGATTTCCGTTAAGCACAAAGAACTTCTTCATCTCCTTGAGCTTTAGACTCGCCTTCACATTAATGTAGTGGAAAAGCTTTTTATAGTAGATATACATTAGTGTCATAGCAACAATTAGCCCTATGTACTGAGACAACAGTGTGCCCAGAGCAATTCCGGGGATACCCATCTTTAGTCCGATACCGAAAATAACACTCAGGATGAGATTTAGAACATTAACAGTTACATCTACCACCATAGGGCTGATGGTGTTTTGCATACCGATAAACCAACCCTTGAAGGCAAATAGCGAAAGTGTTGCAGGGGCTGCCCAGATTCTTATAAAGAAATACTCCCGTGCAAGCGACTCCACCTGAGGAGTACAATCTACAACAAGAAATGCTGTCTCGAGATATACCAACTGGATTGCCCAAATAACCATTGCAGATAAAACAGCGGTCCCCACAGCCTGAACAAGAACTCTGAATGCATCAGAAAAATCTCTTCTACCGTATGCCTGTGCAGCATAACCTCCTGTCCCCACCCTTAAAAAACCCATATTCCAATAGAGCAGGTCAAAGAGCATTGTAGAGATAGCTATTCCGCCGATACTTGCGGCGTCACCCAGCCTGCCGGCGATGGCAAGATCTACCATCCCAACCAAGGGTACAGTAATATTTGCAAGGATGCTCGGTCCGGCCAGCTTAAGAATTCGTATGTTCATCGGTATTTATCCTCCCCCTCCAGCATACTCAGGTATGAAACATATCTCTCTTCGGTTATTGAACCATCCTCAACTGCAGCTTTTACAGCACAACCGGGCTCGTGAGTATGAGTACAAGGGGCAAAACGGCAGTGGTCCAGCAGCCGGAACATCTCCGGGAAGTAGTGACTCAGCTCCTCCTTTGCCATCTCAATCAACCCGAAACCCTTTATGCCCGGAGTATCAATGATAAATCCACCCCCGGTGAGAGGGTGAATCTCATAAAAAGTTGTAGTGTGTTTTCCCTGTTTATGGTAGTCCGAGATCTCTCCGGTCTTGAGAGCAAGCATTGGGTCGAGAGAGTTTATCAAAGAGGATTTCCCAACACCCGAAATTCCTGAGAAGAGAGAGAGCTTTCCACGACACTCACCTCTTACACTCTCAATGTTGATACCCTTTAATCCCGACACCTCAATTATCTGGTAACCTGCACTCTCGTTATAAATATGACGGAAGGCCTCCAGGGAGTTGTCATATTCCGGGGTTAAGAGGTCAATCTTATTGATTATAATCTTCACCGGAACCTTATAGGCCTCGCAGGTAACAAGGAAACGATCTATGAACTCAAACTTTGTCTGAGGAAAGTTTAGGGTTACAATAAGAAAAACCTGATCCAGATTTGAGGCTATAATGTGTGCCTGGCGGGATAGGTTTGTAGATTTGCGAATAATATAGTTCTTTCTGGGTAAGATCTCTGTTATTACCCCCCTGCCATCACCCTCAGTTTCGTAGAGAACGCGGTCTCCTACAGCCACAGGGTTGGTTGTTACACCCTCTTTAAGACGAAGTTTACCCCTTAACACACAGGTGATTACGCTCCATTCGGGGAGGTTGCTCACCAAATAGTGACTGCCGGTGTGTTTAACCACTGTTGCCTGACCTGTTTTTTTAATTTCCACGGCCGCGAATATACGAAATTGTTGAAAAAGGGTTAGCTTTGCCTAAAATAAATCTTTTATATGTTTACCATTAGTGAGATAGATTCTATAGTTGAAAAAGGTATCTTATCCCTGGAACTCAAGGGAGAACCCGATGAACTTTATGACCCCATAAAGTACCTTATATCAATAGGAGGGAAGAGATTAAGGCCAAAAATTGCAATCCTTACATACAACCTCTTTAGTGATAAAATTGACAGATCTATAATCCACCCCGCAATGGGTCTCGAAATTTTTCACGGCTTCACTCTTATCCACGACGATATTATGGATAAGGCAGACCTCAGACGCAACAGAGCCACAGTACACAAAAAGTGGAACGACAACATAGCCATCCTCTCCGGGGATGTTATGTGCATTAAGTCCTATCAATATATCTCCGAGGCTCCGGCCCCAAAGCTAAAAATTGTGCTGGATCTCTTCTCCCTAACCGCAGCACAGGTTTGCGAAGGGCAGCAATATGATATGAATTTTGAGAATCTTACATTTATAACAATGGAAGATTATATATCAATGATTGGGCTCAAAACTGCAGTTCTCATTGCAGCATCGGCAAAGATTGGGGCAATAATTGCCGGGGCGCCGCAAAGTGTCTCTGATGCAATTTACAACTATGGTTACCAGCTTGGGCTTGCATTCCAAATCAAGGACGACTATTTTGACAGCTTTGGCGATAGTGCTCTCTTCGGTAAAAAAATTGGAGGAGATATACTTTGCGGCAAAAAGAGCTGGCTTTTAGCAGAGTCACTCAAAAGAGGCGACCTTAACAAAAGAAAGGAGCTTCAGGACCTGCTCAAGAATAAAACTATTACAGATAACGAGAAGATTGAGAGGGTACTCTCAATCTACAATCAGCTGGGAATAAAAGAGGCAGCCGAGCAGGCAATGGAGTTTTATCACAACAAAGCTATTGAGGCTTTGAACAACTCTTCTCTCAACACCGAGCAGAGAGATCGTCTACTTGAGTTTGCAGACTCTATCATTAACAGAGAAAAGTAATTTTTAGTTTGATTATCAACAACCAATTTTTAATATAAGATATGTCTTTCAGCAGCAATTGCAATACCATTTTTGACAGATGCGTCAATGATTACCACAAAACCGATAATGTAGATACTCCGGTCTCAAACCCCTTTACACAGGGAACTGTAGATTGGTACCTCTATTCAAAAAACTGGATTGACGCAGTGCAGTGGCACCTTGAAGATATTATCCGTGAGCCGGGGATAGACCCTGTAGATGCACTTGCAATCAAAAGAAGAATCGACAGTTCAAATCAGGAGCGTACAGATATGGTGGAGATGATAGACAGCTACTTTATGGAGAGGTTCTCAACTGTAAAAGTTGATTCCGGTGCCACCATCAACACCGAGACCCCTGCCTGGGCAATAGACAGACTCTCAATTCTTGCTCTCAAGATTTACCATATGCGTGCAGAGGCGCTCCGCTCAGATGCCACCGAGAGCCATCGCACCGGTTGCAAAACCAAACTCGATACTCTGCTCACCCAAAGAGAAGATCTCTCTACTGCAATAGATAATCTGCTTAGCGATATAGAGAGCGGGAGAAAATATATGAAATTCTATAAGCAGATGAAGATGTACAACGACCCCTCACTAAATCCTGTACTCTATGCGGGAAAAAAGTCCTGACCATATTCTTGTTCTTCGCTTCTCTGCACTTGGAGATGTGGCAATAGCCTCACCGCTATTAAAGGCCTATGCCGCAGATAATCCCGGGACCAAATTCACAATGGTCTCTTTACCAATGCTAAAGCCCCTGTTTGAAGGTGCTCCCAACATAATATTTTTCCCGACAGATTTCAAAGGGAGACACAAAGGGTTTAAAGGGCTGCTCAAGCTTCACAAAGAGCTTATGGAGCTTAAGCCCACCGCAGTTGCAGATATAAACTCAGTGCTTAGAACCTTCATTTTGAGAGTGCTATTCTTTATCTCCTTTACCCCACTCTCGTTTCTGAGAAAGGGGAGAGTAGAGAAGAAAAAGCTCACCAGGAGATATTTCAAAAAATTGAGACCGTTGATGACAACCCTCCGAAGATACGAACTTGTTTTGATTTCACTGGGTCTCAAAGATCTCAACTTTGCATCTGCACCAGCCACACAGCCACCGCACCTAGAGCTTATACAACTGCCACACCCCGAACCTACACCACCTCACCCCGATTCTATAAGCCAAAGGGCTATTTACAAAATAGGAGTTGCACCGTTTGCCAACCACAGAGGGAAGATTTGGCCACAGGAGCTTATGGAGAGACTCATTGAGATGCTCAGTGAAGATGGGCGATTCTCGGTTACCCTTTTTGGCGGAGGTAAAAAGGAGATTGCAACCTTAAAGTCCTGGGAGCTCAAATACTCCGGGGTTAAATCTGTTGCAGGAGAGCTCACCTTCTCTCAGGAGCTGGATGAAATTGCCGGGAGAGACCTTATGCTCACTATGGACTCTGCCAATATGCACTTTGCCTGCTGTATGAGGGTGCCGGTTATATCAATCTGGGGAGCAACCCACCCCTACCTTGGATTCTACGGATGGGGGCAGGATAGTGAGATGGCACTGCAGAGCTCAATAGAGTGCCGACCCTGCTCATCTTCAGGTAAAAAAGAGTGCTTTAGAGGAGACTACGCCTGCCTTAACGAGATAACTCCCGATATGGTATTTAATAAAATTCTCAACTTTTTTGAGCAGAGATTGTAGTATTTGTGGAGACCGGCGAGTTTCAAGAAGATGATTGGAGAAAGGCTTTGTCCGGGAAATTGAATAGAATTTTTAGAAGATGATTGAAGAGAGAATTAGTTCGGAAATTTGTGCAAAAGATATTGAGATAATGGCTCCGGCCGGCAACTTTGAGTCTCTTGCTGCTGCAATACAGGGCGGAGCAGACTCTGTCTATTTTGGTGTAGGCAACCTCAATATGCGCTCCCACTCGGCAAACAACTTTACCACAGAATCTCTTCAGGAGATTGCAACCATCTGCTCAAATGCGGGTGTCAAGTCCTATCTCACCCTCAATATAGTACTGTACGACAACGACCTTGAGCCTATGCGCCAAACTATAGCTGAGGTAAAAAAGGCGGGAATATCTGCAATTATCGCCTCCGATATGGCTGCAATTCTCTATGCAAGAGAGCTTGGTGTAGAGGTGCATATCTCCACTCAGCTCAATGTCTCAAACATAGAGAGCGTCCGCTATCACGCACGGTTTGCAGATGTGATAGTGCTGGCAAGGGAGCTTACCCTTTTCCAGGTGAGGGATATCTATGACGCTATTGTAAGAGAGAAGATAACCGGCCCTTCTGGAGAGCTGGTAAGGCTGGAGCTCTTCTGTCACGGAGCCCTGTGTATGGCCGTTTCCGGTAAATGCTACCTGAGCCTTCACGAGTACAACGCATCTGCAAACAGAGGCTCCTGCTACCAACTGTGCCGCAGGGGGTATGAGGTTACCGATATCGAGACCGGCACCTCCCTTGAAGTAGATAACAAATATATTATGTCACCTAAAGATCTCTCTACAATTGCCTTTGTAGATAAGATAATTGAGTCCGGAGTGAGGGTTCTTAAAATTGAGGGGAGGGCCAGAGCAGCAGAGTATGTAAAAGCAGTAACAGCCTCCTATCGCAAAGCTGCAGATGCAGTTTGTGACGGGAGTTACACTCCGGAGCTTAAAACACAACTGGAACAGAACCTCTCGATGGTATTTAACCGAGGATTCTGGGACGGATACTATCAGGGTGCAAAAATGGGAGAGTGGAGCGACGTATACGGTAACAAAGCGACTAAGAAAAAAACCTATGTTGGGAAGGTGACAAACTTCTTCTCTAACCTCTCTGTTGCCGAGGTGCTTATTGAGACAGGCGAACTCTCCGTTGGAGATGACCTATTGATAATAGGCCCATCTACAGGAGTATACGAACATAAGGTAGATGAGATAAGAGTAGAGCTCAACCCGGTTGAGAGAGCTCTCAAAGGGGAGTACTGCTCAATTCCGGTTGAGCAAGGTATCCGTTTGCGCCGCTCAGATAAAATCTACATCTGGAGATAATATTATGGAGATTAAAGAGAGTAGCAACCCAATACCACAGGAGGATGATATCCAGGTGCCGCAGGATAATAGCAGCCCGGTAATGCAGGAGAATGGTAACTTAGTGCCGCCCGATAAACGGGTAACTGAGTTCATACAGGAGCACCATCTGGCAACCTTAACTGTGAGCGACGGTAAAGATATGTGGAGCTGGCACGCCTTCTACCACTTCTCCCCGCAGGAGATGCTCTTTGTTATAACGTCGGAAGATAAAACAAGACATATACAAATCTTTAGAAGAGGAGCCTCGAATATTGTTTCCGGAGCAATAGGGCTTGAGACAGAGACCATCGGGCTCATTCGCGGGGTTCAGTTTCGTGCAACAATGGAGCAGTGCGACGGACCCTTCTTAAACAACTACCGCCTCAGTTACCTGAAGCGGTTTCCATACGCCATCCTTAAAGGGGGCGATTTGTGGCTGCTAAAAGTTTGCGAACTAAAATTTACAGATAACCGCCTTGGATTTGGCAAGAAAATTCTCTGGAAGCGGGGAGAACCTTGCCAAGGGTCGTGGGGCTTTGTTTAAAATCAGCTATTTAGGCCAAACTCCTTTTTTATAAGATCTACTGAATCCAGCAACTCCCAGCCGAAAAACTGGATCTCCTCCTTTACAAGCTCTCCGTTAACACAAAGTTCAACCTCTTTTTTATACGGGTCTCTTCCCATATGGCCATAAGCGGCAGTCACCTCATAGATAGGTTTTTTGAGGGAAAAACGTTTGATAATGCTGGCAGGACGAAGGTCAAACAGCTCTTGAACCCTATCTGCAATTACGCTGTCGTTAACAAACTGTTTTGGTTTGTCTCTAAAGGCTGTTCCGTAGGTGTTTACGAAGATGCTCACCGGACGAGCAACCCCAATTGCATAGGCCAGCTGAACCAGAACCTCATCTGCAACTCCGGCTGCAACCAGGTTTTTTGCAATGTATCTGGCTGCGTAGGCGGCTGAGCGGTCTACTTTGCTGGGATCTTTGCCGGAGAATGCTCCCCCGCCGTGTGCCCCTTTACCTCCGTATGTATCCACGATAATCTTTCTTCCCGTGAGGCCGGTATCTCCGTGTGGCCCTCCAATCACAAATTTGCCGGTAGGGTTTACGTGCAGAATATAGTCATCTTTGAAGAGAGCTTTGGTCTCTTGAGGAAGCCGGTCTAGGATTCTGGGTATGAGGATATTTTTTACATCGCTCTTGATTCTCACCTGCATCGAGTCGTCGGTGTCAAACTCATCGTGCTGAGTAGATATCACTATGGTGTGCACCCTGTTAGGGGTGTTATCGTCGTTGTACTCGATTGTAAATTGTGACTTTGCATCGGGACGAAGATAGGGCATAAGATTGCCCTCTCTGCGAATTTTTGCAAGCTCTAAAAGAGCAATATGAGAGAGTGTGAGAGGAAGAGGCATAAACTCCTGAGTATCCCTGCAGGCGTAACCAAACATCATCCCCTGATCTCCTGCACCCTGCTCCTGAGGATCTGCAACCTCTACACCGCGGTTTATATCTGCAGATTGTTCGTGTATCGCAGAGAGGATACCGCACGAGTTTCCGTCAAACATATACTCTGCTTTTGTATACCCAATGCGGTTTATGACCCTGCGGGCCACCTGCTGGATATCTACATAGGCGTCAGACTTAACCTCGCCGCCTATAACCACAAGACCTGTACTGACAAACGTTTCGCACGCAACTTTTGACTCTGAGTCCTGACAAAGAAACTGGTCAAGAACAGCGTCCGAAATCTGATCGGCAACTTTATCGGGATGCCCCTCTGAAACAGATTCCGAAGTAAATAGATAAGACATAATATAAATAATTAGAGTTATTAAACACTTTACTCAATGTAAGAGTTCAACAGCATAAATTATACTAAAATGTTACCGAAAGGCCCAAATAGAAAAAATAATGTATATAAGGGCTTAATATGGAACGTTTTAGCATTTTTTTAAAGTGGTTGCAAGCAGTCAAATCTCTCCACATAATTCGGCTGCAAAGTTATGAAAAAAAACTTATTAACCAAATATTGACAATTTAAAATTTCATAATACTATATGGCTGAATTAATGATAGATACTAAACTTTAACATTATTTAAGAATTTGTTAAATAATTAGAATTAATTGTCAGTAATCGCTGAGAAATTGCTATTTTTGTCCAAGAATACCTAACAAATTATTTAAATATTTATGAAACAAACAATTAAGCAATTTGCCCTTACGGCTTTGAGTTTGTTTGTAGCTTTTGCTGCAATAGCACAGGTTACAACATCCTCTATGAGTGGTCGCATTACGGAGGCAAATGGAACTCCGGTTATCGGAGCTGCCGTAGTAGCAGTCCACACACCTTCCGGATCCAAGTATTACTCAATTACCGACAATTCCGGGAACTATCGTATCCAGAATATGCGTGTCGGCGGTCCTTATGCCGTTGAGGTAACATATCTTGGCTTTGGAACAATCAAGGCGGACAATATGAACCTTCGCCTGGGAGAAAACTTTGTCTATAATGCTCAACTTGTGGAGGAGGCTTTGACTCTTTCTGAGGTTGTGGTATCTGCAGGTATCAGAAATCCTATTCTTAATGCCGACAGAACCGGAGCATCTATGAACGTAAGTTCAAGAGAGATAAACACTCTTCCATCTATCAGCAGAAGTATAACAGACTTTACAAAGTTGACACCTCAGTCAAACGGCACATCATTTGCCGGACGTGACGGTCGTTTTAACACAGTTACCATTGACGGTGCTGCGTTTAACAATAACTTCGGTCTATCAAGCAGTGCTATGCCCGGTGGTTCTTCTCAGCCAATTTCGCTGGATGCTATAGAGCAGGTGTCTGTTAACCTTGCCCCATTTGATGTTCGTCTCTCTCAGTTTACAGGTGCATCTATCAATGCTGTAACAAAATCCGGAGACAACAGATGGAAAGCATCGGTATATACTTATCAAAGGCCTAAATCATTCACAGGAGAGAAGGTTGGGGAATCAATTGTTAAAGGTGCACGTGACAGAGACTCACAGATGTGGGGCGTTACTGTTGGTGGTCCAATCATTAAAGATAAACTATTCATCTTTGCAAGTTACGAAACAGAGAAGGAGAACAGCCCAAGCAGCGGTTGGGAGCCTAGTACAAATGGTGTTGTAGACTTGACAAACAGAATTTCACGCACAACAGTTGCAGATCTTGAAAGAGCAAAAAATCACCTGTTATCTACCTATAACTACGACCCGGGTGACTATCAAAATTTTGGTGCATTCCCATCTACCAACTACAAGATTCTTGCGCGTTTGGACTGGAATATTGCTAAAAACCACAAATTTGCATTCCGCTACAACCGTCTTAGAAACACCAGCACCTCTCTTACTAACGGAACATCAGGCCCACCTAATGTGCCAAGATCAAATATTTCAAGGGTATCAGATTATTCAATAGCATTCTCAAACTCTTTCTACGGAAACGAAAATGCAATTGATGCTTTTGCTGCTGAGTTAAACTCAACTTTCGGAAACAAGATTTCCAATAAGCTTCTTGTATCTTATACAGCAACAACTGACCCTAAAAGAACAAGTAATAGTGACTTCTTCCCGTTTGTAGATATCTATAAGGATGGTAACCCATATATGTCATTTGGATACGAACTCTTTACATATCGTAATCAGGTAGAAAACAACACATTCTCTGTTGTTAACAACCTCACCTTAAACCTTAACAACCACGCTATTACAGCAGGTATATCATATGACAACATATATGTAAACAACTCATATATTCGTGAGGGAACCAGCTACTACAGATATGCATCACTTGATGACTTCATTAACAATGTAAAACCGGCAGGCTTTGGAGTAACTTACGGTTACAACGGTGCAGATCCAAAAGGTGTTGAGATGAGTTTCGGACTTGGTAGCTTGTATCTTCAGGATGAGTGGCAGGTTAACAAAAATCTAAAACTAACTTACGGTTTTCGTGCAGAGCTCCCTATGTATCACAACAAGCTGATGGATAATCCTGCAATCTCCGCTCTTACATTTAAGGATAACTATAAAATGGATATCTCTACCTGGCCGAATTCAAAAATACAGGTTAACCCAAGAGTAGGTTTCAACTGGGATGTTAAGGGTGACAGAAGTATACAGGTTCGTGGAGGTACAGGTCTATTTGCAGGTGTACTCCCTTTTGTATGGTTTACAAACCAGCCGAACGCATCTGGTACAGTTCAGAGTCCTGAGCTCGGAATAACAGGAGCAAATCTTCCTGCAGATTTCCGTTTTAATAAAGACTTCAAAGCTCAGGTTGCAAAATACCCTGCTCTCTTCCCACAGGCAGTGAGCACTACCCTTGCTTCCGGAGCTGCTCTGGCTGAGGTTAGTAAAGACTTCAAAATGCCAAGAGTATGGAGATCAAATCTTGCAGGAGACATTGAGTTACCTGGAAATATGATTCTAACCCTAGAGGCTCTCTTTACAAAGGATATCAATGCAGTTGTTCAGAAGAATATGAACCTTCCGGAAGCCAACAGAGTATTCTCAGGATCTGACAGAAGGGGATATTGGGTTGGGAATAAAGTTGTAAGCACAGTTTCATCTGCGATGATTCTGGACAACTCAAGCGAAGGTTACCAATCATTCTTTACTGCCCAGCTGACTAAAAACTTCTCATACGGTCTATCCGGTATGGTTGCATACACATACAATATCTCTAAAGATGTATCTGCAAACCCTGGTTCTACAGCATATTCGGCCTGGACAAGTAATCTGGATGTTTACAATCTGAATGACCCTCAGTTAAGCTACTCCAGCTTCTCTGTTCCTCACAGAGTTGTGGGTTCATTAAGCTATAGAGTTGAGTACCTGAAACATCTTGCTACCTCAATCTCTCTCTATTATAACGGATCATCTATGGGTCGTTCAACCTATGCATACTCTAATGATATGACAGGAGATGGTGCTTCTTCAGATATTCTCTATATTCCTAACAGCGCAAGTGAACTTACATTCGTAGATGTTGTCGGTAAGATGACAGCAGCAGAGCAGAGTGCAAAATTCCAGGAGTTTATTGATAACACACCATATCTAAAAGCGAGAAAAGGTCAGTATGCAGAGAGATTTGGTTCTGTTAACCCTTGGAGAAATCGTTGGGATGTTAAAGTTATCCAGGATGTATTTGCTAAATTTGGTTCAGACAGGAAGTACACACTTCAACTAAGTCTGGATATAGTAAATGCTGCAAACCTGCTTAACAAAGATTGGGGAGCGTTCTCAAGAAGTGGTTTGGCAAATAGTTATGATGTAATTATGCCTCTGACATATAAGGGCGTTAACCACCTTGGTGCACCAACCTATACTCTTAATGCAACAGATATTGCAAACTTTGACTCTAAAAACAGAATGATCAAATCTGTTACTACAGGAAGTACTTGGGGAATGTTACTGGGAGTTAGATTACTATTCTAATTTTATAGAACAAATAATTTTAAGGAGGCTGTCTTAACTGGCAGCCTCTTTTTTTATTTTTGTTGTCAATAAAAACGGATATCGGTGTCAGTAAAGGAAAACATTGGCTCCCGTATTCTAAGACTTTTCCAAATTTAAATTATAATATTTTATATTTATTG
>PHCZ01000013.1 GCA_002840895.1 Bacteroidetes bacterium HGW-Bacteroidetes-8 | reverse complement strand
CACACTCAGCCGGAAGGAGCGAACTTGTGAGCGGATGAGGATGGACGTGCCCGTTGTGCGAAGGGTTTTTATAAGCCCGCATCGTTTAAAATATGCTTTCCTGCTGTGAGAATCGGGCTAACTAATAAATTTAGTTGCATAACTAAAAAATATAGTTAGATTTGTATCAAATATTTTTAGTTATGAAAATCCAATCTAAGATATCATCAAGATTAACCTCCAAAGAGGAGGAGTTAATGAATTTTTTCTGGTCAAAGGGTGCTCTCTATGTAAGGGAGTTGCTGGATTTTTATGATGAGCCGAAACCACATTTCAACACCCTCTCTACAATTGTCAGAGGGCTGGAGGAGAAGGGCTTTTTAGGGCATAAAGCATTTGGCAACACCTATCAGTATTATGTGGTGATAACACAGGATGAGTATAAGAGCGGCGCTCTTAATAGTGTCGTGAAGAAATATTTTAAGGACTCATATCTTGGGGTGGTATCCTCTCTAATTAAGCAAGAGCAGATATCGCTCGAGGAGCTTCGTAAACTTATCGAGTCAGTTGAGAAAACCTCTAAAAAATGATGACTATGGGAGAGTTTTTTGTCTATATACTAAAATCTTCACTCTGTTTGAGTGTGTTCTATCTTTTTTACAGACTGCTGCTTAGCCGAGAGACCTTTCACAGCTTTAACAGAGTGGTTCTTATTGCAATTTTCTCCCTTTCGGTTATAATCCCATTTATTCAATTCTCTTTTAATAATGGGACTCAAATCGCCGGACTATCTCTTAATCTGGATACGTTAATTGCAATGTCCGCCAACACCCCGGCAGAAGATGCTGCATTTAGTGGAGTAGAGAGAGTTATTTATTGGCCTACTATTGCTCTTATTATTTATTTGACGGGAGTCGTAGTTACATCCGGGGTCTCTCTGCTATCATTTATAAGAATGTTTTCGCTTCTTAATAATAAAAACTCCAGGAGTAAATCTATCGAGGGCGGAGTTACACTAATTATTCATAAGGAATCTGCCTCACCATTCTCCTGGATGAGATATATTGCAATAAATGAGAGTGATTACAACGAAAATGCAAGAGAGATACTATCTCACGAGATGGCTCATATAAAGGGCTTTCACTCTTTAGATATAATTATTGCAGAGTTAATGAGAGTAGTTCACTGGTTTAATCCGGCTGCCTGGCTATTAAAACAGGAGATTAGGAGTATTCACGAGTTTCAGGCAGACGAAGCAGTTTTAAACAATGGCATCAATGCAAAACAATACCAACTATTATTAATTAAAAAAGCTGTTGGCGACAGGCTCTACACTATGGCCAACAGCTTTAATCACAGCAAACTAAAAAACAGAATTACTATGATCACAAAGAAAAAATCAACCCGTTCGGCATCACTTAAAGCAATATTTGTGCTGCCTTTAACTCTATTTGCAGTTATCTTGTTTGCAGATGAAAAGGTTACATCTGCACTTGAACCCGTATCCAATGTCAAAATTACTGATTTAATTCAAAAAGACACAACAAAGAGGGAGGTAAAAAAGATTGTTATCATAAATAATGCAGACAAACAAAGTCTTGAAGCCAGCAATACTGTAAAAGTAAAAATAACAGGCAAGGATACATTAATAACCATTGCATCAAATGACGCGAAACCATTAATGGTTGTTAATGGTGAGATCGTGAAAGAGTCTTTCGATCTTAGCAATTATCATAAGGAATCAATTGTTTCTGTGAATGTTATCAAAGGAGATTCTGCAACTGTGAAGTATGGCGTTAAGGGGGAAAATGGAGTAATAGAGATCACAATGAAAGAGGGGTCTCGTAAATATGATGGCAAAATAGATGTGAAAAAAGAGTCAGAAATGATATATGTTTTTCAAACTGATAAAAATAGCCCGGACTCTGTAAAAACAAAAATAATAGTAAGGAGGGGTACAGATAGTTTGAAAACTCCAATTTATATTATTGATGGAGAAGTTTTAAAAGAGGGATTTGACATTAATGCAATCAATCCGGAGAACATTGCATCAATCAATATATTCAAAGATAAGTTGGCTATTGAAAAATACGGTGAACGAGCAAAGAACGGAGTTATTAAGATAACTCTTAAGGAGGGGGCACTTTTAAAAGATGGGAAAGGTGTGAAGCCAGTTGAAGGTGTGAAGCCAGTTGAAGCAGTCAGCCCTGTAGAAGGTGTTGGGCCAGTTAAGGGCGTTAACCCTCTCGCAGCAGACAAGCATAAGGCACAAGAAAAATCTGCAGGTGTGGCAAAATCCAAGGGGATAATTAATCCACTCTATGTGGTTGACGGAGAGATTATGAAAAAGGGCTTTGATATTGCTAATATTTCACCGGAGAGCATTGCCTCAATAACAATTCTAAAAGATAAAAATGCTATTGATAAGTATGGCGAAAAGGGTAAGGATGGTGTAATCGAGATCACTTTAAAAAAGTAAATTAGAGCAATTAACTGGAAATATTTTGTACCTTTGATGACTTTTTATTAAGCATTTTAAAGACAAAATATAACATAATGAAACAAGATCTTCAAATTTCTGAACTAATTAAAAAAGAAGAGAACCGCCAGTTACACGGGATCGAACTGATTGCATCGGAGAACTTTGTTACCCCTCAGGTACTATCTGCCCTCGGCTCTGTCTTAACAAATAAATATGCAGAAGGGTATCCTGGAGCTAGATATTATGGTGGTTGCGAGGTGGTAGACCAAGTGGAACAATTGGC
Organism: Bacteroidetes bacterium HGW-Bacteroidetes-8; assembly: GCA_002840895.1. Taxonomy (GTDB): domain Bacteria; phylum Bacteroidota; class Bacteroidia; order Bacteroidales; family UBA932; genus Bact-08. The sequence continues at coordinate 36,247 of PHCZ01000013.1, read as the reverse complement.
TATAGATCGTCTTTGTCAACTTTTCGGTGCTGAGTACGCAAATGTGCAGCCCCATTCAGGAGCACAGGCCAATATGGCTGTCTTTATGGCTTGTCTCAAACCCGGAGATACATTTTTAGGGTTGGATCTTGCCCACGGCGGCCACCTTACTCACGGCTCTCCTGTTAATATGTCAGGCATCTGGTACAACGCAATTGCTTATCAGGTAAGCGAGGAGACCGGCCTTATAGATTATGATGATATGGAGCGCAAAGCTCTTGAATTCAAACCAAAGATGATAATTGGCGGAGCTTCTGCCTACTCAAGAGAGTGGGATTGGGAGAGAATGAGAGCTATTGCAGATAAAATAGGTGCTCTTTTTATGGTTGATATGGCTCATCCGGCAGGACTTATAGCAGCAGGTTTGCTAAAGAATCCAGTTAAATATGCACATATTGTAACCTCAACAACCCACAAAACTCTAAGAGGACCTCGAGGTGGAATCATTCTTATTGGGAAAGATTTTGAAAACCCATTCGGGATACTTACCCCAAAGGGAGAGACAAAAATGATGTCGGCTGTTCTAAACTCAAGTGTATTTCCCGGGATTCAGGGTGGACCACTGGAGCACTGTATTGCGGCAAAAGCTGTCTCATTTTTTGAAGCTCTGCAACCGGAGTTTAAACTATATCAGACTCAGGTACAAAAGAATGCAACTGCTATGGCGGCTGCTTTTATGGAGAGGGGTTATAAAGTTGTATCCGGAGGTACAGACAACCATTTGATGCTTATAGACCTCAGGAGCAAGTTTCCGGATCTTACAGGTAAAGTTGCAGAGAAGGTGCTGGTAACTGCAGATATCACAGTAAATAAGAATATGGTACCTTTTGACAGCAGATCCCCTTTCCAGACATCTGGTATACGAGTAGGAACTCCTGCAATTACCTCTCGTGGTCTTCTTGAAAAAGATATGCCATTTATTGTAGAGCTGGTAGACAGAGTCCTCTCAAATATAGAAGATGAGACAATTATTGCAGATGTGAGAGAGCAGGTGAGAAAGAAGATGCACGGGTTACCGCTGAATATCTGGTAGCGTAGCAATGAAGCATACACTTTTGATTATGAAGTAACTCTTCAAGGGTTATTTTGCCGAATCTAAAAAAGTGGATTCAACTTGAGAAGGCGGAGCGGTTACTACCTGCTCCGTCTCTTTTTTTGTGAATATCTCAAAGGATGGTAAAATAGGAGTCTTTCCAAAAAGCTGATTTGTATAGAAGAATCCGGGAAGTTCAAGGGTAGAGACATACTCTCTGGAAGATGGAATTATTGATCTTGTTGTAACCTCAAATCGATTGGCCGGCCTCTCATTATACCTTAGCCTAAACCCTTTTAGTCTCTTCTTTTCCGGTTCAACATCTATTATAGGATATAGATCACTCTGGATAGTTTCAAAGTATCTGACTCTTTGGACGCTCTTCTCTTTAATTGTTGCAGTCATAGTCTTACACTCCTTTAGATTCATCGTTGTGAGGATACTGTCTTCTGCGAAAAAGAAGATGACTGTTACCCCTCCGTATGCATCAAATCGCGTAAGGTCACCCTCAGTAAAGTGTGCAACAATATCGGTGGCTTTAATCTGATTGTAGTGGAGAGAGTCCTCTTTTGTTACTACGAAAGCACCGGACATAAGCTCCGTTTTTTCCAGTTGTTTATTAGAAGTAATCAGCTGAATACTATCAGCACTAAACTGGTTATTCTCATTCCAGAGTACAGGATCTTTATAGAGTCGTATAATTGAGTCTATAGAGTTGAACATTAGAGAGTCGCATCTGCCCTGAATGTTGCTTCTGTAGAAGCGGATGTTTTTATTTGCAGATACTAATCTTATTAGGGTTGTGTCTTTTGGAGTTAATGCGAGCGAGTCTTTGACCGGAATTTTTAGGGAATCTCTTATCGGAATTGCGAGCGAGTCTTTGGCCGGGATTTTTAGGGAATCTCTTATCGGAATTACGAGCGAGTCTTTGAGCGGAATTTTGGATGAGTCTTTGACCGGAATTGATTGTGAGTCCTTGCCCTGGATTTTGAGGAGAGAGTCTTTAACAGCAGTTAGACGGGAATCAGCAGCAGCCGGTTTTGTTCCTACCTCGGGTTTTTTGGCGGTTGAGTCTTTGGGCTTTGGCGTCGGTCTGTTGTACATCTCTTTTATTGGGTCTTTTCGGCTAAGGGAGTACCTCTTTTGTGAGAGAGCAACGGTTGCGGAATCTACTTCAAATTTTGGCAACATTCGGTAGTGAATTGTGTCTGCTGCAAAAAAGAGGGTATCGGGAAGATCATTCTCGACAGAGTAGTATGCAAGTGAAGGGTTTTTATAGAGTTCGGCAAAAACGGGATTCTCCCGGTATCTTACAAAATCTGAAAATAGCAACATAGATTGCGCAGTGTCCAGAATCTGAACATCGTCGTACAGCTCTGCCTTTGGCTCAGCTCTTTCGTAGTATATTCTTTTTGCCCATAGTTCGTTTTGGCCGTTGAGCATATAGGCGTTATTGTCAAAATTGTATATCTCCTTTTCACGGTTGTACCAGCCACTATTGGAGCTAAGGTAACTGTTATTCTGCCACACCTTTACAGACCCCAGAAAATCTACACGTTTGTCTTTGCTCCAGTATGCAAGTGAGTCACCCTTAAGGACAAGTGAGTCTGAGTTAAGCTCTACCCTTTCAAGAAATTTGAACCTCTCAATCTTTGAGTGGTAGTACCCCCGAATACTCTCAATTACCTTTCCCTTTTTATCCATCATACTTCCTCCATTAAAGAAGTATGCTACACTATCTTTTGTATTGTAGTCAAGATGTAGGGTCCTAAGACGGTTGCTATCCTTGTCTATAAGCTCAACCAGATTGCCCCTTACACGAGCAATAGAGCTATCTGCGAGATAGTTGATACGATCACCGGAGAGGATGGTGCGATCCTGGACTATCTTTACGTTCCCGATTGCGTCAACAATATTATATGTAAGATCCCATATTGCTGTATCACAAATAATTAATGTATTGTTATGAAGAAATTGTGCCGGCCCTGTAACTTTTCTTATATTTCTGAATTCATTTTGGTAAATCTCTGCAGTCTTAGCACTCAATAATCTAACAAGGCGATCTTCGCCCTGTGTTTGTTGTGCATTTACAGAGATGGAAAAAAGTATCGTTAATATTAAAAATGACAGAGTATGTCTCATTTAATCCAACCATTCTTAAGGAATGGGCAATGTTGAAAAACAGGATCAATTCTGATGAATGTACTCTCCTTCTTCTTTTTGGTAAAGATATCGATTGCCTCCATTGCAAGCTTATTTCTTGCCTCGTTTTGAAGAACAGAGAAGTCATCCTTAAATGTTGCCACGTGAGATGGAATTATTTTTTCGAGTTTAATGATCTTATAAACAGTGTTGCCACTTCTTCCTTCGTTGTCTGTAGTTTCAAAAGGCTCCGAAATCTCACCCTCTTTTAGATCTTTGATTATGTTATAATCTACCGGCTTTAGCTGATCCTTCTCAAAGTATGCAGAGCCACTCTGCTCATCTGCGACAAGACCTCCATTTACATAAGATTTGGGGTCGTGTGAGTATCTTTGCGCTGCAGATTCAAAATTGATTGTATCTATCAGGATAAGGTTCCTTATGCTGTCAAGCTTGTTGAACGCCTTTGCACGATCTGCATTTGTATACTCAGGTCTTAAAAGAATATGGCGGGCATTAAACATATCTCCTTCTTTCTTAATCATTTGAATGAGGTGATAGCCATCCGGAGTCTCCACTATCTGAGAGACCTGACCCTCTTTAAGAGAGACAGCAGCATCAGAAAATGCCGGCCAATAGAGCGTTTTTGATGCCATACCAAGCTCTCCGCCCCTTCCTGCACTGCCCGGGTCTTTAGAGTAAAGCGTTGCCAGAGTGCTGAATTTATCACCTTTGATAACCCTTTCACGAAACTCTAAAAGTCTCTCTTTAACGGCCATAATAGAGTTCTCTTTATCCGGGTATTGCGCTATCTGGCGGAATTTGTACTGAGTCGATATAATTGGAAGACTATCTGCGGGTGTAGATTTATAATAACGCTCAACATCAAAAGGGGTAAGCTCCGGAGCAGTCTGCGCAACTTTATTTCTCATCTCCTGAGTAAGGAATTGCTCAGTTAAAGCCTCTCTCCACTCATCTTTTACTCTGAATATAGGTTTTTTGAAATACTCCTCAGCCGCCTTCTCTCCACCAAGCTGAGTGAGAACCTCCTGGATTCTTCTGTTTAGTTCACCCTCAACATTATCCGGACTTACCTCCAGACTATCCAGCCTTGCCTGTGTAAGGAATAACTTTTGGATGAGCATATTTTCAAGCACATCGCACCTTAGGTTCCTATCTGAAGTTACCCCCTGAAGCATCATCATCTGAACCTCTGCCTCAAGTGCAGACAGTTGGATCATATCATTTCCAATGAGTGCTATTGTTTTGTCTATGAGTCCTTTTTGATATTTCTGCGCAGAGAGGGTTACTCCCGAAGCGATAATTACAAGAAGAGTAATCAGAAATTTTTGAGTCTTACTGTTCATTTTTAGGGGTATCGTTAATGTTTGTTTTAATTTTATTCTTTTGGTGAGCTTCACGAACAAGGTCCTTCTCCAACTGAGATATGAGGCTCTGTTTACGTTTGCTTATAATTATCTCTTTTATTCTGGGCAGATAGTACTCAAAAGGCGGAGTTCCGTCCGGCTTTATCCTCTCCGGGAAGAAGGCAAAGTAGTTGTAAAGTGAATCTTTGGTCTCGATATACTGTTTGTACTCCAGCTCTCTCTCACAACTGTATAGATCTAAAGGCATCTCTCTTGCAATTTGTGAGAGATCTGCCCATTGGTTGTTAAAATTGTTGTAACGATCTGCAGAGTTGAAACAGAGTTTCTCGAGCTCATCTATATCTTCAAGACTAACTGCCTTGTACAGGCTTCTTATCCTCTCCAGATTTGGAGATTTGGCAGAGATCTTGATGACCCTTGCCTTTACCACTGAGTTATTCAGGGATATATTTGCTGAGTTTGCCAGGTAGTAGCTTCTTGCCTCCTCATTGGTAACCAGTGTGTCAAGTCTTTGGTCTATATAGAGTTTTTCGTAGCGGTAGGCAAGAAGTGAGTTGCGGTAATCTTCAAGCTCTATTGTTACATCCTTATCCTCTTTGAGCAGTTGACTCTCCGCTTTCTCTACAATCAGATATTTTAGCGCCCAGGAGTTTATGTACTGGCGGAGCATAGTGATACTGTCGCCGTAGGGTGTCCCTGCAGGGATTAGGTTCCGGATATCCTCCTTGTAAAGATATCTGTCTCCTACCTGAGCAACAACATCATCTCCGGAACGGAACTCCAGAAACCTGCAGGAGGAGACCAGAAGGAGAAGTAATATTATTGTTATTGCTCTCATTTGTTATCTTGTATAGTTTGGAGACTCTCTGGTAATTGTAACATCGTGAGGGTGGTTTTCAATAACGCCTGCAGATGTTATTCTGATAAACTGTGCTGCCCGTAACTCCTCAAGGTTTTTTGCCCCGCAGTAACCCATCCCTGCTTTCAACCCGCCAACAAGTTGGTAAACAACCTCGCTTAAAGTCCCTTTATAAGGAACCTGGGCAACGATACCCTCCGGAACAAGCTTCTTAACATCATCCTCCATATCCTGAAAATATCTGTCTTTGGAGCCTTGTGCCATCGCTTCAAGAGATCCCATACCGCGATATGATTTGAATTTTCTACCGTTTAGTATAATTGTATCTCCGGGAGACTCCTCTACTCCGGCAAACAAAGATCCTGCCATAATTGTACTGGCACCGGCTGCAAGTGCTTTCACTATATCGCCGGAGTATCTTATACCACCATCTGCAATTATTGGAATGCCTGTCCCTTTAAGAGCCTGAGCTGCCAGCATTATTGCAGTCAGTTGAGGAACTCCAACCCCCGCTACAACCCGAGTTGTACAGATAGAGCCAGGACCTATTCCTACTTTAACACCATCTACGTTGCACTCTGCTAAGGCTCTTGCTGCATCTGCTGTAGCAATGTTTCCGGCAATAACCTGAAGATTCGGGAATGCCTGCTTTACCTTTTTTACAGTCTCCAGTACATATACCGAATGGCCGTGCGCAGTATCTACAACAATAGCGTCAATACCTACAGAGACCAGCTTCTCAACCTTAAGAATTGTATCTGCACCAACACCTACTGCTGCGGCTACTCTAAGGCGTCCCTTCTCGTCCTTGCTTGCGTGAGGGTTGTCTTTAATCTTTGTAATATCCTTATAAGTAAGAAGACCGATCAGAACGCCACTCTCATCTACAACAGGCAGTTTCTCAATCTTATAGTTTTTGAGAATCAGAGAGGCCTGTTGCAGATCTGTTCCTCTAACCGCTGTTATGAGGTTCTCCTTTGTCATCACTTCGGAGATGGGTGTCTTCATATTGTCAATAAAACGAAGGTCGCGGTTTGTAACTATGCCGATGAGTTTTTTATTCTCGTCAACCACAGGGATTCCTCCAATTTTGTTCTCTTTCATAATGAAGAGAGCATCTCCGACAATCCCGTCTTTGTGAATGGTGATGGGGTCGTAGATCATACCGTTTTCTGCCCTTTTAACCCTTCTTACGTGGTCCATCTGCATCTCTATAGGCATATTTTTGTGAATTACACCTATGCCCCCTTCGCGTGCTATCTCAATTGCCAGCTCTGCCTCGGTCACAGTATCCATTGCTGCAGAGACAACCGGAGAGCTGATTTTTATATCTCTTGAAAAATATGAACTCACATCTACATCTCTTGGAAGAACCTCGCTTCTTGCAGGAACAAGAAGTACATCATCAAAGGTAAGACCTTCGGGAATAATGATATTTGCCAATGATTGCATAACTCTTTTTTTTATAATCTGCAAAGATAGTGAAAAATGGTTACAGGTTATAGAGCCTGGATTGAAATGTTTCTCTCTCTTCCAGCCTTTTCTCCAATAATCTTAAAAGCTCTACATTCCGGATAAACCCCCAGGGGTTGGTTTTAATGAATCTTGGGGGGAGTTCTCCAGCAAATCTCTCAATAAATAGGTTTGGCCGAAGTAGTTCCAGAAAATCTATAAAGAAATCGATATAATCCACAAGAGACATCTGCAGGAAATCCTGTGGTCTCTCTGCAAACTCCTGCTCCATCTTTGTTCCGGTAACAATCTGAAGTTGATGAAATTTTACGGTGTTTAACGGAAGGCGGTTAATCTCACCTGCATATGCCATCATATCTTCGCGACTCTCACCGGGCAGCCCGAAAATAAAGTGTGCCCCCTGGTGAATCCCTTTTTTTGCGGTCATCTCTATTGCGTTAACAGCATCTCTATAGGTGTGCCCTCGATTTATCCTCTCAAGTGTTTTGTCGTGAATACTCTCTACGCCATACTCTATTATCACAATGTGCTCTTTTGAGATTTGCGAAAGGAGCTCAAGCTTACTCTTATCTATGCAGTCCGGGCGGGTTCCAATAACAATTCCCTTAACCAGTGGGTGGGAGAGTGCCTCCATATAGCGTTTTTTCAGAGTCTCAGTTCCGGCATAAGTATTGGAATATGGCTGAAAATATGCAAGATAGCCCTCTGCAGTCCGGTATCTTTTTTTGTGAAACTCAATTCCCTCTTCAATTTGGAGCAGAATACCCTTATCCGGAGTACTGTAGGAGGGGTGAAAGGCGTCGTTGTTGCAATATGTACACCCTCCGGTAGTTATAGAGCCATCTCTGTTGGGGCAGGAGAAGCCTGCATCCACAACAATCTTCTGAAGCCGGCTCCCATATTTTTCGCGAAAGTATCCTACATAGGAGTTGAATCTTCTGTTGCCGTTAAAGTGCATCAAAGAAGAATTTTAAAAACTGCCTTCTTAATTTTTCCTACCCCGATAAGTGGAGCGTGTGCATCGTGAGGAAAAAGGACCACAAGTGTTCCTGGCCCCATATTGAGAAAGTACTCCGGCTCCTCTTCTAGGAATGCAATATCTTTGCTCTGGTCGTATGGTATGTTGTCTCCGTTACATCTGCTGCGATCTCTCACTCCGATTGTCTCCTCTCCCTGCAAAAGAATGTGAATATCTATGTAAGAGTCGTGAACCTCAAGTTTTGGTATCACCAGACCTTTCCCCTCACCTTCCCATATTTTGCAATATAAATCTTTCCCCATAATTTGATACTCACCGGGTTCAAGCTCATCCAGCCGGGTTTTTATCATATATTCAAAGGCTTTGTGGAACCTTGAATGGAGATGGATATACCTCTCAAAACCTTTTAAAGAATCTACTATCATAATTCAGGATATTTATGCAAATATAGTATCTTTGTAAGGATATACTAACCTCAAAAGCCAATAACCATATGAAGAAAATTTTTATCATTCTGTTTACGGCTCTTATCTTTAACTTCCATTTTAATTGTGCAAGTTCTCAGGTTTATGACGGCAAACACGAGTGGCGGGCTGTATGGATTGCAACAGTTAACAATATTGACTGGCCCTCTCGTCCCGGGCTCAGCTCTCAGGAGCAGCAAAAGGAGCTTATTGAGTATCTGGATCTCTTTAAAAAAATGAACTTTAATGCAGTTGTACTTCAGGTACGACCAACTGCAGATGCCTTTTTTGTCTCAAAATATGAGCCCTGGTCTATATACCTTACAGGTGACCAGAAGGTAGCACCATCTCCTGCTTACGATCCTCTCGAATTTGCAATAAAGGAGTGCCATAAAAGAGGTATGGAACTTCACGCGTGGTTAAACCCCTACAGGGTCTCTCAGGATACCGCTAATATAAAGGAGATGAGTCCGAATCATCTTTATAAAGAGAAACCCGAACTCTTTGTAAGGCACGGAAAAAAACTCTATTTCGACCCGGCATTTCCTCAGACAAGGGAGTTTCTGGTAAAAGTTATCAAGGATCTTGTGATCCGTTACGATCTTGATGGAATTCACTTTGATGACTACTTCTACCCTAATAATGATTTTGAAGATGCAAAATCTTTTGCATCACACTCCAGAGGATTTAAGCCCGAAGATAAGATGGCGTGGAGAAGAGAGAATGTAGATTTGGTAATAAAAATGCTTCGGGACACAATAAAATCGGTGAAGCCCTATGTAAAATTCGGGATCAGCCCATATGCGGTGTGGAGAAATAAAAAAGAGGATCCAAGAGGTTCAGATACAAAGAGCTACAGCTATACTAACTACGACCATCTTCACGCAGATATTCTTCTGTGGATGGAGAGGGGTTGGCTGGACTATATTCTTCCCCAGCTCTATTTTAACATAGGATATGAGGCAGCTGATTTTAAAGTTCTTGCAAAATGGTGGGAAGATTATAATGCAGGCACTCCGGTTTACGGAGGTCTCGGCACATACAGGCTGGCCGGTGATGCAAAGATACCTGAGTGGCGTTCTGCAAAAGAGATAAAGTTGCAGGCAGATATGCTCAGGACAATGCCGTCGTATCAAGGTGTCTGTTATTTTAATGCAAAGAATTTCAAGGAGAATCGTCTGGGGATAAATTCGGTAATGGAAGAGCTCTATCCATATCCTGCATTGGTTCCGGCTCTAAAGGGTATTCCGTTAAAAGCACCTGCTGCTCCAAAGAATCCAAGATTAATCCAGACAGGGGATGCGCTAAAAATAACCTGGGATACCGGTAAACAGGACAAATCAGATGTTCACGCTGCAAAGTACCACCTGATTTATCGTTTTGAAAAGGGTGAGAAACCGGACTTTACAAAGGGAAGCGCTATAGTTGCACTTACAGGTGAAGAGTCATACTCCATAAAGGAATCAAACGAGAATGATTATCAATATTACCTATCTGCTCTGGACAGACTCTTTTGCGAGAGCAAACCAGTTAAGGTAACAGACAGATAACATAAAAATATATCCAGTGTATGAAAAATTTTATTTTGTTATTATTTGTGGCTCTTTTAGCCATATCCTGTACATCAGGTAAAAAGAGTGAGAAGATCCAAAAAGAGTTTGATGAGATAGCTCAGCAGGTCAAACAGGAGTTTGCTCCGGATAGGAGGGTAAAAACATTTGAGCCATCTGTTGAAATTCCTGAGGAGGGTGACGGCTCTCTGATTCTAAAAGGTTCTACCACAGAAGCTGCTGCCAAGGAGGCGCTTCTAAAGGCGCTTATGGAGAAAAACATAGAAGTGTTGGACAGTATGGTTATTTTACCGGATCCATCTCTGGGAGATAAAACTTTCGGAATAACAGCTCAGTCGGTAATTAACTTCAGGTATGGTTCCGGTTACTCGAATGAGTCTGCCACCCAGACACTAATGGGAACCCCTTTAAGGATTCTCGAAAAGAGAGGTGGATGGATCAGGGCCATTACACCAGAAGGGTACATCGCCTGGGTAACATCGGGAAGCATTCAGCCGATGAACCAGAGTGAGTACAACGACTGGACATCTGCAGCAAAACTTATCGTGACAACACACTATACTTTATTCCGGGAATCTCCTTCTCAGGAGTCTGCTGTTGTTTCGGATGGTGTGTGGGGTAATATCGTACGTTTGGACGGAGCCTCGGGCAACTACTATAAAGTTATATTGCCAAATGGCAAGAGTGCTTTTTTACTAAAGGCTCACGCCCAGGATTTTGCAGAGTGGATAGAGAGCAGAAACCCCACTGCGGAGAATATAATATCTACTGCCAAACAGTTTTTAGGCTTCCCATATATGTGGGGAGGAACGTCAATAAAGGCAGTTGACTGCTCCGGGTTTACAAAGAGTGTCTTCTTCTTTAACGGAGTTATACTTGAAAGAGATGCTTCCCAACAAGCTTTAACAGGAGAGGATGTAGATATCAGCAACGGGTTTGATAATCTCCTTCCGGGAGATCTTCTATTCTTTGGCTCAAAAGCTACCGAGGAGAGAAAGGAGAGGATTACACACGTTGGTATCCATATTGCAGGAGGAGAGTTTATCCACTCTGCCACCTCTGTAAGAATAAACTCTCTGATACCGGACTCGGCAAACTATTATGAGGGGTCAAACCGTCTTGTGAGAGCAAAAAGGCTCCTTACCAGAGTAGATCAGGAGAGCGATATTATCTCAATTAAAAAGCACCCGTGGTATTTTGTAAATTAAATGAATCTTAACAGAGATGAACAACATTACAACAAGAAGAAACTTTATTAAATCGGCAGGACTGCTTACAGCTGCTGCTGCAATTTTAAACCCTTTTGAGATTTTCGCACAGAGCAGATCCTCTGTCACAAAAAGAGCTTCAGAGAAAAAACTTACCCTGTCGTGGATTCCTTTTGACGCGAAGCTCAGGCACCCCTTTACAATATCCGGTTTTACAAGAACAACCACACCTATAGTACTTACAGAGATTACCTGGGATGGCTTTACCGGGTACGGTGAAGCTGCAATGCCTCCATATCTGGGTGAAACACAGGCATCTGTAATGGAGTTTTTAAAAAAACTAGATCTGTCTAAATTTAGTTCCCCATTCCAGATACAGGACATATTGAATTATGTAGACTCAGTTGCCCTTAATAATACTGCGGCAAAAGCTGCGGTGGACATTGCACTTCAAGACTTAGTGGGCAAAATTATGGGACAGCCTTGGTGGAAAATATGGGGATTCAACCCTGCAACTACACCGAATACATCATTCACAATTGGGCTGGATACCGAGGAGGTTGTAAAGATTAAAACTCTCGAGGCATCTCCTTATAAGGTGATTAAGGTTAAGCTTGGGGTGAACGAGAAGACAGACAAAATGATGGTTGAGACCATTCGCTCAGTAACCGATACAATAATTTGTGTAGATGCCAATCAGGGGTGGAAAGATAAGCACTACGCTCTGGAGATGATTCACTGGCTCAATGAGAGAAATGTGAATATGATAGAGCAGCCGATGCCAAAATTACTACTCGACGAAACCGCCTGGCTTAGCGAGAAGAGCCCTCTTCCAATAATTGCAGATGAGGCTTGCCAGCGCCTTACCGATATTCCTAAACTCAAAGGTGCCTATCACGGGGTTAATATTAAGCTTATGAAGTGTACCGGAATGCGTGAGGCAAGGGAGATGATATCTCTTGCAAAGGCTCTGCATATGAGAATAATGATTGGGTGTATGACCGAAACTTCTTGTGCAATCTCTGCCGCTGCCCAGTTAGCTCCAGAGACCGAATGGGCAGATCTGGACGGGAATCTCCTCATTTCAAACGATATGTTTGAGGGGATGAAGATTGTAGATGGTAAAATCACACTCAATGAATTAGCCGGCATTGGAGCGATAAAACTTTAAGATTAAAATTATTTATTACCTTTGGCCCAAATTAAATTCTAGTATGGCAAGTTTAAAAATTATTAAAAAAGATATTGATTATCTTATTTCTGAGGTGGTTTCAGATTGCTGGACATTCCTTTACATCAACCCCGATAAAAAAGCAGAAGATGTGGTTGAGATTATAAATGATTCAATCAAGCTCAGGAATGAACTTTTTGCAAGAGTCAATAACCCGGATAAAAAGAGTATCAAAGCCCATTACAAAGCTATCAATCAAGATCTTTTGACCGGTGTAGATGAGCTTTTTCAAAGGATAAGCAAGTTGACAAAATAGGCGTTATATAAGAGTGAGCTTTTGCTCAAAAGAGGGGGCTGTCTAAAAGTAGGCAGCCTCTGTTTTTATATATAGTCGCCAGTTCTGCTATAGAAAGCTCAACAATCGCGACATATTCTACAAAAACCTCTTTTCTTTTACAACAGTATGCTGTCAACAACATCTGCTCACGGTGTCAGCACGGAAAATCCTCCCCACCTGCTTAAACGCCACATTTTCAGCAAATATCTGTGCAACCTCTCGGTTTTTTTGCATAGCGCAGATAACCAAATGCAAAATTTTCACAGACCGCATTCATCTCAGAGCTATAGTGCCAAACATCAGATTTTAACCTACTTACACCAAACACGCTATTTGTAATAATTCCTTGATATTAAGCAAATTGGCACTATAACTCTGAGATAAAACTCTCCCGCGCAGCGGTAAACACACCTGCGCAGCAGACCGTATCGTTGGGAGTTTTTTGTAATTAATTGTATTTAAAAGATACAGTCCCGATGACTTTGAGTATGGTATGGAGTTGACAAGAACTATATATCACAATATGTGTATAATGCAAAAAACTCCCGAGGATCAAAAAGTTATGTGGGGAACTTTAGTAGTTGGAATTCTCACAGCAGGAAAGCCAATCTCCCGCGGGCTGTTAAATAACCCCCTCTGCAGCAAAAGGGCACACTCAACCGGAAGGAGCGAACTTGTGAGCGGATGAGGATGGACGTGCCCGTTGTGTAGAGGGGGGTATAAGCCCGCAACGTTTAAAATATGCTTTTCTGCTGTGAGAGGTGAGCTGATGTTGTTGACAGCTAAGGAAAACTAAAGATCGGGGCGGAATTTTAGGAGTTCTTTTGTGATCTCTCTCTCGTTTCCACCGCACAACTCATTTACAAGTTTGTGGAATTTCTCTCCGTGATTCCGATATTTCAGGTGACAGAGCTCGTGAAGGATAATATAGTCGCACAGCTCATATGGCAACCTCATCAGGTGAATATTTAGGTTTATATTATTTTTTGAAGAGCAGCTGCCCCAGTTGCTGGTGTTGTTTTTAAGAAATAGTTTGTTGTAAATAAAGCCGTGTTGGCGGGCGAGAGTCTCTAACCTGGAGGGAAGGTACTCCTTTGCATCTTTGCGCAGTATCTTAATGACGGCATCTTTAAGCTCCTCTTTAGTAGAGTCCGGGTGGTAGGATACGATTCTGTCAACCCCCTTTACACAGATTTTTATCTTTTTACCCGGCAATGAATCGACCCTTATAAACTTAATTACACCTGATAGGATTAGAATCTCCTCCCCCTCACCCAGAGCGACACTAAATCTCTCTGCCCTCCTCTTCTGCTTTAATAATGCTGCGGTAATCCACTCAATCCTCGACTCTATAAATCTCTCTGCTTCAGTGAATGAGGCAAATCTAGGGATTGAAACTCGCACACCTCTTCGAATATGCACCGAGAGCCGTATGGAGCTACCACCGCCTCCCCTTACAATTTTTACCTCTCCGATTATTGGATGTTTAAGTATCTTCTCCACACTATTTCAAAATAAAGATCTCTGCAGTTTCGCCCTTTTGAACTCTGTTTATACCTGTTGGAATCATTGCAACTCCATCTGATAGGGTCATTGCCAAAATATGTGCAGATCCATTGTAATTAACCGGGATAAAGGAGCCCTCTTTTTCTATAGTGACTGGTATAAGCGCTGTACGTTCGCTGTTTCTTCGTTTATAATCTGTTGCAGATGGAAGCATTATGCTCTTTGGAAAATAGTTACCTCCCATAGATTTTATTATAAATGGCTTAACGAGCATTTCGAACTGAATATATGAGGAGACAGGATTTCCCGGCAGGGCAAAAACAACTTTCCCTGTTAGTTTACTCCCCGTTCTCTTCATAACTCCAAAAGTACTTGGTTTGCCGGGCTGAACAGCCACCTTATTAAATAGCAGGTTAAAACCACTCTTGCAAAGAACCTCCGGTACATAGTCAAACTCTCCCATAGAAACCCCCCCTGTTAAGATGAGTATGTCACACTCAGAGGAGGCCTTTTGGATTGCCCTGTAAAGCTCATCCCGGCCATCTTTCACAATCCCGTAGAACATAACATCTGCATAGCTTTTAGCCTGAGCCGTTAGTTGAGCTCCGTTAGAATCCCTAATCTGAAAATCCAGAGGCACTATATGGGGCTCTACAATTTCGTCACCTGTTGAGAGAACTCCAACTTTCGGGCGGACAGATACATTAACGCGGCACACCCCTGCTCCGGCAAGAACAGCTATCTGAGCCGGTCCAATTGTTGTTCCGGATCTAATAATAGTCTCTCCCTGTTTTATATCCTCCCCTTTATAGCAGATGTTTGATCCTTTTGTTGCAGATAGGTTTCCCTTTTCGGCCGGGTTGCCATCCCGTACCTTCATATAACTATCTTTCACCTCACTATCCTCAACCATAAGGATATAATCTGCACCATTAGGTACCACGGCACCTGTCATAATTCTGCTGCACTCACCCTCTTTTATCTCCGCGCGAGGGCTATAACCGGCAGGTATGGTCTCAAGAATTGTGAAGCGCTTCTCTTGTTGCCCATCACCCTGAGAGAAGAGGTCACCTCTCTTACAGGCAAATCCGTCTACGGCAGATTTATTAAATGGAGGCATATCCCTATCTGCAAAAACATCTACGGCGAGTACCCTCCCTGCACACTCCTGCAGAGGCACATACTCACCGGGAAGCTCCAGAGAGTTCTCTAAAACCAGATCTATTGCCTGCCGAAATGTTATCATATAAAACTATTTAGAGAACAAAATTAGACAAATAACTTGCGCAGTCAAAAATAATATATAACTTTGCAGTCCCAATTTTGGGGGATTATTATAAATATCAATTGCTTAGAAATGGCAACTTATCTTGAAAAAGAAAAAAAGCAAGAGATTTTCGGACAATACGGAAAGTCTAATGCAGATACCGGCTCACCAGAGAGTCAGGTAGCTTTATTTTCATACCGTATCGCTCACCTAACCGGTCACCTTAAGACAAACAAAAAGGACTTCTCTACCCAGAGATCTCTTCTTAAGTTGGTTGGTAAAAGACGTCGTCTACTGGACTACCTTAAGGAGACAGACATTGAGAGATACAGAAATATAGTGAAGGCACTTAACCTTCGTAAATAAAGCTTAAAGGTGCCACAAGGCACCTTTTTTTAAATTACATCTTCTGTTAAATAAAGCAATCCGGGACAGGAGATTGTAGCTGAGCCAGAATTATTAATCAACTCTCACTGGGAGAGCCGGATCGCGTAAAGTAAAATATGAATGTTATTACAAAAACCATCCATTTAAGAGATGGTAGAACAATCGAGATTGAGACCGGAAAACTTGCAAAACAGGCAGACGGTTCTGTGGTTGTTAAAATGGGCAAAACTATGTTGCTTGCAACAGTTGTAGCTGCCAAGGAGGCCAAGGAGGGTGTAGATTTTATGCCACTCTCAGTAGAGTACAAAGAGAAGTATGCATCTGCCGGAAGATATCCCGGTGGTTTTCTCAAAAGAGAGGGACGTCCCAACGATTCGGAGATTCTTGTTTCCAGATTGATTGACAGGGCCCTTCGTCCACTTTTCCCGGAAGATTTCCACGCAGAGGTGTTTGTAACCGTAAACCTGATCTCTGCAGAAAAAGATATAATGCCCGATGCTCTTGCAGGTCTTGCCGCTTCGGCAGCTCTTGCAGTAAGTGATATTCCGTTCAACGGACCAATATCAGAAGTTAGGGTAGCAAGAATTGACGGTAAACTTGTTGTAAACCCATCTTTCGATGAACTTAAGCTCTCCGATATTGACATTATGGTTGCCGGTACTCTGGACAACATTATGATGGTCGAGGGTGAGTTCAAAGAGGTTAGCGAGGCAGCTATGCTGGAAGCAATCAAGTTTGCTCACGAGGAGATAATTATTCAATGCAAGGCTCAGGTTGAGCTAATGGAAGAGACAGGAAAAACTGTTAAAGCAGAGTATTGCCACGAGGTTAACGATGCAGATCTTAAAGCATCTGTTCACAACTTCTGCTACGACAAATGCTATGCAATTGCAAAAGAGCCTAGCGCCAAACACGACAGAACCAATGCATTTAAAGCTCTAAAAGAGGAGTTTATTGCATCTCTACCCGAAGAGGAGCGCGAACAGAAGAAAGAGATGGTAGAGAGATACTACCACTCTGTTGAGAAAGAGGCGATGAGAAATCTGATTCTTAATGAAGCTGTACGTCTTGACGGAAGAAAGACTAACGAGATAAGACCTATCTGGTGTGAAGTTGACTATCTGCCTGCAACACACGGATCTGCAGTATTTACCCGCGGAGAAACTCAGTCGCTTACAACTGTGACTCTGGGAACCCGTCTGGATATGAAATCGGTAGATGAGGTTTTGGTTGAGGGATCTGAGCAGTTTGTACTTCACTACAACTTTCCTCCATTCTCAACAGGTGATGCTAAACCATACAGAGGAACAGGTCGCAGAGAGATCGGACACGGAAACCTCGCTATGAGAGCACTTAAATATGTTGTACCTGTAGGAGAAGATAATCCTTATGCTGTAAGAATTGTTTCCGACATTCTGGAGTCTAACGGATCTTCATCTATGGCTACTGTTTGTGCCGGAACACTTGCTCTTATGGATGCAGGAATTCAAATCAAAAAACCGGTATCGGGTATTGCAATGGGTCTTATATCGGAGGGTAGAGATGGTCGTTACGCAATTCTTTCGGATATTCTGGGTGACGAAGATCACTTGGGCGATATGGACTTTAAGGTTACAGGCACAAAAGATGGTATAACAGCCACTCAGATGGATATTAAAGTAGATGGTCTCTCATATGAAGTTCTTGAAAAAGCTTTGGAGCAGGCAAAGGAGGGTCGTCTCCATATTCTTGGAGAGATGAACAAGACTCTGGATGCTCCTCGTGCAGAGCTTAAGCCTCACACACCTAGAATTGTGTCACTGGTAATTCCTCAGGAGTTTATTGGTGCTGTAATAGGTACAGGCGGCAAGGTTATTCAGGAGATTCAGAAAACCACAGATACCACCATTACCATTACAGAGAAAGACAGTACAGGTATAGTAGAGATATTCGGAGAGAATAAAGATAATATGGATGCTGCACTTGCCTGGATAAAAGGTATAACAACAGTTCCGGAAGAGGGTACAATTTACCACGGTAAAGTGGTTTCTATACTGGAATTCGGTGCATTTGTGCAGATTCTTCCCGGCAAAGAGGGTTTGCTCCATATCTCCGAACTTGACTGGAGAAAGGTAGATCAGGTAGAAGATGTACTAAAAGTTGGAGATGAGGTAGACGTTAAGCTTCTTGAGGTAGATGCAAAGAGCGGAAAAATGAGACTATCAAGAAGAGCCCTTATCGAAAAACCGGAAGGTTATGTTGAACCGGTAAGAAGACCAAGGCCCGAAGGTGGTAGCAATGATCGCAACAGAGGAGGAAGATCGGACAGCAGAGGTGGCGACAGAGGCGGTGACAGAGACAGGGATAGAGGCCCTCGTAGAAGGTAATAATTTGCTTATCAGTCGCTTATAAACCAAGCGTAATAAATTTAAGGCATCCAATAAGGATGCCTTTTTTTGTAAAAATTAACGAAATGTTAAGTAATTATTGATAATTTATTAAAAAGTAAAATAGCTATCATAAAAATGATAACATATTATTATATAATTCAAGATAATTTATGTTTTTTCCTTTAATAATCACCTCTTACTATCTTCTGAAACGTACCTTACAAAATGATTTATAGATTTTTTTGTTTTCGTTTTTTTTTATTATAAATTCGTAGCCGAAACAGTCACTAACTAATTATTTAACTTAATCTAACTAGTCTATGAAGAAATCAATCTTGATTGTCTTAGCCCTTTTGCTTGTCAATATGGCTATGGCACAGATGAAGGTTACAGGTACGGTGACCTCCTCCGAGGACGGCTCACCGATTCCCTTTGCAACCGTCTTGGTGCAGGGCGCAAGAAACGTAGGAGCAGCAACGGATCTGGATGGCAAGTACACTTTTGACAATGTATCAAAAGATGCTGTACTTATCTTCTCCTACATCGGATTCACTACGCAACAGGTTCCAGTCAACGGAAGGTCTGTAATTAATGTTGTTCTTGTTCCGGACGCAACACGTTTGGATGAGGTAATGGTAGTTGCATACGGAACCACCACAAAAGGGACCTTTACAGGAGCAGCCAGCGTTGTAAAAAATGACGCTATCAAAGATGTACCCAGCATCACTTTTGAAAATGCTCTGAACGGAAAGGTAGCCGGTTTGCAAATCACCACTCTATCTGGCCAGGCAGGCTCTACCTCTGCTATCCGGGTGCGTGGTATTGGTTCAATGAATGCATCAAATGAGCCTCTTTATGTAATAGACGGAGTTCCTGTAGTATCCGGAAACGCAGGCCAGATGAGCGGCTACATCTACTCGACAAGTAATGTAATGAGCTCTCTTAATACTGCAGACATTGAGTCAATTACCGTACTCAAAGACGCTGCAGCATCTTCTCTTTACGGCTCCAGAGCTGCAAACGGAGTAATTCTTATTACAACTAAAAGAGGAAAACAGGGAAGGACAATTGTTAATTTCAAAGCGTCAGTAGGTATTACCCCAACGTGGGCTACAGATAATTTTGAAGTTGCAACAACTGAGCAACAGGTTGAGATGTATTATGAGAACTTCTGGAATGCAGGAGTCTATTATGAGAATAGAACACAAGAAGATGCCAGTGTCAGATCTCTTGCACAGCTAAATAAACGTTTTAACAAACACGGTTACACCTTCTCTGCACCAGACCACACTGTAAAAACACTTACTATTGGAGGTGACAGGGCAGGGCAATATTTTGACTGGGAGGATGTATTGTTTAGGACATCTGTTTTTCAGACATATGACCTCTCTATTAGTGGTGCAACCGAAAGTTCAAACTACTACACATCACTTTCATACACAAAAGAGCAGGGACGTATTCCTGTTAACAGTTTTGATAGGATTACCGGTCGGGTTAACCTAACTCAAAAGGTTGGAAAAAGTGTTGAGTTCAACACCAATGTTAATATTGCGAAAAGCGGTAAAGTGGGCTTTAACGACACCCGTGCTTTAGGAAATAACTACTTCCTACAGAGCCGTAACTTAATGTGGGGTCTTTATTGGCCAACAGATTATTTGACAGGAGACCCGTGGACGTTAAGATACGGAAGTTATGCATATAACCCTATATATTATAATAATGAGTGGGATAATAGTACCAATACCCTTAGAATATCTGCTAACGAAACAGTAACAGTTAAACTTTTACCTGAACTCACTTTCAAGTCAATATTCTCGTATGACAACGCCGGGACATTAGATCATCTCTATTATAGTCCAATACACTTCTTAGGATCTGCTTCAAAGGGGTCAGTAAGAGAGATGAGTTCAAATGTAAGTAAGCTGGTATCTTCTACTACTCTAAACTACAACAAGACATTTGCTCAAAAACATACAGTAGGCTTGCTTGTCGGTTGGGAAGCAGAGGAGAACAAATCGGAGTTTATAAGAGCGGAGGGATCAGACCTTCCAACAGGAGCGCTTCAGACGGTTGCTACTGCAGGAGTTCTAACATCCAATGCATACTACTGGGGAAACACTATGCTCTCTATGCTATCCCGTGCAGAGTATAACTACGATAACAGATACTATTTCTCCGGTTCGTTTCGTCGTGACGGTTCTTCAAGATTGGGCCCGGAATCCCGTTGGGGTAACTTCTGGTCTTTGGCCGGTTCGTGGAGAGTCGACAAGGAGGAATTTATGAAAAACATCGATGTTATAAGCAGTTTGAAAGTAAGAGGCTCTTATGGAGTAAATGGAACTCTTCCTTCTGCAAACTACGGTTGGCGTTCGCTTGCTACATATGGAAATAAATATATGGAGCAGCCGGGTGGTGGAGTAAGTACTATTGCAGATGCCAGCCTTTCGTGGGAGACAAGTTACACATCCAATATAGCTTTGGAGTTTGGATTGCTGGATCAAAGAATCAGTGGAACAATAGAGTACTTTAACAGAGACTCAAAAGATCTTTTGCAGGATGTTCCAATTTCGCGCGTAACAGGTTTCGGATCAACATTAAAAAATATTGGAGAGATCAATAATAACGGTATCGAGATAGAGCTTAGCGGAGATATTATCAAAAACGAAACAATTACCTGGAGTGCAGGACTTACTGCTTCAAGTGTTAAATCTACCGTTACAAAATTGTATGGAGGTCAGAATATAATTTGGTATGAACCAACAGGAGGTGACTCCAGAACTAAGTTTATATATAAGGAGGGAGAGTCTACCCTTGCAATTTATGGTCGCGAGTGGGCAGGTGTAGATAGGGAGACAGGTAAAAATGTTTGGTTTATGAATAACGAAAATACAACCACGCAACCAACAACTGTTAACGGACGCCCTGCTACTTTCAGATATCAGGATGCAAGCGAGAAGATAATAGGTAATGTTCATCCAAAACTATTTGGTGGATTCAATACAGATGTTAAATGGAAAGGGTTCTCTCTTGCACTTAACTTTACCTATAAACTAGGAGGATATACATACGACGCTGCCGGACGTGACGTAGCCGACGACGGTTACTATTGGGAGAGGATTATGTCTAAAGATCAGTATGATAACAGATGGACTCCAGAGAACAAAGATGCCAAATATCCGCAACGTGTAGCTGTAGACTTTGAAGATGTAAACCAGAAGAGTAGCAGACATATGCACGACGCAGACTATTTAAGATTAAAGAGTTTAACTTTAGCCTACAACCTTCCAAAGAGTATTCTTAACAAGGTGAAGATCTCAAATGCAAGAGTCTATTTCAACGGTATGAACTTATGGACATTGGCGGCATATAAAGTGTATGATCCCGAGGTTAATGAGTATGGTTCAAGAGGTTGGGAAACTCCAATAGGTAAGACATACACCTTCGGTGTTGAATTTAGTTTCTAATTATTAAATGATGCTACAATGAAAAAAATAAATTTACTATTTACGGTTCTGGGCATTGCACTACTTTCTTCTTGCGAGGGTTTTCTGGATGTTAAGCCAAGTGACTCAGCAGCAGCAGAAACGTCAATCACAAATGCAAATGATGCAAAGGTTGTGATGAGCGGTTTGATGAGAAAGATGACATCTGCAGACTATTACGGCAGAAACTTTGTCTTATATGGTGATGCCAAAGGTGGCGATTTTGCCATCCGTTCTCAGGGTAGAGGAAATGATGCCCTTTATACTTTTAACCACTCTGTATCTTCTAATAACTATGGAGGTTATTGGGCTCAGATGTACCACTGTATTCTTCAGGCGAACAACCTTCTACTTAACATTGAAAAGATTATTGCGGCTGGTAACGGTACAGCAGCGCTGAATGAATATAAAGGACAGGCACTTACAGCGAGGGCACTTATCTATTTTGACCTTGTTCGTCTTTACGGAAAGCCTTACAATATGGACAAAGCCTCTTACGGAGTTCCATTAGTTCTGGAGCCTTTGGATGCATCTGCACAACCATTGAGAGCCTCCGTTGAGGAGGTTTATACCCAAATTATGAAAGATCTTACAGATGGTGCTCCGCTTCTTGCGAAAACTAAGGTAAACGGATTCCTTAACTACTATGGAAATATGGCACTTCAGGCAAGGGTAAATCTCTATATGGGAAAATACACAGAGGCCCTGGCTGCAGCCGAAGTCGTTATGGGAACCACCCTCTACTCGCTCTACTCTAATGCAAACTGGAACGGCTCCTGGGCACTTCCATTTGGTTCGGAATCTATCTTTGAACTTGGGATTTATGCCAGTGAGGCCAATCTTGGGACATCTTCTCTTGGTTACTACCTGCTTAGATTGGCTAAAGTTACAGGAGCAAGCGGTTGGTTTATGGCAAGTGACTACTACCTTGCAAGGCTAAATCAAGACCCTTCAGATGTACGTTTCGGAATGATGGAGAGAGATGAGACCTCGACAACAAGATTAGGCTCTTGCCTTAAATATGTTGGAGGCCCTGCAATGGCTGGAGATAAGGGGGTAGCTTCCTCTACAAACATTAAAGTTATTCGTCTATCGGAGATTTACCTGCTTGCCGCAGAGGCAGCTCTTAATCTTCCTTCTCCGGACAAGACAAAAGCTTCCAACTACCTTAATGCTATTCGTAAAAGGGCACCTGCTCTGGCACTCTCTACACCTCTTAATATAACAATGTCTATGATAGAAGATGAGAGAAGTAAAGAGCTGTTTGCAGAGGGTCACAGATATTTCGATATGATTCGTTGGAATAAAACCATAGAGTTCAATGATGACTTTATATCTCCTGCAGTATTAATCTCTCACCGCGAGAAAACGATAAACAGAACTTTCTACAAAGCAATTCTGCCTATCCCTCAAAACGAGATTGATGCAAATCCAAAAATTGCAGATCAGCAAAATCCGGGTTATGTAAACTAATATTTATGTGACTAGTTATTGAAGGGGCTGCCATTTTTGGCAGCCTTTTTTTAACCTTGCCAAGGGTCGTGGGGCTTTGCAGGAGATGAGGCACTTAGTAAAATTGATAATGCTACTCAATAAGGTTAATTTTTGAATGGTTGATTTTGCTGGTTGTCTCCTTTATTCCGGAAATATTTCTAACAAGCATCTTCTCAATGAAATTCATTTTGTCGAAAAGGAATTCGCCACCAACTACCTGTTTTACATATGCGTGGTTATAAAGAAGTTCCGGGAAGGCATTTTTAAGCTCTGTCTCAAACTCCGGCTCATTCATTGCGCACACATAAAGGGCTACCCTCTTTTGAAGCAGCTCCACAAGATTTTTCTTGCAGAACTCTTTAACACTACCCTGGATACTCCCGGCGTGGATAGACCCACCTACAATAATAGTATCATAGAGGCTAAGGTCAATTGTTTTGCCCTCTTTTAAATTAAAAAGAGTGGTCTCACTGTTTTTATGTTTCTCCTTAATTAGATTTGCCACCTTCTCTGTGGTTCCGTGCGATGTTGCGTAGATAATTGCTGTTTTCATTTTATTGGATTAAATATTTTTGCAAAGAAAGATAGAGCCCTGCAAATTGAGGTCTCATTTCCCTTTTTATAGGTCTCACTTTACCTTTTTTTGATTTTAATAAAACGTAGCTAACTATTGGGTGACTTTAGATAGTACTCACTTGGTGTTACTCCGGTGCTCTTTTTGAATACTCGATTGAAGGTGGCTTTAGAGTTGAACCCACAGTCGTAGGCCAAAGATATTAGTGTGTAGTTTCTTTTTGAGGGATCTTTGCACATAAGTTTGAACTCCTCTACCCTGTAGTGAGCAATGAAGTCAAAGAAGTTCATATTAAGCCGGGTGTTTATTATCCGGGAGAGGTAATCGGCAGAGACCTTCATCTGAGAGCTCAGTACTCCCAGGGTAATCTCCGGGTTTAGGTATGGTTTGCGCTCCTTCATAAAAGAGAGCAGACGAATAATAAACTCCTCCTCCTCTTTAACGATAGGCTCTCTATTCTCGCCAATCTCTTGAGGTCTGTTAATGATGTACTCTCTGGTTGGCCCTGAGAAGAGTTCTCCCTGCCTTAAACCGTAGAATCCCAGAATAATCACAAAAACCGAAGCTATGGTGTATCCTATAGTTTGTAAAATGTTGTATGAAAAGAGATTGACAAATGAATCAATGATATAGAGTACACTAATACAGGAGTAGCAAATCAAAGCCCATATTAACAAAAACTTTAGCCATCTGAGATCAATGTTCTCTGTCTGGGAAAAATAGCTTTTGATTCTCTTTCTGTGAGTGGCAATAAGGGATAACCCCCAGCAGGTGTATCCAATATTTGAGATTGCTATCATTGAAGCAATAATAAGAAAGAGCGGCTCTTGAAGGAATGATTCATATCTGTCAGAAGCTATTTTGATAGTATCATCTGCAGAGTAACTGTTGAGAAAGAGTAATACAAAAGCAAATATAAACGGAACCAGAAGAAGCAGATGAACCATTTTGTATCTGAAATCCGGGGTGATGAGCCTTTTTACATATAACCACAGAGCAGGACCAAGAAGGAGGATAAATGGAACAGAGCTGTTTATTAAAAAAGGGAAATTATAGCCACGCTCACGGTTAAGAATCTCTAAATAGGCAAGCGCAAGGCTCACTGCAGATACTGTAAGGTATATGGAAAGCAGGGTATCTGCATCGTTTCTTCCCCTTTTTGTGAACAAAAGAGCAGTGAGTAAAAGCGACATAAAGATCCCGTAAATGAGAGTATATTCCATCTTCAGACAATTATATGGTAAAGTTAATCAAAGCGTGAAATCTAGTTTAATATTTCAGATAGCACCTTTTTGTTTTATATTTGTAGCAAATTTCGAAAAATCATTAATTAATTGTAGCCATAATGGAGTATTTTCATATAAGTTCACACAACAATACCATAGATGAGGTAAGATTACTACTTGACCCAAATTGCAAAATTGTTTTGTCTCAGCAGGCCAGGGAGAGAATTCTCAAAAGTAGGGAGTATCTAGACAATCAGATGCTTAAAGCCAAAGAGCCTATTTATGGGATAAATACCGGCTTTGGCTCTCTTTGTAATGTCAAGGTAGATAGTGACCAGCTCTCTCAACTACAGGTGAACCTTGTGATGTCTCACGCTTGCGGGTTAGGGGAGGAGGTTCCTGAGGATATTGTGAAGCTTATGATGGCTCTCAAGATAAAATCCCTCTCATACGGCTACTCGGGAGTGAGAATAGAGACAGTAGAGCGGCTGGCAGATATGTTTAACAATAGGGTCTATCCAGTGGTTTACAAACAGGGATCCCTTGGAGCATCAGGCGATTTGGCCCCTCTGGCAAATATGTCCCTCCCTTTAATTGACCTTGGAGAGGTAAATTATCAAGGTAGAAGATACCCATCTGTAGAGATTAATAAAAAATTCAATTGGGAACCTCTAAAATTGGCCTCTAAAGAGGGTCTTGCTCTTTTAAACGGTACCCAGTTTATGCTTGCATATAGCGTTTGGTCTATAATCAAGGCAAGAAAACTTTCACAACTTTCAGATACAATTGCTGCTCTCTCTCTTGATGCATATGACGGAAGGGTTGAGCCATTCACAGAGGCAGTCCATCTGGTTCGCCCTCACAAGGGACAACTAGAGACAGCAGCAAAAATGAGAGAACTTCTAAAGGGCAGTGAGCTGATTTCCAGAGATAAATTGCACGTACAGGATCCTTACTCATTCCGTTGCGTTCCTCAGGTTCACGGAGCTTCAAAAGATACAATCAACTATGCCCTCAATGCATTTGAGACGGAGTTAAACAGCGCAACCGACAATCCTACCATCCTTCCGGACGAAGATAAAATTATATCTGCAGGCAACTTCCACGGACAGCCGCTTGCCCTTCCGCTTGATTTTTTGTCAATTGCATTGGCAGAGCTTGGTAGTATATCTGAGAGACGCACCTATCAGCTGATATCCGGCAAGAGAGGGCTTCCCTCTTTTTTGGTTGCTCACCCGGGTCTGAATTCGGGTTTTATGATTCCTCAGTATGCACAGGCATCGGTTGTAAGTCAGAACAAACAGTTGGCAACGCCTGCCTGCATTGACACAATAGACTCGTCTCAGGGTCAGGAAGATCACGTAAGTATGGGGGCAAATGCTGCTACAAAATGTTATCAGGTGGTTGAGAATCTGGAGAAGATTCTTGCTATAGAGCTGATGAATGCTGCACAGGCACTTGAATTTCGCAGACCTTTAAAGAGCTCTCCCATCCTGGAAGAGTTTGTCTCTAAGTACAGAAGAGTTGTCCCATTTGTGAAGGAGGACGAAGTTATGTATATTCACATCAACAACTCCATTTCCTTTTTAAGAGATGTAGAAATTTAGCAGCTTTATGAAGATTATTATAATAAATATCAAAGAGATTGTTCAGACTGAACGTACAGAAAGGGTATCGGTAAGGACCGGTGCAGGAATGTCGCTTTTGGATAATATCCGGGATGGTTATGTAGTAATCAATGGAGAGCTTATTGAGGAGTTCGGGGAGATGTCAAACCTTACAGAGGATCAGACAACCGGTGCGAAAATCATTGATGCTGCGGGCAGGATGGTTCTTCCCGCATTTTGTGACTCTCATACTCATCTGGTTTATGCAGGCAGTCGCGAAATGGAGTATATAGATAAAATTCGTGGGCTATCTTATCAGGAGATCGCAGCCAGAGGCGGAGGGATTCTCAACTCTGCACAGCTGCTTCACAACGCAAGTGAAAAGGATCTGTTGAATCAAAGTATGGAGAGAGCCTGGGAGATTATCCGCTTCGGTACAGGAGCTGTAGAGATAAAGAGCGGATATGGCCTAACCGTAGAGGATGAGGTGAAGATGCTCCGGGTTGCAAGAGAGATTGGGTTGAGCACACCCCTCACGGTTAAAACAACTTTTTTAGGAGCACACGCTGTTCCCCTCAGGTACAGAGACAGGAGAGAAGAGTATGTAGATGAGATTATTACAGAAATGATCCCGGCTGTTGCCTCAGAAAACCTTGCAGATTACATAGATGTGTTTACAGAGGAGGGTTTTTTCTCGGTTGCAGATACCGAAAGGATATTTGAAGCAGGTGCAAAATATGGTCTAAGGCCAAAGGTTCACGCAAATCAGATGAGCTTTTCCGGTGGAGTTCAGGTGGGAGTCAAATATAACGCAATCTCAGTAGATCATCTGGAGTTCACATCGGAGGAGGAGTTTGCAGCTCTTAGAGGAACCGGCACAATAGCAACAGTTCTTCCAGGCTCTACCTTCTTTCTGGAGATGAAGTATGCACCGGTTAGAGAGATGATAAATTTTGGACTTCCGGTAGCAATAGCTACAAATTATAATCCCGGTTCATCCCCTTCGGGAGATATGAAGTTTATGATGGCACTTGCCACATTAAAGATGAAGATGACCCCATATGAGGTTATTAACGCCTCAACAATTAACGGAGCTTTTGCGATGGGTATCAGCGATACTCACGGTACTATTGCAGTGGGAAAGGTGGCTAACCTGATGGTTACAAAGCCGATTCCATCAATTGAGTATATCCCTTATGCAATATCCACTCCATTGGTAGAGAGGATGTTTCTTAAAGGCAGGGAGATAGATGTTCGTTAAATAAGATATAATAAATAAAAGCTATGTTCAAATTCACTACACCATTGGGAGAAATAGCAATTACATTGCTAGGACACGCATCAATGATTATTCGGTGGAATGATAAATATATCTTTGTTGACCCATACAGTAATGTGGCCGACTACTCAAAACAACCTAAAGCAGATCTGATACTTCTGACTCACCACCATTACGACCATCTGGATGAGGATGCATTAAAAGAGATAGTTACAGACAAGAGTGTCTTTGTGACCAGCCAGGGGTGTAAGGAGAGCCTCCCTTCGGCGAATGTATTAAAGCCCGGAGAGAGCTTCTTATATGATCAGTTAAAGATAGAAGCTGTTTATGCATATAATATAATAAACAAGAGAGAAGATGGCTCTCCTTATCATCCCAGAGGAGAGGGTAACGGATATATCCTCAATTTTGGAGAGTACAGGCTCTATATTGCGGGCGACACAGAGATAACTCCCGAGATGAGAGAGATTAAAAATATTGATATCGCCTTTCTTCCAAAGAATCTTCCCTATACAATGAGTGACGAGATGTTCATTGAGGCAGCCTGGGCATTAAAGCCAAAAAATCTCTTTGCATACCACTTCTTCAACCTAGACCTTGAATATCTAAGGAGTAAAATGCCACAGGGAGTTGTATTGCAAAACAGTTAGAGTAGTCAACTCATATTTACAATAAAATAACAGAAGTAACCGTAGTTAAGTTATGATCAAAAAAATTATTGAGTGCGTACCAAATTTTAGCGAGGGGCGCAATATGCAGGTTATAAAGCAGATAACCGACCAAATTGAGAAGGTGGTGGGGGTTAAACTTTTAAATGTAGATCCCGGTGCAGCAACCAACAGGACAGTGGTGACATTTGTTGGGGAGCCACAGCAGGTTATTGAGGCTGCTTTTTTGGCGATAAAAAAGGCGGCAGAGGTTATAGATATGAAACAGCATCAGGGAGAGCACCCAAGAATGGGGGCTACAGATGTATGTCCGCTGATCCCAATCTCCGGTATTACTATGGAGGAGACAGTAGAGTATGCCCGGGCTCTTGCAAAAAGAGTGGGAGAGGAGCTGTCAATTCCTGTTTACTGTTATGAGAGTGCAGCTTTTGAACCTAAACGAAAGAATCTTGCTAACTGTCGCTCCGGGGAGTATGAGGGGTTATCCAAGAAATTTACCGACCCCGAGTGGAGGCCGGATTTTGGACCGGCATCCTTTACCGAAAATGTGGCCCATACAGGTGCCACTGCAATTGGAGCTCGTGATTTTTTGATAGCAATTAATTTTAACCTCAATACCACATCTACCCGAAGAGCCAATGCGATTGCATTCGATGTAAGGGAGAAGGGGCGTAAAATGAGAGAGGGAAACCCATTTACCGGCAAAGTTGTAAAGAACGAAAAAGGGGAAGATCTCTGGATTCCCGGCACATTAAAAGGTTGCAAAGCAATTGGTTGGTTTATTGAAGAGTACGGTATTGCTCAGGTCTCAATGAATGTCACAGATATAGCAACAACTCCTGTACATATTGCATTTGATGAGGTCGTGGCTAAAGCATCTGCAAGAGGAATAAGGGTTACAGGGAGTGAAATTGTGGGGTTGATACCAAAACAGGTTCTCATTGATGCAGGCAAATATTATCTGGCAAAACAGAGCCGCTCTGCAGGAGTTTCCCAGGAGGAGATTATTAAGATTGCTGTTAAATCTATGGGGCTTGACGATCTCAAACCTTTTGACCCCAAAGAGAAGGTTATCGAATACCTTATAGAGGATGGCAGCGAAAAGAGATTGATAGATTTAACCTGTCGGGGCTTTGCAATGGAGACAGCAAGTGAATCACCTGCTCCCGGAGGAGGTTCTGTTTCTGCACTTATGGGAGCATTCGGGGCCTCTCTTGGAACAATGGTCGCTAACCTCTCTTCTCACAAAGCGGGTTGGGATGATAGATGGAGCTATTTTGCAGATTGGGCAGAAAAGGGGCAGGAGATTATCTCAGAGATGCTCTTTCTTGTGGATGAAGATACTAATGCATTCAAAAAAATTATGGAGGCGTTTGGACTTCCTAAAGGAAGCGATTCCGAAAAGGAGGCCAGAAGCAAAGCTATTCAGGAGGCTACTCTTTACGCAACAGCAATTCCTTTTAAAACAATGGAGGTTGCATACAGAGCATTTGATCTGGTTGAGGTTATGGTTAAAGAGGGAAATCCAAACTCTGTATCAGACGCAGGAGTGGGAGCACTCGCGCTGAGGTCGGCCATTTTTGGAGCATATATGAATGTTAGGATTAACTCAAAGGAACTTAAAGATAGAGTTGTTGCAGATGCGATGGTAGAGGAGGCACAACTAATTTTCGACAAGACGATTCTGCGTGAAAAGCAAATTACCGATGCAGTTCTAAAAACTCTAGAGTAATTGCAGATTGCTTTTATATACTGTCGCCACTTATGCGTGGGAAGCTCACCGGCAGCAACGCAGTTTTTTCAAACGCTTTTTTCTTTGAGTTTTTCGGGGCTTCCGGAACGCCTCCCTACGGTCGTTGAACGGTCCTCAGCCTTTTTCCGAAAAACCCTTCAGAAAACAAACTAAAAAACAGATGTTGCTGCCGGTGAGCTTCCCACTGCATAAAACTGTAGCGACAGTGTAGTGAGCAGCTGCTATTGACTGCATAAAAAAAAGAGGATGACTTTTGGTCACCCTCTTTTTAGTTTTGAAGAGAGATTACTCTGCTGCAGAGGTCAACCTCTTGTAAGAGTTGTATCTCCATTTGGCAAACTCTTCGGTAAGTTTGAATAGTTCATCGGCCTCTTTAGGGAATGTTTTAACCAGTGAAGTATACCTCACCTCTCCTTTAAGGAACTCCTGGAACTTAGTCCAATCCGGCTCTTTGCTGTCCAGCGTGAATGGATTCTTACCCTCTGCCTCAAGCATTGGATTGTAACGGTAGAGTTGCCAGTAGCCGCATTCAACTGCCAGTTTCTCCTCTCTTTGGGTTGCTCCCATACCATTCTTTAACCCGTGGCTGATACAAGGTGCATAAGCGATAATCAAAGATGGTCCGTCATACTCCTCGGCCTCTTTAAGTACTTTGAAGAGTTGGTTCTGGTTTGCTCCCATAGCCACCTGTGCTACGTAAACATAACCATAACTCATAGCCATCATACCTAGGTCTTTCTTACGAATCTTCTTACCGGAGGTTGCAAATTTTGCTACTGCACCAACCGGAGTAGATTTAGATGACTGACCTCCTGTGTTAGAGTAAACCTCTGTGTCAAGAACAAGAACATTAACGTTACTGCCCGATGCCAGAACGTGGTCAAGACCGCCGTATCCAATATCATAAGCCCATCCGTCTCCTCCGATAATCCACTGAGAACGCTTTACGAAGTAGTCTTTAAGAACTGTAAGCTCTTTGCATATTTCACATTTGCAACCGGAGATAAGCGGAATTAATTTATCTGCAATCTCTTTTGTTGCTACTGTATCTTCGCGTTTAGATAGCCACTCTCCAAAAAGAACCTTCATCTCAGCTGTGCAGGTTTTGCACTCAAGACCATCTGCCATCAACTTGGCAACCCTGTCGCGCACCCTCTCAGATCCCAGGTGCATACCCAGACCGTATTCGGCGTTATCTTCGAAGAGTGAGTTAGCCCAGGAAGGACCTTTTCCATCTTTGTTGGTAGTGTATGGGGATGATGGGAATGAACCTCCGAAAATGGAGGAGCAACCGGTAGCGTTTGCAATCATCATTCTGTCTCCATATAGCTGTGTAACAGCTTTGATATACGGAGTTTCACCGCAACCTGCACAAGCTCCCGAGAACTCAAACAGTGGCTGGGCAAACTGAAGATTCTTCACATTCTGACTCTTTGGCTGGATACTATCTTTGTATCCTACTACAGAGTGCAGATGGTCGAAGTTGGCCTGCTCGTGAACCTGAGTTTCGAAAGGCTTCATAACAAGAGCCTTAGTTTTGGCAGGACAAACATCTGCACAGTTACCACAACCGGTACAATCCATTGGTGTAACCTGAATTGTGAAACTATACTCTTTGAATGGTCCGTTACCTTTGATCTTCTTAACTCCCTCAGGAGCTTTTTGCTGCTCATCTTCGTTCATAAGGAAAGGTCTGATGGCTGCGTGAGGGCAAACATATGCACACTGGTTACACTGGATACAGTTTTCTGACTGCCACTCAGGGATGTGTACTGCAATACCGCGTTTTTCGTAAGCAGATGTTCCTGAAGGAATTGTGCCATCTTCCAGATGAAGGAAAGCACTAACAGGAAGGTCATTGCCACTTTGTGAGTTCACAACATCGGCTACATTTCTTACCCAATCAGGTGCAAGTCTGTCGAAGGTGTCAGGGCGGAATTTTGAAGTAAGGTTTTTCCACTCGCAAGGTATCTCAACCTTTTCGCACTCTGCTCCCCTGTCAATAGCGTCATTATTCATCTTAAGAATTTTGTCGCCCTGCTTTCCGTATGATTTTTTGGCAGCATCTTTCATCTCTTTAACTGCCTGCTCATAAGGTATAATATCTGCAATCTTAAAGAAAGCACTCTGGAGAATTGTATTGGTTCTGTTTCCAAGCCCTATCTCCTCTGCAATCATTGTAGCGTTAATGATATAGAGGTTAAGTTGTTTCTTGGCAATTGTAGCCTTTACAAAATCCGGAAGTTTCTCAATAGTCTCCTCTTTGTTCCA
This sequence comes from Bacteroidetes bacterium HGW-Bacteroidetes-8, assembly GCA_002840895.1. Lineage (GTDB taxonomy): Bacteria > Bacteroidota > Bacteroidia > Bacteroidales > UBA932 > Bact-08. Next base: position 3,700 of record PHCZ01000013.1, on the reverse strand, counting down.
AAGGGTGTTAAGAAGAAGTGTTCCCCCTTTCTTGATTCCTTTAAGAACGTTGTATTTAGTAAGATATGTGGTAACGTGACAAGCAACGAAATCCGGGTTAGAGACAAGATATGGAGAGGTGATAGGGGTATCTCCGAATCTAAGGTGTGAGCAGGTGTATCCGCCGGACTTCTTAGAGTCGTAGTCGAAGTATGCCTGAACATATTTAGGAGTTGTCTCTCCAAGAATCTTGATTGTATTTTTGTTTGCACCAACAGTACCATCCGAGCCAAGTCCGTAGAATTTACACTCAACAACACCCTTCTTAGATACATTGATCTCCTCTTTAATTGGTAGAGATTTGAATGTAACATCATCAACAATACCAATGGTAAAGCCATTCTTTGGCTCTTTCATATTTAGGTTTTCGTAAACCGAGAAGATCTGGGCAGGTGTTGTATCTTTAGATGAAAGACCGTAACGACCTCCAACGATTAGAGGGAGTTTACCGCTTCTATCTGCAATTGCAGATTTCACATCTAAGTAGAGAGGTTCTCCAACTGCACCAGGCTCTTTAGTTCTGTCAAGAACAGCTATTCTCTTGACACTCTTAGGAAGAACACGGAAGAAATATTTTGCAGAGAATGGTCTGTAAAGACGAACAGTAAGAACACCAACCTTTTCACCTTTTGCAACCAAAACATCTACAACCTCTCTTATTGTTTCGCAAACAGAGCCCATTGCAATAACGATATTCTCTGCTTCAGGATCTCCGTGATAGTCAAAAGGAAGATAGTGACGGCCGGTAGCTTCGCTAATCTCTCCCATATAACGTGCTACGATATCCGGAACTGCGTCATAGTAAGGGTTACAAGCCTCTCTTGCCTGGAAGAATACGTCGGGATTCTGGGCAGTTCCTCTTGTTACAGGTTTGTTAGGGTTAAGAGCTCTTGTGCGGAAGGCTGTTAGTGATTTCTCACTAATCATTTTTTTAAGTTCATCCTGGTCAAGATCCTCAATTTTCTGAATCTCGTGTGATGTCCTGAATCCGTCAAAGAAGTGAAGGAAAGGAACTCTGGACTTTAATGTGGAGAGGTGTGCAACAGCTCCCATATCTAAAGCCTCCTGAACTCCGCTTGAAGCCAGCAATGCAAAACCTGTTTGTCTTGCAGACATTACATCGGAATGGTCTCCGAATATCGAAAGTGCTTGAGCAGCAAGAGTTCTGGCAGAAACGTGAAAAACTGTAGGAAGTAATTCGCCGGCAATCTTGTACATATTAGGAATCATCAGGAGAAGCCCCTGAGAAGCGGTAAAAGTAGTTGTCAGGACACCTGCCTGAAGTGCCCCGTGAAGCGTACCTGCAGCACCCCCCTCACTCTGCATCTCCACAACCTTAACGGCCTCTCCGAAGAGATTCTTTTTCCCATATGCAGACCACTCATCCACATACTCTGCCATCGTTGATGATGGAGTAATGGGATATATGGCTGCCATCTCGCTAAACATGTATGCAACATGCGCTGCGGCGTAATTACCATCACAGGTAATAAATTTTTTTTCTTTTGCCATAGCTTTTTTGTTAGAAATTAGTACTTTTTATATTTATTAATCTTATTTTAAAATATTTACCCGAAAGTTAGGGAGATGATCAAGGGCATTTAGATGTGTAATAAAAAAATAACACTCCGCACTCTTTTAATATTTGCGGAGATGTCACCTGATATCTTACCTGCGTTTTTATTCAACCAAACATTCTCGCCGGGGCTGTTATGGAGCCCGGCGAGCTCTGTCTCTGTATCGAACTCTTTTGCTATTTGATAGTAATTTGGCATATTATATACTACCCGTCAAAAATACGATATATTTTTAAAACTTAAAAGGATTTTCACTATTTTTATACTCTGGTAAAATTAAATCAATAAACTATGAAAAGATCTTTTTTAATAGCAATTTCACTGGTAATTTCATTAACATCTCACTCACAAAGCGGTACGATTAAAGTGTTTAACGGAAAGGTAGTTGAGGGTGATTTTTTTAAAGAGAAGCTTTATGTTTTTGATAAATATGTAAACGGAAGGATAAGATTATCAGATGGAACAGTTTACGTAGGAGATCTTAACATCAATACCCTTGGCCAGACAGTGAGGGTTATTACAGATACAAGAGACACAATTGCCATTAAGACAGAGAAGCTGGTTGAAGCTGTGAGTGCCGGGAACACTCTTTTCCTAAAATTAAATAACACCTATGTTCAGGTTCTTAACACTGCAGGCGACACCTATCTGGGAATCTCAAGGGTACTTAAGCTTGGTCAGGAGAAGATTGAGGGGGCATATGGAGGGACCAATGAGGTCTCATCTATTGCAAAGTACTCATCTGTGGAGGTGGAGAACAGGCTGGAGAAGATTGTAGGTAGCAGCAATATCCGTTATGACTATTATGAAAATATACACCTGATAAAGGGTGGCAAGTTAATCCCTGCAACAAAAAAGAATTTCGAAAAGCTATTCTCAGATCAAAAGAAGATGATTGAAAGTTATATTGAGGAGAACAATATAAAATTCAATCATAATGAGAGTGTAATTCAGCTGTTCAACTATCTGGCAAACAGCCTATAATGATTTTTTAATATTGTCTGGAAAAGCAGTATGCTACTGGTGGTAACAGACCTCTATTGGTGACCACAGAGTACTACTGGTGACCAGAGACTACACTTTCGGGAGCAATCTTCTTGATTAAACCCTGCAGTACATTTCCGGGTCCCAGTTCAACAAACTCCCTTGCTCCGTCACTCCACATATTCTCAACTATCTGCCTCCATCTCACAGGTGCTGTGAGTTGGGTAATAAGGTTCTCTTTAATCTTCTTTGGATCGCTGTTAGCAAGTGCGTCAACATTTTGATAAACAGGGCATACCGGGGCTATTATCTCTGTTGCCTCAATAGCCATTGCCAGCTCCATCCTTGCAGGCTCCATAAGCGGTGAATGAAATGCTCCCCCGACAGCCAGAACCAGAGCTCTCTTTGCACCTGCGGCTTTTAGCTGTTCGCACGCCAGATTCACAGCCTCTACGCTCCCGGAGATTACTATCTGCCCATTGCTGTTATAGTTTGCCGGAACCACCACTCCCTCAATTTTTGAGCAGATCTCCTCTACGGTGTTATCATCGGATCCAAGAATTGCTGCCATTGTAGATGGTTCCAGTTTGCAGGCTTTTTGCATAGCCTGAGCCCTTGCCGAGACGAGTCTCAATCCATCTTCAAAGTTCATTGCTCCTGCTGCTACCAGTGCGCTGAACTCACCCAGAGAGTGCCCCGCCACCATATCGGGATTGAAGTTCTCAATGCACTTTGAGAGAATTACAGAGTGAATAAATATGGCGGGTTGTGTAACGTTTGTCTGTTTAAGCTCCTCGTCGCTTCCTTCAAACATAATGTCTGTAATGCGGAAACCAAGAATCTCATTTGCTTTCTCAAACATCTCTTTTGCAAGCGGTTGGCTGTTATAAAGATCTTTACCCATTCCGCTAAACTGTGCTCCCTGTCCGGGGAATACAAATGCTTTCATATTTTAAATAATTGATTACCGGGCAAAGATACATTTTTTAGTGAAAATTTAAATAGCTATATTTGCACCCCTGTGACGGCCCCGTAGTTCAGCTGAATAGAACGTCAGATTCCGGTTCTGAAGGTCGGGGGTTTGAATCCCTTCGGGGTCA
>PHCZ01000012.1 GCA_002840895.1 Bacteroidetes bacterium HGW-Bacteroidetes-8 | reverse complement strand
AATTCAAAAGAACTAACGCTCTACTCTTTATTGTACTACTTTAAATTGTACTTGTCTTTCAATATTTTTCAAAGATCTACTACTTTCAATACCCTCCCAGGCATGACCCCGTTCCGTTTGGGGAGTGCAAAGGTAAGCATCTTTTCCATTATTGCAAATAAATTGCTCCTTTTTTTCATTAAAAAACAACAATTTTCTCTATTAAAAACTAATACCTACTTTATATAGAGATATGGCCCTGTTTTATTTAAACTGAGAGAAATAATTATTTGATAATAATTCATACCTTTGACGCTATAATAGCTAATATTCATTATGGAATCCGACAAAATTGTAATAATCCCCACCTACAACGAAAAAGAGAACATAGAAAAAATCATCCGGGCAATTTACGGCCTGAATGAGAGATTTCATATCCTTATTGTAGATGACGGATCTCCTGACGGCACAGCTAACATTGTCAAAAAGTTACAGCAAGATTTCTCTGACTCACTTTTCATACTTGAGAGGAGAGAAAAGTCCGGTCTTGGATCTGCGTATATTGCCGGGTTTAAATGGTCTTTAGAGAGGAGTTATAACTACATTTTTGAGATGGATGCAGATTTTTCCCATAACCCCGAAGATCTGCCCAGACTATACAAAGCTTGTGCAGAAGGAGCAGATCTGGCAATTGGTTCACGATACTGCAATGGGGTAAGTGTTATTAACTGGCCAATTGGAAGGGTTGTTATGTCCTATTTTGCCTCTAAATATGTAAGAAGTGTGCTTGGAATGAATATTTTTGACACAACTGCAGGTTTTAAGTGCTATAGACGGGTTGTTCTAACTACAATTGATCTTGACAAGGTACGGATGAGGGGGTATGGATTCCAGATTGAGATGAAGTATACAACATACAAATTGGGATTCAAAATAAAGGAGGTTCCTATAATTTTTATCGACAGAACAGAGGGAACCTCAAAAATGAACAGCGGAATATTCGGAGAGGCATTTTGGGGTGTTATAAAGATGAAATTCAGAAAAATAAGGGCAATAAAAAATAAATCCTTCTCATAATCACTCGATAAAAGATCAAATCTATGAGTAGAAACACCACTCTTATTAAAAACGGCACAATAGTTAATGAGGGTTGCTCATTGAGTTGTGCTCTATTATTGGTGAATGACAAAATTGAGAGAATTATTCAGGATGGTGAGCCACTTCCAGAAGCAGATATAATAATTAATGCCACAGGTATGTTGGTGATTCCGGGGGTTATTGACGACCAGGTTCATTTTCGCGAGCCGGGAAACACAAATAAAGGAACAATATCAAGTGAAAGTGGTGCAGCTGTACTGGGAGGAGTAACCTCCTATATGGATATGCCTAACAACACTCCCCCCTCTTCAACAGTTGAATCAATCAGGTTTAAAGATAGCATTGCTTCCAGAGAGTCATACGCAAACTACTCATTCTATCTTGGTGCTACCAATGATAATATTGAAGAGATTAGATTAGCCGACCCGTCTGAAATTTGCGGACTTAAAGTATTTATGGGTTCTTCAACAGGCAATATACTGGTAGACAACCCGGAATCTCTTGAACAGATATTCTCCCAGTCGCCTCTTCTAATTGCAACACATTGTGAATATGAGCCCATTATTAAAAAAAACCTTGCTAAAGCAATTGAGAGATATGGAGAGAGCAATATCCCGTTTAGCGAGCACTACTTGATACGTGACCGCAACTCCTGTATAGAGTCATCAAAGATAGCAATAGACCTTGCCTTAAGACATAACAGCAGGCTCCATCTTCTTCATATCAGTACAGAAGAGGAGATTGAGATGATAAAGAGGGCCTCTCAAATCTCCCCAAAGATTACCGGTGAGGTGTGTGTCCACTATATGTTGCTTGATAATACAATGTATGATACGATGGGTAGTAAGATGAAATGTAACCCATCCGTTAAGGAGGGCAGAGATAGAGATGCAATCATAAAAGCTGTTAAAGAGGGAGTTATCAGGGTTGTTGCAACCGATCACGCCCCTCACACCAAAGAGGAGAAAGCTAGAGGATATTTAAATGCCCCGTCCGGACTACCACTTGTCCAACACTCTCTGCAGATAATGCTTGATTTAGTCAAATATGGAATATTCACAAAGGAGGAGGTAGTGGACAGAATGTGCCACTCACCTGCAGATAATTTTAAAGTCTCCAAAAGAGGCTATATCAGAGAGGGTTACTATGCAGATATTGCAATAGTAGATATGAATAAACCAGATGGAGAGAGTACAAAAAATCCTGCGTATTTGTGCGGATGGTCGCCTTTTGAGGGAAGGATATTCGGTGCATCTGTAATTCACACTTTTGTAAATGGACAGCAGGTTGTTAAAAATGGAAAACTAACCGGAGAAAAAACCGGCAGGAAATTGAAATTTGAATATGTTTAGTAAAAAAGTGCTTATCTACATCTCAGTTTGTACGGCAGTCATACTCTGGGGTTTTTCATTTATCTGGACCAACTCTCTTCTCTTACAAAATTTCCCTGTCTACTCTTTGGTTTTCTTCAGAATGCTCATTGCTGCTATTGTGTTGTCAGTAATCTCATTTTCAATGAGAAAAATTCAGAAAATTGCAAAAAAAGATAGATGGTGGTTTATTCTTCTTGTACTGCTTGAGCCATTTATATACTTTATTGGCGAAACTTTCGGGCTTAAAATAATTAACTCCCCTACCCTCGGATCAATAATTATATCAACAATACCGATTTTTGCACTGGTGGCAGGTCTACTTTTCTATAAAGAGAAGATAAGCGCAATAAATATCTTTGGTATCTCAATAACTCTTCCAGGAATCCTTCTGGTCGTATTTCAGAACGGGGGCATAGATGTTTCACACTATGCAGGTATTATATTGCTTTTTATTGCAGTCTTTGCTGCAGTAGGGTACTCAGTGGTAGTAAAAAGGCTGGCAAACACATACAACAGTTATACTATTGTAACTTATCAACACATCCTTGGAGCAATATACTTCCTACCTTTTTTCCTCTACAACGACTACTCTACCTTTTCTACTTCATCACTCACTGCAGATGTTGTAATGCCTTTGATCTATTTGGCTGTATTATGTTCCGGAGTTGCTTTTATCCTCTTTATAACAGCTCTGAAAGAGCTTGGAATTGCCAGAACAAACATATTTACCGCACTTGTTCCGGTAGTATCTGCATTTGGTGCCTATATGATAGGGCACGACACAATGAATACAAGAAAAGTTGCAGGAATAGTAATTGTTGTAATAGGGGTTATTGTAGCCCAACGACAGAAAAAATCTAAAGCCCTTTCAGAGTAAGTTGTATCCTCCCCCTTTTTAAGTCTACATCCTGAATCTTGACCATTAGATGTTGCTGCAATTTTACAACATCAGATGGTGAAGAGATAAATTTATCTGCCATCTGAGAGATATGAATCAAACCATCCTGTTTTATTCCGATATCTACAAAAGCTCCGAAGTTAGTAATATTGGTTACAATTCCGGGCAGAACCATACCGACTTTAAGATCTTCAATTGAGTGAACATCACTGGCAAACTCCATCACCTTGGCAACCCTTCTGGGGTCTCTGCCTGGTTTTGCAAGTTCATCCATAATGTCATTAAGAGTTGGCAGACCAACCTCTTCGCTAACATACCTCTTTATATCAATAGATGTACGAGTCTCTCCCTGAGCTACCAGCTCCTTGACACTCTTATTGATATCTTTTGCCATCTTCTCAACCAGAGAGTATCTCTCGGGGTGAACAGCTGTATTGTCAAGCGGGTGAACAGAATCAGGAATTCTTAAGAAACCGGCACTCTGTTCAAAAACTTTTGAACCCAACCTCTTGACCTTAAGAAGTTCTACTCTTGATTTAAAAGGGCCATTCTCACCTCTGAAATCGACAATATTCTGAGCAATAGATGGCCCTATCCCTGAGACATAACTTAAGAGATGTTTACTGGCAGTATTTAGATTAACCCCCACCTTGTTGACACAACTCACAACTGTGTTGTCCAGCATCTCTTTGAGCAGAGTTTGATCTATATCGTGCTGATATTGACCAACTCCTAAAGATTTTGGATCAATCTTAACCAACTCGGCCAAAGGGTCCATCACCCTCCTACCTATAGAGATTGCACCCCTGACAGTCACATCGTAGTCCGGAAACTCCTCTCTGGCAACCGGGGATGCCGAGTAGATAGATGCCCCATCTTCACTTACCGAGTATACCTGAATACCTTGTGGAAGAGGTATCTTTTTAATAAAGCTTTCGGTATCTCTGCTAGCCGTCCCATCCCCTATTGCAATAATCTCTATTTTGTAGGCCTCAACCAGATTTGATATTTTTTTAATAGCCTGAATCTTTTCGTTAACAGGCGGATGAGGGTAGATTGTATCGTTATGGAGAAGCTCTCCCTGAGCTCCCAAACAGACCACCTTGCAACCAGTCCTAAAACCAGGATCAATTGCAAGTACTCTCTTTTGCCCAACAGGAGGCGCAAGCAAAAGGGCTGTCAGATTCTCTCCGAAAACCTTTACCGACTCAAGATCTGCCCTCTCCTTAGCCATCTTTAACACCTCATTCTCGATTGACGGATGTAGTAACCTTTTATAAGAGTCTTCAATTGCCAGCTCAACCTCAGTTTTGCAACTTTTTGAGACACTCTTTACATCTCTGAATAAATCTCGCTTTATCATATTGAGAGAGTAATCGCTCTCTACCTCCAGTTTGATACTAAGATGACCCTCCCTGGAACCACGTAAAATGGCAAGAATTCTGTGTGAAGGCATATTGGATATGTTGCCGCTAAAATCAAAGTAGTTTCTGAATTTGCTGGACTCCTCATTATCGGAATCCAGACCTCTCTGTTGTGCAGATACTATCTTTGCATATCTGTTATACTGAGCCCTAAGCGACTCCCTCACAGATGTAGTCTCACTAATCTTCTCTGCAATTATATCTCTCGCTCCCTGCAAGGCATCCTCTACAGAAGAAACACTCTCATTTACAAAACTCTCTGCTAGTTTACTGCAATCTGCCACCGACATTGAGAGTATCTGCAATGCAAGCGGTTCAAGCCCCTTCTCTCGTGCAATACTTGCCTTAGTTCTTCGTTTTGGTTTGAAAGGGAGATATATATCCTCCAATCGGTTCGGGTCTATACACTTTTCAATCTCATCCCGAAGCTCATCGGTGAGTCTCTCCTGATCCTCTATACTCTTGATTATGGCAGCTTTTCTCTTGTCCAGCTCCTCAAACCTGTTGAAAAGAAACTTAATCTCTGTAATCTGGACTTCGTCCAAAGCACCAGTACGCTCTTTGCGATACCTTGATATAAATGGGATAGTTGAACCCTCTTCAAATAGTTGTACACAATTTTCAACTTGCCATATTGAAACTGATAACGAATTACAGATATGGTCCAGATAAATTTTATTCATGTGATACTTGTTGTAATTGATCTCTGTATGCAGAGAAGATTTTTGACTTTGAAACAAACCCGATATATTGTCCGGTATCGTTAACCACCGGTAAATTCCAAGCTCCACAACTTTCAAACTTTCTCATTACGGAGTCCATTTTTTCGTTTTTGGAAACAACATCGGGAGGATCTTTCATTAGTTTTACCACCTCAGTTTTTTCATATAACTCTCTTGTGAACATTATTTCGCGAATATCATCCAAAAGAATAATTCCCTGGAGAACTCCTCTATTATCAACTACAGGGAAGATGTTTCTCTTTGAGTTTGCTATCAATTTAACAAGATATGCAAGATTGGCATTTGGCGATACCGACTGAAAATCGGTCTCAATAAGGTCTGATGTCTTAAGAAGGGTGAGAACTGTTCTATCATTGTTGTGCGTGAGAAGCTCACCCTGATTGGCAATACGCTTTGTATAAATAGAGTAAGGCTCGAAAGACCTTATAGTTATAAAAGAAATTAGTGATGTAATAATTAGGGGCATTAAAAGAACATAACCTCCTGTAATCTCTGCAATAAGAAATATAGCAGTTAGTGGAGCCTGCATTACTCCTGCCATTAGGCCGGCCATTCCTACAAGTGCAAAATTGGCCTCAGGCAATATGTGAAATCCGCTTAGATTAATAAATTTGCTGAGGACAAAACCTGTTACGCCGCCTATAAAAAGGGTTGGGCCGAATGTACCACCTACCCCTCCTCCGGCATTTGTAAAGGCCATTGCAAGTACTTTAAAGAAGATTACAGCCGCAAAAAAGATTAGAACAAACCATTGGTTGGACAAGATCTCTCCAAAAATATTCGGGCCAATTGCACTGTTTGCATCACCATTTAGAAGAGAGGTTAGAGACTCATAACCTTCTCCATAAAGAGGAGGAAAGATAAAAATGAGAATGCCAAGGGATAGTGACGCTAAAATCCATCTTTTATATGGATTTGTGATTTTTTTCAACCTATCCTCAACAGACAGAGTTGTTCTTGTAAAATAGAGAGAAATAAAACCGCATACTATACCGAGTAAAATATAATACGGGATATTCCCTATGTTAAAGCTCTCTATACTATTGCTAAAGACAACAGCTTTTCCCATAAAAATGAATGAGACAGTTGCAGCTGTTACTGCAGATACCAGCAGTGGTATAATTGAGGTTATTGAGATGCTAAAGAGTAAGATCTCAAGAGTAAAAAGAACTCCTGCAAGTGGTGCCTTGAAAATACCTGCAACTGCACCTGCTGCTCCGCATCCCAGTAAAATTGTCATATGTTTATATGACAACCCCATTAAACGAGCTAAATTTGAGCCAATTGCCGCTCCGGTATAGACAATTGGTGCTTCGGCTCCTACCGAACCTCCGAACCCGATAGTAACTGAGCTGGCTGCTATAGATGACCAGGTGTTATGGGGTTTTATCTTTGAATCATTCTTGGATATTGCCAGAAGCACTTTAGTTACACCGTGTCCAATGTTCTCTTTTATTAGATATCTTACCAGCAAGTATGCAATAAGCATCCCAACTCCGGGATAAATAAGATAGAGAGAACTCTCTGCTGTTGTGTTGAACCAACCTTTAAGAAGCCAGGCAAAAAAGTGAATGAGATTTTTTAGCAAAACTGCTGCAAATCCACTCATAAGACCTGTAATAAATGCCAGCAAGACAAGCATTTTGCTCTCAGATAATTTTAGCATTTGACTGGAAAAGTACTTTAGCAATCTATCCATCATCTCTTTTGTGAAAGACGAAATTACAAAAAAAGCTGAACAAAAGTTCAGCTTAAACTCTTATTTGACTATTTTTGCGACTATTCGTCAGAGTCTTCCTCCTCCGAAAATGAAGAGCCGGAATCATCTTCCGGAAATTCATCCGGATCACTGCTTTCGTCATCTCCTCCTCCTCCAAAAAGACCTCTCTCCAAATCTTCGTAATCGTCAATTTTTACATCAACTTTTACCAGATAAATTGCATCCGGCACCTCCAGTGAGATTGCATAAAAAAACGAACCGTCCGGCTTTTCCACTTTAAAAACCTCACCCATATAATCTGCATATCCTCTCGGATACTTCTCTTTGAAAGCAGACATGAGTTCGTGACTTAAATTGGCATAACTTATGACCGCACGTCTTTTGGAAGATCTATCGTTAGAACTTGTTGTCTCTTTCGCCTTGGGCTTATTGCTCATCTTCTCCATATTTACACTTCTGATATTCAAATTGGGCTGCAAGTATAATGCAAATTTTTGTAAATTAATTCTCTTTTATTAGAAATTATTAAAAAAATGTGTTTTTTGGTTTTTCTTCTTCTGTGGGTCTCTCTCAATAAAGATTTTTTTCATTGTTTTTGGATCTACTCCTGTGTAAAAAGCTACCGATGACCTGGTCATTGGAGTGGGGGTAAAATCCTGAACCTGTTCTAATTGCATATTTTTAAGGACAGGATTTGCAGCTAGTCTCCTCATATGATCCATTGTGCATCCAGGATGTGAAGATATAAAATATGGGATTAACTGGTAATTTTTTTCTTCATTTTTAATAATTCTTTCAAATTCGCTTTTCAGAAATACAAATGAAGAGAAATTGGGTTTTCCCATTGCTTTGAGAACCTCCTCCTCTGTATGCTCCGGAGCAACCTTAAGTCTGCCGGATGTGTGGTTGATAATTATCTCTCTAAAATACTCTTTTCCAGATTTGTCCAGATATCCTTTATCGTCCAGGAAAAGATCGTATCTGATTCCGCTGGATACAAAACTCCTCTTGATACCTTTGATACCGTCCGCTTTGTCGTAGAGATCCAGCAGAGGTTTGTGGGAGTGGTTCAGATTTTTACACATTGTAGGATATATACAACTATCTCTTTTGCATATAGTGCACAACTGAATATCTCTCCCCTTCATCATATACATATTGGCAGTAGGCCCCCCCAGGTCGGAGATATATCCTTTAAAACTCTCCATTGAGGCGATATTCCTGAGTTCTTTTATTATAGAGTTCTGAGATCTGGAGTGAACAAACTTTCCCTGGTGAGCAGATATGGTACAAAAGCTGCAGGATCCGAAACACCCTCTATGAGTGTTTACCGAGAATTTTATCATTTCAAATGCAGGGATATGTTTGTCTTTGTAACGAGGATGTGGCTCTCTTAAATAGGGCAGTTCATAATACTCATCAATCTCTCCATCTGCAGGCAGCTCATAGGGGGGGTTAACGTGAACAAACTTCCCGTCGCAAGGTTCTATTAAGTGGGCAGGATAGAATGAGTTTGACTCTCTCTCAATTATCCTGAAATTCTCTGCAAGAATTAATCTGCTCTTTTGAGTCTGTTCGAAAGATTTAAGAGTAATAACGTTGTTGTTCAGAGTTTGAGGAGAATCTGAGATATAGCATATCTGAGGTATTTTTATAATCTCTTCACGACTATCTCCTCTACTTATGCTCTGTGCTAAATCTCTTACTGCTCTTTCACCCATTCCGTAAATCAGATAATCTGCACGTGAGTCAAAGAGAATAGATTTAGCAAGTTGGTCCTTCCAGTAATCGTAGTGTGACAATCTTCTTAAAGATGCCTCTACACCTCCGATAACTACAGGAACATCTGGGTAGAGCTCTTTTAGTATGTTTGAATAGACTGTAACTGCATAATCTGGTCTCTGTCCAGCTTTACCTTCGGGAGTGTAAGCGTCATTGCTTCTTAATCTCTTTGCTGCAGTGTAGTGGTTGACCATAGAGTCCATAACACCTGCATTTACTCCAAAGAATAGCCTTGGTTTACCAAGCTTCTTAAAATCCCTCAAATCGTCCCTCCAATTTGGCTGAGGTACAATAGCAACCCTATATCCGAGACTTTCAAGATAGCGACCAATTACGGCTGTCCCGAAAGAGGGGTGATCTATATAGGCATCTCCCGTAAAAAGTATGACATCTATATAGTCCCAACCTAACCTATCTATCTCCTTTTTTGAAGTTGGTAAAAATCCTCTTTTCTCTTCACTCATTTTATTACATTCTCTCCGGCAGGGTAATCCCTAAAATACCCATTGCCTTTCTAAGAACCTTAGATATTGTATTTATAAGAACCAATCTCTGAACTTTAATCTGACTATCATCCTCTTTAAGAATAGATACTTCGTGATAGTACTGGTTAAACTCCTTTGCCAACTCATAAGCGTAGTTTGCAATTAGAGCAGGAGAGTGCTCTTTTGCAGCCTCTTTGATCTTTTCCGGGAAAACATTAAGTATCTTAACTATCTCTCTCTCTTTATCGTTAAGCAAAGCGCCCGTAACAACTGCCAAAAGGTTTTGCTCTGCAGCCTTACGAAGTATAGATCTTATTCTTGTGTGTGTATACTGGATAAAAGGGCCGGTATTTCCATTAAAATCAATAGACTCTTTTGGATCAAAAAGCATTGTCTTTTTTGGATCTACCTTTATAATAAAATATTTAAGAGCACCCAGTCCCAAAATCTCGTACAGTCTCTCTTTATCTTCACTGTTCATACTCTCCAGTTTGCCCAGCTCCATAGAGGTATCTCTTGCTGTAGATACCATATTCTCTATCAAATCATCTGCATCAACAACAGTTCCCTCTCTCGATTTCATTTTTCCTTCCGGCAACTCAACCATCCCATAAGAGAGATGGTAGATAGAGTTATACCATTGGTATCCCAGCTTTTTTAGCAAAAATTTTAAAACCTGAAAATGGTAATTCTGTTCGTTTCCTACAACGTAAATATGCTCATTTAGGTTGTATTCAGAGAATCTCTGGTGTGCAGTTCCGAGATCCTGTGTCATATAGACCGATGTACCGTCCGAACGGAGGAGTAGCTTCTCATCCAGACCATCAGAAGTTAGATCACACCAGACTGAGCCATCTACCTTCTTATAGAACACCCCTTTTTCTAACCCTTCATTCACAAGCGCTTTACCAAGGAGATATGTCTGAGATTCGTAATAGGTTTTTTCAAATGATACCCCAAGACGGTTATAGGTCTTTTCAAACCCTTCATAAACCCAACCGTTCATCTTTCTCCATAAATCCACCACCTCCTTATCTCCGTTTTCCCATTTAACCAACATATCCTGAGCCTCTTTAAGAATCGGAGCACTCCTCTCTGCCTCCTCTGCCGGAACTCCGCTCTTTTTGATAGCCTCTGTCTGCTCTTTTAGAATATTGTTAAAAGCGACATAGTATTTACCCACTAAATGGTCACCCTTTACTGCTGAGCTTTGAGGAGTTTCGTTCAAACCGCTTTTTTGCCAGGCAATCATAGATTTACAGATATGAATACCTCTATCGTTAACAAGATTAACCTTTATAACCTTGTCTCCGTTTGCCTCAAGAAGTCTGGCTACCGATAAACCCAACAGATTATTTCGTATGTGCCCAAGATGGAGGGGCTTATTTGTGTTTGGTGAAGAGAACTCTACCATAACTGTTTTGCCGGAGCTCTCCCCCTGACCCCAATCATCTGCAGAGGATATTAATTTGAACGCATCCATCCAATAGGATCCCGAGAGTTTTATATTCAGGAATCCTTTAACAACATTATAACTCTCAATCTCTTCGCAATCGTTAAGAATAAATTTACCTATCTCTTCGCCGGTCTGTTCCGGTGTTCTCTTTGAAATTTTAAGTAGTGGAAACATAACTGCTGTTATATCACCTTCAAACTCTTTTCTTGTGGCCTGTGTCTGGAATAGAGATTCATCCGGAGTCACACCATAGAGACTCTCTACCGCCTCTTTAACTCTTTTAGTGATTAACTGTTCTGGATTCATAATTAATAATCTATTTAGCAAAATACTTTTTCATCTCTTTTTTTACTTTTGGGGAGAGAATAAGCAGGGTTAACATCGTTGGAATTGCCATCAGCGCATATGCACTGTCAATAACACCTACCACCACATCCAGAGAGATAATCGCACCAACTATTAACATTAACAAGAAGAAGTAGTTGTATAGATGAGCGTATCTTGCGCCAAAAAGGTAGTTTGTGCACTTTACACCATAATATGAGTAAGAAAACATTGTAGAAAAGGCAAAAATTAGCACCATTATCATAAGCAGATAGTGCCCTATACCAGGAATGGATGCCTGGAAAGAGTTAAGTGCAATCTCAATACCTCTAATCTGGGTTACCTCATAGTTCCCGTTTATCAATATCGCGAGAGCGGTAAGTGTGCAGACAAGACCGGAATCTATTGATGGTCCTATCATTGCCACAAGACCCTCTCTTACAGGTTCACTGTTTCTTGAAGCACCGTGCATCATTGATGCTGTTCCAACTCCGGCTTCATTTACAAAAGCAGCTCTTCTCGCCCCAATAATTATGGCACTCCCAGCTAGCCCTCCTGCACCCGCCTGAATGTCAAAAGCTCCTCCAAAGATTGATGCAAAAACACCCGGAATAGCAGGTATGTTTGTTAAAACGATATATGCCACCAAAATAAAGTAAAATGCAACCATTGCCGGAACCACTCTGGCAGAGACCTTCGATATTCGCTTTATACCTCCCAAAACTACAATCGAGACCAAAAGGCAGATTACAATGCCTATAATAAGTCTTAAAAGGATGGTATTCTCTATTCCTGCAGGGGTTGTGACTACAGTTGTTATAGCCTCTGTAAGTTGGTTTGCCTGCATCAGACAAAGTGTTCCAATGAGTCCGAAAATTGAGAAGAAAACTGCAAAGGGCTTCCATTTTTTTCCCAGCCCCTCAGTTATCATATACATAGGACCTCCCTGTAGCTCTCCGGCAGAATCTCTCCCTTTATACATAATTGTAAGAGTACCCTCAAAGAACTTGGTTGCCATTCCAACTACAGCACTTACCCACATCCAGAATATTGCACCAGGGCCTCCCATTGTAAGAGCCACTGCAACTCCGGATATATTTCCCATTCCCACAGTTGCTGCTATAGCACTTGTAAGTGCTTCAAAGGAGCTTATCTGACCTGGAGCATCTTTTTCATTTTTCTTAAGAGACTTAAGAGCCCTAATATAGTATCTGAAAGGGACAAAACCAGAATAGATAAGGAAGTATAAACCACCTCCAATCAGAAGTAAAAAGAGGGGCATACCCCAAATCCAATTACTAAAGGAGACTATAAAGTCTCCAACTGCTACCCATAATTTTGTCATCTTCTTAAGTTGTATTACTGATAATTGCAGCAAAGATAATATTTACTTCTTATGAAGAGTCCCTGTCAAGTGTCAAACCAAGATTTTTAGCCACAAAATTGACAGTAGTACCTTGTACAAGCAGTGATACAATAGTTATAAAAAAGACTATATTAAATATATGGTCTGCGTGCTCAATACCTGCAATCAAAGGGTATGTAGCAAAAACAATAGGTACTGCACCTCTTAGCCCGACCCAGGAGATAAAGTGTCTTGAGTTGATACCAATCCCTTTAAATGGTAATAACGATACAAATACAGCAAACGGTCTGGAGATAATTATCATAGAAAATGCAACTATTAGTCCTATCCCTGCAACATCAAACTGTAAGAGCTCGTTTGGATTGACCAACAGACCCAGAGTGAGGAAAAGTATTAGCTGCCCCAGCCAGGCAACTGAATCAAAAAAAGAGTATGCTGTTGGATCACACTGAATCTTGCTGTTACCGATTGTAAGTCCAGCAATATATACCGCAAGAAAACCATTACCATTTAAGAAATCTGTAAATGAGTATGTAAAAAAAAGTGCAGCCAACAGAAGTATATGGTATAGGGATTTACTCTCAAAATTGATTTTTCGAATAAAGAAGAGAGCACTCCTTGCAATGATAAAGCCGCAAAGGGCACCTATTCCAAATTGAGTCAAGAGATTTGTTAGAAAAATGAATACTCCTGTATCTGAACTTTGGGTCATCTTTAAAAAAATTAACGTCAGCATAAACGCCATCGGATCGTTGCTCCCGCTCTCCAGCTCCAACAATGGCTTTATGTTGTTTTTCAATGATACACTCTTTGATCTTAAAATTGAAAATACAGATGCAGAATCGGTAGAAGATATAATTGATGCAAGAAGCATAGACTCTGCTATCGAAAAAGATATAAATCTTGAAAAAAAGTGTGAGATATAAAATATTATCACCCCTGTAATGAGTGTATTAAGTATAACCCCTACCGAGGCAAGAACAATCCCTTGCCACAATACTGGTTTTATCTCAGATATATTTGTGTCCATACCTCCGGAAAAAAGAATGATGCTTAGTGCAGCAACACCAATAAACTGAGCTATATAGGGGCTATTGAACTCTATCCCGAACCCATCACTTCCAAAAAGCATCCCAACTCCTAGAAAAAGTACCAGCGCAGGGACACCAAATCGATTTCCCGCCTTTCCTGCAATTATACTTACAAAAAGAAGAACCGAACCGATAAGAAGGATATTTTCCGATGTGATATTCATATAAACGAACTTGAATAATAGGTGATCTACACAAATATACAAAAAAAAAGGGCCCGAAAACGAGCCCTTTATAAAATATTTATAATAACTATTTTAACCCTCTATTTTTAAGCAAAGCATCAATTCCCGGTTCTTTTGCCCGGAAGTTAACATAGAGTTTCATAGCCTCATCCTCTCCTGCTCTTGCCAAAACCTCTTTGCGGAATTTAGTGGCAACATCTTTATTAAAGATATCACCTGTCTCTACAAATGCCTGATATGCATCACTATCCAGAACTTCTGCCCAAATGTATGAGTAGTATCCGGCAGTGTATCCACCAGTAAATGTATGGCTGAAATAGGTACTCCTGTATCTTGGAGGAATTTGAGACACCAGTCCTCTGTCTGTAAGCACTTTTGATTCAAATTCTAAAACGTCAAGGTTTTCCGGTATCGCTTTTAGAATATGGAACTCCATATCAAGATATGATGCTGCAAGATACTCAGTAGTAGCAAAGCCTTGACCATATTTTCCCGCCTTCTCCATCTTATCTATTAGCTGCTGAGGAATCACCTCGCCTGTCTCATAATGTTTTGCATATACCTTTAAAACCTCAGGTTCAAATGCCCAATGCTCCATAATTTGTGAAGGAAGCTCAACAAAATCCCTGGTCATTCCACCCACACCATAGTAGCGTACATTTTTTAGCAGGCTGGCAAGTGCGTGGCCAAATTCGTGGAAGAAAGTCTCTGTTTCATCAATACTCAAAAGCGCCGGTTTATCTCCGACAGGTCTGGTGAAGTTACCCACAATTGTAACTAATGGGGCAACCCTTTGGCCATCTTTATATACCTGTGAACGGAATCCGCTGCACCAGGCACCGCCTCTTTTTGCTCCGGGGCGGGCAAACATATCCATAAAAAGGACTCCCAAATGAGAACCATCTTCATCCCTGCACTCAAATGCAGTAGCCTCAGGATAAGGAAGAGGAACATTCTCAATTTGAGTGAATGTTATTCCGTATAACTTATTTGAGACATAGAATATGCCGTCTCTTACATTCTCCATTTTGAAATATGGGCGTAACTCATCGTCACTGAGGTTAAATTTGCTTGCCATTGCCTTCTCAAAATAGAATCTCCAGTCATAAGCCTCAAGTTGCTCTATATCTTGACCGTTCGCCTTTACAATCTTGTACATATCTGCAAGCTCCCTCTTGGCAGACTCCAATGCGGGTTTCCATAGTTGATCCAGTAAATTGTAAACAGCTGCCGGAGTTTTTGCCATCCTGCTCTCTAGCTGATAGTCTGCAAAGCTTTCAAAACCCAGGATATTTGCCCTTTTAAGGCGAAGATCTACAAGTTTCTTAATTACCTCTTTGTTATCAAACTCATTATTGTTGTTACATCTGTTAAGATATGCATTAAGAATCTCTTTTCTTAGCTCTCTCTTCTGTGACTGCTGTAGAAATGGTATAACACTTGGATTGTCTAGCCCAAAGACCCATTTACCTGCATTTGCCGAGTCTTTCTCTCCCCTTTTTAAGGCCGCTGCTTTAAGAGATTCGGACAGACCGGCAAGGTTCTCTTCATTATCAATAATAAGCTTATAACTATCCGTCTCGGCAAGAAGATTCTGCCCGAATGCCAACTGAAGCGAGGAGATCTCTGCGTTGATCTTTTTAAGCTCCTCTTTCTTTGTCTCATCAAGCTCTGCACCATTTCTTACGAAGCCTTTGTACATCTCTGTAAGTAGCCTCAACTGGTCGGCATCAAGAGTTAAAGAGTCTCTTCTATCATAAACTGCTTTAACTCTTAAGAACAATCCAGTGTTAAGGCTGATTTCGTTAAAGTGTTTACTGGTGAGAGGAGATAACTCTTTTGCAAGCGAGAGAACCTCAGGGGATGCATTCACAGAGTTAAGACTTGAGAAAACCGGTGATATTTTGTCCAGAAGTGCGCCAGCATTATCGTAAGCTATTATTGTGTTCTCAAAAGTGGGCTCTTCGGTGTTATTGACCAGAGCGTCAATCTCTGCTTTATGCTGCGCCATAGCCTCCAAATATGCAGGCATATAGTGCTCTGTTTTAATACTTTCAAACGGCGGTATTCCAAAAGGTGTGTTCCACTGGGCAAGTAGAGGATTCTCTGTAGATTCTTTCTTAGAACAGGATCCAAGAGCTATTCCGGCAGCAAGTGCCATAATAAAGAATTTTTTCATATTTTAAAGTTTTGAGATTATCCAAGGTAGGATTTAAGGAGTTTGCTCCTTGCACTGTGACGGAGTCTTCTGATAGCCTTCTCTTTAATCTGACGAACCCTCTCCCGGGTAAGACCAAAGAATTCACCTATCTCTTCCAGTGTCATTTCGCTTGTTCCAATTCCGAAAAAGTACTTTACAATATCCCTCTCACGTTCTGTAAGAGTAGATAGTGCTCTCTCAATCTCTTTGTTAAGCGACTCGTTAACAAGTCCTCTGTCTGCATTAGGCGAGTCATTGTTAACCAATACATCCAAAAGATTGTTGTCCTCTCCATCTACGAAAGGGGCATCCACTGATACGTGTCTGCCTGATACTCTTAAAGTATCTGCAATTTTCTCCTTAGGTATATCCAATATCTCCGAAAGTTCTTCGGGTGAAGGCATCCGTTCATTCTCCTGCTCAAATTTTGAGAGAGCTTTATTAATCTTATTGAGAGAACCAACCTGATTCAATGGTAGCCTCACAATTCTAGATTGCTCTGCAAGAGCCTGTAAGATAGATTGTCTAATCCACCACACAGCGTATGAAATAAACTTAAAACCTCTGGTTTCGTCAAATTTTTCTGCCGCTTTGATTAGTCCGAGATTTCCTTCATTTATCAGATCGGGAAGACTTAGACCTTGGTTTTGGTACTGTTTTGCTACAGAGACAACAAATCTCAAGTTAGCTCTTGTTAATTTTTCAAGTGCCTCCTGATCTCCTTTTCTGATTCTCTGAGCTAATTCAACCTCATCTTCTACTGTTATAAGTTCCTCTCTTCCAATCTCTTGAAGATATTTATCAAGAGATGCGCTCTCTCTGTTGGTAATGGATTTAGTTATCTTAAGCTGTCTCATTTATAAAAAGGTAATGTCCGGCAAAGCTAATAAAAATAAACAGATGCTACAAAAAATCAGAGCCCCATACCATAGTATACAACCTTGCCGTCAGGGTATACACCTTCTATCAGTAAGGACCTTCTGCTTCTTTGAATTACAGATTGCAAATCCTGTACACTCTCCAGAGCTGTCTGGTTAATGTATGTGATTATAAAACCTTGCTTTATACCTGCATCCATAAACTTACCTTCTGACACCGAAATAACCTCGACACCCGATTTTATCCCTAGCCTCTCCAGCTTATCCTTTGGAGCATTTTTCAGCTCTGCACCATAAAATTTAAGAACACCGGTTTTATGATCTCCCACCATTGCAATCTGGTCGTTGCTCGTCTCTAATACAACTGATATCTCTTTTTGTTTACCATCTCTTAAAATTTCTACCGATATTTTATCTTTTGGTCTGTATTTGGATATCTGCTCCTGTACTGCCGGAGAGGAATTAACCTCAATTCCGTTCACCGAAAGAAGAACATCCGACGCTTTAATACCAGCCTTGTCTGCTGCTCCTCCCTTGATTACCTCTGCAATGTACACCCCTTTTGTATCCTTTAAACCCTTCTCTCTGACTAGTGTTCCGTCAATATTCTGCATTGATATCCCCATCAGTGCCCTCTGAACACTGCCAAATTTCATTATATCCTCCACAATTTTTTTTACAATTGTAACCGGAACTGCAAAGGAGTATCCGGTAAAGGCTCCTGTCTTTGAAGCTATAGCAGTATTGATTCCAATCAGTTCACCTTTGGTATTAATCAGAGCACCTCCGCTATTGCCTGAGTTGACAGCTGCATCTGTCTGAATAAACGCCTCGATCTTGAAACTGCCATCCATTGAAGGGATACTTCTTGCTTTTGCACTTACTATTCCTGCAGTAATAGTGGATCTCAGGTTATATGGATTTCCGATTGCGAGAACCCACTCACCCAGACGAAGGGCATCTGAATCTCCGAACCTCAAAAACGGAAGATTATTGGCGTCAATCTTTATAAGTGCGATATCTGTTGCAGAGTCGCTGCTAACCAGTTTTGCCTTGAAAGATTGGTTGTTCTCAAGGGTCACCTCAATATCGTCGGCACCCTCTACAACGTGATTGTTTGTCACAATATATCCGTCAGCGGAGATAATTACCCCGGAGCCTGCACCTATCTGCTCCCTTGGCATCTGCTGCTGACCATACCCGAAAAAGAAATCAAATAGAGAGTATGGCTGGTTTGAGCCTTTCATTACAACCTTGACGTGAACTACAGCTTTCACAGCGTTCTCGGCAGCAAATGTAAAATCAGGGAATTCAGGCTCTGTTAAATTGGTTTTTTTGATTAATGTATTATCCTGTGGATATGAATAAGAGGAGCTCTTATCTCCGCTTAATGTAACTACTGCAATGGATGTTAATCCGCTAATTAAAACAGTTAAAAACAAATAGATAATTATATTACGTTTCATGGCTTTAAAAGTTTTTTTAAGTTGAAAAACAAATTATATGCCATAACTTATTTTTTTTATCTTTGTAAAAAATATCTTGATATGAAGTTTGTTGTTTCAAGTACTGAGCTTTTAGCTCGTCTTTTGTCTGTTTCAAGAGTTATCTCTTCGAAAAATACAATCCCTGTTTTAGACAATTTTTTGTTCGTTTTGAAGGACGGTTATCTGCACATAACTGCATCAGATCTTGAGACGAGTCTCAAAGCCGGCCTGCCTATAGAGAGTATAGAAGAGGAAGGGGAGATCACTGTCCCTGCAAAACTTCTTGTTGACTCCTTAAAGGAGTTTGCAGATATACCTCTGGAGTTCAAAACAAATCAGAGCGAAACCTCTATTGATATTACCTGGGCAAACGGAAGCTCTACTCTTCCTTGTATGAACGCAGATGACTATCCGAGCATAGCCTCAATATCTGCAGATAGTACTGAGATATCTATAAACTCTCAGATACTTCTGGAGGGTATCAACCGTACACTTTATGCTACAGCAGAAGAGGAGCTCAGGCCTGTTATGAACGGTATATATTTTGATATCGATACCGATTCTGCAACTCTTGTTGCATCTGATGCACATAAACTGGTATGTTTTACAAGACGTGACATAAAGTCAGAACAGAAGTCATCCTTCATTCTGCCAAAAAAACCATCTTCAATCCTAAAAAACCTTCTTTCAAAAATTGACGAATCTGTAAAAATTATTTTTGACCAGAGAAATGCATATTTTGAATTTGAGTCATTTATTCTAGTATGCCGTCTTGTAGAGGGCAACTATCCTGCCTACAAATCTGTTATACCAAAAAACAACACCAACAAACTTATCATAAACCGTCAGGATTTTCTTAACAGTGCCAGAAGAGTATCTGTTTGTTCCAATCAGGCAAGTAGCCTTGTAAAATTGAAGCTCTCATACAACCAGCTTGTAATCTCTGCTCAGGATCTTGATTTTTCAATATCTGCACACGAAAGATTAAGCTGTCAGTACGAAGGAGATCCAATGGAGATAGGTTTTAAATCTACATTTCTTGTAGAGATTCTCACAAATCTTTCATACAACGATATCTCACTGGAGCTCTCAGATCCTTCAAGGGCAGCCCTTATTCTGCCCTCTGGCCAGAATGACCCTTCGGAAGATATTCTGGCATTAATAATGCCTATGATGGTTAGCGCATAAGCCTCAAAGCTGGAGACAATAATAATGAAGTTGAACTTAAAGAACCCGTTACTTTTTTTTGACATTGAGAGTACCGGACTTAATGTTGCCACAGACAGAATTGTGGAGATAAGCGCTCTTAAGGTAATGCCCAATGGAGATCAGGAGATTAAAACCCGTAGAATTAACCCCACAATTCCCATCTCACCCGAAGCTCAGAGTATACACGGTATTTCAAATGAAGATGTAGCAGATTGCCCAACCTTTAAAGAGGTTGCCAAAAGCTTGGCAATCTGGATGTCCGGATGTGATTTCTCAGGTTATAACGCAACTAAGTTCGATATACCGATGCTTGCAGAGGAGTTTCTCAGAGCCGGTGTCAGTTTTGATTTCCGTAAGAGACGTGTTGTAGATGTACAGAACATTTTTCACAAGTTGGAGCAACGAACATTAGGTGCAGCATACAAATTTTATTGCAGCAAAGAGCTTGAAAATGCACACTCTGCAGAGGCAGATACAGTAGCCACATTTGAGATACTTGAAGCCCAACTGGACAGGTATAAAGATATCCTGGAAAATGATGTTAAGTTCCTTGCAGATTTCTCCACTAAATCTAAATCTCTAGATTACGCCGGTCGTATTATTCTGGATGATAACGATGTTCCTGTTATTAATTTTGGAAAACACAAAGGCAGGGCGGTTGAGAGTGTCTTTAAAAGCGACGCCGGTTACTACTCGTGGATGATGAACGGAGAGTTCACTCTGGACACAAAACAGGTAATAACTGAGCTTAAAATCAAGTTTGAGAGCTCCTCTAAGTTATTATAGCTTGTTTTGAGACTCTGGCGGCCTCCAATCCTGCCATATAACCGGTTGAAAAGGCTATCTGAAGGTTATACCCTCCTGTATCGCCATCCAGATCTATAATCTCACCTGCAAAAAAGAGATTGTCGTACAAACGGGACCTCATATTTTTTGCAATAACTTCATCAAGAGATACCCCACCGGCAGTTATTACAGCCCGCTCATATGAGGTAAATGTAACAATATCCATCTTCCAGGCCTTTAAAGATGCTGCAATAGCTTTTATTGTAACCTCCCTCTTTGGGGCTTTAAGAGGGTCTGCCGGAAGGTTTACAAAAGACAAAAAGGAGCTAATCAACTCATATGGTAATAATTTTCTCATAAGCTGATTAATTGAGGGGTTGTGTAAGAGGTCCAGCTCTCTTCTCATTCTCTCTATGAGCACATCTTTTGTTAGAGCCGGCTTGAGATCCAGATACACTAAGCATCTGTTCCCGTTTATAAGAGCTTTGACTGCTTTTCTGCTTATTTTATAGCCAATAGAACCCTCTATCCCGTTATTGGTAAAATCCAGCTCCCCCATCTCTCTTTGAACCTCATCTCCTGCAATAAATAGAGCAATCTCCACATTTTTAAGCTGAAGACCCTCCAGCTCTTTTGAATAATCTTTAGGCATAAGTGCTGTTAGAGATGGAAAACACTCCTCTATTTTGTGTCCAAGATTTTTTGCAATCACATAACCATCTCCATCAGAACCTGTTAGTGGATATGACAGCCCTCCTGTAGCCATAACCACAGTTGTGGCACAATACTTTGTTTCTATATTACTCTTTGTGTTTATTGTAACAACCTCAGTAACTTTTTGGCCAGCTACAGTCAAATCTGTAACCCGGGTATTTAGGATTATCTCCACCCCTACTCTCTCCATCTCTGCTGTGAGAGCATTAACTACATCAGATGCCAAACCGGATGAGGGGAAAATACGTTCTCCTCTCTCAAGCACAGTCTTTAACCCTATACTTTCAAAGAATGTTATTGTATCTTCATTCGAGAAGTTATAAAAGGAGTGTTTGAAAAAATTGCTCTTAGGGTGAATATGCATAGAAAATTCTTGCCAGGGTTTTGTGTTGGTTATATTACAACGCCCTTTACCGGTAATCCTTAACTTCCTTCCTAATCTCTCCATCTTCTCAAGTAGGGTTACCCCGGCACCCGATTTTGCGGCAGATATTGCTGCCAGCATACCGGCAGCTCCCCCTCCTACTACTATAACATCCCTGCTTTTCATTATCTGCTTATTAAATGTAAAATATTAAATTTGCAGCAAATATACACTAATGAAGCCCATTTTCAAACTTACATCTCTCTTTGCTCTTCTCCAGACCATCATCTTCTGTAGCGGACCCTCGGTCAGTGATGATGTTACAACTTTAGGAAATGAGTATGCAAAATATTTTAGTATTACTAATGAGGAGTCTGGCAGTACCTATCTCATCATTAACGAGAGTTGGAGCGGAAATGGAGATATCTCCAGATACAAACTGGTTCCCAGAGATGAGAGAGGGAGTAGAGAATATAGTAGATATGAGATTCCCGTTCCCCTGAAGAGTGTTGTCTGTATGTCTACCAGCCATATATCCTATATAAGCGCTATAGGTGAAGAGAGCTCTGTTGTGGCAGTCTCAGGGGCGCAATACATAACCAATCCAAAGATAAATTCAGGTTTAGCTGCAGGTATGATTAAAGATATCGGTTTTGAAACCTCAATAAATTACGAAATGCTACTGCAACTATCTCCGGATGTTGTCTTTACATACGGTATAAGCGGAGAGAACAATATCTATATAGATAAGATTAGAGAACTTGGAATTAAGGTTATTGTAGTTGGGGACTATATGGAAGAGCACCCATTGGGTAAACTTGAGTATCTAAATTTTTTTGGTACTCTCTTCTCTAAGGCAGCTCACTCTGACTCTATTTTTAATGCAATAAAGAGACGATACAACAGCAAAAGAGAGTTGGTGAGAGATATTACTGAGAGACCTAAGGTGCTGCTTAATGCTCCCTGGAAAGATATATGGTACATACCGGGGGTAAACAGCTATATGAGCCATCTTATTAAAGATGCGGGCGGAGAGATAATATTAAGTAAGGAGGGCGATAATCCTTCAAATCCGAATAGCCTTGAAGAGGTCTATATGGAGGCTGAAAATGCCGATTTCTGGTTAAACCCCAATTTTTACACCTCTCTCTATCAATTAGAAACCGGCAATCCTCTTTTCAAGAGGCTGCCGGTATTTGTTAAAGGAAGAGTATTCAATAACACAAAAAGAAATACATCAAGGGGTGGTAGCGATTTTTGGGAAACAGGGGTGATAGAACCCGATGTAATCCTCAATGATCTAATTAACATTCTACACCCAACCAGAGGTGACTCTTGTGAGCTGAAATACTATATTTTACTAAAGTAATCCAGAGTAAAACCTTCGCTGCTATACGTAAACCAATGGAACCTCTTTACCCTCAAGCACAGCCAGACCGTTCCAGGCTAAAGCAGACATCTCATCTTCTCCAGGGAAAATTTTTACCGGAGCGATAAACTTTATCTGTTCCGATATACTCTCCATTAGCCTTGTATTGTATGCTATTCCTCCAGTAATAAGTATAGCGTCAACCTCCCCTTTATGGACAACTGCCATCGCACCTATCGCTTTGGCCACGTTATATGCAAAAGCTTCAGATATTAGAATAAACTTATGATCCCCTTCGCTAACCATCTTCTCGACTATACTAAAAGAGTTCGTTCCCAGATGCGCAACCAGACCACCCTCACCGGTAATCATTTTTTTCACATCTTCTAATGTATAATCTCCTGAAAAACAAAGCTTGGCAAGATCATATGCAGGTAAGGTTCCGGATCTTTCCGGGGAGAAAGGTCCCTCTCCGTTGAGAGCATTATTGACATCAATAACTCTTCCCTTAGAGTGTGCACCTACAGATACACCCCCGCCAAGATGCGCAACTATCAGGTTTAAAGATTCATATGGTACATTTAAAGATGTAGCATAACTCTTTGCAATAGCTCTTTGATTGAGTGCGTGAAATATTGACCTTCTCTCGAACAGAGGGTGGCCAGTAATTCTGGCAATCGGTTCAAGCTCGTCTACCACAACAGGATCGGCAATAAATGCTCTGCAGCCTTTAATCTCCTTTGCTATACTATGCGCTATGAGTCCCCCAAGATTGCTGGCGTGCTCACCCCCCACACCAACCTGCAGGTCTGTTATCATCTGCTCATTTACCTCATATACCCCCGCTTTAATTGGCTTAATCAATCCCCCTCTTCCTACTATCATCTCAATAGAAGAAAGCTCTATTTCATTATCTTTTAATGTTTTAAGAATTGTATCTTTCCTGAACTCAAACTGCTCCGAAATTGAATAAAAGAGAGCAAGCTCTTGTGCAGAGTGTCTGAGTGTGGTTACAAAAAGTTGTTTCCTGCTCTCAAAGACAGCAATTTTTGTTGAAGTAGATCCAGGATTTATTGCTAAAATCAAGTGTCCCATATACTATTTTGCTGTTAAAGCAGCTAATGCAATAGAGTTAAGTTTTGTATCTATGCTATCTGCCCTGCTTGAGAGGACACAAGGAGCCTTGGCTCCTGCAACAATTGCTGCCTGTTTAGCACCAACGCAAAGCTGAGTGTTAACTTTATAAAAGACATTGGCAGATTCAATATTAGGAAAAACAAGACAATCTGCATCTCCTGCCACGCTGCTTACAAGTTTTTTTACAGCAACAGCCTCTGCCGAGAGTGCTACATCCAAAGCAAGAGGTCCATCCACAAGACATCCCGATATCTGGCCTCTATCTGCCATCTTTGAGATAATAGCAGCATCTACACAGGCCGGCATCGCTGGCATCATCTGCTCTGTAGCAGCGATAAGTGCAACTTTAGGTTTAGCTATACCTATTGCGTGTGCTGTCTTTACTACATAATTTGTAATAGCAATTTTTTGAGTAAGATCCGGTGCCGGTATAACTGCAATGTCACCCATTATTAAAAGCTTATGATACTGAGGATTTGACAACACTGTTACGTGGCTCAGAACAGCTTTAGCAGGAAGCAGACCTCTCTCCTTATTAAGTATTGCCCTCATATATTTATCTGTACTGCAGAGCCCCTTCATAAGAATATCCCCCTCTCCTGCATTAATAATATCTACGGCTGCAGATACTGCTTTAATCTCATCATCTATTGCGACGATTTTAAAAATAGAGGGATCTATCTTTTCGTGTTCACAAACCTGACGAATAAGTTTTTCATCTCCTACCAGTGTCGCCTCTACAATGCCGGCCTCAATTGCTAGTCTGGCAGCATTTATTGTGTGGTCATCTACTGCCCAGGCAGCAACCAGTCTCTTTTTTGGTTTTGATCTTAATGTCTCAAAAATCTGTTCAAATGTTGTTATCATAAATCTTAATCTGTTTCAGTTATAGTTCATTTATTTTGAAAGTATCAGCATTGTATCCTGAGCGATTACAAGCTCTTCGTTAGTGGTAACTGTAGCCATCTTAACTTTTGAATCCGGAGTAGATAAAATAACATCCTTGCCTCGCACACCTTTATTTGCCTGATAATCGAAATTCATCCCCATATATCCTAGGTGTGAGCCTACCATCTCCCTGATATGAGGGTCATTTTCACCAATACCCCCTGTGAAGACAATCATATCAACCCCACCCATAGCAGCGGTATATGCACCGATATATTTAAGTACTCTGTAATTAAGCATATCCAGAACAAGCTTTGCCCTCTCATTATTATTTGCAGCTGCCTTCTCAATATCCCTTGCGTCTGAGGACTCTCCGAAAATACCAATGAACCCGCTTTTCTTATTTAGAAGAGAGTTTATACCTGCTGCATCGAGCCCCTCTTTCTCCTGAATAAATGTAACAATCCCTGCGTCAATATCTCCGCTTCTTGTGCCCATTATAATACCCTCAAGAGGAGTAAATCCCATAGAGGTGTCTACGGACTTACCGTTCTTAATAGCTGTAATAGAGCTACCGTTTCCAAGGTGGCAGGTTATCACTTTTGAGTTTTCAAAATCCAACCCTGCTAAATCGCAAGCCTTTTTGCCTACAAATTTGTGACTGGTTCCGTGGAAACCATAACGCCTGATCTTGTACTTTGTATAGTACTCATATGGCAGTGCATACATAAATGCAAAATTGGGCATTGTCTGGTGAAATGAGGTGTCAAAAACAGCCACCTGAGGAGTCTGAGGCATCAGTGTCTGGATGGCAAAAATTCCAAGCAAGTTTGCAGGGTTGTGAAGCGGAGCCAGTTCACATAATTTCTCAATACCTTCTATTACAGATTCATCAACAAGACTGCTGGCTTTAAAGAATTCGCCTCCGTGTGCAACCCTATGCCCGACAGCTTCAATATCCGAGAGAGAATTAAGAACTCCCAACTCTTTATTGATGAGAATATCAAGTACTTTTTTTATTCCCTCGGTGTGATTTGGGATAGGAGACTCAGTCTCATATTTATCCTTTCCACTTACCCTGTGGGAGAGAACGCCTGTCTCCAGACCAATTCTTTCAACGATACCCTTTGCCAGAAGATTGTAGTCCGAAGTTGTTTTCATATCAAGAACCTGATACTTGATAGAAGAGCTTCCGCAGTTCAAAACCAATATAACCATATAAAAATTTATTATTTAATTAAAAATTGACAAAATTAAGGCAAATATATCCTGCAAATGTAATAAAAAAAGCTCTTTTCATTAGCAATTTAGAATAAATTGTTATTTTTATACAAAATTTGTGGGCGATGGATAGGGAGAGAGAGACAAATTTCAGTAAAACCGGCTATGCAGATAGCTCTCCTTTGTTTATATACTCACTCTGCTACTTATCTGGCATAATTTTCGGAAATTCCCAAAGTTATGAACCTCACTTTTTTCTCTATCTCTCGGTTATATCTATAATAATCACTCTCACGGCTTACTATCTTAATTTTTACAAAAGAGTTAAAAATCTTGATATTTTTCTAAAAATAATGCTGGGAGCCTCACTTTTTGCAGCAGGAAATTTCAATATATCACAGAGCCCCTACGCCAAAAAAAACCTCTACAGCAATCTTCTTAAAAAGGAGGGGATAACAGAGATAAAATTGGTTGTAAAAAGCGATATAAAGATAAACAGAAATTATTCAACATCACACTGTTTTTCTCCTGAATATAATGAGGGCGTTTTGCTATATCTAGATAAAAAACTAAAGGGTGAAATTTTTAAAATCGGTGACACAATTATTACTCAAATCCGGCTCAGTGAGATAACCACTCCAGATAAAAGTCATTTTGACAGAAAGGGGTACTATATGAAGTTGAGAATCTTCTCACAAGGCTTCTTAAAAGAGGGTACTTTCAAAGTTGTAAAACCAAAAGCGAAATCAGCAGCTCTCCATCTCAAACACAAAATGGCTCTATTCATAAAAGAGATACGACTATTGGCTGGTAATCAGGAGTGGGCAGATATGATAATAGCCATAACAACAGGCGATAAGAGTTATTTAGACCGAGAGTCAAAAGATGCATTTATATCATCCGGGACAATGCATCTTATGGCAGTATCTGGTCTGCACGCCGGCTTTCTTTTTATCTTCTTCTCTTTCGCACTATCTTTTATGGGAAACAGACTCCTGCTTAAAATCCTGAGGAGTATTATAATAATATCTATTCTTTGGATCTACTGCGCAATTGCAGGGTTCTCTGCATCTTCCATAAGAGCTGTTATTATGATCACTATGCTTACTATCTACCGACTGATAGGCAGATCTCCACTCTCATTGAATTCGTTAAGTGCCTCTGCTCTATTAATTACTCTATTCTCTCCTGAATCACTTTATGAGCTTGGTTTTCAGCTCTCCTATGCAGCATTTCTCTCAATTATCTTTATTAATCCTAAAATTGACAATTTAGTTCCTTCGGATAATAAGGTCGTGAGGTGGATTTGGGGAGTTATCTCAATTTCAATTGCTTGTCAAATAGGAACATCCCTAATCTCTATCTCAATTTTCGGCTTTTTCCCGCTCTACTTTCTGATAGCAAATATCTTACTAATGCCACTCTCGGCAATTATAATCTACCTCAGCTGCTGTGCTGCAATATTATGGTTAACCGGATTTGGATATAGCACTCTTTTTAAGGCTCTTGAAATTACTGCTAAAACAATATATTATATAGCTGCAAGAGTAGAATCTCTCCCATACTCGAGAGTAGATATAGATATAAATGCGGAATTTAGATTAATTATCATTGCACTGATTCTGGTCCTTTTCGTAGATTTTGGGCTGAAGAGAGGCCGGAAAAGATATATCTGTGCAGGGTTGATAATAAATGCAGTTATAGTGTACTTGCTATCATAAATACGGCAACTATTGCCAATAGCACACCCAACCACTGTCTTTTGGAAAAACTCTCTTTGAAAAAGAAGACTCCGATAAGGGCAGTAAGCATCACAACAGATGCGTTGTGAACAGGAAAAACAATCGACCCTCCCATTCTTCCCACATTAATTAGCAGCATCTTGGAGGTCAAAAAGTTAAAAAGCCCTAAAGCACCTCCGAACAGAAGTGTTTCGTAACGGAATGCAACCTTATTGGTGCGTTTTTTAAAATCTGCAAAGACTAAAATTATACTAAAAAACAGAGCTGTTAAGAATACCCCAAAAAGGAACAACTCACCATCTGCAGGGTCCGATATAATATATGTTTTGGTAAGTTCCATAGATGTGTCGTTAATTCCAGGGAGGAGAAAGACAAGAAAAGGGAGTATAAATGCCCCTTTAACTCTCTCTGCAGGTTTTTTATAGAGGATAAGGAAGAATGAAATAAGTGCGAGAATAATACCCCCGATTTTGAAAAGAATGTCACTGTTTTGCCCAAGATATATAACTCCAACAGTGACCGGAATTACTACAGACATTTTGTTGAGAGAGGTGGTGAGACCTATTCCCACTTTTTGTGTTGAATAGATTATTACAACAAAACTTGTGATAAAAAGCAGCCCAACTGTAAAAGAGGGTATAATCAACTTTGTTGAGTATTCCCATTCTGAGTTGGTAAAGGCAAGGTCTGTGAGTGTAAAAACAACTGCTATTAAATAGTTTACGGATATAGTTTGAAATTTGTTCAGGTTCTTAACATTGATAAGTTTCAGAGATATGAACAGCCCCAGGGCAAATAAAATATGGATTATCAGGTAAATAATGTTCTGCATAACTATTATGTTCATAATATTGCGTAAAGGTATATGGAATTTATTATACTTTTGTGGCCTACTTTCAAATTATCAATTACTATGGGCGGCCTTTTTGGAGTAATCTCCAAACAAAATTGCATTACAGACCTTTTTTACGGAACAGATTACCACTCCCATTTAGGGACAAGGAGAGGCGGCATGGCCTCTCTCAATATCAACGGGAACTTTGCCAGAACAATTCATAATCTGGAAAACTCCCATTTCAGAGCAAAATTTGAGGATGATCTAAAGAAATTTGACGGCTTTTCGGGTATAGGAGTGATTAGCGATACAGATCCTCAGCCAATAATACTTAACTCACACCTTGGAAAATTTGCAATAGTAACTGTTGGTAAAATCAATAATATTGCAGAGTTAGAGAGAGAGTTGCTCAACTCCGGCCGGAACTTTACTGAGTTAAGTTCAGGATCTACAAATCCCACAGAGCTGACCGCTCTACTAATAACCGGGGGGAAAAGTTTTCTTGAAGGTATTGAGATTGCACAGAGTAAGATCAAAGGGTCTTGCTCCTTTTTATTGCTTACTGAGAACGGAATATTGGCAAGCAGAGACAGATATGGAAGAACACCTCTTATTTTGGGAAAGAAGGATGGCTCTTTTGCAATAGCCTCAGAAACCTGCAGTTTTTCTAACCTTGGTTATGAAGAGGAGTATTGTATAGGGGCCGGAGAGGTGGTAAAAGTAACCGATAAGGGATATGAACAACTCTCTCCTGCTAAAAAGAGGCTTCACATATGTTCATTCCTATGGATATATTATGGCTACCCTACCAGCTCTTATGAGAAGATAAACGTGGACGATGTAAGGTTTGCCCTGGGACACTCTCTGGGTGAAAAAGATGATACTCCACTAGATGTCTCTTCTGCAATTCCGGATTCCGGCACCTGTATGGCAATCGGGTTTGCAGCCGGCAAAAAAATCCCATTCAGAAATGCTATTGTAAAATATACCCCAACCTGGCCAAGGAGCTTTATGCCCTCTAATCAATCTATCCGCGACCTGGTTGCAAAAATGAAATTGATTCCCAATAAGAGTCTGCTAAGGGAGAAGAGAATTGCATTTTGCGACGACTCTATTGTAAGGGGAACCCAACTTAAAGATAATGCTCAGACTTTGATAAGTTTTGGTGCCAAAGAGATCCATATCCGCATAAGCTGCCCTCCACTGGTATATCCTTGCGATTTCCTCAACTTCTCTGCATCAAGATCACCTCTTGAACTCATAACGAGAAGATACATTCTGCAAAAAGAGGGCGCACACGATGTTAATCTTAAGAAATATTCTGATGCATCAACCGAAGAGTATACCAGAATGACAGAATTCATACGTGACGAACTGGGTCTTTCCAGCCTTAAATTCAATAGTATAGAGACATTGGTTAAAGCTATAGGGCTACCCAAGAGCTCTATTTGCACACACTGTTTTGACGGTACGGGATACGAAGATTAACTAGATTAGTGACCACTATCATTAAATTTTGGTATGTAATTATTTTGTATACCTTTGTGTAGTTAATTAACCTATATTTTAAACTTTTTATTTCCGTTCATATGAACATCTTTGTTTCAAGTCTAAGTTTCCGTGCTAAGAAAGAGGATCTAGCCGAACTGTTTGCACCTTATGGCGAAGTTACTTCAGCCAGAATTATTATCAATCGTGATACCCGCCGGTCAAAAGGCTATGGTTTCGTAGAGATGCCAAACGATACTGAGGGTAACGCAGCTATCGAAGCTCTTAACGGTACCGATCATATGGGCCGCACTATAAGTGTAGCTCAGGCAAATGATCGCCCTGCCAGGGAGTATTAGTATTGATTTTAATCATATATTTAAAGAGGATGACCAAATGGCCACCCTCTTTTTTTATATAATATGCGGTCAATAACTTCGACTCGTGATTAATCTGCAATATTCATCTCCTCAATAAGATGCGATGCCTCTGCTACTTTGTCAATGACAAAAAGCACATACCTGATATCCAAAGAGATGTTACGGCACATTTGAAGGTCATATGCTATATCGCTCATAGTTCCTTCCCACACTCTGTCAAAGTTAATGCCCACAAGTTCGCCATCGGCATTTATAACAGGACTTCCTGAGTTACCTCCTGAAGTGTGGTTTGTCGCAATAAAACATACCGGAACTGTTCCGTTTACCTCCCATCTGCCAAACTCTTTTTTTGAATAGATATCCCTTAACCTCTGCGGAATATTGTAGTCATATATCTCAGGATTATCTTTCTCCATTATACCTTCCAGAGTAGAGATGTGTTTGAAGTAAACCGCATCATTGGGTTTATAGCCTTTAACTGCACCGTATGTTATTCTTAAAGTTGAATTTGCGTCAGGATAGAAGACTCCTGTTTTATTAAACTCCATCTGTCCTCTCATATATGTCCTGTAAAGCAGATTGATCTCGGAGTTAATCTCATCAAACCTTGGTTTGATTTTATTGATAAAATTATCATTAAATGCATTGTAGAGAATAAATGCCGGGTCTTTAACGAAACTATCCTCTGTTACGCCGGCCTCAATAAAGCGGTATGCTTTATCTTCACAGGCAAGAACAGTAGAGGAGTAGAGACACTCTGCAATCTCTGCTACGCCTCCTCTCTTTGAAATCATATCTCTAAAAAGCGGCGGTTGCATCTCTGCCTGTATGTTCTTACTATACTGATCAACAATAGCTACAAAGGATTTTTTATCTATAGGTAGATAATAATCTTTATAAAATCCATCCAGAATTGATTTAATATTAGCGGCACTCACTAAAGGTGTCATTTTAGAATTACGTTTTAGAGCCGTATTTATGGTACCTGCCAGACGTATTATCTCGTTGGAGCTTATCGCTTCGTTATGATAATCTGTTGCAAATGCATAGATCTCCAGCTCCCTGTATAATTCATCCAATCTTGCAATAACCCCTCTGTACTCAGGCTTATCCTTTGCCCATTCATTAAACTCTTTCTCAAACTTTATCTTCTCCTCTATGGTTTTTAATCTTTCGATCCCTTTGGACTCTCCCTGCCATTTTTTCCAGGAGTTAGATACAGATGCATTTTTTGAAGCGTACTTTATTCTCACCTCCTGGCTTTTTGCCATCTCTTCGTTTTGAATGTTTAGCCTTAGAGTTCTAAGATTAATTTTATGTGGGTTTGATTTCTCTGTAATATATCTTACTGCCTGAGAATGAAGGTATTTTTGAGTTCTTCCCGGATAGCCGTAAACTAAAGTAAAGTCTCCCTCTTCTACACCTTTAACAGAGATTGTAAAAAATCTCTTTGGAGTATATGGAACATTATCTTTAGAGTAGGATGCAGGTTTATTGTCTTTTCCTGCGTAGATTCTGAAAAGAGAAAAGTCACCCGTATGTCTGGGCCACATCCAGTTGTCGGTATCACCTCCGAACTTGCCGATTGATGATGGAGGTGCACCTACCAGCCTGACATCGTTAAAAGTCTCGTATACGAACAAAAAATATTGATTACCGTAATAAAGAGACTCCACTCTGGCCTGGTAATGTGTGTTAGCAGTTGCTGCTTTCAATAACTCATTAGAGTTCTCATTTATTAGCTTTACTCTCTCATCCTCTGTCATATTTGACCTATAAGAACTTAGAATTTTGTCTGTTACATCCTCCATTCTTATAAGGAATCTTACAGAGAGACCACTGTTGGGAAGCTCTGCACTCATCGACATCGCCCAAAAACCATCTCTGAGATAGTCATTTTCTACAGAGCTATGAGACTGTATCTGTGAGAAACCGCAGTGATGATTTGTTATAATCAGTCCTTTAGATGAGATCAGCTCTCCTGTGCATCCACTTCCAAAGTGTACAATTGCGTCTTTAAGTGATGCTCTGTTTATACTGTAAAGATCTTCTGCTGTGAGTCTGAACCCATTTTTTTGCATATCGGGAATACGCTCCTTTATAAGCATAGGCAGCCACATACCCTCATCGGCAGCAAGTTTGCCAACAAACAGCAGAATAACAAATAACGAAAGGATAAATCTCTTCATAAAATTATAATTGTATTATTAACATCACAAACTTACAAAAAATTATTACTTTTGAAGATAAATCACTTATAGATATGAATCAATTGGCCAAATATATCATCGGTATAGCAATTGCTCTGGTGATAGCTTTTATTGCGTGGTATTTTAGCGATATCGTGATTTACATAATTATATCAGCAGTTCTTTCACTAATGGGCAAACCAATTATGGAGAGACTGGACAGGCTTAGATTCAGAAAATTGCATCTTCCCAGAGCTCTATCTGCCTTTATCTCACTCTTTATACTTTTCTCGTTTTTTGCCGCTCTATTTATGTTTATTGCTCCACTGTTCGGCTCTGTATTTGTAAATATCAGCAATACAGATCTGAGTAGTTTGCAGTTGAAAATATCCGAGCCTTTGGCAGAGTTCAACAGTAGAATTATAAAGATATTTCCGCCTGTTGGAGGAGACTTTAGAGTTGAGGACATAATAATTGAAGAGGTAAAAAAGATGTTTACTGCGTCTTCGGTCACCAACTTCTTTGCTTCTGTAACAACTCTTCTGATGAGAACATTAATGGGGGTACTGATTGTACTGTTTATCACCTTCTTCTTTATTAAGGAGAAGGATATGTTTGATAATATGGTACTTGCACTATTTCCCGATAAATTTGAAAAGAATGTCAGAAGGGCTTTAAGCTCTATTAACTCGCT
The DNA here is from genome assembly GCA_002840895.1 of Bacteroidetes bacterium HGW-Bacteroidetes-8. Lineage (GTDB taxonomy): Bacteria > Bacteroidota > Bacteroidia > Bacteroidales > UBA932 > Bact-08. The sequence continues at coordinate 8,021 of PHCZ01000012.1, read as the reverse complement.
GCTTGTAAGGTACTTTTTTGGTTTATCAATTCAGATAATGTCAATAACTACCCTCAACACTTTGGGGCTCTATTTTGTTGCCGGTCTGGACTTCTCATTGGCTATAGTGCTTGCATTTTTAACCGGAGTTCTCAATATTATCCCATATATAGGTCCGTGGATAGGAGCAATCTTTGCGACAGCAATAATATTAACAACAGGTTTGCCTGTTGGTGCAGATATCGGATCGCTGGTAGGTAGTTTAGTATCTGTATTTCTATTCACCCAATTAGTTGATAATTTTGTTTTCCAACCAGTTATCTTCTCAAATAGTGCAAAAGCTCACCCGCTAGAGATCTTTATTCTGCTTCTAATAGCAGCTAGCGTGGCAGGTGTTGTCGGGATGCTTGTGGCCATCCCATCTTACACGATCATCCGGGTTTTTGCCCGGGAATTTTTCTCCAACTTCAAACTGGTTCAAAAACTTACAGACCAAATCTGATAGAGGGTTAAAAAAGAAGAGGCTGCCTAATTAGACAGCCCCTCATCTTTTACTAAAATTAAAACTACCCCTTGTGAGAAAGTGCATTGTACTTCTCATATCCGGCCATATGCTCGGGACTCTTTTCACGGAAGCGGAAGTAGATGTTTTTAAGATATTCTGCAACAACTGCTTTAATCTCTTCATCCTTTGTAGATGCAAAACATTTTTCAAAAGGCTCAATAGCTAACTCAAGATTAGCTTCAAGCTCTTTAACCATAGCCTCATATTTAGCATCATCCATCTCATCTGCAGCCTTAACCTGAATATCTACAGCTTTATCGTAGTATGCAGCTCCAATTGCAAAATAGCCGAAGTAGTAGTTACTGTCTGTCTCTACAGATTTTTTGTAACACTCTACAGCTTTCCCGAAATCATTCAGGTTCTTCCATACATTACCCTCAGCATAATAAAGTGTAGCATTCTCCGGCTCATTTTTTTGCGCCTGGTGTATCAACTCCAGAATTTTTGCAGGGTCATCATTTGATTCGATATAGGTATTGATCAAAGATACAAGGATACTCTGTGTGCTTGGGTGTTTCCTAAAGCCGTTATTGAGAACCTCCTTAGCCATCTCAACATCCGATTTTGATTTGTAGCACTCTGCAAGATATGAGTATGCATCGCCATTAGCGTCATAATTGAGTTCAATTGATTTGGTAAAAAACCCTACTGCCCTATCGTAATCTTTGTCCATAAAAGCTGTTAAGCCGGCATAGTAAATGAATGCAGTATCAATTATGTTTACAAATTTATGAGCACCAATTTTTACTGCTTTCTCAAAAAACAGTGAAGATGTTTTGTACTCGCCCAAAGTATAGCTGCACATTGCTTCGTTAAAGAATTTACCTTTAAGAGCTGTAAGTAAATCGGTTATCTCCTTTGTTCTGGCATTTTTCGTGTCAAGTTCAACTGCTTTTTCAAGAGCTTTGTATGACTCTTCCAGAAGGTCTTCATTAACGTATTTGTTAGTGATTACCCAGGCTGCAAGCTCGCCAGATGCTCCATAGTAGAGCTTTTTGTCTGAATATTGATCAATAGTAAAAGGAACTCCGGCAACTGTTGCCTCTTCTGTCTTTTCAATTCTCTGATCTTTAAGCAGAATCTTAGTATCTATTCTTGAAGCACCAAGCCAGATTGACTTAATAGGAGCCTCGTAAACCGCTGAATAAGCAGCTGAAAGCTTTGTCCAGGTTTGAGGATTCACAGCCTTTTTTGCGTTCTGTGCATCACTCTTGGCCTTTTCAAATTCCTTAACAGCATCTGCCACATCTTTTGTTTGTGCTCCCAGCTGAACAGAAAACAGCAATATTAGAGCAATTAATAATTTTTTCATTTGGAATATTCAGATTTTAAAATTTAACAATATTTTTTAACTAAATGTCTGTGTCGATACCTTCGGGCAATCTCTCTTCGCTTTTGTTTACACTACATACTGCTGCAATAGAGTCTCCCTCTTTAATGTTGATTAGCCTGACGCCTTGAGTTGCCCTCCCTGCAAGCCTTATGTTAGCGACTGCAACTCTGATGGTTATACCGGACTTATTTATAATCATAAGATCATTCTCGTCAGTTACATCCTTCATTGCAATAAGTGAGCCAGTTTTCTCGGTTATATTTATGGTCTTTACACCTTTTGCGCCTCTGCTGGTTACTCTGTAGTCCTCTAGAAGAGATCTCTTTCCGTAGCCGTTTTCACTAACTACCAGTATATGTTTCTTATCACTCTCTTTTGCAGTTGGATCGACACATATCATACCTATAACTTCGTCGTTCTCTCCTATATTTATGCCTCGCACTCCGGCTCCTGTACGTCCTATTGCTCTGGCATCTTTCTCGTTAAATCTCACACATTTACCACCTCTGGCCGCTAGTAGTATCTCACTGTTGCCATTTGTCAGTACAGCCTCAAGTAGCTCATCATTTTCCCTTATTGTAATTGCATTTACCCCGTTTGCCCTTGGTCTTGAATAGGCCTCAAGCGAGGTTTTTTTAACTGTTCCTTTTTTAGTTGCCAGTACAATATAATTATTATTTATATACTCTTCATCATTGAGTTTAGGAACATTTATGTAGGCACAAACTTTGTCGTCCTGAACTATGTTGAGAACATTCTGAATAGCCCTTCCCTTAGATGCCTTAGAGCCCTCCGGAACCTCATATACTTTAAGCCAGAAGCATCTCCCTTTTTGGGTAAAGAAGAGCATAGTACTATGCATATTAGCAACATAGATGTGTTCAATAAAGTCCTCATCGCGAGTATTGCTTCCCTTTACTCCTACTCCTCCCCTATTTTGTGTCCTGTACTCAAAAAGAGGTGTCCTCTTTATATATCCAAGGTGAGAGATGGTTATGACGACATCTTCGTCCGGATAGAAATCTTCCGGGTTAAAGTCCTCTGCAGATGGCTCAATTGTTGTTCTTCTGGCATCACCAAAGCTGCTCTTAAGAGCTGCAAGTTCATCTTTTATTATTTGCATCTGCAGTGAAACATTTGCAAGTACCTCGTTTAGATGAAAGATAAGCTTCATAAGCTCATCATACTCTCCCTGAAGTTTCTCCCTCTCCAATCCTGTAAGCTGGCGCAGGCGCATCTCGACAATTGCTGAGGCTTGTATTTCACTGAACTGGAATCTCTCCATAAGGCGTGTTTTAGCCTCGTCTACTGTTTTTGAAGATCGGATAATTACAATTACCTCATCTATGAAATCCAGGGCAATTAAAAGTGCTTCCAGAATATGAGCCCTTTTCTGTGCCTGATCCAGATCATATTTTGCACGTCTTACAACAACATCGTGTCTGTGACGAACAAAGTATTTTATGAGCTGTTTCAGATTAAGCATTCTTGGCCTTCCGTCCACAAGTGCGATATTGTTAACCGAGAAGCTGGACTGGAGTGGTGTCATTTTGTAGAGTGTGTTGAGAACCACATTGGCAACAGCTCCAATCTTGAGTCGAATAACAACTCTCATTCCTGTCCTGTCACTCTCGTCATTGATATAAGCAATACCGTCTATCTTCTTCTCCTCTACCAACTCTGCAATCTTCTCAATAAGCTCCCTCTTGTTTACCATATATGGAATCTCGGTAACTGCAATTGTCTCTCTACCACTGTCGCTCACCTCAATTTCGGTCTTGGACCTTACCACTATTCTCCCTTTGCCTGTTTCAAAAGCATCTTTTATCCCCTGTAAGCCAAGAATAATTCCCCCAGTAGGGAAATCCGGACCTTTAATGTACTGCAATAACTCTTCGGTTTCAATATCGTTATTATCTATATATGCGCAGATGGCATCTACAGTTTCGGTGAGGTTGTGAGGGGGCATATTGGTTGCCATACCCACAGCAATGCCGGATGCTCCGTTTAACAGAAGCAGCGGTGCTTTAGCAGGGAGAACAATAGGCTCCTGAAGTGAGTCGTCAAAGTTTGGCCTGAAATCAACCGTATTTTTATCTAGGTCTGAGAGAACCTCCTCAGCCAATTTTTTAAAACGCGCTTCTGTGTAACGCATTGCAGCAGGAGAGTCTCCGTCAATTGAACCAAAGTTACCCTGTCCGTCAACCAACATATACCTTAGGCTCCACTCCTGAGCCATCCTTACCATCGCCTCATATACGCTTGAATCTCCGTGAGGGTGGTACTTACCAAGCACCTCACCGACTATACGTGCAGATTTTTTGAAGCTGGCGCCGGATGTAAGACCGAGGTCGTACATTCCATAAAGAACTCTTCTGTGAACTGGTTTTAATCCATCCCTCACATCCGGAAGAGCCCTGGACACTATTACCGACATAGAATAGTCGATATAGGCGCTCTTCATCTCATCCTCTATATTAATTTTTATTATTCTAGAGTTGTTCTCAGATTCCTGAATCATTTTATATTTGTAATTTCATTTTTAAAAAAGAGGTGCTAAAGTACAAAGAAAAAATCTCTTGAACAAATTCAATATATAATTGTCTTTAATAGGTATACTTAGAAATAATATTATAAAAAAAATGAACCTTCAATTGTCAGACGAACTTAACGAAATTATCTCCTACAGTAAAGAGGAAGCAATGAGGATGGGAAGCTACACCATTGGCACAGACCATCTGATTTTAGGCATTTTACGCCATCAGGACAACTCTGCTTTCGAAGCAATAATGAGATTTGGGGTTGATTATAAAGTGATCAAAAGCAGAATCGAGGAGAAAATAAAAGTGGGAGAGATGGTACCCTTTGAGCAGGCAGATAAATTAAATCTCTCAAAAGGGACCGAGAGCTCTCTAAGAGTTATGTATCTTGAAGCAAGATCTCTGGAACAGGGCAAACCAGGTCCGTTACATCTGTTGTTGGCAATAATGAGAGTAGAAGAGTGCATATCGGTTGAAATTCTACGTGAATACCAGATAACTTACGACAGTATTAAAGCAACACTCAAAGGTAAACAGCTTCCAAAACCATCAGCCTCATCTCCATTTGACGATGAGATGGAGAGACCTCGTGGAGGCAGAGATGAGACTCCACAAAAAGGGTCAAAGAGTCCCAAACAGACATCGGACACTCCGGTCATAGATAGCTTTGGCTATGATCTTACCGGAGCAGCAGCAGAGGGAAAGTTAGACCCTGTCGTTGGCCGGGATAAAGAGATTGAGCGACTCGCCCAAATTCTGGGAAGAAGAAAGAAGAATAACCCTGTTATAATTGGAGAGCCGGGGGTAGGCAAATCTGCAATAGCAGAGGGATTAGCTTTAAGGATATCTCAGAAGAGGGTATCAAGGGCGCTTCTAAATAAGAGAATTATATCACTCGATATAGGATCAATTGTTGCAGGAACAAAATATAGAGGTCAGTTTGAGGAGAGGATGAAGGCTATTTTAAACGAACTTGGGAAAAACCCAAATATAATTCTCTTTATAGATGAGCTGCACACTCTGGTTGGTGCAGGAGGAGCATCCGGTTCTCTGGATGCAGCCAATATGCTTAAACCGGCTCTTGCCAGGGGAGATATTCAGTGCATTGGGGCAACTACATTAGATGAGTACAGAGAGCATATTGAGAAAGATGGAGCTCTGGAAAGAAGGTTCCAAAAAATTATGGTAGAGCCTACATCTTATGATGAAACATATAACATTCTTATCAATATCAAGGAGCGTTACGAAAAGCACCACAATGTAAAGTATACCGACGACGCTATAGTTGCCTGTATTAGGCTATCTCAGAGATACATAACTGATAGGTGCCTGCCGGATAAGGCCATTGATGCCCTTGATGAATCGGGGTCGAGAGTTCACCTGAAACATCTAAAAGTTCCCGATTTTATAGTAGAGATTGAGAACGAGTTAGAGCCGGTTAGAGCAGAGAAGAGGCTGGCAGTTATCCGTAACGAGTTTGAACGAGCCGCAGAGCTTAGAGATATTGAAGAGAAAAAGCTGAAGGAGCTTGAACTGGCACAGAGTAAATGGAAAGAGGAGCAGAATCTTAACCCTCACGAGGTAAACGGCAACGATGTTGCAGAGGTTCTCTCAATGATTACCAGTGTTCCTGTTTACAGGCTTGCAGAGAAAGAGGGAGACAGGCTTTCCAGAATGGGTGAGACCATAAGGAAGAAGATAGTTGGCCAGGACGAGGCTGTGGATAAAATAGTGCGCTCAATTCAGCGAAACAGGGCGGGTCTGAAAGACCCCAATAAACCAATAGGCACATTTCTATTTTTGGGTCCTACCGGTGTAGGTAAAACTCAGTTAGCCAAAATACTTACCGAGTATCTCTTTGACTCTGTAGATAACCTCATTCGTATTGATATGAGCGAGTATATGGAGAAGTTTGCAATCTCCCGCCTTATTGGTGCCCCTCCGGGATATGTAGGTTACGAAGAGGGTGGTCAGCTTAGTGAGAAGGTGAGAAGAAGACCATATTCGGTTGTGTTGCTTGATGAGATAGAGAAGGCCCACCCGGATATTTTCAATATCCTGCTACAGGTTCTGGATGAGGGAAGATTAACAGACAGCAACGGAAGGCATATTGACTTCCGTAATACTCTTTTGATTATGACTTCAAATATTGGAAGCAGAGAGCTCAAAGATTTTGGTGCAGGGCTTGGTTTTTCCAACTCTACAAAGAGAAATTTCACAGATAACAGCCGATTCATAATTGAAAAGGTGTTAAAAAAGACCTTCTCTCCGGAGTTTTTAAACCGACTGGATGAGCAGGTACTGTTTAACCCTCTTACTAAAGATGATATATGCAAAATAATTGATATAGAGCTTAATGACCTTTACAAACGTATTGATATTGCAGGGTATGCTCTTGAAGTAAGCGATGAGGCTAAACAGTTTGTTGCCGAGAGGGGTTACGACCCTCAATTTGGGGCAAGACCACTAAAGAGAGCAATTCAGAAATATATAGAAGACACTCTTGCAGAGGCAATTATTGGCGGTCATTTCAAAGTGGGAGATAAGATTCTTATTGAGATGGACAAAGTGGGGTTAAAGGAGGGCGAAAGTTCTGAGAAACTTAAGGTTTCCCGAATTGACAATTAGGGTGTAATCATCTTTATTAAACTCCGGAGCCCTGTATTTACGGTCGCTCCGGATTTTTTTTACTGAAATCCTCTTCATAGTTTTTATATGCACATAGAACTCAATTGGGTTAGTCACTCCGGCAAATTTAAACCCAAGTTTTTTATAGACATTACCGCACGACCAGTCAATATCTGCATAGGTCATTATCTCTTGAGGCTCTACCATCTTCACAAAATAGTCCATAAGGCGTCCCATACCCCCCACTACCCTGGCCGATCCCAAACTTGCATATCTCACCCACTCAAATGAGCTTAAAACGCCGCTTTCACGAGTCATAGGTCTTGCCTGCGAGAATGTGGCAACAGCTACAAGACTCTTTTTGTAAAATAGTCCGTACCTGTATCTGCACCTTGCAGATCCCAGCAGATGGTTATTCTCAAGAAACAGTGATGCAGACTCTGCACTTATGGCGGCAACAGTACATTTACGGGCAAAGATAACCTCTCCCTTACCAAGAATAGCCAGCAACCTGCTCTTTATTACCTCATTTTTAGCTTGCCAAAGATCTTCGTAAATTGTTATAACTTGCTCTTTGTGACCACTATTTACGGCTGATTTGATCTCAATTTGGAAAGAGGTATTCGCCTCAATTTCCTTGGCTCCATCTTCTCTTATTGAGACAACTTTTATTGTAAGAGTAGGATGCAAAATTGTAATTCTACTCCCGGAAAAGCTATACTCAACCGAGTTGCTCTCCAGAAAAGAGCACAATGCCAATGGGAAAGAGGTGTTCATTTTGAATGCTTTACTATTCGGTAATGTACAAAGAGAACAAATTTAAGAGTTTATCCGGGATTTTTGAAAAAGAAATTTGGAAATAAAGTTATGTTGGCATATCTTTGCACTCCCAAAACCGAAGATTCAGTAGCTCAGCAGGTAGAGCACAACACTTTTAATGTTGGGGTCCTGGGTTCGAGCCCCAGCTGGATCACAA
>PHCZ01000002.1 GCA_002840895.1 Bacteroidetes bacterium HGW-Bacteroidetes-8 | reverse complement strand
GAGTAGCGTTATAAGTGCAAAGTTTGCCCTAAAGTTTGAAGTTTTGTCCATAGTGGTTATTGTTGTTGCAATTACTTGTTTTTTATTTCTGAAAAATCCTCACGTAGTCAATCTCTAATTTATGAGGGAAGGAGTTGTTGTCGATCCCTTTTTGGCCTCCCCAGTTACCTCCGATAGCAAGGTTTATAATGAGGTAAAACGGATGATCGAAAGGCCAAACAGCCGATCTATTAATGCTGTTATTGCCGATATCTGGTTGTGTTATTATGGTGGTACTGTTTGCCGGGTGATTTTCGTTTTTGAAGGTGAAGATGAGAGTGTTATCTACATAGATTTCATATCGGTCGGGATACCACTCCAGAATGTATTTGTGAAAATTCTGATGGGCACCCTCCAGTTTAATGTTACCGTTTTTATGTGTGTTTATCACGTGGTTGTAGGCCTCTGTATGTGCCGATCCCCAAATTACTTCCGGATCATAACCAACATTCTCCATTATGTCTATCTCTCCGCTCTTTGGCCATCCTCCGTATTTGTTCTCGGTTGGAAGCATCCAAATTGCCGGCCAAGTACCAACACCTTGAGGAATTCTTGCTTTGATCTCAAATCTTCCGTAGAGCCAGTCTCCTTTACCTTTTGTTGTTAGACGTGCCGATGTGTAGATCTTTCCTCCAGTGTCAACCTTATGAATCTGCTGTTTCTGCATTTTATTACTATGAGCAGTTATTGTTAAAACGCCATTATCTACCCAAGCGTTAGTGCTATCGCAGGATGTATAGAATTGTGCTTCGTTGTTGCCCCAAGCCCAGGAGTTGCCAGCTGTATCGAAGTTCCATTTTTTTGAATCCGGAAGACCGGTATAATCAAACTCATCACTCCACACCAACCGCCATTCGGTTTTTGGTTTATGCCAGTAGATTCTGGTTGACTGAACCTCTTCTGAACTTGTGCCCACCATTATATCAAACTCTCCCTCTTCCCAGATATAGTTTAGGGTTGCATCGTAAAAACGGAGGTGTTCGGGGGTGATTTTAAATTGAATCTCTTTTGTCTCTCCTGCGTTGAGATAGATCTTTTGAAATCCTTTAAGCTCTTTTACAGGGCGAGACACAGATGCCGTTATGTCTCTTATATAGAGTTGAACAATCTCTTCGCCGGGATATTTGCCTGTATTGGTGATGTTTGTTGTTATGTAAAGCGTGTCGCAACCAAAGAGTTGTGCTGCATAGTGTGTGTTGCTTGTATTTGCGTTGTTGCTATGGGTTTTGAGGATACTTGGGCCATAGTGGAATGTAGTGTAACTGAGGCCGTATCCAAATGGGTATTTTGGATAGGTGGTGATATCGGAGTAGGCCGATTTATAAACATAGTCGTTTTGGTCTGTTACCGGGCGTCCTGTATTGAGATGGTTATAGTAGATTGGTATTTGACCTACGTTCTGAGGGAATGTTACAGGTAGCTTGGCACTTGGGTTATATTGTCCAAAGAGCACATCTGCAATTGCGTTACCGGCCTCTGTTCCAAGCCACCAAGTATAGAGAATTGCGTGTGCTTTGTCTGCTATACGATTGAAAACGAGAGGTCTGCCTGCGCTTATTAGCACTATCACCGGTTTTCCTGTTTTTATGAGCTCTATTACAAGCTCCTCCTGCACTCCGGGAAGTGTTATATCGCTTCTGCTTTTTGCTTCACCACTCATACCGCCGCTCTCTCCTACGGTAACAATTATTACATCTGCTTTTTTTGCAGCTCTTATTGCCTCTTTAAAGCCGGATCTATCTTCTCCCATTATCTCGCATCCCTTTGCGTAGAGTAGGTTATCTTCTCCAACTTTAGTTTTTATCCCTTGGTATATTGTTACTATTCGTGTGGTGTCGTCTTCCCAGCTAAAGCTCCACGCTCCAAGGTTATCTCGTACTGCTTTTGCAAGTGGGCCGATAAGAGCAATTTTCTGTTGAGGGGCGATTTTTGCGCCCGACCCTGAGCTCAACGGTAATATTTGATGGCTATTTTTTAGCAAAACAATGCTGCGCTTAGCCATCTCTCTTGCAAAGAGGAGGTTCTGCGGATTATTCCACTGTTTTTTTTCTGCAATTGTGTCGCAGTACTTAAAGGGGTCGTCGAACAGACCCATCTCAAACTTTTTCCGAAGTATTCTTCTAACTGCATCATCTATCACCTCTATTTTTACTTTACCCTCCTCTACAAGCTCTTTAAGATGATTTATATAGCATCTGCTCTCCATATCCATATCGCTACCCGCGTTTGCAGCCAACATTGCCGCATTTTTACCATCTTTTGCATATCCGTGTGCAATCATCTCCCCTATACTTCCCCAGTCGCTAACCATAAATCCGCCAAAGTTCCATCTCCCTTTTAAGATCTCTCTCTGGATGTAACTCTCTCCTGTTGCGGGGATTCCGTTGATATCATTAAAGGAGTTCATAAAGGTTGCCACACCCGCATCTACTGCTGCTTTAAAAGGTGGCAGATAGGTTTCGTGAAGGCGTCTATAGCTCATATCTACTGTGTTATAATCTCTTCCACCTTCGGCTGCTCCATAAGCGGCAAAGTGTTTTGCACAGGCCATTAGTGTTCCCTTCTCTCCCAGATTCCCCTGAAAGCCCTTTACTCTTGCCTCTGCCATGAGCGATCCGAGGTAGGTATCCTCCCCGGCTCCCTCCATTATTCTTCCCCACCGCGCATCTCTTGCTATGTCTACCATTGGTGCAAATGTCCAATGAATGCCTGCTGCTGATGCCTCTTCGGCCGCAATCTGTGCACTCCTCTTTATATACTCAAGATCCCAGCTGGCAGCCTCCGCCAATGGGATAGGAAAGATTGTCCTGTAACCGTGAATCACATCCAATGCAAACAGCAGCGGAATCCCTAACCTTGACTGAAGAGCCATCTCCTGAAGAGCCCGAGTGTGAGCAACCCCTTTTACATTTAGTATACTGCCAACCATTCCTTGGCGTATCTTACTCTGCTTGTCGCCGTCTTTTGTAATCGGCCCGGTTGTTATCCAATCGCTTGTATATTGATTCATCTGCCCTATCTTCTCCTCTAAAGTCATCTTTCTAAGCAACTCCTCGACACGTTCACTGTTTTGGGCGATATTCGGGATTGTAAAAATTAGCATGGATAAAGTAAAAGAGATCATTTTTTTAACAGCTATGTTCATCATTCTCTGTTTTTATAAAGTATTTATTCTTTTATTCTCTTATTCTCAATTTCTTTATTTAAATCTATGGCGGAATTACATAGTAGCATCAGTTTTTTCACAATTACAGAAGCGATGCTGCGTGAACCACTTTGCGGATATCGGAGAGTGCGTTGGTTATGTGATTCTCTACAGTGCGCTTGTCTATATTGAGACGGTTGGCAATATCTTCGTTGCTCAATCCCATTCTGCGGCTTAGGAAGAAAACATTCTTTCGCTTGTCCGGCATCTTCTCAAGAGCCATACTAATTAGAACCTCCAGATCTTTGGCAAAGATTTTATCTTCTGAGATTTGATCTAATTCGCTAATATTAAATGCGTTTATAAAGATATACCTCTCCTTAACAAGGTTATGTTCAAAGTAGTCGTAAACTGCGTTTTTGGCCATTCTAAAGAGGTAAGACTCAAAGGAGCCTACCTGAGAGAAGATCACTCTCTTATTCCAGATTTTAACAAAGATATCTTGAGCGAGATCGCAAGCCTCATCCTCGTTTTTGAGAAGAGACCTTAGAAAATTTTTGAGTTTTGGATAGTACAATCTAAACAGAGATTCAAAAGCGGCGGTGCTGCCCTTTGCCATCTGTCCAAGATACTCCTTGTCTCTCTCTACCGACATCTTTATCATATTCTCCATATAAGTCAGTTGTTACAAAGTAACCAAATCTTCTGTAAACTTTTTGTTAAATCGGTCGGTTACCTCTACTCTTATCTTTGAACCCCTTTTTTGCGGCTTTGCTTTAAAGAGATGGTATGTTTTCCCGACTCCTAACCAGTTGTATCTCTTATTCTCTCCGGGAACATAGAGCCTCTTGGCAAGGGGATCCTCTCCGTAAAAGCGCTCCATCTCCCCCATAAGTTCATTATCTTCGTACCACTCTACTCTCCAAAGAGGATCGTAATTGAACACATTAACAATAAACTCTGTAGGGTAGAGTGGGTCGGCCCCGACAGGGTAGGAACGAAACTGGTGTGAGAGCTCCTTCCCTACACCTTTAAAGCTCCACTCAACCACTCCTTTGTCTACTGTGTAGATTGTGTAACCCTGAGGGGTTCCGTCGAGACCTACAGGGCCTTGCCACCAAGCGGCGCTTGCGGCGGCGTGAGTGTGCTCCATAATACTCTCAGAAATTATGGTATTCCACTGTGTATGGCTGTGTCCTGCAAGTATGTGTACATTGTAACCCTCAAACAGACTGTAGAGTGCCTTGTTGTTTACCACCGATTCTCTTTGAAGTTGAATAAGTGAAGGATTTGAGGGGGATTCGCCGTAGCGGGTTGGGATATGCAGCGTCACAAAAACTGTTGAGCCCGGCTTTACGTGGCTCAGGTTTAGCTTTAGCCAATCTAACTGCCTCTGATCTATGTAGCCCATATACTGATAGCTGTATCCGTAGTAGAAGACATTGTCCAAAACAATGTAATGCATATCTCCTCTATTGAATGAGTAGTAAGCCGGTCCAAAGGCATTCTGGTAGCTCTTAACTGAACTCTCTTCTGTAATTCCGGTGTAGTCCATATCGTGATTACCAAGTGATTGGTAGAATGGGATACCCAAGGTTGAGACGACCTCTTTGTAGGGAGAGAAGAGTTCGGGTTTATCGAACACTATGTCTCCTGCGCAAATTCCGTGAACAGGAATGTTTTTATACTGCTCAGAGGAGATTATTCTATTTATATCTTCTGCCACTTCGCCCAGCAGCTCCAGTTCTGCCGGCTCTATAACTTGAGGATCGGCCCAAACCACAAACATATGACGGCTAAAATCTTGTTCGCTTTTGAGGAGCTCAAAATCGATTTTAGCTGCACTTGCCCATTTACTCTTTTGCGCCTCCTCTATCTTTTTGTAGAAGATGGGAATCCCACTCTCTAAGGGGGAGTTGTATCCTTGCGGCAGAGTGTAGTAGATAAATGTTCTGTCGCTGTGAGTGGATAGGGTGTAGCTACCGTTGGGGAGTGTGGTGGTGCCTCTCTCTCCGTCTGTTACAAATACATCTGCAACCCCTCTGCCCATACAGGTTATCTTACCCTTTATTGTAATTGTGCCATCAACGGCCGAAGAGCAAGAGATTGCGGCCGTTGTAAGCACAAGTAGTATTAACCCGAATATTAATCTTCTCATTTAAGTAGCCACATAACCTTGTTAATCTCGTCATAACCGTCATACTGTCTGTTAAGTGCATCTATGAGGTTCTCCCTGTTAAAGTTGGTCTCAGAACTTGGGTAGGTCCACCTTAATGGAATTCCGCTCTTATTGTTCTCATTCAAGCTTGTTGCGGAATTGATAGGGAAGAGAGGGAAGGATGTACGGCGGTACTCAAAGAAACTGAATTGGGCATCTTGCATAAAATTAAGAAGATAACGTTGAGTCCATATCTGTTTGAGTTGATCGGCAGTAGTGTTCTTGAAGGCCGCCTCACCGGTAAAATAGTTGTTGATGTAGGTTTGGTCTATTGGCATACCGTGTGCATATTGCACTTTTGTAGCCATTATGTGCCCCAAAGCTGCTCTTACGCCCTGCTCATAGTAAGTTTTTGCATCGCTTGCGGTAATCCAGCCCAAGATACGTGCCTCTGCCAATATAAGCTGCTGTTCGGCATAGGTGATAACCATTCGGTTGTCTGCCGCCTCCTCCTGCAGGTAGCGTTTGTTGAGTACAGAGTAGCGGTTGGCACTATGTCCTGCGTTCATAGTGGCGTAGTCTATTGCTACATCTACACCCACATATGCGCTCCAGTCGCTTTGGATTTTGCCGGATGCAATCTCGAACCCTGCCGGCTCTGCGTAATAGAAGAGTCGCCTGTCATTGAAAGCCTTTAGGTGATTAACCATAAGGGAGCTCATAACAGTACGGCTGGTAAAGAGGTCGTTGGTACCCGAAAGCGGATGCTTGTTAATACCTGTGTAGGCGAGTCCGAGATAACCGGTGTTCGACTCCAGCAGAAAGCCGGAATTTACTATCTCTGCAAATCTTGTTTTAACATTTAGTGTCGTGTTGCTCTCCTTCTTACTCAGACTCATAAGCACCTTAAGGGCAAATGAGTTAACGGCTCTTCTCCACTTAGCCGGGTCTCCGTTATATGGAGTTGGATCACCTTCGAACTTTACACCCTTTGCAAAAAATGTATCGGCCTCTTTCAGTTCGTCTAAGATGCCTTTAAATATCTGCTCCTGAGTGTCGTACTTAGGTCTGTAGTTTCCATCGGACCCTTTATTGGTTTCGCTGTACGGCATATCTCCCATCTCCATTGTTAGTCTAAAGAACCTGTGGGCTCGTGCAAATTTTGCAACCCCTCTGTAGGAGTCCTCCATTACACCGCCTATCGAGTACTCAACCATCTTTTCCAGATTGGGCAGTATGGTGAGTCCTCCAAAGTCGCTGCTCCCAATTTTGTTATACTGGGTCTCCATCTGCCCTTCGTTTGCGTAACCTACATACTTAGATAGGGCGTTCTCAGAGATCATTACTTTAGCATCTCTTCCTGAGAAGCGAACGGTGCTTAGTATTGCGTTGGTGGCCAGCATAGAAGCGCTAACCTGTGTAGATGTATCGGGGTTTGTGTTAATATCATCGAAGTTGCTGCAAGAGCTCAAGAGTGATATTATTGCCAGCAAACCTGTTACTATTAATATGCTTGTCTTTTTCATAATTGTACTGTTAAATAATATTCTTACCTATGAGTTTATCAGAATCCCAGCTTTAGGTTAAAGCCGATATAGCGTAGCGATGGGTCGGCAAAGTTTTCCGATCCGCCGTCGGGGTCGGAATATTTAAATTGTTTTGCCCACAGATAGAGATTATTGCTTATAAGGGAGATAGTTGCATTTTTTGCTTTTATCTTTCCTGCAATACTCTCAGGTACGTTGTAGGTGATTGCCAACTCTCTAATCTTAAGAAAGGTAGTGCTGTAAGCATCTACAGGAGATGGTGAACCTCCCCAAGCTGTGCCCTTGTGATAGGCCTCTGTGTAGGTTTTGTAGGTTACAGGTATGTCGTTTTCTGCAAATACTCTCGTGTCTGAGGTTATGTTTCCGTAAGTGTCATAGGATACTGTTCCAGAAACAACCTTAACACCTTTGCCTGTGTAGTTTTTACTACCTGCTGTTGTTACGTCAGCCATCCTCTCGGGTGTAACCGATTTAGGATGCGATCCTGCTCTCCACATATACATCTCGGTGGTTGTCTGGGCAATACCGCCAACACGACCGTCTAAGGATATTGCAAGTTGCCAGTTTTTGTATCGCAGATTTGAGCCGATACCCCAAATCCAGTCCGGGTCGGAGTAGCCAAAAAGCGAGTCGTATCCCGAGTAGAGCGGTAATCCGTTGTTGTGGATGATGTTGCCCTCGAGGTCTTTTTGGTAATCGCGAAGGATGTAGTGGTCTGCTCTGTTGCCAACCTTTACCCAAGGGCGATCTGTAGAGAACTCTTCATCTAATTTAGTATAGTAACGGGCATATTTAGACCAGTTTACAGATATATCCCATCTCCAGTCGCGGCTCTCTACAGGAACCACGTTGGCAGATATCTCAACTCCTTTGCGGGTAATCTCTTCGCCGATATTTACAAATTTGCTGGTAAAGCCCGATGCCGGTGTGATTCCGGTTGAGCGGATAAAGTCGTACATACGTTTGTTGTAGTAAGCAACATCTACCGATGCTCTGCTCTTCCAAAGGTTTACTGCCGTTCCTATCTCAAATGTGCTTGCAGATTCGGCGCGAACATCTATACCTCTTATTGATGTTGGGAAAGAGGCCCCGCTCAGGTTGCCCCAGACGCTGTTGTTTATTGTATAAACCGAGTTGATAGCGTACACTCCTGCCGGTGTCTTTGAAACAGTCCACGAACCTCTCAGTTTCCAAAAAGAGAGCCAATCCATTTTTGGCAGCAGCTCCGATGCAATAAAGCTTGCTGCAACAGATGGGTAGAGATAAGATCTTGTTGTTAGCGGAAGTGTAGAACTCCAGTCGTTCCTGAGTGTTGCCTCTGTATAGATTAAATTCTTCCAAGATACGGCTAATCTGCCGTAAAGACTGTTTACCTGCTCTTTGTACACGTTAGATGCAACAGCTACCGGATTAACCGATGCTTTAAGAGAGTAGAAGGCCGGTATGGTGAGTCCGCCTTGAGTTCTGGCCTCCATCCCCTCATTTTGTCTGTAGAAGAGAGATCCTCCTACAAAACCATCAAACACAAATTCTCTGTAGCTTTTATTCACAGATATCAAGAGGTCGTTGTTGAAACTATAACCACGCTCTAAACCTAAATTGTATGACCCCTTTGCGGACTCACCCCAGACCTCCGTTCCGTTTGAGATTACTCTTGCTGCACCTGCTCCCTGGAAAGATCCTTTGGAGACAGTTATATCCTGTCTGTTGCTGTAGGTGTCAAAACCTGTGCGGAAGGTTGCTTTGATACCTTTGGCAATGTCGTAGTTCATTGTAAAGTTTCCGTTGAGTATGTCTTTGTTTATCTTATGAGTTCTCTCGTAACGGTCGAAATATGGGTTGTTGTTTGTAGATGTATAACTGCTGTTTTGTAATTCATTAGGAACTACCCAGTAATCGCGGTAGAGTCGTATATCGTAATCTGGGGCAGCCCAAACCAGAAGATTGTACATTGGGTCGTAACCGGTGTAGCCGGAGAATCCTCTGTTTGGAGATACCTGCTTGTTAAACGAGAGGGCTGAGGATATTGTTAATTTATCGAACTTTAGGTCGCCGCCAATGGAGTAGGTGTACTTGTCGAAGATGGAGTTTGGATAGGCACCCTTCTGCTTTACCCAGGTTGCCGACACTCTAAAGCTGCCATACTCCCCTTGCTGCACAACGTTTATGTTGTTGTTAAGGACAAAACCCTGCTCCAGGAAATTCTTGAAGTTATCTTTACCTATAGGGAGATAAGGCATAGGTTTGAGAGATTTAGATATTGGATCCCACTGAATTATCTCTCTGCCATCCATTGGAACTCCCCAGGAGCCGTCGCCGCTTCTGGCGTAGGTGTTGGTACCGGTGTTTACAACCCGCCCGAAGGTAGATTGGGTTTCGGGGATGGCCAGGTAGCCGGCTTCGAACATAGTTCCGCTGTTCACAGAGACAGACAGCCCTTTGCTCTTTAACCCGGCTTTAGATGTTATCATTATTGCTCCGCTCGATCCCCTGTAACCATATAGTGCAGAGGCTGTTGCTCCTTTAAGAACGCTTATGTTCTCAATATCGTCTTGTGGTATGTCTCTTAGCGTCAAATTGGCGTAAGGCACTCCGTCTATTACAATTAGGGGTCTCTCACCTCTGATGAAGATGTCCGGGGCCTCTGTAAATTCTGAGCTGTTCCTTACAAGAAGACCAGCCACTTTACCAGTTAAAGATGTTCCGACATCTACCGATTTAACTGTCTGCATAGATGTTCCGGTTACAGATTGAACACTGTATCCCAATGCTTTCTCTTCACGTCTGATGCCGAGTGCGGTAACAACCAAAGCCTCTATTAGCTGACTATCCTCTTCAAGCTGAATATTGATGATGGCTTTGCCTGCAGTTGGTACCTCTATGCTCTTAAACCCCATATAGTTAACTTGGAGTATAGCGTTGTCGGGAACATTTAATGTAAAGGAGCCCTTATCGTCGGTTATTGTCCCAATACGTGTGCCTTTAATTAGCACATAAGCTCCCGGCAGCGGCTCTCTCTGAGCACCTGAAATTGTTCCGTTAATCTTTCTGGTGCTCTCCTCTTTAGATACACTCGGGTCAGCTTTAATAACAATATGCTGTCCTTTAAGAGTGTAGGTGTTACCTGTACCTTTAAGGGCCTCTGTAAGGAGCTGTGAAAGAGGAAGAGTTAGTGTAGAGATAATAACACTTTTCTGAAGTTTTATGTTGCTTTCTTCAAATGCAACCGTAAAGGTTGTCTGTTTTTCAATTTCGGCAAAAAGCTCTTTGTAGGTGAGATTTTGCCTTGTGAGGGTGATCATTTCGCTCTGAGCGAAAATTGAGTTAGAGTTAATGTTCGTTTGAACAATTGTTGTGAAGATCAGGATCATCGATACAACAAATGCCGATTTTCTCACCTTGATCATAGTTTGTAAGTTTAAATTTATGTTAATTAATGGTTTGCGAATATATTACCGGAGATTTTACCGAGTTACTTTTTTCGTCTGTTTTTTGTTGGGTTTTTAATAAATAATAACGATTTTGCCGCTAATCTTATAATTGAATCCACTGATCATTTCGCTCAAAACATCCAGAGCCTCACTTAATGATTCGGAATTTGTGAATTTTACATAAAGATTTTTGCCTTTGTATTTAGAGAGATCGTAGTTGACAGTTACGTCATAGAAACGCTCCAGCTTTTTGATAACCGTCTCAAATGATGCCCCTTGAAAGACCAGATGCCCCTGAGTCCACGAAATATAGGAGTTGGCGTCAACAACCCGCTTTATTAATCTGCGAGATGCTTTGTCATAAACAACCTGCTCGTTTGGCGTAATTTCAATAGAGGGAAATGACTCCGTGGCCGAGCTTATCCTCACTCTTCCGCTTAGAAGAGTCGTCTCAACTTTATTGTCGTCGGAATAAGCGCTAACATTAAAAGTTGTTCCGAGTGCCTCTACATAAACATCTGCAGTTTTCACTACAAAATTCTTGCGATTATCTTTTGTAACCCTAAAGTTTGCTTCACCACTTAAATATACCATCCTCTTTTTGCCAATGAATCTTTTTGGATAAATAAGAGTAGAACCCGAGTTTAGAGATACTTCGGTTCCGTCGGGGAGGATAAGTTTTGTAATATCGGAGTATTTAACATAATGATCGGTAAGCTCTAGCCTATCAGATGGCATTATTAAAGAGAAAATTGCATCAGAAGAGAAAGCTGCAGTAAAGATATATGATGCAATAAACCCGATTAAAAGGAATGATGCCGCAATCATCCAAAAACTCTTCCCCTCTAATCGTGCCGAAACTCCTTTGTTAGCAGCAACGCCGGCACCTATAGTGGAGCCTGAGATTCTACCCATAACCCTATTAAAATCCTTCTCAAAATTTCCATCTGCAGTGCCTATAGTACTATCCCATAAATTTTCCAAAGAGTTATCCTTCTGATTCTTATCTCTATTCTGAACAAACCAATGCTGAAACCTGAGAATTACATATTCCGAAAATTCATTAACAGCAAACAATCTCATAATCTTTCCTACGTACTTATTGCCCTCATTACTGTTTTCCCTGTTTCCTAAACCCATAGATATTTATTTTATAATATTTTATTAAACGAACTAAATTTTCTCATCATCAAATTGTATTTGATGTGATTATAATTACTTAATTCTGTAAATGTGATTATATAGTAAAACATTTAATGTATATAACTTCATCTACATATGTAAGACGAGTTGCAGGAGCAGAACACACAAATGAGAAGCTTCCATCTCTGAAATATTTTGCTTATGTGCAGATAATAAAAGATTTAGACGCATTACCGATTACGACTTAATTTGCTGAAAAACAATATGTACCTATCTGATAGTAGCATATGTGAAAATCCAGCAAAAAAGTTCTTTGTCAATATATGAGATAATGAATATTTTAGGGGTTTCAGCAAAGCTGCATAATATCATCTGTATTTTTTTTATATTTGTCTAAGAAGGATTTGGATAAATATATTAAAAAGCAGTAAAAACTGTCCGAAAGGATTATACCGTCTCTCTATATAGAGTCTAGGGGTTTAAAATATTTACGTATGAAATATAGCCTTATTGAGTTATTAGATTTGGAAAAAATCGATAACCTGCTTGAAGGGTTTAATCAATCTACAGGATTCGTAACTGCTATACTAGACTTGAACGGAAAGGTTTTATACAAATCGGGATGGAGGGATATTTGTACAAATTTTCACAGAGTTAATCCGGAAACATCAAAAAGATGCAACATAAGTGATACTGAACTAGCTGGGAAACTGGCCGAGGGAGAGGAGTATCATTTTTACAAGTGTTTAAACGGGATGGTTGACGTCGCCATACCAATTGTAATTAACGGAGAGCATATAGCAAACCTGTTTTCCGGGCAATTCTTTCTTGAAGAACCGGATTATGAGTTTTTTAGAAAACAGGCAAGGGAGTACGGTTTTGATGAAAAAAGCTATCTGGAGGCTCTTGCAAAAATTCCCGTAGAATCAAAAGAAAAAGTTCTCATTATAGTGGAGTTTTTGCATAATATGACCCAACTGCTAATTGAGACAGCAATTAATAAACTGGAGCAAACGGAATTGAATAGGTCTCTTAAAGAGAGTGAAGAGCGGTTTCAACTTTTATTTAATGAAGCACCTTTAGGCTATCAGTCACTGGATTTTGATGGTAATTTTCTTGAGGTCAATCAAAAGTGGCTAGATACATTAGGATATGACAAAAGTGAAGTGATAGGCAGATGGTTTGGCGATTTTCTTACTCCGGAATATCGCGACGGTTTCCGGAAAAGATTTCCGATTTTTAAAGAACGGGGCACTATTCACAGTGAGTTTGAAATGACGCATAAAAACGGATCGATCTTATTTATTGCTTTTGATGGAAGAATAGGACACGATTTAAAAGGAGAATTTATTCAAACTCATTGCATTTTACAGGATATTACAGAGCGGAAACAATGGGAACATTTAATTCTGAAAAAAACGGAAGAGATTGAATTCAATAACCAACGATTAGAGAGTTTATTTAAGATATCGCAATATCAAACCAATTCAATTCAGGAGTTATTGGATTTTGCTTTAAACGAAGCAATTAAATTAACCAATAGCAAAATTGGATATATCTATTTTTACAATGAGGTAGACAAACACTTTGTTTTAAATACCTGGTCAAATGATGTGATGCAGGAGTGTAAAGTAATGAATCCGCAAACCATCTATGAATTAGATAAAACAGGCTGCTGGGGCGAGGCTGTAAGACAACGCAAACCAATAATTATCAATGATTATCAGGCAGATAATTCTTTTAAAAAAGGAGTACCTGAGGGACACGTAAAACTTGTAAAATTCCTGACAATTCCGGTATTTTCCGACGATAAAATTGTTGCAGTTGCCGGTGTCGCAAACAAAGATAGTGATTATGATAACTCAGATGTAAGGCAACTTAACCTGTTGATGGATAGTGTTTGGAAAATTTCAGAAAGAATTTTACTTATTAAAGATTTGACAATAGCAAAAGAGAAAGCAGAAGAGTCCGACCGGTTGAAATCGGCATTTCTTGCAAATATGAGCCACGAAATAAGAACTCCGATGAATGGCATTTTAGGCTTTGCAGAACTGCTAAAGGTTCCCGGACTAAGTGGTGAAGAGCAGTTGGATTATATAAGGATAATCGAAAAAAGCGGCACCCATATGCTCAAAATCATTAACGACATTGTTGACATTTCCAAAATTGAAGCAGGATTGATGAAAAATGTAATTCAGGAATTTAATCTGAATGAACAAATCGAATATGTCTATAATTTTTTCAAACCCGAGGCCGAAGCCAAAGGGATAAAACTCATCTTTGGAAACTCATTGTCATCAAAAGATATAATTCTCAAATCTGATAGGGAAAAGATCTATGCTGTACTATCTAATCTGGTCAAAAATGCCATTAAATACACAAACGAAGGCTCGATTGAATTTGGCTATAGTAAAAAAGCAGATAATCTGGAGTTTTATGTAAAAGACACAGGAATAGGAATTCCTAAAGAGAGGGAGGAGGCCATATTTGAACGTTTTATTCAGGCAGATATTGATGATATTAATGTTAGGCAGGGTGCAGGATTGGGGTTGGCAATCGCTAAATCATACATCCAAATGCTGGGCGGCATAATATGGGTTGAGAGTGAAGTGGGAGTTGGATCAACATTTTATTTTACAATACCATTTAATTCAGATTCACTTTGTAATGACTCATTGCCCCATCCTGTAAGAGATTGAGAACTTCAAAAAAATCCATAATCCTTATAGATAAGGCAATTAAATAGACATAAATAAATTGAATCAAAAGAGGCTGTCAAATTTTTGACAGCCTCCTGTTTGATTCCCTGAATGGATTAGAATCCGAAGATTTCGACAAGTTTTTTGTCCAGTTGATCTTCGTCAACTTTCCCTATAATTTTACCCTCTTTGTCAATCAGATACTTTGTGGGAAGAAGGTGAACGGCGTATCTGTCAGCAATACTGTTGCTTCTGTCATACAGATTTCCAACTCTTTTAAGACCTCTCAGGATATGGTGAAACATCTCAATGCCATCTTTGGCAACTGCATCTCTCCATTTACTATGATTTGAATCATCATCGGCTACACATATAACTTCAAATCCCTCGCCGTTGTACTTTTTGTAAAGCTCCTTCAGATGAGGATTCCCTTTTCGGCAAGGTACACACCAGCTTGCCCAAAAATCCACCAACACATATTTTCCTCTGAAGTCACTTAAAGAGAGCTTCTTCCCATTTATATCAATTGATGAAAACTCAGGTGCCGGTTTCCCGGGCATCAAGGAGTTAATCAAATCGATTTCACCCTTAACACTTTTACCCCAGCTGCTCTCTTTTACATTTGTTGCAAGTGCATTGTAGTAACTTATAATCTTCTCTACCGGCATCTGACTCTTTTTCATATCAACTAGATATGCAGAGTAGTATGAATTCAGATTTTCCATAATAAAATTATGATCACACACATCAAACTCTCTTCTTAACAGAGTCATCTCACTGTTCGCCTTAGCTTTTACTAAAGAGTCGGCATCTGAATTTATTATTTTATTCAGTTGATCTCTTTTCTCCTGTAGGGGTTTTTGAATCTCACTATACTTTTTAACAACATCATTTAAAGGGGATCCCTTGATAAGAATATTTTTGAAGTTTCCCCACTCGAGAGTTACCTCCATCACTGAGGCATCAATAAAAATTCCGGTAGCATTGGGGTTACCGTAATTTTTTATATCTCCGTCAGAAATAGCTGCATAAAATGCATCTTTCAAATTCCCTCTGAATGTGCATTTCCCGTTAATAATAGCGGCGCTGTCTCTTGTACCTGTCCCTGCTTGCATATCAAACCTATCCAGAAACAGCATTCCAGAATCTTTACCCTTTACTGTACAATTTAAAGTGTAACCATCGGGAGTTGCCATTAACAATCCGGAGCTGAGAAGGGCAATGAAGATCAGCAAGTTTTTTATAATGATTTTTTTCATCTCTGTTTTTTTTTGGATTAAACTTATATTCTATTTTCTAATTGAAATATACCCTGTCTAATAACAAATCAGACAGGGTTTATCCCTAAAGTTTTTTTAAATTTTTATTAATATGTGTTTTGCTTTATCTCTCCATTTCCGGCTAGTATGTCGTCAGCAGGAATTAAAGCAGCATATTTTCTGTCACCTGGTTTAAGTTGATATTTTTTTACAGGGGAAGATAAATCTACGCTAAGTGCTGAGTATGAATAAAATTCCTGTTCAACTGTTATATCATCGGCAGCATAATCATTGCTGTTATATCTCCTTATATCAAAAAGTCTGTTGAATGGACCTGTTTCCCTGCGACGCTCTCGAATCACTATTGCAATAGCCTCGTCTTTATTTGCGGCAGTTAAATTTACCATTCCTGCGGGGTCGACTCTTTTTGCACGTAATTGATTTACAAGCTGTATGGCCTTGTTAAAGTCTCCTGCTCTTGCTTCGCATTCTGCTACTGTAAGAAGCATCTCCGGAACAGTTATGCAGTAATTACGAGGTTTTAGATAAGCAGGAACATCTATCGGTTTATTGTTAAGATAAAAATAGTTTTTTACATAGAAATATTTCCACCTTGCATCATATTCGCTGCCACCATCTGTTTCAAAATTAGCTATATGCGACTTTGAAGGTATTATATCAATCAGTGAAGAGGCAGAAAAACCGGTCATTGTCGAGCTAATAAAATAATCTTCAGTCCATTGATTTGTTAAATCGTAATTAAACTGTGTATTTGGATATTTAACCTGAAAATTAATAACCTTACCATCGATTGTAATAGTACTATTATCTACCCTTGACGAATAGCCAATCTGATTATAGTTCATAATGTTGGAGACTCCATATTTGTCCAGAGCAGCTTGTGCACATTTCTTAGCGTTTGTGTAGTCGTGCTTCATAAGATAGAACCTTGCGGCAAGTGCATTTGCAGATGCATTAGTTACTCTGTAACTAGAGCCCTGCCCGAATTTAGCATTGAGTTCAACTGTAATTTTAAGAGCCTCTTTAATGTCTTTTTCAATAAATTCATATGTCTCTTTTAGTGAAGCCCTCACAAGAGAATAGTCAAATCCGATTTTATCGGTTAATACTAGTCCAGGTTCGTTAAGGTTTGCCTGATTGTAAGGAAGGGTATAGATATTAAGCAACTCCATATACGAGTAAGCCCTTCTGAAAGATGCTTTTGATTTAACATACTGCTTTTGCTCGGCGGTAGCGCTTATATTATCAATATAATAGAATACCATATTGGACCGGAAGATATTCTGATATCGGTACATCCACATATAATCCTTATTTGTTCCGCTAATTTCTCTCTCCCAGGTGCCGGCCTGAACAAAATATATTGGATATGAGCCTGGTAATCTTCTTTCAAGTTCGGCATTCAGTTCAATATCTCCACCACCGAAAATAAGGTATGGAGATACATTATCGGAGCGCCAAATACCAACTAGAATCGTCTCCATATCGGCAATGGTAGAAGGTACAATAGATGATGATTTTGTAGGTCTCTCACTCAGGAAATCATCGCAGGCATTTAATATCAGAATAAATGCCAGAAAATATATTTTTAGAAATTTTTTCATATCTGCTTATTTAAAAATTAATTTTTGCACCAAATGTGTAGGATATTCCAGGCTTATATGAACCCATAGGGTAGAAAGGATCCTGTCCGTATTTATTGAATGCAATTACACCAACATTGTTTAATTGTCCGTAAATTGAGATGCCATTCATATTTATCCCTGCCAGTACTCTCTTAGGAACATCATAAGTTAAATTAATCTCCTGGATACGTATGTTAGAAGCAGAAACAATGATATTACTCAAATAGTCGAAATAGCTTGCTATCTGATTTGGATAGGTTCCATTGGAAGGGAGCGGAATAAATTCGTTCGGA
The DNA here is from genome assembly GCA_002840895.1 of Bacteroidetes bacterium HGW-Bacteroidetes-8. Taxonomy (GTDB): domain Bacteria; phylum Bacteroidota; class Bacteroidia; order Bacteroidales; family UBA932; genus Bact-08. Next base: position 315,735 of record PHCZ01000002.1, on the reverse strand, counting down.
TCGCAATTTTTAATTTCGTTATAGTACTTGTTAATATTTCCGTTTCCTCTTGTCATTGTAGGATAGTTAAAGCCTAACCTTTTGAATTTATGACCAAAATATCCGGTTAATATGAATGATAGATTAAAGTTGCCGTATTTGAATGAGTTGTTCATCCCAACAATAAGAGGCGCCACATAAGTACCGCTACCAATAAGGTAGTTGTATGAGTCAAACGAGGTATTGCTGGATGTCATTGCCCTTGGATTTTTCCCATCTTTATCTACAATAACGGGTTGCATAATGCCACCGATATTTTGAATACCTCCGTATTTAAATGCCCAATAAGTATTTGCATCATAACCCTCGGCATATTGCCATCCAGAACCGGGACCATAAATACGATTAGCAAGTGTAGATTTGCTTTTGAAAAGATTGGTTATTTTATTCTTGTTGTATGCAACATTTAGTGTTCCGTTCCAGCTTAAACGTCCTTGACGGAGGTTACTTCCTACTGTTAGCTCAACCCCTTTATTATACATAGAAATTGCATTAATCTTTTGGTAGTCAGATCCATAAACATTAGCAATTGAGACAGTTGATATCAAATCCCGCCCCTGTTTGTTATAGTAGTCTATTTTACCGGTAATTTTGTTATTGAGTATAGAAAAATCTATTCCAAAGTTTAAAGCTCCGGTTTTCTCCCAGCTTAAATATGGATTTCCGTAGTTTGAAATGGTTCCATAACCTGTTCCATATGTAGGTTGTTGTCCCCAAACAGAAATAAGTGGTGTTACCGAAGTTGATTTATCTACGTTACCATTGAATCCATAAGTGGCTCTTAGTGCAAGTCGGTCAACAAAATCTACATCCTTCATAAATACCTCTTTACCTACATTCCAGGATAACCCTACACTCCAGAATGGAGAATATCTTATAGATGGATCTGATGATATGAGATTAGAAGCATCTGTTCTGATACTGCCCGATATGGTGTATTTGTCGTTATGCGTATATGAGGCGTTTCCGTAGATTGAAAAATATTTATCAACAGAATAGGTTCTGGATGGAGCAGGAAAACCTATACTTGCCGATCCCCCAAACATATTATAGATAGGATTTGAGGGAGAGCTAATTCCGTTTATTGGAGGAGTAACACTTAATAACTCACTGTTAAAACCATACAACAATGGGTAGGATACTGTTTGATAAACTCTCTCGCTTACCTCTGTTCCTGCAATAATTGAAACCGAGTGCTTATCATCAAATGTGCGATCATAATTAATCTGATTTCTGAAATTCCAGGCATCGAGATTGTTATATGCTTCAGATATCGCTTTCCCGCTTGCATAGTTCTGTTTAACAGCTGTAGCAGCATTCCCATTCCACTGACTATTGTAGTTTACATTAAATCTGACCTGATATGTATCTTCTGAATAGAGCTTTTTATTGCTGTCGTTCATTATTTCATACTGGAACTTTGACTCGTATGTGAGACCTTTGACTATTTTGAACTTTAGTCCTGCCTGAACTCTTCCATAGCTTGAAATAGTTGAAATATTACGCCCTCTCATCTCCTGTAGTGGATTATATGACCAGTCGTTGTACGGGAATTTAACGCTTTTTTGAGTGATATAACGGTTAATAATAGGGAGATAAAGGTCTTTCTGGACACTAAGGTATTTGCCTTCATCATCAAGAAGCATATCGTATGGAGACATCAGTGCGATTTCGGCAAGGGTAAGTCCATTGTTATTGCTTTTATTATACTGGTACATTGAACCTACGCTAAGTTCCAGCCAATTGAATAGATCGATTTTGGTCCTGTAATTAAAAGTATACCTCTGTCTGTCATTCCCTTTAAAGTCGTCAATATTCTTGTCATACATTATGGTAAGAATGTTTGTAAGCTTCTCGTTCCCTCCTGAAATTGACAGGTTATATTGTTGTGTTACAGGGGAGTTTAATAAATATTTGTTTATCTGATCCCTGTTGTCCAGCGATGATAATCTTTGTAGTTCTGTATTCAGGTCCCCGCTTAATAATCCAAGACGATTCTCGTTCATCGCAACAACAGCCTGAGAGTACATTCTTGCATAACTGTAATAAAGGGAACTTGAGTAGTTGTTTCCTATAGGAGATCCGAGTTTAAAAAAATTTGATTCAAATCCCATCTTTTCATACTCAATAGTCTCTGCACTTGATGCAAGAGGATTGGCATAGTCCATATCCATCTTCCCCGAAAATTTCACAAAAGCATTAAGCTCGACATTAACCTTACTTTGTTTTCCCTTGTGAGGATTTTTAGTTGTTACAACGATAACGCCATTTGCCGATCTGGCTCCCCAAATAGAGGCAGCAGATGCATCCTTAAGCACAGTAATTGAAGCAATGTCGTTTGGGTTGATTGAAGAGATAGATCCCTCAATAGCAAATCCATCAACAATTATAAGTGGATTTGAGTTTGCACCTAGAGAAGTTAACCCACGAATTATAAAACCCTCATCTCTGCCTCTGTATGCCTTATTTACCAACTGAATTCCGGACACATTGCCTATTATGCTTTGTTCCAGCGAAGTAGATGGTTTATTCAGTAGTTCGGCACCAACCGTGCTAAATGAACCGGGTGCTCTCTCTTTGGATATGGTCTGATAACCGGTTACAACCACATCTTTCAGCTCAATTATATCAGGTTTTAATAAGATGTTGGCTAAGTTGCTTTTCCCAACTGGAAGAATATAGTCTGTCATTCCCATAAAAGCAAAAAGAATCTGATCTCCCTCTTTTGCCTCAATATTATATGAACCATCAGTTCCTGAAGTTGTAACTTTTCCGTTAGACCTGTTATGGATTGTAACACCCGGGACAGGATCATTCAGGTCATCCCTAACAATACCTTTTAGAAGGAATACGCCAGGACTCTTGCTCTCTTCCTTAAAGCCGCTAACAAGTGCAATCTGCTTCCCTATAACAGTCCAGGAAACTTTTGTTCCTGAAAAAATTTGTTTAAGAAGAGGTTCTATACCTTCATCTTTTCTTTTGTAATTGATTGAAATTTTATTCTCAACCTCTTTTAGTAAGTCGGAATATACAAATGTGTACCCGCTTTGTCGGGTAATCTCTTTAAGAATACTTTTTATGGGAGTATCCTTGAAATTGATGCTAATATTTTGTGCATTAACCGATAGGTTTGACACAAAACACATCAGAATTAAAGGCAAAAGCCTCTGATAAAGTTTTTTTCTGAGTAAATTCATAATTATGTTCTTTGGTTATACAATAGTGAAAGAACCCCAAAAAACATTATCCCTAATATTTTTTTCGTAGAATAACTTTTCTGTTCTGAACCTCATACTTTATAAGAGAAGTCAGCTGGATCAAATCCATTATCTGAACTATTGATTCGGAATTAAATGTTGCCGTAATTCTGTAATTAAGTATCTCCTGGTCTTTGACAATAAACTCAACTCCGTGCCATCTTTCAAGAGTTTTTATCAGTTCTGAAACCGGGGTGTAGTCAAATATTATTTTACCCTCTTTCCAGGCAGATTCGTCGGCAGGTGTCTCTTTAATTATTTTTGATACATTAATTCCGCTAAACTCAGAGTTTATTATAATTGTTTGATTGGGCTCAATTTTTGTGCTGATAATTTTATTATCTTTCTCTCTCAAAAGGTTTATCTCCCCGCTGTAAAGTGTTGCTTGAGCCTTTTTGTCATCTTCATAAGCCTTTAAATTGAACTCTGTACCCAAAACCTCAATCGAAAATCCTTTCTTTGTTTTAACAACCATCGGGCGTTGCGGATTTTTAATTACACTAAAGTAGGCTTCTCCCGAGATGGTAACATTCCTGACAGATAGGTCAAATGTATCCGGATACTCAATTCTGGTATCTGAATTTAGCCAGACCTGAGAGCTGTCGGGAAGGATTAGATGCGCTTTAACCCCTTTTGGCGTATAGAGTACTTTTGAAGTGGCAAAATTTTTATATGCAATTGCTTTAATCGAATTTTCGGCCAAAGGATTATACTCTTTCCTGGTTTGGTTAAGGAAGTAGAGAGCACTTACAATTAATAAAAGAATTACGGATGCTGCTCTCCATACTGCTATTTTGCTTAATACGAGATAATTGTTCTCCCTAACCTCTTTTTTCAAGGAATCTGATTTATTAATTAACTCAAAGATTTTGTTTAGCTCCTCCTCAGAAGCCTCTTCCTGAGGTAAACTCTGAGATATATAAATATTCTTGAGCCGGGCAATATAGAGTTCATTTGCTTTATTCCTTGATGCCCATTTAAGTACAGAGATTCGTTCTCTCTCACTAACGTCACCTTTTATATATTTGATAATTGTGCTCTTCTTCATAATCTATTATTTAACAAAAGAATTTTGCCGACATTATAAGAACTATACTAACATAATCCTTTAATATCTTTCTTAATACCCGGAACGCAAAAGAGATCCTGTACTCAACTGTTTTAACCGAAATATTCTGCAAAGTAGCTATCTCTTTGTTTTTTAAATTCTTAAACCTGCTTAAAACAAATGTGTCCTTGACTTTGTCAGGCATTTTCTTTAATGCTTCATTTACCAAAACCTCAATCTCTGTATGATAAAGCGAAGTTGAGCTGTCATCAGCAAGAGCGGTTATTGAGATATCATAATTGGTAAGTGTGTTGCTTTTGAATTTCAAATGCTGTTTCTCTTTTCTTAACCAATTAAGACATCTGTATTTAGTCAGTATAAAGAGATAGGGTAACACCTCTCCGTTCTTGTCGAGAACTTCCATCTGACCCCAAAGTGCCAGAAAAACATCCTGGGCTATATTTTGAGCTTTCTCCTGGTCATTCAGGTAGCGGTAAGCAAAATATACCACCTTTTTGAAGTGTCTCCGGTAGATATCTTCAAAAAGTTTTGCATTTGGAAACTGCTCTGCTCGGCCCAGTTTTAAAACCATATTCTGAATATATAGAACATAAAAAGGAATAATCCCTAACAATACTATCGTAAATTTAATAATAATTGTTTTGTATACGTAAGACAAAACATAGGGACCGATTATTTCATCTATTTAGAGTCTCAAACAGATATTATGAAGCAACTAGATACTTTTACAATCAAACAAATCCATAAGAAGCTAAACTAATTCTTTGAAAATTGTAGCTAATAGTGAAGGTTTTAAGTCTTGATGAGAAAATAGTAGGACTATCGCTTAATTATAATGACTGCAGCCCAATTATTATTAGCTGAACCAACGCTTTACCCGGATTTTAACATCTTCTGCCATTATATATACCACGGGAACAATAATCATTGAGAGTAGCATTGAACTTGTCATTCCGCCGATCAACACCCATCCAAGACCACTTTTCCACTCACTTCCTGTGCCGTGCGAGAGAGCTATCGGCATCATACCCACAACAGTAGATATAGCAGTCATTAGTATTGGCCTCAATCGCAGATGTACTGCAGAAATAAGAGCATCCTTAAGCTCCTTCCCCTCTTTTCTGAGGGTGTTGGTAAAGTCCACCACAAGAATGGCATTCTTCGCCACCAGCCCCACAAGTATTATCATCCCTATTATACTGAATATACTAAGTGACTGCTGCGAGAGAGCTAGTGCATATAGTGCCCCTATGATTGAGAGCGGAATTGAAAAAAGTATAACAAACGGATGGAGGTAGCTCTCATACAAAGCAACCATTATAAGGTACACGAGCACGATTGCTATAAGCATTGCAGCACCCAGGCTACCAAAGGCATCACTCTGATACTTAAGGTCAGCCTCCGGAAGATAGGTGACTCCCTGAGGAAACTTTGTGTTGTCCAGAAGGGCGAAGATATCTTTCCCAATGTCCCCCACTGTTCTACCCAAAGCCTGACCCTCAAGAACTATTGAGGAGATACGTCCATATCTTTCCAGTTTTGTTGTACCATCCTGCTCGCTGATGTCTGCAATTTGTTTCAGTTTAACTGTCTGTCCAAAGTTATTTACAAAGGTAAGGTTCTCAACATCGGAGAGAGACTGGCGGTTAAATGCATCCAATCTTACATTTATGTCATACTCAAATTCGCCTGACTGGAATTTACTGTTGTTGTTTCCACTGAACGATGTCTGTATGGTTGCTCCAACAATCTCCGGAGAGAGGTTTAGTCTTGCCATTTTGTCTTTATCCAGCTTGATAACAATCTCAGGAATACCACCTTCAATACTCAACTTCACATTATTGGTTCCCGGCACCTTTGCTATTGCCTGTCTCATTATTTCTGCAAAAGCATAGAGGGTGTCGGTATTTGCAGACCGGAACACAATCTGGATGGGAGCCTCATCTGCCCCTCCAACCATACTCACAACAGCAGAACGCACCTTGATATCTGCAAAGTTCTCATTGAGCTCTCTTTCCAGTCTTTTAATAAAAAGGGCAGATGAAATATCACGGTTGTTCTTATCGGTCAGCTTAATGTTTATCTCAGATTTGTAGTTACCGCTTTGAGACATAAGTATACCGGATACGCTTCCTACAGTTGTGTAAAGTTTTGTAACCTCCGGTTTTTTGCTTATCACATCCTCTATCTTTCTGGTAAGGGCATTATTCTGTTCAAGAGTATAACTTTTTGGATACTCAATTGATATAATACACTCACCAACATCACCTACATTTATGAACTCGCTCCCGATAAATCCGGCAGCAGGAAGCATCAATGAGCTTATAAACAGCATTGTGGCAAAAGTTATTGTTGCAAATTTATGTCGCAGCGACCATCCTAGGATTTTTATTATTTCTTTGGTGAAAATGTCTACTCCTGATTCAAATACCGATATTATCCTCCCCCAAAGAGTTCGCTTATCGAACCTCTCAAGCTTCGAGAACCTTGAGGTTAAAAGCGGAACAACTGTGAAGGCCACCAACAGGCTTATCATTACAGTAATTACTATCACCATTGCAAATGGTGCTATTATTGGTGTAATCATACTCTCCGACAAGGCAACAGGGAGAAAAACCACAACAAGCACCATTGTAATAGAGACTACACTAAGACCAATCTCCTTGACCGCATCTATAGTAGCCTGCATTCTGGTTTTGCCCATCTCCAGGTGACGGTAGATATTCTCAAGAACAACAATTGCATCGTCCACAAGTGTACCGATTACCAGCGACATTGCCAACAGAGTCATAAGGTTAAGCGTGTATCCGAACACCTCCATTCCGATAAACGACCCAACCAACGATAGAGGAACTGCAATCATCACAATAATTGCATTTCTTATACTGTGTAGGAAAAATATCATAATAATTGTAACCAGCACAATAGCCATAATAAGGTCTTTCGCGACTGATTTTGCTGCATCCAGAATTACGACAGATCCATCCTGTGAAATTGAAAATTTCATATTCACCCCCTCATACTGCTTCTCGAGCTTGCTTATCTCCTCCTTGATTGCACTGCAGACTGTAACTGTGTTGGCATCATCCTGTTTTCTTATCTGCAGTCCCACAGATTGTGCCCCATTAACACGATACAGCGAGGTCACATCCTTTTCGGTATCTATAACCTCTGCAATGTCCTTAAGCTTTACAAGAGAGCCGTCGGGCTTCTGAGCAACTGTGATTTCCGCAATGTCTGTCACCTTTCTGTACTTTGAAGAGATTCTCAAAAGGGTCTGACTGGTTGAACCGGAGATCTTGCCTGCCGGAAAGTCTATGTTTGATGTCTGGATTGCCTGAACTATCTGTAAGATTGATAAATTATAGTTATCCAGTTTGTTATGGTTTACATTTACCTGAATCTCCCTCTCTGTACCACCCAGCATAGTTATCTCACCAACTCCGTCAAGCTTTGTGAGAGATGGTTTTATCCGGTAGTTTAGTTCGTCATAAAACTTTGCAGCCGGCATATCTGAGCTTGCGCTGAGTATCATTATAGGGAAATCGGTCATAGAAAATTTGGTGATTACAGGTTCAAGAACCTGAGGTGGCAATAATCCTCTGATAGATTGCACCTTCCGCACAGCGTCACTCACAATTGCATCAACGTCGGCTCCCGTCTTAAGGGTTACTATAACCACAGAGATCCCCTCCTGAGAAACCGAACGGATTACATCTATACTTGGAAGTCCCGATATTGCCTCCTCTATCTTTTTGGAGACACTGTTCTCAACCTCAAGTGGACCTGCTCCGGGGTAAACTGCCGATATTGTAAAGAGAGGAGATGAAAATTTTGGAAACAGCTCATAGTTGAGCGAATTGAAGCTCATATACCCAAGAAACAGAATCGTGGTAAAAAGTACCACAATTAGGGTGGGTCGCTTTATAGATATGTCTGATAAATTCATAACTCTCAAATCATTTGTTTAACACCCTCACTTTAGTACCATCCTGGAGGTTAATCTGGCCTGTCAGTACAACCTTCTCGTTTGTTCCAAGGCCATCTGTCACCAATACCCTTGTATCATCTATAGAGGTTGCAAGTACCTTTCTTGATACCACGGAATCTCCCTGTAACAGATATACAGATGCATTATTAATGCTTCCTGTAATGCACTTCCGTGGTATTGTAACTCCCTTATATGAAACGACACCGGCAAATTTTACCTTCCCGCTAAGTCCACTTCTCAGGTTGATATCCTGGTCAAATATCCGAATCTCGGTATCGTAACGACCGGACATATCTGCAACAACGCCTACAGTCTGTACCTCTCCTCTTAAAACTTTTCCCTTAATGGCATCTAAAGTCAGTTCTGCTTTTTGTCCCTTGCTTATTTTATTAAGGTCATTTTCTGCAAGCTTCACTAAAAACATCATCCTGTTTCTCTCCAGAACTAAGAATACAGGCATTGTTGGCAGAAGATTGTCTCCAACCTCAATCATACGCTTTGCAATTATCCCATTTACAGTGGATTTTATCTCTGTGTTTTGAAGCTGTTTATGTGCCGCGGTGTATGTGGTCTGAGCACTCAGAAGATTTAGCCTGGCAGCCTCGAGCTGTTGTTGGGTAATCGCATCGCCACCTGCCAGGTTGCTGAAACGGGAGTTGTCTCTCTCTGCATTCTCAAGATTGAGTTTGGCAAGTTTATACTGGCTCTCCACAACCTCCTTCTCTACCTGTACAAGCGTCTGTCCAACAGATATATGGTCTCCTGGTTTCCCGTAGACATAGACAACTTTACCTGCTGTCTCGGACAATATATTAATCTCTGCACCAGACTTGGTTACACCGTTCTCCTCAATAGAAACCGACGACTCCTGAATTTCCGGTGTTATCACCTCTATCGGGATGACAGAGCTGTATTCGATCATCTGTTTTAGATCTGCATCCATTTTGGCCTTGTTGCCGAATAGTCTGAAAACCACCAGTGCTACTATCACCAGGATTATCAGGATAATTGAGTATTTCTTCAAGATTTTCATATCTGTGATTTTTCCTTAAAAATTTAATAGTTCTCCTTTTGCTTTTTTTAGTTCAAGCTCTGCATAATTGAACTGCATTACTGAATTATAGTATGAGAGTCTGGCCTCTGTAAGACTGCTCTCCGACATTAGCAGGTCCGACAAAGACAACACTTGTTGTTTATATCCATCCAGACTGATTTTATATGTCTCTTCTGCAACGGCTATATTTTCTCTTTGTCTTGTAAGTGCATTGTAACTGTTTTTATATTGCGTTACGGCATCGGTGTACTCCTTTGAGAAGAATTCCATTGAACTCTTTTTTGAGTTTTCCAATTGGTTTAGCTCTATGAGGTATTGTTTTGTTTTGGACCTTCTTGCAAAACCGTCAAAAATTGGAACGTTCAGGCTTATTCCTACAACTCCAACCTGATAGAACTTGTTACCTCCCCCGCTTTTAAAATAGTCGAACTCGTTTCTCTGCCCCTGAATGTAGTACTGGCCGAATCCTGCCAGAGTAGGAACGTTGGCTGCATTAACACTTTTACGAGAAAGCTCAGTCAGTTTAATTCTGTTTTCAAGTAACTGTATTTCAAGTCTTTTATGAGTGTCAATACTGTCAGATGGGGTCAGATAGGCTCCTCCCTCAAGAGTGTCAGTTAGTCTAATATCTTTCGTTTGTTCAATGCCAATCAAGTACTTTAAAAGCCCAAGTTGTTGAGTATACAATTGATCTATGTTGTCTATCTGAGTCTGAAGATTGCTTCTGTTAACCTGCACCCTTGAGTGGTCTACCTTGCGTATCACACCGTTCTGACTCTGAAGTTTTGTTATCTCAAGCAGCTGGTCGGTACTGGCGAGTGTCTTTCGGAGAAGCTCTGCCTGTTTTGAGGTGTTCAGACACAAATAATATATCTGTGAAACCTGCAGCACAACCTCCTCTTTCTGCTTTTCAAGTGAGAGTCTGGTTAGGTTCTCCATCTCTCGGGCAATCTTTATAGATGTAAAATAGCTCTGGCTGTATAGTAGCTGTGTGGCCTTGAAGCCGTTGTTCCAGTCAAATTTTGTCCCAATCTCTATTGGTATAAGACCTGTCTGTCCGAATATTTCTCCCGGAACAATCATTTTGGGTATTGCAAAATAGTAACTGAACGTGCTATATCCCTCAAGTTGCGGATAAAGTTTGCTTTGTGCCTCCTTAAGCTGAAATCGGCTCTTCTCTGTTTCTAGTTCTGCGTTTTTAACGTTCACATTTCTCTCTATCCCTAGAAGTGATGCCTTTTCCAGAGAGAGAGCAACAACGTTAGTGTTGTTTTGTGAGTAGACCTGCAATACAGACATTATTGCAAGGGTGGTGATTAGTGTTTTGATCATTTTTTTATCAGACTTTAATTTGTTCGTAGAGTTTGTCCCATAACTCTACCAGTGGTGCTGCTATCTTATCGAAAGGCACCCCTTGTATAATAAGATGCATTCCTACTCCGTCACTTATACTTATAAATATCTTTGCAAGCTGCTCGTCACTCATTGCCGATTTTATCTCACCTCTCTCGCGAGCCGTTTTGATGACCTCTGTCCATTGTTTTCTCTCATTATACAGAAAATCGACAATTCTCTGCCTTAATTCCGGAAAGAGTTTTATTGCATCAAACATAAGGGTAAAGTAGTTGATTGATAGCTCACTCACCTCCATACTTCCCTTAAATTTCTCTATGTAAAACCCTGTAAGAGAGTTTATTCCCATTGCAATATCATTATAGAACTGATGAAGTGATTGCGAAGAATATTTGTCATAGTTAAGCTTGGTCACATTCAGGAAGAAATATGTAAGTACTTCCGAGAAGAGCTCCTCCTTACTTTTGAAATGGTAATAAAACGCCCCTTTAGAGAGCCCTGTCTCCTTGACTATTTCGCTCATAGTAACCTCTTTAAAGCTTTTCTGCATAAACAGCCTAGAGGCAACAATAATTATATGTTCTTTTGATTCTTTCATAAACCGACCGTTTGGTCTGCAAATGTAAAAATTTTTTCTTAATATAATATAACCTACTTCTAAGTATATTCTATTTCATATTCATATTCTTAATAAACTGGGAAGAAAAGTACACGATGTTTCTCGTTTCCTGCAGTATACTCATAAATAGTATGCTGTTTCGGTTGCCGGTCATCTCTTCGCGGATTCTTTTTACTTCGTTTTTGCTAATCTTCTCAATTTCACTTTCAGTGGTATTTTTAAGATTTTCTATATCAACCAAGGCATCATTATCAAGCTTAGCAACAATTTGTGTTATGCCGTTCAAAAAGAGGGTGAATTGTGCTGTTATTGCCTTAAGGTCTGCAAATTGCAGATGGTTAAATGGCTTGTGGTAGTTTGCCAGATGTTTATATGAAGCACACGCAATTGTGTCGATACAGCTAATGATCTCTAAAAGGTTATCCTGAGTTCTGATTGTAAAATAGGCTTGATCTGCGTCAAGTTCAACAGTTCCTTTGAGCAACCGTGAAAGAATTTTTCTGTGCATACTTGCCCTCTTTTGAATAAACGCAATATTCTTTCTAACAGTCTTTAGTTCGGTTATGGAAGCACTTTCGGTGCCTGCAATTATTTGATAATAATAATCGTTTACTTTTGTAAAAACCTCCTGTGCATTTTTAATAAAGAACTCATTTTCATTCCCCGAAGTTAAAGCTTCTTCATCTGCCTTTGAGGCTTTACCGGTCTCTTCTTTTTTCAGGTGAATTCTATGTGTTCTGTAAGCCATAAAAACAGCGAGGGAGATCATTGCAAATATGGCAATTACCCCACCATAAAAAAAGAGGGATGCGAGTATAAAAGCCAATGTAAATGCAGATATTGCAGTGAAAAACCAACCTCCAATGACGGAAAAAACACCGGTAATCCTATAGACAGCACTCTCTCTATCCCAGGCACCATCGGAAAGACTTGTACTCATAGCTACCATAAATGTAACATAAGTGGTAGAAAGTGGAAGTTTCAATGAGGTTCCAAGTGCAATAAGGGCGCTGGACACCACTAGATTCACCGATGCCCTTAGAAGATCAAAAGCCGGCAGGTTTTTCTCTTTTTTCTTTTGGGGAAGGGGAGCAAACCTTCCGGATACCCACTTTTTATATCTTTCGGGTAGAAAAGCTGAGAAAAAATTGTTTATGCCAAGTGATATGCTCACAATACCCCTTGATAAAGCCGAGGACCCAAACCTCTCTTCACCGTCATCATCCTGGCGGGTCAGGTTTACTTCGGTCATAATTACAGTACGGGCTTTTTTCGACCTATAAAGTGTAATAACCATAATTACACCCGACAGAAGCAGGAATATATGGGGAGTCTTTACCGCTCCGCTGAGCGACTCCATTGTAAATGTATCGGGACTAGCGCCGGGGCTGTTAATAAATGACATAAAAGAGTCATAGCCGGCCAACGGAACTCCAATAAAATTCACAAGGTCGTTACCGGCAAATGCCATTGCCAGAGCAAATGTTCCAGCCAATACAACAATTTTGAGAACATTAATTTTGAATAAAAAATTAAGCAGATAGAGCAAAGTGGTGATGCCCGCAAAAAACAATAATAGAATCTGTGAACTATTCTCTTTAATCCATTGGTAGTTGGCGGGTGTCATAAAGGCTGCATCCTTAGCACCTTTAATTAGAATAAAGTACAGTATGGTGGTAATCGCTACTCCACCAAATAGCCCTCCAAGGTATTTTAGTTTTTTCTCATAGTTAAAAGTAAAAATGAGTCTGGTAAAATACTGAATAATGGCACCGACAGTAAAAGCGATAAGGATAGATATCAATATACCGGAAACCACTGTTAATGCCTTTCCGGCGTTGATATACTCTCCAAGCTGTGTAGATTCTCCGCTTGCGGCAATGTTAAACACTGCAATCGCCACAGAAGCTCCCAAAAGTTCAAAAACCAGCGAAACTGTAGTGGAGGTAGGAAAGCCTATGGTGTTAAATGCGTCAAGCAATACCACGTCGGTAATCATAACCGCCAGAAAAATCAACATAATATGGGCAAAAGTGAACTTGTCGGGATAGAAAACTCCGCTCCTGGCTATCTCCATCATACCACCCGAAAAAACCGTTCCGGCTAAAACTCCGACAGCAGCTACAATCATTAAAATTTTAATGGATGCAGCTTTTGAACCTACAGCGGAGTTTAAGAAGTTAACTGCATCATTGCTAACCCCCACAATAAGGTCAGAAATTGCAAGCAGGAACAAAACAATAATGAGTATCAGATAAATAGACTCCATATTTTGTGTAAATAATTATTTGCAAAATTAATTAAACTTATACCTCATTATTTTGAAATACATTAAGAAATTGTTAAGTTTATTCGAAGGTGGGATTATTTTCTGCAGTTGCCAACTGTAGGAATGAAAATGCGCCAACTATACTAATAAAAACTCGCCAACTTGCCAAATGCTTTCGAATAAAAGTATATTTTTGAGTAGATTTATTGAAAATTCGACTCTAAAATTTTCCTATTATGTCTAAAAGAGAATCATCACAAGTCATTAGGGGTACGCACGCCGTTGACGGAGCAGGGGTGCACCTGCGCAGAGTGCTGGGATTAAGAACAGTAAAAGAGTTTGATCCGTTTTTGATGTTGGATGGATTTGACTCGAAAGATCCTAATGATTATATCAAAGGATTTCCGTGGCATCCGCACCGCGGAATTGAAACTGTCACCTACCTGTTAAAAGGGAAAATCGAGCACGGCGACAGCTTGGGAAATGCCGGAGTGATTGGAGATCTGCAATGCCAGTGGATGACCGCCGGCTCCGGAATTATTCACCAGGAGATGCCAAAGGAGTCAGACAGAATGCTGGGTTGTCAGCTTTGGGTTAATCTCCCTGCAAAGGATAAGATGACCTATCCGGCATACCGTGACATTAGGTGCGAAGATATGCCTGTTATAGAGGAGGATAACGCGCAGATTAGGGTGATGTCCGGTAGCTATAAAAACCAAAAAGGGGCCGTTTCGGGAGATTTTGTGAAGGTTCAGTATCTGGATGTGGAGCTCAAACCAAACACTGTGTGGAGCTATCACGAGACACCCAATAATGAGACCCTCTTTCTATATCTGATTGACGGAACACTATCGGTAGATGACCCCTTTGTCCATTTTGAGGAGAAGGCTTGTGCCATTCTGTTAAAAAGTACATCTGATGTAGATTCTGAATTTGACGAGGTTGTTGTGAAAGCAGGCAGCCAAGGAGCCAGATTTTTTCTGATTGCAGCAGCTCCCCTAAAGGAGCCTATTGCCTGGGGAGGTCCAATTGTTATGAACACAAAGGAAGAGCTCAACCTGGCATTTGAGGAGCTTGATAACAGAACCTTTATAAAGCATAATTATTAGCTTTTGCTCGATAATTATGTTAACTTTATGTAATGATGAAAAACATTAACATCCTTCTCGCCGATGACGACAAGGCAGATTGTCATCTTTTCAAAGATGCTTTAGCAGAGTTGCCGGTATCTGCTCATCTTACTATTGTGCATAATGGTGAGCAGGTGATTGAGGAGCTTACAAAAAAAGGGAGTGGTCTGCCGGATGTTCTTTTTTTAGACCTTAATATGCCACGAAAAAACGGATTCGCAACCTTAGGTGCAATAAAACGTAGCAGTGAATTGCAAAACCTTCCGGTTATTATATTCTCTACAGCCTCCGATAAGGAGATGGTTAAGATTGTTTTTCGAGACTCGGCGCACTATTATATCTGCAAGCCAAATGATTTTTCTCAGCTGAAAAAAGTTATCTATGAAGCGCTTACACTTATATCACAGAAAGATAATCCGCTGCCTCTTGAAGAAGATTTTATGATTACAGGCAATTCAATAGTAATTCCTTAAATGACAGTAAAAAAGAGTAAATCAACAACCACCGTTACCAGGCCTCCTGCTGCTTCCGGCAGCACCTTTCCTGTTGTTGCCATAGGCGCATCTGCAGGTGGATTGGAGGCTATGATGGAGTTACTTACATACCTTCCATCAGACACCGGTATGGCTTTTATCTATGTTCAGCACCTCAGTCCCGACCACAAAAGTATGTTAACTGAGATTTTATCTAAGAAGACAAAAATGAAGGTACAGGAGATTGATGATATGGACAAGATTGAACCCGATAATATTTTCGTAATTCCGTATAATAAAGGAATTGAGGTAACAGACGGACACATAAAGTTAATCCCGCGTTCGGAAAGTAGCACAGCAATCTCTATTGATACTCTTTTCTCCTCACTTGCACACTCCCAAAAAGAGAGGGTTATAGGTATTGTCCTCTCCGGAAGCGCGAGCGATGGCACATTGGGCATAAAAGAGATAAAACACAGAGGTGGATTAACATTTGCGCAAGACGATACCGCAAAATTCACAAGTATGCCCCACTCTGCAATAGCTGCAGGAGTGGTTGACTTTATCTTATCGCCAAAGCAGATTGCCCTTGAATTGGCACGACTGAGCAAACATCCGTTTGTAAGGACTAATGGTACAAAAAAGAGTAACGAAAATTTGATTGAAAACAGCGACCCGGACTTAAAAACCATTCTAAACCAACTACTTAAAATCACAGGTGTAGATTTTAGTGTTTATAAAATGAACACCATAAAGAGGCGCATTATTCGCAGAATGTTGCTTTATAAAATAACCACGCTTAAACAATATGCAAAATTGCTAACCCAAAAAAACGAAGAGACAGATATTCTGTACCAGGATTTACTTATTAATGTAACCAGTTTCTTCCGTGATACAGACACGCACAAATTTTTAAAAGAGGACCTTTTACCTAAATTGCTAAAAAGAAAAAAGACAGGAGAGTCGTTGCGTATATGGGTGCCTGCGTGTGCAACAGGCGAAGAGGCCTACTCCATCGCTATGATGTTGCTTGAGATACAGGGGAGTCAACCCAACAACACTCCCGTTCAGATTTTCGCAACCGATCTAAGTGGATTTGCAATAAACAAAGCCAGGATTGGCATTTACTCAAAGCAGGAGTTAGAGGCAGTCTCTCCAAAGCGCATCCAGCGTTTCTTCACAAAAGCAGACGGAGGTTTTCGTGTAAACAAAGCCGTCCGTGATATGTGCGTGTTTGCGCAACATAATATCTTAAGCGACCCCCCTTTTTCGCGTCTTGATTTTATCAGTTGCTGTAACCTATTTATCTACTTAGATTCCACAGCACAAAAAAAGGTGGTCAACACTTTTCACTACGCTTTAAACAACGATGGTTTTTTAATGCTTGGCAATTCAGAAAACATTAGCCAGTCTGCTCATCTTTTTGCAAGCTTCAATAAAAAGTTTAAAATTTTTTCACGCGTTAATAATTCAGGATCACAACGACTTCCGGAACTTTCGCCTCGATTTGGACAGCAAATAGTTGCTGAGAAGAGCAATTTGTTGGCAAGTAGAAACGTAAAAAACAGCCCGGGTAATCAGCTTGGGCTTGATAGTGCTATTGATGCCGTGCTTGTTTCGGAATTTATGCCTGCAAGTGTCGTTATAAACCATCAGTTGGAGATTGTTCAGTTTCGCGGAAAGACAGATCTCTTTCTCACACTTCCAAAAGGTAAGGCCACTTTCAATATTTTAAAAATGGCACGACCGGAGATTGCATTTGAACTGCGCAGCTCAATCTCAAAAGCTATTAAAACTAAACACCGCATTCGCAAAACCGGGATTGAACTAAAGATAGATTCGGCAGTAAAGGTTATAAGCTTTGAGATTGTCCCGCTTACAATAGAGTGGAACGAACCTTTGCTGCTTATTCTTTTTACCGAGCAGGAGCAAACGGATGTTGATTCTCGGAGGGTGAATAGCGATGAGCATAACTCAGACGCAAGAGAG
Source organism: Bacteroidetes bacterium HGW-Bacteroidetes-8 (assembly GCA_002840895.1). GTDB lineage: Bacteria > Bacteroidota > Bacteroidia > Bacteroidales > UBA932 > Bact-08. Next base: position 298,492 of record PHCZ01000002.1, on the reverse strand, counting down.
AGAAGGATTAAGAGGTTGGAGCAGGAGTTAGCAGAGGCACACGCAGATGCTCTCGCAATTGCTCAGGAGCACGAAGCATTCACAGAGGAGTTTCAAAGTGCAATTGAGGAGGTGGTTTCGAGCAACGAAGAGTTGCAAACCGTGAATGAAGAGCTGGAGACTTCAAAAGAGGAGATAGAGTCTGCAAATGAAGAGCTCACCACCACCAATCAGGAGTTGCAAACACGAAATGACCTGCTCACAGAGTCGTATGAATACTCCGATGCTATAGTCTCCACTATGCACGAACCTATGCTTGTTTTAGGAAAGGATCTTCGGGTAAAATCTGCAAACAAAGCATTCTATAAAAAATTCGGCGTTGCCGAAGAGCAGACGGAGGGGGTACTTCTGTATGATTTAGGCAACAAACAGTGGAACATTCCCGCCCTGCGAGAGTTGCTGGAAGATATTATTCCCAAAAACTCTCACTTCTATAATTACGAAGTGAAACACACCTTCCTCAACTTAGGTGAGAAGATAATGTCACTAAACGCAAGCCGGGTTATTCAGAAAGCGCATAGGGAGCAGTTAATTCTTCTTGTTATTGCAGATATCACTGAGGTGAGACACCTGATATTAGAAAAAGAGTTAAAAGAGAAATCGCTGCTCAAAAAAGAGATAAAAGAGCGCAAGACAGAAAAACTAAAATTGGAAAAAGCTGTAGACGAAAGAACACGGGAGTTAAAAGAGGCTAACCAATCGCTAGAAAATAAAAACAAAGAGCTCCTGAATATGAACAAAGAGCTGGAGGCATTCACCTATGTCTCAAGTCACGATATGCAAGAGCCGCTTCGCAAACTTCAAACTTTTGCAGGGATTATACTAGATAAAGAGAGTCAAAACTTATCTGATTCCGGAAAAGATTATTTCCGTTTTATGCAGCAGTCTGCAGAGAGAATGCAGCAACTTATTCAGGATCTGCTTGCCTTCTCACGGGTAAGTGCTGCCGAAAGAAAATTTGAAAACTCAGACCTCGGCAAAATTATAGATGAGGTAAAAAAGGAGTTCAAAGAGGAGATAGCAGAAAAACAAGCCGTAATAGAGGTGAAGGAGAGCTGCGGAGTCCATATTATTCCTTTCCAGTTTCGTCAACTTATGCACAATCTTATTGGCAACTCACTCAAGTTCTCAAATCCAAAAAAACCTCCTATCATAAAAATAAGCAGCAGGAAATTTAAACACGAAAAATTGGATATCGAGGGTCTTTTGCCGCAAAAAGAGTACTGCCATATAACTATTGCCGACAATGGCATCGGCTTTGAAAATGAGTTCAGCACCAAAATATTTGATGTCTTTCAAAAGCTTCACAGCAAAGATGAATACAAAGGCTCAGGAATTGGCCTTGCTATCGTTAAAAAGATAGTTGACAACCATAAAGGGCTCATTACTGCAACCGGCGAGTTGAATAAAGGAGCCACATTCAATATTTACATACCCACTTCATAATAATAAATAGTAACGATGAACAATGAACCATTCAATATTCTACTTGCAGATGATGATGAGGGCGACACGCTACTTTTTAAACTAGCTTTTTCTGAGCTAAAGATAAAAACCATTGTCAACACAGTTAGTGATGGAGTTAAACTAATGGAGTGGCTTATTAATGAAGAGAACACTCTACCATATCTTCTTTTCCTTGATCTTAATATGCCACTAAAAAATGGTTTGGAGTGTTTAAAAGAGATTAAGAGCAATAATAAGCTAAAAGAGATTTTCATAGCCATATACTCTACATCCGATAATGAGAAGGATATGGATGAGACATTCTATAACGGAGCAAATGTTTACATCACCAAACCCAATGATTTTAATCTGCTCAAGCAGACTTTAGAAAAAGTAGTTATGACAGCCTATACATATCAGGAGCCGGGAATGATAAGAGATAATTTTTTGCTAAAAATTTAGAGCGTAAAAATGAAGCCAGTTTTACTATTGGTGCTTATTGCAGTTTTATCTCCTCTCTCTTTGTTGGGACAGTTCTCGTTAAGAATTGAGATAGAGGGGTTAAGGAGCAGTAACGGGCAGGTAATTTTGGTGTTAAGCAGTGAAAAGGGTGAAAAGATATCCGGGGTTTTTCGGGAGATAGAAGAGAGTAAATCTGTTATTGTTCTTGAAAATCTTAAACCGGGAAATTATTCGTTCAAATATTTTCACGATGAGAACAAGAACCAGGTTCTGGACTTAAACAGGGTCGGAATTCCCAAAGAGGGATTTGGCTATGCAAATAATGCAAAAGGCACTTTTGGCCCACCCTCTTTCAAAAAAACAATTTTCGCATTGACAGGAGATAAAACCTTAAAATGTACCCCTACATACTATTAAATTTTATTTTATGCAGAATATCGGGAATATTAACTCTACAGAGCAAAACGTTTTTGATAATAAAATAACAATCGAGCTTATAAAAGATCTCTGGTCAAAGACATACAACACTCAGGGCAAACCGGACTGGTCACATATTTTACCGTATTACGACAAAAATATCTATTTTAGGGACACCATTCAGGAGATACGAGGCATAGAGTCATTTACAGAGATGACAGAGCGCCTGGCAATGCGGTCAAAAGACCTTAAAATGAATATTGTTAATGCTTTGATGGAGAATGATATTGTGTTTCTGGAGTGGGAGATGACCCTCAGTTTCAAAAAGTATCCAAGTTCAATTTTGTATGGTTCGAGCCGGCTCAAGATAAATCAAGAGGGTAAAATTGCAGAGCAGAGAGATTATTACGATTTATGGGGAGATATTTTTGACAATATACCCAGGTTTGGTAAGCTCTACAGAAATTTTATGAAGAGGAAGTTCGGTTAATAATTGCATATGGGAAACAGTAGAAAATTCTTTCAATATTTTAAGGAGTATAGGTGGTCGAACATATTTGCAATGGTTAAAAATAGTGGTTCTTCCCCTAAAATTTGTACAGAAGATTTTAAAAACAGAGTTGTTGTAATAACCGGTGCAACATCGGGAATCGGCTACCATACTGCACGAAAGTACGCTTCAATGGGAGCAGATATTTTGGCCGTTAATAGAAATGAGCAAAAATCACAAGCTCTTTGCAAGGAGATCACAAGCGAGTTTGGAGTCAATTGCAATTACAAAATTGCAGATTTAAGCAGTTTAAAAGAGATAAAGCGGGTTGCAGAGGAGCTTGCAACTATGGACTCTCCAATTGATGTACTCATACACAATGCCGGCATCTACCTTACCAAAAAAGAGTTAACTGTAGATGGGCTTGAAAAGCTCTTTGTTGTTCACTACCTCTCTACATTTATTATCAACTACCGGTTAAGAGAAAAGCTCAAGTCTCAGGAAAAGGCGAGAATCATAATGGTAGGTTCAGAGGGCCATCGCTTTGCCGCCTGGGGGTTACGTCCGGATGATCTCAATTGGGAAAAGCGAAGATATTCGGGGTTGAAAAGCTATGGTTCTGCTAAGACTTCTCAGCTATTGTCTATGATTATTTTTGACGAAGATTTCCAAAGCTCGGGTGTTACTTTCAATACAATGCACCCCGGAGCTGTCAAAACAGAGACAGGGCAGGAGAATGGAGCTTTTTACCGCTGGTTTAAAAGAAACTTTTTCGACAAAACATTAAAATCACCGCAGCTATCTGCAGAGGCTCTCTACTATCTGGGAGTCTCAAAGGAGATAGAGGGGGTAGGCGGTAAGTTCTTTAGCCTGACCACTCAGGAGGAGCCCGCTCCACCGGCTTTAGATAAAGAGGTAGCCGCTCAATTATGGGATATAAGTCTTGAATTGAATGATATGAATCTGCAAGAGAATATTTACGACACAATTGTTGTTGGCGGAGGTATCGCAGGACTAACTTCTGCGGCTTATCTTTCACGAGCCGGGGAGAGAGTTTTGCTGATAGAGAAAAACAGAGAGCTTGGGGGGCTGGTCAACTCTTTTTCCCATAATGGATTTCATTTTGACGCCGGGGTGAGGGCACTGGAAGATGCCGGAATCATATTTCCGATGTTAAAAGAGCTCAATATTGATCTTGAGGTTGTAAAGAGTCCTGTATCATTAGGTATTGAAAATGAAATTATTGACATCAACACAGTAGCGGATTTACAAAAATACAGGGAGCTTCTCGTGAAATTTTACCCGGAGAGTGAAGGTGAAATTGATGATGTTTTAAAAATAATCAAGAAAATAATGAAACATATGGAGGTTCTTTATGGAGTAGAGAATCCTGTGTTTAAAGATTTAAAGAGGGATAGAGAATTTATTTTCAAAAAATTACTCCCCTGGTTACCAAAATTTATCTTTACCGTTGGGAAGATAAACCGGATGAATATGCCGGTAGAAGATTGTCTTAAAACAGTAGTAAAAAACCCGGAATTGAACGACATAATTTCTCAGCACTTCTTTAAAAACACACCTGCCTTCTTTGCTTTGAGCTATTTCTCGTTGTATCTCGACTATTTCTATCCGAAAGGTGGTGTCAATAAGTTATGTGATGCCTTGAAAAACAAAATATTGGAAAATAGTGGAGAGATAAAAACCGAAACTAAAATCATAGAGGTTTTGCCAGGAGTATCTCTTCTAAAGGACCAAAATTATGTAGATTATAAATATCGCAATCTTATCTGGGCTGCAGATCTTAAAACACTTTATAAAATAATAGAGGTGCAAGGGGTAGAGGATAAGGTCAAAATAAAACTGGAGGAGACAAAAATCAAGATGTTGAAAAACAGAGGCTGTGACTCTGTTTTCTCTCTGTTTCTCGAAATAGACGAACCACTTGAGAGCTTCGCTAAGATTGCTAACGGACACTTCTTTTATACACCATCAAAATTGGGCTTAGGCGAGACTCACAGGAGTGAGCTGAATCTACTGCTTAGAAATTTTGAATCAGTCAAGAGAGAGCAGATACTTACGTGGCTGGACAAGTTTACTAAGCTCAACACTTATGAGATCTCTATTCCCGGGCTGAAAGACTCCCAATTGGTTCCTCAAGGAAAAACCGGGATGATTATCAGTTTGCTTGCAGAGTACGATCTGTTTAAAAAAATCCAAACTGCCGGTTGGCTTAGTGAGTTTGTGCAGGAGTTAGAGAACCGTATAATAGATGTGATCTCACAATCTGTCTACCCAATACTAAAAGATAAAATTGTCGAACGCTTTTCATTCTCTCCCTTAAGCATAGAGAATAGGGTTGGCAGCTCCGAGGGCTCTATAGTTGGCTGGTCATTTGAAAAGATAATGCCGGTTGTAAACAAAATCCAGATCTCAGATAGGTCGGTCTTTACCCCGGTTCCCTCTATTTTCCAGGCAGGCCAATGGGCCTACAGCCCTGCCGGTGTCCCAATGTCAATACTTACCGGCAAATTGGCAGCAGATAAAGTTATAAAGAGAAGGAGATTTAAAACCCAATAATATGGATAAAACAAGAATTTTCTCAATGCCCTTTGCAGATCTCTATCCTTTCTTAATTAACAACTCTAAGGAATGAAAATTTTACTCACAGGCTCGTCCGGTTATATCGGAAAAAGACTTCTCCCCAAATTGGTAGAGATTGGCTATGATGTGGTTTGCTGCGTAAGGGATGTTAACAGGTTTAATCCACCGGAATCTCTGAGGTCGAAAATTAGTGTCGTTGAGGTTGATATGCTGGATAGGGCCTCTTTAGAGAGTATCCCTAAAGATATTGACGGAGCTTTCTATCTGGTGCACTCAATGTCGGCATCTTCTAACTACCACCTGCTGGAACAGGAATCTGCAGTGAACTTTAGAGACGCAATCAACAAAACCAACGCTAAGCACGTTGTCTATTTGAGTGGTATAGTGAATGAATCTGCACTATCTAAACACCTCTCCTCAAGAAAGAATGTAGAGAGAGAGCTCAGCAAAGGGAGCTACAGTTTAACAACCTTAAGAGCCGGCATTATCATAGGGTCCGGCAGTGCCTCTTTTGAAATAATGCGGGATTTGGTAGAGAAGCTTCCTGTTATGATTACCCCCAGATGGCTAAATACCAAGTGCCAGCCAATCGGGATACCGGATGTTATCAATATTCTCTCAAAAACTATTCTCAATCCAAAGACTTATAATAGAGATTTTGATATAGGTGGCCCCGATATATTGTCCTATAAGCAGATGCTGTTGGAGTTTGCCCGAATAAGAGGATTGAAGCGTTATATTTTTACTGTCCCGGTTATGACGCCCAAACTCTCTTCCTATTGGTTGTACTTTGTAACATCTACCTCCTACAAACTTGCTGTTGCTTTGGTAGATAGTATGAAGATTGAGGTGATTTGCCGCAACGATGAGATCAACAAAATTTTGGGAGTAGAGCCACTAAGCTACAGGGAATCCCTGGAGATAGCTTTTAGCAATATTGAAAGAAACGAAGTGATCTCCAGCTGGAAGGATGCCTTTATAAGCAGTAGTTTCAACTTTAATATATCTGAGTTTATCCAGGTTCCAACTTTTGGATGCTTTAAGGATGTCCGTGAAAGGGCTTTCGCCAGCCGGGAGGCTTGTGTCGACAAAATTTGGAGTATAGGGGGTGAAACCGGATGGTACTACGGAAACTGGCTATGGAGGATAAGAGGTTTTCTGGATAAGTTGGCAGGAGGGGTAGGGCTTAGAAGAGGGCGAACATCGGAGGATACCCTTAATGCCGGAGATGCACTGGACTTTTGGAGGGTTTTGTATGCAGATAAAACTGAGGGGAGGTTGCTGCTCTATGCCGAGATGAAACTGCCCGGAGAGGCCTGGCTTGAGTTTAAAATAGAAAAAAACAAACTGATCCAAACCGCAACCTTTAGACCATTAGGTCTTATGGGGAGGTTATATTGGTACTCTGTCTTACCACTACACGGCTTTATTTTCCGGGGGATTATCCGGCAATTGACCAGTGGGTAAAGGTTCAATATTTTATTACACTTTGTTATATAAAAAACGCCCGAAATCTCTTCCGGGCGCCCTACCAACTTAACCATTAACCTATTTTAATAACAACTGCAAATATGGCAATGTTTGAGCATTGCTTGGTCTTAGCATATTGTGCTCAACAACTCTACCCTGAGGATCCAGTAAAATGAAACGAGGAATGCTAACAACCAGAAAGTCATTTGAGAAATCTCTCTTTCTTGCGTGCAGTTGTACACCTTTCATTTCATCTTTTACAACCATATTCTTCCACGCCACTGCATCTTTATCAGTTGAGATACTAACAAATACGATATTTGCTCCCTCTAAAGCGTGCTCAAGCTTTTTCAGGTGAGGGATCTCGGCAATACAAGGTTTACACCAGGTTGCCCACATATCTATGTAGACATATTTACCCATAAATGAGGAGAGCATAACACTCTTGCCATCTATGTCGTGGAACTCGTACTCTTGGATTTTTGTCCCTTTGGCAATCTTTGACCAGGTCTCCACAGTCTCGTTGTATCTTTTTATCTCTTTTGAGTCTGTGACAACCTTGTAAAATATATCGGATATTTTTTCGATTTTTTCAGTTCCGTGACGCTTAAGATAATCATATGCATAGTAGTTTACAAGGTATCTCTTAACTGCTGGGTCTTTGATATTGTTAACTACATAGTTAAGAGTTGTTATTGAATATTCGTAAGCATCATATTTTAAAATGTCTTTAATAGCATAAAGTTGGACAAGATACTCCAAAAGGGATTTGTACTCATCTAAGATGAGCAGATCTGCCTGCTCAAAAGTGACACTCTTTACAAAATTATAGAAGTACTCACTTGGCCTATAGCTTCTATCTGTCCTTTTTCTAAGAGAGGGATAGGAGACGAGAGATGTGTAGATCTTTGACCAGATGCGCTTCTGCTCAATTTTTGTAAAATTGTCGTCAAAAGAGTGTGATTTCAATCTTAATGTAGTTGCCTCTACATTTTTTGTTAACCTATCTATGAAATCTTTCTCCTCGCCTCCAATCCCGGTTACTCTTGGTGAATTTTCAACGTCGGCAAGAAATGTATTGATTTTTGCATTTGAGCCGGTGAATGTAACCTCTCCCCTTGCTTTCCCTGTTACCTTCATATTTATTTCATCTCCCGGGCACACATAGATGTACTCTGCAATATTTGTTCTTGCCATTTTTACATACTGTGGATATTTTATGTCGAGAGTTATTGTAGTGCTTTGAGGCTTAACGGAGATGGATGTTTCTAATGTAGATAGAGTAAAAGGGGAGTCAACTCCATTAAAATCTATATTAATTTTTGTCTGTTTTGCCTGGGCAAAGAGGGTGCAGGACGCTATCAATAATACTCCTGCCAAAATCGCTGTTTTTTTTCGCATTTTTAAATTATTTAATTCTATTGTTTAACATTTATTTTAGAACTTATAATCCATACTTACAATTCTTCCGGAGATGTTTCTGTAAACTGTATCTACATCTGAAACCGTTCCGCTTCTGTCCAGTTTTAGCACGTGCAGGCTTCCGTTTTTACCCGATTTGCCCTGCTCGGAGCTGCCCAAATAGAGTGTACCACTATGTGTCGTCTGGCCGGCGTAATATCTCATATAAAGTTTGTCTATTTTGCTGTTTGCAATTACTGTATCCAGGTTGTAGATTGCTTGTGTTTTGTCAAACTCAAGATCGTATCTGTAAAGCAGATTATCTTTTGAGTAGTAGAGGTAAGGATCCAGGATAGAGTAGACATAGCTTGTTGCACTCTCAAGGTTTGGTGCGTCTGTTATCGGCTTTTTGTAATATGCAGACATTGATGCATTGAATGCCATTGATGCAAATGAGAAATGGAGTCTGTAAAGCTGTCCTGTTGCCGGATCTTTAAATATTCCAAAGCCAAGTTTCTTCCACCCGATATCCATATTTACCAATTTAAGCCCGACATTGTTTGGATCAAAAGGCATCGTTGCCGGGTTCTGGGTTCCAATTGCTATCGGAAGGAACGCTGTACTAAGATACTGTAGAGACTGAACACCTACTCGGACAAACTTCATATTCGTATTATCATAGAAAAGCAGTGCAAACGGATCTGCAATTGCATAAGGAGAGATCTCGGAACTGGTAGGCATTAGCTCCGGTTTAAAGAAGGTTTTCTCCTCTGTTTTCTGGGCATTTCTATACTCTCTCACGTGCAGACGGTTGTTGTTTATGATAAAATCGTATCTGGCATCAAGGCCGGAGATACCGTTGTAATATCTCTGAGGCTTTATAACACTAGGGGCAACGAAGAAGTATTTTTTGTAATCATACATCTTTATGAAATCCATATGGTTTGTTACAACTCCGCCCTTTTCGTCATCACACATAATGATGATTGAGTTAAGATAAGGGACGGCATTTACCTTTGTAAATCCTACACTAACCGGATTTTGTCCCGGGTGAGAACCATTAGCTTCGTAGTACAAACCTCCTATGTAGTTCTTCATAAGGTTTAGTAGACCCAACTCTGCATTTCCGTCCAGATTACTAAGCACTAAAACCCCTTCTGCATTGGCAGCTGCTACATTAACGGTAAACATCCACTTTCCGAAGAGCCCTGTCTTTTTATCGGTCACTTTGCAGATTGTTGTGTATGACCCTAAAGAGGTGCTGATTGGAATTTTATAGTTTAAGTTACGCTCTTTGGAAAGCGTATCCACTTCGGTGAATCCGAACTTATACCAGTACCACGAATACTCCAGATTATCTTCTGATTTTTCCAGTGTTTGGGCAATCTCAGGAATTATTCTTAGAGTGTCTCCCAGCTGAATTGTTCTAGTGAGGATTGTATCAATAATCACCTTGTTAACATCCAATCTATCATAAGTTCCCAACTCTTTTTTGCAGGAGTAGAACATAAGTGAGAGGAGTCCTATTATTATATATAGTTTTTTCATCTATTTATTGCTTTTATTAGTTAATTAATAGGCCATTAAAACCAAGGTTCAATAATTTGATTATTCTCGTCGTATTGAGGATAGTTGTCGCGATAAAAATTGTTAACGGCTCTGCCAAATGCGTTCCATTTATAGTTGTAACTTCCGCCGTCATAAACATCGGGAACCTCCGATATATCGCATATTTCTAGAATCTTGCGATGCTTATTCTGACTGTAAACTCCAAAAAACATTGAATAAACAGAGTCCCAAATTTTTGGTTTTATAAGGATATTAGATATGTAAACCGAGAGGCTCTGCTTGTAGTTTACGCCGTTAATGAAGGTTTCGTTTGGGATGATTCTCAGATATACCCTTACTTTACTGTTCTTAAGTTCAGGATCGGTATTGTAAATCTCTAGTGGGAGGTGAACCTTAAAAGAGTCTTTTGGCATAATGAATGATGTTCCCGGGTTCTTGAAGTGCAGTGCAGGAGTAGCTGTTGTGCTGTCATTTACCAACTCCATTTTGAAACTCCTGTCCACATCACTTTTGTAGCCTCCAATCTCTATAGGAACCATAATTACGGCTGTACTGCCTCCTCTGTACTTAGTGAAAGAGAAGTCAATATCTGTATCTCCGGCAAAGTAGAGACTGGTCTTATCGTTATATGTTTTGAGATCGTTGTAGCTGCACGAGCTCATAATTAAGCAATATATTATGCAGATTTTAAATATGTTTTTCATAAGGGTGTACTTTAATTTATTATACCAAACTCAATTTCAAGATCAGGAATTGGCATAACGTATGCCGCCTGTACATCTTCTACAAGAGAAAACGGAATTGTAGAGTAATTCTTTCTTTTGATGTAAAAGAAGAGCTGTCCTTCACCAATAAATGTTTTTCGGTACTCTTTAAAAATCTCCTCTTCCACATCACAACTACCGGCTACCAGAGCATTCTGCCCTTTAATCCCATAAAACGAACGGATATTATTTAGGTAGGATATTGCAATAGAGTCGTTGGGAGAGCACTCGCTTAAGATGTATGCCATCTCATCTCTACGCATAACAACGATGTTAGGAGGGTTACCGCTTAGGTTCACCGGGCGCATATATTTTGCCATAAACTCTTCGTTGCTCCCTGCCGAAAACCTAAACCAATCTTTATAGCGTGTATCAAGTGACCCATATTTTTCGGTCTCGTATAGTTGTTGTTTTTTACCCTCTGTAATTGTGAGTTTTGAATTTATGTTAGTTAGGCTATTAAAGTACAAATCGCTATTGTCCCAAGACTTATCTGTAAAGAGAGAAAACAGGACTGAAGTTCCGGGGCCAACTATGGAAGCGTATTCAAATGCCTTCTCTTTATCTCCTCTCCAAAGAGCAATTCTTGCCATTGTGCCATACACTGCAAAGTAGTTCATTCTCTCATAACGAAATGTAAAGAACTGAGGGGTTGTGGTACCGCTCTCAACCACATCGGTATAATTTGGAGAGATAGGGTCAACCTCGGAGAGGATCTGTGCTGCCTCAGTAAGATCTGCCAAAGCTGCATCTGTAACCTCTTTAACTGTTAATTGCGGAAAAGGAGCATTAGCTAGTTTGTTTACATAAGGGATGGCCTTAGCATTTGGATTCACTGCGTATGATGGAGCATATAACCGAAGAATGTCAAAATGGATAAATGCTCTTAATGCAATAGCCTCAGCCCTTATAAGGTCATACTCGCCCGGTCCGAAAAGTTCTTTTCTTAATGGCAACCATTTGAGGATGTTGTTTATGTTTGCAATTGCGTTGTAGCCCTCTCCCCAAATACTATTTACATAGTTTACAGCCTCGATGTATTTGTAGTTTGCCGCTGCATAAAATGAGTGTTGCCCGGACTCAATATTGTAATACTGTGCAAGAACATCCAGGTAGCCAAAAGTGAGGTTTACCCCATAAAGAGATCTCCCTGCCATTTTTGTGTAGACGCCAAGTAGTGCAGATTGGAAGCCCTTAACATCGTTGAACATCTCCTCCTCCTTTACTACAGATCTTGGATCTACATCCAACCATTTTTCACACGAAAAGAGGCTGAATAATAATGATATAGATATAAGTATATATATTTTTTTCATAATTCACGGATTAAAACATTATTCTTAATGAGGTTCTAAAGCTTGACGAGAACGGATAGGTTATTCCTCTCTCTGCCTTAACGGTAGTCAACCGGAAAATATCATTCATCGAAAATGATAATCTTAGGCTTTTAACTTTAAATTTTGATAAAAGATTTTTATTGAAATCGTAATAAAGATTTACTGAAGAGAGTTGAAGAAAGTTGTAATCCTCTATAAATCTGGATGTAGGTCTGGTTATGGTGTTATCTCGTATATCTTTAAAAAAAGTTATATCTCCGGGATTTTTCCATCTCTCTTCAAGAACTCTAATGTCACAGTTGTACCTTTTATCTGCATTCTCAACACGCTCCACCAATGTGGAGTTATACATCTGCCCTCCCACTCTGTATCGGAAGTAGAGGCTTAGAGAGAGTCCTTTATAGCCCATATTGAGACCTGCATTCCCTTCAAGATCGGGGTCTGTTCCACCTATAGGTTGCTGGTATCCGGCGTTCCACACATCTGTCCTCTCTCCGTTTGGGGTAATAAAAATTTCCTTACCATTTGCAGGATTTATCCCAACGGAAGGAACTCCCCAGATTGTGTTGATAGATTGACCTTCAATATATCTCACCCTCGGTTTATTACTGCCGGATGTTAGCTCCTCATCCTGAGAGTCATTCCACGCTCTAAGACTGTTTGATATTTTTTCTACAGTATTTTCATTGTGTATAACACCGAAGTTGATATTTAGATATACATCTTTTTTCTTGATTATGTTTGCCTTGAGATAGGCTTCATAACCTACATTTAGCATCTCTCCAATGTTCTCCTTGTAAGTGGAGAACCCCAGTGAAGGGGGGAGTGTGATATCCGAAAGGAGGCTTGTAGACAAGTTACGGTATACGTTAACCAGTACGTCAAACCTCTTTAAAAATCCAAACTCAAATCCGGCGTTAAATTGATAGGTTGTCTGCCATTTAAGAGAAGAGTTTCCCAGAGCCATCATATATGAACCCATTGCGTAGTTATATTTATCTGTCAAATAGAACTGGTAACGAGTTATAGACTGATAAGGGTCGAAATTCTGAGATCCTGTTACACCATATGATGCTTTCAAACGCAGTTTATCTATAAATTTTAAATCTTTAATAAAATTTTCGTTATGTAGGTTCCATCCCAGACCTGCAGACCAGAAGGGAGCCCAACGGTTGTCTGCACCGAATTTTGAAGAGGCATCTGTCCTGAATGAAAGATCCAGCAAATATTTGGAATTATAGGAGTAGTTTAAACTTCCCAGAGCACCAATCAGACGTGATCTGGTATCTGTTCCAACCGGCCTTGTTCCTTCTTGGTATTGCAATCCAAATATGAGATAGTCCAGCTTATCATTAGGGAATCCCTGTACCGAAAATGAGTAATCTTCACCGTCAATCATCTGCATATTTATTGCAAGACCGGCATTAATCATATGGTTCTTGTAATTGGTATAGTAGTTGAGCATTACTTTCCCGTCGTATGAAAACGACTTTCCTTCGGAAGATTTATAAGAACCTCTTAAGTGATAATTTGGTATGCTGTAGCTTAGAAAATCTGTGTGGTCTGCAGGCATAAAAATTACCCCCTCATCTTTTCTCTGGTTCATCGACAAGTTTGCCTGCAATCTTAACTGAGAGATGATGTTCCAGTCAATACTGAAGTTGTTGATGAACATACTGTATGAACTCTCGTTCTTAGTATTAAGGGTAGTGTTGTAAAGAGGATTTCCGATATTTAACCACCAGGATCCGGTCTCAAATTTCTTTACGTAATCCCCTTGATTATCATTGAATGCGAAGTATGGGTTTATTTTAGCATACTGACTAAAATTCCCGTACGGAGAGTTGAAGGAGCTTACGTTATCTACGCTCAGATAATTTTTAAAAGTAATATTTTTAAATCTATATTGAAGAGTAGATACTACTCCAATTTTATCTCGCTTTGAGCCAATCATTACTCCAGGATTACTGTCGTAATTTGCATTTAGGGAGTATCTTAGTGAGTTTTCGCCACCGTCTATTGTAAAAGAGTGTTTATGACCGACTGAGTTCTGGAGCGGTTTGTTTAACCAGTAGGTGTTGTTTCCCATCATTATAAGTTGAAGCTTTGCGTTATACTCATCTGCTCTTTTCTCATCCTCTGCAGCACTTCCGGATTTGTCGTAGTATCCGGCCTGTCTCTCAAGCTCAAGTTTCTGTCGGGAATCAAGAATATTATACCCTCTTAAATCGGGAATAACCACCGATAGATCTAGGTTATAAGAGACATTTATAGTTCCCTCAGCTGTTTTTTTGGACTCAATAACTACAACTCCATTAGAAGCTCTTGAGCCATATATTGCTGTAGAAGCAGCATCTTTAAGGATGGTTATAGATCCTACCTGTGTGGGGTCCATATCAAAGACCTTCTCTGCAGAGATTTCAAATCCGTCCAGAATGAATATTGGATTGTTAGGATTCCCTTTATAGTCTCCCACAAGGTTTGGTAAACTGGCCTCTCCCCGAATTACAAAGTCCGGGATAACATTGGGATTTGATCCGGCAAGGTCATTTTCAACAACTTTGAATGAGGGTTCTAGAATTGATATTGCGGAGAGCAGATTCACAGAGTTTGCATTTTTTAACTCTTCACCTGTGAAGGAGGCAATTGCACCTGTAAAACTCTCTTTTCGTCTTTCAAAAAAACCTGTTACAACTACATCTGAAATTGCAAAAGCGCTCTCCTTTAATTTTATAACAAGCTTATCCCTATTTCCCACTATAACCTCCTGACTCTCCATTCCCATAAAAGAGAAGATAAGAGTCTGTTTTTCTGCATTTTCCAACTCTATTGTGAAGTTTCCATCTGCATCGGTTACTGTACCTCTTTTTGTTCCCTTTATTAAAATAGCTACTCCGGGAAGAGTCGCATTAGTTTCATCCACAACGGAGCCAGTAATCTTCTTTTTAATTACCTGATTCAAATTTATACCGGCAGGTTCGCTCTTCTTGTTTTCGGAAATAACTATTACATTTTTATCTATCTTATACATAAGTTGTGTTCCGGCAAGACATCTCTCCAGTACTTCGTTAAGATTTTCACTTTTAATTTTTACATTGATTTTTCCGGCACTCTCGATGGACTTTTCATTAAATACAAAAGTATAGCCCACCTGTGAGGTTATTGTTGCAAAAACCTCTTTAAGTGTCGCTTTTTCTGCATTTAAGTTAATTACTGTCTGCTGTTTTTGAGCGTGAATTGTTGAGGCAAGACTAATGAAAAGAATGAGAGACGCAAGTAAACACCGAAAGCCTTTTTGCGTTTTAGCAAAGGCCTGTTGTAAGATCCGTTTTTTTTTCATAAAATTGCAAATTAAGTAAGGGTTTAAATTTTATTTAAATCTGGGAGTGGGAAGTGTTGGCGCATTTCTCACTCCATTTTTTGTGGTTCAATTTATATGTTAATCTTTTCTATTTACATCGCTATTTTATATGAATCACTCGACCTTCGATATAAATGTTAATTGTATTTGTACTGTTTATTAACTCAATTATTTTGTCAAGTGGGACATCTCTTTTTAGTTCAATTCCAAATCTCTCGTGCTTAGATACTTCGTTGTCAAAAACATACTCAAAACCATACCATTTTTTTAACTCAGACATAATATCTTCTAATCTTCTGTTGTTGAAATAGAACATCCCCTCTTTCCAGGCCATAAAATCGTAAATTTCAACAATGTTTTTCTCTATCCCGGAGCTGATTTTATTAAAAACCGATTGTTCTCCCGGAGCTAAGTTCACAGATAAGTTCTCTGAAGAAAATACTACAGTGCCTGAGCTTACTGTAGTTTGAACGGTAATTTCGTCCGGATATGAGCGGATATTAAACCCAGTTCCAACCACAACCACTTTAGATCTATTCATATGGACGATAAAAGGGTGGCTTTTATCCGGAGTTACATCAAAAAAGAGCTCACCCTCTGCGAAAACCTCTCTGCTATCCTCTTTGAATTTAGTAGGGAATTTAATTTTTGATCCACTATTCATATAGACTTTTGTTCCGTCAGAAAGTGTTATAGTCATCCTCTTTCCGATGGGTGTCAATATTTCTATCTCCTGAATCTCTTCCTTATTATGATCTTGTTCTAACGCACAAGCTAACAGGTCTGTAGTGTCTTTAATTACGATTCCAATAGAGCTTATCAACTCTTTGTTCTTCACTGAGATATCCATTTTGTCTCCATTACTCAGAACAATAGAGGGAGAAGAACCGGTATTGCAGAGTTCCTGATATGTAACCACTCTCTTAAACGGGTTTATAAGTAATAAAGTGCCAATAATTACTACAAGTGGAATGAGTATGGCTGCGTATTGGCTAATCGCCCGAAATCTGTTTTTAGGATTTAATAGGCGCCTAAAGCTTTGATTAATAGTATCCTTATCTAATTTGGCCGAATAGGTATCGTACTCTCTGGATTTGCTTAGAATCCTCTCCGGATCTAAAATTTTCTCGTATAGCTTTTTATTATTATCATCTTTGAGCCACTCGCTTAAAATCTCCTCCTCCTCTTTAGATAATTTTGAAAATAGTTTAGAGAATATTATTTTTGATATTGTGTCGTTATTTTTCATTTCTTAGTCGTTAAATCTCGTGTACTATATATAAGACAACTAAACTATGGAGGAGTATGACACCCGCTGTGTTTTTTTGTGCTTGTTTGTACTATCAGTTTGGATTGTGTACATTGTCTTCAGGGAAAAATAATTAATTCGGTCATATGGGACATAGAATGGAGATTAAAGATTCTGATAATAAAGTGATTGAGCTACTGAAAAAGGAGAACGATGTTCACTCTATTTTTAGAACCTTCTATTCGTCTCTAATGTCTTTTTCCAATAGATTCGTGGCAAATATGGCCGTAAGTGAAGATATAGTACAGGATGTCTTTCTATCTATGTGGGAAAACAAGGAGAATCTTCATTCAATCAATTCAGTAAAGAGCTTTTTATATGCTTCTGTGAGAAATAGTTGTCTTAATTATCTAAAGCATCAAAAAGTTGAGCAGAAGTATATAGATAATTACGAAGAGATTAACAGTGAGCATTTTTTTCTGAATCAAATTATTGAGGAGGAGACAGACCGGCTTATCTACAAAGCTATAGGCTCATTCGCCCCTCAAACTAGAAAAATTCTTATATACCATTTATCTGGATATTCAAATTCAGAAATATCCATAAAACTGGGAATCTCTGCCAATACTGTTAAGACCCTAAAAAGTCGGGCGTACAAAATTCTTAAAAGCAATCTTGCTGTTGATCTTAGGAGTGAGAACCTAAGAACTATCTTAAGTATTTTCTTATAATCTGCAGAGTATAATTACTCTCAATTTTTCAAATATTCCAGATATGTTGCCCTTAATGTTTGTATCAAGGGTTTGAAAAGAAATAACTAATTGGTATCTTTAAGCATAAAACATATCGTATGGACAATCTACAAAAAGGAAAATGTCCTGTTATGCACGGGGCAAATACGGATAGTGGTAATTCCTTAATGAGCTGGTGGCCAAATGCTCTCAACTTAGATATTTTGCATCAGCACGACTCTAAAACAAATCCTTTGGATGAGGGGTTCAATTATAGAGAGGAATTTTCTAAACTTGATTTTGAGGCGTTAAAGAGTGACCTGAAAAAACTAATGACTCAAAGTCAACAATGGTGGCCTGCAGACTGGGGACACTATGGTGGTTTGATGATAAGAATGGCCTGGCATAGTGCCGGTACTTATCGAATTGCAGATGGTCGTGGAGGGAGCAACACAGGAAACCAACGATTTGCTCCACTAAACAGTTGGCCGGATAATGTCAATCTGGATAAGGCACGCAGGCTACTATGGCCTATCAAGAAAAAATATGGCAACAAGATATCGTGGGCAGATCTTTTTATCCTTGCAGGTAATATGGCTTATGAGTCGATGGGTTTCAAAACCTTTGGGTTTGGTGGTGGACGGGAGGATATCTGGCATCCGGAAAAAGATATTTACTGGGGTGCAGAGAAGGATTGGCTGGGGAAATCCCGTTATTCAGACAGCACCCGGAGCGAGTCGCTGGAAAATCCACTGGCTGCCGTTCAGATGGGCTTAATTTATGTTAATCCGGAAGGTGTGGACGGTAACCCAAATCCGTTAAAGACAGCCAAAGATATGCGAACAACATTCAGCCGTATGGCAATGAATGACGAGGAGACTGTTGCATTAACAGCCGGAGGACATACTGTGGGTAAAACACACGGGAATGGAAATCCGTCGCTTTTAGGGCCAAGCCCGGAGGGTGCACCAATGGAGCAGCAGGGTTTTGGCTGGTCAAACCCTAAAGGTAAAGGAAACGCCGAACACACTCTCTCAAGTGGTTTGGAGGGGGCCTGGACAACACACCCTAACAAATGGAACGACACCTATTTCTATCTGCTTTTCACTTACGACTGGGAGCTTACAAAGAGCCCTGCCGGAGCTTGGCAGTGGGAACCTGTAAACATTAAAGAGGAGGACAAGCCTTTTGATGCTCACATCCCCGGAGTTAGAAGAAATCCAATGATGACCGATGCAGATATGGCCCTTAAAATGGACCCGGATTATCGAATAATATCGGAACGTTTTTATAAAGACCCGGAATACTTTGCTAAAGTTTTTGCAAGGGCTTGGTTTAAATTAACTCACCGCGATTTGGGGCCAAAAAGCCGCTATCTGGGGCCCGATGTTCCAAAAGAGGATCTAATCTGGCAGGACCCTATCCCAAAAGTGGAATATACCCTCTCTAAGGAGGAGATTAACGAGCTGAAAATAAAGCTTCTCAACTGCGGTTTGTCTCGTACAGAGCTTATAAACACCGCCTGGGACAGTGCAAGAACATTCAGATATTCGGACTACAGAGGGGGTGCAAATGGAGCCAGGATTCGCCTTGCCCCTCAAAAGGATTGGGAGGGCAACGAACCCAAACTACTTAATAAAGTGCTTAAGAAATTGGAGGAGATCCAGGCAGGATTGAATAAAAAAGTGAGCATTGCAGATCTTATAGTCTTAGGGGGAGGTGCAGCCATTGAGAAAGCCGCTCTGGATGCGGGAGTAGATATAAAAGTACCTTTTTTACCGGGCAGAGGTGATGCAACAGCCCAAATGACAGATGTAGATTCTTTCTCGGTTCTGGAGCCGTTACACGATGGTTATAGAAACTGGCTAAAAAAAGAGTATGCTGTAAACCCGGAAGAGCTACTGCTTGACAGGACTCAGCTTATGGGGCTTACTGCAGTCGAGATGACTGTGTTAATTGGCGGTATGCGTGTTTTAGGTACAAATTATGGAAACACAAAACACGGAGTTTTTACAGATAGGGAGGGTGTGCTTACCAACGATTTCTTCGTGAATCTTACAGATATGAACTACTACTGGAAGCCTGTTTCAAATAATCTCTATCATATTGTGGACAGAGAGAGTAGTGTGATAAAATGGATAGCCACGAGAGTAGATCTTGTATTTGGTTCGAACTCTGTATTACGTGCTTACTCAGAGCTTTACGCACAGGACGACAACAAAGTGAAATTTGTGAATGATTTTGTAAAGGCCTGGGTAAAAGTTATGAATGCAGACCGTTTTTAATGTTAATGCTAAAGACGGGCAAGAAGTTGCTCCCTGTATATTGACCCAACAGGTATCTTTACCCCTTTCACGGTTACCTGTGTTCTCTCTACTGTCTCTATTGCAGAAATTGAGATGATATATGATTTGTGAATACGAACAAACTGCTCTTTAGGCAATATATCAATAGCCTCTTTCATAGTTATCAGAGATAAGATCTTCTCTTTCGCTGTGTGAAATATCATATAGTTCCCACAGGCCTCTACATATAGAATCGAAGAGATCTCAACCCTGTGAACTTTGCTGCCACTCTTTATGTTGACAACACTCTCTCCGGTGGAAGGTGATACAGTTTTTGATGTCGTGACTATCTCAGACGCTTTATAAACCGCTTTTAAAAAACGATCGTACCTTATTGGTTTTAGCAGATAGTCAGTTGCGTTGTACTCATAACTCTCCACACCATACTCGGAATATGCAGTTGTGAAGATTATGGCAGGGCAGTGATTGAGCGATTTAATTAACTGGATACCTGTTAATTCCGGCATATTTATGTCAAGAAAAATTAGATCGACACTATTTTTCATAAGAAAAGAGTGAGCTTTAACGGGGTTGGAGAATGTATCTACCAACTCCAGAGATTCGGTTTTCTCGACATAGGATCTTAGCAGCTCTATGGCAAATGGCTCATCATCTACAATAATACACTTCATAATATGCTATTTAAGATTGATTGTCAAGTTAACAATAAATATCTCACCATCATTCGAGATCTTGAGGATATGATTCGATGGGTATAGAATAGAGAGGCGCTTTCGTACATTCTCCAACCCGATACCCGAAAATCCATCTCTACTTTGAGAGGTAAAATCTGTTATAATAGGGTTTCTTACAAGAAGTTGCAGGGTGTTCTCTCTGCATTTTAGTTCAATATTAATCTCAGTTGGCCTGTTAAACGAGATTCCGTATTTAAAGGCGTTCTCAATAAAGGGGATTAAAAGAAGTGGTGAAATTTGATAGTTTTCGTTGTCTGTACTTACATTAAGCGAGATCTTAACCGGCATATCTGCAGATATGCGCATCTTTTGAAGAGCTACAAAACCCTCAATATGATCTATCTCTTTCCGGATAGAGACCTTGTCTGTGTTGCTGTCATACAGCACATAGCGGAGTTGTGATGATGTCTTTTCGATAATATCTGCAGTTCTCTCATCTCCATATGTGGTAGCACTGGAGAAAGCCATATTGAGCATATTGAATAAAACGTGTGGATTTACCTGTGCTTTCAAAAAATCGAGCTCTGCAGATAGTTTTTGTGATTTGAGCTCCTGTTTTTGTCTCTCAGATTTCAGCCACATTTTAATGAATCCGTAACCCAGAGCAATTGCCAGAACAAAGAGGTTGAATACAAGAGTAACTAAAAACTGACTATAAAGAGATTCAATCTCTGTGGAGTAGTATGCAGGAAAAAGGGAGTAGTCCAAAACTGTCTCAATAATCGTTAATCCTAAAAGGGTTACGACAACTTGCCCTAAGAAGAGATAACCAGATCTCTTTAAACTGTACAGGCCTATCAATTTAATAGATACAATATAAAAAAGTAAAACATTAAAGATTGTTCCCAAAGCTACCGGATAGATAAAGTCTCCCATCTCCCTCTTGACATTCCCAATTGTTTGAACAAAGCCGGCAACGATAGTAAAACCCCCAATCCAGATTATTGAATGGATTATATACTCTTTGCGTTTGAAAACTCTTATTATCATATCAATATATCATTTACATTTAAATTGTATTCTCTTATTTCTTCAATTCACAATTCAAATTTATATCTATTAATCTCTTAAAAAATGGGAGATTGACAAAATCATAATAATTATATCTAAAGTACCACATTTTATGGACAAACGACCTTCGTCACAGAAATATTCGCCTTTGAATAGTTGTTAAGGTGTTGGTCATAAAGATTTGCGCAAAGGTTGAGGTGCCTCTACTTTCGTGGCAGTTAAATCAAATACAAGCTAACACTAACACAAATGAAAAAATTACTTTTTACACTACTAATCACTCTAATCTCCACCTCTATGGTGGCAAAAGAGACTTTTATCGGAAAATGGTACGGAGATCTTAAAGTTAATCCGCAAATTAAACTTACGATAGCATTTGAAATATCATCATTGGCTAACGGTGAATATGATGCTGTAATGCACAGTGTAGATCAGAAAAGTTATAACATAACTGTAGACAGAGTTATAACAAATAAAGATTCGATATTAATTGAGGTAAAAATGCTCTCAGTTATATTTAAAGGCCGTCTTGCTACAGATTCTGCTTCAAATCAAAAAACAGTCCTCACAGGAACTTTCGGGAATCCGGGTGGCAGAGGGAAGGTTTTAAATCTCAACAGATGCGACGAATTTCCATTCAAAATTGCCAAAAGACCTCAGGAACCTAGAAAACCATATCCATACCATTCAGAAAATGTCAGTTTTACAAATACAAAGGAGGGTATATCCCTCAGAGGAACATTTACAAAGCCGTTTGGTGCAGATAATGCCCCCGCAATTATTCTGATTTCGGGCTCAGGTCCATCTGATAGAAACCAGACAATCTTCGGCCATAAAGTATTTCTGGTACTTGCAGATTACTTTACTAGTAACGGTTTTGCCGTATTGCGTTACGACGACAGAGGAGCAGGAGAGTCACAGGGAAGCTTTAGAAAAGCCACTGTTAGAGACCACGCTGCAGATGCCTCTTTTGCGATTGATTATCTTAAAAGCAGAGCAGATGTTGACTCTTCAAGAATCGGGCTGCTAGGTCACAGCCTGGGTGCAGAGATTGCCCCTATTGCCGCAACAATTAACAGTAGTACTGCTTTTATTGTGTTGATGGCAGGAGCTGCAATCTCACTACAGGATGTGATCTTTGAGCAGTGTGATGCTATATTTACATCAAAAGGGGCCTCTAAAGAGGGGATTGCACTTAACCGGGAGATACTGGAGAACGCAATGGAGATATTCAAAAACTCTGCAAATGACAGTATAGCCAAAGAGCATATCAAAGTGAATCTGGCATCTTTTGATACAAGAGTATCTGCACTTGATAAAAGCGATAGGGAGAAGCTAGGACTCTCCTCTCCACTTAAGATATCTGACTATGGAGGTCTTTTAATGCCATTTATGCGTTACGATCTTTTTCATAACCCTTCTGAAATACTAAAAGATGTTAAATGTCCGGTATTTGCCCTTATTGGAGATAAAGATATTCAGGTACTACCTCATAATCTTGACATTATTAAGCAGACACTAACTTATGCCGGCAACACAAGATTTACTACAAAGCTATATAAGAACCATAACCACCTCCTGCAAAGATGTACCACCGGAGATATTGATGAGTACGGAGAAATTGAGGAGACCATCTCCGAAGAGGTTGTTTATGATATCATTCAATG
Organism: Bacteroidetes bacterium HGW-Bacteroidetes-8; assembly: GCA_002840895.1. Classification (GTDB taxonomy): domain Bacteria; phylum Bacteroidota; class Bacteroidia; order Bacteroidales; family UBA932; genus Bact-08. The sequence goes on along the minus strand of PHCZ01000002.1, from coordinate 275,437 downwards.
GATTAAAAAAATTAATTGAAAAGATTGACAATAAGAATATTATATATTTGTTCCCTGTGTCAAAGATATTTGCTAATTTAGCTGAGCTTTAGTGCAATTAACTGATGTGAAATGGAAACATTGAAAACATTAAGAAGGATTCCACCTCTTAATAGAAAAAAAACTGACCCCGGAAAATTCATTTTTACCGGTAATGCCCCTGAAGAAAAATTGGATATTCAACTATTTAAGTACAATAAGGAGGAGTGTATTGAGACACAAAACGTTTCACCTGACAGTATTGAGAAGTTTCAAAGTAATAAATACAACTATTGGCTAAATGTCTATGGCTTGAATGACCCCGATACAATTTCATCTATATGTAGCAAGCACGGTATTCACAATTTAGCAATTCAGGACATCCTTGATATTAATCAAAGGCCAAAATTTCAGGAATTTGAAGATTATTCATTCTTAACTCTAAAGTCAATTGTTCCATCAAATAATGAGTTGATAACAGAGCAGATAAGCTTTATTTTCGGCAAAAATTTCTTAATCTCATTTCAGGAGAGAAAGGCGGATTTTTTTGAACACCTCAGGTTTAGACTGAGAGAGGACAAGGGTGTAATAAGGGAGAGTAAACCGGACTATCTACTCTATGGTATGCTGGAATCAATTCTTGACAACTACTTTAAAACCCTAAACCACTTAGATAGCGATATGGAGAGTCTGAATCTTACAGACACAAAAAAAGAGTTGTTACCTAGCACTTTGGAGATGATTGAGAGTCACAAAAAATCTGTTCATTTTATAAAAAAATCTATTCTCCCGTTAAAAGAGTTTTCGTTAATAGTAGAACGACAGGAGAGTAACTATATTGAGAAGAAAAACTTAAAGTATTTTTTAGAGATCAAAGATTTATGTTTAACCCTGATTGATAGTTGTGATATTTTAGAGTCATCTTTAGAGAGTAGTACTAACCTTTACTTCTCTTTGCAAGGGTATAGAATGAATCAGGTAATGAAAACCTTAACAATTGTATCCACCATTTTTATTCCGCTAACTTTTCTTACCGGTATCTATGGTATGAATTTTCATAATATGCCGGAAATTGAATGGAGATACGGATATGCAGCATTATGGTTACTCATAATTCTCATTTTTACCGGTATGGTGCTATACTTAAAGAAAATGAAATGGTTTTAACTAAAGTACTTTAGACAAATATCTTGATAAGAAGACTCTCTAATAAATAATAAATCTACATTGGGTAAGATAAACCGATTGAATATCCATATTGTTTGCAGAATCAAGAAATCAGATCGGTTGGTGATTAAACCGGTCCCCTCAATATCCCCTGAAACCTCCACCACCATTGGCGTTCCGCAATCCTTTTATGACAATAGCATTAAACAACTTTTGTCATAAAAAATTTTTTTCCCCTTATTTTATTACAATTATTTTGAAGAAAGATATAAAAATCATAAATTTACGGAGCTTTACACACATTTCAGTTAGACAACTCAATTTTCGTATGAGTGGGTGTTAATTTGAGGCATATTTTAGAGTTGTCAGGAAAAATGCACTAGAGCGATTGTTTCCCAAATTTTCATCAATAAATAGGCCTCAATATATTAACCCCTACTGATGATTTCTACTTATAAAACAATTAAATAAGAAATATATTTCACCCCAAAGGTGTTTCAAGTTCCATATAGATGATATCTTAAAATACATTTTTAAGCCAGTTAAAGAAAAAATATGGTCTGCGAAAGCCAACGGGCCGACCACCCAATGTGACAAAAAAAGCAGAAGAAGTGGAGTCAAGAAACCACTCTAAAAAACGTGGCGAAATCCGAAAAGCCATACGAGTAGGAAAATTTTAAAGAGATTATTATGAGTACAATTTTAGGTAAAGATGAGCAAATAATCAAAGAGGCAACATTTACTGCAAATCTTATTCTTTTTTGGTTAAAAGCAAACTATGTTCTTACCAACAAAAGAGTAACAGGGCACACGCCTAATACACTTTTTGGTCTTATACCTCTGGGGAATGCAGAAATTGCACAACCCATCAAAACAATTGCTTCAGTTATAAGTTCAACGAAATTTTCTTTCCTAAGGCTGCTAGTTGGACTAATTTTAGTTATAGCTGGTTTTGCTCTTATTTCGTCATTTGGTATTATCCTTCTGATTTTAGGTGCAGTTAACATACTTAATTGCTATACTGCAACATTTGTAATTACTAACAATGCTGGGCAAAGTGTCGGTTATGAAATATCCATACTTGAAAAATCAAAAGTAGTAGAATTTGTGAATGATGTAAATAAGGTTATTGCAGATTTATGATCTCTCTAAATAGTGAGAGGTCATATATTAAATAGACCTCTCATTATTTTAATTAATAAACTTTATGCATACCGGATAATAAGGATATTATCAAAGGATTTGGCAAATAAGATTTCACTATTATGCGATCTGCTCAGTGTCCTTAAAGCGAGAAGAATGTCAATGCAATTGTAGAATCTGCAATAAAAATGAAGATCAAATCAAGGTTGATAGATTTGGCGGATTACAATGAAGTTCAATCTGGTCCGTGTGCATTTGGTTCATTCTGCATAATTTATAACGGGAAAGTTATAAGTCACCACCCCATAAGTAACACCAGGTTTGAAAATATAATGAAAGGTCTTATAAGTGTCTGAACTATAAATGTATGAGCTAAATACACAGAAAATGAATAAAATTATCTCTCTTCTGACTCTTTTCATTTTTTTTACCCTTTCCTGTTTTTCTCAGAATGTTGATGGGGTAAAAAGTATAAACGTAAAATACACTCCAGAGGCGGAAGATATATCTGGATTGATTAAATCCTATGAAATTCTGCCATTGGATGCCAGTCTGGAGGCCTATGTAAAGAATCCGTGCAGAGAGATATTCTCCGATACATTGATTTTAATTATGGATGGTACGCAGAATAAGATTGTGATATTCAATTCGAAAGGAAAATTTATAAACTCAATTTCAAAAAAGGGAAGAGGACCGCAGGAGTACAATTTTATTAACGATTTTTTCTTTGATTCTGCAGATAGAGTTGTTTCGGTGGTTGACAGGGATAAAATAAAGAGTTATAATCTTAAAGGCGAATTTATTAAAGAGATTTCTTTGGGGTTTAGCCCGAACAGGATATCATTTCTGGCTCCCGATTCCTACATATTTGAAAAAGTTATTCCATCGGATAATCCGGAGTCAGACTATTATATCCGCTTGACAAATAAGGATTTTAAGACCAAGTCAGCTCAGCTGCCTTTAAAGCCAATTACCGGACCGGGTTTCGGGGTAGAGGGGCAAATATACCGGACTCTTGTTAACGTCAAAAAAGGATACTTCTTCTCATATTTTGGAGATACTGTTTATCACATTAATAATGACAAGATAAGACCGGCATACGCTTTTAATTATGATAAAAAGACTACAATCGTTACTGACGGAACCTTAAATCCGAAAGTTGATGAAACATACAGATATCTGAGTTATTTTGAATTGCAGGAGTTAAATATGCTATTCTATACCTTCAGAAAGGAACACTATTGTCTTGTATTTAACCCAAAGAGCTCATCTGCAAAAACATATAAAACTCCATTTGTTTTGAGAGATGTCGTGGATGGGAAGGGGATTATTCTAACGAACTCTTTATCAATAGTCAAGTTAATCGAGATGTTTGATCCCGGAAAGAAAAAGTGCTCGAATCCAGTTATTCTTGAAAGCATTTTGAAAGATAGCGAAAGCGGAATTCAGTGTTTTGTGAAAATTACACTGTCGGAGTGAGTAGGTTCACTGGAAAATACCTTTATCAAAATTATATATATTGAGAGATGAGTAAAATTAGTAATGCCTTTTTGACTTTTAATCAAGAGGCTCCCGATCATGCAAAGGCGTGGTCAGAAATGGTTAGTGCAATTTCCAGTGCAAATGTGCTTGACAGTAAAACCACTGCTTTGATTTACTTAGGGATACTGGCTGCTCTTGGAATGGAAAACGGGATTCCATTTCATGTTGGAGTTGCAAAAAGTGCCGGTGCTACAAAACAGGAAGTGATTCATGCTGTACTTATTGGTCTGCCCCCTGCCGGACATAGAGTTACACAGGTTTTGCCGTTGATTGTTGAGTCGTATGATAATGCTTAATATTTTCAAATAATGAAGCAGTCTGTAAAAACCCTTTTTTTAATTGCTATTTTAGTTCTAATCACTTGTGAAAATATTACTGCACAACAAACTCAAAAACCTAAGGAAATTAACGAATTGATTTTCATTTGGGGAGGGGATATTAACAGAAAGTTTGTCGGATATGTGGCAGATCTGACCGGGAAGGAGAATCCGCGGATTTGCTATCTGCCTACTGCCAGTGCCGATAATGAAGAGAATATCAAGTATTGGAATAATATCTGCAAGGCGCTTAATATTGAGCCTCATATCATGAAAATATGGGTGAGCTCTTCTGAAAAGAATCAATCGTTTGAAGAGGTGTTGCTAAGTTCCGACGCAATTGTAGTTGGTGGGGGTAATACTTTGAATATGATTGGCATATGGAAATCACAAGGGGTTGATACAGTTTTGAAAAAGGCTCTTAAGAGGGGGATTATTCTGGCTGGTGGGAGTGCGGGCTCAATTTGTTGGTTTAAAAACGGGATAAGTGATTCGAGGCCTGTGAATTTGAGTGTTGTTAACGGACTTGGTTTTTTGGATTATAGCAATTGCCCTCACTATTCTGAAATTATGCGGGCGGATTTGTATCATAAAATGGTCAAAGACAAAAAAATGCAGGCCGGATATGCAACTGATGAATTGGCGGGTATACTTTTCAAAAATGGTAAAGCTGTTGATTTTGTAAGTCAGAACGAAATCAACAACTCATATTTTGTTTGCAGGGAGAAAGGGGAGGTAAAATCGATAAAAATTGAATCAAGATTTTTGGTAAATAAAAATGCGATACCTGAAGGGAGCTATATATCAGTCTCTGTCAATAAAAAACTTGGTAAACTTACAGATGTAAGTGATAGATCTACACCTCTGAATTCCTATTTCTCGGAGATAAAGGCAACGCAACTGGATAAGGAGGGGTTAAGCGAAAAGGGCCGTAACAGAATTCTGAATATATCGGTTGATAAGATTTTCATTTATAAAAATAAGCTTGCCGGAGTTGTGAATGACACCTATCTTGATTCTTTTGGATATGGGATGTGGTATTTTTATAATTACGATGGTTTATGGGTGAGTATGGGTGAGGACATCGGAGGGGGAACCGTGTTTGAGAGTGAGATAACTTTCAGGGAAAAAGCGGAGAGGTTACTTAAAAGTGCAAAAGAAAAATTTAATAGATAATATGGCAGAATTTTGGGAGACTAATTTTAGGGAAAAGCAAGAAATGTGGGGTTGGGAACCTGCCGATTCTGCAATGCAGACAGTGGAGTTATTTAAGAGATATGGTTTAAACAATATTCTCATTCCCGGATTTGGATATGGAAGAAATGCCAGAATATTTCATGAGAATGGATTCATCATAACCGGGATTGAAATATTTGAAACCTATTAAAAATGGCAATATCAACAAACAATATTGGCAATAGTGCCACAGTTTTGTATGGGAAATCGTTATAATTTTGCACCATAATTTAAACCTTAAAGTTATGTTAGATAAAAGTAAACAGCTGACAGCCTCTTTAAGCCTTGTGAATGACCGACTGTTGTTCGAGGGTAGTGTTGAGGGAAATAGTTCCGTTGCAATTGATTACATCCCGCCGTTTGGAGATAACCTTGGGTACACATCTTTGGAATTGATGTTGTTAAGCTTGTCTTCGTGTGTTGGTACTGCGCTCTTGGTCCTTCTAAGAAGAGGAGGTAAAACCATAGAGAAATTCTCAATTAAATCGGAGGGCATCCGCCGTGAGGTTCATCCGACTGCATTTGAAGAGATTCATCTGAACATTGAAATTAAAGCAGCTAACCTTACTTCACCGGAGTTTGAGAAGGCACTGACTTTGATTGAGAATATCTGCCCGGTTTGGTATATGATTAAGGGGAGTACAAAAGTTGTTTTTCACTATAAAATAGAGGATTAATACGGAGTTTTGCAACGTTTTTTAAATCAGATATAATGCAAAGTTTAAGAGGTAGGTTTTTTATATGGTTAATTAAGAACAGGCATCTGTTTAAATTCAAACTTAAACCGGAGGTTGTGGATGAGAACTTTTCGGTTAAAAAGTTTCGGGATGAGATAGACAGGGCATCGGCAAGAGTAAAATTGCCGGCGTCTGTTTCGGTTCAGAAAGTTTCGGCAGCAGGAATAAATGCGGAGTGGATTACTCCTGAAAATCCGGTGGATGAAAAGGTGATCCTCTATATTCATGGCGGGGGCTTTATTTCTGGGTCGTGCCTGACACATAGGATGCACGTTGCAAAATTTGCTATTGAGTGCGGGATGAGATCGCTGGTGTTCGATTACAGACTGGCTCCGGAACACCCTTTCCCGGCTGCTTTGGATGATTGTGTATTGGTTTACAGATGGTTGCTTAATGAAGGTTATAAACCGGACAATATTATTGTCGGGGGTGAATCTGCCGGAGCAAATCTTACTCTCACTCTGTTGTTGGCTTTGAAGGCAGAGAAGATTGCTTTTCCAAAAGCAGCATTTTCAATTTCTCCAATCACCGATTTGAGCTGCAGTGCAAAATCGTTTGAGTACAACGCTAAAAATGATGTTGCTCCAATGGGCTCCTGGATAGTCTGGACAAATTTTTACATTGCCGGAAATGAAACCCGCAATCCTTTGCTTTCTCCTCTATTTGGGAATTTTGAGGGGATACCTCCATTGTATATCTGCGTAGGTACTCACGAAATTCATCTGGATGATTGTATCAATGTAGCAAAGGTCGCCCGTGATCAAGGTGTTGATGTAACTCTTCGCAAATGGGAGGGGATGATTCACGCATTTCCTCTTTTGACACCGCTTTTTCCTGAAGCAAAGCAGGCTTTTCTTGAAGTATGCGATTTTATAAAAAGATAATATCTCAGTAATTAAAGAGATTTTAAAAACCACTTTAACCAACTCATAAACCCATTCATAATCACTAACAGCACCTTCGGCATAATAAATCGTACTTAAACAATTTGTAAATCTACTTTTGTCAAAATATTTAAAAATGGAGACAAAAAAATTTAAACCACTAGCTGTAACTTTTGCAATTGGTGGGATGTGGGACACAATCGCAGGATTACTTTATATCTTCATTATCGGCTCTGGAAGAGTCATTGATAATCCTCCTATTGACCCTTTTTATGCAATCTTTCTAGGATCTTTCTTTTTGTGTTTTGCATATCTGCAGATACTTTCATCGTTTAATATACAACGATTTTTATTTAATGTGGGATGTCTGATTCTCGGGAGGTTGTTCTATATCGTAGTCCTCTATTATTTTATCTTTTTTGTAAGTGATTTCCCGTCAACTTTTTGGTTTACCGGGCTGATTGATATGGTATTATTCACTTTGAATATTGTATTTGCATTAAAAGCCGGTGTTGGGCTAAGAGAGCTGTTTCTGCCGGGAATCTGATATTAATTGATCAAAGCATTATCTTTGGGATATTAAAATATACTCTATGGATAATACAAGAATCTTTAAAATGGCATTTGCCGATGTTTATCCGTTCTATGTGCAAAAGGCAGAGAAAAAAGGGCGTTCCAAAGCAGAGGTGAATGCCGTTATCTTCTGGTTAACAGGCTATGACCAGGCATCTTTAGAGAAGCAAATATCTTCAAGGATAGATTTTGAGACGTTTTTTACTAAGGCCCCTCAGATTAACCCCGATGCCTCAAAAATAAAAGGTGTTATTTGCGGATATCGTGTAGAAGATATTGAGGATAAGCTAATGCAACAAATTCGCTACCTGGATAAATTGGTTGATGAGATTGCCAAAGGAAGAGCTTTGGAGAAGATTTTAAACAGATAAAAAACGAAATTTCCGCTTTCTAAATGGTTATGACACTAGAACAGCTTGGATATAACAGCAAAATAGGAGAACTTGTGATTGAAAATAATCTCAGGGAGTTTGAGATTGCGCGGGTTGTGTCGGAACACAAGGAGAGATACATTGTAAAAACTGTAGGGGGGGAGTATGAGGCAGAAATTACAGGTAATTTGCGATTTACGGCAGAGAGTCGTTCAGATTTCCCGGCGGTTGGAGATTGGGTTGCTTTGACCGTTTATGGCTCCGACCTCGCAATAATTCACAAAATTATCCCCAGATTTTCTGCCATCTCCAGGCAGGCAGTCGGGCAGTTCGGGGGTATTCAGATAATAGCTGCCAATGTTGATTATGCCCTTCTGGTTCAGGCTTGTGACAGAGATTTTAACATTAACAGACTCGAGAGATACCTTACAATCTGCCACTCTTCCAAAGTAGCCCCGATTATAGTTTTGACAAAGACAGATCTGCTCCCGGAAAACTCTGTAAAAGAGATTGTGAAGCAAATTAATAACCGAATAAAAGATGTTCCGGTATATTCGATTAGCAACGAAACTCAAGCCGGGTACGATAACTTGAGACAAATCTTTGTAAGTGGCAAGACTTTTTGTCTGCTGGGCTCTTCGGGGGTGGGCAAATCTACTCTCCTGAATAATATATCCGGCAGGGAGATAATGAAGACGGGATCTATCAGTGATAGTACGAGCAAGGGGAGGCACGTTACCAGCCACCGCGAATTGATTGTACTGGAGGGTGGTGGGATACTCATAGATAATCCGGGAATGAGAGAGGTAGGGATTGTAGATTCGGGAGGGGGTCTGGAGGTAACATTCGATTTTATAGGCGACCTTTCCAAACAGTGCAGATTCAAGGACTGCACCCATACTACCGAAAGTGGATGTGCTGTAATAGAGGCTGTTGAAAATGGAAATTTAGATAAAGCCGCCTATGAGAATTACCTGAGAATTCAAAAAGAGAGAGACTTTTTCGAAACAACTGAGTTTGAAAAAAAGAGAAAGGAGAAGATCTTAGGAAAGATTTTAAAAGATTATAATGGGAAGGATATAAAAGGGAGAGGATAATTATTGAATCACAAGGATGTTACAACCTTAACTTAAAATAAATGGCTAAGAAAATTTTATTTGTACTAGGAGCTCTTGCACTGATTGTGCTGCTCTTTATGGGTGGAACCCGTTTGCTGATAAGGCATATCTACAACCGGACAGATTGTGAAAGGTTTAATATTGATAATATTGAGTTGCGTACAGGGGTTGATATACCCGATATTACGGAGAGTAAGTGTGAAAGTGATGGAAAGATTAAAATATGTGAATTTACACTGGATACCAATAAAATTGTATTAAGCCATTATATAGACAGAAACAAATTCATTCAGGAAGATTCGTTTTTTGTAAAACGAGGAGAAAGAGATGATACTAGGTATGAGATTAAGTTGAACCCACTAAACGCAAAACTTTTTGTAGAGATAGTTTATAAAAGGTAATTTTACCCTGGATTTAATTCAGGTGATATGGAAACAAAAGCTTTAGAGAAAAGTCCGCTCAGTATCATTTTGACCTTGCAAAGCAGCTATCTGCTTTAAGAGATGAGAATGTTCTAATTATTGGGAGTGGTAATATAGTTCACAATCTGAGACTTGCCGCCTGGAACAGGTTGAGTGAGCAATTTACTTACGATTGGGCAGGTGAAGCGGATAAGATAATTAAAGAGCATATAATTAACGAAAATTATGATAAACTGATTAATTACCACCTGCTTGGAGAGTCTGTGAAAATTGCGGTTTCGAAACCAGAGCATTTTCTGCCTTTGCTTTATATTTTAGCTTTGAAAGAAAATGGTGAAAAACTGAACTTTTTCAACGACAAACTTGTTGCGGGATCATTAACTATGACATCTGTACTAATAAAATGAGAATAAAATAATTTGTATTATGAAATTAGGTATTATCCTTGAGACAAAGGAGTATGAAAAGGCATGGAATGCCTTTCGCTTTGCTGTTACTGCAAGAAAGCAGGGGCACGAGGTTAAGGTGTTTCTTATGGGGGAAGCTGTAGAGTGTGAGGGACTTAGTCACGATAAATATAATGTAGATGAACAGATGCAAACATTCTTATCTGTAGGTGGAGAAATTCTTGCATGCGGAACATGTCTTAAATCCAGACAATTGAATGAATCAGAGAGCTGTCCCGTATCAACAATGATAGATTGTGTAAATCTGGTTGTTTGGGCCGATAAAACAATAACTTTTTAACTATTCAATATGAAAAAATTTTTATTTCTGGCGTTAATCATAGGATTATTTAGCCAGTCAGCTTTTTCTCAGGAGTTTGATAAGGCCAAACTTGATAAGTATTTTGATGTGCTTGAAACGAACAACAAATTTATGGGGAGTGTTGCAGTCTCTAAAAATGGGGAGATTATTTATATCAGATCTGCGGGGTTTTCAGAAGTTGGAAATGGGATAAAAGCTAACGAAAACTCTAAATACAGAATTGGGTCAATCTCAAAAACTTTTACAGCCACTTTGATTTTAAAGGGGATGGAGAAAAGAAAGATAGATCTTAATCAAACGATTGACAAGTATTTTCCGGGGATTAAAAATTCAGATAAAATTACAATCAGCCATCTGCTTTACCACAGGAGCGGAATTCATAATTTTACCAATGATAAAGATTACTTAACCTGGAATACCAACCCTAAGACAGAGAAGGAGATGGTAGATGTTATCACAAAAGGAGGGAGTGATTTCGAACCAAACAGTAAAGCAGATTACAGCAATTCAAACTACGTTCTGTTGACATTTATTTTGGAGAAGAGCTTTAAAAAGCCCTATGCAGTTTTATTGGAGGAGTATATTACGAAGCCTCTTGGTTTGAAGAACACTTACCTGGGAGGAAAAGTCAAGTCATCGGATAATGAGTGTTACTCTTACCGTTTTCTTGAAAATTGGATTTTGATGCCAGAGACCGATATCTCAATACCATTAGGAGCAGGAGGGGTTGTCTCTACACCTGTAGATCTGATAAAATTCAGTGATGCCCTCTTTAGCGGGGAAATTATTACTAAAGAGAGTCTGGATAAGATGAAATCGTTAAAGGATAACTTTGGAATTGGACTCTTTCCCATCCCTTTTTACAATAAAACAGGTTACGGACACACAGGAGGAATTGATGGGTTTGCTTCAATCTTTTCAAATTTTCCGGAAGATAGAATCTCTTTTGCATTCACCTCCAATGGTATGAACTATACCAACAACCTTATTTCACTAGCTGTTTTAAATGCTGTATACGGAAGACCATACGAAATACCGGAATTTAAAACTGTAAATATCACCTCGCAGGAGCTTGATATCTATTTGGGAGTATACTCCTCTTCTCAGATTCCGCTTAAATTAACCATTACAAAAAACGATAAAACTTTAATGGCGCAGGCAACAGGGCAACCTGCATTCCCGCTGGAAGCAACCGAAAAAGATAAGTTCAAGTTTGACCAGGCAGGTGTTGTTATAGAGTTCAATCCTATTGAGAAGACAATGGTTTTAAAACAGGGTGGGGGGCAATTTGCTTTTGTGAAGGAGTAGGGAAAATCCAAAATTTTATTAATTTTAGGTTATATTAAAAATACTACCTAAAATGGCAATAAAAACGACTGAAACATCTGCAAATGTTACAGACTTCATTAACGCATTTGCCGATTCCGAACAAAAACGGCTGGATAGCTTCGAACTTTTAAAGTTGATGAGCAACTTTACAGGATTTGAACCCAAAATGTGGGGGCCAACAATGATAGGTTTTGGAAGCTACCACTACAAATCTGAGAGAAGCCGCCAGGAGGGCGACTGGCCATTGGTTGGGTTCTCGCCAAGAAAAGCAGCAATATCACTCTATGTCTATACGGGTAATCCGGAACACGAATATCTGCTTAAAGATCTCGGGAAGTTCACAATGGGAAAAGCCTGCATATATATTAAAAAACTATCCGATATTAACATTGACGCATTGAAGCTCATTATGGGTGAAACCATTAAGTTCTTACAAGCCAAATACGGAAAGAGTTAGAGATTGCATTAGTTAATAACCAAAAGAAATTGAATGAACATAGAAATTTTATATCTCACAATTGACGATTATCAAGAGCTAAAAGAGGCTATGATACAGTCTTATCAGCATATGCCGGCCTCATATTGGAAAGAGCATCATATTAGTAAATTACTTACCATCTTTCCCGAAGGGCAAATTGTTGTTAAGGTAGATGGGCAGATAGCAGGTTGTGCTCTTTCAATAATTACAGAGCAGCGTAAGGTAGACTACCCTCATACCTATAGGGAGATAACCGGAAACTACACCTTTGATACCCATAACTCTAAAGGGGATTTACTTTACGGAGTAGATGTCTTCATAAAACCGGAGTTTCGTGGTATGAGATTGGGAAGGAGGATGTACGATTTCAGAAAAGAGCTTTGTGAGAAACTTAATCTCAAAGGGATAGTCTTTGGTGGAAGAATTCCAAACTATCACAAATATGCAGATACATTAACACCCAAGAAGTATATAGAAAAAATAAGGTCAAAGGAGATAGTTGACCCGGTATTGAACTTTCAGCTATCGAACGATTTTTATCCTGTTCGTATCCTTAAGAATTACCTGGAGGGTGATGAACTATCAAAAGAGTTTGCTGTGTTGTTAAAGTGGGAAAACATCTATTTTGAGATGAAATCCAAGAAGACCCAAGTTAATAAAACTGTTGTTCGTCTTGGACTTGTGCAGTGGCAGATGAGACCCTACAAAAGCATTGAAGATTTGATGGAACAGGTTGAATTTTTTGTAGATGCGCTAAGTGGTTATAAAAGCGACTTTGCTCTTTTCCCCGAATTTTTCAATGCCCCTCTAATGGCAAAGTATAATGACCTGAGTGAACCGGAGGCCATAAGAGAGTTGGCAAAATATACCGAAACTATAGTGAAGGAGTTTTTGAAACTATCTGTATCCTATAATATTAACATCATAACCGGAAGTATGCCAGAAATTATAAATGGTAGTCTCCATAACACCGGTTATCTATGTAGAAGAGATGGTTCAGTAGAGCGTTACGAGAAGATACACGTTACTCCGGACGAAGATAGGGTGTGGGGTTTGAAAGGAGGTAATGAAGTAAAGGCATTTGATACTGATTGCGGAAAAATTGGTATTTTGATATGCTATGATGTAGAGTTCCCGGAGTTGGGAAGGCTTTTAGCTGATGAAGATATAGACATTCTATTCGTTCCATTCCTTACAGATACTCAAAATGCATACGCTAGAGTTCGCTATTGTGCACAGTCAAGGGCTATTGAGAATGAGTGCTATGTGGCCATAACCGGCAGTGTAGGAAATCTCCCTAAGGTTCAAAATATGGATATACAATATTCACAATCTATGGTGTTTACACCCTGCGACTTTCCTTTTCCTGTAAATGGTATAAAATCGGAAGCAACGCCAAACACAGAGATGATCCTTATTAGCGACGTAGATCTTGATCTGCTTACAGAACTTCATAACTTTGGAAGCGTAAGAAACCTTAAGGATAGGAGGGATGATATTTATAAAGTAATTAGGGCAACTTAATGAGAAAGGTAATTATCGGTATACACGGCTTAGGAAACAAACCTCCGGAAGATCTCTTGAAAAAATGGTGGAGAGATGCAATGTTAGAGGGATTTGCTGCGCACGGAATATATAAGGAGTTACCTACTTTTGAGCTAATCTACTGGGCAGATATAATCTATGTTAAACCCCTGGATGTATATGAAAGAGACGTAAATAGTCAATATTATCTGGATGAACCCTATGTCAAAGCTTCGGATTTGGAGGCAGATGAGACCCACCCGTTTAGACAAAAATTCAACGATTTTATATCCGATCAGTTGAATAAAATATTCCTGAATCAAGACAAAACTCTTAATTATAGTCTAATAACAGACATTCTCTTAAATAGATATTTTAAAGATTTAGAACTCTACTTTAGGGATGAGGATTATGATAATGGGATTGCATCATTTACAATAAAAGAGAAAATCAGGGAGCGGGTAGCACAAGTTATAAGACGATATAAAGGTTATGACATCTGCATTGTTGCTCACTCGATGGGGTCAATAATTGCTTATGACGTTTTAAGTTATATGATCCCGGATATAAAGATTAAAGCCTTAATTACCATTGGATCTCCTTTGGGGCTGCCTGTAATAATAGGTAAAATTGCTGCAGAGCAATTAAGAGTTAACAAAGTAAACAGTTATCTTTCAACTCCGCCGGGGGTAGAGTGGGGTTGGGTTAATCTATCAGATATAAAGGACCCCGTAGCAATAAATTATAGGTTATCGGATGATTTTGCCAAAAACGCAAATGGAGTTTACCCGGTGGATTATATAGTATATAATAATTATCAGATTAATGGGACAAAAAATCCTCATAAATCTTTTGGATATCTTAGAACAAAAGAGTTTTCTTCCATAATTGCAGATTTTATAGATATAAAATCTTTGAATTTTGTCCAGAGACTGTTTAAAAAAGTTAAAGGTCAAATTATTGGGAAGGGGAACAGTATTTGAAATAATTGATATGAAAATATTCAGGAGAATAGTATATGGGATACTTATTGCTTTTTTTTTAAGCATTGGGTTCTCCTCTATTTTCCCCGGAAGAGTGAAGATTGTAGATAAGATTAGATTATTTGCACAAAGACCAATTATTAAATTGTTAGGAAAAATAAGAATGGACGACCTTCCAATGTCGGAAAGTCCATTGGCTGACTCAGATATAGATATAGACTTTGATGAGCTCAGACCATATCTGGAAAACCTTCCTCCGGGTAGTATTTTTCTCACCAGAACAAGAAACTATGCAATTTCTGAATTCATCCCGGGAATGTGGAAGCACGCAGGAATATTTCTTGGAACAAAAAAACAGTTGGCAGAGAAGTTTGGTAAACGCAGCAATCTTTATAAATCTCTTGACACATTAATGACCGGTAACGAAGTCTATATTCTGGATAGTGAGGCAGATGGTGTTCGTGTCCACCAATTTAGGAATATGTCCAATATGAATGAAGAGTCTTATCTCACAAATTTTGTACTACTCTCAATGAGTGCACCCACCGAGGTTATTGAGACTTTCATAATGGAGGCACTAAAGTTTCAGGGAAGAGATTATGATTACGACTGGCTTACAGAGGATGACTCCTCTATCTACTGTTCGGAGCTCTTATATCACTCTTTGAAAAGCATAGGGATGGAGATTAAAAAAAGAAGTACTACTTTAAGCAGAGTGGTAATAACTCCCGACGACTTATTCAACTATTTGATTGAAAACACCGGCAAGAGAGAGGAGTTTGTCTTAGAGCTAAATATTAGCAAAGAGAACGGCAAACTTACACACGCCCGGCCATAACCCGGCGTCAAAATAGTAGAGCTCCGGGAAACCGGAGCTCATACCAAAACAATTAGTTACATCTGGAACGAAATTGAAACAACCACATTTAATTCAACACCTAATTATTTAAAAAAGATCATATTTGAATAGCTCTTTATATTTTGTTGATAGGAACTCGTCTATCCAACTATATAATAATCTGATATCCTCTTTTGATTTTGTGCCCTTTTCAATCTCCTTAATAACAAGATTTGTTTTGTCAAAAATTGTCTTTTCCAAAGGCATTAACATCTGCAGATATCCCTTTTTCTCTTTGTTAATCACTGCCGAAAGGTTAATGTAGTTTGTGCCGTGATCTATTATCAAAGGGAAACAATCCTCTTTAAATTTTAATGAAGCTGTGCAGATTGGTGATTCATACTCTTTGTCCATTGCCAATGCTCTTGGAACCTCACCTGCAGAGAGCCAGGCAGGAATAGCAGGGGATGTGAGAGGAAATCCTAAAATTGTCCACATCATTGTTTCATCTACTTTATCTTTATCATTTACTCCTACAATCATAAACGAAGAGGTAGTGGACAATCTTGGAATGTAGTCAACAAAGAACTCATATTTTGGGACATCTCTTTTAGCCGGCATATTATGAGAGAGATCTCTTCCTATTCTTGCGTGATAAAGAGACCTTGGTATGCTCTTCATCAAGTATTCAGGTGTGAGCTTCTTTGCTTTTGCCGCTTCACTCAAAATAAGCCTAGCTGTCTCAAATCTATTGAACCCAAACCCTTTAGAGAGGTCGCTGCTCATAGAGTGGTTTGTCCGGATTATGATTCCATCGGGTGCAGTAGCAGGGTCATTAGCATCTACTTTAATATACTTAAAGTTGCCGGTTTCGTAATATGCTGCTCCACCGTAGGCATCAATGACTCCATAGTTCGAATTTACACCATAGGGCTTTTTTAAGGTGTCCAGAAATTTCTCAAAATCTTCCAGACAGCTGCATACCATCAGAGCTTTTTTCATTAAAACGCCATCCATCCCCTTGAAGGATGTTGTGTCGTCTATATTATTATTATAGGCTGCAGAGTTAATAATAGCAAATCCCTTTTCGTTATATCCGCCCCAGACAGATTTGTCCCACCCCTTTTCGGATCCGTTAACTACACCCATATATTTGTATTTACCGTCTGTAAACAGAACCAGAGAATTCTTAACCATATCTGTATCGCGGTTTTTGAATAGAATTGGTTTTCCGTCCGGAGTAAATTTACCGGAAATTATATATGTTGTGCAGGCAATTAACTGGTATGTGAACAGCAGCAACCAAATAGTGATTACAAATTTTAAACTCTTCATAACTACTATTTATTTACCTTGGTTTTAGAGAACATTCCGGGATCTGCAGGAGACATATTATTTGAGGCAACCTCATCTGCAGGGAAAAGAAATCTCTCTATGTTTTGAGTAGCAGTTGCGACATTTAGAGGGAACGGCACAGATATGTCTGAATCCGATTTCTTCAATCTTCGTGAGTCATCATAAGGCATAAATGTGGTAAACCCGGAGATATACCTCTCCTCTATTATCTCTCTAAGAAGAGCTCTTAATGGGATAATGTTGTCTTTGTTCTCAATCCCTCCCGCATTGAAATCTGCGTCTATATAAGGGTCATATTTTTTAACTACTGTAGATACACTCGAGTTAAAAAATGTCCCTGTATTCAATGCCGCTCTTAAGGTGTTAAGATGGGACAACCCTGTGATTAAACCTTTTGTTCTGGCACCTGCCTCTGCAAGTATTAAAAGATTCTCCTGGTATGTTATTATTGGTTGAGGCTCTAAAGCTGCAGCAATTCCTGTGTTAGCTGTAGGGTTGGCGTGGTTTATTGTGTAGTAAGCCAGCCTGGCTGCTTCGTTAGTTTTTACATTGTTTCTGGAGATGCTGCTGTTTGTGTTTAGCAGCTGAACCAAATAACTATTAACATTTCCAACGGTAAAAGCATTTGATAGAGCCAGAAATATTTTATTTTTTGAACTGTTGTCTCCGACCGTAGTCATTGGGAGGAACATCATACTATTGGCTTTTGATGATATGCCACTTTGTGCTGCTGTATAGGCAAGATCATACTCTTTTGTTAACATATAGTATCTTGCTTTGAGGGTATATGCACTCTCCAGCCATTTAACTCTGTTCCCGGCAAAAACATAGTCTTTTTCAACTACAAATCCCGTAGCCTTATTTAGATCTTCAATTGCCTCCGAAAGCATAGTTTGCAGATTTTTGAATATTTCGAGCTGATCGTCAAACTTTGGATTCTCAATATCGGTTACAGCCTCAGTGTGAGGAACGTCTCCAAAAAGAGATGCGTAAGTTCCAATAAGGTTAGCTTCAATGACTTTTGTAATTGCCTGATAAAACGGATTATCGGTGGTTCTTTTTCGTATCTCTTTAATTGGACTGATTACAGTTTGATAACCGTTCCAGTCAAATGTGGCATTTGTGATACTATACTCATATCTGGATTTTTCTATTTGCTCAAGTCCTATTAATTGCCCGGTGTAAAACCCCGCCATACGGTTCAGATAACCCAGCTGTATGTCAATATTTGACAATTCAGCTCCATTTAGGAAAAGCGAAGGCTTAACATTGTCAAGAGTCAGCTGATTAGGATTGTCATTAATGTTCTCTACGAGTTTCTCGCAACTCGTAAATAGTAATACAGCTATTACGACTATATATTTAAAAATTCTTGTTTTCATTTGATAAAGTTTTTAGAAATTAACCTGAAGATTAAATAGAACAGAGCGCGTGGCCGGGTTATTAAAGTAGTTCATACCGGAAGCATTACTTACTCCATAGTTATTGGTTTCCGGATCTATACCCTTAAGTTTTGTCCAGAGAATGAGATCACGTCCTGTCACAGATATTCTAACAGAGTTGAAGGCGAATTTCTTTGTAATTTTTATTTTGCTAAAGGTATAGCCTACTGCAATATTACGCAGCTTGGTCCAGGTTGCATCCTCAACGAAAAAGTCGTTTAGTTTATTGAATCCCAAACCTCCGCCGATTCCTCTGTAGTAACTCTCTTCAAGTAATACATTTCCACCTCCGAAGTTTGCGATGTTACCACGTACAGTTGTTCCGGCTGCAACAATTTGCCCATTAATTTTTTTCAGATCCTCTGTGAGTGTTACCTCATTAGATACCTCAGGATGAAGGCCAAAGCCATAAAGAACGTGTTTTGTACGGTCAATATACTCTCCACCGCTTGAATGTTCAAATAAAACACTGAAATCAAATTTTTTGTATACAAATTCTGCACCCAGACCTCCTCTCCAATCAGGATTTGGATCTCCAAGGACTCTGTATTTAGTATCAAGCCTAGGGAACCCGTTAGCATCCAGAACAAGGTTGTTGTTTTCGTCTCTAACCGACCCCGGAAGGTAAAACGAGCTCATCGGGTAACCCTTTACTGCCTTAGAAGTTCCTCCAATGTCTACAGTCTCTGCCCCTGCAATATCAACTACCAGATTATTGTTTTTGTTGAAATTACCGAACATAGATAATTTCATCTCTTTTTGATCTATTATCTTTCCGTTAAGATCAATTTCAACTCCTTTATTCTCAATTACTGCTGCATTTTTGTAATGGAAACTATAACCGGAACTGGCGTTTGTTTTAACAGCGAAAAGTATATCTTTTGTTTGGTTTTTGTAGTATGTAAATCCAAGCTCCAATCTGTTCTTTAAAAATCTTAGGTCTGTACCTATTTCCAGCTCTGTTTTAATCTCCGGTTTTAAATTCTCATTCCCCTTCTCCGAAGAGACAAGGAAACTGCCACCAAAGGAGGCAAAACCGGTAGTAGCCAGAGTAGAGAATTTGTACGGAGCCGGTTGAATACCCACTTTACCCCAAGCGAATCTTAGTTTTCCAAAACTTAGTAATTTAGTATTTAGCACATCTGTAAATTGCCAGGCAAGATCTACCGATGGGTAAAAGAATCGTCCTTTAATTGTTGAGGCTGCCTCAAATGCACCTGATATTGTGATAAACAGCTGGTCGAATAGCTCTGTGCTGAGGACACCATATCCACGATTTGACCGGATTTTAATTAAGTTGGTATTCCATAAAGAGGCCGTTTTATCCGGATTCAGATCTGATGTTTGCATTCTTGAATCTACAGCAAAAGGTGCAATGGTATTTGTGTTTGTAAACCTCTCCCTGTCATTGTAGTTAACCCCCAACGTTGCAGTAACCTTGACATTCTTGCTAAAGTTGTGTGTAGCAATCATAATCCCGTCAAGATTAAGTTCTCTGTTCTTTATGTCGGTATTTGTCCACAAACCATATGCTCTTGCTGCGCCGGAAGATCCGATAGGATAAAACTCTCCACGTGTGTCATAATAGAAATCCAAACCACCTCTGATAATAAACTTTAACCACTCTGTAGGATAAATCTTGAGTTCCGGATTGATAATAAATCTATTTACATTACTTGGGGCTTTTTGCTCATTAATAGTCCACAAAGGATTGCTGTATAGTGGATTTGCCGACTCTCCCAGCTGACTTCTGTAAAATTTTTGTCTATTTGGGAAGGCGACACCTTTTGAGTCCACATATGTCCCGATATATTCGGAGTTATCATAGTCCGGAGCAGTCCTAAGAAGCCCAAGCATTATACCGTTTGTAGTCTCACCTGCCTGAACTACTCTATTGGAATTTGTGTTGGTGTAGGTGATTTTATTATCCCATACCAGCCAGTCATAGATATGGGTCTTTGAGTTTAGTCTGAAGTTTCTGCGATGGTAGTCGAAGTTTCTGATTATCCCCTTCTGATCCATATTTTCGAAACTGAAAAAATACGATGTCTTCTCTCCACCTCCGGTTACAGAGACATTATGCTGTGAAAAAGATCCGGTTCTCATCACAAGATCCCAGTTTTTCTCTACGAAAGTCTCTTTGGAGTTCTTTTTAGTTACCTTGAAATATTTGTTTCCGGTAGTATTCGATATAAAATATGCCCCGGTTAGATCTAAATCATCTGCACCACCAGATCTATTCGCAATTTTATCTCCCCACGACTCTCCCAGAGTAGAGCTCCAGACTCCATTCTGTCCCTGACCATAAATGTCTTGAATTGGTTGTCTAACAGATACTTCGTCAAAAGATTGATTAAATGAGTATTGAACTACAGGCTTCTTGTTTAAAGCTCCGTTTTTGGTTGTTATTACAATTACTCCGTTTGCAGCTCTTGAACCCCATAGAGCGGCAGCTGAGGCCCCTTTTAAAATCTGAATTGACTCTATATCCTTTGGGTTAATATCATCGAGACGAGATTGCTGACTTACAGTTACAGCACCAATGTTGTCGTTACTTACAGGCATTCCGTCAACGATAATCAAAGGTTGGCTGGCACCGGCTATTGTATTAGATCCTCGGATTTGAATTGCAGAGCCGGAGCCCGGATCTCCGTTTGATTTTCCGATTCTTACACCGGAAGCTTTTCCTGCCAATGAGTTGATAATACCGGCCTCCCCGGATTTTACAATATCTTCAGATCTTACAATTGAGCTGGTAGTTCCGGTTTCATCTACCTTAACCGTAGTTCCGATTGCTGTTACAATTACTTCGTCAAGTTCATTTAATCCGGATTTTAAAACGATATTTATCTCCGATTTATTCAATACCTCCTGTTCCTGTGTTTCAAACCCAATAAATGAGAAGGCCAGTGTAGAGTTTTCCGGTACATCCAGAGTGTATTTGCCATCTAAATCCGTTGTTGTTCCTGTTGTGGTTCCTTTAACCAGAATACTTACACCCGGCATAGTGTAGCCATCTTCGGAGGATGTAACTCTACCGGAAATTTTTACTTTTTTTATAGGTTTCTGTGACTCGGCCTCTTTTTGTTTCTTACTTGGTTTGATTATAATTACTTTGTCTACTATTTCATAATCTGACCCCGAGTTTTCAAAACATTTTTTGAGAACTTCACTTAGAGGAGCATTTTTGAGAGTTAGATTAATTCTGTGACTTAAATTGATCTCTTCGTGGGCATAAAAGAAGTTATACCCCGATTGCTTTTTTATCTCAACAATTGCATCCTCAATTCCCGCATTATTAAAGCTTATGCTAAGCCGTGGTTCGTTTGTTTGAGCAGATAATGTAAATTGAAATGCAGTTATTAAAAAGATAAAAATCTTCATCTTCGCTACAAAAAAGAATTTCCTTCTTATTTGTGGAGAAGTTTCTGTTTGAAAGGTTTTCATAGTTTTTTTATTTAGTTTAAGTTAGCTGCATTTCAATAATTGAGAACAATCCCGGGCTAGTTTACTTTCTGCTCACTATAATCTTTTTATCGGATATCTCAAATTTTACATTTGTGGTCAGTTCAATAATATTCAATGTTTGTCTCAAATCGTTGTATTTATGAAGGGTGCCGGAAAAGTGTAACTTCTCATTTAATAATTCTTCAAAAACTATCTCGAAGTCATACCATCTCGATATCTTTGTCATTACATTTTTTATGTTTTCATATTCAAAAATGTAAAGCCCCTCTTTCCAGGATGTATATAGGTCTATATTAACACTTTCTGCTTTAAACTCATTAGATGTTTTATTTAATTTTGCCTGCAATCCGGGAGTAAGAATAAGATCTCGCTTTGCAGCTCTTACTGTTACCTCTCCCTCCACTAAAGTTGCCTCTACAGAATTTTCATTGGGATATGCCATTACATTAAATGATGTCCCTGTTACTTCAATATCCATTTTGTCTGTGGTGACAATGAAAGGGCGGTTTATATCCTTTGCTACCTCAAAGTACGCCTCCCCAGCAAGATAAATTTTTCTTGTTCCGGATGTAAATTGAACGGGATATCTAATAGCAGAAGAGGCATTTAACCACACTTTTGTACCATCAGAAAGAGTTATGTTGAATACTTTACTCTTTGGAGTAATAAGAGTGTTGTATTGGACCTCTTTTTGTTTGACAGGCTTTGAATTTGCATAGCGGATTTCTGTCTTAAATTTTGTTATTTGAGTCCCATCAACTTCATTGATTGAATCTTTCTCAGCAGAAGGGGTTAAACTTACAATCTTCCCATCTGCCATTATTAGCGAGGACTCTTCCAGATTATCTATTTGCTCCGAAAGTTTATAGAATGAACTCTCGGATTCCTCTGGAGAGAGGTTGTTAAAAAGCAGATAAGTTCCAACAATAAGTGGAATTGCAATTATAGCTGCATATTTTAAAACCGTTATGTAAATTGGCTTCAAACGGGATGGATTTGAAGATACTTTTTTATCAATCTTTTCCCACGCCCTTATACCATCAATCTTTGAATACTCCTTAATAATTTCATTAAGATTCTCCTTGTTCTTAAACTTTTCAAACAATTGACGGTTGCTATCGGACAGAGACAACCACTCATCAAGAATCGCTGTCTCCTCTGAACTTGCTTCCCTGTTTATTGCCTTTACAATAATTTCGGGGATTTGAAGAAATTTCTCTTTTTCCATTTTCATAATAGATACTTATAAAACATCTGTAATAAAAAAAGGAACTACTCCTTTTCCAAAAAAGATGTATTTTATTAAAAAATTTAGATTTTGATAAACAATGAGGTGAATAGTAAGATGAGATCTTTAAGATTCTCTTTCAGGAATTTATATGCAAAAGCTTTATGTGCTTTCACAGTGTGTATTGAAATACTTAAATTATTGGCAATCTCTTGGTTTTTATGACCATCAAGACTTAAATAGAGCACCTCTCTGGCTCTTTGAGGAAGTTTGCCAACGGTTTTTAATATCAAACGTTTTGTCTCTTGTTCGATAAAGTTCTGAATAAATAAATTATCTGACTTTTCTGGGATGAAACTACTGTCATAATACTTTTTTCTTACTCCTAAGTGATTGATTGCGTTGATTGATCTATTTTTTGCTGCCTGATACAGATAAGATTTTAACGCCATCGAATTTGGAAAAAAGAGTCTCTTTTCCCAAATTTTTAAAAATATCTCCTGAGCAATATCTTCGGAGAGATCAGGATCACGTATTACTTTTTGAATGAACAGGCAAACACTTTTATAATAGGCATCGAAAATATATCTGAATGCAGATTTATCACCTTTGCTTAACTTTAAGAGTATTTCAGATTCCATTGATTTATTATTTTTATAAAACTAATACTTTTTGACCTTATAGCTGTTTATTTATTAAAAATTATAACCGCCAGTCGCTATTGTTTAAACCATTTTTTTAATCTTCGACAATTAAAACAGAGTATAAATAACTAATTTACCAATAATTATAATTATGATTAAGAAGAACATTATTTTACTAATTGCAATGTGTTTTGCTTTCAATTCATTTGCACAGACAAACATCAATCCGGAGTCATTTGATATTACTAAAGTAGGACAGAATGTGCCCGACTTTTCGTTTACAACAATTGACGGGAAAACCTTTAAAATTTCGGATTTTAAAGGGAAGACTCTTCATTTGATATTCTTTGCAACTTGGTGCTCTCCGTGTATGGAGGAGATGCCTCTTATAGAATCAGGAATATGGAAAAAATTTAAGTCAAAAAATTTCCAGGTTGTTGCATTTGGTCGGGGACACACAGTAGAACAGCTAAAAAAGTTTAATGAAACTAAAGGGTTTACATTTATTATTGCAGAGGATCCGGACAAAAAGATTTACGAAAGGTTTTTTACAAAGTATATTCCGCGCAATGTGCTGGTTAGCAAAACAGGAAAAATAATTTATCAGAAACAGGGTTACTCAGAAGAGGAGGCGAAGGTTTTATCTGAGCTTATTGAGAAAGAGACTAAACTTTAATCTATAGTGCTAAAAATTAATATCCAAATTTTAAGAAAAATTTGGATATTAATTTGTAATAAGCTAGTTTTGAGCGTCAAATAGAAAATTTTAAAACTTACCAATTTGATGAGCAAAAGATCTTCTCTTATAGTGATACTGCTTTTATTAACGCTTAAATCCGTAAATTCTCAGGAAATAAGATTGACGAGTCAAAAAAATAATGACAATAGTATAGATGTTTTATATACAAAAAATCAACTTTACGGGAGCTATTATCTGACTCTATCTATAATTAGCAGTAATAATCTTGTATTGCCGAAGGAGAAATTTGTGATATACGACGATAAGGGTATTCTCGTAAGATTAAAGCCGATAAATCCAAGCAATCCAACTTCTTTATCGTATAGTTATACATACACTCCAGGGAGACCAAATCCACGAATTGATAGCTCTTTTGTTTATCTGATGCCATTTAAAAGTGGGATTAGTTCTGATGTGGTGTTTCTAAGTGAGGTTGGTTCTACCTTTCTGGGATTGGATTTGCCACATAACTGGAGATCATTTATGTTTACCTGCAGTAACAAGGATACTGTTTGTGCTATAAGAAAAGGAGTTGTGGTTGATTTAGTGGATATGTTCCCAACAGATACAACACAGCAGTTCTCATATTCAAGTAAAAGAAATTCAATAGTAATTGAACATTTAGATGGAACATTTTCTAATTATAGTGGTTTTGGGCAGGGAGAAATTTTTGTAAAACCGGGAGATGTTGTTTTCCCAAATCAATCCTTAGGAGTTCTTACATTTTACGATAATAGAAAGAGCTTCCAACTAATGCTAGCACTTTATTATAGGATTGAAAATCTGCGTAAGAACTCATATATAAATGAAATTTCATATATTGACCCATATTTCCTTACAAATACCGGAGTTGTAAAACTACAAAATAGTAAACATTATATCACCTTAATCAAAGATGAGATAATAGAAAAAGAGCTAACAAAAAGGGAGATAAAAAAGAGAGAGACTTCTATTAAATAGCCTTTATATATAAAGCTTTAAGATATTAATGTAATTTGCTAATTTTGACAAGAAAATATCCACTTACTAACTATAAAGATGTATAGAACTTATTCAAGAAGTTTAGTTATCCCCTTAATGAATTTTTTATTGTCAGCCACATTAACATTTGGTATTTTGAGTGGGGAGAGTTTCGAAAAGTTTATCGACTGGATTAATTTACCGCTTGCAATTTATTTTCTCTTCTCTGCTGTTTGGATGTTGCTCACCCCCGCAGTATCAATAAGTGATAGTGAGATTAAACTTAAATTTGCCCCCTTCTCTGCTAAAAAGCTAGATATTAACAATATAAAAGAAATTGAAATTAGTTGTAATAATCAACAAATAAGATTTGACTCATATAGACTTTCGCTGAATTATTTTCTTAACAAAAGCCGGAGGAAACAGTTTATTGAGGATTTGAAAGTTTTGAGACAGTGCTGACAGTATTTTGTGAAACATTCTAATTATAAGGAATTTGATAATCACCCGGCAGCTTTTCAAGAGAGTGCGGGAAACAGCTCAGATTCACCTGAAAACAGAGCTGTTCGTTGTACACTATGCCCCCACGGATGTGTATTAGGAGATGGAAAGAGCGGAATCTGCAGGACGAGGGTAAATCTTGAAGGTGTGCTTTACACAACTGCCTTTGGAAACCCTTGCTCCATATCGATAGACCCAATAGAGAAGAAGCCGTTGTTTCACTTTTTCCCGGGCACCGAAATTTTATCACTGGCTACCGCAGGGTGCAATCTTAGATGTCTCAATTGCCAGAACTGGTCTATCTCTCAAATATCTCCATTAGAAACAGATAATTACAGGCTCCAGCCGGATGCAGTAGTTGAAGAGGCTTTGAAAAGGAGTGTGCCGGCAATAGCATTTACCTACACCGAACCGACTGTCTTTTATGAGTATATGCTTGAGATAGCACAATCTGCAAAAAAGAGAGGTGTTAAAACAGCAATGGTCTCTAACGGATACATCAATGAGAAGCCTCTAAAGGAGTTATGCCGCTTTCTTGATGCAGCAAACATTGACCTCAAATGTTTTGATGATAAGATCTACCGCACACTTACCGGCGGATCTCTGGATCCTGTTCTGAATTCGCTAAAGATTTTGAAGGAGAGTGGAGTTTGGCTTGAGATTACAAATCTCCTTATTCCGGGAGTGACAGATTCGCCTGAGATGGTAGAAAAGATGTGCAGATGGTTGGCTCGTAAAGGTTTTATCGATACCCCAATACACTTTAGCCGTTTCTTTCCTACCTATAAACTCTCGGCTGTTCAACCCACTCCGGAGTCAACACTTAGAGAGGCAGCTCAAATTGCTTCAACTGCGGGGCTAAAATATGTTTATGTAGGCAATAACCCCTCCCTTAATGGAGAGAGCACAGTTTGTCCCGGGTGTGGTAAAGTTGTTGTGCATAGAAGTGGATACAGAGTAGTCGAAAACAACATCTCTAATGGCTCCTGCAGTTTTTGCGGGGAGCCTGTTGCCGGAGTCTGGGGTTAGTTTATTGCAGGAGAGTTGCGGTAAAGATGTAGATATCTGCACTCTTCCACCCATCCCAACCAATTCCGGCCTTATCCCTTGAGCAGTGTCCAAGGTACTCTTCAAGACTCCACCCGGTCTCGGTTGCAACCTGTGGAAGAAATACCCCAGACCTGTTATCTCGCCTTATTATAATGCCGTGTACTCCCGGTTTTATCTGGGAGATCTCTCTAACTTTTACAGGTGGTGAGAGAACCGAAATCTCTATTTCGAGATCTTTGAGCTCCTCGGGGCTAACGGGAGGGAAGCGAGAGTCGTAAAATGCCGATAGTGCTGCCACCTCCTCTACAGCTTTATATAGGGGGATGTTGCTCTCGATTCTTCCTATACACCCTCTTAATCGCCCTTTTTTGTGCAGTGTTACAAAGACTCCGCAAGTTGCCGAGAGCACTCCTGAGGTATCTTTAACCCTTATTCTGTTTTTACCCCTTTTTAAAACAGTTACATCAATAGACTCCTTTGCAATCCTGAGCAAGCTCTCTTTTTCATCTGCAGATATTTCGAATCCTGCTGCTGATACCTCAAATTCATCTCCGGTTTTTTTAACAGATGTTCTCTCCAACGACTCTTCGCAAACAGTGATTGCCCAGTACCCGACAACTCTCTCTTTATCTCCGTAGTAGCTGTTATCCCCGGAGTTTTTGTACTCAATGGCGCTATAATTTATTTTCGTATTACCCGCCGTGATGTTCATTAGTACAAGCACGGCACTCGCTCCGCAAAGGGATGTTGAGAGCCCCTTTATCCTCTTTTGATAGCTCTCTTTAAGGGCTTTAAGCAGAATCGAGGGGTCGTTGGTCAATATTGCACTCTTTGTGATGCTATCTCTCTCTTTGGCATCGTTGTAACCGGGGTAGTGAGAAAAATCGGTACTTATCACAAAAAGATTCTCCTCTATAAAAAAGGGTTTAAGTGCTTTTGCAATCTCTCTGCAGATAGTCGGGTCGTCGGTTCCAATAATGATTGGTACTATCGTATAGCCACTTTTAAGGAGATAATTGACAAATGGGAGCTGAACCTCCAGGCTGTGCTCGTGAATGTGGGGCGCAGGATTTGAGGAGAAGAAAGAGGGATAATCTTCTGTAAGCTTTTTCCCCAGTTTGGTGTCAACAATCTCCTTCCCATATGGCATTATAAAATCACCCTCACAATATATTGATGCCCCTTTAAAGCCGGCTGTGTGTGAAGATCCTATAACGAATACTCTTTTGTATTTTGCTTCACGATTTATCTGTGCAAATGCAGATGCTGCTACCCCTCCGGAGAAGATATAACCGGCGTGAGGAGCTATTAAAGCTCTCACATTTTTGCACTTGCCAGGTGTAGCAGTTGAGAAGAGCCTCTCAATTTCAGTTTGTAATTCGGCAGCCTTATCCGGATAGAATTTACCGGCAACAGCAGGTTTACGATCCATATTTGTGTTTTTTGCTTTTGATTCCCTTATTCTTACTACGAAGATAACACTCTTATCTTAAATATACCAAAACCAAAAAATGCTCTGTTGTTGAGCAATATTTTTGAAAATATGCTCTCTTAATGAGCAAATAAATTGCAAAATTGCTTTTTGATTGAGCAAAATTGATTAATTAAGCTGTAATGCGACGTATGAAGGGCCTTTTTGGTTTAGAATATTACTATTATCAAAATTTCAAAACAATTGTCATTTCTAATTAAATTTTTTTTACCTTCGCATCACAATAGCAGACAGTATATGATAAAAATTAATAATAATCTCTTTAATAATCTGAATGATAATTACATTCGGGCAGGGAGGTTATTGTTATAAATATTCACAATATTATAAACTTTAAACGGCCTCCCGAATTCGGGGGGCTTTTTTTATATCGCATTTATTAGTAAAAAGAAATAACAGGATTAAGGTAATTAACAGAATAAAGCATACTGGATAAATAGTTAGATTGTAATGAGACAAATAGCCATTAATAATAACAATAATAATAATAGACCACCTCCAAAGGGCGACTGCTTAGATATTATTATTGTTAAGCCCGCCCAAAAGCCGGGCTTTTTTAATGACACATAGTAAATAATAATTTTGGCACATCGCACTAATTCAGGTAATTAAAAAATATTAAATCAATAAATAAATAAAAATATGTTATACGAAAAAATTCTATCTACAGAGAGGGCAATCTCATTTGTCAAAGAGAGCTTTGCAAAACATTTATGCCAGCAATTGAGCCTTGTTAAGGTATCATCACCTCTTGCTGTGCTGGACGGTACAGGAATAAATGACGATCTTAACGGAGTTGAAAGGCCGGTCTCTTTCCCAATTAAAGCATTGGGAGAGCAGAGGGCTCTCGTTGTACATTCCCTTGCCAAATGGAAACGGTTAAGGTTGATGCAACTTGGATTTGAAGAGGGTACAGGTATATTGACCGATATGAGAGCTCTTCGGCCGGATGAAGATTATACAAATCTACACTCGGTATATGTAGATCAATGGGATTGGGAACAGAGAATAGGTGCAGATCAAAGAACTTTAACCAAGCTTAAAAGCACAGTCAGGAGGATATACGAAGCTTTGAGATCTGTTGAAAGGGAAGTATATGCAAGCAACCCCGAAATTCTACCTGTATTACCTAAAGAGATAAAATTTATCCACTCCCAGGAGCTTTCAGAGATATATCCTCATTTGAGCATAAAAGAGAGGGAATCACAAATAACAAAGAGATATGGAGCGGTTTTTATTATTGGGATAGGTAAGACTCTTACAGATGGCAAGCCTCACGATGGCAGGGCTCCCGATTATGATGACTGGAGTACACTCAATGACGATGGTTATTACGGTCTCAACGGAGATATAATAGTATGGCATCCAACCCTGGAGTGTGCTCTGGAGCTCTCATCAATGGGGGTAAGGGTAGATAGGGAGACCCTTTTACACCAGCTAAGTGTGAGAGAGTGTGCGGATCGGGCTCAGCTCCCTTTCCATAAAATGCTTTTAGATGGAAGCCTTCCTCAAAGTATTGGTGGCGGAATAGGTCAGTCGAGAGTCTGTATGTTTATGTTAAAGAAGAGACACATTGGAGAGGTACAGGTTGGAATATGGTCCCAGGATGTAAGAGAAGAGTTAGAGCTGGCAGGCGTATCTCTTCTCTAATTTTTTATTGTGATAACTATGTAATTGATTAATTTCGTTGCGGCAATTTAAAACCCACTATTTTATGATTCTGGAAACAGAAAGGTTGATCTTAAGACCAATTATCTTAGAGGATGCTCCCGACATTTTCGACTATGCCTGCGGCCCAAATGTTGGAGTAAATGCCGGCTGGAAGCCTCACGAGAGTATAGATGAGACCATTGAGATAATTAAGCTGGTATTTATGGATAAAGAGGATGTTTTTGGGATTGTACTTAAGAGCTCGGGAAAGGTGATTGGCTCAATAGGGTTGCTTAAGGACCCTAAAAGAGAGTATACCGGCGCAAGAATGCTGGGATATGCATTGGGGGAGAGTTTCTGGGGCTTTGGCTATACAACAGAAGCAGCAAAAGCTGTTATCAGGTATGGATTTGATATATGCGGGTATGAGTTAATTTCGGCTTATCGTTATCCGCATAATATAAGATCGGGCAGGGTGCTTGAAAAATGTGGGTTCGTATATGAGGGGAGCCTCAAGATGTGCGAGAAACTATTCAATGGAGAGATAATGGATAATTGCTGTTACATAATAAAAAAAGAGTTATAGACATTTATATGATAGTTCAATGAAAAATATAAAAAGCGAAATGAAGTTTAGAAAGTCAATTACTGTTTTGGTGATATTAGTTGCAATTTTTGTTTCACTGGCATCTATTTCAGGAATATTCTCAAAAGGTGGCCCGGGAAATTATGATTATACCTCAATCAGAGGTGAAAAGGTAACTTTATATGGTATCGGACTTTATCGACATATGTCTGCAGATGTCGCTATACAGGGAATAGCTCAGGATTATGTCACTCTGTTTATTGGGGTTCCACTCCTGTTGATTTCGTTTTTTTGGGCGATGAAGGGTTCGCTTAAAGGTCGCTTTATGTTGGCAGGAGTGCTAAACTATCTCTTTATTACCTACCTGTTTTATATGAATATGGCAATGTATAATCAACTTTTTCTTTTATATATTGCACTAACTGGAACTACTTTTTTTGCTTTTGTCCTCTCACTTCTTTCTATTGACATACAGAAACTCCCAGAGCAATTCAACGAAAAAGCACCTGTAAAATTTTCCGGTATTTTCCTTATAGTCAATGCTGTAATTATCGCTCTTTTGTGGCTTAGTATTATTGTTCCGCCATTAATTGACAATACAATCTATCCCGACTCGGTAGACCATTTTACTACCCTTACTGTTCAAGGCTTTGATCTGTCTCTACTATTACCAATCTCTTTTTTAGGAGGGTTGTTATTACTAAAAAGGAGCAGATTCGGATATTTTATCTCAACAGTTACATTAATTTTCCTCTCTATATTGATGACTGCATTGGTTGCTAAAATAATCGCTATGGCAAACGCCGGTGTTAATGTTATACCTGCCATTTTTATTATTCCTGCTATTAATTTAGTCTCCATAATATGCTCAGTAAAAATGTTGAAATCCATAAACATCAGATAATAACGACCATTATTTTGATTCTGATTTCTTGATGGAGAGAAGGGTTCACAATTCAATTATAAACAAATGACCGAATACAAAATAAAGCGATTCCCAAAAACAAGAGTAGCAACTTTTGATATCTGCGATATTGGGAGTAAAAAGCATCACATTCCTGCTCTTTTAGAGATAGATGTTACTGATACACGAAAAAAAGTGAGGGAGATAAAGAGGGGTGGGAAAAGAGTATCATTTACAGCGTGCCTCATTAAAGTGATTGGGGATACTATTAAGGATCACGAAAATGTTGCTGCATATTTAAACGGGAGGCGGGAGCTAATTGTGTTTGACGACGTAAATGTTTCAATGATAGTTGAAAAGAGTTTGAATGGGCAAAAAGTTCCTATACCACTAGTTGTTGAGAAGGCCCAGCAGAGGAGTGTGGAGTCTATATTCGAACAGATAGAAGATGCGCGTAACCATATATTCGGCGAAGATGAGATAGTGCTTCAAAGTCGTTCCGTTTGGCCACAGAGGCTTTATTATACTCTTCCCGGGTTTATAAGAAGAGCTTTCTGGAGATATCTGCTGGCTCATCCCCGCTTGGCATATCGTAAGATGGGAAATGTGTCGGTAACCTCAGTTGGGATGATGGGTAACGCAAATGGCTGGTTTGTCCCGGTATCTATACACCCGGTTAGTTTTGGGATAGGGAAAGTAACCAAAAAAGCAGTAGTTATTAATGATAAAATAGAGATTCGGGAAATACTTAATATGACTGTTCTAATGGACCACGATGTGGTAGATGGCGCACCGATGGCTCGTTTCATAAGCGACCTAAGCAGTAGAATTGAAAGATGCAATTTCTAAAAGAAAATTTAAGGCAAAAAGGTAAAATATTCGTACATTAGTGCAGATTATTAAACTATAAAAACTATGGCTAAAGAGAAGGATATTAAAGAGAAATCTACCAAAAAAGAGCCTCAGAAGAGCCTCAAGGAGAAACGCGCTGCCAAGGCAGAAAAACGAAACAGCAAGAAATAGCCGCAACGGTTATAACAGATAATGAGAATAGAATACGACATTAAACTGGGCTTTAAGGATGTGATGTTCCGCCCTAAGCGTTCTACTCTTAAAAGCAGGTCACAGGTTAAACTGGAAAGGACATTCAAGCTTTTACACACAAAAAGCGAGTGGACTGGTATTCCTGTGATGGCAGCCAATATGGACACAGTCGGCACCTTCGAGATGGCGCTGGCGTTGCAGAAACATAATATGTTTACCGCAATCCATAAACACTACACAATAGATCAATGGGGCGCTTTTCTAAGAAGCGCTCCTAAAGATACCGAGAACTATATTGCCGTTAGTACCGGCACAAGTACTGCAGATTTTGACAAATTATCCAAAATCATCGAGATGAACCCAAGGTTGAGGTTTATCTGCATAGATGTAGCTAACGGGTATTCTGAGCATTTCGTGGCGTTTGTGAAACAGACCCGTAAAAAATTTATGGATAAAGTTATAATTGCCGGCAATGTGGTAACCGGAGAGATGGTAGAGGAGCTCTTGTTGGCAGGTGCAGATATAATTAAAGTTGGAATCGGTCCGGGATCTGTCTGCACAACCAGAATTAAGACAGGGGTAGGCTATCCGCAACTATCTGCAATTATTGAGTGTGCAGATGCTGCTCACGGGCTGGGCGGTCAGATTATAAGCGACGGAGGGTGCTCTACACCCGGAGATGTTGCCAAGGCATTTGGTGCCGGAGCGGACTTTGTGATGCTGGGCGGTATGTTGGCCGGGCACAATGAAAGCGGGGGTGAGATGGTAGAGAAGAATGGCGAAAAATATAAGATGTTTTACGGAATGAGCTCCTCAACTGCTATGAAAAAACACTCGGGAAGTGTTGCAGACTACAGGGCAAGTGAAGGAAAAACCGTGGTTGTGCCATATCGCGGCGATGTAGATAATACTGTTCTTGACATTTTAGGCGGGGTACGCAGCACCTGCACTTATGTGGGTGCATCACAGCTAAAAGAGTTATCTAAACGCACTACATTCATAAGAGTTGCCGAACAGGAGAACCAGGTCTATAGTAGTAAGACTTTGGATTAACTTTTTCTTCTGTTTGTTGTTGATATATATCAACATAGATTTTATTACAGATAATGTCATCGGCATACTATTACAAGAATTTATTTATAGCCCTGCTTACTCTTTTTTGCGTCAATAATCTTGGCGCTCAGACAAGGTTTACAATAAGCGGTACAATAAGAGATAGATTAACCGGAGAAACTATGATAGGTGTTTCGGTTAAAGCTCTGGATTCAAGGTTGATAAATCAAACAACCTGCAATGAGTACGGCTTCTACTCTCTTACTTTACCCAATGGAGATT
This sequence comes from Bacteroidetes bacterium HGW-Bacteroidetes-8, assembly GCA_002840895.1. GTDB lineage: Bacteria > Bacteroidota > Bacteroidia > Bacteroidales > UBA932 > Bact-08. The sequence continues at coordinate 241,590 of PHCZ01000002.1, read as the reverse complement.
ATCGAATAATTTACAGTTTTATAGGATATAAAAGCGACACTCTGGATGTGAAGCTAAACTCAAATAAGATAATTGAGAGAGAGATGAGTGAGAATATTATTGAGTTGAGAGAGCTGATTGTATGGGCAGAGAAGAGAAACGACAACATAAGAAGGACAGAAATTGGAGTAGAGAGAGTAGATATTAAGGAGAGTGCAAAATTACCGGTCATATTCGGAGAGAGAGATATTCTTAAAACTATTCAGCTACTTCCGGGGGTTAAATCTGCAGGAGAGGGGAGCAGTGGCTTTTATGTGAGAGGGGGTACAGAAGATCAGAATCTTATTTTGCTCGATGAGGCATCTGTTTACAATGCGTCACACCTGCTGGGATTTTTCAGCACCTTTAACAGCGATGCATTAAAGGATGCATCCATTATTAAGGGAAACCCTCCGGCTCAATACGGCGGACGGCTGTCGTCTGTTCTTGATATTAAGATGAAGGAGGGCAATAACCACAGGTATTCAGCAACAGGAGGTGTAGGGCTAATAAGCAGCCGGCTCAGTATTGAGGGGCCTATTGTTGAAGATAAATCCTCTTTTATTCTCTCCGGAAGAAGAACTTATGCAGATCTCTTTTTAAAGCTGACGGATAGGTTTAAAGAGAATAAACTCTATTTCTATGATTTTAACGCAAAAGCAAATGTTAAGATAGATGACAAAAACAGAGTTTTTGCATCCGGCTACTTTGGCAGAGATGTTCTTGGACTTGGAGATGACTTTGGTATAGACTGGGGTAATAAGACAGGCACCCTGAGATGGAATAGTATTATGGGGCCAAAACTATTTTCCAACACCTCATTGATTTATAGCGATTATAACTATAAAATTACCATTGGAGGGGGCAATAGCAAATTTAATATCAACTCAGAGATTATCGACTGGAATATTAAAGAGGAGTTTCAATACTTCCCGGACTCAAAGAACTCAATCCGTTTTGGGTTAAGTGCGATATATCACAAAATCTCTCCGAGTCGTTTTGAAGGAGATGGGATAGCGACAAGAGAGAAGAGGAGCAGGCTCTCTCTGGAGAGTGCTTTTTTTGTAAATAATAATATGAAAATTTCTGATTTTTTAACTCTTGACTATGGAATCAGGCTCTCTTCCTATACAATTCTAGGGGGAGATACTTATAGCATTTACGATGGAGGAGAGCTTACAGGCAGCATATCACTCCCTTCCGGTAAATTTGGAAAGAGCTATATAAATCTGGAACCCCGAATTCAGTTTAGCCTTATGCTTAACCGAAATAGCAGCATAAAGGGTGGTTATGCACGAAACTCCCAAAATCTGCACCTATTAAGTAACTCTATAAGCACTTCTCCTACAGACCAGTGGATTGGAAACAGCTATAACATTAAACCAGAAACCAGCGACCAGTATAGTATCGGCTATTTCAGAAACTTTAACGAGGATAAATATCAGCTTAGCATTGAGTCCTATTATAAAGAGCTTAATAATCAGATTGATTATAAAAATGGTGCAGATATTGGTACAGTCGACGACATTGAAAGCGAATTGCTTTACGGAGAGGGACGGGCTTTCGGAGTTGAGTTCCTGATTAAAAAAACAACAGGGAGATTGTCCGGCTGGTTGGGTTATACTTTGTCAAAAACAGAGAGGAGGATAGAGGGTATTAACAACGATAAATGGTATTCGGCAAAACAGGATCGCACACACGATCTTACAATGGTAGCTATGTACCAGCTTACAAAGAGCTGGTCTCTAACCGGACTATTTGTCTATTATACCGGGAATGCAGTCACATTTCCAAGTGGAAAATATACAATTGATAACAATGTAATCTTCAACTATACAGAGAGAAATGGATACAGAATGCCCTCATATCACAGGTTGGATATAGGTGCAACATATACCAAACAACACAAAGGGAGATATGAATCATCGTGGAACTTTAGCCTCTATAATGCATACGGGCGAGAAAATGCCTATGTAATATCTTTTGAAGAGGATAAGGATGACCCGTCAAAAACAGTTGCTGTTCAAACCTCGCTATTTAGATGGATTCCCAGCTTTACTTACAATTTTAAGTTTTGACAGTTATGAAAATTTGGGGTGAGTTGAAAAAGAGAGTTATACAATTGACAGTAATAGTTGCCATACTATCCTGTGAAAAGGAGATATCCATCAATCTAAATTCGATTGAACCACTAATTGTAATTGAGGGCAATATAACAGATACCCCTGGTCCATATTATGTTGAAATTTCCCGCACAGTAAATTTCGGCAGCGAGAATAGTTTTCCGGCAGTCACAAACGCTCTGGTAATTATCTCCGACAACAGAGGATTAAAAGATACACTCACAGAGATGAGTCAGGGAGTATATAAAACCAACAAGATTACCGGGGTTGCAGAGAACAGTTATTACTTAACTGTTAATGTTGAGGGTAAGAGTTTTTATGCTATATCTTCAATGCCAAAGAAGGTGTCGCTGGACTCTCTTGCATTTGCCCCTTTAATCTTTAACTCCACAAAAGAGCTCTATTATACTGTTCCCCTCTATACAGATCCTCTACAATTGGGTAACTACTACCGGTTCTATCTTTTTGTTAACGGTGAGAAAGAGAACTCCTATTCGGTTTTTAACGATAATTTAAATAATGGATTGGTAAATGGCCGCCCACTATTTAGCAGGGATCCCGGGATTGAGAAAGGTGATACAGTTTCCGTTGAGATGCACTGCATAGATAAAAATGTCTATAACTACTTTTATGCACTAACCCAATTATCATCCGGCCGTCCGGGAGGAGTAACGCCATCTAACCCTACAAGCAATATAACCGGAGATTATGCTCTCGGCTATTTCTCTGCACACACAATTCAAAGAGTGACACAGATTGTAAAGTAGATTTATTACTTAAATCGGAATTCTGATTAGCTTTGGTATGGATTTCATAAATAGCAGAAAATGATAATTGGAATAGATATTGGCAGTACAACAACCAAGGCTGTTGCTGTAGAAAGTGGTGAGGTCATAAGGACAGTCAAGACAAAGGCTTATGATGCAATAACATCTGCAACAGGAGCCCTCGGGAAAATAATAGTAGAGAGCAACCTATCAATGTCAAGCATTGAGAAGATAATAATTACAGGGGCAGGTGCTATAAACATTAAAAATAATCTCTTCGGGATTCCCACCAAAAAAATTGATGAGATTAATGCAATAGGGATAGGGGGGATGTTTCTCTCAAAAAAGGAGAGCGTAATAATAGCCAATATTGGAACGGGGACCTCTATTATCGAAGCAACAAAGGAGAAGATTACTCACCTGGGTGGTACAGGAGTTGGAGGGGGAACAATAGCCGGGCTTTCAAGGGTGCTTTTAAACGCAACCGATTTTGAACATATTCTGGAAATGGCAGGGAGAGGTGATATCTCTAAAGTAGACCTCTTGATTGAAGATATATCGGACTCCGGAATCAGCTTCTTAAGCGGCAAGTCTACCGCATCAAATTTTGGTAAAATGCTGGATACTGCAGAGAGGGATGATATGGCGATTGGAATTATTAATCTGGTTTTTCAGGTAATTGGTGTTATCTCTGTGTTTGCTGCCAAAAGCAGAGAAGCCACATCGGTAATGGTGACAGGTAATGGAAGCAAAAACCTGATAGGGAGAGCCATTTTGGAAGATATCTCCAGACTCTACAATATCAGGTTCGAATTTCCTCAGGATGCAGAGTATGCAACTGCAATAGGTGCTGCTCTCTCTGAGTCCTAGTTTTAGTAAGCTTTATAGCCTGAAAGTCACTCCAAGTTTTCCGCCGCTAAATGCGTTTCCACCACCGAACTCAAGGTTAATACCAAATTTGTCGCTAAAGAAATAGCGTCCACCTATTTGTCCTTGGATACCAAAGCCGGAAGCGTGTGCTCCAACATACTGGTTATCATAATTCCAGATTAAATACCCAATATTCAGACCTGCATAAAAATCCCAAGGTGAAGGAATGTTCAATATTGTATTAAAGTGATAGTTTGCATTTCCGGATATTCCAATAACAGACCCATAGTTAGATCTTGTACGGAAAGAGAGCTCGGCTCCTACAGTTATGTCCTGATGCACACCAAAATCAACTCCGACATAAACAGGAAGTCCCCAAGAGGAGATCCCGACTCCGGCATTGAATTGTGTTTTTACTACAGGGCTTTGTGAATACATCATAGTTGCAAAAACAACTAGTAGAATTGTCAGGAATGATTTTTTCATAATAAATTAAAATTTGTGTAAATATTATGTAAAGATACTAAATTTCCCCTAAGATATACTTTATATTATTCAGTCTCTTTTTTATAACTTTGTTCAATGATAAAAAGGGTATTCAAAGATAGGGAGTTTCTAGTAGTGCTGACTCTCTTTACACTTCTTAGAGTAATTGCAGTAAGTTTTATGGGACTGATGCCTCAGGATGCATACTACACTTACTACTCGGACAATCTGGCGCTATCCTATTTTGATCATCCGCCTATGATTGCGTATATGATTAAGTTATTTATCCTTATACTGGGTAAGTCTGTTCTTACGCTTCACATTTCAGATTTTATAATGACCTCTTTTACTCTTCTGTTTCTATACCTTTTTATAAAGCCATTCCTTACAAACGAGACAATAAAGCGAGCATTAATTCTCCTAATAACAGCTCCTTTTATTACAATACTAAGCATAAACAGTACACCTGATGTACCACTGCTCTTCTTTTGGTCATTGACTCTTCTGCTGGCTTTCAATGCAGTTAAGGGTGGAAAATGGTACTGCTGGTTTGCAGCCGGCTTAGTGGCGGGATTGGCATTTGTCAGTAAATACACAGGGATTTTTCTGCCTGCAGGAGTAACTATTTTTCTGTTATTATCAAAAGATCATCGCAGCAAACTCTTCTCACTAAATTTTTTATTGTTTGTCCTTGCTTTTTTGATTGCTACTTTACCGGTTGTTCTCTGGAATGTAGATAACGAGTTCATCTCCTTTAGATATCAGGCAGCAGAGCGTGCGACGCAGATGTCATCTTTCAGCTTTAACCCATTGCACTTCCCGGGCTACTTTGCATCTCAGCTTTTACTCGCACTTCCGCTATTCTTTCTCTCGATATTTGCATCAGGCTATCTTCTGGTAAAAAGGTACATTAAAGGGGAGAGAATAGAGGATTATCTGCTCTTTGCTGCCTCCTTTGCTCTTCCTATGCTCTTTCTCTTTACAGGAATCTCTTTTATATATTGGGTAAAGATAAACTGGATTATGCCGCTCTATCTCTCTTCGGCTGTAATGGTGGCTCTCTATTTAAAGAGTAACTCCTTATTAAGGTGGCAAACAGGATTCTCAGTTGTATTCCATATAGCGTTAATTGCAGAGCTTATCTGGATGCCGGTTAAGGTCAACTCAGATGACACCTGGTGGGGCTGGGAGAGGCTTGCACAAAAGGTTGAGAGCCTAAATGAGAGAAATAATCAGGATTTTATCTTCTCAGATAACTCATATAAAGTATCTGCAGTACTAAATTTTTATATGGCAGACCATATCTATGCCGGGAATGTTATTGGCAAAAGCGCATTCCAGTTTGCTCTGGATGATAATGACCTCTCCGGGTTAAATGGAAAGGACGCTATTTATGTAACTACAGATCGTTTCCGCAGGAAGAGGTTAAAGGAGGGTACGGTAGAGCAGATACTGAAACCCTATTTTCTATCGGTCACTATAATGGACTCACTAATTCTGAAAGATGATAAAGGAGAGGAGCAGAGAAGGTTTTATTTCTATGATTGTCAAAGCTATAAGGCTTATATGCAAAAATAGAGGAGAAACAAAATTCAATTTGGCAATTACTCTTTTTTCCGGTTCTCAAAAAACTCTTTAACAACCTCTTGTGCATTTATAAGATCAGAATCTTTTATCATAATTCTAACCGATTGTGACAAAGAGCCAAGAGGACCGTAAGCTGCCCTTATATCATTGCGAAGGAAGCTCTCTATCTCTCTGTCATCCAAAAGAGTTTTGATGATTTCACACTCCCATAAATCGCCTGAGTATAATTCAACAATTGTATCCATTTCAAAATTTTTTAAATAGGATTATAAAGATAGCTAAAAACTTCCAGAAGTGTTTATGGTTATACCATTCGGGCATTTCAAAGAATTTTTTAACTTTAATAAAAATTGTAGTCAAATTCTCGACTGAACTTTTAAACCAAATTTCTTAAACAATAAATAATTATGAAAAAACTGCTTGTATTTATACTGTTTTTTACAATTGTAATAGACGGATTTAGCCAGAAATGGAGAGCCTCCGGCATTGGAGTCGGGTTAATAGTTGTTGACGAAAACTATGATAAGAGACTAAATATAGCACAGAAGGGTGATACCTGGGATATAAAGGAGCTGTATGAAAATGGAGCATTGGCCGGAAGATACAAAGGGAATCAACAATTTGCAGCTTGGATTGAGGGGCCTCACACCAGCACATATCTGAACAGTAACGGAGTTGCAATCTGGCTTTATAAGTACAAATTAACATACCCCGATGGCAAAACATTCGAATCGGGACCTCACGGGTTTTATGCCCCCGGATTCACATATTTCGGTATCAATCCGGGTTCGTACACAAAAGGTAAGTGGAAGGTGGAGTGGTTTGTCTGGAACCGGGAGACTCAGGAGACAAAAGATGCAGGAAGTATTGAGTTTACAACCACCTATGGAAAAGAGGAGAAAAAATCTGCATCTGGATGGAGGGTTAAAGATACAGGGATTGGTATTTATGATCAGACAGAATATGACAAAAAATTGATTATTATTAAAAGAGGTGACAGATGGTCTCAGAAAGAGCTTTATGAGGGGGGGTATCTTGCTGGAAGAGAGAAGGTTTTCGGAACCTGGATAGAGGGACCTCATACCAATACATATCTCAATAGTAACGGAATAGCGATCTGGCTATGTAAATATGTTGTAATCTATCCAAATGGAAGCAGGCAGGAGTTTGGCCCTTACGGATTCTATACGCCGGGATTTAATACGATGTCTATAAACCCCTCAGGGAATAACGGAAAGTGGAAAATTGAGTATTATATCTGGAACAGAGATACTCAGGAGTCAATCTTAATTGACTCTAAAGAGTTTTATATTACAGATTAGTAGCGAACTACAACTGCAGGCTTAAGAGGAAGCGCCCTGTAGATAGATCTTGCATCTTCGCGAGCCAGTTCAATTGCAAGGTGGTATATGTAACCTCTTTCACTACTGCTCTTTAGAGCGTTCAGGTTTTTATTGCGGAACCAGCGTGAGTATTGGCGCCAGTATCTTCTGTAATCTTGTTTGGTTCCAATAAGATCTTCCTCCTGCTGATCTATCTGAATAACCATATTGTTGTCAAAAGAGAAGGCAAGAAACACATCGTACTGAACAGGTAGAACCGGTGCAGAGGCTTGATTCGCTTCGATTGTATCTTTTGGTGCCTTCTTTACCACAACAGGAAACTTCTCTATACTTGAGATCTCTTCGTTCACCTCCATAGGTCCTGAGTATAGGCTGTCACGGAAAAAGTGAGGGAGTTTCTTTAAACCCGAGTTGATTTTTATACCGGATATCTTCGACTCAAAGAGGGAGACCCCTTTAAAAGAGAGAATTGCCAGACTATCCCGTAAGTCTATAAAGAGTGCTATTGAGTCACCTTTCGAATGCTTAAGTGTTGTGTTCAAAAAAGCAGCATAGTGCTCTTTGGATCGTATCTCATCTATCAATTTTCTTAGCTCAGGGGAGAGGGTTGCATCATTATTTAGTGGTTTACTCTCGATATAGCCGGAGATGTTTTTTACCTCTCTTCTAACAGGGTAAAGCCCAAATAAAATAAACGAGATAGTGGTTAGAAGAACGAGAATTACCACAAAAGCGACTATTGCTCTAAGTGGAAATTTTTTCTTGTATCTGTTGTTATTATCCATTCCTGTAGGTTATTAATAGATATAGACTCTGGATCCTATATCAAGATTTTTGTAGACAGCTTTAAGGTCGTCATCTCCCAGACGGATACATCCGTGAGTTACCGGAAGCCCTAAGAATCTCTGGTAGAGAGTTCCGTGAATAAGGTAACCATCGCCAAGGGAGAGGGCATAATCTCCCAGTGTCCCGTACTCGTAACGATCCGGGTGATTTCTGGGAGGTACAGGGAGGCTCTCCTCCACAAATGCCCAGTCGGGTTTAATCCATACCGGATCTACAATTTTGCTCAGGATTCTAAACTGACCCTTTGGTGTCTTAAACATCCACTGTTTGCCCTTGCCTCCATCCAGAAGAACATAGCTGCCGGTAGAGCATATCCCCTCTACAATTATCTCTTTTCTGGTCCGGAGTACGAAGGTGTTCTTTGTAGTATTTACAACCATATATGGCCCGTAAGGCATTAGGTTCTCTATTCTCTTCTGAAGAGTGGTTATCCTTTTGTTTACACTATTGAGCTGTTTTGTAAGTTGAACTGAGTCTTTCTCTGCAAGAGCTCCCAAAGGATCTCTGTAACTGTAAAAAGAGAATGCAATCTCCTTGAGAGTTGCCGAATTGATAAACAAAAATATAACCAAGCAAACCGAGGCTATAAACATCCCGGCCACCACTATGACTCTTCCTGAAGAACCTCTTTTAGGTTCAGGAGTTAGAAGCTGATCTCTGTTTTCCATAATCTTCAGTTTTAATTTACTCTACCTCATCCAGGTTAAAAATCTTCTCCAGTGGAGTGAGCGAACCTACAATTGCCACCGGAGTTCCCACAGAACAAAGAGCAAAAAGGGCATCCATATCATTGTTCTCCAGAGCAACACACCCCTCTGTCCAGTCTATCCCTCTTCCTCCCCCGCCGTGAATTTCAATCATCCCTCCAATATGAGCATTTCTGGAGATGCTTCCCTGGGCTTTCATTTTGCTAAAACGTCTTTTATCCTCTTCGTTAGGAAAGTTAATCAAAAGAGCTTTATAATAGATCGTTTTGCTACCGCTTTTTTTGGCAGTAATTGAATATCTCCCTTCCGGAGTTGCTTTATCTCCCCGCTGAAGCTTGTCTCCAAGCCAGTTAAGACCAAGCTCAACATCAAACTCCCTCAGCTTTTTCCCGGATTTATAAACAATACAGCTCTTGGAGAATTTATCTACAACCAGGCTTACAGAGTTATTGGTTTTGGACCACTGCTTCATATCCTGATCCAGTTTCACCCATTTGGAGTAGCTGCTAAAGTACTCTTTTAGTAACTCTGTGGTTTGCCTCTTTAAAACCTCAATGTTTTTCTTGATTGTCTCAATGCTCTTTTTTGCAGATAGCAGATCGTTTCGGTTAAATGCAGATTCAACCTCATTGAGCTTCATTAAATAGGGGGTAAGTTTTTTGCGGATATTGTGATTAAGGGGAAGCTTTGAGGTAGCCTGTTCAATGTAGTTGACACTAACTTTAAGTGCAGCGATATTAACCTGAAGCTCTTTAAATAATTTCTCCTTTACTTTTTTAGCCTCTATGGCTGCGCTGTTAGCTGTTTTAATTGCAAGATCTGCAAAAACGATAGCTTTAGAGTAATTTCGAACTATTGCACTCTTCTCATTATTGAGCTTCCATTCGTCCATAGCCTCTTCCCACTTCTTCTGGGCAATTGCAAGTTGATCCGGGGTGTAGATGTCGGCCTCATCCTTAACGGCATCTGCTATTGCTATTCTGGCCGCCTCAATTTTTTCGGTTGGGGGCTTCTGTGAAAACAGAGTGACAGCTCCAAGAATAAGAACTGCCATAAATATCGGAACCCCTATATAAAATAAAAATCTCCCCTTTTTGAATAACCTGCGAAATCCCATCTCTCTATTATTAAAGTAAAGCCCTTAAAAATTTAAGGGCTTTACAAAAGTATACAAATAAAAACTATCTGAAAATTTTATTGAATTTTCAGTAATTAGCGTCTTTTTGTTTTGCCGATAGCAGCTGTAAGTTCTTCTTTAATCGCCTCAGCTTTAGCTTTAGAAGCGTTAGTTTTATCCTGAGCAGTCAGGTAGTCACCATTAGTGATAAGGGTGTTGATCTCGGCAACAGAAGCCTCAAGAACAGTGATGTCATTCATAATTGCCTCAAGAGCAGCTTTGCCCTCTTTTCCTTTAGGAGCTTTAGCTAGTAGAGCTTTGTCTTCCAGGATAAGTTCGTTAAGAACAACCAAAGTGTCCTGAACCTCTGTGCGAACCTGAATCTTGCGCTCTTCTGCTCTAACTTTAAGACCTTCTACAGAAGTTGTAATATTAACAAGTTTCTCAGTGATTGCTTTGTAGTTACGAGATATGAAAAGCTTAGATTTCTGAGCTTCGATCTCTACATTAGCAGAGTTTAGTGAATCCTGAAGAGCGTTGAACTCATCTGCAAGGTAACGGTTAGCTTCAACAACTTTTGCTGAATCAAGAGCAGCTGTAGCAGCGTCAAGTTCTACCTGAGGTAATTTTGCGCAACCTGTTGCAAGAACAATCATAAGAACAAGAGCCGAAAGGAATGTAACTTTTTTCATTTGAATTTAATTTTTAATATTATTAATTAAGAACGGTATCTCTTTTTTTTCCTCCTAATGATTGTCAAATAGCGTGCCAAACTGCATAAGTAGCAGACATAGAGCCGTTTGCAGCGACTAGTTTAAATACGGCTAAAATTCAATAAAAAGGCATATAAATTTAATATGCACGTAATGAGTCATTAGCGAATTATTGTGGTTGAATTTTCATTTTATTAGTGCTAAAAAAATTTGCTGGGTGTAAGTTTTTTTTGCACTTTCCTGTAAAATCTACTTTAATTTGAACTTTTCGATTCGCTCGTGAAGCATTACCCTTGAGATACCAAGTAGTTTTGCTGTCTGCACCTGATTTCCGCCTGTTTTTGTAAGTGCCCACTGAATAAGATCCCTCTCAAACTCCTCTATGGCCAGTTTATATACATCCCCTTCGCTTGAGGTAATGTTAGAGTTAAGGTAGGCAGATAGCCTGGATCTCTCCGGAGAGCTTTGTAGTACCTGCCTCTCCACCCCTTCAAACAGGAGATCGGGGCTAATTATGCTCCCTTTTGAAAGAATAACAGCTCTTTTTATCACATTCTCCAGCTCTCTTATGTTTCCGGGCCAGTTATAGTCAAGTAGCTGTTTCATTGAATCCGGGTGTAATGATATACTCTCCCCCTTTATACCGGAGGAGTGTCTTCTAAGAAAGTGGCGGGTCAGTAACGGAATATCCTCTTTTCTCATTCTTAGCGGAGGGAGTGAGATTGTTATCACCTTGAGTCTGTAGTAAAGATCTTCACGAAAGGCCTTGCTTAAGATATCGTTCTCCAGATTCCTGTTTGTTGCTGCTACTATCCTTGCGTCTACCTTTAGTGTTTTATTTCCCCCAAGACGCTCCAGAGTGCCCTCTTGAAGAATACGTAACAGTTTGGCCTGAAGAGAGAGACTCATATCTCCGATTTCGTCAAGAAAAAGTGTTCCACCATTTGCCTCTTCAAACTTACCGATCTTTTGCTTATCTGCACCCGTAAACGCCCCTTTTTCATAACCGAAGAGTTCACTCTCCAGCAGATTTTCCGGGATAGCAGCACAATTTATTGCAATAAACTGTTTGGCAGCCCTGTCACTGTAATTATGAATTGCTCTGGCTACTAATTCTTTGCCCGTACCGCTCTCCCCAACAATCAAAATACTTGCATCGCTGGTTGCGACCCTTCCTATTAGTTTGAAGACCTCTTTAATTGCGGTACTCTCACCTACAAGTACCTCCTCACTTTTTATTGCAGGTAGTTTTCTCTTTAAAGGTTCAGAAGCTCTTGACTCTTCCTCTGAAACTGAATTTTTAAGTGCCTCCTCAATAACCACCATCAGTCTGGGGATATCAAATGGCTTCTCAATATACTCATATGCACCATATTTCATCGCCTTTATAACTCTGTCGCCAGATCCATATGCGGTAATGATAATAACCGGTGTTTTAGGAGATATCTCCTTAAGCTCTTTAAGAACCTGAATACCGTCTCTGCCGGGCATCTCTATATCCAGAATAACCAGGCTCGGCCTCTCTTTTTTAAAGGAGGCAATAGCCTCATCGGCATTACTTGCTTCACAAAATGTGTAGTTAGAGGAGTTAAAAAGCTTTTTGAAAGAGTACCTTACGCTTTGCTCGTCATCTACTATTAGCAACTTAAACATAAAGAGTTAATTAGTTGATTATAAATACTAAAACAAAGATGTTAATTAATAATTGGCAGATAGAAGCGAAATATTGCTCCTCCTCCGTTGGGTTTGTTCTCTGCCCTTATCCATCCGCTGTGAGAGTTTGCAATGCTTTGAGAAATTGAGAGTCCAATCCCGACACCCATATCACTACCTTTAATAAAAGGCTCAAAGAGAGTTTTCATAATGGCTTCCGGGATACCCGGTCCGGTATCTGAGAAGTCCAGCCGAAGATATTTACGTCTTTTACCGGGGTTTATAAGATCTCTATCCGTTACAATCTCTGCATCTATTACAAGCTCTCCCCCTTGTGGCATAACCTCCAGCGCATTTAGGATAATGTTCATATAGACCTGTTTAAGATGACCGGAATCTGCCATTACTATCCATTTAGACTTTAAAGTATTGTTTATTAGAACTATACTGTTTTTTGTCAACCTCGGAGTAAGCAGCTTAATGACCTCATTCAACGGCTCAGAAGGATTAATCTCACTTAGTATAGGGTCGGCAGGTTTGGCGAATCTGAGAAAATCTTTGGTGAAATTATCTATGCGGTCAATTTCGCGTGAGATGATGTCAAAATCCTCCTTTATTGCTTCCGGCAGATTGGCCTCTTCTCTTATTGAGTATACCAGCATCTTAATAGCTGCCAGAGGGTTGCGTATTTCGTGAGCAATTGTGGGAGCAATCTTCCCAAGATTGGCGAACTTATTGGAGTATTGAAGTAGCTCCTTATTTCTGGAGAGATCTTCATTAGCTCTGTTAATCCTGTCTATCAAGTCCTTTATCCTCTCGCCAAGCTCGTCCAGCTCTCCACCGCGAGGAAGCTTAAGTTGTTCAAATACAGCTTCTCCAGAAACTCCCCTCACCTTAAGGACAAGCTGAGTTATTGGTGCAAAGAGCATCCTCCAGATAAGCCACCCAAGCAGAAACCCTGCAGCAATACCACCAAACCCCAGAAATATAAGTATTCTCAATATTATAACATTGGTACGGCTTATTACAGATTCGTGGAAAACCTCAGCCTTAAGGTTGAAGGTTATAAACTCGTTACTTTTTTGCTGTATGGTAACTAACAAATTTTGTGCAGAGTGAACTAAAAGCGCATTGGCTTTGCCAATCTCACCAGACCTTAGGGTTGAAACGGCAATGAGAATATTCTGCTCATAATTAGAGAAGAGTGCAGATATCTGCTGAATAAGAAGTATCTCCTCCGGTGTGTTAGCCCGGCTTCTGGCACGCTCCAGATGGGTTAGAAATTTTGATTGTCTAGTTTTAAGAGAGTCCAGCCATCTGTTAGATTTATTCATCAAATAATTGGATGTTAGCTCCTTAATTGATGCAAGTTCACTCTCCATCTCTTTAGCCACATTGACGCTGCTACGGGATTGCTCAATATACCTCTCAGTCTCTTTTTGAAGGTTGTATGTATAGGCAACAACCAGTGATACTCCACCCATTATTATGGCAAGAGCCAGAAGCACCCATATAAAGATGCGATAGTTGAAAAATGGTTTTATAAACACATTCATTACTAAATTATCTACAATATTAGCTCTATTTTTTCAATAATTTACACATTTAGATTACAGCTTCAATATGGGTCAATCAAGTTACGGGCAAGCAAAACCGCAATATTAGCAATCTAGAATAGGGGAGTTAAATAATATTGATTATATTTACTAGACTCATTGTTTACAGCCTGAGAAAAGTTCAATCTCCTAATTGCAGTAATCGTTATTAGTTATTTTATGGATAGTGAATTAAGAGATATAATGTCATATGTTTTGCAGGAGACGGGAGAGAACCTCTCAAAATATGAGGAGACATTTCTGCTGAAATCTGTAGAGAAGAGATTAATTGCAACCGGAGTAAAATCTAAAAAGGATTATCTGTCACTTTTAGGTACAAACCGAGATGAGTGCTTAGCTTTAAAAGATTCTCTACTAATTTGTTACAGTGATTTTTTTCGAAATCCCATAACATTTGCAATTATGGAGAGGCATATTCTTCCGTCACTATTTAGTTTAAAGCAGAGAGAGCACCAAAAAGAGATTAGAATTTGGTCGGCTGCATCTGCTTCAGGACAGGAGGCATACTCACTGGCAATTCTATGTGAGGAGTTAATAGCAACCTCAAACATCCCCTTAACATACAGAATCTTTGCAACTGACATTGATCCTGCACAGGTTTCTAAAGCGAGTGAAGGAGTTTTTTCAACCAATATGGTTGGCAATATATCTCTTAAACGGCTCAATACCTACTTCAAAAAGCAGGGAGATAACTACGTAATATCTACACTCATAAAAAACAGAGTAATATTTTCTCAGTTTGATCTTCTCTCTAATGAAGCCTATTGTCCTCCCAGCAGTATTTTCGGCGAATTTGACATCGTCTTCTGCAGCAATCTGCTCTTCTATTACAAACCAAAACATAGACTCTCAATAGTGGAAAAAATAACAAAATGTATCTCTGCAGAAACCTACTTGGTTACCGGAGAGGCAGAGAGAGAGACTCTATCCGGATATGGATTTCGAGAGGTTATCCCATATTCGGCAATATTTCAAATGAATAAAAAAGGTAAATTTGTAGATATATGAAAATAGACGATATAAAGATAGGAACGCAACTGAAAATAGGATTTGCAATAATTCTGTTGTTTGGAACTATTTTAGCTGTAACCGCCTGGAAACACACAGACAGGATTGCATCGGAAGTTAGCCGAATATATAACCACCCTCTGCAGGTGCGTAGAGCGTTAGGAGGGATTAAGGCAGATGTGCTCTCTATTCACCGGGCTATGAAGGATCTGGTTATCTCTGAGAGTGACCAAGAGAGTGAAGCAATCTTGGTAGAAATTGAAAAATTCAATGCAGATTTGTTCAAAGAAATGGAGGTGCTTAGAAATCAATATCTGGGACCTAAGGAGGATGTGGAGAGCCTGAATACCTCACTTGTAGAGTGGCAATCAATCCGGGAGGAGACAATTCGCCTTTACAGGATGAAGAGTATAAAGGCTGCAGCTGAGAGAACCAAGCGAACCGGCGCCGGAGGAGAGATGGTAAATCAAATTGTTACAAACATAGAGATAATTGACAAATTTGCTTTTAACAAAGGGGAAGAGCTCTATTTAAATGCAAATGAACTTAATAGATCTCTCAATAGACAGCTAGTTATTGTTGTGCTCTTTATCTTTATCTCAACAATATTTGTTATATATCTCTTAATGAGAAATATAAAACGACCACTTACTGAATTAAGCTCTTCTACAAAACGATTTATAAAGGGAGAGATAGGGTCCCGCAGTAGTTATAATTCGAAAAATGAGTTCGGAGAGCTCTCAAGATCGTACAATGAACTTGCAGATGTAATAGAGAAAGAGTTTATACTCAACAAGAACTCATCAAAACTCACCGGCGATATGCTTATCTTTGAAGATGCTCATAAGTTTTGTCATAAACTCTTAAGCAATATTATCGAGTTAACCAATGCCCAGATGGGGGCTCTCTATCTGCTTAATGAAAAAGAGAGTCAATTTGAACGATTTGAGTGTCTGGGAATGGATGAGTCGGGGTGCAAGCCTTTCTCTGCACTGAATTTTGAGGGTGAATTCGGCCCCGCAATATCAACCAAAAGTGTTCACCACATCAAATCTATTTCACCCGAGTGCCGGTTCACATTCTCTACCGTAAGTGGACAGTTTAAACCTAATGAAATATTAACAATTCCTGTTGTTGTAGAGGATGTGGTAGTTGCAGTAATATCTCTATCTACTCTAAACAGCTTTACAGATGAGGATATTAATCTTTTAAACTCTACCAGCAACACTTTGAACGCCAGGATGAGCGGTATTCTTGCATATAGAAAAAACATAAAAATATCTCAGCTACTGGAACAGCAAAACAGTGAGCTTGAAGCTCAAAAAAACGAACTGTTATCAATGACAGGAGAGCTCACCGAACAGAATAGAGAACTTGATATGCAAAAAGTTCAACTGGACAGGGCCAACCGTCTAAAAACCACTTTTCTCTCTAATATGAGCCACGAGCTTCGGACTCCTTTAAATTCAATCATTGCACTCTCCGGTGTCCTCAACAGACGGCTGGAAGATAAAATTCCAAAAGAGGAGTATGGTTATCTTGATGTTATTACGCGAAACGGAAAGCAACTGCTGGATATTATAAATGATATTCTTGATTTGGCAAAGATTGAGGCAGGAAGGGATGAAATAAATGTCAAGACATTTAATTTAAGCGAATTGATAGCAGAGGTGGTAGAGATGATTACTCCTGTTGCCAATCAGAAGGGGCTTAAAGTTATTGTGAGCGGTGAGGAGAATCTCACCTTGACAACAGATTTCAATAAATGCAGACATATTCTGCAAAACCTTATGTCAAATGCGGTGAAATTCACAGATAGTGGAGCGGTAGAAATTTCGGTTAAGACTAAACAGGAGAGTTTAATTCTCTCCGTACGTGATACCGGAATTGGCATTGAGAAAGATCTTATACCATTTATTTTTGATGAATTCCGCCAGGCAGACAGCAGTAACACAAAGAGGTACGGAGGGTCGGGATTGGGTCTTGCTATTGCAAAAAAATATGCAAATCTAATAGGTGGAGATATTACAGTAAAGAGCAAAAAGGGAGAGGGATCTGTTTTTACGATTACTATTCCTCTCACAATAAGCGGTTCAGATAACTTCCGGGATTTTCCACACGACTCCGTAATAGATTCGCAAATAAACGAGTCAACAAATTTTGTAGAAGAGCGTGATCCTGTAAGAATTTTACTTGTAGAGGATACAGAGGCTGCTATTATTCAAATGAAAGATATACTTGAGGAGGTGGGTTATACTATTGATGTTGCTCTAAATGGAGTAGAGGCGGTTGAGCAAATTTCAAAGACGATTCCGGATGCTATGATACTCGATCTGATGATGCCGGAGATGGATGGATTTGAGGTTTTAAAAAACATAAGAGAGAAAGAGGAGACATCCCGTCTTCCGGTACTTATACTTACAGCAAAGTATCTAAGCAAGGAGGAGCTTTCATTTTTAAAACACAACAATGTTCATCAACTTATTCACAAAGGAAACGTAAGCAGGGAAGAACTTATTAATGCAATCGCCTCCCTAGTTAAAAAAAGTTGCAGGAATATTTAAAATACTATGCTATGGTCAAAATTTTAGCAATAGACGACATCCAGGATAACCTTACAAGCTTAAAGGCTGTCATCGCAGACGCATTCCCCGAATTTGAGCTCTTTACAGCCCTTAGCGGTCAAAAGGGGCTTGAGTTAGCAAAGAGAGAGATTCCGGATATTATCCTTTTGGACATTTTGATGCCCGGTATGGACGGGTATGAGGTTTGCAGACTACTTAAAGGTGATCCTGAGCTTGTGGATATTCCGGTTATATTCGTAACTGCTCTCAAAGAGAGTCGTCAAAACAGAATCCAGGCGCTTGAAGCAGGGGCCGAGGCATTTTTGACCAAGCCGATAGATGAAACCGAGATGACTTCACAAATCAAGGCGATGTTAAAGATTAGGGCAGCAAATCTTTTCAAGAGAGATGAAAAAATCCGGCTTGAAGCTCTTGTAAAGAGTCGCACAGAGGAGCTGGAGAGGGAGCTTGCAGAGAGAGTTAAAGCAGATGAGGAGGTTAGGAGCAGTGAGGAAAAATTCAGGGCTCTTGTAAACCAGATGCAGCTTGGTCTTGCAGTTCACGAGATAATTGTAGACGAAAAGGGAGTCCCGGTAGACTATCTGTTCTTAGATGTTAACCCGGCATACCAAAAAATTACCGGTTTGAAAAGAGAGAGTATTATCGGTAAAACAGTACTTGAGGTTCTGCCAAAAACAGAGAAAATTTGGATTGAAAAATATGGAAAAGTAGCTTTAACCGGAGTCCCTGTCTCTTTTGAGAGTTACTCGGGGGAGCTTAATAGATACTTTAGTGTTACAGCATTCCAGAACAGAGATAAAGAGTTTGCAGTAATAGTTGAAGATATCACCGGCAAAAAGATATTTGAAGATAAGCTTAAAACCAGCGACAAGATTTTCAATCACGTCCTTGATATGATTTGCATCGCCGGGTATGACGGCTTTTTTAAAGAGCTAAACCCATCCTGGGAGAGAGAGCTAGGGTGGAGTAAAGAGGAGCTTTTGTCAAAACCATATTCAGAGTTTGTACATCCTCTGGACAGAGACTCAACAGCGAGTGTAAGTAACACAATAATTGACGGAAGAGAGGTATATCGTTTTGAGAATCGCTACATCTGTAAAGATGGTTCCGTTAAATGGCTATCCTGGAACTCTTATCCCTATAAAGAGGATAATATTATGTTTGGAGTTGCGAGGGATATAACAAAAGAGAAGAGAGAGGAACAGATACAGCAGGTTTTATACGAGGTGTCAAGGGCCTCTGCAAACGCTAGCAGCCTTGAGGAGACTCTCAAAATAGTGAGGGAGGAGCTGTGTAAAGTGATGGATGCAAATAACTTTTTCCTGGCAACATACAACGCCAAAGATGGAAAGCTAAAAAAGGTGCTCTTTTTTGATGAAAAGGATAAATTTGAAGAGTGGGATGCAAAGAAGACACTATCCGGATGGGTTATAAAGGCAGAGAGCTCATTATTGATTAACAGAGATGAGTTGTCCAAATTTGCGCAACAGAACCAGATTAATCTCATCGGAACACTTTGCGAGTCCTGGCTGGGAGTACCGATTATTGTCAACCAGATTACTATTGGGGTAATGGTTGTTCAGAGCTATACAGACAAAAACGCTTACGATGCCATAAGTGTGAGGCTTATGGAGATGATTGCTCACGAGATTGCCATTGTAATGCATAGAGTGAGTATGATTGAAAATCTTATTAAGGCTAAAGATAAAGCAGAGGAGAGCGACAGATTAAAAACTGCATTTCTGGCAAATATGAGTCACGAGATAAGGACCCCGATGAATGGGATAATGGGGTTTCTGCAATTACTAAATGACGTTGACTTGACAAGTGACGACAGACAATACTATTTTGAGATTATAAACAAAAGCGGAGAGAGGCTTTTAAGCACAATAAACGATATAATAGAGATATCCAAGATTGAATCCGGTCAGTTAAATGTTGTCTACAGCAATGTTAATATAAGGGAGATTCTAAATTTTCACTATAAATTCTTTTTAAAGCAAACCGAGGAGAAGGGGATTTTACTTCATTTAAAAAACGACGAAACGATTGCCAATGTCATAGTAAGTGATCAGCATATTTTGGATGGAGTTCTTACCAACCTTATAAAAAATGCGATAAAATTTACAGATTCGGGAGAGATTGAGTTTGGAACATTTTTAAAAGATGAATCAATAATATTTTATGTTAAGGATACAGGGACAGGTATTTCTAAAAACAGACAGGAGGCCATTTTTGAAAGATTTGTTCAGGCAGATCTGGATTATAAGAGACCACACGAGGGGTCTGGTCTGGGTCTCTCGATTGTTAAAGCCTATTCCCATATGATGAAAGGAGAGGTGTGGGTAGAGTCAGAGGAGGGTCGGGGCAGCACCTTCTTTTTTACTCTGCCATATATACCAGTCATTTCAAAGCCGGAAGTTCTAAAAGAAAAAAGTGATCCGGTAGATGTTGAGAAATCACACAAAATTCTAATTGCAGAAGATGACGAAATAAGCTATAAATTGCTGGAAAAGATACTCTCAGATGAAAGATTCTCTATAATTCACGTCTGGAACGGCGAAGATGCAGTGTGCGTTATGAGAGATAACCCCGAAATCTCTATGATTCTTATGGATTTGAGAATGCCCCTTACAGATGGTCTTGAGGCTGCAAAAAAGATTAGACAATTTAACAAAAGCGTAAAAATAGTTGCTGTAACCATAAACGCATTTTCAATAGACAAGGAGATTGCATTAAACTCAGGATGTGACGATTATATTCTTAAGCCCGTAGATAAAAAAACATTGATGAGCACAATTAAAAAGCACCTTGTTAATATTTAATTATATAGAAAATTTATCTAGCCCGCTTAGTGCTTAATTTGTCAATAATTACGTTATTAAAAATAATTGACCGGCTACTCTAAATCATAGTTTAGGCAACCGGTCTGTAATTCTAATGTGAGTTTTACTTTTTACTGCAGGTATTTATGCCAAGAAGAGTATATAACCCGCAAAAGCCTACAAATCCTGTAAGGATAAAGATACCTGCCACAACCAGCAGAACAATTGCCAGAGTGCCGGTTATTACATTACCGAAGTAGAGGGCAACAATTATAAGAGCAATAATTACCCTTATCCATTTGTCTGTACTGCCAACATTTTTTTTCATACTTGAAAATATTTTAAGTTATTACAATTTGGAGCTTCAATTATTTTGGAGCCTTTTATTAATTCCCGTTTAGCTCTCTGCGTTTTTTAAGATCATTTATAAAAGCTGATGCACTAAGAGCTGCAATAGTACCATCACCCACTGCCGTAGTGACCTGTCTGTAACGCTTGGTTATGCTGTCTCCGCCAGCAAAAACTCCCTCTGTTCCGGTTGACATATCTGGCCCGACTACTATCTCTCCCCACTGATTTAAATTAACCCTATCTTTGAGAAACTCTGTGTTTGGCACATAACCTATGAATATAAACGCTCCATCTGTTTTAAAGTTTAAACTCTCATTGGTTTTAAGATTTTTTATATCTACGCTCTCCACTCTCTCCTCACCGTAAAACGCTGTTATTGTTGACTCCATTATAATGTTAATCTTTGGGTTACTCTTTGCCTCTGCAATTGCGTGTTCGAAAGCCTGGAAATGGTCAAACTGGTGTATAATGGTAACTTTGCTTGCATATTTAGTGAGAGACACAGCCTCTTCAAGGGCAGAGTTCCCACCCCCAACAACTACAATCTCTTTATCTGTAAAGAAGTCTCCGTCACAGGTTGCACAATATGAGATCCCACGACCTTTGAGAAGATCTTCACCAGGTACACCCAGAGTGCGCGAACGCCCCCCTGTAGCAATAATTACTGCATCGCCGGTATAAGTTGTGCCATCGGAGATTACAAAACTCTTGACCTCATTTGAGAGATCAAACTCCTTGATTGAGATATTGGAGCGGATTTCACAACCGAATGAGAGAGCCTGCCTCTTCATTATATTTGAGAGCTGGTAACCGCTTACACTCTCTACTCCCGGGTAGTTGGCAATCTCGTGTGTCAGCACCATCTGCCCCCCAATTGTACCCTCATTCAATATAAGGGTTTTTACCCTTGCACGCGAGAGATAGATACCTGCTGTTAAGCCGGCCGGGCCACCTCCTATTACTATTACTTCGTAGTGATTTGTATTCATTGCAATTTACCTGCTTTTTATTGGAATTAATTCTTGTTTGGAGCTCCAAACTCTTTGTCAAGAATAGTCGTAATCATATCTCTTGACTGGATGCTGGATGTTGCCTTTACAATTACTCCGTTTTTATAGTAGATTGTGAAGGGAATGCCCATAAAGCCTCTTACTTCCGGTAGGTTGCGAATTACGTACGACTCGGGATTGTCAAACTCCATATCAAAAAATTGTACGTGCTTATACTCCCCCTCAAGCTCCTCTGCAATTCCGTAAACCGGGATACACATTGGTCCCATCCTACCGCAGATTACCATTACATTCTCATTTTCGCTCAATATTTTATTGTATTGTGCTGCTGACTCAATATGTTTAAGATTTGTGTATAACATTGTGTTATTTTTTAGTGTTAATTAATTTTTGTTAACTCATTTATTGTATGGTGCAAAGATATGGCAGTAATAATTAACATCGTCGAGTTTGACCATCTTGTGCAACAACCCTGTAATTGAAATTAGACAGCTTTTTAATTGAATTAGATTAACTTTGTGTTTGGATATAATTGTATTCCACTGATTAAAAAATAATTGAGATGAAGACAATCGGCCGGCAAGATCAAGAGTATATATGTGACATTAGTGCCCCCTGTTTCCAGATTCTATCACAACAGGAGCTAGAGATAGTTAGGGAGAGCAAAACTCAGGTACTATTCCGAAGAGGGGACTCCCTAACAAAACAGGGTGCATTTGCCTCCTATATTCTCTTTGTTATAAACGGATTGTGTAGGCAATATATTGAGGGATACGACGGTAAGAGTTACAATCTGAGAATCGTACAACCGGGTGAATTTATAGGCCTCTCACCGGTATTTACAAAAAATATCTATAGCTACTCGACAGTTGCGCTTACAGATTGCCAGGCATTTTTGGTAGAAAAGGGGGTAATTGCCAATGTAATTAAACAGAACGGTGAGTTCGGGCTCAATATTATAAAAAGATATTGTGAGGTCAACACAAATCTCTTTTCTAAACTTAGCACTGTTTTGTATAAACAGATGAACGGGAGGATTGCAGAGAGTTTGCTCTACCTGGACAACTTAAAATTGGCACATCCGGATATATTCCAGCTGCTCTCCCGCAAAGATATTGCCGAATTTGCAGCTGTCTCAACAGAGAGCGCAGTTAAGCTGCTTAAAAGCTTCGAGAAAGATGGACTAATATCACTTAATGAAAAGGATATTGTAGTCTTAAAGCGGGATATACTTGCAGAGATAAGTCTTAAAGGATAGCATTCACAAAGAGAGTGCAGGGCTACGGATAAAGTCTGGTAATGCTCCACTCCAGGTCTCCCTCTGATGTGTAGATAAAACGGTCGTGAGACCTGCCTACTCCTCCCTGCCAAAATTCAAAACGCTCCGGATTAACGATGTAGCCGCCCCAATTCTCCGGACGGGATATCTCCCTCTCGCTCCTGACCAGAGAGTTTACACTGTTATCAAACTCATCTCTGTTTTCAAGTGGAGAACTCTGTTTAGAGAGGGCAGATGATGCTTTGCTTAGTGTAGGTCTTGAGTTGAAATACTCATCGGAGTCAGACGGATCAATCTTAAAGGCACTCCCCTCTACTCTAACCTGCCTCATAGTTTGAGGCCAGTAAAAAAGAAGAGCAACCCTTTTATTTACAGAGATATCTTCTCCCTTTTTGCTGTTGTAATTTGTAAAGAAGATAAAGCCCTCTCTGGAGAAGCTCTTTAGTAAAACTACTCTTGCAGCAGGAGCACAATTTGAATCTGCTGTCGCAAGAACCATTGCATTAGCTTCGTGTGGCTCAAACTCAAGAGCCTCTTCAAACCATATCGAAAACTGTTCATAAGGGTTCTCTCTTAAATTCTCTCTCTCAAGTGAACTTTGCGAATACTCTTTTCTCATATTATGGAGATTTCGATAGGTCATAAGATTTAGTTTTAAATTATATAACGGCACTCAAAGAGATTTGTTTACTTTTTATCAAAGAATTGAGAAAGATTTCCTAAATTGTAATCAAATATGAGCTCGCAATAGTTTTAATTGTCCGAAATAACTGTTATACACACAGATATATGAATCTGTTTAAAAAGGTACGGTTCGAGTATGGAATAACTGCAATGTATTTGGTTATTGGTGGATTGTGGATTCTTTTTTCCGATTTGCTACTAGAGCTTACTGTTTCCGATAACGAAAAGATAAAAGATCTCCAGACATATAAAGGGTGGTTCTATGTAGTTATAACCGGCATAATCTTTTTCTTCTTTATTAAAAGGCATCTTGTAAGGTTGCGCGAAACCGAGAAGAGGGCCAAAGAGAGCGACAGGTTGAAATCTGCTTTTCTTGAAAACATAAGCCACGAAATTCGAACACCTATGAATGGGATACTTGGTTTTTCCGAGCTATTGAAGACCCCGGATTTAACAGGTGAACAGAAGAGTGAGTATATTGAGATAATTGGTAAAAGCAGTGAAAGGATGCTTTTGCTCATAAACGACCTTGTTGCAATATCCAGGCTGGAGACGGGTGAGATAAAAGTTTTCTACAGCCGGATAGATTTAAATGAGATGCTTAATACTCTCATCTCCGGTTTTGAGCCACTGGCAAAGGAAAAAGGGATAAATCTTTTTTTAACAAAGCGCCCCTCAAATGATCTCTCCACATTCTATGCAGATAAAGAGATGCTTATGGCAATTTTGTCTCATCTGGTAAAGAATGCGATTAAGTTTACATCCAAAGGCGAGGTGACTATCGGTGCCACTATTGAGGAGGATTTTGCACGTTTCTTTGTCAAAGATAGCGGGATAGGAATTCCAAAGGAGAGGCTATCTCATATTTTTGACAGATTTGTTCAGGCAGATAATGTTGTTAAGATGGCATACGAGGGGCTTGGCATTGGACTCTCAATTGCCAAAGCCTATGTAGAGATTATGCAAGGAAATATATGGGTAACATCTACAGAGGGAGAGGGATCTTTATTTGTGTTTGAAATACCTCTAAAAAACTCGGCAGAGTCATTAGGTTACTGGTTTTAAAAAAGTTTCTGGAGTATACCAAACTATAAGTTTAGATTTTTTTTATACCTTTATACCACTTTTTACATAATAGATTTTCTTTAAAAGGAGGAGACACAATGGCAGACGATATAAACGATCTTAACAAGCCAAAGCAGACGGAGTGCATCTATAAACTGCTCCTCGCCGAAGACGATTTTGCAAACGCAGAGTATGTAAAGCTTGTAATGAAGCATCAGAATATAAATGTTATCCACGCTAAGAATGGATCTGAAGCTCTTGAAATGTTCAAAAACACTCCTCTCGTAGATATAATCCTGATGGATATTAAGATGCCAATAATGGATGGCTATGAAGCCACCCGCGAAATAAGAAAACTCAATTTGAAAATTCCGGTGATTGCCCTCACAGCATTTGCGCTGGATGGTGACCGCGAAAAGGCTCTTAATGCAGGTTGCACAGATTATCTTACAAAACCTGTAAGTAAAGATATTTTATTAAGCGTTATTGGATCCTACTTGGCCAAAATATGAGGTTGTTTGTTATCATATCTATCTCATTACTTTTAGCTCAGGGTTGTAAGTGGTTTCAGGAGTCTGAGTTCAAAGCACCTGTGGAGCTGGAGAGGGAGGTTAAGATAATTGAAAATTTTGAAGGCGATTACTACGGAATTCTTCCCAGTACAGCAGGTGCAGGAATTAGGACAACTCTAATCTTAAGAAAAGACTCCACCTATACTCTAAATATGGATTATACAGACATTAAATCAAAAGGGGTGAGTGAGCGGGGGAGATTCACGTTATCCAATAATATTGTTACAATTTCCTATAGCACGGGAAACAAGAGATTCTTCCTTCTGGAAGATGGAAAAGCTCACTCTCTGGATAAAAATAAAAACCGAGTCGAGGGTATCTATTCAGTATACTACACTCTCATAAAACAGTAGGACTCCACTCTTTAAAACCTACTGGAATGAAGATATTTACATCAGGGCAGATAGCAAAAATTGACCGGATTACCTTAAACAGTCAATCTATATCAGAAGATGAGCTTATTTTAAGAGTAGCAGACCTTCTGGCAAAATGGATTACCGCTAATATTCATCTAAAAGAGAAGAGATTATTGATTTTTGCAGGACCTGGCAACAACGGTAAAGATGCTATTGCGCTATCCACTATTCTGGCCGGGAAAAATATAAACTGTGAACTGTTTCCGGTAAATAAGATAGAGAGCATATCGGATATTCCTGAAATTGACCAGGGTTGTGTGATAATTGACGGGATATTCGGAACCGGTTTAAACCGTAGCCCTGAGGGGATATATGCCGAGGTTATCAGAACCATAAACAGCTCAAATGCTAAAGTGATCTCTATAGATATCCCCAGCGGTCTCTTCTCAGATACAATAAACGATGAGAATGGGAGTTCAGTAATTGAAGCAGATATTACACTTACCCTGGAGTTTCCAAAATTGGCTATGTTTTTTAAAGAGAGCTCACAATATATTGGTGAGTGGAGGGTTCTTGACATAGGACTTGACAGTGATGCTAAACAAAATATAGAGAGTCCCTACTATGTTATTGATAAAGAACATGTAAGTTCTGTTATAAAGAGAAGGGTAAAAAACTCCCATAAAGGAGATTACGGTCACGCACTCTTGGTTGCGGGCTCTTATGGAATGGCAGGGGCAGCAATCCTCTGCGCTAAAGGTGCCTTGAGATCCGGAGCGGGACTGGTTACTTTGAATGTTCCCGAAGAGTTGTGCGATATAGTGCAGGTTTCGGTCCCCGAGGCGATGTGCACAACATCAAATTTGACAGATTACGAAAGATTTACCACCATTGCTGTTGGTCCGGGTATAGGCACATCTCCCGAAACTGTACTCAGGCTGCGGAATCTGTTAAAGAGCTATACCAAACCTATGGTTATTGATGCAGATGGATTAAATATCATCTCTGCACATAGAGAGATGCTGGAGTTAATTCCACAGAACTCCATCTTGACCCCTCACCCTAAAGAGTTCTCCAGATTAGCCGGTGAGTTTGGTGACTCTGCCCAAGCGCTGCATATGCAACTGGCTTTTTCGTTAAAATACAGGGTTTATGTTCTGCTCAAAGGTGCAAACACAACCTTATCTACACCCGAAGGTGAGATATGGTTCAATGTGTGTGGGAACCCCGGAATGGCAACCGGAGGTAGCGGAGATGTGCTCACAGGTGTAATCGCTGCTCTTATGGCTCAAGGCTACTCTCCAAAAGAGAGTGCAATATCTGCTCTCTTTATTCACAGCACCTCGGGAGATTTTGCAGCAAAAAAATTCGGCGAAATATCAATGACATCGGGTGATATTGTGAATAATCTGGGGGAGGCGTTTAAAATAGTATATTAAAATAGAGAAGATATGTTTGACTTTCTGGATCAGTACCCCTACCTTCTTCCAATTGTCATCTTTTTTGGAAGAATTGTAGATGTTTCGTTGGGAACACTAAGGATAATTTTTGTCTCAAAGGGAGAGAAGTACATTGCACCATTTATCGGGTTTTTTGAGGTTCTGATATGGATTGTTATAATATCGGAAATCTTCTCCCGTGCAAACGATACAGTTGCCTATCTGTCATATGCCGGGGGGTATGCAACAGGAAATTTTGTGGGGATTCTTATTGAGCAAAGAATAGCCTTTGGGGTTCTCCTCTTTAGAATCTATACCAAAGAGAATGGCAAGGAGCTGGTGGCACTACTCAACAGGAGTAATTTTGGAGCCACCCTTATTCACGGGAGCGGTTCTCAGGGAGAGATAGATATTATTGAGACCGTAGTAGATAGAAAGATGCTTAGGAGAGTAGAGAAGATCTTTACAGATTTTGACCCCGGAGTTTTCTATGTTTCTGAAGATATCCGCACTAAACAGAGAGGGATATTTCCCAAGAGCAGATCTGTTCTGTCTCGTTGGAGGATAGGGAAATAGTATTGCAAAATTTACATAGATTAAGTGTAGAAAAGTGTTAAACTTAAATTGATATGAAACAGCTTATTAAATTTTCGGTGAAATTTTTAGTATTAATCTCTTTTTGCCTACCCCTTGTAACAGGGTGCAAAACAGAGGTTAACGCAGAATATGAAAACCCTGCTCCATATCTGGAGGAGATCACTATCTCAGATTTAACCAAAGGATATCTGGATGGAAGCTTAACAATAGAGAAGGTTGTGGGGGACTATCTGGAGAGAATCGAGAAACTGGACAAGAGCGGCCCTATGCTTAACTCAGTGATTGTAGTCAACCCGGATGCACTGGAGATAGCAAGAGCCTTAGATAAAGAGCTCTCAGAGGGTAAGGCAAGGGGGCCGATGCACGGAATCCCGGTTATACTTAAAGATAATCTGGATACATACGACAAGATGCCCACAACTGCAGGCTCTGTTGCATTGAAAAACTCAATTGCACCTAAAGATAGCCGCATTGCACAGATGTTAAGGGAGGCAGGAGCAGTAATCATAGCGAAATCGAACCTGAGCGAGTGGGCAAACTTCCGCTCTAAATTCTCTTCAAGCGGTTGGAGTGGAGTGGGAGGGCAGACAAAAAACCCATACATCCTGGACAGAAACCCCTGCGGCTCAAGCTCGGGATCTGCAGTTGCAGTATCTGCAAACCTCTGTGCACTGGCTATCGGGACAGAGACTAACGGAAGTATTGTTTGTCCCTCAAACAACAACGGAATTGTAGGGATAAAACCTACAGTGGGGCTACTAAGCAGGTCGGGAATTATCCCTATCTCGTTCACTCAGGACACCCCGGGGCCAATGGGACGTGTAGTGGCAGATGTGGCAGTTGCTCTTGGAGTGATGACCGGAGTAGACTCATCGGATCTTAAGACACTTAACCCGGATGCAAAATTCTTCAAAGATTATACTCAGTTTCTTAACATTGATGGGCTTAAAGGGAAGAGAATCGGCCGTATAAAAAATATTTCCGGTTATCACCATAGAGTTGATACGCTTATGGATAGCGCTGTGGAATATATCAAGGGTGCCGGGGCAGAGGTGGTTGATATCCAGTTTCCGCTCCCGGCAGGTAGCGGAGCAGCCTCTTTTCAGATAATGCTATATGAGTTTAAAGATGGACTCAACAAATACTTTGCATCTTTGGGGGAGGGTGCTGCAGTTAAAAATATGGATGAGCTGATAGCCTTTAACCTTAAAGACTCTGTAGAACTTCGCTATTTTGACCAGAATCTTCTAATTACTGCAAATGAAAAGGGGCCAATAGACTCTCCCGAGTATAAGGAGTTACTGGATAGAATGTTCAAGGCTATCAGGGAGGATGGAATAGATAAGGTGATGAGTGAAAACAATCTGGATATGTTGATAGCCCCAACAGGGTCACCAGCCTGGAAAACAGACCCAATAAATGGTGATAAGTTTATGGGTGGAAGCTCCTCTTACGCCGCAATATCGGGCTATCCATCCATTACTGTCCCAATGGGGTTTATAGACAGACTGCCGGTTGGAATATCATTTGTGGGGAGAGCCTGGAGCGAACCTTTGCTCATTGAGGCAGCCTACGCTTTTGAGCAGAGGACAAAACAGAGAAGAGCACCACAATATTTTGCAAAATAGATGGATCCGGGAGAGATGTTTAAATTTAAGCAAATTGGATAGAGTAGATTAGAATTGAGAATTATATGAAAAGATATTTTCTGAAGTGGCTTTTAATATTTGCAGTTTTTATACCGGATAGAGCTCTTGCAGAGCGGCCGGAGATCTCTCTTTTAACCTGCTCGAGTGGCAATGAGCTATACTCAATCTTTGGCCATAGCGCACTCAGAGCCTGGTATCCTCAATCCGGCAGGGACGTGGTGTTCAATTTTGGTCTCTTCGATTTTAATACCCCAAATTTCTACTCAAAATTCGTAAAGGGTCAGTTAAAATATCTGCTCGGGATTCAAACTATGCCAGATTTTATGGAGCAGTACCGCTGGGAAAACAGAGGGGTTAAGGAGCAGAAGCTCAATCTTACAGATGAACAGAACGATAAAATTATGGCACGACTGGAGTATCTCTACAGGCCACAGAACAGATACTACCTCTACAGCTTCCTATATAAGAACTGCACTTCGGAACTCAGGGATATTATCTACTCGGTTACAGATTCAAACCAAGAGACTCTTCCAAAAAGTGCTCAGGTTACAGATAGAGAGCTGATTAATGGCTATATAAAGGGATGGACAAAATTTGGAATCAATCTCATTCTGGGTTCAACTCTGGACAGAGAGATAGACTTATGGCAGAGTATGTTTTTGCCGGAAAACCTCTACTCAGTACTTGCTCAAAGCCAAAACGGGACAGAACCTTTTGTCGCCAAAGAGATTGTATTGATTGCAGATAATCAAATTTCTGAGAAGAGTAGAGGTTTTTTGAATTTCATAACCACTCCGGTAGCAACTCTGCTTGTGCTTCTTATTCTAGTCATCTTCCTCTTTTTAAAGAGGGGTTGTTCGGGGTGGGCAGATAACCTTTATGTTACATTAATCTCTGCTCTTGGAGCACTCTTAACTGTAATAATATTAATAACAGAGCATAGAGAGCTCTACTCAAACTATAACCTCCTTTGGTGTAATCCGCTCTTTATTTTTGTGGTAATTGCATCGTTAGGGGGGTGGAAAAAAACAGAGAGATTGCTATCTGCAATCTCTCTGGTCTCTCTTGCGATTCTTCAGATTGTGTGGGCTAACAAAATCCAGTATGCCGAGCCAGGGTTTGTGGTAATTGTTATAACTCTGGCATTTAGCTTTTTAGGAAGGATTCTCTGTAAAAGGGGCAAATAGTTGTTCTCCTCCTATAAAGATATTCTGATATCTCTGTTTGGCACCACATTGTAACTTCTCTGGTCAATCAACTTTCCGTTAACGAAGATCTTAATGTCGTGTCGCCCTGGTTTTAACCTGAGTTGTCTCATCTTTGAATCTCTTTTGCGATGATCATTACTCATATCAAACCGGATTTTGTCGTCAACTACAACGGTTATTCTATCGTGTCTGGAGCTCTCTTTGATAAAAATAAGTGATCCGTTAACACCCCTTCTCCTATTGTAATCTGTCCGGTGTTCGTTAATCTTTCGGGTTTCAAAACCCTGTTTTCTCTGATCACGGGTAACATAGACAGTAGGACCGCAACTGCTCACAATAATAGTGAGAGCCAAAAGTGCGAAAATTATTTTTTTCATAATAAAAAGTATTATAAGATAACACAATCAAAGAGTTTGCCACATTTACAACTGCGGTTCAAAAACAAATGTCATTCTGTTACCGGCATTAAAAATTGTGGTAGCAAATTTATGAATATCAGCGGAATTCATCTTGTCCAGAAGCTTCTTCTCCTCCAGTCTTAGGTCTTGTTCACCAATAATAGCATTGGTAATAATGGAGACCCAGGCCGGATCATCTTTTTGGTCCTGATAAACTTTAGATAAATAGAGTTTTATCTCTTTCATCTCTTTTTCTGTAGGGCCACTCTTAACCAGGTTGTCTATCTCCATCTGAACAACTTCTAACAAATCCGTTACAAGAGCAGGATCGGTATCAAATTCTATTGTGAACTTGCATATTGTTTTCGGGTATTTTGTTATATCGCCTGTAACTCCTACGTGATATGTTCCTCCACGCTCTTCCCGGATAGATTTCATATATCTGTCCCTTAGGATATAGGTTATAAACTTGGCCATAAGGTTATTCTCTGCACTATACTCGGTTTTGCCGTGGTAAGTTCTGGTTACCTCTGCCTTTGTGCTGAGCATATTTTTTGCTTTGTAACGAAGTTCAACCTCACCATCTTTAACTGTTGCCTCTCTGTAGTTTAGTTTCGGCGCCTTATATTTCGACCCTTTTATTGAGGCGATATACTTCTCTGTAAGCTCTTTGCCCTTTGAAGCCTCCATAGGTCCGCTAAATACAAATGTGTAACCTGCAGGGTTCATAAATTGATTACTGTAGAGTTGCATAATCATATCTGCGGTAATTGAGTTTACATAGGCAGAGTCGTATTTGAAATGAGTCGGATTTACAGCAAAACGCAACTTATTAACAGAGTCTTTATAACTGTTTGCCTCACCCTTATCTGTCGAGAGGTTCTTAAGCAGTTGACTCTTGAAGTTTTTCAACTCACGATCGTCAACAGAGACATCTGTGAAGTAGAGATAGAGCAGACGGAACATATCTTCTGCCTCCTTTACATTATTAAATGTTCCGGAAAAATCATTGCTTCTGTAGCTGATACCACAGCTTACTGAGACCCCTTTTTTTGAACTCCATTTGGCTCTCTCGTTTTTGTTAAGCCCGTTAACACTGAGTCTTGAAAGGAATTGCTCTAGTACTTTAATCTCTCCGATGTTGTGTGGAAGTGCATAGCCACCGTTGCGGAATGCTTTCATACGGATAATCTTATCGGTACCACCATAGCTCTCTTTCCAAATAACCCTTGCTCCGTTCTCCAGCAACCACTCAGTTGTCGAGTCGAGCTGTTTTTCGTAGGTTATATTGAGATCTTTAGATGTAAGAGCTTTTGTTTTCAAAATCTTACCCGCGATTATCTCTTTAGTTGTGGAGATCTCTTTGTCTGTTACCGGGGTGAATTTGTCCAATGAGCTGTTTTTCACCTCATCCAACAGGGAGAGAACATCGTCTTCGGTAGGAAGATATATCTTATCACTCTCAGGAATAGCAAATATTATAACACGATTCTCATCGGTGATAATTCTTGAAACAGATGAATTAACATCTTCAAGTGTAATCTTGCCAAGTATCTCTTTTGAAAGCCCAAAATATGCATCTATGTTTAAGAGGGGGTTATTTCGTGTAAAGTGCTCAACAGCTGCAGAGACATACTCTTCATTTTTCGGTTTAGCCACTCTCTTATGGAATCCCTCCCACTGTTTTTTTACTCTTATAAGGGCAGCGTCCAGCTCATCCTGTTCAAAACCGTGTTGCTTCACTCTCTCAACCTCAATAAATACCGCTTTAAGTGCATTGAGGGTAGATTTATTATTCACAGGAAGCGAGGTGGTGGTGAAGGTGCCGCTGGCGTAGCTTATACTCCCGAATACAGGTATAAGAGCTCTTGTAAGTGAGTCTGATCCCTCCACTGCAACCTGGCAGCGAACCTTGAACATATCCAGGAAAAGATTCTTGATCAGCTCATCATACAGGGCCTCTGCTGTATGCCTCTTTGCTACAGAGAGGTGAGGGATCTTTATTGTCATTCTTACTGAAAGCGCTTTAGACTCGGGGTCTGTATGGAACCCTACTATCGGTTTTTTATTTTCAGGGATGGAGTAAGACTCTCTTACAGCTCCGTTCTCTACCTTAGGAATAGTTGAAAATCGTTCTATAATCCTCTTCTCTATATCTGCGACATCTATATCTCCTACAACAATAACAGCCTGTAAATCCGGACGGTACCATTTGTGGTAATAATCTACAAGGGTCTCGCGGGTGAAGGTGTTTATAATTTCGGGAAGGCCAATTACATCTCTCTGGGCAAAACGTGACCCGCTCTGCTCAAAACGTGTAATTCCCTTCATCATTCTGGTTCTGGCGTCATCTCCCCTGCGCCACTCCTCTCTTACAACCCCTCGCTCTGCCTCTACCTCTGCCGGTTCGCAGGAGATGTAGTGAGACCAGTCGTGAAGTGCTAAAAGGGCAGAATCAATCACAACACCTCTTTGCACAGGAACTGCAGATATATTATATACAGTTCTCTCCATTGAGGTGTATGCATTTATGTTGGCTCCGAACTTAACCCCAATGCTGCCGAAATACTCCAGCAGCTGTTTTTTAGGAAAGTTTTTAGTGCCGTTAAATGCCATATGTTCAAGAAAGTGAGCCAGCCCACGCTGATTATCATTCTCCTGAAGTGAGCCTACATTATGTACAATAAAGAATTCGGCTCTCCCCGCAGGGTTTGTGGCGTGTCGGATATAATAGGTAAGCCCGTTTTCGAGCTTACCTATTTTAAAGTTAGTATCTGCAGGCAGTGGTGATGTAACATCAAAACTCTGCGCAAACCCTGCTGTGATGCCTATTACGGCTACCAAGAGCAGGATGGTTACTCTTTTTATTTGGTTCATATTCTCTCTCTATTTTGTGGAGAAGTTCATCTCCTCTATCAGGTGATTTGCCTTTGCATATTTCTCGATAACCCAAAGGACATATCGAATATCTACATTGACACATTTATTCATCTGAGGATGGAAGTATGCATCACCCGCCAGAGACTCTTTATTTCCGTCAAACGCGAGTCCTATAAGCTCTCCTTTTGCGTTGAGAACAGGGCTCCCGGAGTTTCCTCCTGTGATATCGTTATTTGAGAGGAAGTTAACATACAACTTGCCTTTCTCACCCCATCTGCCCCAATCTTTGGATTTAAGGAGAGAGAGAACTTCCGGTTTGATGTTGAATTCGTAATTATCCGGGTTGTATTTATCTATGAACCCTTGTGTTGTACTTTGAGAACTGTAGTAAATTCCGTCGGAAGGGTTAATAGGTCCCACTGTTCCGTATGTGAGCCTCATTGTGGAGTTAGCATCGGGGTACTGAACCGCCCCCTTCTCTTTGTTCATCTGGTAAACAAGCCGGGTGTAGTAGGCCTCCATATCATAAACGCTCTCGCCATTCATAATCTTTGCCTCGTCACTGTTGAACTCAGTAATTTTGGCAGATCTGGAGAGCTGTGATATAGGGTCTTCAATATAGAGGTCTATCGGCTGATCTTTACTCACAGTAGCACGGAATCTATCCGGGTTGAGAATTATTGAGTTTTCAAAGATATAGTCTGTCATCAATTTACTGTCGCCATAAAACTCCTTATAAAGCCTGCGGATGTAATCTCCCCAGTACTCTTCCGGAACAGCGCCAAGAAATTCGCGCAGCTGATATAGCATCAACTCTTTCTCAACCCTCAGGTCACAAGACTCATAACCACTTTCTATGTTTCTTATAAGTGTCTTGTGATGCTCACTGCCCACCTTTAGAGTATCCAGCTTCTCTCTATCTTTTGCTGTTTTAAGAGAGTTGGTGCGGTTTCCCATATAGATAAAACCTTGACCTGCAACCATTGTCTC
This sequence comes from Bacteroidetes bacterium HGW-Bacteroidetes-8, assembly GCA_002840895.1. GTDB lineage: Bacteria > Bacteroidota > Bacteroidia > Bacteroidales > UBA932 > Bact-08. Next base: position 206,848 of record PHCZ01000002.1, on the reverse strand, counting down.
CTGAAAATATTTCCTGGCTCTTGCAATTTTCTCTAGTTTATTGTAGCTATCCTCCATCTTTTTTAGAAGATCACCCCATTTTTTTGCTCTCTCCGGGTCGCTCATTATCCAGCTCTGAAGTTCACCCTCCTGACTCTTTTTGATGTCTACTACACCAAAACGTCTGAAGTTGGTAACCTCTCCTGCCATTAGCTCTTGTACATTGCTAATACTGAAGTAATGATCTGCATATTTAAGTCTTACGGCGGGATCTACCTCCATAAAGCTGTTCATAATCTGCAATTTGCCCTTGCGAAGCTTTACCGATACCGGGTTTGTAACCCTCTCCTTTTCATTTACTCCAAAAGAGGAGTTGTAGCGGTTTGTTCTGCCGGGAAATCCCATAACCATTGTGTAATCACCCTCTTTTACCCCTTTGGTGGAGATGTTGAGCACTTTTTTTGGTGTAATGGGAACATTGTTAACAGAGTACTTAGCAGGTTTCCCATCTTTGCCTCCGTAAACTCTGTAGAGTGCAAAGTCTCCTTTATGCTGCGGCCACTCCCAGTTATCTGTTTCACCGCCATAGGCAGCAATAGATACAGGAGGAGCTCCCACAAGTCGGATGTCTGTGTAGACCTCATAGTAGAACATATAATACTTTGAGCCTCTCCACATTGACATAAGCATACTCTCCATTCCGCTACGCTTATTGGCATCTCCCTCCATTACAGATGAGATTTTTCTCATCCCCGATGGTTGCCCGCCGGCTTTTAGAGAGTCAGAAACTCTCTTTACCTGGTCGGAGACATCCTCCACCTTTCTCAGGAAGTAGACAGACTTGCCGTTAATGTAAATCTCCTGGTCTCTTTTCATCGCCCAGAAACCATCTTCAAGATAGTTTTTGTCCGGGGTGCTCAGTGCGTGTACGTCACCGTAAGCGCAGTGGTGGTTTGTTATTAGCAGACCATCTTTGGAGATTATACTTCCGGTGCAACCGAAATCCAGTGCTACTACCGCGTCACTTATGGAGGCGGTGTTCTCGTCGTAAATAACTTTTGGGTCAATCTTCAATCCTGCATTTCTCATCTTTGAGGTGAGGTTTTTATCCAGCAGGTTAATTAACCACATCCCCTCATCTGCCCTTGATGGTGTTAATATCAAGAGCAGGGTGAAGAGAGTTGTAACTTTAATTAAATGTCTCATCTATTTTATTTGCCGTTAAATATATGATGCAACTACTCTTTGGTAATCGCTTTGGTAGCGCCTTTGGTTTCAAAAGCGAATTTTGGATCTACCTCTTCCATAACACCATCTTTGTTTTTGATGGTCCATTTAGTTTTGTTCAGTGCCTCCCATATCTTATCATCGTTAAGAACATCTGCCCTGTAGGTAATTCTAAAGCAGTACTCATCACTCTCATTAAGGGTTGTCTCAATAGAGAGGAATCCCTCAAGCTGAGATAGGTGATTTGAGAGATAAGGAAGGTTTCTTGTGATAAGGGGCTTGTCTAGATTTGGATAGACAAGTTCGTATACTGCAGCGTTTTTGCCGTCCCAGCCCTCCTGATTCTTTTTGAATGGCACAGAGAACTTATTAAACTGACGCTCCAGGAACTCTCTTCTTGTGATTGTGTCCGAGCCCTCTGCAAGACCGATGTACTCAAAATCTACATCAACGATATTAACACCGCCGCCGTGAACCGCCATCTCAAGTTGTTTAAGCTCAACCATCTCTTTAAAGAACTTTTCATCTACAGGTTCATTTATATCCATATAGAGCCTGACAGTTAATGGGCAAGAGTACTCAGTTTCAATTCCATAGTACCCTTTGCCGGAGTTTCTGAACTGAAGGCCAAGGTAGTTAGGATCCATCCTGTCGTACATCTTCTCGGTATAGATTGTAATGACCTTTATCTGCTGAGCCTCAACAGGTGGGGTTGCAATCTTGAATTTTGAAGGAACATAAATCATCTCGCGTATCTTCTCCTCTGTAACCTCAGAAGGTACATAGTAGATATCAACTTTTGAGTGTTTTACAAAAGTAGCAACTCCGTATACTCCAGGTATTTTTTTGAGAGTGGCAGAGAATGCCATTGAGCTACCATAGCATTTAACGGAGCGAAGACCCTCAACGCGGAATTTCTCCAGCTGTTCGTGTTTTGCTTCGTCTCCCCATCTAATATCAATTGTTGGGAGTTCCATTGTTCTTCCAAGGAAGAAGGCTGCAGCAAACAGTACAATTGTAAGGATTGCAGGAACCCATCTAAAACTCTTTTTGCCTCCGAAGGTAAGAGCATCCTGGTTACAACTGGCTATACACTCTCCGCAAAGGTTACAATCAACATTTTTAACTGAACCAACTTTATCTACATTAATTCCGTAAGGACATTTTTTTGCGCAAAGACCGCAGTCATTACACTTTTCGGTAGATCTTACAACTTTAAGAAGAGGGAACACCTTAACCTCAAGATAAAGAATCTCCCAAAGATAGCCTATCAAAGAGGCTGCACCAAGCAGATATACCCACGAAACTGCAAGTCCGCTATAATTAATAAGGGCAAAAATTCCAACAAGTACTGCAAAAGTTATTGCATATTTAAAGATATTGCTGAGTGCTCCAAGTGGGCAGAGATATTTGCACCAGAACATCTTAACAAATAGATTGCCAAGTACAAAAATAGCAATTGCCAAAAGAGCCATCCACATTGTAAGCTCACCTTTGAACCCTGTAGCAGCAGCGTAATAAGGGTCAAAATTTTTGCAGAAGAGCTCAGAACTGTTTACGGTTGTGTAGAAGATCCAGAAAAGAAGAACATATTTAAAAAGGCGCAGAGCTTTATCTGCAATAGTGCCATAATTAATTACGATCTCTTTGATCTTTAGTTTTTTGCGTAGTTTTGCCAGATATTCGGTTGCCCAGCCCAATGGGCATAGATAACCGCAAAAAAGTTTGCTGAAGAGTATTACTCCCAGAGCCAGCACAACTCCCATCATAATTTGTGTTGCCGTCATACTGCAGGCCATAGAGCCGGCCACAAGATAGGTTCCCAGAGTCTGGAGTCCCCCAAATGGGCAGTAAGCTTCAGGATCTGCGCTCTCATTCCCGAATACCTTTGTCAGGATGATGATAATCGCAATTAGAGTTCCCCATTGTATTAAATGGCGGAACCAGTTTTTTTTCAGGTTCTTCATTTTAGAAAGAATTTTTGATTTTGTAAAAAGGTTTGTTATAATTTGTTAGTTAATTGCCGTTAAAAATAAAATGGAACTCAGATATCTCATATTTACCGAGACAAATCTGAGTCTCACAAACTATTTTTTCCTTAAAAAAATCACTAGTTCGCAAAAATAGTTAATTTAAACGGAAATGTACGCAGGATAAGGGTTTTTTTATATCTTTGAGCGACTATATTATTACTTCAATATTTGAAATTTTATAAATAGGACGGCAATTTATAACAAATATTAACTAACCCAAACTAACTTAACTGTGAAAAAATTATTGGTTTTGATGCTATTATCCGTTTGGATAATACCAAAAATCTCCGTTGCAAGTGCACAGGAGAGGGTAACATTAGAGGGAACAATAACGCTCTTTGAATCTAAAGAGTCTATTCCCTTTGCACATGTTACCATTAAAGAGCTTAATCTATGGGGATTCTCAGATGATAAAGGGCTCTTTAAAATTTCCGGAATTATTCCCGGCAGCTATACTCTTGAGGCTACGTGCCTTGGATATCAAAAGTATACGCTTCCTGTAATTTTACAAAAGAGCATTACAGGTTTTAAGATTCAACTTAAAGAGGAGAATCTGACCTTGTCCGATGTGGTTGTTACAGCGACAGCCGGAAGTAGTATGAACTCATCCTCAAGAGTTGACAAAAGGGCAATAGAGCACCTTCAGGCAACAAGCTTGTCCGATGTGATGCAGCTAATGCCCGGCTCTCTTATAAAAAACCCAACTCTAACAGACGAAAATAGGATTACTATCCGTTCAATTAACGAGGCGGAAACAAATGTCAGGGGGGTGGGAGTTCTGATTAACGGAGCTAAGGTATCTAACGATGCCGGTATTAACTCAGACCTTATCGACTTCCGAGCCTTCTCAACAGACAATATTGAGTCGGTTGAGGTTCTGAAGGGTGTACTTTCGGCAGAGTATGGTGACATTACTTCCGGTGCTGTTTTAGTAACAACAAAGGTGGGTCGCTCTCCATACGAAATAAGGGTAAAATCGGACCCGAGAACAAAAGCATTCTCTCTTGCGAAAGGTCTCTCGTTGGGAGCTAAAGCCGGTAATCTAAACTTAGATGTAGATTATGCACGCTCTTTCGTAGACTGGAGATCGCCTGTTGCGATTTTTGACAGAACAACTATGGGGGTTACCTATTCAAACACATTTGAGATGGATGGTAAACCATTAAGATTCAATGCAAGATTGAGCGGCTATCTTGTTGGTAACAGCGTTACAAGTGACCCTGATGTATCTAAGCTGGATTTTCAAAAGAGGAGAGACAACAATTTTACTTTGGCGATCTATGGAAACTGGCAGCTGAATAAATCGTGGATAACTGCACTTAACTACAACATATCAGGCTCTTACGGCAGACAAAATTACCAGAAATTTATTGTCTCCAATCAGCTTCCGCTTCCTACAACAAACAGTAAGATTGATGGTGTATTTGAAGGTTATTTCACAGAATTGATAGATGAGAGAGATCAAAGAAGAGAGGAGATCCCAATGTACCTAAATGCGAAACTTACCGGGAGTCTTAACAAAAAATCCGGGGGAACCCTATTTAAAACTCTTGCCGGAATTGAATTTAACACTAGAGGTAACAAAGGTAAAGGGGAGTACTACGTAGGAGCATCTCCACAATATTTCCGTCAAAGAAGTTATACCGATATCCCATTTATGTCTGACCTTAGTGCATTTATTGAGGAGAAGGTAACATTTCCTGTAGGTGGAAATAAATCTTCTATCGATCTTATGGCGGGTCTCCGTATCAATAAAATGATTGTTTACGGGTTTGATTATGATCCTACAATAGACCCTAGGTTAAATGCAAGATATAATATTGTTAAGGAGAAAAGAGGTGGTTTTCTAAGGGAGCTTACCTTGAGAGGAGGTTGGGGTATTATGCAAAAGCTGCCATCAATGGGCTTTTTATATCCGGACTACAACTACATAGATAATGCCGTATTCCAATACAGAAATAGTTCAACCGGAGAGAGCCTTGCTGTGATCAATTCAATGGTAATTGATAACAAACTTTCTTATAACCTTAAGCCAATAAGGACAACAAATGCAGAGTTCGGAGTAGATTTTAACATATCCGGAATAAGAGCCAAACTTACATATTTCAATGAAAAGGTAAGGGACGGAATAACCCCAAATTCAAATTATATAACAAAAGAGGTTGAGTTCTTTAATGCTGTCAGTGACCCAAATGCAGCTCCGAAATTTGAATTTGGCAAAGTATACATAAAAGATGCTTCGGGTAACTATGTTGCTGTCGGGTCTAAAATCAATAAGGAGTTCAGATCCTATTCAAGACCGGATAACAGAGGTAAGATAGATAAATGGGGTATAGAGTATGACTTCGATTTCGGAAGGATTGAGAGAATTAATACCAATGTTATTGTTAACGGTGCATACATCAGATCTGAGGATGGTTCACCTGGTCTGGTTTATTCATATACAGGTCAAACAGATCCTATTAATCCTCAAATCAAGCTACCTTATGTGGGAATTTATCAGGATGAATCTGTTTTGTCACTGGGAACTGGAAGAGAGAGGCTCTCAACAAATCTCAGTTTTGTAACAAGAATTCCTTCTGTCAGGATGGTTGTATCGCTAACGGCACAATGCATATGGATTGAGAATAGTTGGAACATCTATGACGAGGGTAATATCTACACAGAGGATGCTTCCGGCAATCCAGTTTACGGTAACTACAATAAACAGAGTAATCTTTCTGTCCTATACAGGGATCCTGTAGCTTATATGGATCATAACGGCACTATAAGGCCATTTACCGATTATCATACAACAACAGATGCAGATCTCAGAAGAAGGCTTGAGATGTTGAGAAAATCCACAGATAATAGCTACTACTACCTTACAACCGGATACAAGCCATACTTTATGGCAAACATCAGGGTGACAAAAGAGCTAGGAGACCTTGCTACTCTATCATTCTATGCCAACAACTTCACAAACTCTACTCCGAGAATGGTCAACAAGGCTAGACCTAATGCCATTGCAACTGTTAAAAATACGCCTATCTATTTTGGTGCAGAGCTTAAAATAACTCTATAATCTGATAAGAAATGAAAACAATAAAAATATTTTTGTTATTGGCCTTAACCTATACATTGTCGGGTTGTCTTAAAGATCTCAGGATAGAAGAGTTTTCTGATGATGCTTTAAGTTCTACGCTTACAATCAAGGTTCTGATGCCGCAGGGGTTCAGCTACTCTACACAGGGCTTAATCATAAAACTGACCGACCCATCTTCGGGACTTCAATTCACCGGAACAACTGATGCAACAGGAACTGCAACGATAAAAGTTGCTCACGGGAGCTATATTGCTACAACTGAGTTCAAACAAACAGAATCCGGAGGGGTGATTTTTATATTCAATGGTACAACAGAGAGACTTAGAGTTACACCATTAGATCCAAAAACAATATCTGCTAACCTAAATTTAAATGTGTCAAAAACAGGTCAGATAGTTATTAAGGAGTTCTACTACGGAGGTTGTCTAAATCCAGCAACCGGTAGTTCTTACGCAAATGATAAATACATCATATTGTATAATAACTCAGGAGATATAGCTTATCTGGACTCATTGTGTGTCGGAGTAATTGATCCTTATAATGCACCAACAAGCGGTAGATTATCCAATTGGGTAAAACCCGGCACTACAGAGTTAAGGGACTCTGTTCCGAATATCTCATTTGCCTGGATGTTTCCGGGTACAGGAAGAGATTATCCGCTTCTACCGGGAGAAGAGGTTGTATTAGCAACAAATGCAATCAACCACGCTGCTTCTGTCTCAACATCAATAAACTTGGGTAAGCCGGGCTACTGGGCTATATATGACCCTATTCTAACTACAGGGCAGTCTGTTCCTAATGCAGGAGTAAATCGTATGGTTGGCTTTTGGAAAATGGGAACTGCAAACCAGTTTGTGATATCTGCACTAAGTCCTGGTCTGTTTATATATAATATGGGAGGAAAAACTGTTCAAAAATTTATCACTGATACCTATACACGAAATCCAGGATATGCAACAAACCGAAATTTCGATGTTCTAATGGTTGATAAAAACCTCATAATTGATGGTGTTGAGTGTTTGCGAAATATTACTGATACCAAAAGGTTCAGACCTGAAGTTGATAATGGTTTTGCTATGACAGATGGTAGCGGGCAGGGTCAGAGTGTTCACAGAAAAATTGATCAGGAAGCAACAGCAGCAGCAGGTGGCAGAATTGTCTATATGGACACAAATAACTCTTCCAACGACTTTGAGAAGAGGGCAACAGCATCATTGTTAAATAAGTAATTTGATATAAAGATGAAAAATAGATTAACATATATATCGGGTGTTATTGCGATATGCTTGCTGCCGGTTCTCTCATATTCACAGCAGATATCGGAAAAGAGACATTACACCTTTGAGAAAATTGAGATGAAAAGTCCGTGGCTTCTTAGTGGTAACGGAGCAGGTATAGTATTTAATACTGCGAAGAACTTTGCTAATGTTGGTGCATATTTTACGAACGAAAGTGGTTCATATAAAAATTTCAACCAACCGGAGCAATATTCAACCTATGGTATTGAGACAAAATCATATACAAAAATTAAAAACGTATTCTTTTACGGCTCTTTTAAATATGACTATGGAGTAAATAAAGATCTTGCCTGGAGTGGTACAATTTATCCCGGGTCAAACATAAACACAATAGTTGACTCAATTCCCGGTAAGGTATTAAGGGAAGATTACATTATGAGTGGTAAAGTGGGATATAATCTCAGTAAAAGAGTATCCATTGGGGTTGCTTTTGATTACCAGACATCAACAGCTGCCAAAAGAATAGATGGTAGAAACTTGAATACCCTATCAAAGCTCAATATCTCGCCGGGTATGACTTTTAGCAGTAAACCTGTTGTAGCCGGTTTGAATCTCACATACAAAAGAGATGTTGAACGACTGGATTATGACTTTATTGGGGATGTTACAGGAAAGAAAATCTACTATATGGAGGGGTTGTGGTTTTATACCGTTACAGGCATTACCAATACCACGACACTAGAAAGACAATATCTTAGAGATATCTTTGGGGCCTCACTTCAAGCTCAGGTAAAAATAGGTGGGTTGTCATTTTTCAACCAATTTTCTATTGACTACGGAAATGAGAATGATTATGATGCAAAAACTTTCTCTAGAAGATATGCCACCGTCGAGAAGCTTAAATATGTTTATGATGGTGTGATCAGATACTCCGCAGAGAATACAGATCACTTTTTATCGCTTTCATTTATTAACGAAGAGAATCTTTCATATAACGTAATTAATAACTATGAACTTATCCCCGGAGAGGCAAACAACTGGGCATATTTTGAGTATGGAAAATCATTACGTTATCTGACTAACTACAGGAAAATGGGAGCTGAATATAAAACATATTTCAGAGACGGTGAGTGGAGATGCACCTGGATACTTGCAGCAGGGTTTAACCAACACACTATTGAGAAGAGATATAAAGCTTTTCCTGCATACTACTATCAGGACTATACCGTAAATGAGGCCTATGCTAGAGTAAACAAAGATCTGAACATTAGCGAAAAAGCAACGTTGAGTTTAGAAATCAATGGTGCATATATCTTTGGTGACGGAACTAAACTTAGATCTTATAATCCTCTCACGGTGGGTGCTCTCAAACTTAACAACACTATTCTTGATACAGATTATAATTACAATACTGCAGAGAGAATGTCAATAGGTGGTGGAGTTAAATATCAGAGAGTATTAGATTCCCAAAAGGGTAACTCTGTTTACTGTGGGTTAGCGTATAAACATTTAACGGCTGACGATAAGAACAGAGCTCTGTTCTCATTGTCATTAGGGTTGAATTTTTAACTAATTATAATAATTTAAAAGATTGAGACAAAAGTTTCAATCTGCCTCAAGTTTCTTGTTAACCCGTATATCTGTTGATCTTTAGCGATTTAACTGCTATGCGGGTTTTCTTCTATTTAAAATTATAACATTACTATTTATGAAAAAAAGATTAATCATTTTAGCAGCACTCCTGATAAGCTCTTTTTATCAAGCTGTTGCAGATGAGGGGATGTGGCTGGTAAATCTTCTGGATAAGCAGCTCTATGAACTGATGAAAAACAAAGGTCTTCAACTAAAGCCGGGAGAGATTTATAATCCTGATGGAACAGCTCTTACAGATGCCATCGTGGCACTGGACGGCGGTAGTTGCAGTGGAAGTATAATTTCGCCCAATGGACTAATGATTACAAACCACCACTGTGCATACGGAGATATTCACTCTCTGAGCACTCCTGGAAAGAACTATCTTGAAGATGGATTTTGGGCAATGAAAATTGAAGATGAAATTCCCATTAAGGGTAAGACTGTAACCTTTTTAAGAGGTGTTTCTGATGTTACCGATGTTGTCATAAAAATCATTGACAGTCTGGATGCCGTAGGTCCAAGAGGACTATTTTTTATGAATAGAGTTTCATCTATTGTTGACAAGAAGTATGAGAGTTTGCCTTATGAGAAATCTCTATCATCTATGTGGAGAGGAAGCAAATATTACCTCTATCTCTACGAAACTTACAGTGATGTAAGACTTGCAGGAGCACCTCCTGTATCTGTGGGAGCTTTCGGAGGAGAGACAGATAACTGGGGATGGCCACAACACAAAGGAGATTTTGCAATTTACAGAGTATATACCTCCGAAGATGGCAAACCAGCCACCTACTCTGCCGAAAACGTTCCATTGGTGGCAAAGAGGTATCTGCCGGTATCTACAAAAGGGGTGAAACCAGATGACTTTACTATGATTCTTGGCTATCCCGGAAGGACAAACAGATATATGTCATCTTTTGAGGTTAAGGAGAAATTTGATATCCTCAACCCGGTAATTAGCGGAGTCCGCAGGTCTAAACTAGAGGTTTGGAAAAAATATATGGACCGCTCCGACGAGGTAAGGCTCAAGTACGCAGATAAGTATTTCGGAATAAGCAATTATACCGATTACGCAAAATGGGAGAACATCTGCCTGGAACGCTTTGATGTTATTGAGAAGTTGCAAAACAGGGAGAGAGAGCTTAAAAAGTGGATAGAGGCAAGTCCCGAAAGAGTTGAGAAATATGGAAGTATGCTTGATAACTTGAAAAAGGCATACGATGCAACTGCAGGTATTGTTAAGATACGAGAGTATTTCCGCGAGTCAATGGTAAGAGGTGCAGAGTTGGTTGGGCTGGGGCAGAGGTTTAACGGACTTATCAATACCCTCAAAAGAGCTAAAAAAGAGGAGTTTTCAATAGTGGATAGCGAGATTGAGAATTTTGTCTCTATCGCCAAAAAGACACACGAAGAGCTTAATGTAGATGCCGACAGGGAGCTTTTCAAGGTTATGCTAAAATACTTTGTGAAAGAGGTCCCGGTAAAATTTCACGACGAGGCGTTTATAAAAATGATGGAGAGGTTTAAAGGAGACACAGATGACCTTGCAGATTTTGTATATGATAACAGTGTTTTGACAGATATTGGCCGTCTGGAGAGTTTCTTTGCACAAAAGAGAGTGGCAAAGGATATTGAGAACGATCCCATTTCTGACGTGGTTAAAACAATAGGTATACTGCAGTACAATAAAACCGAAGATGAAATTCTTAAAGAGGCAGGGCTTGACCCTTCCAAAGAGAGAACAGCATATGTAAAGGCTATGTATCAGATGCAGATGGAGAGAGGCACAATTATTTACCCTGATGCCAACTCAACAATGCGACTAACTTTCGGTGAGGTAGGCGGAATAAAGGCCCGCGATGCCGTAGTATATCACCATCAAACCACCACTAAGGGAATTGTTGAGAAGATAGATCCTAACAATTATGAGTTTCGTGTAAAGCCGGGTTATGAAAAGCTACTTGGCAGTGGAGATTTTGGCAGATGGGGAGAAAACGGAGTATTGTATGTAAACTTTATGGCCGATAATGACATCACAGGAGGTAACTCAGGCAGTGCAGTGATGAATGGTAAAGGAGAGCTAATCGGGCTTGCATTTGACGGTAACCGTGAGTCAATGGCCGGAGATGTATATTATGTAGAAGGTTATTGTAAATCTGTTAATGTAGATATCAGATATGTACTTTGGGTAGTTGAGAAGTATGCCGGTGCAGGACATTTGCTAAAGGAGATGGATCTTAGATAATTCACTAAATTTCTATTGTTTAATTAAAAAGCCTTCTCATTTTTTAATAAGAAGGCTTTTTAATGTATTATAGGCTAATTATTTACTGCTTGTCATACCAAATTTTTCCAGAAGAGCATCTGCCCTTGGGTCTCTAGAGCGGAAGTTTCTGTAGAGTTTACCTGCATCTTCCAGGTTCCCTTTTGAGAGAATGTTTTTACGGAAAGAGTCTGCCACCTCTTTGTTAAAGATTCCTCTCTCCTTAAACAGGGAGAAGGCGTCTGCTTCAAGTACCTCTGCCCATTTATAGCTATAGTAACCGGCAGAGTAGCCTCCGGAGAATATGTGCCCGAAGGATGTGGAGATACAGACAGAATCTACAACAGGCAAAATCTGTGCGTTTTTAATTGCACTCTTTTCGAAATCAACCACATCGGTAACTTGAGAAGCGGAGTTGATTGAGTGCCAGGCCATATCGTTTATGCCAAATGTTAGTTGTCTCACATTGCCATACCCGCTAAGGTAGTTGCGTGCATCAATTATCTTTTTTATCAGCTCATCGGGAATTGCTTCGCCTGTCTGGTAGTGAGTTGCGAACGATTTAAGAAAGAGACTCTCGGTTGCCCAGTTCTCCATAATTTGAGATGGGAGTTCAACAAAATCACGAACCACATTTGTCCCGGTCAGGGATGAGTAGTTACCCTCAGCCAACATTCCGTGTAGTGCGTGGCCAAACTCGTGTAAAAGGGTGTTGAACTCATAAAAAGTTAAAAGTGAAGGGCTTTGTGGAGTTGGTTTGGTAAAGTTGCATACAAGAGAGACAAATGGCCTCTTCTCTTGTCCATCTTTGACAGACTGTTCGCGGAAAGATGTCATCCAGGCTCCGCCCCGTTTGCTTTCGCGAGGGAAGTAGTCTACATAGAGTAGTGACAGAAAACGTCCGCCTGTATCGTGAACTTCAAAAACCTTAACATCTGGATGGTAAACCGGGATAGATCCGTTCTGTGTAAACTTGAGCCCGTAGAGAGAGTCTGCAAGAGAGAAGATGGCCCTCTCAACACTCTCCAGTTGGAAATATGGTTTTAACAGCTCATCATTAATTGCATATTTCTCACTTTTATATCTCTCAGACCAGAAGCTAAAATCCCAAGGCATAATTTGTGAATCGAAGCCGTTTTGAGTGGCATAGTGTTGGATCTGCTCTATCTCTTTTTTTGCATATGGAAGAGTCTTTTCCAGAAGGTCGTTCAGAAATTTATTTACAGCTTCAGATGTCTCTGCCATATTATCTTCAAGGACATAATCTGCGTGACTCTTATAACCTAGAAGATTTGCCCTTTGTAGCCTTAGGTCGACAATTCTCTTTACAATGTCTCTATTGTCAAATTCATCTCCAAAAGATTTACTGTTGTATGCTATCCACATCTTCTCTCTTAGATCCCTGTTATTGCTGTACTGCATAAAAGGGCCGTAGCTTGGAGCATTAAGGGTAAAGACCCACCCCTGGAGTGACCTCTCGGCTGCCTCTGCGCTCGATGCCTCTATTACGAACTGAGGAAGTCCATCCAGCATAGAGCTGTCTGTGATATGGAGCGTGAATTTATTTGTAGCGGCAAGCAGATTCTGACCAAACTGAAGTGTAATCTGTGATAGCTCTTTGTTTATCTCCCGAAACTTATCTCTCTGGTCACCTTTAAGGTCCGCTCCGTTTCGTGCAAATCCTTTAAAGGTCTCCTCTGTGAGCCTTATCTGCTCAGGATTAAGTGATAGTTCACCTCTTTTACTGTAAACAGACTTAACCCTTTCGAACAGCTTTTCGTTGAGCATAATGTCGTTTGAGTACTCCGAGAGCATAGGCGAAACATCGAGTGCAATCTTTTGCATAGTATCGTTTGTATTCGCTTCGTTAAGGTTGAAGAAGATAGAGCTAACACCCGAGAGTACCTTTCCGGCGTACTCCAGCTTCTCGATTGTATTTTCGAAGGTGGCTGTATCTGGGTTATTTGCAATTGAGTCTATCTGTGCCCTTCCCAGAGCAATGGCCTCTTCAAATGCAGGCTTATAGTGTTCGTCTCTAATTTTGTCGAAAGCAGGGGCCTCAAACGGGTTTAAAGATTGTGTCAGTAGCGGGTTTGTCTTTTCCATTTTGTTGCTGTTACAGGAGTAGATTGAAAGAACAGTTATTACGGTAATAATTGTTCCGGTTTTAGTTCTCATATTCTCTTTTTTGTTTGATTATTATTATGGGGGGACTCTATTTTGATACCATACAACCAATGCCGGACTGCATCTGCAAAATGCTGCCCGGCAATAAGTTATTAATGGTGTAAGAGACTCTTATTGGATCTGAATTACAAGATACTTGGTCTGCTCCCAAAAAGCAGCAGGAGAGGATATCTTTATTACCTGCATCCCATTCTCATCCGGCTCAACACTATATGTTCCTGTAGGGTGAACAGATAGAACCTTAGCCCTTTTTGCATTCAGGTTAATCTGATTAACATCTCTGATGTCTATTTTAACAAATGCACTTTGTTCTGCCTCATAAGAGATTCTTGCAGAGCGGAAAAGACCTCCTTTAGAGAGAACTCTGGCAGCGATAAGCTCATCTTTTGTACCTGAGATATAGAATGCGCTGTTAAGAAGCTGATCCTGGGTGGCAATTGTCTCTTTTTGAGCCGCTTTTTCCTGCGACAAAGAAGATACATCGCTGCGAAGATTGTTCACCGCCTGGTCCAGAGTTGCAATCTGCTGGGTTTTAAGCCTCAATTGAGAATCCTTCTCTTCGAGCTGCTTTTGAAGATCTGCGATCAACACAGATTTCTCTTCAAGCTCCATACTAAGGATATCAAGCCTCTTCTTAAACTCTGCAGATTTGATACGGTTTTCATTTTTAAGCTTCTCTATCTGGCTTTTGTAACCTGCAATTGCTTCGCTGATTGCTGCTACATCTGACTTCATCTGCTCTCTAGTGTTAAGGGTAAGCTCTTTTCCCGACTGTGTCTGAAGAGCAAGAATATTCTCGGCTTCGCGAAGGGATTTTAGCCCATTCTCTACCTCGTTTAAGGTCTCAAAAACCTGCTCAAGCTCTGCGCTTGTAGAGTCCTTAACCAGAGTCAAGGAGTCCATCTGGGCCAAAAGGGTTTTGTATTTTTTGGAGTTCTCTACGCAAGATGTGAGCGATGAGAGAATAAATACAACGGTTAATAGTGATAAAAACTGTTTCATTGTGTTGGTGATTAGTATTTTAGGTGTTTTTGTTGCGCTTCAATAATAGCTCAAATGTAGACAATAATTCGCTCTGTTTATCCAATTCTTAATTTTAATTATCTATTTACGGATACAACTATCAAAATAGAATTAATTATTTTGTAACAGATTAATTTAAAAAAGATCAAATTATGGAAAAGTCACTAAACAGAGTTGAGTTAAGAGGAAACGTGGGCTTTGATCCACGTATCAGCAATTTTGAAGATGGGGGAGTTGTAATGAGACTTTCCCTTGCAACAAATGAGAGCTTTAAAAACAAAAAAGGGGAGCTCCAGGAGGAGACTGTTTGGCACAATATTGTTGCCTGGGCAGGTAAGAGTATGCCGGATTTCGGTAAGATTAAAAAGGGTGACTTTCTCTCGGTTACCGGTAGGTTAAAACCGGTTCAGTATCAAACCAAGAGCGGAGTTGAGAGGCAAACTTACGAGATAGTCGCCTACAATATAAAACTTGCAGATTGTGTGGAGGAATAGAAAATTATAACTATTTTTGAAGCGTTAAACAGGGGGGAGTAGCATCTTCCTCCTTTATTGCTTCAATATTTATGGAAAGAGATTTTTTGATATATAATACACTAACAAGGAGAAAAGAGAAATTTGAACCTATCAATCCCGGTTTAGCCGGCATCTATGTGTGCGGCCCTACTGTGTATGGTGATGCTCACCTGGGGCACGCCAGGCCCGGAATTACCTACGATGTGCTGGTAAGGCTCTTTAGGCACCTGGGTTATAAGGTGAGATATGTCAGGAATATTACCGATGTGGGACACCTGGAGAATGATTCAGACAGCGGAGAGGACAAAATAGCACAAAAGGCCCGTATTGAGCAGTTAGAGCCTATGGAGGTTGTGCAGCACTACACGATAAGGTATCACGAGGCGATGAAGCTCCTTAACACATTGCCGCCAAGCATTGAACCAAGAGCATCGGGCCACATTATTGAGCAGATATCTCTTGTGGAGAGAATTCTCGAAAAGGGATTTGCATATGAGAGCAACGGCTCGGTCTACTTCGATGTAGAGAGATACAATAGTGATTACCCTTACGGTATTCTCTCGGGAAGATCCCTTGAAGATATGATATCCAATACTGGCAGAGTGCTGGAGGGGCAGCAGGATAAGAGGTCACAGTTTGACTTTGCGCTTTGGAAGAAAGCGGCTCCGGAGCATATTATGAGATGGCCATCTCCCTGGAGCGTTGGTTTCCCGGGATGGCATCTGGAGTGCTCTGCAATGAGCGCCAAATATCTTGGAGAGAGCTTTGATATACACGGAGGAGGAATGGATCTGCTGTTCCCTCACCACGAGTGCGAACTTGCCCAGAACACAGCCTCAAGAGGAACAGGTGGGGTTAAGTACTGGATGCACAACAATATGATTACCATCAACGGCCAAAAGATGGGGAAATCATTGGGCAACTTTATAACTTTAGAGGAGCTCTTTACCGGCTCTCATAAGATTTTGACTCAGCCCTATACACCTATGACAATACGGTTTTTTATTCTTCAGGCTCACTACAGAAGCACTCTGGATTTCAGCAATGAAGCACTAGTCGCTGCAGAGAAGGGGTACAAAAGGATGATGCAGGCAAAAAGAGATATCTCATCAATCAATCCAAAACAGGGAGCACTCTCTCCTGATATTAAGAACCTGCAAGATGGCATCTACGAAGCACTGTGCGACGATATGAACACTCCTATAGCAATTGCTCATCTGTTTGATGCAGTTAGAATTGTAAACTCTGCAAAAGATGGACAGTTATCCTTAACAACAGAAGACAAGCAGGTTATAGAGGAGTTGTTCGAAAACATAGCAGAGGGTGTTTTAGGGCTTTCAGATGAGCAGTCACTCTCATCAAACAGTAAGATAATAAATGGAGTGATGGAGATGGTACTTGATATGAGAAAGGAGGCAAAAGCAAACAGAGATTTTGCCAAGAGCGATATGATAAGGGATAATCTCTCCCGGCTTGGGATAACGATAAAGGATACTAAAGAGGGAGCCGAGTGGAGTATTTGATTTTTTTGATTTAACTAATTCAAAATACCACTTTATTATGGAAAGAAGAGACTTTTTCAAAGTTGTCTCTATGACAGGTGCCGCTATGGCAATAAATCCTGTTCTTAAGGCAGCAGAGGGTTCGCCCTTATTGTTTGGTGCAGAAGCTATAGAAACTAATATTGCAGATGCAGTAAAAATCCCAAGGGTTAAAGACTCTATGCCGGGACTCTACCCCGGAAAAGTTATAAGAGTGATGGACGAAAAATCTGTAATTGATGGGAAACCACAGGAGGAGGCTGCATACAGAATGTTAAGCGAAGCGATGCTCTCGTTAACCGGCGAAAAAAAGCTAAAAAAGGCGTGGCGACAATTTGTAGGACCCAAAGATATAATAGGTCTTAAGGTAAACCCTGTTGCCGGAAAGCTTTTGACAACCTCTCACGCTGTTACAAAGTCTGTTATCAGGCAGCTGGAGGAGGCAGGAATCCCAAGAGAGAACATTGTTATTTGGGACAGACGTGAGATGCAGCTGCACGAGACCGGGTATACTCAGGAGAACTATCCCGGAATTACAATTACAGGAACCGAGTGCCAGGATGCAGATGGTGGCTTCTATGATAAGGAGGGAAAACTTCATAGTGAGAGCCGCATAGATAAATCTCAATTCTTCTATGCCAATCTTGATGGAGTTTATGACGACTACACTATTCCATATATGGTCAACGGAGGGAAAGAGTCATATTTCACAAAAATATGTACAGAGAGGGTTACCAAGATTATTAACCTTCCAATTTTGAAGAATGCAGGACCAACCACCACCCTCTGCCTCAAAAACCTCTCATTCGGGGCAATCA
This sequence comes from Bacteroidetes bacterium HGW-Bacteroidetes-8, assembly GCA_002840895.1. Classification (GTDB taxonomy): domain Bacteria; phylum Bacteroidota; class Bacteroidia; order Bacteroidales; family UBA932; genus Bact-08. The sequence continues at coordinate 189,304 of PHCZ01000002.1, read as the reverse complement.
CAAACACATCCAGGCTCCACAAACTATGGCACGAGACCTGTGCCTATGTTTGCGCATTTCCCCCTCTTAGAGACAAGGTTGTCTTGAATATCGTAGATGGTTTGGTGGGATGCTTCGACGGAGGTCCATCTGCAAAACCTCAGTTTATCTGCAACTACAATATGCTTCTTGTTGGTAGCGACGCGGTTGCTGTAGACAGAGTCGGTCACGATGTGATAATTAAAAAAAGGATAGAGAACGGTATCCAGAAGGAGGACTTACAAAAATCTTCAAGATTTATAGACCTTGCCCAGGAGCTTAAACTTGGAGTGGGAGACCGTGATAAGATATCTATTACAGAGAAAATAATATAGATTTATGAGTTATAGGCGATGGATTTCAATTTAAAGATCAACAAAATAGCAGTATTATTTGCAGCCCTGACTCTTCTTAATACAGTTGATCACCTCTGTGCACAGGAGCTTACGGTTACAAGAGAGCGAACATTCACCGGAACTGCCCTGTATGGCTTTATGAATGGTGGCAGTGATCTCTATCTTGAGTACGGATTCAAAGAGCTAAGAGCCCTGGAGGTGACTTATAAAGGAGAGCAGTACTCTATTGAGATATACAAAATGCCATCACCGGAGGATGCTTTCGGTATCTACTCACTTCACACCTTCCGCTGCAATTGCGCAGATACTCTTTCACAGCTTAATTGCTTCTCTCCATTGCAGATGCAGGCAGTAATCGGAGATGTATACTACTCGATAGTATATGAAAAATCTGCTATAAGGTTTAAAAAAGAGGCGGCGGAACTCCTGGCAATTTACTCAAAGGATACAGAGAAGAGAAACCCCGCATTTCCTGCAGATATATCTGCGACAGATAGGCCGGTTTCGGGAAGGGTAAAATATGTCCGGGGTAAACTAGCTTTGGTTAATGCTGCCCCCGAGCTCTCTCCCCTTTTTGAGGAGATTGCAGATTATAACTTGTGGGTCGCAGAGAAGGGGTTAAACAACAGGAATTTGGCGATAATTTATGTAAATAACAGAGATTATCTTACAATTTTAAAAGAGAGAATTCCCGCCTCCTCTATTGTTTCCTGTGACGAAGATTGTATCCGGTTTGAGTTTTAAACAAAAATTTTTACTACATTTGCCACAACGGCAGGTTTAATAAAAGTGGTTGTAAAGAATTTCATACTGGCTACTACATCAATTTCCATCTATCTTTTTACGATGATGGGTGTAGGCAGATATTCCTGTCACTGCGACCACGCATCCCAAATATCTTTTTTTGGTATACGCACACAATGCTCTTGTACCCACGAGGTTGAGAGTGCCCATAAAGGTCATCGTTGCATATGTGGTGAGCACCTGTTGGCAAAAGAACCAAAAAAAGATGACTGCTGTTCGGTCTCATACTATTTCCTTGATTCAGATCAAGATGTTCAGGGTCACCTATTCAGTTTTATTTTAACGGACATCTCACTGTTATTGCCGCAGAATATGCTCTGTCTTGGGATAACCATTATTCAGCGTCCAATTATCAAAACTTTTCACGCGCTGTTCCGATGCGCCCCGATACCCATATTCGAGTTGAATCGTCAGCTGATTTTATGATCTGCAGCGATAGGGGGTAAAAATTTTACCTCCCGTTTTGGTTTGTGTTTTCGCAATCAGCTTTGCGGGGATTAAATTTTATATACATCGCATAAAAAATAATGATGAAAAAATTTGTTACAATATTACTGATTTCATTTTCAATGCTTCAGTCAGGTTTTCTAATAGCAAAGCCTGCAAAAAGAGCAGTTGCAATCGTGGTTGATATGATCACCTACGACAACTGCAAGAGTTCAATCGATGGTTTTGCCGGCTCCATAATGACCGACGGACTTGTCCCAATAGTAGTGTTAGATAAGTGGGGAGTGCCGGACTCTTTAAGAGCCCACCTGTACAAACTATATGCAGATAAAAATCTTGAGGGGGCTATTTTTATAGGTAATATACCTATCCCAATGATCAGGAATGGTCAGCACCTCTCAACAGCTTTTAAAATGGACCAGAGAAGAGCCTGGGAGGATTCATCTATTCCTTCGGACAGGTTCTATGATGACTTTGACCTTAAGTTTGAATATATCAAAAGAGACTCTGTTCACACTCTTTTTCATTACTATAACCTGAGTGACAACTCGCCGCACAGAATCAACTGTGACATCTATAGCGCACGCATCAAACCGCCGGTAGTTCCAGGGAAAAATAGCTTTGAGCTTATAAACGAATATCTGGACAAAGCGGTCAGAGAGAAGAGTGTTAAAAGAGGTATAACAGATCTTTCATATTTTGCAGGTCACGGATACAACTCAAACTGTATGGTCTCTCGTGCAGATGAGAGAGTGACTCTAATAGAGCAGTTCAATATTTTTCGTGAGGGGAAAGGCAAATTGAATTATATAGACTTTACCTTTGACGACTATGTTAAGTATCGCCTTATGGCAGAGCTCTCCAGAGAAGATCTCGACCTCGCTGTACTTCACCATCACGGATCGGAAGATGCGCAACTTCTTAACGGTTCACCAATCACCAATTCGGCCAATATATGGCTGGAACTTACTAAGAAATTTTTCAGAGGCAAAATAAGAGGTTCAGATGACACTACTGCGTCAAAAAAATATTACGTAGAGAACTACTCTGTTCCTGAGTCCTGGGTAGAGAACGCTTTTAATCCAGAGGTGATGAGAAAGGATAGCCTTGATGATGCTTCGATGGATATTACCATTCCCGATATGTACGGGTATAAATCCAATGTTCCGGTTATCTTAATAGACGCTTGCTTTAACGGCTCTTTCCACCTGAATGACTACATCAGCGGTCACTATATTTTCAACGATGGAAAGACAGTTGTTGTAAAGGCAAATTCGGTTAACACTCTGCAGGACACCTGGACAAATCAGCTGATAGGCCTTATGGACCTTGGTGTGAGTGTTGGTAACTGGGCAAAAGGTCAGATGACACTTGAGTCTCATCTCATTGGAGACCCCACTTTCAGATACGCTTCGTCAAGAGCAGATCTTAACTGGCTAGATGAGGCTATGGTGTTAAATAAGAGTGACGAAAAGCTCTGGAGAAAGGCTATGAAAGATTCAAATCCTGAGTTGAAATCATTGGCAATGAAAATGCTCTACTTTTCAGGGAAGATCTCAACAGAAGAGCTTCTATCGATCCAGAGGAGTGAAAGCAGGCCAACGGTAAGGCTGCAGGCATTCTATCTAATAAATAAAAAGGATAACCCTAACTTGGTTGCATCTTTAAGGGCCGGTCTTTACGATAACTATGAGTTAATTAGAAGGCTTGCTGCCAAAGATGCATCTACAAATCTCTCTCCCGAGCTTATTGATGATATTTTCAATGTAAGATTTGCGCCGGGAACAAGTAAAAGAGTTGAGTTTCAGCTAAAGGGTGGATGTGAGGCCTATTCGAAAAGTGATGCTCTGGAAGCATTTAAGAATCACGTAGAGTCCAAAGATGACCAGTGGTATAAAAACAGAGCAAAGGAGAGAAAAAGTATGCTCTATACTCTGGAGAGAACGGAGAAGGAGTATACAGATCTTTTAAATCCTGCAGTAGCTGCAAAAAGCAAACGATTTTCCATAACAGCTCTACGCAACTCCAATAGTATTGCCTATCTGGATATCCTGTTTAAGTTTCTTAAAACATCGGAAGATGCAGAACTAAAAGTATATCTGGCAGAGGCGTTCGGATGGTACACCAACTCAAGTAAAAGAGACGAGATAGTTGCCTTTTGCAAAGAGCAGGCACAAGTAGAGAAGAGCGAAGCTGTCAAAAAAGAGCTTCTGAGAACAGTGTATCGGCTTACTTATTAATAAGAATATAGAAAAAAACTTATACAACTAACCCAAATTAACAATTATTAACTATGAAGAGACACAAAATCCAGGTTCCGGACAGAGGTGCGAAGTCATTTGCTCTGTCTGCGTTAGTGTTGTTTCTTGTAATGGGATTTTGTGCCAATCTCTCGGCACAAACTTCTGTTCAGGGAAATTATGCTACGTTAAAAGGTGTTGTGCTTGAGCGCGGATCGGAAAATATCCCGGTTGAGTTTGCAACAATTCAGGTTCTCCCTCAGGGGTCGGTAACTACTACCACTACAAAGGGGGAGTTCTCATTTGAGAGACTATCTCCGGGGAGAGTGGATGTTAAAATCCAGTTTCTCGGGATGGAGACCGTTGATACCACCTTTGTACTTACTGCCGGTAAGGTGACCGAGATCACCTTCCGTATGCAGTATAGCTCATTCCGTCTTTCAGACGTGACAGTAGTGGCTACGGCAGGGAAGGCGGGACAGGCAACTGCCTCCAATATCTCAAGACAGGCAATGGACCACCTACAAACCAGCTCGCTTTCGGATATTATGCAGCTACTTCCCGGTGGAATCACTGTAAACCCAAGCCTCTCTATTGCCAAAACCTTTACGATTCGTAGTATAGGTGGGTCTGCAACAAATATGAACAGTATGGGTACCTCTATTATTGTGGATGGTGCACCACTCTCAAATAATGCCAATATGCAGACTCTTAATCCAACAATCAGTGGTGGCGGCTCAGCTGTTGCAGGGGGGTCCTCTCCTAACTCAGGGTTGGATATCCGCTCAATATCAACAGATAACATTGAGTCTGTAGAGGTTATAAGAGGTATTCCATCAGTTGAATACGGAGACTTAACATCAGGTGCGGTAATCGTAAGGTCTAAAGCAGGTAAAGAGCCTCTTACAATAAGGTTTAAAACCGACCCTAACATCTATCAGACATCTGTAAGTAAAGGGATAAGCCTTGGAGAGAAGAGAGGAAACATAAATATCAGCGGAGACTATGCATACAGCGCTTCAGATCAAACAGAGTCATATGCATATTACCAGAGGGTTACCGCAAAAGCACTCTATTCAAACACCTTTAAAAACCTCTCAACTACAACCTCATTCGACCTCTCTCTTGGTAAAGATACACGCGAGAGAAATCCGGATGACGAGAGAACTCAGCTTGAGACAGGTGCAAAGGATATGGGTATCAGGTTTAACACAAACGGAACCTGGAACATTAACTGGGGCTGGCTCAATAACATCAAATATACAGCATCTGCAAGCTACAGAGATAAACACTCATTCCGTCAGGAGCTACTGGGTAATGCTTTCTCTGCCTACTCGATGTCAACTACAGATGGTGCAGTTTTAAGTAACAAACCTGGGCAGAAGGTGTACCATATGAACGGAACTGAACTGACAAACATACCTTCAAGTGAGAGTAGCTACTATGCCACATATCTGCCTAACGAATATTTCAGTCGTTACGATATCTATGGTAAAGAGCTTAACGTTTTTGCAAAAATAAACGCAACCTTTTCTAAAAGAAGTGGAAACATTACCAATAGAATAGTTTTGGGTGCAGATTTCAAGACAGACGGAAACCTTGGTGACGGGAAAGTCTACGATCTTAAAAACCCTCCATACAGGGTATTAAGTTCAGAAAACTCATCATCAAGACCTCGTAAATATTCCGATATACCTTTCATAACCCAAATGGGTCTATATGCCGAGGAGAACCTAACCTGGAACATCGGGGATAGAGATCTTACCGCTCAGGCCGGAGTGAGATATGACAACATTGCCGGTAAAAATATTGTTGCTCCGCGTTTTAATGCATCGTTTGAGCTTCTACCGGCGTCATTATGGATAAGAGGGGGATACGGAGTATCTGCCAAAGCACCGGGGACAATATACCTTAGCCCGGAGAACGCCTATTTCGATTTTGTCCACTACAATACTCTCAACAGCTCGTCAATTCCGGTTGCAGAGCAGCTCCTACTATCTTCAACCAAAATTTTCAATACCGAGAATAAGGCTCTTAAGATAGCTTCCAACGCCAAAAGCGAATTTGGTTTTGACCTCAGGATCAAAAAAATGAGATTCTCAGTTACTGCCTACAACGAAAACCTTATCAATGGATACGATTTGGGTATGAGGGCAGAAAACTTCAGACTTATCAACTACGTTCAGTATGAAGTTGGTGAGGCAGTACCAGGTTCTATACCTAAGCTTAAGGAGAAATCCACTAACAAGGTGTTTGTAAGCTTTGCAACCCCGATGAATACTGTTAAAGCGAATAACAGAGGGGTTGAATTTGATTTTGACTTCGGAAGGTTTGACGCAATAAGAACCTCATTTGTACTTAGCGGGGCATATATGAGAAGCACCGAGTGGAATGATGCAAATAGCTTCGGGACAAATAAGAATCTTAATAGCCTGGAGAAAAACATCGGTATCTACGAAGAGGGAAACACAAAAGACCAGAGAGAGAGGTTCTTAACAACGCTAAGAGTTATTCATAATATACCTTCTATCGGATTTGTAGTGACAGCTACCGCACAGGTTAACTGGCACAATAAGAGCTGGACAAGCTACGGAAATGATACAACTTTTGTCTCGTACATCTCAAGAGTTGACGGACAGATCAAGCCATTTGATCCTGCACTTAAAAACGACCCGGAATTTGCATATATGTTCAGTAGCAGAAGTCCATCTCGTTTTGTAGCCGAAGCCTATTTCCCTGTTCTTCTTATCAACTTCTACCTTACAAAAGAGATTGGAGAGAACCTAAAGGCCTCCTTCTATGCGAACAATATGTTTAACAGCAGGCCTCTCTATGAGAGTAAACGAACACCGGGCTCATTCACCCGACTGAACATTCCTATGTTCTTCGGATTTGAGCTGGCATTAACAATCAAATAGTTAAAAATATGTCAGAGATGAAAAATATTTATAAAATATTAATAGTAGCTGTTTTGGCTCTTTTCACCGCTGCATCGTGCCAGCAGTTCGAAGATGTTTCCAAAATAGGTGAAATAGAATCACTAAGCGTAGTGGTTAAAGCGAACCTCGACTTGGGATCCGCTCCGGCTCCCAATGGATTTAATGTTAAACTGATAAACTATGCCGAAAGGTATGAGGTTAACACCACTATGGGTGCAAACGGTACTGTTACTGTTGAAGGTATAATTCCGGGGATTTATACCATTACATTGTCTTCGGAAAAGGCTCAGGATGGATTTACCTATAACTACAGTGGTAATGTGGTAAACGTAGATGTTGTAACAAACAATAAACAGATAACAGTCAATGTAGGTGCTTCGAAATCGGGTGCACTGGTTTTGAAAGAGGTCTACTATTGTGGTTCAAAAACACCAACCGGCGGTTCATATTTCCGTGATCAGTTCTACGAAATTTATAACAACAGCGAAACTGTTCAGAATGTTAGAGGTTTGTGTATTGCAATTCTTAACCCTCTTACAGCAACAGCCAATCTGCCTGTATGGCCCGGAGATGATGCTTCCAAGTTTGTCTATGCCTCTACAATATGGCAAGTACCAACAGATGTTGACTACCCTCTTAATCCAGGTGAGTCAATTATTATTGCCCAAATGGCAGATGACCATAAGAAGTCAAATCTAAATCCAAACTCTCCGGTTAATCTTTTAAGCGCAGAGTTTGAGACCTTCATAAACACTACTTCTCTAATTCAGAACAATCCTGCAATTAATATGGTGATGGCATTCTGGCCATCTCCTACGCCTCAGTGGTTAACAACTGTCTTTGGAGGAGCTTTTGTAATCTACTATCCTTCCGTTGCTATTAACCCTGCGAATTTCATAAGCCCGGTAGGGAGTACATCCAAGAACTACAAAATTCCTATTGATGAGGTTGTGGATGCCCTTGAGTTGGTAGGTAATGCAAATCAGGTTCAGCTTAAGAGGATGCCGGCTGTATTAGATGCAGGAGCAGCTACCGTTGGCGGGACTTACCTGAGTGTGAGTGTTGGCAGAAAGGTTAAAGAGACAAAGACAGACGGAAGGGTAATTCTGTATGACACAAACAACAGTTCGGAGGATTTTGAAGTGTTGAACCCTCCTGTTATCAGAAGATATGGTGCAAAAGCCCCATCTTGGAATACTTGGAAATAGTGTTTAACATCATCAATAATATTAAAATGAGAAAAGTTAAATATATATATTGGGCAGGAGCACTAATTATGACTCTAATAACCACTAATTCAGCGGTTGCCCAGGAGGCGGCGAAGCAAAATTCGCCGGCATCTATTGAATTGTTAAAGGCTAAATCTTTATGGTTCAATACAAACAACGCAGCGGGTCTCACATTGGACAAGATGCACGACTATAGCGACCTTAATTTTCAATATAAAATTAAGAGCGGCGACTTTAAAAAGAGCCACGACGGAGAGAAGGAGAGTACTCTTGGCGTATCTACAGAGGGTGGACTAAAACTTAGCGGAGGTTATGTTTGGGGTAAATTCTCCTACAATAACGAAACCCTGAGAAATACTCTTTACAATACCACTATGATCAACCCCGAGAGAGGTATGCCATTCTATACAGTAGATAAAAATATGAGTGACTGGAAAAGACAGAACTATAAACTGGAGATGAAGGTTGCCAGCAAACCTTTATGGGATAAGTATATAGTAGGTATTCAGGGTGAATATGTAACAAGCACCGGAGCTAAACAGGTAGACCCTCGTTCTGTTGGATATTTCTACACCATTACTGTAAAACCTGGTATTGCAGCTATGTTCGGCAAACACTCTGTAGGGGTAAATATGGTCTATCAAAACCTTGTAGAAGAGACCAGAACTACCAACAGTAACGGTCAGCTAAGCCAGGATGTCTATGTTGTTAAAGGGCTTGGAAATTTCTACTCGGCAGTAGTGGGCGGACTTCAATCTTTGGGTCAGTTTGTTTACAGTGGTAATAAGATTGGAGGCGATATCCAGTACTCATACGGAATTTCCGATATCAATTTCATTCTATCCGGTAACTATCACCTAAGGGTAGAGGATGTTATCAGCTCCCCGACAAAACCAAAGAAAGAGGGAACCATAAAGGAGGAGATGATGTCGGCAAACCTTACAGTAACCAAAAGCTGTGACAATTTTCACCGTCTGGATCTATCATACAGTGTAAATAACAGTAGCGGAATCGAGTATGTTCAGGTTCTTGACAATACATATGAAGTTCAGCGCTGGGTAGATGTATACAGCAGTGTAAGATCTACCTACAACCAGATTGATATGGTTGCCAAATACGACTTCTTCCGCGGCGCTGCTCACGAGTACAAGTGGAAAGCCGGGCTCTTCGCTAACTACAGAGATAACGACGACCTCTACATCTTACCTAAATCCAAAATGAGGGTTGAGAATCTTTTCTTTGGAATTAATGCAAAGACAAATATTCCTCTAAAACTTGCAAACAGATTGATTCTGGGTGCAGATTTTATCTATAAAAACAATATTAATGGTTACTATATCTATAAAGGAGCAGATGCTACCTCCCCTGTTATTACCCAGTTTATGACACCGGATATGCAATACTCAAGACAGGACTATTATAAAATAGGGGGTGAGGTGAGCTACTTTACAAATATCAGCCGTAGTAATAAATCCGGTATGTTTGTTAAAGTTGCTGCAGATTACTACAAACCTGTAGAGGGTGAAGGGAATCGTATGCAGACAACTATCGGCCTTGGATTTACCTTCTAATGTTGCTCTTAAGGAATGTATAAAAAGTTATTAATTCTTGTTCTATTGGTAATCTCGCTCTCTGCGCAGTTAAAAAGCGCAGAGAGGGGGTTTGCCATAATTGTTGACAAAGATACTTACACGGCCTGCAGGGCCGAAATAGAAAACTACAGATCTGTGTTGGAGAGAGAGGGGCTCTCCGCTGTAGTGGTTGCGCAGGTGTGGAGTAATCCTATGCAGGTTAAGGATGTCCTGCAGAGGTTATATCTTGACAAAGGTCTTGAGGGTGCTCTCTTTTTAGGAGAGATCCCAATTCCAATGTTAAGAGATGCTCAGCACTTTACTTCTGCATTTAAAATGGATCAGGAGCTCTTCCCCTTCAAGAGCTCCTCGGTCCCTTCGGACCGCTACTACGATGACTTCGATCTTAAATTTAACTACTTAGGTAAGGATAGTGTTAATTCCCTTTTTCACTACTACTCTTTGAGGGGAGACTCTCCTCAAAAAATTAGTTGTGATATCTACAGCGGGAGAATCAAGCCTACAAAGTCAGGTGAGCAGGGGTACAACCAGATAAGAGGCTATTTTAAGAAGCTTCTCAAAGAGAGAGCTAAGGATAACTACTTGGATGTCATTATATCATATACCGGAGACGGCTCATTTTCAAACAGCATAACTGCCTGGAAAGAGGAGGGGCACACGCTCCGGGAGCAGTTCCCGAACTCTTTTAAAGACAAAAACTCTGTTAAGTTTTTGCTTTTCAATATGTATCCATATATGAAGGATATAGTTAGTGAGGAGTTAAGGCGTGAGGAGATGGACCTGATGCTCTTTCACGAGCACGGGATGCCTTACAGGCAATATCTTACAGGAATTCCTCTAAGCAAAGGGGTATCTGAGTACAGCGAATCTGCAAGGGCCCTTTTTAGAACTGCACTCGCAAAAGAGAGCGATTCAGCTAAGAGGGAGCAGATGAAAACCAAATGGATGAGCCAATACAAAATTGACTCCACCTGGTTTGAAGGCTTTTTGGACCCTAAACAACTAGTTAAGGACTCACTGGACGATGCAAAGATGGGTATCTTGCTTGAAGATATTCCAAACATTAAACCAAATGCAAGGGTTGTTCTCTTTGACGCCTGTTACAACGCAGATTTTAGGGAAGAGTCCTCCATTGCAGCTGAGTACATCTTTAGCGAGGGTAAGACTGTTGTTTCCATCGGGAACAGCGTAAATGTGCTGCAGGATAAATCTGCCTGTGACCTTATGGGTATGCTTGGGCTTGGGTTTAGCGTAGGGGAGTGGATGCAAAATGTAAACATTCTGGAATCTCATATCATTGGAGATCCTACTTTCCGCTTTAAATCTGCTAAGACCAAATCAATCGACTTTAAGTCGAAAGATTCTCAATACTGGCTATCTGTACTTAAACTAGAAAAAGAGGCCGACCTTCAAGGTTTGGCACTACATAAACTGTTCGCTCTTGACTATCCCAACCTGGATGAGCTGCTTCTGGATACATATAACAGCTCTCAACTCTATACAGTAAGGCTTCAATGTTTCCATCTGCTTCAGTTCTACAATAACGGGAAATTTGAAGAGCTTATCAAAAGTTCTGTTTATGACCCTTATGAGTTCATAAGGCGTAAATCTACATTTGCAATGGGAAGAGTTGGAAAAGATGAGTATATACCACATATAGCAAAGGTTTATCTTAATGACTATCTGGACGAGAGGGTGCAGTTTAATGCCGCCTTCGGTTTTGACCTTATGGATATGGATAAGCTTGAGAATGAGGTTAAAGCTCAGCTGGACTTAAACACAACTTTTTATGATAAGAGAGTTGTTTGGGCAGATTTCAAAGATAGATTTGACTCCCGCAGACGGATTGCCCAGATGGCAGACGATGTCACAAACAGGGACAAAAGCACTAAGGCCAGGCTGGCTTCTGTGAAGATGCTCAGGAACAACACATATCACAACAAAGTTGACGATTTGCTGATAGTTTTGAAAGACCCGAAGGATGATGTCAAAGTGAGAATTGCTCTGGCAGAGGCTCTGGGTTGGTTTAACCTCTCACATAGAAGAGGCGAAATTGTGGCTGCCTGCAAAGAAGCCTCCCAAAATAGAGAGATTGACCCTAAGCTTCTGGATGAGCTTACAAAGACAATTGCGAGATTAGAGGTGTATATGCGATAAAGTGAGATGAAGATGAAAAAAATAATAAAATACATATTTTTAGCTCTGATACTGATTGGATCTTTATCGGAGATGGAGGGGAGAAGTCGCATTATCCCTGCAAAGGGTAAATATGCATCCAGATTTCTGGTTGTAATAGACCGAACAAGCTTCGAAGCGGCATCATCTGAGGTTGCAGAGTATAAAAAAGTGCTTGAAAAGGAGGGTTTGGGAGTTGAGATTCTCATAGGGGAGTGGAGCTCACCCGAGACACTGCGTGAAGAGATACGAAAGATCTACAACAAGCGTCCGGTAATGGAGGGGGCTCTGTTTGTCGGAGATATCCCTGTTGTAAGGGTTAGAAATTTCCAGCACGCAACCACTGCATTTAAGATGGATGAAGAGAACTTCCCCATCACCGAATCTTCTGTTACAAGTGACAGATATTATGACGATCTGGACCTTGAGTTTGAGTTTTTTAAAAAGGGCTCTCTTAACCCACGCCACTTCTACTATAATCTTAAAGAGAGCTCTGGGCAAAAGATAGAGAGCGAGTTCTACTCCGCAAGAGTACTACCTCCCTCAGATTTTGGAGTGGACACTTATGAGCTCATAAGACGATTCTTCAAAAAGGCTGTAGAGGCGCATCTGGAAGAGAACTATGCAGATAATATTATCTTCTTTAACGGACACGGTTATAACTCAGATTGCCTTACTGTATGGCAGAACCAGCAGTTTGCAATTAAAGAGCAGTTTCCTGCTGCTTTTAAGAGCTCTAAAGGTAACGGCTTCTACAACTTCCGCCAGGACCCTTTTATGAAGTTCAAACTTTATGAGAGGATGCAGCGAAAAGGTACCGACCTCTTTGTTTTTCACGAACACGGAGCCTTCGACACCCAGTATATTAGCGGAGAATACCCGGCACCTAATACCCTTAGCGGAAAAGTTACGGGCCCGATGGAGGCACTCTCTGCCTCTGTCAGGAATACTTATCGCAGATACACAGGAGAGAGGAAAAGCAACTTTAAAAGCAGTATGATGGCAGATTTTGGCCTCACAGAGGCCTTCTTTGACGCAGAGCTTCTCCGCTCAACCAAAGCTGCCGACTCTACATTTGCTGCCAATATCAACATCTCCCTTGCAGACCTTAAGACAATTACGCCACAGTCAAGAATAACCATCTTTGACGCTTGCTACAACGGCTCTTTCCACCAGAAAGGCTATATTGCCGGCTACCACGTTTTTGCAGATGGTAACACTGTGGTTGCCCAGGGCAATACTGTAAATGTATTGCAGGATAAATGGTCAATGGAGCTTATCGGTATGCTGGCAGAGGGTGCAAGAGTGGGGTTCTGGCAAAAAGAGATCCAAACCCTTGAGTCTCACCTGATAGGAGACCCAACATATCGTCTGATTCCGGGAACACCACCGGTGATTTCGTCAGAGCAATCCAAAGTTTTGGGAGAGCAATCTGCAAAAAACAGAGAGCGGGGAGATTTGTTAAACAGAGATCTTGCAACCAGATCAAAAGATAGCAGGTACTGGATGAGCATTTTTGAGAAAAATGGAGAGAACCCAAATTACCTGGCAACAGCTCTTAAACAGCTCTCAAAAAACCCTCCGGCAGGCTACTCAGATCTTCTTTTGAAGGTCTTAAAAGAGAGCCCTTACTACATTGTTCGTATGCAGGCGCTTAAAAGATTTATTGACCTCTCTGACAATAATTTTGCAGAGGCGCTTTTAGTTGCTTTAGAAGATCCTTATGAACTTATCAGAAGAAATGCTGCCCGCTTTTGTGGTTACTCGGGTAATCCTGCGCTTGTAAAACCGTTGGTAAACACCCTGCTATTCTCAAACGAGAGCATCAGGGTTCAGTACGCTGCACAGAGCTCTCTGCTTATGTTCGAAAAGGAGATGGTTTTAGAGGAGGTCAAAAGACAGAGCGAAGGCTCAAATCTGCTTAACCCATCCAAAACAGCAAGCGATCTTACAGGTTACTTTAATAGTGAGTTTAAAAGACAGGAGACAGCCCTGGCAACAATTAAGGATAAAAACAGTACACCTGAAAAAAGGATATCTGCAGTAAGATCACTTAGAAACTACAACAACCACAAACAGACATCCCATTTTATAAATGTTCTTGCAGATACCGGCGACAACCTTAAAGTGAGAATCACTATGGCAGAGGCTTTGGGCTGGTTTAACTGGAGCATAAGAAAAAGCGAGATTATTAATGCACTCGAAGCAGTGTATAACGATAAAACTACCGCCCCAGAGCTTAAAGCAGAGGCGCTGCAAAGCACCTTAAGGTTAAAGTAGGTAGTTATTAAGTACCTTGTGTTATGTAACGGCAGGGGCGGCTCAAAATGGCCGCCCCTTTTTTTTAATCGAATTTAACCATCTGCTACAATTTTACCACAACCATCACCGGATTTGACTCCTCGGTAAGGGTTGCAGCAACCCTCTTCATCTCCGGCGAGTCATACTTTTCACTGAGTTCAATAAATTTTGCAGCAGAGAGCGGCATTATCATCTCCCCCTCCCTTGAGATGTGAACGGGCCAGAACGGAGCACCATTGTCCAGGTCATTTTTAAACCCTCCAATCTCCGGGGTTACCCTTTTAAGAAGAGTCAGATCCCCTCTCTTTTTGTTAAACACTCCCCTTACTAGTGGCGGTGTATATCCATTGGGTTCATTGTTACCAAAGTTATATGTGAGAAACAGGTGATCTTCCCATTCACAGGTAAATCCGGATATAAGAAAGATTGACTGTGATCTCTGGTCGCCGGTTGAGTTAAGAGGCAACTCATATTTTCCATATTCAAAATGATAAAGAGCTCTTTTTTCCATCTTAGGATTAAAGGTGTAGAGGGTGTCTGTATTTCCCATCAATCTGGTGTTATCTTTATAATCGTACATATAGGGTATCGATACAGCTATGGCATTGGATGCAGACAAGATTGTGGTACTCACTTCATTTGACTCTTTGGTTTTTAACCCATCTCTATTTTGTGCTTTAGGTAACTCAGGTGCCTCTTCAATTGCTTCTCCATTCGCATTAAAAAAGAGGTAGAAAGATTTGCGTTGGTCAAAATCATAAAGAGTAGAGATGTAGTTATCACCTAATTTTTTAACTCTAAGTAAGATTAAATTAAAAGTAGATTCAACCGGGGATTTTACCTCCTTTATGAAATTACCTTTTTTATCAAACTCAATAACTTTATTTGTAGAGAAGATTATGGGATTACCACTTTTGTAATCAACAGAGAGTGCAAGTGAGGACATATTTGTCTGGTACTCGCCGGCTGCTCTGCCGTACCGACCCAACTTGCCTAAAAATTTACCATCAATATTATACATCATAAACTCCTCTTTTAACCCGGACCTGATTGTAACATAGAATACCCCGTTTTCCAGAATAGGTCTTGGTATGTTGCCAAGCAGCGAACTATCCGAAGTCTCCAGCGGGATGTAGCGGATAGATTTTGCAACCTCGCTAAGATTTACTATCCTCTCTTTTCCAATAGCATCGGGCAGGGAGATTGTTTTAATACCTGTAGATGAAGAGTCATAAGTACTCTTCTCTTTGCAGGAATGAGCAAAGAAAATGATGACAACTGATAAATACAGGAGTTGAGACTTTTTCATAATTCAATTTATTTTAGTTTAACAACAATCATCACCGGATTTGACTCCTCGGTAAGGGTTGCGGCAACCCTCTTCATCTCCGGCGAGTCATACTTTTCACTGAGTTCAATAAACTTTGCAGCAGAGAGCGGCATTATCATCTCCCCCTCCCTTGAGATATGAACCGGCCAGAACGGAGCACCATTGTCCAGGTCATTTTTAAACCCTCTCATTTCGGGATTGTCCCTTTTAAGCAAAACCAGCTCTTCGTTTTTAATATCATAAAGGGCAGATACCAAAGGAGGAGTATAACCATTAGGTTCGTTCTGACCAAAGTTGTAAGTTAGGAATAGATTATTTTCGGATTCACAGGTAAATCCTGCAACAAAAATTATACTTCTATTCAATTCATCTTCAGTAGCCTTTACCGGACGTTTATATTTTCCGTAATCGAGATTGTAGTGAGTTGTGATATTCAGTTTTTCATCTAAAGAATAAATTTCAGCACCATTATCTGACACATATCTGAACTCCTTTTTATAGGGATAGAGAGTAGGATGCTTGCTTATAATAACTACTGCTGTAGACATTACACCCCCCATAGTTATTGTCATTGTCTCTTCATTGCCGGCAACATCTTCTGCACTTTTGGTCTCTTTGTTATTATTTGTAATGATCCCAACAGGAGATTCAGCTATAATCTCTTTGTTACTGTTAAAGGAGATAATCCCGAATTTATTGGCCATTATATCGCTTACAACAGAGATATAATTCTCACCCACCTTGTGAATTCTGTAACCTCTGAAATTACTCCCCTCATCTATTGGTGCGTATACCTCGTTAATGAAATTTCCATCTTTATCATACTCAATAATTTTGTTGATAGAATAGATCATAGGATTTCCCGTTACAGGATCGAACGAGAGGGAAAAATGCTCAATTTGGGGTAGTTCACCCTTTGCCCTTCCTAATGTTCCAAGTTTCCCTTTGAATCTGCCGTCAATATGATACATTCTGTACTCATTTTGATTAAACCCTTTACTGACAATAACATAAAATATCCCATCTTCAAGTATTGGTCTGGAGACATTCCCTAAAAGCGAACTATCCGAAGTCTCTAACGGTATGTAACGGATAGATTGGGCAACTTCGCTTAGGTTTACTATCCTCTCTTTGCCAATAGCATCGGGCAGGGAGATTGTTTTAATACCATCCGAGGCAGATTCGCCGGATTTATTGCTATCACAGGAATTGAGCAGTGAGCTCATACAGAAAACCAGTAGGAGAAAAAGTGTTTTTTTCATAACAAAAGGGTTGATTAAGTGAAGTAATTGAGTGATATTAAGCGGTATTCCGGATTGCTTTGCTACAAATTTCACGCCAGGGCACTACCTTGCCAAGGATCGTGGGGCTTTGCTGGTTTCAAGGTATTTGAACTGTAATGCTGGTATCGAATAAATGAAACGAGCCCGCAACGTGTAAACGTTGTGAGCCCGTAGTTTTTGGTGAAGCAATTTGGGTTAAGTGCTTTAAAATGAGCAATGCCCCACGATCCTTGGCAAGGTTCCCCTACAACCCCCAATCTATTCCTTTAAGTACAGCAGGAACGCCCTTGTCCATCCAGGTTGGCATTGGTGCGCCTTTTAGGTAGTGGTCAAAGAACTGCGAAAGTCTTACACTAAGGTCTTTGGCGTTGACTCTGCTTACAAGGTTGTGTTTCTCCTTGTTGTACTGAAGCATCCACACAGGTTTGCCAAGTCGGCGAAGTGCGGTAAAGTACTCAATACCCTGGTACCACGGAACTGCATCATCTTCGTCGTTGTGCATAATGAGGAGTGGTGTCTCGACTTTGTTGGCAAAGAAGAGAGGAGAGTTCTCAATATAGAGGTCAAATCCATCCCAGAGGGTTTTACCAATGCGGCTTTGAGTGTGCTCATACTGGAATTGACGAACCATTCCTGAGCCCCATCTGATACCGCCGTATGCGCTGGTCATATTTGCTACAGGAGCACCCGCTCCGGCAGCTTTCCATTTGAAGATCTCCGGTTGGGTAACCATATAGGCAACCTGATATCCGCCCCAGCTCTGTCCCTGAATTGCAACGTTGTCACGATCTGCCCAAGGGTTTTCGCATATCTTCTCAACTCCCGGCACAATGCAGTCCATTGCGCTTTTTCCGGGGTATCCTATCTGGTAATAGATGTCCGGTGTAAATACCAAGTATCCGTTACTTGTGAAGAATGTAATATTAATTGTTGAGCGGCTTGGTGCAGGAGCCCTGTATGTGTGCAGATTATCTGTGATTGTCTCATAGAAATAGACTATCATAGGGTACTTCTTGTTAGGGTCAAAATTCTCAGGTTTATGAAGAATACCCTCTACATCCAGCCCTGTTTTCGATTTCCACTTTACAAGCTCGGCAGTTCCCCAGTTGTAATCTCTCTGTTGAGGGTTAATGTCTGTAACCTTAGTCTGAGTTTTGAAGTTATCTTTGGTAACCCACACATCCGGAGAGTTTGTGAAGTTGTGTTTTACATAGGTAATTACATCTCCCTTCTTTGCCTTGTTAAGATAGACAAAAGTAACCGGCTCCATAACCCACTGTTTCATTAGAGGTTTTCTCTTACCCATCTCCTTAAAGTAGTATCCATTATTTTTGGTAACATTATCAAAAGCAGAGAAGTAGATAGTCTCCTTAGGTTTGATTGGCTCCATTCTAACTCCCGGAGTTCCCGGAGGGAGTAGAATATCGTCAAGGCGAACAATCCGGAAAGTCATATTGTTCTTCCTTCCTTCGCCGTCTGTAAGCATAACTGCCGGAGCAACCCCTTTAGGGTCAATCTGCCAGATGTCATATCTGTCATAGAGGTAGATAGCTGCATCACCCTCTGCCCAGCCACCGTGTCCGTATGGGCGTGCCATCTCCGGAGTGTCGTGCATCTCATCTGTAAATGAGACATTCAGTCCATTGGTCAGACAAACGGTTTTCCCGGTTTTAACCTCATAGGAGTACCAGTTTTTATCTACACTGTTGTACCAAACAAGGAAGTTTGCATCCGGTGATGGAGAGCCGCTCCCTATATATTGGTCCTTCATAATAAGCTTGCTGTCACCTGTATTTACATCTATAATATAGACATCTCTTCTTGGATTTGCACTCCACTGAGACTCCAACTGATAGTTATAATCGGAGACGGCGTAGGCCCAATCTGCAGACCACTCGTTAGGAACCTGTACCTGCTCATACTCCTCTTTGGCAAGCTGAACAAGCTTTGGTTCTGAGTCGAGGCGAATTACACTAACATAAGATTTCCTCTGCTCTCTTGTGAGGTTAATAAGCTGATAAGGTTGTACATATGTATCTTTATAGTGCCAGATATCAAGTTTGGCCAGCTCTGCGTCTACCAGTGTTGTATCCTTCTCTCTGAGAATCTTTGAGATTCCGAAAAAGAGTCTGTTTCCCTCTTTATTGAACTGAAGCGACCTGTTTTCTGTAACTCTCATCCCTTCCGGCATACCGTCTAAGTTATTGTCTATAACCAGTTTCGCCTGAGGTAGTGTTGCGTTGTAGTATAGAATAGAGATGAATTTATCCTTATTCTTGGTAGTATCCAGCTTTGCATAGAATGCCATATGCTTGTTATCTTTACTTACCAGCGGAAGCTTTACACTCTGTTTTAGATCGTAATTGTAGATAGTGGTAATTGATTTTGTCTTTGGAATGTAAAGGAATAGACCTGGTTTATTTACACTATCCTTAGAGTTTGGCCTTGTAGCAAAGAAGAGTGTGTCTCCCCCTTTTGTGAATTCATAATCCGAAACGAATTTTAGAGTATCAATCATCCCGGTAGAGAGTTGGTACACCATTACATTTTCGCCCTCATTCTTATCTTTCTTAACTGGCTTCTTGCTCTTGCTTGTATCTGCAGGAGGTGTTGTCTGGAAAGCTATAAAGTCCTTGGCATATCGGCCAATTTTAAACTCTTTGAGATATGGGATCTTCTTAAGCTCTTTTGTCTGGATATTATATATCCCCAAAGTGTCTTTAGGCATAAGATCAGGTTTAACCTTCTTTATACGGGCATCTCTGCTCTGTTTAAAAGTAGGTTTTATTGTTGCTGCAACAAATTTTCCATCGTCAGTCATCTTAGGACCATTTACCCTTGCTATCGAGTCTTTGGTAAAATTTATAAGATTCATTGAGACAAGGTAGTTATCGCCCTCCTGGGGATTAACCATAAAGATGGTGTATTTGCCATCCTCGGTCATATTGAATGCTCCCACACTCTTCCAACCGTCATAAACGCTGTGATCCAGAGGTTTTTTTTGCGCAGATGCAAAAGAGACCGTAAGAATCAGTGCCGTAAATAGTAAAATTCTCTTCATCGCTTCTTGTTTGTGTTTATTTGCTTTGTTTGTAATTATTTGCTTTATATGGAGTTATTTAATTGATTCCATTCATTTGATACTATTCGGTTTTAAGCCATTTGTCCAGCCAGCGGTAGAAAACCCTGTTCCACTGAACGCTGTTTTGCGGTTTTAAAATCCAGTGATTCTCATCCGGGAAGAGCATCAGCTCCGAAGGAACGCCCAATGCCTGAGCTGCGTTGAACGCCGCCATCCCCTGGTCAACCGGAACTCTGTAGTCAAGCTCTCCGTGTGTTACAAGAATAGGGGTGTCCCAGTTCTTAACCAACTTGTGAGGCGAGTTTGCGTAGTGCCTCTTTGCTGTAGCATTGTCGTCCCAAGGCGCTCCTCCGTTATCCCAATGTGGGAACCAAAGCTCCTCTGTGGTCATATACATATGCTCCTGGTTAAAAATTCCGGCGTGAGCAACAAATGCACTAAACATCCCCTTGTGAATGCCTGCAAGGTAGAATACGGAGTATCCGCCATAGCTGGCACCAACTGCCCCAATTCTGCCAATGTAGCTCTCTCTCTTCATCTCCTTCACAGATGAGAGGTAGTCCTGCATATTGAGCCCGATATAGTCACCCGAGATCTGCTCTCCCCACTCAAGTCCAAAGGCAGATGTCCCTCTTCTGTTTGGAAGAATAACCACATATCCGTTGGCTGCCATAAGCTGGAAGTTCCATCTGTATGACCAGTTTTGACTTAGTGTTCCTTGAGGGCCACCCATACAGAATAGCAGAGCAGGATACTTTTTTGCAGGGTCAAATCCCGGAGGATAGACCACCCACATATGCATATCTTTGTTGTCTACAGTTTTAATCCATCTCTGTTCAACTTTACCCATTGATATCTGCTTAAGCAGATGCTCATTCTCTTTGGATATTTGGGTGTACTCTCCGGTTATTGGATCTACCGATACAATCTCGTTTGGCTGTGACATACTTCTGTAGAGAGCAATCAGCCTATCTCCGGCGATGGTTACATTCCCGAAATCAAACCAACCATCGGTTATTTTGCGGATACTCTCATCTGCAATATTGATTTGATAGATGCCCGTTAGAGCATTTACGCAGGAGTTGAAATATAGTCCTGAACCATCCGGTAACCAAACAGGACTCTCTGCATTGTATGCAAAATTCCGTGTAAGGTCTCTCTTCTCTTTAGTTTGCAGATTCATAATAAAAAGACGTGACTTATCTGCCTCATATCCGCCTCTCTCCATACTTAACCAGGCAAAATGGGTTCCATCGGGAGAGAATACCGGCTCTGTATCGTATCCGGGCATTCCTTCGGTGAGGTTCTCGTGTGTTTTTGCTTCGATATCATATAGATAGATGTCTGTATTGGTAGAGTAGGCATACTCGCGACCCACAACTTTCCTGGATGCATAGAGCACCTTCTTGCCATCTGGACTCCAGCTAAGCTGCTCAATACCACTTAAAGGCAGTGTTGGTGACTCATATGGCTCACCCTCTAGAATATCAACAACATCTGCGATTGCGCTGCCGTTGAAACCGGCAATAAATGGGTGAGGGATAGCCTCTACAAAATGATCCCAGTGGCGATACATTAGTTTGTCTATCATTCTGCCGCTCCCTTTGTCAAGGTCGCTCCACAGATCTTTGGACGTCTGGATAGATTTTACCTCAGAGACAAACAGAATTTTGTCCTGAGCAGGAGAGAGCTCAAACTCAGAGATGCCCTCTCCGTACTCGCCAACTTTTACTGAGTTGGATCCATCCCTGTTCATTTTCCATAGCTGGCCGCTCATTAGGTAGAGAATCTCTTTGCCCTCGTTAATCCAACGAGCATTGTTTTCACTCTTTACAGAGGTGGTTACTTGGCGGTTGTCACTACCATCTATGTTCATAATGAACAACTCACGGTTATTCTTATTCTCCGCAATGCTGGTAAACGATACCCCATATAGAATCTCCTTCCCGTCAGGAGATACCTGAGGGTCACTTACTTTGCCCAAATTGTGCATTACCTCCGGGGTCATAATACCGTTTACAACCTCAATAGTGCTTCTGCCGATAGGCACCTCTGTTCTCTTTTCTCCTCCCTCTCCTGTACAGGATGAGGCCATAACTGCCGATGAAACTAACATAACCAGTAATTTACTCTTCATATTCGATAGATTTTATTATATAATTAAAATGATTTTGCTCTATTCATTCAAAAATAGTTAAAAATGGTTACAAACTGAGTTTAGTTCGCTCTTTTTTGATGCAGATGAGTCAAGTTTTATATGTTCAAATTATCTGAGACGCCCCGAGATAGAAGGCAAAACCATATGTCGGACATAAAGTCAACTGATATATTGTAATTTACAAAGAAGTATTCTATATTTGAACTGATTTTACGGAATCATAATTCAAACTCTCCGAAATGAAACATACAACTTTTTTATCCATTCTGCTTTTGATGGCTCTTTGCTGCTGCTCACCAAAAGAGAATCTTAACTCTTCAATAGATCTTGAACGAAACGACTCCATCTCAATTTTCGATTTGGTGGATTCTGTTTCTGTAATACAGCTTGACAAAACTGAAGGATCGCTGATGGGTTTCTTCCACGAATATTTTTACTATAAAAACCGGTTTTACTTTATGGTGATGCAGGGTCAGGCTATCTACTGTTTTGATAAATCGGGGAGATCTATCTTCGTAAAGAAGAGACAAGGGCGGGGGCCTCAAGAGTTCACCTATTGCGGGTACTTTGGTTTTGACCCGTTTCTTGATCAGTTGATGGTACTTGTTCCCTGGGGGATTCTTATAAATTATGACCTTGACGGCAATTTTATCTCAAAAACACAGTTGCCTCCCGATCTGAGAGCATATAATGAGGTCTATGCGATAGATAAAGATAAATTGCTGTTTTTTACCTGGGGTTATGATTACTATGCATATTACTATTCAAAAAAGGAGGCAAAACTTTCGGGTGGTTATGTTCAGACAACCTTTCACAGAAGTAAGTCTCTTCCACCATTCGATAACTCATATTACTACAAAGATTCATTGTATTTCAATCAATCAGGAGTCAATAACCAAGTTATAAATATGTCCGATAGTGCACATAGGGTTGTTTACAGATGGGATTTTGGTAAGAATAATTATACCGAAAAACAGATTGATGCTCTGGTTGAATATGATACACTACCAAAAAAGAGAGACTATACTGCAGAGGATCAAAAAAACAGAATGATAGAGAGGATTGAAAATCCACGCTTTCCTGCATACCAAACAATAGGAGTTGCAGAGACCGAGAGGTTCAGAATAACAACTCTCAGATACGGAGGATTCGGGAAACACAAAAGTGTTGTTTTAGATAAAATAAACAATAAAAGCTTTGTCTTTAGTGAGACTAAAGAGGGGGTTAAACTAATATTCAGAAATGTCAATGAAAAGATATTGATAGATCTATATTATGAAAATAGCCGGGACTTTCTTAAAAAAACAGTCAGTCCGGAAAAGATGAGTATAATAGATGCTTATAACCCTGAGACAGATAATCCTGTTCTGATACTCTATCATTTAAAATAGGCAGGTTCAAAAACGAATCCACCTTTATCATTTGCCTTTACGCTTCCTATTCCCGGATAAGGGATATGCATCCCGGCTGCTTTAAGCCTGTTTTGTACTATATAGTCGAGCATTTTGAGACGTGATTTTATTGCCATCTCGGGGTCGGTGTCGTAAGTAATGGCAATATTTGGATATGGCATCTGTACAGCCATTGCGTGGGTAAGGTCTCCCCATATCACAAGGTCATCTATAATAAATGCAGTGTGACCGGGAGTGTGTCCGTAACAAGCCATAGATTTAACACCCTCATAAACTCTCTCAGGGGAGTCAATACCGGGGTCAAACAGCACCATATCCTGGGAGTACTGGTTTATTATCTTAAGTGCATTCTCAGAGGCACTCTCAAACTCTTTTTTGGAGAGGTAGAGCCCTGCCTTGGGGAATGTACGGACGCCCTCTTTTACAAGCCCTCCTATATGATCTCCGTGCAGGTGAGTAATTAATATTACATCAATATCTTGTGGAGATACACCAAACGCTTTCAGGTTATTGAACAACTCTCTGCCGTGTCCTGTATCTATAAGAATATTCTTGCCGCCGCTACGTATAAGAAAAGCGTTGGTAGCACCGGGAAATGTCTTATCCGGAGCAACTTCGGCAATAATCTCAGGGGTAAGACCAATAAGATTGTTCAAATTGCTCACTCTCTGACCTTCGCTAAGCAGAATAACCTCTGCATTTTTACTCTTATGGCTGAATGTGTTCTGAGCTGTTACCGTAAGGGTAAGGCTCATTGCCACTATTGTGATTAAGTGTTTCATATTTAAAATAGATTAATCTCCATAAAAAACAACCCACAAGCAAATATGTTCGCCCAATTCAAGGGTTATAACTATAAAACAAAATTGACCCCAACTTTAACCCAGCGCCCGGGTTGAGGGAGGTTTCCTATATGCAGATAGTTTGTGTTAAACAGGTTGGTTGCCTCAGCAAATGGTTTTATCTGCCGGCCGCCCCATACTATTTTTAAGTCGGCTAAAACAAATCCTTTATAGGGAGTCTCCAGATTTCCGGGACCAAGATAGGTTCCCTCTCTTTTTTGCCAGCTCAGATCCCACCGCCCGCTTAGCTTAGAGAAAACATTGTGCTCAATATTGAGAGCAGCCTTATGCCGGAGAAAATCGGTAGCATAGAGAGAGTGCAAGAGTGCACTCTGTTTGGAGAGATCCATCCACGAGTAAGAGATTCCGGTTTTTGTCACAAACCCGGACTCGAATCTGATTGAGGCGCTAAAATCCACCCCTGCAGATCTTACATTAGTTATATTACTGGCACTCCACTGGTCACTTCCACTCTCCCTTGTCCAGTCGATGATGCGGTATCCATATCGATAAAATGCACCTATGGAGGCTCTAAGTTTGTGTTTTGTATATCTTAGCCCAAGCTGCGCAGCCAGTGCCTCCTCCGGTTCCAGCTCCATATTGCCTGTCTGGGTGGGACTCTTGTAGTAAAGATCTGTAAAGGTGGGGTTACGGTAGCTGTTGTTAATCCATCCGTTAACCTCAAGATATGGGTTTATTGTGTATGCACAAGCAAATCCTGCATAGAGCCTATTGGCATATATAACCCCCGCTGTAAAACGCCACCTCTCCAATTGAAGAGTGTGTCTTGCATAGAGTGCCGGAATCTCTCTGCTTTTCCCCTTTGTGAAGCTTACCCCATCTTCTCCCGGAGTTTTATATGGTGATTCGAGTGGATCTCCAAGAACTGTGCTGTAGATATGTTCATATCTGTAATCTGCTCCAAATAGAGAGCTTCCCCACCTTTTCCAGCGGTATGCTACATTGGCGTTTACTCCTGCAACATCGTTCATATGGTAGTTGTGCCCTTTGTACCACTGTGGAGAGTCGTACCGGAAAAGCTCAAACCTGTCGTGATGCCTTCTTTGATACACAGTTGCGCTTATCTGCCAGCGTCTGCTCTCCCATAGATATTTTATACTGGAGAGGAAAAGTCGTGTTCTCTCATACTGCTCCGGGTAAGCAATAGTGTAAAAGCTGTTGGCACCGAAAGATTTACTCTGCCATCCGGCCTGAATATCTATTGAATGACCGCTGTTATTGGTAAGCGAGATATTTGAATAGAGATTGGTTATCTCAAAATCGGTATTATCTGTGTAGCCGTCACTTCGGTTGTGGCTACCGCCCCCCTGGCCGGAGATTTGCCACCTATTGAAGATAGTACCAGGGGTAATCCCAATATTGGCAGAGCCGCGAAAATAGCCGTTCTCACCCCCGGAGAGAGAAGCCTGCAGATCTCTTTTTGTCGGTTTTTTTGTTATGATGTTAATGGCGCCGGCGTAAGCTACACCCCCCCCGGACCACGCTCCAGGCCCGTGAAGAACTTCAACTCTTTCAATTTGTGTAATATCCACAGGTATGTTTAGTGAGTGATGTCCTGTCTGAGGGTCAGAGAAGTCAACGCCGTTTATCATTACCATTGTTTGGTCGAAAGTACCCCCCAGGATGTTAAGATCTGCCTGAACCCCTTCACTTCCCCTGCTTCGCAGGTCTACACCCTGTACATATCTAAGCAGATCCTGAACGTTTTGAACGGCTGCCCTCTCAATCTCCCTTTTATCAATTACTGCAACAACACGCACCAGAGGCGAAAAATGTGAGGGCCGCTCTGTGTTTATCACAACCTCCTCCAGCACCCTTTGGCTCTCGCCAATCTTTTTCTCCTTACTCTGGGCGAGTATGGGGCTGCTCTTAACCACTAGCAGCGAGCAGGAAATGCACAGGAGCCCTAGTCTAATAGATTCGCTAATATATTGTTTAAAAGATATTTGGCCTCTCATTGCGTTGCTGTTGTGCATAATTTCAAATTATTGAACCATTAGTGAGGCGCAAATTTGCCACTTAAATAAAAATCTCACAAATTAATTTTCTATTTTTGAGAAAAGATCAAAAATGAAGAGAGCTATCATTTTGAAATTTATAGGTATTATAATTCTAAATTTCACAGGCATAATGGCAAATTCCCAAAGCAAAGAGACTACCGGTCATCTGTTCACTCAGATGAAAGAGATGAGAGAGATTCTTCACAAATCTCCGGAGTACTCTCACAAAGAGGAGAAAACTGCTCAGATTCTTCTGGGGTATATTGAACCAACCAAACCCGATCTCCTTCATAAGAACATTGGAGGACACGGAATAGTAGCAGGGTATAGGGGCAGGGGAGATGGTCCGTCGGTTATGTTTCGCTGTGAGATGGATGCAATCAAGACCGAAAAGGGGTTTGAACATCTGTGCGGGCACGATGGTCATATGTCGATTCTGCTGGGTCTTTCACAGCTACTCTCACAAAACAGAGAGTTTAATGGCACTGTTTGGCTGCTTTTTCAGCCTGCAGAGGAGATTGGAGAGGGGGCCTCAATGATGGCTAAGGAGCTAAAGGAGCTTGGAGTCAAATTCGACTACGCATTTGCTCTTCATAACCATCCGGGTTATCCCCTCAATTCTGTAATTATTCACAAAGGGGTCTATGCAGCAGGCTCCGTGGGGATGGAGATCCGATTTAAGGGCTCTCCTTCACACGCTGCCTACCCGGAGCAGGCAATATCTCCGCTGAATGCAATAATCGGTACCGCAGACTATATGAAAATCCTTAACTCAGATCGCGACACCTTTAAGGATTTCATTCTTGGCACTGTCGTCAACATCACACTTGGGGAGATTAACTACGGTGTAACTCCCGGGGAGGGCTATCTTCGGATGACTCTTCGCTCCTTTGCAGATGAAGACCTTGACAAATTGTGTTCAATGATGGAGAGGTTTGCCAAGGAGAGAGGTGCTATAGATAAACTGGAGGTGAATATTGCCTATTTTGACCGATTCCCTGCCACAGTTAATGACGACAAAGCAAACTCTATGGTTGAGGCAGCTGCAAAGAGCAATGGATTAGAGATAATATATGCGAAAGAGCCTACCAGAGGCTCAGATGACTTCTCTTTCTTTGCATTTGACTCTATCTCATCCTTTTTTGATATAGGAAACGGCACCGCCACAGAGGATATTCACAGAAGCGGGTATAAATTCTCCGACCCGATTATGGAGACTGCTTTGAATATTTATAAGACAATGATATTGGCACACTATTGGTAATGGAAATTAACTTTAAATATAATAATTATGGCTAAAAAGACTCTTTTTGTAGCATTTGCAATTTTAATGATTGGCAGCAATGCAATCTTTGCACAGAATTCTGTGTTTGAGAACATCTTTAACAGAAAAAGCGTAAGAAGCTATACAGAGCAGCAGGTATCCCTTGATGACCTCAAGTTGCTTGTTAAGGCAGGAATGGCTGCCCCATCGGGTATGAACCGTCAGCCCTGGGAGTTTGTAATCATACACGGAAAAGAGGAGATGGCTGCCCTTTCGCAGAAATTGCCCAACAACAGAATGCTCAAAGAGGCTCAGGCTGCAATAGTTGTTGCCGGTAACCCTCAAACTTCTCACTACTGGTATCTGGACTGCTCTGCTGCGACTCAAAACATACTTCTTGCCGCAGAATCTATGGGACTTGGAGCAGTGTGGACAGCAGGATATCCCGGAGTTGAAAGAATGAAGGCAATCTCAGACGCAGTGGGTATTCCTGAACCCTATCTCCCGCTTTGCCTTATCCCTATCGGCTATCCGAAAGGTGAGCAAACCCCTAAGGATAAATGGAAGCAGGAGAAGCTTCACATAAATAAGTGGTGAGTAGACTCTGTTTAACCTCTCTTCTGTTACTACTGAGCTCAGCTGTTTTTGGAACTGTCTTCAGCGGCAGAGTCTCTGACCGCAATGGATTGCCGGTTCCGTTTGCCACAATATACGTATATGAAATCTCATCCGGAGTCAGTGCAGATGACAAGGGTGAGTTTCGCATTTCACTCTCTAAAGGTAGCTACACCTGTGAAGTCTCATCACTTGGATACAAGAGAGAGAGGTTCACCCTAGAGATGGTAAATGAGGATATCTTCCGGAAGATTGTTATGCAGGAGGAGGTATATCAGCTAAATGACGCCTATTTTAGCTCAAAAGGGGGGAACCGTGCCAACTCTGTAATGAGAAAAGCTATAGCCAGAGCCCCGTTCCACAGAGAGCAGGTTAAGAGCTATGAATCTTCGGTATACCTTAAAGGGACAATGAAGATCACCAAAATACCCGCCATTTTTAAAATACAGGCCGGAAAAGCCAGGAGCAACCTTATGCTCAACAAACTTTTTCTGTTGGAGTCACACTCACTAATCAGCTACCAATATCCCGGAAGCTATAACGAACAGGTTAAGGCCTTCTCCAGCACAATTCCTTCAGAGATAGAGATAGATAACATCTCCGGAGTGACCAGAACCTCAATCTACGACAAAGAGTTCTTCGGCTACCTCTCTCCTCTGGCAACAAACTCATTCAGGTATTATAGTTTTGTTTATGAGGGGATATCTAATGAGTCCGGGAGAGTTGTTAATAAGATTCGGGTAGTACCCAAAGGGGGTGACTCTAAGCTTTTCAGAGGCCATATCTATATAGTTGATGACACCTGGAGTGTCTCATATATCGACTTCACAGCAAAAGGGACCGGTATTACTATGAATATCAGCGTTAACTTCAACGAAGTTAAGCCGGAGGTTTTAATGCCCACCTCATATGCAATGGATGTTACCGTAGACCTTATGGGAGTTAATGCACAGGGGAGGTTCAACTCATCTGTAACCTTTAGCAGAGTTAACGAGGGAAGCGCAAGCAGAGATAAAGCAGAAGAGTTATCACCGGACTCCCTAAAAGAGAGATCCGCTATAATATCACAGAACAAAACCCAAAAGAGATCTATAAAGCAGGTAAAACCCCTGCAGAGGCTTGAGATAAAAAAAGATACCAACATAAAAAGGGTGGTAGACACACTTGCCCGTTTAAGAGATACTATCTACTGGGCAGAGGTTCGCAGGCTCCCATTAAGGGAGGAAGAAATTCTCTCCTACAAACAGGCAGATAGCCTAAAGAGCGAATTTAAGAGAGTTTTTGAAGAGGATTCGATAAAGAGGGTAAACAGATCTACAGGGAATAAAATATTGGACAGACTTCTCTTTAAAACCAGGTTTAAGGCAGGTAAAAATCTCACTTTGGGTTACAGCGGTCTCTCGGGGGTTATCGGAGATTTCAATTTTGTCGACGGCTATCAGATAGGTCAGGAGCTGTTTGCAAAGTATGAGTTTAGTAAAAACTCTGCAATCACAATATTGCCGGCTCTCTACTACTCCTCACACAGGAGAGAGCTTTTGTGGAGTATTAACGTATCTGCATCATATTCACCTCTTAGATTAGGAAACATCTCGTTTAGTATGGGAGAGAGCAGTGCAGATATAAGCAATAACTCCTCTATCTCTCCCTTTGTTAACTCATATGCATCCTACCTTTTTGGTCTAAATCCGGTAAAATTCCAATCCAGAAGATGGATGGAGGTTAAAAACAGCATAGAGCTTGCAACCGGACTCAGGTTAAACACAAGCCTCGCCTGGCATCAAAACACTCCCCTGGAAAATGCCAATTTAACCTCAATCTTCCGGCATATCCCCCTACCAAATAGTCCCGATAATATCTACGGAGCAACCTCTCAAAACAACACCTCCCTGTTTTACACTGCCGCTCTCATTTATACACCAAACTACTACTACAGGGTGGTCGAGGGTAGAAAGCGATATGTAAGAACAAAATATCCTACATTTTCAATCTTTACTCGAGCCTCCTTGCCCTCCACCGCTACTTCAAAATCAAATTACGGAATGGTTGGAGGCTCTATATCCCAGAGATTTAAAAGCGGACTCTACAGTTCCATCTACTACTCTGTTGAGGCTGGGGGTTTCTATAACAGAAGCAGGCTGTTTTTGAGCGACTACAAGCATTTTCGCTCCTCCGATATAATGGTTACAGAGAACGGATTCCTCTCCTCATTTCTTCTTTTGGATAACTATAGACTCTCAACTCCACAAAGCTGGATAACTGCAGGTTGCGAATACAATACAGACTATTTAGTTCTTAACCGACTCCCATTTTTAAACAGTCAGCTGCTATACGAGGCTCTTCACCTGAAAACAGTTTGGCTTCCGGAGAGAGATGTAATCCATACCGAAGCCGGGTACTCATTTGGCCTGAAGCAGATTATCAGAGCAGGTGTTTTTGTGGGATTTGACGGGTCAAAATATAGCGGAACAGCTTTCCGGCTGGAGATTCCAATTTTAACCGAGATTAACAGATAGCAATTTTCTTAAAAAGAGGATAATCCCGGGTTGGGAGTTACTTGCCGTAGTTGAGGATATAACTACAGACAACTTTTGGCAGATGCTCTTTTTCAAGGGCGTGAATTTTTTTGGAGAGCGAGTCAGGGGTCTCCCCACCCTCTATAGTGCATTTTGCCTGAAACAGATGCTCTCCGTTATCGTATATCTCATCTACAAGATGAACTGTGATACCCGACTCATTATCCCCGGATTCAATAACAGCCCTATGCACAAACTCGCCGTACATCCCTTTTCCTCCATACTTTGGTAAGAGTGATGGGTGTACGTTTATTATCCTCCCCTTGTATGCAGAGACCAACCTATCGGGAAGTTTAAGCAGAAAACCGGCCAGAACTATAAAGTCTATAGTGTTGTAGGTTAAAAGATTATCCACAACCCTCTCCTCCCTGAGCTCTTTTGCAGAGAAGATAGAACTCTTAACATTTAATCTGGCGGCCCTTTCAAGAACGTATGCATCACTCCTGTTGGAAAGCACTAGCTTTGGAGTGATATTTAAGGAAGTAAAATTATCGTTAAGATAATTGATTAAGTTCTCTGCATTTGTTCCGGAACCTGAAGCAAATATTGCTATATTTATACCGCTCATTAATATATTCAAAAAATCAGTCGCAAAGGTAAGAAAAATAGAGTATTATCCCGAATTGGAGAATAATTATACTTTGAAATTTTTAAATATTGAAAATCAGTAGTATGTAATTCCACTTTATAGAAATTTTCATTTTTGGATTTTTTTAACTTTCTTTGCACACTAATTTTGAAATATCAAATAACTTTTTTTTATTAACTAATTATTTAGAATCATGGCAGACATTAATGCAAAAGTTAAAGCCATCATCGTTGACAAGTTAGGCGTNNNNCAGGTATCGGAACCATTAATCCGATAGGAAACAATATCGCCGAGTATTTTGGCAATTTGGATATTGGTCTTAGCGGTGCCGATCTTATTACCCGTTTTGACACTACCCTTTTTAAAACCAAATTTGCTTGTGAAATTAAAGACTACGATCCGGCAAAATATGGTATCGACAGAAAGGAGGAGCGGAAAATCGACCGTTTTACTCAGTATGCATTCATTGCATCTGCAGAAGCTATCAATGATAGCGAAATCGATACCCAAAAAATCAATCCGGATAGAGTAGGAGTTATACTTGGCACAGGAATCGGAGGAATAGAGACTCTGTTCAATGAGATAGTGGGCTATTGCGAAAGTGGAAACAACCCTCGCTTTAGCCCTTTTCTTATTCCTAAAATGATTCCGGATATTGCCCCGGGTATGATCTCAATGAAATATGGATTCAGGGGGCCAAATTATACTACAGTATCGGCCTGCGCATCCTCAACTCACGCAATGATTGATGCACTCAACACAATAAGACTCGGCAAAGCAGATATTATCGTAACCGGAGGCTCCGAAGCTGGGATTACAATCCCAAGCGTGGGCGGCTTCAACTCTTCACAGGCTCTCTCAACAAATAACGAGAACTACAAAACTGCCTCAAGACCATTTGATAAAACCAGAGATGGTTTTGTAATGGGGGAAGGGTCAGGAATTCTCATATTTGAAGAGTACGAACACGCTGTGGCAAGAGGCGCAAAGATCTACTGTGAAGTTGCGGGAGGCGGTATGACAGCGGATGCATACCATATAACTCAGCCACATCCGGACGGATTGGGAGCTGCAAATGTTATGAAGTTTGCACTTGAGGATGGTGGTATCGCTATTGATGAGGTTGATTACATCAATGTACACGGAACAGCAACTCCTCTCGGAGATATTGCAGAGCTAAAAGCAATCATATCCCTATTTGGAGAGCACGCATACAAGCTTAATATCAGTGCTACCAAATCAATGACAGGCCACCTTTTGGGTGCAACCGGAGCTATTGAGGCACTTGCCTGTATACACGCAATTTGTGACGGGATTATTCCACCAACAATCAATTTTGAACACGAGGATCCTGAGATTGATTACAGACTAAATCTCACTCTTAATAAAGCACAAAAGAGAGAGGTTAATGTAGCAATAAACAATACTTTTGGTTTTGGAGGGCATAACTCTTCTGTGGTTTTTAAGAAAATCAAGTAGAGTCAAGAATTAATTAAGTATAAAGAGGGTGACCAAATAATTTGGGGCATCCTTTTTTTTCGTTTTAGCAGTTAACTCTGTCAGCACGAAAAATCCTCCCCAACTGCGTTGAGTCCAGCCCCTCTTCGGGAGCCAATGTTTTCCTTGGCTGACAGAGTTAACTGCAAGTAATAAAAGAGTGCTTTCGGTGAGATTACGGCATTACTGCATATGTCAATACCAGAAGAGGTTTTCTTGTCATACCTCTTCCGTTAAGAGTTGCTTTTCCGTAAAGGATATTCTGAATATAGTAGTAGACAGCGCCAGAGTAAGGGTCACTCTGCTGAAGTATAGGTGCCACCCAGGTTTGCAAAGATTTTCCGGTGAATTTATTCTGTACAACTTTTTGCAGGTAAGTACTTATATCTATAGAGTAATATTGAAGAGAGCGGTTTATTGCACCATTGGACTCATAATAGGAGATGTCATCCAAAGGTTCGTACATTACAGTAGGTGCGGTAGTGGTTCCTCCCTTCTCTCTTGTAAACAGGAACAGCTGTGAGGGGAAGTATGTCATCCGGGTAAAATCTTGTGGAAATTCATATGGAAGCCTTAACTCTGCTTTGGCTATTATCAGTTTTGAAATATCTGTATTATTTGCCTGTGCCCAGCTTGTCATCTGATTTTTAACATCATTGAAATCTATATAGGGCTTAATCCCTGCAAGGCCCTCAACATAGATCTTCTGTTGCGGATTTGTGCTTACAAGACTCTGTGAGGAGTGTTTGAAGCGATTTAGGGTCGGCCTTACATCTGAAACGAAATAGAAGATCAGGCTATCTTTATCAATACTTTTGGAGGCGTCAACGTGCCTGTATTCAAGAGTAAAAAAGATGTCCAGAGGATCTATGATGTTAAATCGTCCACCCTCAAGTGAGCCCGGAAGGGGATCGGTTTTCATATAGAGGCCTTTAAATCTCTTAAGAAAAATCTCTGTACTATCGCTCTCTGCAGTAGTTGCCGAAAGAAGTTGTTGTGCATAGGCTAGAGACAAATCCATCACAAGACTGTCTCCTCCAAAAAATATGCTTCCCCCCAGATTGATTTTAACAGGGTTATAATCTGAATCTGTGAGTGAGTTATTATATGCTACCGTTGAATCCAGGTCCCTGGTAAGCGTATATACGTGAAAGTTTTGAGGCACATATTGGTCCTTTTCGTAGAAAAAGGATTTATCTGCAACATTAACATACATTTTAAAAGATTTTGCAACCGGATTGGTCCCGAAGCTTAGACTATCTGCAGAAGGGATAACCTGAAAAGCAGAGGAGGCCTCCACCAGACCAAGGTCAGGATCTTTATAGGCTCCAACCACAACTGACCCGGAAAATATTGTCTGTAAGCTGTCCGACATCTTCATTTGAACCGGAAGGTCAAACATTGCGGTCTTTACCTTTAGAATATGGTTATCCGGAACTAAGCCGGAGCCTGTTGTTTTGTCGGTCTCAATACAGGATGTTATCAGTGAAGAGAGTAGGATCGCTGCTGCAGAACGAAAGATGTTCCTTATAGTCATTTTTTAGCCAAGATTTTATCGTAAAATTGAGTGTACTCATCTACATAAGTGGAGATTTCGCCTGAGGTATCAATGAATTTCAGAGTAGGGAGGGAGCTCTTATCGATAGCCTCCTTTAACTCCGGTTCAACAATCTCATCCCCGAAAATTATACCATTTGAGTACTGAATTGCTAATTTAGCAAGATTTATGCCATTGGCAGGATTCAGAACCTCCATATCGCGGTTTTTAATACCGGGTACAATAACTTTGGAGCGGGTATCTTCGTTGAATACCTGGTTAAGACCTTCGTTATAAAGCGATAGAATGATTTTGCTCTCTGCGAAAATGGGGTCATCCAAATAGACCTTATTTATAAAAAGAGGAACGAAATGTGAAATCCACCCCTGACAATGTATAATATCCGGCTTCCACCTAAGTTTTTTGACAGTCTCAAGAACTCCTCTGGCGAAAAAAACTGCCCTCTCATCATTATCACGGAAGTACTCTGCCTTCTCATCTCCGTAAATATACTTTCTGTAGAAATAGTCTTCATTGTCTATGAAGTAGACCTGCATTCTTGCAGATGATATCGAGGATACTTTAATAATGAGGGGCCTGTCAATATCATTTATGATAATATTCATCCCGGAAAGCCGTATTACCTCGTGAAGTTGATTCCTTCTTTCGTTAATCAATCCGTATCTGGGCATAAATGAGCGGATTTCGCACCCCCTCTCCTGAACCCCCTGAGGTAAGTATCGACCAATTCTGGATATTGCAGATTCCGGCAGATATGGGAAAATTTCAGAGCTTACATAAAGGACTCTAGTGGGCTCACTCATTTTAATGAAAAATTTTAAAGGCAAATTGTTTACAAAGATAATAAAATAAATTTAATTAGACATTTTATGTATCTTTGAAATCTGTTTAGCAAATGAAGAAAAGGGAAAAAAGCATAATCTACCGCAGGCTTGTACAGTCTTATTTATCGTCGGTTATAAGCATCAGTCTGGTGCTTTTGCTTGCCGGCTTAACGGGCCTTTTAGCTGTAAATACCAAATCTGTATCAGAATACTTTAGAGAAAACATTAAGATATCTATTCTTTTTGAAGATTCGGCTACAGATAATCAGGCCGAGGTGGTACTCGGGATTTTACAAGGCAAAGAGTACATCAAACGAGCAACATTTATATCAAGGGAGGAGGGAACTAGGGAGATGGCAGAGATTCTGGGGAGTGATTTTCTGGAAATATTTGAAGTTAATCCGATTCCTATCTCGATAGACCTATTTCTTAAAGCTCAATATCTGGAGAGTGACTCTCTCTCAGAAATAGAAAAAGAGATATCCTCAATGCCTCTTGTAAGAGAGGTAGTATATCAGGAGTCCCTTGTGAATACCATTAACAACAATATGGAGAGAGCCGGACTGATAATTATTATCTTTATTGCTCTTCTGCTATTTATCTCGTTTGTGTTAATTAATAATACTATAAGACTTAATCTCTTCTCAAAGCGTTTTTCAATTCACACAATGAAATTGGTTGGAGCCAGACGTGCATTTATTAGGCGTCCTCTGCTTGCAAAGGGTTTTGTTCAGGGTCTCGTTTCGGGTTTTATCTCTGCATTGCTACTAAGTGGGGTGGTCTATTTAATACAACGAGATTTGCCGGACCTATATAAGATTCTGGATTTAAATATGATATTAGTAGTAATCGGGAGTGTTATCGTTTTGGGAATTCTACTCTGCGTTATCAGTACCTTTTTTATTGTTAACCGACTGGTATCAATGTCCGGTGACGATATGTTTTTTTAAACCAAATAAGCTAACAAATTAAATCACATTAATATGGATTCCGGAAAATTTGCAATTCCTTACAAAAATCTTGTTTATATCCTTGCAGGGCTTGCTCTGATGATAATCGGTTATGCTCTGATGACAGGCGGAGGTACAACAGATCCAGATATATTTCCAAAAGAGGAGATGTTCAGTTTCAGAAGAGTAGTTCTGGCTCCGGTTTTTATTCTTGCCGGTTTTGTTGTTGAGATCTTCGCAATTATGCATAAGCCAAAAAGCAAATGAGTTTTCTTGAGGCATTACTGCTGGGGTTGGTTCAGGGTCTTACAGAGTTTCTGCCTGTAAGTAGCAGCGGTCATCTAGCTATAGGAAAAGAGATACTTAATATAGAGAGTGAAAATCTCGCTTTTGAGGTTGCAGTTCACGCTGCTACGGTATTAAGCACAATAGTTGCATTTAGAAAAGAGATCTTCTCTCTGATTATTGGGGCACTAAAATTTCGCATTAATGATGAGACCTCATATTTGATAAAGATTACAATCTCAATGATTCCTGTTTTTATAGTGGGAATATTCTTTAAGGAGTTTGTAGAGTCTATCTTTGGGTCGGGACTAATTATAGTTGGAGTCTCACTTTTGGTGACATCATCTCTGCTGATGCTCACGCATTTCATTAAACCAAAAGAGAGGGAGCTTAAAAACAGAGATGCATTTATAATAGGAGTTGCACAGGCATTAGCTGTCTTGCCGGGTCTCTCCCGCTCCGGAGCAACAATCTCAACCGGGCTGATGCTTGGGGTAAAGAGAGAGGAGATTGCCCGTTTCTCGTTCTTAATGGTGCTTGTGCCAATATTGGGAGAGGCTTTCCTGGAGATGATCTCCGGAGATTTCTCATCTGCATCAACCGGAATTGAACCCTTCTCACTCCTGGTAGGATTTGCTGCTGCATTTGTTTCCGGGCTCTTTGCCTGTAAGGTGATGATAGCCCTTGTAAAGAGAGCAAAACTAACAGGTTTCGCTCTATACTGCCTGGTTTTAGGTGCACTGACCATACTTTGGACTCTTATTTAAATCACAGGAGAATATGAAGGAGGTGCCAAATTTACACTACTTTATCTCAGATGTACATCTGGGCCTTAAGGGATTTAACCCCCTTGAGAGAGAGAGGCACTTTGCCAACTTTTTGCTCACAATTCCGGAAAATACTGCGGAGCTATACCTGCTCGGAGATATTTTTGATTTTTGGTACGAATACAAATATGTTATACCAAGAGGGCTTACCAGAACCCTAGGAGCCCTTGCCCTCCTAAATGACAGAGGGGTCAAAATATACTTTATTAACGGAAATCACGACGTATGGACATATAACTATCTTCAAAGTGAGGTAGGGTTCATAGTACTGGACGAGCTTGCCGTGAGAGATATTGATGGAGTAAAATTTTGTCTTGCACACGGAGATGAGCTGACAGGTGAGTCATCTCATATTTTCCTTAAAAAAGTGTTCAAAAATCGTTTTTTGCAGAGAGCTTTCAGTGCAATACACCCCAGATGGGCTTTCGGGTTAGCTTCAAGGTGGTCAAGGCATAACCGACTAAATTGTGGCCGGAATTTTGAGTTCAGAGGCAAAGAGGACCCTCTCTACAGTGTTGCAGTTGAGTTTGAACAGAGAGAGGTTGTAGACTACTTCATCTTTGGACATATGCATACTGCCGGGAATAACCTCACCCCTAAAGGAGCCGGTTTTTATATTCTGGGTGAGTGGATTTATGGTTGCGATTATCTGGTCTACAACTCTCTAACTAAAGAGCTGGTTTGGCAGAGAGCAGATATGAGTAAGTAGAATTTTTAAAAAATTGAAAAGTAGAGGTACTCAAAGGTGCCTTTCTTATACATCTGCACAAGCTCTTCAGTTAACTTATCATCTCCGAACCGGTCGTAAGGTTTCTTCATATCTGAACCGAAAATTTTTGCTATACCCTGCCAGAACCCAGCTGCTGCCCCTCCTCTGTAATTTTTAATTATAAAGTAAGAGCTCTGCCCGATTTCGCGATCGATTAGTTTTAAAAGGAGCTTTCCCTGAGAGAATGTCATTTTTCGCAAAGGTTTTTCGAATTCGTTAAAGAGCTTTAACTCAAATTGCTGTATATACTTCTCCCTCTCCCTTTTATTGAAGTTTTGGGAGGCAAGAATACTGTCAGCCTCGTTAATTTTCTCCTTAGCAATAAGGGCGTAGGGGTAAGTCTTTCGGAAATTGTATACCAGGCGATAGAACTCCCGCCACTCTTTATCTTTTTTTCTTTTATTGTCCCAACTGAAGAGGTATACTTCTGAGAGATTCATATAATAGATTGTATCCCTGCCCTCTACCTTATATCCCACAGAATAGCCCCTCTCTTGCGAAAACAGGCTACTTTGTAGAAAGAGTACGGGGATAAGAATTAAAGTATAAAGGGTGCATCTTCTCATAATGGGCAAAAGTATCTCTTTTTTTGCTTACGTTCAAGAATTGGACCAAATTCTAAATAAACAACAAAGATTTTGTAAACTCATCTTCTATTAAAGGGACTCCGGCTGTACTTGCCGGTAAGGGGTTGATATACTTTGTTGATGATCCTTATTTCCGTGCTATTTGGCTTGGAAGTTCAAGACTATTCCTGAACGCGATTTTTTTAGAGAATTGTTGGCAAAGGAAAAAGTTCAGACAGAAAAATAAAAAACCGTATATTTGATTTAAATATCTAAACTATGTTCTCTTCTACATTCGGGCCTTGGTCTCTCTTTACTGATCTTGGCCTTATTTTTGGCCTATTACTTATCGGAAAACTAATTCGAGTTAAAGTAAAATTTATTCAACAATTATTTATTCCACCAAGTTTGATTGCCGGTTTCTTAGGCCTTGCAATGGGGCCTAATGGCTTGGGGTGGCTCCCTTTTTCAAATCAACTTGGCACCTACTCTGCAATATTGATTGCTCTTGTATTTGCATCATTGCCACTCTCTTCACCAAAATTCTCATTCAAGGAGGTTAGCGGGAGAGTCGGGTCAATATGGGCATATGCACAGTTGGGGATGTTGTTACAATGGTCAATAGTTGGATTGTTTGGCCTTTTTATCCTTAAATTGATATGGCCGGATTTGAACTCAGCATTTGGTCTGATGTTGCCGACAGGGTTTTATGGAGGACACGGAACCGCTGCGGCAATAGGGTCGGCCTTTGAGGGACTTGGATGGGATGAAGCCAGGAGCCTGGGAATGACAACGGCAACCGTAGGAGTGGTTATGGCGATTATATTCGGGCTTGTATTTGTCAAGATGGCAGCAAAGAAAAATGAAACTTCATTTATTAAAGATTTTTCAGAATTGCCCAACGATCTAAGAACCGGACTAACCCCTAAGGAGAAGAGGGAGCCTGCAGGGATGAGTACAACGTCATCAATATCTATAGACTCATTAGCCTTTCATCTGGCTTTGGTTTTCTTTACCGCATTTATTGGATATTTATTGAGTCAGGGTGTAAAATCATATTACCCCAAGCTGGAACTTCCGGTCTTTTCGTGCTCATTTATAATAGGTCTGATTTTGAAAAAAATCTTTGACAAGTATAACGTATCTGACTATATATGTCCGGTTCAAACCTCCAGATTGAGCGGAACCTTTACGGATCTTCTTGTGGCTTTCGGAGTTGCCTCTATCCAATTGAGTATTGTAGTCAAATATGCAGTACCATTAATATTCCTTATAATTTTCGGAGTATTTACCGTTTGGGTAATCACCTTTTATCTGGGAAGAAGACTTCTGAAGGACAGTTGGTTTGAAAGATCAATCTTTGCGTGGGGATGGTGGACTGGAACAATGGCTATGGGAATTGCCTTATTAAGAATAGTTGATCCAAAGATGGAGAGTAAAGCTCTGGATGATTATGCACTCGCCTATCTCCCGATTGCTCCTATCGAGATTCTTGTGATTACTTTTGCACCAATTTTGTTTGTAAACGGAATGGGATTTTGGTTTTTAATTACACTGCTTATTTTGGCACTATTGATTTTGTTACTGGCAAAAAAAATGAAGTGGCTTCATAAAGTTTAAAACAGATTGAAAAACAGATGAAAAAAATATCAAATACTTTTGCCCGATATGCAGTTATTTCTGCTGCTTTATTATCTCCCATAGTGCTTATAAGCCAAAATTATACTGATGCGGAGCTTATTAAAAAAGCAAATTCCATACATAAAAGAGTATTAACAATAGATACTCATAACGATACGGCACTCCGGATTAACAACCCCAATTCTACCACCCGGGTAACTACAGGACAGGTTACATTTCCGCTTATGAAAGAGGGAGGGCTCGACGCATCTCTATTTGCAATATATATAGGTCAGGGTGAAAGAGATAGCGCCTCATTGACAAAGGCAACAGAGTACGTTAAAGAGCAGCTTTCAAAATTCCGCTCGTATGTAGAGAGTTACCCTACTGTTTCAATTGCTTACAATAGCGAAGATCTTTTAAGAAATAAAAAAGAGGGAATTACATCTGTAGTGCTTGCAATTGAGAACGGTTATGCCATTGCAAAGGATATCTTAAACCTGGAGATGTTCCGGGATATGGGGGTAAGGGCAATAACACTCTGCCACAACCTCAATAATGAGATTTGTGATGCCTCTATGGACAAACAGCCCGAACATAATGGGCTCTCTCCTTTTGGGATTGAGGTAGTTAAAGAGATGAACCGACTTGGTATTATAATTGACCTCTCTCACGCATCTACAGAAACTCTTTTTGATGTTCTTAAAGTGAGCAAATATCCCGTTATGGCAAGCCACTCGGGAGTCTATTCCATAAAGAATCACAATAGAAATCTCAAAGACAACGAAATGAGGGCAATTGCCGCTGCAGGAGGGCTTATTCAGATAGCTACCGGCCGCTTTTTTCTGTCGGAGCTTCCTAAAGACTCAGTTAATGTCAGCCATATCGCAGACCATATAGATTATGCCAAAAAAATTGTTGGAATAGATCATATAGGTATCGGCACAGATTTTGACGGAGGTGGCGGAGTTGTGGGGCTTGAAAATGCCTCAAAAATGAAAAACCTTACCATTGAGCTGCTAAGAAGGGGTTACTCCGAGAGTGAGCTTGAGAAGTTCTGGGGAGCTAATTTTCTGCGATTTCTAAAACAGCAGAAATTGTAAATATTTTTCAACATCCTTTTGCACATTTAAATTTTTTGGTATATTTGCATCCCGCCAAATATGCACTCAATATGGCTATTTCGCAGGGAATAAGGGGTTTAACCCCAAAATTTTTTTGACCAAAGCACACAAAAATATTTACTGTTATCGTTAAACTGTAAAAAAAGCAATGTCCAAGTTCAGAAGGCAGCAGAAAGGCCGTATGAAAGGGATCGCACAGAGGGGAAATCAGCTCTCTTTTGGATCTTTCGGGATTAAGACAACAGCGGCTTGCTGGTTAACCGGCCAGCAGATAGAAGCTGCTCGTCAGGCCGTAGTTAGGTATATGAAGCGTGAGGGTCAGATCTGGATTCGCGTATTCCCCGACAAACCATTTACCAAAAAGCCTGCAGAGGTACGTATGGGTAAAGGTAAAGGAGCTCCGGAGGGGTTTGTATGTCCAATCACACCGGGTCGTATGATAATTGAAGCAGAAGGGGTTCCGTTGGAGATCGCCAAAGAGGCACTTCGTCTGGCAGCTCAAAAACTGCCGGTAGTTACAAAATTTGTAGTTCGCAGAGATTACCAGGAATAATTTAATGAAGAAATAATAAGATGAAAGCAACCGAAATTCGCGAATTATCTATAAGTGATCTAAAGGAACGCATCGAAACCGAGAAGGCAAACCTGTCGCGCCTTAAGATGAACCATGCAATTTCTCCGTTAGATGATTTATCACAAATAAACAAGGCAAAAACAAATATTGCCAGAATGCTCACCATATTGGGCGAAATGGAAATTAAGAAGGACAAATAGAAGTCATGGAAAGAAATCTTCGTAAAGAAAGAATAGGAATGGTGGTAAGTAACAAGATGGAAAAATCTGTTGTTGTTGCTGTTAAAAGAAAAGTTAAACACCCTATTTACGGAAAATTCGTAAATAAAACCACTAAGTTTGTTGCTCATGACGAGAAGAACGAGTGCAGCGAAGGAGATAAGGTGCGCATTATGGAGACTCGCCCTTTGAGTAAGACTAAACGCTGGAGACTAGTAGAAATTGTAGAAAAAGTTAAATAGCCATGATACAACAAGAATCGAGATTATTGGTGGCAGACAACAGCGGTGCAAAGGAGGTTCTTTGTATACGTGTATTGGGGGGAACCCGCCGCCGTTATGCCGGAGTTGGCGACAAAATTGTTGTTACCGTTAAAAGTGCTATTCCCGGTGGAGACACAAAAAAGGGAACAGTTTCCAAAGCGGTAATTGTACGTACTAAAAAGGAGATCCGTCGTGCAGATGGTTCATATATCCGTTTTGATGACAATGCTTGTGTGTTGTTAAACAGTCAGGGTGAGGTCCGCGGAACACGTATCTTCGGCCCGGTAGCCAGAGAGTTGAGAGACAACTATATGAAGATTGTATCTTTAGCACCTGAGGTGTTATAATAATTTAAGAAGATATGAATAAGAAATTACATATTAAAAAGGGCGATACAGTTTATGTAAATGCCGGAGACGATCGGGGCAAAACCGGTAAAGTTCTCGAGGTTGTTACAGAGAAAAATCGCGCCATCGTTGAGGGAATCAACATGGTAAGCAAGCATACCAAG
Source organism: Bacteroidetes bacterium HGW-Bacteroidetes-8 (assembly GCA_002840895.1). Lineage (GTDB taxonomy): Bacteria > Bacteroidota > Bacteroidia > Bacteroidales > UBA932 > Bact-08. The sequence goes on along the minus strand of PHCZ01000002.1, from coordinate 146,445 downwards.
CCTAATGCTAAACATCCTCAGGGTGGTATTATCAAACAGGAGGCTCCGATTCACATTTCAAACCTACAGGTGATTGATCCTGTTAAGGGAGGCCCTACAAAGATCGGACGTCGTTTGAATGACAAAGAAAAATTAGTTCGTTACGCGAAAAAATCTGGAGAGGAGATCAAATAATGGCAAATACTAAAGATGGAGCTGCAAAAAAACCAGCTGCAAAGACTCAGACAACAAAGATCGAAAAACCTTCAAAAGCTGCTAAAGTAGAGGGAGCTCAGGTTGTGGTTAAAGGCTACATTCCTAACCTTCAGAAAAAATATAAGGAGGAGATTGTTCCAAAACTCCAGAAAGATTTTGGATACACCTCAGTGATGCAGGTTCCAAAATTGGAGAAGATTGTAATCAATCAGGGTATCGGAGCCGCTACAGGAGATAAAAAACTTGTAGATGTTGCTCAGCAGGAGCTTACAATCATAACAGGACAAAAGGCTGTTCAGACATTTTCTAAAAAGGATATCTCCAACTTCAAGTTGAGAAAAGGTATGCCAATCGGTGTTAAGACAACTCTTCGTGCTGCAAAGATGTATGAGTTTCTTGAGAGGCTTATAGCTGTATCTCTCCCACGTATCAGAGATTTTAAGGGTATTAACGAAAAATTTGACGGAAGGGGTAACTATACTTTGGGAATAAAAGAGCAAATTATATTCCCTGAGATTGATATCGATAAAATTACCAAGATGCTTGGTATTGAGATGACCTTCGTTACAACGGCTAAAAAAGACGAGGAGGCTTTTGCTCTGCTTCGTGAATTTGGACTGCCTTTCAAAAACATCAAGAAATAATCTTAACTTAAGAGACAGATAATGGCAAAAGAATCAATGAAGGCACGCGAAAGAAAACGCGCTAAACTATGTGCCAAATACGCAGAAAAACGCAAAGCTCTTAAAGAGGCAGGAGATTATGCTGCTTTGGATTTGCTTCCAAAGAATGCAAGCCCTGTACGTCTTCACAACCGTTGCTCAATAACAGGTCGTCCAAAGGGGTATATGCGTGTTTTCGGCATCAGCCGTATACAGTTTCGTGAAATGGCCAGTAAGGGACTTATCCCGGGCATTCGCAAAGCTAGTTGGTAGAGATACCGTGGCGTGAGCTACGTAAATATATTATTAATTACCAGTTGGATATCGGGCACTCATAATGAGTGTCGCATAAACTAAAAACAAAACAATAATGACTGATCCAATTTCAGACTTTTTAACAAGAGTTCGCAATGCGTCTCTTGCAGGGCACAAAATTGTGGAGATCCCTGCGTCAAAAATGAAGCTTGAATTGACCCGTATTCTTCACGAAAAGGGTTACATTATAAGCTATAAGCTTGTTGAAGGGAAACCTTTCGGCACAATTAAAATTGCTCTTAAATATCATCCTGAGACTAAGAAGTCTGCAATCAAGAAGATAGTAAGAGTTAGCAGACCTGGTTTAAGGCAGTACGCCGGCGTAGAGGATATGCCAAGAGTGCTCAATGGCCTTGGAATCGCTGTTATTTCAAGCTCAAAAGGGCTAATAACAGACAAAGAGGCAAAAGAGTATAATGTAGGCGGAGAGGTTGTCTGCTATGTATATTAATGAATAATATTTAATAAAGTACAAATAATGTCACGAATAGGAAAATTACCTGTAAACCTTCCGGCCGGAGTCACGCTTAGCGTTGGTTCCGACAACGTGGTTAAGGTTAAAGGCCCGCTCGGAGAACTTTCGCAAAAGGTGGATGCCGATATAAAAGTTACCGTAGAGGGAAATGTGGTTAATGTTTCAAGACCAACCGATCAGCCAAGACACCGCTCTATGCACGGTCTCTATCGCTCACTCATACAGAATATGGTTACCGGAGTACATACCGGATATACCATCAGACAAGAGTTTGTAGGTGTTGGTTACCGCGTTGAAGCAAAGGAGCAGATACTCGAAATGAGTCTTGGATATTCACACGATATCCACGTAATGCTGCCAAAAGAGATTAAAGCAACTACAGAGGCTGTAAAGAAGGGGCAGGCGCCAATTCTTTCACTTTTCAGCCACGACAAGCAACTGCTTGGAATGGTTGCGGCAAAACTGCGCTCTCTGCGCAAGCCTGAACCATATAAAGGTAAAGGTATTAAGTTTGTAGGTGAACAACTTCGTCGCAAAGCCGGAAAGTCGGCCAGCGCTAAATAACAAGTGGAGGATTTATGGCTTTAAGTAAAATAGAAAGAAGAGACAGGATACGGATGCGCATTCGTAAAGTGGTTAACGGTACTGCCGATCAACCGAGGATGTGTGTATTCAGGAGCAATAAACAGATTTATGTTCAGCTCATCAATGATATCGATGCAGTTACTCTTGCATCTGCAAGCTCTATGGATAAGGAGATTGTAACTGAGTGCAAGGGTAAACCAGGTATCGAAGTAGCAAAAATGGTAGGTAAATTGGCAGCTAAACGCGCAATAGAGAAGGGTATCTCACAGGTATCGTTTGACCGCGGAGGCTACCTCTATCACGGAAGAGTAAAAAGTTTAGCAGATGCCGCCCGTGAAGGTGGTCTTAAATTCTAAGATATTGAGTATGACAAATACAAACGTAAAAAAAGTTAAGACTACCGATCTAGAGCTAAAAGACAGATTGGTTGCAATAAAAAGAGTTACCAAAGTAACTAAAGGGGGACGCCACTTCAGTTTTGCAGCCATCGTGGTTGTAGGAGACGAAAAAGGTGTTGTCGGTTACGGTCTGGGAAAAGCCAATGAGGTGACAACTGCTATCTCAAAAGGGATAGAGGATGCAAAGAAAAATCTTGTAAAGATTCCACTTAGCAAAGAGACTATACCTCACGAGCAATCTGCCAAATTTGGCGGTGCAAGAGTGTTTATGAAACCGGCTGCTGCAGGAACAGGAGTGAAGGCTGGGGGTGCGATGCGTGCAGTATTCGAGTCAGTTGGGATACACGACGTTCTGGCAAAATCAAAAGGCTCTTCAAACCCTCATAACCTTGTAAAGGCAACTGTAGCTGCCCTTCTTGAGATGCGTGATGCATATACCGTTGCAGGTTTGCGTGGTATACCAATGAACAGAGTTTTTAACGGTTAAGGAGGAAATTGAAATGTCTAAAGTAAAAGTTACACAGGTTAAAAGTAAAAACAGTGCTACTAAGAAGCAGGAGGCAACCTTACTTACTCTCGGTATCCATAGAATACACCAGTCGGTGGAGATTGAGATGAATCCTGTTTACAAGGGTATGGTAGATAAGGTTTTGCACCTTGTTAAAGTTGAAGTAATTAACTAATAGGAGATTTTATAAATGAAATTACATAATCTTACACCTTCGACAGGATCCTTGGGAAGAGAGAAAAGGATCGGACGCGGCGAGGGGTCGGGTCACGGCGGGACATCTACCCGCGGTCATAAAGGTGCTCAGTCAAGATCGGGATACTCTCGTAAAAAGGGATTCGAAGGAGGGCAGATGCCTCTTCAGAGACGTCTACCAAAATTTGGATTTAACAATATAAACAGAGTTGAATTTAAAGCTGTTAACCTCTCTACACTTCAAACTCTTGCAGAGAAGCTGGAGGTCAGCACACTAACTATCGATACACTTATAGAGGCAGGGCTTGTATCCAAAAATCACAAGGTTAAAGTCCTTGGAAATGGAACATTGACCATTAAACTGGATATATCGGCTCACGCATTTTCTAAAACTGCAGTAGCCCAGATTGAAGCTCAACAGGGAACAGCTACAATAATCTAGACTATACAATGAAAAAACTGATCGATACAATTAAAAATATCTTCAAGATTGAGGAGCTGCGCAAAAGGATAGTATATACTCTTCTATTGCTGCTGGTCTATCGCCTGGGAAGTTATGTGGTTTTACCGGGTATAGATCCTACTCAACTTGCGAACCTTCAGTCACAGGCATCTTCTGGTCTGTTGGGGCTGCTCAATATGTTTTCGGGAGGAGCTTTCGGTAACGCCTCTATATTTGCCCTTGGTGTAATGCCATATATCTCGGCATCTATCGTAATTCAGCTTTTGGGAATTATGATACCATACTTCCAGAGAATGCAGAGAGAGGGGGAGAGCGGAAGAAGAAAAATGAATCAGTGGACACGCTATCTGACAATTGCAATACTTGCACTACAGGGACCTGCCTATATGGCAAATCTGCACGTACAGCTGCCGGAGAGCGCGTTTTTATTTGATAGTTTCACATTTAATGTTTTTGCCACTGTTGTTCTCATTGGCGGAACTATGTTCATAATGTGGTTAGGAGAGAGGATTACCGATCGCGGCTTAGGTAATGGTATATCCCTCATAATCATGGTTGGTATCGTTGCTCGTATGCCTTTTGCCCTTTTAGCCGAGGGAGGAGCCAGAATAAATCAGACAGCAGGCGGTGGTATCCTTATGCTCATAGTTGAACTTATTGTACTTTTCTTTGTGTTCGTTGCTACAATAGCACTTGTTCAGGGGACTCGAAAGATTCCGGTACAATATGCCAAAAGAATCGTTGGTAACAAACAATATGGTGGGGTTCGTCAGTATATACCTTTAAAGATAAACGCGGCAGGAGTAATGCCTATTATCTTTGCTCAGGCGTTGATGATGTTTCCTCTCATATTTTCAGGTTTTGACGCTACCCGCGGAATTGCAGCTGCTCTTACCAACCCTATGGGTGTTTGGTACAATCTTATCTTCGGTCTGATGGTTATGGCTTTCACTTACTTCTATACAGCAGTAACTGTTAACCCGACTATGATGGCAGATGATATGAAGAAGAATGGCGGTTTCATCCCCGGGATAAAACCTGGCAAAAAGACCGCAGAGTATTTGGATGCAATTATGTCTCGTATTACGCTTCCGGGTTCGATTTTTCTCGCACTCGTTGCAATAATGCCGGCTTTTGCTTCAATGTTGGGAGTTAATAACCAGTTTGCTCAGTTTTACGGAGGAACCTCGTTGTTGATTCTTGTAGGTGTGGTTCTGGATACGTTACAGCAGATAGAGAGTCATCTGCTGATGCGTCACTACGATGGCCTTATGAAGACAGGACGTCTCAAAGGTCGTTCGGCGATGTAATTGAATCTCAAGTTCTTTGAAAGATGATAAGATTAAAAACCGAGGAAGAGATTGAGTTGTTAAGAGAGAATGCTCTCTTAGTCTCAAAAACTCTTGCGGAGGTAGGAAGGCACATTGTTCCGGGTGTAACAACGCTCGAACTCAATAAAATTGCCGAAACTTACATCCGGGATAATGGCGCAGAGCCGGCATTCCTTGGTTACGGGGGATTTCCCTATACTCTTTGTATATCTGTAAACGATGTTATAGTCCACGGATTTGCATCGGATTACCGCCTGGTTGAAGGAGATATTATCTCCGTAGACTGTGGTACAATCTACAAAGGGTTTTATGGAGATTCCGCCTACACCTTCCCGGTGGGAAATATTTCAGAAGAGAGTAAGAAGCTTCTGCGTGTAACTAAAGAGTCTCTTTACCTAGGTATTGAGAAAGCAGTTAACGGAAACAGGATCGGAGATATCTCTTATGCAGTACAGCACCATTGTGAGAAAAACGGATTTTCCGTTGTGAGAGAGATGGTTGGGCACGGTATAGGCAAGAAACTTCACGAGGCACCGGAGGTTCCGAATTTCGGAAGCAGAGGTCAGGGTAAAAAGCTTCAGGAGGGTATGGTAATTTGTATTGAACCTATGGTTAACGCCGGGGAGAGATCGGTCCATATGCATAAAGATGGCTGGACATTGAGCACTGCAGACAAAAAAAATTCGGCACACTATGAACTTACGGTGGCAATAACGAAGGGGAAACCAAGGGTCTTATCTACATTTGAGTACATTGAGAATAATAATATTTAAATTATAAGGATTATTTCGGATGGCAAAACAAGCTGCTATTGAGAAAGAGGGAACAATAATTGAAGCCCTGTCAAACGCGATGTTTCGCGTAGAGCTGGATAACGGGCACGTAATAATCGCCCATATCTCCGGGAAAATGAGGATGCACTATATTCGTATTTTGCCGGGAGATAGAGTGAGAGTAGAGATGTCACCTTATGATTTAACAAAAGGAAGAATTTCTTTCAGATACAAATAAAATTTAGATAATATGAAAGTTAAAGCATCCATTAAGAAGCGCAGCGAAGATTGTAAGATAGTAAAGCGTAAAGGACGCCTTTATGTGATCTGCAAAAAAACCCCTAAGTTCAAAATGCGTCAGGGATAATTTTTAATTGTAAACATTAAAGAGAAAAGATAAATTATGGCACGTATAGCCGGAGTTGATTTACCAAAAAACAAACGAGGAGAGATAGGTCTAACCTATATCTACGGGATCGGAAGCAGTTCTGCCCAGAGAATCCTTGCCAAGAACGGCATAGATTTCAACACAAAAGTAAAGGACTGGAATGACGATCAGATTGCTGCAATAAGGGGAACCATTGCAGAGGAGTACAAAATTGAGGGTGAGCTACGCTCTTCAGTTCAGACGAACATCAAACGACTGATGGATATCGGTTGTTACAGAGGTATTCGTATGCCCGTACACGTAAGGGTAAGAAGAAAACTGTAGCTAACAAGAAGAAAGCAACTAAATAGAACCTAGATCATGGCAAGAAAGACAGGAACAACAAATAAGAAAAAAATTGTAAAGGTTGATGCCTTAGGTCAGGCGCACATTTCATCTACCTTCAACAACATTATTGTATCCCTTACAAACAGCACAGGCCAGGTTATAAGTTGGTCATCTGCAGGTAAAATGGGATTCAGAGGTTCAAAGAAGAACACTCCTTACGCAGCTCAAACAGCTGCAGAAGATTGTGCCAAGGTGGCTTATGATTTAGGTCTTCGCAAGGTTAAGGTCTATGTTAAGGGGCCGGGTGCCGGACGTGAGTCTGCAATTCGTACTATTCACGGAGCAGGTATTGAAGTAACCGAAATTATTGACGTTACTCCACTTCCTCATAATGGATGCCGTCCTAAAGGACGCCGCAGAGTTTAACCTTTTTAAAATCATAATAAACGTTTTAACATGGCAAGATATACAGGGCCTACCACAAAAATCGCCCGCAAATTTGGAGAACCAATATTTGGTCCGGATAAAAGTTACGAGAAGAAGAACTACCCTCCGGGACAACATGGACTCGCGAAGAAACGTAAGAAAACTTCGGAGTACGGGATCCAGCTTAAAGAGAAGCAGAAGGTTAAGTATACCTACGGACTTCTTGAGAGACAATTCAGAAATCTATACGATAAAGCATCCAGAATGAAGGGTCGTAAAGGTGAAAACCTTATTTTACTGCTCGAATCAAGGATTGACAATCTGGTATTTCGTATGGGTATTGCACCTAGCCGCGCTGCCGCAAGACAGCTGGTTATTCACCGCCATATCGTTTTAAACGGTGAGATGTGCAGTATTCCCTCAACCATTGTAAAACCTGGTGACGTAGTATCGGTACGCGAAAGATCAAAAAGTCTGGAGGTTATTCAAAACAACATCTCTCGTGGTGCTGCCAGACACTCTTGGATTGAGTGGGATGGCACATCACTCTCAGGCAAATATTTAAATATGCCTCTAAGGAGCGAAGTTCCGGAGACTATAAACGAGCAGTTAATTGTTGAGTTATACTCTAAATAATAAAAAAATGGCAATTTTAGCATTTCAAAAACCCGATAAGGTAATAATGCTTGACGCTACCGAAACTTTCGGTCGCTTTGAGTTTCGTCCACTGGAGCCGGGATACGGTATAACAGTAGGAAACGCTTTGCGCCGTATTCTGCTGTCGTCTCTTGAGGGTCATGCTATCACCGCTGTAAGATTTCAGGGAGTAGATCACGAATTTGCAACTATACCCGGAGTTATCGAAACAGTTGTTGATATCATTCTGAATCTTAAGCAAGTTCGTTTTAAGCGAATGGTAGAGGGAGAGGATGCAGAGGTAGTAACCATCACGGTTAGCGGAAAACAGCAGTTTACTGCAGAAGACATCTCAAAACAGCTATCTTCTTTCAAGGTTCTCAACCCGGATCTTCATATATGTTCTATGGAGCCGTCGGTTACACTCTCTGTTGAATTCAGAATTGGAAAGGGGAGAGGTTATGTACCTGCAGAGGAAAATCGTGTTGAAGATGCGCCATTTGGACTAATTCCAATTGACTCCATCTTTACACCTATCAAGAATGTAAAATTCTCTGTAGAAAACTGGCGTGTTGAGCAGAAGACAGACTACGAGAAGTTAAATTTAGAGATAACAACAGATGGCTCGATTCACCCTAAAGATGCGCTTAAAGAGGCAGCCAAAATTCTGATCCATCACTTTATGCTCTTCTCAGATGAGAAGATAACTTTGGAGACACCTATTGAGGTTGTAAGTAATGAACTGGATGAGGAGTCACTCCGTATGCGCCATCTTCTTATGACCAAACTGGCCGATATGGAGCTATCCGTAAGAGCATTGAACTGCCTTAAAGCGGCAGATATCGATACTCTGGCCGACCTGGTCTCTTTACAAAGGACAGAACTTATGAAGTTCAGAAATTTTGGGAAGAAATCTCTTTCGGAGATCGACAACCTCGTTGAGCGTTACAGACTCAACTTTGGTATGGATGTAACAAAGTATAATATTGAAAAGAAAGTATTGAAAAATGAGGCATAATAAAAACTTTAATCACTTAGGCCGTAAGAGCGGACACCGTAAAGCGATGTTGGCAAATATGGCGTCGTCTCTTATAGAACACAAAAGAATCGAGACAACTCTGGCTAAAGCTAAAGCACTGAGAGTATATGTAGAGCCATTGATTACAAAATCAAAAGATGACACTACTCACTCTCGCCGTACTGTTTTTGCATATCTTAAGCAAAAAGAGGCAGTAACAGAGCTTTTCCGCGTAGTAGCGCCAAAGATTGCAGATCGTCCGGGTGGATATACCAGAGTTCTCAAAATCGGATTCCGTAAAGGAGATGCAGCAGAAATGGCAATAATAGAGCTTGTAGACTTTAACGAAGCAGCTTTGGCATCAACCGCCAAGCCTGAGGTTAAAAAGAGCACTACACGTCGCGGTCGCACCAAGAAAGATGCAGCAGAGGCAGCAGCGCCGACAGCCGCTAAGAAGGAGACAAAAAAAGCTCCAAAAGCAGCAAAGAGCGAAGAGGTTGCAAAACAGGTTGAAGAGCCTGTTGCAAAATCAGAAATTGCAGAGATACCTGCAGTTGAGTCTGCTGACGTTGAATCACCGGCAGCTGAAGCAACCGATGAGCAGACAGAGACAAAAGCGTAGTTTCATACTAAATGAGAAAAAGGGTGGCCAAATTTTGGTCACCTTTTTTTTGCATAAAATCTAACAACAGGAAAGCCAATCTCTCCGCGGGCTGTTAATTACCCCCCCCTCTAAACAATATGGCACACTCAGCCGCCTGTAACTTTTCAACAGCTATAGCAAGATTATCTGCATATTTATTCTATTTTTGTTTAGGGGGAGCCCAATAAAAATTGTACTTATAGAGGAAATAACAGATAATACTGCAAATATGAAAATTGAAAACCTAAAAAGTTTAGTGGGAAATACTCCACTTCTTGAAATTAAGTTCTTGTATAAAGGAGAGGAGAGAGTTGTCTATGCCAAGTCAGAAAATCTAAATATGACAGGCAGCATAAAAGATAGGATGGCTTATGCAATATTGAAAAAATCATACGAAACAGGAGCTATTAAACCTGGAGATACAATCATAGAGGCTACAAGCGGTAACACAGGAATCTCATTTTGTGCAATGGGCAGAGCAATGGGCCATTCAGTTGTTATTTATATGCCAAACTGGCTGAGTACAGAGAGATATAGTCTAATTCAGAGCCTTGGGGCAAAGATTAATCTTGTAACGAAAGAGGAGGGTGGATTTCTAGGTAGCATCAGAATGTCCGAAGAGCTTGCTGCTAAAACAGAAAACTCATTTCTACCCAGACAGTTCTCAAATGAGTACAACTCAAAAGCCCATTTTGAGACTACAGGTCCGGAGATATGGAGCCAGCTAAGATTCCGTAATATAATGCCGGATGCCTTTGTAGCAGGCGTTGGCACCGGTGGAACAATTATGGGTACAGGAAGGTATCTTAAAAGTATGAATCCAAAGATACGACTTCACGCTCTTGAACCTGCAAACTCTCCCACTCTTACAACAGGGCACAAGGTGGGCAGCCACAGGATTCAGGGGATATCAGATGAGTTTATTCCTGAAATTGTTAAACTCAGCGAGCTAAATGAGATTATACAGGTAGATGACGGAGATGCAATAATTATGGCTCAAAAATTATCTGCAGAGTTGGGGCTTGCAGTGGGGATATCTTCAGGAGCAAACTTTATTGGAGCGTTAATTGCCCAAAATATGTTATCCTCTTCTGCAAATGTTGTTACCATATTCTCTGACGACAACAAAAAGTACCTCAGTACAGACCTGATGAGACAGGAGCAGGTTAAAGATCACTTCTACTCAAAAGATATTAAACTAACAGGTTTTAGAGCAATTAAGCGGGTATGTATCACCTGCTGCGATCCTGTTGAGTGCACAGGTGGTAATGACCCATCAACTTTTGAGATGGGAAAACTACCTAAGTGTGTAAGAAGGTAGAATTACAGTTAAGCTATAAGCATACCAACCATCGCAGCAGACATCAGCGCTACTAGGGTTGCACCGAGCAGAGACCGGAAACCGAATGCAGATAAAACAGGTTTCTGGTTATTTGCCATACCGCCCACTCCGCCAATTAGTATTCCAATAGAGGCAAAATTGGCAAATCCGCATAAAATATAGGTAGCCATTATTATGGATTTTGTAGAGACGAATACTCCTGTACGAATCATCTCTGCCAGGCTTTGGTAACCGATAAACTCGGTCATAATGAGCTTCTCCCCCAGAAGTCTGCCAACCAGGTCCAGATCTGAGCCGGATACCCCTGTTAGCCATATAATGGGTGCGAAAAGATATGCAAGAAGGAATTGAAGGGATAGCCCCTCGTATCTTCCGTTGGTAAAATCTGCAATTACCGGATTTAAAGAGACAAGCTCACCTACTTTCAGAAAAATGGTATTAAACCCTGCAATAAGGGCATAAAATACCAGCAACATTGCGCCAACATTGGCGGCTAGTTTAAGACCCTCTGTTGTACCATTGGAGATAGCATCCAGCACATTTTTTCCTATCTTCTCCTTTGGTACCTCTACGGTGTTGTCAATCTCCTCGGTCTGAGGTTTAAGTATTTTTGCAATGGCAATCGCCCCAGGGGCGGCCATTATTGATGCCGAGAGAAGATGTTTTGCAAACTCCAGCTCCATTAATTTGTCTCCGGCCCCAAGCATTCCTATATATGCCGCCAGTACCCCTCCGGCCATAGTGGCCATACCGGCTGTCATAATGAGCATAATCTCACTCTTGGTCATTTTTGGGATATACTCCTTTACCATTAGCGGAGCCTCTGTCTGACCCAGAAATATATTACCGGCAGTTGATAGAGACTCAGCTCCGGTGAGTTTAAGTGTCTTTGAAAGCATCCAGGCCATAGCCCAAACAACTCTCTGAAGAATACCCAGATAGAAAAATAGGCTAGTCAATGCTGAGAAGAATATTATGGTTGGGAGTATCTGGAGTACGAAAATAAATCCGAAGCTGTTAATATTCATTAATGACCCGAAGAGGAATGTTGAGCCTGCCTTAGTCCAGTCAAGAACCGCAACAAAAATCCCCCCCAGAAATTCAAAAATTGATTGAACGGCAGGGAAAGCGATAACCGAAATTGCAATAACAAACTGCATTGAGAGCGCGAACCCTACAGTTTTCCAGTTTACCTTTTTCCTGTCCAGGCTAAAAAGCCACGCAATGAAGATAAGAGAGGCCATACCGAACACCCCTCTTAAAATTGACCAGATGTTGAAGGTCAGCTCCTTTTTTGCAAGAATATCTTTGTATGGATTTACTGCAACTGCAGGTACTTCGGGTACATCCTGTTGGGCAACCTCCTGTTGGGCAGCCACTGTTGATGTTTGGGGATTATTGCTCTCCTGTGCCTTTAGCAACGATATCGCAAAGAGAGAAATTGTTAAAACTAAAATGAATCTTTTCACCTGTTTAAATTTTTGAATTTGCAATGAGGAGCAAATATAGCTATTATATTATTATCTTTGAGGGTTGTTTATAAAAGAATATGAGATTTGAAAAGATAGCGCAAGACCCACACTCCTCTGCACGATGCGGACTATTTTATACAGATCACGGAGTTGTTGAGACTCCCATTTTTATGCCCGTTGGTACGGTGGGTTCCGTAAAGGCAGTTTATCACAGAGATCTAAAAGATGATATTAAAGCTCAGATAATTCTAGGCAATACCTACCATCTCTATCTTCGACCCGGGCTGGATATAATAGCCGGAGCCGGAGGACTCCATAAGTTCATTTCGTGGGAGAGACCTATTCTCACCGATAGTGGAGGATATCAGGTATTCTCACTTGCAGAGAATCGCAAACTAACCGCAGAAGGGTGTACCTTCCGCTCTCACATTGACGGGTCAAAACACTTTTTTTCTCCTGAAGGTGTTGTGGACATTCAGAGGGTTATAGGTGCCGATATTATAATGGCTCTGGATGAGTGCCCACCCGGGAATTCAGACCACGCTTATGCGAAAAAATCCCTTAAGTTGACCCAGCAGTGGCTGGAGAGGGGAGTTACCCGTTTCGACAACACTGAGCCACTTTACGGCCACTCTCAGACCTTCTTTCCCATTATCCAGGGATGCGTATTCCCGGACCTGAGAGCAGAGGCAGCAGAGCACGCTGTATCGCTCGACAGGGATGGGTATGCAATTGGAGGACTATCCGTAGGAGAGCCGGCAGAGGTTATGTATCAGATTCTGGAGGTGCTCCAGCCACTACTGCCGGCAGACAAGCCAAGATATCTTATGGGAGTAGGAACTCCGGCAAATATCCTGGAGGCGATAGATAGAGGAGTTGATATGTTCGATTGTGTGATGCCTACAAGAAATGCGAGAAACGGTATGCTCTTCACGTCTCAGGGGATGATTAACATAAGAAACAAGAAGTGGGCAGATGACTACTCCCCTATAGATAAAAATGGCACCTCATTTGTAGACTCAGCATATTCGAAGGCATATCTGCGACACTTGTTTGTCTCGGGAGAGATATTAGGAGCACAGATTGCCAGCGAGCACAACCTTGCTTTTTATCTGAAGCTTGTAAAAGATGCACGGGAACAGATAAGAAGAGGCACTTTCCGGGAGTGGAAAAACTCTTATGTTAAACATTTGGAAACTAAACTTTAGAGATGAGCTCCAGGTTCAATATAATTGACAGATATATAATAAAGAAGTTTATTGGAACCTACTTCTTTGCTATTCTGATATTTATCGGGATAGTTATTATTTTTGACGTAAGCGAGAAGATAGATAATTTTGTCGAGAAGGGGGCCTCTCTACAGGCAATAGTGGTTCAGTATTACGGCAATTTTATCCCCTACTTTATGAATATGTTCAGTCCCCTATTCATATTCATAGCTGTTATCTTTTTTACCTCAAAACTGGCATCTCACAGCGAGATTGTTGCGATACTGGCAGGTGGAATAAGTTTTAAGCGGATGCTCTATCCATATTTTATATCTGCCCTGGGTATTGCCATATTCAGTCTGGTTCTCAACCTCTTTGTAATCCCTCCGGCAAACAGAGTTCGTCTGGATTTCACCGACAGATACATTAAGGACAAATTTGTAAACACAAACAGAGATATTCACCTGCAGCTCTCTCCGGGAAACTATGTTTATATGGAGACTTTTAACAGCTGGAGCAACATTGCCTCAAAATTCACACTGGAGACAATAGAAGGACACAAGATTGTATCAAAGCTTACAGCCGAAACAGCCATCTGGGATACAACGTTTCAAGGGTGGAAACTATACAAATACTACATTAGAGACAATAGCTCTGCAGTTCAAAAGATAACACAGGGAGAGACTCTGGATACGGTTATCAATCTTACCGTAAATGATCTCAACCGAAGAGATAATATTGTTGAGTCCTATAACTACACAGAACTTAACGATCTTATCCGCACACAAAAGATGAGAGGAGACAAAAGGGTTATCTATTCTCAGATTGAAAAGCACACCAGGTTTGCACTACCATTCTCTGCCTTTATTCTTACACTGATAGGTGTTTCACTATCTGCCAGAAAAAGAAAGGGGGGGATAGGTATAAATATGGGAATTGGTCTGATGTTAAGCTTTTCCTATATCCTCTTTTTGAGGTTCAGTCAGATGTTTGTCCACGTAGGAGCACTACCTGTATTTGTTGCAATATGGGTTCCAAATATGCTATATGCACTCATAGCTCTCTTTTTATACAGAATTGCACCAAAATAGCTCTTTTAAGACTATTCCGGTGCAAACAGATTAAATTCAGTAAATCCTATCTCTTTAGCTTAAGCGAGATTGCTTTTAGCATATCATCAACCATCAGCTCCAGATTCCAGATTGGGTCCCAGCCCCACTCTTTTCTGGCACAAGAGTCATCCATTGAGTCCGGCCAGGAGGCAGATATCTTATCCTTAACCGGGTCTACCTCATATTTGAATGTTGCAGCTGGTACCCTGGACTTAATAGCCGCAAAAAGCTCTTTTGGAGAAAAACTCATTGCCGTTACATTAAAGCTGTTACGGTGAACAAGGTTGGTTGGGTCACAATCCATAAGTTGTGTACAGGCATTGAGAGCATCGGGCATATAGAGCATATCCATAAATGTATTCTCCGGGATTGGACAGGTGTAGTGCCCGGTTTTGAGAATCTCGTAAAAGACCTCAACGGCATAATCTGTTGTACCACCGCCGGGAAGAGCTCCGTTGGAGATTATTCCCGGAAACCTTACACTGCGAGCATCCACTCCAAAACGGGTGTAATAGTAGTCACTCAACAACTCACCTGCTACTTTACATACACCGTATATGGTGTTAGGCCTCATTACTGTATCTTGAGGTGTATTGATATGTGGGGTGGAGTGTCCGAAAGCCCCGATCGAACTTGGAGTGAATACCGAGCAGCTGAACTCTCTTGCAAGTTCGAGAGAGTTTAGCAGTGCCCCCATATTTATCTGCCAGGCCAGTTGAGGATTATTTTCACCCGTAGCAGAGAGCAGTGCAACCAGATTGTAAATTCTGCCGATACCATATTTGGATACAACCTCTCTGTAAGACTCCATATCGAGTGCATCAAGTGTTATCGCTCTGCAGCTCTCTCCAAGCCGTAAAACGTTATCCTTTTTGAGATCTGCTGCTATTACATTATCTTCGCCATAGAGTGACTGAAGATGAGGAATAAGTTCAGTCCCGATTTGTCCTCCGGCCCCAACTACTAAAATGTTCATTCTATAATAATTTTAAATAAATTCCGTAAGCAAAAAGCGCAGCAAAAGTAAGAAATTTATAGATATTTTCTCTTTTTCTTTAATTAAATTTGTGAAATGAGTCCCGATGAGTTACATATATATATCAACGATTTTGCAAACCGGCTTGGTTTCGTAGGATATGGTGCTGTGGCTGTAGAGAAAATGCCATCAGAGCGTGCCAGGTTGGAGTGTTTTGTCTCAAAATCGTATCACGGCTCTATGAGATATCTTGCTGCAAATATGAATATCAGGGAAGAGCCCTCCCTATTGATGGATGGCGCAAAAAGTATTATGGTTCTGTTGATCCCATATAAGCCCCCACTCAGACAGCAAAAACACTTCCCAAAGATCTCATCCTATGCATATGGTCTGGACTATCACTTTTTTGTAAAGAGTCGGCTCCGAACTCTGGCCGAGAAGATAAAAGAGCTTTATCCTCAAATGAATTACAGAGTCTTCACCGACTCTGCACCCATATTTGAAAGAGCTTTAGCAGTAAAAGCCGGTCTGGGGTTTATTGGTAAAAACACCTTTTTGATTAGTAAAACTCAAGGGTTGAGTACCTTAATAGGGATAATCATTACAGATATCCAACTTAAGTACTCCATAGAAAAAGTATCAAACGGCTGCGGAAAGTGTACAAGATGTATAGAGGCCTGCCCGAACGGAGCATTAATAGCTCCTTTTGAGATGGATGCCAGAAGATGTATCTCCTACAATACGATAGAGTCTCCTCTTGGGGAGAGGCTCTCCTCTTCTCCTCTTATAAGGGAGGATAATATTTTCGGATGCGAGATATGTATGGATATCTGCCCGTGGTCCTCTAAGGGGGAGCCAACAAACTGGCAGGAGTTTCTCCCGTTTGCTATCCAACAGGGGAGAAGCTCCGTTGAGGTAAGTGCCGCTGAGTGGTTGTCAATGGAAGAGGAGGAGTTTAGAACCCACTTTTCAAAATCACCACTTTTTAGGGCCGGATTGTCAAAGATAAAAGAGAGTGTTACCTGTGCAAATTTAAAAAAGTGACTTATGAGATGGCAAACTGAGGTTTTAATTTCACCACTAAAGGATAGGATCAACTACAAAGATGGTATTATCTTTATGGGGTCGTGTTTCGCAGCGGAGATAGGTGCAAAGATGGAGCAGCTCCGCTTTAAAGTTGTAGTGAACCCTTTTGGTGTGCTTTTTAACCCCGGGTCGATATCAAGCAGCCTTAAAAGAATTGATACTTGTGAACTCTTTACAGAGGATGATCTCATAAAAGCAGGAGATATCTACAAGAGCTTCTCTCACGGAAGTGAATTTGCCTCCACCTCCAAAGATAAGTTTCTATCTCAAAACAACTCTACTCTAAAGAGCGTTTCAAATCATTATAAAAACTGCAGATGGGTTGTATTAACGCTGGGCACATCCTGGGTATATAGGGAGAGAATAGGTGGAAAAATAGTATCCAACTGTCACAAATTGCCCCACTCTTTTTTTGAGAGGACCACTATGGAGGTTGATGAGATTGTTGAATCTCTCTCTCCCGCTATTGAGGCCAATCCACATATGAGGTGGATAATTACTGTAAGCCCTGTAAGGCATCTTAAGGAGGGAGCGAACGGAAATCAACTAAGTAAAGCTAGACTTCTCCTTGCAACGGAGATACTTGTGAAGAGATTTTCAAATGTCTTTTACTTTCCCGCTTACGAAATTTTTATGGATCAGCTAAGAGACTATCGCTTTTATGCAGAGGATATGGTTCACCCCTCAAGAGAGGCTGTCAACTACATTTGGGAGCAGTTCTGCTCATTTGCATTGGATAGCAGCTGCGATAAAATTATGAAACAGGTAAATGAACTCAACTTACTGAAGGGCCACAGGCCGATGTTTCCCGAAAGTGAAGATTATAAGAGCCTGCTTGAAAAAATTGCAATTCTTGAGCAAAAATTAGCCAAAGAGGGGCTCTAAAACGCTCTTCTGATTAGGTGAGATTACAAATTTTTATTGTTTTTAACCGATTTTCTTAAATTTTGGTATAAAGTCAAGAGCAAGAGAAGAATATTCTCCAATAATTTCATATTTTTTTGACAAATAAATCCTTAAATAATTTGGTTATAAAAATTAATCGCTATATATTTGCACTAAACCCAATAGACTCAACATCCTAAACAATAAATTATGAACAAAGCAGAACTAATATCAGCAATCGCAGCTAAGGCAGAAATTACTAAAGTTGATGCAAAAAAAGCGTTGGATGCATTTATCGATGTAACCGCAGACTCTCTGAAAAAAGGAGATAGACTTACACTTGTAGGTTTCGGCTCTTTTTCGGTAACCGGCAGAATTGCACGTAACGGCAGAAACCCACGTACCGGATTAAAAATTAAAATCGCTGCTAAAAAAGTGGTTAGATTTAAAGCCGGCGCAGAGATTAACAGATTGATCAACTAAACTATCTGCACCAGATTATCAAGACGCCTTACACAGAGGCGTCTTTTTTTTTATCAGTAGGTGATAAAGAGAAGTACACGACCCTTATCAAAGATCAATTCAAAAGTTTCATCAACGCACTCATTCAGGGTGCCTCTCCACCAGTTGTCAAATATAACACCATCCAATGGGTATTTAAGCCCCCTGGAACTTATCTTTATATTGCAATCCAGGGCAAAGATTGAGACCTGGCTGCCTTTTGTTGCATAAAAAATTCCACCGGAGTTAATGGGGATAAACTTGCCCGAGTTGCTCCATAACTCTACTTTGGCGTTACTCATAAGAGAGTAATCAGATATTAGAGAGATATTTCCAAGGGTGTGATCTTCCCTGATCCCGGTAGCTCCCAAGATTATTATTCGGGATGGATTAAATGTAAGAGAGTGGTTGAAGGCCTTTGTGAGGTCGTTAGTCTGTTGGCAATCAGATTTTATAATAATGTTACTATATTTTTCACACAGAGATAGATCCAGAGAGTCCATATCACCCACAATAAAGTCAGGGGTAATATCGCAGGAGAGAAGTTTTGCTGCTGCACCATCACAACAGACTATCATAGAGGCATTTTGTAGCTTCCGGAATGGAATCTCGTGAGTTGGAAACTCCCCGTCCGACAGAATAATAATCTCCTCCATTTTCAGTTGAATTTATATAGACCAATCTCTCTTATCCCGGACAAAAACTCCCGTATTTCCAACCTTCTCTTTCCTGCTGCCTGAATGGATGTTATCTTTATGCTCCCCTTACCGCACCCTACTCTAAGAAAACTCTTGTTATCCGACTCTATCTCCCCGGGTTTTAAACTGCCGGGAATTGCCGGATTTGCATCAATAGAGTGTTCATCTATAGCCGAATAGATCTTTACCGGTATAGCTTTGTCACTCCAGGTCAAAACGGAGCTTGCGCAAGGGTAGGGACTTAATCCCCGGATCAGGTTATGTATTTGATTGCTGCTCTGTTGCCAGTCTATTATTCCGCTCTCTTTAGTGAGCTTTGGAGCTTCGCGGAGAGTACTCTCCCCGGTAATGAGGCTGCTCTGCACAGTCCTCTCTGCTCTATTTGAGATAATTGCATCAATTGTTTCAACTACCAGCTCTGAGCCGATAATCATCAGTTTATCGTGAAGCTCACCGGCACTCTCGCCTCTCTCAATCGCACACTCTCTGGAGAGAAGTATCTCTCCCGTATCTATCTTTTCATCTATCATAAAGGTGGTTACGCCAGTGACACTCTCTCCGTTAATCACTGCCCAGTTTATTGGGGCAGCACCTCTGTATTGGGGAAGAAGCGAAGCGTGCAGATTAAATGTCCCCAGGGTAGGAATAGACCACACAACCTTGGGAAGCATCCGGAAAGCAACAACAACAAAGAGATCTGCATTAAAACTTTTAAGCTCCTCTATAAAACCCTCATTTTTTAGGGACTCGGGTTGGAGTACCTTTAAACCTCTCTCCTGTGCAAGCAGCTTAACGCTGCTTTGGGATAGTTTTTGCCCCCTTCCCACAGGTTTGTCCGGAGTAGTAACTACGGCACAAACCTCGTGCCCGGCATCGAGGATTCCCCTAAGAGGTGCAACTGCAAACTCAGGAGTGCCCATATATACAACTTTACACCTCATCGCTCTTCTCCCCCCTGTATGAGTTAATCTTGTTGAGAACTTTATTGAAAAACATTATATATGAGTCGGCGTTAAAGAGCGAGGAGTCCCTTGTAGATTTTAATGTCAGATATACCCCTATAGGGAAGAGAACCGCCGAGGATATAAGTGTCCCCACCTCCGGACCTATAACTCCGTCTGTAGCCAGTTTTTTGCCGCTTATATCCACAACCCAGTATATAACAAAGAAGATCATTGAGACAATTACCGGAGTTCCCAACCCCCCTTTTCTTATGATTGCTCCAAGTGGTGCGCCAATAAAGAAGAATATGAAACAGGCGATAGATAGAGTAAATTTTCTGAAACGCTCTATTCTGATTTTGCGAAGGGGATATATGTACTGAAACTCCTCAATCTGATAGTTATCCAGCAGGGTAACTGCACTCTCCAGTTGCCCGATTGCCATTCGGAGATTTCCCCTCTGCTCTTTAGGCGAATCCCACCGGAAAAGTGAGTCGTACTCTATTTGTCCTTTGTAGTTCCCAAGGTAGGCTGTGTCTAACTCCCGGCTAAATGAGAGACCACCGCCGCTTATTAGATTTCTGTACTGAAATTGGTGAACCTTGGCATAGGAGGAGTCCAAAGAGTCTTTTGCAACTCTTAACTGGCTAAGATTCTGAGACATAATCTCACTGCTGAACTTGTTGTCGTCAGACCTCTGGAAAGCGTAGTTTGATATAGAGATAATCATCTCCTGCTTTGTGAAACCTATTCTCTGTAGTGTAAAGGAGGAGTCCGAAGAGCCGTACTCTCTCGGCTCCTCTTCATATGAGTAACCATCATAGAGGGTAAAGACAAGGTTTTTTTTATCTGCAGAGAATTTTATGGAGCCGGAATCTGCAAGAGTAAGGCTGGTATTCCCTTTGCTCTCCTTGTGGGAGTATACCATCACATTGTATATTGAACCGCTATTTTCGTCCCGGCTTCCAATTCTAATATTATAACCCTCGATGCCCTCATAGAATATCCCGGTGGGAATCCGTATCTCATCCTTTGTTTTACTTATGTCGTCACGCAGTGAGTAGATCTTGTTGTAGGAGACAGGAATCAGATTATTTGAGGCAAAAAAGGCCCCAATACTGACAGCAAATGAGAGGAAAATCAGTGGTAAAAGTACCCTTTGGAGAGGAATACCCGCTGACTTCATCGCAAGGAGCTCGTTATCTTCTCCCATTCCACCCAAGGTCATTATTGATGCCAGCAGTGTAGCGATAGGCAGAGCCAGTGGTATGAGTGTTGCAGAGCCCCAGCCCAGAAACTCCAGGATAACAAGCACACTGAGCCCCTTCCCTACAAGTTCATCGATATAGAGCCATAAAAACTGGAGCATCAGGGCAAATATCACGATGAGAAAGGTAAGAACAAATGGTCCGAGAAACGATTTGACGATAAATTGGTCTAATTTTTTCAATTTCTCCTGTTTAGTCGCTATATCCTCTTGGTTGCAAGTTCGATTAGTTTGTCTACTGCCAATTTTATGCCTCTATTATCTTTTCCCCCTGCTGTTGCGAAAAAATTCTGACCGCCCCCTCCTCCATCTATCAATTTGGCAGCCTCTCTTATATCTTTCGATGCATTGAAGCCGTGGGAAACAAGGTCATCTGAGTATAATAGTGCAAGAGCGGGTTTACCTCCGTCTGTAAAGCCGGCAATAAATGCACCGTTCACTATTTCGTTTCTAAGGATAAATGCTGTGTTTTTTACAACATCAGCACTATATTCACCGCTTAGAATGTATACATTTACACCGTTTATACTCTCCTTCTGCTCAACTACCCTATCTTTGAGCGATAGTGCCTGCTTCTTGATAAGCTCTTCAAATTTTTTCCGGTACTCTTCATTCTCCGACACAATCTTCTGGATAGAATTTATCAGGTTAGGGGTACTGCCTAGTAGATTTTTGATCCCCTTAACCATATCTTCGTTCTCCTGAATTATCCTTTGGGCACTCTCTCCGGTGGTCGCCTCAATCCTCCTTATTCCTGCAGCTATTGCAGATTCGGATATGATTTTAAAAACTCCAATGTTTCCGGTTGCACTGGTATGGGTTCCTCCGCAAAGTTCAATAGAGTCCCCGAATTTAATTACCCTAACCTTTTCACTGTACTTCTCTCCGAAAAGAGCCATAGCTCCCATCCCCTTTGCCTGCTCCACAGGAAGATCACGAAACTCATCGCGAGTAAGATTTTTGCGAATATATCTGTTTACAAGATTTTCAACTCTTCGCAAATCCTCTTCAGATATTTTTTCATAGTGCGAGAAGTCGAACCGGAAATACTCTGAGTTCACCGATGACCCCTTTTGCTCTATATGGGTACCAAGAAGCTCCCTGAGTGCTTTGTGCAGCAAGTGGGTGGCAGTGTGATTGTTTGCAATTCTCTCTCTTCTCTCTTTGTCAATAATAGCTGTAAACACCCCTTGCAGATTTGTCGGAAGCTTGTCTGTCAAGTGAATGTTTAGGTTGTTCTCC
The DNA here is from genome assembly GCA_002840895.1 of Bacteroidetes bacterium HGW-Bacteroidetes-8. Taxonomy (GTDB): domain Bacteria; phylum Bacteroidota; class Bacteroidia; order Bacteroidales; family UBA932; genus Bact-08. The sequence goes on along the minus strand of PHCZ01000002.1, from coordinate 124,377 downwards.
TTGATGGTGTTGGTTACGATTACCTCCTGTGAGTCGGCTGCAATCAATCTCCCGGTATCGCCCACCTGACCCCCACTCTCTGCATAGAATGGGCTCTTGTTCAAAACTATCTGGTAATAGCTGCGGGTTTTGGTCTTAACGTTACGATAGCGAAGGATTTCAACCATCTCTTCACCTTTGTCGTAACCTACAAACTCCACCGAAGATCCGGGATTTACCTCAATCCAATCTCCCTCCTGAGTAGAAGTTGCATTACGACTTCTCTCTTTCTGTTTCTCAAGTTCTCTCTCAAATCCGGGGTGATCTATTGAGTATCCGTTCTCTTTTGCAATAAGTTCACTCAGGTCAATCGGGAAACCGAATGTGTCATAGAGGATAAATGCATCCTCTCCGGAGATCTGCTTTGTGGCAGAGTTCTTCTCCATTAGAGTATCCATAAGACGTATTCCCTTCTCAAGTGTTCTGAGAAACGACTCCTCCTCTTCGCGGATAACTCTCTCTATGAGGTTTTGCTGATGCACCAGCTCAGGGAAAGCATCTCCCATCTCCTTTACCAGCGTGGGAACCAATCTGCAGAGTAAAGGTTCTGCAGAGCCAAGGAATGTGTATGCATACCTTACAGCTCTGCGTAAGATTCTTCTTATAACATACCCTGCCTTAACATTTGACGGCAGCTGACCATCTGCAATTGAGAAACTTATTGCGCGGATATGGTCTGCAATAACTCTCATTGCAACCTCTGTGCCCGGGCTCTCCATATATGGTTTACCGGTAAGGGCAGATATTGTCTCAATCATTCCGGAGAAAACATCTGTGTCGTAGTTGCTCTTTTTCCCCTGAATTGCCATACAGAGCCTCTCTAACCCCATACCGGTATCTACGTGTTTTTGGGGAAGTGGTGTAAGCTCTCCGTTGGCCTTACGGTTGTATTGAATAAAAACCAGATTCCAGATCTCAATTACAAGAGGATCTCCGCAATTCACAAGAGTAGCACCATCTACCTCTGCTCTCTGTTTGTCGTCTCTTATATCTATATGAATCTCGCTGCAGGGTCCGCAGGGTCCCGTATCACCCATCTCCCAAAAATTATCCTTCTTGTTGCCAAAGAGAATCCTCTCCGAAGGGAGATATTTTTGCCACTCTTCTCTCGCCTGGCTGTCCGGAGATATTCCGTCCTGTTGACAACCCTCAAACACAGTGGCGTAGAGTCGACTGCTATCAAGTTTATAGACCTGCGTTAAAAGCTCCCAAGCCCAGTCAATTGCCTCTGTTTTGAAGTAGTCTCCGAAGCTCCAGTTTCCAAGCATCTCAAACATTGTATGGTGGTATGTATCGTGCCCTACCTCCTCAAGGTCATTGTGCTTTCCACTTACTCTGAGGCACTTTTGGGTATCTGCAACTCTTTTGTGCAGGGGCTTGGTGTTCCCGAGAAACCAATCCTTAAACTGGTTCATCCCTGCATTGGTAAACATAAGAGTCGGGTCGTCCTTAACAACCATTGGAGCCGATGGAACAATCTCGTGACCCTTGTTTTCAAAGAATTTTAAAAAATTATCTCTGATCTCTTTTGATGTCATATGTGTAAATGGTATTTATCTCAATTCAAAATGAATCACAAAAATAGGTTTTTTATTAAAATTATATAAATTTGTACGAAATAAAGAGTTATTTTTGCAAATGGCAAAACAGAAAAGATATAAATTCAACCACGAAACTTTAGCTTACGAAATTCATAAAATCCCTATAAAACGTAGATTTTCAAAAGGATTTGTTCTTTTTATGCTAAGTTTGGCTATCTCGGTGGGGTACTATTATATTTATACAAGATATCTTAATCTTGAGACTCCCAAGACACTTTCGCTTAAAAGAGAGAATGACGAGCTTGCAAACCGGCTTGAGCTTATTAACCGGAGGTTCGAAAGCGTAAACAGGTCTCTGGTAACTCTGCAGATGAGGGATAACTATGTATACAGGCCCATTTTCGGTATGGAGGAGATACCTCAGGATGTTAGAAATGCAGGTTTTGGTGGCGTTGACAGATACTCTCACCTTCAAAATTTTGAACGATCGGGTATTCTTAGTAAGACAGCATATAATCTGGATGTTCTATACAAGAAAACATACGTACAGACAAAATCTTTCGACGACCTGGCACTTCTTGCTAAAAATGCAGATGAGATGACTCTATGTGTTCCTGCAATTCCACCTGTAAATATCTCATCATCAAAAATAAGATTCTCCAGCAGCTTTGGTTATAGAAGAGATCCGTTTCACGGAGACTACCGGATGCACTCCGGCGTAGATCTCTCCGGACCTGTGGGAGAGACTATTTATGCCACCGGTAACGGGAGGGTTGTAGATATTGGATTCGACTTCTTCGGATATGGCAATTTTATCTTAATTGACCACGGTTTTGGATATAAGACCCGTTATGCTCACCTCAAGAGTGCCAATGTAACTATCGGCAGAGCTGTTAAAAGAGGTGAACAGATTGGTATAATGGGTAATACTGGACGCTCTAAAGGGCCACACCTCCACTATGAGGTAATTTACAGAAACAAAACTGTAAATCCTCTGAACTACTATAATAGAGATATTAATGATCAACAGTTTAGAGAGTTAATATCTCCTAAGAGTTAGGGGCGATGAGCAGATATAAGTTTAACAGAGAACAGCTAAAATTTGTAGAGGAGAAGCTGGGACTAAAGGGAAGGATAGCTACAGTAGTGAAATATATTGTTGGTTCCTTGTTACTCGCGGTTTTGTACTACATAATCTTTGCTGCAATTTTCAATACCCCACAGGAGGAGGTTCTTCTCAAAGAGAATCAGATGCTCAAATCTCAGCACAGAGATGCCTCCCAGAAGATAGATGTGCTGGACAATGTTATTGGAGATCTTCAGAAAAGAGACAGAGAGATCTATATGAGTATCTTCAAATCTTCTCCTCCTGACCTTCTAAGTGAATACAACCCGAATCTTTATCTGCAGCTGGATACCTCTTCGGATATAAATTTGGTCAACTTCACCTCTGACAGGATAAAGTTTACAAGTTTTCTTGCCAAGGAGCAGACAGATAAGATTCAAAGAATTTACACTATGTTGCAGAGCAATAGGGATCTTCTTTCAATACCCTCTGTGCTACCCATAAAAGGGATGACAGTGACTCAGACAGGTGCGAGTATTGGCAAAAAGATACACCCATTTTATAAGACAATGAGCGAGCATACCGGAATAGATCTTCTATCCGGGGTAGGAGCAGAGGTTATTGCCACAGCAAACGGAACCGTAACATCTTTGGTTAAATCTGACAGAGACAGGGGAAATCAGATAAAAATTGACCATAACAACGGTTTTATAACTTACTATGCTCACCTTGGAGATATTTTGGTAAGAGACGGGCAGAGAGTAAGCAGGGGAATGGTTATAGCCAGAGTGGGAAACAGCGGGCTCTCATTTGCACCACATCTCCACTATGAGGTGAGGTACAATGGAAAGATAATGGATCCCGTAAACTATTTTTTTGCTGATCTTAACCCCGGAAGCTACAGAGAGATGTTGGTAATAGCTCTGAATAGCGGACAGTCAATGGACTAAAGCTCCATTTAAATTAGTAACCCTTTAATTCTTTATATTATGCCTTACAAAGAGTTTAAAATTGAGAAGCTTTACTACACGATTGGTGAAGTGGCTGAAATTCTAGGGGAGAACACATCCCTTGTGAGATTCTGGGCTCAGAAATTTCCTGAGTATATAAAACCTGCAAGAAATAAAAAGGGTAACAGACTATTCACTGCAGATGATGTAACTAATTTCAGACTTATCCACTATCTTGTAAAAGAGAGAGGGATGACTCTTGAGGGAGCATCAAAAAGACTTAAGGACAATAAGAGCGGAGTTGACAGGAGGGTAGATGTGGTTGAGATTCTCTCCGGGATAAAAGAGAGGCTTAAAGAGGTTTCCGACTCCCTTTGATAATGAAAGCAATAGATATAATATCTGTAATAGAGGAGTTTGCTCCACGAAACATACAGGAGGAGTGGGATAACTCAGGGCTGATGGCCGGCGACACCCAGAGGGAGGTGAAGTCTGTTCTTCTTGGGCTGGATTGCACACCGGAACTTATTCTGGAGGCTATTGAGATTGGTGCAGATATGATAATCACTCATCACCCGCTAATATTCAAGGGCATTAAAAAAATAGGCACAGAGACAGTACAGGAGAGGATGATATCTTCTATAATTAAAAAAGATATCGTGGTATACTCCGTTCACACAAATATAGATAAGGTTCCCCTTGGAGTAAGTGCTCTTATGGCAGAGAGAATCGAACTAAGAGCTACAAAAATTTTAATGCCCCAACAGGATAGTGAAACCGGACTAGGTATTGTTGGTGATCTGGTTGACCCTATGGATTTTAATCCATTTATTAAAATGGTAAAAGAGAGATTCTCACTAAAGGTTGTAAGGACATCAAAACCAACAGAGAATAAAATATCGAGGGTCGCTCTCTGCGGAGGCAGCGGTGTCTCTCTGATTCCGGCTGCGAGAGCTTCCGGAGCCCAAATATTTATAACCGGAGATGTCTCATATCATAACTATTTCTGTGAAGATGAGTTTATGATTATGGATATTGGTCACTATGAGAGTGAGATAGATGTCCTTGAACTACTGATGTCTGTTATTTTGAAAAAAATACCTAACTTTGCAGTTCACATCAGTGAAAGAAATAATAATCCCATATACTACCATTAATAGATTATGTCAGCAGCTAAAACAAAAGCAACGATAGAGACCCCGTTGGACGGAGGAACATTTATCTCACTACAAAAGAGCTCGGTAGAGGGTGACCTCAGCATGGAATCTAAACTTTTTCTGCTTTATAAGCTACAGCAGACAGACTCCCAGATAGACCAGATCCACCTTTTAAGAGGAGAACTACCACTTGAAGTTCAGGATCTTGAAGATGATATTCTCGGGCTTAAAACCAGAGTTGAAAATCTTCAGGTGGAGTTGAAAGAGATTGAGAAAAGCCTTGCTCAAAAGAAGATTGATATGGAGAACTCAAAGTCTCTTATCGAGAAGTACACTTCGCAGCAGAATAATGTCAAGAATAACAGAGAGTATGACTCTCTATCAAAAGAGATAGAGTTTCAGGGTCTTGAAGTTCAGCTTTCGGAGAAGAGAATCAAAGAGAACACTCTCATTATAGCAGATAAAAAAGTAACTCTTGCAGAAACTATTAAGGCACTGGATGAGAGAGCTTTGGATCTGGAAAACAAGAAGAGAGAGCTTGACTCCATTGTTCTTGAGACATCCAAAGAGGAGGAGGAGCTTCTTAAATACTCTTCAGAGATTCAATCTCAGATAGATGCAAGGCTATTAGCTGCATATAAAAAAGTAAGATCAAACGCCAGGAACGGACTTGCAGTAGTAACTGTAAGGAGGGACTCCTGCTCCGGCTGTTTTAATAAGATTCCTCCACAAAGGCAGATGGATATAGCGTCCAGCAAAAAAATAATTGTTTGCGAATACTGCGGAAGAATTCTTGTTAACGGCGATTTTGAGGCTGAGTAGATGAGTACAGTGCCCTATACAACAAGGGAGCTGTTTTTTAAACATATAGCACAAACATCCCCCTCTCCTTTAGGTATTGAGATCCAAAGGGCAGAGGGGGTCTTTCTCTTTACCTCCGACAACAAGAAAATTATTGATCTGGTCTCCGGTGTTTGCGTCTCCAATATAGGGCACGGAAACAGAGAGATTATTGACAGTGTTGTTAATCAGATAAACAGACATATGCATCTGATGGTATACGGAGAGGTAATTCAGAGCCCTCAGGTTGAACACGCTGCACTGCTCACAGCACAGCTGGATAGTCGCCTCAACTCAGTTTACTATGTCAACTCCGGCAGCGAGGCAAATGAAGTTGCGCTTAAGTTAGCAAAAAGGCACACCAACAGAGGGGAGATGATCTCTTTTTACGGCAGTTATCACGGAAGTACTCACGGAGCACTAAGCGTAATGGGTAGTGAGGAGTATAAAAGCTCATTCCGTCCGCTCCTGCCTCAGGTACGCCATATAAGGTTTAACTCTTTAGAAGATCTCTCTCAAATCACCGACAGATGTGCTTGTGTTATTGCAGAGCCTGTAATGGCGGAGGCCGGAGTCATCTCACCGCAAAATGGTTATCTTAAAGCCTTAAGGGAGAGATGTAACCAAACCGGGACACTTCTTATATTTGATGAGATTCAAACCGGGTTTGGCAGAACAGGAGAGCTCTTCTCTCATCAGAAGTACGGGGTAGTTCCGGATATTGTAACCTTGGCAAAAGCTTTGGGAGGAGGTATGCCTCTTGGTGCAGTAGTTGCCTCATCCTCTCTGATGAGCGATTTTATCTCCAATCCGGTACTTGGACACATTACAACGTTTGGTGGGCACCCGGTCTGTTGTGCAGCAGCTCTTGCCTCACTAAAATTGCTTTTAAAGGAGAATTGGGTTGCAATGGTTAATGAAAAGAGTGCTATATTTGTAGATAGGCTTAAAGATCATCCGTTGGTGAAAGAGATTAGGGCAGAGGGACTTCTTATTGCAGTAGACCTTATCGATGAAGATTATGCAAAGAGGGCTCTTCCGCTGCTTATTGAAGAGGGGGTGCTGAGCGACTGGTTCCTTTTCTGTCCGTCGGCGTTCAGAATAGCTCCTCCTCTGACGATTTCCTTTGGAGAGATAGAATATGCTATTGAGAGGATATTAAAGGCTTTAAACAGATTAACCAAGTAACTGCATTACAGATGGCGAAGATAACAGGCAGGGGCAAGCCCAGGAGTAACGAAACCAATATTGATGTTTTGGGGTTGGAGATGGGCAAGAGGCCACCTCAGGCCGTGGATATTGAGGAGGCTGTACTTGGAGCCCTGATGCTGGAGCCTACTGCTGTAACCGATGTCCTGGATATCATTAGCCCGGATTGCTTCTATAAAGAGACAAACAAGAAAATATTTACTGCAATATCTGCACTGGCGCTAAGGCACGCACCTGTCGATATCTTCACCGTCTCCGAAGAGCTTAAGGGACAGGGAGAGCTGGAGAGTATAGGGGGGGTTTCGTATCTGAGCCAGCTTAGTATGAAGATAGGAGCTGCAGCCCATATAGATTATCACGCAAAGATTCTACTCCAAAAATATATTCAGAGGGAGCTTATATCTATATCCTATGGTGTTCAGAAGGACGCATTTGACGATACAATTTCGGTAGATGAGCTTCTGGATGGTACTCAGCAAAAGATTTTCACTCTTGCCGACAGGAATATGCGCAAGGAGGCTCAGGTTGTACAGTATGTAATAAATCACGCAATAGATGACCTTGAGAAGAACCAGCTAAGGACCGACGGGCTTAGTGGAATTCCCTCCGGCTACACATCAATTGATCGGGTAACTTTAGGCTGGCAACCCTCCGACCTTATAATTATTGCTGCCAGGCCATCAATGGGTAAGACAGCCTTTGTGCTGACTATGGCCCGCAATATGGCTGTTGAGCATAAAGTTCCGGTAGCTTTTTTCTCTCTGGAGATGTCCTCATTGCAACTTGTAAAACGTCTGATGATAAGTGAGACCGGACTGGACTCGGATAAAATAAAGGGGGGAAAAAAACTCAAAGATTATGAATGGGAGCAACTTCACACCAGACTTAAACAGTTGGTAAAGGCCCCTCTCTATATAGATGATACCCCATCTCTATCCATAAACGAACTTCGCTCCAAAGCTCGCAAGCTTGTGTCAATACACGGGGTTAAGATGATTGTTATTGACTATCTGCAGCTTATGACCGGACCCTCGGAGCTTAGGGGGATGAGGGAGCAGGAGGTATCTGCAATATCAAGATCGCTAAAAGCAATAGCAAAAGAGCTTAATGTACCTGTAATAGCTCTATCACAGCTAAGTCGTGCAGTGGAGACAAGGGGTGGAACAAAAAGACCACAACTAAGCGACCTGAGGGAGTCGGGTGCAATTGAGCAGGACGCAGACCTGGTTTTATTCATTCACAGGCAGGATTATTATAGCATAGGTGATGACAACCCTGCACTGAAAGGGGTTTCAGATATTATTATCGCTAAACACAGGAACGGGGCAGTTTGCGATGTTCAGTTGAGATTCCGTAGCGCCGAGGTTAAGTTTGTAGATATGACAGACTCTGCACTTTCAAGAGACCCTTTTGCAACAGGCTCTGTAGAGACATACCCATCTAAGATGAACCAGGAGGAGTTTCGTTCTAATTCGGATTTTGACAGAGAATTTTAGGAATGAGAGCTATTTTAGTAATCATACTCTTCTTAATGATTATACCTGTAAAAGGGCAGGTTAAGCCGTGTGCCCCTGTAAATAATATTCCCGAAAACGATAGAGCATTTGATGACGGAGAGAGGGTTGTGTATGTTATAAACTACACCTGGGGAGTCATTAAGACCGATGTGGGTGAGGCTGTTGTCTCTCTTAAGAGGTTGAGTGATAATGTTTACGGAGATTATTTCCATTCAATTATTACCGGTTACAGCTATAAATTCTACGAGATGTTTTTTAAGGTTAAGGATCTCTTTGAATCTAAATTCAATACCACTAACGGACGACCCTTCTATTTTCACAGGGATATCTCAGAGGGGAGATACAGAATGAAAAACTGGTACAAATTTAATCCGGACTACTCAATAAATGCAAATGTTCAGAGGTTGGATCAGCCGTCTAAAGACACACTGCTAAAGGGAAGGGAGTGTACTTTTGACCTTGTCTCCCTCTTCTATTTCTCAAGGAATATGGACTTCTCCAAGATCCTTCCGGGTGTTGAGCAGCCAATATCATTTGCAATTGACGATGAGATTTTTGATCTATACTACAGATATATTGGACCTGAGATTAAAAGAGTTCCGGGGATGGGTCAGTTCCGGACACTTAAGTTTGCTGCAAGGGTGGTTGTTGGTGAAGTATTCTCCGGCAAGGAGGAGCTGGTTATTTGGGTAAGTGACGATAAAAATAGAATTCCTCTTATGTTTGAAACGCCTATTATTGTAGGAAAGGTTACAGGGAGAATCTCCTCTTATAAAAATCTGAAACATCCGCTTTCGAGCAAAATAAGATAACAATGAGTAAACAGGACTATGTTAACCACGAAGGTATTATAACCTCAATAGATATTAATTATATTACGGTAGAGATTCTTAATAAATCTGCCTGCTCCTCTTGTCACGCAAAGGGTGTATGCACCCTTGGTGATGTAAAGGTTAAAGAGGTAGATGTTGAGAATACCGGATTTGATACTTACGAAGTGGGTGAGAAGGTAAATCTTTTACTAAAAAAGACCTTGGGATACAGAGCTCTGTGGCTCTCTTATCTTATTCCCCTGCTCATTCTTCTAGTTTTATTAATATCTTTGTCTACTGTTGGATTTTCTGAGCTTGCTGTCGGACTCTCCATAATCGGTGCCATATCTCTCTATTATATTATCATCTGGTTATTCAGAGATAAACTAAAGAGAGAATTTGTTTTTACTATTGAAAAATTTAGCGAATAATGACAACTACAATTATTTTTACAATTGTCAGCCTCACTCTCCTTGGCCTGGTACTGGCCCTGGTACTCTATTTTGTCGCACAGAAATTTAAAGTGGAAGAGGATCCCAGAATTGACGATGTAGAGGCAATTTTGCCCGGAGCCAACTGCGGAGGTTGTGGTTTTGCGGGGTGCCGTGCATTTGCCGAAGGGTGTGTAAAGGCAGACTCCCTGGATGCACTATCCTGCCCTGTGGGGGGGAATGAGGTTATGAAGAGCGTTGCCTCCTATTTGGGGATGACAGTCGCAGAGAAGGCACCTCAGGTAGCCGTTGTGAGGTGTAATGGTAACTGTGATACTAGAGAGAAGACAAACCACTACGACGGATATTCCTCTTGTGCAGTAATGTCAACTCTTTACAGTGGAGATACCGGTTGCAGTTACGGCTGTCTTGGTCACGGTGATTGTGTTGTAGCTTGTAGTTTTGATGCAATAAGAATGGATCCTCGCACCGGCCTGCCTGAGGTAGATCAGGATAAGTGCACAGCTTGCAACGCTTGTGTAAAGGCTTGCCCTAAATTTATAATTGAGCTAAGAAACAAGGGGCCAAAAAACAGACGGATATTTGTCTCTTGTATCAATAAAGATAAGGGAGGGGTAGCGAGAAAAGCTTGCGCCGTTGCGTGTATCGGTTGCCTTAAGTGTCAGAAAGTTTGTGCTTTTGATGCTATCACAATTTCTAATAACCTTGCCTACATAGATTACAACAAGTGTAAACTTTGCAGGAAATGTGTTACTGAGTGTCCAACTCACGCGATTTGGGAAGTTAACTTCCCAGTAAGGTTGCCTAAGCCTGTAGAGAGCATAAATGTAGAACAGTAATAAATATAATATATGAGCAGAACATTTTCAATTGGCGGTATTCATCCGGGCGATAATAAGATATCCGCAAATGCTGCAATCGAGAATTTCCCGCTTATGGATACGGCATATATCTCCTTATCGCAGCATCTTGGTGCACCGGCAGAGCCGGTTGTTGCCAAAGGTGATACGGTTAAGACAGGTCAGCTTATAGCAAAGGCCAGCGGTTTTATATCTGCCAATATCCATTCGTCGGTTTCGGGAACAGTGACCTCTATTGAGCCTTATCCGGACCTCTCAGGAAATCTGGTGCCACATATCATCATTAAGGTAGAGGGAGATGAGTGGGTAGAGGGGATTGACAGATCTGAGGATATTGTTAGAGAGATCTCTATGGAGAGCAAAGAGATCATTGGCAAAATTGCCGATGCAGGAGTTGTCGGACTTGGCGGGGCAGCTTTTCCTACCCATATCAAACTCTCTCCACCACCAAATAAAAAGGCTGAGTTCCTGATGATTAACGGAGCAGAATGCGAACCTTACCTAACATCTGATTATAGGGTAATGCTGGAGTCAACCGAGCAGATTCTTATAGGCACCAAAATTATGATGAAGGCCCTTGGTGTAAAAAAGGCATACTTTGGAGTTGAGGAGAACAAACCGGCTGCAATAAAAAAATTGAAAGCTGTTGCATCAAAAGGTTATAAGGAGATTAAAATAGTAACCCTAAAAAAAATGTACCCTCAAGGTGGAGAAAAACAGCTCATTGATGCGATTCTCAAAAGGAGGGTACCTTCAATGGGGCTTCCTATAGATACCGGTGTTGTTGTTCATAACGTAGGAACCGCTCTTGCAGTTTACGAGGCAATTCAAAAGAACAAACCGTTGATTGACGGTGTAGTAACAGTTACCGGAAAGTGTATGACCGAGCAGCGAAATTTCCGACTAAGGGTGGGTACCAGTTTTGACTCAATAATGTATGCAATCGGAGGTTTTCCGAAAGATGCCGTTAAGCTTGTAAATGGTGGTCCGATGATGGGTAAGGCGATATCAAAGATGGAGGCAGCATCTGTAAAGAGTACATCTGCACTTCTTCTTCTTACAGATAGGGAGACCAGAAGAGGGGTAGAGGGAAACTGCATTCGCTGCGGAAAGTGTGTTGATGTATGCCCGATGGGTCTGGAGCCATATCTACTTAACAGATTATCAAGAGCTGACAGGCTTGAAGATCTCGAGATAAATATGGTCCACGACTGTATTGAGTGCGGATGCTGTATGTACTCCTGCCCGGCAAACATTCCTCTGCTGGATACCATAAGACTTACCAAGGCTCAGGTTTTAAGAATTATCAGAAGCAGACCTAAAAAGTAACAGATATCACTATGAAAAAACTATTAGTATCACCTGCACCCCATATTCACGGAAAGGAGAGCACACGGGGCCTGATGAGAGATGTAATCATAGCACTTGCCCCTTCGCTGCTGGTCTCTATCTACTTCTTCGGGTTCTCAGCCATAAAATTGGCATTTGTTGGTGCAATTACCTGTGTGATTGTTGAGTATGCAATTCAAAAATATATAATTAAGGCGAAACCATCTGTGAAGGACTACTCGGCAGCCCTTACTGGGCTACTTCTGGCCCTGAATCTGCCACCCAACTCTCCCTGGTGGATTGTATTTATTGGGTCACTTGTAGCGATTGGTATAGCTAAGATGAGTTTTGGCGGATTGGGACAGAATCTCTTTAATCCTGCCCTTGTTGGAAGGGTATTCCTGTTAGTCTCCTTTCCGGTTATTATGACAGACTGGACAACTCCTGCATCGTGGTTCCGTGAAGGGATAGACTCCTCAACCGGTGCAACAGCCCTCTCGATTGTAAAGGAGGGTCTCTCAAAGGGAATGACTATGGATGAGATATTTGCCCAGAACGACTTCTCCTATGCCCAGATGCTCTTTAGTAAGATTGGCGGCTCTGTGGGAGAGGTCTCTGCTTTTGCTCTGCTGCTGGGTCTGGTATACCTTCTCGTAAGAAGAGTTATAAGACCACACATACCACTCTCAATATTGGGTAGTGTGGTAATTTTTTCGGGAATTTTCTGGCTCATCAAACCGGAACAATTTCCGGATCCTGTATTCACAATTCTAACTGGGGGTATATTGATGGGTGCTATCTTTATGGCTACAGATTACGTCACCTCTCCAATGAGTTCTAAAGGTATGGTAATTTATGGAGTAGGTATAGGGATAATTACAGTTCTAATCAGGTTTTTCGGGGCATATCCGGAGGGTATATCGTTTGCAATACTTATAATGAACGCTACAGTGCCCCTGCTGAACAACTATTTTAAACCCGAAAGATTCGGGAAGGAGGTTAAGAATGGCTAAGGTCTCTTCACTTAAAAATATGGTTGCCACACTTTCGGTAATCACTCTTGTATCCTCTGCATTGCTGGGAGGAGTATATGCACTGACAAAGGGCCCTATAGAAGTTGCAATGACAGCTAAGACCAACAGTGCCATTGCCAGCGTCTCTCCCAAATTTGATAACGACCCCTCCTCCCAGATTATCTTGGTAGAGTATTTGGGAAAGAGCTATAAGGCCTATCCTGCAAAGATGGGAGACAAAATTGTTGGCTACGCTATTGAGAGTTATGCCTCCGGATTTGGCGGAAGAATCTCCATAATGGTGGGTTTTACCATTGATGGAGTAATCAGTAGCATCTCTGTCCTGTCTCATACTGAGACTCCCGGCCTGGGGGATAAAATAGAGACATCAAAGAGCGACTTCAGTACACAGTTTCAGGGTAAAAACCCCCAAGAGTTCAGGATGGTAGTTAAAAAGGATGGTGGAGAAGTAGATGCAATAACAGCCTCTACAATAACCTCAAGGGCATATTGCGAAGCTGTTACAACAGCCTGGGAGGTATTCAAATTGTGTGTTGAACAAACTGAAAAACAGGGAGGTGAATAATGAGTAGACTTGCACTTATATCAAGGGGAGTAATCAAGGAGAATCCCGTATTTGTCCTTCTTCTGGGAATGTGCCCGACCCTGGGTACTACAACATCTGCAATCAACGGAATGGGAATGGGGATTGCAACAACATTTGTGCTTATAATGTCAAATATGGCAATCTCTTCAATTTCCGGATTGATCCCGAATAAGGTCAGAATTCCTTCGTATATTGTTGTCATTGCTGCATTCGTGACCATTCTTCAGCTTCTGATGCAGGCATTTACTCCTGGATTGTACGAGACATTGGGTCTGTTTATACCACTCATTGTTGTAAACTGTATTGTCCTTGGACGGGCAGAGGCTTTTGCATCAAAAAGCGGCGTTCTGGACTCTGCAGCTGACGGTGTAGGAATAGGGATTGGTTTCACACTTAGCCTCACAGTTTTGGGGGCAGTAAGGGAGCTTCTGGGAAGTGCCTCCATCTTCGGAATTAAGTTAATTAATTCAGATGGTATGCTGGTTTTTATTCTAGCACCAGGTGCATTCATTGCACTGGGCTATTTACTGGTTATTTTTAATAAGTTCAAATCCAGAATCTCTTAAACAGAATATTATGGAGTACATTATAATAATTATTTCGGCCGTCTTTGTCAACAATATTTTGTTGTCGCAATTTCTGGGTGTTTGCCCTTTTCTTGGGGTCTCTAATAAGGTAAGTACAGCTGCAGGAATGTCCGGAGCCGTTACATTTGTAATGGCCGTGGCAACTCTTGTTACCTATATATTACAGTACTATGTTCTGATTCCGCTTGAGATAGAGTTTATGCAGACAGTCACCTTTATTGTGGTTATTGCATCTCTTGTGCAGATGGTAGAGATCATAATGAAGAAGATTAGTCCATCTCTTTATCAGGCATTGGGAATTTTCCTCCCTCTGATAACAACAAACTGTGCCGTTCTGGGTGTTGCTATTCTGGTAGTTTCTAAAGAGTTCACTTTCGGAGGTGATCCGCATATGTTAAATATGGCTCAATCTGTGGTATTTGCAGTTGCCAGCGCATTGGGATTTGGTCTTGCAATGATACTTTTTGCAGGTCTACGGGAGCAACTTGAACTGGCAAATGTTCCAAAATCTTTTAAAGGTACACCGATAGCCCTGATAACTGCCGGCATACTTGCCCTGGCTTTTATGGGTTTTGCTGGTTTAGTATAGATAGTATGGGAAAAAATCTGATGGAGATAGAGCAGATCCTTCGCCTGGAGGGTAGCGAGAGTGCACATAAAGAGCTACGAGAGTTTCTTGAGAAAAATCCGGATAGTGCCGAAGGTTGGTATCTTCTGGGTGGGATATACCGCAGAGAGCAACAGTGGGGAGAGGCTATTAATGCCCTTAACAGGGCTAAGTTTCTGGATCCATCCGGCCCTGCAGCTCACGCCATAGAGCACATATATGAGATTTTAAGTTACCGGAATACAGATCTGATGAACCCTTAAGGATAGATTTCTGCTATCTTAGGCTCTCTCTCTTATAGAATTTCCCTATAGGGTCTCCTATCTTAAAGGTTAGTGATTCTATGGGGATATTTATTCCCGGGAAGAATTGAACCTCAATATTACCTGCTCCGGCAATATTTACATTGAAAGTATCACCATTTTTATGTGTCAATTCGCCTGATGCATCCTTTAGGGCAAAAAAGAGTCTCCCCTCTTTTAGGGATATTCTTACATCTCCAAAATTCTCTTTAAAATAACTGCCGGTATATAGTTCAACCCTTTTAGGTGCAACAGAGTCTTTAGCCTCTCTTGTAGCACCTCTTGCAGTTGACTTCATAAATTGGGAGAGATAGTGTTCACGCCAATTCTTTTCATCTTTTCCACGATACATCTCAATTAGCTCTCTCGCTATTGCCAGATGTGGATTTGTTGTATTCCCTGCATTTGTCAATATCGCAAAGCCCATTTTAAGTTCGGGAACCATACCAACCAGAGCTGTATAGCCATATGCCAGACCTGTGTGACGAATCAATCTGCCGGAACTACTCTGCTCTATAGTCCACCCCTGAGCATAGTTGTTTACCGTTGTTGAGTCCCATCCGCTGATAGTCTGAGGTGTGAAGAGGTAGGAGTGGTTCTCCTTTGAGATAACTCTTGTTCCATTAAAAACTCCACCTTCAAGATGCATCTTTAGCCAGTTTCCCATATCTCTGGCTGTTGAGATAACAAATCCTGCGGGGGCTATAGCAGATAACCATCTATATCCGTTTTGGGTATCCTCTCTTAGGGCAAATTTGATTGAGTCTCCATCCTTGTAGTGTCTGTGTCCTTTTGCGAGTTTTGTTGAAGTAAAGTAGGATCTGTTCCCGGTTGTGCTTGAGTTCATCTGTAAAGGGGTAAAGATGTTCTTAACAATTGCATCATCCCAACTCATCCCGGTATACTTCTCAATAATCTTTGCACTTACGGTATAGAGGACATTATTGTATGCATAGGTTGTGCGGAAACTGTGAGTTGGCTCAATGTGACGTAATAGGGTGTATATCTCGTCCCTATTATAACCAAAATGGGGTAAATCATCTGCTGCATAGGCGTTGAATCCGGTTTTATGAACCATAATATCCCTTACCAGAAAATTGGCTGTTACCCACGGATCATAAAGACGAAAATCGGGGAGGTGGTTTACTACTGTATCACTCCATTTTACAGGGTACTTATCCATAACGGTTGCAAGTAGGGCAGATGTAAAAGCTTTAGAGGTTGAGGCAATTACAAATTGGGTATCCGGAGTTATATCCTCTCCGCCTGGTTTGTATGTGCTCTTACCATAACCCTCCAGAAACACCATTTTCCCATCTTTAACAACTACAATGGACATACCAGGCAGGTTCCACTCTTTGAAAACAGTTCGGCAAAGTTCATCTATCTCTGATGAGCTCTGCCCGACAGCAGACAAAGAGGTTACTGCAAAAGAGAGCATCATTAAAACTCTAAAGATAATCTTGTTCGTTTCCATTTGTAGATGTGTTTAAGTTTTGAAATGTTGTGTTCGGGTAGCAAGCTCTTGGATCTCATCTCTATTGTGGGTTACGTGAATTATTGCACGAGAGCTGCTCTTTACCAGCCTTAGCAACTCGATGGCATCCTCACGCAGATCCTGGTCCAGAGCAGAGAGGGGTTCGTCAAGAAGTAGTATTGCTGGGTCGCAGGCAATCGCCCTGGCCAGGGCTACTCTCTGTTTTTCACCTCCTGATAGACCTTCAACAGATCTTTGCATCAGATGTTCTATTGATAGATACCCACCCAGCTCATCTGCCCGTCTTCTCTTTTGATCTGACTTATAGCCTCTCATCTTGAGTGGAAAGGTTATGTTATCTATTACAGACATATGCGGGAAGAGAGCAAAGTCCTGAAAAAGCATTGCAACCGGACGTTTTTGGGGTGGAGTAGAGGTTATATCTGCACCATCAAAAAAAATAGCACCCATCTGAGGAGTTCTTATACCCGAGATCAGTTCAAGAAAAAGAGATTTTCCCGACCCTGAGGGGCCGAAAAGAGCGAGATACTCTCCCTTTGAAAGTGTAAGAGTTAGCGGACCTAGAGTAAAGTCACCTATTGAGTATATGAGATTTTTGATTTCAAGCATATTACATATTATTGCAGATTCAGGGTCATCTCTTCTGATAAATTCTTAGTATAATGAATATAAGCAGCGTGATTACAATAAATATTGCTGCTACCGGCCTTGCATAATCCAGACCGAAGGAGTTAAAGCGGTCAAAAATGAGTACCGGAGTTGTCATTGGGTGGTATGCAACAATAACTACAGCGCCAAACTCACTCATCCCTCTTGCAAACATAAGAACCAGCCCCGAGACTACAGACCTCTTTGCCAGAGGCAGGCTAATCTCACGAAATACGGTAAACGGACTCGCTCCCAGAGTCTCTGCCGCCCTCTCAAGTCTTATAGGGACTGCAGCAAAACCATCTCTGGCAGAGGTGATGAGAAAAGGTACACTGACAAAAGCCATTGCAAGGCCAATAGCCAATGGAGATCCAACAAGAGTTATCCCGAATGAATCTGCAACAGACCCGAGAAGAGAGTCTCGGGAGATAAATCCCAAAAGGGCAATTCCTGCAGCAGAGTGTGGTATAACAATTGGCAGATCTATAATCGCCTCTACAACCCCCTTTAAGGGGAATGTTCTTCTTGCCAGCAGATATGCCAGAGGAACGGCAAAGATAGAGGCAGCAACAGTTGCCAGTGCCGAAATGAGCAACGTCCGGAGGATACTTGAGCGAACAACATTGTCTGTAAGAGTGGAGAAGAGTTCCGGAGATTTAACGGAGATAAACATCCCTACAAGAGGTGCAACCAAAAAGAGCAGTATTACCCCGCCCAGAAACATAAAAACTATGCGGGTATTACTATATATACTATAACTTCTCATCAAAACAAAGATAAACATTTTCACATCTATGGTTTCAATAAATTTCCTACCTTCGTCTCCGCTAACTAAAAATAATAGATTTATGCTAAAATCAAAACAACTGATAGCTCTTTCGGTAGCTTTTATGATGATTGTTAACATCACTGACGCACAACAGAGAGGATCAAGGGTTGCTCCTCCTGCACAGAAACAGGAGCAGACAACTGCATCTGACAGTGTAAAGAAGGCACCCGAAAAAGGGCCTCTTGCAATTGACAAATTTATCAAGCCGGGTACAAAACCTATGGTTGGACTTACAACTGTTTACAATCAGGATGGTAGGTTTTTTATAAACATCAATGACACCCTTCTTGAGAGGGATATAATTATGGTTACCAGAATCTCTAAGGCAGCAGCAGGAATCAGGTCAGATTTTGATGGATATGCCGGAGATCACCTTAACACCGCAATGTTCCGGTTTGAGTTGGGGCCTAATAACAAGATATTCCTCAGGAAGATACTTAACAGAGAGCGCTCAAAAGATAGTACACAGGCAATGTTTACAGCACTTCAGAGATCAAATCTGGCCGGAATATCTGCAACTTTCGAAATCAAGGCTCAATCTGCAGACAAGAGAGATAACATTATTGATGTTACAGATTTTTTTAACACAGATTCCGAGACGCTTTTCTTTCGCAAATCTACAAAAGGGGCATTTAAACTTGGTGCTCCAATTAAAGAGAGCAGTTATATAAGTGCCGTCACAACCTATCCAATAAACACAGAGGTAAAAACTGTTAAGACATATATGCTTGCAGACGGTAGTGCAACAGCAACCTATGAACTTAACAACTCGTTTGTACTACTACCACAGGTTCCGATGGTTCCTCGTTATGCAGACTCAAGAGTTGGATACTTCACAACAGGTTACACAGATTATGACCAGAATCCTCAGGGTGTAAAAGATATCAGAATGATTACCCGCTGGAGACTTGAGCCAAAACCGGAAGATATTGAAAAATATAAGAGGGGAGAGCTGGTTGAACCGGCAAAACCAATTGTATTCTATATTGACCCGGCAACGCCAAAGGATTGGGTTCCTTACCTTATTCAGGGTGTAAATGACTGGCAGAAGGTTTTTGAAAAGGCAGGTTTTAAAAATGCAATCTATGCTCTGGAGGCACCAACAGCCCAGAAGAATCCGGAGTGGTCTCTGGAGGATGCTCGTTTCTCTGCTATAGTTTATAAACCATCCGATATTCCTAATGCAAGCGGCCCCAATGTTAACGACCCAAGATCGGGAGAGATTATTGAGAGCCATATTAACTGGTACCATAACGTAATGTCACTGCTGAGAAACTGGTATATGGTGCAGTGCTCCCCTGTTGATCCGGCGGCAAGAAAGATGCTTTTCGATACAGAGCTGATGGGTCAACTTATCCGTTTTGTCTCTTCTCACGAGGTAGGTCATACTCTGGGTTTGAGACACAACTTTGGTGGGACAGCGTTCTACAGTGTTGAACAGCTACGGGACAAAGATTTTCTTAAGGAGAACGGTCACACAACCTCTATAATGGACTACTCAAGGTTTAACTATGTAGCTCAACCCGAAGATAATATTCCAAGAGAGCTTCTATTCCCAAGATTGAGCCATTACGATGATTGGGCAATTGAGTGGGGATATCGCAGGTTTCCGGAGATAAATGACCCGGTTAAGGAGTTGACAAAGATAAATCTTTGGACAATTGAGAAGACAAAGGATAGAAGGTATTGGTTTGGTACAGAGAGTAGTGTAAATGACCCAAGACTTCAGTCAGAAGACCTTGGCGATAACCAGATGAAAGCTAACGAGCTGGGGATTAAAAATCTTAAAGTCGTAATGGCAAATCTTGGAGAGTGGAGTAAGATGCCAAACGAAGAGTACGATAATCTAAGGACAATGCATACAGAGGTTAACAACCAATTTCGCAGGTATATAGGACACGTCGCCAAATGGGTAGGAGGTATATATCAGGAATCCAAGACTGTAGAGATGGAGGGAGATGTCTATATTTATGTTGAGAGAGAGAAACAACTTGAGGCAATGGATTTTCTTAACAGAAACCTCTTTGTAAACACCCCTGTATGGCTTATCCCAACTGAATATATGAATAAGTTCCCGAGTCGTAATGAACTATTTCTCGAGAGAGCTTATACAGCTGCATTAAGCTCACTTTTAAGCAAAAGAGTTATTATGAATCTGGTTGCTGCCGAGAGTGCACTGGGTAAATCTGCCTATAGTGTTGAGGAGTTGTTTAATTCACTAAACGAGACTATTATGTTTAATCTCGGCACTTCACGTGAAGTGGATATCTATAAAAGGGTTCTTCAAAAGGTCTATGTAACAACTCTTTGTGATCTTTTTACCGGAGCGGCTACAGTAGCTAGAATGGGTGCCGTTGTAAAACCATCTTCAAACCCTAAGGATATGACAGAGAGTACGGCAATAGCATACACACAGCTTAACGACCTCTATAAAAAGCTTAAAAAGACCAAGAGCAGAGACTTTGCCACTGCTGCTCATACAACATACCTGACAAGATTTATTGAGAAGACTTTTATCTCTGCAGAGTAGTACTCTTTTAGATTATTGTTTGGGGCTGGTGCTACATTAGTGTGTATCCAGCCCCATTCTCATAAAGAAGAGGTGCTCCATAAGTGGGGTTATCTCCATCATATACTCATTTACGGCATTTATACTACCTGGAAGAGTGAAGATAGAGGTAGAATCTTTAACTCCTGCTATACCTCTGCTTAGCAGGGCAGCAGGCATAGTAGCTCCATATTTAACTCTAATGTGCTCCATTACTCCGGGAATCTCAAAATCCAGCATAGGCTTGATAACATCCGGTGTAAAATCTGATGGAGCTACCCCTGTACCTCCTGTTGTAAATATAAAATCATAGGAGTTTAGGATAAACTCCTCTATTAATTTTGTGAGCAGCTCTCTGTTATCCGGAATTAGCCGGTAATCTGTCTCAATCTCCCTTTTGCTCTCTTTCGAGTACTCCTCCAGCAGGGATATAATCTTAGGACCACTTCTGTCCGGATAGACCCCCTGTGAGGCTCTTGTGCTCAGAGTAATTACTCCAATACGGAAAAGTTTTGGTTTATAAGTAAGAGTATCACCTTTTTTTAGCTCCCCGGTAGATAGAACCTTGGCAAAAATTCCATCCTTTGGCATAACGCAGGCTCCGGACTCTCTAAAAACAGCGCAACCGCCACCGTGACATTTTTTGCCGATTTGTGTTACCAGCAAGGTAACTGTGCCCCCTTCAATGATATCTCCGGGGCGACACTCATTCAGCTTCATCCCACTAAGGGTAATATTCTCTGCAAACTCACCGGGAAGGTACTCTCTGCCACTTATTAGACTAAAGCTCTCTATACTCTCGGTTGAGAGAAGGCTCACCTGCCTGTGCCAATCTCCCGAGTGAGCATCTGACTCTATCCCGTTTAAGGTCAAATTAATTATTTCACAGGGGGTTTTTATTGTACCCTTCTCTTTTGAGATGTTTACCGAAACTATGTTTAATGACCTCTCCATTAACCCTTAATTTTGTTGATAATCTGCTTCTCTTTAGACACCAGCTTTATGTCGCTTATAACCATTGATTTATCAACAGCTTTACACATATCATATATTGTTAACAGAGATGCACTTACTGCACAGAGTGCCTCCATCTCTACTCCGGTATTTCCGTCGCAGGAGACATAGCCGGTTGCCTCAACTCCATCCTGTAGAAAAATAAGCTCTACATCTGCAACATTTAGATTTAGGGGATGGCAGAGAGGGATAGTCTCAGATGTGCGTTTTGCAGCCATAATTCCGGCAATTTTGGCAACTGTTAGAACTGAACCCTTCTTTATTTTGTCCTCTTTAATTTGCTCTATTGTAGATGGCATAAGAGATATTCTCCCTTTTGCGATCGCCTTTCTATGCGAGAGAGGTTTCTCTCCCACATCTACCATCTTAACCTCTCCTTGATTGTCAAGATGTGTAAAATTGCTTTTGTCTGATATCTCCATAATTTTATTTTTTTCAACCTCCGATGTTATAAAAACTCCCCGAGTAGTTGTGGCCACCCTTTATGGGTTTTATTGCAAGGGCTGTCTCAATTGCCTTTTGTGCACCAAGATTACGAATATCTAACTCAATGTCACTGAAAAGACAAGGTCTTAACATCCCGGTTGGGGTTAATCTCAACCTATTGCACTTTGTGCACTCTCCTCCGATTCCACCTTCAACTACGCCAAAGCTTCCCTTCTCCAGATCCATCTTAGGAATAAATCGCACTTCACAACCTTTGGACTTTGCATATTGAGAAACAGTTTGTGCATCCGGTTCACAGGAATCTCTCTCAACAACACAGTTAATCTTAATAGGGTAAAGTCCGGCCTGTATAGATGCGTCCACCCCTTTGAATACCATATCAAGATCTCCACCTCTGGTTATCTGAGAATATTTGAGAGGGTCTGCACTATCCATACTGATATTTATTCTCATCAGCCCTGCCTCTTTAAGTTGATAAGCAAATTGCGAAAGCAGTATTCCGTTTGAGGTCATTGACAGATCCTTTATCCCTGATATTGCAGCTAGTTTTTTGATAAGGGTTGTTATATCCCTTCTTACAAGCGGCTCTCCTCCGGTAATCCTAATCTTCTCTATACCCATAGAGACTGCTACCCGGGTGAAATCTTCAATCTCATCAAAGGTGAGAATCTTTGAGTGATCCAGCAACTGAACACCCTCTTGCGGCATACAGTAGACACAACGGAGGTTACATCTGTCGGTTACAGATATTCTCAGATAATTTATGACTCTTCCACTGCAATCTATCATCACTTAGTCTGTTTTTGAATCGCCATAGCCACCTCCCATAGCACCACCCCAACAGATACAGAAACATTAAGAGAGTGCTTAGAGCCGAACTGGGGAATCTCTATGGTCAGATCACTGATATCTACCACCTCCTGAGCAA
Source organism: Bacteroidetes bacterium HGW-Bacteroidetes-8 (assembly GCA_002840895.1). Classification (GTDB taxonomy): domain Bacteria; phylum Bacteroidota; class Bacteroidia; order Bacteroidales; family UBA932; genus Bact-08. Next base: position 101,577 of record PHCZ01000002.1, on the reverse strand, counting down.
CGCCTTTGATCTCATTCCCAAATATAAAAGCGTATTTTTCACCTGCTTGCGGTGAGAACTGCTCGAGCGAAGTAGAGTTCTCGGTCTGTTCAACCGATACAATTCGATACCCTTGCCCCCTTAACTCTTTTACGGCATCCAAGGTGTTTGTGTGATATCTCCAAATCACACTCTCTTCGGCACCAAGTGCAGCTTTGCGAATCTCTGCAGATGGGGGGGTAGCGCATATTCCGCAAAGAATCAACATCTCTGCGGCAAAGGCATCTGCACTTCTGAAAGCAGATCCAATGTTGTGCTGGCTCCTCACGTTGTCTAAAACAACTATGAAGGGTAATTTTTTACCCTCCCGAAACTCCTGCAAAGTCGCTCTTTTAAGCTCACTATTATCCAGTTTCCTGTACAAATTCTTATATTATTTTATTATATTTGCAAAGATAGGGAATAAACAACTCATCTAAAACTGAAAAATTATGGATGCAAATGGTAAAGTTACAATTAAGCTGATCCAGAATGGACCTGCAAAAGTAGAGGGTATGGTCACAGTAATACATCCCGACGGCAAAGAGGAGCAAAAGAGCAGCTGCTATATCTGCAGATGTACACGCTCACAGAATAAACCTTGGTGCGACGGATCTCACGCTAAATAAAACTCAAAAAAAGCCAGCAGTATTAAACTTTTTTCATTTATTGTTGTCAAACTAGAGATAAATATGACCGTAAATGAAAAAAACATCAAAAATTCTGCTTTACATTAGCATTCCTGCACTTTTAGTGCTATCTATATTTGTTTATAATTCAATTTTTCGAAAGCCGGTAACAGCACCACAACCCGAAATTGGATCGGTTAAGTCTATGCAAAGCTCCACCGGCCAACCATCCTCAGGAGCACGTCCGGGGGGGGCAGGGCGGTCGCTTCCGGTCTCTGTATATATTGCCAGTGAGATGGCAAGAGAGGATGGCTCAATGAGAATCGGAAACCTGGTTGCCAACGAAAGGGTAGATATTGTAAGTGAACTATCGGGAAGAGTTATTGACATAAATTTCCGTGAAGGGGAGAGTGTTAAAAGCGGCCAGATTCTCATAAAGCTAAACGATGATGAGCTGTTGGTACAGCTGACAAAAGCAGAGTATCAGTATCTGCTTCTGGAGCAGCGTCTGGAGAGGCAAAAAATATTGCTGGAGAAAGATGCTGTGAGTCGGGAAGATTATGACAAGGTACTAACAGAATACAACGTTCTAAAACAAGATATTGAGCAGTTAAAAATCAGGATAGAGAAGATGAAAATTCGCGCTCCGTTTGACGGTGTCGTCGGGTTTAGAGATATAAGTCTGGGGGCATTCCTCCAGCCTAACTCAAAGGTCACAAATCTGGTAGACATTGCCAACCTTATAGTTGAGGTTGCAATTCCGGAAAAATATGTGAATGACAACCTTCTTGGAAGTGAACTGCAGTTTACGGTAGAGGGAACCAGCAATAACTATTTTGCCAGAATTTACGCAGTAGATCCTCAGATAGACATTAAAACCAGAACGATTATTATTCGGGCACGTTACAAAAACAGTGGTAACAGGCTAAGACCGGGGATGTCTGCACGTGTTACCTTAAACACAGGTGGCGGCGCAAAGAATGTTTATGTACCGAATCAGGCAGTTGTACCGGATGTCAAGGGACGCTCTGTTTGGGTTTTAAGGGGTGGCAAAGCAATGCTTACTCCGGTACAAACAGGAAGCAGAACTGCAGATATGCTTGAGGTTCTTTCAGGAATTCAGAAGGGTGACACAGTTATTACAACCGGGCTTATGCAGTTGAGAGAGGGCATTGTCGTAACCCCTGTAAACCTTTAACTAAATTTCAGATGAGTATTTCTACTACAACAATAAACAGACCTGTTCTGGCAACCGTAATGAGTCTGTTGATACTTATTTTCGGTGCAATCGGGTACACATCGCTTGGGGTTAGAGACTATCCAAGTGTAGACAATCCTGTAATCTCTGTCAGGTGCTCTTTTACCGGAGCTAATGCAGATGTTATAGAGACCCAGATTACAGAACCACTTGAGGCGGCTGTTAACGGAATACCCGGAATTCGTGCTATATCCAGTACCAGCCGAGATGGGTCAAGCTCAATCAATATAGAGTTTAACCTTGAGGTGGACCTTGAGACTGCGGCTAATGATGTCAGGGACAAAGTTTCGGGAGCAATGAGGCGTCTTCCTCAGGATGTAGATCCTCCTGTGGTTGAGAAGTCCGATGCAGACGACCAGCCGATTTACACAATAACCCTTGGCAGCAGAACCAGAGATATAATTGACCTGAGTGAGTTTGCTGAGGTCAACTTCAAAGAGAGGCTCCAGACAATTAGTGGTGTTAGTAATGTAAATGTATGGGGGTCAAAAAGATACTCCATAAGAATGAGGATGGACCCGCTGCTTCTGGCGGCATACAGAATAACCCCACTGGATGTGAGACAAGCTGTCTCAAGAGAGAATGTTGAGCTCCCTTCAGGAATGATAGAGGGCTCTACAATGGAGCTCACTGTGAGAACTCTCGGCCGTCTTAGATCTCTTGAAGATTTTAACAACCTAATAATTGCACGTAACGGAGAGCGGGTGGTCAGGTTCTCTGATATCGGTACAGCAGAGGTTGATGCCGAGAATACAAGATCGATTCTAAAGAAGAATGGTGTCCCAATGGTTGCCATTGCACTTGTACCTCAACCTGGAGCCAACTATATAAATATTGTTGACGATGCGGTTATTGCCGTTGAAGAGCTTAAAAAGAGTCTTCCGGAGGATATTGAGGTAGGGGTAGGATTTGATAACACGATATTTATACGAGACTCCATAAACGAAGTTAAATCAACTATTCTTCAGGCTTTCATCCTTGTTGTCCTTATTATTTTCCTATTTTTAAGGAACTGGCGCACAACTTTAATCCCTATCATTGCAATACCGATATCTTTGGTAGGAGCATTTTTTGTGATGTATCTTGCAGGATTCTCTATAAATATCCTGACTCTGCTGGCACTTGTGTTGTCAATCGGCCTGGTGGTAGACGATGCCATTGTGGTGATGGAGAACATCTATACAAAAATTGAGAGAGGAGTGGCTCCAAAGGAGGCTGCAATTGAGGGCTCCAAGGAGATCTTCTTTGCGGTTATTGCCACAACGATTACTCTGGTAGCAGTTTTCTTCCCTATTGTATTTCTTCAGGGGGTTACCGGGCGTTTGTTCCGTGAGTTCTCAATTGTAATTGCCGGGGCTGTAATTATATCCAGCTTTGTTGCCCTTACATTTACACCTATGATATCCAGCAAGCTACTAAAAAAAGGTGCCAGTGAGGGGCGTTTCTACCTCTTTACGGAACCATTTTTCAACTGGTTAAACAATATTTATGCAAGTTCTCTGGCCTCTTTTATGAAGAGAAAGTGGATGGCTGTTGCCTTCCTGCTTCTATCTTTAGGGCTCATAGCCTATTTATGGATGACAATTCCATCTGAGATGGCACCACTTGAGGACAGATCTATGATAAGTGTTTCAAGCACAGCGCAGGAGGGTGCAACATTTGACTATATGCGCAAATATACAGACGATGTGCTTGGAGTAATTGAAAAAGAGGTTCCCGAGAGTGAGGGAGTTATGCAGATGGTTGGAATGGGAGGAAGGAACAGAGCCAACTTCTCGGTTATACTTGTAGACCCTCTAAACAGGGAGAGAACTCAGCAGGAGATTGCAGATGATCTTTCTCCTATAATGTCAAAAATGACAGGGGCGAGAAGCTTTGTTAACCAGCAGCAGACCTTTGGAGGACGCAGGGGAGGTATGCCCGTTCAGTATGTTATTCAGGCAAAAAATCTGGATTCTCTCAAGGTTGTTATCCCTCTTTTTTTAAATGAAGTTGCACAAAGCCCGGTCTTTGCAAATTCCGATATCAACCTTCGTTTTACAAAACCGGAGTTGAGCATCAATATAGACAGGGATAAGGCCTCGTTGATGGGTGTGTCGATACAGAATATTGCACAGACACTCCAGCTCTCGATGAGCGAGCAGAGAATAGGCTACTTTATAAGGAACGGTAAACAGTACCAGATAATGAGTCAGATAGACCAGAGTATGAGAAACAAGCCGGTAGACCTTGCAAATATCTATGTAAGAAACGACGCAGGCGAACTTGTTCAGCTGGATAACCTTATAAAGATGGAGGAGAGCAGTACACCTCCTCAACTTTTCCGATATAACCGTTTTGTATCGGCAACTGTTTCTGCGTCACTCTCTAAAGGGTATACTTTGGGGCAGGGTATAGAGGAGATGGATAGAATTGCAAAGAGGGTCCTGGATCCAAACAACTTCTCAACCACTCTGTCGGGACAATCCAAAGATTTCGTGGAGAGTACATCCAGCCTTCTGTTTGCTTTTATACTTGCTCTTATACTAATATATCTTGTTCTGTCTGCACAGTTTGAAAGTTTCCGTGACCCTCTTATAATTATGTTAACGGTTCCTCTTGCACTTATAGGAGCCCTTCTATCTATGATGGCTTTTGGACAGACCTTAAATATATTCAGTCAGATAGGTCTTATAATGCTTATAGGGCTGGTATCCAAAAACGGTATATTGATGGTTGAGTTTGCAAATCAGAGGAAGCTTGCCGGGTTGAATAAGCTGGAGGCTATAATGGACTCAGCGGCATCCAGATTTAGACCAATCCTTATGACAAGTCTATCAACAATTCTTGGTATCGCCCCAATGGTATTCGCTACAGGAGCCGGGGCAGAGAGCAGGATATCTATGGGTGTAACTGTTGCCGGAGGGCTTATTTTTTCTACCTTCTTTACTCTATATATTATTCCTGCTATGTACTCAATTATATCTTCAACAAAAGCAAATTTCGAGGGAAAGAGATGAGAATAAATGCACTAATGACAGCTTTTTTAATTTTGCTGTCTTCAAATTTAATAGCTGCTATACCACAAGGGGAGGATAAAAAACTTACTCTTGAAGAGTGTATATCTAAGGCATTGGAGTCAAACTATTCTGTAATTATTACCGGGAACAATCTTGAGATTACAAAGAACAATGTTACTCTTGCCCCATTCTTACCAACCGTTACATTAGGGTCAAGAGTTAGCGAAAGTAAACTAAATCAATTAAATTATCTCTCTCAGGAGAGCCAAGAGAGCTCAGTTACAAAGAGCACTTCTGTTATTAACAGTGCATCATTAAACTGGAGGCTCTTTGACGGACTCTCTATGTTTGCTTCAAGAGAAAAGCAGGTTGAGCTGCTTGCTCAGGGGGAGTATAATTTCCGATCTGTGGTAGAGAATCTCATTATGAATATATCTAGTCAATACTATCAGATTATTAGCCTTCAGAATCAGGTAAATCTCTTGACCGAGTTAGTAGCGATATCACAGGTAAGGTATAATCAGGCACTTACCAGATATAACATTGGGAGCGACTCCGGCCTTGAGTATAAACAGGCCAAGATATACCTCAATAGTGACTCTTCCAGACTGATGCTACAAAAGGAGAATCTAAAAAACGGCTATCTTGAGCTCTACAGAATGATGAATATACCCTTTGAGTCAAATTATGTAATAAGTGACACAATAATTCCGGAGAGACAGCTTAATCTTAATGAGCTTCTGGAGATGGCTCTATACTCCAATACATCTCTTAACTCATTAAGAGCCGGAGAGAGAGTTGCTCGGCTTGATACAAAGATTGCTATTTCTTCCAGGTATCCAACTTTAGATCTATCTGCAGGTTATAACTATAACGTAAACCGAAGCCAACTATTCCCATCCAAATTTAATGAGTCTAACGGACTCAACTGGGGACTCTCTCTCTCCATCCCCATATTTGACGGAAACGAGATAAACAGGAGAATTAAAAATGCACGAATAAATGAAGAGAGTGCCAGGATTAATATATTGATGGAAGAGCAGAATCTGGAGAGCGAATTGAGACAGCTCTATAACCTGTATAACAACAGTTTAAGATTGATCGAGTTTGAGCAGGAGAGCAGGGAGAGCGCATTTCTGAATCTGGAAGCTGCGATGGAGATGTACCGGCTCGGCTCTCTATCCGGAATAGAATTCAGAGATTACCAGCTCTCATACCTTGATGCATCGGATAGAAAGTTAAGGGCTCTATATCAAACTAAAGTCTCTGAGATTACCCTTCATCTTATGGCAGGAGAGTTGTTCAAAGAGAGATAATATTTTTGAACAATTTGGTAAAAAATCTGTTCTTATAACAATCAATTTTTAAGTTATGAGGACAGATTTCAAATTATATATTTTCAGACTCTTAGTTTCGGTGCTAATTGTTTCCGGCACAACATTATTATATGCCTCAGATGAGGAGGCTCCAAAAAATTATACCCTTAACGGAGTTATTCTCGATAAAGAGAATCGGGAACCGGTTGCTTTTGCAACGGTATCAATCTGGAAAGGGACAAAATTCGCAATTTCGGACTCTTTAGGTCGGTTTAAGATAGATAATCTTCCAGCCGGAGCATACAGGATTCAGGTAGATCTGCTTGGATATAATCAATATATTTCAGAGGAGTTTATGGTCTCCTCCTCCGGCTATTTTATTAGAGCAGAGATTGAGCAGGAGAGCAGGTTGCTCAATCAGATTACTGTTAAACCCAAAGCAGACCCATTCAGGCGTTTCCCCGAAAGTCCACTCTCACAAAGAAGCATCGGAGTTCAGGAGATAGAGAGAAATCCCGGAGCGAACAGAGATATATCAAGAGTTATAGCTTCTCTTCCCGGAGTGGGGGCAGTAAATGCCGGAGGGTACAGAAATGACCTTCTTGTTAGAGGTGGAGGTCCGTCGGAGAATAGATTTTATCTGGACGGGATTGAAATACCGACAATAAACCACTTTAGCACACAAGGTTCATCGGGAGGTCCTGCCGGAATAATTGACGCAGACTTTATAAGAGAGGTAGATTTCTATGCAGGAACCTTCCCTGTCAATAAGGGTGGAGCATTAAGCTCTGTACTGGATATCAAGCTTAAGGACGGAGACCCCATTAGGAACAGTTATAAATTTACAGTGGGTGCTTCTGAGGCAGGGCTAAGCTCAAACGGTCACCTGAGTAAGAGAACCAACTATCTTGTGTCTGCACGAACCTCCTACCTTCAGTTCCTTTTTAAGGCGATAGGCCTCCCTTTTCTTCCGTCATTCTCAGATGTTCAGTTTAAAATCGAAACCAGGTTTGATAACCGTCACGAGTTGACATTTATAGGACTGGCTGGTTTTGATGATATGACTCTCAACGACAACACTAACGGTGAGGAGTCACGGGAGTATATTCTTGCATATCTTCCTGTTATTCAACAAGAGGTATTCACTCTGGGTGCTGCATACCGTTATTTCTACGGGAGAAACACCCTGAATCTCTACTTAAGCCATAGCTATCTCAACAATAGGAATACAAAATATAGAGGGAATGATGAATCTTCACCTGATAATCTTACCCTTAAATACCGTTCTGTAGAGCAGGAGACAAAGTTTCGGTTGGAGAATGTCACAAGGTTATCAGATTTTAGAATAACTGCAGGTTTTGGAGCTGATCTTCCTCAATATGAAAATGATACATATCAGAAAATCTTTCTTGCACAACCTGTTACAGTAGATTATAAGACGGATCTCTCTTTTGTTAAGTATGCGATTTTTGCAAATGCAAACTACACATCTCCCAATAAAAAGTTCTCGGTAAATATTGGGGCAAGAGCAGATGCCAACAGCTATTCGAACCATATGTCCAACCCATTGAATCAATTCTCTCCAAGGGCATCTCTCTCATATGAGTTTGCAAAAAATTTATATATAAACGGAGCTATAGGTAAGTATTATCAACTCCCTCCGCTTACAGCTCTGGGATTTAAAGATGCAAACGGAGACTATGTCAATAAGGGTATGAAATATCTTGGATCGTATCAGGCTGCTATCGGTCTGGATTATCGCAGCGGGGAGGGATTTCAGTTTGGAGTTGAGTTCTTTCACAAACTACACTTTAATGGGATGTACTCTGTTGCAGACTCTATCCCGGTAGAGGGGAAAGGTACAAATTACGGATTTGTCGGGAATGAAGAGATATCTTCACAACTGGATAGTAAGGCGTTTGGTGCAGAGTTCTCATTCAGATGGTTTGTCTCGGATAAACTCAATCTAATTAGCTCAATTACAATTTTCAGGAGTCAGTTTAAAAATGCAGAAAACAATTGGTTACCAAACAGTTGGGATAACAGGCGACTTATGACTCTCTCAGGAGGTTACAAATTGCCTAAAAACTATGTTATAGGAGCTAAGTTCAGATACTCCGGAGGAAACCCATATACCCCTCTGGATGAGTTGAGATCCTCCTATGTTGCAGCCTGGGATGCATCCGGAAGGTCATATCCGGATAACTCCAAATATAATTCAGAATATCTAAAGCAGTTCAACCAATTAGATATAAGAGTAGACAAAGAGTTTTATTTTGAAAAATTCTCTCTCAAACTATATCTGGATATACAGAATGTACTCAATAAGAAGTATAAGAACGAGGATATACTATTAAGCACAGGGGTTATTGAGAATCCTCAGGACCCTTACTCTGAGCAGAGGTATATTATGAAGAGAATCCAAATTGAAAACGGAACGTTATTACCATCAATAGGGATCACTGTTCAATTTTAAACTCAAAAAGGTCTCTTTGTGGCCACTCTACAACTTTTTGTATTGCACCCCGGAAGAAGGCGTCAATATAGCCCGGAAAGCGGGCGCCTTTCCAGGAGCTTGTATTTGTAACAAATACCCAGGAGTAACCATCCCGGTTGTATTTAACCATAGCGCTGGTTCCGGATAGTGTACCTGTTCGGGACCAATCTCCGCTTTGGGTGCATTTTGCCCACCCTATCGGAAGAGTTGAAGAACTGGATGAGGTCATTATCTCTATGCTCTCCTTTGAGATGATATCCTTAATGTTATCCCTTCCATCCAAAGCTGCCACAAGCTTAAGAAGTTCCGAAGGAGATGCTACCCATCCACCTGCGCCAAGAAGGGCCTCTATGTTGTTTCCTCCATACCATCTGGGCATCAATCGGCCACTACCGTCATATGACTCCACCACATCTTCATCGTGAGCCCCGTAATATTTTACTTCATTGGGGTATTTATCACTATAAAGATTACCGGCGATATGCATATCATAAACTCCAGCCGGGTAGAGAACACTCTTTTGTACATACTCCTGATAACTCTCTCCAGAAACGACCTCTATTACCTTTGAAAGAATAAGATACCCCACATTGGAGTATCTTGTTCCGGAGCCGGGTTGGTTGCCCAATCTCTGGGACAGTGCATAGGAGATTATCTCATCTGTTGTTGCCGCTCGTCCCAAATTTAGTTTTTTTGAGATCGCGGAAAGATTGAACATAGGGTCTCCGGCTCTGTTGGAGAACCCACCTTTGTGTCGGAGCAGTTGCTCTATAGTTATATCCTTTACTCGTTTATCTCTTATTTCAGAAAACTGAGGAATATTCAAAACGCCTTTATCGGAAAATATTTTATCGGAGAGAGATAGCTCTCCCTCCTCCCAAAGTTTCATTATTGCAGCAGCCGTAATTAATTTGGAAACAGAGGCTATTCGAAAGATATGTCTTACCTCTGTACTGTCTCCTGCCTCTCTGTCTGCCCATCCGTAACCCTTGGCATATATCAGGCGCTCGTTTTTCATTATGGCCAGAGAGGCCCCCCTTATCTCCCATCTGCGCATAAAGTTCTCAATCTGATCGTCCATTTTTTTTGTCTCTTCAAGATTTGACATCTCATTACTAAGGAGGTGGTTGAGGGCGACCGGCAGCTCTTCGTCCAAAGAGATGCCAAGATTCGACAGAGAGACATTTCTGTTGAACCCGAATAAGAAGAAGATGAGCAAAAGAAGAATGGCCGCAGGTATAAGATACCTTCCACGACCTTTTTTTACTGACCTCTTCTTCATCTTTTAAGCAGCTAATTAATTTATTGATTTTACTCCAGAGAAAATCTTACAGTCACCTGATGCTCCAGCTTTATCTTTTGAAAATCCGGCTGAGAGTTCATATCTGCAGATAACATAAGGGCAGATTCCTGAGACGCCCTTTTAAATGCAGTGTTGACATATAGTGTTCTCGGGAAGCTTGCGTAGCTTTGGATATAGATTGCCTTACCAACAACTCTTCCCAGAGCAAGTGCAACCACATCTGCACTCTTTTTGGCATTTAGAGCCGCCTGTGCCATCACCTCACGTCCGGCCTCCTCAATATTTGAGAGCTCTGCCCTGGTAATGTTTACATCTGTTACCCCTGCCAGTTCCAGCTGTTCAAAAAGAGCAACAAGCTGAGGAGTTCCGGTTACCATTATTACATATGTTTTTGTCATTAAAACGGAGCTCTTTCTTAGAAAATACTTCTCCAAAGATGTGGTGATATCCTTGATTTGCACGTGTTTTGAGATATCTATGCCAATAGCAACAAATTTTTTAAAAAGATCCTTCTCCTGCTTTTCTATGGATGTCTTTCCCTTGTTATCTTTCTCGGTAATTGTCACCTCAAGATAGATCTCGTCGGGAGCGAACTCTCTCTCGGCTCTGCCTGCAACTTCGATGTAGTTTTGGTCAATGAAGTTTTTCTCTTGAGAGCTCATATTATAAGCTGTCAGTAGAAGTGCGAAAATTAAAACGACCCTTTTCATTATATAAATTATTGATTTTTTATTTTTTTTCGGTTAATCTCCTTTCTGTAGTTACCCGGAGTTGTTCCTGTCTCTTTTTTAAACGCCCTCAGGAATGAATTCACAGAGGCGAAGCCGGACTCTTCGGAGATGTACTCCAGTATAAATAATTTCTCGTCGAGAAGCAGCTTTTTTGCATACTCAACCCTATAGTGGTTAATAAGATCGGAGAAGGTAGATTTGAACTCATTGTTTACTATATTGGATACATAAGATCTGTTTGTTCCGAGTTGTTGTGAGATATCTGTTATTCTCAGATTTGTATTGCGGAAAATCTCTTTTTCATTGAGAAGCACAAGCAGCTGGTCGTGTAGTTTTTGCCTTGTAACCTCTGTTGAGTGCTTGTGGTTAATGTTGTTATCTTTGAGGATGTCACCCTGATATGTTTGAATGGAGTAACGTTGTTTAAAACCCATAAAACCTATTGCATACAGTATTATGCTGAATGCCAGTGAAGGGAAAAGCAGTAACATAGAGTCGTGAATAAAGAAGGCTTTTCCAAGAGTGTTTAAAATTAGTGAAAAGATTGCAGCGCTGACCATTGCAATCATCATATTTCCGGCCCAGGTGAGCGTCCTCTCCTCTGTAGATGAGTAAAACTCTTTTATCTTTTTGTCGTATGCTCTGATAAGCTTCCAGCTGAAGTAGACAGACGGGACAAGTTGGATCGCAAATACAACCCTTCCTGCCTTATATAGTATAACCTGAATTTTTGCTGCAGTAGAGAATATGAAATCTGTCTTCTCTTTGTAAACCATACTCCGGATGTAAGCGAAGAGTTCATCGGGTGTGAGGATAATAAAAAAAATAGCAGAAGTAATACCGAAAAACAGACCAGGTAAAAGTATCCATAAATCTATTGGATCTGGTTTGCTCTCTTTTGCAATCGTCTTTATGTACAGGTAGAAGAGAGGGAAGACTGAGAGAGATGCCAGAGTGTATAAGGGATCCATTATTACGTAGATGTTGTAATTTCCGGAAAAATAGAGAGCGTGAGATGCATATAGGATAGTGGCAAACAACATAAAAACCGCTAGCAGAACTCTTGGTTTGTCATCCCGTTTTGCATCTGCAAAAAGGGCAACTGCCCAGAATAGGGAGACAAACATAGGAAGGGTAAAGACTATAAATTCTATCATAAGTTCTCTGTTAGCAATGCAAAGTTAGCAAAACCATTCTTAAAACCCACTCTCAATTTAGCATCTGAAGGTTACTTAATTTTCACCATATAATAAATAGATTACCTAACAAATAGATAGTCTGCATATTCAAATTATACTCAAAAATGTTTAGATATGTTACATATATTCGCTATATTTGATACCGATTTGATAAAATCGTAACTTAAACCGGGAAGATTGTAATTTTAATGTGTGGAAAGGTTAAGTTTGATCTATGAAGTGCCCTGATTATCCGGAATTTCGATCAAAAATAAATACAAACCAAAACTTTTAAAGAGCCTATGAACACACACGAAGAGAACTATGTCGGCAAATCTGCGATCGACGAGATTATCTCCAAGCACAAGGTGCTCACCACAATGGAGGAGATCCAGGAGGCGAGTGAGTACAAGTACCTGGATATGCAGAGTATGGACTATCTCTCATCTCAGACAAAGGTTCCGCTTTCCCAGATTTACAGCGTTGCGACCTTTTACTCATTTTTCAACCTAAAACCACAAGGTAAACACACCATTATAGTATGCCGGGGAACTGCCTGCCACACTAAAGGGTCAAAGGTGCTTCTGGACGATCTTTCAACTATGCCGGGATGCAAAGAGGCACTTGAGGCGGGTGAAACCAGCTTTACTACCGAGGACAGACTTATAACTGTCAAGACAGTTGCGTGCTTTGGCCAATGTGCCCTGGCGCCTGTCGTTGCAGTTGATGGTGTCATCTACAGCAATGTAACTTCGGAACAAATCAAAAAAATATTACAAAACTTACAGGAGGATAATAAAGATGAGAATATCAGACTTTGCTAAGCTTACAGAGCTAAAAGAGATTGCTGCAAAGAAGATCCTTCCTGACAAACCTTACGTTGCTATAGGAATGGGAACCTGCGGTATCGGCCGCGGAGCAGAGGTGCTGTTTGACAGCTTTGAGAGAACAATCAAAGAGCGCAAACTGGACATTATTTTAAAGAGAACCGGTTGTTTCGGATTTTGTGCCGAAGAGCCGCTTATTAACATCTACATTCCCGGGAAACCACTAATAATAATGCACCGGGTTTCAGAAAACGATGTTGTCCCTATCGTTATCGGTATTGAGAAAGGAATAATGCCATACAGAAACATTATGTGCAGGATTGAGGAGTGGGACTTTATCACCGGAAAATTCAAATTCGGGGAGGGTCTTACCGAGTACCCTCTTTGGAACGAGGTTCCTTTCTTTAAATGGCAAAAGAAGATTGTCCTGCGTAACTGTGGACTTATTGTGCCTGACGATATTGAGGAGTATATCGCAGTAGGAGGCTTCTTCCCTCTTTACAAGGCTCTTCACGATCTTACCCCTGTAGGAATTATTGACGAAGTGAAGAGTTCAAAGCTTAGAGGACGAGGTGGTGCCGGGTTCCCGACAGGTGTTAAATGGGAGCTTATGGCAAAGGTTGAGGCAGACCAGAAGTACATCATTTGTAATGCAGATGAGGGTGACCCGGGTGCGTTTATGAACAGAAACGAGATTGAGAGTGATCCGTTTATGCTAATAGAGGGGATGACCATAGGTGCCTATGCAATGGGGGCATCAAAAGGGGTTGTCTATATAAGAGCTGAGTATCCATTAGCTGTACAGAGGCTAAAAGGTGCGATAAACCAGGCCAAAGAGAGGGGCTTGCTCGGAGATGATATATTGAACTCAGGGTTTAACTTTGATATTGACATAGTTGAGGGAGCCGGAGCATTTGTTTGCGGTGAGGAGACAGCTCTTATCCACAGTATTGAGGGCAGGTCCGGACGTCCGACACCAAGGCCTCCTTACCCTGCACAAAAGGGTCTTTACGGAAAGCCGACCAACATCAATAATGTTGAGACCTGGTGCAATATTCCGGTAATTATCTCCAAAGGGGGAGAGTGGCTAACAGGCACCGGAACAGAAAAGAGTTCCGGAACAAAGGTCTTCTCTCTGGTTGGGAAGGTAAAGAATACAGGTCTTGTAGAGCTCCCATTGGGTTCTACTCTTGAGACCATTGTCTTTAAAATAGGCGAGGGTACAGGAACCCACAAAAGGGTAAAGGCTGTTCAGTCCGGAGGCCCTTCGGGTGGATGTATTCCTGTTGAATACCTTAGTACTCCTGTAGATTATGAGTCTCTCAACGCTTTAGGAACCATTATGGGATCCGGAGGTATGGTGGTGATGGATGAAGATAACTGTATGGTTGACGTTGCCAGATATTTTACAGAGTTCTCCAATGGAGAGTCGTGCGGAAAATGTACCCCTTGTCGTGAAGGACTTGCACAGACACTCCATATTTTAAACAGGGTAACTGAGGGTAATGCAACATCGGAAGATCTTGATACACTTGTAAAACTGGGTCAGGTTATAAAAAGCACAGCTCTTTGCGGGCTGGGTCAGACAGCACCTAACCCTGTTCTTACAACTTTAAGGTATTTTCGGGATGAGTATGATCACCATATGATTGAGAAGAAGTGTGAGCCGGGTATATGCCACTCACTCTTTACAGCACTTTGTGTAAACAGCTGTCCTCTGCATATGAATATTCCACGATACCTCACCTTGCTTAAAGAGGATAAGATTGAGGATGCATTTGAATCTACACTCAGAGATAATCCTCTTCCATCTACAATTGGGCGAATTTGCCACTTCCACTGTCAGATGAAATGTCTTCGTGAAACTATTGATGCTCCTGTTTCACAGGGAGATATACACAGGTATATTTCGGATACTGTTTACAAAGAGGGTAAATCTCAGAGAATCTATAACAGACTTATCAAGGAGAAACTACCTCCGACATACAAAAAAATCGCAATCATAGGGGGAGGCCCTGCCGGGTTAACAGCAGCATTCTATCTGGTACGTCTTGGACACGATGTTACTGTGTTTGAGAGCGAAAGTGCAGCAGGTGGAATTTTACGCTGGGGAATACCTAAATACAGGTTACCATTAGAGACTCTGGACCATGAAATCCAGTTTATTAAGGACCTGGGAGTACATTTTGTCTTTAATACAACTGTTGGCAAAGATATCTCAATGGAGGAGCTCGAGAGAGACTTCAACAAAGTGATTATTGCGATAGGTGCTCATAAGGATATTATGCTCAACATTGAGGGCAACCATCTCGAGGGGGTAATCTCAGGGATGGATTTCCTTAAGGATGTATCCAAAGGGGAGATTCCAAACATTGGCAAAAATGTGGTTGTAATTGGAGCTGGCAATGTTGCCATAGATGCAGCAAGAACCGCTCACAGGTTTGGGGCAGAGGTTACTGTTGTTTACAGGAGGCTCAAATCTGATATGCCAGCAAATAAGGACGAGATTAAAGAGGCCGAGATAGAGGGTGTAAACTACCTCTTCCTGAGCAACCCTAAGGAGATTCTTGCAGATGTTAACGACAGAGTGAGAGGCATTGAGCTCAGCAAAATGAATTGCGGAGATATTGACCTATCTAACAGACGTAAACCTGTCTCCACCGGAGAGTCGTTCATTATTGGGTGTGATACCGTAATTATGGCAATCGGAGAGGAGGTTGAAGCACCATTCCTCAAAGAGTTCGGACTAAAAACACTCTCCGACGGTAATGTATATGCAGACCACTTCACTTTTGAGACAAACCACCCTAAGATCTACGCTATTGGAGATGCAATTACAGGGCCGGCAACAGCTGCCGAGGCTATGGGAATTGCGAAAAAAGCGGCAGAGATTATAGATTACAAGTTAATGAACAAGAGACGTTTCCATAAACTATTCAGAGGATTTGATTATAGCGACGATGTTCCTTTAAAACCGGAAGGTGGTAACAGACACTACTCAATCAAGAGACCACTTGAAGAGAGGATAGGGAATTTCAAAGAGATCAATCTTGGGTATTCAAGAGAGCAGGCCTATGCAGAGGCTTCAAGGTGTCTGCGCTGCGATGTGAGGGTATCTGTTAATAATGAGGAGGAATAATTATGGAAAATAAATTTGTAAATATTAAAATTGATGGCATAGACCATCACGTTACCGAGGGAAAGACCATACTTGAGGCCTGCCTTGAGACAGGTATAAAAATTCCCTCTCTATGTTATCTTAAAGATGTATCTCATAACGCCTCTTGTGCCATTTGCGTTGTAGATGTCAAGGGGGCAAAATCTTTGGTCAGATCTTGTGTGACAACCATAAATGAGGGTATGGAGATTACAACTCACTCTCCGGCAATCAACCAGGCGAGGAAAACAAATCTGGAGCTGATTCTTGCCAACCACCCGAAAGAGTGTCTTATTTGCGAGAGAAACGGCAATTGCGAACTGCAGGAGCTATCTGCAAATCTTGGAATAAGTGAGACATCTTTTCCAAAGACTAAACCATCAGAAAAGCCTGACGATACATCCCTTGCATTGGTAAGAAACCCGGATAAATGCATTCTTTGCGGCCGATGTATTGCTGTTTGTGCAGATGTTCAGACAGTATATGCAATTGATTTTGCAGGGAGGGGGCTCAGGAGCAAGGTTGCTACCTATCAGAACAGAGGTCTTGGAAATGTCGCCTGTACCAATTGCGGGCAGTGTGCTTTGGTATGCCCTACTGCAGCTATTGTAGAGAAGGACGATACCGAAGCTGTCTTTGCAGATATCTACAATAACGACAAAATTGTGGTTGTACAAACAGCTCCTGCAATTCGAGTAGGTATCGGGGAGGCAATGGGTATGAGCGAAGGTGCTTTGGTTACCGGCAAGATGGTTTCATCCCTGAGGAAGCTGGGCTTCGATAAGGTTTTTGACACTCAATTTACTGCCGACCTCACCATTATGGAGGAGGGATTTGAGCTAATAAGCAGGATTAAAAATGGAGGCACGCTTCCGATGGTTACATCTTGCTCACCCGGTTGGATTAAATTCATTGAGCACTTCTTCCCTAAATCGTTGAAACATCTCTCTACCTGTAAATCTCCTCAACAGATGTTTGGGGCAGTTGCAAAGACATACTATGCCCAGAAGCTCAACATTGACCCGCGTAAATTGGTGGTTGTCTCAATAATGCCTTGTACAGCCAAGAAGTTTGAGTGCAAAAGGCCGGAGATGAACTCTGCTTTCCACTTCTGGAAAGATAAACTCAATCTTACAGATAAAGAGAATTTCTACGATGTAGATTATGTTCTAACTACACGGGAGCTTGCCAAGATGTTCAAAAAGACAGGGATAGACTTTAGCTCCCTTCCTGAGGAGGAGTTCGACCATCCACTTGGAATCTCAACCGGTGCCGGAGTGATTTTCGGAGCAACGGGCGGAGTTATGGAGGCAGCCGTTAGAACAGCATACGAGGTTATCACAGGGAAACCGCTTCCTAAGATTGATCTGAATGTCGTTCGAGGGTTTGAAGGGATAAAAGAGGCTGAACTGGATCTTGACGGAACCAAGATTAAGGTTGCTGTAGCTCACTCACTCAAAAATGCCCGTACACTCCTTGAGCAGATTGAAGAGGGTAAATCTCCTTACGCATTTATAGAGGTTATGACCTGCCCGGGCGGATGCCTTGGAGGCGGAGGACAGGCTATCCCTACAACCTGGGCAATCAGGCAAAAGAGGGCAGACTCAATCTACAAAGAGGACTCAATGCACGCTATTCGGAAATCTCACGAGAATCCCGCTATTAAAACAATTTACAGCGAGTTTCTCAAAGAGCCTCTTGGCCACCACTCTCACGAGCTGCTTCATACCAGCTATATAGAGAGAGGAATCTTTTAGCAGCATAGCCACTGTTTAGATTTTAAGAGGGTGATCCAAAAAGCTTGGGTCACCCTCTTTTCTCTTTTAATTTAATTGGAAATATGCTATTATCTTATTAATTTTGAGCTGAATTCATATCAATCCCGGTTTTAATTGCAAACTAAAAAATCCAAGGCAATGGAAATAGTAAGACTTATATCCTGTAATACAGCTTTCGATGCCAATATCATCAAAAGCAAACTTGAAAGTGAAGATATTGAGTGTTTTATCACAAACGAGAATTTTAGCACACTCTACCCTTTTATGACTGGGGGTATAGATGTAATGATCAATGAGAAGGATATGGATAGGGCTAAAGAGATAATCTCGGATGAAACATCCACCGAGATTGTCTGCCCAAACTGCGCATCAAAAAATGTTCAATTAGGTCTTGGTAACAACAAGATTAAAAAGCTGTTTCTTATATTGATAGCTGTGCTCTCGTTTAGCCCTGTCGGGAATATCAAATCAAGATATAAGTGCAAAGATTGCAAAACCCTGTTTTAGCAAAACTAAAAATCGCAGTTTCCAAAACTTAGGAAACTGCGATTTTCATTTACATAGCGCAATACTTGGCAAGGTTACCGACGTTTGCGTGGCGTGTATTTGGTGTGAAGCAGTTTGTGAGACATCTCTCCGCAAGGTGCTACAAGGAAGTCTTTATAAATCTTCACAACTTCCGGGTTCAGGTGAGATTTTCTCAAAGGCATTCCGGCATCTTCGGCGTAGATAGCTTTTGCTCGTCTTGCGCGAATCTCAGGACTGGTTGGAAGTGGTTGTCCTCCACCACCGAGGCATCCGCCAGGGCAAGCCATAAACTCAATGAAGTGATAATTTGCTTTACCGCTTTTTACCTCATCCATAACTATTTTGGCATTTGCAAGACCGTGAGCGATGGCGCATTTGAGTTCGACCCCTTCAAGGAAACTCCACTCTTTGAGAGTATTCTCTATCTTAATGGTTGCCTCTCTAATGCCCTCTATACCGCGGACAGGGTTGATGTTGAGGTTTTCAAAAGGAACTTCACGCCCTGTAACAAGTTCGTAAGCAGTTCTCAATGCTGCCTCCATTACTCCTCCTGTAGCTCCGAAGATAACACCTGCACCGGTTGACTCTCCCATCAGCCTGTCGTAGTGCGAATCTTCGAGCTTAAGGAAATCTATACCGGCCTGTTTAATCATAATAGCGAGCTCACGGGTGGTAAGAACAAAGTCCACATCCCTGTAACCGCTGTCGTGCATCTCAGGACGGTTGGCCTCAAATTTCTTTGCGGTACAAGGCATTATAGATACCGAGATTATGTTTGCAGGATCCAGGTTGCGAGCTTTTGCATAGTATGTTTTAACCAGAGCTCCAAACATCTGCTGTGGAGATTTGCAAGTGGAGAGATTACCAAGATACTCCGGATACATATGCTCGATGAATTTAATCCAACCGGGAGAACAAGAGGTAGCCATAGGTAGCTTAATATTAGGGTCTTTATCTACTATTGCCTTTTTAAGTCTGGTGAGAAGCTCTGTTCCCTCCTCCATAATAGTTAGGTCAGCAGTGAAGTCGGTATCCATTACTGCGTCGAAACCCAGTCTCTTGAGTGCAGTTACCATCTTACCTGTAACCCTTTCACCCGGGTCAAAACCAAGCTCTTCACCTAAACCTACACGAACTGCAGGAGCAGTCTGAACAACTACGTGTTTTGTTTTATCTGCAATTGCATTCCAAACCTCCTCAATGTAGTTTTTCTCAACCAGAGCCCCGGTAGGGCAGTGGTTAATACACTGACCGCAGTTAGTACAAACAACATCGTTCATTGCTTTCTCAAAGAAGGTGGTTATTTTGGCGTGCTCACCTTTGTAAGACATTGTGAGAGCATTTACCCCCTGAAGCTCAGCGCAGGTACGGACGCATCTCTGGCAACGGATACATTTGCTGTCATCCTTGATGATGGACGGAGAGAACATATCAATTGTGTAGTTGTGGTAAGGTATAAGATTGATGAAATCTTGGTTCATAATCTTATACTCCGATGCCAGACTCTGTAGTTCACATTTGCCGTTCTTGTAACAGCTGGTACAGTCTGCATTATGCTCAGAAAGAAGCAACTCAATAATGTGTTTTCTGGAGTTTCTCACTTTTAGAGAGTTGGTAAGCACCTCCATACCCTCTTCGCAAGGGGTTGCGCAAGCAGGAGAGAGCCTTTTTTGACCAGCCAACTCCACAACACAAACCCTGCAGTTTCCCGAAACACAAAGATCTTTGTGGTAACAAAGAGTGGGTATGATTACTCCTGCCTGGCGGGCTGCCTCAAGAATGGAGGCACCTTTCTCAACCTCTACGGTTGCTCCGTTTATAGTTATTTTCAGATTTTTTCCCATAAAAATAATTTTTTTGGCATTAGTAAATCATCTCCTCTCTGAAGTTCTCAACAATAGATGAAAACGAATTACCTACCGATTGACCTAGTCCACATTTAGCAGTAACCTGCATTGTCTCGGCAAGTTTTAACATTTTATCCAGATACTGAGCATTCTTCTCACCCCTTTTGACGGCTTTTATACCCTTAAGGAGCTGCTGGCAACCAACACGACAAGGTGTGCACTGCCCGCAAGACTCTTCGGCAAAGAAGTTAAGATAGTTGTCCAGTACATTGTACATTGATCTTGAACTGTTGAAAAGCATCATTGAGCCTCCGGTAGGAAGAGAAATGCCAACCAGTTTACCCTGGAAGCCGATATTAGTCTCAGAAAACCTCTTTCTTGGCACAAGAAATCCCGATGCTCCGCCAACCTGAACAGCCTTTGTATCATCGTCACCGAACTCCTCTACGAAATCGGAAAGACTCATTCCAAGTTCCAGTTCGTAGATGCCGGGTTTTGGGGTGTCTCCCGAAACTGAAAAGAGTTTAGAACCTCTCGAGTACTGAACCCCGAGGTCGTAAAATCTTTTGGAGCCGTATTTGAATATTGTATAGGTGTGTGCAAGAGTCTCCACATTATTGATGACTGTTGGTTTACCCATATATCCGGAAAGAGTAGGGTAGGGTGGCTTGTTCCTCGGTTCACCTCTCTTACCCTCCATAGATTCGAAAAGTGCAGTCTCCTCTCCGCAGATATAAGCGCCGCTTCCCATAAATATTTTTATTGAGAAATCTAACTTAATCTCTTTACAGTAATACTCAAATTCATTAATTGCTTTTAAAAGCTCGGGCTTAAGGAAGTTATACTCCCCTCGAAGGTATATGAAACCCTCTTTAGCACCGATAACATACCCGCATATCGCAATTGCTGTCAAAACTTTAAAAGGTACCATTGACAAAATTTCCCTATCTTTGAAGGTGCCAGGTTCTCCTTCGTCAGCATTGCAGATCACATATTTAACATCACTCTTCACCTCCGACGAGACTTTCCATTTTAATCCCGTTGGAAATCCTGCCCCCCCTCTACCTTTAAGTTCGGAGCTGATCAACTCATTTATCAGCTCTTGTGGTGGACGGCTGATACTTTTGCTCAGCACCTCTTCCCAATCATTTTCATTTTTGAAAATGAAGTCGGCCCGTTTTAGTTGATAATTAGTTGACATTGTTCTCTCCCTCATCTTTTCGGTTCATATACATAGTAAGAATTTCACGAATCTTCTCAGGAGTAAGATCGGTGTAGACCTCGTTGTTGATGAGCATTGCAGGTGCTTTGTGGCAAAGCCCCAGACAGTTGGTCTGAAGTAAGGAGAATAGCCCGTCCTGGGTTGTCTCCCCGATTTTAATCTTTAACATATCTTCTATGGCAAGCAGAATCTGCTTTTCTCCTTTCATAGAACAGGTGATGGTTTTACATACACGAATGATGTTTTTCCCCATCTTTTTGTAGTCCAGAAAGGTATAGAAGGTTGCGGTTCCATAAACTTCAGTCGCAGGTATATCCAGCTCCCTGGCTATCTCTATCATTGAATATTCGGAGAGATATCTCTCCTGTTCAACGACACCTTGTAGAATCGGAAGCAGGCTGTGCCTGTTGCGACCGTGCTTGTCGGCAAGCTCTTTAATGAGCTCAATGATTGGTTTCATCCAAAAAAAAATTTGGTGGATAGTAATTTTGAGAAACCCACTTAAGGGTCTTTAGATTACAACAAACTCCATTTTGAGAAGTTTGCAGATGAAGGTCTTCAAAGTTTAAATCAATTCAAACATAACTCTCCTTTTGAGAGCAGACTATTTCTAACACAAAATGTGCAGTTCAAAATTTACGAGTGTAAATATAAGAAAAAAACAGATACCCGACCTACAGCTTTATTATTTACCGGGAATCCCTTGGCAGGGTAAAAGAGAAACTGCTCCCCTCGCCCTTTTTGCTATCTGCCCATATTTCACAGCCGTGACGCGAGATAAACTCTTTACAAAGAATTAGACCTAAGCCGGTTCCCCCCTCGTTATCTGTCCCTCGGGTAGAGTAAAATTTATCGATTCTAAATAGGTTGTCTATTTCTGCCTTAGACATTCCGGTTCCGTTATCAGATACAGTAACAATATATCTATCTTCCGTCATCTTTGCCGAAACAACAATCTCTCCACCTTTGCCGGTAAATTTAATTGCGTTGGAGACAAGATTGCGCAAAACAGAACCAATCATCGCTTTATCTGCATAACAGACAGCGCTCTTTGGAATTTGGGAAGATATTATGATTGATTTTTGGTTTGCTGTAAAACGCAAAAGATCAACCACCTCATCTGCCAACTGTGAGAGTCGTAAAAATTCAGGGTTGAAATCCATCCTGCCTGTTTGCGAACGGGACCACTCAAGCAGATTCGTTAGCAGGTTCATAGCTTTATGAGATGAGTCCCTCATAATGGCGGCATACTCTTCGATATCTTCAAATTCTTTTCTCTTAATCTGCTCTATAAGAAGCTCTCCAATGCCAATAATACTATTAAAGGGGCTCTTGAGGTCGTGTGCAATAATTGAGAAAAACTTATCTTTTGTTGCATTTAGTTCAACAAGCCTCGCCTCGCTCTCTTTGAGGGCCTCCTCCATCTCTTTTCTCTCAGTTATATCTGTTATAAATCCTTCAAGATGAGTAAGTATCCCCTCTTTAGAGTAGACACCGCGACCCTGTTCCCACACCCATCTTATATGGTCATCTGCAGTTATTATTTGATACTCCTCTCTAAAGGGTGTTCCGGAAGAGACTACACTCTGCCACTTATTCCATATCGACTCCCTGAAATTGGTGTGTATGATTTCGTTGTAGGATATTTTATTATTAAAGATAAAATCCTCCGGACGGTATCCGGTTATCTTATAGCACTCTTCACTTATGTAAAACATTGTCCACTGATGATCAAGAGCACATTTATAGACAAAACCCGGCAGATTATCGATTAACGACGCCTTCCCCTGTTCGCTCTCAAGGAGCTTCTCCTCAATTTCTTTTCTCGCTGTGATATCTTTAGAGAAAACAGTTACTCTTTCTACTTTTCCTCTATGTGAAACTATAGGGTGAATAGAGTACTCGTTCCAGAATCCAGCTCTGAAGTCTTCTCCAAAAACAGGTTTGCCGGTTTTAATTACCTCCTTAATCGCCTCTTTTCTTGTTTTTCCTACATCCTGGGGCAGCAAATCAAAAACATTCTTCCCAATTAAATTCTCCCTCTCAAAGTTCAGTCTATTTGCGTGAGCCTCGTTACAGTCGATTACCACACCATCTGCGTCAAGCAGGATAATTATGTCGTCTGTAGACTCCATTATAGCTCTGGCATTGGCCTCAGATTCCATTACCCTGTGAACAGACCTCCTTATTGTAGTGATATCCTGAAAAGTGACAAAAACAGAAGATGGTGCTTTACTTTCGTTAGTAAATATTGGGATTGCATTTACAAGAATCCATATATAGTCCTTTTTAACAGGGTTAAATATTCCAACTATTTTCTCGTAAATCGGTTCTCCTTTTATTAACGCAACAGTAGCCGGAAACTCTTGTGCAGGAATTGGTTTGTGGTTTTCATCAATCAATTCCCAATCATCCCTAATGTTTTTTTTGCCAAGAAAATCAATCTTTTGCAGACCTAGCAAATCCAGTGCAACCCTGTTGATATCTGTAATTTTCCCATCTGAACGCAAATAAAAAGCACCCTGTGTCATATGCTCAAAGAGTGAACGGAACTTCTGCTCGCTTCTCTCTGCCTCTATTCTTTTAAGGGTCACAGATGCCTGTTTGACAAATGTCTCAATGGTCTCCCGGTGGGCAAGAGTATCCCCTTTTCTAAAAATCAATGCGGCGTTTGCAAACATATTCTCTTCAACCATAAATGCAATACCGTATATCTCTGAGAGATTTACAAGCCGTTCAAGAGACCTGGAGATTACCTTGGGGATGGTTCTAAATGAGAGTTCGTGCAAACCCTGTTCAAATTTTTTTATGTAACCCGAATTCAGCTCCAGAATAGATGAGTCAATTTTGTATACTTTACCTACTGGCTTGAACCCAAGGATGGAGACAATACTCTCTAGCAGACTTGGAGGTGATAGAAACGCTTCGGTACGGCTAATCTCCTGCTCTGTATCAACGGAGTTTACAACAATTATTGCATTTGGATTCAACTCTTGGAGTGACTCAGCAATAATTTGATAAATTGAACTGCTGACTCCGGAAGAGGCAAACTTTATAGCGGTACCTGATAAAAATGCCAGACTGTCTCGGGTATTCTCCGGACTTAGATTAATCGGACTCATACACTTACAATTTAATATCCCCATTAAATATTGATATAAATTTAAGTAATTAATATGAGAAAGTAAAACCTAAAGTAAGATTGTGTAATTAGTCCAGACCATCAATTATTGTACAGATTTCGTTGAAACTATGCTCGATAGTTGTATCGCCCTCCAGAGGGTAAAAGTTGCCCCGTTTTTCAAAAATCTCTACAAGGGGCTCTGTCTGTTCGCGGTATGTCGCGATTCTATTTTTAACTACTTCAATATCTGCATCATCTGCCCTTCCCTCAATCTCTGCCCTGCGAAGCATCCTTTTTATAAGTATTTCCTCCTTTACTACCAAAGAGATAACTGCATCTATCTTATAACCTATTTTTTGAAGAAACTCATTCAGAACCTTAAACTGATATACTGTCCTGGGAAACCCATCATATAGAAATCCCGAAAACCCTTTTGTACTCAGGATAACACTCTCAATAATTTCAAGGATTATCTCGTCACTAACAAGGGCTCCCTGGTCCATTAATGACTTAACCTTTAGGCCGAGTTTTGTTCTATTTTTAATCTCCTCCCTTAGAATGTCACCTGTTGAGATGTGTTTAAGGTTATATTTTTTTGACAGGATTACTGCCTGGCTACCCTTACCCGCTCCCGGAGGGCCGAAAATGATAAAGTTTTTCATTAGGTTAGTTTTATCAAATATAATAATTTTAATATTTAAATTAAATTTACATTTGAAGAAGTTAAATAAAGATGAAAATTTAAAATAATGGGTGAAACTAGAGAACATAGCCGGTGGTTGGTGGCTGTAATGGGAACAATTTTGATGATTGTTCTAGGAACTGTATACTCCTGGAGCTTCTTTCAAAAACCGATAGTTGAAACTTACGGATGGACAAATTCGGGTGTGGCCTGGGTCTTTAGCACAAATATTCTTTTTTTAGGACTCTCTGCTGCCTGGAGCGGTATAAATCTTCCCAAATATGGTCCGGCAAGATTGGCTGTGATAGGTGCTGTTATGTACGGGACAGGCTTTATGTTGGCCAGTTTTGCCCTTAGTGTAGAGAGTTTGCCACTCTTGATTCTTGGGTTTGGAGTTGTTGGAGGATGGGGTATTGGTATGAGCTATGTAACTCCGGTTATCTCTGCATCAAAGTGGTTTCCCGATAAACAGGGTTTTGTTACCGGAATGGTGGTTATGGGGTTTGGATTTGGAGCTCTGTTAATGTCAAAGATTATTGCCCCTGTGGTTTTGAAGATTGCAGATGGTAACCTTGTCTTCTCTTTCTTTATGATTGGCGCGTTAATTCTGCTCTTTGGGTTTTTTGCTGCCCTCTTTATTAAGCAACCTCCGGCCGGGTACTTGCCAAAAGGCTATACTCCTGCTGTTAAAATATCTGCAGGAGATAATAACAATTCTGTTGAAATCACCGCAAAGCAGGCAATCTTTACTTCCAAGTTCGCAATGATTTGGGTGGTTTTCTTTGTCAATATTACTGCGGGGATAATGTTTATCAGCTTCCAGTCACCTATGATGCAGGATCTGTGGAGCCGATACAGTCCGGGTAGTGACCCTGTCTCGCTTGCGGCAATTGGGGGAACACTCATTGCTATAAGCTCTATCTTTAATGGAATAGGCCGATTTTTCTGGGGAGGAGTCTCCGACAAAATTGGCCGGATTCAGACTTTCAGGTTGATTTTAGCAAGCCAGCTTATTGTATTTGTAACTCTGCTTTTTATAACAAACCCTTACATCTTTGCACTACTTGTGTGCTATGTTTTGCTCTGTTACGGAGGCGGGTTTGGAACCATTCCGGCCTACATAAGAGAGGTTTTCTCAGAGAGGCTAATGCCGGTTGTCTATGGAACCATTCTCACAGCCTGGTCGGCCGGTGGAGTGGTCGGCCCGCAAATAGTTGGGTTTATGAAAGACAACTTTCCACAAAACGCAGCTAATTATGCATTTTCAGTTGGCTCCTTATTGCTGGCAACAGGTTTTGTGTTAACGCTTTTTCTTAACAATAACTCCATTTTTTACAAAACAAAATGATACCTTTTATAATAAGAGGAACAATTTACTAACTTTGTTTAAAACAGAATGATAGATGGAGATGTTTAAGATATTTATAGTTGAAGATGACCTTTGGTATTCTACCCTGTTGTTTAAACATCTATCTCTCAATCCGGATTTTCAGCTTGAAAAGTTCAACTCTGCCAAAGAGTGTTTGAACAACCTCTACAAAAAACCCGATCTTGTCACAATTGACTTCTCATTACCGGATATGAACGGAAAGGAGCTCTACAAGAAAATCCGAGAGACAAATAGGGATATTTCTGCAATTATTATCTCAGGCCAAGAGGACATAAACACAGTTGTTGATCTACTCAAAGAGGGTGTTTTCGATTATATTGTAAAGAACGAAGAGACTGCAGATAGGTTATGGAACTCTATCAGGCTTTTAAGAGAAAATCTGAGTCTGAGAAGGCAAAATGAAAATTTAAAAAAGGCAGTTGGTGCTAAATATGATTTTCAAAAGGTTATAATAGGGGAGAGTAAATCTTTAAAAGAGACCTTCTCCTTGATGGAAAAAGCCTCAGAATCATCCATTACTGTATCTGTCACAGGAGAGACCGGAACAGGTAAGGAGATGGTGGCACAAGCTATTCATTACAACTCGGCAAGGAGCGGATACCCATTTATTGCTGTAAATCTGGGAGCTATTCCTAGAGATCTTGTAGAGAGTGAACTGTTCGGGTACGAAAAGGGGGCATTTACCGGAGCATATACAAGAAAATCGGGTATTTTTGAAGAGGCTCACAATGGTACCCTTTTTTTAGACGAAATAGCCGAGATGGATCTGAATATTCAGAGTAAGTTTCTTCGGGTAATTCAGGAAAAAGAGGTAAGACGCATTGGTGGTAACCAAATAATTAAGATAAATGTAAGGTTAATAACTGCAACTCATAAAAATCTTGCAGATGAGGTCAATGATGGAAATTTCCGGGCAGATCTCTATTATCGTCTAATGGGACTCCCAATTCATCTTCCACCTTTAAGGGAGAGAGGAGACGATATTCTAATTCTCTCAAAATACTTTATAAATCAGTATTCCAAAGAAAATAAAAGAGGAACTCCTCTTCTTTCGGCAGAAGCATCGGAGAAACTTTTAAAATACTCATTCCCGGGAAATATCAGAGAACTTAAGGCAATTATAGAATTAGCTATCATACTGTCTAGCAATGATGTTATAGAAAAAAATGATATCAGATTCAATCCGGCAGGAGGCTCATCTTTAATTGATTTTGAGGAGAACAAAACTCTGGAAGAGTACATTTTAGAATTGGTGAAAAAAACGCTTGCTCAGAACAATCAAAACCCTACTATTGTTTCAAAAAAGCTGGGAATAAGCCGGGCAACGGTTTACAGATATATTAAAGTGATAGAACAGAGAGGGTGACCGGTGTTTAATCTAAATCGACCTTTTCTTATATACTGCAGGAAGATTGAGGTTCTACAAACAAAAATAGGGTGACCGCTGGATCACCCTACTCTTTTAGTTGTATATTTTTTGAATTAGAAGCCGGAGACTGTAGCGTGAGCAACAATATAAATCTGTCCGCTCAATCCGGTTACATTAAATGTTTGTGAAGAGGAGTTAAGCTCAGAGGTTGTGTATGGATATTGTCCGGGAGCTGTAACATACTTACCCTGCTTGTTAACAGGAAGGGTCTCGTTACCTGCATAGAGGTGTGCCTCTTTTAATTTGTATGGGTAATTTAGATTGAATGATACAACTGCGATGCTACCGTTATAATTTACAGTCACAACACCAACTGCTTTACCTTTTGTTATGTCATTATTACCTGCACCTGCATAGAGTGTAAAGTTATATATACCATTTGATAGTGGTCCGTTGCTCCAGCCCCATCTTTCATTGTCTCCTGTTATAGATTCAAATGTAGAAGAGAGAGAAGGTGAATATGCGAATGCTGTCTCAGTTATACTTACTTCCGGCTCTTTAACTACATCTTTTGTAAGAGTTATGCTAAAGTAGGTTGCCCAGTTACCCTTTTGAACTATCCTAAGTCCGCTTCCCCAAGCTGTTTCGCTCTGGTATGTTGCACCATTGAGTTTTCGTACGGTTGCGTGAGCTGCAACATAATAGTTTACAGGAACATCTCCTGGAACATAGTTGAGATAAGAGAAAGGAATTGTAATTGAGTATTCGGTTGATCCACTTAGGCTACCTGCTTTGAATGGGAAATGTCCAACAACAGGATTTCCTGCCTTGTTTGCCGGTAATGTAGATAGTGAACTACCTATCCACAAAGCAACATCCGAAAGTTCCCATCCATTAGTAAGAGTGTAGGTTGCTTTTAAAGCATCTTTAACATTATTATTGTCTGTATCAATCTCTGTAAAAGAGATAGCACCAACATTGATGCTCTGACCTGCATATAATATTACAGAATTTTCCTGTAATCCTGTAATGCTTACTGCTTGAGAACCAGTTACAAAAACTTCGTTTTGTGTCGAGAGAGAGAGATCTGTCAGAGCAGAATCTTTATTACAAGATATTGCTGTTATAGAGAGAAAGCCAATTAATATTGCTGATAGTGTTTTATTCGTTTTCATTTTTTGTCTATTTATAATAATTAAAATTAAGTCTGTTTAACTATTATAAACCCAATTGCGTGCCACAAATGTAAAACGCAATAAATAAGATGTTTGAAAAGGCAGCCCCTTTAATTGTGTCTCAAAATAAGACAGTAAGCGTATTAAAATGATACAGCTTCTGAGCAACTTATATCCTCTCTAATTCAATTTTTAGCTCCTCTACCAATTTTGGAAACCAATCATTAAGCGATTCTATCTTTACGATTAATTCAGAAGTTACAATACCTCCTTTAGAGAGCTCCTCTATTTCAATTATCTCTGACGAGTATTTTGAATGAACTACAAGTGAGATGCCGGATTTCAATTTGTGTGCACTTGCTCTCAGTGATATTAGATCTTCTCTATTATATGCCTCACAGGCCTCATTAAAATAACCCGGAAAAATTTCAATAAACGATTTAACCATCTCTTTTATTAGCTCTCTGTTATTACCGGTAACTCTTCCAAGCTTATACAGATTACAGATTCTTTCTTTAGTAGTTGTTTCGTCAGGGAAATCATACCCAATCAATTCACCTAAATGGGCAAGATTATTCAAATCCTCAATTCCAATATCTGTTTCGTCAGTTATGTGGTAACGGAACGCATCTGTATCCTTTAGCCCAGACCCTGTAAGAACAATAATGACATTTGCATCTTTTTCTATTAAGCCCCTATCTCTAAGTTTTTTTACTGCGCAAAGTGAAGTAGCAGATGCCGGTTCCACAAAATAGCCACTCTCTGCAACTCTCCTCTGCGATTCAATTATCTCCTCCTCGGTCACACTCTCTGCCAGCCAGCCGTACCTGTATGATTTATCTACAATCTCATCTCCACCCTGCGGGTTCCCGGATGTTATAGCTTCGGCAATAGTATGAAATCCGAAAAAAGGGACAATCTCCTTAAGCCCCTGCGCAATTGCAGATACAATAGGGCTGTTATTTGCAGCCTGAACAATAATCATCTTAGGCAACTTACCTATAATACCCGCATCCATCATCTCCCGGTAACCTTTGAATATGCCCCTTATATGACCACAGGCAGATGTTGGAACCGCAATATAGTCGGGAACAGAGCTGAACTCTCCTCCCATCTGCTCAAAAAGCTCAAAAGCAGTTAGTTTATACCCCTCCACTCTTATTGGACCGTTACCCGATACGATTCTTAGGTTCAGTTTTCCTGCCAGGGAGAGAACTTTTTTCTTCATCTGAGAGTAGTCCGGCGCGGTAACCTTAATCACTTTAGCACCGTGTATCCCAATCGCCTTCACCTTCTCCTGCGGAGTATAGTGTGGAACAAAAACAACCACTTTTATGCCAGATTTTGCACCATATGCGGCAATTGAGTTACCCATATTCCCTGTAGAAATTGTTGCAGTAACCCTCTCTCCCATCTCTGCTGCCATTGCAATACAGGTTAGCGAACCCCTGTCTTTAAAACTCCAGGTGGGGTTTTGGGTCTCGTTCTTCAAGAGCAGATTGGAGATGCCGGTATACACTTTAAGTTTATCATCTGCCTCAATAAGAGGAGTGTTACCCTCGCCTAGAGAATAAGTGTGCAGATCTGTTTCAAATGGTAAAAATTCGGCAAACCGCTCATAAAGTGTTCTCCCTCTCCTAAGCACTGGTAGTGTAGAGTTTTTTTGAACTACCTCGAGAGATTCACCATCGGGAGAAAACTCCTCTAACATCTCTATGGGATACTCTCTCCCCGATATTGTTGATTTTAGAACTACTCCTTGTTTCACGTTTTACAGTTAATTTATATTAAAAAAAGAGATAATTTCCTGAAAAGGTTAATAACTATATATGAAGTTTCTCACTAATTTTAGAGAGCAACATATTTTTGCTAATAGGTTTACTTATAAAGTCGCAACAACCATTTGATAAGGCTTTTAACCTATCAGATTCGTTAATATAAGCAGATTGGGCAATAATTGGTAAATTTGGCTTAAACTCTTTAATCCGTTTTGTTGCTTCGTAACCATCCATCTCAGGCATTATAATATCCATTAGCACTAAATCAATATTTGGATTCGATTTGCACATTTTGATTGCTTCTATCCCGTTTAAAGCCCGGATAATATTTATTTTGGAATTCGACAACATCTCTTCCAACAGTAAAAAATTAGAGTCCTTATCTTCTGCAATCAATATTGTTTTAGTGGAATCTAATTCAAAGTTTAATCCATTAACGGAAGGTGTCTCTGGCAGTTTTTTTGGATTTGATCTTTTGTAAGGTATGGTAAAATAAAACACAGAACCTTTACCTAATTCAGAAGATAACCACATTTTTCCACCTAGCATCTCTACATAAGCTTTTGATATAGAGAGACCCAATCCTGAACCTCCAAAATATCGGGTATCGGTGGTTTCAACCTGACGAAAACGATTAAATATTTTTTCCTGCATATCCTTAGCAATCCCTATACCGGAATCTCCAACATAAAATTCCAATTGTTTACCCTTAACCTTGTATCCGAAATTGACATAACCCTGTCGGGTAAATTTAAAGGCATTGCCTATTAGGTTAGTGATTATTTGCGTTAGTTTGGTTGTATCGGTAAAAATAATCGCTTCATCGTCGGCCAATGGTGTTTTTAGACTAAGCGTTATACTCTTCTCATTGGCTTTAGGAGAAAATTGCTCATTTATAAGCGTACAAATTAAATTAATGTTGATTTCATCTTCCTGAATCTTTTCCTGACCGGACTCAATAGAGGCAATTCTGATTATATCATCAATAATAGCAAGCAACTGGTCGCTGCTTTGAATTATTATTTTGATAAAATCGTTCCGTTTTTCGGGTGTCAAATCGGGGTCGTTAAGAAAACCCGAAAAGCCCACAATCGCATTCATAGGCGTTCTTATTTCGTGCGAAATATTGTGCAGGAAGGCTGTTTTTAGACGGTCGCTCTCCTGGGCTCTCTCTTTGGCTCCTATCAACTCCATCTCTGCAAGTTTGCGTTCGGTAATATCGCTTGAAATTCCTATAATACCTGTTAATTTACCATTTGAGTCAAGAATTGGTGTGTCGGTTACAAATGCAGGAAAACTTGTTCCACCTTTTCTTTTTACATTAAACTCTCCTGCCCAGGTTTTTCCTGCGCTTAAATTTTTCATTATCTCAATAGCCTGTTCACCGGATTGAAAGGAGGGTGTTAAATCAATAATATTTTGTCCCATAGCCTCTGTCGAAGACCATCCATATATCTTTTCTGCTGCATTATTCCAGTAAATCACTTTACCCAGCAAGTCGGTAGCAATAATAGACTGGCCTACATTGCTTAACAGGTCTGCCTGCAATTTTATTTCGTCATTAATCTTTTTCTGCTCGGTAATATCCTCAACCATTCCTATAATTTCCTGGGGCAAACCATTGAAATCATTCAGTGTTGTAACAAAAAGGTTAGCCCATATTATATTTTTATTTTTATGGATGTATCTTTTCTCTAAGTTATACCAGGATATTTTCCCGGCTATCAATTCATTAAACTGATTCAAATCCTTGTCTATATCTTCTGGATGGGTAAAGTCAGTAAACTTCATTTTAGATAACTCATCCTTAGTGTAACCAAGTATTTTTGACAAACGTAAATTTGAGATGATTGGATATCCTTGCAAGTCAATAAGAGAGATGGCAATTGGAGCCTGATCAAAGATAGCCCTAAAACGTTTTTCACTCTCCAGAAGAGCTTGCCCTGCAAGCATCCTTTCTGTAATGTCCCGCCCAATACCAAGAACACCAATCACTGTTCCGTCTGAATCGTATATGGGAGATTTTATGGTTTCCAGGAAGGCACGATGTCCATCGTCAGCAAAGGTAACCCACTCTTCGTTGCTTGTAGGTTTACCCGCCTCCATCGCTTTTTGGTCATTTTCGCAGAAAAAATCGGCCAATTCCCGGTCAACAAAATCATAATCGGTTTTACCGATGATGTCAGCTTCTCCTGATCCAAAAAAACGCTCAAACATAGGGTTGCACGAGAGGTACACCCCGCTTGTGTCTTTTAACCAAATTAGGTCGGGGATAGTTTTCACAAGTGCGCGTAGATGAGATTCACTTTTTCTAAGCGCCAGATCTGCTTCTCTTCGTATGGTTGTATCCCGTATGTTGCATTGGACTAATTTTGTATTGCCTTCAAAATAGTTAGTGCCGATTAACTCAACGCTGATTATTCTTCCATCTGAGGTTACAAGCGGTAAATCGTCATATCTAATATACTCCTCTTGTTGCAATTCCAAAAACTTCTCTCTATTTTTAAAAATATCCTTAAAAGTAACAATTTCCCATATTGTTTTTTCTGCAAACTCTTTTTTTGAATAGCCCAGCAAATCAATTAAAAAAGGATTAACGTCAACAATCTTTCCTGTCTCGGCATTGAGGATAAGTATCCCGTCCTTAGCAGACTCAAAAAGCCGGCGATAACGGGTCTCCGAAATGTTCAAGGCATCCTCAGTAAGTTTGCGACTTGTTATGTCCTGTGAAATTGTTGCAATAATTTTTGTACCCTTCTCGTCAAGAATTCTTGATGAGTTCCACAAAACTGTCTTGATTTTGTTCTCTTTTGTTAAGATATCTATTTCAGTAATATTTTGATCGTGCTCCATATGATTTTTGAGCAACTCAATTGTTGAAGCAATTTTCTCTTTTGGGAAAAGAAAATCAATTTTTTTATCTATAACTTCAGATGAATCATAACCACTCAGCAGTTCAAATTGGCGATTGAAACGTTTTATTATCAAAGAGGTGTCCCAAATAATCATTGGAGCGTGCATATGGTTCAATATGATATCTAAAGTATCACTTGTTACACGATTAATTTCGGATAATGAGTTTTCATCCTCTTTTCTTTCCGTAATATCACGTATGTTGCATTGAATTACCTTTCGGTTGTTAGCTAAATAGACATTACTAACGAACTCAACGTTAATTATATCTCCGGATGAAGTTACAAGTGGTAAATTTTCGTATCTGACATACCTTTCTCGTTGCAATTTCAAAAATTTCGCTTTATTCTTATAAATGTCTTTAAAAGAGCCTATCTCCCATATTGATTTCTCAATAAACTCATTTTTTGAATAGCCTAGCAGATTAATTAAAAAAGGATTCACATCAACAATCTTTCCGGTTTCTGCATCAAGGATCAGAATCCCGTCTTGTGATGATTCAAATAAGCTGCGATATGTGAGCTCAGAAGCATATAATTCCTCAATTATTACTTCCTTTCCTTTGACCTTTTTCATTATGTTTTATTGTTAATACAATCTAATCATTTTGTTATCTACAATCTATTCAATAAATAGCTTGCAAGTTTGACAGCATTCTCTTGATAGTTGTTTTCAAATGGCACCAATAAAGGATTTTTTTTATAGTAGGCAGAGAGAGTTCTCGGAGAGACAAATTCAACATCTACTTTGTCATAGCATTGTATTAAACCTTCAAGTTTAAACGAAAATGTAGAAGATGAGTATCTTCCCTTAGGTTGTCTTGAGATAATAGCAATGACATCCGGATCTATGCTGTCGAAAAAAGCGTTTATAGCTGATTGAAATTTTTTAATCTCCCCGTTATCCTGATCTTCTTTGATTTGAAGAAAGCTGAAATTTCCTGTTAAATTGACATAACCCCCCTGACTATCTTGTTCTAAAGCAAAACAGATGGCTCTCTTTTTTTCAATTTCAACTCCTATTACTCTCATTCAAATGAACTCCTGAATCTAAAAGATATTTGGTATATCTATAAAACAGTCAACTCACTCTAAAGTTATAATTATAAAATATACTTTCCAATTATTAATAGAAGTAATTTGCTCCTCGTCTAGGACTTGAACCTAGGACCCCCTGATTAACAGTCAGGTGCTCTAACCAACTGAGCTAACGAGGAATTTGTCTTTCCCTTTTTGGGACTGCAAATGTAAATGGAATTTTATAAAACTGCAAATCTTTTATCACAATTTTTGAGATTTTTAAAATATCATCATTTTAGTTACATTTTTTTTAACTTTGCACAATAGCAACCAAATATGGATATTACCCTTTTCTCAAATATTCTCAAGGAGCTTCTACTCGAAAATGACAGAGTATCGCTTCCGGGTATGGGAAGTTTTATTGCAGAGATGGCACCATCTGTCTTTTCTGACAGAGCATTGGTTATTCACCCCCCATTCAGGAGAATACTGTTTCGTTCCAGTGAGAGTTGGAATGATGGTCTTTTAGAAAGCAGATACGCAAAAGAGCGGGGAGTAGCTGAGGAGATTGCAAAGCACGAGATCTCTGAGTTTGTTAAAAGGCTTAAGGTAGATCTAAGCACGAACAAAACATATAAGATCCCCGGGTTCGGAACTATGAGAGCCACCGAGCAGAATGACTACTTCTTTGTTGCAGATAAAGATCTTTTCAATTATGTGGAGGGTTACGGTCTTGCCCCTATTAACATTAAAGTTCTTTCCAAAAAAGGGGAGGTAGAGAAGCTTACAGGTAAGCCTGTTGAGAGGTTCTTTAAAGGAATACCAAAAGATCTTTTGGGTTTGTCCGCAATAGGAACAGATATTGAGAGCATTATTGAGGAGGCAGGCTCGCAGGAGTTCGACCCTGAGGTGATAACAGAATCACAGATTGAGGAGCTCTCCACATCTGAGCTCTCTTCGGATGAGAGGAAGAGAGGTCTTGATGACCTTATCTCAATAGATGAAGATGCAACTCTAACACCTGAGCCTGTTGCTGCTACAAAACCACAACCAGCCCCGGTTACAACTCCTGCACCACAGCCGATGCCAGTTCAAAAGCCCGCAAATACCCCTGCACCAACCCAAAAAGTGGCACCGCAGGGAGAGAAGGCCGTAGAGCCTGTAAAAAAGGGGAGCAGCAAGTTTGTGAAGAGGTTTATAACTATTATGGTAGTGATATTCCTGCTTATTGCAGTTATTGCACTTTTGATAGTATTCAAGGATGATCTCCGCCCGATACTTGAGTGGATACTCTACTCAAAAGAGGAGAGAGAGATACTCAAACTCAGCTGATAGTAGAGCCGTTCTCCAGCCTCTCTTCGGGGCTTACAATTTTCATTTTGCCGTTCTCCTCTTTGGCCATTAGAATCATACCTTTGGATTCAATCCCTTTAATCTTTCTTGGTGCCAGGTTTGCAAGAATGCAGATCTGTTTACCAACCATCACCTCAGGAGAGTAATACTCTGCTATTCCGGAAACTATGGTGCGGATATCAAGCCCGGTATCTATCGTTAGTTTAAGAAGCTTATCGGTTTTTGGCACCCTCTCTGCTTCAAGTACGGTAGCGGTACGTATGTCCATCTGCGAAAACTGGTCGTATGTGCACTCAATTTTAAGCGGTTCGGCAGGTGGTGGTGTAGTAGAAGGCGAAGTGTCTGCCTGCTGAACTTCGTTTGCACTTTTGGTCGCCTGTAGTTTTGCAATCTGAAACTCTATTTCGCTATCTTCAATTTTTTCAAAAAGCAGAGTTGCCTCGTTGAGTTTATGACCGGGATGTAGGATAGAGATATTCCCGAACTCTTCCCAACGGCTGGTTTTCATATTGAGTATATAGCGCAGCTTCTTGGTTGTATGCGGAAGTATCGGCTCAAATGCTATTGCAAGATTGGCACATATCTGCAGAGAGATGTTGAGAATGGTCGCAACCCTTTCAGGATCTGTTTTGGCAACCTTCCAGGGCTCCGTATCTGTAAGATATTTGTTACCAAGACGAGCCAGATTCATAGCTTCGCGAAGAGCTTCGCGAAATTTGTAGTTTTCCAGATTATCCTCAATGCTCTTTTTTAGGATAGGAATCTGAGCCAGAACTTCGTCATCTATGGCTAAACAATTAAGTGCGGCAGGAGTCTCCCCTTCAAAATACTTGTGGGTAAGAACGACAGCCCTGTTTACGAAATTTCCGAAAATTCCCACCAGTTCGCTATTGTTTCTGGTCTGAAAATCTTTCCAGGTGAAGTCGTTATCCTTTGTTTCGGGAGCATTTGCACATAGTACATATCTTAAGACATCCTCCTTACCCGGGAACTCGTCCAGATATTCGTGTAGCCACACTGCCCAGTTACGGGAGGTGGATATTTTGTTCCCCTCAAGGTTGAGGAACTCATTAGCAGGCACATTTTCGGGAAGGATGTAACCGTCGCCGTACGCTTTGAGCATAGCGGGGAAAACAATACAGTGGAAAACAATATTGTCTTTACCTATAAAATGTACAAGCTTGGTATCTTCACTTTTCCACCAACTCTCCCAATCATTTGGCATAAGTTCTATAGTATTGGAGATGTACCCTATAGGGGCATCAAACCAAACGTAGAGAACCTTACCGGCTGCACCATCCACCGGAACCGGAACTCCCCAGTCCAGGTCACGGCTTACAGCCCTTGGCTGAAGACCTCCGTCCAGCCACGATTTACACTGCCCGTAAACGTTCACCTTCCACTCTTTATGCCCCTCCAGGATCCACTCCTTGAGCCAGGGTTCGTACTGGTCAAGAGGAAGATACCAGTGAGAGGTGCTCTTCATAACCGGGATATTGCCGCTAAGGGTAGATTTTGGATTGATAAGTTCAGTTGGGCTTAAGGTACTGCCACACTTCTCGCACTGATCGCCGTATGCACCCTCTGCCAAACATTTAGGACAGGTCCCGCAGATATATCTGTCGGCAAGAAACTGCTTTGCCTGCTCGTCATAATACTGCTCACTCTCCTTCTCGATGAACTTCCCCTCTGTATACAGCTTTTTAAAGAACTCAGATGCTGTTTTATGATGTATTGCAGAGCTTGTCCGGGAGTAGATGTCAAAACTGATTCCAAGTCTCTCAAATGAGTCCTTAATGATAAGGTGATATTTATCAACTATCTCCTGAGGAGTGCAGTTGTTCTGCTTTGCCTTGATGGTGATTGGAACCCCGTGTTCGTCCGAACCGCATATAAAGCGTACATCCTCACCTCGCATTCGCAGGTATCTGGCATAGATGTCGGCAGGAATATATACCCCTGCAAGATGTCCAATATGTACTGCTCCGTTAGCATAGGGCAGGGCTGCGGTGATTAGGTGACGTTTAAAGTTGCTGTTCATCGGTTGGAAAATTTAGGCGACAAAGTTAAGAAAAATCTTAAATGGTCAATCTCTTAAGCTCCTTGGAGAAGGAGTTACGGATATGCATCAGTATCTGAAGCTGCTCCATCAGCTCATTCTGCCGGATGCTGTCTTTATCTTTTTCTGCCAGGGAGAGATCTTTACATAGATTTTGATAGGCAATTGCAGTAATCTTGGCTTTATAGATGAGGATAGATTTTGGAACCATAGTTGAGAGCAGATGCTCCTCGGGAGGTATCTCTGCAACAAATTGTTTAATTGTGAGGTTATGCTCCTGATGCAGAAGGTCCAGCACCACATTTACAAAATCCTGATTTCTGTGGTTAATAAAGTGTTTTTGAATCTCTTGCTGGCCAATCTCTTTAACAAGATAGTACTCGTCAAAGATGCTTTTGTAAATAAGGTTTTGAAGCTCAAGATCATCATTAGAGAGCTCTGTAAGTATAAATTGAGAGACTGTAACCGACCCCGGATTCTCTTCGTCTGCTCCATAGAGGGGGTGCTCTCCAAATTTAATAAGATAGTAGAGAAGCTCTTTCTCTGCAGGTTCACAATAGGTGTTGGTGATGAACTCAGGCAACCTCTCTCCTGTCTCCAAAGTAGGGAAGTAGAGTGGAACTCCTGGTTCAGGGGCAGGGGTAAACTCAGATGAGTAGGCTCCGTACTGCCTCTTTTTACGCAACTTCTTAACCTCAGTAGAGAGAATGTCCTCCGAGATATTTAACCTTGTAGAGCACTCCTCAATATAGACTGCCCTGCTGATAGCATCCGGGATTACCGCAATACTTGCAACTACCTCCTGAATAAGCTGAGCCCTCTTGATCGGGTCCTTTTTTGTCTCGGCAGATAGCAGACGGGTTTTAAATGCAATAAAATCTTCCTGAGACTCCTCCAGAAATTGTTTGAGAACCTCAGGGCTGTTTTTTCTTGCAAAAGAGTCCGGGTCCTCTCCATCAGGGAAGAGAACCACCTTAATTCGAAGTCCCTCCTCCAGAAGCATATCTATTCCCCTTAATGAGGCTTTTATCCCTGCGGCGTCTCCGTCGTAAAGAACTACAACTTCCGGGGCAAATCGCTTTATGAGCCGGATCTGCTCTGTGGTAAGAGATGTGCCGCTTGATGCCACAACATTATCTACACCCGATTTATGAAATGCAAGTACATCTGTATATCCCTCTACGAGATAGCATTTCTGCATCTTGGTGATTGAGCTCTTTGCAAAGAAAATTCCGTAGAGAGTTCTACTCTTAATATAGAT
The DNA here is from genome assembly GCA_002840895.1 of Bacteroidetes bacterium HGW-Bacteroidetes-8. Classification (GTDB taxonomy): domain Bacteria; phylum Bacteroidota; class Bacteroidia; order Bacteroidales; family UBA932; genus Bact-08. The sequence continues at coordinate 62,166 of PHCZ01000002.1, read as the reverse complement.
CTCTGTCTCTGGGGAGTTAATATACTTTGCGACTGTTTTATCTGCCCGAAGTGTTCTGCCCCCAAAGGCAATAGCCCTTCCGGAGATGGAGTGGACAGGAAACATAACTCTGTCGTAAAAACGGTCTACCAGCTCTTTATCTGAGTCCCGCTCAATGGAGAGCCCTGCGGCAATAAGAAACTCTTTTTTGTAACCCGCTTTTAGAGCTGCTTTACTGAGCGAATCTCTGCCTGTGGGGGCCCAGCCCAGCATAAATTTCTTAATAAGAGCTTCATCAAAGCCCCTCTCTTTAAAGTAGCTCAGCCCCACAGCCACCCCCTGGTCTGTATTCCAGAGCGAGTTTGTGTAGAACTCCTGAGCAAACTGGGTAACCGCTAACAGAGATTCCGACCTCAATCTGTTCTGGGCATCCTGCTCTGTCTCCTCCCTGTCTGCTATCTCGATTGAGTATTTTCTTCCGAGAAACTTAAGAGCATCTACATAACCCAGCTGTTCGTGCTCCATAACGAAATTGACCGAGTTGCCCGCTTTTCCGCAACCGAAGCATTTGAATATTCCCTTAGAGGGAGAGACTGAGAAGGAGGGTGTCTTTTCGTGATGAAAAGGGCAGCAAGCCATATAGTTTGCCCCCCTTCTTCGCAAGGCAACAAAATCGCCGACTACGTCAACAATTTGTGCTGCATCCAGTATTTTCTCTATAGTCTCTTTACTAATCATCACAGCTAAGGAAGCTCCTGAAGCCAACCGCTTTTCTAACCTCTTTAAGGGTTGCGTTCGCACTCTCTCTGGCCAGGTCTGTTCCTCGTTTTACCACCTTACGAAGGTACTCCTCATCTTCGTATATCTCCTCTATTTTCGCTTTTATCGGAAGGGTCTGCCTGCAGATATCCTCTGCAAGCTGCTTTTTAAGATCTCCGTAGCGGATTGTGCAGTTATTGTAGCTCTGCATAAAGTGGGTGACAGTCTCTTTTTCGGAGACAATATTGAGAAGTGTAAACAGATTTGCAACAGAGTCCGGCATTGTGCTGTTTGGCTCTGTGGGCCCACTATCTGTTACCGCTTTCATCACCTTTTTGCGAATTGTCTTTTCGTCGTCACAGAGATAGACCCCGTTACCCTCACTTTTGCCCATCTTTCCGCTTCCGTCCAACCCGGGGACCTTAACCAGATCGTCTCCGAAGTTAAAGGCTTTGGGCTCCGGGAATACAGGCGAATTATAGAATGTATTGAACCTTCTTGCAAGAACTCTTGCCATCTCCAGATGCTGCTCCTGATCTTTTCCAACAGGAACAAGATTGGCCCTGTGAATCAGAATATCCGATGCCATAAGTACAGGGTAGGTGAGAAGCCCTGCGTTAATATTATCTGCCTGCTGTCTCACCTTGTCCTTAAATGATGTTGTCCTCTCCAGTTCACCTTTATATGAGATCATATTTAAAATAACGTAGAGCTCTGCAATTTCCGGAACATCGCTCTGTACAAAAATTGCAGATTTTTCGGGATCCAGGCCGGAGGCCAGATACTCTGCAAGGATTGTCCTTACCCCGGAGTGAAAATCATCCGGGTGAGGATGAGTGGTTAATGAATGCAGGTCTGCTATAAAAAAGAAACAGTTGTAGTTGTCCTGCATCTTAATATAGTTCCTTAGTGCACCGTAGTAGTTGCCAAGGTGCAGATTTCCTGTGGGTCGGATTCCGCTTAATACAATTTCCATTTGTTTTTTGAGCTGTTTAGTCTCTGCTTTCCTGTAGTTTAACGCGTATTTTCTGTTCTATCTCCTCCATCAAAGCAGGGTTGTCCAGAATAATCTGCTTAACTGTATCTCTCCCCTGACCTAGTTTGGTATCACCGTAGCTAAACCACGAGCCGCTTTTTTTGATAATTTCAAAGTCTACTCCAAGGTCAATTATCTCTCCGATTTTTGAAATCCCCTCTCCAAATACGATATCGAATTCAGCTTTTCTGAAAGGTGGTGCAAGCTTGTTTTTCACGATTTTTGCTCTAACCCTGTTTCCGGTAGCCTCTTCGCCATCTTTTAGCTGGGTAATCCTACGGACATCCACCCTTACAGATGAGTAAAACTTAAGAGCGTTTCCACCTGTTGTTGTCTCCGGATTGCCGAACATAACACCAATTTTATCTCGGAGCTGGTTAATAAATATGCAGCAGGTGTTTGTTTTACTGATGTTTGCCGTGAGTTTTCTTAGAGCCTGGCTCATAAGCCTTGCTTGAAGCCCCATTTTGGAATCTCCCATCTCTCCCTCTATCTCTGCTTTAGGGGTAAGAGCTGCAACCGAGTCAATCACAATTACATCAATTGCACCGCTGCGAATAAGGTGGTCTGTAATCTCAAGCGCCTGCTCTCCGTTATCCGGCTGGGATATTAGAAGAGTATCTACATCTACACCCAGCTTTTTTGCGTATGTTCTGTCAAAAGCGTGCTCTGCATCAATGATTGCAGCAATTCCACCCACTTTTTGAGCCTCTGCAATAGCGTGTATTGCAAGAGTTGTCTTACCGCTGGACTCGGGCCCATAGATCTCAACCACTCTCCCCCTTGGGTATCCGCCTATTCCCAAAGCGAAGTCCAGGGATATAGATCCCGACGGAATAGTAGAGACCTCCCATTTTGGCTGCTCTCCCAACTTCATAACGGTGCCTTTCCCGTAATCCTTCTCAATCTTGTCCAACGTGGCCTGCAGGGCCTTCAGCTTCTCGGGGTTAATCCCGGCACCTCTGTTAACTTCTTCCTTCTCCTTTGCCATAATGTTTATGTTTTAAATTCTTGCAAAAATAACAAATGATTTTCAAATTTCTCTACATTTGCAGGATGAAAAAATGGTTACTTGGAGCAACTTTACCCGAACTCAGGGAAATAACAGATAATCTGTCACTTCCGGCATTTACGGCAAAACAGATTTTGGACTGGCTCTACAAAAAAAAGGTAAAAGATATCGCTCAGATGAGCAATCTCTCGGTGAGTTCCAGAGAGAGGCTCGCCGACCATTTTGAGGTTGGAGGATATGCACCGCTTGAGGAGATAACATCTGCAGACGGGACTAAAAAATACCTCTTCTCCTCTCTTACCGGAACTCCCATAGAGTCTGTTATGATTCCGGACGAAGATAGGGCCACTCTGTGCATCTCGTCTCAGGCAGGGTGTAAAATGGGTTGCCACTTCTGTATGACAGGAAGGATGGGCTTTAAGGGGCAACTTACAGCTGGCGAGATTATTTCACAAATCATAAATGTAAATGAGAGCGACAGACTCACCAATGTGGTATATATGGGGATGGGTGAGCCGCTGGACAACTATGAGCAGGTTCTAAGGAGTACTCAAATCCTCACATCTGAGTGGGGTTTTGGGTGGAGTCCAAAAAGAGTTACAGTATCTACTATAGGGGTAGGTAGTACATTAAGAAGATTCCTGGACGAGTCAAAGTGTCACCTGGCAGTTTCGCTTCACAACCCTTTTGAACGTGAGCGTGCAGAGATGATGCCGATGCAAAAGGCGTGGCCGATTGATGAGATAGTATCATTAATTAAGGAGTATGACTTTACCGGGCAGCGGAGGGTCAGTTTTGAGTATATAATGTTCTCGGGATGGAACGACACAAAAAGACACGCAGATGCCCTTACTCGAATGCTCAAAGGGCTTGAGTGTCGTGTAAACCTTATTCGATTTCACCAGATTCCGGACTTTGGATATAAAAGCTCTCCGGATCTTATCATAGAAAATTTCAGAGACAGACTTAACAGAGCGGGAATAACATCTACTATAAGAGCCTCACGTGGGGAGGATATTCTGGCTGCCTGCGGTATGTTGAGCGGAAACAGTATAAAGAGAGAGTTTAATGAACAGGAGTTCTAACGTATCAGATTATAAAGGGCTAACCAAAGAGCAGGCAGATGAGAGCCGCAGAGTCAATGGAGAGAACATTCTCACCCCTCCACCTAGAGAGCCGTTGTGGCGTCTGTTCCTGGGTAAATTCAATGACCCGATAATCCGTATTTTGTTGATTGCAGCACTTCTCTCGCTGCTAATCTCTATTCGCAGTGGAGAGGTTTACGAGACCCTCGGGATTATCTTTGCCATTCTTCTTGCAACCGGAATCGCCTTCTGGTTTGAGGCTGATGCTGGCAAGAAGTTTAACCTGTTAAACAAGGTTAACGAGGAGATTCCGGTAAAAGTGATTCGGGATGGCTCTATCACTGAGGTTCCCAAGAGAGATATAGTTGTTGGAGATATAGTAATACTGGATGCAGGAGAGGAGATTCCCTCAGACGGAGAGTTGTTGGAGGCAGTTTCACTATCGGTTAATGAGTCTGCACTCACAGGAGAGCCTTTGGCAAGGAAGAGGGTAACCCAGGATAACCTCTCAAATGACGCCACCTATCCTGTTAATCAAATATATAAAAGCACTACTATTCTAGAGGGCTATTGCCTGTGCAGGGTAACATCCGTCGGAGACAACACCGAATATGGAAAGGTAGCAAGGCGCTCGGCCGAGATCAGTAATGAGCCAACCCCTTTAAACAGACAGCTTGAGGGTTTGGCCAGATTTATCGGATTTGCCGGTTTTATACTTGCCGTGGCAACATTTGCGGCTCTCTTTGTTAAAGATATCTTCTTAGGGGATGCACATTACGGAGCTGCCCCTTTGTGGACCCTTTTTACAGTAATAGTCGCAGGATTTCTTGCTATTGCAAAGGTCTGGATTCCGATTATTATGGAGGGGATAGAGCTGTTAAAGCCGGGTGTTAAACACACCTATTTCTCCAAGCTGAGTTGGGGAGTCTCTGCACTTATAGCTATTGCATTTGCTCTTATATTTTTTATTATCGGATACCTTATTGGGTTTAACCCGCTGGAGTCTGCATCCTGGATAGATGGAGATATGGCTGTAAGAATTCTAAAGTACTTTATGGTCTCTGTCACTCTTATTGTTGTTGCCGTCCCTGAGGGGCTGCCAATGGCAGTTACACTCTCTCTTGCTCTTAGTATGAGAAAGATGCTTACCAGTAACAATCTGGTAAGAAAGATGCACGCAACCGAGACTATGGGGGCGGCAACAGTGATCTGCACAGATAAAACGGGGACCCTTACCCAAAATCAGATGCGGGTCAGCTATGAACTCTTCGTTGATAATCCGGAGATTATTGACGGGAGCATTGCCCTAAACTCTACAGCCCACCTGGATAGATCTGTTGCTGGTAAAATCCGTACTCTTGGCAACCCCACTGAGGCTGCCCTGCTTATTTGGCTCAGCGAAAACGGAAAAGATTATCTTAAAATAAGGGAGAGTTCAAAAATAGTTAACCAGCTCACATTCTCTACCGAAAGAAAATATATGGCAACAGTTGCCTTCTCAACTGAATCTGGGAAGTACCTTCTATATGTAAAGGGTGCTCCGGAGATTGTGGCTTCATTTACAAATGATTATCCCGCAGAGATCTCTGAAATACTTGCCGGATACCAGGCCAGGGCAATGAGAACTCTGGGTTTCGGTTATCGTGAAATTTCTCCCGAAATGGCTTCAGAAGATGTGGAGAGCCTTGTTAAAGAGGGTGGGCTTACTTATCTGGGAGTTGTTGCAATTTCAGATCCTTTGCGCGAGGATGTTACCGAAGCTGTTGCAAGATGCGTAAGTGCCGGGATAAAGGTGAAGATGATAACCGGGGATACTCCGGGAACTGCAGGAGAGATTGCCCGGCGGATAGGCATTCTTGGAGAGGATGAGTTGGTGAGCGGAATTATTTCGGGCTCCGAATTTGATGCACTCTCAGATAATGAGGCGATGGAGAGGCTCCCCGGGATTAAAGTGATGTGCAGAGCAAGGCCTGCAGATAAAGAGAGGATGGTGAGACTGCTTCAGAGGCTGGGTGAGGTGGTTGCCGTAACGGGGGATGGTACAAATGATGCCCCGGCCCTTAACCACGCCCACGTGGGTCTCTCAATGGGCTCGGGCACATCGGTTGCCAAGGAGGCCAGCGACATAACCCTTTTGGACGACTCTTTCAGCTCAATTGTAACAGCAGTTCTTTGGGGAAGGTCTCTCTACAATAATATTCAGAGATTCCTTATTTTTCAATTAACAATAAATGTGACTGCACTAGTGGTTGTACTGCTTGGTTCCATTTTCGGGAAAGAGATACCCCTCACTATTACCCAAATGCTATGGGTAAACCTTATAATGGACACATTTGCAGCCGGAGCACTCGCCTCGCTGCCACCGGATATTCGAGTTCTCAAAAACAGTCCAAGAAGCCCCGGGGCATTTATTGTAACTCCATCTATGAGGGGCAATATTTTTATTACTGCTATCCTCTTTATTGTTGGGCTTCTAACGATACTTTGGTATTTGGGTGACGCTAACAATGAGATATCTGAGTATAACATCTCTCTCTTCTTTACAATTTTTGTTATGTTGCAGTTCTGGAATCTCTTCAATGCAAAGGCATTTTTAACAGGGAAATCTGCATTTAAGGGGATCTTTTCAAGTCCTGCATTTATAGTAGTGGCCAGTGCTATTATTATTGGTCAGCTTCTGATTGTGGAGTTTGGAGGAGAGCTCTTTAGAACAGTTCCCCTTACATTCCGCGACTGGATGATAGTGATTGCAGGCACCTCAGTAGTGCTCTGGATAGGTGAGACACTAAGATTTTTTAAAAGGATATCTATTTAAGATGGAAAGAGGCTCCAATGCTCTTGCAGCGATGCAGAGGATATGTTCGGTACGTGAGTGCTGCAAGAGCGAGATATTGAATAAACTTAAGAGGTACTCCCTCACCGGTGAGGAGGTAGAGGAGATAATAGAGTCGCTATCTAATGATAAGTTTTTTGACCACAGCAGATTTGCTCAATCATTTGTGAGAGACAAGAGCTCTTTAAGCGGGTGGGGGCCGGCAAAGATAAGGTGGTCGCTCAGGAGCAAGGCGATAGAGGATGAGATAATAGAGAGTGCAATGTTAACCATAACACCTCAACAGAGGGACGATAAGCTCAACTCCATTCTTGAGAGGAAGCTGCACACATTAAAAAAGGAGGATAGGGAGAAGATAAGAGCAAAACTTATTCGGTTTGCCCTCTCTCGGGGCTTTGAGTACGAAAAGGTTTTATGTGAGGTAAACAGATTATTGGCTAACTTTGCCAAATAGATTGATTTAACAAATAGATAAAGTTATGTTTACAACGGATCAGTACAAAGAGATCCGTCAGCGGATTCTGGCGCTGGGGAGGTCTCTTTGACATCGAAAATAAGAGAGTAGAGTTACAACAGAGCGAGCAGAGGACAGTTGATCCCGACTTCTGGAAAAACCCGACAGAGGCAGAGCTCTTTCTAAAAAAAACATCAGCAGTTAATTATTGGGTCAAGAGTTATACCGAGGCAGAGACTCTTATGGAGGATTTGGGTGTTCTGGTTGATTTTCTTAAGGAGGATCTCACTCTTGAGGGTGAGATATTGGGGCACTACAGAAATCTCTTAACAAAGGTTGAGGCTCTGGAGATGAGGAGTATGCTGGGTTATGAGGGAGATAATCTTGGAGCAATTCTTAAGATAAACTCCGGTGCCGGAGGTACCGAGAGTAATGACTGGAGCTCAATGCTAATGAGGATGTATGTCAGATGGGGTGAGAGAAACGGGTATAAAGTCCATATCTATGACATTATAGATGGTGAGGAGGCTGGAATTAAATCTGTTACAATAGAGTTTGAGGGAGAGTATGCATATGGCTATCTTAAGGGAGAGAATGGAGTACACCGTCTTGTGAGAATATCCCCCTTCAATGCTCAGGGTAAGAGACAGACCACATTCTCATCTGTATTTGTTTACCCCGCAGTTGATGATACTATTAACATTGAGATAAGTGCGGGAGATATAGAGTGGGATACCTTTCGTTCCGGTGGGGCCGGAGGGCAGAATGTGAATAAGGTAGAGACAGGGGTGAGGGTAAGACACCTTCCAACCGGAATTACGGTAGAGAATACCGAGTCCCGCTCTCAGCTGGACAACAGGCAGAATGCTCTGAGAATATTAAAGTCTCATCTCTATGAACTGGAGCTTAAGAAGAAAAGGGAGAAGGAGGCAGAGTTGGAGGGGAAGAAGTTGAAGATAGAGTGGGGCTCCCAAATTCGAAGCTATGTGCTTCACCCCTATAAGATGGTTAAAGATTTGCGGACAGATTATGAGACTTCGGACACTCAGGAGGTACTGGACGGTGGCCTTAATGAGTTTATGAGGGAGTTTTTAATGCAGAATTCAAGTGCAAATTAGAGCAATGGGCGCACAATTTGCCCTGCAGTTTGTTTATTATTTATATACCGGACAACAAATATAAATTGAGAGAGATGGAGTTTAAATTCAATGAGATGTTCCCATTGGGAACCGACAAAACAGAATATCACCTACTTACAAATAAATACGTATCAACATCACTATTTGAAGGGGAGGAGATACTAAAAGTTGACATAGAGGGTTTGAGAATGCTCTCCAGCCAGGCTATGCACGACATAGCATTTATGTTACGCCCCGAACATAATGAGCAGGTATCAAAAATACTTAGTGATCCCGAGGCAAGTGTGAACGACAGAGCAGTTGCCCTAACAATGCTTCTTAACGCAGATATCTCATCCAAAGGAGTTCTTCCCTTTTGCCAGGATACAGGCACAGCGACAGTCGTAGCTAAAAAGGGAGATAAGGTTTGGACGGGTGGAGGCGACGAGCAGGCTCTTGCCCACGGGGTATTTGACACATATCAGCAGGATAACCTGAGATACTCCCAGACCATTGCGCTCGATATGTACACCGAGAAGAACTCAGGAAATAACCTCCCTGCACAAATAGATATCTATTCGTCAAACGGGAGTGAGTATAAATTTCTTTTTGTAGCAAAGGGTGGAGGATCTGCAAATAAGAGTTTCCTTTTCCAGGAGACCAAGGCACTTCTGAATCCGGGCACCCTTGAAAAATACCTTGTGGAGAAGATGAAACTCTTCGGAACATCTGCCTGTCCTCCATACCATATTGCATTTGTGATTGGCGGGACCTCTGCCGAGCAGTGTATGAAAACAGTGAAGCTTGCATCGGCAAAATATCTGGATGAACTGCCTAAAAAAGGGGGCGAGGAGGGTCACGCTTTCCGGGATCTTGAGCTGGAGGCAAAGCTGCTAAAGGCTGCCAACTCTCTGGGGATAGGTGCCCAGTTCGGAGGAAAATACTATGCACACGACATAAGGGTTATACGCCTGCCCAGACACGGTGCCTCCTGTCCTGTGGGGATGGGTGTCTCCTGCAGTGCCGATAGAAACATTAAGGCTAAAATCAACAAAGAGGGTATCTGGCTGGAGACACTGGACTCAAATCCTGCCAGACTAATTCCGGAAAAATTGAGAAATGTAGAGGCAACTCACACAGGAGCCGTTAAGATAGACCTTAACCGCCCTATGAAAGAGATACTTGCCAATCTCTCTCAATATCCGGTATCTACATTTCTGCTTCTTAGCGGGACAATTATAGTTGCAAGGGATAGTGCCCACGCAAAACTGAAGGAGAGGATTGACTCCGGGTTGGGACTGCCGCAGTATGTTAAAGACCACCCCATTTACTATGCCGGTCCTGCAAAAAAACCACAGGGATTTGCAAGCGGCTCATTCGGCCCCACAACAGCCGGGAGGATGGACTCCTACGTAAGTCTCTTCCAGAGCCACGGAGGGAGTATGATTATGATAGCCAAAGGAAACAGGAGCAAACAGGTTACCGATGCCTGTAAGCAATTTGGCGGCTTCTATCTGGGCAGCATAGGCGGCCCGGCTGCAATACTTGCCCAGGAGAGCATTAAAAAGGTTGAGATGCTTGAGTACCCCGAACTAGGGATGGAGGCGATATGGAGAATCGAGGTAGAAAATTTCCCTGCATTTTTATTGGTGGACGACAAAGGCAACGACTTTTTTGCCGGACTGCTGTAAATTTCCGTTATTTAATCAAGTAATTTTACTCTGATTCCAGGTAATATTTTATTTCCCTACTGTTCTTCAGGTTATGGGATAGGATCTACTTTGTAAGTTTTTGAATAATATTTAACCATTAGAAAACGTAAGCGGGCGTGGAGATTCTTAACTTTTTTAGGTGTTAAATCCTAATTGTTAGGGAACTCCATGAATAAAAAAGTATTATAAGATTTTTTTATTCATTTTTTGTAATTATGTTTGATGTGCTGATCTACAATAAACTAATAATTATTAAATCTATTTTTATGAAAAAAACATTTTTATTTGCCATCCTTTGTTGTTTTATTTTTTCTTCAACAAGTTGTAGTAAAAACTTTGAAGAGTATGATGTATCATCTAATCTAAAAAAATTAGAAGATAAGTATAATGTTAAAATTAATGATTCGAAAAAAACAATTTTGAATCAAATGGATATTAGTAAGATAGAAAAAGAAATTTTGGCATCTAAAAATAAATTAGCAGAGCTTAATTGTAAAAATATTCCATTGCAAATAAAAACGGAATCAGTATTAACCAAAGGAATGGAAACTGTAAATCTAACAACTTGGGCATTTAATTTAACATGGCTGCATGTAGCTGGTTCAATACTTGATGATACCACTTTTTCTGCGACATCTTGGATTACTGGAGTATCATTTTACTCATATGTGCAACAATCTTTAAATCATGTTTTCACCCCTAATTCAAACCAACGTATTGTTAGGTTTCAAATTATTGGAGCTTTCACATTGGAAATTACTGAAGTGATTGGAGTTACCTATACTTATAATGGGTTACTTGGCTGTATGATTGATTATGACAATTATACAGGAGAAATAAATTACACTGAAATGTAATTTTTTATCAGTATTAAATTTATTTATATAACTTCATTTAAAAATATAATAATATGTATAAACTTGATTTTATTGAAATTATTGTTTTTGCAATAGTAGCTACTGTCATCTATTTTGTTGTAAAGCTCTTTATTAAGCTTTATAAAAAGGCATAACATTATTAAGTTATTTAAAATGTTAACAATAAACAAGAAACGCCTCTTTTAGTTTAATTACAACAAAGAATTAAAGTCTTAAACGGAAGCAAATGCTTCCGTTTTTTATGAGAGCTATGCATAGCGCATCACTAGACGATGAGAATCTGTTATTGGGGCTGGCAGTTGCCAACAATTAGCCAAAATGTTTTACTGCCAGTGAATTGCCGGATTGCAAGCTATAAGAAATACTATGCCTTAAAGCAGTATTTTTCTCATAATCGTTTTGTGCATAAAATAAAAATGGCCAAAATTTGTTTTGTCAATAGAATAAAACAGATTTTAAACAGGTTCTGTGTGAATGCTTGTTTGGGTTCCTTTGCCGAAACGGTTACGAAGTTCGGTTTCGAGTTCTGAGGCTATATCGTGCGACCTTATAAACGTTGTCTCTTTATCTATTTTAATGTGAACATCTATCGCATAAATGCTGCCTATTTTCCTGGTTCTAAGATGGTGATATCTAATTATTTCGGGATGGGAAGTGATTATGGCCTCTATCTCGGTTGTAATTTCCAATGAAAGGGAAGATTCAAGGAGCTCTTTAATACTTGGAATGGAGAGTTCAACGGCAATCTTCATAATAAAAAAGCTCACGATTACCCCTGCAATGGGGTCAAGTATTCTCCAGTTTTCGCCCAAAAAGATTGCTCCGGAAATGCCGAGTGCTGTTCCTATTGAGGAGAAGGCATCTGAGCGGTGGTGCCAACCATTTGCAATTACTGCATCGCTCTTTATCTCTTTTCCTATTTTTAGAGTGTAGCGGAAGAGTATCTCCTTTGCAATGATTGATATAATGGCAGCCCAAAAGGCAATCATTCCCGGCTGCTCAATTTTGTCGCCTCCAATTGATGAGATAATCTTTTCAACTCCGGTTATAAGAATTCCGGCGCCTACTCCAAACAAAACCAAAGCAATTATAAGGGTTGCAAAAGTTTCAAATTTCCCGTGTCCGTAGTGGTGATTTTCGTCTGACTCCTTTCCTGAGATATTTACAAAAGCGATAACTACGATATCGGTTAAAAAATCTGATAGGGAGTGAATAGCATCTGCAGTCATAGCTGCACTTTTGCCTATTATCCCTGCAAAAAGTTTTGCCAGGGTAAGAATCAGATTAACGAAGAACCCAATCCAGGTTACTCTTTTTGCTATCTTAGTCCTTTCGTTCATAACTTAATATGCTTTTATAAACAAAACTCAAATATAGCTGTTTTAATCCATAAACTTTTATATGAAAATTGCATTTTTTCTCTTCATACTCACATTCGTAATCGGTTACAACTACTATGTATTCATACGCGGGCTCTCGATTCTCCCCTCAATTGCATTTGTAAAATATTTATACTCAATTGTTTTTTGGGCTCTTACCCTCTCATTTTTTGTGAGAATGTTTTACGGAGAGAGACTTCCGCAAACAGCAATGGTAGCCCTATCTGCAGTAGCTTTTACCTGGTTGGTGGCCGTTATCTACTTTTTATTGATCTCTCTTGGTTTTGATCTCTTAAGAGTTCTCAACCACTTTTTTGATATCTATCCCCGATTTATAAAGGAGAACTATGCCGCTGCCAAGTCCATCTCTGCAATTATCTCAATAGCCGGAGTATCACTTTTGCTACTCTACGGAAACTACCGCTTCAATAACCCTCAGACCACAAGAGTTGAAATATCTATAAAGAAAGCTCTCCCCGGAGATGGAATAAGATTGGTAATGATGAGCGATCTTCACCTTGGTTCAAGTATAAACGGAGAGGATTTAAGCGGGTTTGTAGAGATGATTAACAGAGAGAAGGCAGATATTGTACTTATTGCTGGTGATATTGCAGATATGAGCCTTGAGCCCCTCATCAGATGGGATGTTGCAGGGCGGCTCTCCAAAATTGAGTCTAAATACGGTACTTACGCAATTAGCGGTAACCACGAGTTCTATGCAGGAGAGAAGGAGAAGATCTACAGCTATCTCAGATCTTCCGGAGTTAAAATGCTAATAGACTCTGTAGCAATAGCAGGAGACAGCATCCAAATTGTGGGGCGTGACGATAAAACCAACCCAAAAAGGGCTCCGCTGAGTGAGATATTAGAAAACATAGATAAAACAAAACCCATAATACTTATGGATCACCAACCCTTTAATCTTGAGCAGGCTCAAAACGAGGGGGTGGACCTGCAGCTCTCCGGACACACCCATAATGGGCAGTTCTGGCCGGGTAGCCTCATTGTAAAGTGGATGTATGAACTCTCTTATGGATATAAGATGAAGGGAGATACCCACTATTATGTATCTTCTGGTATTGGACTATGGGGTCCAAAATTCCGAATAGGAACAAAATCGGAGATTGTAGTAATTGATATAAAATCTAAGATTTAGGCGTAAGATTATCAATATTTATTTGTCAAATATTAAGTTTAAACAACCTAAGAAAGTATAAAGATGAAACAAACTATTAGAAGAAAACTCTTCGTCTTGGCATTTCTGATGCTTGCAATTTCAATGTCCGCTAATGCTCAGCTATTTAAAGAGCTTAAATTGTCCGAATATCTTGAGATTGTCCGGAAGAATAATCTGGAGTATGCATCACAGAGGCTCTCAATTGACATTGCAGATGCAGAGATTATATCGGCCTCTGTATTCAATAACCCATCACTTGGGTTAGGTTACTACAATAGTGAGCTTAACAATAAGCAGATGGGATATGGTGGGATTGTGGAGATAAGCCAGACAATCTCTCCCGGCAGAAGATCTGCTGCAATGAAGCTGGCTCACACATCAAAGGAGATATCAGCTATGCTGCTTGCAGATTTTATGAGAATCTTGCAACAGGATGCAACCCTCACCTGGCTTGAGACTGTTCGGCTAAGAGAGCTATATGAGCTTCGCAAGAGCAGCTATAAAGATCAGATCAAGATGATGGAGTCAGACAGCATAAGAAGGGCGCACGAAACTATTCGCGACCTGGATGCTTTGCAAAACAGAGTCGAGACAGGAAACCTATATAGCGAGATTTTAGATATTGAAGGCGAGCTTAATGCCCTTTATCAAGCTATTTCTAACTATTGTGGAACCGGAGGGAATGACACCATTTATATTCCTGAAAGAAAGAACATCTGGAACAGCCGAAACTACAATCTTAACGAAATTATCAATACTGCAATAAACAACAGGGTAGATATTGTTGCAGCAAGAAAGGAGATAGAGCTGTCAAAATATGCATTGGTTGCAGCAAAAAACGAAAGGATTCCGGAATTTGACCTCTTTATAGGTTACGGAATTAACGCTGAGGTTAAAAATGAGATTGCCCCGGCTCCAAAACATAACGGCATAGAGTTTGGGATATCATTCCCTATACCACTCTTTAACAGAGGCAAGGGTGAAATATTAGCTGCCCGTACAAAGGAGAGGGAGGCAGAATTCAGATACCTGCAGGCTCAGATGCAGGTGAGGAGTGAAGTGGTTAATGCATTTAATGCATATCTGTTTGCCGATAAGAAGATGAAACTCTTTACTTCCGGTTTAGTCAAGAGTGCAAAAGAGGTTCTGGAAGCCAAAAGAGAGGAGTACTACAAAGGAGATATACACCTTATAGAGGTTATGGATGCTCAAAGAAGTTATGACGAGATTCTGCTCTCCTTCTATTCAACAATATACGAGAAGTCTAAAGCTCTTGTAATGCTTGAGTCTTCAATAGGTGTTTGGAACATTGAGAGTGTAGGGCCATTCTAAGGTTACCAGCTTCCACCGGCACCGCCACCGCCAAATCCGCCGCCGCCGAAGCCCCCGAAACCACCTCCGCCGCCACCGAATCCGCCGCCAAATCCACCTGAACTGCCTCTCCCTCCGGAGAGTAACGATCCCAGTAAAAGTAGGTCCAGAGCACTAGGCCCTCTGCGGCCGCCGCCTCCCAGGTTGGTAGTATTTCCCCCCTTTTTGCCAATTGCAAGCACTATAAAAATAAAAACAAAAAAGAGTATGACTAACGCTCCTGCAATACCACCCTCTTCGCCCTTTTTGTACTCCTGGTAGCTGTACTCTCCTGCAGCAATAGGTAAAATAACCATTAGTGCTGCATCTATTCCAGCATAGTAGTTGTCTAGTTTGAAATTTGGGATCATCTCGTTTTCAATGATTCTTTTACATACCGCATCCGGGAGAGCCCCCTCAAGGCCGTATCCGGTTGCAATAAAAGCCTCACCTCTCTCATTTCCTCTTTTAGGTTTAATAAGAATCACAATACCGTTGTTAAATTTGGCATCGCCCACTCCCCAGGTCTCTCCTATCGAGTAGGCCATCTGGGCTTTATCCATACCATCAAGAGAGGCAACAATGACTACTACAACCTGGTTTGAGGTGTTTTTAGAGAACTCAACCAGCCTGCTCTCCAAATCACTCTTCTGACTTGCAGAGAGAACTCCGGCAAAATCGTTTACCAGAACTGCAGGTAC
Source organism: Bacteroidetes bacterium HGW-Bacteroidetes-8 (assembly GCA_002840895.1). GTDB lineage: Bacteria > Bacteroidota > Bacteroidia > Bacteroidales > UBA932 > Bact-08. Next base: position 46,693 of record PHCZ01000002.1, on the reverse strand, counting down.
CGGTTTTTGGGGAACTGCAGATAAGATAACTGCAGGTAACAGGAGTAGAAGGGATGCTAAAAGCACCAGCCTACTCACCAAATGATATCTCATTGCTCTGTTCATTAGTGTCGTCGGTTTGATATGGGAAGTAACTCTTTAGATTGTTTCCGGCAATTTCAATAACCGAAATAAGTCCCTTTGCAATCTCTCCATCACGAAGAAACGAGAGTAACAGCTCTTTCTCCTTGTCCCAGAAGTTCTCCGGTACCTTCGCATTTATTCCGGAATCTCCGATTATTGCAAACTTTTTTGATTCAAATGCAATATAGATAAGAACGCCGTTGCGATCTTTTGTTTTATGCATCTTCAGTTTATTAAAAAGGTAGACTGCCCTTTCAAATGGATCCCCACTGCAAAGAGATTCGAGATGAACCCGAATCTCTCCAGATGTGTTGAGCTCCGCAGACTCGATAGCCTTTACAATCTGCTCCTGCTCATCTTTACTGAGATATTTTGAGGAGGCCACGGCTAGAACTGCACTACAGGAGCACTCTCTGCACCCTCTTGAGCCTCAAAGTACTCTTTTTTATCAAAACCGAAGATACCGGCTAGAATATTCTTAGGGAAGAGACGAATAGTTGTGTTGTACAGCCTTGCTGTTTCGTTGTACTTTTGTCTCTCAACTGTAATTCTGTTTTCTGTCCCCTCAAGCTGAGCCTGTAATTCTAAAAAATTTTGACTTGCTTTGAGATCCGGATACTGCTCTACAACCACCATCAATCTGCCTATTGCTTGTGAGAGTTCGCCCTGAGCCTGCTGAAACTTGGCCATACTCTCGGGTGTCATATTGGTTGGATCTATTGTAGTCTGAGTTGCTTTTGCTCTTGCATTAACAACTCCTTCAAGAGTCTCTCTTTCGTGTGAGGCGTAGCCTTTAACAGTGGCAACAAGGTTTGGAATAAGATCTGCACGCCTCTGATAGACGTTCTCTACCTGTGACCAGGCAGTAATAACTCCCTCCTCCTGGCTGACCATTTTATTGTAGCCATTCTTTCCCCACATAAATATTAAGAACAGGACACCGAGAATAATAATCAGTGTAATGATGCCTTTTGAAAGTTTCATATGCTTGAAATTTTAAAGTTTATACTCTTATTTACTGAACAAGTTTCACGCAACGGACAGATGCTCCCATATAGCTTTTGTCTCCAAAGTTGTAAGGAAAATCTGAGGTGTCAAAATGGATAAAACGGTACTCTCCGTTGTTTGAGTCTTTTTGGGAAGAGCTCCACCAGAACCCAAATTGTGAAATATTTGCAAAACTCTTAAAGTTATTGGAAGAGCTTCCTCCCGGAAGAGCATTCCAACCGAGTGTATTGTTTTTAAGGTTATTCGGGCTATATTTCCAGATAGATGTGCCGTTAAGTTTTGCATTTGCTGCGGCGATCTCTCCTAAGCCTGTCCAATTGGAGTCAAAGATAACAGGAGAGCCTTTGAGTGCCCCTCCTAGATTTTCCCAATCCTCTTTGGTTGGAACGCTCCACCCTTGTGGGCAGACCCCTTTAGGACCGTTACCAAGGCCGGTTTTACTCTCTCCTGCAGTCGCCTCGGTCCAGGTGTATAGAACTCCATAGATTGGAGCGAGAGCCTTTTCGTTGTTATAGGCTTTTCCTGCACCTTCCCATTGTAGATTTGAGGTAAACCAGTATAGTTTGTCAAATTGTTTATAGTTGTAGATCTTTCCGTCACGAGAATCTGTAAGAGTTCCGGGCCCTTTTATTGTGCCTGAGTAGCTCCCCTCAACGTTCGGGTTTATTACTACTGTGGTCTTGGATAGTGTTTTTGAGGCGTAATCCGGATGTGATACGGTAAGTATAACTGAGTAGTCTCCATAGCCGCCTGGAGCAATTATCTTCACACTCTCCCCAACAATCGAGTCAACTCCAAAACCGGTGGTATGCCATTTATATGTAGCGCCGGTAGTAGGGGTTGTTATGCCGGTAGCATTAAGTTCTACCTCCTGAAGAGCAGTTAAATATGCCGGAAGAGTGTAGACAAGAGTGCCTTCCATATATAGTGTTTCATCATCTTCGGTGTCGTCCTTCTTGCAGGATGTAAAGGAGAGAGATGTTAAAAATAGCAGTGACAGAAAAAAAATTGAATACTTTCTCATATTATTTACTGAGGTCGAATTAAGTAGCAAAGATATTATTTTTATTCTAAATTTGTGCCAAAGTATACCACCTAATGAAATATTGGAGAATTAAATTTTTAAACAGCGCACTAATACTGCTTTCTGTTACAATATTTATCGGCTGTAACAAAGCAGAGTACAGGATGATTGACGGTTTTACACAAGGGACAACCTATCATATAGCCCACAGTGACGATAAAGGGGTTGCACTTGACTCACTTGTAGAAGGTATTCTCAAAAATATCGACCTCTCACTCTCGGTTTACAATAAGGAGTCTCTGATTACAAAAATCAATAACGGAGAGGATCTGGAAGTAGATTCTCTCTTCCGGAATGTATTCAACAGATCTTATGAGATTTACAAAATTAGTGGAGGTCTTTTTGATGTATCTGCAGCTCCTCTGTTCAACATCTGGGGGTTTGGGTTTAAAAACAAGATGAGTATCACCAAAGAGAGAGTTGATTCAGCTATGCAGCTCACAGGGATGGATAAAATCTCCATTGAGAATTCTAAAGTAATAAGAACAATTTCCAACATAACTCTCAACTTTAACGCTATAGCCCAGGGCTATACTGCAGATGTTATTGCATCTGAATTTGAGAAACTTGGAATAATAAATTACCTGATTGAGGTTGGAGGGGAGATATTTTGCAAAGGGGTTAATCCAAAAGGTAAGAAGTGGAGTGTTGGGATAGACAGACCTGTTGATGGTAGTATGATTCAGGGAGAGGATTTGCAGGATATTCTGCTTCTTTCCGGCGGTGGGCTTGCAACCTCAGGTAACTATAGGAAATTTTATGAGGAGGATGGCCAAAAGTACTCTCATACTATTAACCCTCTTACCGGCTACCCGGCAAAGGAGAACATTTTAAGTGCAACAGTTACAGCTCCGGATGCGATGACAGCAGATGCCTATGCAACCTGGTTTATGGTAGCGGGTGTTGAGAAGGCAATTGAGATAATCGAGAGCGACCCGACAATTGAGGGATACTTGGTCTATTCACAGGGAGAGGCCGTTAAGGTGTATAAAAGTACCGGCATTAAAATTAGATAACCTAAAAAAGAGATATTATGAGCAGCACAATTTCCAGACGAAAATTCATCCAGAGCTCGCTATTTGCCGGAGCAGCATTCGGCTTGGGGTACGCAAGCAGTAGCATCTTAAAGGCAAATAACCGCTTTGATACTATCATCAAAGGGGGTGTAATATATAACGGAGAGGGTGGAAAACCCTTCCCCGGTGAGATAGGGATTAAGGGTGGAAAGATATCTGCAATTGCCTCATCATTAGGAGATAGTGCAGATGTTATAATTGATGCAAAAGGTGCGGCTGTTTCACCCGGGTTTGTGGATATTCATACCCATACAGATGCCAATCTTTTTGAATCACCCCTGGGAGATAGTAAGATATATCAGGGAGTAACCACAGAAATTGGAGGGAACTGCGGCTCCAGCCCATTCCCGACAACCAAATGGGAGAGCATAGGTGATTTTTACGGTGCCCTGTCACAACAGAAGCTGGGGTTAAATTATGGCTCTTTTACCGGTCAGGGAGATTTAAGACAGTTTGTTGTCGGTGACAAAGACATAAGATGTACCCAGGAGCAGATGGAGAGGATGAAGAGTATTCTTGCGACACAAATGGAGCAGGGCTCTTTGGGGATCTCTTGTGGGTTGGAGTACACTCCGGGCTCATACGCCTCCAATGAGGAGATTGCTCAGCTCTGCAAAGTTGTGGCAGATTACAACGGGCTATTTGCAATACATATGAGAAACGAAGATGACAGAGTGGAGGAGGCCGTTGCTGAGGCTATTGAAATAGCAAAAAGCTCCGGAGTCCGGCTTCAGATCTCTCACCTTAAGGCTCAGAATGCTGCTAACTGGCATAAAGCCCCGGCTCTTCTCAAGCAGATAGAGAGGGCAGCATCAGAGGGTGTAGATATTGCATTTGACCGCTATCCCTACATTGCGTTCTCTACAGGTATGTCCAGTTTTATACCTCTGAGTGACCGTGACGGCTCTAAGGAGGAGATAATTGCACGCCTTAAAGATGAATCAAAATCCAAAAAGATAGGGGATTATGCACTCTCCAGAATTGCAAGATTGGGCGGCCCCGCAAATGTAGTGGTCACCTCCTGCAGAGTAGATTCAAACAAGAGGTTTATCGGGCAAAACGTAGAGCAGTGCTGTCAGCTCACCGGAAAAGAGCCGTGGCCGTTTATCAGAGACCTGCTCATTGAGGAGAATGTATCTGTGAGCATCATAGGCTTTGCGATGACAGAAGAGAATGTAAAGATGTTCCTCTCTCACCCTCTGGCAATGCCCGCTTCCGACGGTAGCGTCTACTCTCCTGTGGGGAAACTATCACAGAGTATGCCGCACCCGAGGTCCTACGGAACTTTTCCGCGATTTCTGGGCAAATATTGCAGGGAGGAGTCTTTGATGAACCTCTCTACTGCCGTTAAAAAATGCACCTCTCTCCCTGCATCAAGATTGGGACTTAAGAACAGAGGTTCAATTCTTCCGGGTTATTTTGCAGATATTGTGGTATTTGACTCTGTTACAATTATAGACACAGCTACCTTTGCCAGCCCACATCAGTTTGCAACAGGGATTAATGAGGTGATTGTTAACGGAGTGTGGACACTCTCCGGGGGAGAGCCCGCAAGCAAAAGGGGAGGCAGAATCATTAAATTGGGAGAGTCTATCTAATCCTCTTTACTTTTCTCGAAAGCCTCAACAATTTGAGAAACGAGGGGGTGCCTGACAATATCACATTTTTCAAAATTGATTACAGATACCCCCTTTAAATCTCCAATCATCTCCACACCCCTCAACAGGCCAGAGTCGCTCTTTTTGGGAAGGTCAATCTGGGTAGCATCTCCGGTTACAATAAACTTAGAGCTGTTTCCCATACGGGTGAGAAACATCTTAAGTTGCCCCATTGTGGTGTTTTGGGCCTCGTCCAGGATAACAAAGGCACCCTCAAGGGTTCTTCCCCGCATAAAAGCAAGTGGTGCAATCTGAATAATCCCCTCCTCCATAAGTTCAATTAATCTCCTGGCAGGAATCATATCTTTAAGTGCGTCATATAGGGGTTGCAGATAGGGATCCAGCTTCTCTCTCATATCGCCGGGAAGAAATCCCAGCCTCTCTCCAGCCTCAACTGCCGGTCTTGTGAGGATGAGCCTTTTAACCTCTTTGTTTTTAAGCGCCCTCACTGCCAGGGCTATTGCTGTATAGGTCTTTCCGGTTCCTGCAGGCCCCAGTGCAAAGAGCAGGTCACTCTTTGAGTAGCTCTCTACCAGTAACTTTTGGTTCTTTGTCCTGGCCCGTATTATTTTACCCTCAGTTCCGTAGACAATTACCTCACCATCATCTTCTGATACCAACCTTGTAGTCTCTGTTGTCCGCTCCTCAAAAAGGGTGTTTACATCATCTTCATTCAGTCTCCTTTTTCTCCCCCTAATCTCAATCAAAGCATTCAGCTTATCTTCAAATTTTTTCATATCGGCAACACTCCCTTTGAGGAATATTTGCGAACCTCTGGCTGCAATCTTAAGTTTTGGGAAGAAATATGCCAGTCTGTCAATTATTCGATTATTGACCCCGTAAATATCAACCGGATCTATCGCTTCCAGTTCTATAACCCTCTCTGTCATTCCTTATTGAATTGTTTATAGTAGTTCAGAATTAAGTCGTGCTCTCTTAATTTGCCTTTTGTTTGGCTGTTCGTAAGATAATCTTTGATGGGAAGAATTGAGTAGTTCTCTCCCTTTAAAGTTGGTCTTACTGTCCAGATAAGATGTTTTTGCGGTTCGCAAATCTCCCTCTTTCCTGTGCTGTCTCGAGTAACTGCAATCTCCAGCATTACTCCTATTCTGGTGTTTTTTGCTGTCATATTGGATATCGCATTCCCCAGAGAGTAGGCAGTAATCTTAGAAATTTTCCCGGCAGAATCTCTGTAAACTGCTACATCCTGTGGTACGTGCGGGTGAGAACCTATAATTATATCCACCCCTTTTGAGTATAGCTCTCTCTCCCACTTTAGCTGATACTCACCCGGCTCTGTCATATACTCCTCTCCCCAGTGTACGGCAGCACATATCAGGTCGACAGACTTACTTCTGGCCAAATCCAAATCTTTCTCAACTTCGGCAGATGTAAGACGTTTAATAATAAATGGAAGCGGGGTTCTGATTCCGTTGGTTCCATAGGTGTAATTAAGGAAGGCAATTTTAAACCCCCGTTTTTCAATTATCAGTGGATTCAAAAGCTCTTCATCTTCGCCGGAGCGGTATATTCCGGTGTAAGGGACCTCGAGTTTTTCATAGGTTTCAATTGATCCCCTTAAACCTGCCGATCCTGCGTCTGCAGAGTGGTTATTTGCAGCGAACATCAGATTAATTCCGCTCTTTACACATTCGGCAGCGAGTGAACCTGGTGAGCGAAATGCAGGATAACCGGCGAACGGAGGCGGAGCAAAGGTTGTCTCCATATTTGCTCCCACTATATCTGCCTTTTCAAAGTAGCTTTTGAGGTGAGAGAAGTATGAGGAGTAGTTGTAAGATGCGGGCTCGGCCGGGCTCCTCTTGCCGGGGATACTTGTCTGGATTAAGGCAGCTTCCAGTTGCTCTTTATGCTGCATTATATCTCCCAGAAAGAGCATCCTAAGGGTGTCGGCTCGTTGTGCGGATATAGTTCCGGAAAAAAGGATAAAGAGGATGAGTGCTTTTATCATTTGGTTTGAACGATTCTAATATTAGCCGTATTTAGCCTCACCGAGAGCCACTCCTGTAATTTTTGCAGCTCGATATCTTTGAGTGGCTCGGACCATTTTACTACTGCAACTATTTGATTTTTTGCAGCATATGGAGATGTAAAAATTTCGGTACCTCGAGCAAGGGAGATTGAAACTACTCCAGGGTGCTGTGCCATAATCTCTTTTGTAATCTGCTCGTATGGAATCTCTAAGTTTTTTATTGAGTCCAAACGGGAGCTTAGTGTTTTAATTATCTCCTCTCTTTGCGCAACCTCTTTATCGCTTCTTTCAAAGATGCTCTTTAGTACAGCTTCGTCAGAAGATTTTCCATCGTAGACGGCGCTCTCCTTAATTACCACCTGATTTCTTGTAATCCCGTATTTTTCAAGATTCTCAAACATAATCTCCTTTCTTGCTTCACTTAACCTCTCTCCGGCAATAGAGAGCTCCAGAGTTGAGATTTTTTTTGAGTGGTCAATTTTATGATCGTAGATATATCCGTTTTCAATATTTTTATTCTCAGATATAAACTTTTTTACAGATTGATTAAAGTTGTTCTCACGTATAACCACAAACCCGCTGTATATACTCGGTACAATGATTACCAGAGCAAAGAGGCTGATAGATCGCCTCACTTTTCTCTCTTTTGCAGGGTCTGCAAAATGGACAAACGGAAACTTTAAATACCTTATTATAAGAAATGTAGATAGAGCAATAAAAAGTGAATTGATTATAAATAGATACATTGCTCCGCCGAAATAGGCGAAACTTCCATTTGCAATACCGTACCCGGCAGTACAGAGTGGTGGCATCAGGGCTGTTGCTATGGCAACACCTGCAAATACTGTCCCCTTATCTTTGCGGGCACTCTCTATAATTCCTGCCATACCCCCGAAAAACGCAATGAATACATCGTAGATTGTTGGTCTTGTGCGGGCAAGAAGCTCTGTAGGTTCGGCAAGTGCCAGGGGTGAGATCAAAAAGTAGGTTGTAGATGCAGCAACACTTATTACAACCATCACTGCAAAGTTCTTTAGTGAGCGCTTCAGGAGTTGGGTGTCGTTTATCCCCACTGCCAGTCCTGTTCCCATTATTGGGCCCATCAATGGAGAGATGAGCATTGCCCCGATTATAACAGGGATTGAGTTTACATTTAGCCCTACCGAAGCTACTATCACGGCAAAAGCGAGAATCCATACATTGATCCCTCGAAAGACAATGCTTTTTTTAATGTTTTCTGTAGTACTCTCGATATCTACGTGATCTGAGATGTTTACAATAGCATAAAACTGCTCTTTAATCCAAGTCATATCTCTATTAATTAATCCTTCTAAATTCAAATATACATTTATTTTTCTCTTTTAGCTAAATATGTTACTTTTGTATATAGAGAAAAATCCTTAACACTAATCAATTATGAGAACGGTGAAATTTTTTTTAATCCTGATGACTGCAATTATGGTAGTTACAGGGTGTGACTGGATAAGAGTGCAGCTTGGTATGGCAACTTCTCAAGATATTGCTGCTATGAAAAAGGAGAGGCAATATGACGACTCTGTGAGGTTGATGAACGACTCTATCGCTATAATCGGAAACGCCGGTGAGATGAGTACATCAGAGGGAAAAAAAATGATGATAACTGACACCTCTGCTTTTAATGAACAGAAAAAAGAGAGCAATGTTGCGGCAACTAACCAGCCTCAACAAAAAAACCAACCAGGACAAGGAGTATCTGCTCCTGCTAAGACAAATCTAACCAATAGGTACTATGTAATCATTGGAAGCTTTAAGGATCATTCTAACTCTGCAAAAATGGCGGAGTATTTAAAGAGCAAAGGGTTTACTCCCACAATTATGGACTTTAAAAATGGCTTTCGGGTAGTCTCAACTGCCTCCTACAGCACATTGGGAGCGGCTTTTAACGAGATGTACAAGCTAAGAGACCAGAACTTTGGGCCGGACGATATCTGGGTTTATGATGTTCGGCAAAATATGCATAACTAATTAATAAACATCAAAATATAATAATGAAGACAACAGCATTCACCGATAAGCACATCAAGCTGGGGGCAAAAATGGTTCCCTTTGCAGGCTACAATATGCCTGTAGAGTATTTTGGAATTAGCGAAGAGCACAATCACGTAAGAGAGAAGGTTGGAGTATTTGATGTCTCCCATATGGGAGAGATTTGGGTAAAAGGGGCTAACGCTCTCGCTTTTTTACAGTACACAACCTCCAATGATGTTTCGGTACTCACTCCGGGGAAGGTCCAGTACTCTTGCTTTCCAAACGGGAAGGGTGGGATTGTAGATGATCTATTAGTGTATTGCATTGATAGTTTAACCTACCTGCTTGTGGTTAATGCCTCCAATGTAGAGAAAGATTACGACCATCTCTGCAGTGTAGCTCCAAAGTTCAATATTACTCCGGGAAAAGAGCTCTATAATGCATCGGACGAGATTTGCCAGCTTGCAGTTCAGGGTCCTCTGGCGCTTAAAGCTATGCAAAAAATATGCGACTCCGGTGTGGAGGATATGGAGTACTATACATTTAAGAAGCTAACAATTGCAGGAATAAAGGATGCAATATTCTCTACCACCGGCTATACAGGTTCGGGTGGATGCGAGATATATGTTGCAAACAGAGATGCCGACAAATTATGGGATGCGGTTTTTGAGGCCGGGAAAGAGTTTGACATAAAGCCAATAGGTCTTGGAGCTAGAGATACACTTCGTCTGGAGATGGGCTTTTGTCTTTACGGAAATGATATAGATGACACTACCTCCCCTATAGAGGCCGGTCTGGGTTGGATAACCAAATTCAGTGAGGCAAAGGGTGATTTTACAGATAAGGATCTGCTACTTAAACAAAAAAATGAGGGAGTCACCAGGAGGCTGGTTGGTTTTGAACTTATTGAGAGGGGAATTCCAAGACACGGTTACCCTGTTTGCGACACAAAAGGGGTTGAGGTAGGGATTGTAACTTCGGGAACAATGGGTCCGGCAATCAAAAAAGCTGTTGGAATGGCATATGTTGCACCTGAATTTTCTAAGGTTGGCTCCGAAATTTTTATCAAAATCAGAGAGAAGCTGCTAAAGGCAGTTGTGGTAAAAGCACCGTTTTATAAGGCTTAACATCTGTTATGGATAATTTTGAATGGGCAGCAGAGCTCTCCTGTGCCGTTACAGTTTGCGACAGAGAGGGGTTTGTCTTATATCAAAACCTAAAGGCGAAAAAGACATTTGACTCTTACGGAGATCTTATCGGCAAGAGCCTCAAAGATTGTCACGGAGAGAGATCTTGGAGAATGATAGAGGATATGCTTAATAGCGGAGGCTCCAACTCCTACACAATTGAGAAAAATGGAGTAAAAAAACTGATTCATCAGACACCTTGGCATAAAAATGGAGAGATATGCGGGTTAGTTGAGTTCTCCATTGAGATTCCTCAACAGATGCCGCACTTTATAAGATAAATACAAGGATATATGGCAAAATTCAGATTTGTCCACAACAACATTAACGTTAGGGATCTAAATAAAAGCCTTGCCTTTTACAAAGAGGCTCTGGGGCTGGAGGAGGTTAGGAGAATTACCCCGGAAGATGGTTCGTTTATTATTGTCTATTTGGGAGATGGAGAGTCACAACACCAACTGGAGCTTACCTGGCTCAAAGATTGGGATAGAGCCTACAATCTTGGAGATAATGAGTTTCACCTTGCATTCAGAACAGATAATTTTGTACAGGCACACGAGAAGCATCAGCAGATGGGTTGCATCTGTTATGAAAACAGCAAAATGGGGATATACTTCATAAATGACCCGGACGGATACTGGCTTGAGGTTTTGCCACCCAAAAAATAGATATGATTAAAAGATTTTTACTTACAATAGCTCTGCTCACGATATGTGTGGCGGGGCTTTTCTCTCAGACAGAGGCAATAGATAGAATGAAGAGAGATGTAGCAGTTCTATCTGCAGACTCTCTTTTGGGAAGAGGCTCGGGAAGCCTCTGGGAGCTAAAGGCGGCCCGCTACATTGAGAACCTGTTCAAAAAGAGCGGTGTAACTCTGCTCTATCCATCTCCCGGCCAGGATTTCTACTTGGTAATGGATGGAAATGACACCCTAAGATCCCAGAACATTGTGGGAATAATTGAGGGATGGGACCCTAAACTAAAAGATCAATATATTGTTGTGGGAGCTCATTACGACCATCTGGGCTATAACGATATGTTCTTTAAAGGTAGAGATACAGTGCAGATATTCAGAGGAGCAGACGACAACGCCTCCGGAGTAGCTGTGATGATGGAGGTTGCAAGATTGGCAAAAGCACAGTCGTTCAACTTTAGAAGATCTCTGCTTTTTGTTGCATTTGGAGCAGAGGAGAGGGGTATGATAGGTTCGTGGTACTTTGCCAACAGAGCGTTTGCCCCTGTAAACAACATCTCACTAATGGTGAATTTGGATATGGTAGGAAGAGCCTCACAGGGGAGCGACCTTAAGCTATATACTGTTTTGCCAAACACGCAGCTGGTAACTCTCTTGAAGGATGTATCCGATATGCCTGCAATGATAACCCCACAGATACATACAACAGACTACTTTCCAAGTGACCACCGAGTTTTCGCAACCCTGGGAATACCGGTTGTGCTATTTACCACCTCCCTTCACAGCGACTATCACACACCAAAGGATACTCCCGAAAAACTCAACCTGCGTACAATGGAGGATATCTCCCAGTATGCACTTAACTTGATTAAGACAGTGGCTAACAGCGACAATATGCTTGAGAGAACAGTGCTTGCGGCTGAGTCATTAAAAGAGGGTTCTGCAGAGAAGATCTACTCTCAGAACGAAGTAGATACAAGAGCAACATTTCAGAAATCTGACGAGAGAAAATTTTTGCAAAAATGGGTACACCACTACCTCAGGTACCCACCTGCAGCTGTCGAGGAGGGAGTTCAGGGAAGGGTAATAGCCGAATTTATTGTTGAGAAAGATGGAGAGGTTACAAATGTTAAAGTGACCAAGTCTGTTGATGAACTGCTGGATGCAGAGGCAATTCGTGTCATAAAGGCATCTCCAAAATGGAGGGCAGCCTCAGTTGGAGGAAATCCTGTTAGAGTTAAAATATCCATACCTGTAGAATTCAAGCTAAAGAGATAGCATTTTTTATTACTTTTGCAGCTGTTTTAAAAGTAGTAAAATGGAGTATAATTTTCTTGAGATTGAGAGACATTGGCAGGAGTACTGGTCAAAAAACCAGACCTTTAAAGTAGACACAGACATTTCAAAGCCCAAATACTATGTTCTGGATATGTTTCCCTATCCATCCGGAGCCGGACTTCACGTAGGGCATCCGCTGGGTTATATTGCCAGTGATATATTCAGTCGCTATAAAAGATTAAAAGGGTTTAACGTTCTGCACCCTATGGGTTATGACGCTTTCGGGCTCCCTGCCGAGCAGTACGCTATTCAAACAGGGCAGCACCCTGCCCGGACTACCGAAAAAAACATAGAGAGATATCGCAAACAGCTGGATAGGATTGGTTTTTCATATGACTGGTCCCGTGAGGTAAGGACCTCAGATCCTAAATATTATAAATGGACCCAGTGGGCTTTTCTGGAGATGTTCGGCCACTGGTACAACAGATCTACTCAAAAGGCAGAGAAGATAGAGACTCTTATAAAGATTTTCGAGAGAGAGGGTAACAGCAGTGTAGATGCAGCTCACTCAGATGTAGAGCTCTTTACGGCAGAGAGCTGGAACTCATTTTCAGATAAACAAAAGAGCTCCATTTTGATGAGCTATCGTATTGCCTATCTTGGAGAGACCTCTGTTAATTGGTGTCCTGCACTGGGCACTGTGCTTGCCAACGACGAGGTTAAAGAGGGGCTCTCACTAAGAGGGGGCCACCCCGTAGAGCAGAGAAAGATGAGGCAGTGGCAACTGAGAGTATCTGCCTATGCCCAAAGACTACTAAGCGACCTGGATAGAGTGGAGTGGACAGACTCTCTTAAGGAGATGCAGCGAAACTGGATAGGGCGTTCGCAGGGGGCCGAGATGATATTTAAAGTCTCTAATGGTGTACAGGAGTACGACCTGGAGATATTTACAACAAGGGCAGATACCGTTTTCGGAGCAACTTTTATGGTGATGGCGCCTGAGAGCGAGTGGGTAGAGCTGCTCACCACCCAAGATTGCAAGGAGGCTGTACTGGAGTATATCACTGCCTCAAAACGCAAAACCGAAAGGGAGAGGATGGCGGAGACAAAAAAGGCGACCGGCGTATTCTGCGGCAGCTATGCAACTAACCCATTTACAAATGAGCAGATTCCGGTTTGGATTGCAGACTATGTTCTGGCCGGGTATGGGACAGGTGCAATAATGGCCGTTCCTGCTCACGACAGCAGAGACTACCTCTTTGCAAAGCACTTTAACCTGCCAATTATCCCGCTTATTGAGGGCTGCGATATCTCTCAGGAGAGCTTTGATGCCAAGGAGGGTATAATGTGCAACTCCGGATTCCTCAACGGTCTTACAGTTAAGGAGGCAATTCCTGCTGCAATAGAGGAGGTTGAGAAGAGGGCTCTTGGAAAGAGAAAGGTGAACTTCCGTCTAAGAGATGCTATCTTCTCCCGTCAGAGATATTGGGGAGAGCCATTCCCGATTTTCTACAAAGATGATGAGGCCTTTCCGGTAGATTTTAAAGATCTTCCACTGGAGCTTCCGGAGGTTGATAAGTATCTGCCTACCGAGAGCGGAGAGCCACCACTTGCAAGAGCAGCAAACTGGAACTATGAGGGGTACCCTCTTGAGAAGAGCACAATGCCCGGTTTTGCAGGGAGCAGTGCATACTACCTCAGGTATATGGACCCATATAACGACACAGCACTAGTCTCAAAGGAGAGCAACAGCTATTGGAGAGATGTAGATCTCTATATAGGAGGCACAGAGCACGCAACAGGGCACCTTATCTACTCTCGTTTCTGGAACAAATTTCTCTATGACCTGGGTTATGTGTGCGAAGAGGAGCCATTTAAAAAGCTTATAAACCAGGGTATGATACAGGGTCGCTCAAACTTTGTTTACAGGGTTAAGGGGACAAACAAATTTGTATCACTGGGGCTAAAAGATAGCTACGACACAACCGAACTTCACGTAGATGTAAATATTGTCCATAATGACAAACTAAATACCGAAGCTTTCAAGCAGTGGATGCCGGACTATGCCAACGCAGAGTTTATCCTTGAAAATGGAGAGTATATTTGCGGATGGGCTGTAGAGAAGATGAGCAAATCTATGTTTAATGTGGTTAATCCGGATATCATCTGTGATAACTACGGTGCAGATACCCTAAGGATGTACGAGATGTTCCTGGGCCCGCTGGAGCAGTCCAAGCCTTGGGATACAAACGGAATTGACGGAGTGCACAGGTTTCTGAAAAGATTTTGGAGATTGTTCTTCGCCTCGAGGGAGTTTGGAGTATCTAACGAGGGGGCCTCTTCTGCAGAGCTCAAGGTTCTTCACAGGTTAATAAAAAAGGTACAGGAGGATATTGAGAACTTCTCCTTCAACACCAGTGTGAGTGCATTTATGATTGCCATCAATGAACTTATGGAGCTCAACTGCAATAAGAGAGAGATTCTTGAGCCTATGCTCATTCTCTTATCGCCTTTTGCACCGCACATCACAGAGGAGCTTTGGAGCCGTCTGGGAAACAGCAGCAGTATAGCATCTGCAAAATTCCCGGAATACGTTGAATCATATACTATAGAGAATTCGTTTGAGTATCCGGTTTCGTTTAACGGTAAAATGAGGTTTAAGCTGGCTCTGCCAAACACACTTACCGTTGCAGAGATTGAGAAAGCGGTTAGAGAGGATGAAAACACAGCCCGGTATCTATCGGGAGGCTCTATTAAAAAGGTAATAGTAGTTCCTAAAAAGATTATTAACATAGTTTTCTGATGATACTAAAATCATTTCAGGTTGACGCATTTGCAGAGGGCGTCTTTACCGGAAACCCGGCTGTAGTGGTTATTCTCGAGGAGAGGCTTACAGACGACACTCTGATGAAAATTGCCAGAGAGAGCTTTGTTCCGGAGACAGCTTTTATTCTTGCACAGGGAGATAACTTCTCCCTTAGGTGGTTTACACCCGATATTGAGATGGACCTTTGCGGCCACGCTACCCTTGCATCTGCCCACGTTCTCTTCTCTGAACTTGGTTATGACAGAGATGAGATAGTTTTTAACACCCTCTCAGGAGATCTAATAGTTAAGAGAGAGGGAGAGTTGTACTCTATGGACTTCCCTCTGAGGGAGGGCGAGAGAGCAACACTCCCAATTGAGATCTACGATAGCTTAAGTATAAAGCCATTAGAGGTGTACAAAGCTAGGGACTATATGCTGGTCTATAATAAGAGGGCAGATATCGAACATATAGAGATAGACCGACCGGTATTTGACGAGATTAATATGAATCCCGGCGGTGTTATCATTACTGCACCGGGAGTTGATTGTGATTTTGTATCGCGTTACTTTACGCCACAGGCCACAATACTGGAAGATCCTGTTACAGGATCTGCCCACTGCACCCTCGCCCCATACTGGAGCAAAAGACTCGGGAAAACCTCACTCTACGCAAAACAGATATCTAACAGAGGTGGAACTATTTTTTGCACGGTTACCCCGGACAGGGTTTTTATTAAGGGGAGTGCCGTAACCTACTCGGTTTCACAGTTGAATATTTAGCAAAGCATATTAATACAGCAGGAATGGATAAACTCATATTTAAAACGATAAAGTCCTATACAATAATGACTATAGGACTTTTTGTATTTGTCTTCAGCTGGACGGCCTTCCTTATTCCGGAGCAGATAGCCGGTGGTGGGGTGAGCGGACTGGCTTCGGTGATAAACTACGCAACCGGCTTTAAAGTGGCGTACTCCTATATTCTTATTAACGGAGTTCTGCTGTTGGTTGGGGTTCTAATGATGGGCAAAGCATTCGGGATAAAGACTATCTACTGCATCTTGGTTGCGGCAGTTATGTTTGAGTTCCTGCCCCTCATTCCCTGGGTTACAGATATTGAGGACAAACTAATCAATGCCGTAATAGGGGGAACCCTCAGCGGTATTGGAATTGGAATGATATTTATGCAGGGTGGGAGCACAGGAGGGACAGATATAATAGCACTAATAATTGCACAGTACAGAGAGACATCTCCCGGCAGGGTGTTTCTCTATTGCGACCTTATAATTGTAGGATCTGTATTCTTTATCCCCGGAAAAGAGCTCTCCGATGTTATCTACGGATACATTGTGATGGTATCCTTCTCCTATGTGATAGATATGATTCTCTCGGGTAATAAACAGTCGGTGCAGGTTATGGTCTTCTCCTCCAAATATGAGGAGATAGCCCAAAGGGTAAACAGCGGTATGAATCGAGGGGTTACTGCTCTTACATCTATGGGGTGGTACTCCAAGAGTGAGGGCAAGGTGCTGGTTATAATATTGAGAAAGACACAGCTGCCACAAATTACGGAGATAATAAAAGAGACAGATCGCAACGCATTTATGTCTGTAACTGCAGTTACAAGCGTATATGGGCAGGGGTTTGATCAAATAAAAGGGGGAAAATTCAAATGGAGACCAGAACAAAAACAATCTTCACAGGGATAAAAGAGTACTCTCTTATTGCCCTGGGGCTGCTCATCTACTCACTTGGTTGGGTGGTCTTTCTTATTCCCAACGGGCTAGTTGGGGGCGGAGTTACAGGAGTATCTGCAATAATCTTCTATATGAGCGGCTTCCCGGTAAGCTACTCCTATCTTATAATAAATACAGTTCTTCTGGTACTTGCAATAAAGATCTTAGGGAAAGGATTCGGAATAAAGACTATTTATGCGGTTGCGGTGGTATCTCTTTTCCTGAAATTTTTACCCGGAGTGATTCCGCCGGAGCTCATTGAGGATATTGCTATAAGTAACGGCAAACTGCTCTCTGCAATAATTGGGGGTGCCTGTGCAGGTGCAGGGATTGCCCTGACATTTACCCAGGGGGGCAGCTCCGGCGGTACCGACATTATTGCCCTTATAATAAATAAATACAGGAATATATCACCGGGGCGTCTTATTCTGATGATGGACATCATAATTATTGCCAGCTCGCTGCTGATACCTACAGATGGCTCGTTGGGTAGCAGGGTGGCTGTTGTAATTTACGGCTATGTGCTCATTGGGGTATCCGGATACACTATTGACCTTGTACTCTCCGGAGCAAGGCAGTCTATCCAGATCTTTATCTTCTCAAAAAGACACGAAGAGATTGCAGAGCGTATCACCGCCATCGGGCGCGGAGTTACCGTGATAAATGCGATGGGTTGGTACACCAAACAGGAGGGGAAGGTGCTAATGGTTATTGTGAGACGCACCGAGAGCAACTATGTTTACAAAGTTGTGCGCGAAATTGACCGAAACGCATTCTTAAGCGTTGGAAATGTGATGGGTGTGTATGGGCAAGGGTTTGATGAGATGAAGCGGTAAAAAAATCACCTTTTATTTTAGAAAATAAACCTAAAATTAGATAAATAGTTAATTGATAGTAGATTAAATTTTGGATATTTGCCGAATTTGAATATATTTGGTATGTAAATCAAAAACTATCACTATGAATAACTTTTTTATCTTTGGAGAGATCTTTTTAAGGGTAGGATCTCTGATGTTGCTCATCTATCTGGTACTTTCGGCATACCTGTTCTATATTGCCAATCAAAACAGAGAGATCTCTGACGATGATAAAATAAGATTGAAAACTCTCTCTGCCGGCTTTGCCGGAATCTCCTTAATGATTTTATTCAAACAGATCTTCCCACAGGTGACGGAGTACAGCGATATATGCGGGGTTAAATGTATTCTTGCCGGTAATATAGTTCAGCTTTTCCTCCCGGTTCAATTGTATTTTCTTCAAAAAAATTACAGACTCCCTTTTGGTCTAATAGGAGGGGTTATTGTTATAGGAGCTGTACTGACAATCAATCTTTTTCTTGTTATATTATTCTCCTACTATAAGATAGAAGATTTCCAATTCCTAATATACCTCTTCCTGTTACTTTTAGGGATCTCTACCGCTGTTCAAATCTACCGTCTTATTAAAGTAAGACCAATATCTAAATTAGCTACTCTAAACGAAAGTAGTAATAATATGGGGGAGCTGGTTATTTTCTTTTCGGCATCTGCCCTCTCTTTTATTGTGCTAATTATGATATCATTTGATGCAAATCCCCTCTCCAGAGAGGGGGTTAAGTTTATCTTAAGTGCTCTGAATATATTTCTATTTGTTAAAGTTATCTACCCATATTCTAAGTTTTTCTCAAGAGTTAACTTTATTGGCAGAGGTGCTCAGCTAAGGGCTGTAACGATTACCGCGAAACGTTTTTCAGACGAAAAAAAATCTCAGGAGTTGAGGGGGAGGCTTGTTAGCTATTTTGAGAATGAGAAGCCCTATTTAAGGCCTGACCTCACCATTCAGGAGGTAGCTCTCTATCTCTACTCAAATAAAACCTATCTCTCTCGTATTATCAACGAGTGTTTCGACAATAATTTCAACCAGTTTGTAAACTACCACAGAGTAGAGGAGGCGAAAAGACTATTCTATAACGACCCCAGAATGTCAATTCAGCAAATGTGTGATCTCTCCGGTTTTGGGTCAATGGCTACATTCTGCATTGCATTCAGGTTTTTTGTAGGAAACTCTCCGGCAGATTGGTGTAAGGAGCAAAAAATTAAGGGGTTTAATGATAAAAAAGGGAAAGATTAGACAATCTGCTCTATACAGAGCTCTGTTGCGGCTTGCAAAACTCTTGAAGATAAAAGGCTCGCGAAAGGGTAAAAATTCAAACTTGAGAAATTTTATTGAAATTGTCCGCAAATCGGATGAGCTTTTAACTAAAAAACATCTGTTTCTGGACCAAAACTTCAAGTTAGAGACCCTTGCCAGAGAGATTGGGACCAACAGAACCTACCTCTCCAGATCTATCAGATATATTAAGAAAGAGAACTTTGCCGGCTATATAAACAGCAAAAGGGTTGAGTACGCAAAAAGTATAATCAGTAAAAGAGCAACTTGCTCATTATGTGGAACAGATAAACCAATAATGTCAACTGAAGATTTTGCAATAGCATCCGGTTTTGGGAGTAAACGGAGTTTTGTCAGGTGCTTTAAAGAGAGGGAGGGGTTCACCCCCTCCCAGTTTAGAAACCATATGAATTGCCACTAAAAGATTGTTGGCAGAAAGTCTATTATATCTATTGAACCTTAAGAATATATCCTCTCTTTTTTAGGAAATTGATATAATTGGCGAAGAGTGCCTGTGATTCTTTCTATTTTTTGTTGAAGGTCCATTTTTATATCTGATAATTTACCGATAAAGTATATTTATCGTCATAAATACCGTTAATTAATTAAATTGATTACTATTCCAGCAAAAGCTGCAATTCCAAAACTTAAAAGAGTGCTTACCAAAACATATTCACTTTTCTGAGTAGCATTGAATCTTAAAATTGATTTAGCTGCGATAATAAGACCCACGGCTTCGTATTGCCCTAAAATAATCAATGCTAAAGCAAGAAGACGCTCTGTAATACCAATAAGTTTTCCTGCGTTGGGAAGACTTTTTTCTTCACTATCACCCGGATTTTCATCTGGTGTTTCAATTGAGAAAGCTCGAAACAAAAATTTAATGATTATGTTAGCAGGCTTGGCACAAAGTATGAATCCAGCAATAATGGCCAACGTTTTATTTTCATTCACTTGAACAACATATACTTGCATACGTAGTGATTTAAACAGCATCCTCCATCACAACCTCCGGCCTTAGGTTGGCGCGAATGAAGTTCTGTCTGTCGGGGGTGTTCTTTCCCATATAGAACTCCAGCAGTTCGGGGATATTGTCGTCGTTGCCCAGTCGCACCTTCTCAAGACGGATATTCTCGCCTATAAAGTATTTAAACTCGTCTGGAGAGATCTCTCCAAGCCCTTTGAAACGGGTTATCTCCGGGTTATTACCAAGCTTTCGAATTGCTTTGTCTCTCTCCTCGCTGGAGTAGCAGTAGATGGTCTCCTTCTTGCTCCTTACCCGGAATAGAGGTGTCTGGAGAATGTGCAGATGCCCCTGGCGTATAAGGTCCGGGAAGTACTGTAAAAAGAAGGTAAGCAGCAGCAGTCGAATATGCATACCGTCTACATCGGCATCGGTTGCCACCACAATCTGATTGTAGCGGAGGTTTTCAAGATCTTCCTCTATATTAAGGGCTGCCTGAAGCAGATTGAACTCCTCGTTCTCGTAGATAATTTTTTTGGTGAGTCCGTAGGTGTTGAGAGGTTTACCCTTAAGCGAAAATACTGCCTGCGAAACCACATCACGGCTCTTTGTTATTGAGCCGCTTGCAGAGTCCCCCTCAGTTATAAAGAGGGTGCTCTCCATTGCTCTCTCGTGCTTCTCGTTGTAGTGGACACGGCAGTCACGCAGCTTTTTGTTGTGAAGATTTGCCTTCTTTGCCCTCTCTCTTGCCAGCTTCTGAATTCCGGATATGGCTTTACGCTCTTTTTCTGAATCAAGGATTTTTTTGAGCATCGCATCGGCTGCATCGGGGTGGCGGTGCAGATAGTTATTGAGCTGCTCTTTTATAAAGTCGCCTATAAAATTTCTAATACTGATTCCCCCAGGAGCGATCTCTTTCGAACCCAGTTTGGTTTTGGTCTGAGATTCGAATATAGGCTCCTGAACCTTTATGCTCACCGCCGCAATCATACCCTGACGCACATCGCTCGGGTCAAAATCTCTTTTATAAAAATCCTTTATTGTTTTGGCCATCGCCTCTCTAAAGGCTGCCAGGTGAGTACCCCCCTGAGTTGTGAACTGTCCGTTTACAAATGAGGAGATACCCTCTCCGTAATCGTTTCCGTGGGTAAGAGCTATCTCGATATCCTCCCCTTTAAGGTGAATAGGGGGGTAGAACGGCTCTTTTGTGAGCGATTCGTTAAGCAGGTCCAGAAGTCCGTTTTTAGAGACAAACTCCTTTCCGTTTAGTTTTATGAGCAGCCCGGTATTAAGGTAGGAGTAGTTGCGAAGCATACTCTCTATAAACTCCATATTGAAGAGGTAATCTCCAAAGAGCTCTTCGTCCGGTGTAAATGTGACAATGGTTCCGTTCTTTTCGGTTGCAGGTATTCTCATCTCCTCTATGAGCTCTCCTCTGGAGAATCTTGCATATTGACTCTCGCCTTCGCGGAAAGATTGGATATAGAATGCAACCGAGAGAGCGTTTACCGCCTTTATACCAACTCCGTTTAGCCCTACAGATTTTTTGAAAGCCTTGCTGTCGTATTTTGCACCGGTATTCATACGGCTTGCAACATCTACAAGTGAGCCCAGAGGAATACCCCTGCCGAAGTCACGGATTGTTACAACCCTGTTCTCAATTGTGATTACAATGCTCTTTCCGTACCCCATTGCATACTCGTCAACAGAGTTATCCATCACCTCTTTCAGTAGTACATATACACCATCGTCCGGGGAAGAACCGTCGCCTAGTTTACCGATATACATACCCGGCCTTTTACGGATATGTTCGTTCCACTCAAGGGTTCTTATCTCTTTCTCTGTGTATGTACTCATCTTTTAGGAATTTGCTGCAAAGTTATAAATTTTATCTTTTCACGAGAGCAGTTCTGCTATTTGAACGGCATTTGTTGCAGCCCCTTTTCTTAAGTTATCTGCAACGACCCACATATTTACAGCTTTTTTGCAAGAGAGATCTTCTCTCACACGCCCCACAAAAACTTCATCTTTACCATATGCGTAAATAGGCATAGGGTAGGGTGGGTTGTTGGAGTTGTCCATAAATATTGCTCCGGGAGTTTTGCGCAATATAGCAAAAATATCCTCTAAGAGAAACTCTTCGTGAAACTCTGCATTTACACTCTCCGAGTGCCCGCCCTCTACCGGGACCCTTACCGTGGTGGCACTTATTGCGATGGTATTGTCTGCGAAAATCTTTCGGGTTTCGTTCACCATCTTCATCTCCTCTTTTGTGTAACCGTTCTCGGTAAAGAGGTCTATCTGGGGAATCAGATTCATATCTATCGGGTGGGCATAAGCTTTATCTCCTCCCCCGATCACTCTCTCCCCACGCTCTTCCCTTAGCTGGTTAATCCCTTTTATTCCGCTTCCTGTAACCGATTGGTATGTAGAGACAACTATCCTCTTTAGTTTGTATCTTTGGTGTAGCAGGTTTAATGCTACAACCATCTGAATTGTAGAACAGTTGGGGTTTGCGATAATCATATCCTCTTTTGTGAGGGTCTCTCCGTTAATCTCAGGAACAATAAGTTTGATTGTGGGGTCCATTCTCCAGCGGGATGAGTTGTCTACCACCCTGCACCCTGCAGCTGCAAATTTTGGGGCCCACTCCCCGGAGATATCAGATCCTGCAGAGAAGAGAGCAATATGAGGCTTCATCGCGATAGCCTCTTCGGGAGTCTTAACCGTCCACTTTTTACCTGCGAATTCTATTTTTTTACCTGCCGATTTGGATGATGCTACAGGAATAAACTCTGTTACCGGAAAGTTTCGCTCCTGCAAAACCTCTGTCATCTTGGTGCCAACCAGCCCGGTTGCACCCACTACTGCAATTTTCATAGCTCTTCTTTATTATTTTAATATCAGTTTTAAATACCCACTTTAAGTATGTCGTTCAAGACTCCCCCCGCTGTTACCCGAGCACCTGCTCCTGCTCCCGAAATCACAACCCCTGCCGGATAGTTCGAGGTTGTTATCATCACGGAGTTGTTTGTCCCGGAGATGTTGTAGAGCGGGTGGCTGGTAGGTAACGACCTCAATCCTACTTTGTATTGGCCCTGTTCAATGGATGCAACATATCTTAGCCTCTCCCCCTTGTTGGCAGCCTCATTGTACCTCTGCAAGAATTTTGGCTCCCACTCTTCAACTTTGTTGTAGAAATCGCAAAGTGTTCCCGAAAAGAGGGCTTTATCTACCAGAGGTTCAATCTCGACATCCTTTTGCTCGGCACGGAACCCGCACTCTCTGGCAATGATTGTACACTTTCTCAATACATCTGTTCCCGAGAGATCTACCCTTGGGTCAGGTTCGGTATATCCCGCCTCTTTCGCCTCCTTTATGAGCGATGCAAAGCTTTTTGAACCGTCATAACTGCTGTAAAGATAGTTTAGAGTTCCCGAAAGTATCGCCTCAACCGAAAGAATCTTCTCTCCGCTCACCTTTAGCCTCGATATGGTCTCGATTACCGGAAGGGCTGCTCCTGCAGATGTCTCATAGAGTAGTGACACCCTTCTGTCAAGTGCCACTCTTTTGAGTTGATCCCAGTACTCCATTGATGAAGAGAGGGCTATCTTATTGCAGGTCACAACAGATATCCCCTCTTCCAGAATATCGGCATACTGCATAGCGACAGTGTTTTGAGCAGTACAATCTGCAAAAATGGAGTTACCCAGGGAGAGGGCAGATATCTCTCTCACAAAGCCGGTAATATCTGTAGCTTTTCCACAGAGGAGCAACTCCTGCGCATGCGAAAGATCTACCCCCTCTTTGTCTATTATACATCTTGTACTGTTGCAGATACCGGCGACTACAATATCTTTACCCCACTCTGTGGCAATATTTTTTTTGGTCTCGTTTATGAGATTAACAAGCGATTTCCCTACATTCCCAAACCCTGCAATAAAGAGATTTACCCTCTCTCGTTTGTATCCGAAAAACTCTTCGTGAACCACTCTCACTGCATCGTCAGAATCCTCTCCCTTTACAATTGCAGATATATTCTTCTCCGACGACCCCTGAGCAATTGCGCGGATATTGATGCCTGCTCTTCCAAGCGCATCAAACATCTTCCCGCTTGTACCCGCCTGGTTCTTCATATCGTCACCAACAAGGGATATGATTGCATAGCCCCTCTCAACCTTAACCGGCTCAACCTTTGAGAGCGATATTTCGTATGCAAAGGTTTCATCTACCGCACTCCCGGCAGTTTCGGCGGCACTCTCTTCAATTGCAACACACATTGTGTGAAGTGATGAGGCCTGGGTAATAAGAACAATATTGACCTTTGCATTTGCAAGAGCGGTGAACAATCGGGCAGAGTAGCCGGGAATACCTACCATTCCGCTCCCTTCAAGAGAGAGCAGGGCTATTTTGTTACTGCCCGATATACCGCGTATTTTACCCCTGCCGTCGGGTGGCCGGTTCTCAATCACTGTTGAGGCTCCATAGGGGTCAAAAGTGTTTTTTACCACAATAGGAATGCCACCTGCAACTGCCGGCTGGATTGTTGGGGGGTAGACCACCTTTGCCCCGAAGTGGGAGAGTTCAAGCGCCTCCTTGTATGAGATGTTCTCTATTGTTTTGGCATCGGGAACCACTCTTGGGTCTGCGGTCATCATTCCGTTTACATCTGTCCATATCTCCAGCACCCTTGCTCCGGAAGCTGCCGAAAAAAGAGATGCAGTATAGTCTGAACCTCCTCTTCCTAATGTTGTTGTTCTCCCCTTGTGGTCGCTTGCGATAAAACCCGGAACAACCCATAGTTTGGTTCCGTTAGCGCCCAGGAAATGGACAATGTTTCTGTTTGTTGCTTCAATATCTACTATGTTTTGTGAATTGTGGCAGATGGTCTTTACAAGTTCACGAGAGTCTGTCCAGATGTTGTTTATCCCGAGAGAGCTTAGCTTTGCAGATATTATTGAGGTAGAGAGCAGCTCTCCATAACTAACAGCCAAATCGCAGGAGCCCGGAGTGAGCTCTCCGGTGAGAGATATACCCTCAAGAAGACCTTTGAGTGATTCAAAGAGATTGCTGCAACGGGCGTTAATTTTTGATCTGTACTCCTCGGGGATCAACTCGCCAATAATCTTGTAATGGTCACTCTCGAGCGATTCAACTATCTCTTTGTAGCGAGGATCTCTTTCAGATGCAAGAGAGGCTGCCTTTATAAGTTTATCTGTACACCCCCCAATTGCCGAACAGACCAGAATTGTCCTGTCTTTTTTTACTGCATCTGCAACAATTGTGGTCACTTTTATTATGTTAGCGGCGTTAGCAACCGAGCTTCCGCCAAACTTAAGAACCTGCATATACTTTTTTATTTACTGTTGTTATTGAATTGAATAGATCGGGGAAAGCTTTTATAATTGCATCTGCTGTCTGGTTATACTCCAGCAGAAAACCATCGTGCCCGAATAGGGATTTTATCTCCATTAATGTTGCATTTGGAATATTATCTGCCATAAATCGCTGCTCTTCAATAGGGAATAGCACATCGCTATCGATACCGATTACCAGAGTATTGGCCTCTACTTTGGAAAGTGCGTTTACGACACCCCCTCTTCCTCTCCCGATATTGTGACTATCAATAGATTTTGTCAAAGTAAAATAGGAGTAGGCATCAAAACGGGCCGAGAGTTTTTCGCCTTGGTACTTCTGGTAACTACCGGCCCTCTTTGCGAAGAGAAAATCCTGGTCCGGCTCTTTTTGGGATATCCCGTACCCTTCGTAAGATCGGTAGGAGAGGAGAGCTATTGAACGGGCTGTTTCAAGCCCCTTCTTGCCCCCGTTGCTATCTCTCTGCTCGGTAAATGTAGGGTCGGCAAGTAGTGCAAGCCTTTGTGATTCATTGAAAGCCGTACCCCAGGGTGAAACCCGTGCATTACACGCTATAAGAGCCAGCTTGTCAATGATATGGGGGTAGGTGACAGCCCATTCAAGTGCCTGAAACCCGCCTATCGAACCTCCTGTTATAAGATCTATCTGCTCAATGCCAAGCGCCTCTCTTAAAATGTTGTGGGCTTTAACTGTGTCTCTTACTGTTATTTGAGGAAAGCGGAGTAGATACTGCTTTCCATCTTTCTCTACCGATGTGGGGCCGGTTGTACCGTAACAAGAGCCAAGGACGTTGGCGCAGATTATGTAGAACTTTTCTGTGTCAAAAAGTTTTCCGGGGCCGGCGAGTCCATCCCACCACTCTGTTGGGTTGGAGTTGGCGGTAAGTGCGTGGCAGATCCATATAACTCTTTTATCCGGAGAGTAGTTTGCCGTATGGTGATAGCAAATCTCAAGGGAGTCGATAACCTCTGTGCTCTCCGTCTCAAATTTTCCGGAATATCTGAAAATCTCTCTCTTCATTTTATCTCCTCCCTAAATAGTTGAAAAGGCGTTTTGAAGATCTCTTTTTATATCCTCTATATACTCTATGCCAAGCGATACTCTAAGGGAGCTCTCTCCGATTCCTGCAATTTGCAGCTCCTGTGGTGTCATCTGAGAGTGGGTAGTTGATGCCGAATGGCTGATAAGGGTTTTATTGTCTCCTACATTGGTGAGGTGGCTTATTAGAGCCAACCGGCTAACAAATTGAGAGGCCTGCTCTTTGCTCCCCTTGATTGCAAAGGAAAGTACCCCTCCAAACCCGTTAGTGAGGTAATGCTTAGCTCTTTCGTGGTTAGGGTTATCACTCAGCCCGGGGTAGTTAACCGACTCAACTTTCGGGTGTGCTTGGAGCCATTTTGCCAATTCAAGTGCATTATTTACAACTTTTTCGACTCTTAGAGATAGAGTTTCAACTCCTGTGAGGATAAGAAATGCATTGAACGGACTTAAACAACATCCCCAGTCGCGAAGCCCCTCAGTTCTGGCTCTTACTGCAAAGGCTATGTTACCGGTTGCAGATCCCTCTCCGAAGCTCTCCCAAAAGCTAATCCCGTGATAGGATTCAGATGGATTTGTAATTTGTGGAAACCTGCCGTTGTCCCAACGGAATTTTCCGCTATCCACAACAATTCCTGCCAGCGAGTTGCCGTGTCCGCCAATCCACTTTGTGGCAGAGTGGGTAACAACTGCTGCTCCCAACTCGATAGGGCGGCATAGATATCCCCCTGCTCCGAATGTGTTATCTACAATAATTGGAACGCCGTGTTTTTTACTAATCTTCTCAAACTCTTTAAAATCGGGGATATAAAAATTTGAGTTACTTATTGTTTCAAAATAGATTGCCTTTGTTCTGCTATCTATTAGCGCTTCAAAGGCAGCAGGGTCGTTAATAGGTGCAAAACGGCACTCAATGCCAACTCTTGCAAAGCTTATTTTAAATTGGTTGTAGGTGCCGCCGTAGAGTGAAGAGGAGCTGATTATGTTATCTCCTTCACCTGCAATATTCTGGATGGCAAGGAATTGGGCTGCCTGGCCCGAAGATGTTGCCACAGCCGCGGCACCCCCCTCCAGGGCTGCGACTCTCTGCTCCAGAACATCTGTTGTAGGGTTTGAGAGCCTTGTGTAGATATTCCCGAACTCTTTTAGAGCAAATAGGTTGGCTGCCTGTGTTGTACTATCGAAATGAAATGCAGATGTTTGTACAATAGGAGTTGCGCAAGGCCCGTTTGATGTAACATTGCGGCCTGCGTGTACCTGTAGGGTATCAAAATGTTTTGTCGTCATTTTAGATGATGATTAAAGGAGTTGATAATTTTTTTGATCTTTTTCGGGCGAAAGCCCGGAGCGGATTTATGGGCTTACACCCAATGGACCTTCGAAAGGCCCGGAAAACTATCTATGCATCTGCCGATGCATTCGCATCATCATCTGTTTGGATATGAGCGTTATACAAGTCGTGCCCGTAGCGAAAATCGCCCCGCAGGTCACTCTTTGTATGTTTGTGTTTAAACTCATACGCTCATTTAGGAGTTGCAAAGGTATTAATTGAAAATTAATGAGCAAATTTATTGTAAGAAAAATTCGCGAAATTAACTCGGCTGTAATCTATTTATAAGTAAATTCGCTATAATTTCCACCTCAAATATTTTTATATGACACACAATCTAAAAACTATATTCCGAAAATTGGCAGCCCTTTCTATTCTCTCATTTTTGTCTCTTAACCTCCTGCCGGGAGCACAGGCTCAAAGCCCTAAAGTAAAAGATCTTCTCACCGAGTGGAGTTTTACCAAAGGAATAGAGGGACCTGCATTTGACGCAGCCGGTAATCTCTACGCTGTCAATTATGCAAAACAGGGAACTATCGGTGTTGTAGATCTGCAAGAGGGTAGTGTGGCATCTCTCTATGTGACTCTTCCGGAGGGCTCTGTGGGAAATGGTATCCGCTTTGATAAAAAGGGATTTATGTATATTGCAGATTACACCGGGCACAATATTTTAAAGGTTGACCCCTCAGATAGATCCATCTCAGTTTTTGCCCACAACCCGGCAATGAACCAACCTAACGATATAGCAATCTGCCCTAAAACCGAAAATCTCTACGCCAGTGACCCTAACTGGAAGGAGTCAACAGGTAAGCTTTGGCTCATTAACCGAAAGGGTGAGGTTATTCTGCTTGAAGATAATATGGGCACAACAAACGGCATTGAGGTAAGTCCGGACGGGAAGCGTCTTTATGTTAACGAATCTGTGCAGAGAAAGATTTGGGTGTACGATATTAAAAGAGATGGTACGGTTGAAAACAAAAGACTTTTTACAACATTTGCAGATTTTGGTATGGATGGTATGCGTTGCGACTCTTCCGGGAATCTCTACGTGACACGTCACGGCAAGGGTACTCTGCTTATAATCTCTCCTCGTGCCGTAACCCTGCAGGAGATTCCTCTTAAGGGGAAACTATGCTCGAATGTAGTCCTCTCTCCCGATGAAAAGAGGGCATATATTACTATGGCAGACCGTGGATGTTTTGAAGTAGTTGAGTTTTAACAATTCTCTTATGAAAAAAAGAACCACTGCGAAAACCATCAAAGAGAGTACTTTTAATTCCGAAATTATCTGCAAAAATTGTGAGACCTCTTTCCAAGGCCATTTTTGTCCCAACTGTGGCCAATCTGTAAAGGATTTGGACATCCCATTCAAGGTGCTCATATTTGATATAATGGCAAATATGTGGGCATTTGACACCAGGGTATTTAAAACTCTAAAATCTTTACTCCTCAAGCCTGGGGTTATGGCTCTGGACTATGTAGCAGGACGCAGGGCTCGGTATATGCCTCCGTTTCGGCTCTATATTTTTATAAGTTTCATATTCTTTCTGCTCCTGAATATCTCTGCAACCAGACAGGTTGAGAGAGATTGGAATTTGCTTAGCGTCAGGGAGAGGAGTGATACCGTTAAAGAGCAGAAAAACAGTGTTATCTCCATCACAAGTGAGGGTGATGCAGATACTGATACTAAATCTAAAGATATTATTGAAGAGATTGAGTCAAATAAGGAGTATTATGTATCAAGGTTTTTTACAATTCTCTCCTGGAGTATGTTTCTATTAATGCCTTTGTATGCATCTTTTCTTTGGCTTCTCTTTAGAAAAAACCAGAGATTCTTTCTTGGACACTTTATCTTTGCAATCAACCAGCACGCATTTCTTTTCATAATATTTATCACTCTCCTATCAATAAATATGATTTTTCCACAAAAGAGTATATATCCGGAGAGCTGGCTATTAATTTTCTACCCAATCTATATTGTGGCAGGCAGCCGTAAACTCTACGACAGAAAGTGGCTCTCAACAATTTTGCGTGTAACCACAGCGCAGTTTATCTATTTGTTAGTTCTTAGCATAGCTATTATTGCTGTTGCATATTTAACATTGTTTAGAGTTTTGGGCAATTCGTGACAATCAGTTCACCCCTTGCGGCAATGTGTGAATAATGGAAATTTTTTCTGAAATGATGTAAGGTTTTACTTCATAACCATCCCTACCTTACTACGGAAAAAAATACCACGTTTATGCACTACTCAGAAAAAACCCTCACAATACCTGCTAATAATCAAATTGTTAGTTACATTGATGAAGGATCAGCCAATTCTTCAACAATCATTTTTATACACGGATTTCCGTTGAATAAAGAGATGTGGAACAAACAGGTTGGAGAGCTAAAGGATAGTTATCGTGTAATTGCCTATGACATTTGTGGGCACGGAAACTCCAACGCCGGTGAAGAAGATTTCTCGATTGAACTTTTTGTAAAAGACCTGATAAGTTTGATGGACGCCCTAAAGATCGATAAAACCATACTGTGTGGCTTTTCAATGGGCGGTTACATTGCGTTAAATGCGATTGAAAACTATCCCGAGCGATTTAGTGCCCTTCTTTTATGCGACACTAATTGCGCAGCCGATTTGCCACAAACAAAAGACAAACGGATGGAAACCATTGAAAGTATCAAGGAAAAAGGGGTTGAGCTATATGCCCAAGAGAGTCTGAAAAAACTTTTTGCTCCAATATCATTTTCAAAACAGATAGAAGAGATATCAATTGTGAGGGAGATGATAATTAGAACTTCCAAAGAATCAATCTTTAAAACCTTATATGCTTTAGCACAGCGTTCAGAGAGTTGTACCAAACTGCACGAAATAAAGGTGCCGGTACTTATTCTGGTTGGAAAAGACGATGAGATTACACCTGGTGATGTAGCCTTGTCGATGCATAAAAAAATAAAGAATTCTACCATCTACTTTATTGATCGTGCAGGCCATTTAAGCAATATGGAAAATCCGATACAATTCAACTTTCAACTAAATAAATTTTTAAAAACATTAAAATAAAATACAATGGAATTACTTACAAAAGAATTAATTCAAGAGCTTCTGGCAGCAGATATGGCCCCTTGTCTTTCCGTATATATGCCTACGCACCGAAAGCATCCTGAAAATCTTCAGGATATAATTCTTTATAAAAATCTTGTCCGGCATATGAAAGAATCACTGTTGCAAAAATACTCGGCCACAGAGGTGCAAAAATATCTTGAACCTTTCGAGACTCTTGCACAAGATAGTGATACCTGGAATCACACATTTGACGGTCTGGCCGTATTTAGTGCAACCGGTTTGTTTAAAGTTATAGGCGTACATAAGTCGTTTGAGGAGTTAGCATTAGTTGCCGACAGTTTCCATACCAAGCCGCTACGGCAATATATGCAGTCTCTTGACCATTTTCACGTTTTGTGTTTAACACTGCGTGATATCCGGCTTCTTGAGGGTAACCGTCACTCACTAACTGAAGTTGAACTAACTACAGATACTCCTAAAACCATAACCGAAGCGCTTGGTGATGAATTGACAGATAAACACACAACTGTTGCTTCTTATGGAGGGTCCGGAGGAGAGAGTTCGCCTATGCACCACGGTCAGGGTGGCAGAAAAGAGGAGACGGAAAAAGATAGTGAACGGTTTTTCCGTGTTATAGCGAATGCAGTCAATGAACATTATTCAAAACCTTCTGGCTGGCCACTTATTCTTGCCGCTTTGCCGGAACACCAAAGCCTTTTTCAAAAAGTAAATAAAAATCCATTACTGCTACCCAACGGTATTGCTATTAACCCGTCATCTGTTTCATCGGATAAACTGGCTGATATGGCCTGGGATATAATGGAGCCAGAATATAATCTGAAACTTGACACCCTTGTTGCCAGGTTTGAGCAGGCAAGGGCAAACGGTAAAGGGAGTGATGATTACAAAGAGGTTGCTGTAGCAGCAGTTGAGGGACGGGTTGATATGCTTATTGTTGAGGCCGACCGGATAATTCCTGTCAGGATCACAAATCTTGTAACGGGTAATACTCAGAATAAAGATTTGACAAATCCGAAAGTTGATGACCTGCTTGACGATATGGGAGAGTTGGTAATGAAGATGGGTGGAGAGGTTATGGTTCTTCCATCAGGTAAGATGCCTTCAAAAACAGGGCTGGCAGCAATATTCAGATATTAATTTAAAATGGATAAACTAAACACAGGTGCCATAAGGGCAGAATACATTGAGGTAGAGCCTAATGTTCGACTTCACATCACGGATGCTGGCGAGGGAAGAGCAATCATAATGCTTCACGGTTGGCCATTAAGTGATGAAATGTATGAGTATCAATACAATTATTTGATAGATGCTGGTTTTCGTGCTGTCGGGATTACCCTAAGAGGCTTTGGGAAGTCAGATAAGCCTTACGGACCGTATAATTACGAAAAACACGCATTGGATATAAAAACGGTTCTAAGTAAACTAGAGATAAAAGATGCTGTTTTAGCTGGCTTTTCAATGGGAGGATCCATTGCAATTCGCTATATGTCTATATATAATGGAGAACACATAACTAAGCTGGTATTGTGTGGAGCAGCAGCCCCGATCTGGACACAACGAAATGATTTTCCATACAATCTTCCAAAGAGCGCTGTTGATGATTTGATAAAATTGAATAATAAAGACAGGCCAAAACTTCTCTCGAATTTCGCAAAGATATTTTCAGCAACCGAAGCCTCCTTAAACGAAGGAATAGGTGCTTGGCTAAACGGAATTGGATTAAGTGCCTCTTCTTATGCAACAGCACAATGCTTAGTGGCTTTACGTGATACCGACCTTAGACCCGATTTGAAGAAAATTACAATTCCCACCTTAATTATTCACGGGAAGAGAGATAAAATATGCTCATTTGATTTGGCCGAACAGATGAAATTAGGGATAAAAAATTCCCATATTATTACATTTGAAAATAGCGGTCATAGTATGTTTCTGGAGGAGACTCTTAAATTTAATAAAGAGCTGATTAAATTTGCACAGAGCTGATTTGGTTCGTAGTGTTTACGGCTTATCTCAGATTTTATGCTTAATTTTATTCGATTAAAAATGAGTATGAGCAAAACACTATCTGAGACAAGATTAACAGTTATCAATTTTGTTATTGTATTTTATTTTGTGTCAATTTACATAATCAATCAATACAAATTAGACATTACAATTATTGATTTTTTTAGAGAAATATTGACTCTACCTTTCTTAATTTCGCAAATAGTTTTTTTAATTCTTGGATCCCTGTTTTTAATAAAAAACGGGGAAAGTCACTTTTTGACAAAATTGAGTTTAATACTATTGGCTATTTGTTCAATTATTACAATTGGTAGCTTCTTTTGATGAATAATTTATTAAATAGTAAAAAGCAAATGATAACAACAACTCTTTCTGTTGTATTGGGATCTATCCTGATACTTATACTTGTCTTGCTATTATATAGCCCGGGAAAACCCAAGCCGTTTTTGGACAGTAATGGTAAGGAAATTAGTGGAAGTATCTCGGAAAAAATCTTTATTACAATTGGAGGCTTACGACAAGGTATGTTTATCAAGAGCAAAAACCGGGAAAACCCCGTTTTGCTTTATCTTCACGGTGGCATTACAGATTACTTTCTTACCTCAAAATATCCAACCGGGCTGGAAGAGTTATTTACTGTAGTGTGGTGGGACCAGCGCGGGTCAGGGCTATCGTACAGTGCCGATATTCCCGCTGAGACAATGACTCTGGATCAACTGATATCCGACACTAAGGAGGTGACAAATTATCTCCGAACCCGTTTTGGTAAGGAGAAGATCTACCTTATGGGGCGTTCTGGAGGAACTTTCTTTGGTATCCAGGCGGCAGCAAGCGCTCCGGAGTTATATCACGCCTACATAGGAGTCGGGCAGATGTCTAACCAATTTGAGTCAGAAAGATTGGCTTATGAGTATATCCTGAGTAAATACAGGGAGGCAGGTGACAAAAAAATGGTACGAAAACTGGAGGCATCACCTATTACAGACACCATTCCATATGAGTACCTTAAGCTACGAGACCAAACAATGCACGCTCTAGGAGTTGGTACTACTCATAATATGAAATCATTATTAACCGGGTTATTTATACCATCTCTAGCCTGCAGGGAGTACACATTGAAGGAAAAATTCAACTTATGGAGCGGAAAAGCTAAATCGGGAGTCCACCCGCTTTGGAATAAAATGATCTCCACAGATCTGACCCTGCAAATGAATGAAGTTAGTATCCCGGTCTATTTTTTCCACGGCAGGTACGACTATACAGTATCTTATACCTTGGCCAAGAGGTATTTTGATGCAATTCAAGCACCGGTAAAAGAGTTTTTTACATTTGAGAACTCTGCACACAGCCCCCATTTCGAAGAGCCCCAAAGAGTAAAAGAGATCTTTGAAAACTTTATAATTAAGGGGATATAATTGGCAATCTTAAAATAGCCGTTTGATGCCGTTGTTAAAAGGGCTGCCCGATTAAGACAACCCTTTTAAACTAAATGCTTGAAAAACAAGCAAGCCCCAAATTGCTTGGCAGGTTACTCAAATTTTTGCAACAGCAACTCCATCAGCTTAATGGCAGCTGAGGCAATGGTAGTTCCGGGGCCGAAGATAGCCACTGCACCGGCTTTGTAGAGTGCATCGTAATCCTGTGCAGGGATAACGCCTCCAACTATTACCATAATATCTTCGCGGCCGAGTTTTTTTAGTTCGTTCACTATCTGTGGAACCAGAGTTTTGTGGCCGGCGGCAAGAGAGGATACTCCAACAATGTGAACGTCGTTCTCAACTGCCTGTTTGGCAGCCTCTTCCGGTGTCTGGAATAGTGGTCCCATATCTACGTCAAACCCGCAGTCTGCGTAGCCGGTTGCAACAACTTTTGCTCCGCGATCGTGACCATCCTGACCAAGCTTAGCAATCATTACCCGAGGCTGGCGTCCCTCTTTTTGTGCAAACTCTGCAACCAGTTTTTTTGCTTTGTCAAATTCGGCATCATTCTTCACCTCACTTGAGTAAACACCTGTATTCATTCGAATTATTGCTTTGTATCTTCCGGCAACAGCCTCGCAAGCGTCTGATATCTCCCCAAGGGTAGCCCTCACCTTTGCAGCCTCAACAGCAAGCTCCAGTAAGTTACCGCTCTTCTCTGCTGCAGCTTTTGTAATGGCAGCAAGAGCGGCTTTAACCTTGGCCTCGTCACGGTTTGCGCGAAGCTCTTTAAGCCTTTCGATTTGTGATTCACGAACCTTTGTATTGTCTACATCCAGAATCTCCAGAGGATCTTCCTTCTCCAGACGGTATTTGTTAAGACCCACTATGGTATCCAGGTGAGAGTCTATTCTTGCCTGTTTGCGGGCAGCAGCCTCCTCAATACGAAGTTTAGGAATTCCGGTCTCGATAGCTTTTGCCATTCCTCCCAGCTTCTCCACCTCCTCTATGTGGCTCCAGGCTCTCTCTGCTATCTCTGCAGTGAGTTTCTCTACAAAGTATGAGCCTGCCCAAGGGTCCAGTGATTTTGTTATTTGAGTCTCCTCCTGGATATAGATTTGGGTATTTCTTGCGATACGTGCAGAGAAATCTGTCGGCAGAGCAATAGCCTCATCAAGAGCGTTTGTGTGCAGAGACTGGGTATGACCTAGTGTTGCAGCCATAGCTTCGACACAGGTTCTTGTCACATTATTGTATGGATCCTGCTCTGTAAGTGACCAGCCCGATGTCTGCGAGTGAGTTCTCAGAGACATAGATTTTGGATTCTTAGGGTTGAACTGTTTCACAAGTTTGGCCCAGATCATCCTGGCGGCACGCATCTTGGCGATCTCCATAAAGTGGTTCATACCGATTGCCCAGAAGAATGAGAGACGTGGAGCAAATTGGTCTACATCCATTCCTGCAGCGATACCTGTGCGAAGATACTCCAAACCATCTGCAAGTGTATAGGCCATCTCAATGTCGCAGGTTGCACCTGCCTCCTGCATATGGTAACCGGATATTGAGATTGAGTTGAATTTAGGCATATGGCCGGATGTAAAGGAGAAGATATCCCCGATGATTCTCATTGAGAAATCGGGAGGGTAAATGTAGGTGTTTCTTACCATAAACTCCTTTAGAATATCGTTCTGGATTGTGCCGGAGAGTTCGTCCAGCTTTGCACCCTGCTCAAGACCTGCAACAATATAGAAGGCAAGTATTGGAAGTACTGCACCATTCATAGTCATCGAGACAGACATCTTGTTTAGAGGTATCTGATCAAAAAGAACCTTCATATCCTCTACACTGCAGATGCTTACTCCTGCTTTCCCTACATCACCTACAACACGAGGGTGGTCTGCGTCGTATCCGCGGTGTGTTGCAAGGTCAAAGGCAACCGAAAGCCCCTTTTGCCCTGCTGCCAGGTTACGGCGATAGAATGCATTTGACTCCTCTGCTGTTGAGAAACCTGCATACTGTCTTACTGTCCAAGGGTTCATAACGTACATTGTACTATATGGCCCGCGCAAAAACGGAGGTATTCCGGCTGCGTAGTTGAGATGCTCAAGACCCTCCAGGTCGCAGGCGCTGTAAGTACCTTTAATGCCAATTAACTCCGGGGTCATAAAGGTAGATTCTGCTGCTTTTGGAGCAGTTCCCCCGTTATATTTTATATCTGTAAATTTTGGTCGCATATTACTCTTTTTTATCTATTTAATACCCAGCAGAGATTGATATTTCTTCAAAGTATCAAGTACATTGCTTTTAACACTTATAAAGTTGGTCACACCTGCAGCGATAAGATCCTCTTTGCAGGCAGGCTCTCCGGCAACAACAATTATCGCTCTATCTTTTGTGAGAGTTTTAATCTCCACAACAGCTTCTGCATACTCCTCATCCGATGAGCAGGCAACGATAATATCTGCCTTAGCCTCCATTGCAGCCTTAACACCCTCTTCAACTGTGCCGAAACGGGTATTGTCCACAACCTCAAACCCTGCAACGGCAAAGAAGTTGGATGCGAATTGTGCTCTGGCGCGGCAAAAAGCGAGATTGCCGAATGTGAGCATAAATGCTTTTGGTGTTTTGCCGCTGGTTTGAGTGGCAAATCTTAGTGCCTCAAATGCCTGAGCACCCCTGTATTTCTCTATAGGGTCAATAATAGGAGTTACACTCTTATCCCAGTTTGCTCCACGGGTAACAACATCCAGGGTGATATCTTTATCTGCAACTTCGCCGAAATTTGGATATTGATTTGTCCCTAAAAGAATCTCTCTTCTGGTTGCAATATTAAGATCTCTCTTGGAAGATGTGCTCTTTATCTCAGATTGGATAGAGCCCTCTTTTAGTGAGTTAATGTAGCCGCCTCTCTCTTCGCACGACTTAAACAGACTCCAGGCGCTATCTGCAATTGATGCTGTGAGGTTCTCAATGTAGTAGGAGCCGGCTCCGGCATCAACGATTTTATCGAAATAGGCCTCCTCCTTAAGAATTATCTGTGTGTTTTTTGCTATCCTGTTGCTAAATTCAGCCGGTTCACGGAATGTGTAGTCATAAGGCAGAACCTCAAGAGAGTCTACCCCACCCAGAGCGGCACTCATCGCCTCGGTAGTTCCGCGGAGAAGATTTACGTGTGGGTCGTAAACGGTCATATTCCACTGACTTGTTACTGCGTGGATATTTATTTTTTGTGAAGACTCTTTTGTTGCTCCGTACTCTCTGGCAATATTTGCCCAAAGCATTCTTGCAGCACGGAACTTAGCAATCTCCATAAAGTAGTTGGGACCTATTGCAAATGTAAATTTGATTCGTGAGGCAGCTTCGTCTGCAGAGAAGCCCATATCCATCAACATATTCATATACTCGCTTCCCATAGAGAGGGCATAACCAAGCTCCTGAACAATGGTTGCTCCCGCATCGTTGAATGCATAACCCTCAACTCCTACTACACGAACTCCCGGGTAATCCTTAACCTGAGATAAACAATTTTTAAGAGTGGTTAGATAATCTGTACAGCAGAAATTACCTGTTGTTGTTAGTGTTTTTAAAGGGTCAAAGTCGAATGATGCCTTTATTGCACTATTGTTAACTCCGTTTGTGTATGCAACTTTCAGAAAAGAGGAGATGATCTCCCCACAGGCACAAGAACACCCCTCAAAGTTAACCTCTGTTTTGGAGAGATCTATACCCTTTAACAGGATAGCCATCT
Source organism: Bacteroidetes bacterium HGW-Bacteroidetes-8 (assembly GCA_002840895.1). Taxonomy (GTDB): domain Bacteria; phylum Bacteroidota; class Bacteroidia; order Bacteroidales; family UBA932; genus Bact-08. The sequence continues at coordinate 8,933 of PHCZ01000002.1, read as the reverse complement.
TCTCCTGAGTTATACCCCTTTTGCCGTCAATGCAAAAGGCGACCGAATCTACCCCTTTTTTAAGGGCATCAACCGCCTGTTCATTGGCCTTGGTAAAGCTCTCCCAGGCGCAGTAACCCTGACGAACCAACCAGCTGTTGGTATCCTTTGTCCCCCTAACAAAAGGGAAAGAGGCAAGAGTGCTCTGCAGATGGTTTAGCTGTTCAAGATCTTCGCTGCGATAGTAGGGACGAACCGAAATTCCCTCCATTGTTTTCCAGATGAGCCTCTTTTCGTAGTCGGCTCCCTTTAGGTCTTTGTTTATAACCTCTTCCCATTGTTGAGTGGAAACAGGCAAAAACTCAGAAAATAATTTTTCTGCCATATTTATAGTTTATTTGTTGAATATAATCAAAATAATTGCGCAAAGTTATAAATACTTTCCCGATTTATTAAACCTTTTCGTCTATTGTTAGTCTTACAGACAGACAAACAAATTAAATAAACAGGAGATGAAAAAGGTTTACATCACACTAATTATGGTTATTTCAGTACTTTCACTTACTGCACAAAACCATCAGGGACAAAACAGGGGATTTATGGGGGCCAACCCCGCAAATCTTGAGCCAAAATTCACTCAGGAGCAGATGGCTTCTATTAAAGCGTTAAGATTTGAGCTTGAGAAAGAGATGGTACAGGTACAGAATATGCTTGGCGAGAAAAAAGCTCAGCTTAAAACTCTTCAACAGGTAGATAAGCCGGATATGAAGGCGATTAACTCAAAAATTGACGAAATCACATCTTTACAAAACAAGATGATGAAAGCAAAAGCTGCCAATACAGCTAAGATTCGTTTGCTTCTGACAGATGAGCAGAGGCTTATCTTTGACAAAAGAGGAGCACACGCAAAACGAGGTGTGATTGCTAAAAGAGCCGTTCAGCAAAGAATGTCAATGCAGAGAGGTGCTATGCAAAGAGGTGCCGGGCCGGGAGCAATGAATTTCCAGTGGAAAGAGGGAAAACCGGGTGCAGATGTTAAGATAATGAGAATAGAGAGAAAAGCTGAGGCTCCGGTAAACAACTAAGCTCCTCTCTCCAGATCGTTAGCTTTATTGCCATAGCTAATCATGTCGGCATCGGATTCACCGCTTAAAGAGCTCTCTGTTAAAGGGATCACAGGTGAAGTTCCGGTGTCGGCATTGCTTTTTCTATCCTTTAGTACCGCTTTTCTAAGTTCAAAGTTCTGACCCAGATATTTCCTCCTAACCTCAGGGTTGTTTGCCAGAGTCTCTGCAGAGCCGCTCTCAAGAATGCTCCCTTCATACAGGAGATATGCCCTATCTGTAATAGCAAGAGTTTCGTGAACATTGTGGTCGGTTATAATTATTCCGATATTTTTTGTTTTGAGTTTGGCTATGATGTGCTGAATATCCTCTACAGCAATTGGATCTACACCTGCAAACGGCTCATCAAGAAGTATAAATTTTGGGTCTATTGCAAGGGCACGGGCTATTTCGCATCGTCTTCTCTCTCCTCCCGATAGCTGAACACCAAGGTTTTTTCTCACCTTATGCAGCCCGAACTCATCCATAAGCATCTCCAGCCTCTGCTCTCTCTCTCTCTTGGTAAGAGGTGAGAACTCCATTACGGCCATAATATTATCCTCAACGCTCATCTTGCGGAAAACTGATGCCTCCTGGGCAAGATAGCCAAGACCCATCTGCGCTCGTTTATACATAGGAAGATTGGTAATCTCTTCGTTATCAAGGAAAATTCTCCCTGCATTAGGTTTAATAAGCCCTGTTATCATATAAAAGCTGGTTGTCTTACCGGCACCATTTGGCCCCAGCAGCCCCACAATCTCCCCCTGCTCCACCTCGATGGAGACATTTTTAACAACAGTACGTGCTCCGTACTTCTTTACCAGATTACTGCAATGTAAACGCATAATACTACTTTAATTCCAACTTGAGATCATTTTGCATCTCTTTAACCTCCGGGTAACTATCCATCAAAAACTTTGCCTTCTCTTCGGGCATATACATCTTCTTCTCTTGGGGGTCATCGTCTGCAGTTACCTCAAGATCCAATTTTAACTCCCTGTTGTTGAGATTTACCTTTAAAAACTCTAAAAGCCTTGCTTTACAATGCTGCTCTATCCAGTTTTTTTGAAGTTCATTTTTAACAGGAAAGATAATTGTATTATCCTCCCGGAATATAGGTTTTGTCTGGTTGATTGCAGTAGACAATCTTGGCATATGACTCTCGGACTCTGCCATCTTTTTCCAAACATCAGTGAGTTTTTCGATATCTAAAAGATCTGTACCAACCTCCCCTTTTCTAACTGCTGTTGCAGCTTTGGCGCTGCTCCCTGCACTTTTAATAAGGTCCTTAATTGAGATTGAGACAGCGCTTCCCTCTTTTGGAGAGGGGGCCTGCTCTGCAAGGGATTTCTCCTTTGCGTGAGCTGCAGGTTCTGGAGAACTCTCTTGTATATCCTGTGCCTCGGGTTGAACTGAAACAATTATTGCAGGTTCACTATCAACTTTTTTTGCAGACTCTTCAGCTGCTCTCTTTACCGGCTCTGCAGTTTTAGATAGAGAACTTTCGCCTACCCAGGCAGGGGAGTTGATGCGACAGAGTCGAATAAGGGCAATCTCTATATGAAGCCTTTGGTGCCCGCTACTTTTATAGCCTGCCTCGCAGGCAGATGTAATTCCAAGAGCATCGTAAAGGAAGGCAAGAGAGCAGGATTCAGATTGCTCTCTGTATTTTTGAATAAATGATGGGGCAAGCTCCAGTAGTTGTATAGTGCTCTTATCCTTGCAAATTAAAAGATCACGGAAGTGAACACTCAGGCCGCCTATAAAGTGGAGAGAGTTGAACCCCTTAGATAGTATCTCGTCAAATATTAAAAGAGCTTCACTGTGATTCCCTTCAAGGAAAAAATTTGTTAGTCTTATGTAGTAGTCGTAGTCGAGTACATTAAGAGATGAGATTACTTTATCGTATGAGATTGTCCTGCCGCAAAATGCAATAGCCTGGTCAAATATTGTAAGTGCATCCCTCATCGCCCCGTCTGCCTTTTGAGCTATGATGTGAAGAGCCTCAAGCTCAATCTCTACACCCTCTTTAACGGCAATATCTTTAAGATTTTTTACAATGTCTTCTACAGATATTCTGTTAAAATCGTAGGTTTGACACCTCGAGAGTATCGTAGGCAATATCTTGTGCTTCTCGGTTGTGGCAAGTATGAAAATTGCGTGAGCAGGCGGCTCCTCAAGAGTCTTAAGGAAAGCGTTAAAGGCAGAGGATGAGAGCATATGCACCTCATCTATAATATATACGCTGTATTTTCCTATCTGCGGGGGTATTCTCACAAGCTCGTTAAGCTGCCTTATGTCGTCTACAGAGTTGTTTGAAGCAGCATCAAGTTCGTGAATAGAGTAGGAGCGGCCCTCGGCAAAAGAGAGACAGGACTCACACTCTCCACAAGGATCCATACTCTCCCCCGGATTGAGGCAGTTAATGGTCTTTGCAAAGATTCTGGCAGTAGAGGTCTTTCCAACCCCTCTCGGGCCGCAAAAAAGATAGGCGTGAGCAAGTTGTTTGCGGGTTATCGAATTCTTTAGGGTTGTCGCAATATTTTCTTGTCCGATAAGGCTTTCAAAGCTATCGGGACGGTATTTTCTGGCAGAAACAATAAATCTTTCCATACCGGGCAAAAGTACAAATTTTTATCTAATTTTGCATCTGATAAAGATGCGAGATATGAGACATTTTATAATATTGGCAGCCTCTCTTTTTGTTTTTACCGGGAGCTTTTGCCAGAATCCTATTAACCAGACCCGCAACACATTTAATAACTACGGGAAAAAGACCACAAAAGTTGTTATCCCATCTACCTCCCTTGCAGACCTTATGCTCAGGGATGCGGTAAACAGAAGCTGGAGAATCTCCCCGTTTGAGTTTTGTGATGTTGCCGAGTATGAAAAGATAAAACAGGATACGAACTACTTCTTTCTGATGAGGGTAGATGGGATGTATAAAAAAGATCTGGAGCCCAAAATTGAGTATCTGACCCTTATCAAGGGTGGAACAGAGATCAAGAGAGGACTCTATAGTAGTCATAACATAATCAATCTGCCTATTCAGCAGAGTGAAGATCTTGATGGCGGTAACCTTTTCCTGATACCTGCATATGTAGATATCATTCAGGATCACATTTATAGAATTCAGGAGAACGTTTTATTGGCCTTTAAAGGGAGTTTAATTTACTCAGACAGAGTCTCTTGGTTAAAGGGTAAAACTATTCTCTTTTCTAAGGATCAACTTGGATACGAAATTTCAGATGGTGATTTCACCTCACTTTTCAAAGGAGATGCAAAGCTGGTATCTGCTTCCGATATTGAGGAGGCACTCTCCAATAACAGCGACAAAACTGCTGTAGCTGTTGTAGTAACCCCAAGAGGAGGAACTACGGGGTCTTACTGTTACAAAATGATATTAACGACAGATTCCCACGAGCTCCTTTTTTTAAGAAGGCAAAAAATATCAAAAAGATCTCCTGCAGGCTTCTCTGCCGAGGATATACGAAAGATAACAGCCCCATATCAGTTTTAACAGATGAGCATAAATATAACCCAACTCAGCTCCGGAATTGGTTTTGTGTTTCGCCGGATCTCATCCCCCGTAGCTTACTGTGCTCTTACAATAAAAGTTGGCACAAGAGATGAAGAGCCATCAATTAACGGGGTTGCTCATCTTACAGAGCATATGCTCTTTAAGGGCACCTCCACTCGCGGAGCCAGACGAATCAACAACTATCTGGAGAGCCTGGGTGGTGAGCTCAATGCATACACAACCAAAGAGGAGACTGTAATTCACGCCACTGTTTTACGTGAGGATATCTCAAAGGCAGTAGAGCTTCTTGCAGATCTTGCCTTCAACTCTACCTACCCTCTTAAAGAGTTGCTCAAGGAGAGAGATATTGTGCTGGATGAGATATCTTCATATAAGGATACCCCTTCGGAGCAGATTTTTGATGACTTTGACGAACATCTCTTTGACGGACACCCTCTCTCTATGCCTATTCTGGGCAAACCAAAAAGTGTTAAACAGATAGAGGTACAAGATATAAAGGAGTTCACCGGGAAGTATTACCTCCCCTCAAATATGAGCTTCTCAATTATTGCAGATATATCTCCTGCCAGGGGAGCTGCTATGGTTGAGAGGTATTTCGGAAAAATGGAGAAGAGCGGCTATGCACCAAACGTAGCCTCAAAGTTGACCGACCTTAGCTGCAAGATTGAATCAAAAGGCGAGAAGATAATTAGGTTGCCAAAGAAGACACATCAGGCTCATTGTGTTATGGGTAGCAGTGCCTACTCGCTCTACAACGAGAACAGACTTCCCCTGGCTCTGTTGACAAACATTTTGGGCGGCCCTGCATTAAATTCAAGGCTGAATCTCTCTTTGCGGGAGAGACACGCTTTGGCATACACAGTTGATGCCTCTTATACCCCCTATACAGATACAGGACTATTTACAATTTACTTTGGAACAGATAAGGGCAGTGTAGATAGATGCCTTAACATTATTTACAAAGAGCTCGAGATTATCAAAGAGAGAGAGTTTAGCGCCACATCACTAAAGGCATCAAAAAAGCAACTGCTTGGGCAACTTGCAATCTCTACCGACAATGCAGAGTCTCAATGTCTCTCAATGGGAAAATCACTCCTTTTTTACGGCAAGGTGGAGCCTATAGAGGTGATAAGAGAGAGGATATCTGCAATTGATTCGGCCAATCTGCACAGAATAGCAAATGAGATAATGGATAAAGAGAGATTCTTTACCCTTATATATAGTTAATTTTCAGTATTAACCTTGAACAATTCGGTTATGAACTCTTTAATTGACCAATATGTTCTGGATAACATCAACCCCACAGACCCTGTGCTGGAGTGGCTCGAATATGAGACAAATACCCGTACGACTCACGGAAGAATGTTATCGGGGCCAACCCTGGGACGCCTGCTTACCACATTTGTTCAAATGTTGAGACCCCATCGGATTATGGAGATAGGCACCTTTACCGGATACTCGGCAATCTGCCTTGCGAGGGGGATGGATGAGAGTGGCCATCTGGATGCCTTTGAGAAAAACGACCATCTTGAGCCGCTAATTAGAGAGGGCTTCGCCAAGGCAGGGGTATCAGATAAAATATCACTCCATTTTGGTAATGCCCTTGAAACAATTCCAAAATTCAAGGATAATATTTACGACATAGTCTACATAGACGGAAACAAACGTGAGTATTGTAGATACTACGAAACTGTATTTGATATGGTTAGACCGGGAGGATATATACTTGCAGATAATGTTCTATGGAACGAAAAGGTGGTGATGGAGCCTCTTCCAAAAGATGCACAAACGCAGGAGATTGTGAAATTCAATAAGATGATAAAAGAGGATCGTCGCGTAGAGAGCTATATTTTGCCCCTGCGCGACGGACTCACAGTTATTAGAATTTTGTAAGTGTCTATTTTATATACTCTACCTCCATCTTGTATCGCCAGCGGCCGAAATAGAGATTCTCTCCTCGCCACTCAACCTCTCCTCTTTGGAAATCTACAGTCTCGCTGCGAGGGTAGATTTTTGCAGGGAAGAACTCTCCACCAATGTTGTCATTTACTATAAGGCGGTATGGGTCGAGCCCTTTGGTAAAGAAGTAGAATGCATCATCATCACCTTTTGAGCTCTTTACCCTTCCAAATGATTGATCTACCGGAACCCAACCCACTCCTTCGAACCACACCTCTGCCCAGTCGTGGAGGTTGATATTTCCGGGATGCATCATCCAACCGGATTGCCATTTGGCAGGAACTCCTGCACAACGAGCCATATTTATAAACAGAAGCGACACCTGCCCACAATCTCCGTGTCTGTTTTTAAGCACATACTCCGGAATATTCTCTATTGTTGAGTACTCCCTGGCACTTGCCCACGGAAAGTTGCTGTCTATCCATTCGTATATCTTTCTTGCCTTAAGATATGGATTGCTCTCTTCGCCTATTGCCTCTTTTACTGCTGCTTTAATGTTATCACTAAAAACAATATGTTGGCCGCTCTCCCTGGTGTACTCCTTGTAAACATTACCGGTGGTGTCGTAATCTTTAATATCTTGTGCTGCAAAGATATGAACTTGTGAATATGAGGTATAAATAAGCTCAAATCCAAATTTTACAGGCTCATCTTTCACTGCCTTACCCTCCATATAGATGCTCTTATGAGCATAACTGTCCGGCGAGATAATATATAAAGGCTGGGTGGTAGAGAGCAGCTGAATATCTGTGTGAGCTTTAGTATCTGTTCTCGGGTAAGGCATCCACACTCTTACACTCTCCCCTTCGGGAACCTCGTTTGGCTTAACCGATAGAGTATACTTAATCTTCATCTTCACAGGATTGACATATACAGTTTTTTTAACCTTTGCCTCTTTTACAAGCTGTGGGATAAGTTTTGAGAGCAATCTTGTCAGAGAGTCAGGCTTCTCTCCCTCCCTGTACTGGAAGTGTTTCTCTGCCAAGGAGTCTATCCGGAAAAGATTCCTTCCTGCCAAGCTAAAATAGCGTTTTTGCCCATCAATAACCATATTTTCCAGAGCATTGCTCTTCTCCCACTCAGAAATCTGAACTTCAGTTGCATCGGGGTAGTGTTTTTTAATATATGCAATAACGGAAGAGTCCTTTTGGTCGAAATCATCCTTAACCCTATCCATCCACTCCAGAAGGAAGTTCATCTCGTACCTCTCTATAGGGGTCAGAGTATCGCAGGCAAGATAGAGCCCTATCATTTTTGAGGCCTCTGTGAACTCACCTTTTTCAATTGCTGTCTCTATTGTGCCTTTGTCCGGCATCTTATAAGACAAAGACTCTCCACAGGCAAAAAGCAGTGTGGAGAGTAATATTATTGAGAAATTTCTCATATGTTGTTTATTTTACCGGGATTTAGCCTTCCACAAGCTAAGATTTACATCTCTCTGAGTAGCTTCTTGTTCTTGTATCTACTTTTATTCTTTCGCCCTGATTTATAAAAAGAGGAACCATAATCTCTGCTCCGGTTTCGGTTGTTGCAGATTTCATCGCGTTTGTTGATGCAGTATCTCCTTTGACAGCAGGTTCTGTGTAGGTGATCTCCATCTCAACGAAAGGAGGTAACTCACAGGTCAAAACTCTCTCTTGGTCTGCCAGAAACATCATCTCAACATATTGTCCCTCTTTCATAAGGTCTGCATTGTCAACCATATCCGGATCGATGCGAACCTGCTCATAGGTCTCGTTATGCATAAAATTGAACCCCATATCATCTTTGTAAAGATATTGATATGGTCTTCTCTCTACATTTATAATCTCAATCTTCTCCCCGGCGTTATATGTGTTTTCAAGAATTTTACCATTCTCCAGGTTTCTCAATTTCACCTTTACAAAAGCTCCCCCTTTACCCGGTTTAACGTGCTGAAACCATATAATAGAACAAGGTTTGCCATTGAAATCGATAAAGAGTCCGTTTTTAAAATCAGATGTGTTTGCCATAAAACTATTTTTAATTTGATGCAAAGATAGAATAAAAGGAGAATCTTTTTTTGTAAAAATCAAAATTTGTTCTACTTTTGCACTCCCTGACCAAAAGGTGCCATAGCTCAGTTGGTAGAGCAAAGGACTGAAAATCCTTGTGTCCCCGGTTCGATTCCTGGTGGCACCACCCAAATGGTTTTAAAAAAAGGATGACCTCAATTTGATGTCATCCTTTTTTAATAGAATCACGAGCATAAGTTGGGAGATTTGATTGTTAAAAACGTAAATCGCTGTCAGCTAAGGAAAACATTGGCTCCCGTATTCTAAGACTTTTCCAAATTTAAATTATAATATTTTATATTTATTGCTCCCGGGGGC
>PHCZ01000011.1 GCA_002840895.1 Bacteroidetes bacterium HGW-Bacteroidetes-8 | reverse complement strand
TTGTCTAAGTCCTGATTTACTTTGTTTTGTTTTCATAAATTAACACGGTTTTTGTGTCAACTTTTTTCAGTACAAGACAGCTTTGCCAGTGTTTGATGTAATTATATAATTTACAGACGCTTACAAATGACAGTTTTCCAATATTGGAAAATTGACTTTTATATCTAATTAACTAACAGTAAGATACATCAAACACTGGCAAAGTTGTCCTAACAGTATTTTGTGTAAGTAGTTGTATGTCTGTAATATAATAAACATACTTTGTTGAAATATCCAAAATGTGTTTTACAAATATCTCATAATTAGAGCATTTCACAGAATACTGTCAGTTGATGTGGAAAACTTTAGTAAATAAAAAAGCACCCCGCCTGGGGTGCTTTTTTATATTATTGCCTTCCAATTTTGTGCTTTGCAACTATTATGTTAACAGCGTGTTGCAAACAATTGATTGGCGGAATCTTGTTTAATAATCGTGAGATTATTTGATTGCCGGTTCTAACAAATTAGTCGTTTAGTGAGTAGCGGAAGAATCCTGTGATTTTTACCTCAGGGTCAATAGTTTTGAGGTATTGTGCAACGGTGATTTTACCATCTTTCACAAAGATCTGCTCTTCGAGAGTGCTCTCTTTGAAGAATTTGTTAAGCTTACCTTGTGCAATTTGCTCAACCATATTCTCCGGCTTACCCTCTTCGCGAATCTGAATGCGGTAGATCTCCAGCTCTTTCTCAATCACAGATTGAGGGCAGGTATCTTTACTCACAGAGACAGGGCTCATTGCGGTAATTTGCATTGCCACGTCACGTCCAACTTCATAGCTTACAGCTTTCGAGAACCCAACAATGGTTGCAAGTTTTCCGTTTGTGTGGATATATGTTGCAATGTAAGGAGCCTCTAGTTTGTTGTAGAATGGAATTGCGTGTTTCTCTCCACTTTTACCGGTTTGGCTTGTTACAGCCTCTTCAATTGTAACATCTCCCATTTTGGTAGCGTTAAGTTGAGCCAGGTCTGCAGGGAAAGAGGCTAAAGCGATATCTGCAATTGTTTTGGCAAGTTGCTGGAATTCTGTATTCTTTGCAACGAAATCGGTTTCGCAACCCAGACACACGAGGATAGCTTTGTTATTGCTCTCATTAGCTTTTGCAATAACAGATCCCTCAGTTGTATCTCTATCTGCTCTTTTTGCAGCTATTAATTTACCTTTTTCGCGGATGATGTCTTTTGCTTTTTCAAAGTCGCCGTTTGCCTCAACAAGGGCACCTTTGCAGTCCATCATACCTGCACCGGTCATCTGACGCAGTTTGGCAACATCTGTTGCTTTTATTTCCATATTCAATATATAATATAAAAATGTTAATACTTAGTTTATTCAGTCTTAGGCTCTGCCTCTTGCTCAGGGGCAACTTCAGCCACAACTTCCGGAGTAACCTCAGCCACAACTTCCGGAGTAACCTCAGCCACAACTTCCGGAGCAACTTCAGCCACAACTTCCGGAGCAACCTCAGCTACAACTTCCGGAGCAACCTCAGCCACAACTTCCGGAGCAACTTCAGCTACAACCTCTTTCGCCACTTCAACTACTGCCGGAGCTGCTACCACTGGGGCAACAACTGCAGGAGCATCTGCTTTCACAGCTGTCGGAACATCTGCCTCCTCTTCGGTTACGTCGTCAAATTTTGACGGTTTGCGAGGGCGGATTTTTTTAGAGCTGTTGTCTGAGATGCTCTCTTTGCTCTCAGGAGCTGAACCCTCTTTCTCCTTCTCCAGTTTTCTCTCCGAAAGACCTTCGGAAATTGCCTGGCAGATTACATCCATTACAAGAGAGATCGATTTAGCGGCGTCGTCATTAGCAGGAATCACATAATCAATCGGACCCGGATCGCAGCAGGTATCAACCATAGCGATTACTGGTATATTCAGACGATTTGCCTCTTTTACGGCGTTCATCTCTTTTTGGATGTCAATGATAAATAGGGCAGATGGCAGTCTGTTAAGATCTGCAATAGAACCAAGGTTCTTTTCAAGTTTTGCTCTCTGGCGTGTAACCTGAAGTTTTTCACGTTTTGCCAGTGTTTCGAAAGTACCGTCTGTCATCATTTTGTCGATGGTGTTCATCTTCTTAACCGCCTTACGAATTGTAGGGAAGTTAGTTAGCATTCCACCCGGCCAACGCTCTGTAACATATGGCATATTTACAGCAAGCGCTTTTTCTGATACGATATCTTTCGCCTGTTTTTTTGTAGCTACGAAAAGGATTTTGCGGCCTGCGCGAGCAAGTTGCTTCATCACATTTGCAGCCTCATCTATTTTGATAACGGTCTTGTGCAGGTCAATGATGTGGATCCCGTTTTTTTCCATAAAAATGTAGGGAGCCATCTTTGGATTCCATTTCCTCTTTAGGTGGCCAAAGTGTACACCTGCATCAAGTAGATCTTGGAAATTTGTTCTAGGCATTTTTAAAATTCTTTTTTTAAAATAATTTGTTTTTCTCTTTTCTTCAATCCGCAGTAGCATCTGTTAAATGGTCTTCCGGATTTTCCGCAGCAGGACAAACTGGGGTAGCTGAAATATACAGGTCCTTCGTTTTGTTTCCGTGCTGTGCATTTTTAATCTGCAAACAAACACTAACGTTTGCTGAATTGGAAGCGCTTACGTGCACCTGGTTGTCCCGGTTTCTTTCTCTCAACCTCTCTAGGGTCGCGGGTCAGAAGTCCGTTGGACTTGAGGACAGGGCGATACTGCTCTGCATCAATTTTGCAGAGAGCGCGGGCAATTGCAAGTCTTAAAGCCTCTGCCTGACCTTTTTGTCCGCCGCCATCAAGATTTACTTTGATGTCAAACATTCCAAGGGTGTTGGTGAGCTCCAGAGCTTGTCTTACGATGTAGTGAAGAGTCTCCTCTTTGAAGTAAACTTCGAGAGGACGCTCGTTGATCGTAATGTTGCCTTTTCCTGAGTTTACATAAACGCGAGCAACTGCTGATTTTCGTCTTCCAAGGGCGTTAATTAATTCCATGCTCTTTGTTTAAATTTCGTTTAAATGAATTTCTTTTGGTTGCTGAGCCTGATGTGGATGCTCCGATCCTGCGTATACGAACAGGTTGCGAAACAACTCTGCACCAAGACGATTTTTCGGAAGCATACCCTTCACGGCGTGCTCTACTACTGCCAACGGCTTACGGGTCAGCAACTCCTTAGGGGAGGCAAACCTTTGACCGCCGGGATAACCGGTGTGACGAACATAAACTTTGTCTGTCATCTTCTTACCCGTCAGACGGACTTTATCGGCGTTGATAACGATTACGTTATCTCCGCAGTCCACGTGAGGGGTAAAGCTTGGCTTGTTTTTGCCACGCAGAATAAGTGCTATTCTGGATGCAAGCCTTCCTACTACCTGATCGGTTCCGTCAATAACTACCCACTCCTTAGTGACAGTAGCTTTGTTGGCCGATACAGTCTTGTAACTCAATGTGTCCACTTTCTTGATCTTTAGATTAATACGTTAATTTTGCTGCGATGACCCTATAAAATAGGGGGCTGCAAAGATAAAACTATTTTTGGAAGTGACAAAATCCTATACAACTGTTACATTTTTTTATTATAATTCAAATATCTACTTTTGTCTCCCAAAGTTCCAATAAAGATGAAAATTGCAGATATCGAGCTGGGAGAGTATCCCCTTTTTCTGGCACCAATGGAGGATGTTACAGACCCATCTTTCCGTTATATCTGCAAAGAGTTTGGAGCCGACGTTATGTATACCGAGTTTGTCTCATCGGATGCACTCATCAGAGATGCAAAGAGAGCTCACGAGAAGTTACTCATCTACCCCTATGAATTTCCTATCGGGATACAGATATATGGTCACCTCACCGAACCTATGGTAGAGGCTGCAGTTATGGCAGCAAGCGTCAACCCATCCTTTATAGACATAAACTTCGGATGCCCGGTAAACAAGATAGCTAACAGAGGAGCCGGGTCGGGGATGATGCGTTACCCCGAAAAAATGGTTGAGATTACAAGAAGAGTTGTGGGAGCAGTAAAACTACCCGTAACAGTAAAGACCCGGCTCGGCTGGGACGAAAACAGCAAAATAATAGTAGAACTTGCAGAGCAGCTGCAGGATGTGGGGATAGCAGCGCTTACCGTTCACGGGCGTACAAGATCGCAGATGTACAAAGGGGAGTCAGATTGGTCGCTGATAGGCGAGATTAAAAAAAATCCGAGAATGAGTATACCTATTATAGGTAATGGCGACATAACCTCTGCCGAAGGTGCAAAAAGGGCTTTCGACACATATGGTGTAGACGGAATAATGATAGGGAGGGCAACCTATGGGAAACCCTGGCTATTCCGGGAGATTAAGCACTATCTGCAAACAGGAGAGCATCTGCCGGACCAGTCGGTTAACCAGAGGGCAGATATTGCAATAAGGCATCTGCTTAAATCTGTAGAGGTAAAGGGAGAGAGAGTTGGGGTGCTGGAGATGAGGCGCCACCTCTCCAGCTATTTTAAATCTCTCCCCAATTTTAAGGAGTTAAGGATGAAACTTGTGACAGAGGGCGATTACAGGGAGGTTATAAAATTAATTGAGATTATAAGGGAGAGATATGGAGCAGATGAAGACAAATTCAGTAAGTTTGTACCGGAAAACTTCGGGTAACATAATAAAAGCACAAACCTAACTTACACTACAAACATACAATGAAATCTTTTTTCATTAACAGAGTAGCTCTCTTCCCCTACTATTTAACTCTTAAGATAAGGCACTATCTCTACGATAACGGAATATTCAAATCTTTTAAATTTGATGTTCCTATAATATCAATAGGTAACATATCTGCCGGAGGGACCGGGAAAACTCCTCATACCGAATTTATTGTAAGGGAGTTGCTTGAGAACTATAAAGTGGCAGTTTTATCCAGAGGTTATGGAAGGAGGAGCAAGGGATTTCAATTTGTTGAGACTACCGATAACGCAACTGAGGCAGGAGACGAACCATTGCAGATAAAAATGAAGTTTCCGGGGGTTACAGTGGCTGTAGACGGAGACAGAGTTAGGGGAATTAATACCCTTATGCAGATGGAGCATCAATCAAGACCGGAAGTTATAGTTATGGACGATGCCTTCCAACATAGGAGAGTAATCCCCGGACTGAGCCTTTTACTGGTAGATTTCAGATATCCTCCTCAGGAGGATAATCTGCTTCCTGTAGGAAGGCTACGTGACTTGCCGGAACAGATGAAGAGGGCAGATGCAATAATTGTTACAAAATGTCCACCTGAGCTTTCAGATCAGGAGATCTTTATGTGGAGAAATCAGCTTATGGTAATGCCTCACCAGAAACTCCTCTTCTCTGCAATTCAGTATGGAGAGCCATTGGCAATTTTTGAAGAGGGGGACAAGAGATATACATACTCAAACTTTGCAATACTGCTCACTGCTATTGCAAATCCAAAGCCACTGGAGTATCACCTTCTTAATCGGTATAAAATAATTAAAAAGGTTCACTACAGAGATCATCACTACTTTACCAAGTATGATGCATCAAGAATAAACTCTTTGGTAAAAAAATATCCTAAAGCGGTAATATTCACCACAGAAAAAGACTCTCAAAGATTGAAAGGGCTAACGAGGCTCAACAGCGAAACCAGAAAAAGAATTTTCTCTCTTCCGATTGAAGTTGCGATTCTTAATGGTAACGGAGAGATTTTGTCAAAATTGTTAAAGGAATCCATTATCGGATAACAATTTCTCATTATTTCAAACTGTATAAATACTCTTTATTATCTTATTATATTACACTCTGCTACTGTATTTATATACCGACTTATTAAAAAATGGATATAAATTATAACCAATAGTGGGATTTTGTATGTAAAATTTAAGCTTCTATGCTTTTTTTTACTATTTTTGCGTATTATAGTTCGAATTACTATGAAAAAATAACCACACAAAATTCAATTATTAACCTAAAATTTTTAACTCATGCATGTTTCAAGAAAGAGAGACCGTATAGGACGTAAAGTCCTGTTGGTTTTCGCCCTTTTGCTTTTCGCAGGCACTATTTGGGCACAGAACATCAAGGTTTCCGGACTTGTTACCGATGATAATGGGCAACCTGTCATTGGTGCAAACGTTCTGGTTCAGGGTACCCGTACGGGTGTCGCTGCCGACCTTGATGGAAAATTTGTTCTCAACATCCCGGGCAATGCAGTTCTGGAGATATCTGCAATTGGCTATGAAAAACAGACAATTCAGGTTAGAAACAGGACATCTATCAGAATTGAGCTTCGCGAAGATGCTCTTTTACTGGAAGAGGCTATTGTTGTCGGGGAGGTGTTAAGAGAGCTGCCCGTGCAGTTGGAGGAGCAGTTGAAAGCGTCAGAGGCGCCGAGATTGCAGAATCTGGTCGTGAAAACTTTGTGACTGCCCTTCAGGGTCGTGTTTCAGGGGTTCAGATCACCAACTCTACAGGTACTCCCGGAGCATCCAGCTCAGTTCTTATCCGCGGAGCCACCTCTATATCGGGTAACAACAACCCGTTGTATGTAATAGATGGTATCCCTATGAACAACTCAACTTTTAACCCTGTTGGAAACCTTGCGGTTAGAACAGGCGGAAGTGAGACTGTTGCAGACCGTAACCTGGACTTTTCAAACCGCGGTTCGGACATCAACCCGGAAGATATCGAGAGTATGACAATCCTTAAAGGAGCTGCAGCAGCTGCCCTTTACGGAAGTGATGCATCTAACGGTGCAATCATAATAACAACTAAAAAAGGTAAAAAAGGTAAAGGAGTTGTAAGTTACAGCAACCTGTTCCGTTTTGACAAGGCATACAGATATCCGGAGCTCCAAACCGAGTTCGATAACGGTATGTACGGTGTAACAAACTACTACACAACCAGAAAATATGGTGCTCCATATCTACCTGGGACAAAACTTTATGACAACCTTAAGAACTTCTTCCAGACCGGTATAACTCAAAGACATAATGTCTCTTTTGAGGCAGGAAACGAGTTTATGACCTTCCGCTCTGCAGCAAGTACTACCAATCAAACAGGTATCGTTCCTACATCGGACTATACCCGTACAAACGTTACCGTTTCCGGTACAGCCAAGCTGAACAACTGGCTCAATATTGAGACTTCACTCCAGTATGCCTCTACAACTAACAATAAAGTTAGTAAAGGTTCTGGCGGTCCACTTGAGAGAACAATGATATGGCCTCTTACAGATGATATGAGAGTATATCTCAACGAAGCAGGTCAGATCCGTTACCCTAACAATTACTCGGACGGTGATATTCTTAACCCATATTTTGACCTTTATAAGAACGTAAACTATGATGAAAATGAGCGTTTCATTACGAACCTTGCTCTAAACTTCACTCCGTTTAAAGACTTCTTAATCCGCGGTCAGGTAGGTATGGATATAAGCAACACCACAATTAAGATTGTTCGTCACCCGGATTGGTCATACAACAGAGGTGGTACAGGATCTTATGATGAGGCAAGGGTAGCTGCCAGCAACCCTTCAATCAATATACTTGCTTCATACAAAAAAGATATTGGTAAGTTCTCTGCAAATATTCAGGTTGGTTATCACCAGCAGGAGAATGCAAACAAAACTCTCTCTGTAAAAGGTGAGAAGTTTCTTGTTAGAGAGTTTCAGTCAATTGCAAACTGCGATATAACAACTCTGGTTTCTAAAACCAATGACTATAAAAGAAGGCTTCAGGCTATCTCAGGAGCGTTTGAGATGTCATACAACAATATGGCATTCCTAACCTTCAGGGCTAGAAATGACTGGTCATCTACACTTCCAATGGACAATAACAGGTACTTCTATCCGGGAGTTGAGGCCAGCTTTATTGTATCTGACCTTCCTTTCTTCAAGACAAGATCTGAGACCTTCAGTTACCTTAAGATAAGGGGTTCAGTTGCTCAGGTTGGTAAGGATGCTCCACCGCTCTCTATTTACCCGGCACTTGAGACAACATCTACAACTGCAGGTGGTTACCGTTATGGATTTACTGGTCCAAACCTTAGCCTGAGGCCGGAGATGAACACAGCTTGGGAGGTAGGTCTGGAGGGACGTCTGTTCCGTAATCGTCTCGATTTTGATGTTGCTTACTACAACACTCTATCGGAAGATCAGATTATCACAAGTTTCCGTATGAGTTACGCTACCGGCTTCGTCCTCAACAATATGAACGTTGGTTCGTTTAAGACCAGCGGGGTTGAGATGAGAATCGGCGGAGATATCATTAAGAATCGTGATCTTATCTGGAATGTTTCAGTTAACTGGAGCAAAAACTGGAGTAACGTAGAATCTCTTCCTGAGAATGTAACCGAGTACTACAACCCATACACCTGGGTTTCGGGTAACATAAGAAACGGTATTAAAGTAGGTTTCCCTATCACCTCAATAACAGGTAATGATTTCCAGAAGAATGCAAATGGTCAAGTATTGGTAGACCCATCTTCCGGTCTTCCATTGACTTCTGGTGCCTGGACTGTTTTAGGAGATCGTGAACCAGATCTTAAATTTGGTTTTATGACAACTCTTAAATATAAGGCCTTCTCAATATCTGCCCTTTTGGATGGACGTTTGGGTGCAACTATGGTTAACGGAACAAAACGTATTATGATGACAAACGGTTATAGCTTGGAGTCAGTTGAGATGAGAAAAGCCGGGCCGGTTGTATTTGACGGTGTTTTAAAAGATGGTAATGAGAACTCAGAAACTCCAACTGTCAATAACATAGCTGTAAAATTAGGTGATATTCAGTATGGTTATGCAGGAGCAGATCCTAACTGGATTGAGACAGGCGTTAACTACCTGAGACTGGGTGAGGTTCGTCTTAACTACAACGTAGACAGAAAATGGCTTGCCAAAGCAACTAAAGGAGTTATCTCTGCAGCATCTGTTTTTGCAACAGGTACCGACCTTCTTGTGTGGACAAACTATTCCGGTATCGATGTTGTTGGTAACTCAAACTCTGCGTCATTAGGCGGAACAGGTGGTGTTGGCTTTGATATGATGGCAATTGCCGCTCCACGAGGTCTGTCATTTGGTGTAAACATAACCTTTTAATTGATTTAGAAATGAGAAAAATATTAATATCATTAACACTATTTCTCGTCATAGGTACCTCTTGTACCAAGTGGCTGGATGTTAATAAGAATGTAGACGCACCAGACTGGGTTGCTCCAATTTTAAGGCTTGCACCAACTATTGCAGCGTATGAAGGAATTGGATATGACCTTAGGGCAATGGCACCGATGATGCAATATTTTGGCGGTACCGGCTATGCTAGCGTCTTTGGAATTCACAGTTATTACTCAGGCAGTGATGCCGGCGGAGAGGCCTGGAGGTTTGTTTACTGGCTTCAGGGCAAAAATATTGAGCATATTATTGACGATGGCCGTGCACGGGAGGAGTTTACCCTTGCCGGAATGGGTCTTGCAATCAAAGCCTACTCTTGGCACCTGCTTGCTTCACTTCACGGAGACCTTCCTGTAAAGGATGCATTTGTTCCAGGGCTTCTTGCACATAGCTACGACACTCAGGAGTATGCATTTGCTCAGGTTAGATCTTGGGCAAGACAGGCGATTGCCGAGTTTGACAAACAGGACAAAAACGTATATCCATCTTTAGCAACAAATGACCTTATATATGGTGGTAATGTGGCTAAATGGAAGAAGTTTGCCTATGCAACACTTGCAAGAAACTATATTGCAATGTCTATGAAGGATGCAAAATATCTTGACTCTGCAATTGCTTGTGCAGATCTCTCATTCTCAAGCGCTGCAGACGATGCAACATTCCGTTTCGATGCAACCGGAATCTCAAATAACACAAACTTCATTGGTGTCCTAAGGGCTAATATGGCGTTTACCTACTCACAGTCGGACTATATGGTTCAGGTTATGACAGGTACCGTTCCTAACTATAATGCTTCAGGGGCAATAGAGGGTCTATTGGAGAAACAGATTATCACAGATACTGCAACTCTGGATCCACGTACAATTTTGATGTTCGGTTCAAGGGATACAATGCCTGCAAATCAAAATGATATCAAAAAGGGTACCTTCAGTTTCGTTGGAGTTAGACAGGGATATGGGGTTCACACTTCGTTTTGGGGTGGCACAGGATCACCTACTGAGGCAAGTGCCGGAAAAGGAAGATGGCTCTTTAGAGATGATGCCAGATTCCCTTTGAGCACCTATGCAGAGATTCAACTTATCAAAGCTGAGGCTCTCTTCCGTAAAGGGCAAAAAGCCCCTGCATTTGAGGCATTTAAACTTGGAGTAAGCGGTCATATGGATTGGGTTAAAAGCCTGATTGTTCCCGGTACACCGGTTAAAAACACAGCTAACAAACAGACATCTGTAATAGGTGACAAAATTGGTGTAGCAAGGTTTAACGTGCTTGCAGCCGAGTATTTGAACAGTAAGTTTGTAAACGCTCTCCCTCTTAACGACTTCTCTCTATCTCATATTATGATGCAGAAGTATGTAGCGTTGTATCCTTGGAGTTTAGATACCTGGAATGACCTTAGAAGATATCACTATGACCTTGTTGTTGGTGCCGGCGGAGTTCCTGTTACTGGAACCTCATACACCACAGATGTAGTTTATCACAAACTAAACACAGATGCAACAAGAATTTACAAAGGCTTCTATCTGCCACCTTCAGATGTGATTAACAGAAGACAGAAGTTTGCAGCCTGGAACTATGGAGCACCTTGCTACCGACTGCGTCCTCGTTACAACTCTGAGTATATGTGGAATCTTGGCTCTCTCAAGAAGCTTGAGCCTATTGCCGGTGATGCCGATAAATTGAAGATGAAAAAAATATTATCAATAATATCTGTACTCTCGTTGTTTTTACTTTACTCTTGCGAGAAAAATGTAATCACATACCCAACTACAGATCTGGACGAGAACGCATATGCACAGATTAGGCTGGTTTATGACCTCCCTCTGGTAGCATCGTCAACACAAAACATTACTCGTCTAAAGTATAACGATGTGCTATACTCACAAATAGGTACCGCTCTTGGAAGTATCATCCCTAACAGTACAGCAAAGTACCACAGAGTTCCTGTCGGTTCTGTCAAGGTAGATGCTTTTATGTCTGCAACGATGGATGTTGTGGCGTATACAAATACCTTTACAATAACGAAAGGTAAATGGAGTGCCTTTATCTATCAAACGACACAACCGCCACTATTGGTGCAGGACCCTGAGGAGTATGCAACAGGACACCCCTGGAACGACACTCTTACCTATATCCGTTTTGTAAATCTTTTCCATAAGGCAGACGGTGTTACACCATTTGGCAGGCTTACACTTAAAGGGGTAAGAGTTGTAGGTGGTGTTACAACCTATATAGATATAGCTACAGCCGACTATAAGCAGGCTTCAGACTATATGCCTTATAAGCTGGATAGAAAAGGTATTGCAGTTTGGTCAGGAACTGAGTCCTCTATGGTTTTTGCTCTTTTTGATGCCAATGGAGTGCAGTTGACACACTTTGCAACCACATCTGCTACTACGAAAACGGCGCATACAGTTACAGGGTACTCTATGACAAAAGGGGTTAACTATATTTTCCACGTAAACGGAAAAGAGGGTACCAACAATGCAACTCAGGCTATCCGTATAAGTACTATTGCCGTTAATTAAACTGTAAGATGAAAAGAGTTTTATTTACCATATTAATCCTGGTTTTATCTCTCTCTTTTGCCACAGCTCAGAATAAAAAGGCAGAGAAAGAGGCGGCAGGTTTGGCACTGTTCGAAAAAGCAAAAGCTGCAATTGAGGCTAAAGAGTTTGTCATTGTTCCCGACAGTTATGAAAAGAGCGATGGTACTCCGGAGCCCAACACAGATGATGCTAACTTCATCTCTTTTGAAGGTGGAAATGTTTATCTGCAAGGTATGATTATCTGCAGTAATAGTTTTACCAACAAGACGGAGGCGACCAGTTTCAACATAAAAGAGGACAAAAAGGGTAATCTTTTTATTGAGATGCAGGTTAAGGGAAGTGCAATAACAGCCAGAATCGAGATTCAGTTAAGAAAAGGGGGCGGATATGCCGAGGTCATTGTTATCCCGACCAAAGGTACCACCCGCAGATTCTCGGGCGAGGTTGTTCCTAAAGCAGAGGCTAGGTATATAAAAAGACCAAATGTAGTTTAGTCCGGTAGTTTTAAATAAAAGGGCAACTAAAAGCAATTTTAGTTGCCCTTTTTCTTTTTAAGCGGTCAATACGGGCTTCGGGAGCCAATGTTTTTCTTAGCTGACTCCGAGAGACGATGGTATTGACCGCTTATTTTTTACACTTATAAGCTATATGGTCTAAATATTGCTTGTAAATAATAAGAAAATAATTACACTTTCTCTATCTGTCATATTTGTGGTGCCTTTTAATTTGAAAGGTGATCTAATTATTTGCTTTAAAATATTCACATTAGCGGATTAAAAAGGGCAGATTCTCTATGGATAATTCAATAAAAGTATTAATTTTACAACTCAGCTATTGCACTACTCGCGTGATATTTTCTATTTATTTAATCGAAAAGAGGTGGCAATGCTTTCAATCTGTTATGATAATAAAACTTACTATTCCAAATATTAACTTTTAATGACCATTTAAACAACAAATCGTTAACCTAAAAATTCTTAATTTATGTATGTTTCACACAAACTAACCGTACGGTGTATGCGCTTTATGCTGTCGGTATTCGCCTTAGTTCTGTTAACCGGAACTCTGTTTGCACAGAACATAAAGGTTACCGGGAAAGTTATTGACAAAACAAATCTTCCACTAATGGGTGTTTCCGTTATGGTGGAGGGTACCAGAACAGGTGCAGCAACCGAACTGGATGGAAGTTTTTCAATAAATGCTCCGGGTAACGCAGTTCTTGTATTTTCTGCCATAGGTATGAAATCAGAGAGGGTTCCAATTAACAACAGAATTATTATTAACCTGACAATGGAGGAGGATGCCCTTCTTTTAGATGAGCTGGTAGTAACTGCTCTTGGTATTAAGAGGGAGAGAAAGGCCCTTGGATATGCTGTTCAGGATATTAAAAGTGACGAAATCCTAAAAAACAAAACCTCAAATATTCTTAACTCACTTTCGGGTAAGATTGCCGGGGTTAATGTTACTCAATCCAGCGGTTCTGCAGGTGCGGGTGCACAAATCATAATTCGTGGGGGAACATCTCTTGAAAGAGATAACCAGCCTCTGTTTGTTGTAGATGGGATTATCTATGATAACTCTACGCCAATAGGAGGTAACAGCGGGTTTGACGGAGCTACAAGAGGTGCTACCACAAACAGTAACCGTATAATGGATATAAATCCGGAGGATATTGAGAATATGTCTGTTCTTAAAGGTCCTGCAGCAACTGCTCTTTATGGTTCAAAAGCTGCTCCGGGTGTTATTTTGATTACAACTAAGAAGGGTGCCGAGGGTGCTACCAGGGTAACCTTCAGTTCAAAACTATCTACCAGCTGGGTAAATAGATTTCCTGAACAGCAGGATATGTACAAAAGAGGTATGTACAACCAGGTTGGGATTTTTAGTGACTATACAACTCAATCCTGGGGAGATAAATTCTCAGGTAGCAATAAGATGTATAACAACATAGAGGATTTCTTCCAAAGCGGCGTTGTTTATGATAATAGCGTTAATGTGTCCGGCGGAACTAAAAACGGAACATTCTTCCTCTCTGCCTCTCGTTTTGATCAAGAGGGTATTATTCAGGAGACCGGGTTCAGCAAAAATACATTCCGTTTTAACGGAGACCAAAAATTTGGCAAGTTTACAGTTGGGGCAAATGTTGCCTACTCATCTGCACTTACCGACAAGACCCTCACCACAGACGGCCTTTGGGGCGGTGGCGGAAATGGAGCAATGACTGCTCTGTACGGATGGGCCAGAAGTGAGGATATCACAAAGTATCTTAAAGATGATGGTACTAAATACCGTATGTTCGAAGGTCTTCAACCACTCTCTTCAGATGTTGAGAACCCATATTGGATTATCAATAAAAACAAGATGTATGACGAGAACAAACGTCTGACAGGTTCTATAAACGCATCATTTAATGTTACAGATTGGTTTGATATCAGCTACAGAGCAGGTATAGACACCTACAACAAGTTTGAGTACACATTTATCGCTCCGGGCGGAGCTGTTCGTGAAACATATCAAGGTGGTCGTCTAAGCCACGCAACTACCAATTATGAGTATATATCATCTAACCTGATGATGAACTTCAAAAAGAAGATATCAGATTTTGATTTGAACTTACTTATCGGACAATCTATAGAGGATACTAAAGTGAAGAACGATGGTATGCACGGGTATAATTTTATTACTCCGGGTTTCTACAGCTTTGGCAACATCAATAATGTAGACAAATTCTCTCAGACAACCCTTTCTCAAAGAAGGTTGATGGGGGTTTACGGTGAGTTTAGAGCAGCTTATAAGAGTATAGCATATCTTACAGTAACCGGCAGAAATGACTGGACATCTACTCTTCCAAAAGAGGATTGGTCCTATTTCTACCCATCAGTTGGGGGTAGCCTTGTCTTCTCTGAGTTACTTCCTAAAAACGATGTTCTCTCATTTGCAAAGATCAGAGGGTCGTGGGCAAGAGTTGGTAAAGACACATCTCCTTATGCAACCAGTACCGTATTATGGGCACCAAGAACATTCCTAGCCGGAACAGGTGTCGGTAACAACTGGACTCGTGGTAATCCTTATCTGATGCCTGAGATAACAGAATCTATAGAAGCAGGGCTTGAGGCACGTTTCTTTAATGGCCGTCTCGGATTTGACTTCACATACTATCAGAATGAGAGTAAGAACCAAATTACAACCCCACGTCTTGGTCAGTCAACGGGTTATATTCTTTTATCTGTAAATGTTGGAAGGATTGTAAATAAAGGTATGGAGCTCTCTCTTAATGCAATTCCTGTTCAAAACAAGAATTTCACTTGGGATATGACACTTAACCTTGCAGGGAACAGGGGAACTGTTTCGGGTTTGTTAACAGGTCAGGATGTTCTTTATGTTACTGATGTTCAGTATGGCAATGCTAAAGCAGCATCATTCAATAATGGTGTATTCTTCGGAATTTCAGGTTCAACCTGGAGAAGAGACGATGCAGGCAAAGTAATTATGGACTGGAATACAGGAATGCCATTGAGTGATAACCTCACAACTAAAATGGTTGGTGACAGAGAGGCCACTTTCACCGGAGGTTTCAATAACAGTTTCCAGTACAAGAATTTTAACCTCTCATTCCTTCTTGACATAAGGGTTGGTGGAGACATCTTTAACGGAACAGATTACTATATGACTATGGCAGGGATGAGTAAGAGGTCTATGGACAGAGAGTCTCTTACAGTATCAGGAGTTTCACTAAACCCTGCTACACAAGCTCTTGAGCCAAAGACTGTAACCTATAAAGCAAATGAGTCCTACACAATTGCAGGCGTTCAAAACTATGGCTCTGATATTATCAGAAAATACTGGGCTCAGTATCATCCGCTTGAAACTGCAAACTATATTACAAAGACAAACTGGCTGCGTCTTCGCTCGGTTTATCTCTCATATACACTTCCGCAAGACATTATCAAAAAGCAGAACATAATAAAAGGACTTACTGTAACTCTTCAGGGAACAAACCTATGGTTGCTAACCAACTATAAGGGTATGGATCCCGAGACCAGCGTTGCAGGTTCCGGAGTTATCGGTTCTAGCTCGGCAGGTATAGACTACGCAGGTGTTCCGGCAACAGCGGGAATGTCTGTGGGACTTAATTTGACATTCTAAGGGTTAAATATTAATAAGAATATGATTATGAAGAATATATTTAAACTTGGTTTAATTTCTTTGCTGGTATTAAGCTTAAGTTCTTGTGAAAAGTGGCTTGACATTAATGTCAACCCTAACTCACCTACCAATCTGGTTGCATCTGTTGATGCAAGACTACCTTGGATTCAGCACCACTATCAGTATGCTTACGGATCTGCAAGTATGCGTGCCGGGATAATTACCGGAGCTCTTACACTAAACTCAACTACAGCTGCTAACGGACTTCTGGCTGCCTGGAATCCTGCACAGGGATCCTCTACAACCCCTTATCAGGGATGGTTTGTGGGTGCCGGCAGCAATATCGGAGATATGATTGCTACTGCTGAGAAAGAGGAGGCGTGGCACTACATAGGTGCTGCCTACACTTTAAGGGCAATGGGCTTTATGCTGATGCTTGACTGGTATGGAGAGATGCCTTATACAGAGGCTCTTGGTTCTACACTCACACCAAAATATGACGATGGTAAAACCATTTTCGAAGGTTGTATGGCAGAACTTGACCTGGCATTGACATATTTCCAAAAAACACAGCCAACCACAGCAACTCCTCTATCGAAGGGAGATAGCTGGAATGGAGGAGATGTTCAGAAATGGATAAAGATGATTTACGGTTTGAAAGCCCGCTGGCTCAATAACCTATCAAAAAAATCTATTTACAGCCCAACCGAAATTCTTGCAGCAGTTGCAAATGGTCCGGCGAATAATGCGCAAAGTTCTGTTATTCACCACGTGAATGACTTGTCGGATATGACAGGAGACGTTATTATAGGTGACCCTCTCAAAACATCTTATCTGTTTAACACTACAGCCTGGAGTGACGGTAACCGTTTCACCAAGTACTACACAGATCTTCTTGAGAACACATTTACAGGAGGTAGCGGTATTGAGGACCCAAGAGCAGCCAAGATTCTGCCTTACCGTCAAAGCCATTTTGTATGGGACCCTGCTACTTCAAGCTTCAAGAAAGGTTTCATTAGAACAAAAGGTGTTGATGTTCTTAAAAGCAATATTCGTCTAAGCGGTGGTCCACTTCTGATGGCATTCAATACTACTACCAAGAAGTATTTTATCAACTCAACAAATCCACTCCGTTTGGGAGATACTGCCTATGTTGGATTAAGATCACTCTGCGCAATGACAGGTGCAACAACAACTGAGAGTTTATGGAAAGCAACAGATGGTACAATTTTAAGTACAGGCTCGTTCTATACAAGACCGGAGTCTCCAACCTTTATAATGACATATCACGAGATGATGTTCATTAAAGCAGAGGTTCTGTTCCGTCAGGGAGATCTTCCTAATGCACTTATAGCTTATAAAGCAGGTATCAGAGCACATATGGAGCTGATGAACAGCAAGCTTGCTCAGTATACAGGAAGTGAGAACCCGGCCAAAACTCCAATGAGTACAACCGATATAGACAACTTCCTTGCAAGTGCAGCTGTTGCTCAGACAACCTCTCAGCTTACAATGGCAAAGATTATGCAGCAGAAGTATATTGCTATGTCTCTTACTCAGCAGAACTGGAACGATATGAGAAGATTCAACTTCTCTGCAGGTAATATCGGGAACTTTGGAGTGGTATATCCGGATTTTGACAGACCATTTGAGTTTGGAACAACCGGTGCTACTAAACTTCCGGGGACCTCAAAATCTCAGGATAACTACTGGTTCAGAAGGATGATGGGTATTACACACGAGATGAACTACAACTCTGCACAACTAAGAGCCTCAAATCCTAAGGCATTTGATGTGGATATTTTTTCAGTTCCTGTATGGTGGGACATGCAGTAATTTGATTTAAGTATATTACTTGGTTTGCCGAGAGGGCTATCCGAAAGGATAGCCCTCTTTTTTAAGCGATCAATTACAGCGGCTCGCGGAGATAATTGTTTTCTTATTATCTTTGTAAGAATCACCAATAAACAGACAAAACTATGTTTTCAAAAGAGGTATATCTAAACAGAAGAGCCAATTTGGCAAAAAAGGTTAGCAGCGGAGTGATGCTTTTTATGGGCAATTCAGAAGTGGGTATGAATTATCCAGGTAATACATACAGATTTAGGCAGGACTCCTCCTTCCTCTACTTTTTTGGGCTGGACGAACCCGATTTAGCTGCAGTTATTGATGCAGATAGTGGTGAAGAGATACTCTTCGGGAACGATGTAAGTATAGATGATATAATCTGGATGGGGCCTCAGCCTGCAATGAGAGATAAAGCAGCTCTTGTTGGAGTTAATAAGGTACTCCCTTATGATTCTCTTGAGGAGTATATTACAAAAATAAAATCTTCCGGAAGGAAGGTACACTATCTACCTCCCTATAGGGATAATATTAAGATAGCTATTAATAGAATGGTTGGGGTAGAATTCTCTGCAATCAAAGATGGAGCTTCCCAAGATATGATACGCGCTGTAGTCTCTTTAAGGGAGATTAAAGAGAGGTGTGAGATTGAGGAGATGGACAGAGCTGCCGATATAGGCTATATGATGCATATGACAGCTATGAAGTTGGCAAAACTTGGTATGGTCGAACAGGAGCTTGTTGGAATTATGGAGGGGATCTCTATCTCAAATGGCACAATGCCATCCTTCCCAATAATCCTATCCCAAAATGGAGAGACACTTCATAATCATATGCACCACCAGGTGCTTACAGATGGCCGTCTGCTTGTAATTGATGCCGGTGCAGAGACAAATATGCACTATGCGTCGGATTTTACCCGCACTATTCCTTCCGGTGGAAAATTCACAACCCGTCAGAGAGATATCTACACAATTGTCTCCACAGCCAATAATTTGGCAATAGATATGATAAGGCCTGGAATCACATATCGGGAGGTTCATCTTGCGGCAGTAAGGGTACTCGCCCAGGGGCTTATTAACATAGGTCTTATGAAGGGAGATGTAGACGAGGCTGTTGCAGCCGGAGCACACGCCCTCTTTATGCCGCACGGGCTGGGTCATCAGATGGGCCTTGATGTTCACGATATGGAGGATTTGGGTGAAAATTTTGTGGGATATAGCGATAACTTTAAACGGGCAACTCAGTTTGGTCTCAGGTCTCTTAGAATGGGCAAAGAGCTTCGGCCGGGTCACGTTATAACTGTAGAGCCGGGATGCTACTTTATACCTGCACTAATTGAGAAGTGGAAGAACGAAGGGATAAACAGCAACTTTATCAACTTTGATAAATTGACAGATTACTACAACTTTGGAGGAATTCGTCTGGAAGATGATGTCCTGGTTACCGAGAGAGGATGCCGTCTTTTAGGTTCGAAAAGACTTCCGATTACAGTTGAGGATGTAGAGCGCGAAATGAGCTCTAATTAATAAAATGAAAAAATTCAATGTTACCCGGATAGCTTCCAGGTTAGTGGCTTTCGTGGTGCTATCTCTATTTGTTGTCTCCTGTTCAAAGGAGGATGTTATAATTGTACCCGGTAAATCTAACTACAATAATCTCACTACTTTTATCTTTAAAAAGGCAGATAATCCAACCCTTACAGAGGATTGCACTCCATATTTCTCCAGCTTTACTGTATATATGACAGTACCTGCAGGAACAAATCTTTCATCAATAAAGCCATCTTTTACTATCTCCCCGGGAGCAACAATTAAGATAAACGGAACCGCAGTTACCGGAGCACCGCCAACATTGGATTTTACCAATATTGTAAAGATTGTAGTTACCTCAGAGTCGGGTATAAATCAGGAGTACCGAGTGGTAACTCAGGAGGGTAACTATAGGTTTGACCGGTTGGTTTATGCTTTTATGGATAAATATTCAATTCCGGGAATATCTTTTGCACTATCTAAAAATGAGCAAATTGTATATAAATCCGGGTTAGGATTTGCTATTAAAGAGGGAGATGTACGAACAAAGCCAAACCATCTTTTTCGTCTTGCAAGCGTATCTAAGCAGTTTACTACCCTTTGCATAATGAAGCTGATGGAGCAGGGAAAACTCACCGTAGAGAGTAAAGTTTTTGGACCGGGCGGGATTCTTGAGCAGGAGTTTCCCAATAATATATCTGCAAAAGCGGCAAAGGTAACTGTAAGAAATTTCTTGGAACACAACAGTGGTTGGACAAGCAATCCGGACCCAATGTTTACATCCAGCTTTTATGGGCAGACTCTGGACCAGAGAATTAACTATATGCTTACCTCTTCTCAGAGCGAGCCTGGAACGGCATATTCATACTATAATATGGGTTTCGGTACTTTGGGAAAGATTATAGAGAAGCTCTCAGGGAAGAGTTATGAGCAATTTCTCAAAGAGGTCTTATTGGAGGCCGGAGTTACAAATGTCCACGTTGGTGGAGATCAGTCTGGGCGCAGGCCGGATGAGGTTGTCTACTACTCACAGGATGGGACAAACGGATATGGTAACGAAATGCAGGTTATTGCAGCAGCCGGAGGGGTAATTGCATCTACAGAGGAGATGCTAAAGTTACTTTTCCACGTAGATGGCAAAACAGGAATCCCGGATATTATATCTCCCGCTACCCGTACTATGATGCTAACTCAATCTGTAGTTTATAACAGATATGCCCTCGGCTGGAGAATGAATCACACATATTACCCGGACTCCTGGTATCACGGCGGAAATCTTGCCGGCACCGCCACAATGTGGGTTATGGGACCAAATATAAATTGTGTAGTCCTGTGCAACTCCCGCTCTTACAAAACAGGATTTGATGACGAAACTTACGGGCTTGTAAAAGAGCTTATCAATTTAGCTACTACATCTCTGTAGTCTCTGCTAAAGTTCCCCACAACGGACAACGGGCACGTCCATCCTCATCCGCTCACAAGTTCGCTCCTTCCGGCTGAGTGTGCCCTTTTGCTGCAGAGGGGGGTATTAAACAGCCCGCGGGAGAATGGCTTTCCTGCTGTGTGAGTTACTGGCAGTGTTCTGTGAAAAAATCTAATTATGAGATAGTTGAAAAACGTTGTAGTTGGATTTTAGCAAATTAAGAATCATATATACCTGTTATACAGCTATTTTCACAAAATACTAACAGATCATTTCGTTTAAGCACGTGGGGAACTTTAGAGGTCTCTGCCAGTGTTAATGTAAGTGGTAGTTATACAGGTAATTATATCAAACACTGGCAAAGCTGTGCCACAGTTCGGAGATAATCATAGCTGTTGCTCCCCATACATAATGCTCTCCAATTACAAAACAGGGGGCATCTACCCACTGATAAGAGCCTGCCTGAACTCTGCATATTTTTGAGTAGGCGGGGTTGAATCTATTTAGGGGAACAGTTAGATACTCTGCGACCTCTCTTGGGTCTGGCTTGTAACAGATAGGCTCGGTGGAGATAGCAAGTACAGGATAGATGGTAAAGTTGCTGGGAGGTACGTAAAGTTTTGAGAGCTCTCCAATAATTGTGAAACTCTCCCGTGAGATACCAAGCTCTTCGTATGCCTCTCTGCAGGCTGTTGCTATTAGGTCGGGATCTTCACTGTCTCGTTTACCTCCCGGGAAGGCTATCTGTCCCGAATGAACTCCGTCATAGGTGTTGCGCCGAATGAGCAGCAACTGCCAATCCAGAAGCTGCTCCCGGCCCGCGAGGTTCTCCTGACCTGCGAGGTTCTCCCGACCCGCGAGGTTCTCCCGACCCGCGAGGTTTGGTGGGGTGAGCAATACTAAAACAGCAGACTCCTGTGCCTGGGCAGGGGGAGTCTGCTCTTGAATTAGTGTAATAACTCTTGGCTGAGGGGCCATTTTCAAATGTGCCTCTTTGCCGGGGAGAGTGGGAGGGAGCTTAATTTCCATTAAAAAGCATATCTCTTGATAAAATCCTTTAAATTCTCTTCGGGTAGAATTACATTGAAGTTTCCCCAAAAATCTTTATCGTAAGAGTAGCTTATCTCGGAGAAGATCTCTCTGGTTGAGATTCTCTCCTCTCTTGGTATTGGGGTTACATTTGTGCTCTCCGTTTTACAGTTAACCATCTCAAACCATACGTGCAGGTTGGAACTGAAGAGCTTTCGCTTTGGTCTTACACGAAAAGTGAGATCACCCCTAACGTGGTTAAGCGTATATACCCCGTTATGTGATTTATAAGAGACTATATACTCAACTCTCTCGGGTATAATTTCAACCTTGCGGCTCTGTTTGACAATAATATCATCTGTTGCCTTTCCTACATATGTGGGATTTACCTCAAACCGAGCTTGGGTCAAAGCCCAATTCCCTGCATCTATATATAGTTTCCCTCTAAAAAGCGGAGCGGTAATCTCCTCCTTTTGTTCAAAGGAGATTACATAAACCCTTCTGTCGTCAATAACAGTAATGTCTGTGTGGGAGAAGTTATACTGCTGATTTGCCTGTGGCAGGAGAAAATCGGGCAGGTTTTTGACAAGATCCAAAAGTAAAGAGGAATTTATACTTGATTTGATCTTTGTAACAAGGGTGTCCTTATCGGGAGAACTTGCCAAACGACGCATTTTAAGCACTTTAACCTGCTCGCTATTAGCTCCTTGAACAACTCCGGTTTTATATATTTTCAATACCGCTTCGCTTAAGGAAATATTGTTCTTGTACTCTATGCCCTCTCTGTAAAAGGCTGTGAGGTACAGAGGCTCACTATTGTAGTTACGAACTCTGGCTGCTATCATCTCCCGGATAGTTTTGGATGGGTCTATTGCCCTCACTACTATCTCCTGAAGAGGGATTATCCTCTGATCCAGATAGAATGTGGCTCTTTGTCCAGCAAGAAGTGAGGCCTTGAAAAGGCGACTCTGATACCCCAGGTGGGAGATCTTAATGTGGGAATCGATAAGAGAGTCCGGGAGGGTAAATATGAACTCCCCGTTAAGGTTGGAGACAGTACCGTATGGTTTGGTGTCAACACCTACTGTGGCGAACTCTATGGGTTCATCTGTCATACGATCTTTAATGGTGCCGGTTAAGGTGAAGTGTCCACCATCCGGAAGTGTTGTATTTGATGGCTCTCTCTCATCTGCCTGTTTGACCAGATTCTCCGCAACATCTGCAGATGGTAAAAATAGGAGGATGTAGTTCTCCTCAATCTTTATTTTTAGATCTCTATTGTCGGTAATCAGCTTAACCGCCTCTTCCAGAGAGTACTCTCCGGGATTGACGGCGACCTTTTTATCATTCTCAACAATTTTACTGTCGTAAATAAAGAGAAGACCGGTCTGTTCAGAAATTTTGCCGAGCAATTGGTAGATCGTTCTCCTTCCTCGTGGAATAGTCACAACTCTTTGTAATTCATCTTGTTCCGAATTACCATTTTGGAGAGTTAAAGAGTTTGGGAGTTCAAAAACCTCTGCTCCAAGAGTACTCGCGGAGATGATTGAAGCACCCGCAAGGAGTGTTATCAATAGAGATTTTATGAGTTTTCCCATTTTGCTCACATATTGCTGTTATTCGTGTATGAGAACTTTTCCCTCTTGCATTGTATAATTTAGATTTAGAGCAACACAAATAAGCTGAGCCATTGTGTCGGGAGAGTTTCCCGTAAAGGTTGCGGTGATAAAACGCTCTTCTAATCCAGGGGCAAGTTCAATTGAGAGTTGTGGGGAGTTTTTATTAATTATTCTCACCACATCTGAGAGCTTTTCATCTTTAAAATGGATTCGGTTCATATATAAGCTGAACTGTTCGAGATCTTCTGTGGGCATAGAATGTAGCGACCCGGACCTAATCACTGCACTCTCTCCTGCCAGGAGAGTAACTCTCTGACCGTTGCTTTTTAATGTGACGCTAACTCTTCCTGTGTTTACTGCAATAGATGGTAGAGAGGTGTTCGATACAGCTACATTAAATGATGTGCCCAGCACCTCTATACTGATGAGTTCTGTCTCAACAATAAAGGGTTTAGCAGGGTTTTTAAAAATCTCGAAATAGGCATTTCCCTCCAGACGGACCTCTCTACGCTCTTTATTGAAATGCTTTGGATATGAGAGTGTGGTGTTCTTTGCAAGAAAAACGGTTGAGCCATCTTCCAGGGTTGTTGCAACTGTCGAACTCTCCTCAGAGTTATAAACCGAAAGAAGAGTCTCTGAACCTTTATTCCAAACTGTAAGATAGAGGGTAGCACCAATAAGTATGACCAGTGCGGCAGCCACACGGAGTGCCGTTGATTTTGCAAATGCCCGTATCACTTTGTTCTCACTCTTAGCCTCCAGCAGTCCCTCTATTTCAAGTCTGTTATGGAGCTTGTTCCAGGCAGCATCTGTTTTATTGTTTATATTCTTAGAAATCATAATATTGAAGTGTGAAGTTCTATCTCTTTTCTTATCTCTTTAAGTGCCTTTGTCATCTCGGCCTCAACTGTTTTAACTGAAACGGAGAGAGCCTCTGCAATCTCCCTGTATTTTTGGTTACCAAACCTGTGCATTCGAAAAATCTCTACTCTTCTGGAAGGCATTCTCTCAAGACTCTTTTTAATTATCTGCTCCAGCTCTCTGTACTCAATTCCGTTAAGGGAATCGGGCTCCGTTGCCTGGGAGCCTAGGTTGAGGTTGCTCCCTCTGTATCTCTCGTCCAGCTTTCTCCTTTCGCAATATTGAAGGGATCTGTTTCTTACAGCGCTATAGAGGTAACTTTTCAAAGAGCTGAATATTTGAACATTCTCCCTCTCTTTCCACATATGGTAGAAGAGGTCCTGAATAATATCTTCTGCTGCATCACTTATGCCGGTTATGGTAACAGCATAATAAGAGAGAGGGGGATAGTATTTCCGGAAAAGGATTTCGAAAGCCTTAATATCCCCCTCTTTAACTTTTTTAATGAGCAACAGATCGTTTAACATACTTTCAAATATACGAAAGATATCACTCGGTTATTTTAGATTCTCCTTTTTTAATCGGTTAACGGCATACTCCAGAGACTCGTCGGGCTCTATGATATTGTAGTCTTCCCAGAAGTTGGCATCGTAGAAGCTGTTAACTTTATCTGAGAGCGACTGACTCTCCCTAAAGGCCAGCTTATGCGGTATTTTTGCAGATACCTCTCCTTTGCCCCCGGTAATTACAGTCTCAGAGACAATTGCATAGTTTGTAGAGAAGAGTCTCCTCTTCCAGTCACACTTAAAGCGAAGCTCGCTGCGGATGTAGTTGAGATAGCTCTTTCCATCCCGCATTTTATAGGTAACCAGGAATGAGACATCTTCCGGTTTGAAAACCATACCCATAGGTTTCTTTTTAAGAATTGCCTGAGTTGCCTTGTTTTTGTCATCCATACTTACACTGAACTCTGCCCTTGAGAATGTGAGACTCTCTCTGTCTATGTAAAGTTTTCCATAGTGCAGTGAGTAAGGTAGAATTACCTGAGGAGTAAAAGTAACCACATAGTGGGGACGATCTTCTATCATAACAGACTCCTCCATAGAGAATTTATAATAAGAGAGAGTTTTGCTGTTTAGCATAAGATCCGGATTTTTCACTACATCAAGATAGATTGAGAGATTAGGCCCACCCAGCAATTTTACCATAAGGGTGTCGTCGGCTTTTGGACTAATAAGCTTTCTGCCTTTATAAATCTGGATAAGGTCTCTATAAAGTCCATCTGAGTAAGGAGTTTTGTAGATCTCCACTATAGCCTCAGATACATTGATGTAATTTTTTCTTTTCCTTATTGTCTCACGATAGAATCCGGAGAGCATACTTGGGTTAGCGCTGTAGTTTTGTTCTATTTTTGCTATTGCCCTCTCAACCAATAATTTTGCATCAATGGCACGGATTGTTATCTCGTCCAGCAGGTTTGGTTGAGGTGTAAGTTGAACAGTGACACCCTCTTCGCTCTTACCGGTTACAGAAAACTTGCTTGTAATGTATCCTATGTGAGATACAATAACTGTTTTAGCATTGAGTGAGTCCTTAATCTTAATCGAGAACTCTCCATTGGTATTTGTTATGGTACCAATGTTTGTCCCCGCAACGGAGATGTTTACATACTCCAGAGTCTTTCCGGAGCGATTGTCCTTAACTACCCCTTTTACTGTAAAGAAGTCTTTTGTCTGCTGTCCCCAAACAGGAGTGGCTCCCGAAAATATTGCTAAGGCAAGAATCAGCAGGATACTTTGTTTAACTGTTGTTTTCATATCTGAAGAAATTAATGTTTTTCTACATATAAGATCAACAAACAAACAAATACCCTATAAACCTTGCCAAGCATCGTGGGGCTTGCCTAATAAAGAGGCAATTAGTATTTTGACAAATAACTTACGCCGGTGAGCTGTTCCGATATCTCCCATAGCTTCTGTGAGATATCTGCCTTGAAGAGTTTATCACCCTCCGATGTAATGACAGGGTTGCCTCTAAAGTTTGCAACTCCGTCCGGGCCTATGTACTCTCCGCCTTGAAGTTGCGGATTTGTTGCAGCGAAAAGGGTGGGGAGGGCTCCCTTGTGTGCAGGTTGGGCAAAGAGAGATAAAAGAAAGGTCATTACTTTGCCCCCCTCTTTACCTGAGCCTCTCATAAAGAGATTGGTTGCAGATACGCCGGGGTGACAAACGATGCTTATTGGATTTAACCCCGATTGCTTAAGCCTGTTGTTGAGCTCTTTGCCGAACAATAGGTTAGAAAATTTACTTTGACGGTAAAAGTTCATTGTTGAAAAACCTTTTGATCCGTCCAGATTGTCGAAGTAGATTTTTGCTCCCCTGCTTGCAATACTGCTCACAGTTATAATTCTGGACTCCGGTGTAGATGTTAGCAGAGGCAGGAGCAGCCCTGTTAGAGCAAAGTGGGCAAGGTGGTTAGTGCCGAACTGCAGTTCAAACCCATCTTTTGTTTTTTGATATGGAGGGATCATAACTCCGGCATTATTTATAAGAAGATCCAGACTCTTATATTTTTGAGTAAACTCTTGCGCAAACTCCCGCACACTTGCCAGGTCTCCAAGATCGAGGCTCATAAGGGATATGATTGCTAATGGATTAACTGCCTTAACCCGAGCAATTGCCCTCTCCCCCTTCTCAATATTTCTTACAGCAATAATAACTTCTGCCCCCTTAGCCGAAAGCACCTTTGCAGCCTCCAGTCCGATTCCGCTCGCACCACCGGTTATAATAACTCTTTTACCACTTTGGTTGCCAATACTCTCTATTGTCCAGTTTTGTTTTTTCATATTTTCAACTATTTATTGCAGAGTAACAAAGATAAGAGATTTGTAGTTCAATTTTTTTTAACGTTTATTTGCCCCCCCCAACGACGGATTTTCTTACAAGTTGCGTCTAAGAGGTGTATACAATGATATCGGAGGATAAAATAATCGAGAGAGTTCTTGATGGCGAGACAGAGATGTTTCGTCTACTAGTGGAGAGATACCACGAAAGGATATTTATTCTTTCAAGGGGATTTGTTCATCAGGTGCAAGATGCCGAAGACATTACTCAGGAGACATTCCTAAGGGCCTTTATCTCTTTGGGGAGTTTTCGGGGGAGTTCGGAGTTCTCGACCTGGTTATATAGGATAGGGATAAACAGTGCATATACTTTTTTAAGAAAGAGAGATAAGAGAACAATTTCCTCTTTTTACGAAACAAAAATTGGAGCAATTGCCAATCTTTTACAAACAAATAAAAATGACAACCCTCACAGATTATTGTCAAGTAAAGAGGCGCAAGAGCTTATCTATAAGGAGATAGACCGGCTGCCTGAGAGGCAGAGAGTAGCATTTATATTTAGCAGACTAGACGATATGTCCCAAAAAGAGATTGCAAAGATTATGTCACTATCGGTTCACGCAGTTGAATCGCTTATTCAAAGAGCAAAAAAACAGTTAAAAGAAAAATTAATATCAGTTATAAATGAAAACGACTTACAATAATTCAGATTTTGAAAAACAACTCTACACCGCTATCGAAAATGAGAAGGAGATGGTTTTACAGAGTAACAGAGTTGATATGATTATGGATAGAGTGACGGAGCTGAGCCTGCAAGCCACCTTTGAAACTCAACGGCTCACCTTCAAGACTGCATTTATCTATGGTGTATCAATAGCTGCTTCGGTAAGTATAGGGTGCATTATCGGCAACCTGTATGAGATATCAAGTGCTGCCGGTTCTATCTCGGATTCTGTAGGTGTAGATATTATGAGTGTTGGGTTTGGAGCATTTTTTTTACCATTTTAATTCAGAGATATGAGTAGTAATTATTTGAAATCAGTAAGAAGATTAAAGCTCTGGGTAATAATTCTGGCAATTTTTAACATCACTATTGTCAGTACCATAGGTGTTAATATGTATCTCGCCAAGCAGAGAGAGGCCCAGTCCAAGAGAAGCATAGAGGGGGTGAACACCTTTTTTGTTAAGTATCTGAGCCTTTCCGGGAATCAAGTCGAGGTTTTTGACTCAATTGTGAACGATTATAGTTTGAGTCTGAAAGAGGTAGGGATGAGGCTAAGAAGCGTTAAGGAGAGGTTTAATACCGCAGGAGCAGATAATGACACTGTTGTTCTGAATAAAATTTATGAAGATTTTATTATGGCACAATCCCTTAACAGAGATTTGACGATGAAATTTTATGAGAACATAAGAGGAATCTGCACCCCGGAACAGGTAAGAAAATTCAACGAGGTTATCTCAAAAACTTCAATCACTCTTGGCACCCAGTCAACACCTCAACCGGATAATAATTGATGAAAAATATAATTTTACTGGGGCTGATATTTATAACTCTGCCATTTATAGCATCAGCTCAAAAACAGACTGTTTCGGGAAGAATCACCTCTCAAACTACAGGTGAGCCTATCTATTTTGCATCTGTATTTGTACAGGGGACCCAGTATTTTACCTACTCTAACGAAAAGGGGGAGTATAAACTGCAGATCCCTTCCGGAGAGCATAAAATCAAGGTTTCAATTCTGGGCTTTGAGCCTCAAGAGAGGTTGCTTAAGGTAACCGGAGAGCTTTCTGCTGTCAGCTTTTCTCTTAAGGAGATGTCTTTAAGCCTGAACGAGGTTGTTGTGACAGCTACAACCTCTCAGAGCAAAGAGGGTTCAAGCACATACTCAATAGGAAGCGAGGCTATAAAGCAGGTTCAGGCCATAAGTCTTAGTGATGTAATGTCACTACTGCCCGGAGGAAAACTTCAGCCCCAAAAACTAACCCTAACAGCTCAACTGGATTTAAGGACAGCAGAGACATCTGCAGTAAACTCATTTGGAACTGCAATAGTTGTAGACGGAACTCCCCTAAGCAACGATGCAAATCTGCAGGTGGCAAACCCCGCTTCCAGCCTTTCAGGGGGAACTAATGTTGCCAATAAAGGTCTTGATTTAAGAGAGATACCTGCATCAAATATTGAGTCGGTAGAGGTTGTAACAGGGGTTGCAAGTGCCAGATACGGGAACATCACATCGGGAGCGGTAATTGTAACGAGGAAGGCGGGTTACTCCCCATTGAGCATCTCCTTCAACTCAACTCCATCTACATACCAGGCAAGTCTCTCAAGAGGGCTCAAGCTTAAAAAGTTGGGATATCTAAATTTAGATACAGACTACGCCTACTCTGTTGGCCAACCAACAGAGGTAAGAGATTACTTCCAGAGAGTTAACGTTGGGGCCAGATGGACAGCAACTCTAAACGAAAAGTTAAACTGGAACAACACACTATCTGCCTCATACGGCTTTAGTGGAGACGGACGCAGGATTGAGCCTCAGGAGGTTTTACTCTCAAACAGAGATATAAAGAATAACAGATTTATGTTCGGGATTAATGGGAGGTTAGATCTTCTTGGGAAGCTCAACTATACTCTTAGTCTCAATTTAACGACACAATATACTAAGCTGGAGCAGGAGGTTACAGACGGTCCCAGACCAATGGTTGAGCCTACCGAAACCGGCACATATTTTACAACCTATTCACCTCTGAGCTATATGCAGACTACCGTTATGGAGGGGCTTCCAATAAACGGATATGCAAGGTTGGAGGCAGAGCAGAACAGTGTAATAGCAAACAATAACCTATCCTTTACAACCGGAATGGAGTATACCTACGACAAGAACTTCGGGAAAGGGAGAGTAGAGGGAGAGGGGGGGGTAGGCCCGGCAGGAACACCCGGGAGCAGAGGTGTCCTCTTTAATGAGCTCCCGGCATCAAAGAATTTTTCGCTCTATCACCAAACAACCATTACAAGGGAGTTTAAGGATATTATGTACAATTTACGGTTGGGGCTCAGGTATGATAGAATTATTGAGAGATATAACCTATTCTCTCCCAGAGTGTCAGCCACACTAGGGGTTAAAAAGAGTTTTAAAATTAGAGGAGCCTGGGGAGTATCATATAAAGCGCCTGCAATGATCACTCTGTACCCCGGCCCTGTCTATTTTGACCTGGTAAATCTAAGCTACTACGACCCTAAACCGGAAGAGAGGCTGGCAATTGTTACCTCATATGTAATAAAGCCAAATAACACATCGCTGAAACCGGGCAGAGGAGAGACTAGAGAGATCGCTCTGGAGTATGATAGATCTGGCTATAACATTAGATTGACAGGTTACCAAAAGCTGCTCTCGAGAGGGATAACCTCTGCAACCCAGCTTGCAGTATTCAAAAATCAGGGATATAAGATTGTATCTGAGCCTGTGGGAAGGCCCCCTATTGTGGAGGAGGACCCCAACAATGTAACCTATCTTCCAAGAACATATTCGGTATATGTTAATAACCAAAGATCCGAAACAAAAGGTGTAGAGTTGACATTCTCACCACCAAGAATCAAATCTACCAATACCGGTATAAACCTTACAGGTCAATATATTTCCAGTGAGACATTTGATAACGTTCCCTCGGTTCGGGTTTCAAACAATTCGGTTTCGCAAAGTAGATATGGGGTATACCAAAGCTGGGTGCGGAGTGTTCAGATAGCCAGTGCTAACCTTACAGTTATACAGCAGATTCCCGACTTAAGAATTATTATAACTCTTACAACGGAGTTGAATATCTACAACAAATCTGTCAATGTTAATCCGGACCTTAGGCCTGTAGCCTACTACGACGAGATGGCCAATTATATAGAGATTCCTCAGGAGCTTAGAGACAGCGAAGAGTATAAAGATTTGCAATTAAATCCTACACAAGCCTACCCCTCAAAATCTCCTTTTTACCCGAACTTTCACCTTAACATTAGAAAAGAGACAAAGCAGGGGCATAGTTTTACCTTTTATGCTAACAACTGCTTCTGGTATAACCCATATTACACAGATGTAATCAACAACTTCAGAACCTCGCTCA
This sequence comes from Bacteroidetes bacterium HGW-Bacteroidetes-8, assembly GCA_002840895.1. Classification (GTDB taxonomy): domain Bacteria; phylum Bacteroidota; class Bacteroidia; order Bacteroidales; family UBA932; genus Bact-08. Next base: position 96,771 of record PHCZ01000011.1, on the reverse strand, counting down.
ACAGCAAAATATCATTCGGATTTGGAATAACTTTTAAAATATAATAAACTAAATTACAATTAATTATGAGAAAAATTAACTTTACATTAGCACTTATTGCATTAGGTTCGTTACTGACCTTCTCTGCGTGTGAGAAGCAGGCCCCGGAGCTCTCGATTATTCAGGTTACATTAAAAGCATCTGCAGCATTCAACGGAGTGACACTAAGTAATATCCCTGTTGAGATTACAAACACTGTTGACAACACAAAAAAGGTGGTTTTAACCAATCCAGCTGGTGTTGCCAAATTTGAAGATATTGCTCCATCGACCTACAATATTTCTTCCTCTATAGAGTTGACTCCAGAGGTGGCATTTAACTATACAGGCTTTAACAAGGCTGTTACTATCAATGCATCTGCCTCAAATATTACAGTTCTACCGCTACAGACCAGTGTTCAGACACTTACCCTGGACGGTAAGGCCGGAGGAGATCTTGTAATTAAAGAGGTTTATTCACTTGGTGCAGCCAACGACGGTTACGCAATAATGTTCAAAGATCAGTTTTTTGAAATCTACAATAACTCAGATGAGGTTCAATATTTAGATAAACTCTATGTTGCATTCTTAGGCCCGACTAAAGCGGGACAAAATGCCAATGATGTTGTTCTTGGTCTTCCTCTTACAAGTGTGGTTTATGCATCCAAGATACTTCAGTTTCCGGGAACAGGAACACAATACCCGATTCAACCGGGAATGGGTGCAGTTGTTGCAATAAATGCAATTAACTATAAGGAGTTGAAACCGCTTGCTGTAACTGTAGATAATACTAAAGCTAAGTTTGACACCTATGCGATTACCTGGTTACAGTCTCTGGGAAGAACAGGAAGTACATTCTTTGATGTAGATAATCCGGATGTTCCAACTATGAATTGCATTTTCCTGAATATTCAAAACAACGGCTTCTTCAATATGGATGACTATGCATCGATTGCATTGGTAAGATTGAGTGCAAACCCTACAGAGACCATACAGGACCCTACAATAACCACAACTCAGGTGTTCTATACCAAGATACCGGTAACCGCTATAATTGACGGGGTAGATATACTTGCAAAGAGCAGTTCGGCAGCATTTAAACGTCTTCCTGCAAATATCGACTCAGGCTTCTCTTATGCTCAGGCCAACGGAAGTGCCAACTATACCGGGAAGAGTCTTCGCAGGAAAATTGCTAAAACACTATCTACAGGCAGAGTTGTTGTGATGGATACAAATAACTCAACTGTAGATCTCGAAGTGGTTACTCCACCAACACCTTACTCTTACGACAAGAAATAGAAAAAATTGATTCAGATTATGAAAAAGAGGCAATTATCGATTCTTATAATCTCTCTCTTCTGTACACAGATATCTCTTGCAGGTGTTAGTGACTCCCTTAATGTAAAAGATATTGTTGATAGATCATTACAAAGAGAGGAGTATTTTAACACCTATGCAAAACTTCCTTCGATGTTGCGGTTTTGGGACAAAGGAGATTTTGCATTGATATCCACTGGATACTCAAGCTCAAAAGGAGATTATACACATCCTCAATTGCTCTTTTCAAGAAATCTGCTGGAGATAAAGACTGAATCTGTAAAAACTCTCTCAAAAAAGGGGCTAAGGTTTTTCGGGAGTGTAGCATACACAAATGGTAATGCAACAACAGGTAAATGGAACCTCTCCTACAACCTGCCCTCAAACGGCTCTCCTTTCTACTATATGGTTGAGCAGGAGGGGACGTGGAAAACTCAGTCATATGACTTTAATGTTGCTATACAAAAAAGTCTGTCAAACAGATTAAGTGCGGGAGTTGCATTCAAATATCTTGGAGACCTCAATTTCCGCACTTTTGACACCAGAAATGAAAGCTATACACTTGATATGCAAATTCTTCCCTCCATTACGCTGAGTTTTGGAGAGAAGAGTTTTGCAACATTGGGGCTCTTTTTCAACAGAGTGAAAAACGAGTCGGCCATACGTAATAAATATCAACACGGAACGGAACCGGAAAGATATCATCTCTTTCTAAACGAGGGGCTTGGAACCTGGGACAACTCACCGTCCCAGATGCGAACTATAGATGCCAGATATGGGGCAGTAGCTTCTCTCAGGCATATAAAGGGTAGTAAGATTATGGATTTTATCTACTCTATCTATTTTGCAGATGAAGATTGGTTGCTTAAATCTGTCTCAACTCTGCAGGAGAGAAAAGAGAACATTGCGAGGTACTCATATCTTTGCCAGGATTTTGCAGTGAGATTCAGAGACAATAGAGAGAACGGGAGCTGGATTTCAAATCTCGATGTAAAAAACATCCTGGGAACAGGGGCTGTCTATAAAGAGACAGCAGGGCTCTTCCAGGACAACTATGAACTTTTTAAAGTAAAGGCAAATCTTTACCTGGCCTATCTAAAAGAGGGAACTTTACTTAGAAGGGTATCTGCAAACATAAATTTTGACAACACCGGCCAAAACGATTTTAATTACGGCCACACTATAGATTATAATAATCTGGAGGGGACACTATCTGCAGATCTCACTCTTGGTAGTATCGAGCGAGTGAACTTTATCATTGGTGGATTTGGGTCCTACAAGATGAATATCTCCGGCAAACATAACCCGATGGCGGCTTCTGAGAACTTTTACAATACACAGATTGCTATACCGGCGTTTGCATATCTCACTTCCGGTTTTTACAGAGTGGGGCTGGTTCTTGGCACCGAGTTCAATACGAGCAGATCTCAACGAGTGGAGTTAAACTTAAAGGGAGATTTTATTAAACCTGTATCGATCTCAAATTACGAAAGCCTTGCCTCCTTTACATTGGAAGATAACTATATGAACATATCGGTTAATCTGGTGTTCAATTTCTAATAACAGAATATAAAAAGCATAAAATGAAAAAAATATCAGTCATAATACTTCTTTTGTTATCTGTCTCACTTTTTGCTCAGAGCAACAAAGGGAAAAAAGAGACCCCGCCGGCAAAACAGGAGACTCAGTTAAACACCTATACAAACGACTTTCCTGCCTATGTGATATACAACGATAAAGGAGAAAAGGTCACCTATTCACAAATGGTTAATGAGTTACTTGATGCAGATATCTTTCTGTTTGGGGAGCTTCATAATGATCCAATTTCACACTGGCTGGAGTTGAGTCTGCTAAAGGCTTTCCACCAAATGAAGGGAGAGAAACTGGTTGTTGGAGCAGAGATGTGGGAGACAGATAACCAGCTTATTATGGACGAGATGATGGTTCTTAAACTGGTTGATGGGAAATCTTACACGGAGAGCAGTAAACTGTGGTCAAATTTTACTACCGACTATAAGCCAATACTTGTCTATGCCCAACAGAACGGACTACCCTTTATCTGTACAAATGTTCCAAGAAGATATGCAAGAATCGTTTTTCAAAAAGGAATAGAGTATCTGGATTCGCTTTCGGACCAAGCAAAAAGCTATATGCCACCACTTCCGATTCACTTTGACCTGACACAACCTGTATATGCAAAAATGGCATCTGTTTTCCCTACAGACGAAGAGTTTGACAAGAAACAGAAGGAGAGTGGCCCAACAATGGGGGCTATGCACGGCAGCAGACCATCTAATCTGGTAAAAGCACAAGCGCTTAAAGATGCTACAATGGCATACTTTATTCTCAAAAACTGGACTCCGGGAAAATTCTTCTACCATTTCAATGGTGAGTTTCACTCTGCTAACCACACCTCAATTGAGTACTATCTAAAGCATTACAACCCACAGGTGAGGGTAAAAACAGCTTCGATAATCAAAAAGTCTCAGGTAATGAATTTTGAGGAGAGGGACAACAGAGCAAACTTCAATATTGTAGTACAGGACGATATGACAGTAACATATATTGCTAGTCCACTATAATGTACAATATGAAAAGATTAATAGTTATTGCAATAGCATCTTTAAGCTTTCTGACCCTTTGCGCGCAGAGCCAATTTGCACCTACAGCCAAAACCATAGAGTTCAAACTGAGGAACGGACTGCACGTAATAATTTGTCAGGATAACACATCTCCAATCGTAAATGTAGGGGTGATGTACCACGTGGGGAGTAAAAATGAGAGAGCAGATCGTACCGGATTTGCTCATCTTTTCGAACACTTGCTATTTAATGGCACAAAGAACATTCCTGAAGGGGAGATGGAGAACTATATGAGAGAGGCAGGGGGTTATAGCAATGCTAACACATCTGCAGACAGAACCTACTACTACACCATTCTCCCATCAAATCAACTCAGGCTGGGGCTTTGGATAGAGTCCGAGAGGATGCTGCACCCAATTATCTCCGAAAAGGTAATTGCAAGAGAGAAAGAGGTTGTGAAGGAGGAGAGCCGCCAGAGATATGATACAAATCCATTGGGAAGGGTTCCGGAGAAGATGCAGGCATTTGAGTATAAAGAGTACTCATACAGATGGCCTGTTGTTGGCTCAATGGAGCATCTGGATGCCGCAAGTACAGGGGATTTTCAGGAGTTCTTCAATAAATTTTATGTCCCAAATAATGCCTGTCTCGTTATCACAGGAGATGTAGATGTTGTTGAGGCTAAAAAGTACATAAACGCATATTTTAACAGGATTCCAAAAGGGAAGCCGGTTATACAGCCCGTTTTCACCGAGAGATTTATATCGGGGGAGGTAAAAATAGACTCTGTTGCAGGGCTTAAAAACCCTCACATTGTAGTCTCATACAAGACAGTTCCGGAGACTCACCCGGATGCAACTATTATTACTTTTATTAACAGCCATCTTACATTTGACGCCGACTCTCCATTGAGTTTAATTGAGAAAACGAATCAAGCATTAATAAAGATCTCGTCAACTACAGAGATGTACGAAAAAGCTGGAAGCTTCTGGTTCCGCAGCAGCTTTAAAGACTCTACAAACTACCAAAAAGTGGTTGATGTCATAGAGGGAGTTGTTAGGGAGCTTGCAGATAAAGGACTTGATACCAAAAGATTATCTCAGTTAAAATTATCGTATGAAAGTGGTTTTACAGATATGTTTTTTGATATGCCATTTCTTGCAGATGTTCTGGCTATAAGTTATCTTGAGTGGGGAGACTCTCAAAGGGTTAACAGACTGATCCCGGAGTATAAGTCAATTACCAATGAAGATATAAAGCGAGTTGTCAAGGAGTATTTTGTTCCAGAGAATCGCAAAATAATGGTTATTTACCCTAAGAAATAGAGAGATGAAAAAGATAATACTATTTATACTGCTATTCACATTCGCCTTTGCTGTTGCGGAAGCTCAGATAGATCCCAATGTAAAACCGGCTCCTACAGAGGCAAAGCCAATTCGAATCGGGGAGTTCCACTCTTTTGTAGCCGACAACAATATGAGAGTCTTTCTAATAAAAAAGGCCGGATACCCAAAATTCAGGATAACTGTAGAGTTTGGGGTTCCATTGATCCCGCTTGAGAGAGAACCTGAGGCAAGAAGAGTACTCTCAGATATTTTTTCAAAAGGGAGCAGCATATTCTCTGCTGCTCAGATAAAAGATAAAGCAGATTTATATGCAGCTACGATAACAGGATTTGTTAATAGTGTAACCTGTTCCGGGATGAAGAGCCAGATAGATACTCTTTTCCCAATTATGACCTCCTATCTCACCTCCCCAGGAATTGATGATAATGCTGTAAAAGAGGCGGTTGAAAAAGGGTTAAAAAAACTTTCCGACTCGGGTACAACCGTTGCAAAGCCTACAAAGAGCACTTTTCTTGCCAGGTTACAGGACTCTTTGACTTTTTACACAAGCACTACACCTCCAAAAATGGAGGAGACAGTTGAGGAATTCAAAAATATAACTAAAGAGTCTGTAGAGAGCTACTTTAGTAAATATATCAACCCGGATAACAGTTACTGCATTTTATCTGGAGATTTCACAATTGAGGAGGCGAATGCCATAATTATGAAGCATTTTAAAGGATGGAAGGGGGGAGTCCGTAATAAAACCGATTTTGAAAACAGCTTCTCAAAGAGCTTTCCTACATCAACAAAAATCTTTGTAATTGATAATCCCAATGCTGTACAATCAAGAATATCTGTAAGATGGCCAATGGGCGATGCGTTTCCTTACGGGGAGAATGAGGCTCTTCTAATGGTTATGAATCAGATATACGGAGCTGGCTATATGTCCAACCTCAATCAAAATATAAGGTTAGATAAAGGGTTGAGTTACGGAGCTAACAATATCCTCTCGATCAACATCACCGGAGGGCAGTGCTCCAGTAACACTCTGGTCAGAAATTCCCAGACAGCATACGCTCTTGAGAATATCTTTTTTGAAATGCTAAGGATGAGAAACGAATTGGTCTCCGCGAAAACTCTTGATATGGCAAAGAACGGACTAATTGGCGACTATGCCAGATCAATGTCACAGCTTAACTCTCCGGCAATAATAGGCTTTGGGATGGTCAAGGATAAGTTCAATCTTCCGGACGACTACCTCACTACCTACCCTCTCAAAATTGCCTCTGTAACGGCAGAAGCTATAAGAGAAGCAGCTCAAAAATATATTAAACCATACGAGTCTCTAATTATTATTGAGGGGAAGGTGGCCGATATAAAAGGGACGCTCGAAAAATTTGCCCCTGTTGAGTATTATACACAAGAGGGTGTGCGAATTCTCTAGTTGAGTTAATTACAGCAGGAAAGCATATTTTAAACGTTGCGGGCTTATACCCCCCTCTGCACAACGGGCACGTCCATCCCGCTCCTTCCGGCTGAGTGTGCCCTATTGTTGCGAAGGGTTTTTATTATACAGCCCGTGGAGAGAATTGTGTTCCTGCTATGTGATTTCTTTTGTAAAAAGGGGTGGTGCAGAGGGGGTTATTTAACAGCCCGCGGGAGATTGGCTTTCCTGCTGTGAGATTTCTTTTTGTAAAAAAATTCCTAGCTGACTCCGTGAGCCGATGTTATTGACCGCTTTTTATTAGAGGGTAATTAAACTAATCCCCATTTTTGTTGTCTTAACTTTATGTCACTTTAGGGTGGTTACACCTTTATGTGTATTTATGGAGTGCGTTTAAATTATTAATAATGAATTTAAAATATTTTTTTACAACAATAATAATCTCTCTCTTGGTGTTCTCTGCATCTGCTCAGGAGATTAAATCAGTAAATATCACAGGTAAAGTTACAGGAGATACAAAGGGGTATCAAAAAATATTCTATTACGGCCAATCATCTCCGGTGGCTGAGGCAATTATAGTAGATGGAACCTTCAATATTACACTCCCTTTTACCGAGACCTATACTCAGCTTTTTTACACAGAATACGAAATGAAGATAAATCTTGGTTTTCGTCCATTCCCTTTGCTAATTGATGGAACCGGAGATATATTTATTCATTTGGAGATAGCTCAAGGGTTTTTTAAATCTACAATAACAGGCCCTAGCGCTACAGTAGGCTTTCATAGTTTTTTAAAACAACAAAATGAGATAACAGCAAAAGTAAGCGACGAAATTGAGAGCTCTTTAGGTAGGGTGTGGGTTCCCCAAAATGATCCGCTTTACCCTAAAATTAATTTCCTTAGAGACTCGCTCAGTAAGGTATATATGAGAGATCTGTTATCTTCTAGTATTAGCGAGAACAAGGACTCTTTTCTCGGAGCCTACATTTTAAACTCAGCCGGGAGGCAATTAAAAATAACAGAATTAGAGGAGCTTTACGATAAGCTTTCACCTCAAATTCAAAAAACTCCCGATGGAGAGAAGGTTGCCGCATATATTCGTGGCGTTAAAGGGACAAACAGTGGGTCACAAGTAAAGAACTTTGTGCTTAATGACCAGAACGGAAATCCAATATCTTTTGACTCATTTAGAGGGAAATATGTATGGATAGATTTCTGGGCAAGCTGGTGTGCTCCCTGCAAGCAGGCCTTCCCGCATATGAGAGAGATCTATGCAAAGTATAAGGATAAAAACTTCGAGATTCTGGGCATCTCTACAGACTCAAAGATTGAACCTTGGTTAAAAATTCTGCCACAAATAAATAATCCGTGGCCACAGGTATGGGATAGTAAAAACATTATGAGTGAGTTTGCCGTAACTGCATTCCCCACTTCGTTTTTAATAGATCCCGCCGGAAAGATAATTTTAAAAGAGGTTGGCTTTACTCAAAACGGAGAGCTGGAGAAAAAGCTTGCCGAGCTTTTCGGCAAAAAATAAAAATGAATAGTAAATCACTAATTAATAATCTTATGAAAAAAACAATTTTAGCAGCTATACTGCTTTTGGCTCCAATGGCAATGTTTGCACAAGACGGAACCTACACCATTAAAGGTGAGGTGGCTAAGCTTAATGCCCCGGCAAAAGTATATCTTACTTACCGTACTGCAACAGCAATTATTATAGACTCCTCTGCAATTGTAGATGGTAAGTTTGAATTTAAAGGTAGTGTTGGTGCACCTATTAAGGCAGCCCTAGTGCTTAATCACAAAGGGACAGGTGCAAGATCCAGGACACTTCCAAACCTTCAGGTTTACCTTGAGTCAGCTGTAATAGGTATAACTGCAAAGGATTCACTTAAGGGGGCCAAATTTACAGGCTCAAAGTTGAATACAGATAATCAAAACTATATTAATGCCCTTAAACCATCTGCAGATAAGATGGCAGCATTCAATGCAGAGTTTAGTGCACTCCCAGCAGATAAACAGAAGGATGAAGCTGTGAGAGCACCATTTGGAGTAAGATATGCAGCAATCACTGCAGAGCAGGAGGCAGCTACACTGGCTTTTATTAAGTCAAACCCTTCAAGTGTAATAAGTCTTGATGCTATAATCGCATTAGGGGGATCTATTCCGGATTATCAAAAGGTAGCTCCTCTGTATGAGGCTCTAACTTCAGATGTAAAGAACAGCACAGCAGGGAAAGCATTTGCGGCAAGCCTGGATAAAATGAAGTTAACAATGGTAGGAGCAATTGCTCCCGAGTTTACTCAGAATGACCCGAACGGAAACCCTGTTAAACTCTCAGATTTTAGAGGAAAGTATGTTTTGATAGACTTTTGGGCATCTTGGTGTGGCCCTTGCCGTGCAGAGAATCCTAATGTAGTAAAGGCATTCAACGAATTTAAAGATAAGGGATTTACCGTTCTTGGCGTATCGCTTGATAATGAGCAGGGGAGACAGAATTGGCTTAATGCTATTGAGAAAGATGGTCTTACCTGGACTCAGGTATCCGACCTTAAGTATTGGAATAATGAGGTATCAACTATGTATGGAATCAGGTCGATTCCTCAAAACCTGCTGCTAGATCCTAATGGAAAGATTCTGGCAAAGAACTTAAGAGGTAAAGCTCTTTTGGACAAACTTGCAGAGATTTTGAAATAGACTTTGCCATTGTTTGATGTATACATCAAAAGGTGACCGTATTATAAAAGGCAGTTTTCCATAGCGGGAAAACTGCCTTTTTCAATAAGAACATAGTTAATCAGTTACATCAAACACTGCCAGAGTCACTTTTTCACTTTAATTGAGCAGCCTATTGCAACTGTTGTTTTAACCTCAACCTCTTTGTTTGCAAGCAGAGCCTCTACTGCATTCTCAACATATTTTTTGGATACATCGCCGGCATTTTTGTAGTTGTCGTCAATTGCCCCGATATATTTAACGATGTTTTTGGCTCCCTCTTTTTTAAGTATAAACACGTGTGGTGTCTTTGTTGCTCCGTACTGAGGGAAGATCTTCTGACCATCATCAAAAAGATATGGGAAGGTGAAACCCTTCTCCTTTGCTCTCTTTATCATCAGTTCAAAACTATCCTTAGGCTCGAGTGCCGGGTCATTGGGGTTAATTGCAACTACCGGATATCCCAGTGGTGCATACTTCTTGTCAAGAGCAATGATTCTATCTTCATATGCAATTGAGTAGGGGCAATGGTTGCAGGTGAAAATAACGATAAATCCCTTTGCATCTTTGTGATCTGCAAGAGATACCATTTTATTGTCCACCCCCTTAAGTTTGAAGTCTGTGGCAGCATCTCCAACCTTATAACCCTGGGCAGAGAGGTTGCTAAATGTAAAGAGGGAGATTAAAAGGAGTCCGGCTATTTTTTTTATTGTTTTCATATTCTGTAATTGTTTTGTTGTTATTAAATATATGTAAGATTTTGTTTTAGATGATTTTATGGATATTTTTAAAGATAGAGTTTTATAATACTCTCCAACTCATCTTTGTCGAGCGAGTTCTCTACGAAGCGGAGGCTTCTTCCGTTTTTGATAAAGAGTGTTGCAGGAATAGATCCGGACCAAAGCGAATCAACATCGGGAATCCACTCATTCATCTTTTTAATATCGTCAAGCAGATAGTTATCTACATTTAGCTTCAGTCGTTTTGCAAAGTTCTTTACAGTACCGTTTGCCTTCTCTGCATCGTCAAGAGATACAAGAATCATCTTAAATTTCTGGTTATCCTTGAACCTATCATTCACTACCATAAAGTCTGGCAGCTCCTCTACGCAAGGCCTGCACCAGGTTGCCCAGAAGTTTACCACATATAGTGTGTCGTTCTCTTTTGTGTAAATGGGTTTTAGCCTGTTGTAATCTACAACAAGAATTACCGGATCTGCGACAATAAAAGAGTCAGCAGTCTTTGATGAGCTTTGCTGGCCGTTGGCTACAAGAGAAAAAAAAGGGAGGGTAAGTAAAAGAAAATAATATGGCGTAATCAATCGTATCATCTTTGATCTTTTTGTGTTTGATAATCAAAACACACATAACATCAAAAAAGTTTACCTGAGGGTGTAAACAGTGCGGCAATAATTGTGAAAGTGTAATTAAGAGAAACTATGTTAGAGAGTTGTATCAAAAAATATTATAACTTTCGGAATAAACTTAAAATGGAGGATCAATTATGTCCTGGAAAAACTTGATACTATGCCTTTCAATGGCATCTATTATTCTGAGTTGCAATTCAAAAGAGAAAAATTTTAAATTTGCAATTGACAGTATATCGGGAAATGACCTAAAAGCTCACATTTCAATTCTCGCTTCCGATGAATTTCAGGGGCGAGCCCCATCAACAATAGGCGAAGAGAGAACAATTCGTTACCTTGAAGAGCAATTCACTAAAATAGGGCTACAACCGGGCAATGGAGATAGTTTCTTTCAGGAGATACCACTGGTAAAGATATCTGCAGATAAGCAGATGAAATTTAAAATAAAGTCAAACAAGGGAGAGTATAATCTTATTTTTTCTGAAGAGTTTGCAGGAGGTACTCCACAGTTGAGCAGTGAGGTGAGCTTTGACAACTCTGAGATAATCTTTGTAGGGTACGGAATTAATGCTCCCGAACATAACTGGAATGATTATCAAGGCCTTGATGTTAAAGGTAAAACAGTATTGATGCTGGTTAACGACCCCGGTTATGCAACATCGGACTCTACCCTGTTTGAGGGTCGTACTATGACCTATTATGGTAGGTGGACATATAAGTTCGAGGAGGCGGCAAGGCAGGGGGCAAAGGCTGCAATTATAATTCACGAAACGGGTGCTGCTGCATATCCTTGGGGCGTGGTTCAGGGAAGCTGGACAGGAGCTAAATTTTATCTTGCAGATGATATGCTTTCTAAGTCTGAGCTCTACCTACAGAGCTGGTTTACCACAGAGTGCGCAAAGAGGCTCTTTGAAGGCTCAGGGCTTGACTATGACAGGAGTGTTTCATCGGCATCTGTACGCGGCTTTAAACCCGTTAAGATGAATATGAGTGCATCTGTCAAAATTGAGAACAAGGTTGAGTATATAAAGTCTAACAATGTTGCTGCTCTATGGCCCGGAAAGAAAATTTCAAACGAGTATCTAATCTATACTGCTCACTGGGATCATCTGGGAATAAATCCAATGTTTGGAGAGGACTCAATTTTAAATGGTGCCCTTGATAACGCAACAGGAACAGCTGCCCTTCTGGAGATAGCCCAGGCCTTTACAACTCTTGCAAAAATACAGGATAGATCTATTCTTTTTCTTGCTGTAACCTGTGAGGAGCAGGGTCTTTTGGGGAGTGAATTCTATGCACTGAATCCTATTTATCCTCTTGATAAGACAGTTGGTGTCATAAATATGGATGGATTAAACATATTTGGCCGGACTAAGGATATGACAATTGTCGGTATGGGAAGATCTACCCTTGATGGTTATGCTCAATCTGTTCTAAAAAAATATGGGAGATATATTTGCCCCGACCCCACTCCGGAAAAGGGTGGATATTTCCGTTCGGACCATTTCAGTTTTGCCAAGGTTGGAGTTCCAACACTTTACCTATCGAAAGGGATAGATAATTTAATAGAGGGCAAAGAGTGGGGTCTGGCTAAATCAGAAAACTGGATTAAAGATAATTACCACAAACCATCCGACAGTTATGATCCCGAAATATGGGACACAAAAGGGATGGTTGAGGATGTTAGGGTATACTTTGAGATAGGATACGATATTGCTTCTTCAAAGTAAAGGAGCGGGTGAAAAGCTTATTCAAAAACTGACTCCAGCTTCTGATAAGTTGTGTGCATCTTCTCAATCGCAGCCTCTTTCTTTGAAGCATCTTTTCCGGAAAGGGTCTCTTTAACTGCTATGGTAGCTGCGTATAGATCCTTAGAAATAGTGTAGTATCTTGGAGTTTTGTCTTTAAGGCGTTTGATAAGTTTATCTTCCGGATGTTTTGTAACAGCATCTGCCTGAAGGATAAATGCATCCATCATTGTTGATATTGCATCGAAATTCTTCTCGGGGAGATGTTTGTGATAAATAACATAAAGAGTCTTATGGTACTCGTCCATCTCTTTATTAAAAGGTCTTACTACTCTGTTCATAGCTTCATAAGCAGAGTGGAGCTTCTCTGCGGCAAGTAGAAGGGCGGCATCGTCGTTACCGGAAGCGGCAGCGTAGTAGTTATCTGCAACCATATTGAATTTTTCCAATTCACTTTTCCAGGCAGCAGCTTTCTCTCTCAAAATTCCGGGAAGCTTTGCACTATTCATTTTTACCATATTCTCCTTAATTTGAGGAACAAGTGCTTTTAGTGCATTCATATCTTTAGAGGGATATGCTTTATGCCACATAGGGGCAATTATTGAATGAAATGCAACCAACTCAGGGACACTGGCAGAGATTTCGTGAGCCTCTATTGTGTTTTGCGAAAATGCGACGCCTGTACTAAGCATAAACGCCGACAGACAAAAGATTGATAATAATTTTTTCATAAAGATTTATAATTTTTTTGTAATTGCAGGTGCAATAAACGTACCATCCTTAATAATGTTTCGAGCCCACGGAATAATCTCTCTGGGTGCTCTCTCCTGAGCTAGTAGCTCTACCATATACTTCATATATGGCTCTGTATGTTTGTAATAGGCCTTAATTCCTTCACATAGGGCAAATTTCTTATCACCCTCACCGGTAGTGAAATGTCTGTGTTTAGGGCACTCTCCTCCACAGGCAAAATAGTATTCACAACGCAGGCACTCCCTGGAGAGAGTGTTTCTTTTGTTTATACCGAAATTTATCTGCCCACCGGAGGATATGATATCTTGAAGGTCATCTCTGTATAAGTTTCCAACAATATGCTCGGGATATACAAAATGGTCGCAGGAGTATACATCTCCATTGTGCTCAACCGCAATATTGTCACCACAGGTTTCCCTGTAAGCGCAAACAGAGGGCTCAATACCAACCCACGAGGCTAGGGTAAGGTCAAAGAGCTGGACAAATATTTTCCCGACATCGTTTACAACCCATTCGTCAAAGATATCGGTTAAAAACTTACCATACCCTGCCGAGGAGAGAGACCAGGGTGCAGGTGTGGCGCTGCTTTCAAAAAGTGGGGAGACAATAACCGGCCTTGCATCATTCTCTTGGGTTATATAATCTACTGCAGGAAGAAACTGCATATATTGTGAGCCTATAGATTTTAAAAAGATATAGATAGATTTACCCTTCCCCTCACTTAAGTTGGTGACAACAGAAAGGGTGTTGAACTCAACTTTAAAGCGTTTAAGCAGATCTATCCCCTTTATTGTTTTATCAAAAGAGGAGAAGCCCTCTCTGTTAAGCCGGTTTGTATCGTGTATAGATTTTGGCCCGTCAATTGATACCCCTACTAAAAACCCATATTTTTTAAAAAATCTGCACCACTCTTCATTCAAAAGAGTTGCATTTGTCTGTATGGAGTTCTCAATTCGTTTTTTATTTGGATTGTGCTTAAACTGCAACTCAACAACTCTCTTATAGAAATCCAGTCCCGCCATCAATGGTTCACCTCCGTGCCATACAAAACTCACAACCTCCACCTGATTACCCTCAATATATTGCCGGATATACTTCTCAAGCAGATCATCCGGAAAAACCTTTCTCCCCTTTCCATAGAAACGCTCTTTATCCAGATAATAGCAATATTTACAATAGAGGTTACAATTGGAGCCTACAGGTTTTGTCATAGCCGTAAATGCTTTAGGCCCCTGTATCTTTATTGCATCCGAGAGGGTGATGTAGTTCTTTCGCAACTTTTTATTGAAAATCCTTGTAGAGCAGATACTTCTTTCTCATCTCTTTGTATTGGGTAAGCTCCGGCTCCCAACTTTGACGAATCTCATCTTCGCTCTTACCTTCAATTATCTGCTTTTTCAGATGATCTCCACCTGCCAGCAGGTCAAAATAGGGGCGGAAGAACTTATCTTTCTCGGGATAGTTGTTGTAGAACTCAATTAACCAGCTCAGGTTGATTCGTCCACTTTCGCGGAATATATTAGTATCATATTCACGAAGGTCCAGGCCAAAGCACTCTGCATCCATATGAGGCGGTTTCTTGCTCATCCCTTCAATTGAACCCGGGGTAAACGAAAATGAGTATTTATCTTTAAGGTCCGGGTTACCAAGTACCTGGAAAGGGAACATCGTGCCGCGTCCCTGGCTGATTACAGTTCCTTCAAACAGGCACAGTGATGGGTAAAGGTATATTGACTGCATTGTATTTAGGTTCGGAGATGGATCTACAACCATTTTGAATGATTTGCCGTGCTCATAATTTGCAACCTCTACAACGCTGAGATTACATTTCACTCCATCTTTAAGCCACCCCTGGTCATTAATCATATTTGCATACTCTCCAAAAGTGAGACCGTGAACAATCGGTATCAGATGCATACCTACGAAAGAGTGGAAAGCTGTATCTTTGAGAACAGGGCCATCTACATAAAAATCATTAGGGTTGGGGCGATCCAGGATTATTAGTTGTTTGCCGTTTTCTGCACAAGCCTCCATAACATAATGCATAGTTGAGAGGTAGGTGTAAAATCTAACCCCTACATCCTGCATATCAAAGATCATAATATCTACACCTTCAAAATCTTCCGGCTGAGGCTTATAGGACTTTGAACGGTATAGATCAACTACAGGAATCCCGGTTTTTACATCTAAAGAGTCGTATTGATTACCTCCACGGAAACCGTGTTCCGGACTGAATATCTTAACAACATTAACTCCCAGGGAGATAAGAGTATCAAGAATAGGTATCCCGTTAATAACGGAGCTGTTGTTAATCGCCAGTGCAACACTCTTCCCCTCAAGTAAAGGGAGGTATGCCTCTGTTCTCTCTGCACCCGGAATAATTTCCGGCACCTCTTTTTTTGCACATCCGGTTAAAACCATTGCGGCAAAAATTACCGATAAGATTGTTTGAGCAGTTGTCTTCATACAAGTTTAGTTTTAGTATTGAGAATATTTAACGAGCTTCAGACAAATATAGATATAAATGAAATTATAAGCATAATGTGAATATTGCAACTTATAGCCATAATTATGTAAAGCATTTAAGAGCTAATAATTGAAAATTTGTAAAGTGATAATTTTTTCACATTAATATTTTCTATTATGAATACAACAGAGGCAAAAGGGAAATGGAACGAGACAATGGGCAAGTTGAAACAAAAATTTGCGATCTTGACTGACGACGACCTGATGTTAGCAGAGGGTAAGGAGGATGAACTCTATGGAAGACTCCAGAAAAAGCTGGGCAAATCAAAAGAGGAGCTTCATAAAATAATATCAAATCTATAAAGCAGATAATCAGATGAAAAATTTGGGGTTTGTAATTATTCTTGCCGGATTAGTATTAACAATTTTCTCTGTGGTTACTGTCTTTACCAGAGAGAAAGTTGTTGACCTGGGTAAGGTTGAGATAACAAGAGATAAGCCACACAATCTCAATATCTCACCTTTTATTGGGGTTGCGGTTATGGGAGTTGGAGGAGTTATTGTTTTTATGTCAAGAAAAAAAGGGTAAAAGTCTATTTTTAGACTTCTACCCAACATAGAAAATTAGACAGATACGTCTTTCAGGAAATCCAGCACGCCGAATATCCTTAACAACCATATTATTACAACGATAACAACGACAATATTCAAGATCTTCTTGATTTGTCTGTCCATAGGGATGTAGGTGTTAACAAGCCATAAAACGATGCCTGCAACAATAAGTACAATTAAAATAGTAAGTACTGGCATAATGATTTTATTATTTAGGTTTTCTATAAAACAAAGTTGACCATCTGCCGCCTTTTATTTCTTACATAACTTATTGTTAAAGTTGCATTATTCCCACATTGTGAAGCTAACCCTATTTCAGTAACATATTTAGAAGTTGGTGCATAGCTCTAAAACAGGGTAAATAGGCTCACTGAACCCAAAATTTCGGTATAGCTTTTCGCCCTCTTTTGTGGTATGCAGAGAGATTTTGCTTATACCACGTTTACCCGCTTCATCAATTAGTTGCTTTAGTATTAGTGCAGAGACACCATTTCTTCTGACCGAAGGGATGGAGTACATATTCAATATATCCCCCTCCAGGTAAAAAGGTTTATTGAAATCTCCGGGAATCTTCTTTACCACCATAGCCCCAAAACTGACAACCTCTCCCTTATACGCCGCCATAAAGGCGAAGAAGCGCTGCTCTGCCATAGCCTGCTCAAAAAACATATTAAGCTCTTTATTAAGTTTCATCTGATATTCAGATGACTGCTCCCCTTGCAGTTCGGTTAGATAGGCCATCCTGTATTTCGTAAGCAGCTCTATCTCCTTTTCCTCTACCGGCTTTATCTCTACCTCAGTTAAATCAATTTTCATAAAATTTGGTTTTGAAACATAAAGGTATAATTTTTTGTTTAACGCCATTTCGTAAAAAATAACTGCTTTTTGATAATCCGGTCAATTTCTAGCCGGAAATTAGTTTAAATTTATAGTGGATTAAAATCATAATATAATGAGAAGTATTATGCAAACTGCAATGGCTTTTGTACTCCTGGCTATTGCTTCGTTAAATCTTAACAGTGAGGGATATCTCTACTCCCAGGTTAAGAGCGGGCAAACAGGAATCTTTGAGTACAAACTCCTTCCAAACTGGACTCTGGACAAGGAGTTCTCCAATGAAGAGTTTCTTACATTCAGGCAAATTGTCAATGGTGAGTTGCGATACATTGTAAGATTAAGACACAAAGGGACTATTACCAGACATATTCGAGATTTCGAGACCCATATTGGCTATATTAAAAAGAGCCATCAAGATCGAAATGATTTTATAGATCACGTTGAATATGAAAGTCGGTACAAAACTCTTGGAAAAGATAAGTGCCATATGATGTCATACATAGCCCCTGCTTTCAATCACAGAGGTTTTATATTTACGCCTGTGGTTGATGGATTAATGTATCAGGTTTTTGTCTTTGATAAAGCAGATAAAAAAAAGGAGCTCAGGAAAGAGGCTGCAGATTTCATCGCAGGGATAACTATTGCAGGCCCCAAACCCAATGAAAATATTAAAAAGGGGACAACTGAGAAGATAGCTGCAACAAGAGCTCTCGAAGTAAAGGGAGAGACAATCCAGCCTGCAAAACAGATACCGTTTCTGGATATAAATAAAATTACTGCCAGTCAGTGGGATGGGTCTGTTGCTGCGGCAATGGAGGGGATGAGACTTGTTTATGGACCGATGAACGACTCGCAAGAGGCCGAATTTATAGAGGGCTGGTCTCCTCTGAGGCAGACCCCTTTCAAAGAGGCGGTAGATTATATGAATAAATTCAACCCTCTTTTGGGCGAGTTCCTGCTTTACAGAGCTGCCGTTGTTCAGACCAGCCAGCTTTTGGAGGAGGCGGTCCAAAATGCCGGATTCGCAGCGGAATTTGATGACCCGGAGAGTGTGAGAGCCTATATGGATCTCGCATCCAAATATAAAAATCTGCTAGTCTCAAGGGAAAAGAGGCTAGAACAGATTATTAAATCACTCACAGATTTAGGAAATCCTCCGGATGGTCGTGCACTGATGGAGCAGAGACAAACACAGTACAAAAAAGAGAAGGATTTTCTTAAATCTCTTCTCTCTACATTCACCCCTGAGGGGTGCTGGGCAGGAACCCAGAACCAATTTTTTGACCCGTCATATAAACTTGGGGAGATCTACTATCCAAAATATATCTATATCTACAAGATAGATACTCCCGATGGAGAGAAATACTATAACATTGAACTATGTGCAGAGTGCAACTATTCTGATCTTCCCGGAAAGACCAGTGTTACCGGAGGAATGGGAGATAAGTTCATACGGAGGGAGCTATTGGCTCCTGAGTATGTCGGAAGAGGGGTAGGAGGGGCAAATGACGGAAAGATTTTCAACTATTTTCTAAAGTTCAATTACCCTCAAATACCTTCATTTCCTGAGACTTCAGATTCAAGGATGAGGCAACTGATTGACCTTGATAAGAAGCAGAATAAAAATTTCTCTATATGGGAGGATTCGTTTACAAAGGCAATTACCAAGAACCGTATGGCAGATGCCTTTTTTAAAACAGCTATAAAGTGGACGGAAGAGGGGAGATGGGACGATTTTGCCCACGATCCCGATAATATATTTATTCCGGATGAGCTTAAGAAGAGCTTTGCAGCAGAGATGTCGGGTGGAGTTGCATCTGCCGGTACAGTTAAGAAGAGCCCTGTACAGACATCTGCAAAGCCGACATCAAGTGGGTTGCATTTAGTTGATGATAAGAGTGCAGAGGAGCGTAAAAAGTTGGACGAGGAGGCAGTACAGTTCCACGTAAACAACCTGGCAATTATTGACAAGAATATGGTTAAGGACAGAGAGGAGCTGGCAAAAGAGAGAGATCCCATAAGAAGAGAGTCTCTGCGGCTCAGAATTCTTGGTGCTCAGGCAGACCAGCAGGCAGAGAAGGACCGCATTGCGACAATCAGGACAGGTAAAACCGTACATACAAGATCTGCCTGGGACGACTATGCAAAGAGCAGCTTTATACAAAACATTGCACAGAATCAGCAGAAGATGGAGAATATAAGCCGCAGCATAAGAAAGGCCTATGAGGCAGCAGATCGTCTTCCGGATGATAAAGCTAGGGAGGCGAGGGAGATAATTAACAGCAAATTCAAAGGTGAGATGGTGGGGAATCTGGACGAGGCGGGTGCAAGAGCAGTTGTTGAGGAGGCTAACGCTATAGGGAAGAAATATTACGAAGAGAAAATAGCTCAGGCAAAAGCAGATAATAAAGAGGCAGTCGAAGAGGCAGAGTGGGCCGAGAGCTGCCTGCAAACTGCACAGGTAGTAAAGACTACAGCAGACTACACTATGATGGGACTATCACTTTTTGGCGGACAGTATGTGAATAATATGTATCAGGGGGTAACCGGTTACATAGAGGGAGGGCCTAAAGAGGCCTTCCTGAGGGTGGCAGGATCTTATAATACGGCTGCAGGGCTGGCTGTTGACGGGTTTAGAGGCTTTGAGGAGGCTGTCAATAATGGAGGGGACTTTATTGACGGAATAAAAGGGGCAGGGTGGGAGGCTGCAAAGGGTTATATCACCGACAAAGCGCTTAACTTTGGTATGGGAAAGATATCATCTGCCTTCTCAAGACCAAACGGGGAGTTTCCTGAGATTGACGGCCCCAACTCAAAAAGAGCATCTCAGTCACAGGCTCCGGATCCTAACCGTCCAAAGGCAAAACCTGCCAAGGATCTGGACGATTTCAACCGCCCTCTCTCCCAACAGGAGATGGCTATTTACAGAGAGCAGGTTGCAGATGGTAGGAATAAGGTAACCTCATACAAGAGGACATATGAGAAGCTCGAGCAGGCAAGAAAAGCCGGCGCACCGCCAAGTGAGATAAAGAAGATTCTGGTGGAGTTGGACGACAGATCTGCAAAAATTCACAGCTCCCCTCAGGCCAAGATGATGATGAAGACTATGCAAAAAAATCCAAAAAATCTTGATCTGATAAAACGTTACAGCAACTCTATGGACAGAGTTCACACTAGGGTTGAGAAGCGTTTTCAGCAGGATATGGATGGTCGCGGGTGGAGTAAGGAGCAGCTGGAGCCGATCCGTAACAGACCTAACCCTGCAGAATTGCAACGTGCAAGGGAGAAGCAGGCCAGAGGCGAGACTGTTCAACCGGAAGATCTGCTTGGCAGTAAGACTGTAAATATGGACTACGATGCAGGAAGAAAGGCAAAGATTGGCCCCGACGGAAAACCAATACCTCCAATGAAAAACGGAGAGAATACCTCAATTGAAGCGTGGCATTCAGATGCTCAGGATGCCTGGGAGAGGGCATATCTTGCAGAGACAGGTCAAAATCCTAAACACTCCTGGGAGAATATTACTCACAGTAAAGTGGGAGATGCATATGCAGACCTAAATGTCCTCCAGAAGAATGGGATTCTTCACGCAAACAAGGCCTGGGCGGGTCAAACTTCGGATGTTACCTACTATAAAGCTGAGCATATGAAGGGCTCTCCTGAGTTTCAGAGGGTTGAAAAGTATGTTGAGATTGCCCGGGGGAGCTCAAAGGATTACAAGAGTAAGATGAACCCTCTTTTCGAAAAGAAGAGACCAAAACCGGGGACACCTTCTCACGAGGCGTGGCAAAAGCACAAAGAGTACTGGGACAGAGTAAACAATGTTATGGATCAAATGGGGAGCGGCCGAATGGACCCCCTCTCTGCAGACAGACAGATAAGAGAGATTACAGGAGGTAAGAGTTTTCTTGAGGTCACATTCGATATGCGAAATTTTATGGAGTCACTAATGGTTTTGTAGAGGAGTTATTTTTCAAGGATTTCTTAGTTGCAGACAAATTTTCAGTTATTTTATTTGCATAACTGAAAAAGCCGTTATATATTTGCAAAAGCAGTTATATATCTAAAAAACCAGTTGAGTTATGAAAAGACTTACAAGAAAAGAGGAGGAGGCTATGAAAATTCTTTGGAGAGCAAAAAAGGGTTTCGTTAAAGATCTTATTGAGCTTTATCCAGAACCAAAGCCTTTGTATACAACTTTTTCGTCACTAATTAGAGGTCTTGAAGAAAAAGGTTATGTTGGACATAAAGCCTATGGCAAAAATCACGAATATTACCCTCTTGTCAAGAAGGAGGAGTTTCGCAGATATTTTATGAAAGAGGTCGTAAATGATTATTTTGGATCGTCATATAAAAATGTGGTCTCATTCTTTGTAAATGAAAAGAAGCTAACTCCAAACGATCTGAAAAAAATTATCGATATAATAGAAAAGGGGGAGAAAAATGGCTGATTTACTGATATATTTATTAAAAGTATCTCTCTGTATTATAGTTTTTTACCTAAGCTACAATCTCTTTTTTGGAGGAGATACCTTTTACAGGAGAAACAGGGTTTTACTGGTTGGTATTCCCATTATCTCAATTATTATCCCATTAATTCGTTTGGCACCTTTCAAAACAGGGGTGTCACAAAATCTTGCCCTGGAGCGAGTTGGGGTGTTTGTTTCGACCGGGGATTATGTTGAGACGGCCGTTTCCAGTAATATTACTCAGATTGACTTCATATATACCCTCTTAACTATTTATCTTCTTGTTACCCTGGTTCTTTATATAAAACTTGCGTTTGGGTTGTTAAAAACGCATAAGATCATTAGAAAAGGGAGGGTTCTAAACGAGAGATTTCCTGCCGTAATAATTACAGAGTTAGATTACTCCTCATTCTCATTCTTCCCATATATAGTTATTCCTGAGAAGATATTTAATAGTGCTGCATATACTGAGGTGCTTGAGCACGAAAAAATTCATATAAAAGAGGGGCACACATTCGATCTTCTACTGGTAGAAATTCTTATTCCGCTGCTGTGGTTTAATCCGTTTATATGGCTTTTGAAGAGATCAATAGTGCTAAATCACGAATACATTGCAGATAGTAAAGCGTTAAAGGAGCGAGGGCGCGTTAAAGATTACCAATATACTTTATTAAATATAGCCACAGGCAGTATTAATATTCCATTGGCTCACAGTTTTTCAAATCTAATTAAAAAAAGAATCGTTATGATTAACAAAAAACCATCAAGAAATTATGCAGCGTTGAAGAATCTGGTTATTCTTCCTGTTGCAGCACTGCTGTTTGTAATGTTCTCTTTTCGCCCGGCAACTGAGCCGAAAGGAATGGAAAGAGAGTTATCAGAAGCTTCGGCAAAGATAATTACTCAATTTATAGCCCGGAACTTACTATATCCATTGGAGGCAAAGGAGTCTTCAACCGAAGGTAAGATATATGTCTCGGTAGAGGTAAGGAAGGGGATTGTAAAGGAGTGTGAAATTGAAAAGTCCAAGGAGGAGATAGATTCCCAGCTATTGCCAGAGATTATTGTTGTGGGTTACGCAAAAAATCCCGACACTAAACCTGTGGGTACCAAAAACATAAAATTACTCGAAAAAGAGTGCATAAGGGTTGCTAAAAAACTTTCTGAAGTTCAAATCCCTGAGTGGCAGGAGAAGGAGGTTGAATTTACCTTTGCAGTTATTTTTCAAGTAAGATAACCCGGTAAACTCTCAATCATCTCTTAATATTTGCATTAAAGGTGTAGTACTTTCCAATAGTGAGTCTTGCAAGCAGGTAGCTTATTGTGGACTCTGCCCCCTGATTCAAATTCACGTGTGTCTCTTCAAGACCGTCATAACACCCGCCTGTGCAAGGATTGTAGACAATCTGGTTTAAACGGTTCTTCCCTAGAAACCAGTTAAAGGCAATTGAGATCTTTTTAATATACTCATCCTCTTTAAAAATGTCATAGAACGTACCTAAAGCCATTATTGTATAGGCGACATCAATAGGCTGTTCTCCATAATCTCCAGGTATTTCTCCTTTTTGTAACCACCCCTTATTCGAGATTACCACAATTCCGCTTCGCTTAAAGGTTTTGGAAAGTAAAAATTTAAATGATTTTACAGATACCTCTTTATAGGTTTGATCTTCAGTTGCAAGCCACGCATATAACATACTCTCCGGAAGGGAGCTGTTTGCATATGTGAGATAATCTTCAAACCACATCCAATCTTTTGACGATTCGTGCTTAAACATCTCCGAAAGCCTATCTGCAAAAATTTTTATAAGCTTAATATTTCCTTTTGAAGAAGAGTGCAGATTGTAAAAATAGAGACCTTTTACAGCAAAAGCCATCGCTCTGCTGGAGTACATATTTTTTATGTAAGGGATAGCTCGTTTAATTATTTTAATAGCTTTTGAGACCAGTTTTTCCGGAAGAATGGAGCTTAGAGAGATAGTGTACCCTAATGCCCAAATGGCTCTTCCATTTGCATCATCAAGATTTACATTGTTCTGCTCTGTAAAGTTGCACTGCGGGTCTACATAGTTTAAAAAATTCCCGGATGGTTGTTGACAGAGGTCAATGAAATTAAGATATGTTCTTATAAGATCTGTCTCTTGTGGGTCTGAGGTCAGTTTGGAGTGCATACATAACGCTATTAGTGCTCTTGCGTTATCGTCAAGAGTGTAACCCGAGCCTATATCCGGTTGATTTATTCTTGCAAATTGAATAATACCAATATCGGTTGTCATCTCTTTAATATATCCCAGATTTACTTTAGGCAGATTATATTTAAGCGGAATATTGTCCTGAATTATCTTCTTAAACAACTCAGCGTGAGCAATAGCAGAGTTCTCCCAGGATGTTGAGACAATTTTCTGAAGCGCGTTTGAACTCATACTCAATCTTAAAGGCTCATCACCTAACAGACGTATAACACCTTGTGCAAGTTGATCGGAACTACCAAAATCTATAATTATCCCGGTATCTCTATTCATAACCTCTTTTGCGTGAGGTATTGGAGTTGATATAATAGGACAGGCACAACTCATTGCATAGGCGAATGTGCCACTCACTGCCTGAAATGGATTTTTTGTAGTAAAAAGATATATATCTGTAAGTTGCAGATACTCGAGCAGCTCTTCGAGAGCCATAAAACTATTAATAAATCTTACGTGCTTGCCAATCTTCAAAGCAGAGACTTTTGCCTCCAACATCTCCCTATATCTCTCCCCTTCGGACTTAATAATTGTGGGGTGCGTTTTGCCGATCACAATGAATACTACCTCCGGGTATTTTTTTATTATTGTAGGAAGTGCATCCAGAGTTGTCTCTATGCTCTTTCCCGAGCTGAGAAGTCCAAAGGTTGTAAGAACTTTTTTCCCTTTTAATTTGTATTTGCTTTTAAGAAAATCTCGATCTGAGTGAAACACCAGGTGTGTGCCGTGTGGTATTACGGAGATCTTGCTCTTTACTGCATCATATTCATTAATAAGAATCTTTGCAGAGTTATTTGTCATTACTATAATTGCACCAACAGCGTCAATGATGTTTTTTACTTTAACTCTTAAGAAGCTGTCCGGGTTAGGAATTACAGTATGAAAAACCAGAATTACAGGTTTTTGGAGCGTGAATAAAAATTTGCCGAACAGATCATTTTCATTTTCATTATCAAATAGCCCAAACTCGTGTTGAATAAGAATACCTTTTATTAAATCATTATTGTTAATGAAATCTGTAAGCTTTTGGTAATCTTTATACTCAGAAGTGTTAAGAATATAGTCAACTTCGTCTGGATAGCTATGCTTCTCAAATGGAGTCTCCAAGGCACAAATTTTAATTGAGAATGAGCTGCCAAATTTATTTGTAACCGCAGTTATAAGATCTTGCGAGTACGTAGCAATTCCGCAAACTCTGGGAGGATATGATGTTAGAACAAGTATCTCCGGAGTCATTCCTATTGATTTATCTGCCTCATCGTTGTTCTCCACCAACTCTTTTAGCAGAGATGGTAAGTTTAAAGATGCACAGGCAATCTGTTCATCTGCTGCTCCGTAATAGATGAAGAGCGTATCTCCGAAGAGAGCTGTTCCGGTTGGAAAGACAACATTATTTACTTCGCCGATTAGCTCCCAGTCATATTCGGGTGAAAAGAGAGCGTAGGGTAGGCGCGATATCAGTTTTGCTGGATTGTCAATATCCAGAAGCGCTGCACAAGCAGAGTAGACTAGCCCTCTTTGAGTTTTCTCTACTCCGTGATAGATGAGAAGCCATCCGGCCTCCGTTTCTATAGGAGGGCAACCGCCTCCTACATAGGAGTATTCGTGTGAATATATTGGATCGAGAACTATATAATCGTGAAAATTGTGAAAATAGTCTCTCCAGAAACTTTCTGTCAACTCATCCAGGCTATTTACACTAACAATTTGAATTCCAGGTCTTATTCTGTGAAGAAAAACAAATTTTCCATCAATTTTTCTAGGAAAAAAGATAACGTTTTTATCCCAAAGCATCATCTTCTTCTCGGGATCTGCCTCCTGATAGTAAAATTTATGGTTGCGATAATATTTTATATTTATCTCACCCACATTTTCTGCGATATCAACAAATTCGGAGTAGGTAATTGGAGGTACAATAATCCCCTTTTTTGTGAAATTTCTAAGATCTTTAGATGTAGCCAAAGCTCCTCGCGCATTTATCCCATCATATGCAGTATATGTCATATAGTATGTGTTGTCGATAGATACTATTCGTGCATCTTCGACTCCGTGCGCCTCATAATCAAACTCCGAGACCATTATAGGTCTATCCCATCTCTCTGCTAAAGTTAACGGTCCATCTAACCTGCAATAACCAATACTTGAGTAATTTCCGTTACTCACAGCCCGGTAGAATATATGTACACTGTCTCCTACACGAATGACAGCAGGGTTAAGCACACCCTCATTCTCAAATTCATTGGAGCTCTTCTCCAGAATAATCCCCTCTTTCTTAACTACTACCATTTTGTTTTTTTTATTCCAGGTTACTATGATTGAAATAATTATAAAGTTCACAAAAATCGAATCGAAAAACTTACACAATTCCGCTTGGATTATGTATTATTCTCAGAGTTTATTTGGGAATTCAAAAAATAACTTTATTTTTGTAATGGCCATTAAGATAATGGGTGTTAAAATAATTAAAAAGCCAGTAGAAATACCATTAGTTCTTGTAATGCAATAATAATATATGAAATTTTACGATAGAGTTAATGAGATAGATATTCTCGAACAAAACCGCAAACAATCTGAAAAAAGTGCTGTTTTCACAGTTATGATTGGACGCCGACGTATCGGAAAGACATCCCTACTGTTAGAGTCCCTTAAAGGAGAGAAGTATTTATATCTGTTCGTCTCTCGAAAAAGTGAATCGCTTTTATGCGAACAATTCCAGAAAGAGGCCTTGGAGGCATTAGGTTTGCAGATTTTCGGGAACATAACACACTTTAGGGACCTATTTAAGCAGCTACTTATTTATGCTACCACTCAAAATTTTACACTCTTTATTGATGAGTTCCAAGAGTTTAACAGTGTAAATTCAGCTATTTTCAGTGAGATACAAGAGTTGTGGGATAGATATAAGGAAAAAACCAAAATCAACTTTATAGTCTGTGGCTCTATTTATTCGATGATGATGAGGATTTTCGAAAACAAAAAGGAGCCATTATTCGGCCGCCTAACTTCAAAAATGACCCTCCAACCATTTACTGTAAGCATAATAAAAGAAATTTTGAATGACTTTAACCCGAACTATACTCCGGAAGACCTTCTTTGCCTGTATATGATTACCGGAGGAGTTCCTAAATATATCGAGTTACTAATGGAGTCCGGAGCTATTACTCAAGAGAAGATGCTAAATATGGTCGTAAGGCAGGATTCCCCTTTTCTGAACGAAGGGCGCGAACTACTTATTTCGGTGTTTGGTAAAGAGTATGGGACCTATTTTTCAATTTTGCAACTTATAGCGTCCGGCAAAACTAAACAAGGCGAGATAGATTCCATTATTGGTAAAAACACAGGGGCCTATCTATCAAATCTTGAAAAGGAGTACTCCCTAATCAGGCGCAACAAACCCATATTCTCAAAACCGGAAAGCCGTAAGGCTCGTTGGAGCATCCAAGACAACTATCTCCGTTTTTGGTTTAGGTTTATTTATCCCAACCAGTCCATTATAGAAATGGGTAAATATGACCTCTTGCAGGAGTACATTTATCGTGATTACGAACAATATAGTGGTCTGATCCTTGAAAAATATTTTCGGGAGATGATAATAGAGAACGAAAAGGTAATGAGTATCGGCAGTTATTGGGACAGTAAGGGCGAGAACGAAATAGACATTTTAGCCCTGAATGAACTGGACAAAACAGCGTTGGTGGCGGAAGTAAAACGGAATTCAAGAAAAATTGATCTTAAACAACTTAGAACGAAAGTAGATTCCATAAAAAGTGAATTGGCCTCATACAAAGTGGAACTTAAAGGTTATTCAATGGATGATATGTAATTCCCGAACTTAATTAGTTTCGTATCTCTACTAATTCGATATAACTGTTTTAAATCCCTTTGCTGCTAAGCCTGTGTAGGTGACAAAAGAGCAAATTATCGTTATTGTCTCTAAGATGCATTCCGTTTCCCATACAATATCTGAAACTGCTGCAGCTCTTGCATACCCCCTTCTTTGCCCACTCTCTGTCGCGGAATTTCTCATATCTGTTATTCCACACATCCATAAATGAGTCGTTATAGATATTTCCCTGTTTTAACTCAGCTCTTATGCTTGGGCACGCCCCTATGGAGCCATCTGCCAGTATCCCCGACACAGTAATACCGGCGTTGCACATATAAAAATTATCTCTCACCTCTGCCTCATACCCACCTAGAAATCCTTCGCATCCGTATGAGCAGCATATCTTCCCCTCTTCTCTTGTCTGAACTATAAACTCCATCAATTTTCTAAGATCAGCAGGGTCAAGTTTGAGCCTTGTATCGGTTGCAGCCCTCCCAACCGGGAAAACAGTAAAGAGTCGCCAGCTTTTTACTCCCACAGATATCAGATACTCTCTGAATCTATTGAGGTGGTTAATATTCATTGGAGTGACGCAGGTTACCACATCCCACAAAATCTCACTTGATACTTCCGGACGGCAAAGAAGTTTAATGGCTCTCTCGGCATTAGCGAAGCTTCTGACGTCGCCCCTCATCATATTGTGCTCGGGCTCGAATCCGTCCAGACTAATAGTCAATGTGTGTATTCCGCACTTTATAAGAGAGTTAAGTCTATTTTCGTCCAGTAACATTCCATTTGTAACAATACCCCACGGGAACCCCATCCTGTAAAGCTCCAGCCCACAATAATCTATATCCTCTCTTATAAGCGCCTCTCCTCCGGTGAAGATTATCAATACATTGTTGGGATTAACAGAGCTTTTTATCTCTTGTGCAACCCTTAAGAAATCTGCTACAGGCATCTCAGATTTCTCAGCCTCTTTTTTGCAGTCACTTCCACAATGGATACAGTTAAGATTACACCTGAGGGTGCACTCCCAAAAAAGTGCCTTAAGAGGATGCCTCTTTATAAGAGTATCCCTCTGCAACCTAAAAATCTCCAGTGCAGCCCTCTTTCTCAGACCAATGTAATCACTCTTGAAATGAGACATCACTACTCTTCGAGCTTAACTACTACCTCCTTAACTGCTTCTCCAGAGTACCAGCTTTTGTCTCCACCCTTCAATTCGCTTAAAGGAATTACAAAACTTTCTGTTTTTGCCTTATAAACTCCATTAGCCGGACCGTCTATATCAGAAAATTTTAGAGTAAAATTTTGATTTTCCGGGAAAACATATTCAAAACTCTTTGCAAATTCGCCGGTACTGCCGGATGTTTGATTTGCAATGTCAACCCTGCTGCTCAGAGGATTCCCACTCCTCTCAATAATAACCTGAATTCCGGGAATAGCAACACCTTGCTCATTGGTAACACGCCCCTTCACAGTGTATTTAGCGTGAGGGGTACCATATTCACATCTGGGCTCAATTAAATTATCACACGACGAGAAGCCCAGCAGAGTCATTGCTCCGCTCATAATCCAGGCAGATACTTTTACATAACTTATTTTCATTGCCTTTAACTTTACTATAAGATGCGCAAAAGTGTACTATCGTTGCATTTTTAAGATTAATAAAGATTAACTAATTTTGCTTACCAATTATAAACCTGATTATTTTATGAAGAGAGTTGTAATTTTATTTGTACTAAGTATCTTTTCGTTATCTCTACTTGGGCAGAGCAGCGATGAAAAAGCCCAATTAATACTCACTCTGGTAAAGAGAAGCAATGAGGTACCATCTTTCTTTACAAAGCACTATAAGGTAAAAGCTTGGTCTGCAAAACTAAGTAAGCCCATACCCGCAGATAATGATCTTTGGACACTCTCTAATTTTCAAGCGGCTATGGATGTTTCAACCAAAAAGCCGATAGATTGGGGTGTAAATGGAGACAGATATGTGGTAGTGAATGTGGTGCCCGATAAAAATAACCGCCCTTATCGTGTAGTAGACGATATGGCAGGTACAAATCATAGCTTAACATTTACCCTCGACCTTTATGAGTTTAACGGCAAATTTGTTAAAACTATTTCGAATTGGGGCTACCTTCTCGGCGACGGATATCTTGGTGTCGTCTATGTACAGCAAGGGGTCTATCCCACTTTTTTATCGGGTGTTGCTGTAGAAAAAGGGGGCTCTTTGTCATACAAAGTTTACAACGGAGCAGTGACCCAACTCTCTAATCTGGTTTATGAAGCAGATTTAAAAAGTGCTTTTAGAGAGATGAAGGTAGATCTACCGGACCAAATACCACTGCAACTATCTTGTACCTTCCCTCCCAAGCCTGTTTTTGATGCCCCAAAAACTGCAATACTGGAGAAGATGAAGCAGGAATCTCCATTTTTACAAGCAAAGTATTATCAAAAGGGAGTTTATGATGCCGGTAAGATGGATTTTCCTAAACCAAACCAAAAATGGAGTTTTTGGAATATGTTTATTCCAAGTGATATTACCAACAGATGTCCAATTGACTGGGGTCCGAATGGAGATAGATATATTCAGTTTGATGTGGAATTTGAAGATAAAAGGAATTATTCCGCTTTGGAAGATGATCTCTACTCCACTGGAAAACGATTCCTCTTTCCGCTTCGATTGTATGAGAGTGATGGACGTTTTGTAAAGACAATTTCAAGTTTCGGCAATTTTTTTGGCTTTGGAGAGGGGTCGTTCGTTTTTATGCAGGATGGAAAGAATGAGATAGCCTCATTATTTACCAAATTACCGGTTGAGATTGATAAGCCTTTTTCATATAAAGTGGATAGAAGAACAGTGACTAAAATTTCTGAATTGCTTACTTTTAAGCCCATTCAGTAATTTTTTTATCTCCAGACCCAATTCCCGGATTCGAACTATACACTATATAAGTGACTAAATCCTATTTTTGTTATCTGCTTTTCACTTATATACTGTCCTCCTTCTTGAACTCAAATGTCAACCTACATTATCTACACACCTAGTTAACGGCTTTCTGACTCCTTTAAAATTTTATCATAGTCGCTTAATGCTAGTTTTATACTAGAAATAACAATTTCGGGATCATCAGTTTGCATCATATGCCCTGAACTTGAACTATAAAAAAATCGTCCATATTTTAGTGGATACAAAAGTTCCATCCATCGCTTAATTTGGATATTGCTATTAATTCGCCACATTTTTTCTCTGTCATAGATAGTGGGTGGTTCGGAGTTGGCAAAACCGCCTGCCTTTATAAAATGAACAGGTACATTTGGTAAAGGGTTTTTGTCGCACTCAGCAAAATCGGTCTTTGTTAATTGGCGTAATATCTTTACCTCTTCCACGTAGTATCTAGGCATTTCTGCATATAGTTTTTCGGTGAAATTTTTATAAGGCTGCCCAAATATCGAGTCGATTTGATGCTGGGTCAAGCCAATTTCTAGGTAGGGCAAATCGCCCATTCCTTTTTTTTTCGTAAAATCAACAGGATCAACAAAAACAAGTCCGGCTATTTCGTTGGGATAATCTGAAGCAAAACTTCGGATATAGGCTCCACCAAACGAATGCGATACTAACAAATAAGGCGGCTTAAGTCCTTTTTTGATTAACATTTCTCTTAGATTTTCAACTATATGTTTCGTGGTTGGAGGCAAGCTGTCGTCTTCTGATTCCCCAATTCGAGGTCGGTTATAGGCAAAAACCACATTAGTTTTAGAAAATTCATCAATTATTGAAGCCCATCTTGCATAGTTATCGGCCATTCCATTTTCAAAAACAATGACGGGTTTGCCTGATTGATTATTTTGCATACCGGCTACAAAAACTTCAATCTTATGCTTGTATAATGTAACAAAATCCAGACTTGCATAGGCCTTATCCTTATTTAATTTCACTACTTTGATAAGCGCCGTCCATCTACTATCTGTATGTAAGGATTTTAAATCGGGGTCAGCTATGATATGCCCATAATTGGCATAATTCATAAAAGATGCAATATGATTTAGATTTAAAAAAGCGCTATCCGGTTTGTTTGCCAAGGCATACGAACAAGCAGAATTATACCGTTGGTTCATCGTGATTTTCGCATCAGGGACTTTAAACGCCTCCGAAAATGCGAAAGATGAATTCTTGAAATCGTTTGCACGATAAAGTGAGTCAGCCTTGCGGATATATGAATCGTAATTTTGTAACTTGCTCTGAGCCATAATTGATATGGCAGAGATTAGGAGAACTAAAAGTGTTGTTGTTTTTTTCATCCTTTTAAAATTATCAGATTTATTCACTTTACTTGTATTCTTTTGATTGCCTCAAAGTCATTAAAACACGCCTGGTGATGGCTACTTGTGAGTTTTATAAAAACTTGAAATTGATATCGATAGTTAAATGCATTTTCTATGCCATACAGCCGAAATAGAGGAACCCTAACTGACTTATTATCAATTAGGGTTATTTTGTTTCAATACACGTAAGAGGACAACTTTCTGAACCTTCTTATATGCTTGATATATTTATGATTAATGAGAAATACTAATTAACATAAAATATGTGATCAAGAGTAAAACCGCGCTTACGGCAGCATAAATTGGGTATTTTATGTTGAATTGAAGATTTTTTTGTCGTAACGCCTTCACAATATTGTTAACAGTTAAGTCTGTCACCTTGCCTTTTATTGAGATACCTGATGTCCCGAAATTATCATTGGAAGTGATTGACAGAGTAACATCTTTTTTATTGATATATATTGTTTTTGGAATCTGCTCAAACTCAATCCCTCGATTATTCAAATAATCAGCAAGCTTATTTTGAAGTTCGGCATCGGAACTTCCCAAAATGGTCACCCCGCAGAACATTCTACTAATAATAAAAATTAAGGCAATAGAGAAAAACAGTATGAAAATGTTATTGATCATAAATGTATCATCACCTATTGAAAAATAGGATATTAGTAATATCGGAATCAAGGTTAATAAATAATGAGAATAATTAAACACAATTGGTCTTCTGCGAATTAATACAAATAACGCTTGAAAAAGGGAGACCAGGGCTGTAATTAAAACCATGGTTTTTATTGAGAGTAGAAAATTCATAATTATTTTGGAGGTTAATATACTTGTTAATACCTGAACACAAATGTATTAATAAATTATTCAGTTATACTATACTCTTCTATAATATTTGGTATATTTATACAGATTCTTAGAGATGTAAATTGATAAAGAGTCTATTTCCGGACTGGACACAATCTATGACACCGTCTTGCCGGAGCTATTAGTGATAAAAACACATAAAAAAAGAGGATGACTTAAATGTCATCCTCTTTCCCGTACCCCTAAGAGGACAATTTTCCGAACTTTTTATGAGGGATCTGGAGTTGATTTGGAGGCTGAAAAATATTTTTCAAATGGTTGGTAATGATTAAAATAGTTTACTATATTTGTTTGTCAACTCAAACTTATGAGGAATGAAATTACAAATCCAATCTAATATAGAATTGAGAAACGAATTCGTTTCCGATATCCGGAACATAATAACTACCTCTCGCAATGACGCTATACGGGGTGTAGATTTTGAGCGAGTACGGATGTATTGGAAACTTGGTGAACGCATCGTAGTGGAAGAACAAGCAGGCAAGGAGCGCGCGGAATACGGAACATACTTGTTGCATAATCTCGCCAACAAGATTGAGTCGGAGTTTGGTAGTGGATTTTCGTATCGTCAATTAGCATTTTGCAGGCAATTTTACCGAGCTTACCCAATTATGAACGCACTGCGTTCACAATTTAACTGGTCACAATATAGACTTTTGTTGCAGATAGATAACGAAGATAAACAAGAGTACTACGAACACGAAACACTCAATAATAACTGGACTGGTAGGGAGTTAGAGAGGCAGATAAATTCAGGATTATATGAACGGTTGTTGTTAAGTAATGATAAGAAATCGGTTCTTGAAGTTGCTCGTAAAGAACGCATTCCCGAATCACCAACAGAAATCATAAAAGATCCTATGATATTGGAGTTTCTGGGGTTGAAGCGCGATGCAACCTACTACGAAAAAGATTTGGAGAGTGCGTTAATCTCTAATTTACAGGCATTCTTGTTGGAACTTGGAAACGGATTTTCGTTTGTGGCAAGGCAGAAAAGGATATTGTTGGAAGATGACGAGTTTTTCGCAGACCTGGTCTTCTATAACAGACTATTGCACTGCTTCGTAGTAATCGAGTTGAAAACGCAAAAAATCACACACGAAGATATAGGGCAATTGCAGATGTATGTCAACTATTATGACCGCAATGAGAAGAGCATCGAAGAGAACCCTACCATAGGAATACTGCTTTGTGCCGATAAAAACAATACGTTGGTAAAATACACTTTGCCGGAGAACAACAACACAATTATGGCAAGCAAATATCAACTTTATCTTCCATCTGAAAAACAACTAATCAACGAATTGAAGCGGGAATTGAAAGAATTAGACTAAGCTTTTGCATCTATGTACGGGCCTCTATTAAATGGGTCTAAAACTTAAATTCTGCTTTTATTAGCCAGTATCTGCCGGGGATTAGTGTACGTACCGTACTTGTATAGTCTTCTCCAAGGTTTATAGCTATGTTCCGCTGCTGATTGAAAATATCGTTGGCGCTTAACCAAAGGTTGTAGTTACCTTTCTTGTCTAATCGGTAGGAAAATGAGGAGTTCAATATGAAATCATTTTGCTCTTTATTAGGCAGTTGACGATTGCCGTAATGGTAGTATCTTCCATTCAAAATAAGTTTAGATCTTTTACCAAGTTGGATTTTCGGTTCGATAGTAAGGTTTTCAGTAAAAGCGTCGTTTCTATTTAATCCGTTGAAAGATTGAATAAACATGCTGGTTGAATTAATGTTGATATCGAATACAGATGAGAAGGCAGTATTGAAATTAAACCCAAATCCATATTTATTTGCAGTCAGATTGTATAATACTGCTCCTAAATAAGAGGGTGTCTTCTCATATCCGTAAATTAAACCTAATCCGATATTTGACCCCAACAATCTCATAGATAAAGTAACAGATGTGTTAACATTCCATGATTCAGAGACATTTTCTTTGGTGGTGAGGGTCGCCCCTTTCGCAACTGTATAGTTGTACTTCGGCAAAAATGTCTCCTTAGTGAAATATTCGGTTTTATTGGTTACATAGTTGTGGATATTTTTGCCATCAATTGATAAATAGACTATTGTCCCTTTTTTATCTAGGGGGATACCTCCTTCGAGCGTTATATTGAGAATTTCCGGCATTTTAAGATCAGGATTCCCGACCATCAACCTTGTAGGATTCCTGTCATCAATCACAGCTCTTAGTTCCTCTATAGACATAGGGTCGCCTTTTAAGTTCAGTCGCGCAAGCACTTGTTGCCCTCCTATGTTGAAAAATGAAATCAACCCTACTGTCGGAATATTATACGTTCTTGGAATGGAGTAATCTTTAGGAAAATATTCATTTCGCAATTGTTCATGTCTCTCCCAACCGACCTGGATACTTGTTTTGTTATGTCCAGTGGATTTTTTTTGTAAGGCATATAGATTGAAAGATAATGATAAATCATTTTTGAAATAATTGAAAGTGTAATCCTGCGTATTTGTTGTGTCGATCAAACCCGTAAGCATATCTATTGCTGTACGTTCTGTCTTGCTGTCCTGGTAACTCATATTGTCCGTGAGCTGTACAGAAAAACCTTTTACTATTGGAATTGCGAGATCAAAAGATGTACTATAGTTACGGCTCCAACCGTTTCCGGAGTCTGTCAGATATAGTTTTGAGGTACTGGAAGCAGTTGTGTCAACTCTCCAACCATTGTTGTCGTTCTGTGATAATGAGAAACTTGTTTTGGAATTTAGGTACACTCCTGTAAGGAATGCACTTGACTCCTGGGTTCCGAATTGTTTTCTGTATGTAACTGAACCTTGTGTATTGATGGTACTTTTCTTATTATAACTTCTAAGCTTCAAATTATTTGTGGGAATACCATCAAGTGTGGCAAATATACTATTGAAGTTGTCGTTTTTGTCTCCTGTATAGCCTAATTTCAAATATACATTAATGTTATCTTTTGTCTTGAAGGTATAGGAGAAGTTGTTACTGGAAGTAAATGTAGTGTTTGAAGCATTACCGATATCATTATTAAAATAGGTTCTTGACGAATATAATACTGTAGGAAAATAGACTTGTTCCGATGAATTCTCGGAGTGGCTTTTTGCATTTATCAGTTTATTCTCCGTCGAAATTTGGTATTTGTTGATTTTATTTATTGCATATTTGAAGCCTGTTTCCAGATCTTTGGATAGGGTATTGAAAGCTATATTTTTATATGATGCGTTTGCTGTAATAGACTTTCCAACTTGAGAGAAAACCGCACGCCCGGCTACCTCGTACTTCTTTTCATATTGCCCCTTATTGTTTTTGTCAATCTCCTGACCACCGGCTATTGAGACAGTTCTGTTAAAGACGCTGTTAAGTTTACTTTTGGTTTTTACATTTGCAACAGTCTCTTTGACACCGTTTTTAATATTATTGAGCTTGTCCCAGTCTGATGCCTCTTTATATACATCCACCGATATCACATCATCTGCACGTATGTTTTCCAAAGCTAATTTCACGTCATTGCTGAATAGCCTTTTATCGTCAATATTTATCCTGTCAACTATGGCTCCCTTAAAAGAAAGATTCTTTCCGTCGAACACCATTCCGGGGAATTTTTTAAACAGTTCAGCCATATTATCTCCCGCCATAGTTTTAAAGGCTGCTGCATTGTACCTTATCGTATCGCCTCTGCTAACAATAGCAACCATATTGCCCTTTATAACAACCTCGGTGATTCCGTATGTTTTTTCTGAGAGTGATACATATATTGATGGTGCGGTTTTAATTTTCTCTGAAATCGTATTGAATCCAAGAGAGCTTACTGTAAGTTCAATGCTGTCTTTTAGCCTTTTGTAGTAATTTATACTGCCGTTTTCGTTAGTTACCAGATTTATAGTATCCTTTCCTGATACCAGTATCACATGTGCACCAGGAAGCCGTGTAAGTCCGGTAGAGTCTCTAACTAGAATCCAGATACCCCTTTGACCAGGATTAATAGTAGAGTTAGTGATAATCTGAGCATTGATAACAACAGACAGAAGGCAGAATATTACGAGTGGAAATATTTTTTTCACAGGCTACATTTTTATTCGTTGTTATTTAGACAAATATACAAAAATTCAGTTTGACGGAAAAAATTATCGAACCAATTCTTACAACAAAGTTTTAGAGTATATCTTTCAGGAAACCAGCATGTTAAAGGGAGAAAAAAAAGAAGAAACAGAGAATAATTCTGTTTCTTCCGTTTCCGTACCCGGAGCCGGGATCGAACCGGCACAGCCTTGCGGCCACTGGTGTTTGAGACCAGCGCGTCTACCGATTCCGCCATCCGGGCATCGAATTGTTTCGGTAAATGCTGGGCGTCAAAGGTAGAAATATTTTTTAAATGGGCAACTATCTGCTTACAAGAATGGGTTTGCCCAATCCTGCCGATTCAAGTGGTTTTAACTGAGTTTTAGCATCCCCTACAACTATGAAAACCATCTCATTTACATTAAGGTTACGGGCAATTGTCTCTTTTGCCTGTTCTAGTGTCATCTCGTTGAGAATCTTCTCCTGTTGCTTAACATAATCTACCGGTAGATTGTAGTAGGAGATGTTTGAGAGCATCTTAACAAGTGAACCTAGTGTCTCAAACGAAGATGCCATAGCTTTGGTCATAGAGCTCTTTGTCTCGCTCAATAACTGTTCGTTAAAGGTCTCTGAGTAACCACCAATCAGTTCGCGGAATATTTTAACTGCCTCGGGCGTTGTACTTGCCTGTACGCTTGAAGATGCCGAGAAGTTGTTGTAATGTTTGCCGCTCTCAAATGATGAAGATGCGCCATAGGTGAACCCACGCTGTAATCGCAGAACATCAAAGAGCATCCCCTGTGACCCTGTGCCAAGCCTGTAATTGACAACTGTAGCCGGATAGAGATCCGGATTGTCAAAACTCAAACCAGGTTTGCCAACAATAATCATAGATTGAGGTGAGCCCGGGTTATCTACGAAATAGATTTGAGCTGTTTTTGCAGGAGTTCCCTGCACAGGTTCTGGAATAACAACTTCGGTTACTCTCCAATCTTTTGCAAGGGTGGCAAGAGCTGTTTCACAAGTAACTTTATCAATATCTCCTGCAATATTCATTGTGGCTACAGAAGGGGAGAATGCTGTACCATAAAACGTTTTAATATCTTCAATTGTAATTGAATCAATACTTTGAGTAGTACCGTATATAGATTTGGAAAGAGTGCCATCTGCGCCGTAAAGCAGGATATCTCTGGTTCTCTTTGCTATTGCAGATGGATCTGCAGATGATTGCCTGATAAGAGATTTTGTCTCCTGTTTGACTCTGGCGAGAGCACCCTCGTCAAACCTTGGATTCAGAAGAATCTCTTTTGTAAGCTCAACAACTTTCGCAAAATTGCGGGTAAGAGCAGTAACATTTACATTAACCCCCTCGATATCTGCCGAAACGGATATTCTCGCACCCAAAAGACCCATTGCGCTCTCCAACTCCTCTGCACTTTTCAATGCAGTTCCCTCATTCATTAACCTGGCATTAAGATAGGATAGGCCCCCCTTTCCCGGAGGATCCATTAAAATACCCCCCTTAATGTTAATTGTAAACTGAACCACAGGCAACTCTTTTTGGGAGATACCAAAGATCTCCATTCCGTTGGAGAGGGAGGTTTTCCACACCTGTGGGAGATTGAATGCAGGTGTATTAGGCAGATATTCCGGCTCAACCGAGCGGTCAATCTTAGATGCACTCTTTTCGTAAGGGTCGTCAACAATCTTACCTCCGGCAGATTTCATCTGTTGCTCTTCTACCCTCTCCATCACTATATCTGCCATCCTGGACTCACTCACTGCTAAATCTGATCTACCCGCGGGGACAACACTTAGAGTCAGATGAGTCCTCTCTTTGAAATATTTTTTGTAAACAGCCATAACCTCTTCGGCTGTAATTTTCCTGTATCTTTCAAGCTCTTTAAGGGAGTTGTCCGGTGAGCCGGCAAACTCATTGTCCCTTGCCATCATAATGGCCTTTCCGTTAATGCTGCTCAGGCGGTTATAGATATTAACCTCCTGCATTACCTTAAATTTCTCCAGCTCTGTAGCATCTACACCACTCTCTTCAAACTTAGCAAATGCCATATTTATTGCATCATAAACTGAATTAAGGTTTACATCTTCAAATGCCCTGATAGAGATTGCTGCACTACCTGCAACCTCTCTGGACATACTCATTGCATTTACATTAGGGGCAAGTTTCTTCTCCTCGACCACAACTTTGTAAAGTGGCGATTTTTTCCCGCCTGCAAAGAGTGAAGTGAAGGCCTGTAAGGCATATGAGTCATCGCTATACTGCTCTACTGTAGGGTACGTCAGGGTTATCTGAGGCAGTTTAGCATATGCATCTTCCCACATTACAAACTTACTGTCTGTGAGAGAGGGGTTGCTCACAACCGGCTTCTCAACATCTGCCCCTTTCGGAATCTCTGCAAAATATTTATTTATTAACTCCTTTACAACTGCAGCATCAAAATCTCCTGCTATCACCAGAGTTGCATTGTTTGGAACATAGAACTGTTTGTAGAACTCCTTTACATCTTCCAGGGTTGCGCTTCTAAGGTCTGCAATCTCCCCGATTGTTGTCCAGCTGTATGGGTGCCCTTGCGGGAAGAGCTCCTTTGACACAATTATACTGCTCTGTCCATAAGGCTGGCTATCGTAGTTCTGTCTCTTCTCGTTAGATACAATATCAATCTCCCTCTCAAGGCCGCCTTGTGTAACTGTGTTTATGAAGTAACCCATCCTGTCTGACTCCATCCACAAAACCTTCTCAAGGGCATCACGGGGAACAGTCTCGTAGTAGTTTGTACCATCTGCATTGGTAGATCCGTTAAAAGAGCCACCCAGTCTTGCAATTTTCTGGAAGAATGCATTACGGGGCAGATTCTCGGAGCGCTGGAATAGCATATGCTCAAAAAAGTGGGCAAACCCGGTCTTGCCGGGCTTCTCTCTGCCGGATCCAACGTGATATTGAATGGCAACAGCTACAATAGGATCTGAAAGATCCTGATGAAGAACAACTTCAAGCCCATTTTCCAGCTGATATTTTTCAAAATCAAGCTTTACTGAGCTATCTTTTGTACAGGAAAAAACTACTAGCACAGCTGCAAGCAGCATAATTGATTTAAGGAGATTTTTCATAAAGTTTAGTTAATGAGGTTAGCTTTAATCATTATCAACAAAGTTAAAAAAAGTTGTATTTGATTGGTAATTTACTTTACCTTTGCTGCGTTCAATAGTTAAGGGAACTCCGTGTGAACCGGAGACAGTACCCGCTGCTGTGATGCTTACCCGAATGGGTTGTCCTCTTTCGAACCACTGCCGTAAAAGGCGGGAAGGTGCAGGATGTAAAAGCTAAGTCAGAAGACCTGCTGGAGAACGCTTATATTTTTAATCGAACTTTCGGGAGATAGGGCGCGATGTACAAGAGGTTACATTATATTTATGCATTAGCATTATTTTTATCCGGAGCTGTTTTAAATAAAGCAGCGG
The DNA here is from genome assembly GCA_002840895.1 of Bacteroidetes bacterium HGW-Bacteroidetes-8. Taxonomy (GTDB): domain Bacteria; phylum Bacteroidota; class Bacteroidia; order Bacteroidales; family UBA932; genus Bact-08. The sequence continues at coordinate 56,317 of PHCZ01000011.1, read as the reverse complement.
CTCAGGACTCTGTGCTATTTCCAAACATTTATTCAGAGAGCGATACCTTAAAAAAATTCAAGCTGGACTCGGTTCTTGTGAGCTCCGGGCTGCACAGGGGCACAATGCCCAACAGAGGCTTTGCTGTTGGTACAAATGTGATTTCGGCATCAGTTGAGTCTATCTCAAGAATGAAGACAAGCTCACTGGCAGACTATATTCGGGAGCAGAGCTCTGTCTACCTCAAGGAGTATGGGCGCGGAATGAGCGCATTTGTCTCTGTAAGAGGCACATCCTCATCACACACAACAATTGCCTGGAACGGAATGAGTATGGCTGTCCCCACACTGGGTCAGGCAGATCTCTCCCATATTCCGGTATACTTTTTTGACAAGATGGAGCTACACGTTGGAGGGAGCTCGGTACTTTACGGAGATGGAAGTATAGGGGGAACCATTCAGATGAACACATCTGCAAAGTGGGATAGGGGGCTAAAGGGAGATATTCTTCTCTCTGCAGGAAGTTTCTCAACTCTTTTTACCGGAGCAACTATAAGATATTCAGCAGGGAGAAGCGAATCCCGCACCAGTATATTTCAATCATCTGCAAAGAACAACTACACTTTCGAAAACAACACAAAGGTGGGCAGGCCAACAGAGAGGCTCAACAACTCTGAATATAAAAACAGAGGATTTCTGCAGGAGTTTCATCATAAACTTAAGGACTCCTCTTTAATCTCCTTCAACATCTGGCTGCTCGATTTTAACAGGGAGATTCAACCCTCTGTTTCCCTGAATGACCGCCCGGAGAGCTTTGCCTCAATATTTGATAAAAATATAAGGAGCTCTCTCTCCTACAGCGGTTCACGCTCAAAAATCTCTTATACAGGAAGAGTTTCATTATCATACGATTATGAGAGATATAAAGAGGATATTATTGCCGCCACAAGATATATGGGCTATGCAGATATTCAATATTTTCACAAAAATATTGTTTTAAAAGCCGGAGCATCTGCAGAGTATATTGACCCGGATGTGACCTCCTATGCTCAATCGACCAGAGAGAGCAGAGGCTATCTCTTTTTACTCGCACGATACAACCCGTACCAGAACCTTGTGATATCTGCAGGAGCTAGAGCCGGAGGGGTAACCAACAGCAAAGTTCCGTTTATGCCATCACTCGATGTTAGATATACACCTCTGAGAAGCTCCGGCCACACACTCACTCTTCGAGGTTCTCTCTCAAAAAACAGTAAGGTGCCTAGCCTAAACGACCGCTACTGGGGAGGGGTGCACAGCTATCTAAGGAGTGAAATATCCTCTACCCGGGAGGGCGGGGCAGACTACATCTGGTTCACCGGTACAACCTCTGCTGCAATCTTTGTAACCCTCTACAGAAGCAGGGTAGATGACTGGATAAGATGGCTTCCGGCAGGTCAGGTATGGAGACCGCAGAATATTCCACAGGTGCTCTCCCGGGGCGGGGAGGGTGGCCTTACCGTGACACAAATCTTATATGAATGGAGTTTTAAGGCAACACTCTGTTACAGCTACACAGATGTAAAGATGGTTGAGGCTCTTTGGAGAGAGGACCCCTCTGTTGGGCAGCAGCTTGCATACCAGCCCCGCCACAGTTGGCGAGGTGCAGTTAATGCAGAGAGGGGAAATTGGGCCTCTTTTGTAAACATCTCATATACAGGAGAGAGAACGACTTTGGATATCTATGACACTCTTGCGGGATACACTCTTATAGATTTAGGAGCGAGCTTCCAAGGGAAGATCTTCGGGAAAGATGTAACAATAAGCTCTGTAGTTAAGAACCTTCTCAATGTCAGTTACCAGAATGTAAAGTTCTATGCAATGGCTCCAATAAACTATCAGATAACACTAAAGTGGAAATTTTAAATTAAACATATTTATAAACGTTATGACCAAGTCAAATTTTTTCAAATCAGCTCTGATTGCCATTGCTGCAATCTCTATCCTCTCTTGTATAAAAGAGAACAGTGTAATCACTGTCCCAATGGACAAAAAGGTTATTGTCATCAACCAGGGAAACTACACCGAACACTCGGCAAGTATCTCTCTCTATGACGAAGTTACCGGGCAGGTAGAGAACAGAGTTTTTGAAACAGCAAACGGAGTCTCGATTGGAGCGACCATTATCTCAGGAACAATTGCCCCGAACAAACAGGCCTATCTCATCTGCAACAACCCGGATAAAATTGAGATAATTGACTCGAAAAGTGCAAAGGTTGCAACCACACCTATGACGGATGGGCTTGAGTCTCCAAGAGCTGCAATTGTACTGGATAACAGAATCTATGTTAGCAACTGGGGTTATGAGTACAACGTTTTGCCAAGCGGATACTGGGAGTTTAATAAATCTTATATAGCTGTATATGACTTATCTACAAAGGCCCTTATTAAGAAGGTGCTGGTGGGAACAGATGCAGAGGGTATAGTAATTTACGGAAACAGACTATTTGTAGCAGTAAAGGAGGGTGTAAGAGTTTTGGATATCACAGGTGATCAGATGACCACTGTTGCAACAATTCGTGCAAGCAGTGTTACAGGAGCCGCCAAATATCTCACTTTTGACAAAAATGCAAGGGTGTGGGCATCTTTCCCCGACAAAGGAGTTATTCAGGTCGACCCTGTTTCGCTGGTTGTTACAAATGTTGTTGAGGTGCCAATAGATTATATGGATGGCTATATTACAACAGATAACACAGGAGAGAAGATTTTAACCTACTACACAAAATTCAACTCCAGTTATATGCCGGAAGAGGCTTCGATTTATACTGTAGATGTTAACTCAGGTGCAGTTTCGAAGCTCTTCTCAGGGACATATTTTTACGGAGTGGGGGTGAGCCCCTCTACAGGTAATATCTTTACTGCAGAGGTGAGTTTTACATCCAACTCTGTAATGAAAGTTGTAGGAAAGGATGGCTCCCTTAAGGGATCAGCCACCACAGGTGTTGGAACATCCCGGTACCTCTTCTTCTAGGAAAAGCTTCGGTTACTACTCCGGCAAATGGTAAGTGATGGTCTTGATAATATCCGGATGGATGCTGTTTGCCACAGGACAGGTTTTAACGCTTGCCTCAATGAGTCTCATCTCCTTTGGAGAGTAGTCTTTGCGGGGCAGGTAGATGTCCAGCTTAAGTTCGGCTACTCTTCTTGGATTTGAAGCCATAATCTTTTCGGTCTCAATTCGCATCCCATCAACAGAAAAGCCGTGCACCTGAGCGGCGATGCCCATAATTGTCATCATACACGAACCCAGAGAGGTAGCAAAAAGGTCTGTCGGAGAGAACATCTCCCCTTTGCCATTGTTATCTTCTGGAGCTTCAGTAATAAGCTTACTTCCCGACTTTAGGTGTTCTGCCTCGGTTTTGAGCTCTCCAATGTAGATTGTTCGGATCTTTGTCATATTATGTAAGTTTATATCTATTTAAGCCTCTGTTTAAGTATCTGTTTACGATATAACTTCCCCCTTCAGAGTTGCCGAAGAGCAGGAGGTTACCTTCACTTTAACATAATCTCCAACTTTATGTTCACCTGCTGGAAATATACACACCTTGTTTTGCGAGGTTCTTCCCGAGAGCTCTGCCTTAGACCTCTTGGAGAACCCCTCCACAAGCACCTCCACCTCATTACCGAGATCTGCCTTGTTAGATATATGAGAGAGCTCATTCTGGAGTGCAATTATCTCATTTAAACGACTGTTCTTTACCCGGGGTGGTACATCATCCGCCAGCTGTTGAGCAGCTGTAGTATCTGGCCTCTGGGAGTACTGAAACATAAATGAGGTGTAGTAACCCGCCTCTCTCATTACAGAGAGTGTATCCAGATGGTCCTGCTCGCTCTCCCCACAGAAACCGGCTATTATATCTGTACTGATAGTACAATCCGGGAGCATCTTTTTTATCTTCTCCAGCCTAAGCAGATACTCTTTACGGGTGTACTTTCTGTTCATTCGTTTAAGAACTGAATCACTCCCGGATTGCACCGGAAGATGTATATGGCGGCAGATGTTGGAATACTTTACCATTGTGGTTAGAACAGAGTCATCCATATCTTTGGGATGAGAGGTTGAAAAACGAACCCTTAGCTGTGGGCTAATCTGAGCAACCATCTCAAGAAGCTTAGAAAAGGAGATATCCTCTTTGAATGAGCTCTGTTGGTCTGTAGCCCTCCAGTTGAATGAGTTCACATTCTGCCCCAGCAGGGTGACCTCTTTGTAGCCATTGTTAAAGAGCTCCTTAGCCTCGTTTAGAATACTTTGTGGGTTTCGGCTTCTCTCCCTGCCTCTTACATAGGGAACCACGCAGTATGAGCAGAAGTTGTTGCACCCTCTCATAATTGAGATAAATGCAGATACACCATTCTTGTCCATCCTTACAGGAGAGATATCTGCATAGGTCTCCTCCAGTGAAAGGATAGTATTTATCTGCTTCTCTCCGCCCGGGAGCTCATTAAGAAGATGTGGCAGATCCCGGTATGAATCGGGTCCGGCAACTATGTCAACAACACTTTGCTCCAGCAACCGCTCCTTTAACCTCTCAGCCATACACCCAAGGATGCCCACTGTTAGACCTTTTCTCCTCTTTTTTAGAGATTTGAAATAGTCGATTCGGCTCCATATCTTTTGCTCTGCGTTATCTCTTATTGAGCAGGTATTTACTAAGATTAGAGATGCTTCGGTGATTTTACTGCACAGCGAGTAACCGGCCTGCTGGAGTACAGAGAGAACAACTTCGCTGTCACTCACATTCATCTGGCACCCGTAAGTTTCTATCTAAGTAATTATTCGGCAAATATATGCTTTTTTATACCTTTGCAGTAATTCAAATACTAAATTATGAATAGATTATTATATCTGGCACTGATTTTCATTGTTGTTGCAACGAGCTGCTCGAGGCTGAGTGAAGTGAATGTTATGAATGTAGAGGTTAGGAGTTTTCAGCTTTTAAGCACTTCAAAAGCCAACTTAGAGCTGGAGTGTTTGGTGCAAAATCCCTCTAACAAAGATCTTGTTCTTGAAAGTGCAGATGCTCTTCTTAAAAAGGGAGGAATAGATTTTGCAACTGCTACCCTTGTAAGTGCAGATACAATCCCTCCAAAAACTCAAAATTTATATAGGGCTGTATTCCTGATAGATATAAAAGACCCGCTTGCACTATTGGCAATGGGGTTAAATATATCTAAATGGAGATATTCAGATTTTCGTATTGATGCCAAAGCAGTTGTAAAGGCATCAGGTGGAGCAAAAAGAACTATCAAGTTCAAGGATGTAATGCTTAAAGATTTGATAAATAGGCTATAATAAAAAAAGGATATTATGCTCAAAAGATTTGTTATAAAAGTGGTGCTCTTTTTTCTGTTGATAAATATCTGTAATACAGCATTTTCTCAGGTATCATCTACGGGAGGCTCTTCATTTACAACTGATACTACATTCAGAAGGGCTCCTGTTATTGACTCCTCATATTTGAATAAGGATATCTTTGAGCTTATTGCCAGGCAGGCATTAAATGGCAGTGTGGTCAAGTTAAAGCAGAGCCAAGATATTGTGACATCTATGCAAAACCATATTGCCAACTCGTCGCAGAAAAAAATCAACGGATATCGTATAAGAATATTCTTTGATAATAAACAGGATGCCAGGGTAAAGTCAGAGAATATCAGGCAGTCATTTACAGAAAGCTTTCCGGGAGTAGGGGTATACTGGACCTATGATGCACCCTATTTCAAAGTTACTGTTGGCGACCTGAGGTCTAAGTCAGATGCAATGAAGATGCTTAAAAGATTACAGGGAAGTTACCCATCTGCCTTTATTGTAAGAGAACACATAAATTTCCCGCCTCTATAAAGCTACCTTCTCCACCATTTCGGCTGGAATCTGCTTGCCAGTCTCCTTAGAGGGGTTATGTAACGCTCAATTTTCTCCGGATATATGTCAGATATATTAATCATTATTCCGGTCTCCTCAACACCTCCGAACCCATCGTTGATAGCTGTCCCAAATACCCTCATAGATGGGGAGAGATTCATATAAGAGTTGATAAGTGGGGGGATATTCTCGCCCAAACCCCTGATCTCCTTTGAGAGTTGTTTGTAAGACTCTTTATAATCGCCGTCTGTGAAGAGCTCCTTAAAGTAAGGATTCTCCTTATCGTAATCCAGAGGGATAGTTGGCTTAACCAAATCCTCTTTGTCAGAAAAATATTGGTTCAAAAATGAGAGCAGGGTGTTTCTGGCTCTCGTGTTAAACGATGAGTACATTGTAACTTTCCCGAAGAAATATTTGATGTGAGGATATCTCAAAACTAATGCTCCCAAACCGTCCCAAAGGTTATCCAGAGCGTAGAGCCCTTTTCTTCTGATGTTGGTACTTTGGTAGTTTGGCTGAATAAAAGAACGCCCCAGCTCAATAGTGAATGGCAGATACTCTTCACGGAACCTGTCAGAAAATGTGAAGAGTTCGCTGGTTGCCATATGGTGAGTCTCAAGTCCGGAGCACTTTATGTATCGGTACCCTCCTAAAATCTCGTGGTCTTTAGGGTCCCATACGATAAGCTGTTTATAAGGATTTTTTGAATCGGTGTCAAACTCATCCATATCAATTGATTTGCCTGTCCCACCTCCGGCAAGACGAAAAGAGATCTCCCGAAGCCTCGCAATCTCCCTCATTGTGTGAGGGGAGTCGTGTGCGGTTATCTCGTATAGTTTGTTGTCTCCCTTGCGGGTATTACGTATAAATTTATCACTTGTGAGCTCATCTATGATGAGTTTACGCTCAACCGGTAATATTACTGCTTCCATAACTGATTTTTTAAAGTATATACCCTCTCTCGTATAATTTTATTCCACTCCCCGGCAGATCTCTCTGCAGAGAGCTCCCGATATGTGAAAGGGTCTCCAATGTAAACATTAAATTCGGAATTTTGTTGCCTGAACATCTCTCTTGGCAGCAGGATAAATTCGTAATTGAATTTGATACCGAGTCTCTTTCTGATATTTGCAATTTTGTAAAAGAGACCGGAGTTGCGCCCTTCAAAAAATACCGGTAGAATATCTCTCTTATGTTTTAGAGCTTGTGTGATATAACTTTTTTTCCACTCCAAATCCTCTATAACCCCATTTGTAAGTCTCGAGCAGAGCCCTGCGGGGAAATACAATACTTGATTACTGTAATTGTAGCTTTCAGTTATCATCTTTGCAATCTCTGTACTCTGTTTCCCGAATTTATTGACAGGGATGAATACCGGTTTAAGGGGCTCAATATTGTAAAGCAGGTCGTTAACAACAAATTTTATATTGTCAAAAAATTTTCCGAAAAGATCTATTAAGACAACTCCATCCAGCCCACCCAGTGGATGGTTGGATGCGATTATGTAGTTACCCTCTTTGTTGAGCTTCTCAATTCCGTGAACTATATATTTTATATTCAGTTTTTTAAGGGTGGCGTGAGCAAACTCTGCACCCCTTAAGTGTCCGTTCTCCGATAATATCTCATTAATAAAATCCTGGCGTATAAGCCTCTTAAGCCAGTTAATAAAAAACTTGGGTATAACCTTAAGCAGCCTAGGGTTTTTACCCGCAATTACTCTCTCAATATCTATCCTCATTTTATCTTTGTGTAGCCCTCTTATTTGAGCCATTTGCCAACTGCGAAGTTAAATAAAAATCATATCTTTGCATAAACGCTCCTATTAATATGTTAAAACAGGGACTACAACAAAAATTATTGCAGAAGCTTTCTCCGCTTCAAATTCAGACAATCAAGCTTTTGGAATTACCAACACTTGAACTTGAGCAGAGAATAAAGAAAGAGCTGGAGGAGAATCCTGTTTTGGATGAAGTACCTGACAACGACGATATTGAAGATGCCCAGGGTGGTACAATCTCACTGAGTGACTACTCTGTAGATGACCAGATTCCCTCATATAAACTATACACTAACAATCAGGGTAAAGATCTTCAACCCCAATACAACACCTTCTCTGTTAAAGAGAGTTTTCATCAAAGCCTTCTTACACAGTTGGGATACAGTCAACTAGGGACAAGAGAGAAGACGATTGCTGCTTTCATAATCGGAAGTCTGGATGATGACGGCTACCTAAGGCGTGACCTGGACTCTCTCTCAGACGATATAATTTTCCGGCAGGGGATAGAGACTAACGAAAATGAGCTGGAGCTTATTCTAAAAAAGATTCAGGAGTTTGAACCGGTAGGTATAGGTGCAAGAGACCTGCGAGAGTGCCTTCTGCTTCAAATACGATCCTATGAAGAATCAGAAAATCAAAAACTTGCAGAGAAGATACTAGAAGATCATTTCCAGGAGTTTACTAAAAAACATTATCAAAAGATTATGTCCCGCCTATCAATATCCGAGGAGCAACTTAAGGGGGCAATTGAGGAGATTGTAAGGCTTAACCCGAGGCCAGGAGGGCAGATAGATGACTCATACGCAGAGCAAGCTCAGCAAGTGGTGCCGGATTTTATTCTGGAGTTTAAAGATGGCGAACTGATTATGTCAATGCCAAGATTTTCAGTTCCGGAGCTTAAAGTCAATAAAAGGTATGCAGATATGCTTCTCAGTTCGGCCAATTCAGACAGGGCGGGAAAGGAGGCAGCCACTTTTGTAAAGCAAAAGCTGGACTCTGCAAAGTGGTTTATTGAGGCGATAAGGCAGAGACACAACACCCTCTCGAACACAATGAACGCCATAATAGATTTCCAGAGAGAGTTTTTTATTGAGGGGGACGAAACCAAGCTTAGGCCAATGGTTCTTAAGAACATTGCAGAGAAGACACACCTGGATATATCCACTATCTCCAGAGTGGTAAACTGTAAATATATTCAGACCCATTTTGGAATCTATCCACTCAAGTACTTCTTCTCCGAGGGGTTGATGACAGATTCCGGCGAGGAGGTATCTACCCGGGAGATTAAAAACATTCTTGCAGAGAGCATAGATGTGGAGGATAAAAAGAGACCCCTCACAGACGAAGAGCTGGTCTTTGTTCTTCACGGTAAGGGATATAATGTTGCCAGAAGAACAGTTGCGAAATATCGGGAGCAGCTCAATATCCCAATTGCAAGGCTTAGAAAGGAGCTTTAAACTAAACAATATGAAAAGATTAATTCAGGGGATGATTCTTTTCGCCCTATTAAATGGCTGTACTATGAAAGAGCAGGCAGATCTTATTATTATCAACGCACTGGTCTACACAGTAGACAGTACATTTTCAAATTGCTCTGCAATTGCAGTGAGAAACGGAGTGATACTGGCAACCGGAGAGGATGACCAGATACTAAACAGATACCGCTCAACAAATATTAAAGACCTAAAGGGGGCTCCCCTCTACCCGGGTTTTAATGACGCCCATTGCCACCTTTTTGGTCTGGGCCTCTCTTTAAATCGTGTAGATTTGAGAGGAGCAGACTCCTTTGATGAGATACTACTGAGACTTAAAAAGAGATACGACTCTATTCAGCCGAAATATCTTGCCGGAGACGGATGGGATCAGAACCTTTGGGAGAGTAAAGAGTTTCCGGACAACAGTAAGTTAAACGAACTATTCCCACAGATTCCCGTTGTTTTGTCCCGTATAGATTTTCACGCAGTTATTGTGAATGATGCAGCTATCAAGGCACTTGGAATAACTCCCGGTGACTCCTCAATTCCACCCGGAGAGGCTCTTTTAATCGGAGGTAAATTCAAAGGGATATTCCTGGAGAACACTGCAGATAGATTCAAAAGTGTATTGCCGGAACCGGACATAAAGGAGTCGCGTGGAATTCTACTTGCGGCACAGCAGGAGTGTTTCAGATATGGCCTTACCTCACTCTCGCACGCAGGTGAGTCACTCGGGGTGATAAACACTATGGAGAGTCTCTATAAAGAGCAGCTGCTCAAAATACGGACAGATATCTGGCTAACTCCAAACAACGAAAATCTGGAGAGATTTACCAAACCATACAGAGATGAGAGGATGAGGATATCTACCATAAAACTCTATGTAGATGGTGCGCTGGGCTCCAGAGGTGCTCTTATGATTGAGCCATATAGCGACTCCCCCTCCCAAAAGGGGATTAAAGTAATTACCAGAGAAGAGTTTGAACGTCTGTGTAGATGGGCATACGAGCACGGGTTTCAGGTTGCCACACACTGCATAGGAGATGCAGCCAACAGAGAGGCGCTCACTGTCTACTCAAAATACCTCACCCCTGGCAATAATCTTCGCTGGAGAGTAGAGCACTCGCAGGTGATAGCCGAAGAGGACTTTGCGCTGTTCGGGAAGTACTCGATTGTACCATCTGTACAGCCGACACACTGTACATCGGATATGTTATGGGCAGATGAGAGGCTTGGTACAAGATTGGTCAATGCCTATGCCTATAAGAGACTTCTGGATCAACTGGGATGGATTCCAAGCGGTACAGATTTTCCCATTGAGCAGGTAAATCCTATCTACACCTTCTTTGCAGCTGTGTTCCGTAAAAATCTGGAGTTTGTACCTGAGGGAGGATTCCAGATGGAGAATGCACTATCCAGAGAAGAGGCACTCACATCTATGACCTTGTGGGCAGCAAAAGCCTCATTCGAAGATGGGGTGAAGGGTAGCATAGAACCGGGCAAATATGCCGACTTTGTGGTTCTTGACAGAGATATTATGACAGCTCAAGAGAAAATGATACCCGGAACCAAGGTGTTGATGACCTTTGTGGCAGGGGAGCTGGTCTATAATTACAATTTGCTTCCGTAGGCAAGATCGCCTGCATCTCCCAAGCCTGGAACAATATAGGCTTTTATTGTAAGCTCCTCATCAATTGCACCTACCCAAAGGGTGGTCTTCTTGTGAGGGAGATGTTTTGATAAATACTCAATTCCATCTACACTTGCAATGGGACAGATAATATGAGTGTGTTCCGGACTTTCGTTTTCACATAACCGGTTATAGGTAAGAACTAAAGAGGATCCGGTGGCAAGCATTGTATCTGTAAGCATCAGCACCTTTCCTCCCACAGAGGGGCTACTGGCATACTCAAGATGGATTACAAACTTATTATCTTTCCCATATTTCCGGTAGGCTGCAATAAATGCGTTTTGTGCCTTGTCAAATATATTCAGCATCCCGTGGTGTACAGGAAGTCCCGCTCTCATAATACTTGCAATTACTATATTGTCGTCTGTAGTATTGCATTTGGCTATTCCCAAAGGGGTCTGAACCTCTTTTGTGCTGTAATTTAGCACTTTGCTTATTTCATATGCAAATACCTCTCCGATCCTCTCCAGATTCTTACGGAATCTCATACTATCTTTTTGAGTTGTGGAGTCCCGGATCTCTGCAATAAAGTTGTTTAAAGCAGAGTTATTCTGTCCCAGATTGATGATTTTCATATGTGAGATTTTAAGAGAAATTTGCCCCAAATATACAAATTAATCAGATGATCCCATCGTCTGCAAAGCTAAAGTAACCATCTCCCGCTATAATAAGGTGATCCAGAAGCGAGATATCGAACAGGGATGCAGCCTCTTTAAGAATTTTTGTTTGTGCTTTATCGTTGTCTCCCGGGTATGGGTTCCCGGAGGGGTGGTTATGGACCAGAATAATTGAGCTTGCAAGCTTTTCCAAAGCATTTTTGATTACAATCTTCACATCTACAACAGTTGCAGATACTCCGCCGATGCTAAGCCTCTCTTTAGTGATGAGCTTATTTGCCCTGTTAAGGTACATCACCCAACACTCCTCGTGACTCAGATCCCTTAATATTGGACTAATAATCTTTGCAGCATATGCCGAGGATTGAATCTTAGGTTTATCTATCTCCTGCGAGGTAAGGAATCTTTTAAAAACCTCAAATACTGCAAGAATTGTTACTGCTTTTGTGGGTCCAACACCCTTAAGCGCAAGAAGCTTTTCGTACGAAAGCTTAGAGAGTTCTCTAAGATTGTTATCTCCCAACTGAAGGATTTTTCGGGAGAGATCTATTGCACTATCCTCCTTTGTCCCGGAGGAGATTAAAATTGCAATTAGCTCTGCATCACTCAGTGACTCCGCCCCCTTATCTATGAGCTTCTCTCTTGGCCTCTCATCTTCGCGCCACTCTTTTATTGAAAGTCTCTTCTCCATAATTAAAAAAAATGCTTCCCCAAAATTGGGAAGCATCTCTTAATTGTCCGAGACAAATAGTAAAAATTAATTTAATTTGTTAACATAGGCAGCAATACCGCTTTTTAGATTTGCCGCTTTGTTTTTATGAATCACATTAATTTTAGCCAATTTATCCAACATAGAGGATACTTTTGGTAACAAAGCCAATGCAGCGTTTTTATCCGTTGTGTTACGCAACGCCTTTATTGCGTTACGAGTGGTGCGTGCATAGTACTTGTTGTGAACTCTGCGCTTTGCGCTTTGGCGCGCGCGTTTCTCTGCTGATGCGTGATTTGCCATTTTGTCAATTTTTTTTTCGTAGTCCGTAGGGGAATCGAACCCCTATTGCAAGAATGAAAATCTTGAGTCCTAACCGTTAGACGAACGGACCGTTCAAAATCTAGTAGATCTTTCCGTTACGGAGCAGATCCCTTTCCGATCTTGGGAGGGCAAAGGTATATATTTTTTTTATTGCTGCAAAAAAATATTAAAAAAATTCAAAAGAGTAGATTAGTGACTCCACCTGGCGAAGATAGTTCCTCTTATCATATCGTGGAGCATATACAAAAGACTCAAGAGCTATAATGTTCTTATTCTCCTTATCAATAAAGAAATGACTCACGAAAGGTCCCCCCATAAAATCGTTCTGAACCTCCCACAACCCTCTTAGTTCCGCAAAGTCTCTTTTGTTGTATCTTATCCACTTCAATCCGGTATCTTCCAGCATATTTGTGGTCATATAAGATTTTTCCACCTGTCCGGGAACATTTCTTCCAAGAATCTCATTTCTTTTTGTAATCAGATTCTCTTTAAAGAAATCTGTACTATCCCTGTAGGGGAATGAGTATATAAATATACCCTGATTGGTATAAGTTGTCTCGTAAGAGATCCAGATAAAATCTTCTATCCTCTTTTTGAGACTATACCCTTTGGGAAAGTAAGGTGAGCCGCCGAACTCGTCGGTTACAACAGCTCTGAGGCTCTTCTCCTCATATCTTTTTGCATTCTGGATGTTGCGGTTCCTCTCAGCCATCAGCATTGCTCCCCTTAGGCGCTCCTGTTCACGGGAGATAATCTCTGCTATCTGCAGCTCATCCGAACCAGAGATGGTAACAACAATCTGCGGAGCTGCCCAGACATTCTCCTGAAGAGCTATTTTTGGCTCCTGTTGTGAGGCGATAATTTTTACAATGATAATATTCCTGTGAGTCTGAAATATGCTTGTAAAGGCATTTTCCGGTATGTTCACCATTGTAAACAGAGGCTCTCTCTGAGGTAAAAACTGCTGATCCACTGCCAGCACACCTCGCAAGGCAGCACCTGCCTCACTCTCCCAGTCCCCTTTGTTTATAACGACAACAACCTCGCCGGCTTTACCGCTGATATTTGGCATCAACTGAGGTCCTCCGGTGCAGGAGTGCAGCAGAGTTACCACATAAATTGCGAGCAATAGTCTAAATGCTTTCATATAGAGTTTATTTAAAAAGTCTGTAGATATCATTTCCAAATGCAAGGAACATAATTCCAAAAAGAACGAACATTCCTGCAATTTGAGCATATTCAAGGAACTTATCACTCGGTTTTCTTCCTGTTGCCATCTCATAAAGGACAAAAAGGATATGTCCTCCGTCGAGAGCAGGAATAGGGAGCAGGTTAAGTACAGCAAGCATTATAGACAACCACGCAGTAATATTCCAGAAGATGTCCCACTGCCAGCTGGATGGAAAAATCTTACCGATCGAGATAAAACTTCCTACTGACTTATAGGCCTCGGTTTTTGGAGAGAAGATAAGCCCAAGCTCCTTAAAGTAGTTTCCGATTGTGGCGGTACTCTTTTTAAAACCTGCAGGAACAGACCCGACCAGAGTGTATTTCTGTGTTGTTACGTTAAAGAACTTGGTTATATCACCCTCAAGAATTATGCCGAGCTTACCATCACTATCTATGGTAAGAAGCTTTTCAACTGTCTCATCTCCACGGAGAATCCTTACCGGAACGCTCTCCCCTCGCTTAAGTGAGAGAATCTCCTGTACATCCTGAATAATAAAAGCCTCAACCGAATCTACCGCAACGACTCTGTCTCCGCTTATCAGGCCTGCAGATGCATTAATTGATGTGTCTGGAACAGATGATACTACAAACGGAACCCTTAGGGTAAACATCCCGGGTGTAGAGAGGATTGCAGGCAGATAAACAGGATCAATATTAACTGTTATACTCTCTTCATTACGAATAACCTTGGCAGAGGTTGCCTGATTTCTTGCCAGTATAACCTGAAGTTCGTGGAATTTTACCACCTCATTGTCGTCAAAGGAGATTATTTTGTCTCCGTTTTGAAATCCCATTTTGAGGGCAAGCTCATTACACTGAACTCCATAAACGGCATCACTGTTTTTGAGATACTCCTCTCCCCAGGTAAAAAGGGTTGCAGAGTAGATAAGGATTGCTAGTATAAAGTTGAAGAAGACCCCTCCGAACATAACGAAGAAACGCTGCCACGCAGGTTTACTGCGAAACTCCCAGGGTTTCGGCTCCTCGTTCATAGCCTCTTTATCCATAGACTCATCTATCATCCCGGAAATTTTACAATACCCACCCAGTGGGAGCCATCCAATACCGTATTCGGTATCGCTGTTGCGGGGCTTGTATTTTACAAGAGAGAACCAAGGGTCAAAAAATAGGTAAAATTTCTCCACTCTAATCTTGAAAAGTCGCGCAAAGAAATAGTGCCCAAATTCGTGCACAAGTATCAGTATCGAAAGTGCCAGGATCACCTGAATTATTTTTAATATTGTCTCCATTAGTTGGTTGGTGCTTTATATTGTGTTAATAATATGGTTGCTGCTATACGTGCATTTTTGTCTGTTTCATAAATATCCTCAATTGAGGGCACTTTAATGTGTCTTGTAGTGCTAATCACCTCTGAAATAATTTCCGGTATCTTAGTAAAAGATATCTCACCGGAGAGAAAACTCTCGACGGCAATCTCATTTGCCGCATTCATTGCGCAAGGGATGTTTCCACCCATCTCGATAGCTTTATAGGCAATAGAGAGACAAAGGAATTTCTCAAAATCCGGTTTGTAAAAATTGAGGCTCTCCATTGCAGGAAAATCGATTCGCTTTGTGTTGAGATCTACTCTGTAGGGGTATGAGAGTGCATATTGGATTGGAAGTCTCATATCCGGAGTACTGAGTTGTGCAGTAACGGAGCCATCGGTGAACTGTACCATAGAGTGAATTATTGACTGAGGATGTACAACTACTTCAATTTTAGATGGCTCAATGCCAAAAAGCCAGTGAGCCTCTATCATCTCCAGCCCCTTGTTCATCATACTTGCCGAGTCTATGGTAACTTTTGGTCCCATAAGCCATTTAGGATGGTTAAGAGCCTCTTTTACAGTCGCCCTCTCTATCTCTTCTTTGGTTTTTAAGAGGAACGGACCACCGGATGCGGTTAATATTATCTTCTCGATGGATGCTCTCTCCCCCTGAAGGCACTGGAATATTGCAGAGTGCTCCGAATCTACAGGAATGATTGGTACTCCCTGCTCTTTTGCAAGTTTCATAACGATTGATCCTGCTGCAACCAGCGTCTCTTTATTTGCAAGTGCCACTGCTTTACCTGCCTTGATTGCAGATATAGTAGACTCAAGCCCGCTGAAACCCACCATTGCAGTTAAAACCATATCAATATTGCTGCCGCAGGCAAGAGCGCTTATAGATGCGTTTCCTGTAAACACCTTGATTCCGTAACCGTCTAAAGCCTTAAAAACCTCCTGATATTTGCTCTCGTCTGCTATTACAACAGAGTTTACATTGTGTTCGATTGCCTGCTGAATGAGAAGGGTAGAGTTAGAGTTGGCGGTAAGCACCTCTGCGCAGAATAGCTCCGGATGGCGGGATATGACATCCAGCGCCTGTTTGCCGATAGATCCGGTAGAGCCGAGGATTGCTATTCGTCGCTTCATATTTGGGGCTCAATTAAAATTTGATGTATTTAGTCGGGTCTATTGGCGCCCCTTTATACCATAACTCAAAATGAAGGTGATATCCGCTGCTCAGGGCTCCGGTACTTCCAACCAATGAAATGGCTGTGCCGGCTTTAACTTTTTCGCCTGATTTCTTTAGAAGTTTTGAGTTATGTTTATAGATTGAGATTAAATCATTTTCGTGCTGTATCTGGATTGTGTATCCGGTCTCCTCAGTCCAGGCAGACATTACAACCGTTCCGTCCAGAATTGCAGATACTACAGAGTTAGCCTGTGCAGCAATATCTATGAATGGGTGGTTGGTAGCCATATTAAACCCGTTTGAGACAACCCCCTTAACCGGAGGAAAGAAGTGAAGCCCCTCTATCTGCTCGATCTTTCGTTTCCCGGCGCCAAGGTTGAACTGCTCCTGTCTTAAAACCTCCTCTCTCAAAAGCGAATCCTCTTTTGAGATTGGTAACGATAGGTTTGCTGTTAAAACGGAGTCACCTGAGAGAGCCCCTTTGGCTATATTCTCGGGCTTAAGAGGCTCCTGACCTGTTACAATTCTCTGAATATTGCTAAGGTGAAAATCCCACATCTTAATTGCTTGCTCAAGAGAGTCTGCCTTCAGGGCATTCTGGACAATCGCTCTTCTGGTTTGAGCATTTGGATATCCCGGTATAAACTCTCTTAGAGGAGTAAAGGAGATCAGAATGGTCACCAAACCTACTATCAAAATCACGGACATCGCTATGCTCACAAGTGTCATAAGCCCGTTTGCCCGGAAAATAAAAATCTCTTCGTGAGATGTATCGTTGAAAATTGAGAAGCGGAATTTGCTTCTCAGTCTGTTTCTCTTCTCTTTTTTAACTCTTGCCATTATTCTCTGTTTTTAATCTCCTCAACCGATCTCCTCACCCTCAACTTTTACAAATACCTCTTCGCTTCTCCACAGTCCGTGTTTATTGCAGTATGCCAGAGCAGTAAGACGAAGACTAACCTTGGGAATAAAGGTAAAATCTGCCTCAATGTGAACCGGGTCATCTCCGTAGCTTGCTCTTTGAAGTTTAACCTCCCCAATAAGAGTCTCAAGGTTCCAGAGTTGGATATATTCGTAATGGTGATCCTTTGCATTGGGATGTTTAACTGATTTCCCTATTTTAACCTTAACCCGGAAGGGCTTGTTTCTTTCAGCCTCAGATTCACATATGATTACGGGGCTGTGTTTGTCTGCATAGCTGCGAACTTTTTCGCTGCCGTTTGCAAAGTCATCGAATGAAAATAGTCTTGGCATAGTGATAAATAAACCTCCAAATGTATGAAAAAAAACTAACTTTGCATAATGGAGAGGATTGTCGGAATTGACTATGGCAAAAAGAGAACAGGGGTTGCAGTTAGCGATCCCTTGGGTATATTTGCCTCTGCACTTGACACGGTCCCCTCTGCAAATGTTGTTGACTACCTCAAAAACTATACCCAAAAAGAGAGCATTATAAGGTTTGTTGTGGGCTACCCTATGAACCTCAATAATGAACCCTCAGAAGGGGCCAAGTTTGTAGATCAGTTTCTCAACCTTCTCAGGAAACATTTTCCTCTTATTCCTGTTACATTAGAAGATGAGAGATTCACCTCGAAAATGGCTTTTCAGGCTATGATTGACGGGGGGGTAAAAAAGATGGAGCGGAGAGATAAATCTATGGTTGACAAAATAAGTGCAGCAATCATACTTCAGTCATATCTGGACAGGGTGGCCAACGAGAGGGGGAGAGAATAAAAACTATTTGTAAAATTTAAAAATTTTTATCTATGATTTTGCCGATATATGTATATGGAGCAGAAGTTTTAAGAGAAAAGGCAAAAATTGTTGAACTGGATAGACCGGGCATAAAAGAGGAGATAACAACTCTTCTCAAAAATATGTGGGATACAATGCACAATGCAGATGGGGTGGGTCTTGCTGCTCCACAGGTGGGAAAATCTTTAAGGGTAATCATTGTAGATGGCTCAATGCTCTCTAACGATATGCCCGAGCTGGAGGGGTTTAAAAGAGCAATGATTAATCCTGTGATTATTGAGGAGAGTTCAGAACTTATTGATTTTAACGAGGGTTGCCTCAGCATTCCGGATGTAAATGCGGTTGTGGAGAGGCCCAAAGTTATCAAGATCTCATATATAGACGAGAACTTTAACCAAAAGATGGAGAGGCTTGACGATTTTGCCTGCAGAATGGTACAACACGAGATAGATCATCTTGAAGGTATTCTCTTTACAGACAGAGCAGCTCCAATCCGCAAAAAGATGCTGCAGTCAAAACTAAATGGAATTAAGGCAGGCAAGGCCCGTCCGGATTACAAAATTGTAAGATAGTTATGGGAGCATTTCACGCCTACGATATCAGAGGTATATATAACAAGGATTTTGACAAGGAGATTGTCTACAAAATAGGTTTTTTTCTTCCTGAGCTTCTCAAAACAGATAGAGTTCTTATTGGCAGAGATGTTAGAGACTCATCTCCGGAGATACGAGAGTATCTCATTGCAGGTATTACAGATGCCGGAGCAGATGTTTACGACCTTGGTCTCTCTACAACTCCGATGGTATATTTTGCAACAGGCAAATATGGCTTTACTGCCTCGGTTCAGATTACTGCATCTCATAACCCAAAGGAGTACAACGGGTTGAAGATTTCCAGAGAGAATGCTCTCCCGGTAGGGTTCGATACAGGCCTCTCTACCATTAAAGAGTGGACAGAGAGCAGGGAGGTAACCCCTTTTGCAATAAAAGGTGTTGTTAAGAGCCTGGATATCACTCAGGAGTATATTAATTTTCTCTTAAAATACAAAAAAGATCTCTCCTCCCTTAATGTTGGAGTAGATCTCTCCAACGGTATGGCTGCACTTCTAATAAAAGAGGTACTGGGAGAGGAGTCGCACAATTTGCACTATATATTTGATGAGTTGGACGGAACCTTCCCCAACCACGAAGCCAACCCTTTGGTCCCGGAAAATATCAGGGACCTCCAGAAACTGGTGATGGAGAAAAAATGTGATGTGGGGGTGATTTTTGATGGCGATGGAGATAGGGTGATGTTTACAGATGAAAATGGGAGATTCATCTCTCCAGACCTTATGATTGCCCTTATAGGGCATTACTTCCTTGAGGAGAGGGGCGAGAGAGGGGCTGTTCTTCAGGATATAAGAAGCTCCAAAGCTGTTGGAGAGTATCTTGCTCCAATGGGGGCTCAGATGCACACCTGGAGGGTTGGGAGAGCATTTGCAGCACATAAATTAAGGGAGATTAATGGAATTTACGGCGGAGAGCTTGCCGGGCACTACTACTTCCGTGATTTTTACTATAGTGACTCGGGAATTATGGCCTCCCTTATTATTCTGGGTGTTATAGCAAAAATGAAGAGCAAGGGAGTGAGTCTCTCTCAACTAATATCATCAATAGAGCGTTACCAAAACTCAGGAGAGATCAACTTTCGAATAGCAAGAAAAAAAGAGGCGATGGATTTGGTCAGGGGGTACTTTCTATCACAGGAGAGGGCAGATGCCAGCTACGATTTTGACGGATACAGAGTTGAGTTTCCGGATTGGTGGTTCAATATAAGACCTTCCAACACAGAGCCGTACCTCAGGTTTATTGCTGAGGCAACATCTGCACAGCTCCTGGAGAGTAAGGTGTCAAAAGTAAAAGAGCTTCTGCAATCGGGCGGATTCTTTGAGTGATGCTTTTCAAACCATCATCCCGAAAAATCTTTATTACCGGAATAACTCTCTGTTTGCAAGTTTTATCTGCAACACTCTATGCTCAAATAGATGATAGTTACCTTGCTACGTTTAAAGAGCGAAGGGTTGAGATCTCCTCAATAATTCCCCAAAGCAGAGTGGTTGTGAACTTCCCTTCAAAAGGGAGACTAAAAAAGAGCAGAGAGACAAGGGTTATTCTCTATGCGCTGCCAAACGGCAACACTATTGAACAGACAGAAGGGCTCTTTTTTGAAGATATTGAAAATAGGGAGAAGGAGTGGCGTTATGATATACAGCATATCGCAGCTCAGGTCCGGTTTCTCAGAGAGAGAGATAAAAGGTTCAACTACATTGTTGTCTATCTTGAGAGTACTACAAAAGCCTGGACAAGCCACGCATCTGCACACAGCAACTCACCCGCCCTTTACAACTTTCTGCTGGACTCAATCCAAAAATTTATAGCATACCAACTTCCCGGGATTGCACCACTCCCCAGACAGAGGCTAATATTGGCAAGCCATAGCGGAGGGGGGCGTTTTGTCTTCAATCTAATTAAGGGGATGGACTCAATTCCGCCATCTATAGAGAGAATTGCCTTTTTAGACAGTAACTACGGGTATGAAACTGAACTGCACGGCGATAAGCTATACAAGTGGATTCAGGCTCCACCGGATAGATTTCTGGGAGTGATCTCCTATGTAGATACCACTGTGATTCTGGATGGTAAAAGAGTTGTCAGTTCAAAGGGGGGAACAGGATACAGAGCTCATCTGATGGCTCGGGATCTTAAAGAGAGTGGAGTGGAGATGGCTCTTATAAGTGATACAACTTTTATATCCTACAAAGGGAGAGGTGTTGAGGTTAAGATTAAGGAGAACCCATCCGGAAAGATTTATCATACTGTGCTGGTAGAGAGAAACGGGCTTGTCCATATGGTTCTATCCGGCAGTAGATTAGAGAATCGTGACTATAGTTTTTGGGGCAATAGATGTTATTCAAAATATATAATTAACTCTCCTGAACGATGAAAAGATATCTCTCACTTGACTTTTTGCGAGGAGTCTCAATTTTTGGGATGGTATTCTCTGCGATAATCCCATACGGCATCCTTCCAGCCTGGATGTATCATATACAAAACCCACCTCCTGAGCACAAATTTGATATGAGTGTCTCAGGAATCAGTTGGGTAGATCTGGTATTTCCGGTGTTTATCTTTTGTATGGGAGTGGCTATTCCCCTTTCGGGAAGAAGAAGGCTGGATGCCGCTGCGGGGAATAATATTAGCCGCAGCTATATCGGAGATATTTTAGTGAGATTTCTTATGCTATGGCTCTTCTCCTATCTCTATGTTTTACTCAATTTCTCAACTGCTCCGGGTTGGTGGGCTCAACTTGCCACGGTAATAGGGTTCATCTCCCTTTTTCCGCTCTATCTCCAGTTCTCAAAAACTACCGATGCCGGGACCAAACTCTACTCCAGAATAGGGGGTGCCCTGTTAATAACAGCACTAATTGCATACGGACACTTTAGGTTTGATGAGGTCATATCTTTAAACAGGAGCGGAATTATAATATTTCTGCTGGCCTTTCTCTATCTCTTTGGAGCGTTAATCTGGTATTTTACCAGAGATAACTTAAGGTGGAGAGCTATAATTTTTACTGCAATCCTCATCTTTACCGCTATAACAATACCTATGGGGTTGCAACCTAAACTCTATGCTATAGAGTCGATTAGGTGGTTCTTTAATATGGAGTATATTTACTTCTTGCTTATACTCATTCCGGCTACCTATGTAGGGGACTTGATTTACACCAGATTATTGGATGAAAAAGGGTACAATCCTGCAGAGAGTTCTGCTGTGAAAAACCAAACAAACATCCTTTACAGAACAATTTTTGTATATATTTTGTGGCTGATGTTTGCTCTCTTCAGGGGGCATTACTTTGCCAATATTATTGTTACACTAATATTTACCGGGTTAATCTACTTCCTTATAAAGGAGAGAGCCTCCCTATATAAAAAGGAGGGTATTACTGCCGCAGTTCTGGCTTTTGCAGGAAGTATCGCTCTTGTGCTTGAAGGGTCGATTACAAAATCTCCCTGCACCATATCTTACTGCTTCA
Organism: Bacteroidetes bacterium HGW-Bacteroidetes-8; assembly: GCA_002840895.1. Classification (GTDB taxonomy): domain Bacteria; phylum Bacteroidota; class Bacteroidia; order Bacteroidales; family UBA932; genus Bact-08. The sequence continues at coordinate 34,321 of PHCZ01000011.1, read as the reverse complement.
TCACAGCCGCTATCGGAATATATTTACTAATTCTATCAGACTGGGTTGTAAATAAAATTAGGGGGTCATATCTAGTAAGACTCTTTGCAGGAGCGGGAAGTAACCCACTTATGAGCTACATAGCATTCTCAAGTTTTGTGATGCCTCTTTTTAAATTGACAGGATTTCTCTATATTTATCAGTCAGCCTATCCTCAGGGCTATCCGTGGATAGGGGTGTTAAGGGCAGCCATCGCGGTACTCTTTACAATGGCATTGGTCGCACGATTGAGCGAAAAGAGGGTTTTCTGGAGAGCATAGACCTCTCTCAATAATTTATAAGTAAAAAGTTAAAATGAGTAATCTGGACTATGGAGTAATAGGGAATTGCAGGACAGCAGCTCTGGTCTCTAAATGTGGCAGCATAGAATGGCTATGCCTGCCGGAGTTTGACTCACCCTCGGTGTTTGGGAAGATTCTTGACCAACAGAAGGGGGGTAGTTTTTCATTCATTCTGGATGAGAGTTACAGTTGTTCTCAGAAATATATTGCAAGCACTAATATTCTATGTACCACTTTTGAGTCAGATACGGATGCCTTTGAGGTACTTGATTTTATGCCTCGTTATAAAACCGGGGATAATGCAAACGACTACTATCTGCCTGCCGAGCTATACAGATACATACGACATCTGAGGGGTAAGCCAAAATTTAGGATAGACTACTCACCTGCCCCCGATTATGCTAGAGGAGAGATAGAGCATAAAATATTTGACAGATATATAAGAACAAGCCTTAAGTCGCACCTGCAAAGCCCTATATATCTCTACTCCAGCATTAAGCTGGAGGATATTCTGGAGTCAAACGAGATTTTGCTTACTGGGGAGGAGTATCTTCTTCTCTCGTATAATCAGAAGCTTATCGAGATTGACATTAAACGAGTCTATCTTGAGTACTCGCGTACCAAGGTCTATTGGCTTAACTGGGTTAACCGCTCAAAAAAATATCACAACTACGAAAACGTGTTGGAGAGGAGCGCGTTAATACTTAAACTGATGACATTCCAGCCCACCGGAGCAGTTCTTGCTGCACTCACAACAAGTATTCCAGAAACAATAGGGGAGTCAAGAAACTGGGATTACCGTTTCTGCTGGCTTAGGGATGCCTCTATGTCAATCGAGACACTCCTAAGAATGGGTCATCAGGGAGCTGCAAAACTTTTTATAGGCTTTGTCAAGAAAATTATCCGGTATAAGGATGACACCTTCCAGATAATGTATAGTATACGAGGAGAGAGAACACTTTCCGAAGAGATTCTCTCCCATCTGTCGGGTTACGAAAACTCTGCTCCGGTAAGAGTTGGAAATGCAGCTTACCACCAAAAACAAAATGACTCACTGGGCTATCTGATGGATGTGATTTACAAATACTATCTCTATTTTCCCGGCACATTGGATGAGATTGAGGATATGTGGGAGGTTGTAAAGAACGTTGTAAGAACTGTTTATTCCGAATGGAGGTCACCTGACCAGGGAATTTGGGAGATACGAAACGGCTCCAGCCACTTTGTCTTCTCAAAAGTTATGTCCTGGGTTGCTCTGGACAGGGCAATAAAAATTGCAGATCTATTGGGCAAAACCAACTACTCCCAAAAATGGAGCGAAGAGGCGGAGCTGATAAAGTATGATGTTCACCAAAAAGGATGGAACGAGGAGATTGGCAGCTTTACTCAGACCTACGAAAACTCCGAACTGGACTCATCTCTGCTTTTGATGGAGGAGTATGGTTTTATTGAGTCACTGCACCCCAGATACTTTAGTACTGTAAGAGCTATAAAGAGAGGGCTTATGCATAATGGTCTGATGTACAGATATAAAAACAAAGACGATTTTGGCAATCCTGCCTCTGCATTTACAATATGCACCTTCTGGCTCATAAGGGCACTCTTTGTTACAGGAGAGGAGGAGGAGGCAAAAACTCTCTTTGAACAAATATTGCAATACTCAAACCATCTGGGACTCTTTAGTGAAGATCTGGATTTTGAGTCAAAGAGACAATTGGGGAATTTTCCTCAGGCATACTCACACCTGGCACTGATAAACACCGTTGAGCTTTTTGCAAAAGTGATGGAGAGATCCAGATTTATTCGTCCCTGAGAGAGTCTTGCTCTTGTACTCTTTCTCCGGAGCCTGTGAGTCTGTTAAGAAATGGGAGGGTCTCTGTTTGATTTAGCAGATTGTAACGTGCATACTCAGAGAAGGTTCCTATTTTTACGGTAAATGCAGTATCCGGAAGAGAGAAAAACATATCTTCGTCTGTAATATCATCTCCCATTGCGAGGATAAAGTCGTAACTCTTTTTCTTCAATAGTCTGTTTACCTCAGACCCCTTTGTAAAATCAGGGTGTTTAACCTCTACAATTTTATTACCTCTCATTATCTGCAGATGCTCTCTTGTGCAAGGTGTAACCAAAGCACTTATGAGCTGTTGTACTCTCATAGAAGCAAGCCAGGCGTCAACCTTTCTGTAGTGCCATACAAGAGCAGTCTCCTTCACCTCAAGTGAGGAGCGTGGAGTCTTCTCTACGTACTGCTGGAGTATGTTGAGAATCTCTTCATCCCAGGTTGCAGGAATATTGTTTTTGTGCCACTCTCCGCTCTCCTTGTATAGGGCCCCGTGTTCTGCTGCAAGCCCGATATTTAAAAATCCAAGCCATTTATCCAGAGTATTATGGTCTCTGCCGCTGCTTATGACAACGGTATTTCGGCTGTCAGATGCAAGAAGTTCAAGGGTTTTTATTATATCTATGGTTGGGACAGCATCTTCCGGTTTTGGTTTAAATGCAGAGAGTGTACCATCATAATCGAGCAAAATGAGCCTGTTTTGGCTTTTGTCGTAATGTGAAATAATCCCTCTCTCAATTTCATTATTTAAAACTCTTGAAAATAGTGTAAGGTTTTTCTCTCCAACGCTCTGTAACTCCCGAATAAAATCTCCGGCCCATTTGTTCACGGTCTGTTTTGAAACTCTGCGCTGCATCCACATCATCCTCTCCCGCTTTTCGGTGTCGGACATCTCCAGAGCTTTTACAATTGCCTCCTCTAGTTGTGTTGAGTCGTTAGGATTAACTATTATTGAATCTATCAACTCTATTGATGCACCGGCCATCTCACTCAGGATAAGAACTCCGGGGTTATCTCTTTTTGCCGCAATGTACTCTTTTGCCACCAGATTCATTCCGTCTCTGAGAGGAGTCACGAGAGCCACATCTGCAACATAATACATAGCGCAAAGCTCCTCAAAGGAGAACCCGTGATAGAAGTAGTGGACCGGAGTCCAGCTCATATTTGAGTAAACTCCGTTAATGGAGCCAATAGTCTCATCTATTTTGGTCTTAAGTCCGGCATAACTATCTACATTACCACGTGAAGGGACTATTATCATAAAGAGTGATACTTGATTACGATAATCGGGGTTGTTCTCAAGAAACTGAGAGAATCCCTTGAGTCTGTGGAGAATTCCCTTACTGTAATCCAACCTGTCAACTGAGAGGATAATTTTATGATCTTTATAGTCACTCTTAAGTTTATTTGCAATTCTGGCCACCTTAGGGTCAAGAGATGAGTTATAATAAAGATCGTAATTAATACCCATAGGCAGGGCATCTACTCTCACAACCCTCTCCCGGAGTCTCACTTCGTCCAGTTCAAAACTAAGATCCAGAACTCTCTCGGCAGCACTTATAAAGTGCCTCATATATTCATATGTGTGAAAAGCGATAAGATCTGCCCCAAGCAACCCCTGCAGCAGATCTGCCCTCTCCGGAAGTACCCGGAACAGTTCATATGAAGGAAAAGGGATATGATGGAAATATCCAATACTTGTATCGGGGTGGTTTTCACGAATTAGCTTCGGGAGTAGCATTAGCTGATAGTCGTGAATCCATACAATATCTCCCGGCTCTATAATTGCTGCTGCAGCCTTTGCAAAAAGCTCGTTTACTCTCTTATAACTCTCCCAATGGCTGTTTTCGTGTTGAATGAGGGTGAAAAAATAGTGACATAACGGCCATATTTTACTGTTGCTGTAACCTTCGTAATACTCCTCTATTTCACTATTTGAAAGAAATACCGGGTGAAGATCTCTCTTTTTAAGCAGTAACTCAATCTGAGACTGCTCTTCGGGACTCTCTACCTCAACTCCGGGCCACCCAATCCAGTGTCTCTCAATATCAAGGTTAAGAGAGTTAAGCCCGGTTGTAAGCCCCCCCTCGCTTCGGGTAAAGTGGTAGGTCTTTTTGTGCCTGACTGCTTTAACGGGCAGACGATTCGATATTATTATCAGCTTCATTTTTGCAATTTAACCTTTTCTGTTTGGAAATACAAGAAAGTTCACTACTATCCCTATTGGGATATCAATCTTTAAGAGTAATTTTGTGGTATGGTTGTAGATCTGCATATTGAGAAGATAGCGAGGGGCTATAAGGCATTTGCTCCAAAGGATACGATTGATTATCAAAAAGATCACTTTATCGCAACCCTAAACAGATATAGCAGACAAAAGGGTCTGAAGATAGATTTTGTACACGGTGTGGGAAAAGGAGTTCTAAGAGAGGAGCTTATATCAATTTTAAAAAACAGGTTTACAAGTTATGTGTTTGAAGATGCGCCATTTGCAGTTTACGGATTTCAGGGAGCTTTAAGAGTCACAATCAAATGAAAAAATTATTATTGAAAATTACTAAGTATACGGCTATAACATTAGCCGTAATTATTGCTCTGATGTTAATTTTGCCCACACTTTTTTCGGGTAAAATCAAAAAACAGATTGAGACTCTTATTAACTCTTCTGTAAACGCACAGGTTACATACAAAGATCCAAAACTCACCTTCTTTGCTCACTTTCCGGTTTTAACTGTTACTATCGGTGACTTTTCTGTATCCGGAGTACCCGGATACGAAAAGGACACCCTGATTCTAGGAGAGAGACTCTCATTGGGAGTAGATATTCTATCTATATTCAGAGATAGCCTCTCTGTGGAGAGTATCTATGGGAGAGGTATAGAGGTTAATATTATAATGGGAAAAGATGGCACTACAAATTTTGACATCTTTCCAAATAGTGCGCCGGCAGATTCAACAGAGAGCGATAGTTCAACATCTGACCTCTATTTAAAAAAGATAGTCATCGCCAATAGCCACCTTCTCTTTTTTCAGGAGTCCACAGATATGAGGGTTGCGTTTGATAGCCTCAATTACAGGGGCAGCGGCCAAATTACGGCAGGTGAGCTAAAGCTCATCTCACAGCTGGATGCACAAAAGTTCTCCTTCTCTTTTGACGGAGTAAAATATATTGAGAATAGAGCAAGCGAGATAGAGGTTACAACCACCATAGACAGCACCTTTACCATATACACAATTGCAGATGGTCTTCTTAAGCTGGACGGAGTCTCAGCATCTTTCTCCGGAGCGATTGAGACACCGCTAAAGGGGCTGATTGCAGATTTTAAACTTAGCACCAATATTGCTAAACTAAATGATATTGTCGCCCTTTTACCACCGGATTACTCTCTGGAGGATAAAAATCTTACACTCCTGGGTGATGCCTCGTTTGAAGTAAAGCTCACAGGAGGTTCAGCAGAGCAGGAGGGCTCTTATCCCGATCTATTGGTGGGGATGAATGTTACAAACGGTTATATAAAGGAGGAGAGTGCACCGCTCCCTCTGGAGAGCATCAATATGAGTGCATCAATTGAGATGCCTGGGCTTGAGTTTGCCAATGCATCATTTGTGATGGATAATCTCTCTTTCAAACTGGATACTACAACCAACAGAGCCTCCTTTACAATTAAAACAGCTTCGGACCTTCATATAACTGCAGATATGTCCGGCGGAGCAGATATGTCTCTCTTTACTAAAGCTTTGGGTTTGAAGGGATACTCCTTTGCGGGAGAGCTCTCCTACAGTTTAAAGGCAAATGGGACATACAATAAGGAGAGAGGAGTGATTCCTGTAACTGACGCTACCATAACAGTTGTAAATGGGTCTATAACTACCCCATATATATCTGAGCCGCTCGAAGAGATTAACGCCAAGATCTCGCTCAGGTCCGCCAAAGGTGGTATGGGAGATCTTATTCTGGATATTGATCCGCTTAAATTTAAGTTTGTAGAGGGACCATTCTCTCTGGATTGTCGTCTGGAGAACTTTAACAACCTTAAATACTCCATAAGTTCAAACGGGGTGCTCAATTTAGACCGCATTTACGCAATGTTCGCTATTGACAGCGCCTCTGTTAGCGGAGTTCTCAAAACAGATTTTGCACTTAAGGGAGACCAGCTCTCCATCACCAAAGGGGAGTATGACAAGATAGAGGGGAGAGGAACGCTGGAGTTGAATAAATTTGAGTATAAGAGTGCCAACTATATCTACCCTTTCAAAATTCCTTCAGCTACGTTTCAATTTGAGCGGGAGAGGGCAATACTCTCAAATACAACCATAAGCTACGGTTCAAACAAAATTACTCTGGATGGATTTGCTTCCAATTATATAGATTACTATATGAGCAAGGGGGTATTGAGTGGCACCCTCTCTATGAGGTCGGACCGCATTATACTGGATGATTTTATTGCACTTATTCCGCAGAGTGACACAACAAAAATTCAATCAACTCCTAAAAATCAACCATCTACAGGGGTGATTCTCGTGCCGGATAAATTGAACTTATATCTAAAATCTGACATTAAAAGAGTTGATTTTGAATCTATCTTAGCAAGAGATTTCAGAGGAGAGGTTGCTATCAGTGAGAAGACAATGTACATCAACGGAACCGGAGTCAATATCGCCGGTGCCCAATTTTTACTGGACGCAGTTTATAAACCTGTTAACGAGAGGTTAGCCCAGGTGCAGATGCACGCCAGAGCAGACTCTTTTGATATAGGACGGGCTTACAAAGAGATACCTATGATTAGGGAACTATTCTCATCTGCAAAAAATATGGAGGGGTTAATCTCTATGGATTATAAACTATCTACAAAACTTAATGCCTCAATGATGCCGGTCTACCCTTCGGTTAAAGGGGAGGGCTTTATTAAGCTGGAAGATGTCAATGTGAGGGGGCTTAAGGTATTGGGAGCCATAAGTAAAGCAACAGGGAGAGACAGCCTGAGTAACCCAAATCTCAAATCGGTACTTATAAACACAAAAATTGCAGATAACATTATAAAAATTGAGAGAACCAGAATGAGGATACTGGGTTTCCGGCCAAGATTCGAGGGCGAAGCCTCTCTGGACGGGAAACTTAACATCAACTTTAGGCTCGGCCTGCCACCTTTCGGTGTGATTGGTATCCCGCTTACCATAACAGGGACAATGGAAAACCCGCTTGTTGAGGTGAGAAAGGGGCGCGAAGAGGATAAACTTGAAGAGGAGGAGGAGAAGAAGGAGGAGGAGAAGGTAACCACTAAATAGCTGCAGATATGAATCTATTATTGATTGCCATCTATGTTTTTACACCGGCCGCCGTATTGTGGCTCTGCAAGAAAATAGCTATTCTCAATAAAATAGGGCCGGTACTGTTACTCTATCTTTTAGGAATAATTCTTGGTAACAGCGGACTTATATCCCTGGAGACATTTAAACTGCAGGATACAATTGTTACAATATTGATTCCTCTTGCAATCCCGCTGATGCTCTTCTCGTCCAACTTTTTAAGGTGGAACATAAAGAGCGCACTTATAACGCTGGCTACGGGGGTGTTTGCTGTAATATGCTCAATTATTGCCGGATACTTTATATTTGAGCCGTTAATCGGTAAAGATCCTGTGATTGGCGCACAGATGGACAAAATTGCAGGGATGCTTGCAGGAGTCTATACCGGTGGTACTCCAAACCTTGCAGCTATAAAAATAATGCTGGATCTCCCAAATGAGACCTATATTATGGTTCACTCCTACGATATGGCTATAAGCCTTTTGTACTTAACATTTGTACTATCTGCAGGGATAGGACTCTTTAGGAGATTTCTGAACCACAGCCCCAAACCAGAATCTGATAAATCTCAATCCAAAAACTTATCGCATTCGGGGAGCAGCTCAAACTTAAAATCTCCATCGGATGAGTTTCCGGATAACCCTTACAAAGGTTTCTTTAAGAAAAATAACCTCAAACAGGTATCACTGGCTGTCGGGCTGTCGATTCTTATCTTTGCAGTTGCCGGGGGGCTCTCGTTTGTATTACCGAAAAACCTCCAGATGGCCGTGGTGATTCTTACAATAACAACTCTCGGAATAGCCGCCTCTTTTATAAAAAGGGTGAGGGAGATAAAGAGCAGTTACGACGCCGGGATGTATCTGGTCTATATTTTCAGTATAGTGGTGGCTTCAATGGCAGATCTCACCAAACTTAACCTCTCGGGCGGGATATATGTGCTGCTATATATTGCTTTTGTGATATTCATATCGCTTGGGCTGCAGCTTATTCTGGCAAAGATCTTTAAACTTGATGCCGACACTGTTCTTATATCCTCTGTATCACTTATCAACTCTCCACCTTTTGTGCCGTTGATTGCCACTGCTATGAAAAACAGAGATGTGATTATTACCGGTCTTACTGTAGGTTTGGTAGGTTATGCAGTAGGGAACTATCTTGGATTTATTATTGCAGCCATTCTATAATATTAAAAAATAAAAAGAGATGAACGCAGCTTCAAAAATTGCTCTGATAGTGCTTTTTACTGCATTATCAACAGGTCTTAAGGCTCAACAGGCAAAAAAGGGGTGGAATTTTGGTCCTCTGCCTGCAGTTAGTTATAACAGTGATCAGGGTTTCCAGTACGGGGCTCTATGTGATATCTACTGGTTTGGAGATGGATCTCAATACCCCAACTATATTCATAAGTTCAATGTTGAGATCTCCAGATACACGAAGGGATCTGGCGTTTATCACCTCTTTTATGACTCAAGATATCTGCTTAAGAACCTACGCACAACTGTAGATATAAGTTACCTCACAGACAGGATGATGGACTTTTATGGCTTTGACGGATATATATCTGCCTATAAAAGAGATAAAGGGACTGCATACTATAAATTTGACCGTAATCTATTTAGGGCTACTGCAGATTTTCAGGGGAAGATTGTGAAGAACCTGGAGTGGGTTGCCGGCTTGGGGCTGTACAGTTACAAAACAGGAGCTGTAAAGAGTGACGAATATGCGAACGAACCGAGTCTCTTTAAGAGCTATGTGGAGGCCGGTATTATCACTCCGCTGGAGAGAGATGGAGGCACACGTGTAGAGCTAAAACTAGGAGGGGTCTATGATACCAGAGATAATGAGGCAGACCCTTACAGAGGGTTCAAAGGAGAGGTTATCTCGCTGCTCTCTCCCGGGAAAAATAGCGGCGGTTACACAAAGCTTTATCTCTCGGCTTCGGGTTTCATTCCACTGTATAAGGAGAAGCTAACATTTGCAGCGAAAGGGACATACCAGGGAACCATCCAGGGCAATCAGCCCTTTTATATGGTACAGAATATCTCAACACTCTATTTTCGGCAGATTACCAGCGAGGGGCTGGGGGGGTTAAACACAATTAGAGGGGTGCTCAGGAACAGAGTTGCCGGAGCCGGTGTAATTCTTGGTAATCTCGAGCTTAGATACCGTTTTGCCCCATTTAACCTCTTCAAGCAGAATTGGTACTTGGCTCTCAATCCATTCCTGGACGCAGGAAGGGTGGTCCAGTACTATAAGAGAGATTTTTTGATGCTATCTTCTAACAGCGGTGTGGGAGATTTAATTGCTGCCGGGGAGCTCTCTCCCTTTGACTCAGATTCGTTTCACGTAAGTGCCGGTTTGGGAATTAAAGCGGTTATGAACAGGAATTTCATAATCTCGGCAGAGTGGGGGAAACCCTTCGACAAAAGAGATGGTGACAGCGGCCTTAATATAGGTCTCAATTTTATATTCTAATGTTGTAACAAAAACTCTCTCTGTTCGTCTTAGATTTGGAATGACACCTCAGGAGTTTAACATAGTAGTTAGTAAACTAAGGCCAAGGCTTATAAACTTTGCAAGCGGATTTGTGAAGGATGGTGCTTCCACGGCCGATGATATGGTACAGGAAGCTATAATAAAGTTATGGAAATCAAATGAATTGCAGGAGATAAGGAATCCGGAGGCACTCACAATGCATATACTTAAAAACGTATGCCTGGATTATCTCAAGCTCAAAAAGAACAATATGGATTCACTCAATCCAAATTTCCATATCTACACAGATAACGATCCTTTGGTGGCCGTTGAGCACAAAGATGAATTATGTTCCATAAACAGTTATTTAAGTATCCTCCCTCACGACCAGATGATTGCAGTAAGATTAAGAGATATTATGGGATATGAGATGGATGAGATAGCGAAGATTCTCGGAACTTCCGAAGGAAATGTAAGAACACTGCTATCAAGAGCAAGACAGAAATTAAGAGAAAAACTATTGGCAAATGGAAAAGATAGACGAAGTTAAAGCTCTTTTAGAAAGATACTTTAACGCAGAGACAACCCTACAAGAGGAGCAGCAACTTAGAGACTACTTCCGGGGAGAGGTAAATGATGAGGAGTTGCTTGCCTATAAACCACTATTTAACTGCTTTAGTGATGAGGCAGATAAATTAAAGGATGAGGAGCAGGTTAACTCATCTAAGCAGAGTACCACTTTTAAAAGGACTTTCCATTTCCGTTGGATCTCGGTTGCAGCGGCAGCTGCTCTGGCGCTGTTCACATACCTGATTATGCCAGACAGAGGCGACTCCCTAAAGATGATGGTAGACGGAGTAAATGTATATAACAAAGAGATGGCACTCAGCAAAGCTGATGGGCAGATGAGTAATATCAACTCAATGATGGGTAAATTTAAAAACAGTTCAGCTCAACTGGAAAGTATGGGTAAAGTGGGAGATGCACTATCTCCACTTCGCTCAATGAGTAAGGCGATGACACAAAATGACTGAGAAGGTCGTCTTAGAGAAAGAGAGACTTAAACTTAAACTGACCAGCAATAATAAAAATTATCAGTGATGAAAAAACTACTAATACTAATGTTTGTCGCGGTTATTATGCCGCTCACAGCGTTGGGGCAGACAAAACAGATTAACGAGATTCTGGACAAGTACGAGAAGAGAAAAGGCGTTGAGTCAATAATAATCTCTCCCTCATTGTTACAGATTGCTTCAAGTACAGATGTGGACGCATCGACAAAAGATCTGCTCTCAAAGATTACAGAGATGAGAATTTTAAATATCAAGTCCGGTGCTGTTGAGAATGGCATCCCAATTAGACTCTCTCTGAGAAAAGAGCTGGATGGACTAATAGTTACAGATATGTTCAAACGGATTGTAATGGTAAAGGATGGAGAGGAGACTCTTGAGATGTATACTACTAGCACTGCTCAGGGTGTACTGCTTTTTTTCACAACCAATCCAAGTGAATTTTCGGTGATATCCATCTTCGGAAACATAGATAAAACGGTTGTAAACGCAGCTATGTCCGGTGCTATAAAAGTAAAATAACTACTATAAATCAGCTAATTATATGAAAACTATTATAAAACTTACAGCCATTTCACTCCTATTACCTGCCTCAATTATACTAACCTCTTCAAAAGCAGTCTCTCAAACTGTGGTGAAGATAGGACAGGCAGAGATTGCGGTTCAGTCACCCATAAGCTTCAGAAAGAAGGACTCTATAGATCGCGTCTCCAATTACTACCATCAGGAGAGTGGAGTTACAGTTAAAAAATCAAAATACCCAAGAAGTTTTGAGGATTTTCACATCGGTATCTCGATGGCGGTTCCAACAAATAACGAAGAGTTTCTCCCCATCCACTACGGAAGTTCATACAACCTTGAGGCGGGATTTAAATATTTCTACCGTCCGGGCAGCAGATATGCAATAGGTACCACTTTCCAGTACACCTGCTATACTTATGAGATGAAAGAGGCTGCACTTAACGAAACATTTGTCTCCAATGTTCCCGGAGAGGTTAAGAGAGAGTATTTCCGTAGCAGTAATCTCGGGACAGGTCTTATCAACAGATTCTACTTCTTCCCTAAGAGCAATAAACCCTTTGCGCTGGATTTAGGAGGTTATATAGACTACTCCTACAATAAGAGATACAATGTAAAGACCATTGAGAACGGGAAGCAGAATAAATATAAATACAGGGATGGGTCAAAATTCAATCCGATTCAGGCGGGTGTTTATGGAGCTGTTTCAAAAGGTAAGTACTCACTGTTCGCACGATACAGACTTACAAATTTTTTCAACCCCAATGAGGTCTCTTTAGAGGTGCCAAGGCTGAGCATCGGCATTCAGATTACAACAGACTAAATAGAGGTTTTAGATATCCAGAAGACCCTCGGGAATTTGTGCAACCAGCACCTTTTTTCCGGGGGTTATTTTTTTGATTATATCTTCGTGAACAGGCAGCAGCAGCTCACCTCTCTCTTTATCCTCACGGGTTATCCCGAAACAGGGGTTGCCCGGATAGTCGTAGTATTGAGCGACTGTTCCAATGATATCTCCCTGAAGATTCAGTACAGTATATCCGGTTATATCTGCAGCAGAGAAGCTCTTCTCTTTTGCCTTTTGCCCCTTTTGTTCGATGAAGATAATCTCACCGGAGATCTCATTAACCAAATCATCTGAGTTGATTCCACTGAGTTTGACCAACGCCTGGTCTGTGCCTCTGTTTGTTAGACTCTCAATAAAAAAGGGGACCGGTAGTCCATCGTATGCGATGAATACCGGTCTCTTCTCATCTATCTCTTCCTGAAAGTGGGGAGAGTATCTAATTAACATCTCTCCTTTTACCCCGAAAGATTTTATGACCTTTGCGACAGGCAGTAAACTATTTGCCGGCGCTGACATTACAATTACTCTTGAGCAGGAGTTTCTTCAACTGCAGGAGTTTCCTCTACTGCAGGAGCTTCAACCTCTGCAACTTCGGCCTCAACCTCTACATTTGATTCGGCAGCAGCAGCTTTTGCAGCTTTTGCAGCCTCGTCTCTCTTCTTCTTGGCAATCTCTTCTGCTCTTGTCTCTTTGATCTTAGCTTCAACCTCTAAAGCAGATTTTTTAGCAGAGCGGCTGGTTTGAGCCAGTTCAGATTTCTTAGCAACAACTTTGCTCTCTTTCTCTGTCATCCAGGCACTCCATTTAGAGTCTGCCACCTCTTGTGTTATTGCTCCTTTCTTAACCCCCTCCTGTAGATGTTTCTTCAAAAGAACACCTTTGTATGAGAGAATTCTGCGGCAGGTATCAGAAGGCTGGGCACCGTTATAAAGCCACGTAAGTGCTTTATCGTTGTCCAGTTCAATTGTTGCCGGGTTTGTGTTTGGGTTATATGAGCCAATACGCTCAATAAAGCGACCATCGCGTGGTGCACGACTGTCTGCCACTACGATATGGAAGAATGCGAAATTCTTTTTACCGTGTCTTGCAAGACGAATTTTAACAGCCATAATACTGTGATTTTTAAGTTTTTATTATTTTAACTTCCTTATCTTCCCGAGAAAAGGCCCGCAAATATACGATCTTTTTTATTAAATCCAAAATTAAAAAAGAGAGGCATCGCCTGTTTATGACGATGCCTTTCCTGTTACTTAACCTAAAACTTAAACTATGAAAAAACTTCTCGACTAATTAAAATACAAATCGTGTGCCAAAGTTTTATTTTCATAGATAAAAAAGTTCTCAAAATTGGATTTTAAAACATTCCCATTTGCTAAAGGTTGTGCTACAATAATAGATGAGAGAGCAGGTAGTGTGTAGAGCTGTTTGTTGATTCGAATTTTGAATACAACAGAGCCATTGTTAGTGAGATTTATCCAGTTGTTTTTAGTGTCGCTATCTACTTTTGTTACCGAAATATTTGCGGTAACAAACTGTTTTGCAACATCTTCGTGAGCTGCTAACATATTCTGGAACCAGGCTACCGTTCTTCTGTTATCTAAAGCTTCCCGGATACCCTCTGCACTCTTCTCCTTAGCAAGGACAAGTGTAACAGGTCTTTTAAATCCCTTTTCGAGAAGTGTGCCGCTCTCCACATTACCGTGGACATCGCTTGTCGCTATCATTGTGAGTCCCATATCTACAGCCCAGGAGACAACTCTGGGATAAAATTCGCTATTATTGAAAACTTCAATACCATCAATCAATTTATCTTTGAAAAGATCTGCCTGAAACTCTTTTATATATGTAGTGTCCACTGCCCAGCCGGGGTGATTCCATATTATGAAGCCTCCCTGATTTTTTGCCGCCACTATAGATGCTTTAGGATCTTCAACGGCTATAGGGTTTGCATCCTTTATAAATAAGGCGTTATAGTGACCAAGGGTTTTCTGTGTCCTGGTAATCTCTGTTCCCCGGATTAGAATCAATCCGCTGTTGCGGGCAGCGGAGAGGGCAATCTCGTATGAGGTATTATGGTCATTATTAGTATATTTTCTGTATGGTCTATATTCAATATGATCTGTTATTGACAGAGCATCAAGACCTCCAGTCCACGCTTCTGCTACCCTTAGCGTAGGCCACACAAGTCCGTCAGAAAACATTGTGTGGGTGTGGAAATCGCACACTACCACCTTGTATCCGTTCACTTGTGGAAAAGTAAAGTTAGCACGATACACGGCACTATACTCAGGGTATGTGACCTTATTCGGGTTTAGGTTTTGGCCGTTAACTCCAACTGTGCAAATAGAGAGAGAGAGAGTCAGGGCAAATAGAGAGAGAATTTTAAGTTTCATAATTGATAGTTATTAATACAATTATTGTTTTTCCAGATCTTCAAAAGAGATATCCATTAGAGAGTACTTCTCCCTTCCTTTGATATTAAAATGCCACCACTCGTACTCATAGAATGTAAATCCGTTCTCTGTCATTACTTTGAGAAGTTTGTCCCGGTTTGCCAGCACCTGGGCTGGAAGGTCGTTATAGTGATAGGAGGCCTTTTCCGAAAATTCATCAAATGGTGTTGGCATCGCAAGCTCTTCTCCTGTAGCAAGGTTAATAAGGGTAAGATCAACTGCACCACCTCTGTTGTGAATAGAGCCCTTCCACGGAGCAGCTACAAATGTGGTATCTCCATAAACCTCATAGAAATAGAGAGTTCCGGCATATGGCCTGTAGGCGTCAAATACCTTGATACCCAAACCCTCCTGTGAGAGAATCTGCTGTATCTTTAGTAGCGAATCTGCAGCATCTCTCCTTAGCCAAGCCTTTGGAGCTGTGTAGATCTTTTTGCCGGTGAAGTTATTCTCGGTAGCATATCTAATGTCCAGAACAACTCCGGGTATGTGTTTTTCAAGATCTACCAACAGGTTACTGCTGTCTGTGTCAACAGTTTTTGAGTACCCCTCCAGGGAGTTAATAATATCCAGTCCGTAAGGATTTTTCGGATCTGCCTTAACCTGCTCCTTACACCCCATAATACTCAAACTCACCACCGTAACGGCAGTGAGCAGAGATATGGTCAAAAAATTTGTTACTTTTTTGATTTTCATATTATTGATAATGTTTATCGGTAAATTAATACCGTACTAAGTTATCTTTTTTATTGAAGCGGAGCAACAACCTCAATCAACTCCGGAAGGTCCATTCCTATAGCTTTGAGGTGCTCAACTTTAGGGATACCATTTTTATTCCAGCCTCTTCTGTGATAAACGGCATCCAAAAGCTTCTCGTATCTATCTTCCCTGTACTCCCTGTGCTTTGCCATCTTCTCCTGCAGATTCATATTTGAAGGATCCACCCCCATAAGTTCGGTAAGTTGTTTGTCGTACCTCTCCTGACGGCTCAGATACTCCTCCTCGGTTACCGGCCCGGCAGCCCTGTATGGCTGTTTGTCATACTCTCTGGTGCCAAACCCAAGGCGGATATTAAAAATTTTCTGGAAGTTATAAACTCTCTCAGACATTTTTATCATCTCCTCCTTGTCAAACTCACGTCCTGTAACGGCTTTGAAGATTGTAACATAGTTGTCTACGTGCTCGGGAACTTTGTTAGGCTCCGGTTGCTCTGCATTGTTTGCAGGTTCCACATCATTCCAGCATAGTTTACAGAACCCTGCAAGACCAAACCAGGTGCGGAAATATGGAAAGTAGTGAAGGGCCTCTGCTTTGTTCTCAAAGGTTGGTATCATATTGTTTACCATATCCATAAAGATTAGCCAAGCTTCGTCGTGCTGAGGACCTTTGTTGGTCATTGCGTATCCGCCCTGCTGGGCAAGGGACTCTTTTGAGAGATACATAGAGTACTCAAGCCCTTTGTTCTCCATTGCGATGTCTGTGATAAACCGGGCATCTCCCCATCCCTTCTCTATGAACATCTCTTTGAGTTTCTTTACTCCAAGACCTGCAGTAACACCAAAGCCCTCTCCGCGGGCCATCTGGTGCAGCAACTCGAGAGATGCATCTGCATTACCCCAGGTGAGATCTACCCCGCCCGTTCTTTCGGCATTTAGTATGCCGTTATCCCAGCACTCCATAAGGAATCCTACGATATTTCCCCAGGTTATTGTGCATACCCCGTATGTGTCGCAGTAGAAGTTCTGCTCAATGATAGCAATAGGGTCAAAAATTGCAAGGTTGGAGCCAAGGCCTGCAGCATTTTCATACTCAGGACCATCTACAATTACCTTAGATCCTTTATATGGGCCTGTTGTAAGTTCAAAATTATCTACACCTTTTGCGCAGGACATATTACATCCAATCCAGCAGCCGTCGGGAACACCCTGAGTAAATAATTTTCTCCAAACATTCATATCTATCTTCGGGCAATCTTTATGGTCGCCAAATTTGAAGTTCATTACAGGGAGGATGTCATATTTCTCCAGTACACCCATAAGGTGTGCTGTGCCAAGCTGTTTCATCTGACACTGAGTATCGTCCAGGTCTCGCATCTCTTTGTTAAACCTCTTTCCACGCTCCATAATAGGCTCAAGCTGGTCTACATTGTTAAAGTTCCCGGTCACTTTCGGAACTTTTGCAATAATCGCCCTGACCCCTTTCTGTCTCATAAGGGTTCCTATTCCACCTCTGCCGGCCTGCTTAAGACGCACCTTGCCGCGCTTCATATCGTAGAATGTAAAGTTAAGCATCCCAATAAGTGAGTGTTCTGCAGCTTTACCCGATGCAACAACAGAGACATTGATCTTATCCTTCTCGCTATCTGCAAACATATCCAGTAGCTCCTCTCCCAAAAGGTGAGAGTCGTAACTCAACCCCTGTGGAGATTCGAAGATCTCTACCGTATGATCTACTCCATTGATGAAAACAATTACATCTTTTGGGGAGATTCCCTGAAGCTCCATAGCATCAAACCCGGCAATCTTAAGGTGAGGCCCAAAATGGCCGCCAACATTGCTGTCAATAATCTTCTCTGTTTGAGGTGATATTGCCACTACTATGGATTTTCCCGAGCCGGAATATTGTGTAATTCCGCAGCACGGACCTCCCGAGATTACAATCTCATTCTCCGGATCGCTCCATTTGGTTGTCGGTTTTACGGCATCCCAAAGCATTCTCAACCCGTAACCCTTACCTCCGATGAATTTCTCCTTGGTCTGCGGGGCAATATCTCTCACCTCCATTTTACCGCTTCCTACATTAACATAGAGAGATACATCGCTGTAACCTTTAATCATAGGTCTCCACTGGTAGGGGAAAGAGGCAATAATTTTCCTGTTGTTTTTAATCTCCTGAAAGTTCATTAAATAGTTTTTTTTATGTTTTGCAATAGAATTGGTAAATTTACGAAAATTTGAAACTTTAACAACCCGATTTATGCCAAACTTTAACCAAATCACAACATTTTTATCTCAAAAAGTGGTTGGGATAGCCGGCGCCGGAGGGCTTGGCTCCAACTGTGCAGCAGCATTGGTAAGAAGCGGTATCGGTAAGTTGATAATAGCCGATTTTGACACAGTCTCTCCGGCAAACCTCAACAGACAGTTCTACTTTCACGACCAGATTGGGATGAATAAGGTTGATGCATTAAGAGAAAACCTTCTGAGAATAAGTCCTATGGCACTACTTCAGATTCATAATACCAAGGTTTCTCCGGAAAACATCTCCCTTCTTTTCTCCGTGTGTGATGTTGTTGTGGAGGCCTTTGACGATGCTTTTCAAAAGCAGATGCTCATTGAATATATGCTGGCAGTCCATCCGGATATACCTCTAGTAGCCGCATCAGGAATGGCCGGGTATGGAAACAGGGAGCAGTTAGTGGTTATAAAATCGAATAACCTCTATGTTTGCGGGGATGGAAGTTCCGAGGTAAGCGAAGATAACCCCCCAATGGCGCCCAGAGTGGGAATAGTCTCAAATATGGAAGCAGATGTTGTTATTGAGATCTTGTTGAGTAAAGCGAATTTAAATTGAGACATCTAAAGATGAAGATTATACTGAATAACAGAAATGAAGAGTTTGACGGAGAGTCACTCACCATCTCCCAAATAATGGAGATAAAATCATTTCATTTTAAAATGTTGGTAGTAAGGCTAAATGACATACTTATAAAAAAAGATGAGTACTCAACCACCACTGTAAAGGATGGTGATGACCTTAAAATAATTCATCTGGTGAGTGGGGGTTGATTCAGTTTAAACTTGACAAGAAATATATCCGGATCACTAGTAATTCCATATAATATCCTATCATCCGGAGAAACTGTTGCATTATGAATGCACTTGTCAAGTAAAGTTGTTTTTAGAATATTCCCGTTTAAATCAAGTGTCAACATAATTGTTTTTCCATTTTTTACATTATCTCTGTTTATCAAACCATTCACTGTAATACCATAAGTTAAGAGATAGATATATTTATTTGAGGTTGTTATAGAATGAAAGCTTAGAATGTGCCTGTTCCTATCAATACTTAATCTCTGATTCTTTATTGTATAATAAGACTTATAAAATTCTTTCGACCACTTGATAGTCAGTCTATTGTCGTTATAAGTATAAGCTTTTACGATTGGGAAATTAATATCTGAAATTATTAATATTTTAGATGTCTCAATATTTTTAATAATAGAGCTATATTTGTGAGAAGTATAGTCAAGTGATTCAATTTCAAATAATCTGTGAGGTACTTTATGATATGATACTCCTTTATTATTGATTAAAGAAAGATAATGTCCATCAAAAACGGATAGTGTCGCATGAAGTGAGTCACTTAAGCTGCAAAAACAAGAGACCTTATAGTTCAAATTAATTTTATTAACCAACTCAATTTCATTATTTTTTATTTGTGCAACACCTACAAGATTTTTATAATTGTCAGTAAAGTAATATTTCTTTGAGATTTTATTATAGCAAAATCCCACCGGACTTAAATATTCTCCTGGTCCATTACCAATCTTCCCAGCTTCTGATATACACTCGCCATTCAATGTGTCAAATAATTTAATAAACCCTTTTCCAGTTCTATTTACCAATATTATTCCTGATTCCGAATAGGAAATATTCATAAATGCGTTGTTAACATTAATTACTTTCTGCAAAACTTCTCCGGCAAGAGTATCTTCGCAAATAAAAATAGAGGAGTAATTTAAAAAATTTTTCTTGTTTGAACTGCACGAAATGGCTAATATGCTTGAAAATATCAAAAATAATTTCTTCATAAATTGGATTTTGATTAGTATTTGAATTAGCTTATAGTACTCCTGAAGCTTTCGGATGAAGATTAAACTCCAGGAGTACATAAGTTTGGTCAGTTTTTTTTAATTTAAACTATGAAATCCTTCAAAATCGCAAAAAATGGTTGGCAGTCCAGCAATCCTGATCTCAAATAAACAATGTGTACCCTCTATTACACATTCGTACTCCAGTTGACCTCTGCAAAAAATGTGTTGGTCATCGTCTAAATCTGTTGTTGGGATTACCTCGTTAGCAAAGGTACTAAACTGAAACAAGGTGATAAATGAAGCAACCAAAACTGATGTTACAGCAATAAAAATTTTACTTCTCTTTTTCATACAAAAAATAATTTTAGTGAGTTAAATTGTTTAGCGCTAAACAGAACAAGATCTTGTACCAAATCTACTGGTTTTAAAAGAGATAAATAATATGATTTTGAAAAATTCACAAAAAAATCGTTGGGTTTACTTGCAACACACAGTAAATAAATGAGTTGCAAAATCAATTCTTCGGAAAAAGTACGGGTAAAATATTAAAACAGCCAAAAATCCGGATTTATAATTTTCACCATCATCTACCTAACCTAAGTATGTAAAGATGACCTCAAAATAATTCATCTGGTAAGCGGGGGGTAGTAGCGAGAAAGCAAATTCTCACTCTTTATTGAAGATATCTATTTGCTGTCGGACAGACTCTTCGTGGATAGCTTCCAGAATTAGTTTTATAAACTCCTCATCTACCATTAATTCTGCCGCCTGTGAAACACGGCGGGTAACCAATCTGTCATACCTCAATGGTTGCAGGACCGGGATGTTGTTCTCTTTTTTATAACGACCAATCTCCCTTGAAATTGCCATACGTTTTGATAGAATATCCAGTAGCCGCTCATCCATCTCGTCTATCTCCCTTCTGAGTTCACTCAAACTTTCGGAACAATCCGATCTCTCTCTTACTACCAAAACTTTAAGGATATCTCTGAGCATAGCGGGGGTAATCTGCTGCTCCTTGTCGCTTAGTGCAGATGAGGGTAGATAATGGCTCTCTATCATCAAACCGTCAAAACCCATATCAAGTGCCTGCTGAGACAATGGATAGATAAGCTCCGGCTTGCCGCCGATATGGCTGGGGTCGCAAATCATTACCAGAGATGGCATTCTCCTTTTAATCTCGATAGGTATGTGCCACTGAGGCAGATTTCGGAAAAGACCCTTCTCATATGTGCTGAAACCCCGGTGAATAGCTGCAACCTCTGTGATACCGCTGTTGTATAATCTCTCCATTGCACCAATCCAAAGATCGGGATCTGCATTCATAGGATTTTTTACAAAAACGGGTATGTTTTTACCCTTTAGTGCATCTGCAATCTCCTGAACTGCAAATGGGTTTCCAGTTGTACGGGCACCAATCCACAATATATCTACACCACCTTTTAAAGCCTCTTTAACGTGCTTTGAATTTGCAACCTCGGTTGCAGTGAGCATCCCTGTCCTCTCCTTTACCTCCCTTAGCCAGTTAAGCCCCTCTTTGCCAACTCCTTCAAACCCACCCGGTTTAGTTCTGGGTTTCCAAACACCTGCACGAAATATCTTGACCCCAAATGAGGCAAGATCCATTGCTGTAGATAATAGCTGGTCACGACTCTCGGCACTGCAGGGACCTGCCAGCAGCAGTGGTTTATCCTTTACCAGCTCTTTTATGGTTATTACGGGGTTGCTCATATTTTCGGAAAAGTGTTGTTTCTCATAGTGAAAATGTTCCCAAATTTAACAGTTTTTGTCTATTTTTGACATCTCCATAATTAAACAATCTTTAAATGATTAAGTTTCGCAGCTTTTTAGTGCTCCTTATAATCTTACTCGCCACAGCTGGTTGCCGCTATTTCAATAAAGATAACGTCACAAAACCAACTCAGGAGCTCACAGGCAATCTTATAATATTTCACGCAGGCTCACTCTCAATGCCCTTTAAGGCTATTGCAGATACATTTATGAGAGTAAACCCAGGGGTGAAAATTCTGGCCGAGGCCTCCGGTAGCCTGGATGCAGCAAGAAAAATTACAGAGCTAAAAAGGGATTGCGATATTATGGCATCTGCAGATTATGTGGTGATTGATAATCTGCTTATACCCGAATATGCAGATGAAAACATAAAATTTGCAACCAATGAGATGGCACTGGT
Organism: Bacteroidetes bacterium HGW-Bacteroidetes-8; assembly: GCA_002840895.1. Classification (GTDB taxonomy): domain Bacteria; phylum Bacteroidota; class Bacteroidia; order Bacteroidales; family UBA932; genus Bact-08. The sequence continues at coordinate 12,483 of PHCZ01000011.1, read as the reverse complement.
TTATACCGCGAAGTCAAAATACTCCAAGGAGATAGACTCCCTAAACTGGCTCTTGTTCCTCTCTCGCAAAGATGTTGCAATTGGAAGGTCTGACCCCGATTCCGACCCCTGCGGATACAGAACCCTCTTGACTCTTGAACTTGCAAAACAGCAATCCGGGAACAATAGGGAGGCAATTGAGCAGATAGAGACAATAATAGCTAAAGACAGACGCTTTATTCGCCCGAAAGAGGTAGATCTGCTTGCACTTTTGGATGCCGGAGCGGTAGACTACATTTTCCTTTATAAATCTATAGCTGTCCAGCATAATCTTAAATATCTGGAGTTACCAAAATCTTTAAATTTGGGAGATCCAAATTTTAACTCTACATACTCAAAGGCAATAGTCTCTGTAAGGGGAGCAAAACCCGGGCAGACAATTCAAATAAGAGGCGAGGCTATGGTTTATGGGGTTACAATATTGAAAAACGCCCCAAACAGAGCTGCTGCCGAGGCGTTTCTTAATTTTCTGCTTGACCCCAATGGTGGAGGAGAGATCTTGAGTAAGATGGGACAGAACCCCTAAGGCTCCCTATTCAGCCCTCCAGATTAACTCGTCCAAATCTCTTTTAGGTACGTGGTGTACCTGCCGGGAGTCTCTCCAGTATTTAATATCTCCATCCTTAACCTCATCTACAACAATCTCCTCTTTTGGTTTACCAAGTGCAATAACCATTATTATCTCAAGGTGCTCGGGCAGATTTAGAAGCGGGGTTAAAATATCTTTCTTAAAGGTGGCAATCATACACCCTCCGTAACCAAGCTCAACAGCTCTTAAAAGAGCACTCTGGGCAAAAATTCCGTGGTCGCAGGAGTAGCCGGCAGAGATGCTTTTATCGTGAAGTAAAATAATATAGGCAGATGGCTGCTCCCCCACAGAAGGGCCATCCCACTCTTTAAGATACCCCGCCCAGCCAAGATTCGGGAATATCTTATCATTCATCTCCCTGTTGTTGCATATATAGAACTTAATGGGCTGAATATTTCTGGAAGATGGAGACAACCTTGCTGCATCTACCATAGATCTGAGATTCTCTGTAGAGATATCTTCACTCTGATAGAATCTTCTGTAACTTCTGTTCTTTAAAAAGGGTATCATAATTTTGCAGTTTTAGTAGTTATCGGTTGTATCAAAAAAATTTGGAATCTCCTCTATGGAGCTTCCTCTTACTAAATTTGGGTGATCTATCTCATTTACAACTTCGTGAGCCCAAATAATCTCCGAAGGGATATAGATTGCATTTGCGCCAATCTCAAGAACCGGAAGAATATCGGACTTAAATGAGTTACCCACCATCAGGAAATTGTGCGGCTCTATGCCGTGCCTTTTAATTATTGTAAGATATGACTCCCTGTTCTTCTCGCTCAAGATCTCTATATGTGAGAAGTAATCTTTAAGCCCGGATCGTTCAATTTTTGACTCCTGCTCTTTTAGATCTCCCTTGGTGGCCAGAAGCAGAGGGTAATGGCTCTTAAGCCGTTTTAGCACATCCTCTACTTTGGGGTAGAGCTCAATCTCCCTTCCAATTGTATCTTTACCGATATTTATCAGCTTTAGAATCTCTTCATTTGTGAGAGCCCCTTTGCTAAGTTCAACTCCGCACTCAATAAGGGATATTATAAAGGCCTTAGAGCCGTAACCCAGCAGTGGAAGATTGTCCTTCTCCACTCTTAACAAGACTCTGTTTGCCGTTTCATAGTCACACCACGGGGCCATTACCTCTGCAAATCTTTGCTCTGCATTGCGGTAGTGGTATTCGTTTACCCACAGAGTGTCGTCTGCGTCAAAGGCGATAAGTTTTATATTGCTGTTAAATCTTTTGCTGTTTTGCATAGTAATCGGGAACAAAGATATAAATAACTATTTCACTATTGAAATATACTCTCCTGTGGCTGTAGTGCCCTCAATAACAATGTTTAAACGGGTCTTTCTATCCGATGTGTAAAACAGAATCTTTGCAATACCCTCCTCATCGGTTTTAACCGAAGGGCTCCAGAAAAGGGTGGTTCTGGTGTCAAATTTTACAGCTTCCATATCTTTTTCAAGTGAGTAGTCCGGAGAGTAGAACTTAGATGGTTTTTGCCATCCCAGAGGGGAGAGCAACTTTGTGTTGAAATACCAGCTCACATCTTTATTCTGGGCTGCATTTCTAAGGGTTACAAGAATCACACCGGAGAGGGTACGAAACATAAAGCCGTCATTCCCTTTTAGAAAGGCGACATTCTCCACATCATCCACAGTGTACATATCCAAATCTCCAGTACTCTGGACCTGAGCTCTGTTGATAAAGAGCAAAGGAACTCCGGGATCGCCAGTAATATTAAAACTTCTGGTTGAGATCACTGTCCGTTGACCATCATCTCCGGTAGGGCCGTACATAAGTCCCGGAAAGTTCCCTACAATATAATCCAGCAGAGACATTCCCGAGTATAGGTCCAACTCGCTTCTCTCACGCAACTGTCTTCTGTCAAAATATTGGTTGAAAGGGGATGGGTTGTACTTGGGGGCAATCTTAGGGCTCGAAGAGACAACTGCAGCATTGAGTGTTACAGCCTCGGAGCCGCCTGTATCGTAAAACATCTTTGTAAAGATCATCATTGAAGATGGGTCTACCTGGCTCACTCTCTTTTTAATGAAGCTATAATCAAGAGTGGCTGGAAATTTCTGCTCTCCAATATCCAGATAGTAACCCTTTTGACCCTCCTTACCGGTACACGATACAATGAAGTTTGTACTGTCCGGGAAATTTAGATCTGTTATGGTAAAATTTCCGGTTTTGTTGAGGGGTTCGCTCACTGCAAGGTTAATCTCGGGTGCCAGCACAGAGAGTATAGACCTTTTTGTGTTACGGAATGTGCTGGTAGCCCTACCGGATATTTGCTGGGTAAACTCCTTTTCGTACCACCTCTTTGCGGGAGTTCTCTCTGCAGATAGTATGGCAGGTAAATCATAGTATCTCCACCCCTGCACCATCATCAACAGATCCATTGCTCTATCTCTTTGCAAAGATTCATCCATAAAATAGAATGCAGGATCCTCTATGGCCCCCTTAATCTCCGAAGAGAGTAGCATATAGGTTTTAAAGTTATTTGAGAGATTATCGTGCGGAGATAAAAAACTATCGGTAACAGATACCGAGAACTCACCTTTGACAGGGTTTCCTTGGGAGTCTCTCAGTTGTAGGGTGTACCCGGCAACCTCTCTCATCCCTTTTGTATCTTCTGAGTTTTCTGAAATAAGGCTTACAACAGCCTCACTCTTTGGGTAGATAAAAAACAGTCGTTCACTCAAGATTTTACTGTCTCTATCAACAATTAGAATATGATTTATACCTGGGGCAAGCGACTCATCTTTAAGGATGAAACTCCTCTCCTCTCTGGAAATAACTTCGCATAAGAAGAGGCTATCTCCGTTGTGAATTATTATTGAAGCTCCTTCTGCTGTATATTTGGCAGATAAGGTAGTGTTTATGAATATTTTTCCATCTCTGCTCCTAAGGTTAATCACTGCCCCTTCACTCTCAGCTTGAGGCAGATTGTATTTAACCCTCTTACCGGTGCCGTCTGTCGCCATAATGTGGTAACTCTCTCCGGATACGGGGAGGAATCTTAGAACGCCCATTCCATTATGCTCTGTTAAAAGCGGGGCTATCAAAGAGTCTTTTCCGTTATAAAGCGCACCCTCTGTATAGAACCCTCTCCCTTTTGTATCTGTGGCTTTATATGCAATAACTGCAAAACGGTTGGCAAAGTATCTCCCGCTCTCCGGGAAAAACAGAACCGAGCCAAGAGTGTCTGAGCCCCCCTCTTCACTTACCTCAAAATTCTTCTTGCCGGGTACTATGCTGTTATTTAGCGCATTGCTATTTAATTCGGTGCTTTTTGCTCCGGCACTGTTCACCCCTGAGTTGCTTACCACTCTGCTGCTCTTCTCTGTTGGGTTAATTAGTACAATCTGTTTATGAAACATAAATTCAGGGTAGGAGTTCATCATCCAGGTTGTATAGCCTCTCAGGGTGTACTCCCCGGTTTTGAGATTGTGGGCAAGCGGTAGCTGGCCTGCAAAACCATCTTCACCTTTTTTGATCTTTACCCTGCTTATAATTGTGTCACTGTAGAGCTCAACATAGATAAAACTGCTCTCCGGTATTTCGCTCAGGGCAGAGCTGTTCTCAAGATAGCCCCGGAACCATATGTATTCACCTGCTATATAGAGGGATTTGTCTGTATGCAGATATAGCTTTTCCGGAGATGATAGTCGTGAAAAATTCGAGTATTTTGCTGTTAACGTATCTTTTAACCCCTGTCCAAAGGTGATACCGCAATATAGGTTAGTCAGGAGCAAAGCTGTAATAAGAGCTCCTGTTTTTCCGACTTTCATACTCATATAGTTAAGGTATTTTGGTAATTATTTGACTTTGTGCAAAACGGATGAAAAAAGGGTGCCAAACTTTGACACCCTTAGAAGATTTTTTTAAAGATTGCTCTAAATAACCTCCGCTACTTAGCAACTCTCTCCAGCCACTTGAGCATTGCGAGCATTGTTCCCATTGAGATGAGACAGGCCACAACAAATACACCCCAGGTCATCCATACAGGAATACTCTCATAGAATATTGCTCCGATGAAAAGTAGCTGATTACCAACTGCTGTGGCACCCAGCCATCCACCCTGCATCACACCTTGATACTGAGGAGGGGCAACTTTTGATACAAATGAAATTCCCAGAGGGCTAATGAAAAGCTCTGCAACTGTCAAAATAAAGTATGTTCCAATCAAGAGGAAAGGGGTAACTTTTTGAGCATCTGCCAGACCACCCATTGCCAGAACATCTTTCTGAAGCGGAAGACCATATGATCCTATAGCCATTACAACGAAACCAAGAGCGGCAATAAGCATACCGATTGCAATCTTCTTAGGAGTTGAAGGCTCTATCCCTCTTGATCTTAACCATCCAAAGAGAGCCATAATTACAGGGGTAAGCAAAACTACAAAGAGAGGGTTGATAGATTGGAATATCTCTGCACCCACAATTTTTACAAATCCAAGATTGATCTCAATTCCGCTCAGGTCTGTAAACTCTTTCGCAAACATTGTAAGAGTAAGTCCGTTTTGGTGGAATGAGAACCAGAAGAAGATAACAACTCCGAACACTGCAAAGAGTGCGTAGATACGCTGACGAACCTCCTGTACAGACATCTTAATCTCATTAGGATCTACAACCTTGATACCGCCTTTAGCCTCAAGGCCCGGGAAGCTCTTCTTGTTAGAAATATAGATTGTTAAAGAGATTAGCATTGCAATAATTGCTACTCCGAATGCGTAGTGGTAACCTGTTGTAAATACACTCAGATACTGATTTGCAAAAGCTGTAAGGTCTGCTACCGGAGCTCCTGCAGATGTGTTTGCAAGCTCGGCAAAACGGGTTGCAGCCTCAGGGGAGAGGGTGTTGCCCAGCTGAGCGTGGCAAAGAGCAGGAAGGTCTGCACTATACTGGAAGCCATTATGGTTAACCCACCAGTTACGAATTCCCACTGCAAAGAATGGAGCAAAAATTGCACCTACGTTAATAAACATATAGAACAAAGAGAAACCTGAGTCTCTCATTTTGCTGTACTGATTATTGTCGTACATCTTACCCACCAGAGCCTGAAGGTTTCCTTTAAAGAGACCGTTACCAAAAGCGATTACGAACAGTCCGATACAAACCAGAATAAGGAAAAGTGTTTTGTTAGGAACAGGTGTAGGGGTAGGTATTGACAGAAGAAGGTATCCTACTGCCATAATAACAAGGCCGGTAAGAATAGTCCCTTTGTAATTCCTGGTTTTGTCTGCAATTAAACCGCCAACAAGCGCAAGGATGTAGATGGATGCGTAGAAGATGGAGTAGATTATACCTGCACTAGTTCCGTCAAGACCAAATTTTGCCTGAAGAAAGAGTACAAGAATCGCCATCATCGTGTAAAAGCCGAAACGCTCACCCATATTTGCCAGGGCGGCTGCAAGTAGTCCTTTTGGATGATTTTTAAACATAGTAAATTATAGTTTTAGTTAAAAATTAGCTCACAACTTCGCAAAAATAGTAAAATTTGGATAACTTTGTTGAAAAGCTTAAGCAACCGATGCCAAATATTATCTTTTTATTACTCGCAGCCCCCTTTTATCTGATTTCTCTACTACCACTGCGGATACACTATTTCATATCGGACAGTTTACTTTTTATAGTCGGCAAAGTTTTAGGTTACAGAAAATCTGTTGTAACTGTTAATATATCCCGCTCTTTTCCAGAGTTTAAATATGATTTGGTGGAGAGTACTGTTAAGAGCTTTTATCGCCACCTTGCAGAGATAATAGCAGAGAGTATGTGGATGATCTCTGCATCAAAAAAAAAGTTGTCTAAATTGGTAAAAATAGAAAATCCCGAAGTGTTGAGAGCTATTTTTTCGGCAAAAAGGTCGGTAATTGTCGTGGGAGGACATATTGGGAACTGGGAGCTTCTAACAAAAATGGATAAGTTCGACGAACGATTGCCTTTAGGTTATTGCGGAGATCAGCTAAAATTTATATACAAAAAGCAGCACTCAAAATTTGCGGATAGGTTTGTGAGATGGATACGGGAGAGTAACTCCGGGATAGAGTTGATTGAGTCCAATAGTGCTGCCAGACATATTCTTAAAAACAGAGATAAAACAGCCTGCTACTTCCTTTTTGCAGATCAAGCCCCGCTGCCTGGCTCAAAATTTGTGACAAAAATTTTTAACCAGCAGACTCTAATGATAAACGGACCGGAAGTTATCTCCAGAAGTGCAGGCTTACCGGTTGTCTTCCTTAATATGGAGAGGGTAAAAAGGGGAGCTTACAGGGTAAGATTAACCCTTATTACAGATGATCCTTCCAAAGAGGGTGAGGGGTTTATCACAGAAAGATTTGCTGCTCTGCTGGAGAGTTCTGTAAACGCCAACCCACATAATTGGCTCTGGTCTCATAAGAGATGGAAAAGAACTGTTCAGGAGAACATTTTGAAGAGTTAGAGTGTTTAGATTAATGATATATATGCCAAGAGGAATAAAAAAGATAAAGATGAAGAATATTTTGAAAGCACTCCTGCTAATTGTAATGTTTGCCGGGGCAACTGAATCAAGGTCGCAATTTATTAACCCGGGCGATAAAATCCCCGCGGGTGCAATAGTCTATTCGCTCCCTGTAACCAGCCTCCATTTTATTGTTGAGGTTACTTACGAATCTTTTACAGCAGGCCCTTATGCCAGGTTTTCTCAAAAGTACCTTGGGGTTCAGGCAAGAGAGGAGAGTGGAGATGCTTATCAAATTAGCAATGTAGAGGTTATTCCCTATATTGAGGCAGACCAATCTGCAAATATTGCCCTAAACCTGGGGAACAGTAAAACCGCATCTGCAAATTTTATGGAGATGATTAATCAGGGTCTTATAATGTGGTCAGACTCCTATGCCGGCAAATCTGAGAAGTTGAGATTCCCGGATATGAAAAGCAACACCCTTTTTGTTAAGTCTATGTCTACATCTAACCTCACCAGCGAGAAGAGTACCTTATACAGAACGGCTTCAAGTCCAACAGGATCTGAGAGATCTGCAGTTCAGCAGAGCCAGGTTGTAGAGAAGAGCGCAGAGAAGAGGGCGGAGGAGAGTGCCAATATGATCTTTAAGCTAAGAACCAAACGACTTGAGATAATTACCGGAGAGACAGATGCAACATTCAGCGGAGATGCCCTCAGAGCTGCCATAGACGAGATAAACAGGCTGGAAGATGAGTATCTTGGTCTGTTTTTCGGAAAGATCAGGAGCGGTTCTCAAAAGATGTCATTTGATGTTATGCCCAAGGCAGATAACGAAAAGCAGATCTACATAGCTTTTCGCCTGTCGGACACTCAGGGATTACTCCCTTCGAATAACCTTGCCGGGCGTCCTATTGTACTGGAGCTCCTAAAAGAGAGTGAGCAGCCTGGTGTAACAATGGATGTAACCTCGGGCAGAGGAAGGGTGGTCTATCGCAAACCTGCAATGATGAACCTTAGGCTTATGGATGGACAAAACGTGCTAATGCAGTCCAGAGTGCCTGTTTATCAGCTTGGTAATCTACTCTCATTCCCATTAGAAATAGCAACCGGGAAATTATAATGATTATTAATTAACAATTAAAACATAGAGTTATGAATATTAAAGATCTTAAGCCAGAAAGAGTGTGGAACCACTTTTACTCCCTCACTCAGATTCCACGTCCATCCAAAAAAGAGGAGAAGGCTGTTCTATTTCTGGAAAAATTCGGCAAAGAGCTTGGTTTGGAGACAATCAAGGATGAATTGGGCAACATTATCATAAGGAAACCTGCATCCAAGGGGATGGAGAACAGAAAAGGTATAATCTTCCAGGCGCATATAGATATGGTCCCTCAAAAAAATAGTGATAAGGTTCACGACTTTGAAAAGGACCCGATAATTACAAGAGTTGTAGACGGATGGATGTATGCAACAGGAACTACCCTGGGAGCAGATAATGGACTTGGGATTGCGGTGGCAATGGCTGTTCTTGAAGATAAAAATATGGTACACGGGCCTGTAGAGGCACTCTTTACTATTGATGAAGAGGCAGGTATGAATGGAGCCAGAGGTCTTAAAGGTGGTCTTCTTAAAGGAGATATTCTCATCAATCTGGATTCAGAGGATGAGGGCGAACTTTATGTCGGCTGCGCCGGTGGTTTGGATGCAACTGCTATTTTCAAATATAAGGAGGAGAGCACACCAGCAGGAATGGAGGGGTATAAGCTAAACATTACAGGTCTTAAAGGTGGTCACTCAGGAATGGATATCATTCTTGGCAGAGGCAATGCAAATAAAGCACTAGTGAGAATATTGCTTCCGCTTATGAAAGATCTTGGAGTACGATTATCATCAATAGAGGGTGGAAGTCTTCGAAACGCTATCCCTAGAGAGGGTTTTGCAACACTTGCAATTCCGGCTGCAAAGGTGAAAGATGCGCAGGTAATAGTTGAGAGACATTTTGCAGAGATGGTTAATGAGCTTGCAGCTCACGAACCTAACCTGAACATTGTGCTTGAGAAGTGTGAAACTCCATCTGTTCTTATAGATCAAACCACAGCTCTTAATCTTGTTAAGTCTGTTTATGCGTGTCCTAACGGAGTTGAGAGGATGAGTGATGCAATGCCCGGACTTGTAGAGACATCTAACAATCTGGCAATTGTGAAGTCTGCTAATGGTAAAATTGAGATCAACTGTCTGCTGAGAAGCTCGGTTGACTCGGCTAAGGATGTGCTGGGAGCAGCAATTACATCTGCTTTTGAACTGGCAGGTGCTGAGGTTAAATTGGCCGGCGGATACCCGGGATGGAAACCTGATGTTAATTCTGACATTCTAAAAACTATGAAGGTTGTATATAAAAATCTTTACGGAATTGAACCTGAGGTAAAAGCGATACACGCAGGTCTTGAGTGCGGAATCCTTGGGGGTAACTATCCTAATTGGGATATGATCTCTTGTGGTCCTACAATTCGCTCTCCACACTCTCCGGACGAGAGGGTAGAGATAGCAACTGTTGAGAAGTGGTGGAACTACGTTGTAGAGGTTCTTAAGAATGCGCCCGTTAAATAATAGCCTCATTTAAGAATTATTTGGAGGGCTGAAAATATTAAGTTATATTTGCAGCCCTTTTTTAATTATTTATTTTAATATAAAAGTATGTTAAAACAGTACGAAACCGTTTTCATTGCAACTCCCGTTTTATCTGACATCCAGATAAAGGAAGCGGTAAAAAAATTCCGTGACTTCATCACCGACAATGGTGGTGAGATAGTTCACGAAGAGGATTGGGGCCTAAAGAAACTGGCTTATCCAATTCAGAAAAAAACAACAGGTTTTTACCACCTGATTGAATTCAAAGCAGATCCTGCTAATGTCTCAAAACTCGAGATTCAGTATCGCCGCGATGAGCGTATTATTCGCTTTTTGACCTTTGCCCTTGACAAACACTCAGTGGCATACGCAGAGAGAAGACGCAACAACAAATCAGAGAATAAAGCTAAGGAGGTTTAATTATGGCAAATCAGGCAAACAACGAAATCCGTTATCTGAATCCTCCCACAGTTGAGGTAAAGAAGAAGAAATACTGCCGTTTTAAAAAATCCGGTATTAAGTATGTAGATTACAAAGACGCTGAGTTTTTAAAGAAATTCCTGAATGAGCAGGGTAAGATTCTTCCCCGCCGTTTAACAGGTACCTCTTTGAAGTTCCAGAAAAAAGTTTCACAGGCCGTTAAACGCGCAAGACACCTTGCTTTACTGCCATATGTAACAGATTTATTGAAATAAGCAAAGGAGAGATACAATGGAAATTATACTAAAACAGGACGTCCCTAATTTGGGCCATAAAGATGATCTGGTTACCGTTAAAAACGGCTACGCCACAAATTATCTAATACCTCAAGGCTTTGCTACAATGGCGACACCCTCTGCAAAGAAGATGCACGCAGAAAATCTAAGACAAAGAGCTCACAAAGAGACTAAGATAAGAGATGAGGCTTCGGCAATGGCGGCAAAACTGGAGGGATTCCAGGTTACAATTGCAACCAAAGTAAGCTCAACCGGTAAAATTTTCGGCTCTGTAAATAATATTCAGGTAGCAGAAGCACTAGCTGCAAAAGGATTTGAAATTGACAGGAGAAATATTACCATTCAGGGTGAAGAGTCATTGAAAGAGGTTGGAGTTTACGATGTTGTCGTTAAGTTCCACCGTGATATAAAGGCCAACATCAAGATTGAGATAGTAGGGGAGGAGTAACTGGACCTTTACAAAAATATTAAAAGGCCTCATTTTGAGGCCTTTTTTTGAATAATTAATTATTTTTTTCTATATTTGAACATTACTACCAAAACTAACTTGTTATGATAAAGAAATTATTGACTGTTACAATTTTACTGTTCTCTGTTGCAGGTTTTGCACAAGAGCAGAATGAGGGCAATAAGTATGGCCCTTTCCTTACCAATAAATTTTTTGACAACTGGTTTATCTCTGCAGGAGGCGGTGTACAGGTTCTTTACGGAGAACACGATAACGTAGCCTCTTTTGGAAAGAGATTTTCACCGGCTCTTGATTTTTCTGTAGGTAAGTGGATTACTCCAACTATTGGCCTTAGGGGTCAAATTGCCGGATTCTCTGCTAAAGGCTTGGTTAACAACTCAACAGCGAAATTCATTGAGGGAGCATCAAGTGATCACGCAGGGTATTGGGACGAAAAATTCAGCTTCTTCAATCTGCACGGAGATCTTTTATGGAACATCTCAAATACTATAGGTGGCTACAGAACAGACCGCACTTGGGAGTTTATCCCATTCCTTGGAGTAGGCTATGCCAGATCTTGGAAAGAGAACGTAAATCCTGTTTACAAAGAGGCTGCTGCATCTACAGGGATTATCAATAAAATCAGACTTTCAGACGCTTTCAATCTTAATCTTGAGCTAAGAGCACTTCTTGTTAATGACAGGTTTGACGGATTTGAAATTGGACAGGGAATTGAGGAGATTGTATCTGCAACAGTAGGGTTTACTTACAACTTCGCAAGAAGAGGTTTTGACAAATACAAGGAGCCTATCATCCCGGACTACACTCCTTATACCTCAAAAATCTCAGATCTTGAAAAACAGATTGCAGATGCAGATGTTAAGGCTAAAAAGCTATCTTCGGATCTAGCTGTTGAGAAAAACAAAAAACCGGAAATTATAAAATCTGTTGAGTACATTGCCTCGCCACTTGCAATTTTCTTCCCTATAAGTCAATCCAGACTTACAGATATGGACCTTATCAACCTTGGCAATTTTGCAGAGGCTGTTAAAAAATCCGGCAAGAAATACAAAATTATGGGTTCTGCAGATAAAGCAACCGGTAATAAGAAGTTGAATATGAAGATCAGCCAAAGTCGTGCAGATGCAGTTTACAATGCTCTTGTAAACAAATTTGGAGTGAATCCTTCTCAACTTGAGGTTATTGCTAAAGGTGACGAGAACGAGCCGTTCGGCAAACCAGTTCTTAATCGCGTAGTTATACTCGAGTAATCTTTATTTAAAAAATAATAATTGAGGCTGGCTATTTGGTCAGCCTTTTTTTGAACCTCCTAAAGTTCCCCACATAGTTTTTTGAATCTCGGGAGTTTTTTGCATTATACACATATTGTGATATATATTCTTTTTCAACTCCATCTCAAAAACCCCGAGAGGTTGCTTTGGCAGTGTTTGATGTAAATAAATAGAATACAGTTATTTGCAAAACCCAGTTTTCCAAATTTGGAAAACTGGGTTTTGTATCTTACTGATCTATCACGACTTACATCAAACACTGGCAAAGTTGTCTTGTACTGAAAAAAGTTGACACAAAAACCGTGTTAATTTATGAAAACAAAACA
>PHCZ01000010.1 GCA_002840895.1 Bacteroidetes bacterium HGW-Bacteroidetes-8 | reverse complement strand
TTTCATAAATTAACACGGTTTTTGTGTCAACTTTTTTCAGTACAAGACAACTTTGCCAGTGTTTGATGTATCTCGCTATTATTCAATTATATACAAAACCCAGTTTTCCATTATTGGAAAACTGGGTTTTGTAATTATCAGTTAAATAAGTAATTACATCAAACTCTGGCAAAGTTCTTTCTCTACCGGTGGCATACATACTTGGTCGTCACAACATTGGTAGGCAAATTTGAATTTGAATTCGCCGGTGCCTTTACCAACAAATTTTTGAAAGAAGATAAATTCGCCTTCGTATATAAATGTACCGTTTTCGCCATATTTGACACTTGCAGGGGTGTTTCTCTCCCCGTAAGGCTTGTGCCCCTCGGGGGCTACAAAATCGGCCACAGTTTCGATATATGGCTCTCTTTCGGAGACCTTAGCGTAGATATGAAAGCCATCCTCTATTTTTACCCTGACAACAGCTGCAATCTCGCCGTTATCTAATCTTACGAGGGTGATTGCTGCATTAACAGGGTTTAGATTATCTGTTTCACCCACCTTGATACCCCTTGCAGCTCTCTCAATCTGCATAAGTGAGTAGTCATTGCCGTATATTGGCTGAGACTTGTCGGTTGCAGAGTTTGACTTGTCGGTTGTGGAGTTTGACTTAGATTTTGGATTAACAAGAAAGTAGAAGCCGCCGGACTCTGTGAAGAATAGGTCAGCTTTATGTTTTTCATACCAATCTCTGTAACCTTTAGGAGAACAGAATGTAACAAGAGTATAGCGGTCCAGGACTCTTTGGGCAACATCTGCACTCTCCCCTTTTTCAAGCATAGATATTGCTTTGTCAAGTATCAGGTGGTTGTTTGTAGCAACTCCCAGTGATTTTGCATCTTCGTCAACCTTCAAGCCTGCTCTGCTCCCCTTATCCATATAGAGATAGGGTAGTTCCTCACTCATTAGAGCAGAGTCTTTTGGAGATCTTGAGTAGACGAAGAACATCTCATTTCGGGTACTCTTTCTGTCGTCATACTTACGGGCAATAACCTTTTCGCCTTTAAGTTTGGCAGTATAGTGAACAGCATTGGCAAAGACCACCTTTGCCTCGTCTGTCATATAGTCCGGTGAAGCAGCAAAACCCCAGTGGAAGAAATTTCCGTGTCGTCCAATTGCAATAGCATCCGGAGATTTAAGACTTACTCCACCTGAGATTACCTCATTATCTGGAGAGTCGGTAAAACCCCAGGGACGGCAAACCATCCCCACTCGAAAATCGGGAGAGGTCATATAACCCTGAGTCTGCACTCTCCACATCTGCTGTGTTGGAGGTATTATCTCCTTGTAATATTTTTGAAAACTAAGAGCATCCTTTGGAGTAGGCAGCTCCTCCATTGTAAGATTTACTTTAAATGGTCCTTTGAAAATGGAGTGAGATTTGTCAATATTGTATGCGTGAGCATCAAGGCAGAGGCAGTACCAATCCAGCTTCAAACCGATTCTGCGACCAACCCTATCCGAGATATCTGCAATTGTAAGAGTCGGTTTGTTATAATCTCCACTCAGGAATCCTGCATTTTTATAAACCGTATAGTTACCTTTATCATCTTTCTCAGTATAGAGAGGTACCCTCTCCGGGGGAACTCCGTCAAGAATAATTACATCATAACCATTTGCAATCTCCTCTGTAAAATCTCTATTCTTTAAAGAGGTCACATCGCTAAAATATGTTTTAAGCAGATTTTCAAATGATTTCATCCTCTTTTGAACAGAGGCCTCCTTCTCTTCGGGAGTTGGCTTATTTGATCCGTATGGAGAGATATCTGCACTACCTCCTACAAATAGAACTTTTAGACTCTCTCTCTTCACTGCAGATCTGTTTTGCGCAGAGAGGAAACTGAAAGATACGAGAAGAGTCAGAAGTAATACCAGTGGTTTTGAGTAAATGTTATTCATAACTAACGTTTTATTTGGATTAATTTGAAGATTCAAATTTGTTTTACATGGGAGATCAAAATATCATAGGTTGTTAAAACCGCTAATAAGCTAGTTTAGCTATCTTAGATTATAACACCTTAGATAGTGTTTACCCTAATATTAAGCATATTTTATTTACGTAAAAAAACATACACATTTCCGGAAATATCGCTGTTCTTACCCTTCTCGTCAACTACAAATGTGTTTCCTACAAGCAGATCCAGTTTGTTGTCGTTATTCCAGTCAACTACACCAAGGCGAACTCTGTAGCCGGGATACGGTCTGTTTGCTCCAAGGGCATCCATACTCTCTTTGATCTTTAGATAGGATGGTTTTGCACCTCCCGGGTATGCTCTTGATGTCCATATGGATATACCTTGTTCGAAATCTATACTACCTTTAGCTTTGCCTTTGTAAAAAATAATATCTGCAGCCTCAGTTCCAACCAGCAAGTCCACTATCCCGTCGCCATCCCAATCTACCGGGAGTGGGTCAGATTTCCCGTCTGTATATAGAGGTAACCCATTGATAGTAACCGGAGAGGAATTGCTAAACTCATATCTCTTTTTATCTCCAAGGTTTTGTGAGTAGTAGACCTCTCCCATAACATTACCCCAAACCATATCATAGTCGCCATCCTTATCAAAGTCTATAAAGTTGGCAGTACGCATCAGCTTATTCATCCCTCTTTTTGAAAGGAGGATTGTATCCGGCTGAGCAATATCAACAGGAGCCTCAAATTCAAACGGTTTCCCCTTTATTCCCTTGTAAAAATGGATAAACCCACCAAAGTATTCACCCGAAGTTACATCTCTTGTGCCATCGCCGTCAAGGTCCATAAAAAAGGGGTCAAAACCTATACAACACGAAGGAAGAACACCCGCATCCGTACCGCCGGCCTGCAGATATGTATAATCACCGAATACCGGCGATTTATCGCTGCCACTATTGATGTATATTCTGGCTTTACCTCCAAATGGTTTTACAAATGCCTTTTTCTGCTCTTCGCTCATTGCATCATATTTTGCCTGCAACTCTTTTGACATAGGTGCGCTAAATTCACCAATAATAATATCTTTTTTACCATCCCCGTTAAAGTCAAAAACATATGGAGCGGCATGACCTGAACCCGTAAGATCAATCACCTTACCTGCAGCCTCAACCCTAAACGGTTTCTCAAGTTGGGGAAGCTGTGAAAAGCAGACATTGGATGTGAGCGAAGTAATCGCAACTACCATTGCTGCAAAAATGAACGATTTTTTCATAACTGTTTTTTTATTTAAAAATTTTTATCAAAAGAGGATGAACATAATTGACCGCATAAGTCAAGGCGAAAAATTTTGTTATAATACTGTAAAAAACTGATTACGGTGTCAGCTGAGGAAAACATTGGCTCCAGAAGAGGGAGGGGACCCAACGCAGTTAGGGAGGATTTTCCGAGCTGATACCGACATCAGTTGTCATTGTCTACAAAATTTGAGAAAGAGGGTGACCTTTAATTTGATCACCCTCTTTTTAATAACTATTTCAACCTAATGCCATCCAGGCAGAAGTATGGAGGAGTTCTCATCTTTCCGGTTCCATCTTTATCGGATGAATCCATATTGAATACAACTTTATTAACCAGCCCTAATGAACTTAGGTCCCACTTTGCCCAGGCACCCTGGATAGTGTTCCAAAGATCAAGTGGAGCAGGGGCAACACCAGGGAAGAGTGCAATATAGTACTCAGATGTTCCGGTTAGGGTTGAGTTGAGATAACCTTTTGCAATGAGCTTAACATAACCTTTGACCGCTGCAGTATATGCAGCTGTAGAGTCTGCTGTCGCCTCAGTCTTTGTTTTGCCGGCTAATCTGGCAGCTGTTCCTGCTGCTCTTCCTGCAGCGATCTTGTGAAGAATCTGCTGACCAGCAAGTCTTATGTAATCCTGACCACCACCAAAATTGTAGATATCCGGGAGATACCATACAGCATATTTTGTTGTATTTGCATCCGGGATGTTTGGATTTCTTACAGTTGCAAAAGTTGTTCCGCTGCTGTACTCATCGTACACCTGAGTTGTCGCATTAAGTTTAGATGAGTACCTGGAGCCGTAGTTCAAAAGCTGGAAGTTGTAGTTTGTATTTGCTACAATCACGTGCTCTACAACTCTCGGCTGGTCGATTGAAAAGAATGCATCATCTCCCTCTACCCTAACAACTGTAAATGTACCCAACTGGTTTGGATATGTTCCCGAGTAGACTGAGTAGATAGAGCTATCTACAGCCTCTTTAATTTGAGAGGCAGAAGGGGTAATGGTGATAGGTTTTCTTGTGAGCCACGGATAAGAGCGGTAGTTCTTGCTTGAAAGTGCAAACCCTGTGTGAGTACCGTTGGCATTCTTCTTAACATTCATCGTTACTTCGCCATAGTGATATGCGGTAGCCTTATAGGGAGCATCCGGAACCACGAAAGTAAGCCAAGGAACATTTATGCTGATACCTTGTCCTTCATTGAAGGTAATATCATTAGGGAAATCTATCTCTTTCTCTTTAACCTCATCGGTACAGGAGTAGATGAAAAGAGCCCCTGCAAATAATAGCGTTATTGTAAAATATTTTTTTAACTTTTTCATAATCTTACTTTTGACCAGGGTTTTGTTCAATTAAAGGATTGTTTAACATCTCATTATTAGGGATAGGCCACTGGAGTTTTGTCTTGTCGAAAACAAAGCTTCCTGCTTTCATAACCTCCATATAGGTTTTTCCCTCTTTATCAAACCTGAAAGATGCATAAAATTCCGATCCGTTCTCCAGAATAAGTTCATTGATATACTCTTTAAAGATTATATCCATAAGCTCCTCTTTAGTTGCCGGTACTGTAAGTTGTGCCAGGGCAGGAGTGGTTCTCTTTGATCTCATTAGGTTTATAGGGGCAATTGCCTGTGCGTTGGACCCACCGGTGCGGGCTATAAGCTCTGCCTGCATAATATAGAGCTCCGGAAGACGCATATGGTAAACTGCATATTTCTCATCCTTTGGAGAGGCGTTTGCTCCGCCATATGAGCCTAAACGGTAGATCTTTTTCCATACCCATCTCTCAGATGTGTCCCAGGTTTCTGCAGCTCTGGATCTACCTGTGTGAACAAACCAGCGAGGATCGGTTCTAATCCAGTCAAGCCCATATCTAACGCCACAAATTGCATCACTCTGAAGAGTAGGTTGCTGGGAAGCGTTTAGGTAGGCTGTAAAAGCAGTGTATGAGAATCCGTATGTAGACCAGTATCCGGAAAGTGAGGTTCTGTTGGCGACATCTTCTACGTATCTTACAAAGATATGCTCCTGAGAGTCCCAAGCCTTTAGGAAGGTCTGATTCATATCACTCTCCATCTTAATTGCAGCAGGAAGAGTAGCTATCGCATCATCTATCAATGTTTTGGCATCGGTAAGATCTTTAGCTGTGTTTCTCATTGTGCCTCTGATAAGCAGTAGTTTTGCCTTCCAAGCCTTTGCAAATGTCTTTGAAACCTTTTTTGCAGTTGTAAATGTATTTGGCATATTGGCTATAGCAAAATCTATATCCTCCATCACCTTTGTCCAGCTCTCTCCCACTGTGATTCTTGGCATATTTACATTACTTACATCGGATGTTGCATCTCTGTAGACTATACCGAATTTGCTGTCATCGGTATCCCACCAGCAGCTGTAGTGCAATAGAAGCAGAGAGTTGAAATAACCTCTTAAGAATCTGGCTTCACCGAGAAGCTCGTTCTTAGCTGTTGTTGTAGGAAATGCACTGTCCGGAACGCCCGGTATGCCGTTTATTGCAAGATTTGCAGCATTTATCGCATAATAGGCTGTAGTCCAGAAGTTTATTGGACTATTCGCTTGAGTCTCGCTAAAGTCCATCAATCCGGTCACCTGAATAAGACCCGAGCGGGTTGTAAGCCGGCAGTAGAAATCCTGATTTGCATTATCTCCTGTCATAAAACGACCGTAGATTCCGTTAACGGATTGCTTAGCCTTATCATATGTTTTCATTGCCTCCTCAACCGGCCATTGATTCCTTGGAACGTTATTAAGGAAATCCTCACAAGAGACCAAAAACAGAGGCATTAAAACAGAAAGTATTATTATTTTTATATTTTTCATATCTCAGATCTATTTAAAGGTGAACTTAAATCCCAGATTAAATGTCTTGGCATCCGGGTAGTAGCTGTAGTCCACACCTTGTGTGGTTGAAGCCATTCCTGTTGATGTAGAGAAGTTACCCTGTGGGTCAAAACCGGGATATTTGGTTAATGTAAACAGGTTAGTTGCCTGGAATGTAATCTCAACATTATCGATTAATGTATTTCTGAAGTAGTGTTTATCCAGACGATAACTCATATTTAGGGCATTTAATCTTATGAAGGATGCATCATACAACCAATAATCGCTGAAGGTACCATTACCTCCATCACCATATGGAGTAGCATTTGGCATTGTTGTCTTCTCAAATGGAGATTTTAGTATTGCACTCATACCGGCTATTTTATTCGACTGATTGTAGTTTCCTGTATAGCCGACGTCTGCTCTAGCAATATCCCAAAGTCTCTTATTACCATATGCATAAGTGAAGGTTGCACCGACATTGAAAGAGTTCCCGATATAGAGCTGAAGTCCAAAACCGCCAAACAGTTTTGGAAGAGCTGTCCCTAGATAAATACGGTCATCATTGTTAATGGTACCATTACCATCTGTATCTCTGTAGTAGATATCACCTGCACGCTCCAGGTTATTTCTGAACATTGTTATACCACCTGTAGCTGTTCTGGTTTTTAACGCTGCAGCCTCTTCTGAGGTTCCGAAAAGTCTTTTGTAAGTAGGAAGCCCGAACCACTGTCCAATTGGTTCTCCGGCTACAATCTTAGTGTAAGTCGAGACAATTTCTTTAGTAGTATTGTTGAATGTCAAAACTTTGGATTTATTCGATGAACCATTTGCATTCAAAGTTAACTGCCATTTTGCACTCTTGAGAACATCTACGTCAACCGAAAATTCATAACCATTAGCAGCTGTTGAGGCGATGTTTGCACTCATAGAAGAGAATGCAGAACTTGGTGCAAGGGTCTGGCTATAGATAAGATTCTCAGATTTTTTATTGTAATAACCCAATGTTGTTCTTATCCTTGAATCCCAAAACTCCAACTCCAGAGCTATATCTGTCATAAGAGTCTCCTCCCACTGAAGCGCAAGATTTCCAATATTACTTGGGTAGATACCGGGCTGTTCGCCATAGTTAACTGAGCCCACCATTGTCATCCATTGGTAGTTTGAAAGGTTTTGGGAACCCGATTTACCGTAGCTGGCGCGAATCTTCATATGTGAAAGATTATCTGCAAGCCATCCTACCTTCATAAACTCTTCGTTGCTCACTATCCATCCAATACCTCCCGAAGGAAACCAACCCCATCTTCTATCGGGACCGAATTTTGATGAACCATCGTGTCTTATTGTGAATGTAGCAAGATATTTATCGTTGTATTTATATTGTGCACGTCCAATCTGTGAAACCATTGAGCTCATCTGATATGCCTCAGAGAGGTTACCCTTGGTTGCAGCATTTGCAAAGCTGTTGAGCACATCATCGTCAGGGAAGTTGCTGGCAGCCATTCCATAAACCAATGACTGGAACCTCTCAACAGATGCAGTTAAACTGGCACTAATGTCGTGTTTCCCGTGAGTGTTGGCATAAACCAGTGTGTTGTCAAAAATCTTGGTATCAGATTTTGAGCGACTCCAGCTTCTGCTACCATCATAGTTGAATGTAGAGCCCCTTCTTTTATAAGTTAAACTCTCTGTATTTGAGTAGTTAACACTACCTCTTGTAGTAAAGATTAAACCTTTAAGAATTGTCCACTCCAACTCGGCCGATGCTGTAATGTTTTCACCTGTACCATATGCGGTGTTCTTTAGAGTTGTATATGGATTCTCTGTATAGGCATCTCTAGTAAAGAGAGATCCGTCGGCATTGTAAACTGGAATATCGGGACGAACCTTCTTCAAAACATCCAACATATAGTCCTTATCGGAGGCGTTACGGGTTGAACCGTTGGCATTCATTCTTAATTTAAGATCTTTATTAATTCTTGCCTCGAGCCTTATTTTTCCACCGTAGTTTTTGCTGAAACCTGTCTTTACAACACCCTGCATCCCTGTATAGTTTAATGCTGCAAGGTAGCTAACCTCTTTTGTTCCACCTTTTAGTGTAAGGTCGTACTGCTGCTGGAGCGGGTTTTGAGTCATCTCACCCATCCAGTATGTGTCGCTGTCATAATAAGCATTAGGAAGTTCAACAATCTTACGAACATCCAACTCGCTGGTGTTGAGTTTCCAGAACTCGGCCTCGCTCAGGTATAATCTTGTAAAATAGTCAAAGGTACCTCTGTTGTATAGCTCGTGTCTTGTAGCAGCCTTTGTAAAACGGAAATAGTCCTCTGCAGTGAAATAGTCATAACCGTTAAAGTTCATCAATTGATATCCCCAGCGAGAAGTGAGCTCTAAAGTTGGTTTCATACCCTCTTTACCGCTCTTGGTTGTTACCACGATTACTCCGTTAGCAGCTCTTGATCCGTAGATAGCAGTTGATGAAGCGTCTTTGAGAATGTCAATACTCTCAACATCATTAAGATTAAGTGAGTAAAGTACATTTGAGATACTACCAGAAACACCTGAATTGTATTCAGGAATTCCATCAATTACCCACAGAGGCTGGTTATTACCACTCAACGAAGATTGACCGCGGATGATAACCGAAATTGGAGAGGTTGGCGAAGCAGATTGGATCTGCACATTAACCCCTGCAGCTCTACCTTGAAGCATAGACTGAACAGTAGATCCCATAGGTGCTGTCTCAAGCTCTTTCTTACCCATATGGGCGATTGAACCTGTAACGTCCTTGATTTTTTGGGTGTTACCATAACCGATAACCGCTACGCTCTCAAGAGCAATTGCATCTTCATCAAGAGCAACATTGAGAACATTGTTCCTTGAGCTGAACATATTGCCGATAACCTGCTCTCTCTTCTTAAAGCCGATATAAGAGAACAGCAGTCTGTCTCCGGTCTTTACATTAAGTGTATAGTTGCCCTCATAATCTGAATAGGCACCTGTCTTGTCACTCAGATTCTGGATAGATACTCCCGGAAGCGGAAGTCCTGTCTGCTCGGTAACCTTCCCTTTAATCTGAAACTTATCGTTTTGGGTGGTTGAGCTTGTCGCTGTAGATGTTGCCTCTTTTGAGGCCACCTCTTTTGGGCTTAATACCACCTGTTTGCCCTGAACTTTATAAGTTACGTTTATTGTCGGGAAAAACCTGGAGAAGAATTGCTCAGGAGTTTCACTTTTTGTCGAAACACTCACCTTGCTGTCTATAGCTTTAAGTGCGTCCGAATAGACAAAATCATAACCCGTCTGCTCAGTTACCTTTTTAAGGACAACCTTTAACTGGGTATCCTTAAAATCAAAATTAAGCTGTTGCGCATAAAGAGTCGCAATCATTGACATAAATACCACAGCAAAGGATGCGAGGTATTTAAGTCGCTTTAGAGTTTGTTTTACATTCATAATTTAAGCTTTGGTTTATAGGAATTAATTCTTTACTTAGAAAGCCTCTCTATATTAGCATTGAGCATATCTGCCTGTTTTTTCAGATACTCCTGCTTAGCTTTAAGATACTCAAGTTGTCTCTCTTTAGGCATACCCTTCACACCCATTATGAACCTCTCAAGAGTAACTCTGTCACCCTCGTTCATTCTCATAATCTCATTAACCTTGAGCATATCTGCAATTGCAGCTATATTATTCTCTCCATATAGCTTCACGGTCTTTATAAAATATGATACCGTCTCATCTCTGTTTGAAAGTAAGTTGAGATACTCAATCTTTGCCAATACATCTGCAGGGTTTGCATTTGCAGCTCTTCCCGAAACATAGGTGCTTGCAAAATTTTTCAATCCACCGCATATAACAGCATCAACCCTCTCTTTAGAGACGAATCTGTCTGCAAGTGGTTTCTCTTCCATAACTAAACTGAAAATCTTTGAGTTTGGATTCTGTAGCGATTGTGAAACAAAAGGCCACATTTTATCTGAGTATCTCTCCCTAGGATTAAGGGTAGGGAAGATCTCCTCGATAAATTCGCCGGCCTCTTTATTCATATATGAAGATTGAAGAGTCTCCAGATATGCAATTGCATTTTCTGTTGTTTTTGAGGCATCGAACGCTGCTCTTTTTGACTTAGGACTGTTGGCAGGATCCATAGCTTTTTTTACCCTTTCAATAAAAGGGTCTGCCTCTCCGCTTCCCACAACTCGGTTAATTTCGTTGCCATCTGCATCGAGAATCAAAAATGTAGGGTAAGCTCTAATCCCGTATTTTTTCGCGAGATCTATCCCTTCGCCTTTTTCCATATCAATTTTCACATTGACAAAATTGGCATTAAAGAACTTACCGACGTGCTCCTGCGGAAAGATTTTTTCGGACATCACTTTGCACGGACCGCACCAGGTAGTGTAACAATCCAGAAAGATAATTTTTGGCCCTTTTTTGTTGTTTTTTGCTTTAGCCAAAGCTTGGGCAAAAGTTCCCTCTTCGAAGAGAACACCGGGGCTTTGTACCTTGTTTTGAGCCAGCACAGGGATAGCCATAACAAGACACAGGAAGATGGTTCCAAATTTTTTCATTGTCTATTATTGTTTTTAGGTTAACAAGTAATACACAACTTAAATGGAGAATACCCTAATTTTTTATGATTTTTTGTTGAGTGTAACTATGTTCTCTTTTATTGTGTACTCAATTGGAGTACAAAATTTAATCATCTCCATTATCTGAACAATGGATTCCGATCTGAAATTGGCGGTAAGCCGAGTTTTGAGAATATCGTAATCTTCTATTATAAACTGAGTACCGTGCCACCTCTCAAGTTTTTTAATAACCTCATCCATAGGAGTTGACTCAAAAATAAGCAGCCCCTGTTTCCAGGCAATCTGTTTGGATGTATCTACCTGCTTAATAAGTACAGGAGCATTTTTATCTCTTATAACGAATGACTCTTTTGGTTTCAGATGGGCAATAATCTCCCTCTCCCCCTTTTTTATCTCCCGAATTAGATTTATTGAACCGGAAATAAGTGTCGTCTGGGCCTCATAGTCGTTTTCATAGGTCCTGACATTAAACTTAGTACCAAGAACCTCAATCTTAAAGTCACGGTTGGTGTTTACAATCATTGGTTTAAGAGAGTCTTTTACAACCTCAAAAAGGGCCTCTCCGGCTACCATCACTTCACGGGTAGCCCCTTGAAACTTATCCGGGTATGTGAGTCTGGTTGCAGAGTTAAGCCATACCTTAGAGCCGTCCGGCAGTTCAACAAACCCCTTTACTCCATTGTTGGTATAGAGAGTATGCTTATGCTCAAAAGGTATCTCGCTTAAGGCTATTACAGGCACCTGAGCCTCTATAGTGAGAGACCTGTTTTTTAAGAACTGCAATATGTTTACTGTTAATAGAATTGCTACAGATGCAGCAGCCAAAATAGCATATCTGATAAATGGAGACTTTTTGATTTTAACTCCACCTTTTAAGTCAATAAGATCTGTTTTGTCACGAGAATACCTACTATTACGAGAATATTTATCGGTTATCAATGAGGCCGCCTTCATCTCTTCAAGAGTGGCAAGGCTCTGAGGCATATTATTATACACCCAAAGATTCTTTAGACCGGTAAAATACCGCAGATTGTTTGGATTTTTACTAATCCACTCCAAAACTGCCCTCTTTTCGCTCTCCTGAGCAGCTCCGGTTATGAATTTTAATAGAAGATTCTTTGTCATATCAATATATTCTCATTATAAGCACAATAATACAGTTAAATACCCTAAAAAAAAAGGTAAATAATCTTTAAACTTTATTCTTAACACTCTAAGTGCTACAGATATTCTGTACTCTACTGTCTTTACAGTCACACCATCCAGCTTTGCAATCTCCTCATAACTAAGGTTCCCAAATCGATTAAGACAAAAAGTATTCTTAATTTTATCATTCATCAATTGCAATGACTCCCCAAAGATTCTCTTAATCTCTTTAGAGTATAAGATAGTTGAAGATGGGTTATCCAGTGTGAGGTAGTTGAGTTCACTTTCGGTAATTCGATTCCCCGAGTATTTGAGAAACTCTCTTTCGGTTTTCTGTTTCTTAATTACATTGAGGCATTTGTTGCGGGTTACAACCAGTAGATAGGGGAGCATCTCCCTGTTGAAATCAATTTTTGAACGATTATTCCAGATAGAGGTGAATACCTCGTTTGAAATAGACTTTGCATTATCCCAGTCCTGAACATAATTATAGGCAAAGAACTGCACTTTATGCAGATGCAAGGCATAAATCTCTTCGAAAACAAGCTTATACTGAATATCTGAAGGTTCTTCAATCATAAAGTCTGGTATGACCTATAGCAATTTTTTTATGTTCTGAGCCTCTTTTTTACTGCAGATCAATATGTTATCCGGAGTATCTACTATAACCATATCCTCAACTCCAAGTAGGGATATTTTCTTTCCGGTTGTGCTGATTATTATGTTTCGGGATGAATCCACCTCTTTTGTTTGGGCTCCCTTAGCAATTGTAGCATTTTTATTTGGCTCAAATACCTCTTCAAGCGCCGGGTAACTTCCAATATCACTCCATCCAAACTCCACAGGAATAACAGAGATTTTTTCAAACTTCTCCATAATTCCAAAATCTATTGATATCTTCTCAAATGTGTTGAAAAGCTCTTTAAGTGAGGCGCTGTGAATATCTCTCATCTCATCTCCAAGTGAAGATATCTTCATTAAAGTAGAGTAGTGGTTTGGCATAAAACGTTTGAAAGCATCCAGCATAACCGGAATTTTGAAAATAAACATTCCGCTGTTCCACAAGTGTTTCCCGTCTGAAACATATTTATATGCAAGAAGATGGGTAGGCTTCTCCCGGAATGCCTCTACTTTTGCAGGCACCCCTATCCTTATTCCGGAGCCTATCCTTAAATCTGTAACATCATTATCATCATCTTCAAATGCTCTCACCTGAAGGTAGCCGTAACCGGTTTCGGGGGATGTGGGCTTGATTCCCAGTGTAACAATTGCATCGTCTCTGTCTGCAACCTCAATAGCAGTAGATAGTGCACCCCTGAAACTCTCCTCATCTTTAATCAGGTGGTCCGATGCAAGAACAATCATTACAGAGCCCGGATATATACCATTGATAATAATTGATGAGTATCCTATAGCTGCCGCAGTATCTTTAAAGGCAGGTTCCAGAATTATGTTATGATGCGGAATCTCCGGTAGTTCCTCTTTTACAGCCGGTGCCTGTATTGCATTTGTAGCTATGAAAATTCTCTCAGCAGGAATCAGTGGGGTAACTCTCTCTACAGTCATCTTTATAAGACTTCTGTCCGCATCGATTAGTTTAAGCAGCTGTTTGGGTCTCTCTTTTGTCGATAGTGGCCAGAACCTCTCTCCTGATCCACCAGCCATAATCAGGACTGTACAGTTTGAAGCGTTGTTCATAAATATAAATCTAAGGAGCAATTTCCGATATCGGTGACGAAGATAATAAAAAAACTGCCTGCAGTTTTATATTTACACTATAAAAACGGGCAGACAGATTTAAAAAACAGAATTCAAACAGCATAATATGATGGTAAATTCTTAAATATTATACTGTAAGAAGAGGAACTCCGGATTAGACAGGTTTTTTTATCTCCGAAAAAAATTGGATACTGACAAATGTTCATTACTTTTGTAGTGAACAAATGCTCATAATATGCCAAGACCAAAGAGAAGAAGAAGGATGAATAATCCACCCCATTTTAAGGGATACAGGCCGATAGGTATTACGGATGAAACTCATCCGGTACTTTTAAATTACGAAGAGTATGAAGCGATAAGATTAAGCGATTATGAACTTCTGGGTCACGTCCAGGCTTCTGCGTTTATGAATGTTTCAAGACCAACTTACACTAGAATCTACGAAAGTGCCCGAAGAAAAATTGCTCAGGCATTTGTTTTGGGCAAGACAATTGTTTTCGAAGGGGGCAAGGTCTACTTTGATAGTGAATGGTACACCTGCAGCTGTTGCGGGTGCTTTTTTAACCACCCTCAAAAAGAGCAGAGACTTGAAGAGTGTCCACTCTGTGGTTCTAACAGGTTTGAACAAAATAGAGATAAATAACTAATAATAATATGAAAGTTGCAATAACATCTACAGGAAATAGTCCTGATTCAAAACTGGATAGCCGTTTTGGCCGTTGTTCACATTTTGTGATTTACGATACAGAGACAAAATCAATTGAGTTTGTTCCCAACACTAATAAAGATAACATAGAGGGAGCAGGCCCTGCTTCTGTTAATACCGTAGCCTCTAAAGGGGTTAAACAGGTAGTGTCAGGAGAGTTTGGAGCAAAAGTGAAATCTATCTTTGATGCTCTTCAAATCCAGCTTATTGCGTTAAAAGATACAGACAAGACAATTACTGAGATTATAAATATGTTAAATCACTAAAAGATAATAAAATGAAAAATAAATTTGCCATTCCGTTGGAAAACGGAGTTCTCTGTTCTCATTTTGGCCATTGCCAGCAATTTGCGATTATTGACGTAGATGACAATGTTATAACCTCAGAAAAACTAATAACTCCTCCGCCACACGAACCGGGACTTTTACCTGCCTGGTTGGCAGAGCAGGGTGTAACCGAAATTATTGCCGGAGGTATCGGACAGAGAGCAATAACTCTTTTCCAGACCAGTAATATAAAAGTAAATATGGGAGCACAACCAAAAAGCCCTAAGGATCTGGTCTCGGATTGCATCACTAACTCACTTATTACCGGAGCTAATGCCTGCGACCATTAGTCAAAAGATCAAAATTGCAGTTGCAAGCGGAAAAGGCGGGACAGGGAAGACTCTAATATCGACAAATCTTTTTCATACTCTTTATCAACTCGATGAGGCACTTGTTCTGGTAGATTGTGATGCAGAGGAGCCCGATGATTTGCTCTTTTATAAAGATGCATCTGCGGCAAATTTCAACGAACAATTCGGTGGTAAAGAGATCTATGATGTAAAGCAGAGCGTTCCTGTAATAGATGAGAGTAACTGTATCTATTGCGGCAGATGCAGGGAGTACTGCTCCTATAATGCAATTTTCTTGTTGGAAGGGATTAAAACAATTAGGGTAATTGAAGATCTTTGCCACTGTTGCGGAGCCTGTTCGTACGCTTGTCAATCGGATGCTATAACTACAAAAGAGAGATCTTTGGGGGTGATAAGCAGATTTGTTACAGGTACCAACTCTTCAATTATCGAAGCCAGGGGCAAAGTAGGGGTTTACTCTCCAGTTCCGGTAATAAAAGCAGCAGTTAAAGCCGCAGGAGATGATGGTATTATAATTCTGGATTCTCCCCCCGGGACCTCTTGTCCTTTTATCCAGACAGTTGCTATAGCCGATTTTGTAATCTTAGTTACCGAACCTACACCATTCGGGTTGAGTGATCTCATACAATCTGTTGAGACTTTGAAAACGATGAACAAGAATTACGGTGTGATTATAAACAGAGCAGGTATGGGAGATGATAAAATATACTCATATCTGACTCAGCAAAAGATCCCTCTTCTTTTAGAGATCCCATTTGACAGAGAGATTGCATCTCTCTACTCAAAAGGAGAACTATTGGTAAAACACAAACCGGAGTGGAGAGCCATTTTTATGGAGATGTACAATACAATTTACTCAATTCACAGATATGGAAATAGCAGTAATCAGCGGTAAAGGGGGGACAGGAAAGAGCAGCATAAGTGCAGCCTTTGCCACTCTGCAAGAGAGAGTAGTTCTTGCAGATTGTGATGTTGATGCAGCAAATCTCTATTTAATATTTGACCCTGTAAATGATAATGAGCAGGTTTATATTGCAGGTCAAAAAGCCTCTATAGATTATAACCTTTGTACAAACTGCGCTCTTTGCATTGACTATTGCTCTTTTGATGCAATCCACTTAAAAGCCACAGGGCCGACTTCTGCTCTTAAGAGAGTAACAATAGATGAGATTTCGTGTGACGGTTGCAAACTCTGCACCAGAGTCTGCCCGGCAAACGCAATAATAATGACAGATAACGACAAAAGCCGTATGTACTCCGGTACATTCCGCAAAGGATATATGGTTTACGGTCGGCTAGCTCCGGGAGAGGAGAACTCGGGTAAACTTGTTAATATAGTAAGGGATAGGGCAAAAAAGATAGCAGATGAATATAAAATTGATATAACTATTATTGACGGTCCTCCGGGAATCGGGTGCTCAGTTATATCTTCAATTACAGGAACAGATATCATTGTAGTTGTAACCGAGCCCACAATCTCCGGACTTCACGATCTTAGAAGAACGATTGAACTTACGTGTGGTTTCAACTCAACAACCTGGGTTTTGATAAACAAATTTGATCTCAATCGAGAGATCTCAGACCGAATTGAGGAGTATTGCTCACAAAATAAGATACTGTTTGCAGGGAAACTAAGCTTTGATGCACGAGTAGTGGAGGCAATGGTCAACTGTAAAAGCGTAATAGAGTATGCTCCGGACTCTGCTATAAGCAAAGAGATCTCACAAATATGGGAAAAGATAACTCATTATAAATAAATATTATAAATATCAATAAAATGGATAACAATACAATTCAAAAAACTGAGCTTCCTAATATAAAGAACATAATTTTGGTTGCATCCGGAAAAGGGGGAGTCGGTAAATCTACTGTTGCGGCAGGACTTGCTCTCTCACTGGCACTTGAGGGGTATTCTACAGGACTTCTCGATGCCGACATCTACGGACCATCTGCACCGGGGCTATTTAACTTAATTAGTACATATCCAGATGTGGAGACGATAGATGGTAAAAATTATGTTGTACCATTTGTAAGTTTTGGAGTTAAAGTGATGTCTATCGGGTTTTTTATAGATCCCAATGAGGCTATAATATGGCGTGGACCCCGTGCATCCAGCGGACTTACTCAGCTACTAAAAGATACACTTTGGGGTGAACTTGACTATCTTATAATTGATACCCCTCCGGGAACCGGAGATGTACATATAACACTTCTTCAAAGCTTCCTCCCAACAGGAGTAATAATTGTAACTACACCACAGGAGATGGCCCTTTCGGATGTTAAAAAAGCTATCAATATGTACAGAGATAATCATATTGGGATTCCTGTAATGGGTATTGTGGAGAATATGTCCTGGTTTACACCTGTTAACCATCCTCAAGAGAAATATTACATCTTTGGTAAAGGTGGCGGAGAGAGGTTATCTAAAAAGTATAAAATTCCGCTTATTGCACAGATACCTATTAATGAAGAAGTTTGTAACAGCTGTGATTCAGGGAGAATGAATGATCTTTTTATGGATGCAGCCATTAAAGAGGCATATGTTAAGCTAACCGACAGTATAGTTAACTCTTGTACCAGGTAGAACCAACCCTGCAGTGAGAAGCTCTCAATTGCAGGGTTATTTTTCTTTTTCATATATTTGCCGAATGTCAGGCAATATCTCCAGAGTTGATTATACCAGTGACGAGCTCTTCTTTAGAGGTCTATATAAGGAGTATTTCCATAAGGCAGTCTATTACGCTAACCAATATTTAAATGATTATGAAGCCTCTAAGGAGATTGTCCAAGAGGCATTTCTCACTCTGTGGGAGCGGAGGGAGGTTTTGGATTTTAACCAGAATATTGGGGCATACCTTATCAAAACAATTAAAAACAAGTGTCTTAACGAATTAAGAGACAATATTAATAAACTTCAGAACGTAGACTCACAGAAACAGACAGATTTGATTCTCAACCAAAGATCCCTGTTGGATAACACATCCTCTCTAATTGAGAACAAAGAGTTAAGTTTACAGATAAAGAGAACATTAGAAAATATGCCCGAGAAAATGAGGGATGTTTTTATAATGAATAGAGATTTGGAACTCACCTATCCACAAATAGCAGCCAAAGAGGGAGTATCCATTAAGACAGTAGAGTATAGAATAAGCAAAGCATTGGCGATGTTACGAAAAAATTTAGCTGAATGGCTGTAAATGAACATTACCCCAATATGCTTGTCAAGGTTAGGGGAAAAGAGAGTTTTGGTGTTATATATATAGTATGGAAAAATTAATTATTAAGTACTTCGCGGGAGAGGTCACAGCAGAAGAGGCAAAAAGGGTGAGAGAGTGGGCTCTTGAGTCAGATGAAAATATGGAGATCTTTGTAAAAGAGAAGAATCTCCGTGTTGTCACTATGATGCCGGATATTGAGGCATCTGATAGCGAGGCAGATGCTTTTATTAATCTACTGAGAGAGCACGACAAAAAATTACAGATTAATATTACTAAACCAAATTATTTAAGAGGATGGTTTATCGCTGTCGCATCTGTAGCAGCGGTAGCACTTATAATTTTGTCAATTTCACTTTCAGTCTTTAGTAATAAAAACAAAAATCTAAACAATCAGCTTGTTTTTATAGCCTCCCAGCAGCTATCTTATCACGAAAATTCAACTCCATATGGCGTTAAAGGTAAGGTTATACTACCGGATAGCTCTGTGGTATATCTCAATTCCGGGAGTTCAATATATTATCCTTCAAAATTCCTTGGAGAGAACAGAGAGGTTGAATTTTCAGGAGAGGGCTATTTTGAGGTGAAGGAGAACTCTGCCTTCCCGATGAAGATCTTACTCAAGAACGGAATGTCTGTATATGTTAAGGGAACAACATTTAACCTCAGCTCATACGAGAACGATAAATCACTCTCTTTACTTCTGATTTCCGGAAGCGTATCTATGCTTGATAGCAAGAGTAATGAGCTTGTGAAGCTACTTCCCAAGCAGAAACTTCTACTGGACAAAACGACTAGTAAGATATCTATTATCCGCCCGGAGGACATTCAACCCACTGTTGGCTGGAAAAAGGGGTGGCTCATCTTTGATGAGACATCTATGCCGGATATTCTAAAGAGGCTCGAGAGATGGTATGGTGTAAATGTAGTTGTAAAAGACAGCTCAGTTATGACCAAAACACTTACTGCAAAATTCAGGGAGGAGTCACTCTCTCAGGTACTTGAGTTGATGCATAGAATATCACTCATAGACTACACAATAAAAGACAGCACAGCAACTATCTCATCTTTTTTTTCAAGGTAGCTTAGGGTATAGATAAAAAATTGTGTTTAAAATAGTGACACAATAATTCAAACCCTAAAAACAAAACTATGTTAAAAACTTTATCTATGAAAAATTTTTGTAGAAGCTGGTGTTTGTTTTTATTCACTATGATCTTCTCGGTTTCCCTTTTTGCTCAAAACGAGAAAATTACGTTGGATATTAAATCAAGCCCGGCAAGAGCTATTCTCAAAGAGATTGAGAAACAGTGTACTTTTACCTTCGTTTTCTCCGGAAGCACAATAAACTCCGGTAAGATTACATCATTGAAAGTCAGTAATGAAAGACTTGAAGATGTCCTGAAAAATCTGTGCAAAGAGATAAATTGCGAATTCTCTTTTGTTGGAAAGCAGATTATTCTTGCACCACTCAAGGAGAGAAAGGAGAGTACGCCACAGCAAAATGTTGTTAAAAATCAAACCGCTACTGAAATTAAAGGAAAGATTACCGATGATAAGGATATGCCCTTACCGGGAGCCTATATCAAGGTTAAAGACTCTAATGTGGCTGTTGTTTCGGACAATAATGGAAACTACCAAATAAAATATGGTGGTGGGGAGATAACTCTTGTCGTCTCTTACATTGGATTCCAAACACAGGAGATGAAGGTTAGAAACCAATCTGTGGCAAACATTACCCTCTTCCCGGAAGAGAACCAGCTGGAAGATGCAGTTGTAATCGGGTACGGATCGGTAAAAAAGAAGGACCTTACAGGTTCGGTTGTAAGAATAACTGAAAAGAGCATTGAGAATACAAGCTTTACAGATATTGGAAGAATTATTCAGGGTCAGGTTTCTGGGATGGAGATTATTAGCGGAAACGGTAGACCGGGCGATCAAGTAAAGATCCGAATCAGAGGAGAGACATCACTGCAGGGAGAGTCTTCACCCCTCATTGTTATTGATGAAATTCCGATGCCGGACGACTATGATATTAATCTCATCAATCCGAATGATATTCAAAGTATTGATGTGTTAAAGGGAGCATCGGCTGCCGCAATATACGGTTCAAAAGGAAGTGCCGGTGTAATTCTTATTACTACCAAAAGAGGTAAAGAGGATAGTTTCGAGGTCTTTTATAACGGAAATGTCTCTACAGACCAGTATATTCAAAAGATCAAAGGACTTACTGCCGAGGACTATAAACAGCTGGTAGCCTCAAGTATTCTTTATAACTATGAATATCAAAAGCAAATCAATCCTAATGTTAATAAAGATATCAGAACTGCAACCGAGTGGGGTGTTGTAGCTGTATCTAACTATTTTGGGAATGCAGATACTGACTGGACAGATGTACTTACCAGAACTCCAATTAATACGAATAATACAGTAGGTATTCGTGGAGGAACAAAAACTGCCTCCTATTATGCATCTTTCGGACTTACAAAAAACACAGGTAAAATAATTGGAAACGAAAATAAAAGAATAACAGGAAACTTCAAACTGGATCTTAGACCATCTAAATTTTTGGATATCGGTTTTAGAGTAAACGGAACTAACACCAATACTCTAACTGCATTGAGTATGAGTCAGGTATATCAGATGAGACCCGATATTCCAGCTTATGATGAGGCAGGAAATTATTATCGGTTTTGGAGTACCGGTCATAACAGATACCTGGATAATCCTGTTCAGATGGCAAAAGAGGCTCCAACTAAAAAGAGAGAATTCAGATACAATATTGATGGGTATGCAAGAATTAACTTCTCGAAGAACCTAAGGTACCAGTTTACCTACTCATTTGCAGAAAGCAGATATGAGTCATCAAATTATCAAGGCAGTTATACATATGCGGGTTCCGGTGGCTATTACAGAGGAGTAAACGGAATTTTAGATGTTAATAACGGATATACAACTCAGGAGACCTACGATAACTCTCTGAACTATACTAAAGACTTTAAAAACCAGGAGCTTGCATTTATGGTTGGATCCAGTTTCAACAGAGATACAGATGGTTATGTGAGTCAGAATTATCAAAATTTTCCGGATGACTATATACAGAACGCAATTTATAACGCTACAAAGTGGAACTACTCAAATGGTTCAGATGACGCATCGGCCTATTACTCATTCTATAGCAGGTTAAACTATAAATACAAAGAGAAATACATCGTTACAGGAACTGTAAGAAGAGATGCCTCTTCAAAGTTTGCACCTGCATATAGAGCGGGTACTTTCCCCTCTTTTGCTGTTGCCTGGGTAATGTCCGAAGAGAAATTTCTTAAAAGTAACTCTATAGAACTTACGTTTCTTAAGTTAAGAGCCGGTTGGGGTGTTACCGGAAACAACCGTATTGGACGTTATTCCTGGAGAACAATGTTTGATACCTCTAACTATTTTGATTTACCGGGATCGATACCTATCTCAATCGGTAACAATCTTATAAAATGGGAAGAGACAAGACAGATAGACATAGCTCTTGACTATGGATTCTGGAAAAACAGGATTACAGGTACTCTTGGAGTCTATAATAAAATTACCGATGGACTGTTATTCGGTTTTACCCTTCCATTAAGTGCCGGTGTTACAAGTGTTAATACCAATATGGCAAAGATTGAGAATAAGGGTATTGAGTTTGACATTAGAGCTCAACTTTTGGAGGATACCAAATGGGGTTTAAATGTTGGATTTAACATTTCGGCAAACAGAGGTAAGGTTCTGGATATGGATAAGGAGATTGTAGGAAGCGCATTTGGGGGCACATCTCTGGGTTCTACAGTTCTAAAAATAGGTGAACCTGTCGGCCTTATATACGGATACAGAATAGCAGGAATTATGAGTGATCCGAAAGAGGCCTTGTTAATCAGTCAGAAAGAGGTAGGAAACTATGCCGGATATGGTAGATACTACTATAAAGATTTAAATGAAGATGGCAAAATTGATGCTCTCTATGACAGAGAGGTTATTGGAAAGACACAACCAGATTTCTACGGAGGGTTCAATATAGATTTCCGTTACAAAAGATTAACTGCCAGAATGATGGGTAAATTCTCATACGGTGCTCAAAAGCACTGGTCAGGAATGGCAGATCAGTTTCACTCTAATTTGTACAACCCTTCCAATACTCTTGAATACGCTCTGTATGGATGGACTCCATCTTACCCAAATACTAATTTGCAAAGATTTGGAGCCGGATGGGAGAAGGGTGTAGCTGACAACTATATTTTTGATGCATCGTACCTGAAAATTACCGATCTAACCATAGGTTACGATCTTCCATCAAATTTTGTAACAAAAATGGGATTAAGCAGCGTAAATATATACGGTGCTGTTAATAATGTAATTACATTTACTTCTTACCCGGGAACTAATGTAGAGGCATCTACTACTGCAACAATTAGTGGTGGAGCACAGGATTATACGGTATATCCTCTATCGAGGACATTCACTTTAGGATTAAAATTCATGTTCAGATAAAAAATTATATGATGAAAAAATTATTTTTTATAATTACGATAATTGGTTTGTCAGTATCCTCATGTAATAAGATACTGGACGAACAGGTTCCTGCTCATAAAAATGTGGACTACAATGTAATCTCAGACCAGAAGACTGCTGAGACAGCTTTGGTTGGTGTCTACTCATATCTTGCCGGAGGTTACCAATGGGAGTGGCACTATGGTCTTGACTTTAGCCATCTTTGTGGTACAACACGAGGCTCGGGAAGCTCTGCCGGAGGTCTGGAGGCAGGTTATGAGGGAGAACTCATTTTCAACACAATGAGAGCCGATGGTTCATATAGTGCAAAGTGGCAAGGAGCATACAGAATGATCAATGCTGCTAACTGGGTTTTAGAACTGATTGAAGATGTAGACGAATCACTCTTTACCGCAGATAAGAAAAAGGAGATAATTGCCGAGACAAGATTTATGAGATTCTTTGCAAACTTCTTTTTGTTCAGAAATTACTGTTACTTCTTTGATATAGATTCCGAATTCGGATTGTTATACAGAGACGAACCGGTCAATTTAACTAATTTCAGAGTTGCCAGATTAAATGTGAAAGATAGTTATGATAAACTCATAGAAGATCTTGACTATTGCATTGCAAACGGGCCGGATTTCACTACTGTTTACAGAGCTTCTAAACAAACGGCAAAAGCTTTTAAAGCTAAACTTCTTGCAATGAGAGGTAGTGCGGCAGACTGGAGTGAAGTTGTTACTTTGACCAATGATGTAATCTCTTCCGGTAAGTTTGCTATGGAGAGTGACCACTACTCAATTTTCAAGAAGAGAAATGCTTCTAAAGAGGTGATATTTAGTTTGTTTATATCTTCTAATACAGTAGCATCCAATCTTGGAACAGTACGTTGCAGGTGGTCAGGTTATTATAGAGCAACCGATTTTTTAAAGAGCCTTTCAAATATAGGTACTCAATACAATAAAGCTATTAACGATACAATTGATACTTATACACCTAGTACTAATGTATATTCTAAAAATTATGGATCAGCAGGTAAAATTGCAACATATGGATTATCCGATGCCGAACTTGTTGCAAATTCTGCTTTCATATACTTACGACTTGGCGAGATGCAAGTATTAAAAGCTGAAGCAATTGCAAGAACAACAGGTAGTGTTACAGACGTTTTGAACATACTTAATCCGTTACTTGTAAGAGCAAAAGATACCCCGTTCACCGAGCAGCAAATCGCAGGAAACGAAGAATTGTTGGACTTTGTATACCTGGTGTTATTAAAAGAGTTAGCCCTTGAAAGCGGAATTGATTACGAAGCAAGTCTCAGGTTCAAAGATTCAAACGGTTTGCCAAAAATCATTGGACAAAAGCAAAATCTCTCTACTATAGACGATATTAAGAAATGCGTCAAACCAATTCACGTCAACGAGATAGTAGTTAATGAGCTATGCAAACAAAATCCTGGTTATTAATATCAAAAAGTAATATTAAAAAGTTATGAATAGAAAATATTTAAAAATATTAATAGTATTAATATCAACCCTTACACTATTTAGTTCGTGTAAGAAGGATGATATCTTTGGTCCAGGTCTTCCATCGGGTAGATTAAGCGGGGTTTTAAAATTTGAATCTTCAAACCAGCCGGCCAAGGATATCTATATTATAGTTACTGACACGATCAGTAAGTCTATGTATCTGACATACAGTAAAGAAGATGGTAGTTTCACTGTTTCACATCTTGCTACCGGTAAGTATTCGGTAGTACCAACTAACGACTCTTTATATTGCCCAACCCAGATTTTTGTTGATGTAACAGACCCTAACAATACAATTGTCCCGGATATTTTAATTAAGCCAACTCAGATTCCTGTAGTAACCATTGATCCGGTGACATCTGTTTTAGCTGTTACAAAAACATCAATACAGCTTAAGGCATTAGTAAATCACGGTTATTCTACTGTAATTTCACGTGGATTTAAATATCTTAAGAAGAGTGATACAAGAGATGTAACTGTTTCGGGGACTACAAAAAATATCACAACTGCATCCGATCCCTGGACTCTGAATGACTATACAACTACTATAACTTCAGGTCTGACCGCAAATACAGAGTACAAAATTGTGGCCTACGTATCTTACTACAGAGGTAAGACATCAACAGGAGCGCGAAAAGTAAATTACGCGTATTCGAGCGAGATTGTTGTAAAAACCCCTGCTATTTAATATAATTATAAAACTTTAGGAATCCCGGTTAACAGCCGGGATTCTTTTTTAAATTACTATATATGAAAATCAAAACATTATTAATTTTATTGCTAATCTCTTTTACATTCAGTTCAAATCTCTGGAGTCAGAATATTACCAAAGAATCATTATATGAGCTTGTAAAAGAATCACAAGAGATTGAGCTATTATTTAAAACAGAGAGTAAAGCAGCAGCAGAAAAACAGAACAATCTGCTTACTAAATATAAAGATGTTCAATTCTCCTTAGATGATTTTGCAAATCTTCCAAAAGATGCAGATATCTATAAAAACAGAACATTAAGAGTTATTTTCTATCCGTCATTTGTCAGAATGTCAAAAGATCAAAGTGTTAACGGAGCAAAAGCATCTTGTCTAAAGATGTTGTACTATCCCGATGCATTATCAACGGAATTAAACGACCAGGTTAAGTGGGCAAAAGTATATGAGGAGTTTACAAAGCACCCTGCTCTTGCTCAATTTGTTAAGGGTAGGGATTACCAGGCAGCCGAAATTTTCTCCCGACTTCAATTTCTTTTGCCTGAGGCAATTAAGGAGACACACCTTCTTGATGGAATATATTCATCATTAAAATTAAATACCAGCTACAAAGTCTCATCGGCAGCAATCACAATGTTTAAAGTAATTGCTTCGGAAAAGATCAATCTGCCTCAGGATAGCATTCAGGTATTCAGAGAGCTCATAAGTCAGAAAACTAAAGATGTGATTGATTCAATAGAGACTCTCCCTTTAAAATACCCGGCAGATAAAAGGACAGTGGATCATTTTAAAAATTCATATGAATACATAAATAGTGATTATTCTAAGGGGAAATTAATAAACAGCAAAGCTCCGGAGATAGAATTTCTGTGGTGCAGCAACCCGGAAATAACAAAATTGTCCGACACAAAAGGCAAAGTTGTGATAATTGATTTTTGGGCAACCTGGTGTTCTCCTTGTGTCGGCAGTTTTCCTAATGTCAGAATGTTACAAGAGAGATACAAAGAGTATCCGGTTATAATTATTGGAATTACAAGCCCTCAGGGATACCATATGGACAGAAAAAACAGAGCCAGGTATGATACAAAAGATAATCCCGAAAAGGAGATCTCCTATATGCCATCTTTTATGAAAGATATGGAGATCACCTGGGAGGTAGCATTTTCAAAAACAAGTGTATTCAATCCACTATATGGAGTAAGAGGTATCCCTCACGTTGCAATCATTGATACTAAAGGTATTGTAAGATATAATGAACTCAGACCATACGATGACCCTGCTCACGAGGCCGAAAAAATTGATGCGCTGTTAAAGGAGGCAGGTCTCCCTTATCCGGTAGATCCTATTTCTACTAGGTAAAAAATCGCCCGGTTTTGTTATATATATAATTGTTAAGTAACGAACGCCGGAGGTAATGCCATAAACTGTATAAAAAGTTTTATAGTTAGCTAGTTTAATTGGTTAGTTGGGTTAAGAACTGTATTACTTCCGGCTTTTTAAAAAATGAATAATAAAAATAACATATCATTGAGAGCCATTTATGATAATCACTATTGTCAGATGGTTTTCTATGTTAAACAGATCGTAAAATCTACATCTACAGCAGAAGATATTGTTCAGGATCTCTTTGTTAAACTTCTTTCCAATCCTGCAATAAATAATATCAATATTGGGTTTTTATATGTCTGTCTAAAAAACTCAGCTCTGAATTACGTCTCGACAAAAAAGTATAAAAGTGAAGTTCGTGTGGATACATTCAATTATCACCCGGCAGATGAAGTAACCGACATTGTTGAATTAGCTGAAAGAGAAGAGAAACTTAGGAGAGTAATCTCAGATCTGACGCCAAAATGTAAAGAGGTATTAAGAAAAATTTATTTCGAAAGAATGAAATACGCCGAGGTGGCAAAAGAGATGAATCTCTCTTTTCACACTGTAAAATCTCATATGAATATCGCATTCTCTACCATTAAAAAGAGGATGAGCAGCTTGCCATCAATCTTAGTTCTATTTTAAACGAATTGTAAAATAATGATCCGATGTTAAATGAAGAGTATATAATAGAACTAATTATTGAATCAAGAGAGAACAGACTTGATCCTATAAAAAAATCAATTCTTGAGGATTGGAGTAACGAAAATCCTGCATTAAGAGAAAAACTGGATAGCGCATTGAATGAGATGGATGAGTTGACATCTCTTAAATTCATAAAAAACAGAAAGCCTCATTGGGATACAATATTTTTCAGGAGCAGAAAGAGAAGATTACTGGATATGACAAAAATCGGATTGAAGTATGCTGCTGTTATTCTCCTATTAGTCGCAATAGCTGTTTTCATTCAAAATAGTGATAATTTGAGTATCACTTCAATTACCAGTAAACAGAGAGCAATCTCAGGTAATGATGTTATTATTGAATTTTCTGACGGAACCTCAGAGCTTGCTAATAAGAACATTAATAATCTTGATCAAAATTTCATTATAACTAAAGAGAGCCTGAAACTATCATCATCCAAGGGACAATCAATTTACCCTATATCTGTCTATACTCCATCGAATAAGATGTATAGAATAAT
The DNA here is from genome assembly GCA_002840895.1 of Bacteroidetes bacterium HGW-Bacteroidetes-8. GTDB lineage: Bacteria > Bacteroidota > Bacteroidia > Bacteroidales > UBA932 > Bact-08. The sequence continues at coordinate 27,565 of PHCZ01000010.1, read as the reverse complement.
TTTACCGGATGGTAGTAGAGTGTGGATAAACTCCAATAGCTCAATAAATTTTGCATCTAAAGAGAGAAAATACAATAGAGATGTAACCATCGACGGAGAGTGTTTCTTTGATGTTTCAAAGGAGATGGAGAGACCCTTCACGGTAAAAACAAAACTCTCTAAAGTTACTGTTCTTGGAACAAAATTTAATGTCAATGACAAGACAGGAGAAGATGCATCAATCACTCTTGAGTCAGGTTCACTAATGGTAGAGTGCGGAGAACATATTAATAAAATCTCGCCCGGCGAACAACTAAGCTACTCATATGAAAGCAAGACCATAACAATAAAAGAGGTAGATACACAGATATATACTCTTTGGAAAGATGGCTTTTTTGTATTTGACAATGTTACTCTTAAAGATATTTTAGGAGAACTATCAGATTGGTATGGTGTAAACTATACCATAGATGATTTTAATCTCCAAAACAGGAAAATGTATGCTGTTGTTAAGAAATTTCAATCAATAGATTCTGTGTTACAGAAATTGGCGGGAGCAGGAAGATTTAATTTCAAATTTGAAAATGAAAGGGTAAGTATTCTTTCTATTGAGGAGTAGAAAATTTTAAAACTTAAACTATAATAATTCCAAAACAATTTTTTATGTTTCAATTAATTAACTTAAATCGAAAGAGATATTTACCTCTCTTTCTTTTACTTGGATTACTGCTTCTGCCCTACACTTCATTCGGGTTTAAACAAGTGAAAAAGAGTATCACTCTGGATGTTAAAGGGGCAACTCTTGAATCTGTTATCGGGTTAATAAAAAAACAGACAGGCTGTTTTTTTATCTATGATGTCAATGTCATCAGTGAGGTTAAAAACCTTACTATAAAGGTTTCAGACGGACAAATTGGAGAGGCATTAGATCTATGCCTTAAGGGTACCGCTCTAAAGTACTCAATTGACGGAAATACTGTAACTATTTTAAAAAGTACTCCGGTGACTAAACCTACACAAAAGAGAGAGAGTATTAAGGGGTTTGTGTTTGATAACAACAACCAACCTCTGCCAGGTGTAGCAATTCTGTTGAGGGGAACTCGCAAGGGGGTCGTTACAGATGAAAAAGGGGCATTTGAGATTGAGACCGAAGATAAAATAACCTCGGTTCTTGAGTTCCGCTTTGTTGGTATGAAGACAAAGGTTATTAATTCCTCAAACAACACAAACTGGAATATAATTATGGAGGAGGATGCTGCAATTCTGAGTGATGTGGTTGTTACCGGTTACTACAATGCAAATAAATCGACCTATACAGGGTCTGCAACAACAATTACAAAAGCAGATATCCAGAATATTAGTACCACAAATCTCTTTACTGTACTTCAAAGTATTGATCCATCATTTAAGATAGTTGAGAATAACAGCGCCGGTTCAAATCCAAATGCTATGCCCGAGTTTCAGGTCAGGGGTGCAAATAGCGTAACAACTTTGAGAAATGCTTTTGAAGGGGACCCCAATATGCCGCTTTTTATAGTAGATGGTTTTGAAATGGGTGTAGAGAAGGTGTTTGACCTTGACCCTTTAAGGATAGAGAGCGTTACAATATTGAAGGATGCCTCTGCGACTGCTATTTATGGATCAAAAGCAGCGAACGGCATTGTTGTTCTTGAACTTATAAAGCCGGTTCAGGGGCAGTTAAGATTCGATTATAGTGCTAAATATGTATTTACTGCTCCCGATCTTACCTCTTATGACATTTTAAATTCAAGAGAAAAGCTAGAATTAGAGCTTATTACCGGAACTGTACAAAGATATTCAGAAGAGTATAATGAAAAACTCAAAAATGTTGAGAGGGGGTATGATACTTATTGGCTTAATAAACCCTTAAGTGTAAGCCACGATCTCAACCACAACCTATCTGTTAGTGGTGGTGATAAATCTTTGACCTATTCACTTACAGCGGCACTAAATCCCTCTTCAGGGATTATGAAGGGTTCCGGCAGGGATAGGTACTCTGTTGGTTCACGCCTCACATATAGGTATAACAATCTGATATTCTCCAATTCAATCAACTACGATAATGTTCATTCAGTTAACTCTCCATATGGAAGTTTCAGTCAATACGGTAGACTAAATCCATATTACAACATAACGGACGAAGATGGAAACTATTTATTGATGCTAAAAACAGGATCAAGTACAGCAGGAAGTGTAAGCAATCCATTGTGGAACACAACGCTAAATGAAAAGAACATAAGTGATTACAACCTCTTTTCAGAGAATTTTGAAGTTAAATGGAATGTCACACCAAAATTCAGATTGACAGGAAATGGTTCAATCAACATTAGAAATGGAAAGACTGAACAGTTCTTCTCTTCACTTCACACAATGTTCGGAACATCGATAGATATATCTAAAAGGGGTATATACAGAAGTTTAAATTCCAAGCAGATCACAATGCAAGGGAATTTTCTTATGTCCTACTCAACCAATATAAAAAGTAATTTTTTAACACTCAATTCAGGAATAAGCTATTCCGATATGGATGCAGAAGAAGATGGATTTACGGCACAAGGATTCGTTGCTGAATTTCTTAGCTATCCCTCCTTTGCAAATTCTTATCACGAAACTGAGAAGCCGAGAGGGTTAAGCAGCAAAAGCAGGAGTGCCGGAGTATTTTTGAACTCTAACTACTCCTACAATAATATCTACTTTGTTGATGTGTCATTAAGAGCAGATATCTCTTCCAAGTTTGGTAAAGATAGCAGATGGGCTCCATTCTGGTCAATCGGTGCCGGATACAACATTCACAGAGAGAAGTTTATGAAATCGGTTGAGTTCATAAACCAATTAAAACTAAGAGGATCAATAGGAGTAACCGGAAGTCAATCATTTGATCCATACCAATCAATGTCGAAATACGAATATATCAGTAGTCAGTTTTATGGTTTTTATGCGGTTGGTGCGCTTATGATGGGTATGGGAAACCCCAATCTAAAATGGCAAAAAACAAATAAATCCAACTTGGGGATAGATATGGCATTTCTGGATAACAAAATTTTAATCTCTGCAGATATATATCAAAGTAAATCCAAGGACCTGCTTACGTCAGTAGCTTTAGCACCATCTCTTGGTTTCTCATCATATATGGAGAATCTTGGAGAGTCACAAAACAATGGATACGATTTCTCAATAAGAGCTGTTTTGATCAAATCCAAAGATATAATGCTTTCAATCAGTGGAAACGGTAATCACAACATAAATAGATTAACCAAAATTTCAAATACGTTGGTTGCCTGGAATGAACAGGTAGATAAAGAGACTTCTGGAGCGGGTACAGATATCTCTAAGGTATACCCAAAGGTTAGATTTATTGAGGGACAATCGATGAGTACAATTTGGGTTGTCCGCTCTCTTGGAATTGATCCTGCAAACGGAAAAGAGATCTTTCTTGATAAAGAGGGGAACAAAACATATGTCTGGTCGGCCGAAGACCAAGTCCCGTATGCTACAACTGATCCAAAACTTACAGGATCACTTGGCCTGAATTTTACCTGGAAAGGGCTTACATTTAACCTCAGTTCAAGATATAGTTTTGGAGGAAATCTTTACAACCAAACCCTTGTAGATAGAGTAGAGAGTGTAGATTATAAGTTTAACTGTGATAAAAGAGTCTTTTCGGAAAGATGGAGAAATCCCGGTGATATTACTCTTTTCAAGGATGTTAAAGATAAAAGTGCAACAAAACCAACTTCAAGATTTGTTCAGAAAAATGACTATTTGGAATTTTCTTCGATTAACATTTCGTATATGTTTACCAAAGAGAACCTAAAGAGTTTAAAGTACTTTAAATCGCTACGTTTAGGCTTTACTACAAACGATTTACACAGATTCTCTTCCATTCAAATTGAGAGAGGGCTTTCATATCCTTTTGCAAGAACTTTCAATTTATCACTGCAAGCAAGTTTCTAACCTGAATAATTATTATATATGAAAAATAGAATTTTATCAATATTAATACTCATTATACTACTTTTTTCATCCTGTAGTAAAATGTTTGATATCAACCCGCCTACAGAACTTAAAGAGGAGGAGATTTTCTCAAAAGAGATAGGCTTTTACCACGCTCTTATGGGTATCTATATAAAATCGAATGATACAGATCTTTACGGAAGAACATTAACGTACTCATTTATTGATATCATTGCCAATATGTACAATATTTCTCCGGCTTCGTCCTATTCAGATTTTCAAAATTTAGATTACGAAAACGCAAGCATCATATCTATAATTGACAAAATATGGAATAAGTCGTATTACCTCATTGCAAACACTAACAATATTTTAAAAAATTTAGAGGGTAAAGAGTCGCTATTTTCAAACGAATATTCAAGCAATTTCGATGTCCTTAAAGCAGAACTGTTGGCTTTCAGAGCGTTTTACCATTTTGATCTATTGAGATTATTCGGGCCTATGCCTAGTATGGGAATGAATCAAATGAGCATTCCGTATGTAGATAAAGTAAGTATTACTCCTTTTCCAAAATTGAAAATGGGTGAGTTTCTTGACAAAGTTATCACCGACCTAAAGGAGGCTCACGAACTGCTAAAATTAAATGATCCACTGTTTTCCCCTTCACCTACCGATTACTCCGGATCCTCTGTCCTTTATTATATATCATCTGACAATGGATTTCGTCGGGATAGAAATTTTAAATTGAACTATTACGTAGTAACCGGACTACTCTCCAGAGCATATTTATACAAAGGAGATATGACAAACGCATATAAATATGCCAAAATAGTTGAACAGAGTAACTTTCGAGTTTATTCAACAATAAATACATATCACTATTTGAATGACATCCTGGGCAGTTTGTGGTTAGGCTCTGCAACTAACAAGTTATATACCGATGCAGTCTTCTCGGATGCTGCCGAGAACAACAAACTTATCATTAATAATGATGCAAGAGTTAAACTATACGAATCGCAATTATATCAGACAATTGACGTTCGAAACATTAAAAACTTCGGGAATAAAGACAATAATGTTGAAATTTATCCTATTAAATATTACAATAGTACATTCGGCTATCCGTTTATTAAAAGATCCGAAATTGACTTGATACTCGCAGAGACTGCTGAGGCAAACGGAGACGATCCATACTATTATCTGAACAAACTCAGGGCTTCAAGAGGACTTGAACAATTCCCACTATCTCCGGAGAATTCGATTTTTGAAAATGAGATAACCAAGGAGTATTGTAAAGAGTTTATTGCCGAAGGACAGCTTTTCTACTATTATAAAAGAAAAGGTTTTACAAGTTATACAGGTATAAACGGCAGGATTATAACAGATATGGGTCCTTCTAAATATATTTTCCCAATTCCGGATTCCGAATTAACTTATGGAAATAATTAATAACAGTTAGATAGTATGAAAAACATTTTTTATATATTTATTATTCTGATAATTGGATCGTGTACTAAATCCGATCCCGTTGGTTATATAGAAGCCAAACCCTCTATATACTTTGATTTAGATGAGATAACTTATATTAACTCAATACCTAAATCATTTTCAACAACTTTGGATTCTTTTATTGTTGTTGATATACCCGTTAAGTGCTCCGGCCTTGCCTCAGATACCGACAGGAAATTCAAGATTTCTGTTTTAGAAGAAGAGTCTACAACAACCAGCGGTATTGATTTTATCCCAATCTCTTCTGAATACGTATTCCCAAAAAATTCATATAATGCAGTAGTTCCAATAACGCTAAAAAAGACACCTGTTCTTGATAGTGTTACTTTAAAGCTTACTATAAAACTTGAAGAAAATGAAAATTTTAGCATTGGAGAGAAATTCAGACAAAAGGCATCTGTAAAATTTTCTAATGAGATTGTTAAACCTGTTATTTGGGATAAATATAACTACTATTTAAAAGACTGGAGCAAAGTTAAGTATATTATAATTTTACAACTGACAAACCGAACAACCTTTCCTACTCAGGCAGAGTGGAGTGCAAATTATCAATATTGGCAAATAGTTCTCCCAAGAGCACTGTCGGGATATCTGTTTGACAACTATCCGGTATATGATGAAAAAGGAAATATTATTCAACCTTGGTAATTAAATTTATGATGAAAAAGTTTTTAATATATATAATAGTACCAATTTTACTTTCATCTTGTATGAAAGAGTTAGGAAACTATGATTATAAAGAAGTTAATGAAATTAAGATTGACAGCGTAAATACAATTTATAACGCTCTGCAATACTCCCCTCTCAATATTGTTCCTCAGATTTCTCAAACTTCAGATAATAATGAGTCAAATCTTAGTTATTTATGGCTCTGCACAGTAGATGCAGTGATAGATACTTTGAGTAAAGAGAGAAATCTGAATAAAGAGATTGTTTATGCGCCTGGAACTTATAGCTGTAATTATTATGTAATTGACAATAATACAGGTATCTTTTCGATTGCTAAATTTCAAATGAATGTACAAAGTGCTTTAGGTGAAGGGTTATTAGTTCTTAGCAACAAAGATGGTAATGCAAAGCTTACATATATTCACGGAAATGGTTCTATAATTCAATATCCCGACTATTTAGGAAAGAATGGTGTTGCTGTAAATTATCACACAAAAGCTTATAATTCACCTGATTATATAAGTGTGATGTGTAACGATGGAATTGGAGGAGTAATGCTTGACCCGGCATCGTTGACTAAAAAGTTTAATCTATCAAACTTTTTCTATATACCACCTAAAATAATGAATCCCCAATCATACACACGTTCTCAAGACTATTATAAATCTTTGCCTAACTACGGAAGTACTTATAATGGGAATTTATATACAGAATATATATGTAATGATAATAAAATACATATGAGATACGCCTATGGCGCAAATTTAAAAATGGATGCTCCAATGGTCTCACCCGATGATAAAGGATACAAAGCATCACCTCATATATTTGGATCTAATTACGGACCAACTTGTATGGTCTTTGATGAAAAAAACAGCCGTTTTATTGAAACCCAGGGGACATATAGCACAAAAATGTACCCCATAAAGATAAAGACTACAACAATCAGGAAGCCGTTCGATCCCGATAATCTTGGTGCAAATATGCAATTGATTTTTGGTGATTTTGGACCAAGTCTTAGTGGGAATGCAAAAATGTATATGATTTTTGATAGTTTAGGACAAAAACATTTTCTTGAAGCAATCCACTATTACGGAAATTTTACCCCTGCAAAAAAATTCAAACTAAATATTCCTATTAACTCAAAAACTAAGTTTGGAGTAAGTTATGTTACACCTTGTTTCTTTTACTCAGAAAACAATAAAATTCACAACTTTGACGTAGAAGTACAGACTTCTCAATTAAGATACTCTTTACCTGAAAATGAAGAGATCACTTGTATGAAGTCGGAATATTTTTCTCCAAAGAATGACAAGAACCAGTATTACTTTGATCATATCAGATTGTATGTAGGGACAAAAGGTACTGCCGTAAACGGAAATGTTGGCAGTGTCTATATTTTAAAAATGAATGCCGACAACACTCTTACACTAATAGAATCGTATAAAAATATTGCAGCAGAGATTGTCTCTTTTGCCTGGAAGAAATAACATCTCAATTTCATTTTAAAGAGGGTGTCAGAAAGAAATTTCCGGCACCTCTTTTTCTTTTGGTTGATTCATTTTTTTTAAAAATATAAAATTACTTAGGTAAAGAAGTAATAAATATTGTTATGTCTATAGAATGCCGGTAGAGTAGTTTTTTCATCGTGAAATTCAAATTAGGTTAGTTAGTTAAGTTAAGTTTTTTGCTTCTACCGGCTTTTAATATTTTTTATATGAGTCAAAATTATGAAAATGCTTTAATGTCCATTTATGACAATCACTATTGTCAGATGGTTATTTATGCAAAAAAAATAGTAAAGACTACATCAATAGCTGAAGATATTGTTCAGGATCTCTTTGTGAAACTCTTAACAAAACCTGCTGTTAATATGATTAATACAGGTTTTGTTTATGTATGCCTTAAAAATTCTGCAATAAATTATATCTCGTCAAAAAAAAATAAAAATATTATCAACGATAATTCGATAGATGATCTCCTGGTTGAATCTATGAGCGATCTGGCCGAAATAGAAGAGAGAGAGAGGAGATTAAGAGTTATAATCTCTGAATTACCTCCAAAGTGCAGAGAAGTTTTAATGAAAATCTATTTTGAAAAAATGAAGTATGCCGATGCTGCAAAAGAGATGAACCTCTCTTTTCACACTGTTAAATCTCAAATGAACATTGCGTTCTCTACCATTAAAAAGCGGATGAACAGTTTTTCATCTATCATATTATTTCTGGTTATAACCTGGAACAAATCTTTTTAAAGAATATTAAAATTTAGAGCTAATGCTTGATGAAACTTATATAATTGAACTAATAATAGATTCAAGAGAGAACAGACTTGATCCAATAAAACAATCAATTCTTGAAGAGTGGAGCAAAAAGAATCCCTCTTTAAGAGAAAGTCTGGATAAAGCCTTGAATGAGATGGATGAATTAGCATCTATTAAATACATAAATAACAGGAAACCTAACCGTGATATAATAATTTTCAGGAGCAAAAAAAGGAGAGTTTTTGGGCTCATAAAAAATGGATTAGGGTATGCTGCTGCTATTGTCCTAATTGTCACAATAGCTTTTTTTATTCAAAACAGCGATAACTTGAGTGTCACTTCAATTAACAGTAAACAGAGAGCTATTTCGGGTAAAGATGTTGTTATAGAATTTTCTGACGGAACCTCAGAGCTGGCCAATAGAAATATTAATAACATTGATCAAAATTTCATAATAACTAAAGATAGCTTAATAGTATCATCTTCAATAGGGCAATCAATTTATCCTATATCTGTCTATACTCCATCAAATAAGATATTTAAAATAATTCTTCCCGATGGTAGTGCTGTGTGGCTAAACTACAATAGCTCCATAAATTTTGCAACAGAAGAGAGAAAATATAATAGAGAAGTAAACATAGATGGAGAGTGCTTCTTTGACGTATCAAAGGAGATGAACAGATCCTTCACAGTAAAAACAAGACTCTCAAAGATTACAGTTCTTGGTACAAAATTTAATGTAAACGACAGGGTAGGAGAAGATGCATCAGTCACACTTGAATCAGGTTCGCTTATGGTTGAGTGTAACAAATTGATTAATAATATTTCGTCCGGCGAACAACTAACATATTCCAATTATAACAAAACAGTTGTCATAAAAGAGGTAGATAGTCAAATGTATACTCTTTGGAAAGATGGATTTTTTGTATTTGACAATGTCTCTTTTAAAGAAATTCTAAGAGAATTGTCAATGTGGTATAGTATAGATTTTGCCATTGATGATTATAATCTCCAAAATAAAATAATATATGCAGTCGTTAAGAAATTTCAAACTATAGACACAGTGATGCAGAAATTGGAGAGGACAGTGAAATTTACTTACAAAATTGAAAATGGGAAAGTAAGTATTCTTACAAGTGAGGAGTAGAAAATTCTAAACTAAAACTATAATAATGACAAAACAATTTTTTATGTTACAATTAATTAACTTAAATAGGAAGAGATATTTGCCCCTCTTTCTTTTACTTGGATTATTGCTGCTGCCCGGGACTTCGTTCGGGTCTAAACAAATCAAAAAGAGTATCACTCTGGATGTTAAAGGGGCAACTCTTGAATCTGTTATCGGAATCATAAAAAAACAGACAGGTTGTTTTTTTATTTACGATGTAAATGAAATTAAAGAGGTAAAAAATGTTAATGTTAATGTTTCAAACGAACAGGTAGAGGAGGTTATCAATCTTTGCCTTAAGGGTACAGAAATGAAGTATTCTATTGAAGGAAATACAATTAGTATTTTTAAGAGTACTCAGGTAAAGAAAACTCCCCAAAAAAAGGAGATTGTAAAGGGGATTGTACTGGATAACAACAGACAAGCTCTACCCGGAGTTGCAATTATGCTCAGAGGAACTCAGAAAGGAGTTGTATCTGATGATAAAGGGGCATTTGAAATTTCTGTCGATGATAAATCGACATCCGTTTTGGAGTTCCGTTTTATTGGCTTGAAAACTAAAGTGCTGAATGTCTCTTCCATTACAAACTGGAATATAGTTATGGAGGAAGATGCTGCGATTCTTGAGGATGTGGTTGTTACCGGTTATTACAATGCAAATAAAGCTACATATACAGGATCAGCTACAACAATATCAAAAGCAGATATTCAGAATATAAGCACTACAAATCTATTTACAGTACTTCAAAGTATTGATCCGTCATTTAAAGTCGTTGAGAACACTCAAGCAGGGTCAAACCCCAATGTTATGCCGGAATTCCAGATTAGGGGGTCAAACAGTGTTACAACTTTGAGAAATGAATTTGAAGGGGACCCCAATATGCCACTTTTCATAGTAGATGGTTTCGAAATGGGTGTCGAGAAGGTGTTTGACCTTGATCCTTTAAGGATAGAGAGCGTTACAATATTAAAGGATGCCTCTGCAACCGCTATCTACGGTTCAAAAGGGGCAAACGGTATTGTTGTAATTGAACTAATTAAACCTACTCAGGGTAAGCTTAGATTTAGTTATAATGCAAGATATGTTTTTACCGGTCCCGATTTAACCTCTTACAATATCTTAAATGCTAAGGAGAAACTCGAACTGGAGGTGATAACCGGAGAAGTAGAGATGTTTACGGATAAATATAATCAAAGATTGATGAATGTCCTGATGGGTTATGACACCTACTGGCTAAATAAACCTTTAAAAGTAAGCAACGACCTCTATCAGAATTTTTCTGTAAGCGGAGGAGATCAATTTTTAACATACTCTTTAACTCTCTCTGCAAACCCCTCATCAGGTATTATGATAGGTTCCGGAAGAAACAGGACTTCAATAGGCAGCAGGTTGCAGTACAGGTATAAGAATTTGACATTTTCTAATTCTCTGAACTATGATTTGACAAAATCGGAGAACTCTCCGTTTGGAAGTTTCCAACAATATGGTCTGCTCAACCCCTATCTGAAGATTACCGATGCAGATGGAAAATATATTTTTGAACTTGAGTCTGGGGTTATGAATCCCCTCTGGAATACAACTCTAGAAGAGAAGAATAGTACCAAATATAATTTAATGACCGAAAATTTTGAAATAAAATGGGATATTTCACCTAATTTCAGAGCTGTCGGGAGTGCATCATTTAATATTAGAAATAGCGAAAGTGAGGTCTTTTATTCGGCAATGCATACATTGTTCCGATCTCAAAACGACTTTTCAAAAAGAGGTCTCTACAGAATGAATAACTCATATTCTACCAGCTGGCAAAGCAATATAGTATTATCCTATTTTAAAAATATTAATAACCAATTCTTTACTATTAACTCAGGCCTTAGTTTTTACGATATGGATGCAAAACAGCACGGTTTCTCTACTCAAGGCTATGTTGCTGATTTTTTGTCATTCCCATCATTCGCAGCTTCATATCACGAAACTGAAAGACCATCCGGAATAAGCAGCAAAAGCAGAAACGCCGGACTTTTTATAAATGCAAATTACTCTTTAAATAATATATACTTTGCTGACTTCTCCTTTAGAGGAGATATCTCATCTAAGTTTGGTAAAGATAGCAGAATTGCACCATTCTGGTCATTGGGTATCGGATACAATATCCATAGAGAAAAATTTATGAAATCGGTAGAGTTTATAAACACATTAAAAATACGTGGCTCGTATGGTGTGACAGGAAGTCAGAATTTTGATCCATATCAAGCTATGTCAAAATATGAGTTTAACAGCAATAATTTTTATAATTCATACTCTGTTGGAGCCTATATGGATGAGATAGGAAATCCTGACTTGAAGTGGCAGAAGACATTGAAGTCAAATATTGGTATTGATCTCTCTTTCTTTAAAAATAGATTATCAATCTCGGCCGATATTTATAAAAGTAACTCCAAAGATCTCTTAACATCAATAAGATTGGCACCATCACTAGGTTTCTCCTCATATATGGAGAATCTGGGTGAGTCAGAAAACAAAGGTTACGATTTCTCGATAAGAGGAATTTTATTTAAGAATAAAGACTTTACGTTAACTCTGAGCGCTAATGGTAATCATAATATTAATCGCTTGTCTAAGATCTCTAATTCATTGTTAGCCTGGAATTCGAATGTCGATACTGAGACTCAGGGAGCGGGAACAGATATTACAAAAGTGTTACCGAAAGTTCGTTATATAGAGGGGCAATCACTCTCGACAATCTGGGTAGTTAAATCGCTTGGTATTGACCCCGCAAATGGTAAGGAGATGTTTCTGGATATAAACGGAAACAGAACCTATATATGGGATTCAAATGATCAGATACCTTATGCTACATCTGACCCTAAGCTTAGAGGTTCACTTGGGCTGAGTTTAACCTGGAAAGGTCTATCCTTCAATTTTTATTCGGCATACAGCTTTGGCGGGATGCTGTATAATCAAACACTGGTCACAAGAGTTGAGAGTGTAGATTACAAAAAGAACTGTGACAGAAGAGTATTTACAGAGAGATGGAGAAAACCGGGTGATGTCACTTTGTTCAAAGATGTTAACGATAGAAGTGCAACAAAGCCAACTTCGAGATTTGTTCAGAAAAACAACTATTTAGATTTGTCTTCAATTAACATCTCCTATATGTTCTCAAAAGAGAGTCTGTCAAAATTAAAATATTTCAAATCGCTCAGCTTTGGCTTTACAACAAATGATCTTGCAAGAATCTCTTCAATTCAGATTGAAAGGGGAATTTCATATCCATTTGCAAGAACATTAAATTTTAATATTCAAGCAAGCTTTTAATACCTAAGATAACGATGAAAAAATTATATAAAATAGTATTTCTAATAATATTACTGTACACAACATCCTGCAGTAAGATATTTGACATAACACCGCCTACAGAAGTTAAGGCAGAAGAGCTCTTTTCTAAAGAGGTGGGCTTTTACCAGGCATTGACAGGGATTTACATTAAAATGACTAATGCGAGTTTATACGGTAGAACTCTTAGCTATTCATTTATTGATGTAATTGCCAACACATATGTCGTTAGTCAGTATTCATATCTCTATAACCTTCAAAATTATGAATATGAAGATTATTCAGTACAAACTACCTTAAACCAAATATGGAGTCTCTCATATTCAATTATTGCTAATTGCAATAGCATTTTAGAAAATATGGAGGGTAAAGAGGAGCTCTTTTCAAAAGAGTATTCAAGCAATTACGAACTGCTAAAGGGAGAGGTACTTGCAATAAGAGCATTTATTCATTTTAATCTCTTAAGATTATTCGGTCCTCTACCATCTTTAGGTTCAGATCAGATGGCCATCCCATATGTAACAAAAGTCAGCAGAACAGCCTTCCCAAAAATAAAATTTGGTGAATTTATGACTAAAGTAATTGAAGATATGACAACTGCAAGAGAGCTTTTACTCAAGAACGATCCTCTTTTTACCGGAGGAGCTTCCGATGCTTCAATTATGTTAAGTTATTCAGATAATGGTTTCCGTAATGTAAGTACAAGAGGTACCAGAATGAACTACTACGTTGTAACAGCATTATTAGCAAGATCATATTTATATAAGAACGATAAAGCAAATGCATACAAATATGCCAAGATTGCGACTGACAACACATACAGTAACTATACGAATATAAGCAGCTATCATTGGTTAGACGGTATATACTCAAAACTTTGGTTAAGTAATACCGAAAATAATAACAACACATTATCTCACTTTTCAGATGGGTCAACTAATTGGAAACTGGATATTCCTCAAAATGAGAGAAGCATTCTTTATGAAGCAAATATTTACCAGACTGTTGATGTAAGAAACTTTAAAAACTTCGATGCAAGAGATGGTGGTTCGGGAATTTATCTGAATAAATATACTAATACCTCATATTGTTGTGTCATTGCACGCAGATCTGAAATGGATCTGATACTTGCCGAGACAGCATCAGAAAATGGAGATGACCCGCTGATTTATATCAACAGACTTAGAAATACTAGGGGGTTGGGAAACTATCCATTGAGCACCTCCTCAAATCTTGAAGAGGAGATAACCAAAGAGTATCGCAAAGAGTTTGTAGGTGAAGGTCAACTCTTTTTCTACTATAAACGAAAAGGTTATACCTCTTTTAAAGGAATAAATGGAAGAGAGTTAAAAGAGATGGGAAGCAAACAATATGTACTCCCAATACCAAGTATTGAAAATGTTTATAGCTTTTAATAATAGATTATGAAAATGAAAACAAAAATCAATATACTGTTTTACACCATTGTAATTTTATCCTCTTGTGTAAAATCCGATCCTTTGGGATACTCAGAACCAAAGTCATCTATCTATTTTAATCTGGTGGGGGCAAAAGTTGAGAGTTTTTCAACTACCCTTGAATCAACTATGGTAATCCATTTTCCGGTGAATTGCTCAGGACTTCCTTCGGCAAGTGACAGAAAGATAAAAGTTTCCGTTGTTAACCAAGAGAGTACAGCTGTCAGTGGAGTAGATTATTTACCAATTCAAAAAGAGTACATCTTTCCAAAGGATAGCTTCTCATACAACCTACCAGTAACAATTCTTAAAACAGGGAAACTGGATACTCTGGAATTAGTATTAACAATAAAAATTGAGGAAACAGACGATTTCGCAAATGGAGATAAGTTTAAACAGAAAAGCTCTGTCAAATTTTCAAATAAAATTGTTAAACCCATCCTTTGGGATGGTTTTGCATTCTATTTAAAACCATACAGTAAAGTGAAATATATAATATTCCTGCAACTTACAAACAGAAAAACATTCCCTACAATCACAGAGTGGTACGCCGACAGGAATTATTGGCAATCGGTTGTTCCAAAAGCACTATCGGGATATTTCCTTGATAACTATCCTGTTTATGACGAAAATGGAATTATTATTCAACCTTGGTAAATTATAAGAAATGAAAAAAATATTCTTTTTAACAATAGCCATCGCTCTCTTTTTTCAGTCCTGTATGAAGGAGCTGGGCAATTATGAGTATACAGATGTTAATAAAATTGTAATTGACAGTATAAAAACATTCTATACAATAGAACAATATACTGTACCGAATATCACACCGGTTATTTCACAAACCATCGAAAAAGATGAGTCAAACTTATCCTTTTTTTGGACATTAGAGACCTCTGCCGGACTGGATACATTATGTAAAAACAAATCATTTAACTGTGAGCTGTACATCCCACCTGGAGATTATTATTCCATATTATTTGTTATAGATAAAAAAACCGGATTATACAGTAAGGTACGCTTTTCGATAAGAGTCGTAAGTGCAATAGGCGAAGGGCTTATGGTTCTAAGTAAGAAGAGCGGGAGTAATGAAGCAGCACTAACCTACTTTAGCACTAGTAATAGAGTAATCAAATATCCCTCCTTTATTGGTACTGACCCGGTAAATATCTATTACGTTCGTAAGGGAGCATCCACAGTTCCACTTGTTCACGTGATGTGTAAAGATAATTTGGGGGGAATTGTTATCAATCCCACAACACTTACAAAGTTTTATAATTTCAAAGATTTCTTTTACATACCTCTTACTGTAGTAAATCCTCAATCATACACAAACGTTTGGACACAATATAAGACTTTGCCATCTGTTTATGGCTCATCCTATTACAGTGCTAATTATGCAGAGTATGTTTGTAACGACAATAAAGTTCATATAAGATATGCATATGGTGCTAATCAAAGAATGGATGCTCCATTTCTGGCTCCGGATGATTTAGGATATTTTGCCTCTCCTTTTATTGTTGGTACATATAATGGCCCTTCTGTTTTTATATATGATGAGAAGAACAGCCGATTTCTTGAAGCTACAAGTATAACTTCTAATAGATTGACTAAAGTTAAAATAAAATCAACAACTCCAAGGGTGCCTTTTGACCCTCATAATATGGGGATGAAACTAAAAGTTCTCCACGCAGACTGGGGTTTGAGCGTTGGTTCAAATATGAGAATCTACTATATAATGAAAGATACAGACAATAATAAAAACTATTATGTAGAAGTCTTGACTACCAATCTTAATTTTGCCCCTTCAAAAATTTATGAGCTGAATATTCCTATTGATTCAAAAACAAAGTTCGGGTGCAGTGTTATTACTCCTGCATTCTATTACTCCGACAAAAACAAAATATATAGTTTTGACGTAGAGGTAAAATCCTCCGTTTTGAGAGAAACTCTTCCGGAAAATGAGGAGATTACATCAATGTTTGTAGAACAACACGTACAAAAAGATCCAACTACCAACAAAGACTACTATGATCACCTCAGACTCTATGTGGGGGTAAAAGGGGCTGCCGTAAACGGAAATGATGGAAGTATTTATATCTACAAGATTAATAATGACAACACTCTGACATTATTAGAGAGTAAAAAGAATTTCTCAGGAGAGATTGTCTCTTTTGCGTGGAAGAGATAACAACTCAATGTTAATTGCATCTGAAATCTCTATAAAAGAGGTTTCAGATGTTTTTATATTTATATCAATTACAGATTTATTATTCAAAAAATTCAAAATTCAGATTAAAAATGAAAAAACTGTTACTAGTGATCCTGTCTGTTATATGGTTGGGAGCAAATGCACAAGAGACAAACGGAGAGAAGAAATTGTGGGCAAAATCTTTTCTCAACCAAAAAGCCCCAGAACTTATTGTTGAACAATGGATCACACCAAAACCGGAAACCGAGGGGAAGTTTGTACTTATTGATTTTTGGGCCACCTGGTGTGCACCTTGCCGTAAAGCGATTCCGGAGTTAAACACTTTTTACAAATTATTTACCGATGACCTTGTTGTTATTGGGCTGTCAAAGGAGAGCGCAGAGAAGGTTACATCTATGAAAGAGCCTGTAATTGAATATAGCAGTGCCATTGATACTAAAAGTAGAACATATACTGCATTTGAAGTAAAGGGTATTCCTCACTGTGTTTTGATTGACCCCAGTGGAGTGGTAAGATGGGAGGGATTTCCATTGCTTCAGGGATATGAGCTCACAGAAAAGGTAATTAAAGAGCTTATTGCGAAATATAAAGCCACCAATGTCCACTCTACTCCAAACAATTCAACTATCTCAATAGAGGAATTATCTGAACTGGTAAATGAATCTAACGAAATAGTGAAATTGAATATCGTAAAAGAGGCACAGGAAAGACAAACAAAGCTTATCGAAAAGTACAATGAGCATCAATTTACCCTGAAAGATTTTGATAATTTGCAATTTACAAAAGTCAAAGATTTCAATTACAGCAAAACTATACGTTTAATTTTCTACCCCTCTTTAGACAGAATATCAAAAGAGAGATCGGTTAACGGTGCCAGAGCAGCCTATCTGAAAATGAGTTATTATCCATATGATGAATCAAAGAATGGGAGATTTGATAATGAAATTAAAAGGGTAAATCTATATGAAGAGTGTACCAACCACCCTGCCTTTGCCGAGTTGGTTTCCGCAGACAACAAGTTTGCAATTTCAATATTTTCATTTTTTCAAATTTTGAATACCAGTGCAATAAAGCAGACACACCTGCTTGACAACATCTATTCTGCATTAAAATTCAATAGAAGTTTCGATGTGTCCGGCGGTGTTGCAAATGTTTTTAATGTAATATCATCCAATAGTTTAGGGTTAAATAAAGATAGCGTAGAGGCATTCAGGAAACTTATAAGTACTAAAACAAAAGAGGCGATCGACTCAATTGAGTTATATCCCGAAAAATATGCTACAAATGAGAAGTTAGTTATTAAAATAAAGAGTTCATACGAATTTCTTAACAGTAGCTTTGCAAAAGGAGAGTTCATAAATAACCCTGCTCCGGAGATAGAATTTATTTGGTGCAGTAACCCACATATCAAGAGACTATCAGATACTAAGGGAAAGGTTACCATCATAGATTTCTGGGCAACCTGGTGTGGTCCTTGCGTCAGAAGCTTTGGCAATATGAGGGAGCTACAGGAGAGATATAAAGATTATCAGGTAACAATAATAGGAGTAACAAGTATTCAGGGTAGCCATACCGACAGAAAAAACAATAAAAAAATTGATACAAATGGTGATCCCGATAAAGAGATTTCATATATGCCTTCTTTCATTAAAGATATGGATATCACCTGGAATATTGCTTTTTCTAAAGATAATGTATTTTCCTCTTCATACGGGGTAACAGGAATCCCTCACGTTGTAATTATTGATGCAAAAGGAGACGTCAGGTTTAGCGGGATCAATCCAAATAGTGACCCTGTTCACGAGGCAGAAAAAATTGATGCACTATTGAAAGAGGCCGGCCTTCAATTTCCAACGAGCCCAATGACAAAGATACTTTAGAGCGCAAGATCCCTCACCTCAGCCTTAATTTTTTCAAGCTTTGAGTTGGGGGCTTTAAGGTAATCGAGCAGTGACGGATCTTGTGAAATCTGCCTGCAGGTGACAACTCCGTAATCCATAAGGATCTGTTTATCAGATTTTGAGAGTGATGTAAGGGAGGTAATAGGATAAAGTCTGAATTTGTCAATTATCTCCCTTATTCCATTCCCTTTAGGGTAGTCCCAGCTAAGCAGATGCAATCCGCTACACTCACCGTATTTTTCTGCATCCTCTGTAAAGCGGGTGTTGGTTACAACACCTCCGGAAAATCCGAAGCCGTCGTACTCTGCTCTGGTTTTACGAAATTTAATTATATCATCTACACGGGAGCGGATATATAGAGGTACTTGTACATTTGCGTTTTTACCGGTGCTCTGATAGTATTTACACTCAATAAATCTCTGTTCTCCGTTTTTGGTTGCAATTACATCAACTTCGTGAGTAACACAAAAGCCGTCAAGAGTTTTTGCCACCTCAACATCGTAACCTAAAGCCTTGTATATCTCTCCGGCAAAATACTCAAAGGGGTGGCCGGTTGGACCCATCTCCATCATTGCGCTCTTTAGTTTGTATCTTGCAGCGTTACTTGTAGTTCTCTTCCTAAGCAGAGAGAAGGCCAATGTGTAAATTTTTTTGCTGGGTATTGCAAAAACTGAATCCATTCCGGCCTGACCCCATCTAACACTATCGGAGTTACCGGACAACCTTTTGGTCTCCTCCTCCATCCATTCCAGAATCTCACTTACAATCCTCTCAATAACTACGGGCTCTGCTCCGGAGCGCATTAAAGATTGTTTAAGCTTCTCTTGAGAAAAGATCTCCGTTTCGCCTGTAGATTTTTGCACGTAGAACCTTGCCAAGGGTTTTGGGATGTTGTTCATTTTATTGTGATTAGTTATTTTGCGATTATCTCTTTATGAAACTAGGCCGTATCTCTTTCGGCATTTATACAAAAATACTCATTATAAACAACATCCCAAAACCCTTGGCAAGGTTACCCATTTTTCGGATTGCGGGTATAAGTGGTGAGAGCAGCCCTATTACTATCAACATAGAGCCGGATATGATAAAGGCATTTGTAATCCCGATATTATCTGCAATATATCCTGTAGCCATAAGACTAAACATTGCCGGTATCATTATAAGGCTATTATGGATAGAGAAGACCCTGCCAAGAACAGATGAGTGCAAGTTTGTCTGGAGAAGAACCGTAAAGGTCCCCCAGAAAATTGCTCCAGCCACTCCACCGATTAGAGTAAAAGCGACAAAAAAGTAGAATCCCTGTTCAGGCAGAATGCCGGAAAAGGCAAAAGTGAGCCCAAGAATTACATACATTGCATTTATGAGCATCACATTATTGAATTTGAACTTTGGAAGACTCATCAAACCTCCTCCTGCCAACATCCCCACCCCCCAGGCAATCTCAACAATACTCATCTTAAATGTATCTCCCGCAAAATGGTCTAAAGTCATAAGAGGAAAAAGGGTAGAGATAGGAACCATTGCGAGTGCGGCAAAAACTGTGAAGATGAACATCCACATAAGCCCCGGCCTTTTAATAACCTCCTGCAAACCTACATTTAGTTCGTGGATAAATCTTCTGAACTCTGTTTGGGCAGCATTTTTGACTCTATCTATTCCATCCCACGGGTTTGGAATCTTTACAAATAGCAAAGATATGCAGGCAATCAAGGCTCCGGCAACATCAAACATCAGTACCCAGGTCATATCCATTGTGCTTATAAAGATTGCAGCAATTGCAGGTGCACCAATAGTACTCACAGAGAAGATCATATTATTCACACCTGCAACTCTCATAAGCTCGCTCTCGGGCGCAAGAAGTGGAACTGAGGCCTCCATTGCAGGCACGTGGAAAGCACTTCCCATAGAGCGCAGTGCAAGAAGCAGATATATAAGACCAACCTCTACATCTCCCAGATAGAATAGAATAGCCATAACAAGAGTGATGGATGCGATATACAGATCTGCAATAATCATTGTCAGTTTACGGTTCCATCTGTCTATGAGAACCCCTGTAAAGAGGCCGAAAACAAGCTGTGGCAAAAGTGAAGATATAGTAGCAAGAGCAAGAACCTCTGCAGATTTTGTCTCGACACTCAACCAAAAAATTACTGCAAAACTAACCACAGAGCTACTCATTGTAGAGAAGAGCTGCCCTGTCCAGATAAAGGCAAATGTACGTTTCCAGTTTTTATTTGATTCCATTCTCTAAACAACACCAAAATCATTTGGTTGTTTACTTATGCTATAACTTTTCGGGTTAAAAAAAAGTGTTGTGAAAATAAATTTTGCGATTAATAATTTTTTTTCAATATATTTGTTCGGGTTTTTACGAAATGATTTTTTAAATGAAGAAGATGAAATACTACACAGAGGAGCAGGAGAAGATTGCGAGATATGGCAAAGCCTTTTCGCACCCGGTAAGGGTATTTATTCTCGACTTCCTTGCCAACAACCTCGATAAGTGCTGTTACAGCGGAGATATGGCAGAGGAGCTCCCTATTGCACGCTCAACACTATCGGAACATCTCAAAGAGTTAAAAAAAGCAGGACTTATTCAGGGAGAGATTACAGCACCCTACATAAAATATTGCATAAACAGAGAGAATTGGGAGGAGGCAAAAAGCCTCATCGCAAAATTTTTAGCACGGTAGTTAACCTTGCCAAGCCTTTTGGGGCTTTGCTCATTATGTGCAACTTAGCACTAATGCTTGACTAACAACTAATTAAATACAGCAAGAAGTAAACAGCAAGAAGCAAACAGCAAATACAAAACAGTTAATAACAATAAAAATGGAGATAAAAATTCTGGGTACAGGTTGCCCAAAGTGCAAGACACTTGAAAAAATAACCCGTGAAGTTGTAGAGCAGAACAACATAGATGCAACAATCACCAAGGTGGAAGATATTATGGATATAATGAAGTACAATATATTGAGTACACCTGCATTGGTTGTGAATGAAAAGGTTGAGATTAAGGGGAGAGTCCCATCTGCAGATGAGATCAAGCAGGTACTAAGCAAATATCAGGGATAAACTATACTAAATGAAATTTTTATAGTCTAAGATATTAGTCAAGTAATTAAAAACAGTAATAACAATTAACAATTTTAAGAATGAAACACTTTTTAGCAATCGCAACCATTTTAGCGATGACTTTTTTAGGTTGCTCTCTAAACGCACAAACTATTTCCGGAGCTCAAACTGCACCAAGTATGAAATCTACTGCAGCGGTAATTTCATCAAGCCAACTAATTGAAGTTATCTATTTTCACTTTACCCGCAGATGTGTTACCTGCACTACTGTTGAAGAGAATTCGAAACTTGCGGTAAACTCACTTTATGCAGACAAAGTAAAAACCGGTGAGGCATCATTTAAAAGTTATAACCTTGACGAAGCAGAGGGTAAAGCTGTTGCCGATAAACATAAAATTGGCGGTCAGGCTCTTGTTGTTATCTCTAATGGAAAGGTTATAGATATTACAGGACAGGCCTTTATGAACGCCAAGGATCTCTCCAAAATAAAAGAGGAGATAAAAAAAGCTGTAGATAAAGCACAAGCTAACAAGTAGTTATTTATATCAAATAATTGCAATATGGAGTTTCTGCAAGGTATACTGGAAAGTTCCCAGTACTCTTTTATAACAGCGATAATATTGGGGTTGATGACAGCAATCAGCCCTTGCCCGCTGGCAACAAATATATCTGCAATAGGATTCATCAGCCGTGATATTGAAAACCGCAAACTGGTATTCATAAAAGGTTTGGTTTACACAGCAGGTCGTGCCATCAGCTACACCGCTCTGGCTGTGCTCCTCTTTTTTGGAGTAAACCAGGTAGATATAACCTCAATTTTTCAGGGTTGGGGAGAGAAAGTTCTTGGTCCTGTACTTATTCTAATAGGCCTTTTTATGCTCGATGTGATAAAGATCAAGTTTGCCGGTCTTAGTTCCATCACCGAGAAACTTGGCGAGAGCAGCAAGAAGAGTTACTGGGGCACTCTCCTTCTGGGGATGATCTTTGCACTCGCTTTCTGCCCTTACAGTGGTGTATTATACTTTGCAATGCTCATACCAATAACCATCTCCAGTGCAGGCGGCTTATATCTTCCAATACTATACGCAATTGCAACGGGAATTCCGGTGATAATATTTGCCTGGTTACTGGCATACGCTGTAGGAAACGTTGGAAAAATGTATAGTCGTATTAAAATCTTCGAGGTTTGGTTTAGAAGAGTTGTTGCTGTTCTGTTCATTCTGGTAGGTATATATTTTATAATTGAGCTATTCTTTTAGTTTTTTTGCTCTATTATTTCGTCTTTCAACGAAATATAAGACAGTAGAAAAGAGGTAAATGAATAGATTGAGTTTTTAGTCTAAACATAGAAATAGATAATTTTTTCAATAATGGAAATAAGAAAAGAGTTTAAAATCCTTTTTTGGATAGCTCTGGTATTCGGAGCAGCCTTCTTCCTCCCCATAGAGAGTGCAAGGTTCAACACAGCAATTGCGGCAACACTTGATTTAGTTAAATGGTATGCCAGAGAACACGTTGTTCTTTGCCTGCTACCGGCATTTTTTATTGCCGGTGTTATATCTGTATTTGTGAGTCAGGGATCTGTACTCAAGTATTTTGGGGCCAATGCAAAGAAATGGCTTGCATATACTGTGGCTGCAGTATCGGGGACAGTGTTGGCTGTTTGCAGCTGCACAATTCTTCCCCTATTCTCAAGCATTCACAAACGGGGAGCAGGTTTAGGCCCTGCAATTGCTTTTCTATACTCCGGCCCGGCAATAAATATTCTTGCAATAATTCTTACGGCGCGTATACTGGGTTTTGAGATGGGTCTGGCGAGAACTATTGGAGCTGTAGTTTTTAGTATTGTTATAGGATCTGCAATGTCAATTATTTATCGTAAAGAGGAGAGACAAAAGAGAGAAGATCAGATGAACTTTGTTCCACCTCAGGAGAAACGCCCAATGTGGCAAACCTCCTTCCACTTCTTTACTTTGGTTTTGATTCTGGTTTTTGCAAACTGGGGAAGCCCATCTTCGGAAGATACATCGAGCGCCTGGTACTACATCTGGTCTTATAAGTGGTATATAACTGCACTATTCTCACTCTTGCTTGGGTACTCTTTAATAAAGATTTTAAAGATAAAGTGGCAGTGGGTACTATATTCAGCAATTGCTGTTGCAGCATCTGCACTAATTGCAGATAGTTATATAGATAACGCAAAACTTAGCCCATTGGTCCCTATGATTGTCGGTATTGCAGCATTAGCTACAATTACCCTGTTGGATAAGAGAGACGAAGACAATAAAGAGTGGACAATCTCTTCCTGGGGTTTCGCTAAACAGATCCTTCCACTTTTGGCAATAGGTGTTGTGACTGCCGGTTTCCTTTTAGGTTCTACCCACGATGGGCAGACAATTGCCGGGGTAATTCCTAACGAATGGATTAACGCACTTGTCGGTGGCAACTCTTTCTTCTCAAATTTATTTGCATCAATTGTAGGTGCTTTTATGTACTTTGCAACCCTAACAGAGGTTCCAATTCTTCAAGGCCTTATTGCAGCCGGGATGGGCAAAGGCCCCGCATTGGCACTACTACTTGCAGGTCCATCACTCTCACTACCTAATATGCTGGTAATAAGAGGTATTATGGGTACCCAGAAAACTATAGTCTATGTGGTGCTTGTAATTGTAATGGCAACTATTTCCGGATTGATTTACGGAGCTATTTAAAATGGAAAATTTACAAAAAAAGGTTTGCCTGTGTGGGGTTTCGGAGTATATGGTTGTAGCCTGTTCCGGAGCTTGCGACCTTGGCGAAATTACTGACAAAGTTGCCAGAAGGCTAAGAGATAACGGAGTGCGCAAAATGAACTGTCTTGCAGTTATTGGCGCAGGAATAGAAAAATCAATTGAGGATTTTAAAACTAAAAATATCTTGGTTTTAGATGGATGTCCTGTAGATTGTGGAAAAAAAATTTTAGATAAAGCAGGGTTTAAAGAGTATTGTTATCTTAGAGTAACAGATCTTGGATACATAAAAGGAGAGACGCCAGTTAATGAAGATGTTATAAATGCTGTTTATGAAAAAGCAGAGTTGGTTTACTAAGTTTAAGGAGCTCTTTTCCTGGCTAATAATTGTTGTGGCGGTATTATTTTTATTGTCCCTATTTGTCTTTAAGGATAAGCTCAATAATTTCGCCTCTCAAATTATGGTCAGTCAGGCAGATACAAACCTGGTTAAGAGAGAATCTGCAAATATTGAATCTAAATTCAATTATATTGAAAATAAAAAGGATTACAAGCTCACATTTCTAGAATTCGGGGCGAAAAACTGCTCTGCCTGCAAAAGGATGGAGGTTGTTATGAAAGAGGTATCTCTCCTTTACGAGAATGTTGTGAATGTAGTATTTCTAAATATTATGTTGCCCGAGAGTCAAGATTTAATGAAGTACTATGGCATTGTCTCTATCCCTACCCAGGTAATACTGGGCAGGGATGGTAAAGAGATCTTTCGCCATAACGGATTTTACTCTACAGAAGATCTCAAAATAGTATTCGACAAAAATATCTAACTCAAAAATTGAAATTGATGAAAATATTAATACTCTGTACAGGAAACAGTTGCCGCAGCCAGATGGCGCACGGCTTCTTGCAATCTTTTGATAAGGAGCTTATTGTACGCTCTGCCGGAACCGAAGCTTCCGGGAAACTAAACCCAAAAGCAGTTGCGGTTATGAACGAGATAGGAATTGATATAAGTCACCACACATCTGACTCTGTAGATCTCTATCTTGCAGAAGAGTGGGATTTTGTAATTACCGTATGCGGTGGCGCTAATGAAGCTTGCCCGGCATTTATGGGAAAAGTTAAAACCCGTCTCCATATCGGCTTTGACGACCCCTCTCACGTGACCGGAAGCGACGAATATATCTGGAGCGAGTTTCGCCGGGTTAGGGACCAAATAGGGGAGGCGTTTTATAAGCTTTACACAGAGCAAATTAAAAAATAGATAACTAAACTATAAAGTGACACTACCAAATATTAAAGGAGATGGAAAAGTCAGAAAAACAGATAGGTTTATTTGAAAAATACCTAACCCTCTGGGTTGCTCTTTGCATCGGGGGTGGAATTTTAATTGGAACCCTGGCCGGGGACTCTGTGCAGATATTAAGTCAGATGGAGATCTTCAGGGTTAATATTCCTGTTGCAATTCTCATTTGGCTAATGATATATCCTATGATGCTGCAGATAGATTTCTCAAGCATTAAAAATGTAAAGAGAAATCCCAAAGGGTTAATATTGACAGTTGTAATAAACTGGCTGGTCAAACCCTTCACTATG
Organism: Bacteroidetes bacterium HGW-Bacteroidetes-8; assembly: GCA_002840895.1. Classification (GTDB taxonomy): domain Bacteria; phylum Bacteroidota; class Bacteroidia; order Bacteroidales; family UBA932; genus Bact-08. The sequence goes on along the minus strand of PHCZ01000010.1, from coordinate 1,704 downwards.
GCATTTTTTGCCTGGATATTCTTCTCAAAGATTTATGCCGCATTTATCTCACCCGAACTTGCAGGAGAGTATATTGCAGGAGCAATACTTCTGGGGGCAGCCCCCTGTACTGCAATGGTCTTTGTCTGGTCCTACCTCTCAGATGGAGACCCCACCTACACTCTTGTTCAGGTCTCTGTAAATGACCTGATTATTCTGGTAGCGTTTATTCCGATTGTGGGGCTGTTGCTGGGAATAACAGATGTTACAATTCCTTATGACACTCTGGTCTCCAGCGTAGTAATATATGTGGTTATTCCATTGATTGCAGGATATATAACCAGTAAGGTTCTCATAAAGTCACACGGAGAGGAGTGGTTCAAAACTATTTTCCTCCCAAAACTGAAGCCACTTAGCATATTTGCGCTTCTTTTAACCCTGCTGCTTCTGTTCGCATTTCAGGGACCAAACATTTTAGGGAACCCTCTCATCATACTTTTGGCAGCAATTCCATTGGTGATCCAGACCTACTTTATCTTCTTTATAACCTGGTTTGCAGGTAGAAAGATAAAACTCCCATACGCCATCTGCTCTCCTGCTGCAATGATAGGAGCAAGTAATTTCTTTGAGCTGGCTGTAGCAGTTGCTATCGCACTCTTTGGACTGCAGAGTCCGGCAGCTCTGGTCACAGTAGTTGGTGTGCTTGTTGAGGTTCCGGTGATGCTCTCCCTGGTTGCCCTGGCAAAAAGGTGGAAGTATTAATCGCAAAATTTGCAAATAGTATAAATTTTAAATAATTTAACCCAAAATCATATAATAATGGAACCGGCAAAAGGAACAGGGGCTATGAGCCCTCAGGAGATTAAACAGGTAATCAAAGAGAAGTACACACGAGTAGTTGTGCCATCAAAAGATGAGGCAGGCTCTTGTTGCTGTGGCACCGGGAGCAGCTGCTGCTCTCCCGAATTATCTACATTCAGCGAAAATTACGATCACCTTGAGGGTTACGTACCTGAGGCAGATTTTGGTCTTGGATGCGGCATTCCTACTATGTTTGCAGATATCAAAAAGGGAGATTATGTTCTGGATTTAGGTTCGGGCGCAGGAAACGACTGCTTTATAGCCGCAGGAATCGTAGGAGAGAGCGGCCTGGCTACAGGACTCGATTTTACAGACGCAATGGTAGAGAAGGCACGCAGCAATGCCAACAAACGCGGATTCATAAATGTAGAGTTTGTTAAGGGAGATATTGAAGATATGCCGCTACCCACCGCTTATTATGATGTTGTTATCTCTAACTGCGTTCTTAACCTGGTCCCGGACAAAGAGAGAGCATTTGCCCAGATCAAAAGAGTTTTAAAACCAACCGGACACTTTTGTGTATCTGATGTTGTAACTAAAGGTGAGCTTCCTGCAGAGCTACGGGAAGATGCCGAGATGTATGCCGGCTGTGTATCCGGAGCAGTTCGCAAAGAGGAGTATCTGGAGATAATCAAAAAGCAGGGATTCAAGAACATAACTGTTTGTAAAGAGAACGAGATAGTTCTACCACAGGAGGTTATAGACAAGTATTATACTGTAACCGAGCAACAGGATAAGAGTTCAGAAAGAGGTATTTTTAGTATTACAGTAACTGCATCTGCGAATGTCTCGTACTGAAATAGGTTGACACGATTTTTACAAATATAATTAATTGAGTTCATTCCTTAATTTACTTTTAGAACT
>PHCZ01000009.1 GCA_002840895.1 Bacteroidetes bacterium HGW-Bacteroidetes-8 | reverse complement strand
TCCGGCATCTGCAAATATTACATCAACGACCTTTCGTTTAAGAATTATCTCTATCCCGGGTTTGGTTATGGCCTCGGATACAAATTAGAGAATATCGTCTATTTGGAGCTTCACCGAACCGGATACGAGGTTTATGTGGGTGCTATGCGGGATAAAGAGGTCGATTTTGTAGCAAAAAAAGGCGACAGAGTTATATATTTGCAAGTAGCCTATATTCTTGCAGATGAGCAAACCGCGCGACGTGAATACGCCTCTTTGGAGGCTATTCAAGACAATTACGAAAAATTTGTCGTATCACTTGACGATGTAAATATGCCATCTAATCAAGGAATACGCCACGTTCAAGCGTGGGAACTGACAAAGTTGTTAAAAAGTTAATCGTTGCTACAAAGAGAGTTTCACCCCAAACACGAGTGATTGGGTGAATTGGCGTTTGTATGAGATCTCTTGGTCGTAGAGGAGGCGTCCGTTGTACTGAATAGAGAGCATTTTGTAGTCGAAGCTGGCGTTTAGCAGAGATGAGAACCTGGAGTTGCCGGTATCTTTAAAGAAGCCCTTTTTCATAAGGAAGAGGGAGTTAAACAATAGGCTTACAGATGTATCATCGTTAATCGAGCGCCTAAACTTGAGGTTGAAAACTGCAGTCGGCCCATTTATATAAACATCATCTCCGGCCTGCGGAAGCTCCCCTGCAGGAATAAAGTTCTTCCTGATAATCTGCTGGAAAGAGTAACCCAAACCATAAGCCATATTGAAATTATTCTTCTCCTTTATCTTTAGAGAGTACTTCTTATCTCCAATAAACAAAGTATGGGTCAAAAACATAGGATCCATAAAGTTTGTCTGCTGATCATCTGCAAAACCCTTGCTCAACCTGGTCTCTGCCTTGGTCTGGAAAAACAATCTCACCCCGGAACGCTTAAACAACTTAACCGAAGGCATAAGATTTATCATAAACAGATCCTGAGTAGTCTCCGGTTTAGCACCGGACATAGCTATCTGCCCGAAATTAAGATTAAGATCCGAATCAAAGTGAAAATTTTTAGTGCGATAATTTAACCCCGACTCAACATTTAAAAGCCACTCCAAATGCCTCCTCTCTCCCCCGGCATTACTTACCGAACTCAGCGTGACTCCCAGACCGGGTTGAAGATTAAACGAAAGGGATCTCTCCTGACCCTTTGCCAAAAAAGCAACTGCAAGCAACAAAGTTGCCAATCCTGCCCTTTTCATAAAAATTCCGAATTAATTAGTAGCTACTTTATCACGTCGTTAATACCGTAGGGTTTAACGCTTGTAAGTTCTAATTTTATGGTTATAGGAACTTTAACCTTACCCTTGGCAGCAGTAAATTGCTCTGCAGATATTTTAGGCAGAGTTTGTTTGAAAGGGCCGTTTTTTGTTTTACCTATAGATTTTAGTGCGGTATTATCCTTAACATCCACAACAAAAGTCCGCGCAGTTTTTAGATTGCCCGATTTAGTTGTAACTGTAAAGGTGTACTTGGCAAAAGGTTTTGGACTTTTATTCAGAGATAAGATAATCTTCTCGCTTATTGTAACCCAGATATTTATCACTGGAGTTACAGAAGTCCCTGGTGTCTCCGGCGTGCCGGGAGGGTTTACCGGCAGTTCTGACTCAACGTAACCCCATTCATCAGTAGTAGGATTGTTGATAATAGGCTCATCGTCCGGCTCAAGCTCAATATAAATTTCGGCACCAGGAACAGGTTCTCCCACCACTGGGAGAGGGAAAGAGATAGATTCATAGGAAGAGGATACCGGAACATCTGCAGATGGCCTCAGGAATAATAGTACAGGTAAAAAAGCAAGCAGAAACAGGGATTTCGTAAAGTTTTTCATTGCACACCTCCATTTTTATTAGGTTAATTTCAAAGAATTTACAATCAAATGTAATATAAATTATTTTAAGTACAAAGCCCCAAAATCCCGGGCAAGATTTCCCTTCAAAAGCTCTGCTGCGCAGATGTGTTTACTGCTGCGCGGGAGTTACAACCAAAACGTGAAGATCCAGACCATAAATGTGAGGATTAGGTTGAAGCCGGTGGCGTTTAGGAGGATGAGTGTTGCTTGGAGGAGGATGGCCATCGAGATTGCGATTAGGGCGGCGGTTATTGAGCGGTAAATGGTTTTGTTGAGGAGGTTGTCGGGGCCGATGGCGAATAGATTTATCTGTTTGATTGTGGTCTCCATTGTGGCTGTGTAGGCGCTGTAGAGGAACAGGGCAGAGAAGATTATCATAGCCCAGGGGTGATGGCGGTAGAGGAAGAAATCCGGGTTTTTCATAAAGCTCGCATAGCCAAACACATAATTTACGTTGTTGTAGTAGTACCAGCAAAAGGGTAGCAGAGCAGCAGAGGCGACAACAGTACCAACTATTGCACCAAGGTTATATGAACCTCTTATACGCGCAGAACACTCACTTAAGCCCTTTTCTACAACCTCTCTCAACTCAAAAGAGTCAATCTCACTTGCCATCTGAAAATAGTTGCGGGCCTCTACATACCTTTTACTTTTAAGCAGATCGTCAGCAGAATCTACATACCCCTGCGACGCCTCAGATATGGGACTTACCCCAGGAACCACCTCCATATCCTTACCCGCAAACAACATAGTGTAAGCCTTGCCACTAAGGGAGTAATCCAGGACCCACGCATCCACCAACTCAATCTCCAGCATCTGCTTAGAGATACGAAAATTATCACCCACCTTTGAACTCGCCTTATCTATAAGACCCTGAATATGTTTATCTAAGAAACTCCTAGCGGGAACCAACTCAAGCGAAAAGCCCGGCAAAGTATCTGAATAGACCACCTTACGCGGCAAACTCTCCATCCGGCTCCTGTACTCCGGAAACATATCATAAACAACACTATTGGAGATGATCTGGCCATCAAAAGCAGAGTGATCTTTATTAAGAATGTAAAAACAGGTCAGCAGATACCTCTTGCCACTACACACAGGGCACACGATGGACCCCTGTGCAGCACACCTCTTACACAAAACCTTACCCTTGCCACCACACACCTTGCACACCATATTACCATCTCCACCGCAATTTGCGCAAACCAACCTCCCGGTACCCTTGCACATAGGACACTTCTCCTCTACAGAGACATTCTTATCCCTGAAAAACCGAACCTCCTTGCCATCTTTATACTCAGAATAGGCATACTCGCCATTAGGGATAACCTTAGTGTATCGAGTAACACCATTATAACAATCTCTGCAAACAGAAGAGCCCTTGCCACTACAACTCTCACACCTCCACTCACCAACACCCCCGCATTTGCTGCAAGAAACCTTTTTGGCACCACCACAATCCGGGCAGGTTATAGAGCCCACCGCACCACATTTAGAGCACTCCTCTACAGACTGCGATTCAGGAATCGAAAAAGTATGAACCTCATTGCCAAACCCATTGGATACCTGCAGATTAAAGCTCCAAAGATCAATGTCTCCCTTTCCAAAGAACTTCTGAACCGGCACCGCCGCCCCACTGTGCGGAGTGACCTTTTTGGTGAGCTCCCTGCTGTTATACAGAGTCTTAAGCTTAATGGAGTAGGAGGGACGATACCACAACGCCTTATACTCTATTAATTCAGATAAATTGGAGTAGGGATGATTAGGCACCGACGCCGCCCATTCGCCTATCTTTCTCCTGATAATCATATTGGTTACAGGATCACCCCCACAATCGACCTCTCTAACAATGTTGAAGTTTTTCATAATAATTGTAGCTAAGTTCTTATGTTATACAATTATAGTAAGAAATGTGTAAAAAAGCAATCAAAAACAGACTCTCGGATACTTACAATCTAGCAACAAAACTTGTCAAAGTCCTCCCTACAAAAGGTCTGCTGCGCGGGAGGTTGTGGTTTGTTAGTTTCAATTTTTAACGCATCGGACACAGTATCCTGAATTTTTGAAAACACCATCACTAATTTCAATAAACTCAATATAATATGCCATTCCAACTCCGGTAGCTCCTTCAACGCTAACTTGATTTGAACTCCACCAGCAAGTATTTGCTCCAAATGCAAAAAATTGACCATTCACATTTTCTTGTTGTGTTCCGTGTCTTCCGCCTGTCGCTATAGCTGTAAATCCACTACTATTTGTAGCTTGGAATGTTCTTGATGGCCAATGCAATGTTGTTGTCTCCATAAGCTTATCAGCTATGTTTGTTCCGCCTAAATATGTAACAAGAACTTGCCAATCATTGCGTGTAGGGAGGTGCCAACCATTCGGGCATACTCCTCGTTCATCTGTTGCTGCATACCAAGTGTATAATCTCCCATATATTGCAGTATTATTTTCATCTCCATTCACCGGCCATTGATATTTTGGAAATAGTTCGCCTATAATTCTTTGATTTGGAGGATTAGTAGTGCCAATAATATTGCCATTTGCATATTTAGTAGTTTTTAGGTTTTCTGCCATCCATACTTGTGTTCCTATTTGAATAGTTTTATATTCATTGCCGTCAATATCTGTTACTGACCCATACGTAAGATTGGGGTTGAAAATAATATCAGAACTTGAAGTCGTTGCAAATGAAACCTCGTTTCCATATGCTGTTCCTGCTTCATTTGTTGCATAAGCTCTCAAATAATAAGTAGTATTAGCAGCTAGTCCAGAGAGAGTACTTGTAAAGCTTCCGGTTCCAGCTCCATCAGTTGTCTTATTGCTGTTTACAGTAGGATTATGGCTGGTACTCCAACAAACCCCTTTTGCTGTAACAGAAGCTCCTCCGTCGCTGGTTATGATGCCTCCACTTGAAGCCGAGGATGTAGTTATGTTTGTGGCAGCCGTAGTTGTTACCGTCGGAAGTGTAATGTTTTGTCCTGTGGTGAAGCTAACCTGATTGCCATATGCAGTTCCTTGACTATTAATTGCGTAAGCTCTGGCATAATACAAAACATTTGGGGTAAGCCAATAAAGACTCAATGAGAAAATGCCTGTTCCACTTCCTGCACTCACCTTGTAATTACTAGTTGTAGGATTCTGAACATTAGAATAAACAATTCCTCTTTCTGTTACCGGGGAACTTCCTGCAGATGTGACATTTCCTCCTAAAGTTGCACTGTTTGTGGTAACATCTGCCGGCTCAGAAGTTGTCACAGTTGGAGTCAAAAGCACCGGCAAAGTAGTAAAACTCATTTCAGACCCGTAAGCAGTACCAACACTATTGATAGCATATGCTCTTATATAGTACAAAGTATTTACGTTGAGCCCGGTTGCATTTACACTAAACACACCTGTTCCGGAACCCGAAGCAATTTTTGAGCCGGCTGTTGTTGGATTCTGAGCAGTCGCATAGACCACCCCTCTCTCGGTCACAGCAGAATTACCACTTGAAACAACGTTACCTCCTAATGCAGCCCCGGAAGATGTTATATTAGTTGTTGCAGAGGTCGTGACGGTAGCAAGAGTAATGTTTTGTCCCGTGGTGAAACTCACTTGTGAACCATACGATGTGCCTTGGTTATTTGTAGCATATGCCCTAACGTAGTAAACGGCACCCGGTGTCAAATTGGTAATCGAACTTGAGAAACTACCCGTTCCTGTACCATTAGTTGTCTTATTTGCAGATATAGTAGGATTTTGTGAAGTACTCCAGCAAACTCCCCTTGAAGTTACCTGACTTCCGCCATCACTTGTTACAGTACCTCCTCCTGAGGCAGATGTTGCCGCTATGTTTGTAATAGAAGATGTAGTTACCGAAGGTAACTTTGCAGATTCTGTAGTGAAAGACCATACAGGACTTGTAGAAGAGCCATCCCTTGAATCGGTAGCAACAACTCTCCAAAAATACTTAGTGTTATGTGAAAGAGCTGCTTTTGTAAATGACTTAGATGTTTGCCCTTGTGACACCAGAGTTCCCGGAGGATTTGAGGTTGAGAAATATACATCATACTCTAAATTATCACCATCTGCATCTGAGCAATTCCAGTTAAGAGTAGGAGAGAGAGAGATGTTTGTAGAGTTATCTATTGGCGATTCACTATTAGGCGTGTTTGGTTCATTGTTGATGAAAGACCATTGCGCCCATTTTTTTTCTGCCAACACCCACTGAAAATTTGCAAGATTTGTATTGAAAGCTCTTACAATAAATTCTAACCCACCATCCAGTCCGTATCCGGCTTCGGCTTTAATAGGTGGATATCCCAGTTCTCCATATACATATCCTCTAACAAATAAAGAGGGGCCTATCATATCTGCAACCTTAATCTTCAATTTTGGTTTTAAATATATTTTTGCGTCTCCGGTCATATTTCCAATCGGCTTAAAATCAACAGATGACGTATGAGTCGAAGATTTTTCCCAAATATGATTCCATCCCCCGTTAATATACTCTCCACCCACATTATAATTCTCTACTATCTTAAAAGAGCTTATCATATTTGCACCAACACCAACAAGAAACCGGGCTTGTATACCAAAACCTGTATTAAAGGAAAAGTGTAAAGGGATAGCCGATATAAACAGAGTACCCAACGAGATATCTTTGGGCCATAAGTCATCTACCTTAGGGAAGGAGTCGTCAATTCCACCTTTAAAAATCATAGATATATTAGTAAACTCGGTAATGGTATTAATATTGTAAACGATTCGGATATGATTATCTGCTCCGGAAAGCAATTTTACTTTTAGATTATCTGCTTTGATTCTAAAAGAGACATCAACCCTCTCTACACTTACTTCCAGTTTGCTGGCCTTGTCCAGACTCTCTAACTTGAACTTCATATTAGGTAAAGAGATAGGTATACTTTCAGATAAAGCTTTTGTCGCTATCACAGGAGCCGCACACTCAATGCTATAATTATATTTTTGATCTCCAACAGTTACAATACCGGAACTATTTATTGGAGCAATTTGCTCAATAGCCGGGTAAAATACTAATGAAGTATCAATATCCAGCTTTGAAAAAGCCTCTTGCAAAGAGGCGTCACTTGTTGTTATAGTTAGCGTATTGCCAACTTTAGCGACTGACTCTACCTTCCTAAGGTATCCCTCGCCGGTACTTCCAATGAGAATATCACCTTTTTTATAAGTAGGGGTATTGCTATTACTGAATTGGATTACCAACTTAGTCGAATCAACATTAACAGTTGTTACATTTTGGAGTTTCTCCGGCTCTTTAGTGGCAGAGCTTAAAACAATTTTTTTATTTAATACAGGAGGTTCGGGCTCCGGGTCAGTTGGTTTCTTGCTACAGCCGAATAAAATGGATGTAATACAAAGAATTTGTACTGCTTTTAATATGTTATTCATAAGTTTTAATCTAGTGGATTAAAGTTATGATATTTAATTTTTTTTTGCAAGAATTTCGCTTGATTTTAAGCATTTAACAACCACAAACCTAAAAAAATTCTTTACAAGTAAAAATTATGTTAAATACGGTATTCAAAAAATATAACAGTTTTTACACTGTTATATTAAAAAACCACTGAAGGCTTTTTATTGGGCTAGTCGCGATAAGTCTATAATGCCTACCACTCGTTCCAAGTCTTGTTGGGTGAGTGCGGGGTGGGAGGGGAGGCATAGGCCGTTGTTGAAGAGGGTTTCGGCTGTGCCGTCGCCGTAGAATGGGTATTCGTGAAAGATTGGCTGGAGGTGCATCGGTTTCCAGAGGGGGCGGGTCTCTATGTTAGCTGCCTCCATTTTAAGGCGGAGATCTTCACGGGAGAAGCCGGCTTTGTGTGGGTCGATGATAATGCAGGTGAGCCACATATTTGATTCGAAGGCCGGGCCGGGATTCTCCAGAAACGAGATTCCGGGACAATCTTTGAGCATCTCCTTATATTTATGATTGATTGACCGGCGGGCGGCGATGTGTTGGTCAAGAACCAACATTTGCCCACGCCCAATACCGGCACAAATATTACTCAGCCTGTAGTTATAGCCAATATGAGAGTGCTGGTAGTGAGGAGCATTATCACGAGCCTGAGTAGCCAAAAACTTAGTCACAACAGCATCATCTGCCCTACTACAGACCAACGCACCCCCGCCCGAGGTCGTAATAATCTTATTCCCATTAAACGACAAACAGGCAAACTCCCCAAAAGTACCGCAAAACTGCCCCTTGTATATAGAACCCAAAGCCTCGGCAGCATCCTCCAGCACAGCAATCCCGTAACGATTTGCAATAGCCATTATCTCATCCATCTTGGCAGGCATCCCATAGAGGTGCACCGGAATCATCACCTTGGGCGCACGCCCTGTTTGAGCAATCCTATCCCTGATTGCCTCCTCCAAAAACTTAGGCGACATATTCCAGGTATCCGGCTCACTATCTACAAAAATCGGAATCGCCCCAACATACCTAATCGGGTTTGCACTTGCAGAAAAGGTAAAAGACTGGCAGATAACCTCATCGCCCTCTCCAACACCCATCTGAATTAGCGCCAGATGCAGAGCAGCCGTTCCCGAACTCAGAGCCACAATATGTTTATCCTCCCCCAGATACCCCTGCAGATCCCTCTCAAAACCATCTACATTTGGCCCCAACGGGACCACCCAGTTTGTATCAAACGCCTCTTGTATAAACTTTTGCTCCTGCCCACCCATTTGAGCTAGTGAGAGCCAGATTTTAGGTTGAGATGACATATATATATAACTTTTTTAAATGCTTGTTTGAAAATGAGTACTAATATAAGATGTATTTATGCTAAAATGCTGATAAAGTATAATATGGGAGAAATCACAAAGAAAAAAAGTTGCCTTTTGTGATATCTCCAAGTGAGAATACCTAAAACATAAGAGATTTCCAATAAATTTGAGAATTTTGAGCAATGAGGACAAACAGTATTTAAATCTGCAACCTCTTCATCACTAATTGTAGGTAAATCTTTTGTTAAAACCAATTTAAAAAGTACAAAACACTTTTTTTTATTCCTTAAATGCGACTTAGCATGAAATTTAGGAAGTTTGTTTTCACTATTATTATGTGTTTTATGGAATCTTTTCCGGGTTAATACAATATTTCTGTCAATTCTAAAATTATATAATCTTGATATAGTGACAAGTAATCCAAACATAATTGATGAAAACAAACTAAGTATGGCAAATATATACAACACTGTACTCCAGTCAATTCCGGATTGAAAAACATTTAAAATTTTGAAGTAAGTCTTTTTTTCAAAAACAAAACCGAGTAAACCAGTTGCCAGCAATAATATTAGGTTGTTAGAGTAACCTAATTGAGTTATAGCAGCATCTTGCCATCTTGAATATCTCTCTTTGTACTCTCTTGTTTTATAGTCCGTTTCCATTAATATTGAGATTGATCAATGAATCTTTTGGTCATCAGTTTATCCGAGTGATGTATCTAATTTTTTTGAGAACTAACTCCTTCCAGGTTGAGTACATAAGCCACTATAATTCTTGCTTAGTTTTCCAATTGGGGTTATTACACCAATCCTTTGCCAAAAATTCCTCCGACTTCTCTTTACTGAAAGTCATCTCATCGCTATGTTCTTGCAGGCTTTTCTCAAATTCTTTCAATTCACTTTTATTCACGAGAGATAATTTATTAAGAATATAACGTTAAAACAATCACTCACTATAAACGGTTTCAAGGTCCACAAACCTTGGTAAGGTTAAATACTCTGTACGAACCATATTTTGGGATGGTTTAGAAGTGCCCATTTATATGAGGTAGCAGTCCCTGGATATTGGCTTGGACTCAAATTTCGATTTCTTGCATCAAAACATGCACAAATAGTCTTCCTTGATTGACGGTATAAAGTACGCATTGTTGGCTCTTTACCAATCCATACTATATTATCGACATCTACTTTATAACTTAAACGGAGCCCTGTAATTGTATTTAACTCTATTATCTCCGAATTTGATACAATTCTTTTCCAAACACTTTCGCAATCATTCATAGCTTATTGAATTGGTTCTACTTTAAACTAACGTGTAAATTATTAACTATATATTAATTTTCTGTGGGGTTCTACCCATTAATTATTAGTAATTACTATAGAAAATCTTGAGTATATTTCTTCTTTGTCTTCAATTCTTAAAATAAGGTGGTCTTCCTCGAATTTACTATTGAGAGTTTTAATAACTTCTTCGAAACTGTCACATAATTTTGGAATGAAAATTTTTGTCCTGCTTTGGTCTGTTTTATCATTATAGTTACCATCCCATTCTAATGGCGCTGCTTTGATGACTTTCTCGCTAGAATCAAACATAAGAGTGAATTTATAACATTTTTTACTCTTACTACCTCTTTTTGGAATATTATTTAATCCAAAGTTATGGGTAAGCGAGTTTCTTAAGGCATAAATTGTATCAATTTCATCAGCAGAAAAAGATGAAAAATGATTGAGTGCCACAATCAAACCGGGTGTATTATTGTTTTCTTTTAGAATTTTTAAATTTGATTTAAATAAAATACCAATTTGTTCTAAAATAATCAGATAGGTTGTTACACCTGTGAAAAATGATTCATTTATCAGATTTTCTTCTCTAACATCATCTCTTAATGTTAAAGTTGTAATCATTTCATTAATATTACCCTCTCCGGTTTTAATATCTCTACCAGTTAAGTGTCTGGCACTGGTTATAGCCATGGATAAACAGCTTTTTCTATGGTTGTCTTGCTTTAGTCCTAGTAAGAATTCAGTTACATCTTTTATTTCTGTGTTATCCATAATTTAATATTTATACGAATGCAGTAGTAAGTTAGTCCACAAACCTTGGCAAGGTTAAGGTTAAGGGAGTATTTTTTTTACTACTCTTGCCGGATTTCCCAAGACTAAAACATTATCAGGTACATCTTTTATTACAACAGCTCCTGCTGCAACCAGACTCCATTTCCCGATTTTTATGCCGGGGATTATTACTGCACCAGCACCAACCTGTGTTCCTTCTCCAACACTCACTCCACCGCATAGAGTAGCATTTGGTGATATATGAACGTAGTCTTCAATTTGGCAGTCGTGATCTACTGTTGCCGAAGTATTGATAATACAGTGCTTACCTATGTTAACACAGGACTGAATTACTGAACCTTGCATTATTACAGTACCTACTCCAATAGAAGCGTAGTTAGACATAATTGAAGATGGATGTATTGCCCTTCCATATTTTAGATTGTGTGGCAATTTCTCAACAATTTTTTTTCTTATATTATTGACTCCTACCGAAATTATCAATGAGTCATCTCCAAGGATATCTTTATTAAAAGCACCAAACACAGGATACTCAAGCAGTCTCTTAATATCTGGATTATCGTCAAAAAGACCACCGATTGAAATTCCGGAAGCTGTTAATGAGTCAATTATAACCTTAGAGTGACCACTTGCCCCAAATAAAAACATAACAAAAAAATTTAATTATTACCCCTAAATGGTTCCATTGTAACGCTATTTGAAGCATTTATTCCGTCACGAACAAACACTTTCTTAGCAGTTATAAATAGTATTTTAACATCAAGCCAAAAGCTTACATTATTTACATACCAAACATCTAACTCAAGCCTCTGCTTCCAGGAGATTGCATTCCGTCCATTCACCTGAGCCCAACCTGTCATTCCGGGTCTTGCGTTATGTCTTTTAGCCTGTTCCTGAGAGTAAAGAGGAAGATACTCAACTAATAGAGGCCTTGGACCAACCAAACTCATATCTCCTTTCAAAACATTTATCAACTGTGGCAATTCATCAATTGATAGAGAACGAATAAAGCAGCCAAAAGCAGTAACCCGATCTTTATCAGGCAGAAGATTCCCATTACAATCTACTTTATCATTCATAGTTTTAAACTTAATAACCTTAAAAAAACGTCCTCTATAACCAGGTCTTGTTTGAATAAAAAACGCCCCACCACCTTCATTTGTAATCAAAAGCACCACCCAAACAACCAAAAACAATGGACTAATAATTACTAACCCAAAAAATGATAATGAAGAATCCAAGAAAGGTTTAAAGAAGTGTTTGTACATTTTTTGTTAAAGGTAGAATATAAGTTGGTTGTTAATTTATTTATTTATTTATTTATTTATTTATTTGATTATCCGTCTTGTTATTTTACTCGATTGTGCAACCAAAACTAAAATAAGTTGCTTTTAACCAATTGTTCAATCAATTATTGCGCCTAATTCGTCGGGTAGGTTAAATATGTTCTTATATACTAATAATGATTGCGCTCGGATCCGATGCCTATCCATTATGACAACGACTGTCATATCTTTTTCAATGTAAGGCGCTATGGCTTGTTCCCAATTACCAAAAAGGAGATAATTTTCAAAAAAATGATTAAACATATCTGGATCTGTTGGACAAACGATGATTTCATCAATTATCGAGTCTTTGTGTTTCTTTCCTATAATATGTGTGTTTTTATTTGATAATTCAACTGCTTTTTTAAATTCCATATCAAATTTTTTTAGTCTATTACAATGAAGTTATTAAGTTGGTGATATAAATAATTGTAATTGGCGGGTTTAATCGATTAAATTTTCATTAGCATAAACGGGCTGCAAAATTCTGCGTAACTAATCAGTTTTTGAGTAGTATTTTAATGTATCCTTGCTCACATTTTTACTGTATTTTTTATTCCTAGTCACCCTTTATTTATGATAGGGATTAATCGCTAACTTTAACTTTTTCCAAAAAATCAACAAATTTATTGGCTAAAACTGCTCTTGAGAACTTTGATTCGGCTAAGTGGCGGGCGTTTTGGCCCATTTTATACCGTAATATGGGGTTGTCGGCCAAATTAATAAGTTCATTGGCAAATGATTGAGGATCATTTGGTGGTATGACAAAGCCGCAGTTGTGTTCCTGAATTATGTCGGCGAGCCAGCCAGGATAGTTATTTAGTACCGGTAGGCCAGAGGATATATAATCAAAGAACTTGTTTGGCGATGTGCCATAGTAGAATGCCGGCACATTTGCAAGAATCATCAGGCCTATATCGACACTTGCAATAATTTTATTGAGTTGCAGCTTGGGAACAGGATCATAAAACCTGCAGTTGTCCAACCTTTCTTTAAAAGCACGTGAAACGAGCTTTTCTTTAACTTTTCCGTCGCCAATAAATGCTAAAACGATATCGTCACGTCCCATTGCTTTTAAAGTAGAAGCAACATCTAATACAGCATTAAGCCCGTTTGCAATGCCGTGTGCACCTGTAAAAACCGCAACTATTTTGCTTGAATCAATTCCCTCCAAAGATAATGGTTCTCTTAAAGAGGGTGTGAAAATGTTCAAATCACAGCCATTTGGGACCATTTCAATCCTTTTTCCCTTTTGTGATTTCTTGGCTATACCATCACAAATTCCGGGAGAAAGCCCTATGCAACCATCAGCATTGCGATAAGATATCCATTCTAAAAAACTCATTCCCCAAAGTAGTAAAGGATTTTTCATACCCAGTGCCTTTGGCAGTTTCGGCCAAAGATCCCTCACTTCAAAAACAAATTTTTTGCCTCTAAACCATTTTGCAAACAATCCTGGAATCCCGGCTGTTAGAGGAGTAGAAGTAGCAAAAACAATATCATACTTTTCATTTAATGCAATCTTTATTCCTAATAATGCAAACCTTAAAAAAGTTAGCGTTCTCTTTGCAATTCCATCTCTGTTAGAATAGGGAAGTGATATCTGTAATACATTAATACCATCAATCACTCCTTTCTTAACATTTTTCAAATACATCTCAGGTAACTCTAGTTTTGAAGTTTCACCACAAACCATTATAACTTTATGACCTCTTTCAACTAAACGATGAGCCATTTCGTAAGATCTTGTACCACCTGAACCTGTTGGGATTGTAAAATGCTGATGAAAATATAGAACCTTCATATCATTAATCAAATCAGTTTTATCACTGTAGTATATATTCCCGGCTTATATACTTCAATATTCAACCTTTTAATAGGATGCTTCTCCCAATAGTAAAGCGATGCAAAGGAGTCACTTAAAACAGATTCACCATCGATTGGAGGGGTCAAGGAAAAACTGTCTGTGAGCAAAACACCATTATTTAATAGACAATCAGGATAGTTGATATTGAATCCAATAATAGCACTTTTAAAATTTCCCGACAGATTGTCTGTTATTATCCAGGTGTCTTCTATCACCTTAATTTCTCTAATGTGAATATTGCCCCTATTGTCCTTATAAGAACAGGACCACTTATAGCCACCTTCACTGGTTGAAATGGACGAAACATATGATGTATTTAGCCATCCACCCTTGAGGAATCTGCTAATCAATGGCATCTGGTCAAAACCATCAAATGAGACAGTATTGTGAAATCCAACAGATGAAAGAGATACCCCAAAATCTCTAACAGGATTATAGGAATAGGTGCCGCAATCACAGAGGATGTTTCTTCCCATATACCACAAGTCGAAGTGAAGCGCATCACTATGTGATGGTCTGAATTTATAAAAAGGCCATTTTACCAGAGCCCACGAATTATCCCCAATAAGAGTTGTGTAACCATCAGAATTAAGCTTGTCAATAGCCTTAACACCATCAAATGAAACACCCGCTCCAAAAAGTTCGTTTGCAAAAGCCAGTGAAGGTCGGAAATCTCTATATCCAAAAGATATCAGGTTGTATAACAATGCACCATCATTAGATCCAAGGTTAGGTGCATCACCAGATATTTCATCTGTAACTCGCCACAACCAGTGGGTAGCAGCTAAAGACTTTTTGTAGAATTGATTAGAGAAGCGTTTGTCATTTAATTTATTTCTCCAGAACTCACAATAGGAGAGAGTATCTAAAAGCAGTCTGTGGTAGTTAACAGAGTGTTGTGAGAAACTTCCACTGTGTGATATAAGCTTATTAACGCGGTTCTCTAGCCAGTATCTCCCACTTTTAGAATATGTTAAAGCTCGGGGATATTTTACAGAATCAATTGAATTTAGCCACAACCCCCCTATATACAAGGCAGCAGATTCGCTTGTACCGTGGTTATTGTTTTGTGCGATAGCATAAAAAATATTCCTTGAGATACGATCAAGTGAATAATAGACAAACTGGCAAATAGACTCAGATGGCTTTAAATGCTGCCCCAGAAATTGTAGGGAGTTAAGAAGATTAAAGATTCTGATGGAGGCCTCCTGTCCGCATTTCCAGTTAGGCCCAATATTAAAAGGATTATTAATTGACCAGTCTTTAAGAAGGAAATTAAGTCTTTCAATGTATTTTTTTTCTCCTGAAGCAGCATATGCACGTGAAAGAGTCATAACCCATTTGAAACGGCTTGCCTCCCAAATGTTTTTAATATCACCCGCAATTAAATCAAAATCTGCCAATTCAGTCCAGTGCTTATTGGCATTAGGGTAACTTCTTCCGATAAAAGGGTTAGCAAACCAATTGGGAACATCACCCACCTGAATCCAGTGGTAATTATAATATCTGAAATGACCTGATACTATTTTGTCGGCATCGGCAAAAAGCGTAATTCTATCGTTATCCCCTAATAAGTTGGGTATATATTCTACCGAAAAAAAGTCATCGGTGATAATAAAATTCCTCCTTTTAAAGGACAACTTTCTAAAGCCAATCTTTAAAGAAACCCTGTACCAAATAACATATAAAACGTTAACTATTCCTAAACGGAAAATAGTATATATTTTATCCAACATCTATCCAACGACCCTTTTTTAAACTATCGATTGCAGCAAAAATTGCCTTTGTAGTATTAATAATTTCATCAAAAGGAATAATAGGTACACCTGTTTTGATTGAATCCTTGAGTCGAGAGAACTGCTCTAGGTGTCCTTTGTCCATACGTGATTTTATTTTGGACGGCTTAACCCCGTAACCATACAACCTCCTCCAGTTATCTATGACTATTGTTTTTTCCTGGTTGTAAATTTCTATCCTCTCTTTTGAGTATGCCTTACTGCCGTTTGAAAAATAGTTAATAACAGCATTTGACCCATCGTCATATTTCAATAAAATTGAAGCATTGTCTGTGTTCTCTTTAGGATTAACACCCAAACTATTCATACAAACAGACCTAACTTTACTTCCGGTTAAAAAAGAACAGAGATCTATAAAGTGACAGGCTTCTCCAATAATACGTCCACCACCTACTTCAAGATTATGCACCCATATATCTTTCGGAATAAAACCGGCATTCATTGTGGCTACTATGTTTTTTGGACCGGAACCAATAAGACGCTTCATTTCCAATGCCAGCGGTGCAAACCTACGGTTAAACCCAACCACCAGTTGTAAGCCCGGATTCTTATCCTTTGTGGAGATGATCTCCTCAAGTTCTGCAATGTTGAGACAAAGAGGCTTCTCTACAAAAACATGTTTCCCTGCAGATAGAGACTCTATAACCATTTTAGCGTGTAGGTTATGTCTAGTAGTAATTATAACGGAATCCACTTCCTCATCCTCCAAAATAACCCTGTAGTCTGATGTGGCATTTGCTATTCCCGCTTTTTTGGCAAGACTCTTTGCTGTCAATCCGCCTGCGCTAGCAATGTACTTGACGGGCACTCCAATCTTTTTAAGCCGAGGGAGTACAGTTGCAGAGGTGAAGTTCCCAGCACCAATTATCCCAAAAATCCCAGGCTTCTTTTCGAATTGAATTATATTGACCTCTGTCTTTACACTATACTCCGATGATTCCGGATAAACCAAAATGGAAGCAATTGAGCCAGATTTGCGCATATCTCCGTAAATCTCCAGGTAGTTATCCAAAATGACTTTTTCGGTAATCAAATGACTCACTTTTAACTGGCCGTCAGAAATTGCGTTAAGGATTGCTTCGAAATTCCTTTTCTCAGTCCACCTAACAAACCCTATAGGGTAATCTATACCTTTTTGCTCGTAATTATCGTCGTACCTTCCCGGCCCATAAGAGCAAGATACTTGGAATGTAAGCTCTTTTTTGTAGAAATCATCTCTGCGGATATCAAGGCCGATAACACCAACCAGAATAATGCGACCCCTTTGCCTGCTCATCTCGGAAGTTTGGTGGATAATTTCATCACTTTTATTTGATGCTGTAATTATCACACCATCTGCACCTATGCCATTGGTTATATTCTTGACAAATTTAACAGGATCATCACCTTGACTCGGATTAAAAGCTATAATTCCATTTTGCTTAGCAATATCAACTTTAGATTGATCAAAATCGTAACCCACAACCCTACAGCCATTGGATTTTAGAAGAGAAGCAGTAATAAGTCCTATTAAACCGAGACCAACAACAACAATCGTCTCACCAAATGTAGGATTACATAACCTTATTCCCTCAAGTCCAATGGAGCCGATAACAGTAAAAGCAGCTTCCTCATTAGAAACATTATCCGGTATTTTTGCACATAAATTCTCAGGAACACATACATATTCGGCGTGGCCACCATTGGAAGCCACTCTGTCACCTACATTGAAGCCAGTAACACCCTTCCCAACCTCTTTAACAACACCCACATTACAATATCCCAAGGGCAAAGGTTGGTTGAGCTTATTAAAAACCGCTTCCAAAGTAGGCAACAACCCCTCAGACCTAATTTTATCCAACACCTGTTTAACCCTGTCCGGCTGTTGACGTGCTTTATCTAGCAAATTTGCTTTTCCGAATTCAACCAATGACCGTTCAGTTCCCAGTGATACTAGGGTATGTGAAGTTTTAATAAGGACGTTTCCACTTTTAACCTGTGGAGCAGGAACTTCCTCTAATATTGTTTGCCCACTCTTAAGATCTTGGATTATTTGTTTCATTATATATTTTTATAAAATTATAAAAATTTCTCAACAATTCTTTTGCAAGCCATCCCATCACCGTATGGATTATTAGCTTTACTCATTGTTTCGTAGTACTTTGCATTATCAAGCAATAAGGAAACCTCCGAAAGAATCTTATTATAATCTGTTCCTACCAATTTTACTGTTCCTGCTTCCAATGCTTCCGGCCGTTCTGTTGTTGTTCGCATAACTAATACAGGTTTACCTAATCCTGGAGCTTCTTCTTGTATCCCTCCACTATCTGTTAACACAATATCGCATTTTTCCATTAAGTATACAAAAGGGAGATAATCTAACGGCTCAATAAAGAACAGATTTGATATTGAGTTATATTTACCAAATATTTCGTTAATTGGTTGCCTTACATTTGGATTAAGATGCATAGGGTATACAAAATCAACCTCAGCGTATTTTTCTGTCAATGTCTTTATTGCATAACAGATATTAATAAAACCTTCACCAAAATTCTCTCTTCGATGACCAGTAATCAAGACCAACCTCCTTTTACCAATTAAACGGTTTACTTCATAACCAGCATTCTTTAAGTCTAGCTGAAGTTGGATTTTTAATTTAGAATTGTTCTTAATTTTGTTTATAACAATATGAAGAGCGTCTATAACAGTGTTCCCGGTAATAATAATTTTATCTTCTGCAATGTCTTCTTTAATTAGATTCTCTTTACTTAAGGCAGTAGGAGAGAAGTTGTATGTTGCTATTCGGCTTGTGATTAGGCGATTCATCTCTTCGGGCCAAGGGCTGTAAATATTATGAGTTCTCAATCCAGCCTCAATGTGCCCCACAGCTATTTGTTGATAAAAAGCAGCCAATGCTGACGCAGTAGATGTGGTAGTATCCCCGTGAACAAGGACTAAGTCGGGTTTTGATTTTAAAAGTACATCTCTCATACCGAGCAAAACTCTTGATGTAATATCATAAAGATCTTGACTTTGTTTCATTATGTTAAGATCGTATTGAGGTTCAATTGAGAACAATTTTAGTACCTGATCTAGCATTTCGCGATGTTGTCCAGTAACACATACAATTGTTTCGAATTCTGTAGGGTGTTTTTCAAATTCTTTGACCAAAGGAGCCATCTTTATTGCCTCTGGCCTGGTTCCAAATACCAACATTATTTTCTTTCTCATATACAATACTTTCTAACGCCACAAAAATCTAATTCAATCTTACCAGCTAGTTTTGGAATGGTTAAAAACTCTTTATGTTTAACAAGCCAAACAATAATGTCAGCTTTTTCACATGCTTCCTTATAGGTTGTTAGGTTGAAACTTTTATGGGTGGAAATATTTGGTTCTACTACCATAATTTCTGCTCTAGCTTCAGATATTACTCTGGAGGTTATATATTTTGCTGGTGACTCCCTAAGATCATCAATATCAGGCTTAAAAGCAAGACCCATACAAGCAACGACAGGTTCTTTGCCCGTTTTATTTGCATATTCCAAGCAAGTTTCAACGACTCGATTTGCACACCAGTCTGCCTTATAATCGTTTGTTTCGCGAGCCCTTTTAATTATTTGAGCTTGTTCTGGGTATTCAGAAACAATAAACCAAGGGTCAACTGCAATACAATGTCCACCAACACCACAACCTGGTTGGAGTATCTTCACTCTAGGATGTTTGTTGGCTAGCTCAATAAGCTCCCAGACATCAATCGCGGCTTTATCACAAATCATGGAAAGTTCATTGGCAAAAGCAATTTGAGCATCGCGAGAAGAATTTTCTGTGAGTTTACACATCTCTGCAGTACGAGCATTTGTTTTATGAAGATTGCCTTTTACAAATATTGAGTAGAACTCTATTGCTTTATCTGAAGATTCCGGATTAATACCTCCTATAACTCTATCATTATTCTCAAGTTCGTATAAGACATTCCCTGGTAAAACCCGCTCCGGACAATATGCGATATAAATTTTATCTTTAAGCTCTGGTCTTTCTTTGAAGATTATATCTGCCATCTTCTCAGTTGTTAAGACAGGAGATGTCGATTCAATTACAAATAGATTTCCTTCTCTTAAGTATGGAATAACTGCTCTGGTGGCTGACTCAACGTAGGAAATGTCTGCTCTGTGATTCTGTTTGAATGGAGTGGGTACTACAATAAAAAATGCATCTGCCTCTTCCGGATTTAAAGATGCTTTCAAATATCCTTTATCTACGACTGATTTTACTACCTTATCAAGATCAGGTTCTATTATGTGAATTTTTCCATGATTAATCGTTTCTACAACAACAGGATTTACATCCACACCAACAACTTTAATCCCTTTACTTGCAGCAACTGCTGCTGTTGGTAGTCCAATGTATCCCAGACCCATGAAAACTGCTTTCATATTTTTAAATGTTTGTTAATGACAAGTTTTTTTTGTGAAGAATAATCAATCTCTTTCTCTTTGAATAATGTTTTCAAATTTTTGTGATACAATTTCTTATAAATACGACTTAATTCCGATTTAACTAAAAACACTAAAAGCAATTATTCTTAAGGTTCGTTATCATTGTTTAGAAAAAAAGTATTCTCTCAAATATATTCTAAATAGGAGTTAATTAATAATTTTATTTTACATCGTCATGCCAAACAAGCCTTTTCACATAATCGGTGTAACTAATAATTATTCTAACCACCTTATCACTAAAATTAGGCATAGAATAGTCGTTTACGGGTCTAAAATTCCTTTCTGAGCCTGTTTTTTGATATTGAAGTTGTACAAGTCCTTGGAGTATTCTCTCGGGGT
This sequence comes from Bacteroidetes bacterium HGW-Bacteroidetes-8, assembly GCA_002840895.1. Classification (GTDB taxonomy): domain Bacteria; phylum Bacteroidota; class Bacteroidia; order Bacteroidales; family UBA932; genus Bact-08. Next base: position 81,703 of record PHCZ01000009.1, on the reverse strand, counting down.
TCATTCCAACCATCATTACGCTTGCCTCCTCCATTGCTTCGGGACGTTCGTGTGCTTCGCGAATGTTTAGTGCGCGGAAATTTAGAATAGAGGACTCTTCGCTAATTGTACCACTATCAGAAAGAACAGCATAGGAATTCTTCTGGAGTGCGTTGTAATCTATAAAACCTAGAGGTTTAAGGAGTTGAATAAGTGGTTTAACCTTTATCATTTTGGACTCTATCATCTTTCTGGTCCTTGGGTGTGTGCTCACAATAATAGGGTAGCCATATTTTTCGGCAATCTGGTTAAGTGAGTCAATAAGACCATTAAAATTCTTTTCACTGTTGATGTTCTCTTCTCTGTGAGATGATACTACAAAGTACTTATCTTTTTCCAGTTTGAGACGAGATAATACATTGGAAGCGTTAATAGCATCAATATGTTGGTTAAGAACTTCGAACATTGGGCTGCCGGTTTTGATAATACGGTCGGCAGGAAGCCCCTCTCTTAAGAGATACTCACGTGCAATATCGCTGTAAGTTAAATTGATATCGGAAATATGGTCTACAATTTTTCTGTTACTCTCCTCCGGAACACGTTGGTCAAAACATCTGTTTCCTGCCTCCATATGGAAGATTGGAATATGCCTTTTCTTGGCTGCAATTGCGCAGAGGCAGGAATTTGTGTCTCCCAGCACAAGGAAGGCATCAGGAGTTATCTTTTCCAGTACGGGGTCTATCTTAATCAAGATTTGTCCTGCAGTCTCGGTAGCATTCTTCCCGGCCGCCTCTAAGAAATAGTCCGGTTTGCGAAGACCAAGATCTTCAAAGAAGATCTCATTAAGTTCATAATCGTAATTTTGTCCGGTATGAACAAGGGTATGCTCAATTGCATCAGATTGATCAAGTTTTTTTAAAACGCACGAAAGTCGTATAATTTCCGGCCTCGTACCTACAACTGTTACTACTTTTAGTTTTTTCATTTAAACCTCCTCAAAAAATGTATCTCCGTCCTGGGGATTGTACCATTCGTTAATCCAAAATTGTGTATATAACTCCTCTTCTCCAATGTTTGTAATGTTATGTGTGTACCATACAGGCATATCTACATAGGAGGGCTCGTTTCCATCCAGAAAAAGATTGATAACATCTTCTGAACCAATCTTTCTTAGTTGAATTCTTGCCTTGCCACGAATAACTGTAAAACGCTCAATTTTTCTTGTGTGGTAGTGGTTACCGCGGGTAACACCCGGTATAGTAGTTGAGAAAGAGACCTGCCCACCAATACCAAGTTTAATGGTCTCAACAAAGAATCCGCGAGGGTCGCTATTCTTGACAAGCTTTACAGGGAAATGGGTTGAGTAGTTTAGATAGCTCCTAAAGGTATTAAAGAGATTGACCTCGTTTATGTCTTTAAGGTTGGGTATAAAGCCTTTCTCTGCATACAACTCTTTAAAGCTAATAAAGAGTGAAAGAATCTTTGATACCCTCTTCTCAAAATCGTATGGGACATCTACTCTGGTTATGCTCCCCTTTTTTGCGTTGATTATTTGATTAATAATAAAACTGCACAAAGAGTTAACATAAACAAGTTTAATATTGCCATCTTCCTGAATATTAGGGGTCTCTCCATTTATTAGTTGGTGGGCAAAAGTGGCAATAAAAGTATTGTAGTTTGGCTTTGAAAATGGCCCATAAACATTAGGGATAACCAACCCGGTAAAAGTTGCCCCAACTCTCTTTGCCCACTCCTCTAACAGTTCACGACCCTCTCTTTTAGATTTTCCGTAGAGGTTATCTCTCTCTTCCTGAATAGAGGATGAGAAGATAAGGTGAGGTGTTACGCCTTCAACTTCCATTGCAGATATAAGCCCTCTCACAAGAATGAGGTTTGTGTTGTATATCACAATGGGGTTAGGGTCCCTATTTACAGCAGCCAAGTGCACAATTACATCACACTGCTTTACAAAGGTGCGAAGATGCTGCTCATCCTCAAAAAAGCTATCCTCGAAAGGAACTCTCTCAAAGCTTGAATTTAACCCTAGAATGTTAAACAGATGATTACCAACAAAACCCGATTGCCCAGTTATTCCTATTCTCATCTCTCAATTATTTGATATCTTTTTGAATCAATTCAAGTTTGAGCAAGAGTTTTTTCATCTCTTCTACATCCAATCTTTTGGTGTTGTGGGAGTGATAATCCTCGAGAGAAGAGAGCTCTTCCTGTCCTTCAATGAAGAACTTATCGTAATTAAGGTCTCTGTTATCTGCCGGGATTCGGAAATAATCACCCATATCTATACTCTTGACCATCTCCTCCCTTGTAACAAGGGTTTCGTAAAGCTTTTCGCCGTGCCTTGTGCCAATAACCCTTATCTCAGTTGTTTTGTTATATAGTTGATTGAGTGACTCTGCCAGAGTGGTTAGAGTGGCAGCAGGTGCTTTTTGAACAAAGAGATCGCCATTTTTGCCGTGTTCAAAAGCATATAGGACAAGATCTACAGCATCGTCCAAAGTCATCATAAAGCGGGTCATATTTGGGTCGGTAACAGTTATAAAGCCGTTTGACTTTATCTGCTCAATCCATAGAGGGATAACAGAGCCACGGCTTGCCATAACATTTCCATATCGGGTACAGCAAATAGTTGTCTTAGAGTCACTACCAAGCTGCCGCCCTTTGGCAATTGCAACTTTCTCCATCATCGCTTTACTAATACCCATTGCATTGATAGGGTAGGCCGCCTTGTCTGTACTTAAAACCACAACATTTTTAACCCCGTGTTCAATAGCACTGTCAAGAACATTCTCTGTGCCAATTACATTTGTTTTAACCGCCTGCATAGGAAAGAACTCACAAGATGGAACCTGCTTAAGAGCAGCAGCGTGAAAGACATAGTCAACACCTACCATTGCACCATCCACCGAGCGTTTGTCACGAACATCACCAATGTAAAATTTTACCTTAGGGTTTTGCAACTCGTGTCGCATATCATCCTGCTTTTTCTCATCGCGGGAGAAGATTCGTATCTCCTTGAATTGGTTATTATCAATAAAGCGGCGGAGAACAGCATTACCGAAAGATCCTGTGCCACCGGTTATAAGGAGGATATTTTTTCCCATATTTTAGCTATATTTTTTTCTCAATTATTATTATTATTTACATTCAAAAGAGAGCTATCTTTATTATGACTGAAAATTTTTTAGATCTGTTACTGAATTTTTAAAACTCAATAAATATATTAATGTTGCCGTTAGAGAGAGAAATTCAGTAACTTAATTAATAGATTCTGGAAACAATTGGTGTTAGGATTTATTAAACGGTCAAAGTTACGGTTTCGAGTGCCATAAAATTTTATTTCAATATAAGGCTATATGCTTATATTATAGATATTTGAACTTATTATTTAATATAGATTAAATCGGATATAATTTATTATTTATTAATCCATGTAGACATAAAATATTTATTAATTAATTCTTCTTTTTCAATTACTGTCGGGTAATTAATTAAAACAGCACGATATTTACCTTTAAATACAAAAAGGCTTCCAGCAGCTGTGCCGATAATACCATATGCTTTAATAACTTCTCCCAAATGATCTAATGAGCCTGCACCTCCCATTACTGTTAGTGGTATTGAAATAGCATTCCTTATTGTATTTATGAGGTTCATATCATATCCTTGCATCATACCATCCTGGTCAATTGAATTAATTACAATTTCACCTGCTCCCTTTTTTTCCATTTCTACTGCAAAGTCTACCGGATTTAACCCAGTGGCTTTTTTCCCATTGTGAGTATAAACCTCATAATTGTTGTTAAAGGGATTTTTTCTAGCATCAATTACAACAACTACACTCTGGCTACCAACACGTTCGGTCATTTGTTCTATTATAGAAGCATTTTTTATGGCCGCAGAACTAACAGAGATTTTTTCAACTCCTAAACTAAAAATCCGTTGGGCTTGTTCAACGGTTTTTATTCCTCCACCATAACATAAAGGCATCCTGCATTCAAAGGCAAGATTTTCAATTAGTTTATAATCCGGTTCATCTCCGTTACTTGAAGCATCAATATCAATAACAATGATTTCGTCTACTTCTTTTTCGTTAAAAATCTTTACAGCATTTATAGGATCACCTACATATTTTGGTTCTCTAAACTGTTGTGTCTTTACTAACCCCTTTTTATGTATAAGAAGGATTGGAATAATTCGAGGGTATAACATTTTATGTAATATCTGTGAAATTATAGTAATGCATAATTTTTTAATAATTGCACACCATTGGAATGACTTTTTTCTGGATGAAATTGGATACCAAAGATGTTACCTTTGTTTATAGCACTTGGATAAGTAATGCCGTAGGTTGTTCGAGTTAGCACGTCAGCAGGGTCTTTGCAATCAAAATAGTAAGAATGCAAGAAATAAAACTTTGAATCATTTGGTAAATTCATAAGAATAGGGCTGAATTTTGTCGCTTCAATGGTGTTCCATCCCATGTGAGGGTATCTGGTTTTGAAAATGATAGAGTTTGAATCAAACAACTTTACTTCTGCATCAAACCAGTTCAAACCAGCAAGTTTGCCCTCATCACTTGATTTAGCCATAATTTGCATACCAAGACAGATACCTATAACAGGAACTCTCTTAACTAATACTAGGGCATCCAATTCATCACGCATACCAGAATTATTGAGCAAGTTCATAGCATGATCAAAAGAACCAACGCCAGGTAAAATAATTTTGGTAGCACTACGGAGATCATCAGCTTTCCTAGCAATAACTGTTTTTATATTCAGACGTTCATAAACATTTGAAAAGGCACGTATATTGCCCAAACCGTAATCTACTATGGTTATCATCTTTTAATCGATTTTTCGACACCTATGGCTTTAAGCACCTTGGCGCCGAGTTTAAATATTGATTCCTGGTTTTTGTAATCCCAATAGTATTTTTTTTGCATAGTGAGGTATCCTCTCAGTTCTTCAGGGGTAATCCTTAGCTTTGTTGCAATATAGTTAAACTCATCTTCGATAGTTTTTGGGTTGTAGGCAGGTTCGTTGAGTTTATCGAGAGCTTCCTCTCTTTTCATCTGTCCGGTAAGAATGAGACTAGAATATTGAACTTTTCGTGTATCGAACCCAAAGCGTTTAGGAAGCCAGTATCCTTCATAGAATTTTGTAAAACGTGACTCAAAATGTTTCTGAGGATAAGGTTTCCAACCATATTCTTTTTCTAAAAATTCCACAGCCTCTTCTTTAATATATGGCATATAATTCAGTGGTTTTATAACAGTAACGCCCTTAATGTATCGCAAATAAAATTTATGTCTCAAAATTGAGCTGAAAGGATATGTTTCCATTTTATTAGTGCAAAATTTACGCATAATATCTTTCAATTGAACCATATCGGTGCCATAGTAAAGCCATTCCATCGGGTTACGGACGCATTCGGTAGAGATGTTACCGCCATTTAATATGTACTTAATTTTGTATTTTTCAGCATAGTCGTAAAGAGTGGCAATAAAAGCATGATCCTGAGGAATATCTATGTGAGGAACCCCAGATTTAAAGAATGCTAACTGAAAATCCCGCATTTCTTCCCAATTGATTACCTCTGTGTAAAGATCTAACCCAAGTTTATCAATTAACACATTTATGTTGTGCACAGCAAGTTCTGAGTTCCATCCACCATCAACGTGAAAAACGAGCGGTCTCAGTCCAAATTCTTTTACTGCAATATGTAGCATATAAGAGCTATCAACACCTCCACTCAATCCGAGTAAACAATCAAAGTCTCGTTTTTTACCATCTTTTTTAATTTTTTGGATGACAGTTGCCAACTCTTGTTTGCCTTTTTTATCATAATGCCAGTTAGGTTGTACGTTGCTATAAAAATCATTACAGTGATCGCAGATTCCTTTTTCATCAAAAACAATTCGTGAGTCTGTGCTATCCATAACACAATTAGTGCAGATTTGATATTTCATATATGCTAATTAATTCAATTATAATTATTACTTAGAACAAGATTTATACATTGGTTATATTCCGTTATTACTTCAGGCCAAGATGGTAACTTCTTAAATTTGATTAGCCCGGTATTTGTCATAAATAAAATTTGGTCCTTTGAATAAATATTATTTGTTATTTTATTGATAATATCTTCTGCATCAAATGGATTAAAGTAAATAGCAAAATCTTCACAAGCATCTTTTGCAAAATCTAAATTTGATGTGAATATAGGCTTTTCATATGCCATAGCTTCATAGAAGGGTAGTCCATATGTTTCCAGCAATGTTGGAAATATTACACCATCACAATCATTATATAAACAATTCATTTGACGTTTATCTAATGTTCCCAAATTAACTAGGACAGAAGATAAATTATTTTTTTCGATTGTTGCTAAAAAGTCATTGTTATTTATCGTTATAAATATTGTTATATTTAACTTTCTACTTATAATTTTTTTAGCTACCTCTAACAATATTTGGTGATTTTTATGTGGAGAGTATGAAGCAGGATAGAAAAGCTTTAACGAATTATTTTCAATTTGGATTCCATTTAGACATTTTTCTGGGCTTATTCCTAGGGGGGTCGGAATAACAGTAGTATTTTTTATTTTAAAAAAGTCGACTAACCGATTTTCAATACTTTTTGTTTGAGCTAACACTAAACAAACCTTACCAATATATTTCCGTATAAGAAATACCTTAGCTTTTCTAGTGATTTTATTGAAAAATGGTATTTTTGACCATATGTAGTCATCATTATAGACAGCATAAGCCCAGTCAAAAAAATAGATTTGCTTTATTTTACTTGGAATTATAATATCACCAAAATTAAAAATTAAGTCAATTTTAAACGTTCTTAAAAGCTTAGGGAATTGGTAATAATATAATAATGGAAATAAATAGTTTTTTTTACACCATTCAGGCAAATCAACAATAATAATATTCTTGTTTTGATTTTTTGGATAATTATTACTTGCTGGTGTTAATATGTAATACACGTGGTCTAAAATAAGATGATCTAAATGATTTGCAAAATTATCAAGGATCATTTTTCCACCACCTGTATTTGCTTTATAGCCATTAATCAGGATGTTTGCCATTAAGTATCTTTATTTTTAAGAATTGAAATAAAATTTGCAGAAGAGGACTCAATGGTTATACGTTTTGATAATAAAATACTGTTGTCGGACATTTCTTGTAATTTATCGGAATGTATTTTAGTAAAATCAAACATTTTTTTAGCTAATTCTTCTGGTGAATTCTTATAAAACATCAATCCGTTAAAATTATCAATAAAAAAAGTTGATCTTGAACCAACGTGTTCAGATAGTATTAAAGGCATACCCAGACTAGCAAATTCATGAACCACAACACCCCATTGATCATGTCTACTAGGTAATATGAAGACACTGGCTAGTTTAGAAATTTCTATTAATTTTTCGCTTTTAGAAAAGGGAAAAACTTCAACTTGTTCTTGATTTTTTGCTATTTCTAATAATTCACCATTACCAACACAAATAAGTTTCCAACAACCAGAATATTTTTTCTTGTAAATATTGAATGCCTTTATTAAAATATCAAATCCTTTAACTTTCCTGAAATTTCCTACATATAAAAATGCCTTTGGTGTATTATTCAAATAATCAAGTTGCCTATTTTTAGAATTAAAAACTTTAGTATCGGCCGATAGCATGTCAAAAATAATCTCATTATTATTAAATCCTAAACGTCTTGCGAATTCGTATTGATAAGCTCCTGCTACCCAGGCATGTGTGAAGAATTTCTTAAAATAGAAAGGAAATATGAATGAACCAATCACTTGTCTGAATGATCTAACCCACATATCATCAAATGCAGTAACTACAGGGATTCCGTTTCTTTTTAATTGCTTTGTAACATATAGATAACCTCTATCCATCCATCCTGATATATAGACAATATCGGGTCCAATTTTTTTTGTTAAGATTAGTAGTTCTTTTTTTGAATATTCAGAACGTTTATAATAAGTAACACCTCTAACTTCAGGAGGTATATATGGTTTAATCTTCTTTTTATCCCAGTTTACGACGTGAATTTCAGCTTTGTATGTATTCACGAACGTTTGGAAAATTGGTATTTGATAACCAATAAGTTCTGAATATAAGTAAAGAATTTTCATATATATTATAAAAGAAAATCTAGTTTCTGGCTGAGCTGGAAATAAAATTTAATACTCGCTTTGCTTGATAGTTCCAGTTTTTAGATTCTTGTATTGCTTCTCTCGCTTTGATTGCCTTAGTTTTTAAAGCTTTATAGTCTGAATTAACAATTGAAAAAATATCAGAGCTCATTGTGATTGGATCGTCACCAATAAAATTTAGCCATTGCCCATATTCATTCAATAGGCAATCAAGTCTTGTACTTAATACAGGTGTGCCGCTCATCAGGTACTCTAGAATTTTTGATGGAAAAGTTACTTTGCTGATAAATGAATTAATAGGCCTAGCGTTAATCAGAAAATCAACTTTTCTCTGCATTAATAAAATTGATTTGTTATGCATTAAGCCATTATAAATAATTCGATCATCAATTTTTGAATAATGCTCAACAAGAGTTTTCATTGGCCCATCACCAAAAATATGAAGGGTTAGATTTTTGGATTCAATTTTATGAAATGCATTTAGTAAGGTTTCAATTCCGTTATATTCTATCAGAGACCCTACATATAAAATTTTCCTTTCTTTGGTTGGTAGATCGATTATTTCATTATTAGAACTAATAGATTCATAATCACCCGGGTTTATTCCACCATGGATATTTAGATATGGTAAATTAGAAGCATAAAATTGTTGGGCATTTTTGTTTAAAACTATCAGTCCAGCGTAGTTTTTAATAGCTAAACGAGTAGCATAGAAAAAAAATACAGAAAAAATTTTTTTAAAACCACGGTATTTTATAGATGGCAAAGGTAAATCTGCAAGCAAGCAAAAAATGGGGATATTGAATATTTTTGAAATTATTTTAGCTGGCCATGAAATTTCGATAAAGGCATTGTAAGTAAGAATTACGGTTTTTCTTTTATCCAACCTAAGCACTTGGCTAAGAAGAGTTATGAAAAAAGAAATTTGTTGTGTTAGTATTTTAAGAAATTGGATATTGATAAAAGGAATACTTATAATTCTACCTATCTCACAATCAAAAATATGTTTTTTGATGAAAATTATTTTTTCAATAGGATATGATGCAATAGGATAATAGGAAAGTACTATTAAATCATTTATATTTAAAAAGCGTTTAAGTCCAGATAAAAGACCTAGTTGCATTTTGTTACCAGCTGTCGAATAACCTTTGTACCTACCACACTCTTCTTCGGGTAATACAGATCCAATAAAAATAACCTTCATAAAATCAAGTAGGAAGTCCTATTAATATCTTTCCAATTCTGTCAATATTTAATTTGTGAATTATTTTAGAGTATAAAATAATTGAACTTAAGGTAATAGATAGTACAATAAATGGGCGAAATGGAATTAAAAAACCGAGTTCAAGCTTATTTGTGAAGTAAACAATTCCACCTATAAATAAACTATGTATCAAATAAATAGGTAACGTGAGTTTCCCTAATTCAATTAACTGCCAAGAATGCCGACATTGACATTTTAGAAATGATAAAGAAACAATAATGAAAAAAGGTATAAATATATATGCAAAAGGATTCCAATAATATGGATAATAGTCATTTCGGATGATCAGCACTATAAATATACTCAATAAGGTTAAAAGATAGTATTTGAGTGGTTCAAGTATAGATATTAATTTTAAGAGCAAATTGTATTTTTTTAAAATAACGCCTAATAAGAAATAAACTAACCAGTTTAGTGGATTAATGTAAGGATCTATATAATCAAAATAACCCATTGTTGTTAGAAACGAAGATATAACAGAGACACTTAAACCAATAACTATTATAAAATTTGAGAACTTTACTTTCAAAAACATTAAATAAAAAATTACTAATACTGATAAAAAATAAGTATAGTTACCAATTCCAATAATAAACTCAATATAATTAACTAATCCACCTCCTCCTTTACGAAGAATAATATATAAGTAAACAATGCTTGATAATAGAAGCCAAGGAATAAAAATTTTAACTAACTTTTTCTTAATAAGATTTGTGTAATTTGAAGGTTTATTGTTAGAATAAAAATATCCTGAATTTATAAAATATATTGGCACACCAACTAACCCAAATAAGAGTAATAACTTACTGTTGATCTCATCCCAAATTTTATCAGAAATAATAAAAGAGCTATGTGCACATAGTACACTAACGATTGCAATAGCCCGCATAACGTACATAATTTTTGAGTCAGATGCTTTTATCATATTCCCGACATAAAGTCTTTATTAAATTTTTTTAGGATTTCTTCTGTAATAAATATCTTGAAAAAAATAGCCCTGGTACTACAAAAAAAATTATTACTCCTGAATGAGTAGAGTTAGCAGTTGTTGTAAGAATGCCAAGCAACACACAGCTTATTATAGATAATAAATAAAAAGGCTTAAAATACTCATCCAAAATTGTTAAATTTAGTTTAACTTGCTGTTTGAAAATTACCAACCAAGGGATTAATCCAATAATCCCAAATACTCCTAACTTATCTATCCAAGTAGAATGCCCACCACTATTGCCGCCACCAAATAGTGGGTTCATCAAAAAATTTTCAAAAGATATAGAAATTCTAGATAGTCTACTTTGTGAAAAGTATGTTTCACCGGAGACCGTACTATAATCTTGGATTTCAAAAACTCTACCTACATCAAACAATCTTAATTTCAGAAGTTCAGAATTTGTAATATCTGAAATATAGTAGAAAAAATTAGCGATGTAATTATTAAGCATGAACATAGCTAGGATTGTAAAAGTTATTAGTATTAAGCTTGATGTCCGTAGATTTTTCCTATTAAGGAAAGAAAAAATTGTAAAAAACATTGCTAATACTAAGGCTGTTGTAATTTGAGACTTTATTAAAGAGAAAAATATTATTATCATAAAAAGTAAAACAATCCATTTTTGAGATGTTTTAAAATATTTGTCTTTTATAAAATAGACTAATATTGGAAATAAATAAACAATGCTAGTCCAATATGTATACCCAGCTATTCCCATCTTTCCATAAAGAACATCATTTTGACCTGCGCTTCCCGAACTTAGTTGACGAACGGCATCAGGATAAAAGTTTAAAGAAATAATGGAAGTAATGGAGGTTATTAAAATAAAAATTAAACCAGAAAGGCTTACTATTGCTATGCCTTTATAATCGCGTGATTTAATGAAATATAGATACATTACTATTGACAAAAAAGCACCAAAATAATCTAATAAAATCCACTTAAAACTTATTGCAGAGGAATAGATAATTTTATCCCAAATTGTTAAACTTCCTATATAAAATACTAAAACTGAAATATAAATTATTTTAAGAAATTTTGAGAATAAAATTTTGGGGTGAAATGCGAAAACCAATAATAACCAGTAAACACCTAAAAGCATAGTAGTTCCAGTTATCTTATTGATTGGTGGAGGTATATTATTAATTACAATTGGAAGAAACAGTACTGCCATTGTATATATTCCTAAAAGTCTGAATAATGTCGTTTTATTAATCATCTAGAAAATTATTTTCCGGGTTTATCTCAAATTGCGTGCTTTTAGGTAGATTCAATATTTTTTGATATGATTTTATGATGTCATTAGTAACGAGTCGATTATCAAACTTCTTATTAACAAAATTAAATGCGTCTTCAGCAAGTTTTTTTCTAGCGTCAACATTATCGAGCAAAAATATAATTTCTTTAGCTAAAAGATCAATTCTAAATTTTTCAACTAAATTTATAGTATTGTATTCCAAGTTTAGTTCTGGCAATCCACCTACTGCATATGCAATTACAGGCAATTTCAAGAACATACTCTCAAGGATTGTACCTGGCAGTATATCATGATAGGTAGGTAACAAACAAATCTTTGCGTTATAAGCGTAAGCATGAATATCATCTTGTGTTGGCAGAAAACCGACAAAACGGACATTGTTAGTAATAGATAGAGATTCGCAGGTGTCTTCCAATTTTTTTGCATAGAGGAAATCTACATCGCCAACGACTGTAAGACTAACATTAGTCAATTTTAATTTAACGATTGAGATTGCTTCTAGTAGATCCTCTATCCCCTTGTCTTTACATACACGTGCAAAAAAGATACAATCTATGGGTTCAGCTAACCCTATATTATCTTTTATCGTTTTTGGAATACTTATTGGATAATTATGATAATGAAAAATTGCATTCGTGTTTATTTTAGATACAATAGACTCCATTTCATTAGTTCTACGAACTCCAAAATGGGTTGTTTTTTTTATAATTTTTTCTTCAATTCTTATTCTCTGATTCGAATTTGAGTCCTTTATTAAGGTGTTTCTTACAAATCCTTGAATAGTTGTTAAATGGGGATATTTATCGATAATTGGTAATATACCAGATGAATAGAAAAAAGCATTTTCTGCTCCATGCAAATGCACAATTGCAGGATTTATCAAAGTAACTATTTTTTTGACTTTATTCTTTATCCAAAAAAAGTCTGTAATTACATCGAAATGTGATAATGAATGAAGTTTTCTTGTATACCTATTAAATAAAGGTATAGGCAGGTATTTAAAAAAGTAATAGTGAACACCATCTTTAATGAATTCAACATCTTTATTATTAAAAATATTTGGTGAAACCAAATGTAGTTCAATATTTGATTCTTTTTTAAATAACTCAATTGAAAGAGAAATCCAAGGTGCAAACTCGTTAATATTGTGAACATTAAATAAATCTTTCATCTGCTGATTTGCAAAATGGCAAAGCCATACAACTTTTATTTTTTTTGAATTATCATCCATCCGTTAATTATTGATTCATATTAAAATGAAAAGTCAACACCAATTATTTGAAATTTGAAAATGAAAAGATATTCAATTAGTATCTATATTTTAATAAAATACTTCTGTAATTATCAATTTTATCTGGATATTTAGATTGCCATTGATTTATTATATTATCATATAGATCAGGGAAGTGAACCTTTTTACCAATATAAAAAGGGATACTACCATTGATAGAGAATGTTTTTTTATACCTCAAAACACCTTCTGGACCACCTCCCAGTAAAAAATACTTATAACCTAGTTTCTTAAGAGCATTAATGGTATTGTATTTAAGAAAATCGTTTGGTCTTAGCTGGTAATAATTGTTAAGAGTGCCTCCAAGGAATGAATAAGCGATTGAACTTCCTAATAATACCAGTTCACAACTTATATTTACACCAGCATAAGAAACAAAAACAAATAATGCTTTATCTTTTAATTGTTGACTAATTTTTCGAAAAAAGTCAGTATCGAAATAATAATAAGCATCTGCGTTATTTCGTTTCATAGTGTCTCTATAAATTTCGTGAAACGAGTGCAATTGAGTGTCGCTAATGGCAGATCCATTAACACATTCAAATATAAGGCCATTGTTTATAGCTTTTCTGATATTTTTTCGAGTTGAGTATGCAAAATCTGTTTCAAAGATACTATCAGATAATAGATTCAAATAAATATTTTCCCTGTCGTGAATCAATAAAAAATTTGGTCTTTGAACTAGAGGATTGCTCAACAATGGATTAATACGAAGAAATTCAGCTATAATATTGTTTTCCTTACAAAAGATATCAAATTGAGTAAAGAATTTCGTTAAAAAATTATTTGAGCCATTATTTGTAATTATTCCATTATACCCGTAGGCTCCTTGAATATCGTAGTATTCTTCCTCTAATTCATAACCAAGTTTATTTACAGAGTTCAATAGAAACGGATAGAGCACAATTGAACCAGAATTTTCATAAACAAAACATTGCGCCCTTCCGTCTCCCCTATGCTCATAAAGGTTATAATATTCAGGTTTGAAATATACATCCAAAAACTCTATGGGCATTGAGTTAAGATATGTATTCCATTCAGAAGTATCAGATATCCCTAAAATTTTATAACTTGACATTATAATCTGTTTTCAAAATGGCCATCATTAACATATCTATGTATAAACCATTTTTATAAATAGCCTCTTTTAAAACACCCTCTAGATTGAACCCGATTTCTTCATATAATTTCTTTGCCTTTTCATTATCTATCCTTACAGTCAGAAAGATTCTGTGAAGATTCAATTCATAAAATGCGTAATTTAAAATCAGGATTGAAGCTTCTTTTCCATATTCTTTACCCCATTCATTCTTGTCTCCAATCATTATTGAGAACTCTGCTGTTCGATTAACCCAGTTTATTGAAGTGAGGCTAACATTACCAATGTGTTTATTGTTTTCAACCAAACATATAGCAAGCCTAACATCATGTTTATCATTTGTTGTTACTCTCTTAATCCATTCAATTTCTCGACTTTTTGAAATATAATAATTTGTGCCGCCAAGACTATTTGTAATTTCGGGATTGTTTCTCCACAAAACCAGACTATCTGCATCTGTTTCTTCTAAGGCCCTAAGAAAGATTCTCATAATTTTTAAAATAAAAATTTAGTTTATTTATTAGATAATTAACTTTTTCTTGAGACAGGTTAATTATTGGGATTGTAATAATTTTCTCCGATAACTCCCAACTTTGATAAAAAAAAATTCTATCTATTTTATCTGATAAACGCCAATGAATAGGTGCAAAGATATTATTTCTATAAAGGTAAGCCCTGAATACATCTCTATTCTTAACTTTAATAACTAAGCCAAGCGGAACTAAAGTTTTATTTTGCTCTACAAGTAATTCCGGAATACGATCCTTATATAAAAAATTAAGAATATGATAATTAGATAGTTGAGATTCAATCATCGCTTTAAAGTCAATTTTTTTTATATAAATCATATTCAAATATGGCATTCTGAAAATTAAAGATTTATAGTATCGAAAATCAAATGCCCTAAAAGCACATAGGAATAGTTGACTTGGCACAAAACCAAGTACAAGTTTAAGATGTCTCAGAATTTGTCCTAATCGTTTAAAATAAACCGGGAAGAAAATTCTCCGAGTAAAGTTAATGTCCATTGGGACTGTTGATAATAATAAGCTTCCTTCAATAGGAAGGAATTTTCTAAAACTGTTAAATATAAAATCACCGAAAAATGTTGATTTGTTCAGTTCTAGGCATTGAACTATGTCCTGAATGATATATATTGATTTGGAACGAAAAAGGTCTAAAGTCTGTTCTAATTTAATTTTTTGAGAAGCTCCAAAGTAGTCTATAAATAAAGCAGCTTTAGTAGTTTCTTTAACACATGACTGCAAATGCTCAATGTTAATACGAAGATTATCATCAACTATGTAAAATGTATACTCAATTCCCCGTAAATCAAATGGTTTTAGCATACTTGGGCATAAATAGGATGGTAATAAAACATTAAATCCTTTTTCGTTTTTTGCTATAATATAATCAACTATTGCCAGTAATGAATAGTAACCTCCAAACGTATAATTAATATTGTAATCACTGCTCAATTTATCAGTAATTAACTTAAAATGTCGATCAGATTTTTTTTTGCTTATATAATCAAAGAAAACGTGTTCTCCACCTATTACCATCTCAGAATTCAATGTGCATAATTTTAGTACTTAAAAATACTTCTATATACGGGTTTAAATATTTTTTTTAATGGATTAAAAAAAGGACTTGAGAACCACCATCTTAGTTTAAAATAAATTTCTGGGAAATCGCCTTGAAAATGATATTTAAACCATTTTGTATCTATTTCTGGACTAGCCTCTATTTTTTCTGGATGAATTATTGATGACAATTCAAAACTTGGGATATTGCCAAATTTTAAAGCTAGTTTGTCGTTATTGTCAACTAAAACTGAATTGGCAGCCTCATTATCCCATCCGATATTAGTTGTTAGGTTAATATTTGGTACGATATTGATTAAGTTTTTTTTGTGAATCAAGTAAATTGTCTGTAGATCATATGTATTACCTCCTTTGTACTTCCAATTGTAAAAACCATTCTTCCAGTAATTGTACTGAAAATTTGAGTGGAATGAATTCTTAAATGATTTTGTATTAACAACAAATTCTAAACTATCTAACTTATATTCCCATTCTTCATAAACTCGCTTCCAAGTAGCCCATCCACCACTACCGCCATATTGTGTGAAAAAATATGTTGCGTCTCCATATTTGATTCCGAAATTTTCTGCACACACATAGCATATTTTTGGATTGTTTTTGTACTTATCAAGCATTTCTTGCGTAAACCAAAAAAAACTTTGAGTAGGAAGAACATCATCTTCGAGTTGAATCATTTCATCTTCCTGACTGAATACCCAATCGAAAGCAGTTTTTCCTGCCAGTGTGCATCCGAGATTTTTATCGTGTAACAGGTACTTAACATCACAATTCCATTCAATGTTACTTACAATTTTTCTCACTTGATCGCACTTTTCTTTATCACTGGGTCGGTTAACTCTTGGACCATCTGCAGATATGTAAAGTTTACGGGGTTTTGCCTTTCTTATTTGTTCCCATACTCTAGCGGTTTTTTCAGGCCTATTAAATACCATAAAGAGAACGGGTTTAATAGTATTATTTCTGTAATCCATGTATAAATGAGTTATTTAATTGCGAAATAATCAGTTGGTTGTGTAAGCATGCCAGGATAATCATATTTTGCTAAAAACTTCAATCCTAAGCGAAATTTTTCTTTTGCAAAAGAATAGTCGTCAAGAACACTTGTAACTGAAATCATTCGTTCAATATTCAAACTACATTTTATGTTGAATATTTCTAGCGGGAAAAATCGTTCTAAAACGACACAGTCAGGAAATTCAGTTGCGTAGTCATTATCATCAATTGGATGTGGTTTTATATAGACGTTGAACCCATAACAATATTCGTTAATAATGTCACGATATATTTTTATACTGTCTTTAGGATTGCAAAGCTGTCCTGCCAAAAGCAAAGCATTTTTTTTGCCATTTTCAAATCTGTCTGTAATATTTCCTAGTATAAAAGTATCATAAATTAATTCTTTTTCTGATTGAGTTAGCTTATTAAACAATTCTTTTCGAGATACCTCAACAATTTTTCTCCCAAAAGAGAATATCCCATTAGAACTATTTACTTCAATCTCTCGAGCATAGCGAGAGTAACCATTTTGCATATATGAAATGCCTAATTTTGATAAAATAATTTTTGGGATAAGAAACATTACACTCTTTTCAACTGCATTAATTCTGACTGCCTCCAAGCCATCTTCAACTGCTATGTAATTAATTCGCCTGTAGTTAAGATACTGTCCGATCGGGTCTGAATCGCAATAAACAAATATCTTAGCATATTTGTTAAAATCAATATTGATGTTTTTGCCTGTTTGTTTAGCAATGTATCTCCAGTACAGAACATTGTTAATTACCCATTGATATGGATTCCACCAACGTGATTGATTAATACTGTACTTAAATTTTTGTTTAAACTTAGTAGGGTGAACTTCATTTAATTCTAAAACTTCATTAAAGATATTTAAACACTTTAATCGTGCAGCCAAGTCGTTGAATTTAGTGCTCATCATACTTAGGGCAATTGAACCCTTATTCTGATCTATTCTCTGGTAATTAAACTCCTTAAGCAAAGAAACAAACACATTATAGTAAGTATGACATATGTAAATGCGTTTTATTTTGGATCCATTTTTTATTATCATTTTCTCAAATTCAAATACTGATTTAAGTTTGTCGATAAGAAGGAGTAAATTAGACGTCTGTCTTTTCGTAACAAAATAAAAGCTGCCAAAAAGACAACTAATATTTTCCACCCAATAAAATATAAATTTATCCCATCAAACTTAGTAAGCAAATGTGGCATTAATCCTAAACATGAAAGCACGATAAACACCAAAATAGTAATAAGCATTTTATTCAACTCATATTTAACAGGTTCAATTATCCTGCTTATAGTAAATACTATGATAAACATAATTACTCTCTGAATTACAAGTGCAATAGCTGGTGTTAAATAAGTTAATATGGTTGTAAAATAAAGAGTAAATCCAATATTTGTAAGATTCCCACTAACTGATGCTATCCAAATAAATCTTGTACCTTTTATGTTATAAAATAGCAAAGTTCCATATGCAGTGTACAAGAAACTAAAAAGTACAGCTAATGCTAATATCGGAATAGCTCTCCATGATGGGTAATATTCAGGTTTTGAAGTCATTAAAAGAACTAATTCCTCCGAAAAAAGAGATATGATTAGAGCAATAATAACCAAAAGTCTCAAGATCAAAGTCAATAAGCTTATAAGTTTTGTACGTTTACCGGACTTATCATCTAATGCATCATAAGTAAATGGTAACAATGCGTTAAAAACAGAACTTAATATTAGATCTAATATGCTTCCAAACTGAAAAGCAATGTTATATAATCCAACATTACTTAGACTTGTTTTTAAATAAAGTACATTTCTAGAGATAAAATCAGCTATGGTTCCTGATAAAATGTGAGGAACTAATGGAATAGAGTACTTAAGTGCCTCTTTAAGGAATCTGAAACGAAAAACAATTTCAATATGCTTTCTTTTAATTAAACTGTAAATTGCGTAAATACTAAAAAGGATATTTGGAATTGAATTAGCAAGTAACATTCCCAAAGCTCCCATCTGGAAAACAACAATAAATAAAATATTAAGAGTAATTGCTAATATAAAGAATGACAAACTATTTATAGCATAATTATTTGCTTTTTGTTTAATTTGTAGAATTGTTTGGTATAATAAATAAACTGGAGAGGTTACCGTTGATAGCAAAGCAACAAAAACATATGGATAGAAACTTATATTTTGTAAAAAATAACCAGAAACAATTTTATTAAATGAAATAAGAAGGATTAACCAAACAATACAATTAATAATAATACCTATAACAACTGTACCTAAGAACTGCTTTTGTTTTTCTTTTTCATTTTTATAGATGAAGTAATATCTAGAAATAGAGCCATTTAAGGCCAATGTAATTAATAGCGCAACTATTCCAAAGAATGAAAGTATTAGTGAAACTAACCCATAATCGTCAGTACTTAAGTAGACGGTATAAAGTGGTAATAAAAAAAATGATAACGCTTTTTGTAAAACGCTTGTTACAAAATAAATAGTCGAATTATTAAATGACTTACTTATTGAAAACTCTTCTTTTATCATTTATTTAAAATAAAAGAATCAATTGCTTTAACAATAGAATTATATATCCATAAATGACCTTTGGAGTTTAAGTGATGATAATCTGTCATTATTCCATTTAATGGCATTAATTCTGAATCAATGTAATAGCAGCCATATTTCTGGGAAATAGATTTAATAGCGGTATTATACTTAAATTGATTTTTTGTAATTCCTGCTAATTTTTTCTCGTAATCGATTGGGATAGGCAAAATTCCCACATTAATTACATAACAATTTTTAAATTGTAAAATCATTTTTTCGTAAAACTCACAAAACTTATATAAATCAACATAAGAAATATTTCTAATTCTACGTAAAAAATTGATGGGGAGAAAACGACTTAGTATTAAGGAAAATAGTTTATTAGACTGAAAAAGTTTTAACTCGAATTGTGTTAATGCTCTTGGCGCACAATCCACAATCCCTAGTTGAATTACAATAATATCCGTTTGAAAATACTTATAATACGAAAGTTGGTCAAAAATATCTACAATAGTGCCACCTCCAATGGATAGCTGAATAATCTCAAATTTGCCTGTGTTTTTCAATAATTCTGGCCAAGTTTCACGATATTCGACTTTTTCAGGATGTACCCTTGGCAGAGCTAATGAGTCTCCTATAATTAAAATTCTTTTCTTATTTATATCTTTAGACATAAGTTATTTAAAGATAATTGCATGTGTTTAGGATATAAATTTCTATATTTTACAACATATTGTTATAAACCTTATCTGCTAACTTGATATGATTCGATATTGATATAAGTTGACTCGAGTCATTATTTGTAAAAGCAGCAATTTGTAGATACAATCCTGGTTTAAAAGCCTTATCAAGACTATCGTTTAAGACAAATTTGTTAAGTACTATGCTTCCTTTATTTAGAATATCTATTTCCTCAAGAGGTTTCAGTATGATTCTTTTTGCATTAGTATATAATTCAATACTCCATCTACCTGCGCTTTCCCAATTTGAAAGATAAGTAAAAAGCACACCTCTATCTGTGATTCCGGCACCAGCAAAATTGGTTTTTTTGTGCCATTTTATTTTTCCTGGTTTACTATATGTTTGCCAATCAACTGGGTTGCCTGCTAAATGAAATGCTAAATCCACTACGTGTGTAGAATTCGCAAAGAACCAGTTTTCCTTAACACCTGGGGCCTTCTCTAACGGTTCTATTTTGTGTGCCCATTCAGTAAATTCAAAGTGTATGCTTTGTAAACCGCCATCTTCTTCAATCAATTTTTGGGCTTCAATTACAGAAGCATAAAAGCGTCGGTTGTAGGCTACAAACACCCGATCAGCATAAGGCTCAAGTTTTTTTTCGTTGGCAAGCAATTCTTCGATGCTTATTGCGGCAGGTTTTTCAACAAGAACACGGTATGCACCACCTCTGAGTACTGTCAACATTGTTTCCATCAAATCCTGAGTACCGGTTGCAATAATTACATAGGAGTTTTCATAAAATGAATTAATCGATAGGTATTTGTTAATTCCTCCAGTAATAGGTTTGATACCTGTGGTTTGTTCAAATTTTAGAGCAGAAGATTCGCCACGACCAATTACAATAAATTGATGATTTTGTGCAACAAGTACTTTGGCATAATCGAGTGCCATTTGGCCAGTTCCGATAAGGTAAATTTTTTTTTCCATCAGGTAATGGGTAAAATATGGTTGACATTTTTTTGCATTATATTATAAGGCTTGAGTAATGCCCCTAAAAAAAGTTCGTGTGTATGCTTAGCTTCTTCAAAAACTGTCAAATTACAATTGTTTGTATTAAACAAATCTTCTAATAAACGCGTAGTCAAACTACTTTGAAACTCAATATTAAATGGGATAATTTTATGACAAAATGCTTCCGATTTTTTCAGATGGAAAATTGATGGTGAAATAGATTCCTGGATAATAAATCTATGGTCACTATTAAAAATTGTGATAGTTCCTGCTGACGGTTCTCCTTTTAGAGATGTAATGTGAAAAAAAGAACCATTTGCTAGTCTACCTTTTATTGTGCCGGTAAACTCAACAAACCCTTTTCTTTTACTTTTGAGTAATTCAAGATCAATCCAATCAGCATCAATTATTTCAACTTTAGAACCTGAAATATATTCAAAAAAATCAATAAAATGTAGTCCATTACACCCAAGACCCCAGTCACCGCCTGTAACACCAAAACTACCTATAAAATTTTCACCAATAAGAGTTTTTAGGTCAATATATGATTTTAACATTCGTCTAGGATGATTTACCCAAGTTTTAACACTTTTGAATTTTAATAGTTTGCTTACTCTTTGGTAAGCCATTAGTTCTGTAAAAAGAACTTTTTCAAGTATAAGATAATTTACATTATATGAATTAAGTAGCTGTTTTACAACGTTTTCTCGTTTATCTGCATTCGTTGCAACAATAACTACATCAAAGCTATGAGGAAGATTATTCCATTCTGTCTGAAAAAAAATTTTATGGTTATGCTCGATTTCACCAGCTCTGGATTTCGAAATATTCAAAGCATCTAAAGATGGGTCAATTACGTATATTTTTTGTGAAATATGATTATATTTAAGCATTCCCTGTAAATGCCTACTTCCTAGCTGACCTGCACCAATGATAAGATTATTAATCATATAAGATTGTTTTTTACAATAGTTTCTGCAATCAGCCAATCAAAATCAGTATCAATATCATGAGAGATAATCTCATTCATAACATATTTCTTAACACGAGTTAATTTGTTGAAGGGATTCTCTTTAATTGATGAAACATTAATAATATAAATCGCTCCATTTAGTTCCCATACTTTTGGCACATCCTGTCTACGGGTATAATTTCCATTTTTGGATTTTTCCAACCAACCTTCATTATTTTCTTCATGTAAAACACTGTAAGGGTTTGATTTTGTTTCCTTTACTGAAACTATCATTTCACAACTGTTATTATATAATTTTAAAGCTTCAGAAATATGTTTCCAAGTTCTAAATGGTGAAGTAGCTTGCAATAATATCAAGGTGTCTGGATAATATCCTGTTTTTTCATAAAATCCAATCGCATGTAAGAGCACTTCGTATGTACCTGCTTCATCTGTTGATAATTCTGCCGGGCGAAGAAATGGTACTTTTAACCCTAAAGTTTCAACAATTTTTTTTATTTCTAAATCATCAGTCGAGACACAAATCAATTTGTCTGGAAAAACTCCTCTTGCTGCTTCAATTGTATATTGAATAAGTGGTTTACCACCAAGATGTTTAATGTTTTTACGGGGTACACCTTTAGAACCGCCTCTTGCAGGTATGATTACTAATGGCTTCATTTAAAGTTAATGGTTTTAATATCGTTTTGAGCTTTTTCGTATTCCTCGTGTCTTCCAATATCCAACCAATAACCTGATAATGGATATGAAATGACCTTATAGCCTTTTTCTATTAGCTTTTCCATCAAGTCAGTAGCATTAAAAAATTTTTCAAATGGAAGGTATTTGAGCATTTCTCTTTTCATAAGGTATATACCACCGTTTGAATAATAGGTGTATGTTGGTTTTTCACGAAAATTAATGACGTGTCCATTGTTGGTTTCAAGTACAGCGTATGGTATATCAACTGAATATGGAATAGTTACTACTGAAAAATCTGCATCTTGTGCAAGAAAATCAAGAAAAAAATGCTCGTAATCAATATTTGTAAGTAAGTCGGAATTAGTTACTATAACATAATTATGAGAAAAATTTTTTATTTTAGATACAGCACCAATTGTTCCAAGTGGTACATCTTCAAATACATACTGGATATTGATATTTTTCTGGTATCCATTATTAAAATAAGCTTCAATTTGTTCACCTAGGTATCTTACAGTAATCCAAAAGTCGTCAATACCATATGTCCTAAGCCTATCAAGATTATGCTCTAATATTGTTTTATCTCCAACTTTTAATAATGGTTTGGGTATAGAATCTGTTAATGGTCTTAGGCGTTCACCACGACCACCTGCCATTATAACAGCGTCAATTGGTAGGTAAGATTTTATTTCTCTAAAGTTAATAACATTTACAATTCTTCCTTTTTTATCAAGTATAGGTAGGATTCTAAAATTATTTTCACGGTATTGAATAACTTTACTGATATTTCTATCCCCTTTGCCAATATATTTTGGGTTGGGTTGAATGATTTCATCAACAATATTTTCAATAGTATAACCCTTCAAGAGACCACGCCTCACATCACCGTCAGTTAATGAGCCTATAAGATAGTTTTCTTCATTAACAATAAAGATTATAGCATCTTTTGCAAGATAATCCAACCTCTCTAAGGCTTCTTTAATTGTACTACCTTTTTGAAGTAAATGTTTTCTGAATGTATTCAATGTTGTTTTTTTAGAAATTTAATTATCCTTTGAACTGGTTGATTCTGAAGATAAATATTTGTACCAGTATAATCTTTTCCAAATAATTTATTCACTTCTTGGAAAATTAATTCAGAATCAAAGGCTACGTGTTTGGTATTATCACTAATGAGCCTTCCTTTTTGCCTATCTCCAATATTAATGACATATTTTCTAAAAGAAGCTGCCTCTATAATGCCACTTGAGCTGTTCCCAATAATTAGACCAACGTACTTCATACAGCTAAAGTAAGATTGAGTACCAAAGTTTTCAATTAAAAAAACCTTTTCAAAATTATATTCCTTCAAGCTATTAAATGCAAATCGGTAAACAGTTCCTAGAGTATCTGAGTTGGGCATTGTTACAATTAGTTGGTAATTCTTACATAGTACTTTGAATGCTGTCAATGCTTCTGAAACATATTTTTCATTATGATTAAAAGCTACAGTTTCAGGATGTAAAGTAATCAAAATACTTGGAATAGAAAGGTCAATTTGCCATTTGTTGTAAAATTCTGCCAAATTCAATAACTTCATTTGCTTCAAATTAAATAAGCTTAGTGAGCCTATGATTAAACAATTATCAGAGTTCCCAGTTATTTCTTTTACTCGTTCTTTATAAGTTTTAGTAGCTACAAAATGCCATTTTGAAGCCAATGTTATGCTGTGTCTATATATATTATCTATTGCTCCAAGAGTAGTTTCGCCTCCATGGATATGAGCAAATAGTACATTATATGGTATTCCGGCTATAACAGCAGCAGCCATTTCATAACGATCTCCTATGCAGAATACACAATCAAATCTATTATCTTTCCAAAATTCCGCGAACTTGAGTGAGGTCAATGCATAGGATGTGGCAATCGAATTTGGGTCGTCTGTCAAAAGCATTTGGTGAATTTGGTAAGTAGGCTCAAAACCTTCATCAACAATATGCTTAACTGTATAACCATTAAATTTGGAAAGATGAGTTCCAAACACAATCAACTCAAATTGAAAAAATGGGTCGTTTTTTAATGCTTTCAATAAAGGAAGATAAATACCAAAATCTGCTCTTGAACTTGTCAGTACACCTATTTTCATAACTCTAAATCTTCCCAATTCAGTTTTTCATCCTCTTTAATGTCTCGTTTTACGATCTTACCTACTATTTCATCCACAAGCATAGGTGAAATTCCATCACCGGGGCGTTTCATTATTAAGTGGTGTGATAGAATAGTTTCTCCTGCAGTAATTTGAGTAGATATATGAATACTTTTTCTAGCTATTGTTTTATTAGTTTCTTCAGATTTTGACGTTTCTTTTATTCCGGAACCTCTCATAGCTAATTCGATATTTCTGATTGCTTTTACCATAGCTTTCAATTCATCCGGCTCGAGAGAAGCTTTATGGTCGGGTCCTTCCAAATTGCGGTCAAGGGTGAAGTGTTTTTCAATTACTTCAGCTCCCAAAGCTACTGCCGCAATTGGTACTTCAATACCTACAGTATGATCTGAATACCCAATTTTCACACCAAATGTTTCACGAATATTATTCATTGCTTTAAGGTTGACATCTTGCATTGGAGTTGGGTATTCGGTGTTGCAATGAAGTACTGTGATTTTACTCAAGTCCAGACCAGCTTCAGTTAAAACCTCTAAGGCATCTTTAATTTCATTCAAATCTGCCATTCCAGTACTAAGAACAACTGGTTTGCCTTTTTTTGCAATATGCTGTAAATATGGTTTGTTGGTTATTTCCCCAGAAGGTACTTTAAAAAATGGTATTTTCAGTCTGTCAAGCATATCAATACTCTCTTCATCAAAACCGGTTGATAGAAAGGTAATTCCGCACTGTTTACAGTAATCCATCAAAGCGAGATGCATAGCTTCATCAAGTTCTAAATACTTGAGCATATTATATTGATAATTATCTAAGTTATCAAGGTTAGCTCTTTGATATTCAGCTTTTTTTGCACTTTTAGACACCAATTTATCCGCTTTAAAAGTTTGGAATTTAACTATATCAGCACCTGCTTCAGCAGCTATTTTAACAAGCATCTTTGCCAATTCCATTGAGCCGTTATGGTTGACACCTGCTTCTGCTATAATTGATACTTTTTGTCTCATCTTTTAATAAGGTTTGCAGGATTCCCAACAAATATTTGATTATCTTTAATATCCCTAATTACTACCGATCCAGCACCTACAATAGTATTTTTGCCTATTTTAATACCCTCTTTAATAACTGCATTAGCTCCGATAAAACTAAATTGACCAACTTGAACATTACCTGCCAAAACTGCACCAGGTGCAATATGAACAAAATCATCTATAACACACTCGTGTTCGAGAATTGAGCCAGTATTTATAATTACTCCATTTCCTATTCTAGAAAAAGGATTAATGCACGAGCCTCTACAAATTATAGTCCCTTTTCCAATAATCGATAATTTTGAAACATTTGCATCAGGATGAACTACAGTAATAAATTCTTTAAATTTATTCTCATTTTTCAAATATATGTTCCCCCTTTTTATATTATTTCCAACTGCAGGAAATACTGAAAATTCTTTAGTATTAATATTTGATTCAAGATTATCTTCGTTTCCAATATACTTCAAATTAAACGGGTTTCTCTCTAACTCTTTTTTTTCAAAATAGCCCTTTACATAAAAATCACAAAGCATTAATGTTTCGGTCACCACATAAGCATGACCAGAATATCCAATTATAAATACTTCTCTTATAATACCATTCATTTTATTATTGGGCTACTTGGTAAATTAACCAACTTTTCGGCAATATTATAGCTATTAACTAATTGATCTGTTTCATAAAATCTAAACATATCAAGAGTATTCATTAGATTCCAAACAGGTCTAGTCATAATTTCATTTTCATTCATAATTTTTAGAAATTCATCTCTTTCTTCGTGATTCTGTAAAAGAATGGAATTAAGCCAATAATTTGACGAGCTATTTGGTGGTTCTTTAATGAATATCATTGATAAACTATCGAAGAAATCACAATAAAAGCTAGCTATTTTTCGTTTCGATTTTAAAAATTGAGGAAGTTGTTCAAGTTGTGCCAAACCAAGTGCTGCATTTATGTTAGGCATTCTGTAGTTATAGCCAATCTCATCGTGTGCGAATTCCCAAGGATGAGGTAACTTGGCTTGTGTGGTCAGGTGCTTAGCTTTCTTTGCCAATATTTCATCCATAAAAAGTAGCATTCCGCCACCTCCTGTTGTAAGAATTTTGTTACCATTAAAGCTCAATACTCCAATTTTGCCAAAAGTTCCTGTATGCTGTCCTTTGTAATAACTTCCCAAGCTTTCAGCAGCATCTTCTACAACTGGAATGTTATAATCATTGCATATTTTTATAATCTCATCTATGCGAGCAGGATGGCCAAAAGTGTGCATAGGGACGCAGGCGGTTATCCTTTTTCCGGTTTTTATATTTAAGGGTTGTAATTGAGATTTATTTTGATAATTAGTATGAATGTCATTGAGTATGATTTTCCTTAATTCAACATTATTTGACAACCAATTTTTTAGTGCCATAGGGCTAAGGCCAAGTGTATCTAAATCTACATCAAGAAAAACAGGATTAGCACCACAATATCTTATAGCATTGGCAGTAGCAATAAAAGTAAGGGGTTGAGTAATAACCTCTGTGTCTCTTTCAACTCCAACCAGTATTAATGCTATCTGTAATGCATTTGTACCATTTACACAAGCAACAGCTTTTTTTGCACCTGTATACTCTGCAATTTTTTCTTCAAATAAATCAACAAATTTGCCAACAGAACTAACAAAGCTTGAGTCGATACACTCTTCCAGATATTTCTTCTCATTTCCTCCAAAAAATGGTGAGTGTAGAGGGATAAAACCTTCCGGAGTATTATATTTCTCCCTTATAAACTTGATTATATCGTTAAATTTGGGCTCCATTTAAACATTATAAATTGTTGCTTTGTATTTTTTTAAGTTATCAGGATTGGCAAACCAATTACAGGTTTCTGTCAACCCTTTCTCAATGCTATAATCAGGAGTAAAACCTGTTAATTCTCTTATCAGTTTATTATCCCCCCACAATCTAAAAACCTCAGACTTTTCTGGTCTTAAACGTTGTTCATCGATAATAAATTTTACATCTGACTTCATAATCTTTTTTATCAATTCAAGTGTATCTTTCATTGATATTTCAAAATTAGAAGCTATATTTATCTCTTTTCCAATTGTTGAATCGTTTTCTGCAAGTGCAATAAACCCTTTACATATATCTTTTACGTAATTAAAGTCGCGGGTAGGAGTGAGGTCACCCAAATTAATCTCTTTAATGCCACTGGCTATTTGAGAAATAATGGTTGGAATGATTGCTCTTGCTGATTGCCTTGGTCCATAGGTATTGAAGGGACGTGCAATAGTTACAGGCAAATTAAAGGCGTTTAAGAAGCTTAAAGCCATTGCATCTGCTCCAATCTTTGAAGCTGAATAAGGAGATTGAGGTTGTTTTGGATGGTTTTCATCGATAGGAACATACTGTGCGGTTCCATATACCTCTGATGTTGAAGTGTGAATTACACGAATGTTTCCGTTTTCTATTGCTGCTTGGCAAATATTGAGAGTCCCCTTTATATTTGTATCAACATAACTATAAGGAGCAATGTACGAGTATGGGATAGCAATTAGTGCTGCGAGATGGAAAATAGTATCTATATCTCTTGTTATAAACTTGCAATAATGAGGGTCACGAACATCACCTGCGATAACTTCTAAATTAGGATGCTGTATCTCTTCAAGCCACCCCCAATTATTAAAGGAATTATAGTATGCCAAAGCTTTAACTTTATATCCTTGTTCTAATAACATTTCTGTCAGATGTGAGCCGATAAAACCATCGGCACCTGTAACTAATACTCTCATATGTTTAATTTTATGAAAAATCCCCGTTACTCCCATTTGGAGCAACAATCATTGATTTCCCGCATTATGAGTGCGGTATTAAAATTTATCCCCGGCAGACCATACGAGCAGGGTTTTAGTCTTGTCGGGGATATATTGCGATGCTTCGTTGGGTGATACTGCTATGTATCGTATTTTAAACGAAACACTCTCTTCTGCCTTCCTAACCAACTTGTTTAGATAGTCATAATCAAAGTTCTTTCCAACCAAAAGGAGGTCTAAAATATTTCCAGGGTTTCCCTGTGCAAAGTCGTTAATTATATAACCTCTCTCTAGCTCTCCAATGTGCTTTACAACATTGTCCACAATCTCTTCTATACCCACGTATTTAAGTAGCAAGCGGTGCATATCTTTGAAGTATGGATGCTTTGTGTTTGCTTTATAGACTTTTTTGTTCTGTTCGTTCTTGGATTCTAATAACTTTGCCTCTTCAAACCTATTAAGTTCTAATCTTATTGCATTAGTACTCTCTCTAAACTCTTCAGAAAGATTACGAAGGTAGGCTGTTGTATCGCTGTTGATAAAAAACTTTATCATCAGCTTTATTCTAGTTTTGGATGTTATAAGACTTTCGAGCATAATGTTGAGTAGTTTTATTACTCAATAATACTACGAAAATAGATAATATTATTTAATAAATGAAAAAAAATTAAATTATTTATTCCCATACCCTTGAGCATAACCATATCTGTATCTGTATGAGTATTTATATCCATACTTATACCTGCCGTGGCTCTTCTGGAAAGTAGCGTGGTTCAGTACAACTCCAATATTTTTAAGCCTTTTATCAATTGAAATATTATTGATAAACTGTACTGTATCCTTCTCACTAAATCCCTCTCTCACAACAAACAATGTTGCGTGAACATATTTAGCCAACAGGAATGTGTCACTTACAACCCCAACCGGTGCACTATCTACCACTATATAATCAAACTCTTTCCTAATGTTATTAAAGAACTCCCCGGTCTTTGCCTTGGATATCAACTCATTTGGGTTTGGCGGAATTGGGCCCGATTGTATTACAAAGAAATTGGGTTCTACCTTCTCTATCAACTCATTGTAATCCTGGATATGCCCTGCAAGATATGAGGAGAAACCTATCTCCCTCTTAGGAATAGCTAATGCTCTGGATAGTTGTGGGTTCCTAAGGTCTGCACCAACAAGCAGCACCCTTTTATCCATTAGCGATAGGCTGCGTGCCAGGTTTATTGATATAAAGGTCTTTCCCTCCTTTGGCACTGTAGATGTTACCAAAACAACATTGTAATCTCTCTCGCTGGTCATAAAGAGAATATTATTACGCATTGTCCTGAACATCTCGTTTATAACAGAGTCGTCATTAGGTTTTACCACCAGGCTAGACCCCTCGCTCAACCCCTCTGCCTTTACAATATCTCCCACAACACTGCTATTTGTAAGCCCTTCTAGGTCTTTCATTCCATCTATCTTTGTCTGGAAATAGTCTATTATAAACAGGATAATTGCAGGAATGGCTAATCCGATTAAGAAGAAAGTAGCAAGTATAATTACCCGTCTTGGAGCAACGGGGCCTCCTCCAGAGTGTGGTTTGGCAATCATTTTCGCCTTTGGCGCAACTGCAGCCTGGGTAAGGTTAGTCTCCTCCCTCTTCTGGAGCAGGTAGACAAAGAGGTTAGATTTTACCTCCTGCTGCCTAAGAATATCTGTATAACCACGCTCAACAGTTGGGATATTCCTCATCCTGGAGCTGGTTATTGTGTTCTCCCTCTCAAGGTCGCTAAGTGCAATTTGGGATGCCCTTATCTCGTTTGTTAGAGATGTTATAATGTTCTGGTGCATATTGTTCACCTGCTGGTTCACCTGTTTAAGTGCCGGGTTGTCTGCAGATGTGGACCCCTCTATCCTTTCACGGTTAATCAGCAGAGTGTTATACTCACCAATCAGAGCAACAAGGCTTGGGTCTTTAAGCCCAAGATTTGGTACCAATTTGTTTTTATTTACCTGGTTCTTAATAAAGTCGTCTATATACTTTACCAAGTTAAGTTGAGTCTCTATCTCCATCCTGCGGGTGTCGTAGTTCTCGTTTTTACGAATATAGGAGCCAACCTGGCTCTGGATATCTGCCACCTGAAACTCTTTTCGGTACTCCTCTACCTGCCCCTCAACCTCTCCAAGCTCACGTGCAATATCCTTAAGACGCTCCTCTATAAATACGGAGGTGTTGTAGGCAACAGTATTTTTATCCTTCACAGCATCTGCATTATACTCTGTTATAAGTGCCTGAATAAAATCCTCTCCCTTTTGGCGGTTCTCTGTTCTTAGAGTTAACTCGAGCAGTGAGCTCTGTTTGGCAAATGTCGCAACATTCAAACTCCCGACATAACCTCTTGCAACAGCAGTTGGGTTGGAGATAGTAACCTCAAGTGCCCCCCCAATGTATGCAACACCCTCCTGTTTGGCAACATAGAATTTACCTATTGGCAACTCAATAAATCCGGGAAGCTTATCTAAAATAACTTCTTTTGTTTTTTCGGTACCGTTATGAGCAAAGGTAGCATCTACACTATACCCCTCTCTTTTTGGGCTAAATATAAAATGGATTGTCCCGGGTATCTTCTCCGGCTCCACATCCTCCATCCTTACATAGATAGGGGAGTTTTTGTACAGTTCGGGAGAGTGAAACCCAAACCGGCTCGAGTAGCGATAGGTGGTGTAGAGCTCCAGAGATGTAACTATACGAGAGATAAGATCGGGTGATTTTAAAACCCCAATTTCGTTGTCTATATTATTCTTTCCCATTGAGAAGCCCATATCTTGCAGTAGGAATAGCTCCTCGGGGGCATTCTGTTCAACCTTTACTAAAATTGAAGCTTTACTTTCATATATTGGAGTCTGGGTTTTTAGGTATAAAGACCCTGCCACAAGCAGAATAACTACACTTATTGTGAACAGATACCATTTTGAAATAAAGATATAGACCAACTGCCTTATGTCTATCTCACCGCCATCAACCTCTGTTGTGGCTCTGTTAAGAATCTCCTGCTCTTTCATATTTTACTAGCGGAATATGGTTACTAAAAGGGTTGTAATTGATAGTAGGGTAGAAATTATTGATATTGCATAGGTCTCGCCGGTCCCAATTGAGGCCGCTTTTGCCTTGGTTTTGTTTGGCTCAACGTAGATTACATCATTCTGTTGAAGGTAGTAAACATCAGGGTTCAACACCAGACGCGGGTCCTGAAGATTAATTCTTGTAATGCTCTTTCTTCCGTTGTTATCTTCACGAATCAGCATAACATTATCACGTTTGCCAAATATCGTCATATCTGCTGCCATAGCCAGGGCATCCAATATTGTGCACTGCTCGTTCTCAACCACGTATTGCCCGGGGCGGTTAACCTCTCCTAATACAGACACTTTGTAGTTTTTAAATCTTACATTAACAATTGGTACTTCAGTTATATAAGCAGGGTGAATCAAATTTTTAATAAACTCCTGAGCCTCCACTCTGGTTAGCCCTATCACTTTAACTTTTCCTACAATGGGGTAGTCTATATATCCCTCTTTATCAACAATATAGGTTTGCAAATTCGTGCCAGGGACGTTGTTAACATTACCTGCAGTTATGGCCATACTACCTGCATTGGAGCCTAGGTTAAATGGTGCTCCGGCTTCCGGTACCGTTGTGTTTACCGAAATAGTGAGTACATCTTTTGCCATAATCTTCGCTTCATAGATCTTGGCATACTGCTCCAGTTCGTAGAGCTGGAGCCGCTCGGCCTTTACCAGGTAGGGAATCTTCTCCGTGGAGCCGCACGAGTAGAGTAGCAGTGATACCAGGGCGGCGGTTAGTATTTTTGTTTTCATATTTCGGGGTTTAATTGTTTTTTTTGAAACTATATGGTTAGTCTTATTTGTCATATACATATTTCGTGTAGATATTTTCGTGTGCGCCGCCCGCCTCAAGCTTTTTGTCTATCTCTTCGTAGCTGCTGTTATGGCTCTTGAATTCCGGTATTAACATCTTTAGCCTCCAAACTACATCTGTTGGCTGGGTATATTTTAGTGCAATATCTATCAGCTCATTAATCTCCGGTTCAATATAGTTAAACGGATATCTTCTCACCTTTGCAATCAACACCTTCTTGTGGTATGTAGGAATGGTGTTCTCTTTTGTGGCTAGCAGCTCTTCATAAAGTTTTTCCCCAGGGCGCAGCCCTGTCTCAACAATTGAGATATCTCTTCCCGGAACCTTTCCGCTTAGCCGAATCATCTTCTCTGCAAGTTCGTATATCCTTACAGCCTCTCCCATATCAAAGATATATATTTCTCCCCCTTTTCCTGTACACCCAGCCTCAAGAACCAGAGAACAGGCCTCAGGAATTGTCATAAAGTAGCGGGTAATCTCTTTGTGAGTTATGGTTATTGGGCCGCCGCTCTCTATCTGTCTTTTGAAGAGAGGAACAACCGAGCCGTTGGAGCCCAGTACATTACCAAATCTTGTGGTCACAAATTGGGTAGGAGAGGCGACCTCACTCTCCAGCTGCTTGTAATATAGAGATTGTACATAAATCTCTGCCGCTCTTTTTGAAGCCCCCATTACATTTGTAGGGTTTACAGCCTTGTCTGTAGATATCATCACAAACCTCTTCACCCCGTTCTCCATTGAGAGGTCAGCGCAGATCTTTGTCCCAAGTACATTTGTTACAACTGCCGTAGATGGGTGAAACTCCATCATTGGTACGTGTTTGTATGCTGCAGCGTGAAATACCAGTGAAGGTTTTGCACACTCGAATATCTGCTCCATTCTGGTTCTGTTACTCACATTTGCAACAATAGGTTTAATCTCTACCCCTGTCTTCAAAGCATTGAGTTCCAGCCACAAATCGTTAAGTGGTGTCTCTGCCTGGTCTACCAGAACAATTTTTTTGCATTTTAGGTGAATAACTTGACGTGCAATCTCAGACCCTATAGAGCCACCCGCCCCTGTAATAAGTATTACCTGGTCTGTAAACTGATCCTGAATAGCCTCTCTGTCCATCACTATAGCGTTGCGGCCAAGCAGGTCCTCAATCTTTATCTTGTTAATTTGTGGCGGAATATCATCCTGGTTATACCTGCTTATCCCATTAACAAGCAGCAGCTCCAGCCCCTCCACAATACATTTGTCGTAAAACTCCTTAGAGACTGTGTTAAGTTGAGTTTTGGTTACCAGCATAGACTTTACCTTATACTTTGCCATAAGTATTGTCATATTGCCGTTAACCTCAAGTATTGGTAACCCGCATACACTCTTGTTGGATAGCCCGTTTGAGAATGTGACAAAGGCAACCGGCTTATATGGGTTGCCCTTCTCTCCCTGGATTTGGCTGGTGAGCTTTATAGACTCGTTGTCTGCCCCCAGTACAAAAACCTTTGTCTTATGCTCTACGTAGCT
This sequence comes from Bacteroidetes bacterium HGW-Bacteroidetes-8, assembly GCA_002840895.1. GTDB lineage: Bacteria > Bacteroidota > Bacteroidia > Bacteroidales > UBA932 > Bact-08. Next base: position 47,695 of record PHCZ01000009.1, on the reverse strand, counting down.
GCTGCTCTCCATTACCTCGAACACGCTCCTTACGGTAAACCGCATAAGGAGTTGCCCGGCCATTACCATAAAGCCGAGTATTATAGGAAAGAAGAGGTTGAACTTTGTGAAGCTTGGAATATCTGAGTAGAGAGAGTTAAAGAAGTAGCTTGCAACAAAAAATAGCAGTGAAGCAACAATTGAGCTCTGGGCAAGTTTACGCAGGTCGTGAACGGTAGAGAACCTCACAACCCCTCGATATGTCCGGAATACCAACGATGTAAAAGCGTATATAGATGTTGCCAGCAGCAGTTTAAGGGAGAAAAAATCTCCTCTGTGCGACGCTACAGTGTCTCTAAAAAGCCATAGTGATGAGAATGCAAGCGCAACTATCACCAGGTCAATCCCAAAAATGATCCACCGCGGCATATAGCTTCTCAAGAAAAGCTGGAATATAGGTCTAAGTCTTTCGGTCAGTTTTGTCATAGAGGCAGTTTACGAAAAAATGACGGTGAGTCACATTAATCAAGGGTTTCAAAGCCTGGACGTGAATCTCCGTAGGAAGTTTTTCTATGGAACAAATATAACCATAAATAGTTCCCCTTCCAACAATTATTTACAAAAATGTAACAATATATTGTACTTTCTAATAGCTGATATTGACTATAATATAGGTACAATGCCTCTTTTATTGTTTTTTTGGTACTTTGAATTTATAGAGATACTCTTTTTTGACTATTTTTGTCCATCTTTAGTTAGAAAGGGGATATTAACTAAAATTAAAACGATGAAAAAATATTTTATACTTATAGCTTTACTACTTTGCTATATAAGTAGTTATTCTTCAGATTATTTAGCTGAAGATGTTGGACCGCCGCAAACCGGCAAAAAAGCGCTTGTCCGCTTTGCCTACCTTGCAGATCTTCACGTGAGCGATGTTGCAACCAACGTAGAGGATCTCGAGACTTCCGTAAAAGACATTAACAATTTGAAAGGTATCGATTTTGTAATACTGGCGGGCGATATAACAGAATTTGGCAGTGACGAGGAGATACTTTTAGCAAAATCTATCGTAGATAAACTAACCATTCCTTACTACATAGTAGCGGGGAACCACGATTCTAAATGGAGCGAGAGTGGATGTAACACATTTTCAAAGGTTTTCGGTTACGAACACTTTAATTTCAATTTTAACGGAATCCAATTTATTGGCACAAATTCGGGACCAAATATGCGTATGGCACCCGCTCTTGTTCCCCGCGAAACTATTGTTTGGCTGGACTCCGTGACCAATGCACTCCCAAAACACATTCCGGTGGTATTTATCAACCACTATCCGCTAGACGATGCAATGCTCAACTACAAAACTGTCATTGATATGCTCAAGAGGGTAAACACCCAGGTCTCAATGTGCGGCCACGGCCACTCCAACCGTGTAATGGACTTTGAGGGCATTCCGGGAATAATGGGCCGCTCCAACCTGCGCGGTAACTACACCGCCGCCAAACCCACCCACCCGGGCTACAACATAGTCACCATAACCACCGACTCCATCACCTACGCAGTCCGCTCCAACTCCATCACCCACAAACCGTGGCATAAACAACCTATCAAGAAGGAGTCTCCACCGGCAATGTGGGGTCCATCCGGTAAAGATCGCGTAGACTCTCCCGCAAGTGCAGTGTGGGTTTACCAGGATGATTCGGATATAGGGTCGGCGGCGGCTTTTGCGTTCAATATGGTATTTATCTCCAACACTGCGGGTGTGGTAAAGGCCAAGACCGATGGCAAGATCTTCTCTTCGCCCGAGGTGTGCGAAAAAACAGGCCTGCTGGTTGTGGGCTCGAGTGACAACCACATCTACTGCCTCAATGCCAAAACCGGCAAGCTCAAATGGAAAGTCGAAGCCACCAAAAGTGTACTCGGTTCGCCAACAATACATAAAGGTATAGTATATATAGGTGCATCAGACAACGCATTCCGTGCAATTGAGCTCTCAAGTGGCCATTTGCTGTGGGTCTACTCACAAATAAAAGGCTTCATAGAGGCCAAGCCGTGGGCAGATGACCAAGGGGTCTATATTGGTGACTGGGCCAACAAAGTTTACGCCTTTAACCCTGCAGATGGTCGCCTGCTGTGGAAATGGACCAACAACAAGGGTAGGGGACTCTCTGCCGCCGCAGTGTGGCCGCTAAAAGCCAACGGCAAACTATTCGTAGTTACCCCCGAGCGCCGCTCCCACGCAATTGATGCCAAAACCGGCAAAGAGCTCTGGAGCGCCCGCGGCGGCCGCGAATCCATAGGCCTCTCCCCCGACGGCAACACCCTATATGTAAAAACAATGCAAGACACCGTCCTCGCATTCAGCACCAAAGATTTTACCCCAGCTGCTGCATCTAGCCCTGCTGCATCTAGCCCTGCCGCCACTAGCCCTGCCGCCACTAGCCCTGCCGCCGCTAACCCGGCGACTGTTGCCACCCCAAAATCCGGCCCTGCCACCGCTGCCACCACAGCCACAAAGCCGGCCGCAGCCGCCACTAGCCCTGCCGCATCCCAGGTTGGCAAACCCCACCTCTTGTGGGCAAGCCACACCGGCTACGGCTATGAAATAGCCCCCTCACCAATCACCACAGCCAACGATCTCGTCTTTATCCCAACCGACAAAGGCAACATATTCGTTCTCAACGCTGCAGATGGAACCGTCGCCTGGACCTACCGCTTCTCCATTGCCCTCATCAACTACATCCGCCCAATAGGTAACCGCACCCTACTCGTAACCTCTATGGATGGGAAAGTAGGCCTTATAAAATATTGAACTGGCAGTGTTATGTGAAACAGTCTGATTTATAAGTATATGAAAATAGCGATTTTGGCAATTGAAAAAATCGTAAAAATTAATATATTGTATTACAAATACTTACACAAAACACTAACAGTTGAAATCCGCGCAGCGGTAAACACACCTGCGCAGCAGACCACATCAAAAATCAAAGTTATTTCCCGTGCTTATACGGTTATTTCCCGCTCATAGCTGCCTGCCTTTTATTGGGCGGCAGCCGCGAGAATAACCTAAGCCCGAGAATAACTCTCTTCCGCGTAGCGGTTTACACACTGCGGAGCAGACCATTTTAATAATGTCCTTTTGCAGAAAGGACATACACAATTACTAAATCGTTGTTGATAGAGTAAACTAGGCGATGTCTTTTATTTATTCTCCTGGACCATAGTCCAGTAAGATTATTTTTTAACTGCTCAGGTTTACCGGTTCCTGTATAGGGATGATCTACGAGTTCTTCCAACAAAGTATTTAGTTTGATAATTAAAGCCCTATTTCCTGTTGATTTTAATGCCTTAATATCTTCCAATGCATTGTCAGATAATACTAAGGTGTATGTCATATTTCAAGCAATTTTTTTAATTCCTCTTTGCTTGAGATTTTTGTAATCTTTCCTTCTTTCACTTGTTCAATAGATTGGGCAATTCTCTCTACCATTGAGGGAGTAAAATAGAGATCATCTTCAAGAACAGGAGTTAGGGTGTATGATTTATCTTTTCCTCTTTGAACAATAATCTGTTCTCCCATATCTATTTTCTCAAAGTATTTTTTTTGATTTTGTCGAAACTCTCTACTACTTATGACTTGCATAATAAATTATATTTTATGTGTACCAATATGGTACAAATATAATGATTTTTTTTAAATAAAGCCTCTAACGAAGGAAGTTTGCCGGAAAAGCAAGAATTCAAAGGGGATTATGTTTGCGAATTTTAGGGGAACCTTTCTCCACAATGCTTTACTACCTGTTGTAGATCCACGATAACCAGGGGGGGCACCTTGCCAAGGTTTGTGGTTAAGCTGCCTGCCTTTTATTGGGCGGCAGCCGCGAGAATAACCTAAGCCCGAGAATAACTCTCAGGAGGATCAAAAAGTTAATTAGAAGACTTTATTGAATTCTAGACTAAAAACAGTTCTGTCTGTTTCGTTACTGATAAAGCTTACCTTGCCTTTCAGGTAGTTTTCGGTTAATAGTTTAATACTATAAGTGCCTATTCCCCTGTTATCTCCTTTAGTGCTATATGATCTTTGAAATAACTGAAGTTGTACATCCATTGGTATAACCTCATTATTTTTTACCCATATAATGATTTTATCTCCGTCATCTTTTAAACCGACGAAAATAGTTCCACTTTGCGGAGTTGATTCAAGTGCGTTTTTTATCAGATTGATAATTACTCTCTGAAGCAGAATTCTGTCCGTTTGAAAATTAATATTAGCAGAATCTTCAGAAATAATCACCTCTTTATTTTGACCTACCTTATGTGAACTTATTTTTTTAACAGAGGAAACGAGTAATTCAATTGAGTTAACAGGTTCAATTTTTACTTGAAGATCTCCATTTTCTGCTGCGCGTATCTGCGTATGCATCATAATTTCATCGAGAATATCCCTGCTGGCTTCTTCTGAAAGATTAATAATTTCGGGCGCTTCCTCGGGTGAAACTCCATCTTTCAAAATTGTCAGTAATCCGTTAAGGCCACCAGCACTATTAAGCAGGTCGTGAAAGAAAGTTTTTTCAAGTGCAGATCTTCTTTTTTTATGGCTAATATCTTCTATAGAAATGATGTAATATAGATTACCTGCCAAAGAAATTGGAGATGAGGTGATGAATAAATCCCAACTTTTAAGCTTTTCATCTACAACAGTTGTTATCCTACACTCTTTCGCTGATTTAGAACCCGATTTCTGGCTTTCCAGAATTGCATTTACTGCGCCACAATATGCGCAAGCTGCAGAAGTTCCACATCCAAATTGTTCCTCCCCGGAATGAATGCACGAAATAACCTCTCCGAGTCTCAGCCCCAAAATTGGGTCCATGTTTTTTAATCCGCGTAAATTTAAAAAATCATTATTGGCATAAATAATCTGGCGGTTATTGTCTATCAAAATGCTTTTGCCGTTTATAGCTTCTAATATCTCACGAAATAGTTTTTGAGAAGCAACAACTCTATTCTCCTGTAGTATTTGATCACTAGACGATCGTAATGCGGGGGCAAATTTTGTTTTATCTAACATATTCAAATATAGATATTTTCTCATTATACCTTGGCAAGGGTTGTGGCTAAAACATCTCTTTGGGATTTATTTTTAGAAATTCGTCGTATGGGACTCCTCCTGTTCCAATCAGTAGGAGTTTATCGGGATGAAACTTATCTGCAAAAACACTCATACCGGCATTTTTTGCTTTTAGGCCGCTTTTGACCTCCAGGCCTATTACTTTGTTCCCGTTTTCCAGAATAAAATCTACTTCGTAATTCCCTTCACGCCAATAGTATAGGTTGTATCTTTGGGAGATGGAGTGGTTGATGAGATGTGTTCCGACAGATGATTCGGTTAGGCGTCCCCAAAGCTCGGGGTTTGCAGTTGCTTTTTGGTAGGTGGTGTTGATTTGGGAGGTTATGAGGGAGTTATTATATACCTGAAATTTAGGGCTTGAGCCGCGCTTGCGGATTATATCTCCGGCAAATTTATCTAAACCTCCAAGGAGCCCGCAATCTGAGAGAAGCTTTAGGTAATTTGCTAAGGTGGTGGTGTTGCCGGCATCTTGAAGTTGTCCTACTATTTTTGAATATGAGAGTATCTGCCCGGAGTATTGACATCCTACTTCAAATAGTCGTTTTAGCAGTGAGGGCTTGTCAACTCTGGTAAGCATCAGAATATCTTTGGATATGCTTGTCTCAATGAGGGAGTCTTTGATGTAGTTTTTCCATCGCTCTTCATCATTAATAAGAGTTGCAGATCCCGGGTATCCTCCAAAGTAGACATATTGTTGAATGTTCCATCCGAATGCCTGCTGCATTTCCGGGTAGGACCAATGTCCGAGGTATAGAGTCTCAAAGCGTCCGGCTAATGACTCTGTCAACCCTTTTTGAATGAGTAAGCGGGAAGAGCCTAATATAATCACTTTAATGTTAATGCAATCAAGTGTGTCTTTATCCCATTGTTGTTTAACAATTTCGCTCCAGTTGTCAATTTTTTGTATTTCGTCAATAATTAGCAGGAGTTCTGTGGCTCCGGTTGTTTTTAAGCGTAGCCTGGCACTCTCCCATACCTGCGTCAGCCAAACAGAGTTTGTAGCCGTAACTGCATCTGCAGATTCATACAGATTGAGTGTAGATAGTTGTGATATGAGTTGGGTTACCATTGTAGTTTTTCCTACCTGGCGGGGTCCAAGAATAACCTGTATAAATTTCCTGGGCTCTTCTATTCTTGATTTAATTGACTTTAAATAAGGTCGTTCGAACATATTCTTAAATTTTACTCAATATACTGAGTAAATTTACTCAATATTATTTAAAACGGAACAACTTTGGCAGAGTTGAGTTATTTTTTAGTATATTTAGTGCAGATTTCCAAAACCTTAAACTTAAAGCTATGTCTGCAAAAATTAATAACTCATTGTTAATTGTGCTGTTGTCGCTCTATTTTATAACGGCAGGGTGCACAAAAACGCAGCCGAATAACGAGCCGGTAAAGAGTGCTCCGTCTGTGACAACAACTGCTGTGACAGATGTTACCACTACCTCTGCAAAGAGCGGGGGGAGTGTGGCGAGCGATGGGGGGGTAGCGGTCACCTCCAGGGGTATTTGCTGGGGGACAGATCAAAATCCTACCACTTCGGGTTCTAAAACTACAGATGGGTCGGGAACAGGAAGTTTTATCAGCCAAATTACAGGGCTATCTCCCGGGGTAACCTATTATGTTCGTGCTTATGCTGTTAACTCTGTGGGGACCGCCTACGGTTCGCAGCTCAGTTTTAGCACAGGAGCAACTGCACCAACTGTAACTACGGTTGCAGTTGTGGATGTTACAACGGGAACCGCTTCTGGAGGTGGGTCGGTGACGAGTGATGGTGGCGGGGCGGTATCTGCAAGGGGTGTGTGCTGGAGTACATCGCCGACTCCAACTGTGAGTGACAGCAAAACTAGTGACGGGACGGGTGCCGGGGCTTTTACCAGCGTTATTACCGGGCTTGCTCCCAACACCTCCTATTATGCGCGGGCTTATGCCACAAATTCGGCGGGTACATCTTACGGGACAGCGAGTTCGTTCACTACAAAAACTACAGATGTTTTGATTGGAGCAGAGCAGATGTTTCCTGCCTCGGCCGGGAATACATCTGCAGTTACCCTTGATGGTGAGAGTGTCACTTGCGAGCTTATCAACGGATTCTATATATATCAGGGAGATATTATTCTGGCCGCACCGCAGGCGCAAGGTGTTGCAGGGCAGTTATCCGGGGTTGCAGGACAGTCTACGGGCGTTGCCTGGCAGTCGTCCGGGATTGCAGGACAGTCGCAAGGCGTGGTAACAAAGGGGGCGGGGCTCAATCTGCAAACAAGGCACTGGCCCAATAATCGTATCTACTACAATATCAACCAGAGTCTCCCGAATCCGTCGCGGGTGACTCAGGCTATCAATGCCATTAAAGAGGTTTCGAATCTGGAGTTTGTGGTGAGAACGGGGGAGGCAAACTATATTGATTTTGTGTATGATGCTAGCGGATGCTCTTCGTTTCTTGGGATGGTTGGCGGGCGGCAGGATATTCGCTTGGCAAACTGGGGTACAATGGGGAATGTTATTCACGAGATTTGCCACGCGCTTGGGATGCTTCACGAGCATAGCAAGAAGGGGAGGGGGAATTTTATAAACATTGTATCTGCAAACATAATTGAGAAGTATGCCCACAATTTCGCGGAGTTCACAAAATCTATCAATACTCCTGCCGCCCCGGAGGCATTTGATTTTCAGTCAATAATGCTCTACAGCTCCACCTCTTTCACCAAGAACAACAACCCCACAATCACCAAGAAGGATGGCTCTACCTGGAGTGTGCAGAGGCAGTTTCTCTCTACAGATGATATTGCTATGATTAACACTCTCTACCCGCCAATTGCGGTGATTATGAGAGATGCAGATAACAACGAATATGAGACTGTTACCATTGGAACTCAAATCTGGATCAAAAATAATCTCAAGGTGACCAGGTACAACGACAGGAGTACTATGACCTTGAACTCGAGTGATGCGGGGTGGAGTAACTCTACAACCGGCTCATTCTGTTGGTATAACAATAACGAGGCGAACAAAGATACCTATGGTGCTCTCTACAACTGGCACGCAGTCAACTCCGGCAAACTTTGCCCTGAGGGTTGGCGGGTTCCTTCCGATGCAGATTGGACAATCCTTACAGACTACCTGGGCGGGCTCACCGGCAATAGTGGCAAGCTAAAGACCACCGGAACCACGCAGTGGGCCTCTCCAAATGCCGGAGCCACAAACTCCTCCGGCTTCACGGCCCGCCCCGGCGGATACCGTTTCTACTCAGGAATCTTCGCGGGTATGACTTACGGTGCAGATTGGTGGAGCTCCACCGAGTTCAGTGCAGATAAAGCCTGGGTAAGAGGCGTAAACTACACCAACACCAACATCGCGCGTTACAACGACTTCAAGCGCAACGGCTTCTCGGTCCGGTGTGTGAAAAATTGAACCTTGCCAAGCATCGTGGGATGTTGTTGATAATCAGTGCTAAAAAGTTAGTTATACGAAGAATTTATAGGTAAATTGGCGTATATATACGAAGAATTTATATTAAAATTTCGTATATAAACGAATATTTTATATTTTTGTATTGTAATTTAGTTTGTAAATATGATCTAAAGAGATATTCGATATGATTCAAAGAGATATTTTTGGGAGTGTAAAGGGGCGTTTTTTTAATGGAAAGGTTATTATCCTTACCGGGCCCAGACAGGTTGGGAAAACAACTTTGTTGAGTCAGTTGGTTTTGGGATATGAACAAAAAGAGGTGCTTTCACTTAATTGCGATGAGCCTGATATTCGAATGATTTTGGAGAATGTATCATCAACAAGACTGAAGGCTATTATTGGCAACAATAAGATTGTTTTGATTGATGAAGCTCAAAAGGTGAATAATATCGGTTTAACTCTCAAACTCATTATTGATAACATTCCGGGAGTTCAGGTTGTTGCAACAGGTTCATCTGCATTTGACCTAAGGAATAAATTAAATGAGCCTCTTACGGGAAGGAAATTTGAGTATCATCTTTATCCTTTTTCAGTTAACGAGATGGTTAACCACACATCTGCAATTGAAGAGAACCGTTTGTTGGAGCAGAGGATGATATATGGCCTTTATCCGGATATTGTTAATAACAGTGCAGACTCTGTTGTGCTGCTTAAAGAATTGACAAATAGTTATTTATATAAGGATATATTCTCTTATAGAGATATTAGAAATCCCGATGGTTTAAGTAATTTGCTAAAGGCTTTGGCTTTGCAAATTGGTAATGAGGTCTCTTACAATGAGCTTGGAAGATCTTTAGGGTTAGACAAGGAGACTGTTGAGCGATACTTAGATCTTTTAGAGAAAGTGTTTGTAGTTTTTCGACTCAACTCTTTTAGCAGGAATATCAGAAACGAACTTAAAAAAAGCAAAAAGGTATATTTTTATGATAATGGTGTAAGAAATGCAATTGTCAATAATTTTAATCCGCTAGCTCTAAGGAGTGACGTTGGTGCACTCTGGGAAAATTTTGTAGTATCGGAACGTAGAAAATTTATTGATTATAATGGACTTTATTGCAACACCTATTTTTGGAGAACTCATTCCCAACAAGAGATTGACTACATCGAGGAGATGGATGGCACATTACACACCTATGAATTTAAATTTAAAGATAATAAGAAGAGTGCTTTGCCGCAGATGTTCTCAACTGCCTATCCTGAAAGCACATTTAAGGTAATTACACCTGTCACATTGCAGGATTTTGTAATTTAACCTTGCCAAGCATCGTGGGATGTTGTTGATAATCAGTGCCAAGGGTTTTGGGGGTTTGCAGCGAGATTTTGATTGTGCTTTGTCGACTTAAAATATTTAAATGCTTGGAAACCAGCAAAGCCCCACGACCCTTGGCAAGGTTAGTAAACACTGGCAAAGATCTGTTTTTTTTGTTTACATTTGCAGCTAATAAACTTCATTTATCAACTACAAACTTAGCGAAGGTATGATTTACAGTATTATTACAGGGACGGGGAGCTATATTCCTACGAAAAGTGTTAAGAATGAAGACTTTCTTGCGCACAAGTTCTATGATACTTATGACAAACCTCTTGAGAAACCCAACCAGGAGGTTATTGATAAATTTCTGGAGATTACCACAATAGCAGAGAGGCGTCACGTTACCGATGATTTGGTGACTTCCGATATCGCCTTTTTTGCTGCCGAGGAGGCAATCAAAAGTGCGGGCATAGATAAGGAAGATCTTGATTATATAATATTTGCACACAATTTTGGAGATGTAAAAAGTGACAACAGGCGCACAGATATTGTCCCTGCGCTGGCTTCGCGAGTGAAGAACAAACTTGGCATAATGAGCCCGGATGCTGTTGCCTACGATTTGCCGTTCGGTTGCCCCGGCTGGTTGCAGGCGGTTATTCAGGCAGATTATTTCATTCGCTCGGGTGATGCAAAAAAGATTCTGGTGATTGGTGCAGATGTTCTTTCGAGAATTTCGGACCCTCACGATCGTGACAGTATGTTGTATGCAGATGGTGCCGGGGCGGTTATAATGGAGGGTAAGGAGAGTGCAGAGCCTATCGGTATTATAGCACACAAAACCAGGTCAGATACTCAGGCATATCTGAATATGCTTCATATGGGCAAATCGTTTAAGGTAGACGATGTTACCGGAGATAATCTCTATTTAAAGATGAACGGTAGGCGCCTCTACCAGTATGCTCTGGACACTGTGCCTATGGCCATTAAGGCTGCTTTGGACAAAAGCGGTATTCATATCAATGAGATTAGCAAGGTGTTAATCCACCAGGCTAATGGAAAGATGGATGACGCAATTCTCAAGCGCCTCTATGCCCTTTATGGTATTCCCGAGGCCCCTGCAGATGTTATGCCTATGTCCATCTCCTGGCTGGGCAACTCCTCCGTAGCAACCCTTCCAACTCTTTTCGACCTGATTATGAAAGAGAACCTGCACTTGGAAAATCTGCACATAGCCAACACTTTATCTGCAGATGATAAACAAAAACACCAAATTAACCCTGGCGACACAATCGTCTTCGCATCTGTCGGCGCCGGAATGAATATCAACGCACTCGTTTATAAGGTCCAATAAATCTCAGGCGGAACCCACCGAAGTTGGGGAGGATTTTCCGGGCTTTACTGTTAAACATAAAGAAGGGCGACTAAATGATAGATTTTAGTAGCCCTTTTTCTCGTCTAAGCGGTCAATAACAAAAGCGGCGATATCGGAGTCAGCTAAGGAAAACATTGGCTCCAGAAGATGGAGGGGACCCAACGAAGTTGGGGAGGATTTTCCGAGCTGACTCCGTTAGCCGCTGTTATTGACCGCTTAGTAATAAGCTTAGGCTTAAGTTCAGTCTTAAGTTTATGCGTAAGATTTTACAAGAATTTTGGTAAATCTACATCTACACCGGCAAGATTTATAATCCTGCGGGCGAATGTCTCTGTAAGTGCATCCAGATCTTTAGGATGCGTATAGAATGATGGCGAAGCGGGTGCGATAAGGGCGCCGGCTTGGGCAAGGGTGGTGAGGTTGCGCAGATGAATCAGGTTGAATGGTGTTTCGCGTGGGCAGATAATAAGTGGGCGGCGCTCTTTGAGCATCACGTCGGCGGCGCGGGTGAGTAGGTCGGCGGTAGCGCCGGAGGCGATTCGGCCGATGGTGCCCATCGTGGCGGGCAATATTATCATCACATCTGCAGCGTTTGAGCCGGAGGCGAATGGGTGGTAGTAGCTGTTGTTGTCCAGAGCGCCGCCGGGAACCGGTTGCCCGAGTTCATCTTCCCAAACAATTTTTGCGGTATCTGTGAAAACAATTTCTATTTGAATATTCTCATTGCGGAGGTATTCTGCCTGCAAAGCGGTTTGGAGAGCATCACCTTGCAAAGTCGCTTGGCGAGCACCAGCTCCGGAGAGCCTATCTTGCAGCTGTTGAATTATCTGCAAAACCTTCAGGGCATAAATCTGCCCGCTGGCCCCTGTTACCCCGAGAAGTATTTTTTTTGATTTTTTTTTCTCCATTTGAATATCTGCAATCCCAAAATTAACCTGCTGCTTCCAGAATTAACCTGTTTCTTCCAAAATAGAACAAGCGTTAAAGTCTAAAGTTCAAAATAGACGGTGCGGAGCCAGGTTTTGAAGAGTGGGTCGAGGAATTCCCATTTGCCGCGCTCTTCGGTGAGAATCTCTTTCTTTTGTGCTGCCTCCTTTAGTCGCTTTACGTTTGCAGATGAGTTAAAGCCGTATTGGTTCATTGTGTCGAGCGCGCTCAGTTGAGAGACGTCGTCCATAATGGCCTTGAGGAAATTGATTTGAAAACGGCTTAGTCGGCTGGTAATGAGTTGGAAGCGGTATGAATGGAGCTCCATCAGGGAGCTGCAAGATTGGCGGAAGATCTGTTCGGTTAGGTATCCGCGGGTGAGTGCAAATGAGATATCGCCAAGTTGCTGAGAGTACCACGGGTGCCCTTCGGTAAAGTTGTACATCTGCACAGCCAGCTCCTTAGATACAACCCTGCCCGCTTTTAGGTAGTTACGGATAATAAAATCTGTAAGTTGCTTCTCGTCAAGCGGCAGCAGCTTGATCCTCTCGGCGAAGTTGTAGAAGAACTTCTTCTCCTCAAAAATCTCTTTCATCGAGTTTACAAATGAGCCTGTTATAATATAGGTGGTGCGCTCCTGATGTTTCCAGGTCTTTTCCAGAATCTTGAGCGTCTCATACGAATCGTCGTGCAGAAGCACCTCCTGAAACTCCTCTATATATATGACCGGGTTGGTCGAATACCTCTCTGCCAGAAGCTCCGGCAGGTTAAGAATCTTTTCGGTTATGCTGTCCGGAACCGGGTTTGTGTCTATTTCGGGAGATGAGTGGTCGTGCTGTTTCGCTATCTCCTGCCCAAAAATGGTATTTAGCTCCGGGCAGATATCTTCTCTTAGTTGCTCCCTTTCGTCCGGCGATGTTGCAAATGCGTCCAGCAGCAGGTTGCATAGTTTCTGAAGCAGATGTCTTTTTGTACGTACGTTAAACAGATTGATGTTGCAAACAGTGTAGTTGTATGCCTCTTTGCGCAGATTGATAAGTCCTTGTTGTACAAGCGATTTCTTACCGCTTTTTGGAGTCTCGTAAATAAGAACGTGCTGCCTCTGCCTCACTAGGTTAACCAGCAAGTTAAGCTCCGATTGCCTTCCTACGAAGTCCGAGCCTGTAACAAATTTGTTGTACGTAAATGGTGAATCCATATCCGAAACAAATATATGAAAAAAAAATGACCTTGCCAAGCATCGTGGGGCTTTATTGATTTCTAACGATTTTGCTGTTTTTTTTAATAAAGTTTTGCGGGTTTAAATATTTTGCATATATTTGCCTTCCAAATTTATTGAACAGAAGATTGACAAGCTATTGAATAAGAGAAGTTTAAGTACTTCCGCTTGCAGTCAGTAATTTTTAAAAAAATTATTTTATGTACGCAATTGTAGATATTGCAGGACAGCAATTTAAGGTAGAGAAGGACAGAAAAATCTTCGTACACCGTCTAAAAGCAGAAGAGGGAGCCTCAATCAGTTTTGAAAAGGTACTTCTGATGGACAACGAGGGAGCCGTTAAAATCGGAACTCCCTATATTGATGGTGCCTCTGTTAAAGCGACAGTTTTAACTCACCTCAAGGGAGATAAGGTTATCGTTTTCAAAAAGAAACGCCGTAAAGGTTATACTAAGAAAAACGGTCACCGTCAATATCTTACGCAGATTCAAATTGAAGAGATTGCTTAATTTTTAATCCGGAAAAATTTTTAGATTATGGCTCACAAAAAAGGTGTCGGTAGTTCGAGGAACGGACGCGAATCACACAGTAAAAGATTAGGCGTTAAATTATTTGGCGGACAGCACGCCAAAGCAGGAAACATTCTGATTCGTCAGAGAGGTACAGTTCACAATCCGGGATTGAATGTTGGAATGGGTAAAGATCATACTTTGTATGCACTCATCGACGGAGTGGTTACATTCCGCAAAAAGACAGATAACAAATCTTACGTATCGGTATTGCCAAAAGTAGTTGCTCAGGCGTAATTGTTTTGTAAACATATCCATTTAAAGAGACCCCTTTTAGGGGTCTTTTTTTTTGCAGAACAATTAAATTAATTATCTTTATAGCAGTTCTTTGTGAGATTTGCGGCGGGTGCATTATTTACTATTAATACTTTTATTATGGTGCGTCGGTTTATCAATTATTTCTCATTTTTTGCTCTTATCCCGCTTGTGGCCGAGATTTCTGCTTTACAGGGATGCGCTTCGTTATCGCGGGGGCAGATGAAGGCGGTGGAGAGTTTTACTTCCTCAGGTGATAGTTTAAGCAGATACCCCGGTGGGTTTTTTGAGGAGATGGCTGGGTTGCGGGCGGCACGGGGGCTCTATTTTTCTGCTTCATTAAGTGATGCCGCTCTTAGGGTGGAAGAGATCAATGCAATCTATGCCGGCAAGGTGAAGGATTTGCAGCTTGCAAAAAATGCCAACTTGTCCTGGGAGATTCTGGGCAAATACCAGAGTGCCCTCAAGGTTCTCGCAGGTGCCGCCCGATGGCAGGATGCCGGTCGGGAGTTTCGCTCGCTTGGTCGCTCGGTAGATTCTCTGGTTAAAGAGTTTAATTCGCTTGAGATTGCAGATGCCGTTCTGCCGATGGGTATAGGTAAGGCTGCCGGTCGTCTGGTGGGCTACTCTTCTCAACTCTTAATTAAGAGGGCTCAAACCAAAGCTGTCAAAGGCTTTGTAACAGAGGGAGATACATTGGTATCTGCAGTAGTGGCCTCTTTGGTTCAGGTGCTAAAGTCGCCTGCTGTTACTGCTCTCATAGAGAATGAGAAACAGGGTCTTGAGCAAAACTACATCTCCTACCTAAAGAGCTATGGCGCTGCCAATTCAAATCTTTCAAGATCTCCGCTTGCATACAACGACGACAAAGAGTACCTGGCACTCAAAGAGAGAGTCGAGAAGCTAACATATATCAGGGGAGGGATAATATCTGCAGCAAACAGAATGGCAAAAGCCCACAAAAAGATTGCAGAGGAGTTTACCAAAAAACGTAAAGTAGACGAGCTCTACCAGGAGCTGCAAGACTTTGAAAAAGAGGTAAAAACCCTCCGGAAAGAGATATCTGCAATCACTAAAAATTGGCCCTATTAAATTTCAACCCCTACAAAAAATTAATGCCTACTATGCAGATGCCTATTAAATAAATACATATTAAATAGATGCCTATAAAATAGCAACGATCTTAATTATTAGAATTTGTGTCAACAAGCTGATATCCAGCAAATTTAATAAATATTTATATATCAATAAGTTACAAATTAACTTAAAACTGTCCATTTCAAACTATCAAATCAATTGAAAACAGAAATTATGAAGAAAGATATAGATTACAAAAAGGAGCTGAAAGAGATTCGGGAGGCTCTGGTGGTGGCAGAGGGGTTGCGATTTCAAAAAGGTCTATCCGAAACAGATAGAGCAGATCTCGAAAAAGCATCTGTAGCACTGCGAAAAAAGGAGCGGGCTCTGATAGAAAAAATCGGCAGCGATGTTGCCGACCAAATTAAAACCTCATCTGCAAATCTGCAGGAGCTTGCAAAAAGAGTTCGCGCACGCACCACCAAACTCTCCAAAACCGCTAAATGGGCCGAAACCCTCAACAAACTAATTCGAACCCTTAGCTCTTAACCAATCTGTTTTGAGACTTTAATCCTATACATTCAAAATCTGTACTTAGAATCAGATAAATAATTTTTAGAATCGGTTAATTCGTCACTTTAGGCTTGGTGAGTTTTCGCTGCTTAATTATTTTTGCTCAGACATTAATTGTAAAATTTCAAAAAAATGTGAGATGGGAAAGTGGGGGAGATTTGCAGGTAGAATTCAGGATGGAAATATCCACTCCTATATGCGGGGCAATAATAAGAAGATAGTTTTCTACGATGATATTGACAGAATTGAGTTCCTAAAGCGTTGCGACAGATTTGCAAAACAATACGACAGTAAGGTGCTTGAGTTTGTATTAATGGACAATCACGTGCATCTGCAAGTAGAAACAAAGAAGCTCTCTCCTATGATGACCTCATTGATAATGAGTTATGTCGAGTGGTACAATTTCAGGCACGAGATTTCAGATAAATTGTTCAAGTCCCCATTTAATAGTTCCTGTAAATTTTCCAATGAGTGGGCGATAGACAGTATGATTTACATCCTTAAAAATCCTGTTAAAGCAAAGATCTGCCTAAATGTTGCAGATTACAAATGGAGTTCGTATGGGTTTCATTTTAATGGCAAGACACCATTGAAGAGGTTTATTGATGTAGATACTAGTCTGGTAGACAATTACTTTGGCTCTAAGGATCTTTTTGATGAAGCGATTAGGGTATATGACAGAAGTAATCCGGCACTAATGATCTACCCGAATGAGGTTAAATTAGATTCCGTGAAAAAGAAGACGCCTGCCCATCTGCGAATGGAAAATGGAATTTTTTTTGAGGCGCTGCCCACCAGCGATCTTTGTCAGGAGTTGAACAGAGAGTTAAATGGTCGTAACCTTTTTACTATCAGCAAAAAAGAACAGGAAGAGATTGTTATAAAGCTTTTCCGGAATACCAGGGCATCATTCAGGCAATTGTCCCGTTTGACGAATCTGAATTACGATTATGTAAGGCGGATATGCGGTTGCAAAGGGCATTTGGCTAAAAAGTGATGAATAAAGTGATGAACATATCCGTAAAATAGCTAAAACGCTGTTTTACAACGAAGCCCCACGATGCTTGGCAAGGTTCTCTCTACAATGACCAGTATTGGAGGTGGGTGATTTTGGTGCGGAAGAGGCCGCGGATGTCCACTACGAGTCCGTTGGGTACGAGTAGTTTTTGCAGGTCTGCTTCGGTGAGGGTGAGGTATTCGCGGTGGGGTACTGCGATTATGACGGCGTGGTATTTTGGGGTTGGTGCCGGTGCGAGTGTTATGTTGTACTCCTCCTGGACTGCTTGTGGCTCTGCGTTGGGGTCAACTACGTCTACAAGAACGCGGTAGCTGAGGAGTTCGGCTACGATATCGGCCACTTTTGAGTTGCGGATATCTGAGACGTTCTCTTTGTAGGTGATTCCCATAATTAGAACTCTCGCTTTTTCCATTGGCATATCGTTGGCCAGAAGTTTCTTAACTGTCTGTTTGGCGATGTATCCGCCCATAGAGTCGTTGACGAATCTGCCTGATGCTATCATCTGAGGGTGGTATTTTAGCTCGGCAGCTTTATGTACCATATAGTAGGGGTCTACACCGATGCAGTGCCCGCCTACCAGGCCGGGAGTGTACTGCACGAAGTTCCATTTGGTGCCGGCTGCTTTGATTACGTCGTAGGTGTTGATGCCCAGGCGGTTGAAGATGATTGAGAGCTCGTTCATCAGGGCGATGTTTACGTCCCTTTGGGTGTTTTCAATAATCTTGGCTGCTTCGGCCACCCGAATGTCGGGCGCTCTGTGAACCCCGGCCGCTACGACTGTCTCGTAGATCTTTGCAACCTCGTCCAGGGAGGCGTCGTCGCAGGCAGATACTATTTTTATTGTATTTTGAAGTGAGTGCTCGGCATCGCCGGGGTTGATTCTCTCTGGAGAGTAACCCACTTTAAAATCCTCCATATATTTTAGGCCGGAGAGCTTCTCCAGAATTGGAACGCACTCCTCTGTGGTACATCCGGGGTAGACTGTAGATTCGTAAATTACATAGTCGCCCTTGTGCAGCACCTTAGCAACTGCCGTGGTGGCCGAAAGCAGCGGGTGTAGGTCCGGTTTGTTGTATCTGTCGATTGGGGTGGGCACTGCCACAATAAAGAAATTTGCTGTTTCCAGATCTGACAATTTTGATGTATAAAGAATATCTCTGTTTTTAAAAGAGTCTGCTTTTAGCTCTCCGCTTGGGTCTACAGCGTTACGGAGCATAGTAAGGTTCTTCTCTTTTATGTCATAGCCTATTACAGAAAAGTGCCTTGCAAATTCAAGCGCAAGTGGGAGGCCAACGTACCCCAGTCCAACTACGGCTAATTTTATATCCTTGGAGATTAATTGATTATACATATCTATTTTTGTGTTACAGATTGTTAAAGTGCATCTGCAAAGATAATAGAATTCGGTTTATTTTCCCTATATTTGCGCTGATGTTGCAGATCTTACTTGGTCTGTTACCGGTTTAGAATTACGAAGATGGCTTGGTTTGTTTTATATACTGCCGCTAAGGCAGAGAGGAAGGTAGAGGAGAGGTTGGTAAAAATGGGTATAGAGACCTATCTCCCTATACACAAGGTTAAAAGAAGGTGGAGCGACAGAATGAAACAGGTTGAACTTCCGCTTTTCTCCTCCTATATTTTTGTAAATACCACAGAGCATAAGTTGAGGGAGCTGCTTCTCATCTATGGGGTTTCAAGAATCGTTTACTATTTGGGGAGGCCGGCTGTGGTAAGGAATGCAGAGATAGATGCCATTAAAGAGTTTCTTGTTTTGGCAGAGAACCGGGAGATAATCTCCAACGGAGATGAGGTTGAGATAATTTGCGGCCCATTTGAAAACCGTTTAGGTAAAGTTATAGAAGTTGGTGAAAGATTTGCAAAACTCTATCTGGAAGAGTTGGGAGCTAAAATTTGTGTATCTTTGCTGGAGTTAAATAAGAAAAAACAGGCCTGATGCGCCCTTTGAGATTCTCTCAAAAAAACATAATATAATGGATTACAATACTCAGAGAACAAAGCTGATAATGCCCGAATATGGAAGGCACGTTCAGAAAATGATTGATTACGTTGTCAAAATCGAGGACAAGGATAAGAGGAACGAGCAGATTCGCGCGGTTGTGACTGTGATGGGAATTCTGAACCCCCAGCTTAGAGATCTTAGTGATTTCAAGCATAAGCTCTGGGATCACGTGCAGATAATTTCTGATTTCGAGATTGATATTGACTCACCATATCCCACCCCTACTAAAGAGACCTTCTCTACAAGGCCTAACCCGATTCCGCTGGACAAGAGCCCTTTAAAGGCTGCTCACTACGGCAGGAATATTCAGAATATGATTGATATGATATCTGCAAGGGAGGATGACGAGCTTCGCGAAAATATGGTTAAGGTACTTGCCGGCTATATGAGGCAGCAGTATCTGATCTGGAATAAGGAGAGCGTTACGGAAGATCTTATTTTCAGAGATATAAAAGTTCTTTCAGATGGCAAACTCACCGTGCCGGAGGATTTTCATCTGCCTGTATATACCGCTGCACAGGGGCCGGTCAACATAGGACACGGTGGCCACAGGACAGATGGAGGAGGATACAGAGCAGAGTCTGCTCACAGAGAGAATGGCTACAGGCAAGACAATGCACACAGGCCGGGTGGGTTCAGGAATAACAAGAAGAAAATTAACAAAAGAAAATAATGGCAGTATTCAAGGTTGAGGGAGGTCATCGTCTTAAGGGTGAAGTGACTCCGCAGGGGGCCAAAAATGAGGCCCTTCAGATTCTCTCTGCTGTATTGCTTACAAAAGAGAGGGTTGTAATTCACAACGTTCCCGATATTCTTGATGTTATTAAACTTATAGAGCTGCTTGGCAGGCTTGGCGTTAAGGTGGAGCACCTGGGGGTAACCGGTGTGACAGCACCGGCTGCAATTGCAGGCGCACCGGCAATTGCAGGCGCCCCGGCATCTGCAGGCGCCCCGGCATCTGCAGGCGCACCGGCATCTGCAAGCGCACCGACTTCTGCAAGCGCGCACCCGGCATACGCCTGCACATCTGACTGTATATCAAATTCGTATGCGTTTAGTGCGGCCAATATTGATCTTGATTTTGTTCGTTCACCGGAGTTTGGAAAGAGCTCGGCTGCCCTTAGGGGGTCGGTGATGTTGGTTGGGCCGCTTCTCACCCGTTTCGGGTTTGCATTTATGCCAAAACCTGGTGGCGATAAGATTGGGCGCAGGCGGCTGGATACCCACCTGATTGGGTTCGAGAAGCTTGGTGCCAAGTTGGATTTTCAACACGAGGGTTCTCAGTTTGAGCTTTCGGCAAAAAGACTTAAGGGTTGCTATATGCTTCTTGATGAGGCATCTGTAACAGGAACAGCAAACATTGTAATGGCTGCTGTGCTTGCTCAGGGCACTACAACAATATATAACGCCGCCTGCGAGCCATATCTGCAGCAGTTGTGCAAAATGCTCAACAGAATGGGGGCGAAGATCTCAGGAATCGGCTCAAATCTTCTTACAATAGAGGGTGTCGAGTCGCTCGGCTCAACTGAGCATACCATATTGCCGGATATGATTGAGGTGGGCAGCTTTATCGGGCTTGCAGCAATGACAGCCAGTGAGATAACTATCAAGAATGTGGCCTATGACCAGCTTGGTATAATTCCGGACCAGTTTCGCCGGCTGGGAATCAAAATTGAGAGACGTGGAGATGACATCTACATTCCCGCTCACGAGCACTACGAGATTGAAAGCTTTATGGATGGCTCGATAATGACCATTGCAGATGCTCCTTGGCCGGGTCTCACTCCGGATTTGTTATCGGTATTTTTGGTTGTTGCTACCCAGGCAAAGGGATCTGTGCTCATTCACCAAAAGATGTTCGAAAGTCGCCTCTTCTTTGTAGATAAACTTATTGATATGGGCGCGCAGATAATTCTTTGTGACCCGCACCGCGCCACCATAATCGGCCACAACAGAGAGTTTTGCCTTAGGGGTACCCGTATGGCTTCGCCCGATATCCGTGCTGGTATTGCTCTTCTCATTGCTGCAATGAGTGCAAAGGGGACAAGCGTTATAGAGAATATTGAGCAGATAGACCGCGGGTATCAAAATATTGATGGCCGCCTTAATGCTCTCGGCGCTAAAATCGAGCGGATCTAGTTTTAAAAAATAAAACCTTTTTAAGATGGCAAAAAAGAGTTCCAATGCCGAAACCGCACCTCCTCCTAAGGGGGGCGAAGCCTTAAAACTAATCACAGGCCTGTTCTTTGCCGCCTTAAGTGTCTACACACTGGTGGCGCTGCTCTCATACCTCTTTACCTGGGCAGAAGATCAGTCCCTGCTTACCAGGCCGGATGCCTGGAACGCAATTGTACCTGTAGAGAATGGAGCAGGAAAGTTGGGCTTCTTTTGGTCTAACCTATTGCTCTCCAAACTCTTTGGTCTTGGTGCATTTATCATTCCATTCTTCTTTGCTGCTGTTGCCATCTACTCTCTTAAAATAAAGAGAGTGAGACTTCTTCGTATATTTTTCCTAACTCTATACGGAGCCATTATATTGTCGCTGCTATTCTCATTTGTGTTCAGCTTTACAAAGTTTGACGACTGGTTTGGCAACGGTGTCGGAGGTTCGTACGGATACTATGTTAATGAGTGGCTGGTGGGGATGGCGGGCCCTATCGGAGCCGGAGCCCTTATAAGTGTGGTATTTATTGGCTGGCTCATTTTGCTCAACTACAATGTAGTCCTTTGGATTGAGCGTGCCATCTCATCTATCTTCCACAGAAAACCCAAAAAAATAAAGATTGTTGCAGATGATACCGGAGATGCTGTAGATCGCTTCGTATCTGTTGACGGCGCAGAGAGCGAGCCGGACTCTGAAAATGGATCTGCCGGTATTGGTGCCGGAGTTGGCGCCGGCCTGGCTGCCGGGTCTGTATACGGTATTGGCGCCGGCCTTGCTGCCGGGCACTCTGCATCTGCACCTGCCGAGATGTACGTTAAGGATGTCCCTTTTGAAGTTGAGCAGAGTGATAACGCTGCTGCCAAGGTGCCTTTTAAGGATGACGACGATGTGCTGGAGCTTATAGGTGAAGATGACGATTTGGATAGTGGAGTAGAGGAGGAGGATTTTCTTAAGGATATTCCAAAATCTACTCTGGAGACTCTGTTTGACCCAAGACTGGATCTGCCTAACTACAAGGTTCCGGTATTGAGCCTTTTAGATGACTATAAAGATAAAATCTACAAGGTTCCTCAGGATGAGCTGGAGAAGAATAACCGCAAGATTGTTAAGACTTTAAGTGATTACAAGATATCTATTGAGCGTATATTTGCAAGAACCGGCCCTACAGTAACTCTCTATGAGATTGTTCCGAGTGCAGGGGTGCGAATTTCGCAAATCAAGCGTCTGGAGGATGATATTGCTCTTTCGCTGGCTGCTCGCGGTGTTCGTATTATTGCCCCAATTCCCGGGACAAATGCGGTGGGTATTGAGGTTGCAAACGACAAGCCCAGCATAGTTCCGATGAAATCTCTGCTGGAAGATCCTAAGTTTAGGAACTCTAAATTTGAGCTTCCAATTGTGATTGGGAGAACAATCTCCAACGAGGCTATGTGCTTTGACCTTGCAAAGATGCCTCACCTTTTGGTGGCTGGGGCTACAGGGCAGGGTAAATCTGTGGGTCTGAATGCAATAATAACATCTCTTCTCTACACAAAACACCCTTCGGAGTTGAAGCTGGTGTTGATAGACCCTAAGAAGGTAGAGCTCTCTCTATACTCAAAAATTGAGCGACACTTTTTGGCTAAACTGCCGGATAGTGATGACGCTATTATCACAGATACTCAAAAAGTTGTATATACTCTTAAGTCTCTAACCATTGAGATGGACTCCCGTTACGATCTGCTTAAACTGGCTCACGTGCGTACAATTAAGGAGTATAACGAGAAGTTTCTCTCTCGCAGGTTAAACCCGCTCAAGGGGCATAGGTATATGCATTTTATAGTGGTGGTTATAGATGAGTTTGCAGATCTTCTTATGACTGCCGGTCGTGAGATTGAGGAGCCGATAGTTCGTCTTGCACAGCTTGCACGCGCAATTGGTATTCACCTGGTTATTGCGACACAGCGGCCGACCACAAACATTATTACCGGTCTTATTAAGGCTAACTTCCCGGCCCGTATCGCCTTTAGAGTTATCTCCAACATAGATTCACGCACAATCCTGGAGTCAACCGGTGCCAACCAGCTGGTCGGCCGCGGCGATATGCTCATCTCTGTAAGTGGTGAACTTACCCGAGTTCAGTGTGCATTTATAGATACAGTTGAGGTGGAGAGGATAACCGAGTTTATTGGTTCTCAGCAGGGTTATGCTTCGGCACACTATTTGCCTGAGTATACCGGTGAGGAGGGGGATGTCTCGGCGGCAGGTGAAGTTGATCTCGGTAAACGGGACAAGCTCTTTGATGAGGCTGCAAAACTGGTGGTTCAGTATCAACAGGGCTCTACATCTTTGATACAAAGGCGTATGAATCTTGGATACAATCGTGCCGGAAGGATAATGGATCAACTGGAAGCAGCGGGTATCGTGGGTCCTTCGGAGGGTAGCAAAGCCCGCCAGGTGCACATCACCGACTTTAGATCGCTGGACAAAATACTCGCTTCGCTGGATTAATATGAGGTATTTTTTAAGTTTTGCAGCAATGCTCTTCACCTGGGCCGCTTTTGGGCAGGGTGCAGATTTTTCAATCTATAATGTTTCGTCAGTAGCCAAAAGTGCTCCATCTACAACAGATTTGCTATCAAAGATGAGAAGTGCAATCAAGCAGCACCCTGCTATTGAGGTTACCTTTCAGATGAGTGCAAAATCTGCACAAGGGGAGCTGCTGGGCGATTTTGCCGGCACAGTTCAGGCTCAGGGGAACGCTTTTAAAATGGTAAATCCTCAACTGGAGCTCTTTTGTGACGGAAAGTCCAAATGGATTCTCAGTACAGAAATTGACGAACTTACAATCTTTCCGAACGACACCTCAGATACAGACCTTGTAGAGAATCCGATTGGTTTTCTAACATCACTGGGTACCCAAACTAGCAGCTACAGCTACTCTGCACGCCTCAAGGAGAGCAATGGTAACTGGGTTGTGGAGTTGATCCCTTCAAATAAAAAGATGCCATACAAGAGTGTGTTGGTGGGGATAGACAAAGTTAGCAATCTACCGGTTAAAATTGAGTACACGGCAAAGGATGGGAGTAGTTACGTGGTTGTGATTAAGTCTTTTAAGCCATCGTCGGGATGGCCTGCGACCAATTTCATCTTCCCTGCCGGCAGAATGAAGGGGCTGGTGGTTACAGATTTAAGGTAACTCCGGATTTCTCGAAAACCTCTATTATAGAGGGGTAGGTGTTGTTCAGATAGTTTTTCAACTCTTTTTTATCTACCCAAACAGCGTGCTCTATATCTTCTTCTACCTGCGGAGTGGTCTCTATGCCGTTGCCTGTGTAGTCCATCTTGAACCAGCTGGTGCATTTAATCCAGAATTTATCGTAGCGGCGGTAGGTGTGGTAGGTGTCGCAAAGATGCTCTTTTATATGCAGATGGTTAACCCCGCACTCCTCCTCTACCTCTCTTATTGCGCTGGTGCGGATATCCTCCCCCGGCTCCTGTTTCCCTTTTGGAAGGTCCCATCTGCCGTGGCGGAAAATAATCAGATATTGACCTTTTGAGTTTGTTACCAGCCCTCCACCTGCACTGATATGAGTGAGGTTTGAGCAGAGTTGAGTAAAGGTCTCGTTCTCTTGTTTTGTTGGGATGTATAGCTTGCAAATGTGCGGGCTCTTGTCAAACATCTCGGGCAAATTTGCTATCTCTGTGATGCTTGCGGGGCTGTAGAGTACTGCGTTTGGGTCGTTTAGAGGTTGCTCCGCAAGAGAGCATACCGCCAGACTGCGATTTTCGAAGTAGATGCTATACATTAAAAAGAGGATTGTTTTTACTATCTTTGCGCAAAGATACTTATTTTTTTTTATGGAGTCTACAGAAAAAATTGTTGCAAAGCAGCTGTTGGAAATTAAAGCAGTTATGTTGAACGTGGAGAAGCCCTTTACCTGGGCTTCCGGATGGAAATCACCCATATATTGTGATAACAGAAAGATTTTATCCTATCCGAAAGCTCGGAAAATTATCTATAAAGGTCTGGTTAGATTGATTGAGCAGAACTATGAGAATGTAGATGTTATTGCCGGTGTTGCCACCGGTGCAATTGCCTGGGGAATGTTGGTTGCAGAGGCTTTGGGTAAGCCATTTATATATGTGCGTCCTAAACCTAAGGAGCACGGTACCGGCTCTCAAATTGAGGGAGAGCTTCCTCAAAAGGCAAATGTGGTTGTTGTGGAAGATCTTATCTCTACCGGTGGGAGTTCACTCAGCGCAGTGGAGGCTCTTAGTAAAGCGGGTGCAAATGTTCTTGGAATGGTTGCAATTTTCTCTTACAACTTCAATAAATCTCGGCGTGCATTTGAGTATGGTAATGTTGAACTGAGAACTCTTACAAATTACGATACTCTAATTAATGAGGCTGTAGCTTGTAAGTATATCGCAGATAGCGATCTTGATACTTTGCAGGACTGGAGATACCAGCCTGAGGTTTGGGGAAATAGTTAGGAACTTATTTTTTTAACAAATGGCAAATACACACATAGAGGGACGGGTAGTGAGAATTGCTCGTCCTGCCGATTTTCTCTATTCGCTCTTTACAGATCTTACCAACTTTACCCGTAATATGCCATCAGATATGATGGACAAAGCCAATCTCGAAGCAACTCCGGACACCCTGCTTGCCAGGTATCAGGGGTTTGAGATTGGGATGAAGATTTGCGAAAGAACTCCTTTTAACCGCATACGTTACGAGCAGTACGGCTCTTCTCCCATTCCCTTTACCTTTACCGTGCTTCTTAACGATCTTGGAACCGGTACATCAGATTTTCAGTTAATTATGGACTCTGAGCTCTCGGGAATGTTCAAGATGATGCTTGGCGGCAAGCTGCAGGAGATAGTTGACAGAGTTACAGACGAACTTGAAAGAGCAATGGGCGCTATGCCATTATAGGGCTATCTTGCACTTTCCGGTTGAGTTATATTATACTAACTAATTGAAATACAATTAAGATGAGAAATTTTTTATCAATAATACTCACACTGGCAATGAGCAGCACTATTTTAACCGCCTCTGCAGGCACATCTGCACCTGCAATCTCACCGGAATCTGCACCTGCAAGCACACCAGCACCTGTATCTGCATCTGCAAGCAAGCACCTCAGGCACTCAATAATTCCTGAGCCGCAAGTGGTTCTCCCGATTGACGGGGCCAATTTCAAAATCGATTCAAAGAGCGTGATAGTGGCAATTGGTTGCGAGGAGATGAACTCTGCCGCTTTCTTAAAGAGCTATCTGCAAAAATATTACGGAGTGAACATAGAGCTGGTGGACAAACTTCCCGCAAAGGAGAGCGAGCGCAATGCAATAAGCTCTGTAATCCGGCTGAATATCTCACCATTGGCGGGGGTAAAACCTATGCCGGAATTTGGCTACGACCTTGCGGACCTCAAGAGGGAGGGGGCCTACCATCTGGAGGTTAATGCTAAGGTGGCAACTCTCACCGGAGCAAACCCTTCCGGCCTCTTCTACGCAGTTCAGAGCCTTATTCAACTGCTGCCTGTGCCTGCCGGCCAAAATCTCTCCGGTATTACCTCTAATAATGCAACAGCTTCACCAGTAAAACCTTCTCTTGCAACAGCTTCACCTGCAAAATCTTCTCCTGCCGGCACTTCGTTGTATCTGCCTCAAATAGTGGTGGTGGACTTCCCTCGTTTTGAGTACCGGGGGATGCATCTGGATGTTGTAAGACACATCTATTCTGTATATTATGTAAAGCAATATATAGATTATCTTGCTCTGCACAAGATGAACTACTTTCACTGGCACCTCACAGATGACCAGGGTTGGAGAATGGAGAGCAAGAGTCACCCGCTGCTAAACGAGATTGGCTCCTGGAGGGCCGGAACAATTATCGGGATCTTTCCCGGGACAGGCGTAGACAGCACCCGCTACGGTGGCTTCTACACAATTGCGCAGATGAAGGAGATTGTTGAGTATGCTTCTCAAAGGTACATTACAGTGGTTCCCGAGATTGACGTTCCGGGCCACTCAATGGCAATCATCGCGACCTATCCGCAATTTAGCACAACTCCCGAAATACCAAAACAGCCCGCAATAACCTGGGGCATTTACAACCGCCAAAACAATGTGCTTGCTCCCTCGGAGGAGGTCTTCAAGTTTCTGGAGGATGTTTTTAATGAGTTGATGGATGTTTTTCCGGGCAAATATATTCATATCGGTGCAGATGAGTGCGCTAAAAAGTGGTGGGAGGAGTCTGCTTCTACTCAGGAGTTTATGCGTAAGTATGGATTGAAGGACGAGAATGAACTTCAAAAGTATTTTGCAAAGCGAATTGCAGATATTGTTCACGCTCGTGGTCGTGAGTTTATTGGCTGGGACGAGATGTTGGACGATGGTTTGGTTAAGGGTGCTGTGGTGATGAGCTGGCGCAATGTTGAGAATGGAATCAAGGCTGCAGAGCTTGGCCATAAGGCAATTATGACACCTATCAAATACAGCTACTTTAATGTGGCTCAAAAACGTGACGAGGATACCCTCTGCCATCGTGCCTGGTACGCTCCCGTGGACTCAGTCTATCTCTTTGAGCCTGTGCCTGCAGATGTTCCTGCATCGGTTGCTGCCAACATCATTGGAGGTCAGGGCTGTATGTGGACAGAGTACTTCCCTCATAAACAACGTCTGGAATATGGAATCTTCCCCCGGCTATCTGCATTGGCAGAGGTCTACTGGACCCTCCCGGCCAACAAAAACTGGCCTAAATTCCAGCTCAAACTTGTAGACCAGTTCGATCGCTATGACCTTTGGGGAGCCAACTACTCCACCGAAATTTTCCGCTCCTCCGCCTTCGACCGAAATCGCCATTAACACCCCAGAATTTGGAGAAGAGAGTACTTCCGAACAAATTTCAAGACTATCTGCTAGAGGCGGCAGGCAGCGACAGAGCTCCAATAATCCTGGATGCTCTTGAGAGTACTGAACCATCTCTCTCCATTCGCATCAATCCGTTAAAACCTCTATTAAAGGGTGTTGATTCTGTTGTCAATGAGGCAATTGCCTTAGGAGACAAAGTCCCCTGGTGCCCGGATGGCTACTATCTGCCTTCACGACCAAACTTCACTCTGGACCCTGCCCTTCACGCCGGTGCCTATTATGTTCAGGAGCCATCGTCAATGTTTCTGGCCCTTATCAAACCCCTTCTTGCAGATATCTCAAACCCAAGGGTGCTTGACCTTTGCGCTGCCCCGGGTGGCAAGACTACTCATCTGGTTTCTATGCTCCCTTTGCATTCATATATTGTTGCTAACGAGGTTGTTAAAAACAGAGTAGCCCCTTTAAAAGAGAACCTCTTAAAATGGGGAAACCACTCAGTTGAGGTTACAAGTAAAGATGCCAGGGAGATAAGCTCCTACTGCAATGCAGTAGGCCTTCAATTTGACTTTATACTTGTAGACGCCCCCTGTTCGGGTGAGGGGATGTTCCGTAAAGATCCTGTTGCGATTAGCGAGTGGAGTGAAGAGAACGTGAAAACCTGTGCAGCTCGGCAAAAAAGAATCCTCTCCGATATCTGGCCAACCCTGGCCCCAGGCGGATACCTTGCCTACTCAACCTGCACCTTTAACATCTACGAAAACGACCAAAATGTAATATGGCTCCAACAACAACTCGGCGCCCACCTCATCTCCCTTGAAGAGCTCTATCACAATCACTTTTCCAACCACTCACCAGATTCCGCCACCCACTCACCCGATACCATCATCCACTCATCCGACTCTGCCACCAGCTCATCCGGCTCCGCCACCCACTCACCCGATACCCTTATCCACTCATCTGACACTGCCACCCTCTCGGTCGGCCATCTGGAAACAATGCTAAATAAATCCGGCGTAGTCAAAGGATCTGCAGGCGGATACCGCCTCTTCCCCGGCCTGGTTCGCGGCGAAGGACTCTTCTTCGCACTCTTTAGGAAAGAGATTGCTCCAAAAGACTCAGTTGAAAATGCCATTCCATACCAACCCGCAACGATCTCTTCTAATCATCTTTCATCCAAGCAATTATCTGCTAAACAGCTATCCAAACAGCAATCTCAGCAATTGCCATCTAAGCAACAGTTATCCAAGCAATTAACTGCTAAACAGCTATTCAACCAACACTCCAAGCAGCAATCTCAGCAATTGCCTTCTAAGCAACAGTTATCCAAGCAGTTAATTCAAGAAATTCACAATCCGGAAGATGCGCTCTCGATTACCGGTTCAAATGACATTCCACGATTCGAACTCTCAAAGGATATTGCGCTTAAATATCTTGCCCGGCAATCAATAACTCTTCAAGGCGCTCCATTAGGCTATTTAATAGTCACTTACGGAGGATTACCGCTAGGATATGTCAAAAATCTGGGCACCCGAGCTAACAATCTTTACCCTATCAATTGGAGGATAAGGAAGGACTTTGGCAGTGTTTGATGTAAATAAATATAATACAGTTACTTGCAAAACCCAGTTTTCCATATTTGGAAAACTGGGTTTTGTAACATATTGTTTGTCAACAGCTTTCATCAAACACTGCCAAAGCCCGGTTTTGTTTTCCCGCGCAGCGGGTGACACACCTGCGCAGCAGACCACATATTCCAGCGCAATTCTTGGAACGTTTTTTGAGAGCTTGTTTATAAGCAATTTATGAGAGGACGAGGCGACAATAATTGCATCAAAATTTGGGAACAGAGGGGAGAAACAGAATAATCACAATAACGACATATCATTATGGAACTCTCTTCAAAAAGAAATTTTTCAATTTCCCAAGTATCTGCATTTAGAAATAAAATTATGATATTGTTTTGTAAAGGCTTAACAATGTTAGTTTTATTGTCGGTATCATCTATTAATAGCCTATCTGCACAAAACAGTAAGGCTATAAATATAGATGTGGTAAAAGCGATTGGAGGCGAAAAGATTGATTATTTGAGCAATTATGCGAAGGATATTCAATATATACCGCTTGAAACAAAAAAGGAGTCTTTAATAAAAACGATTATTAGGATTATAGTTGAGAAGAATAAAATCTTCATTCTTTCTGATAATAAATCAATATTAGTTTTTGATATCAAAGGTAACTTTATAGGTAAGGTTGATAGATTTGGCAGGGGACCTCAGGAGCATACCGGTATTATATCTTTTTTGGTTGACCCTGTATCCGAAAATATTTGCATTCTATCTTCTCAGGGAGTCTTTGAATATGATATTAAAGGGAATTTTATTTATAAAATTGAGAAGATTCCGGAAGCAACGACCCTCAATACTTTTTTTAAAATTAAAGATGGAGTATTCTTGGTTAATTGGTCGAAACACATCGATGTAGAAGGGATGACATCTATGTTATCTACAAATTCAATACTGTATAAAGATGGTAAACACCAAAACTTACATACATATTCACAGAAGGCAACAAATGTATCAAAACCTGGTAGCCCATTAATGCTGGTTTTTCAAGGATATCAATACAGTTTCTATAAGTACGGTGAGAGCATCAGGGCAGAAAGAGCCAATAATGATACAATTATAACTATTGATTCAAAATATAAAATCACCCCTGAATACATTTTCAATTTTGGTAAGTATGGATATAAAAGCGGTGATGACAAGTATGAAAAGATGATTTTAGAAGACGATAAAATAATTTCAAGATCTTCGCCTATTGAATCAACCAACTATCTTTTCCTGAATTTTTATTTTAGGGGGCTTGCTCCGGAGCCATTTGAAACCTCAACCACACTACTAGGACCCGGAAATAAAACACATATTTTAAAACATACAGATGTTAAAGCCATATACGATAAAAAAAACAAAGAGTTAAGACTCCTTAAAAGACCTTATAAAGAGAAGAGCGGATTGGTCGAGAACATTCAATATGGCCCTGAGTTTTGGCCTAAAAGCATAAATTCGAAAAATGAGTTAATATCTTTTATGTCAGCTTCTTACTTAATGAATTATTGTTCAGAAAAAAAGGGAGATAAAACTAAAGTTGATGCTATTGCATCAAAACTCAGCGAAGAGGACAACCCGGTTGTGGTAATCGCAATTCCAAAGTAAATAAGAATTTAGTAATTATTGAATCTTTATAGATATGACGAAAAGATTAACCTTTTTTGTTTCTGTATTAATTGCGTCATTAATACAATCTTGCGACTCCAATCCTAATGTAACTGCCTCAAAAATACCTGTGATTGATTTAGAATCTGCAATAGGTTCAGGTAGGGTTTTCAACCTGAGTGATGTTGCAACAGAGATCAGATATATACCTCTGGAGACAAATGATAACTCAATGATGTCTGATTATCTTTCTGTGGTGTATGAAAAAGGGATGTTTTATGTGATATCATTCAAGAACTTCATCATCTTTGACTCTTGTGGTAAGCATTTGAAAACATTTAACAGAACCGGCAGGGGCCCGGATGAGTATATGGGGTTTAAATCTTACGATGTAGATCCTAAAACTGGCAATATTTTACTCACTGCTTTTTGCCAGGATCAAGCATTCTCATTATTAAGTTACTCTGTAGATGGAAAATTAGAGGATAAATACTCGCTTAATTCAACAGGGAGAAGTATGAGTGATATCTCTTTTAGATGTTTGGATGATAAAATATTAACTACATTTAGTGTCTCAATAGAAGATACAACAGAAGTTTATGCTCAGGTTCAGGATTTAACCGGCAATATTCTTAAGAGTGTGAATAAGCCCAGTTTAAAAGATTTTAATGATGCTTATACGAATCTTCCATCCCCAGTAGTTCAAAAAAATGGAATGAGTTTCAGTACATCGTACACTACAAGATCTACTATGAGAATACCTCCCAGAGCATATAGATACGAAGATAAAATGAGGATTTTTCTTTCTCTGAGTGATACGATTTTTACTATTGACACTGCCCTTAATTACACCCCTTTTTTAGCGATAAATTATGGTAAGTATAAGAACCCATCTGAGTTAGGTTCAAATATTACAAAGGGTGAGCACGTTAGTATAAGTTCAAATCTTTTTTTTGAAACCGGCAGTTTAATACTCACTCAATTCAATTTAAGGAGTTTTGCTCACGATCCATTTGAGATACCAACCCAAAATGGAAAGGGCACATCCAAAAACACCAAAAGCTTTGCACTCTACGATAAAAACAGTGGAGAGCTTACCCTTATGAACACACCAATGCCTGCTAAACCGGGGTTTAAAGAGGA
This sequence comes from Bacteroidetes bacterium HGW-Bacteroidetes-8, assembly GCA_002840895.1. Lineage (GTDB taxonomy): Bacteria > Bacteroidota > Bacteroidia > Bacteroidales > UBA932 > Bact-08. Next base: position 15,446 of record PHCZ01000009.1, on the reverse strand, counting down.
TTTTGAGTCGGGACCTCCCTTTTTCCCGAGCTATTTATCTTCTGAGATGTATGCAATTTCAATTATTTATCCGGATAAGCTAAAGAGCTTTGCACAATCAAACCCGGTATCTCCAAAATTGAAATCCATTGCCAATAACCTTAAAGAGTTTGATAATCCGGTTGTAGTTCTGGTGAAAATGAAATAGTTATAAAACATATACGTATGAAAAGTATTTTAGGAATCCTCATTATGACAGCCATTGTTGCTGTAAACGGATGCAAATCACAACCAGCCACCGAAGGCGGCGGGGTAGCGGTAATAGATCTCGCATCTGAGGTGGGCAAGGGGAAAATCGTGAACCTGAGTGAGGTTGCAAGTGATATCCGCTATGTCAAACTGGAGACAACAGAGGGTTCCCTCATTGGAGCATATCCAAAAGTGTTTTATGAAAATGATAGAATTTACGTTATCTCTTCAAAGATGATAAAGGTATTTGACAAGGATGGAAAATTTCTGTTTACATTCGACAAGAGTGGAAATGGCCCAAATGAATATCAATTTGCTTCCAATATGAGGATAATGCCATATACCGGTGGTATTACTGTTCAGACATTCTCGCTTGATTCTAAGGATAAACTTCTTTTTTTTGATCGTGACGGGAACTTTGAAAAGAGTAAGGAGGTTCCACGAATTAAAGCTACAAGTCAAGAGAGGACAATAAATTTAAACGATTCTATTTTTATAGGTTCTGCTGCTCCACGCCATAAAGATTCACTGCAGATTTTTGCAATAGTTTATGACTCTACCTTTAACGTAGTTAAAAATATCCTAATGCCATTTATTCCTGAATATGAACAAATGGTACAGGAAGTTATGGCTTCCAGAGCGCCGGATGGTACTATATCAATGCTACCTGGTAGGATTTATTATTCAGTTAAACCACCTGAATTATATATATTTAAAAATAGTGTGAGGTTGATAACAGCCGGAAACGATACAATTTTTACATTAGATTCTCAGTTGAACTATTCACCGGCTTTTAGTATCAATTACGGGAAGTACAAAAATATATCTGCAAAAAGAGATAATATTACGAAACTTGATGGTGATCACATTAGTATAGTAAAGAATTTTTTTATAGAGACACAAGAGAATATAATTCTTCAGTTCTATATGAGAAATTTTTGTCACGAGCCCTATGAGTTGATGGTTTCCACTACCAGGGGGTTGCAACCTAGAAGACATACCGACTGCTACGCTCTTTATAACAAAAAATCGGGCAAGTTTACTTTTCTTAACCAGCCTGTAAAGGGGATGCTCGGATTTAAGGAGGATTTGCAAGATGGTCCGGCTTTTCTGCCTATAAGTATATCGTCTGATTTTCAAGCATCTGCACTCTTTACCGCTTCTGAAATCATAGATTTTGCCGCAAAAAATGAAGTAAAGGGAGAGCTTCGGAAGATAGTTAAGGGGCTCAATGATACCGATAACCCGGTTATAGCTATCGCTAAGATGAGATAATTAGCTAATTATTTAACATTTATTGATATGACCAAAAAATTTATCTTCTTTGTTTCTCTGCTAATTGCTGTATTAATTCAATCTTGCGACTCCAATCCTAATGTAACGGCCTCAAAAATACCTATGATTGATTTAGAATCTGCAGTTGGCTCCGGAAAGGTTTTCAACCTGAGTGATGTTGCAACTGAGATCAGATATATACCTCTGGAGACTAAGAAGGAGTCCTTGATATCAAATGTGAATAAAATCTACTTTGAGAATGATAGAATCTATCTCTTTACGAATAATAATATTGTGATTTTTGATTCAAACGGGAAGCACTTACTAACTTTCGATAGGAGAGGCAATGGTCCACAGGAGTATAATTACATTTCATCCAATGATGTTGATCCACACAATAGTAATATTTTATTACACGCTTTTTGTTCCGATCAAACAGCCTCTATTCTAACTTACTCTCCTGAAGGCACACTATTGAGCAGGTACTTATCTGACTCCATTCAAAATGTTTTAAATACCAAATTTTTTAAATTGGATGATAATAAGTTTATTATAAAATATCCTATCTCAATCGTTGATTCAGTAGAGGCTTATGCGAAGGTTTTTGATAGTAGTGGAACTGTTGTGAAGAGGCTTTACAAGCCAAAATTAGATTACTATAAAAAAAAGTACGATAGACTTATTGAGTTATCCGGGAAAAATGGAGTAATGTTTGCTCTTGAAAAAAATTATAGAGTATACCCTTTAGCATATAGATATAAAGAGTTTCTGAGATTTTTCTTTTATGAAAATGATACAATTTTTTCAATAGACCGTTCTCTCAACTACTCTCCTGTCTATGTAGTAAATTTCGGTAAATACAAAAATCCCGAAGAGTTTGATGGACACTACTCTAAGGGAGACCATATTAGTTTAGAACGAGGCATCTGTTATGAAACGGATAATTTTATCCTGATGGAATTTAACCTTAGGAGTTTTGCTCACGAGCCACTAGAGACTGTAAGTCCAAATGGAAAGGGCTCATCCAAAAATACCAAAAGCTTTGCACTTTACGATAAAAACAGTGGAGAGCTTACCCTTATGAATACACCAATGCCGGCTAAACCGGGGTTTAAAGAGGATTTTGAGTCGGGACCTCCCTTTTTCCCGAGCTGTTTATCTTCTGAGATGTATGCAATTTCAATTATTTATCCGGATAAGCTTAAGAGCTTTGCACAATCAAACCCGGTATCTCCAAAATTGAAATCCATTGCCAATAACCTTAACGAATTTGACAATCCGGTAGTAGTTCTGGTGAAAATGAAATAGTTATAAATGCCTGTATATGGGAGATAAGGTATAAATACCCAGTTTATGGTAGATAAGGTGTGAAACATAAATAATGAGATATTTACGTATGAAAAGTATTTTAGGAATCCTCATTTTAACAGCTATTATTGCTGTGAACGGATGCAAATCACAGCCAGCCACCGAGAGCGGCGGGGTAGCGGTAATAGATCTCGCATCTGAGGTGGGCAAGGGAAAAATTGTAAACCTGAGCGAGGTTGCTAGTGATATCCGCTATGTCAAACTGGAGACAACAAAGGAATCTCTCATTGGTTTTTTCCCCAATGTGTTTTATGAAAATGATAGAATTTATGTTTTTTCTACAAGACAGATTATTAAGGTTTTCGACAAGGATGGGAAGTTTTTGTTTACATTCGACAAAAGTGGCAGAGGCCCAAATGAATCCCAACATACTTCCTATATAAGGGTAATGCCATATACAGGCGGAATGACTATTCAGACATCAACACTTGATTCTAAGGATAGACTTCTTTTTTTTGATCGTGACGGGAACTTTGAAAAGAGTAAAGAGGTTCCACGAATTAAGTCTACAACTCAAGAAAAGACAATAAATTTAAACGATACTATTTTTATAGGTTCGGCTGCTCCTCGCCATAAAGATTCACTGCAGATTTTTGCAATAGTTTATGACTCTAACTTTAATGTAATTAAGAATATCCTAATGCCAATAATACCTGAATATGAAAAAATATTCAAGCAAACAATGGTTCTTAGAGCATCGGATGGTAGCTTATCAACGGTAAATGTGGGGAGTCACTATAGAGTATTCCCTCCTGAATTACACCCATTCAAAAATAGTGTGAGGCTGATTACACCCGGAAACGATACAATTTTTACATTGGATTCTCACTTGAACTATTCACCGGCTTTTCGTATCAATTACGGGAAATACAAAAATGTATCTGAAAAAAGAGATCACATAACCTATCTGGATGGTAATCATATTGATATGAGAGTCAGGTATTTTATCGAAACGGAAGAGAATATTATTCTTCAATTCGGTATGAGAGATTTTTGTCACGATCCTTATGAGCTGATGAGTCCTACTGTCCGTGGATTGGAGTCGAGAAGACATACCGACAGTTACGCTCTTTATAATAAAAAATCGGGCAAGTTTACCTTTCTTAGCCAGCCGGTAAAGGGGAGTATCGGTTTTAGGGATAATTTGCAAGATGGTCCGGCTTTTCTACCCACAAGTATCTCGGCTGATTTCCACGCATCTGCACTCTTTACCGCTGTTCAAATTATCGATTTTGCTTCAAAAAATGATGTAAAGGGAGAGCTTCAGGAGATAGTTAAGGGGCTCAAAGATACCGATAACCCGATTGTTGCTATTGCAAAAATGAGATAATTTAAATACAGATTTTTTTACAACTATGAACAAACAGATAATTTTAACTCTCTCACTCACTCTCTCTCTCCTTTTTTCTCTTAACGGATACGGACAATCTGCAGCAACTAAGAGTAAAATTGAAATAGTAGATCTCAAAAAGGAGATTCCCTATGAGCAATTCTTTGAAACATTTGTTAAGGAGATTGAGGTGATACCTTTAGAGACAACAAAGCTTTCTCTGATAGATAAATATCCCAGACTCGAGATTTTTAACAGCCAGTTTTATGTTTATAACACACTTGGAATTTATAAAATTTTGAGATTTGACAGTAATGGCAAATTTTTGAATAGTGTTGGGGCATCGGGTAGAGGCCCTCAGGAGTTTAATGACATTGTCAATATTGAGGTTGACAAAAAGGGTGTTTCTCTTCTATCTGCGCGACCGTCCTATTCCATTTTTAGATTCAACCATAATGGAAAGTTTGTCTCTAAACGTTTGTTTGATGAGAAACCGCTCCAGGTGTTCAGTTACAAAGAGGGCTCTATTATTTATAACGGTTTTAATAACGCTCAAGGGAGGCTTATATTTGCAGATTCACTAGGAAAAAATGTAAGAGTTTTGCTAAAGGAGAAAAAGTTTTTCCAGAATATGGAAGGAGTTAAAGCAATTACATCGTCTTGTAAAGATTTCCTTTCATTCAATGACTGTTTCACAGATACTGTTTATAGAATATCCGGTTTATCTGCTTCTCCTTCTGTTGTTTACAATATGAAAGAGTATAAAACAGCAAAAGAGCTCTTAGAGCAGATGATGGATCAAAAGAGTGGATTTATAAACGCTATGAACTCTGTCTTCTCTGTGGTTTTTTATTTTTATGAGAATCACAAATATATACTATCTGCACATACTGTTTTCAATAAAGGAGAGTCGTTTCTGCTTTGTATGATCAAAGACAAAATCGCAAATAGATGGGAGTGGATCAAATATACAGATTCCCAAGCAAGCAATGCTCTTTTACTATCGGGTCTACTTACCGAGAAAGATGAAATTTTTACAATAGTTCAACCTAAAACTCTTTTAAATATGTCGGATGAGACGATGAAACTGATAACAAACGAAGAGCAGGTTAAAAATTTGAAAGAGGAGGATAACTACGTTATTTTAAGAATGAAACTAAAATAGTATAAATAATGAAAAGAAAACTTTTGATTTTTGCAACTGCTCTATCTGTGATGGTAATCGCTTGTAATCCAAGCTCTAATAATAACGCCGCCGCTCTTAAAATTATTGACATTGAAAACAGTATCAATACTATTCAAGTAGTAAAGTTGAGCGAAGTTGCAAATAGTATAGAGTACATACCGCTTGAGACAAGTGATAGCATCCTCATCGGTAACATTTCGAAAATTGTATGTGAAAACAATAAAATATATGTTTCGGATAATAGCGATAAACTCTTTGTTTTTGACAGAGAAGGGATGCACTTAAGAACTTTAAACAGAAAGGGGAGAGGTCCCGGAGAATATGTGGTTCTACGAAGTTTTAAAGTTGATGATGTGACAGGTAATATATTAGTTTTAGATTTTTCGGGAAGAGTAAATATTTACGACTCACTTCACAATTTCGTTCAGTCTATTGAAGCTACTAAAAAGGGGGTGAATTTTACCGGTTTTGAAAATTTTGGAGATACCATTTTTGCAGCTTCTCATTTTGTTCTAACAGATAATGCTTCTACTGAGATAATTATCTATGATAGCTCTTCAATTACCAGAGACTCAGTTACATTCAGGCCAATTGACTTTATCTCTTCAGTCTCAGATAACTCAGAAATTCCACTGAGAATAAATCACCCGGTAATAGTAAAGTATAATAATGAGATTCGTTATTTTTCGGTGAAGGGAGATACCATTTTTTCACTCAATAGTAAACTGGAGAAGAGTGTTGCATATCTCTTTAATCAGGGTAAATACAGGGAGCCGGACAGAATCACATTTGAAGATTTTATGTCAAAAAATGGATCTTTTATCTCTATCAGCCCATATCTATCAGAGACAGATGGTAATCTATTCTTAACTATGATGTTAAGAGGGCAAACAAAAGAGCCCATTGTTCGCACATTTAATTTGCCCGATGGCACTGTAAATGAATCTGTACGGACAGACGCATACGGAATATTCCGTAAAACTGACGGTAAATTTTTCATTTTGGCTCAGCCTGTAAAAGGGGTACCCGGGCTAAGTGAAGATTTTAAGCAAGGACCACCATTCTGGCCTAAGTTTTCTAATTCAAATCAGGAACTCATATCACACAAAAGCGCTGTTGAAATCATTAATTTTGCCCGTGATAATGGTGAATTTGGCAGTTCTATTAAAGAGGTGGCTTCAAAAATTGATGACTACAGTAATCCTGTAGTAATCATTGCGCAAACAAGGTAGACACTACAAGATACTTGATTATCAGCAATGCCCCAAGATGCTTGGCAAGGTTACCCGCCAAGATACACCCCTAGATGCTTGATTATCAGCAATGCCCCACGATGCTTGGCAAGGTTATCCGCCAAAATCGTCAAATGCGATGTTCTCGATTGGTACACCAAGGTTGTCCAGCATTGTGCTTACTGCGCTGTTCATCATAGGCGGGCCGCATAGGTAGTATTCGATCTCTTCCGGCTCTTCGTGCTTGCTCAGGTAGTTGTCGTAGAGGACTTTGTGGATAAATCCGGTGTATCCGGTCCAGTTGTCTTCTTGTTTCGGCTCGCTCAGGGCAAGATTGAAGGTGAAGTTTGGAAACTCTTTCTCGATGGCGCGGAACTCATCTTCGTAGAATACTTCGCGAAGCGAGCGAGCCCCATACCAGAAACTCACTTTACGGGTGGTTCTCTCGGTGTGGAAGAGGTGGAAGATGTGTGAACGCATTGGTGCCATACCTGCACCTCCACCTATGAATACTATTTCGTTTTGTGTGTCTTTTATGAAGAACTCGCCATACGGGCCGGAGATTGTCACCTTATCGCCCGGTTTGCGGGAGAAGATGTAGGATGAGCATACCCCCGGGTTAACAGGCATAAATGTCCCTTTAGCCCTGTCCCAAGGAGGGGTGGCAATTCGGATATTTAGCATTATTATGTTGCCCTCTGCAGGGTGGTTGGCCATTGAGTAGGCACGGAAGGTCTCTTCGCTGTTCTTCATCTTTAAACTCCAAATATTGAGACTGTCCCACTCGTCGCGGAACCTCTCCTCTACCTGGACATCTGTCGAGAAATCTACCTCACATTTAGGGATATCTATCTGAATATACCCTCCGGATTTGAAGTGAAGCAGCTCACCCTCAGGAAGTTTTACAACAAACTCCTTGATGAATGTAGCCACATTGTTGTTGCTAACAACCTCGCACTCCCACTTCTTAATTCCCAGAACCTCTTCCGGAACCTCAATTTCAAGATCTTCTTTAACTTTGACCTGGCATCCAAGCCTCCATTGGTTATTCTGCTCTTTACGGGTGAAGAAGCCCACCTCGGTCGGTAGAATCTCACCTCCACCTTTAGTGACACGGCATTTGCACATTCCGCAGGTTCCGCCGCCTCCACAGGCAGATGGCAAAAAGATTTTATTGTTGGAGAGTGTAGATAGAATGCTCTCTCCCGGAGAGACCTCTATCTCCCTCTCGCCGTTGATTGTAAGTTGAACTTTACCCGAGGGAGTGAGCTTTGCCTTAGCATATAGAAGTATAGCAACCAATAGCAGGGTAACTGCCAGGAAAGCTATTATAGATAGTATTGTAATAAGTGTCAGTTCCATAAATGTCTATAGTTTTATACCCATAAAGCTCATAAAGGCAATGCCCATAAGCCCTACAACAATAAATGTGATGCCCAGCCCGCGAAGCGGAGCAGGAACGTTAGAGTAGGAGAGCTTTTCACGAATTGCCGCCAGAGCAACTATTGCCAGGAACCATCCGAAGCCCGATCCCAGGCCAAAGACTGTTGCCTGTGCAAGTGTCTCGTATGCCCTCTCCTGCATAAATAGCGACCCTCCAAGGATTGCACAGTTTACTGCAATCAACGGAAGGAAGATTCCAAGTGAAGAGTATAGACCCGGGGAGAACTTCTCCACAACCATCTCTACCAGCTGAACCATAGATGCGATTACAGCAATGAAGATGATAAAACTTAGAAAGTTGAGGTCTATATTTGCATATGATGGGTTTAGCCAGGCAAGTGCACCCGGAGATAGTACGTATTTGAAAAGCAGATAGTTTACAGGAAGGGTTACTCCCAAAACAAAGATTACAGCCAGTCCAAGACCTACAGCTGTCTTTACATTCTTTGATACTGCCAGGTATGAACACATCCCTAGGAAGTATGCAAATACCATATTGTCTATAAAGATAGACTTTACGAAAATATTAATTAACTCTTGCATAGTGGATATGTGTTATTTTTTTTCAATTAACTCTTTGGAGATACTTCTCTGAACCCAAATGAATAGCCCTACCAGAATCAGAGCTGCCGGAGGGAGTATTAGAAGACCGTTGTTTTCATAAAATCCTCCGTTTTTAATGTAGATTGCGTTTGGTATAATCTGATATCCCATCAAGGTTCCGGATCCCAGAAGTTCGCGGAAGAAGGCGACAACTACAAGTATTATTCCGTAGCCAAGCCCATTAGCCAACCCATCTATAAGAGATGGAATTGGTTTGTTTGCAAGTGCAAAAGCCTCTATACGTCCCATAATGATGCAGTTGGTTATTATCAGCCCAACAAATACAGAGAGCTGTTTGCTAACTTCGTATGCATAGGCTTTAAGTAGCTGGTCTACAAGAATCACCAGCATCGCAACCACTACCAGTTGAACTATAATTCGTATACGGTTTGGGATTGTATTGCGGATTAATGAAACAATCATACCGGAAAATCCGGTAACAACAGTAACTGAGAGTGCCATCACAAGTGCCGGCTCCAGCTTAACGGTTACTGCCAGAGCAGAACAGATTCCCAGCACCAGTACGGTTACTGGATTGTTCTTGAAAAGCGGCTCTATAAATATCTTTTTATTGCTCATCTTACTAAGTTTTCTCGGTTATTAATTATTGCTGCCTCAAGTGCGGCCTGCTCATCTGCACGGGCCTTCTCCTGTGCTCTCTCTTGAGCCGCTTTAAGATTTTCTGAGAAGAAGTTCATATACTCCCGGATGTTTTTGAACAGCATATCTTCAACTGCCTTTGATGTGATGGTTCCTCCTGATATTGCATCTACCTGATGGTAATCGCCCTCTATTGCCCCACCTTTCACAACCTTTACAGAGACATACTCTCCCTTATCGTCAAAGATTCTCTTGTTTTCAAATTGTCCTGAGAATTCGTTAGTTGTAATCTCTGCACCAAGACCGGGTGTCTCGCTTTTGTGGTCAAATGTTGCACCGTAAACGGAGTTGAAGTCGTTTTTAAGTGAGATATAACCCCAAACCGGGCCCCAGAGACCCACTCCGTGAAGTGGTATTATATAAAACCTCTCTCCGCTCTCAATTTTGCAGATATAGAGGGTGAGTTGTTTCTCTCCTTCGGTTATAGAGGAGTCGGTGATAAATTTTGCGTACTCCTGCTCTACATAACTGTCTTTGTCCTTAACTGTATTGGCATCTGCAGCCAGATGAACGGAGCGGAGAATCATCTGCTTTCGCTCTATCTCTACATTCCTTTGCTGCCTCTCCTTTAGGAGTGATGATGCGAATGCGAGGACTACAGCTACAACCACAACCATTCCGGTTGCATATAGTATTGTGTATAAATTTTTATTTGTATCCATCGTTTTCTCCCCCTTATTTAATGACAGCTCTGTTTAATCTCTTTTTGATGCTTGCCTGAACAACAATATGGTCAATAAGTGGTGCAAATGTGTTTAGCAGCAATATTGCAAGCATCATACCCTCCGGATAACCCGGGTTGAAAACCCGAATAATAACAGCAAAGAAGCCTATCAGAAATCCGTAAAACCATTTCCCTTTTTCTGTCTGAGAGCCGGTTACAGGATCCGTTGCCATAAATACTGCCCCAAATGCGAACCCTCCCATTACCAGGTGGTAGTAAGCAGGAATCGCGAGGTAAGATTCGGGAGATGGTGCAACCAGGTTTAGAAAGAGGCCGGTAAGGAGCCCCCCCGCAAAAACTGAGAGCATTATTTTCCAGCTGGCTATTCCTGTAAATATTAGTAGAGCTGCGCCTACCAGAATTGCCAGTGCAGATGTCTCTCCTACAGAACCAGGGATGTTTCCCAAAAACATATCCATAAATGAGGGGATATCCAGCCCTGCCTGAGCGTTGGCCAGAGGGGTTGCTCCGGAGAAGCCATCTACGATGCCTTCGCCTTTGGTGAGCCCTGCTACCCAAACTTTATCTCCGGACATATGTGAAGGATATGCAAAGAAGGCGAATGCCCTGGCTATAAGTGCGGGGTTCCAGATGTTCATTCCGGTTCCTCCGAACACCTCTTTGCCAACTATAACGGCAAAAACCACAGAAAGGGCAAGCATCCAGAGAGGGAGATCTACAGGCATAATAAGCGGAATGAGCATCCCTGTTACAAGATACCCTTCGTTAACTTCGTGTCCTCTTATTTGTGCAGATACAAATTCGATTCCCAGCCCCACTACATAGGAGACCACAACCATTGGAAAGACTTTGATAAATCCGTAAAGGATTATCTGCCAGAAATCCATATTAGTTCCTGTGGCCAGACTGTGCTGGTATCCAACGTTCCACATCCCAAAAAGCAGAGCCGGAAGCAGGGCAATGATAACCATTGTCATAGTTCTCTTGAGCTCTATGCTGTCTCTTATATGTGTCCCTTTTTTTGTTACTGTGTTGGGTACAAAAAGAAAGGTTTCGAATGCGTCAAACGTGGAGTGTAAAAAGCTTAGCTTGCCACCCTTACTGAATGTGGGTTTTATATTGTCTACTAATTTTCGTATTGCTTTCATCTCTATCTCGTAATTATGACATTTCTTTAATCATAAGGTCTATACCTTTTGAAATAATCTCTTGTATCTCGGTTTTTGAAGGGCAGACAAATTCGCAAAGTGCCAGGTCCTCTTCAATAACTTCGTAAATACCCAGCTGCTCCATCTTGTCTATATCTTCTGCCATTATGGCTTTTATCAGATACATCGGGTAGATGTCCATCGGTACAACCTTCTCGTACAACCCTGTTACCACAAGTGCTCTCTCTCCTCCGTTAAGGTTGGTATCCAGAGAGTATCTCTTCTTTGGGAAGAGCCACGAAAAATATGAGTGTGATAAGCTGAATTTTTTCATTCTGAAAGGTTTAACCCATCCCAGCATCTCGTAATAGTTACCTTCGCTAATCAGTGTTATCTGGTTGTGGAAGAATCCCAGGTATCCATCTTTGCCAACATTGTCTCCGGTTAAAGCGTTACCGCTGATATATCTTATTGGAAGCGGAGCCTCTTTTGACTTTTCGTCTCCTTTAATATCTGCATACTCTTTTATTTCGCTCAGGCACATTCCGGGGATAGTCTCTATGTAGCTTGTGTGTTTAGCTCTAGGGCCTGTAATTGCAATAATCTTGCGCAGGTCGTAGATCCCCTTTTTGAAGAGGCGCCCGATGGCTGCTACATTGTACAGGTCTATAGTCCAGGCTATTTCGCCTTTGTTCATAGGGCTTATGTGATGGATTTGGACTCCTACATTTCCGGCTGGGTGTACTCCGTCAAATGTGTGGATTACAACTTTTTCCATTCTATGGAAAGGGCTGCTGGCGTAGTTGGAGGCGTGAAGGCCCAGGTGAACTCCGCCTGTGCTTAATTTTGAGAGAACATCAATTCCTGTCTGAATGTTTTCGATCTCTGCCTTTAATGCAAAATCGAGATCGGGCGCCAATGGAGATGAGTCGAAGCCGGAAATGAAGATGGCTTTTGGCTCAATTTCCGGGTCAGGGATGGTTCCGTATGGTCGCTGTTTGAAGGTTGCCCACAGGCCGCTGCTTAGGAGCGCGTTTATTATCTCTCCCTTTGTTGCAGATTTTGGGTTTGGAGTGTTAAAACTCTCATACTCATTTTTATGATCTGCTTCTATAAGTATCTCCAGCAATTTTCTTTTCTCTCCGCGTACTATTTGGGATACCTTACCGCTGATGGGCGAGCATATTTTAATTGAATCTCTTTTTTTGTCTACCAGAACGGGTGTCCCAGCCTTTACCTCGTCACCCTCTTTGACCAATAATTTGGCATTGAGTGCTTTATAGTCGGTTGGCTTAACCGCTGCAATATCTACAGATACTGTTTTGGTAATTTGGTTTTTTGCATCCCCTTTTAGTGGAATGTTTAAACCTTTTCGTAATCTAATGTGGTCTGACATTATTTATAAATAATTATCTCAAATTGTTATATAAATGTATCGTTTTGATAAAATTTTTGCCGCAAAGATACACATTATTTATAAATTTGTACCCAATGAACAGAGAATTTTCTAGTATAATTGAGGGGCTTAATCCTGCTCAAAAACAAGCAGTTGAAGAGTTTACAGGTCCCTCACTCATAATTGCGGGGGCGGGTTCGGGGAAGACCAGGGTTCTTACTTGCAGAATAGCCAATGTTTTAAGTAATGGCCACAATGCGGGCTCCATACTTGCTTTGACTTTTACCAACAAAGCATCCAAGGAGATGAAGGAGAGGATCTCCACTCTTGTTGGGTATGACAGGGCGAGGTATTTGTGGATGGGCACATTTCACTCGGTTTTTGTCCGTTTTTTGCGTGAAGATGCGGGGTTGATAGGTTTCCCAACCTCATTTACAATTTACGACACATCGGATTCAAGGAGTGCCATCAGGAATTGTGTGAAGGAGCTATCTCTTGACGAAAAGATATACAAGCCAAACGAGGTTCTCTCAAGAATCTCAATGGCAAAAAATAATCTTATTACATCTGCTTCCTACCTCTCAAACGCCACTTTGCAGCAGAATGACGCAGCTGCAAGAAAACCGAGAATAGGAGAGATTTATGCTCTGTATGAGAAGAGATGCAGGCAGAGTGGAGCAATGGATTTTGATGATATATTGCTCTATACTAACATCTTGATTCGTGACTTCCCGGAGGTTTTAGATAAGTTACGCAGCAGGTTTTCATTCATTCTTGTAGATGAGTATCAGGATACAAATTTTGCACAGTGGCTTATTGTAAAAAAGTTATCTGAGAAGCACCGGAATTTGTGCGTGGTGGGAGATGACTCCCAGAGCATCTATGCTTTTCGTGGCGCGCGGATAGAGAACATTCTCAATTTCAAGAAGGATTATCCTGAGGCTAAGGAGTTTCGTCTGGAGCAGAACTACCGTTCTACCCAGACAATTGTAAATGCGGCAAATTCGCTTATTTCCCGAAACTCTCTTCAGTTAAAGAAGGAGTGTTTCTCGGCTGCTTCGGTAGGGGATAATATTGAGGTTGTAAAGGCCTACACAGACCAGGAGGAGTCTTTCCTGCTGGCCTCATCAATTGTCTCCAAAATATATAAAGAGAAATCTGCATATAGCGAATTTGCCATCCTCTACAGAACCAATGCTCAGTCGCGCGCCGTGGAGGAGGCTCTGCGCAAGAGATCTCTGCCCTACAAAATTTATGGTGGGCACTCTTTCTACGACCGTGCAGAGGTTAAGGATATGATGGCTTACCTGCGTCTTTTGGTCAACCCCAAAGATGACGAAGCGTTTCGCCGGGCAATAAAGGTCTCCGGAAAAGGTATCGGCGACACAACTATGGGTTACCTCTCTGCTGCCGCTGCAGCCGGCGGGGTCTCAATGTGGGAGGCTCTCTTTACCGGAGATGTGCAAAGTTTTGGGATCAAGAGCGCTACCTATAACCGTTTTATGGAGTTCTGCGGCATCATCTCAGACATCCGCTCCAGAGTTGCCGCTATTAACGCCTATGACATCGCTATGGAGATCTTTATCCGAAGCGGCTACGCCACCCTGCTAAAAAGCGACACCACCCTCGAGGGGCAGTCCCGTGCAGAAAACGTAGAGGAGCTCTTCAACTCCATCAAGGCCTTTGTGGAGGAGCAGGAGGCCGAATCTGACCTTGAATCCGAATCTGCAACCGTTATCCCTGCCGCTTTTCTTGGCGACTATCTGGAGACCATCTCCCTGATGAGTGTGATGGACGATAATAAAGATGAAGATTCAAATAAAATAAGCTTAATGACCGTGCACTCTGCTAAAGGGCTGGAGTTTACGCACGTCTATATAATAGGGCTGGAGGAGAATCTTTTCCCTTCTGTAAACTCATCCAGCAACGAAAGCGAAATTGAGGAGGAGCGCAGGCTTATGTATGTGGCGATAACCCGGGCAAAAAAGAGTGTAACCATATCTTATGCCCAATCTCGTTTCCGTTGGGGTAGCCACGTAAGTTATCCTCCCAGCCGCTTCCTAAGAGAGATAAATCCAAAATTCCTCAACTGGCCGGATCTTGAAAACGAAAAAAATGGCCGCTTTGGCGCTAGCTCAGGTTTCAGTGCAGATTCCGATTCATATCACAGTTCGGATTCAGCCAGTCGTCCCGGAACTGCTAACCGCCCAGGTTCATTCAATCGATCGGGCGGGGCCTCTTGGGCCGGTAGCAGCTCTTCCAACAGAACTGGCTCTGCCAATAACTCTGTCTCTTCCAACAGTTCGGGTTCAGCCAATCGTCCCGGAACTGTTAACCGCACAGGTTCTTTCAATAGATCTGGTAGTCAATCCTCTGCCCCAGGCGAATCTTCAATGCCTGCCAAAAGGGCATCTGCAGGTTTTACGCACCCAAAACCAGCCGATCCAAACTTTATTGCAGATCCAATCTCAAAACTAGCAGCAGGTCAAAAAATCGAGCACGATCGCTTCGGATTTGGTCACATTCTCTCAATTGAGGGTGATCCTCTTAATTTAAAGGCAGTTGTAGATTTTAATGAAGGAGGAAGGAAAATATTATTACTTAAATTTGCAAAACTTCGTATCGTAGAATAATTTGTGGCACGAGATTTGTTAATTATTAAGATGAAGTTTTTCATAGTTTAAGTTTAGGTTAAGTAATGGGGTTTTATCTCTCGGAGATAAGGCCCCATGAAATTTATATACCCCCCCAAAGGCTGGACAGACAGTTGAAAACCTGCGCAGCAGTAAACACAATTGCGGAGCAGACCGCTGACTGTCTCGTACTGAAATAGGTTGACACGATTTTTACAAATATAATTAATTGAGTTCATTCCTTAATTTACTTTTAGAA
>PHCZ01000008.1:161323-188675 GCA_002840895.1 Bacteroidetes bacterium HGW-Bacteroidetes-8 | reverse complement strand
GTCTAAGTCCTGATTTACTTTGTTTTGTTTTCATAAATTAACACGGTTTTTGTGTCAACTTTTTTCAGTACAAGACACACCTCTCGGTTTATTTTGCAAAGCATTATAATACTGCGTATTAACAAAGGAGACTTTGCAATTTTAAGGATATTATAAAAAAATTGTTCTTGATTATCTGCGACTTGCAAAAAAACCTGAGAGGTGCAATTGTGGGGTTTAAGCACGTTGGGAACTTTAGTCAGTTCAAATTTTCTGCTATGGTAAAGTTCACCAATAAGCAACATCTGTTTTTTAGCTTATTTTCTGAAGCGTTTTTCGGAAAAGGCTGAGGAGCGTTCAACGACCAACGGGAGGCGTTCGGCAAGCCCCGAAAAACACGAAGAAAAAAGCGTTAAAAAAAACTGCATTGCGTTTGGTGAGTTTTTTCATAGAATAAAAAAGAGGGGCCAAAAATTACTTTTTTGGCACCCTCTTTTTATTGGAATTCAAGCAGACTATTTGGCAGCTTGAGTTGCATCTACGAATACTCTTGTTGCAAGCTCTTTATCCAGCATATAGAGTGCCGGACCGTTATCACCTACAAACTTAAGCTGATCTATAATTGCCAGTGCATTCTCCTCCTCCTCTGCCTGTTCGTCAATAAACCACTGAAGCATATTAGCAGCTGCGTGATCTCTCTCTTTTAGAGCAACTTCATAGCAGTTATGAATCATATCGGTAACTTTACACTCGTGTTTGTATGTGCTCTCAAATATATCCTTAATACTGCTCCAATCTGTCTCCACCTCTGAAATTGGCTCCAATTTTACCTCACCTCCGCGGGCAATTATATAATCGAACAGCTTGAGAGCGTGCGATGTCTCCTCCTGAAACTGAACTCTCATCCAATTTGCAAAACCTGCAAGCCCCTTTTGAGCCAGGTATGAAGACATTGACAGATATAGATATGCGCTCCAGAACTCTGCATTAACCTGCTTGTTTAAAACCTCCTGTACATTTTTATTGAATCTCATAATTATAATATTTAATAGTTTATTTAGATTTTGAATTTAATAATATAACAAAAAACCTGCCAAAATGTTGTAGATTGACCGGCATTAATTAGACTTAAATCTTACACAAAACATAGATCCTTTGCCCGGTTCACTCTCCACCCAAACCTCGCCATCGAGTAGGTGTGCAAACTCTCTAACAATTGAGAGACCCAGGCCTGTACCTTCATAAACCCTCTTGTTTGCACCGTCAACTTGTGTAAATCGCTCAAAGATCCTCTTCTGATCCTCAATTGAGATTCCGATTCCTGTATCCTTAACATACATCATTACCGACTCCACCTCATTAATGTACCCAAGCTCCACATACCCTACATTGGTAAACTTTATGGCATTATTAACCAGGTTTATAAGTATTTGATGAATCTTGATCTTATCTGAATAGATTAACCGGGGGCTATCATCGGGAATTGAGAGGTGAAGGTCAATTTTTAGTGATTGCCTTTTAAAGAAGTTGTATACATCTGTTAACATTGGGACAATGTCAAAATTCTCTCTCACAATATTTATCTGCCCGGATTCTATTTTGGCGATATCCATCACATCGTTTATAGTAGATAAGAGCCTATGGGCACTGGAGTTTATTATCATTGTATACTCCTTAAGATTCGGATCTTCAACTTCACCCATAAGGATATCTGCGAAGCCGATAATTCCATTGAGCGGGGTCCTTATTTCGTGGCTCATATTTGCCAAAAAGGAGGTTTTAAGCCTATCACTCTGCTCTGCCAGATCTTTAGCCTCCTTCAGCTTCTTGATATTTGTCATCCTCTCGATGAAGATACCGATTGTGTTTGCAAATATCTCAAAAAGAACCAGATCTTCATCTTTATAGGCACTCTCGTCGTGGTAATCCTGAACCGCTACTACACCTATAACCTCTTTAAGTGAGGAGTCCATAAGAGGGGCTCCCATCCAGATTAAACTGTCATCTCCAAATTTAGAAAGTGGAAAAGTGTCAGATATTCTCTTCTCAGTCTCTTTGTTAATGAGCACCCCCTTCCCTATAACACGAATATAGTCTGTAAAAGAGTGCTCCAGTGGGGCCATTTGTGTGTAATCACCTTTGTCATATTCATCTATGTAATATGGAAAGCTGTACATATTCTCTTCCTTATGGTAAAGTGCAATAAAAAAGTTATCTGCCTTGATTACCCTCTTCATATGGAAGTGAACCTTCTCCATAAAAGTATTCAGGTCGTGGTCAAGAAGTGAGAGTCTGGAGAGATAGAGCAGCACCTCCTGCATCTCTCTCTTTTTGTATTTAATTGTTACATCTCTTATGATTGCACCTGCTCCAATTTTTGATGTACCTAAGCTTATCGGAAACTTGGCGGTCTCTGTAACTTTGTCGTTGTAAACTTCTTCATAGTAAACAATCTCTCCTGTGTTCATAACCTTTTTGTCTGAATCACGGTATCTGTCTGCAACCTCCTTCCCGAAAATCTGGTCATCATTCATACCGATAAGCTCCTCTCTGCTCTTCTTCATTATCTTACAGAACATATCATTAGCCACAACATACCGTCTGTTTTCATCCTTCATAAACATCATATCGCTATTACGGTTTATAAAAGACTCATACCTGGCCTCACTCTGTTCAAGCTCTCTTTTGAGTTTATGGTTATTCATTCTGTTGATAAGGAGCCTCCCAACTACAATGCTAAAAAAAGGATATATAGTTAATATAGGGATAGCCATTGTTTTTAATAACTCCTGCCTCAAAGCAGCATCTTTAATGAGGGTAACCGATGCCAGCATCAGTAGATGAGCTATATAACTTACAATAACCAATTCAAGGATATTATTCCCTTTGCGCCAGTCTGGCCTGAATCTCTTCCAGAGAACTCCTGTTAGCGAGGCAAAAACTATGGTAGCTACCCCCATCATTGCACCCGGGCCACCCATATAGATTCTGTAAACGGCAGAGATTATAGCGGCAATTACTGTTGCAACTGGACCAAAAAAAAGCCCGGCATTGAGTAAAAGTACACTTCTGGTATCAAACACCAGACCCGGGATAAGGGTGAATGGGGAGAGCATCAAGAGTATTGCAACCCCACCCAATGTAATACCGGCAAAAACTCTGTTTATTAATCTCCTGAAGTTGGTCTCTTTGGTCCAAATAATATCGTATACAAGAGTGAATGCCAGTAAAATAGCAATATTCTGCAATAATCCGACCAACATTGAGATATTCATAGAGACAAATTTAGTAAATTTTATTAAATTCGCATAAGTTGAACTTATTGAAATTAAATATTTTGAAAAAGATTCTATCTATAGACGGCGGGGGTATCCGGGGGATATTACCTGCCGCAATTCTTGCTCATCTTGAAAAACGTCTGCAAATAGAAAAAGGTGATGAGCAACTGAGAATTGCAGATTGTTTTGACCTACTCTCAGGCACATCTGCAGGAGGAATTCTCACCTGCCTCTACCTTGTTCCACAACCCAATGGTGATGGTACAACCCGCCCAAAATACAGTGCCACCCAAATTTCTGAGCTATATAAAGAGCTGGGGCCTGTTCTTTTTCGCCGTCCGCTAAGTTACTATATCAGGTCAGCAGCGGGGCTGTTAAGAAGCAGATACAGCGAGGAGGCACTCTATGAGTTTGCAACAAAACTCATTGGGGATTCATACATCTCAGAGGTGATGAAGGATTGTCTGATAACCGCATATGATCTAAGCAGTCGTAAAGCAGTACTCTTTAGCCGATACGCAACCACAAAGTATGGTGATATGGCCAATTACAAACTATGTGACGTTGTTCGTGCAACCACTGCAGCTCCTAGCTACTTTATTCCTGCGCAGATATTTGCAAAAGACAATACCTCCAGACACCTGGTAGATGGCGGGGTATATGCAGGAAATCCTGCAATGTGTTCGCTGGTAGAGGCTATTAAGATCTGGCCCGGGGAGCCTGTAGGCAATTTCTGGATGCTATCCGTGGGAACCGGTAAGGCTATACGGCCATATCACTTCAAGAAAACAAGAAATTTCGGGTATATACACTGGCTCCATCCTATACTGGATATTTTAATGTCGTCTGTTTCGGAAACAGTTGATTACCAGATGCAACAAATTTTTTCTATCTCCGGAGTTCCTCAGAACTACATTAGGATTGAACCCCCTATGCTTACGGCAGATATTAGGATTGATAATGCCTCTATCAAAAATATTCACAAGCTCGAGTCTGCTGCTCAGAATTTTATTGACCACAACTCCACACTGTTCGACTCTCTTTGCAAATCGCTGTCAAGTAATTAGAATATAAACTAAAATTGACTAAATTTGCAGCGTTCTTTTTTAAAAAATACCAGATAGATGGATATCGCTATTGACTTTGACGGGACAATTGTTAAGCATCGTTTTCCCGAGATTGGAGATGAGATCCCTTTTGCGATTGAGACTTTAAAACTAATCCAGAGCGAGCTTAAACACAACCTTATTTTATGGACTGTACGCGAGGGAGAGCACCTTCAGGCCGCTGTGGAGTACTGTAAACAGAGGGGACTTCACTTCTATGCGGTAAATGCCAACTACCCGGATATGCCCAATACAGGACCAAGAAAGATAATGGCAGATATGTTTATAGATGACAGAAATTTCGGTGGTCTTCCGGATTGGGGGTTTATATATAACACTCTCAAAAACAGCCCTCAAAGATGCTTCGATCCGGATATATTCCATAATGCACCTCAGGAGGTCAAACCTGTGAAAAGAGGTATTTTTCGTAAATAGATCTTCAACGGCTCTGTTCTATTCACTTTATTGGTGTTACCGCTAAATTAGGTAGGATCTTTTTACTATATTTGTTTAAAGAAACAGTATTTTTATATGAAAGGAATAGTGCTCGCCGGTGGTTCCGGAACCAGACTCTACCCTATTACCAAAGGGGTTTCAAAGCAGTTACTGCCAATATATGACAAACCGATGGTATATTATCCCATTTCGGTCTTAATGTTAGCCGGAATTCGGGAGATTCTAATTATATCTACACCTGCAGACCTTCCAGGTTTTATAAGACTTCTCGGAGATGGAAGTGATTATGGTGTAAGGTTTGAATATGCACCCCAACCATCACCTGATGGCCTTGCCCAGGCATTCATAATTGGAGAGCAGTTCATTGGGGACGATTGTGCCTGCCTTGTTCTTGGTGATAACATTTTTTACGGACAGTCATTCAGCCAAATGCTAAGCGAAGCAGTGGAGGACGCAAAATTGAGGTCCATTGCCACAGTATTTGGTTACTATGTAACTGACCCTCAAAGATACGGAGTTGCAGAGTTCAACCCGGAAGGGAAAGTTCTAAGCATAGAGGAGAAACCTCTCAATCCAAAGAGCAACTACGCAGTTGTAGGGCTCTACTTCTACCCCAATAAGGTAGTTGATGTAGCAAAACGGATTAAACCATCTGCACGAGGAGAGTTAGAGATCACAACTGTAAATCAAGAGTTTTTAAAAGACGGGGAGCTAAAGGTTCAACTACTTGGAAGGGGATTCGCCTGGTTGGATACCGGCACTCACGACTCTCTCTCGGAGGCTTCCGGTTTTGTTGAAGTTATCGAAAAAAGACAGGGACTTAAGATTGCCTGTCTGGAGGAGATAGCATTCAATAAAGGATGGATAGATAGAGAGCAGCTTCTTACGCTTGCAAAACCGATGGAAAAAAATCAATATGGTCAGTACCTGATAGATTTAACAAAAAGATAAATAACTACCTGCTAAAATGAATGTTACTAAAACCTCAATCCCCGAGGTCCTTATAATTGAACCGAAAGTATTTTACGATAAAAGAGGCTACTTTTTTGAATCATTCTCTCAAATGAAATTTGAAGAGAGCGTTTTTAAGACCCGTTTTGTTCAGGATAACGAATCGAAATCTCAGTATGGTGTCCTGCGAGGGCTTCACTACCAGCTTCCTCCTTTTGCACAGAGCAAACTGGTTAAAGTTGTAAGCGGAAGAGTTCTGGATGTCGCTGTGGATATTCGTAAAGGCTCTCCCACATTCGGAAGATATGTAGCTGCAGAACTCTCAAGTGAAAATAAACTTATGATGTTTATTCCCAGAGGTTTTGCACACGGTTTTATCGTTCTCAGCGAAGAGTGTATCTTTCAGTATAAATGTGACAACTACTACTCTGTAGAGAATGAAGGTGCTCTCAGCTGGAATGACCCTATAGTTGCGATAGATTGGAAGGTTCCTTTAAATGATATCTCTCTGAGCGAAAAGGATAAGAATCAGCCATCTCTGCAAAATGCGAAGCTTTTTGATTATAACATCAATCTCTATTGATTTTTATGGCAAACATACTAATAACAGGAGCAAAGGGACAGTTAGGGAGCGAACTTAAGGAGCTATTCTTTGGAGTTGAAGGAGATTCTATTCTCTTCACAGATGTGGACGTACTGGATATTACAAACAGGGAGAGTGTATATCACTATCTTAACGCCAACAACATAGAGGTTATTATAAACTGTGCGGCTTATACTGCAGTAGATAAAGCAGAAGAGGAGCCCGATATATGTGACAAAGTTAACAGAAAGGCTCCGGGTATTCTTGCAGATGAGGCAAATGCCTGCGGAGCACTTCTGATTCACATCTCAACAGACTATGTGTTTGACGGTGTTGGGCCAACACCATACAAAGAGAGTTCCGGCACAAATCCGGTGGGTGTTTACGGTCGGACAAAGGTAGAGGGGGAGCTTGAGGTTATGCGAAGCGGGGCTAATTATATCATAATCCGAACATCGTGGCTATACTCTGTCTATGGTAATAACTTTGCAAAGACAATTCTGCGTTTGAGCGGTGAGCGTGACACCCTTAATGTGGTATTCGACCAGATTGGAACCCCAACATATGCAAGAGATCTTGCAAAAGTGATTCTACAATTTAAAGAGCATTACACTCCACAGATGAAAGGTATATACCACTTCTCAAACGAAGGTGTTTGCTCTTGGTACGACTTTGCCCTTGAGATTGTGAAATTAACGGGAAGAGGCTGTAAGGTTATTCCTGTAACAAGTGATAAATTTCCTACTAAGGCAGTTCGTCCACCATTTTCGGTTTTAGACAAAGGGAAGATAAAAGAGCTCCTCAATATTGATATCCCACATTGGCGCGACTCTCTGGCAGATTTTTACAGAAAAGAGAGTATTGCATCAAGAAGTTAGATTTTATAATAAATAAAAAAATATGAAAAATATCCTCATAACCGGAGGGGCCGGGTTTATAGGTTCACATCTGGTAAGACTTATGGTAACCAAATATCCCCATTACAATATCATCAACCTGGATAAATTAACATATGCAGGAAATCTGGAGAATCTTAAGGATATTGAAGGGAGGCCTAACTACACATTTATCAAAGGGGATATCTGTGATATTGATCTCATCCCACAACTTTTAAGAGATAAAAATATTGATGGAATTATTCATTTGGCTGCCGAGTCTCACGTAGATAGGTCAATTAAAGACCCTTTTGCATTTGCAAACACAAACGTAATCGGCACTCTTAATCTTTTGCAAGCTGCAAAAAATTACTGGGGAGAGTTTGGCAGAGAGGGTTTTGAGGGGAAATTATTCTACCACGTCTCAACTGATGAGGTTTACGGCTCACTTGAGCAGGAGGGTACCTTTTTCACAGAGGAGACCAAGTATGACCCACACTCACCATACTCGGCATCTAAAGCTGCCAGTGACCACTTTGTGAGAGCTTTCCACGACACATACGGCTTGCCGGTTGTAATCTCAAACTGCTCAAACAACTACGGAAGCTTTCAATTTCCGGAAAAACTGATACCTCTTTTTATCAATAACATCTGCAATAACAAACCTCTTCCTGTATATGGAAAAGGGGAGAATGTAAGAGACTGGTTGTATGTAGAGGACCACGCTGTGGCAATAGATCTCATATTTCATAAGGGGAAAACCGGAGATACATACAACATCGGAGGGTTTAACGAGTGGCGAAACATAGACCTCATCAAGGTTATGATAAAGACTGTAGATAGGCTTTTAGGGCGGCCACCGGGAAGCAGTGACTCGCTGATAACCTATGTGACCGACCGTGCCGGTCACGATCTTCGTTACGCTATAGACTCGACTAAACTAAACAGAGAGCTAGGGTGGAGCCCATCACTTCAGTTTGAAGAGGGGCTTGAGAAGACAGTAAGATGGTATCTGGATAACAGAGAGTGGATGGAGAGAGTTACATCGGGAGATTATCAGGCCTATTACAAACAGATGTATAACAGGTAAATTTGTCGGGAAAGTGAAACCCATTATTATAGACGACAAACTTCTGGACGAGGTGTCTGCTCAGGCAAAAGGCTCTGCCAGGCTTAGAATGAACTTTAATCTGCATAAATCACTTGATGCAGGAGCACAGAAAATGCTCAATGCACTCCAGCCCGGTAGTGTTTTCCCAATCCACAGGCACCACCATACCGCAGAGACCTACATTGTTCTCAGGGGTGCCATCAAAGTCTATTTTTACAATGACAACGGCACTCTTATTTCATCACATTTGCTTGATCCCTGCGAGGGCTCTTATGGCCTGGAGATACCTGAGGGGATGTTTCACACTCTGGAGGTACTTGACAAAAATACAGTGATTTTTGAGGCAAAAGAGGGGCCATACACTCCGCTTTCGGAGGATGACATTCTAACACTTCAAAATAAATAGCTCCCTATACGACGATGGCACATTTTGTGTATATTTGCAGGATATTTTAAAAAGACAACTAGTGAAAAACTTTGCTCTGATAGGCGCTGCCGGATACATAGCACCAAGACATATGAAGGCGATAAAAGATACCGGAAACGACCTTTGCGCTGCATATGATGTTTTTGATTCAGTAGGTATTATTGACTCATTTTTCCCGGATTGCTCATTCTTTACCCAGTATGAGTTATTTGAGCGTCATATCACAAAAATGGCAAACCTTGCCATTAAAAACAGAGATAATAGCTGTTGCTCAAAGGTAGATTATGTCTCAATATCAACTCCTAACTATCTGCACGATGCACATATACGTTTCGGGCTAAGGGCAGGGGCAGATGTAATTTGTGAAAAGCCTCTGGTTCTTAATCCGGCAAACATAGATGCACTTATGAAGGTTGAGAAGGAGACCGGTAAAAGAGTCTTTAATATTCTTCAACTCAGGCTTCACGATGCAATAATTGCTCTAAAAAAGAGAGTGGAGAGTGGTCCTGCCGATAAAATTTATGATGTAGACCTTACCTATATAACATCAAGAGGAAACTGGTACTACACTAGCTGGAAAGGTGATATACACAAGAGTGGCGGTGTAGCCACAAATATAGGAGTACACTTTTATGATATGCTATCCTGGGTTTTCGGAGATGTTAAGAAGAACATTGTTCATATAGCATCGCACGACAGAGTCTCCGGTTATTTGGAGTTTGAGCGTGCAAGAGTAAGATACTTCCTTAGCATAAACTATGACACCCTGCCTCAGCAAGCAAAAGAGGAGGGAAAGAGAACCTATCGCTCTCTTTTAATGGAGGGTACCGAGGTAGAGTTTTCTGAAGGTTTTACAGAGCTCCACACAGAGTCCTATAGAAAAATTCTTGAAGGTAATGGATTTGGACTTGAAGAGGCAAGAACATCTATAGAGATTGTTCACAACATAAGACACTCTATACCTGTAGGGCTCAAAGGAGATTATCACCCATATGCGGTTCTTGAACAGAGGCCACACCCTTTTGGCTGGTAAATTTCAGTTAAACAGCAGTATGTAGGTGACATAATAGGTTATTAGAAAAATTAAAATAAATTGGAAAAAGTGAAACAATTTGCCCTGATGGGAGCAGCTGGATATATTGCTCCACGCCACCTAAAGGCAATAAAAGAGACAGGAAACAATCTGGTAGCCGCTGTTGATCCTTTTGACAGCGTTGGGCTTATGGACAGCTTCTTCCCCGACTGCTCTTTTTTTAAAGAGTTTGAACTCTTTGACAGACATTTGTCAAGGCTAAAAAGCGATGGCTGCGGGGTTGATTTTCTCTCGGTTTGCTCTCCGGATTATATGCACGATGCACATATTAGATATGGTCTTAAGCTTGGTGCCAACGTTATTTCCGAAAAGCCACTTGTTTTAAACCCCTGGAACTTGGATGCACTGGAGAAGGCAGAGAGCGACAGCGGTAAAAAAGTCTTCACAATTCTTCAGATGCGATATCATCAATCTATAATCGATCTTAAAAATCTTGTGGAGAGTGGTCCAAAAGATAAGATTTACGAGATGGATCTAACCTATATAACCTCTAGAGGTAACTGGTTTTTTACCAGCTGGAAAGGTGATGTTAACAGAAGCGGAGGAATCGCCACAAACATAGGAATTCACTTTTACGATATGTTGTACTGGATCTTTGGAGAGGTTAAAAAGAGTGTCGTAAATGTGAAGAGCCACGACAGAGTGGCCGGTTATATAGAGTTTGAAAGGGCCAGAGTACGCTACTTCCTCAGCATAAATGCAGATACTCTCCCGGCCGAGATACTTGCAAAGGGTCAGAGAATTTATCGTTCCTTTAATCTTGAGGGAAGAGAGATTGAATTCACCGACGGTTTTGCTGACCTACACACTGAATCTTATAAAAACATCTTAAAAGGAGTAGGATTTGGAATTAAAGAGGCCCGCAAATCTATACAGATTGTATATGACATTCGTAACGCTGCTCCGGTAGGTCTTAAGGGAGATTACCACCCCTTTGCTGCCAAGCAACTCGCTCCACACCCTTTTGGATGGCAAGTCTGACACTATTCCCACAACAAATATAATCTCTCAGATTGAACCCCTGCATATATAAAATTGTTTAAGTACAATATTATTATGAAAATGGGTGAAAAAAGAGATCTGCATACCAAACGCAGCTTCCCGGTTTCGGGTATGAGCTGCGCTTCGTGTGCTATGGGAGTTGAGAAGAGGCTTGGTACTCTATCCGGCGTTAGAAGTGCTGCAGTGAATTTTGCAGATAAAAGTGTGATGGTAGAGTTTGAGGAAGAGAGTGTAACCCCGCAAAAACTAAAACAATCTCTCCAGGAGATTGGTTTTGATATGATCATTGTAGAGGGAGATGCTGCCAGGGATCAGCAGCAACAGGAAGCCGAAATCCACTACAAAAAGCTAAAAAGGAACACGATTCTGGCCTGGACCTTCTCTTTGCCGATAATGGTAATCTCAATGTTCTTTATGCACCATCACTATCTAAATATTCCAATGATGTTGCTTACCATCCCTGTTCTATTCATCTTTGGCAAAGACTTCTTTATAAACGGCTGGAAATCTGTTGTTAAAGGGAGTGCAAATATGGATACTCTGGTTGCGATGAGTACATCAATAGCCTTTATTTTTAGCCTATTCAATACATTTTTCCCCAAGTTTTGGATGGAAAGAGGGGTTGAGCCGATGGTCTATTATGAAGCTGCAACTATGATAATTGCCTTTGTGCTTTTAGGAAAACTTCTTGAAGAGAGGGCAAAGGGGAGCACCACATCTTCGATCAAAAAGCTGATGGGGCTACAACCAAAAGAGGCAACTGTAATACGCAATACAGAGCCTGTTGTGGTCTCAATATCTGCTCTGGTAGAGGGTGACATTATCAGTGTTAAGCCGGGGGAGAAGATTCCGGTAGATGGAGTTGTAAAGGAGGGAAACTCTTTTGTTGATGAGAGTATGATATCCGGAGAGCCAATTGCAGTAGAGAAGAGAGAGGGCGATAAAGTATTGGCCGGAACTATAAACCAAAGAGGCACTTTTCTCTTTACAGCTACAAAAGTGGGTGGAGATACCCTCCTTGCACAAATTATCAAGATGGTTAAGGAGGCTCAGGGAAGCAAAGCTCCGGTGCAGAGAATTGCAGATAAAATTGCTGCCGTGTTTGTCCCGGTAGTAATTGGAATCTCTTTATTGACACTAATCTTATGGCTGGTTATCGGAGGGAGTGGTGTGTTTGCCAAAGCTATACTCTCTGCTGTCTCGGTTCTGGTAATTGCCTGCCCTTGCGCACTGGGTCTTGCAACCCCTACAGCTCTGATGGTAGGTATTGGCAGAGGTGCACAGGAGCATATTCTTATCAAGGATGCCACAGCTCTCGAGCAGATGAGAAGGGTTAACGCAGTTGTTTTGGATAAAACCGGAACTCTAACAGAGGGGGAAGCAGTTGTAACAGATTGGATCTGGCTTACAGATGAGCAAAAAAATCTATATAGAGATATTATCTTCTCAATAGAGGAGAGATCGGAGCACCCATTGGCATCTGCAATTGTAAACCATCTCAGCGGAGAAAAAGAGGGAACTGAAGATAGTGTGCAAAGGTTACAGATAGAGGGCTTCGAGAGTATAACCGGCTCCGGTGTTAAGGCCATTTATAACGGAGAGAGCTATTTCATCGGCAACAAAGAGATTTCTAAAGGTAATATCGGGGGTGAAATAGTTGCTAAACTTTCTCAACAGGGTAAGAGCATTGTGGTATTTTACAGAGATAACGAGCCAAAAGTTGTTATTGCACTGTGGGACAAAATTAAGGAGAGTTCACTAGAGTCGGTATCCAAACTTAAAAAACTTGGAATAGAGGTGCATATGCTAACCGGAGATAATACCAAAAATGCATCTGTAGTCTCTCAGGCACTTGGCATAAAGCATTTTAAAGCATCTGCACTACCTCAGGATAAGGAAGAGTATATAAAAGATCTGCAGTCAAAAGGGATGGTGGTAGCTATGGTGGGAGATGGAATTAATGACTCTCAGGCGTTAAGCAGAGCAGATGTAAGCATTGCGATGGGCAAAGGTACCGATATTGCAATGGACGTAGCGATGATGACCCTTATCACCTCCGATATTGCCCTTTTGCCAAAAGCATTTGAACTCTCCAGGAGAACTGTAAGGTTAATCCGGCAAAATCTATTCTGGGCATTTATCTACAATCTTATTGGAATACCTATTGCTGCCGGAGTATTATACCCCTTTACAGGAACCCTTCTAAACCCGATGATAGCTGCCGCCGCAATGGCATTCAGCTCTGTATCGGTTGTCCTTAACAGCCTGAGACTTGGAAGATAAATTAGGATATCTATAACAACATCTAATTAAAACTTATTATGAGCGAATTTATAAATAACTCGTCAAAGAGAAGGGAGCTTTTAAAACATATGATCCTAGAGCTACATCAGGGAGAAGCTCCATCAGAGGTAAAGATCCGCCTAAAAGAGCTGCTAAAATCTATACCTTACAATGAGGTTGTTGAGGTAGAGCAGGAGTTGATCTCTGAGGGACTTCCGGAGGCAGAGGTTCTCAAATTTTGTGATATCCACAGTGCTGTTCTAGAGGGGACAGTTGTTTCACAACAGATTGAAGTACCTGCTGCACACCCCGTTGATACAATTAAAAAAGAGAATATAGAGATCGAGAAGGTTACAGGTAAGGTAAAGGAGATCTTTGAATCTATTCCTAAGATAGATGCCGAAAACGAGAAGGTGGAGGTCGCCAAGATAGTCCTAAAGCTCAAAGGTATGTTCAACAGCCTCTGGGATATAGATAAACACTACAAAAGAAAGGAGTATCTGCTCTTCCCGTTTTTAGAAAAGGCTAATATTACAGGTCCCCCAAAGGTGATGTGGGGTAAACACGATGAGATTCGAGAACAGCTTAAGGCCTCACTGGAGGCACTTACACCAGGGAGTATAACGGGTAAGGAGGAGCTTATGTCGGTCATAGTTTTTCTGCTTGGTCCGGCAATAGACGCAATTGACAGTATGATTATGAAGGAGGAGGAGATCCTTCTCCCTATGTGTATGGAGAAGTTTACAGAGGAGAACTGGTATCAGATATATCTTGAGACTCCTGTTTACGGCTACTGCCTCTATGACACAAGAGAGGAGTGGAATCCATCTGAATATGTCTCAGATAAGATGAAAGAGGAAAAACCCGACTATATAAAAGGTGCCCCTATACGCCTCTCCTCCGGCAGTTTTGACATTAAAGAGATAGAGGCACTTTTTGTCTCTATTCCTATAGATATAACCTATGTAGATGCCAACGATAAGGTCAAGTTTTTCTCTCACAGTCCAAACCGTGTTTTTGAAAGAAACCGTTCAATAATAGGTCGTGATGTTAGGTTATGCCACCCTCCCGGAAGTGTAAAAATTGTTGAACAGATTCTGGAAGACTTTAAAAGCGGAAAAGAGAACCAAGCCAATTTTTGGTTGTCTAATTTTATGGGCAGGTTTGTCCATATCGGGTATACCGCCCTTCGAGGAAAAGATAATGAGTACCTTGGAGTTATTGAGATTACTCAGGATATAACTGAGCTCCGCAAGCTTGAGGGTGACCAGCGGTTGCTCTCATACACCGGTTCGTAGATATGCTAAGGCCAATAACTCTTCAGACAAAAATTTGGGATCTTCTGGAAGATTATCCGCAATTGGAGGAGACTCTGCTGGAGATCTCCCCCGCTTTTGCAAAGCTCAAAAACCCTGTTTTACGAAGAACAATCGCACGTGTTACCACTGTTAAGCAGGCAGCATTAATTGCCGGAGTTGAGGCGGGCAATGTTGTGATATTGCTTCGAAAAGCAGCCGGTTTAGATGGAGGGGGCGAGAGTGGATCAACAGCTACAGAAAAAGGTGATATGACCATTGAGGAGAGGGGAAAATATTGTGGAGATCGCCCGCATTGGTACTCCCCGGATAGAGTTAAACAAAGCTTTGACGCTAGTGCAATACTCAACTCGGGAGATGTACCTATGTCGCAGATAATCAAAGCTGCACAAGAGCTATCTCCTGGAGAGATCTATGAGTTTACCACGCCATTCCTTCCAACCCCAATCCTTGATATACTGTTGAGAAAAGGCTTTTTAGTTTGGAGTGAAATGGGTCAATCCGGCGACACTTATTCCAACAGAGTAACTCGGCTTTGAGAGGCTTTCATTGAGAAAAAATGAGTATATTTACTCAAATTTCAATTATATGAAGAGGATCGCAATAATCGGCGGGGGCTTCTCCGGTCTCTCTGCTGCTTGTTATCTTGCAAAAGATGGTTATGATGTAACTGTGTACGAAAAGAACAGCACATTGGGAGGAAGAGCAAGAGTTATTGAGAGGGATGGTTTTACTTTTGATATGGGACCCACATTCTACTGGATGCCGGATATTTTTGAAAAGTTCTTTGCAGATTTTGGAAAGAGTACATCTGATTACTATCGGCTCATAAGGTTAAACCCCGGATATGAGATCTTTTTTGACCAAATGGACTCTGTTAAAATATCATCCAAACTAGATGAGATATACTCTGTTTTTGAACAGATAGAGCCCGGTAGCAGCAAATTCCTTAAGAGGTATCTTAAAAGGGCAGAGTTCAACTATAGAGTTGCAATTGACAAAGTAATGGAGAGGCCGGGTAAATCTCCACTGGAGCTCATTATGCCCGAAACTATTATGAGTGTCTCACAGTTTATCACCTCAATAAGTGCATCTGTAAGAGCAAATATCAAGAGTGAAAAGCTGCGTCAGGTACTGGAGTTTCCTGTGCTTTTTCTGGGGGCAAAACCCTCAAGAACTCCTCTATTCTATTGTTTTATGAACTATGCAGATATGGTTTTGGGAACCTGGCACATTGAGGGGGGTATGTTCAAGCTTGTCCTGGCGATGGAGAGTATTGCAAAAAGTTATGGAGCAAAATTTATAACCGACTCTCATATTGATAAAATAGTAACAAAAAACTCTAAAGTTTGCGGAGTAAAATTCACAAATGTTAAAGATGGAGCAATATCAAGTGCAGATGCTGACTTTGTAATAACATCTGCAGATTACCACTTTAGTGAAACCCTTCTGGATGAGCGTGAGAGAAACTACAGTGAGAAGTATTGGCAGAGAAGAGTTTTTGCCCCCTCTGCCCTACTCTACTATGTTGCATTCAATAAAAAACTGACCAACATATCTCACCACACTCTCTTTTTTGACTCCAGTTTTACCGAGCACTCAGAGACAATCTACGACGCCCCACGTTGGCCCGATAAACCACTGTTTTACGGAAGCTTCCCCAGCATAACCGATCATACCCTTGCCCCACAAGGGAAGGAGTGCGGGATCTTCCTTATCCCAATTGCTTCAGGAATTAAGGACACTCCGGAGCTTAGAGAAAACTACTTCCTTCAAATTATCTCCAGAATGGAGAGACTCACAAATCAAGAAATTGCAGATCACATCATCTTCAAAGAGAGCTACTCACTCAAGAACTTTACAGAAGATTACCACGCATACAAAGGAAACGCATATGGTCTCTCCAACATACTGATGCAGACAGCTTTCCTTAAACCAAAAATGGAGAACAAACATTTAGATAACCTTCTATATGTTGGGCAGCTCACTGTTCCGGGGCCTGGGGTGCCTCCTGCAATAATATCCGGGAAGATTGCCAGTGGTTTAACCATTAAAAAGATGAAAAATGGATAAGCTATACCAAGAGCTCTCATTGAGAACAAGCAGACTCACTACCAAACTCTATAGTACATCGTTCTCTGCCGGGCTAATGTGTATTGAGAGAGAGAGCAGGGAGGCAATCTACTCCATTTACGGATTTTTAAGGCAGGCAGATGAGATTGTGGATACTTTTCACGAATACGATAAACACTCCCTAATGCTTGAATTTGAGCAGGAGTATCGCAAATGTCGTGAAAGGGGAATAAGCCTGAATCTAATTATAAACTCGTTTGTACTGACGGTGAATAAGTACTCCATCCCGGATGATTTGATTGAAGCTTTTCTGAGCAGTATGAAGAGTGATTTGGCAAACAGGGAGTTTAATGAAAAAGGGATCAAGGAGTATATTTACGGATCTGCAGATGTTGTGGGGCTGATGTGTCTTAAAGTGATGACCCATAAGAAACCGGCAGAATACCACAGGCTTAAGGGAAACGCAATGAGCCTCTCATCTGCTTTCCAAAAGATCAACTTTCTAAGAGATATTAAAAACGATACCGAGAATCTCTCTCGCAACTACTTTCCGGTACTAAACAACAGACCTTTTGACAAGGAGACAAAAAAGATAATTCTGGAGGATATCTACTTAGATTTTCGTGATGCACTAAAAGGTATTCGAGAGCTTCCAAAAGAGGTAAGAACAGGTATTTATCTTGCATACCTATACTATATTAAACTCACTGCAAAGATTGAAAAAACACCCACAGAGCTACTTATGAAAAGGCGTATAAGGGTCTCAGATACTCAAAAACTGCTCCTTTTTTGCTCTGCAAATATAAGATCTCTTCTTGGAAAGAGATTTATGAGATAGTCATATCCAGGTTTTACATTTATTAACTCAGGAGTATGAAAACAGCAGTAATTGGCTCAGGGATAGGAGGTCTTGCAATAGCTGCAAGGCTTGCAAAAAGGGGGTATGATGTTACCCTTTACGAAAAAAACTCAACTCCGGGAGGAAAGGTCTCCCAAATAAAGGAGAGAGGATACCGTTTTGATACCGGCCCCTCTCTATTTACACTGCCCAACCTTGTAGATGAGATTGCAGATATCAAATACTTCAAGTTGGATAACAGTTGCCGCTACTTCTACCCGGATGGCACAAAATTTAACTTCTATCAGGATCCCGAAAAGCTAAAAGAGGAGACAATCAAAAACAGCAGTGAAGATTATGCAAATATTGAGAAGAGGCTTAAGGATTCTTCAGACATCTATAACCTTACCAGTGACCTTTTTATCTTTAACTCCTTTAGTAAAATCAGCAATTTTTTAAAACCGGAAAATCGTAAAATTCCTCTTAAACTCCACAAAATGGGGTTCCATAGGAGTATGCACTCGGCAAACAAAGCCCTCTTTAAAGATAGGCACATTGTACAACTCTTTGACAGATACGCCACCTACAACGGCTCTTCGCCATATCGTGCACCGGCAACTCTCAATATGATCTCTCATCTTGAGCATAACATCGGAGCATTCTTCCCCGAAAACGGAATCTACGCTATTGTAGAATCTCTCTATAAAAAAGGTGTGGAGCTCGGGGTGAAGTACCTGTTCAACACTCCGGTAAGCAGCATTATTATCGATAAAAAAAGCCATACTGCAAAGGGGTTGGTTGTTAATAATCAGGAGCTGTTTTACGATATTGTAGTTTCTGATTGCGATGTTAAGTATCTCTCGGAGAACATGATGCCCTGTAATATAAGGCATCCTCTGGGCAACAGATTAAAGCAGCTTGAGCCCTCATCATCTGCACTTATTTTCTATTGGGGGGTAAAAGGAGAGCATCCACAGCTGGATGTACACAATATCCTTTTTAGCGATAACTATAAAAAGGAGTTTGACTCACTATTCTATAAGATGAATCTCTACAAAGACCCTACTATCTACATCTTTATCAGCAAAAAAGCTGTTCCTGCAGATGCACCCCAGGGTTGTGAAAACTGGTTTGTTATGGTTAATGCTCCTGCAAATATCGGGCAGGATTGGCACTCAATTATTACGAAGACAAGGGGAGAGATTATAAAAAAGATTAACCATACTCTTGGGGCGGACTCTACCTTCGATATTGAAAAACAGATTGAATTTGAGCATATTGCCTCTCCGGTAACAATTGAAAAAAATACTTTGAGCAGCCGGGGAGCCCTCTATGGGAGCTCCTCCAACTCAATTATGGCTGCATTTATGCGCCATCCAAACTTTTTGAGAAAGTTTAAAAACCTATATTTTGTGGGAGGGAGCGTTCACCCCGGTGGTGGAATCCCTCTCTGTCTTGCCGGGGCAAAGATTGTGGAGCGAGAGATTATTGAGCGAGACAATTGGAAGGGCAAAGAGTAAAAACCCCGTAGGCAATTATGAAAAACCAAACCCATCAGAGCTATATTAAGAGTACCTTTTACAGGGTTATATCTGTATTGAGTTACAAAGAGCTTCCTAAGACATTTGTAATCTTCTACTCTGTTGGGATTTTGCTCTACCTTATTCCTTTAACACGGGATCTCTTTAAAGCAATCACTCCCCTCTCTCTCATATTTGTAATCGCCTCACTTCTTTGGCATCACAAAAAGTGGGACCGCTCATTTCTGCTGTTTATTGCAATAGTCATAACATCTTCATTCTTTATTGAGGCTGTTGGTGTAGAGACAGGAGCCATTTTCGGGCAGTATAAGTACTTGAGTGCATTAGGACCAAAAGTGTTGGAGACACCGCTCTTAATTGGAGTTAACTGGCTGATGCTCACATATTGCAGTGCTGCAATTATGGAGTACATAAGAAGACGAAGTTCCGGAACTGTAGATGTTGCTATAAAAATTATTGGCGGTGCCCTTATAATGGTAGTGTACGATGTTGCCGTTGAGCTGGTTGCTCCACAAATGGGTATGTGGCAATTTATAAGCGACTACCCGCCCGTAGAGAATTTTGTTATGTGGTTTGTAATGGCACTGTTTTATCATATAATTTTTGCGGGGTTAAAGATCAAGCCTGTTGGCAGGCCTGCAATCGCGTTATTTATGTGCCAGATAGTATTCTTTTTAGCAATTTATCTCTATTGGCAAATTGCCTTATATTTAAACTAATAGATATAAAAAAGTTGATAAAAGCACAACATAGAAAAATCTGGGAGTGGTTTTTTGTTATCTACGCAAAATCTCATCTTCGTTCTCTATATAAAGAGATCCGCTTTGCAAATATGGGAGCTGAGAGTGGTGGAAGAGCTATCTCCCCCGGCAGATCTATAGTACTTATTTCCAACCACTTCTCGTTTTGGGATGGTTTTATTCATCTAATATTAAACAGAGAGGTATTTAAACGAAAAATCCATATTATGATGCTCTACGAGCAGCTTGTAAATCGCAAATTCCTAAGGTATGGAGGCACTTTCTCAATAGATAAGGGGAGAAAGGGTGTGGTGGAGTCACTCAAATACAGCTGTGAGGTTCTTAAAGATTGCAAAAATATGCTGCTCATCTTCCCACAGGGTAAGATTCAATCTCTATACACCTACCCGTTTCGGTTTGAAAAGGGTGTAGAGTACATAATCTCTCAGTCAAAAGATGTTGATATATATTTTAACATTAACCTTTTGAACTTTTTTTCAGATAAAAGACCTACTCTTACAATGTACTACAAACCCTACATATCAAATAATTTAAAGATTGCAGATATTGAACAGGCATACAACCTCTTTTCACAGGAGTGTATGGAGTGCGAGAGAGCAGAGACCAAAGAGGAAAATATAAACCCAAAAATGTATGAATAATATAACAGAGCTTTTACCTGAAGTTATTGGATATATACTTTTGTCTATTCTCTCTCTCCGGCTTATTGTCTCATTGGTCAACCTACTATGGAAGAGATGGATAGATTATACATTCCTCAAAGGAAGGGTCTCCGGCTGGGGTTCAGAGAAACTTGCAAACGGGCAAAAGAGAAAGCAGAGTTGGTCAATTCTGATACCTGCAAGGGATGAGGAGCTAAATATAGGGAAGCTTTTAGAAGATATTGAAGATCTCAAATTCAAGCCTATGGAGGTGATAGTCTTTAACGACAACTCATCTGACAAGACTGCAGATATTGTTGAGAGCTTCGCCTCCAGGATTCCGGGGCTAAGGTTGGTAGACAACTCCCTGGAGAGTCTTCCGCAAGGGTGGCTTGGTAAGAGTAATGCCTGCCACACTCTTGCTCAGTTTGCAAGCGGAGATTACCTCCTGTTTTTGGATGCAGATGTGAGAATAGGTAACGGAATTGCAGAGAGTTACCTCCCATACGCAATTAAAGAGGGGCTATCTCTGCTTTCGGTATTTCCAAAGCAGATTCTGCCCAACTATCAAAGCAAGATAGTTACCCCGGTTATGAACTGGATTCTGTTATCTCTACTCCCCTTGCCGCTTGTAAGATACTGCAGCTGGAGCTCTTTTTCGGCAGCAAACGGACAGTTTATGCTCTTTAAAGCGAGTGTGTACAAAGAACTGCAACCGCATAAAGAGTTTAGAATGAGCCGGGCAGAAGATATTGAGATAAGCCGGTACTACAAAAAGCACAAAGAGAGAATAGCCACATTAACCGGTGATGACTCCGTTAGGTGTATGATGTATGACAATCTGGAGGATGCCATAAACGGATTCTCCAAAAATGTCTTCCACTTTTTTGGCAACTCTGTTTTTACTACCCTGCTCTTTACTTTGCTTACAACATTAACCCCCCTGCTTGTTCTCTTTATGAACGGAGTTGGATGGGCGTTTCTCTCCCTGGGTGCAGCTATTCTTATTCGACTATTTGTATCCCTTGCCAGTGAACAGAGTTACAGGGATAACTTAAAATTTATGCTCCATCAGCAGATTGTATTTCTTAAAATCACCATAAGGGCTATAAAGAACCGACATCATAAAACACAGATATGGAAGGGAAGAAATATCTACTAAAGGCGATTTTTATCCTTATCTTTTTGTCTCTCTCTACATCTGCAATCGCCTATTCACAGGCAGATAGTTACAGACAAAAGATATACAACTTCTATATAAACGGAGATATGAGAGGTTGGCAGGAAGTTGTTAAGGAGGTCGAAGCGGGTACAAAATCAAATTCTGCTCTTAAAGGAGAGTTGGTAAACTACTACTACGGCCTTATAGGTTACTTTATCTCTGTTAAAGATAACAAAAGCGCAACTCTCTATACCCAAAAAGGGGAGGATATAATTGAGGAGTATCTGGATCGCTACCCGCAAAGTGCAACCTGGCTGGCTTACAAGGCAGCCTTTAAAGGGTTTCGAATAGGTATAAGCAACTTCAAGGCTATCACCCTTGGGATTCAGAGTATGAATCTTGCAAAAAAGGCCTACTCAATCGATCCGTCAAATGTACAGGCTCTTACCGAGAGAGGTAATGTACTCTACTACAGCCCTTCAATGGTAGGAGGAGATAAAAAAGAGGGGATCAGCTATTACGAAAAAGCTATTGAGCAGATAGAAAAAGCCAGGGATACAAAAGATAACTGGCACTACCTCTCGCTACTCACTGCCGTCGCAAGAGCCTATGAGAGTGCAGGCAACAGATCTAAGGCTAAAACTCTATATGAGAAAATCCTTGTTATAGAGCCGGGGTATAAATGGGTTAGAGATGAGCTCTATCCCCTCTTCTTGCAATCTCGGCCCGTATGAGCTCCAGTTCGCGTCCTGTCTGCCCTGCCATAGATGTGTTCTCCTCTGCTCTCCTTAGCAGGTAAGGAAGAACCTCTTTTACAGGTGCATAAGGGACATACTTGCACACGTTGAAACCCTCGCTGGCGAGAGTAAAAGAGATGTTGTCGCTCATACCGTAAAGCTGTGAAAAGAATACTCTTTGGTCGTCCCTTCTCAACCCTTTTGCGTCAATAAGATCTGCAAGGAGCATATTGCTTTGGTAGTTGTGAGTACCGCTGAATAGTTCAAAACTCTCAATCCTCTCCATAACAAACTTAAGACCGCTGTCGTAACATTTATCTGTTGAGTATTTGTCGGGATGGATGGGATCCGGGTAGCCAAGCTGGGCTGCCAATGCCCTCTCTTCGTCCATATAGGCACCTCTCACAAACTTTATCCCGGGAATATAGTTGTACTCTTTAGCATCTTCATAGAGGTATTTCAAGTACTCCAGCCTATCTTTACGATACATTTGAAGGGTCTGGAATACGATTGCCCTTTTATTATTGAACTTGCGCATTACCATCTCTGCAACACTATCTATTATTCCTTGAGTGGCATAGTGCTCTGCATCTATAAGGATTCGAACATCGTTATCATAGGCCCTCTGGCACAGCTGAGTCACCCTTGATTTAAAGTTCTCAAGCTCTGCCCTCTCTACCTCATTAAGGGTGCTGATATCTTTGGAGGCCTTTGTTAAAACAGAACCTATTACCATTGCAGTAGGCTTGAATACCGTATAAGCTATATTCTCTTTTCCTTTTGCATACTCTATAGATCTCATTGTCTCATTAAATGCTCTGCTAACATCTTCAATAGCAGAGCCCCCCTCCGCAGAGTAGTCTAAAACAGACTTTATGTTATACTCTTTGAGCATATCTACAGTTTTTGCACACTGCTCCAGGCTCTCCCCTCCCACAAACTGTCTGTAAAGTGTAGGTTTAACGATCCAGGCTACAGGGAGGTTAATTTTAAGCGCAAGATTTGTAAGATGTTTGATCACTTTTACCAAGCCTGGGTTCTGAATTGCTGTAAAGAGCATCTGAGCGTTGCGCAAATCGGTCATACTCTTCATAGAGAATGCCGTTTTGGTATCGTTGAAATCCATAATCGTGGTCTACTTTTTTACTCCACAAGCACTACCAATGCCACCTTCAATAGTGGGAAATTTACTCTCGATAGTATCTTCCAGGTGACCATATTGCTCTTTATGTCTATCAATATATACCTTTACATATGAGCAGGTTGGTTTAACTTTGAGGCTATTTTTGGCAGCATAATCAAGAACATATTTAACCAGGTCTGCTGCAACTCCTCTGCCGCCTATTGCTTTAGGAACAATGGTATGGGTCATATCCAGTCCCCCTTCGTAATTCTCATACTCTACGTATCCTGTAATACCATCCTCTATGGTTTCAAAGCGTTTTTTATCTGTGTTGTGTGTTATAATTCTCTCCATAATTTAATGTTTCTATTAATACTTAAATATAGAAAACTTTTGTGAATATCTGATAGTGGGGGCAATGTTGGTAATAAAAAAAAGAGGCGCATTGCTGCGCCTCTTTAATATTTAGAACGTAATAATTACGGCTTCTTAACAGTTACATCGATTGTTCCAATCAGTTTCTTACCGAAGATATCAGTAATTTCAATTGTCAAAGGAACAATAACGTCGTTAGTGATAACCGCAACTGCGTTAGTTGCAGAAATTGTAAAGTCAAGTGGGTTCGCAGGAATTGCAGCAGTTGCAATAACACCTGCAGCAGCACCGGCGTGACCAGGAGTAACTGATACAAGGTGAGCATTTGCAGACAGATTCTTAACCTGAACACTTGCTATACCAGGAGCAGATACGTTAAGCGCATCGATTCTTGTGTCAACAGCAGCAGCAATAGCGTTAGCTGCGTCACGACCGAAAGCTTTAAGGTTGAATGCCAGGTAATCTTGAGCTTTAACATAGTATGACAGTGGAACTTGAGTTACAAGGTCACCATTTGTTACTTGGAGATTAGCAGGTAATAACCAACCAGCTGGTTTAGCATTTGTATTAGCAAGTACCATACCGTCTTTTACCTCACTTCTAGCAGTTACTGTGATGTTATCAAGAACAACAGAGTTTGCTGGGTTACCGAAGTAGTAGTAAGTTAACCTTACATTGTAAGGAATGTTTGTATACATTGTGTTATTGGTTACAAGGAACCTGTCTGTGTTAGCAACAACAGCTGGAAGACCACCAATGAGTGGGTTAGCAGGAGCAGGAGCTGCAGGAGCAGGAGCTACAACTGCAAATTTCCAAGTTGAAGTCGGTGCTACAGGTGGGTTGTAAAGGTTAACATATGCATTGTAAAGATCGTAGTAAGCATTAGTTGCATTTGTTTGTGCAGTTGCTGTAGGATATAGAGCTGATGGATAAGTTCCATAAACTGAAAGTGCATCACCTACGAATAGATTTGGCTTACGCTCTTTAAGTGTATTAAGAGTAGTAGTAAGATCTGGGTTAGCAATTGTAAACGGCATACTTAACTTGAACTCAGAACCGGCAGCATAAGCTCTTCTGTCTGTGAACTCAAGTTTTGCTGTATAGTTACCCGGTACGGCAACAGTTTCGTCAAATGTATATTCAATCTTGCGAATAGCCTGTACATCTGCAAGCAGAGTAGCAGTTGCGTTAAGACCAAGAATATTATTGCCGTTAGCATCTTTAAACTGATAACTTACACCCATTGCAGCAGGAGTAACAACTGTACCAACTGAATTGTAGAATACAACTTTTACGTTATCTGCGTTAGTTCTCCAAAGCTCAGTTTTGCCGACTGCGTCAAGCTCTGTGAACATTTGGGTAAGAATAACAGTTTTTTGATCTGCAGGTGAAGCAGCAGTTGTTAGTACTTGTGGACCGAAAGGAATCGCTGTAACAGCATTGTTAAGTGCAGAGTAGAATACTACAGAGATGTTCTTTTGGTTATCCCAATACATACCTCTCCAGTCAAATGTTGTAAGTTTGAAAGGAATGGTTTTGTTATTAAGGTTAGAAACTGTAGAAGATGTTTGAGTTGTTGTAACTGAAGTATTAGTTATAGAAACAAAATTCTCAACGTCTACGTTTTGTGGAAGAACAGGAATAATTGCAACTGAACTCTTATAGAAATGAGCAGGAGTTAAAGTAGTAGCAGTTGTTGCAGTAAGGTCTGTTTGTAACGCTGTAAGTGCATAGTAACTAAGAAGGTCTTTTGTAGTTCCGATTGGTACATAAACTTTCCAAGGAATAGTAGCAAATAAAGGATCACCAGCCACAGTTGGAGTAAGACCAGCTTTGTAAGTGTAAACAGTGTTTACATCTTGCTGAACTTTAATGGCATACTGATATCCTGTGAAAATTTCACGACCAGCTTTTGTAGCGCGAACTGCAAGCTCATAAGACTCACCTGCAACAGCTCCCGGATATCCAACAGGATAAGCAGCAGCAGCAGCAGCAGCAACAGCAGCAGCTTTTGTAGGGTTCAAAGGAAGAGTGTAAAGTCCGTTAGAAGGAGCAGCAGCGAATTGTGAGAATGCGCCTGCAAAACCTTCAACTATAGCACCCGGCTGAATTGGATATAAAGTACCGTTTTGTTTGATAATTTCAAAGGTATATCCTGTAAGGGCTGCCTGAGCAGGGTTGATTATAACAGGAACATTACCTTGTGATCTTAAAAGCTGATCCCAAGTTACACCTGCATAAGCAAGAGCTGTAGTTGAACCTGCTAGTGTTGGAGTTACAGGGTTAACTAATGGATAACTACCTGCTACGTTAGAAGGAACATAACCGAAAGAAAGCATAACTTTAGTCATTCCGATTGGAGAGATAACGCTTACTACGTCATTCTGGAAGAATAGACTTGCGTTCTCGTCAACAACTGGAACATAAAAACCAGAGTAAGTTCCGTCTGGGTTTTTAACGGTGATGAGCATCTTGTTTGCAGTAGCATTGTAAGCAATCTGAGGAATGTATACTGTAGTGGCAACGCCGCCTACTGTAAG
Source organism: Bacteroidetes bacterium HGW-Bacteroidetes-8 (assembly GCA_002840895.1). Classification (GTDB taxonomy): domain Bacteria; phylum Bacteroidota; class Bacteroidia; order Bacteroidales; family UBA932; genus Bact-08. The sequence continues at coordinate 162,424 of PHCZ01000008.1, read as the reverse complement.
CATACCTTGTGCTGTTACGCCAAGATCATCACTGAATTTAGCTACAACAGGAAGACCGCCAACAAGAATCTTGGTTGCAGTTCCTGTAGCAGATGTCTGAACAGCCCAATGACCGTCAGCGTCAATGCTGATAATTGGAGTAAAGCCTGTAGCTCCTGTAGCTCCTGTAGCGCCTGTAGCACCTGCAGGGCCGGTTGCGCCGGTAGCACCTGTCGCACCGTGGTTGATTGTTATGGTTGTGTTGTCAGAGAAAGTAATCTGATAACCACCTGTAACAGTAGCAACGGTTTTGATAAGTTTGCCGGCCGCAATAGCTTGGTTAAGAGAAGCTATAGCTGTTTTGTTGGCGTTGATCTCATCCTGAAGTTTTTGAATGTCTTCAGAATAATCCTTTTGGCAAGATCCCAATGAGATCATAAGTGTGCACAAAAGCACACAGATACCGAAGAATGTGAATTTTCTTTTCATTTTAAAATTTTAGTTAAAAATACTTTGGTTAAACAAAATTTTGATTGGCAAATATAAGGTATTAAGTTTTAATAAACAAGATTCTAATCCTTTGTAACAAATGTAGAATAATCTTAAAGTGTTAATAATTATAAAAATGCTTTGGCAAATATAGACAATTATTTGTTTTTGTCAATGGCTTTAACAAGATTTATAAACAATACTCCATTGATTTATTAACATTTGCGTGGGTCCAAGGGGTCTTTATTTTTTTTGGCCCCGGATTAAAAACTTAAGTAGTTGATATGCTTCATTTTATTTGTAGCAGGGAAATCAAAGCATACTGACCTAATTTGCTGCACCTCCTTGTTTAATGTTAATATTCCGTTAATATACGAGTACAAATATATAACTTTTATTAAATACCCGTCTATAATGCACGAAATAATTGGTTCTTCGTGGGCAAATTATGTCTCACTCTATATAAGATGCACAAAATGGAAAAACGTTGCACTCATTTATAAAATTTTATTGGTGATCCCCGCGAAATCGCCGAGTTGGACAATTCCCCATTTGGGATTACCTCGCTAACGCTCGGTGATCCCAAAATGTAGTTTTACCTATCCCCTTCGGGATTACCTCGCTAACGCTCGG
>PHCZ01000008.1:0-161168 GCA_002840895.1 Bacteroidetes bacterium HGW-Bacteroidetes-8 | reverse complement strand
AGGGATTCGAACCCCCGGAACCTCGCAGTTCAACGGTTTTCAAGACCGCCGCAATCGACCACTCTGCCATCTCTCCTTTTGATTGGGCTGCAAAGATATTTATTTTTTTGGTAGAAGCAAAAATAATTGTCTAAATTAGAGAGTGTAATTATGGCATAATATTTGTCAGTACAATTGACTAATTAATTGGCTATTCATATCAAATATATAAACCTAATAGTATGAAAAGTAAAACTTTCGAAACTGAAATACTGGAGTTGGAGACAAACCTGTCCAGATACGCATATAGCTTAACATCAAATAGAGATGACGCCAAAGACCTGGTTCAGGAGACCTTTTTTAAGGCTTTCAACAATCAGGAGAAGTTTAACGAACACACCAATATTAAAGCGTGGGTTTACACCATTATGAAGAACACTTTCATCAATGATTACCGCCGCAGGACAAAAAGGCAGTCTCTTTTCAATGAGGATGTCCACGAATTTGTCTTAAATAACAAGCCTTCGGACTATGGTCCTGAGACAGATTTTGGTTTCCGCGAACTAACGTCAGTGGTTAACTCTCTTGAGCCGGAGTTTAGGGTTCCATTCCAGATGCACGATAACGGCTTTAAATATCAGGAGATTGCAGATGAACTGGGTCTGCACCTGGGAACCGTTAAGAGCCGAATCCACTTTTCAAGACAAAAACTTATGGACAAATTAAGATAGTGGGGTTTTTAACCAAAATACCTTGAAGTGAATTTTCAAAAAATGGGGTTACAAAAAGAGAGGGTGTAAAATATTTTTTTACACCCTCTTCTTATTATGTTATAAAGCTTCTGCTTTTCTTGTATTGCTAACTTTTTTTATCTGTTGCAAAGAACCCTCTTTTAAATATCAGTAGATAGGCCACCCCAATTGTGATGCACGAATCTGCAATATTAAAAATAGGTCTGAAAAAGATAAATTTTTCACCTCCCCTAAAAGGAACCCAATCCGGAAGTGTGGTGTCTATTAAGGGGAAATAGAGCATATCCACAACTTTGCCAAAGAAGAGCGGAGCATATCCTCCCCCCTGAGGGAAGATTGTGGCTACTGTACTATAGGTAGATTCATTGAAAATCAAGCCATAAAAAATACTGTCTATCACATTCCCTACGGCTCCTACAAGAATAAGGGCAACACCATAAAGTACCCCTGCAGGTGCAGACTCTTTAATGAGTTTGTTCACATAGTATATTATGAATCCTATGAGTACCATCCTAAAGAGGGTGAGTACAAGTTTGCCGAAAGTGCCCCCGAACTGCATTCCGAAAGCCATCCCGTTGTTCTCAATGAAGTAGATCTGAAACCAATCTCCCAGGACAGGAATACTCTCACCAATAGTCATATTGGTTTTGATCCAAATCTTTACGATCTGATCAATAACAAGCAATAATACAACCAGTAAAGTGATTTTTTTACCCTGCGAAAAGCTCATCTGTTTTAGTCTCTCTTGTTTTTTGCTTCAACCGAAAGAGTTGCGTGAGGAACTACAAGTAATCTCTCCTTTGGAATCAATTTCCCTGTCTCCCTGCAAATTCCGTAACTTTTGTTCTCAATCCTTATAAGTGATGCCTCTAAAGATTGTATAAACTTATACTGGCGTTGGGCAAGCTGGCCTGCCTCCTCTTTTGAGAGAGCAGAAGCACCCTCTTCAAGAACCTTGAATGTAGGTGATGTGTCCTCTGTATCGTTGCTTGAACTATGGGTCACAGCAGCTTTAAGTTGCTGATATTCCTCTTTTGCAATCTCCAGTTTCTGAAGTATAAGCTCTTTAAACATCTGAAGCTCCTCGTCGCTGTAGCGAACCTTCTCCATAGCCTCTTCTGCTGGTTTCCCTTTCGTTGTCATATCTCTTTTTTTTAAGAAAGCGTAAAGATAATAATAAATAGTATATAAAAAATAGTGTTAGTACGGTATCTTATTCGCATTTTGCTCCCAGAGCAGAAATGGCTCAAGACCCTCATTCTTAAGAATCTGTTCAATTGTCATTGACCTCTTCTCAAGAGGTAGTTTAAACTCGTCGTAAATAAAGGCGTCACTGAAGCCCGCATTGCCGGCGTCATCTCTCCCGGCAGAAAAATATATTTTATCTACTCTGGCCCAGTATGCAGCCGAGAGGCACATTGGACAAGGTTCACAAGAGGAGTAAAGGGTACACCCGGAGAGATCTATTGTACCCAACTCTCTGCACGCCTGCCTAATGGCATTAACCTCTGCGTGTGCTGTCGGGTCAATATTAGGAGTAACGGTATTGGAGCAGGCACTTACAACTCTATCGCCCTTTACGATAACCGCTCCAAACGGTCCTCCGCTCAAAGATGCAGCATTCTCTTTTGCAAGATCAACTGCAATTTGCATATATTTATCTCTCTCGTGTATCACCAGTGTAAACTTTATAATCTTACAAGTTTTATTTTTAAGACTCCCTCATCCCATTCAATTTCGCTTCCACCTTCAATGTTATTGTTGGTAATCAGCTCAGATGCCAGAGTTTGATTGCAAATGTAATCTTTGTAAACTGTGAGAGCATCCACTATCTCTTCTCTGCTCTCAAGCTCTATCCTAATTTTATCGGTTACCTCAAAATTTGACTCTTTCCTAAGGTTTTGTATTCTGTTTACAAGCTCTCTTGCAACTCCCTCTTGACGAAGCTGGTCTGTGATTGTAATATCCAGTGCAAGAGTGAGTTTTCCCTCCGATGCAACCAGCCATCCCGGCATATCTTCCGATGTTATCTCTACGTCCTGGGGGGTTATCTCAACAACTCCTTCACTAAGGTGAATCTTGTAACTTTCGCTTGACTCAATCTCAAATATCTCCTCTTGTGTGAAGTTAGCAAAAGCATTTGAGATCTCCTTCATCTGTTTTGTATATCTTTTTCCAAGAACCTTAAAATTAGGCTTTATCTTTTTAGTTATAAGACCTTTGGTGTCGTGGATATACTCAACATCTTTTACATTGACCTCACTAAGCACAAGAGGTTTTATGAGCTCAAACTGCTCCCGGATTCTCTCATCAAGAACCGGAATGAGTAACTTGGCAAGGGGTTGGCGAACTTTAATGCTTACTTTTCGTCTGAGAGCTAAAATCATTGAGGAGGCTCTTTGAGCCAACTCCATCCTCTCCTCAAGAGCCTTATCTATTGCACCCTTTTGACACTTTGGCATAAGCACCAGGTGAACCGAACTCTCTTTGTAGTGTCCGGTAACGCTGTTTAGATCCAGGAAGAGTCTCTCCATAAAGAAAGGGGCTATAGGTGCAGATAGTATTGCAATGTTTTCCAGGCAGCTGTACAGCGTCTGATATGCAGAGAGTTTATCTTCGTCCATCTCGCCTCCCCAGAATCTTCTGCGGTTAAGGCGAACATACCAGTTGCTCAGGTTGTCATTTACAAAGTCCTGTATTTTTCTTCCTGCAGATGTTACGTCATAGTTCTCATAACTCTCTGTAACCTCCTCTATAAGTGTATTGAGCAGAGATATTATCCACCTGTCAATCTCTGGTAGCTTGTTCAACGGAAGCTGAGGCTGACTATTGTTAAAGCCATCTACATTTGCATAGAGTGCAAAGAAAGAGTATGTATTATATAGGGTCCCGAAGAATTTCCTGCGAACCTCATCAACTCCTCCAAGATCAAATTTGAGATTATCCCAGGGTTGTGCATTTGTAAGCATATACCATCTTAGAGGATCTGCCCCAAACTCACCCAATGTCTTAAACGGATCCACTGCATTTCCCAGCCTTTTGCTCATCTTGTTGCCATCTTTATCCAGAACAAGACCGTTTGATATTACTGTCTTGAATGCAACAGTGTCCTTAACCATTGTTGATATTGCGTGAAGAGTGAAGAACCACCCCCGCGTCTGGTCTACACCCTCTGCGATAAAGTCAGATGCTCTCCCGAACTGCTCGCTACCAAGCTTTTCAAGACCCTCCTGCGCAAAAGGCATAGCACCTGAGTCGAACCAAACATCTATAAGATCGCTTTCGCGTTTCATAATTTTTCCGGTTGGTGAGACAAGTGTTATCTCATCTACATATGGTCTGTGCAGATCAATTTTGTTATAGTTATCACTGCCGAAATCTCCGGGCAGGAACCCCGCACTTTTAAGTGGATTGCTCTCCATAACTCCGGCCTCTACTGCCTTCTCACACTCATCAAAGAGCTCTTTTGCAGAGCCGATACAAATTTCGTATGAGCTATCCTCTGTGCGCCATATAGGAAGTGGTGTTCCCCAGTAACGGCTTCTGGAGAGATTCCAGTCCTGCAGATTCTCAAGCCACTTTCCAAACCTGCCGCTACCTGTTGATTCAGGTTTCCAGTTGATGGTTTTATTCAGCTCAATCATCCTCTCCTGCACAGCAGTTGTCTTAATGAACCACGAGTCAAGTGGATAGTAAAGAACAGGTTTGTCTGTTCTCCAACAGTGAGGGTAAGAGTGGGTATGTTTTTCAATTTTAAAGACAAGGCCCTGTTGTTTAAGCATAACTGCAATATCTACATCCACAGACGCGTCACTATCTGTAAGGTTAGAATCGTATGAGTTTTTAACATACCTTCCGGCAAACTCTTTATAGATTTGGATATTTACGCTCGTTTTCACAAAAGAGCTCTCCATATCCTCAATTTTGTAAAATTTCCCGGTTCTGTCTACCAAAGCCTGAAGAACTCCATCTGTGTCCTTTATCATAAGAGCCGGTACCCCGTTCTGTTTTGCAACTCTCAAGTCATCTGCTCCAAAAGTTGGTGCAATATGTACAATTCCGGTACCGTCAGATGTTGTAACAAAATCTCCTTTTATCACTTTAAAAGCTCCCGAGCCGGGGTTAACCCACGGAATCAGCTGCTCATAAGAAACTCCGCAAAGCTGCTCTCCGGAGATGGTTGCGCCATCTATAAGCCTGAATGGAATTATTTTATCTCCGTGCTTATACTCCGTGAACGAGAGCTCTTCGCCTTTTGGATTGAAATGTTGGCAGAGAAGATCCTCAGCTAATATGTAGATGCACTCCTCGCCTGTATATGGGTTGAGAGAGTGCACTTTTATGTATTTGATATCCGGCCCGACACAAAGAGCTGTATTGGAAGGGAGTGTCCAGGGTGTTGTAGTCCAGGCAAGAATATATATAGGAAGCTCCTTGGTTGTTTTTTGTGAAATCTCTGAAAAAATTTCTTCTGATGCTATATCTCTTATGAGTTTAAACTGAGCAACACAAGTTGTATCCTTAACATCTTTATAACACCCAGGCTGGTTAAGCTCGTGGCTGCTTAGTCCGGTGCCTGCAGCCGGTGAGAATGGCTGAATTGAGTAACCTTTATAGAGGTATCCCTTTTTATATATCTCCTTAAGTAGGTACCAAAGTGTCTCAATATAACGGTTGTCATAGGTTATGTAGGGGTTTTTCATATCCACCCAATAACCCATAATCTCTGTAAGACTCTCCCACTCTTTTGTGTATTTCATAACCTCTTTACGGCAAGCATCGTTATACTGCTCAACAGTTATCGTTTTACCGATATCCTCCTTGGTTATGCCAAGCATCTTCTCAACTCCAAGCTCAACAGGAAGTCCGTGAGTATCCCATCCCGCCTTTCTCTCAACAAGATAGCCCATCTGCGTCTTATAGCGACAAAATACATCCTTGATGGCCCTTGCCATAACGTGGTGTATTCCCGGCATCCCATTTGCAGATGGTGGACCCTCGTGAAAAATAAATTTTGGTGCACCCTCTCTTTGTGTAAGAGTAGCAGCAAAGCATTTTTCGCGATTCCATTTATCAAGTACAGAGCGATTTATCTCTACAAGATCTAAGTTTTTATATTCAGAAAACCTCATTTCGGATTTTTTTATGAATTTGCAAAGATACGATTATTCACTACTTTTGAAAAAAAATTGATTATGGGATCTTCAATCAGTGCCGTTGATATTATTCTGCTTCTCTGTTTTATCCCTGCAGTTATAGGGGGAATCAAGACAGGTTTCATAAAACAGGTAGCTGCACTTGCAGCTCTCATCCTTGGAGCCTGGGCCGCCTGGTACTTCTCCGACTTTTTTGCCCACAACGTAAATATCTGGCTGGAGACGAATAGGGTTTTAACACAGATTATAGCATTTGCTGCTGTTTTCCTGGTAGTTATCCTTTTCGTTAATATGATAGGACACGCTATCCACGCTTTGATAAACTTGGTTCTTCTGGGATGGCTGGATAAATTGCTTGGAGTCTTTTTTGCATTTTTGAAATATGCATTTGTATTGAGTTTGATAATCTTCTTACTGGAGTCCCTCAACGATCTTTACCCATTTTTACCGATGGATACCATTTCTCAATCAAAGCTTTACGGTGTAATATCCTCTATTGCTCCTGCAATCTTTCCTTTCATTGAGAAGCTCCACGAAACAAGTAAAGAGGTTGGTACAATGTTATCTTATATCCATTTTTAATCTTTCACCCAAAAGTTTAAAAATTGCCTGAACAACCCTTAAAGTTGTCTAAAAAAACTGTGATTCTTCACAGTTAATTCTAACAATATAAATTTTTGATCTATAGATAAAATCTTTACTCTTTTTATCTTTTGTCTCCTCTTTACCCCTAGTTTAGTATAAATTCGCTCAGGGAAAAGGCTCCTCTTTGTGCGGGAGATCTCTTAGAGGCAGAAGAGAGTGTAGGGTGATTAAGGGTGCCTTTTCCTTTTTTTCTTAAGTTTTGTTTAATTAATTGTGGAGGAGATTGAGATGTGGTTATCTGTGAAAATTAAACAACAGAGTAAAAGTGATTGTGGTGCAGCTTCTTTGGCATCAATTGCTGCACACTATGGTATGAGGGTTCCACTTTCTAAGATACGTCTTTATAGCGGCACAGATTCATCCGGTGCAACACTAAAAGGGTTAGTCGAGGCAGCAAGGAGATTCGGGTTTCTGGCGGATGGATTCAAAGGGGAGCAGGAGTCGTTGGATAAAATCCCCAAACCTGCCATTATTCACCTTAAAAAAGATGACGGATATCTTCACTATGTTGTACTTACTAAAAGTAGTACCTCTTTTTTCCATATAATGGATCCGCTGGATGGTGAAGTCCAGCGTGTATCAAGAGAGACTCTGCTCCGTGAGTGGACAGGTTATTTAATACTCCTCTCCCCAAGTGGCAATAGTGAAGGGATAAATTATAAAGAGGGGGGAGAAATCTCTCTTTCACAGTGGATAAAAAGCTTACTGGCAAAGCGTTGGATGGTTATTTCGGGCGGTATTCTGCTCTCTGTTCTTCATCTGATCTCATCACTCGCTGTAGCAATTTTTATAAAGTATCTGCTGGATGTTATCATCCCCTCAGGAGGCGGAGATCAGCTAACAAAAGTATCTCTATTAATGGCTCTTATCCTGCTCCTCTCAGTGCTGATATCAGTTACCCGAAGTGTTATGAATATAAACCTCTCAATCGATACAGACAGAGAGCTTATAACAAACTATCTGAAACATCTGTTCAAGATACCTCTTCCGTTTTTTAATACTATTAAAACAGGGGAATTAACCTCCAGAATTTATGATGTATACAGGATTCGTAATCTAATAGCCGAGACCCTTCCGGAGGCCGTCATTGCCTTTGTGACTCTTTTTATATCTCTGGCTCTTCTTTTTATAACCGAGAGCAATTTGGCACTGCTTTGTCTGGCGTTCATCCCGTTATACCTAACAATATATATTATTCACGACAGGCTTAACAAACCACTTATGAGAAGCTCAATGGAGAGGGCATCCCGTTTCCAGAGCGTTGTCATTGAGAGTATAAGGTCTGTTTCAACCATAAAGAACTTTAGTAACGAGAGGTTTGCAATGGCAAGAACCACCCTCAAGCTGGAAGATCTTAACAATACCCTCTCTCAGACCTCAAAGGTATCGATATGTGCCGGTGCAGCAGCAGAGATGGTATCCAAACTTATAATGCTTGTAATCTTATGGAGTGGAGGGGGAGCTGTAATCGCCGGGATACTGACAATTGGAGAGTTGGTATCATTCTATACCATTGCTGCTCTCTTTACTGCTCCTCTTCAGCAAATAGCCTCTGCAATCTCATCTGTCAGAGAGGGAAATGTAGCGGCAACCAGGTATCTTGATATTATGGCTCTGGAGGAGGAGTGCAGCAACAGCTGTGAGAGAGTCAGAGCAGATAATCTGGTGGTGAACAATCTCTCCTATAGCTATCCTGGAAGGGAGAGGCTCTTCGAAAATATATCGTTTAAAATAGGGAGAGGTAAGATTTTACTACTACGCGGTGAGAGCGGATGCGGTAAAAGCACTATAGCCGCAATTCTTATGCTGCATATGAGACCGGAATCCGGCACAGTTGAAGTTAACGGGAAAAGTATATTTGACTTTGATCCTGCAGGATGGAGAGGTAGTGTATCTATCGTTCCTCAGAATCCCGACCTCTTTGGCAATACCATAAAAGAGTGTATAATGGAGGGGGTTGAGTCAAATAATCCCAGAGAGATATATGATGAGTTATGTATGGAACTGGAACTGAACAAGATTTTTGAATCGCTCCCCAATGGTGATGCAACTCACCCGGGAGAGGGGGGATCTCTCCTCTCCAGAGGCGAACAGCAACGGATTGCCTTTGCAAGAGCTGTTGCAAGAAAACCATCGCTCCTTATACTTGACGAGGCAACTTCTTCAATGGATATCAGCTCAGAGAAGATTATAGAGCGTGCAATAATGAAGCTAAAAAGAGAGGGTACTCTTATACTTATGATCTCTCATAAGTCAAGATCCTGCTTAATTGCAGATGAGATATTTGAAATAAGATAGTTAATAAAAGACAAATGGAGGGTGCACACTCCCGGCGAATATCTGCACGCCGTTCAATGCAGAGTATAAAAAATTTAATGCTATGAAAGAGTATGTGAAAGATGAGTGGGGTCTGAGAACTCTTAGAACAGACGAGATGCTCACAAGAGGAGGACTTACGTTTCGTGAGCTGTGGAATTTGCTTAACATCTTGGGTGAAGCAGTAAAAAAGGCAGAGAAATACTGGCCCAAATTCAGGGATGGTTTTCAAGCCGGATGGGAGGCAGCGTAATGGAGAATATTGCTGTAAATCAAAATGGTCTGGTCTCATTAACAATGAGTCAGATGTGCAGAATTACCGGTGGCACCGGGGGTTGGGACTACGAAATTGCCGAGTATCTTGGCAGAGGTGCAGGTTACAGTATTAAAAAATTGTGGAGGCTTTTCCAGTTTTTGAGTAAGAACCTATATGAGATGCAGGCAAATACGCAGGTAATTTACAAGTAAAATTCCTGCAAAAATACACTTTTAAGGGAGTTTGTAATAGAAAAAAAATTATCTTTGCGCATTATGAAAATTAACTACAAACTCCCATTATTACTACTTCTGATCATACCCTCACTTCTCTCAGGACAAAAGAGATGGAGTCTCCAGGAGTGCATCAGATACGCCTGGGATAACAACCTGCGCATTAAACAGCAGGAACTCTCAATAGAGCAGAGTGAAAACAATCTTGCCCAGGCAAAGCTTAACTATATTCCAACCCTAAATGCATCTGTGAGCCACTCTATGAACTGGGGTCGCTCGGTGAATATCCAGGATTTGGAAATTGTAGAGAACAAACTATCTCAAAGCACAAGTGCCAGTGCACGAGCGGCAGTGAGTATTTTTGAAGGTTTCACCCGAAAGAATGATATCAAGAGCAAAGGCTTAGTTGTAGAGGTATCGCTCCAGGAGGTTGAACAGCTTAAAAACAACATATCAGTTGAGATTGCCCGCTCCTACCTTCAGATTCTTCTCTCCAGAGAGATTCTCAAAACTGCTCAGGAGAGTATTAAGAGCGTAGAGGAGCAACTTGAGAGGGCAAACAAGCTTGTAGATGCCGGTAGCGTTGCATACAGCACACTCTTAGAGGTGCAGGCACAGCTTGCCGCAGAGAGATTTCAGGTTGTCAACGCAAAGAACCAGCTAAAGAGCTCACTACTTACTCTCAAACATCTTTTAGATCTAGAGGGAGACGCAAATTTTGATATTGAGGATGTAAATGTTGATTTTCTTGTAACCGGATTCTCAGGAGAGGATGTTGATGAACTTTACCGGTTATCGCAGTCTCTGCCACAAATCAAAAGTGCAGAGTTGAACCTGGAAAACTCCGGTCTTCAGCTTGCAATTGCTAAGGGAAGAGCTCTCCCTTCCGTAACCTTCTCTGCAGGCTACGGCTCTTACTACAGCGACAGCAGAGAGCAGGCTTTCTTCGATCAGTTTAACGAAAATAGAAATCCTTCTCTGGGTTTCGGATTGAATATTCCTATTTTCAACAACCACCAGATCAAAACTTCCGTAAAAAATGCCAAACTTGGGGTAAGAAGTGCAACTATTGAGGTAAAGAACAGACAACAAATACTTTATAAAGAGATTCAACAGGCAAACAATGATGCTGTCTCTTACTACGAAAGATACAAAGCTTCCGAGAGTAATGTGAAGGCTATGGAGGAGTCATTCCGTTATGTTCAGCAAAAATTTGATATCGGCATTTTAAGTGCTACCGACTATACTGTTGCAAAAACAAATCTATTTAAAGCACAGTCGGAGTTTTATCAATCTAAATATCAATATGTTTTCCAACTGAAAATCCTGGATTTTTACAAAGGAAAATCAATCTCTCTCTAAATATAAAAAGCTATGAAGTTTAAAAAAAATATTAAGTGGATTATTGCCGTTGCGCTTGTAGTTATAGTGGTACTTGCAGTAATCGGGAGCAAAAACAGTAAGAGTGCAATCCAGGTGACAACCGAGAAGATTGGCAGGAGTAATATCATTGAGGTAATTCCGGCTAATGGCAAAATAAAGCCGGTTGTGGAGGTAAAAATCAGCCCCGACGTATCCGGTGAGATTATAGAGCTTCACTTTAAAGAGGGGGATTATATTCACAAAGGAGATCTTATTATTAAGATCAAGCAGGATGTGTATATCTCAATGAGAGAGCGTGCAGAGGCCTCCCTTAACTCGGTTAAGGCGCAGCTTACACAAATGCAGGCTCAGTTTTCTCAAATTGAACAGACCTACACCAGGAATAAAACACTTTTTGAGCAGAAGGTAATTTCTGACTCTGAGTATGAGAGCGTCTACTCTCAGTATAAGGTTGCCAAAGAGCAGATAAAAGCTGCCGAATTCAATGTTAAGAGTGCAGGTGCAACATTAAAAGAGGCTGTTGAAAACCTTACAAAGACTGTTATTTATGCGCCTATGGATGGGATCATATCCAAAATGAGCGTAGAGAAGGGTGAAAGAGTTGTTGGTACAAGCCAGATGGCAGGTACAGAGATGCTTCGCATAGCAAACTTTGAGCAGATGGAGGTTTTAGTGGATGTAAACGAGAATGACATCATACGAATCGAGAAAGGTGATACTGCTACTGTTGAAGTTGATGCCTACCCGAATCGTAAGTTTACGGGTATTGTAACACAAATTGCAAACTCTGCCAAGAATATCGGCTCTTCAATAGACCAGGTAACAAATTTTGAGGTAAAGATATACCTCATCACCGAATCATATTCAGATCTTGCACTTGATGGAAAAAATCCATTCCGCCCGGGAATGTCTGCATCCGTTTCAATACAGACATCAAGAGTTGAGAACGCTCTTGCAATACCTCTACAATCTATAACCACCCGTTCTGACCTTATTGCAGACAGCGTTAAGGCAAAAATGGGTGTTAATGAGTCTCTTGAACAGGTCTTCGTTGTAAAGGAAGACAACTCGGTAGAGGTTAGGACAATCACAACAGGAATTCAGGATCTCACCAAAATAGAGGTGGTAACAGGGCTTAAAGAGGGAGATGTAATTGTAACAGCTCCGTTCTCTGCAATAAGCAAAACTTTAAAGAGGGAGTCCAAGGTAAAGATTGTTACCGAAGAGATGCTTAAGAAACCAATTAAACTTTAATGTCAACCTCCAAACCACTACTGCTCTACATTGAAACCAGCACAGAGGTGTGCTCTGTTGCAATATCCTCTTCAGATGTGGTTTTATATAGGAGCGTAGTGCGGGAAGCCAAAGCTCACGCCCGTATAATTGCCCCAATGATTGAAGATCTTTTCAAACAGGTCGGCTTTGGGATTGACAAGTGCGATGCTGTAGTTGTGAGCGAAGGGCCGGGCTCATATACAGGATTAAGGGTTGGAGTTGCTTTAGCTAAAGGTCTTTGTTTTGCATCGGGTAAACCGCTGATATCGGTAGGATCTCTTGATTTGCTTGCCAATCTGGCATCAGATATAGTTCTCTCTCCAACAGTTTCGCAAGAGTACTCCTGTGTAGAGTCATTAGTTCCTATGATTGACGCCAGAAGGATGGAGGTATATACTGCAACTTATTCAAAAGATGCAACGAGGTTGACACCTGTTGAGGCTCTTGTTGTTGATGAAAATAGTTTTGCAGATCTTCTTTCAAAGGGGGTTACCCTCTTTTGCGGTGATGGTTCAGCAAAAGTCAGTACAATAATTGACCACCCGAATGCAAGATTCCTCTCATTAGATTCTGTAGCCGAAGGAATGGTAAAGCGAGCCGTTGAAAAATTCAGAGATGGGCTCTTTGAAGATGTTGCTTATTTCGAGCCATTCTACCTAAAAGATTTCATCGCAGGAGTATCAAAAAGAGGCCCTCTCAATATGAAGAGCAGGTAGTTCCCTATTTTAAAAGTGATGACAATTTGTTGTCAAGTGCGGTTCCGTAAATATTTTTTGCAACAATGGAGCCGCTTCTGTCTATTACAAAATTGGCCGGTAGATTCTGTATATTGTAGGTAGATATTGAAGGAGAGTTTGCTCCTAGTCCGTCACAAACACTTATCCAGGGAATCTCTTGCTCGGCAACTGCTCTTGCCCACGCAGTTTTGTCTGTATCTGCCGATACCTGATAAATTTCAAAACCTCTGGAGCTATATTTGTCATAAAGATCGAAGTACTCTCTATTCTGCATTCTCTGGTTTGCATCTGTAACACTCCAGAAAGATAGAACTATAACCTTACCTGATAGGTCACTCAACAAACGTATATTGGCCTTTGTATCCGGGAGTGAAAGCTCCGGAAATCCTCTTTGTGATGCATCAAGGATTTTTGAGTTGATAATCTCCGACCTCTCTCGCACAGTAATTTCATCCATCAGCCTTGAAACATATATTGAACCGGGATAGATTACCTGCAGCGAGTCATAAACTCTGCGAAACAGAAGAACGTCTCTAAGATCTGCAAAGAGAGGTACATCTGCAGAGAATTTATGGTATAGCAGAATCATATTTGTGATAGATCCCGGGTTTGTATAGATATATTTTATTGCATCCTGTTTTTGCTTAACATAGACTGAACCAAGTGCATAGTTCAGTTCTGTCATCTTTTGGGCATCATTTGCAGTTACAGCCTCTTGCATCTTAGTTTTGAGCGAGTCAAACCTTGCTTGTGATTGTGATATTATTTTTTCAAGGGAAATGAGCAGCGAGCTCTCGGAAGAGCCATCAACTACAGGGTTTAAACCCAAAGTATCTGTTTGTATCTTAACCTTCTCTCCGGGAAGCAGAATCAGAGATGCAATTTTTCTATCCTTGTGGTAGAGATAGTAGAATTCCGGCGAGGATGAAGCGAGTTTAATAATGTATCTGAACTCCCCTTTTTGGTCAAGTTTAATGGTATCAAGAACATTTTGAACATTTATATTCAATTTTTTAACTACTATTTCGCCATTTGTAAGTCCGTCTATCTTCCCCTCAACCTTTGCTCTATGACTCTTGGTTGAGCACGAAACTATCAGTATAATAGAGAGTATAAGTGCAATTGAATTTCTGATCATAATAAGATATTGAGTTAGAGTTAGAGTTTTATTTTTGAATTAATGGCATTTGCAATATCTGCCATTGTTGTGCTATCAAGTTTGATTTTCGCTTTTCTAAAGTCCATATCGCTCTCGCTGTTTATGGGAATCAAATGGATGTGAGCGTGAGGAACCTCCATCCCCAGGACTGCCACTGCTACCCTCTTACACGGCACGACCTCTTTTATCCCCTTTGCCACCTTCTGTGCAAAAGCAAACATAGAGGCGAACTCTTCGCTATCCATATCAAAAATATAGTCTGTCTCATTTTTAGGGACAACCAGTGTGTGCCCGGCAGAAACCGGGTTGATATCCAGAAAGGCATAGAACCTCTCACTCTCGGCAACCTTGAATGATGGAATCTCTCCTGCTATGATTTTTGAGAAAATTGTAGCCATATGCTATTTTGAAATATCCAGAATCTCAAACTTTATTACTCCGGATGGTACCTTAACTTCAACTATATTACCCTTCTCCTTACCTATAAGTGCTTTGCCGATAGGTGTTGCAGCAGCAAGTTTACCCTCCCTCAGATTTGCCTCTGTCTCTCCCACCAGGGTGTACTCCACAACTGAATTATTGTTAAGGTTTTTCAACTTAACCTTGTTCATAATCTGGATGTGGGTTGTGTTAATTCTTGACTCATCAATAATCCTGGCATTGGCTATCATCTCCTCAAGTTTTGAGATTTTTAACTCAAGAAGCCCTTGAGCCTCTTTTGCCGCATCGTACTCTGCATTCTCCGAGAGGTCCCCCTTATCTCTCGCCTCTGCAATCTGTCGTGAAATGGCAGGGCGTTCAACTGACACCAGTTGATGAAAATCTGCCTTAAGCTTCTCTAAGCCCTCAAGGGTTAAGTAATGAATTTTTGACATAATATAGAAAAATTAAAAAGAATCCTGCAGAACAGGACTCTTTGTACAAAGATAAAAAACATTTTATTAATAAAAAAACTAATCCCGGAATTTAGGGGCTGCAATCTCCGAATAGATTATAAGTAGAGCAGGGTCAAATCCCCCTTTGAAAACTCCCTCGGAAAGTTTGCTCTCATTTTCATAATCGTGGTCAGAAATTTCGGCACTGTCATAAATATCTCTGGGCGTATTATCAACTAAAGGTACATATGTTTGAGGGGGAGCAACAGGTATAGGCTCAATCTTACTCTCTGACTTTAATGTCATAGGGATAACCTCAACTCTATTAGATGTTATTGAGGCGTAAGGGTCTTCAAAATCGTAACCCCTGCGATCTCCTTCATCCTCCTGCAAAATATCTGCAAACAGAGCAGATATGGAATTTTTTGGCCTCTCTTGATAGTCCGGAGTTTCGTTAGGGGAGTTACTCTTCATTGCAGCCCTACGCTCCCGTTTCTTCTTTTCGCTGAAAACCTGATATACCATTATTGCTACTGCGGCAAGAATGGAGATAATTGTTGAGTCCATTGTATACCTGAATATTATCTTAATTTTTCAAAATTCTCCGGCAAAATTGTTATTGCGCTCTCTCTGTCCTTGACAAGCTGCTCTTTGAGCTCCTGCAAAGATGCAAATTTATGTTCATCCCTCAATCTTTTTACAAACTCTATTTTAAAAGACAACCCGTATATATCATCTTCAAAATCGAGAATATGAGTCTCTATGGTTTTTTCACTCATATTGGAGACTGTAGGCCTTGTCCCGATATTTGTAATCCCTCTGTAACTCTTTCCTAAACTCTCTGCCCAAACTGCATAGACTCCATCTGCCGGTAATAGTTTAAGAGGTTCATAAAGCATTATATTGGCTGTCGGAAAGCCAATTGTTCTCCCTATCCTCTGTCCCTCTACCACCACCCCCTCCAATCCGTAGCGATAGCCAAGCATTGTGTTAGCCCTCTCTATGTTCCCTCCAAGAAGAGACTCTCTAATTTTTGTAGAGCTGATAATTGTCTGTACTCCTTTATTCCCGCTTATACACTCCTCTACCCTCACAGGAGTTATCCCTACAGATTTTGCTATCTCAAACATCTGCTCCTGGGTTTGATCCAGATCGCTCCCCACTCTGTGGTCATATCCTGCAACAAGGGTAGTTACTCCGTATAAGTCTTTTAAATATTTACGAAAGAACTGCTCTGTAGTTTGGCGGGCAAAATCTCTGTCAAAGGTGAGAACGTGAACATCGTCAATGCCCATAGAGTGAAGAAGTTTTCTCTTCTCTTCAAGAGATGTGAGCAGCCTGAACCTGGCAGCATCCTGCTGTAGGACAGCTCTAGGATGGGGCCAGAATGTAATAACGGCTGCCCTGCTCCCCTGCTCTTTTGCAAGAGAGCATACTCTGTCAAGCACAGCAGAGTGACCTCTGTGAACTCCATCAAAGAAACCTGTACTGGCTATAACCATTTCACTAAATCAAAATCCTGCCGGTGCGGTAATTTTGGGTTCTTCGCATATAGCCGCCCCGCCAGGCTGAATGCACCGGCAGTATCGGCCAAAATTGAGCACCTGTATTTTGCTGCTCCGGAAACGTACTCTATAAACACGAAATCTATCGTCTTTACTATATGAGGGTTGCCCTCTACTCCGTTCTCAGCAATAATCATCTCAACTCCAATCTCATCGTGTCGAAGATCTCCGGTTGAGATTATTACCTCTGCTGTATACTCCTCTCCCAGAGAGATGTCGCTCCTTGTATTATCCGGTTTACTATAACTGATTACCTCAATGAAAGGCCACTCGTTTCTCACCCTTTTTTTCCATTGTGCAATTTCGCGTGCAATGGCAAAATCATCTGCTGCAATCTCTATATGTCTCTTTTTTAATTTATTGTAGAAACGATCCAGATAATCACTCAACATTCTGTTGGTGGTAAAATTGCCCGCTACCTTCGCAATTGTATTTTTTATGAACTCAATCCACTCAACAGGAAGTTTACTCTTGCCGGTAACATTATAGAATAGAGGGGCGATCTCATTCTCCAACATATTATATATTGTAGCGGCATCCAGTTCGTTTTGAAAATCCTGATTTTCATATGTTCTCTCAAGTGGAAGTGCCCATCCTGCACCCTCTTTGTACCCCTCGACCCACCAACCGTCAAGAACAGAGAAGTGCATAACGCCATTCATTACTGCTTTTTCTCCACTTGTACCTGAGGCCTCTAGTGGTCTTGTAGGTGTGTTCATCCAGATATCAACCCCTTGAACCAGATACTTAGCCAGAGTTATGTCATACCCTGGTATAAAGAGAACCTTTCCAATAAACTCAGGCATAACGGAGATCTCAACAATTCTCTTTATCAGATCCTGACCGGCCTTGTCGGCAGGATGTGCCTTGCCTGCAAATAAAAACTGAACCGGACGTTTGGGGTCGTTTACAATTTTTTTGAGTCTCTCAAGATCCCGGAAAATGAGGTGGGCACGTTTATATGTTGCAAATCTTCGTGCAAAACCTATTGTGAGGACATCATCTCTTAGAGTCTCTTTTATCCTTACAATCTGTTGTGGCGTGTAGTGTGTGGTTGTGCTCCGGCTTGAAAGGGTCTGCTTAATGATATCTATAAGCTTACTCCTAAGCTTTTTACGAACATCCCAAATCCTGGAGTCATCTATCTTGTAGATGCCTTCAAAACAGCTCTTATCGTAGTGGTGGCTCTGGAATTTTTCACCAAAAACCTCAGAGTGAATCTCCTTCCATTCTGGAGCAGTCCAGGTTGGGTAGTGAACTCCGTTTGTTACATAACTTACGTGCAGCTCCTGAGGAAGATACCCTGGCCAGAGCGGAGAGAGAATATCTCTGCTAACCTTCCCGTGAAGCCAGCTCACTCCGTTAATCTCCTGTGAGAGATTTGCCGCCATATTACTCATTGAAAACTTCTCATCCGGGTCGGCAGGATCTATCTTTCCCAAGGACATCATCATCTCCCAGCTGATTTTCATCCTCTTAGGATAGTGGGAAAAATACCCTCTCAGAATATCCTCACTAAAGGCGTCGTGTCCGGCAGGGACGGGTGTATGGGTAGTGTAAAGTGATGATGCTCTTACAACTTCGGTTGCCTCTGCAAACGTAAGTCCATTTAAGGTTACATACTCCCTTAATCTCTCCAATCCAATAAATGCTGCGTGACCTTCGTTCAGGTGGTAGAGATCAGCCTCTCTTCCAAGAGCTCTAAGGGCTCTTACCCCTCCTATCCCCAGAAGCATCTCCTGTTTGAGGCGATTCTCCCAGTCTCCTCCATAAAGATGGTGTGTTACAGCTCTGTCTTCCGGCAGGTTATCTTCGTGATCTGTATCCAGCAAAATTAGCTCTGTACGGCCTACATCTACCCTCCAAAGCCTGGCAGTCATATTTCTTCCAGGCAGGGCAATAACTACAGTTGTCCATTTCCCCTGGTTATCTCTGACAGGGGTAACAGGCAGTTTTGAAAAATCCTGAGGCTCATAAAAGGCAACCTGATCTCCCTGTGCAGATAGTTTTTGAGTAAAGTAACCATATCTGTAAAGCAATCCTACGGCTGTCAAAGGTACCATCATATCACTCGCCTCTTTAAGATAGTCTCCTGCAAGAACCCCAAGCCCGCCAGAGTAGATTTTTAAAGATTTATCCAACCCGAACTCCATACTGAAGTATGCAATTTTCACCTCATTACTATCGCATTTTGCAGATATATACTCCTGAAAATGGTCATATACTGCATCCAGTTTCCTCAGGAATTTTGAATCACCCTCTAGCTCCTTATAACGTTTAAGAGACAACATATCCAATAGTTGTATTGGATTTCCCTCGCAAACATCCCACAAATCCTTATCTACCATCTTAAAGAGCTCTATTGCATCTTCATTCCAGCACCACCACAAATTTCTTGACAGAGTCTCCAGATGTTCAAGTCTTTTAGGGAGTCTTTTATTTATAAGGATTTTATTCCAGATTGGCCTGTTGGCAACATCTTTCTTAAAGTCCGAGTGATCTCTCTCCTCAACATTTGCTGGGAAAGCCCCCTTATCATTAATCACTTTTGCAATTGCAAGGGAATATGCCTCTTTGTAGTAGACTATCTGATTATCCCAGAGCGCAATCTTTGATATATCTCGTGCAGCAATGTGTAAACTCTTTCTCTTTTCGTCTGAGAGATGACTTATGTGAAGTGTCTTTTTGACTACACCCTCAACAACCTTTGAGTAGTTGAAATCTCCTCTGTCAATAATCTCTATTGCCTCCTCCTTTCTCTTTGAGTGATCTCTCACCCAGAGGCCAAAACCTGTTAAAGAGGTAGTTATTGTAGGAACTCCGAATGCCAGACTCTCCAGAGGGGTATATCCCCACGGCTCGTAATAGGATGGAAAAAGAGAGAGGTCAAGACCGCAAAGAAGCTGGTAATATGTGAAATTGAAAATACCGTCATTCCCGTTGAGGTAAGATGGTATAAAGAGCAGCTTAACCATATCTCCCTCTCGGTTGAGAAGGTTTAGCTCATTCACTCTCTTTAGAATCGGGTCCCAGTTTGGCTCATTCAATGTGTGAGACGTATTGGTTGTGTAATCTCCACCATTTTGAATTTTGTTTAGCAGATCTCTATCGGGCCCTTTATGACCGGCAGGGACGAAGATCCAGGCAATAATCTCTCTCTTTAGATCTTTCGAACTGTTAAGAGTACCAAGTGCATCCAGATATACATCTATACCTTTGTTCTTGTATTCGTATCTACCGCTTATACCAACCATAAGAGCGTTGTCAGATACCGGAATTCCGGTCATTAGCCGGGCAATTTCGATCAATTTTTTCTTGGCACTTTTCGCACATATCTTAAACTCATTCTCCTTTGGGGTAAAACTGTTTTCAAACCCGTTTGGAGTCACCACATCTACCTTTCTGCCAAGAAAGTGGCTGCACTCTCGGGCTGTAATCTCGGAAACTGTGGTAAAAATATCTGCCTGGTTGGCAGCAATCTTTTCAAGTGAGTGCTTTGATACCACATTAAACTCCTGAGCCTTCTCCTCAGGAGAGTACTGGGTCATATTGTCGTAGAGCGGGAGATTATTCCCGGCAATAGACCTCCCCACAACAGTTGCGTGGGTAGTAAATACTGTTGCTACAGGCAGGGTTGTTGATTTTAGGTAGAGTACGCCGGCACCAGTCATCCACTCGTGAAACTGAGCCACTGCTTTGTGGTGAGGTGCAAGGTTGAATTTAACATAGCTCTCTATAACTTTACCGGTTGCATAACCAAAAAGAGTACTCTCTAAATAGTCCCAGTGTCCGGCTATAGAGTCCAGGCTATACTTCATCCAGAACTCCGTGAGTATATCATCTTTTTTTGAGAGAAAGGTGCTGAAGTCTACAAGGATTACAATAGGTGTGCCTGAAACATTCCATCGCCCGACTCTTATCCGGAGCCCCTCTTGTGCAGCTTTGCCTCTCCAGGCACGTAGAAGATTTTGGTCTTCAAGGAATTCAGGGTTTTTTTCGGTATCCCTCCATACGTCGGGTCCTATAAGTATATGATTGTTTTGTAGCTCTTTAGAAAGATTTAATGCCTTAGTGGCTATGACTGTATGTATCCCTCCAACTTTATTACACACCTCCCAACTAACCTCAAAAAGATAATCGGGTGATACAAACTTTTTTTCTGACATTTTTAATTTAGTTATCTACAATTTGGTTTATACTATTTGCCGCTCTTCGGCTTCGATTTTGGTTTTTTATCTCCTGCTTTTGGGTTTGCAACCATCCCTGTTTTGGGTTTGGCTTTAAGTTTACTCTTTTGTGCCTTTAAAGGTGCTTCCGCTTTTTTTGAGCCATTTCTCTGTGCAATAACTGTTCCACTGATTGGCGGAGCTGTAGGCAAAGCCTTTTCAACCCTGAGTAGAAAATCGCTTAGAACATTCATATAATTTATAAATGCCTCATATGGAGTGTCGTATGGATTGAAGTATGAGTGTACTGCCCCATCCGAGAAAAATTTTGTACACATATAGTAGAAGTGGTCACTCTCCTGAAGTCGCCTGAAATCTGAGAGGAGTTTAGGGTCGTTAACTCTTCTTACATCGCTCTCTGCCGAGTATAGCTTATTGAATGCCTCGTTCTGAAGCTCATTTCCTAGCCAGGCGCTGGTATCTCTCTCTTCATCTGCCCAGGATATCGGAAATGGTACGTGAAGCGGTGCAACCGGCTGATGTTTTGCACAAACCTGAGAAGGGGTGTCAAAGGTGACATTTGTTCTGGAGAGAACAGCCTCAGGGAGATGTCTCATAAACTCAAATATGCCGGTTGATGCACTCTGATGCTCCCCGAATGTCTCATAATCCATAAATAGGTTAACAATATCGTCCTTTGCCAGTGTATCGGAGATCCAGGTAACGTATTTATCCGATGTGAGAGGCCAGTTGGACCAGGCTCTGTTTGAAAAACGAAAAGCGATATCGTCACTAAGGTTGAAATTCTTAAGAAGAAGTTTTAGTCTTGGATTTATAGCATTTGTATACAGATAGTTAGGGCTTTTCCACCCCAATATGTGTTTTGCCCCCTCTGTGAGCATAGCTGTAAAACCCATATCAGATACCATAGATCCGATAAGATCTGAATAGATTAGCTCTGTATTACGGAAGACTGCGGGCTTAAACCCAAAGAGTGACTCAATTTTTGAACTCTGAATCATCACCTGCTCTTTAAACTCCGCAGGTGATATGAGAGAGGCAAGGGAGTGAGAATACGTCTCGGCAAGAAACTCCACACAACCTGTCTTTGCAAGCTCGCGAAAGCTAGATATAACTTCGGGTGCATACCTCTCAAATTGCTCTATGGCAACTCCGGATATTGAGAATGCAACTTTAAAAGCCCCATTGTACTTTTTTATAAGTTCCAGAAGAAGTGAGTTGGCCGGCAGATAGCATCTCTCTGCAACCCGGCGGAGTATGGTCCTGTTTGCAAAATCATCGAAGTAGTGGCTCTCCCTGCCTATATCAAAAAATCTGTAGAGACGCAGCCTGTCCGGCTGATGCACCTGAAAGTAAAAGCAAATACTTTTTTCCATAACTCCTAGTTTTTCATTTTTTAATTATAGCGGAATAGATCTCACTCACCCTGTATGCAGCGGCATCCCATTTGAGCGAATTGACCTCGTTTAACCCGTGTTTAACAGACATAGCAGATAGTGCCGGGTATGCAAGCAGAGCGTATATGGAATCTGCCATTGCGTCTATATCCCAGAAATCTACCTTGATAGCGTGACGAAGAACCTCTGCCACACCACTCTGTTTTGAGATTATTGTAGGTACATTTGATCTCATCGCCTCTAGCGGTGAGATACCGAATGGTTCGGAGACAGATGGCATAACATATACATCGGAGTATGCAAACATCTGCTTAACCTCCCCTCCTCTTAGAAATCCTGTGAAATGAAACTTATGTGCTATCCCCAATTTTGCAACCCGTCGGATACATCTCTTGAGTAGGTCTCCGTTTCCTGCCATTACAAAGCGTACATTCGGGTAGCGTTTTATCACCTTGTTTGCAGCCTCAATAAAGTACTCCGGACCCTTCTGATACGTAATTCGTCCAAGAAAGGTAACAATCTGCTCCGGCACTCCTCTCTCTATATGAAGGTGTTCAAATCCCTGAAAGTCTACTGCATTGTGAACAGTAATCACCTTTTCCGGATTGATTCCGTATTTGTTTAGAATGATATTTCGGGTCAAATGGCTTACTGCCACAACTCTATCTGCCTCTCTCATACCCATCTTTTCAATATCAAACACCTCGGTGTTGATGTTGTTTCCACTCCTGTCAAATTCGGTTGCGTGCATATGAACCACCAGAGGTTTACCGCTAACCCTCTTAGCAGCAACTCCTGCCAGATATGTGAGCCAGTCGTGGGCGTGAATTACATCAAAATCATTTCTCAGGGCAATCTCAGCACCCACAAGTGCATATCTGACAACCTCCTCCATTAGGGTTTTGCCATACTTACCAGAGAATTTGTATTTCTGCCCAAAACCTAATTTAAACTCCTCAATCTGACCTTGTTGAAGGTTAGACAACATCTCTGTGAACTCTTGTGGATCTATGTAAGGTATCAGATTAGAACCAATTCGTATAAACTGAACCTTCTCAAGAAAATCCCTGACATTACGACAACTTTCTGAGACCTCTATTTCGCTTGCATCTATGATGCTCACTGCACTTTTATCCTCATCACCCGTGGCCGTTGGCATCACAAAAAGAACCTCTACTCCATTATTTGCTAAACCTTTGGTCAATCCATAACAGGCTGTTCCTAAACCTCCCGATATATGTGGAGGAAACTCCCATCCAAACATCAGCACCTTCATAGTTCAGAGTTTTTATAGTTTTCAATCAGACGCATAGAGGTGAGCAGAGATGCTACAGATACAGAGTAGGATGTACAGCCGTGCGGCTGGTGTGGAGGGTCTCCGTCAAAAACTTCAGATATTGAACCTATACAGTGAAGTGAGAGCTCCTCTTCGAACGCCTCAACCAACTCCTGTGCCTTGATTAGGAAGGCGGCCCCATACAACTTAAACATAGCATCTATATAGAAGCTTAAAAGCCATACCCTTGCAGTTCCCTGATGGTAGGCCATATCACGGGTTACCTGATCACCGTCATATTCACCTTTATAGAGTGGATTTTTTGGAGAGAGAGTTCTGATTCCCCTTACGGTAAGCAGCTCTTTCTTTATGTTTTTAAGCACTTTTGCCTTTGTCTCTTCGTCCAGAGGAGAGTATTTTAATGAGCAGGCAAATAGTTGGTTTGGTCTTGTGAATTTATTCTGACCCTCGGGACCTACATAGTCTGCAAGGTGATCTTTCTCTTCAATTTTGAATGCCCTGATAAAATTTCTCTCAATATTATCTTTGATAATAGCCCAATCCTGTGAAAATTTTGCTTCACCCGATATTAACGCCAGCTCTATAGAGAAACAGATTGCGTTATACCAAAGAGAGTTTATCTCAATTTGATACCCGGCTCTCTCGGTAATAGGCTCTCCATACGCATATGCGTCCATCCAGGTTAGAGCGGTACCTCTCTCTTCTCCCCAGAGCAGTCCATTTTCGTGCATATTTATATTGATGCGGGAGCCATCTCTGTATGCGTGAAGAATCTCCTTTATTAGCCCTCCGTATCTCTTCCATATGGTTTTATCTTCACCGGTAAACTCTACATATTGCTCAAGAGCCCATATGAACCAAAGTGGTACATCTGTTTCGCTGCTTTTTTTGATCAGTTTTTCCCGATTTTTACGAACAATTGTATCTATTGTATCCAGAAAGGTCTTCTTATCACAGTATGAGCTTAGGGTAAGTCCGGGCAGTGCCAGGAGGGTATCACGAAGTTTTTGGTCCAGCCAGGGGTATCCTGCAAAGATCAAAGTATCCTCTCCTCTTTTTGTAACAAACTGACTTGCAGAGATTTTAAGGCAACTTATAAAACTGTCTCTGTGGTTTTTCTCGGACAGGGTTTTTTCGAATTTCCTTTTAAACAATGATGGATTCTCCTCTTTAACAGAGGCCGAAAAGAGTATCGTCTGCCCTTTTTTTATAGGCATCTCAAAATATCCGGGAACAAAAAGATCTTCTCTGGACTCAAGAACACGCCTACTCTCCTCCTTGTATTCAATGTTGTAGTACCAGTCCGGGTTTGAGATAAAGTCGTTTTTTGTACTTAACTGAAGATTCAGCTCCGGAAAACCTTGGTATAGACAAAAACTCCTCCCTCTCTCTATCTCTTTGTACTTTCTGTTGACGTTGTTATTTGCTTTTGAGAGAGAGTGTATGTTCCTGAATGCCAGAAAAGGCTTCAACCGCAATGTTGTAGGAGAGTGAGCCTCCAACAGGGTGTATCGGATAAGCAGATGCTCCTCTCTGTTTGAGAGAATCATAACCTTTCTCAATACCATCCCCCCTACGGCATAGGTGACAGCTACAACTTTATCAATTTCAAAATTGGTGATATATTTATGCCCTCTGGGTTCATAGACCTCTCCGTAGCAGTGAATCCCAAGATTAAACTCCTTTCCGTGCTGGATTAGTGTTTCGTCCAGAGATGAGAGTAAGACGTGCTTCTCATTATCGAACTGCTCCAGTGGAAGTACAAGAAGGCCGTGATATTTTCTGGTGTTACATCCGGCAATAGTTGTGTTGAGATAACCTCCGGCGTGGTTTGTGGAAAGATACTCCCTCTTAAGAGAGTACTCAAGATTAACCAACTCTTTCTTATTAAACTCCAAATAGGCCATAATCTCTCAAATTTTAGGTGCAAGTTAATAAAATTATAGTTACGAATTTGTTACCTTTTCTCTTTTTTGAGGACGATTGCGCTCCTGCAAGGAAGATACAAAGAGAGGGTATATCTGCCCTCTATAAATCGGGTTATATGTTTTACATTTTGGTTGTTACGATTGAATCCTCCAAATTTTTTCATATCTGTATCCAGGACCGTTTTATATGAGCCATCGGGTGCAGATAGAGATAGGTCCGGGTATGAATTTAAAGGGCTGAAGTTAAATGCGAATATATACTCTCCCCTTTTAAAGATAAGAATCTGCCTTTCGTTGTGTACATATAGTATTTCCGGTCTGTTTCTGAACAGTGTGGAGTTTTTTACAAGGTTAATCATTGCTTTGTCAAACTCTAATAACCAGGAGTATCGCAAAAGCTTGTTATCTGCAAGGGACCACTGTCTGCGGGCATAGAAATACGACCAGTTGTTCCCCTCTCTCGGGAAGTCAATCCACTCCGGATGTCCGAACTCATTACCCATAAAATTGAGATAACCATCTCCTGCTGTTGAGATTGTTGCAAGGCGTATCATCTTGTGCAGAGATATCCCTCTATCTACAACCAGAGATGCGATATCTTTACTCATTGAGGTGTACATCTCACTATCTATAAGCCTGAATATTATTGTTTTATCTCCAACCATTGCCTGGTCGTGACACTCAGCATAACTAATAGTTCTCTCGTCATCTCTTTTGTTGGTGAGCTCGTGAAAAATATCACTAACATTCCAATCTTCATCCCGAAGCTCCTTTATCCATTTGATCCAGTTATCTGCAACTCCCATACTCATACGGAAATCAAATCCTACACCTCCATTTTTAAATGGTGCTGCCAGCCCGGGCATACCGCTTACATCTTCGGCAATAGTAATGGCATCCGGGTTAATCTCACGAATAAGCTGGTTTGCAAGAGCCAGATATGTGATTGCATCTTCATCCTGATTGCCGTCAAAATAGCAGGAGTAGTCGGTAAAATCCTTCCCCAAACCGTGATCGTAATAGATCATACTTGTTATGCCGTCAAACCTGAACCCGTCAAATTTATACTCCTCCATCCAATACTTACAGTTGGAGAGAAGAAAGTGTATCACTTCGCTTTTACCATAGTTAAAGCAACGAGATGTCCAGGCAGGATGATACCCCCTCTCTCCTGAGTGAAAATAGAGATCTTCGGTTCCATCAAAAAGAGAGAGTCCCTCAAGAGTATTATTCACTGCGTGAGAGTGAATAATATCCAGAACAACTGCAATATTCATTGAGTGAGCTTCGTCAATGAGCATTTTTAGCTCTTCGGGAGTGCCAAATCTTGAACTCACTGCAAAAAATCCAGAAACCTGATATCCGAAAGATCCATAGTAGGGGTGCTCCTGAATTGCCATCAGCTGAATGGTGTTGTAACCCAGTTTTGCTATCCTTGGCAATACATTGTCACGAAAATAGTTGAAGCTGCCAACCCCTTGTTCGTGAGTGCTCATACCAATATGAGCCTCATATATAAGTGGGGTTTTTATCTTCTTGATTGTAGGAGAGCTCCACTTATAAGGTTTTGGGTCCCATAGCTGAGCTGCAAAAAGCTTACTCTTTTCATCCTGAACAGTTCTGGTCGCATATGCCGGAATTCTCTCCCCCTCTCCTCCATTCCAAATTATAAGCCACTTATAGAGATCTCCGTGTTTCATTGCTGCTTTGGGAAGTTTAAGCTCCCAATTACCCGAATCTATCCCGGTAAAGCGGTATCTTTCATCTCTACTCCATTGGTTCATATCACCAATCAGATAGATAGATGTAGCATTAGGGGCCCATTCACGAAATATCCAACTCCCGATAGTATCCCTTGTTACCCCGTAAAAGAGATGCGAGTTTACCGAATGTTTTAGTGGCTTCCCGTATCCGGAGAGCTCAAGACTCTTGATTACAGATTTGGAGTATCTTCTCCAAATAGTATCTTTCCAGGGCTCCAGCCAGGGGTCGTCCATCCATAGTTTTAAATCTTTCATTGCAGGGTGTTACTAAGTAAGAAGTTTATCTGTCTCCTCTCTGAATCCCTTGATTTGATCCCGGCAAAATTTAACCAAATTTAGTGCCTTCTTTACTTCATCTGCAATGTTTTCCAAATCTGTATCCGGGTTTTCAATCCTGACAACAAGCTCCTCGAGCTCTGCAAGTGCCTGTTTGTATGTAAGACTATCTTTTTTTGCCATCTCTTATAGAGTTTATTGTACAGTTAAAGGAGCCGTCAGAAAGCAATAGTGTAAAGTCATCTCCGGCCTGTGCATCATTTACGCTACCTATTTTTTTACCACCCATTAGAGCCAGTGAGTATCCTCTTTCCAGAATAGTTAAGGGGCTTGCCGACATTACTCTCCTTTCAAAAATATCAAGCAAATGTTCACCCTCTCTGTAATGCGTACGAAGTGCCGCTGCCATTCTCTCATTAAGCCTATCCAGAGTAGTCAACTCACTCTGCAATCTAGATTGCAAAGATAGTGAAACTCTGCGGGAGAGGAAAATTAGTTGCTGCTCCTCTGCCACAAACAGGTCTATGATAAAGGCAGCTGCAGCCGTGGGTGTTTTTAATGATGTGTGAGCAACCATATCTGCTATATGATAGTCGTGGTCGTGTCCCACTGCTACAACAACCGGAAGGGGGAATTGAGCAATATTTATTGCAAGATTGTAGTCATCAAAACAAACCAGATCCTGAGCGGCTCCTCCACCTCTGATAATCAGAAGAATATCAAAATTATCCATCTCCCGGGCTACCATCTCCATCTGCTCAATAATTCCGTCCGGGGCACTATCTCCCTGCAAAGGTGCAGGAAAAAGCTTTATCGAAAAAGAGAAGCCATAGTCGTTATCCTCCAAATGTTTTACGAAATCTCTGTAACCTGCAGCACCCTCAGAGGAGATAACTGCCAATCTGCTTGGCAATAAAGGTATATCCAATGAAGAGTTGATCTCAAACATCCCCTCCTGCGAGAGTCTCATAATACTCTTCTGCCGGATAATCTCCTGCTCTCCTATTGTAAACGCGGGATCAATGTCGGTAATTACCAGACTCATCCCATACACCTGCGAATATGTCACCTGAACATTAACCAAGATTGAGAGACCCCGCTCCAGAGCTCTTCCCGTTGTTGTCTCAAAATAGGGCTTTAACATACGAAATGATGAGGCCCATATTACAGCCTGCACCTTTGCTGTCACCCCGCCGCCCCCTTTTGACTTCTCGATTAAATCTATGTAACAGTGTCCTTGTGAGTGAATCTTAACTTCACCAGTCTCTGCTCTAACCCAGTATCTTCCAGAAAATGAGCTCTCAATGACCCCTTTTATCCTCTCTTGCAGCTCTCCAAGTGTAATCTCCTCTCTTTTTGTCATTTTTGCCAAATTTGATGCTCTTGGCACAAATATACGCAATAAAGTTGTACATTTGCGACGTCAATAATGATATGAAGATCTCTCAAGCCATATTCTCCGGAAGCTCTCCAACCATAAAGGAGAGACCGGCCGTAAAATTACCTGAATTTGCCTTTATAGGCAGGTCAAACGTGGGTAAATCATCCTTAATCAATATGTTGTGCAGGATGGGAAAACTTGCCCACACATCTGCAAAGCCGGGCAAAACCAGGCTAATTAACCATTTCCTTATTAACGAATCCTGGTATCTGGTTGACCTCCCTGGTTATGGTTACGCCAAAATCTCCAAGAAGGAGAAGGAGTATTTATCTGAGATGATTAAGAACTATATTAACGGGTCTGCAGAGCTTGCCAATCTTTTTGTCCTTTTAGACTCAAGACACGATATCCAGAAAATTGACCTGAATTTCATAAATACCCTTGGGGAGGCAGGTGTCCCATTCTCAATAATATATACTAAATGCGATAAAGTGGGTGTAAATACCCTACAGAAGCAGATTGAACTCAACAATAAAGCTCTTCTTGAGTACTGGGAGGAGTTACCTCCCACATTTACAACCTCTTCTGAAACCGGTCTGGGTAGGGATGAGGTTCTTGACTACATTGACAAACTTTTTAAAAACATAAAACCATAGTTATGGATCATCAACATAAGATTAAGATTTTTTCTTGCAGGAGTTCCCGCTATCTTGCAGAAAAGATTGCTCTCTCTCTTAAGCTTGAGATTGGAAAATCCTCTGTTACCGTATTCAGTGATGGCGAATTTCAGCCCGCTTTTGAAGAGAGTGTCAGAGGTGCTACCGTTTTCATTGTCCAGTCTACAATCCCGCCGGTTGATAATATTTTTGAACTGCTACTTATGATTGATGCTGCAAGAAGAGCCTCTGCATATAAAGTTATTGCTGTTATCCCATATTTCGGATGGGCACGTCAGGACCGCAAAGACAGACCAAGAGTTCCTATAGGAGCAAAAATGGTTGCCAATCTGTTGGACGCAGCAGGTTGCGACAGAGTGATGACTGCAGATCTTCACGCAGACCAAATCCAGGGCTTTTTTGATTTCCCGGTTGACCATATCTATGCAAGCTCTATATTCCTTCCATATCTTAGAGATCTTAAACTGGATAATCTTTCAATTGCTGCTCCGGATATGGGTGGTGCAAAAAGGGCAAATGCATACTCCAGGATTCTGGGCTGCCCTCTTATAATCTGCCACAAATCACGTGAAAAGGCAAATGTTGTGGGTTCTATGACAGCTATCGGAGATGTTGAGGGAAGAAATATCGTTATTATTGACGATATGATAGATACCGCCGGGACCATAACTAAAGCGGCCGATATGCTAATGGATAAGGGGGCACTAAGTGTTCGGGCTTTGGCAACCCACGCAGTTCTCTCCGGTCCTGCCTATGAGCGAATTGCAAAATCACAACTTTTAGAGGTGATCATTTCGGACACTATCCCTATTAACCCCTCACCGGAGACAGATATGAGTAAGATCAAAATTCTCTCTGTTGCAGAGATTTTTGCAGATGTTATTGACAAAGTCTATAACTACCAATCTATAAGTTCAAGTTTTATATTCTAGATTATGCAGGAAGTGAAAACAGATCTACTATATGGAAAACTTGTACGGGGGATTGAACTCTTTTTCAGGGAACAGGGCAAAGAGAGAGCTGTTCTCGGGCTCTCCGGAGGAGTTGACTCAGCTGTAGTTCTTTCTCTTGCAGTTGAGGCACTTGGGGCAGATAATGTTCACGCCATCCTTATGCCTTCTCCATACTCCACCCTCCACTCTGTTGCAGATGCAGTTGAGCTGGCAGGAAATTTAAACATAGATCACTCTATAGTTCCCATTGAGACAATTCTTAACCGTTACATAAATGAGCTGGAAGATCTGTTTTGCGGTGACATAAAGAGTATTACACTTGAAAATATACAGGCCAGAATAAGATCAAACATCCTTATGGCCTACAGCAATAATACAGGAGCACTTGTGCTCAACACATCGAATAAGAGCGAACTTGCAATGGGCTACGGAACTCTTTACGGAGACCTTAGCGGTGCACTTATGGTTATTGCAGATCAATATAAACTGCAGGTCTACTCTCTGGCTCGCTACATAAACAGTATAAAAAAAGCTATTCCTGAATCTACCCTTACAAAAGAGCCATCTGCAGAGTTAAGAGCTCACCAAAAGGATAGCGACACGCTTCCGGAATATTCTGTTTTGGACCCAATTTTGCATTCCCTTATTGAAGAGGGTAAGAGTGCGCAGGAGATTATATCTGCCGGAAGTGAGATGATATTGGTAGACAGGATATTAAAACAAATGGCATCCTCATCTTTTAAAGTACATCAACTGCCGCCAATGCTTCAAACAGGTGATTCGCCACTTTTGCCTCCTTATAAGTGTTTTAAATGCAATTAATTATGTCACTATTCATTATAACTGTTGTAATTCTTGCCATCGCTGTCTTTCTCTTCTCATTCAATATTATTTTTCGTAAAAACGGGAAATTCCCGGAGTCAGAGATAGGGCACAACAAAGAGATGCGTAAATTGGGCCTTATGTGTGCCAAGTCACAAGAGAAGATACTCTGGAGGAAGAGTGATAAAAAGGAAGATTGCTCCTCTTGCTGCTGCTCCTGCGAAGATTAAAAATATCGTTTTATAATTATTGACTATCTTTGCCTCCATTATGAGTATTGTTGCAATAGTTGGACGCCCTAATGTGGGCAAATCTACTTTTTTTAACCGCCTTGTCGGTATGAGACAGGCAATCGTAGATGAGATTGCCGGAGTGACACGTGACCGTCACTACGGACGGTGTGAATGGAACGCAAAAGAGTTTTCCGTAATAGATACAGGGGGTTACGCTATAAATTCAGACGATGTTTTTGAGGAAGAGATAAGAAAACAGGTACTCCTTGCAATTGAGGAGGCAGATCTTATTCTTTTTATGTGTGATGTCAATTCCGGGATAACCGATTTTGACTATACAATAGCAGATATTCTTCGCAGGGCAAAAAAACCTGTTCTGGTACTCGCCAATAAGGTAGATACAGGAGATAGAATGTTTGATGTGCATCAGTTTAACTCGTTCGGCCTGGGCGAACCTTGGGCAATATCATCTGCCAGTGGTAGCGGCTCGGGTGATCTGCTGGATAAAATAGTAGAGATGCTTCCCGCAGAAGAGGAGGAGAAAGAGGAGAAGAGGCTCCCCCACCTTGCCATTATAGGCAAACCAAATGTGGGTAAATCTTCAATGGCAAACGCACTTCTGGGGGAGGAGAGAAACATTGTTACACCTGTTGCTGGAACAACAAGAGACTCTATATCTTCATACTACAACAAATTCGGTCACGAATTTATTCTGGTTGACACAGCAGGCTTAAGAAAAAAAGCACGGGTCAAGGAAGATCTTGAATTTTACTCTGTTATGCGCTCTATTAGAGCTATCGAGTATTCAGATGTCTGCATTCTTATGCTGGATGCTCAGCTCGGTGTAGAGCATCAGGATATGGCTATATTCAACCTGATTATCCGAAACAGAAAAGGGTGTGTTATTGTTGTCAATAAATGGGACACAATAGAGGATAAGGGGACAAATACAATGAAGGAGTTCACCCAAAAGATCTCAGACCGTATCGCTCCATTCAACGATATTCCCATTATCTTCACCTCTGTGATAAATAAACAGAGAATACTGGATGTGCTTAATGCCGCAGCAAAAGTGTTTGCAAACCGTGCAAAAAGAATAACCACATCCAAACTCAATGAAATTATGTTACCGGAGATTGAAAAATATCCTCCACCTTCTATAAAGGGTAAATATGTAAGAATCAAATATATAGTTCAACTTCCAACTCCTGCTCCATCATTTGCATTCTTCTGCAATCTTCCTCAATATGTAAGGGATGACTACAAAAGATTTTTGGAAAACAGGCTTCGTGAGAAATTTGATTTTACCGGGGTACCAATTCAGATCTTCCTTCGTCAGAAGTAGGTTACACAGGAATTCTTACTACAAAGCTGGCTCCTCTTAATTTTTGAGATTTTTCGTAATAGATGGATCCCTGGCTCTGCTCCATTATGCTTCTGCAGATTGCCAGACCGAGACCTGTACCTCCACTCTTTGTGGTAAAGTTTGGTTTAAATAGTCTGTGAGTAAGACTCTCGGGCACTCCCGGTCCGTCGTCCTCTACTTTAACCTCATAGTAATCTACACCCCTCTCTACAGTGATTATTATACTTCCTCCATCCTCTTGCTGCTCTACAGCCTGAACTGCATTTGAAAAGAGGTTTACAAAAACTCTTGTCAGCTGGGTTCTCCTGGCGATTACAAATGCATCCTTTGCACTGCTCTCGAGCGAGAGCACAATATTATCTCTGGTATTGAAGAGAATAAGCTGCTCCCTGATAAGTGTATTAAGATCAAACCTGGTAAGCTCCTCAGAGTAGAATCTTGAGAAGCTTGAAAACTCCCCTGCTGCATCTGAAAGTATATCTATCTGCTCAATGAGCGAATTTGCCAAAGAGTCGAATCTGTTTGGCCAATCTTTAACCCCCTGCTCTTTTAGCCTCATCAAATGCTGAATACTAAGCCTCATTGGAGTTAGAGGATTCTTTATTTCGTGAGCTATCTGCCTTGCCATCTCTCTCCAGGCCTGCTCCCTTTCACCTGCAGCCAATCGCCTTGTGCTCTCGTTTACATCATCTACCATTTTATTGTAGGCCACAACCAAAATCCCAAGCTCATCTCGATTGGTGTAGTTGATATGCTCCGGTTGCTGCGATATATCCAAAAGCTCCATTTTACGGCTGATTTCGGCAAGTGGCTTGGATATAGAGTTAGAGAGTGCCACACCCCCGAAAACAGCAGCAAGCAAGAGAAGCAGATATATATTTATTATCGCTGCAATTATTGAGGATGCATCTTTACGAAAGTCACTCTGCCGTGAGAAATACGGAATATTTAAAATTGCAATGAGATTACCGTCAAGGTTAAAGAGCGGGGCATAAAGAGAGTAGTAGGTAAGATCTCCTATCTTCTCCTTATTGACAAACTGTTTTTTATTATTGAAGACAATCTCTTTATAGGCCTGTGGGTTCATTCTGTATCCCAGCAGATAGCGGTCAAATATCTCTGATCTGGTTGTTTTAAGCAGCAGTCCGTCTGAACGGTATACATTAATATCTATCTGTGCAGAGTTGGAGAGGCTGTTCATAGCCTCCATCAGTTTATAACTATTAAACTGAGGGTCGTTATAACGTTGAGCAAATTTACTGTAGCCAGATAGTGTGTTCTGTACGGAAGATATCTTCTCCTCCATCTGCTCACGGTTGTTCTCTTCAAAATACCTTACAGAGAACCATATACTTCCGGCACCCATCGCCAGAAGAGCAAAAACCAATGACGATATAATGAGAACCGATATTTTCCAGCGGAATGAGTTTCTGGGAATAGAGAGCAGATAGCTCTTCTGTCTGACACCAATAAGGGATAGTATCATAAACGAGAAGAATAGCATCAGGTATGAGAAGGAGACAACATACGGAAATATGTTTCTCTCCTGTCTGGATATGATTATAAGATTTTCCGGAGAGATATTGTTTACAAAATGGATATATCCATCCCTCTTTTCGACTCTGTAACCCGGCTCATGCTCTTTTTGAGTGGTTATGGGATAGTTGTACTCTCCCGAGTAGGTCACTAAACGGTTATTTAGATACTTGGCAAATGAATAGCCAGACGGTAGGTTATAATTTTCTATCTTCTTATGATCCAACAAAAGATCCGGATAACCGATAGACTCTCGTAGGAATTTACTGTCAAGCTCAATATATAACCTTACTTCCTCTCCAAAACTAATATAGGTGAAGACCCCCATATAGCTGATTCTTCCGTTGTAGTTGTTCATAAAGAAGAATCGGGAGTTATCTCCCAGCTGCATCCCATACAGATAAAGCTCTCTGTCAAAAAAGGTGTTACAGTGAACCTGAGGAGCATTGAGATCCAGGATATCTGAGATCATCATAGTACTGCCCAACATAGCTATAATTTGATCATTAACAATATTTTTCTCCAATCCTTTAAGTTGGAGCTCCATATTTAAATCCCTCTCCACCGACATCTTAGTGGTCCAGACCCTGTTTCTGTTAAACTCCTTGTTGTATCCGTAAATACTAACCGTGAAGAGTGTGTAAAGGGAGATAAGTGTTATAAAGAGAGAGAGTGGCTTCTTATTAAAAAACGAGTAGCGTCGCTCTCTTCTGAGAAATGGCCGCAGCAATTGCAGGGAGAAGAGCAGAGCCATAAAGAGCAACCCATAGCTTATGTATACCAGAAAGGTGTATATGGAGATTCCGTCAATTTTGTATAGCTCCATTACGATATTTGAATTGAGAATCAAAGATCTGATACTGAAATGTATATAAGGCAGAAGCAGCAGTGGAATTAAGAAAAAGACCCCACTGAGAAGTGCCCTTTTACTTGAGCTGGTTTTCATCACTGCAAGTGCAATGCTTCTCCTTACCATAAAGAGAGCCATTAGAAGCAGGTAGATGAGTACATTGTTTATAAGAAGATCTGCCAGAGAGTTGAATAGTCCAAAATCTGCATAGAGATTTGGCGAAAAAATCTCCATCTCTCCCTGCATCTGTCTGGATTGATAGAGAGCTACAAGCCTGATAATTACAAGCCCGGCAGCTATCGAGAAAAACTCTTTTACCCCCCGTTTGTACTGCAGATTTGAGAAAAGCGCGGCTATTGCAAAGAGAATTGCAAACCACCTTAGGACAATGCCTGCCTGAGAAGACTTTACCGGTAGATTTTTAATGACAGAGAAGAGTACACCACCATCTTTACCGTGAACAATATAGGACTCGTCAAATGTCACAGGAACTATTGAAAATTGTCTGCGGAGAGAAAAGTTGGGGTTTATTTTATTGTTCAGAATGGTGTTCTCGGTAGGATAGTCGGTCTGCACCAGAAGAGCAGTGATAACAGTCTGATTGTTCTTTGAATAAATATTAACGATATACCAGGCAGATCCAAGACTCACATACTGCTCAGTAACTCCCAGATATGCCAAGGGTGTATTTGTAACTACTGTGCTGTTGAGATGGTTAAGAGTGTAGCCGAATGTAAATAGGTCTATATCGTCATTGGAGATGGGGAGTTGATTGGCCCAGGAGTGAAGGGTATTATCAAAGTATCTGTAAATAACCATATCTTCCGGAAGCTCCTCTTCGAATGATAGAAACTGGTCAATCGGGTGTTTTATTGTCTTTACAGCGAACTCCTCAAGTAGCTTTTGCCTTTTGTGAATGCGGCTCTCCAGATTGGATACCTCCCTGTCCATAGAGCCTGTAGAAGAGAACTCCATAAAGGAGGCAATTGTCA
This sequence comes from Bacteroidetes bacterium HGW-Bacteroidetes-8, assembly GCA_002840895.1. GTDB lineage: Bacteria > Bacteroidota > Bacteroidia > Bacteroidales > UBA932 > Bact-08. Next base: position 125,179 of record PHCZ01000008.1, on the reverse strand, counting down.
TCCCCAGAACGCATATCCAAAGAATGGTGGTTCTTTTTCTTATTGAGTATCTTATATTTCTCCTTATCATCTATTTGTGGTGATAGGGTTCCCCTTTTATTATTGTAAAAGCTCTGTAAAGTTGCTCCAAAAAAATAACTCTTACCATCTGATGAGAGAAGGTCATTCTGGAGAGCGAGATCTTGTCGTTTGCTCTTTTGTAGATGGCGTCAGAAAATCCGTATGCACCCCCTACTGCGAAAACTATCTTTTTTACACCCCGTAGACTCCACCTCTCTACTTTTACAGCAAAATCTTCAGATGTAATGAGTGCTCCCCTCTCATCAAGAAGTACCAGCTCATCTGTCTCCCCCAGGTTTTTCAAGATTTGTTCTCCCTCCCTCTCCTTAATTTGCTCTTTGGAGAGTGATGATGAATTTTTCACATCCGGTAACTCCTTTTTTGAATATGAAGTATAGAACTTAAGTCTCTCTTCATAAAGAGAGATGCCCTCCTTGAGGTAGGCTGCTTCTGTCTTTCCTGTCAAGAGAAACTCTATCTTCATCCTTACAAAATTACTATTTATTTGAGATATATCGTGGAATTATATTAATTTTATAACTTTACGGGTGGCTTGAATTTTGCTATTACTCTCCTTGAGGGATATTGATATGATGAAAAAGATTTATAGTTTATTAATATTATTGATTTCAGCCTCTTCGGGATTATATATTCAACCCGCGCAGGCTCAGGCAAAAGAACAGGATGTTTTCGTTCCTATATCCAAATATATTCAAAATGGAGATGCCGAAAGTCTCTCTGCGTGGTTTGCGACAAATCTCGAAGTTGATATTCTGGGTACTAATAATGTGTGCAGCAAACAGCAGGCCAAACAGATTGTTAAGGAGTTTTTTACCGCATACTCCCCCAAAAGTTTTGTGATAAACTATCGCAGTGGAAAGCCACCAATGACCTATGCTGTAGGGAATCTTAGTGCCGGCGGAAGTAAATTCAGAATTACACTCTTTGTAAAGACACAGCCCGAAGGCAATTTTATCCAGCAAATCCGGATAGAAAAGGAGTAGAGTTTTGTTTTGAGGATTATCTCCCTACCTGAAAATAGGTTTGGCGTAATCTACCACATCCTCCTTGGTAATTACATTGTTACTCAATATCATAAGACGTTCAACCACATTTCGTAGTTCGCGAATATTACCTGTCCATTTGTAACCTGACAACTCTTCAAGTGCATTATCGTCAATCTTTCTTAGCGGCAACCCACTCTCCTGAGATATCTGCTCAAGAAAGTGCTTGGTTAATAGAGGAATATCCTCTCTCCTCTCTGAGAGTGGTGGTACGTGAATTACAATTACACTCAACCTGTGATAGAGGTCCTCACGGAATGTCCCCTTCTCTATCTCTTCATTAAGATTCTTATTTGTAGCAGCAATAACTCTAACTTTAACGCTGATATCTTTGTCGCTTCCAACCCTGCTTATTCTGTTCTCCTGAAGCACTCTGAGAACTTTTGCTTGTGCTGCAAGGCTCATATCTCCAATTTCATCTAAAAATAAGGTTCCGCCATCTGCCTGTTCAAATTTGCCTTTATGTTGCTTTACGGCAGAGGTAAAGGCCCCTTTTTCGTGCCCGAACAGTTCGCTCTCAATAAGTTCTCCGGGTATTGCAGCACAGTTTACCTCAACAAAGGGCATAGAGTTTCTGCTGCTCTTTTCGTGCAGCCATCTTGCCACAAGCTCCTTACCCGTACCGTTTGAACCGGTAATAAGCACACGCGCCTCCGTAGGGGCGACTCTCTCGATCATATCCTTTATTCTGGTAATTGCAGACGATACGCCAACTATCTCAGGTATTTTGGACACCCTTTTCTTGAGTGTCTTGGTCTCTTTGACCAGGTTAGTCCTATCGGTCGCATTCCTGAGAGTAATTAATATTCTATTGAGGTCCAGAGGTTTTTGAATAAAATCAAATGCTCCTTTTTTAATGCAGTCTACAGCAGAGTCTATTGACCCGTGTCCGGATATCATTATTACAGATGAATCTACATTTGCTTCGTTTAATCTGTCTAGTAACTCCATTCCGTCCATATTGGGCATCTTTATATCGGAGAAGATTACATCAAAGCTATCCGAAGTGGCCAGCGCAAGCCCCTCAACTCCGTCTGAGGCAAGTGAGACGTTGTGTCCTTCAAATTCAAGGATCTCCTTCAATGTATTGCGTATTGATTTTTCGTCGTCTATTATAAGAAGTTTCATCTCTTTTTAATTATCTTTTTATTCATATACTCCAATTGAGGAGGCTGTCTCTGCCATATAACCCTCTTTAAGAGAGAACGATGATTGATATAGCTCTTTAATTCCGATTTTTCTGATTGTGTACTCTACAAAAATACTGCCTAAAACCATATAGTCCACTCTCATTGGTGACATACCGGCCATCGAGAGCCTCTCATCTCTTGTAGATTCAAGCAATTTTTGATGAAGTGCCAAAAACATATCTACAGGCAGCTCCATTGCGGGAAGCGAACCGTCGTCATCTTTAAAAATTAGCTCCCTAAGAGTGTCAAATGAGCCTGACGAACCAATCAACAGGGTTGGCTTATAGATTTCAACCTGCTCAAAAAGAGTCTTAAGTGCCTTGTCCAGATAGTTTGTATACTTGTTGATCTCTTCCTCTGTAATTGGATCTGAGGGGTTTATTATCTCTCTCATCCGGATAACTCCCAGAGGGTAACTCTCTTTCCAGTAAATTGTATCTCTGTCTGCAATTATAAACTCATTGCTTCCACCTCCGATGTCAAGCATCAGCACCTTCTCATTATAAAGGAGAATAGACTCCCTTATTCCCTTGTATATAAGCTCTGCCTCTCTCTCTCCGGAGATAATCTCTACATCCATACTGTACCTCTCTCTCAGCATCTGAGCAAACTGTTCTCCGTTTGAGGCATCTCTTATTGCAGATGTTGCAAAAGCCTTTACTTTGTCTACCCCTCCGAATATCTTAATTTGAGCAAACATATCATCTAAAACCCCTATTGATGACTCTATGGACTCTCTGCTCAGTTCTCCCCGGATAAAACCATCCCTCCCAATATGAGAACCCATCTTTATCACCTTTTTAATGTCGCACTCTCCTTTTGAAATCCTTGCCAGAAGCAGATTAAAAACATTTGTTCCTAAGTCAAAAACAGCAAGTCTCATCAAAAATAATTTTTTCAAAGATAATCCTTTTTTGTGTATGTTTGTTTATTGTATAATTATGAACAGACGAGACATTATCATAGCTGTAGACGGCCACTCATCCACAGGTAAAAGCACTTTTGCCAAAAAGGTTGCTGCTCGCTACGGCCTCATTTATGTAGACACCGGTGCTCTATACAGAGGTGTTACCCTTGCGGCACTAAGGGCCGGTTTTGGGGATAACCTTTTGGAAATTGATGTGGAAAAACTCAAGAGTGAGCTTTTGCGAACAGATATTCGTTTTCTACCGTCTGCCACCGGGGGGGGTAGCGAACTCTACCTTAACGGAGAGAATATTGAGAGAGAGATTCGTACTCTTGAGGTTGCCGGGAGAGTAAGTATTTTTGCATCTATCCCTGCAGTTAGAGAGTTTGTTGACTCCATTTTAAAAGAGTACGGTAAAAAAAGAGGAGTTGTTATGGATGGGAGGGATATAGGAACTGTTGTATTCCCGGATGCAGATCTTAAGATCTTTATGACAGCAGATCCTCAGGTTAGAGCAATGAGACGTTACAAGGAGTTAGTTGCGCGTGGAGAAGAGGCTCATTACGAAGATGTTCTCTCAAATGTAATTGAGAGGGACTATATGGATGAAAACAGGGAGACTGCTCCCCTTAGAAGAGCAGAGGATGCTCTCTTTCTGGACAATAGTGATATGACGCAAGAAGATGAGATGGTATGGATAGAGAAGATAATATCGCAAAGATGGGGTTAACCGTAGAGGTTGATAGTAAATCAGGTTTTTGTTATGGAGTTATAAAAGCTATTAAAGAGGCAGAAAACTTCCTTAAGAGCAATGAAAAGATCTACTCTCTGGGGGCCATTGTTCACAATAATACAGAGCTCTCAAGGCTCAAAGAGCTTGGGATGGAGGTGGTTGATCACACTATGATAGACAATCTGAAGAGTTCTGTTCTATTTATCCGGGCTCACGGTGAGCCACCTGCAACCTACGAATTGGCAGCACAAAAGGGGCTTAACATAATGGATTGTACCTGTCCCGTGGTTCTGAAGCTTCAGGAGAGAATCCGTACAGGTTATAAAGAGATTAAAAAAGTTGGCGGAACTATACTGATTTTTGGAAAGAGAGGGCACGCAGAGGTTAACGGATTGGTTGGGCAGGTAAATGGTGATGCCATAGTAGTTGAGGACGAAAAAGATCTCTCTATTGTCAATTTTAAGAACCCGGTAATGATATTCTCTCAGACCACGAAAGACCCAGGTGAGTATTCGGAGCTCATCTTCAGTATAAAGAGGAGAATTGTTGAACAGGGAGGTTCATTAGAGCGATTTACATCGCATAACACAATTTGCAGACAGGTCTCTTCTCGACACCCTCACCTTAAACTTTTTTCAACGAAACATTCTGTAATAATATTCGTAAGCGGACGTGAGAGTTCGAATGGGAAGGTTCTCTATGAGACCTGCTTATCTGTGAATCCAAGGTCGTTTAAGATTGAATCTATTTCGGATATTGAACTATCCTGGTTTAGTCCGGGAGACTCGGTGGGTATTTGCGGGGCTACCTCAACTCCTATGTGGCAGCTTGAAGAGGTAGCAAAAAAAATAAGAGAATTTTAACACAGGTATGGTATCCAAATCAAACACCTATGCCCGAGTAATACTACCGTTGCGTATAACAATGGATGTTACCTATATTGTACCTGAGCCACTTATAAAAACTCTGCAGAGGGGATCTTTTGTAAAGGTGCCCTTCTCCGGTAGCATATATACTGCTGTAATTGAGTTTATTACCAATGAACCGCCACACTTTAAAGGAGAGATTAAGGAGATTGAGTCTGTGGAGCCAATATCAGGAGCATCTCAGATGGAGATTGAATTCTGGAAATGGATTGCAGAATACTATATGTGTACTATAGGTGAAGTTTATAAAGCTGCCTTCCCGGAGCCTTTGGCAAAGACAACCCTACTGAAACGAAAAAAAACGATTCGATCTGCAACTGTTGTTGAGGGGCCCTCTAAGCTCTCAACTGCTCAACAGGAGGCGATGTTGCAGATAGAGAAGAATATCAAAACAAAGATGCCGACACTCTTAAAGGGGGTAACTGGCTCCGGCAAGACCGAAATATATATCCAGCTTGCATATAGGGCGCATAGTAGAGGAGAGAATGTTCTAATAATGGTTCCCGAAATTGCACTAAGTCGCCAACTGAGTCAACGGTTGAGCAAAATTTTTGGAGGTGACCTTCTGGTGTATCACTCAAAACAGAGCTCCGCTGTGAGAAGAGATATATATAACAGAGTTAAGGCGAGCAACAATCCCTATATTCTGCTGGGTTTACGCTCCTCTGTTTTCCTGCCTTTCAGTAATTTAGGAATTATTATTGTTGATGAAGAGCACGACTCCTCCTATAAACAGAGTGAACCAGCACCAAGGTATAACGGAAGAGATTCGGCACTTATGCTCTCCAAAATACACTCTGCCGGTGTTGTGCTGGGCTCTGCCACCCCCTCTCTTGAGAGTATTTATAACTCTCATTCAGGAAGATACTCGCTTGTAGAGTTAAAGGAAAAATTCTATGGAGATCATATCCCCTCTGTAGCTATAATTGATACTATCCGGGAGCAGAAGAGAGGAAAAATGGAGGGACTTTTCTCTCAAACTGCTCTTGATGAGATTAGAGAGAGGCTCTCTAAGGGAGAGCAGACACTTATCTTCAGAAACAGACGCTCCTACTCTCCACTTGTTCAGTGTATATATTGCGGTGATATCCCTCATTGTCTTCATTGTAATGTAACAATGAGTTATCATAAAAACAGGGGTACTCTCTCCTGCCATTACTGTGACTACTCCAGAAGATTCACACCAATTTGCACAATATGCGGCAAGCCTGGCTTAAAGGAGAGAGGGTGCGGAACCGAGATGATTGAGGAGCAGATAAGGGGACTCTTTCCTCAGGCAAGAGTTGCCAGATTTGACGCGGAGACCACTGCACGTAAAAGCGAAGAGGCTAAAATTTTGCGCGATTTTGCCAGTGGCGAGATAGATATATTAGTTGGAACCCAAATGATTAGCAAAGGTTTTGATTTTGAAAAACTTACCCTAATCCTACTGGTCCAGGCAGACAGTATGTTTGCAGTAGAAGATTTCAGATCCTCAGAAAGGGCTATGCAGATGTTAGTACAACTTGCCGGACGAGGTGGAAGAAGATATAACAAGAGTCACATAATAGTTCAGACAGCACAACCGGAAAACAAAATTTATCGACAGTTTGAGCAGAGTAAAAGTAACATTGCAACAGAGCTTGAGCAGCGGGGTGAATTTGAATACCCTCCCTTTACAAGATTGATAAAAATTGTAATTAAAGGTAGTAACCAATTCAATATTGATAAATTTGCCCAATCTGTCTCCCGCCTTCTTCCGCAATGGGGAGCTTCAAACTTTACAGGACCCTTTCCTCCTCCGGTTGATCGGCTTCGAGGTGATTATATTTTAAACATCTGGATAAAATTATCCAGAAAGAGTGAGATAACTTCGGTTAAGAGAAAAATTACCGAAGGTGTTGAAGAGCTACTTAAGGCGCAAGGTAAGGGGGTTAAAATTTTTTTCGATTCAGACCCTCTCTGATTCTTTTTTATCAAGGCCACTTAAAATTGGCTGTTGCTAAAAAAGATTTTGTAAATTTGCGTGATTGACTCAGATAATACTCTAAATAAATATATGGGAAAAATAATTGCTATAGCTAACCAGAAAGGGGGGGTTGGAAAGACAACCACCGCAATAAATCTTTCTGCTTCTCTTGCTGTGATGGAGAAAAAGGTGCTTTTGGTAGATGCAGATCCTCAGGCAAATTCAACCTCAGGTCTAAACTTTGACCCCGACTCCACATCTAAGTTAACGCTTTATGAAACTCTTATAGGTAGTGTAAGAATTGACGACATCCTTCTCAGTACAGAAATCTCCGGTTTAAGTCTTGCCCCCTCCCATATAAACCTTGTAGGTGCAGAAATAGAGATGCTCAATATTCCGGAACGAGAGCTGGTACTTAAAAAAGCTCTTGAACCACTAAAGGACCAGTTTGATTACATAATAATCGACTGCTCTCCCTCACTTGGCATAATAACAATCAACTCCCTCTCTGCTGCAGACTCTGTTCTGATTCCGGTTCAGTGTGAGTACTTTGCACTAGAGGGGCTGGGAAAACTGCTAAACACAATAAAGCTTGTACAGAACAGACTCAACACATCTCTTAAGATTGAGGGTTTCCTTCTTACAATGTTTGACAGTCGCACCAGACACTCCAATCTTGTGGTAGATGAGGTTAGAAATCATTTTAATGAAATGGTTTTCAAAACTGTAATTCAGAGAAATGTACGTCTGACAGAGGCCCCATCACACGGAAAGCCGGTAATTCTGCACGATGCACTCTCTGCCGGTACAAACAACTATCTTAACCTTGCACGAGAGATCCTAAAAAATAATTCACAATGATGAAAAAATCTGCCTTGGGAAGGGGGTTGGGAGCCCTGATATCCGATATCGACAACCTGAACCTGAATGGCTCTGTTGTTCCATACTCAGAGTCTACTCCTGCATCAATCTCCGAAATCCCGATGGATTCAATTGAGGCAAACCCTTTTCAGCCCAGAAGCAGTTTTGACATTGACCTTCTAGAAGAGCTTGCAGAGTCAATCAAGACCCTGGGACTTATTCAACCAATAACAGTTAGGTTGTCAGAAAACGGGAAATATCAGATTATCAGTGGTGAGCGTCGTTTTCGTGCTGCAATAATAGCAGGACTTACACAAATTCCTGCCTATATACGAAAAGCAGATGACCAGGGGATGCTGGAGATGGCAATCGTAGAGAATATCCAGCGGGAGAACCTCGATTCAATTGAGGTTGCTCTGAGTTTCCAAAGATTGATTGAGGAGTGCAGTCTCACTCAGGAGGAGATGGCAGAGAGAGTTGGGAAAAAGAGGGCAACTGTTACCAATTATCTGCGTCTTTTAAAATTACCTGCCGAAATTCAGCTCGCAATAAGAGCAAAAAAAATTACAATGGGGCACGCAAGAGCTCTGCTTTCAATAGATAGTGCAAAAAAACAGCTTAAACTGTGTAATGCAATTATTGAGCAGGATCTCTCCGTAAGACAGATAGAGGAGAAGGTAAGAAAGATGCTTCAGGAACGGACAGAGAAAAAGAGCAGCGAAGATCTTAATCAAGATTTAGATGAGTCCTATTTCAGACTATTGGATTTTCTGGGTAAGTATTTTAATAATAATATCAGTTTAAAAAGAGACGAAAAAAACGGAACAGGCTCAATAACAATCCGTTTCAATGGGGACAAAGAGGTGATTAACTTTATTAACGCCATTGAGAAAACAAATCTTTAATACTGATTATGAAGTTTCGCCCCTATATAGCGCTTTTTGCCTTAATGCTCATACCTTGTTTGGCAATTGCTCAATTTCCGGTTCAGATTAAACAGCTGGGACCTCCTGGTTCAAACCAGAATCAGAATCAACAGACAGATGATACAACCGGAGTAGCAGGGGTAAAGAGAGAGCCCTATCCACTAAGAAGATATTTCAAGAGTCTTGCAGGAAAAGATAGTATGAACATAACGCGAATGTGGGCGGGTTCATTTATCATTCCCGGAAGTGCCCAGCTCTACAACAAAGAGTATTGGAAAATACCTGTTGTTTATGCATCTGTGGGAGGGTTTCTTTTTGCGGGTTACAGAAGTAACATTGCCTGGCAAAGCACCGGATTGCAGAGAGACAGAAACACCAGAGATCTTCTATATCTGGGTGCTGCCCTCTCCTACTGGGGCTCTGTATTGGATGGAGTTAAAAATTTCCGCTATCATAAAGATGTTCTTCCGGCAAGAGCCTCTTTGTACTCCGCTATGCTGCCGGGGTTGGGTCAGTACTACAATGGGGATTACTGGAAAATTCCTATAATTTATGGGGGAATCATAACGGTTGGTTATTTTATATCATCCAATAACTCTCAATTCCAGAGGTATAAGTACCTATACTACGAGACCAGTAATCCGGACTCTCCATTAGCAGGAAAATTCAATGCTCAGACGATGAAGTACTACAAGGACACCTACCGCAGGTTTCGTGACTACTCCATTCTTGCAGGGGTATTTGTATATGCTCTAAACATTATCGATGCAAATGTATTCGCCCACTTCCAGGATTTTGATGTAAGTGAAGATCTCTCTGCATCTCTCTTCCCCGGTATCATAATGCCTGTAGCTCCTCAGTTTACAAACAACAGTGGCCCTATGGTCGGGTTCAATCTTAAATTAAACTTTTAACAGACGATGAGAAAAACTATACTATTTATACTGTTCACTTCCGCTTTGTTGCTAACATTCCAGACAGCTCAGGGACAATTCTTCAAAAAAAGACCCTCAAGAGAGTCTCTTACACTGGAGATTGCGAAAATGAAAAGAGTAATTGACTCTCTTAAAGTGGAGCTTGAGGCCGGATCAATTCCTATAATTGACTCTGTAGGCACAAACGACTCAATTAATCCCGGAGGCTTAAGCTTCTTCGATAGTGAGGATTTTATAGATCCGGAGCCTGTTCTCTCTACCGATAGTCTTTTGAGTGTTTGGTATCTTCAAAAGAATTTAACCCTTGATGACGGCTCAATCATTAACCTTGAGAGTGATAATCTCACATCGGATATACCTGATTCGGTATATATTGCAAGGCTTAAAGCAATTAACTCCTTTATACCTCTGCCTTACAACAATATAGTAAAAAATCACATCATCTACTACACACAAAGAATACCCAACAAGGTAGATGCAATATTGGGTCTATGGGGATACTATATGCCTCAGTTTGAAGAGATTTTTGATGAGTATGACCTCCCTAAAGAGCTAAAAATAATGGCTATAATTGAGTCGGCTCTCAACCCCAGAGCTGTCTCCAGAGTCAAGGCAAAGGGTATGTGGCAATTTATGTATCGTACTGCTCTTCAGTACAATTTACGGATAGACTCATATGTAGACGAGAGACTAGACCCTATTGCCTCAGGACACGCTGCAGCTAAATATCTTAGGGATTCATACACCATTTTTGGCGATTGGATGCTTGCTATTGCCTCCTATAATTGTGGCCCCGGAAATGTGAACAAGGCCATTCGCAGAGCAGGCGGATCTCGGGATTTCTGGACAATTTACCCATATCTTCCAAGAGAGACAAGAGGTTATGTTCCATCGTTCGTTGCTGCTCTCTATACAATGCACTACTATAAAGAGCATCGTATTGCCCCTATGATGATATCGATGCCTGCGCATATCGATACATTTGTTATTAACAGACCTCTCCATTTTGGGCAGATAGCAGAGCTTATTGGAATCTCTAAAGAGGAGATAAGTGATCATAATCCTCAGTATATAAATGAAATTATACCAGGTAACGACAGAGGTAATATTTTAAGACTACCTTACAATCACACAGCCTCATTTATTGAGAGAGAGAGAGACATATACACCTACAAAGATAGCCTCTATTTTAACCCTATAGTATATAATGAGAGTAAAGCTGCTGTAACATCTCAACGAGCTTCGGTGACACATACAGTTAAATCCGGAGAGACTCTAAGCCATATTGCAGAGAGATACAGGGTACGTGTAGCAGATATTCAGGCCTGGAATGGCATAAAAACAGTAATCAGACCTAAACAGAGACTAGTAATTTATACAGCAAACGCACCTAAATCAACTTCAACCTCATCTGCATCAAATTCTCCAACAACTACAAAATCCGGGAAATACGAAATGTACACTATCAAAAAAGGGGATACTCTCTGGGACATTTCGAAAAGATTTGAGGGGGTAAGTCTGGATGATATAATGAAGTTGAACGGATTCACTAAAAAGAGTAAGATTATGCCTGGAACCAAGATTAAGATCCGAGAGATTTAGAAACAATATTGCAGCTGTAATTTGGCTTCGCCTTTAGAGGGGCCCTGAATTTTTTCAGGCCCCTCTCCTATAATATCTCTGTCCAGATATCTTGTTGAGGAGTATCGCAACCATAGGCTGGTTCTCTCACCTATAGTCAACTTTAGGTTGACATAGTACCTTAAACCTTTTCCATAAAGAGCGGTAGTGCGGAACTGGTAGAGAACCTCTCTCTCGTAACTGTAGATTCTGTTTTCCCATTGTTGAGCATTGAACCACGCACCTCTTACAGAGAGGTCTACTTTTGTCTCAAATAATTTTAATATCAGCTCATTGTGGAGGTAAAATCCATATGTCTCTCTGTTTTCATATTTAATTATGGAGAGATCTGCTCTGGTATGCATTGTGAAGTTATCTCCTTTGAAAATTTTCATATCTGCTCTAGCCTCCCTTTTTGTACCCTTAAGAGTAGCTCTTAGAGACAGATTAACATTTTTTTTTAAACTATATTCACCCATCAGTGAGAGTTTGAAATATCTCTCTGCAATCTCCCCCTTAAAGAATATTGTCATATTGTCTAAGGGCTTGTATTTTAATCCTGTGCCCAGGGCCCAAATACCGGAGCCATTTACTCCAGAAACATTGCTCTGCGGAGCCCTGTAACTCCTCTCTATTAACTTGCCTCTAAGAGATAGCTCAATCCCGCTTTTCATATTTATAATCAATCCGGTAACTGCTCCCTTGGCATAGCACCTGTCAATTGCGAGCTCTCCATATAAGAGCGTTCTGCCTTTTATAAACCTCCAATCTACACCTGCATTTGAGATGAGTTTTCTCCCTTGCATCTCTCGTAATAGAAGCACAGTGTCTCTGCCTGCATAGGGAAGAGATTTGAAATCTGAGCTAATTGTAACTCCAACCTTTACCTTTTTTAATGACAGAGCAAGATTAAAGGCCGCCATATTAACCCCCATAGAGCCTTTTCTCTCCCTGGTCAGTGGCGTATTGTGCAATCCTGTGGTAAGCAGAGAGGTGTATCCGATCTCAGTAACCCTGGCGTCTACTCTCCTTGCAGATGCCATAATGCTAAAAGAGAGCGCACCTTTAGTTAATGTGGTTGCAATGCCTTTATAGGCAGAATTTTCGTCTGCCGAACCGTGTGGCGATACCCCTTGCTCGCGCTTCATATTTGCAACCGGCTCCCAGGAGTATTCCGGAATAAAAGCGTTCCACATTACCAGCCCCTGACCAAATCTGGCAGTATATGACCCGACAATCAGTTTTTCAACTATTCCGATACTCTTAACAGTTGCACTCCAGGATAGAAAGTCACACCCCCTCTCCCCGGAATCCTTCTCTAACGTAACCATAGCGGAAATTTTATCTGAAAGAGAGTATCGGTACTGTCCGTAAAGGTGTATAGGGTTGCCAAGATATCTGCTGTTGGGATTGGATATATAGTCATCCCTTATAATTGGCTTATAGCCCTCTTTTTTTTGTGGGACAATAGCTCCCCTGATTATTATCTTAGATCTCCCCGAAAGATTGTTTTCAATCTTAAATCCACTTGAAGAGAGGCAGATAAAAGGCTTTAGAATCTCCATCTTCTGCGGAGAGACTCCTGGAATAAGAAGTAACTCTGCAAATGAGAGTATCTCTCCATAATCTCTTATATAGGTTGTAATTGCAACTATTTCAAAAGGGGTGAGAATTACCAGCTCCTCCAGGGAGGAGGGCTTTGCCGTGTTGATATTGAGCGGCCTTACTAAAAGGTTATAGAAATAGTAAACATACTCCTCAAACGACTCCTCATTTGGATCTTCCGTCTCATCTCCCAACGAGATAATCCTCTCAATTATTTGTAACACGAAAGGGTGCGAACCACCCTCTGAATTGCTCTGACAAAAAGCACTTATGGTGTATATGTACACCAAAAGCAATAAAATCACTCTCCTCATATCTCCCGCACATATTAATAATGTTTTCAGGTCAGTAAAGACCTGATTAATTGCATTTTAATTGACTTTAAATGGGTATTTTACCTCCTCCAACTCCTTGTTTGCACTCAATATTTTCAATGCCAACTCCTCTTTAAAAGTGAGCATCTTTTGTAAAAGAACTTCGTCTGAGGTTGCAAGTATCTGAAAAGCGAGGATCCCGGCATTTCTTGCACCATCCAGTGACATTGTTGCAACCGGAATTCCTGCCGGCATTTGAAGAATTGAGAGGACAGAGTCCCAGCCATCCATAGATATTGAAGATTTAACCGGAACTCCAATTACCGGAAGTGGAGTAAAAGCGGCAATTACTCCCGGAAGATGAGCTGCACCACCCGCTCCAGCAATTATAACCTTTACGCCTCTTAAATGGGCCTCCTTTGCAAACTTGGCCACCTGCTCCGGAACTCTGTGAGCAGAGAGGGCGTTGATTTCAAAGGGTATCTCCATATCATTGAGAAATTGTGCGGCCTGCTTCATCACCACGAGATCCGAGGTGCTGCCCATAATAATACTAACTAGTGGATTCATCGTTTTTTATACAAAATTGTTTAGGACAAAAATAATGATTAATTTCGCCCACACAAATAAATTGAGTATGGAGCGAATAAAATTACACGACAAACACTTCAGGCTTTTTATCCCAAATAAAAAAATTGTTGATTCTATAGGTGATGTTGCCGGAGTACTCAACAATGAGTACAGAGAGAGAGAGGCTCCGCTTTTCCTTTCCGTGCTAAACGGATCCTTTATGTTTGCTGCAGATTTGCTCAAAAAAATTGATTTCCCTTGCGAAATATCCTTTATAAAGCTCTCATCCTACAGCGGAACCGAGACTACCGGTCAGATAAAAGAGATCCTGGGGCTCTCAACTGAGGTCTCCGGGAGAGAGGTAATTGTGATTGAAGATATTGTCGACACAGGTAATACCATTGTAGATCTGCACTCAATTCTAAAAGAGAGAGGTGCCTCTTCTATAAAGTTTTGCACCCTCCTCCTAAAACCTGATGCATATAAAAAGGAGCTTAAAATTGACTATGTCGCAATGGCTATTCCAAATGATTTTATAGTTGGATATGGTCTGGATTACAACGAACTTGGCAGGCAGTATAAAGATATTTATGTCCTGGACGAATCTGATATCACCGGATGAAGTATTACATAATATTTGGTCCTCCGGGTGCAGGAAAAGGTACCCAATCTTCACTACTGGTAGAGAAATACAAGCTTAAACATATTTCAACCGGTCAGCTGCTCAGGGAGGAGATTGAAAAGAAGAGCGAAATAGGAGTTATCGCAAAGAGTTTAATTGAAAAGGGAAGTTTTGTAGATGACTCTATAGTTCTTGAGATGATTCGCAAAGTTATATGTGAAGCTGAACCTTCTGTTAAGGGGTTTATCTTTGATGGATTCCCCAGAACCATTAGTCAGGCAAAAGCTTTTGACCAACTTTTGCAGCATCATAAAAAAAGGAGTGTCAACGCCGTTCTCTCTCTGGAGGTAGATGACTCTCTTATAGTTGAGAGAATCAACAAAAGAGCCGAGATTGAGGGTAGAACCGATGACTCCTCAATAGATACAATCCTTTGCAGGATTCAGACCTATCATAAAAAGACAGAACCACTTATCGCATATTATAAAGAGAGAGGCAAATATTTTCCAATCAAAGGGGATCTCCCCGTTGAAGATATCTTTAAGAATATCTGCCGAATAATGGAGAGTATAAAAAATGAGTAATTCCAATTTTGTAGATTATGTAAGGATCTTTTGCGCTTCGGGAAACGGAGGTAAAGGGTCGGTACACCTGAGGAGGGAAAAATTTATTCCCAAAGGGGGGCCCGACGGGGGAGACGGAGGAAGAGGCGGTCACGTAATACTTAGGGGAAACTCTCAGTTCTGGACGCTTATACACCTTAAATACAGAAAACACATTAGGGCAGATCACGGTGGACGCGGCAGCGGAGCTCTTTGCCACGGAGCCGACGGTAGCGACATCTATCTTGATGTACCATTAGGTACTGTAGCAAAGATTGCAGATACAGGTGAAGTCCTTTTTGAGATCACAACAAACGGAGAGGAGGTTGTTCTGGCAAAAGGTGGACGTGGAGGAATGGGAAATGCCTTTTTTAAAAGCGCAACAAACCAGACTCCAAGATTTTCACAACCGGGCGAAGAGGGTAGCGAGAATTGGTATATACTGGAACTAAAGGTGTTGGCAGATGTAGGGCTGGTTGGATTTCCCAATGCGGGAAAATCTACCCTTCTCTCAAAAATATCTGCAGCAAAACCAAAAATTGCAGACTACCCCTTCACAACACTTGAACCAAACCTTGGAATTGTTGAGTGCCGTGACCACAAATCTTTTGTTATGGCAGATATCCCCGGCATTATTGAGGGAGCACACGAGGGGAAGGGTCTTGGATTAAGATTCCTCAAGCATATCGAGAGGAACTCTATGCTGCTCTTTATGATTCCTGCAGATAGCAAAGATATCTCCCAGGAGTATAAGATTCTGCTAAAAGAGCTAAAGATGTTCAATCCAGAGCTTCTGGATAAAGATAGGCTTCTTGCAATTACAAAGGCAGATCTTCTTGACCAGGAGTTGGAGAGTATGCTCAAAAAGCATCTGCCCCGTAAAATCCCCCACATATTTATCTCCTCTTATACAGGGAAGGGTCTTGAAAAACTGACCGATACACTCTGGGGGATGTTGAACAACTAAAAGAGATCGTATGGAATGGTTACTTGAAATAGATCGCTCACTTTTAATCTTTATTAATGGGCTAAATTTTCCTATTTTAGATAATATGATGATGCTGTTAACTGCAAGAGCACCCTGGATACCTCTATATCTTGCAATTTTGGCTTTTATTATATACCGTTATGGTTTTAAGGATAAAACACCACTTTATGCCCTCTCCATATTTTTTGCGGCTGTGGCAACATTTGCATTAACCGATATTGGCAGTAGTTTTATCAAGGATCTTTTCCAAAGAGTGCGTCCGGGTCACGATCCATCACTGGAGGGTCTTATCAGACTTTTGGACGGCAAAGGGGGGCTATATGGATTTGTATCAAGCCACGCGGCAAATGTATTTGGGCTTGCAACAATTACCTCTCTCTTCTTTCGAAACAGGAGGTACACAATTGCTATCTTTATATGGGCTATTCTGGTCTCCTACAGTAGAATATATGTTGGCAGACACTACCCTTCGGATATAATATTCGGGGCTCTTTTCGGATATATTTCAGGATATCTTTTTTATAAAATTGCAGATTCAAAACTCATCAGGAGTATAACAAAAAAGTAAACCCTATGTATTATATAATTGATCATTCAACTGACCCGCAATGGAACCTGGCAACTGAGGAGTACCTTTTCAAAACCTTCAAAGAGCCGGTTTTTCGTCTATGGCGAAATGACTCCTCAATAATAATCGGACTGCATCAGAACGCATATGCAGAGATTAATCTAGATTATGTAAAGAGGAACAACATCAAGGTGGTGAGAAGATTGTCAGGAGGAGGAGCGGTATTTCACGATTTGGGTAATGTGAATTTTACATTCATAGACAATAGGTCAACAAAGGAGGAGAGCTCAGAGATGTTCGCCAGGTTTACAAAACCAATAATTGAAGCGCTTAAAATTTTGGGGATAGAGGCATCACTTATGGGGAGAAATGATCTTGTAATAGGTGGAAAAAAGTTCTCCGGTAATGCTGTTGCAGTATTTAAAGAGAGGGTTCTCCAACACGGCACCCTTCTCTTCTGTTCGTCGATGGATAACCTCAGTGAGGCTCTTGCAAACAGACCCGAACAATTTGAGGGGAAGGGGGTAAAATCCAACAGATCAAGGGTAACAAATATTAGTGAACACCTTACCAATGATATGAGTGTAGAGGAGTTTATCTCTTTTCTCGAGAAGTTTATACTTGATAAAAACGACGGAAAATATCGTCTCTACTCCTATACACCTAAAGATCTTAAGGAGATTGCCAGACTAAAGATGGAGAAGTACTCTAAAGAGTCGTGGAACTTTGGCTCTTCACCTGCATTCGGGTATTCAAAGATTAAAAGGTTTGACTGGGGGCTTTTTGAACTCTACTTGGAGATAGAGAGGGGAGTCATTAAAGATATACGTTTTCACGGTAACTACTTCTTCACAAAAGAGACTGCAGAGCTTGAGAATATAATGCGCGGATGGAGTATAAACGGGCAGGATCTAAGAGAGGAGTTGAAAAGAATAAACCTCTCCGACTATTTTAGCAATATAACCGAAGAGGAGTTTCTGGAGATGTTTTTATAGATAACTAAATCTCTCTCTTTTTCTCTTTAACTTTTACTAGCAGATCTTTCAGGACACTTATGCAATCTACCACTGCATCTTCAAATCTTGAAGAGTGGCGCTCAACTACCAGGTCGTTGCCCGGTATAAAAATCTTAAACTGAACCTTCTTGTTTTCAAAATCCGGCAATAAACTAAGGTTGACCTCAATACTGCGAATTTCATCGTAGTATTTAGGAAGCTTAGCAAGCTTCTTCTCGATAAATGTGATCAGTTTTGTGTCTGCATCAAACTTAAGGGACTGAATTCTGATGTCCATATTAACCTCCTTTTTTTGCTCTTGGATGAGCGGTTAGAAATGTTTTCTTTAGATTTTCAAACGAATTATGTGTGTAAACCTGTGTAGCTGCCAACGATGAGTGACCAAGAGCCTCCTTTATGCTGTTAAGATCTGCGCCATTATTGAGCAGGTGCGTTGCAAATGAGTGCCTTAACATATGTGGGCTCCTCTTACCGGAAAAGCCCTCGTTTCCGGTTAGCTCCCTCTTCACTATTTTATTAACAAATGAAAGGTACATTGGTTCTCCTGTATCGGTTAAAAAAAGCCTCTTCTCTCTGTTTTCCGTGTAATACTCTTTCATCAATAGAAGATAGGCCGATAACTCTTTTGAGAGAGAGTCAGGAATGGGAACCTCTCTGGTTTTATCCCCCTTACCTGTAACGCGAAAGAGAGAACGGGATTTGTCCCAGTCAGAAATTTTAAGGGATGCAAGCTCTGCCCGTCTCATACCTGTACAGTAAAGGGTTGATACTATGACTTTATCTCGAATAGCGAAAAGATCATCAGAAGCAACCTCTTTAGAAAAGTAGCCCTCCATTGCCGCTGTAGTATAAAACTCAGGCAACCTCTTAGCCTCTTTAGGGCGTTGGATTCTTTTTACAGGATTGACCTTGATTGTACCCTGCTTTACAAGGAAATTGCAGTAACTGCTTATTGCAGATAGTTTCAGATTCACCGTTCTTGGAGATAGCCCCCTTTTAAGAGAGGCAACAACAAAAGCTCTGATTTGTGAAGGTACCAGCAGACCCTCTTCAACCTCCTCCTGTTGAGGCGAGATAAAGCTATAGAGCTCGTTGATACTCTCTGTGTATATATTCAGAGTTCTGGGAGAGTATCTTTTTTGCACTCTCAAGTGTTCAATAAATGACTCGTTCGATCTCATAATCCGCATCTAATTTAATAAAAAAAAATGACACTTTGTTATAAAACAAAGCATCATTTTTACGCTTCTGATATATTATAAGACTACTCTTCGTTCAGACGCAGATTTTGAACATATACTGCTTTTTTAACCTCGTCACGTCTCTTTACGGAACTCTTAACGAATGTCTTTCTACTTCTAAGTTCTCGGATGGTTCCTGTCTTTTCAAACTTACGCTTAAATTTTTTAAGCGCTCTTTCGATGTTTTCACCCTCTTTGATTGGCACTATGATCATATCGTACACACCTCCTTTTGTTGGGCTGCAAAAGTAGTCATTTTTTTGATATTCGACAATTTTTCACACTTTTTTTATTAAATTTGCACCCCTCTAATTATAATGCAATTATGTCTATAGATTCGTTTCAAAGAGATATCCTAGCAGGAATTCCAGATAGGATTCCTCCGGTAAGAGAGTGGGAAAATCAGATTAATCACGCCCCCAAGAGAAAAGATATTCTCAACCTTCAGGAGAAAAAACTAGCACTCAGGAACGCATTGCGTTACTTTCCTAAAGAGATGCACGAGATTCTTGCTCCAGAGTTTGCAAAAGAGCTTGCAGATTATGGAAGGATCTATATGTACAGATATCGACCAACATACAAGATCGAAGCGAGGTCCATTTATGAGTTCCCCCACAAATCTGTTCAGGCGGCCGCAATTATGCTTATGTTAAGTAATAATCTGGATTATGCAGTAGCTCAACATCCTCACGAGCTAATTACTTACGGAGGTAACGGAGCAGTATTTCAGAACTGGGCTCAGTATCTTCTTACAATGAAATATCTTGCCGAGATGACGGATGAGCAGACTCTTGTCCTCTATTCCGGCCACCCAATGGGACTCTTTCCATCACATAAAGAGGCACCCAGAGTTGTAGTGACCAATGGAATGGTTATTCCCAACTACTCAGATAAAGAGCATTGGGAAAAATTCAATGCATTAGGAGTATCTCAATATGGTCAGATGACTGCAGGATCTTTTATGTATATAGGACCTCAAGGAATTGTTCACGGGACTACAATTACTGTTCTCAATGCAGCAAGAATGAAGGGAAATAACACTAATGAAGATATTCGAAGTAAAATTTTTGTAAGCTCAGGTCTGGGAGGAATGTCCGGGGCACAACCAAAAGCGGCTGTAATTGCAGGCGTAATTGGTGTTGTTGCAGAGATTAATCCTAAAGCAGTGCATACTAGACACTCACAGGGCTGGGTAGATGAGGTTTATACCGATCTCGATATGCTAATCAAACGTGTCGTCAAGGCCCGCGAATTAAAGGAGGCAGTCTCTATTGCCTACCAGGGAAATATTGTAGATTTGTGGGAGAAGTTTATAGAGTCGGGAGTAGTACCGGATTTGGGAAGCGACCAGACATCTCTTCACAATCCTTGGTCAGGAGGATACTACCCGGTCGGAATAAGCTTTGAAGAGTCTAACAGAATGATGGCAGAAGAGCCGGCTAAGTTTAAGAATGAGGTTCAGGCAACACTTCGCCGTCACGCCAATGCCATAAACACCCTTACATCAAGGGGTATGTACTTCTTTGATTATGGGAATGCATTTCTGCTGGAGGCATCAAGGGCCGGAGCAGATATTCTACTTGAGGATGGACGATTCAGGTACCCATCTTATGTACAGGATATAATGGGTCCTCTCTTCTTTGACTATGGATTTGGCCCTTACAGATGGGTATGTACCTCATCAAAAGAGGAGGATCTTGCACAGAGTGACCTTATTGCGGCAGAGGTGATGGAGAGAATAATGAGGGATGCCCCTTTGGAGATTAAAACTCAGATGGCAGACAACATTCACTGGATTAAAGAGGCCGGAGCAAATAAGCTTGTTGTTGGTTCTCAGGCTAGAATTCTCTATGCAGACGCACAGGGCAGAGTTGAGATAGCATTGGCAATGAACCGGGCTATAAAGGAGGGTAGAATCTCAGCTCCTATTGTACTTGGCCGTGACCACCACGACGTCTCCGGAACAGACTCCCCATACAGGGAGACCTCAAATATCTATGATGGATCCAGCTTCACTGCAGATATGGCAATTCATAATGTAATCGGCGACTCTTTCCGGGGAGCGACCTGGGTATCCATTCATAATGGCGGCGGAGTTGGCTGGGGTGAGGTTATTAACGGCGGTTTTGGGATGGTAATTGATGGAGGCGAAGAGTCTGAAAGGAGAATTAAAGGGATGCTTCACTGGGATGTAAATAACGGAATTTCACGCCGGGCTTGGGCCCGCAATGAGGCGGCAATATTTGCAATTAAGAGAGAGATGGAGCGAACGCCTTTGCTTAAGGTTACATTACCTAATATTGCAGATGACAAGTTAATAGACCTGACCGCTGACCATACTTTCAACGTCAAACCCAAGATCTGATGCGTAGTTTTTCAGTTCATTAATAGCCTTCTGGTCCGGTTTTCTCTCTCTGGATAGAATCCACAGATACTTTCCGGAGGGGTCCCCTACCAGAGCATTAGTGTAATCTGAATCAATTTTCAAAACCCAATAGTCGCCTGCAAAGGGCCAGAAAAAGCTTACTTTTAGTTTTGAAGGTTCTTTAGGATTCGGTATCCAGGCCTTACCTTTTGCCTGTTTTATTCTACTGTTGTCCTCCTTAAGACGACCTTCGTTTGTCACAATAACCGTACCGTCATCTTTAAGCTCATAGTGTGCCGTTATATCTTCAAGCCCCTCTTCGAATGAGTTAGGAAGCCTGTATATTTCATACCATTTACCCATATATTTTTCTATGTCAAACTCTTGCACGGAATCCAGAGCCAGATATGCAGTTGAGCAAGAGATTGTAAAAAGTGTAAATATTCCGGATATAAAATGTTTCATTATTGGATTAAATTCTGTGTGAATATTAGTTGACTGCAAAATCCATACCGAATATAAAAAATTTCGGAGTGTATCAATTGTTACATTTAATATCACTTTACGCTGCTACATTTGCACTACATATCAAATATTAACCTTTTAAGAAAAAAAGATGAAAAGAACAGTTATCAAGATAGATGAAGAACTTTGCAACGGTTGCGGAAACTGTGTAGAGGGGTGTCACGAAGGTGCTATCCAGCTTATAAATGGGAAAGCCGTAATGGTTAGTGACCTATACTGTGACGGACTGGGCGCCTGTATAGGTGAGTGCCCTGTTGGAGCAATTGAGCTTATAGAAAAAGAGACAGAGCCCTATAGCGAGGAGGCTGTTATGAAGAGAATCTCACCAAAGGGTGAAAAGGTTATACTTGCCCACTTGAAGCATCTGAGAGACCATAATGAGATGAAGTGGTTCAATGAGGGTGTAGAGTGGTGCAGAAAAAACGAAGTGGTGATAGATTTGTCAAAGATTGACGCAACAGCAAAACCTGAGGCTAAAGAGAAACTTGCTTGCGGATGTCCGGGATCTATGGAGCAGGATTTCAGAACAGCAAAACCATCTGCAGTCAATGTTACTCCGGTTCTTAAAAGAGCTCAAGCTGAAAATTCCGAAAGCTTCGAATTCGGGAAATCAGAGCTACAGCAATGGCCGGTACAGTTACATCTCTTAAGCCCGATGGCTGGATTTCTCAAAGGATCCGACCTATTGCTTGCGTCGGACTGCTCATCGTTCAGCCACGGATCATTTCATAGTACTTTTCTCAAGAACAAGAGTCTAGCTATCGCTTGCCCTAAACTTGACTCCAATACACAAAGTTACATAGATAAGCTTACACTAATGATTGATGAGTCTAAGCTTAACACCATTACTGTTTTAATGATGGAGGTTCCTTGCTGCGGTGGTTTAATTCAGATGGCAAAGCTTGCCAGGGAGAGAGCCAAAAGGAATATACCTCTGAAAGCAATGGTAATGTCCCTCAGAGGTGATATCTTAAGTGAAGAGTGGGTTTAGTTTTTAAATAGCTTTCTAAGAAGAAGGCTATCCAGAGAGAACTTGCCCCCTCCTTTAATGAAGAGGAAAATGTATGTTACAAGATATACAAGGGCAAGCTCTTTTGACTTCAACGGATCATTTGCGTGGATTACAAAAAAGGCCATCCCCATAGTGGAGATCAAAGGGATAAGAGATAATCTGGTGAGTAGCCCAAGTATTACGAAAATTGATGCAAAAAACTCAGCTCCGATTGCCAATATAAGAGAGGTTTTAACTCCTACCCCCAAAGGATCGGGAAATGCTGTGGACATTGCTTCAAAGTTCTGTAACTTTCCCCAGCCGTGGGTGATCATTAGAAATCCTATTGCAACTCTTATGAAAAGTAGTGCCGCTGAACTTAATTTATCACCAGGTGATTTGCTTAATAATAAAAAGTCTTTCATCGCTTACTGTTTTACAATTAATGGTTCCAGTATCTTCTCCATCTGCTCGAAGGCGGCTCCCATAACCTCCTCAACAATACCTCCATACTCTTTGGCCATTACTGCTGCATTGAGACGCGATATCTTTGTGATGCCCTCTGATGTTTCATAAACCGACACCCTGCAGGGCATCAGACTGGAAAAGAGTCTTTCGCTATCCCGCTCGAGCATTTTCACCGAAAGAGACCCTTTACAAACCTCAAAAACCTTTACCGGGAGAACTTCGAACCCCTTTTTATGAAGAGTCTCCTTCAAATCGTGTACAGCTAGGAGGCTCCAACCCCCGTCAACAACAGCATCGTTGAGTCTTTGTGCTGTCTCAGTAAAATTATATCTGCTATTATTCTCTATAAACATCTCCGTAATTTTTAGTTGTAATTAACCCAGTTTAGAAAGAGGTCCTGTGAGTGCTATTTTATCCTCCTCTATATCTGTCAATTTTAAAATTCCCTTTTGTGTTAGTGAAAAATACATCTGTCTCTTATCCTCTTCACCAAGAACTCTCTTTATAAGGCCTTTATCCTCAATAGAGCGTATTAATTTTGATGTATTTGAACAGGTTAGATTAATCTGCTTAGCAATCTCTCCGGATGAGAGTCTTCTCTCCTTAAGTGAGCACAAAACCATACCCTCGTTCAGGCATAAGTTGTGTGTTTTCTGAAATTCATTCTCAAAATCACTTATTGAGCGGCAGATGTCTCTTATTATGCAAAGCTTTTTCATTTTTAACTATTTTAACAAAAGAGAGTCGATAATTTTTTTAAGCTCATCTTTAGGAACCGCTCCCTGAGCAATCTGAGGATCCTCATTCATTGGTATGAAAAGGAGTGTAGGAAGTGCTCTTATACCAAAGGCTGCTGCTATCTCTCTCTCTTTTTCGGTGTCAATCTTGTATATGTAAATCTTCCCGTCATACTCTTTTGCCAGCTCTTCAAGTATTGGGGTAAGTTTCTTGCAGTAGATACACCAGTCTGCGTAAAAATCCAAAATCGCAGGTTTATCTCCCAGGTATTTCCACTCTTGGGCGTTGGATCTGAAATCTGCCACTTTTTTTACAAATTCATCTGTACTTAGAGTTATAACAGCTCTCTTTTCTGATTCATTTGTCTTCTTATCTTTGCTTTCCTCTGCGTTTCCCTCTGCCCTTGCACCGCACGATGTCACAAACAGAGCGACAAAAATAAGAGGAAGTATCATTCTTAAAATTCTCATCTTTCAAATATTTAATGTAAAACTTTTGCAAAAATAATTATTATTTCATAAGAAACAAATTTCCAATAGAAAATATTTTGAAGTTTAAAGAAATTTCTCTTCCTTTGCAGATATAAATTATTTGAAGAATTAACAGGACCATACAATGAAATATGTTATTATCGGAGGAGTTGCCGGGGGTGCAACTGTCGCAGCCAGATTGAGAAGAAATGATGAAAATGCAGAGATTATTCTCTTTGAGAGAGGGGAGTATGTCTCTTATGCCAATTGTGGTTTACCATATTATATAGGAGAGACAATTGCCAGTCGTGATGCTCTTTTCGTGCAGACAGTACAAGGGTTTAGAAACCGTTACAACATAGATATAAGGATTAAATCGGAGGTCGAGAGAATTAATCCTAAAGAAAAAACTGTAGAGGTGTACAATATTGAGAAGGGCAGTAGATATATTGAGAGTTATGATAAACTTATTCTCTCTCCGGGTGCAGAGCCAATTAAGCCTAAGATTGAGGGAATAAATAATCCCAATATCTTCACTCTCAGAAATGTACCAGATACAGATAAGATCAAAAAATTTGTAACTGTAAAGGATGTTGAGAGAGCTATAGTGGTTGGTGCAGGGTTTATCGGGCTGGAGATGGCGGAGAATCTGCACAGTCTGGGTTTTGAAATAGACGTAGTGGAGATGTCAGATCAAGTGATGTCTCATCTGGATCTCTCGATGGCAACAATAATTCACTCCGAACTAAGAACAAAAGGTATCGGACTGCACCTTAGTGATGCAGTTGAGAGGTTTGAAGAGAGAGGAAATAAAGTGGGAGTTGTACTCAAGAGCGGTAAGGTTCTTGAAGGAGAGATGGTAATCTGGAGTATTGGTGTTCGCCCTGAGACAAAACTTGCAAAAGAGTCCGGTCTTGAAATTGGGACAACAGGAGGTATAAAAGTTAATGACTTTATGCAGACCTCAGATCCCGATATCTATGCTCTCGGAGATGCTGTTGAGGTTATACATCCGGTAATAGACAAACCTGTTCTGATTCCTCTGGCGGGTCCTGCAAACAAGCAGGGAAGGATAGTGGCAGATAATATTGTATACGGTAATAAATTTAAGTATGAAGGAAGTATAGGGACTGGGATTGCAAAAGTGTTTGACCTTACGGTAGCCTCAACCGGTGCGAGTGGAAGATGGCTAAAGAGAGAGGGTATAGAGTATATCGCATCTTATACTCACTCATCTTCTCACGCAGGCTATTACCCTAATGCCCTCCCCCTCTCTGTAAAGATTCAGTTTTCACCTGTGGATGGTCGCCTTTATGGTGCTCAGGTAGTCGGGTTTGACGGAGTTGATAAGAGAATTGAGATGTTTGCTCAGGTAGTTAAGTCAAAAGGAACAATATATGACCTAATGGAGATTGAGCACGCCTATGCTCCACCATACTCATCAGCAAAAGATCCTGTAAATATGGCAGGGTTTGTTGCAGATAATATACTAAAAAATAGGGTAAAAATCATCTCCTGGAGAGATGTTGTGAAGTCTGATCCATCAAAAGATTTTATTCTGGATGTACGTACACAAGAGGAGTTTTTACTGGGCTCAATAACCGGAGCAGTAAATATTCCGGTGGATGACCTGCGAAATAGACTTGACGAGGTTCCAAAGAATAAGCGTGTGATTATATATTGCGCTGTAGGACTTCGCGGATATGTAGCATACAGGATACTGCTCCAAAATGGGTTTAATAATATTTTCAACCTCTCAGGAGGATATAAGACATACTCGATTGCTACCGAGAATGTGTCAGTTAAACAATATTTTGCAGGACGTATCGGTTCAGACGATCTTCTTGCAGATGAAGATAATAAGAGTGCTCTGCTTGTGGATGCCTGCGGATTACAGTGCCCTGGTCCAATAATGCAGTTGAAAAAGAGTTATGATACTCTAAGCACGGGCGAGAGACTTGAGATCAAAGCAACAGATCAGGCATTCGGGAAAGATGTGGCATCCTGGTGTAATATCACAGGAGCAAAACTAGTCTCAGTCGAGAACTCAAGAGGAGTCATAACAGCCAGAATTGAAAAGGGAGATAGTGCATCTGCCTGCAGATATACACCCGGGATAACATCTGACAATAAGACCATCGTTGTCTTCAGCGACGATATGGATAAAGCCCTTGCCGCTTTTGTTATTGCAAACGGAGCAGCCTCAATGGGTAAAAAGGTGACAATGTTCTTTACATTCTGGGGATTGAATGTAATAAAGAGAGCAAACCCTGTTAAATTCGAAAAAGATTTTATTGGGAGACTTTTCGGATTTCTTTTACCTAAAGACTCCAAATCTCTGAAACTATCAAAAATGAATATGTTTGGAATTGGGGGATCTGTAATGAGAATGGTTATGCGTAAAAAGAGAATTGACTCTCTTGAATCTCTTATTGAGCAAGCTAAAGTTAGTGGAGTTGAGTTTATCGCGTGTACAATGAGTATGGAGGTTATGGGTATACAGGAGCAAGAGTTGATGGATGGTGTAAACTTTGCAGGGGTGGCAACATATCTGGAGAGAAGTGAGGAGGCAAATATGTCGCTGTTTATCTAATAAGTGCCGATAATTCCTAACTTTGTATCAATTAATAGCGAAAACGATGCAGTATATCTCTAGATTCCTACTTTGGATAATGGGCTGGAAAACTATGGAACCACCCGTTCCTGAACCGAAATGTATTATTCTTGGTGTCCCTCACACCTCAAGCTGGGACTTTGTTATATCTTTCCTGTATTATAATTCAATGGGGCGGACAGCCAGCGTTATGGTTAAGAAGAGCCTCTTTTGGGGTCCTCTCGGTCCTATCGTAAGGGCTATGGGGGGAGTTCCGGTAGACAGAAAAAAGGGGGCATCTACAACTCTTCAACTGATTGAGGAGTTTCGCACCAGAGAGATACTACACCTTGCAATTGCTCCTGAGGGTACAAGAAAGCCAACTCAGAGATGGAAAGCAGGATTTCATACAATAGCAAAAGCTGTAGATATTCCTGTCTACCTGGGTTACTTTGACTGGGGTAAAAAGGAGGTTGGAAGAGGTGAAAAGATTGAACTTACCGATGACCCTGCCGCAGATCTTAAAAGAATTAGACAATGGTATAAAGATAAGGGAGTTGTAGGTAAGCATCCAAAGAATTTTACACCCGGAAATGATTTGGAATGATTATTGTAATAATTACACTGATGTTTAATTTTTAAAAATGGGAAATATACCTGAATTCAGTACATTAAGAGATCTATATACTTATAGTACAACAAATTTCAAGAACAATACCTGCTTTTCATATATCAACGGAGATTCTTACACTTACGAACAATTTGGGGATAAAACGGAGAAGGTATCTGAACTTTTAGCTGCTAACGGAATAAAGCCGGGTGATAAAATAGGAATTCTCAGCCAAAATATGCCCAACTGGCCAGTAGCCTATTTTTCTGCAACTGCATTTGGCAGGATAGCCGTCCCAATGCTTCCCGATTTCTCTGAGTTTGAGATTCGCAATGTGATCGAGCACTCCGAATCAAATGCTCTTTTTGTATCTAACAGACTACTATACAAAGTTCCACAGGATCTTATCGAGAAGATGAATGTTGTTGTGATTCTTGATACATTAGAGGTTTTAAAAGCCAAAGATAATCCGGTACGAGGTGAGGCAATCTCTCCAAAGGGGGAGGATCTTGCTTCAATAATCTACACTTCCGGTACCACCGGAAATTCAAAAGGAGTTATGCTAACTCACAAGAACCTAAGCTCTCACTTATACTCTGCCTCTCTTTTAAGGCCTGGTTTTGAGTGGGATGTCTGGCTTTCACTCCTTCCACTCTCTCACACACTTGAGTGCAGTTTATGTATGATGCTTCCTATGGTAAGCGGTTCGTCTGTTTACTACATTGAGAAGGCTCCTACCCCGACAATATTGCTTAAAGCTCTTAAGGATGTAAGGCCTACTACAATTTTGAGTGTACCAATGATTATAGAGAAGATCTATAAAAATACAGTGCTCCCAAAATTCAACGCCAGCCCAATAACCCGGGCTCTCTATAAAACCACCCCCGGCAGAAAACTTCTAAACAGGGTTGCGGGTAAAAAACTGATGGAGACATTTGGGGGAAAACTGAGATTCTTCGGAATTGGTGGGGCTAAACTTGATGGAGTGGTTGAGAGGTTTCTTTATGAGGCGAAATTCCCTTATGCAATCGGCTACGGGCTGACAGAGACATCACCTCTTTTGGCCGGAGCAATTCCGGACAATGTAAAGTGGCAATCTACAGGCCCCGCAGTACACGGTGTAACTTTAAGAATCGATAACCCTAATCCTGAGACAGGAGAGGGCGAAATTGTGGCAAAAGGGCCAAATGTAATGGTTGGTTACTACAAGAACCCTGAAGCAACCGAACAGGCTTTTACTGCAGATGGTTGGTTCAGAACAAAAGACCTTGGAATAATTGATAAAGAGGGTCGCCTATATATAAAAGGGCGTGTAAGTAATATGATTCTTGGCCCAAGTGGTGAAAATATCTATCCGGAAGAGATTGAATCTATTATCAATGGTCACTGGATGGTTTCCGAATCTGTGGTAACAGAGAGCAAGGGAAAACTGGTGGCAAGGGTCTATCTCAACCCGGAGAGATTAAAGGCTCTCAAAGAGGCAAAAGAGGAGGCCATAGCAGCTTACTACGAGACAAAAGAGAGTATATCAAAGAGCTTTGAAGAGAAGAAAGAGGAGTTCAGCAAAACCAAAGATGAGCTGATACATAGCTATGACGAGAAGAGAGAGGAGATTATCAAAGCTTTCAACGAGAAGTTGGAGCAGATAAAAAAAGAGATCTCGGAGTATGTAAACTCACGTGTTAATAAATTCTCAAAGATATCTTCGGTACACGATCACCCGGAGCAATTTGAGAAGACTGCTACCCATAAAATTAAGCGATATAAATATACGGAACCTAAAAAGTGATATCGATCCTTCCCACATAGACGCCAAGTGCGCCTGTCTGGTTTACTATCACTCCTTTACCGGATAAGTTTTTTACAATAGAGGGCTGCTCAAGAAATGTATGAGAGTGGCCCCCTATTATTATATCCACATTACGGGTTTTTGCAGCCAAATCCATATCTGAGGGGTTCTCTTTTGATCCATTATCGTAGCCTAGATGGCTTAATACGATTATCAGGTCGCATTTTTCTCTTTTCCTAAGAGTCTTGGCAAGCTTATTCACAATATTAACCGGATTCTTATAGGTAATGCCCGCCCTTGCACTTTCCGGCACATAACCCTTGAGATCCAGCAACACCCCTATTATTCCTATCTTTTTCCCGCCTCTCTCAATTATAGTGTACGGTTTAACAATATCTTTTAGTGGGCTTTGAGAGAGATCGTAGTTTGCACACAAGGTTACATATTCTGCCTCTTCCAACCTCTGTGCCAAAGCTTTCTGTCCATCGTCAAATTCGTGATTACCCAAAGAAACAGCATCATAACCCATTGCATTATAGAGCATTATCTCCATTTTACCTTTAAACAATGTATAATATGGTGTTCCCTGATTATAGTCTCCTGCATCTAGTAGAAGAACGTTAGGATGGCTCTCTCTTATAGTTTTTATATAGTTAGCTCTTCTTTGAAAACCTGCAAATCCGGCGTTACGTCCGCTAGTGAGGGGTTCGATGTTGCTATGTACATCATTTGTGTGTAGAATGACAATATCCTGCCCATTTATGATTGAAACTGCAGCTGCAAAAAGTAACAGCAGAAGCAGCTTGACATATTTGATAGAGTTTTTCATAATATCCGTGTTTTAATCTTCTACTCTTACTCTGTTTGTAATAGAAGAGGTCACCCTCTTTTTGGATTGTGTGAGTTTTTCAATCTGACTAATCATTGCATCTCTTATAAGGACTCCTGTTTGCTCAACAGCAACCGCATCCTTGAGAGAGAGAACATTGTCCCCTCCGCTCATCAGAAAGTCAATTGTTGCAATCCTATATACTCTGGAGTCATCTATCTGCTCTCCGTCAATGAGCACATCCTTAAGGGCTCCGGCTTTTATCTCAAGCTGAATATTCCAGGAGAAAGCCTCAACACGATTCCGGGCAAAAGAGTCAAAAAGCGCCCGTACCGAGCTGCCGGGAAGGTCAAGAATAACGATATAGTTCTCGAAAGGGAATATGGAAAAGATATCGTATCTCCTGATATTCCCTTTTGGCAGAGCGGCTCTGAGACCTCCGAAATTGGTAAGTGAAAAATCCACTTTTCCTGAACTCACCTTGCGGCTGAACTCAAGAAGTGCATCTACGGCAAAGTTAGAGAGAAGAGACTCCGGTCTACCCGATCTCATTTCGGTATCAGAAACTCCGATAACCTGTTGCATCAATCTGTCCATCTCAGGTTTATAGAACTCTATTATCCCTGCAACAACAGGTTCATTGCCTCTGTTCCAGGTTGAGTCCATAAGCACTCTGGATACCCTGTAGCTAAAGCTAAACTCCTGGGAGAGGAGCATCGAAGGCAAAATCAGAAATATTAACAGATATTTAATTGAATCTCTTTTCATCCTTTCAAAGATTTAAGCCGATATTTCGGCTTAGATAAATACTAGTAGCGGATCCACTTAATAATCTCTCTCCAGCTTGCTTTCTTCCCGTACATTAATATACCGACTCTGTAGATCTTTGCAGAGAGATATGTCATTAACAGGAATGTAACTATAAGCAACCCTATTGAGAGTGCAAGTTCCCACAAAGGAACCCCGAAAGGTACTCTGGCCATCATCACCATAGGTGATGTAAAAGGTATCATTGAGCCCCAAAACGAGAGAGAGCTGTCCGGATGCTGGAATGTGTGAACCATAATAAAGAGCCCGATAATCAGTGGAAGAGTAACAGGTAGTATGAGCTGTTGAGTATCTGCCTCATTATCTACAGCAGAACCCACTGCCGAGAACATAGCTGCGTAGAGCAGATATCCAAGCAGAAAGTATAACAAAAATGAGATTAGAATAGAGGTCACGGGTACAGCAGAGAGTGCACTCATTATATCTCCCATTGGGGACCCATCTTTTGGAAGGGCTGTCATAACCTCATTTAGTTCACCGGAAGCCTGAACGGCAGATAGCTGTTGTGCCATCTCGCTCCCTTGTGTTATTTTATCCATACCTATAATAGCCTGCACACCAAAAATTATTCCTGCAGTAAGGATTATCCAAATAAAGAACTGAAGGAGCGCTACGCTACCAACCCCCAGTATCTTGCCTAGCATAAGCTGGAAGGGCTTCACAGATGAGATAATCACCTCTACAATTCTATTGGTCTTCTCCTCAATCACCCCGCGCATAACCATAGACCCAAACATAAATATGAACATATATATAAAGAAGCTTAAAAGGTAGGATATGGCCATATAAATCTCAACCATTCCCAGCTTTTCGTCTCCCTCCTCTGTGATGGTAAAGGTTTTTACAGAGACCTCTGCTCTTACATCCTTTAATATTTGATCAAGATTCTCAATGTTGTATTTTTTGAGCTTCGTGTCCTCAAGTGCTTTCTGAACATACCCCTCTATCTGGTTTTTAGCATCCATATTCAGCTGCTTTGGCGAGTGAGCACTCACTGATACATTCATCATAGAGTCCGGGGCAGATATTTCAACCATTGCAAAAAGATCTCCCGGGAAATCTTTTTTAAGAGAGGCCACGTCGGCAGTAGGGTCAAACTTATAGTTGAACTCTTCGCTATTCTTAAAAAAAGGTTCACACAATTCAGATCTGTCGACAACCAGAATAGTCTGGTCCTTCTTGCCGGAAGAGATAGTCATAATAACAGATGGAAGTACAACCAGCGCCGCAATAAAGATTGGGGTCAGGATTGTCATTATAATAAATGATCTCTTTTTAACACGAATCAGAAATTCGCGTGTTATAATCAGGGAAAGTTTGCTTGTATTCATAATGTGCCCTCCTTAGCTAACCAATTTAATAAAAATGTCGTTCATTCTGGGGATTAACTCCCTGTATGAGAGTATGTCAATTTTCGCAAGAAGCTCTCTTAGAATCTCAGACGAGCAGGCCTCCTTTTTAACCTCAAGAACAGCTCTGTAGCCCTGTCTGGTTTCGCTCTGTTCGGTAAGGGTAATGAGAGGTATCCCGGCAAAATGAAATGGCTCAGATGCACGATAGATAACCTCAACCTCATTTTTACCGTGGTTACGGCGTATCTCGTCCAGTTCACCTGTAATAACAAGTTGAGCTTTATTTATCAGGGCAATATTATCGCAAAGTTCTTCAACAGACTCCATATTGTGTGTTGAGAGAATAATTGATGCCCCCTTCGCTTTCATATCCAGCAGCTCGTTTCTTATGAGCTGAACATTTACCGGATCAAATCCGCTGAACGGTTCGTCAAGAATAAGCAGAGAGGGTTTATGAAGCACTGTTGTAATAAATTGAACCTTTTGCGCCATCCCCTTTGATAGCTCCTCAACCTTCTTATTCCACCAGGCCTGAATGCCAAATTTTATAAACCACTCTTTAAGCTGTTTATTTGCATCCTGCTGGCTCATCCCTTTAAGACGGGCCAGATAGAGAGCCTGCTCTCCCACCTTCATCTTTTTATAAAGACCTCTCTCTTCCGGAAGATATCCAATATAGGCGATATCGTTTTTCTTGATAGGTACACCATTAAAAAGCACCTCTCCTGAATCTGGAATTGTAATCTGATTCATTATCCGGATAAGGGTTGTCTTACCTGCTCCATTTGGGCCGAGTAATCCGAAAATCTTACCTTTGGGTACGGAGAGTGAGACACTATCAAGAGCTGTAAACTGGTTAAACCTCTTAACCACATTGCGACAGGTTATGACATCCATTTTATTCTTGATTGTTTAAGTTTTGAAATAAAAATACAATATTACAAAAAGTTAATGAAAGTAATAGTTAAGAATTTTCAACAATTCCGGTTTTATTATATTATTGACCAGAAGTAAAGCCAGGTTGGTCATTTCGGGGTGTGTGTTCTCTCTGAATCTGATAATGGCTCTTGCCAGGTAAGACCCAACATATGGGTTTGCAGAGAGCTCTTCAAATGATATAGTCTCTAAATTTTTTTTCTTAATTTTTAAGGTATCTGTATAGATGAACCTGCTGGTCATATTAAACCGCTCACTATCTATTCCCTTTATATCCATTATTTGTGAAGGGTATGCAAATCCTCCGGTTCTGTTTCTGAACTCAACTATCTTGCCTGCATAATAGGGTCCGATTCCGGGAAGAGACAATAGCTGCAGCGAATCTGCGCTGTTAAGATCAATTTTTATATCCTCATTTATGGCCAATTTCTCTCTATTAACAATTTGCTCCTCTTTTATCTCTTCTATCTCTATATACTCTCTCACCCTCTCATAAAAACCATCCGGTAGTACATAAATTCTCTTAAAATCTTCTCTCTTGCGAAACACCCCTCCTCTCTCTCTGTATTTTACAACAACAGAGGCCTGGCCAATTGTCAAACCAAGTTTTACAAGCTCTTCCTGAGTTACGATATTAGGATCAAAGGAGAAGAGTTTGGGGAGCTCCTTAGTGCCGGTTGTAATTTGGTTTTGATCTGTTTGGTTACTTATGCTTTTTTTTGTAACGCCGGGATTTCGGTTCTCAATCTTTGGCTCTTCTTTTAAAGTTACCGACACCTCTCCACCGGGTGGAGAGGGCTCTTTAACCTCTTTATTAAAAAGAAAAATAAGTGTCTGAATAAACACTATTACACAAATAAGTGTTAGGGCACCCGACGCCTCTCTTTTGGAAAGCCTCTCTCTCAACTTCATCTCTCACCTCCTGCTACTTTAAATTTTAATAATGTTATCTGTTTTTACCCGATACTACAATGACAATTTCACCCTTAGGCTCCCTTTTTGTATACCACTCTACAAGTTCAATTAATGTTCCACGTCTGTTCTCTTCATACATTTTTGAGATCTCTCTGGAGACTGCTGCCTCTCTTTCGGGGCCAAAAAATTCTGAAAGCTGGGTAAGAGTTTTTACCAGGCGATATGGTGACTCATAAAAAACTATGGTTCTGCTCTCTTCGCTCAACTCTTTTATCCTGCTGGTACGGCCCTTTTTAATTGGCAAAAAACCTTCGAAACAGAATTTATCACAAGGAAACCCGGAGTTTACAAGAGCTGGAACAAATGCAGTTGCCCCTGGAAGGGTCTCAACATCCACTCCCCTCTCACGGCACTCTCTTACAAGCAGGAAACCGGGGTCGGATATTCCCGGAGTACCGGCATCACTAATGAGTGCAATGTTCATTCCGCTGAGAATTTTTTCTGCCACTCTCTCTACACTCTTGTGTTCATTGTATTTATGATGGGACTCCATATGTACCTTAATGTCATATTTTTTCATTAAAAATGAGCTGGTACGGGTATCCTCGGCAAGGATAAGATCTACCTCCTTAAGTACCCTTAAGGCCCTCAATGTTATATCCTCTAAATTACCAATTGGAGTGGGTACTACATATAGCTTAGCCATCGTATCTTCTTCTTAATATCATATAGAATCTGTATACAGCACTGCTCTCTTCGTCCCACTCTGTAAAGGCACTTCTGGTATATTCGAGAGCCTCATCCAGAGAGGACATTTCGTTAAGCCTTTGAATACTCAGGCGAAACTGATCTTCGTCACCCCTAAAGAGCTCCTTTACAAAAAAGAGCTTATCGTTAAGTGTTATTGCCATATGGAGATTATTCACCCTGGGCCCCGGGTTATCCTTCATCCACTCGGGTGTGGTGCCCATAGCAACATCTATTATCGGTCTGGTATCTGAAAGAAATTCAAACTCTATCTCCTCATTATTCTCCTCTATAACTGAATGAATGTCTGCCTTCTCATTGGAGCTCTCTTTTGTGAAGAGAGGCTCTTCTTCTCCTTGCATATCTGCATCCTTAAGTGTTACGCTTGTCACCTCTTTTGAACTGAAGAGATTTGGAACTATGGATTTAGAAAGATTGAGATTCACATCTGAAAGAGATCTTTTTAGCTCTGCAATACTCTGGGTTAGCACTCTTATCTCTTCGTCTCTTGAAGTAACCGCTTTTTGGGCCTGCTCCTTTAACTCTCTGAGATAATTTCGCTCCTGCTCCACCCTTAAGGTTGTCAGTTTTTGGGTAACCATAGAGACGCTCAACATCACCTCCTCCCACTTTATATGTGATACCATCTGAACCTCACTCAAAGATTCAATATCCTTTAGTAATCCCTCAATAATGATTTTAATTTCTGAAATTTTATTAGCGTTTAGCATCTCAACTTTTTTATCTTTGCATCATATACAAAAGTAATTAAAATGTTTCTTGAAAGCGCAAAAAAAGCAGGATGGATTGAGGTCATCTGCGGCTCTATGTTCTCCGGGAAAACAGAGGAGCTTATAAGGAGGCTAAAAAGAGCAACCTTTGCCAATCAGAGAGTAGAGATATTCAAGCCAATGCTTGATGTAAGATACTCCCTTGCAGATGTCGTATCTCACGACTCAAACAAGATCCGCTCAACCCCGGTGGAGTCATCTTCAAGCATTCTTCTCTATGCTGTGAATGTAGATGTTGTCGGGGTTGATGAGGCGCAATTTTTTGATCCGGGTATTGTTGAGGTTTGCCAAAGATTGGCTGCAGATGGTGTACGGGTTATCGTGGCCGGGTTGGATATGGACTATCTGGGAAAACCATTTGGACCTATGCCCAGTTTAATGGCTGTATCAGAATATGTTACAAAAGTTCACGCTATTTGTGTAACGTGTGGAAATCTTGCTCACCACTCACACCGCCTCACAAAAAGCGACAAACTGGTTATGCTCGGCGAAAAAGAGAGCTATGAACCAATCTGTCGCCACTGTTTTAATGCTCTTAACGAGCAGAATCTGTAGCTATTTAACCTTGCGTACAGCTGTTACAGTACCTTTGTGGATTACGTTTACCTCAGAAGAAGTTCCTGTATATGTAAAGGCAAGAGACTCATCTGCATTAATTTTCATCTCACCCACAATATCCATATTAGTTTTAGCAGCCATAGATCCGCTCAATGTTGCAAGGGTGTCTGTAACGTTTGCAATACCACCCATCTTAATTTGAATAGTGTCGTTAATAGAGATAACAGCGGTAAAGGTAGAGTCTGAAAGATATTCAATCTCTATTGGTGCAGATAGCTGCTGAATAACAACACTACCTACTGAGTCTGTCATTGTGATTTCAATAGTATTTGAGCCACTCCACACTCCAGAAAGTCTCTCAGAGAGTGAGCGCTCTTTGGTGCCACAAGATGCAACTGCCATAACAATAGCAAATACTGCAATTAGTGATTTAATTTTCATAATGTTATTTGATTTTTTTAGGTCTGATTTTATGGCGGCAAATGTATAAAAGTTTTTCAATATGGGAAGTTATTTTTTTAAACAATTCTTAACTTTACCCCAAAATTACAAAATAATGAGACATGCTCAACTAAGAATCAGCAAAAAGAACCTATTTCACAATTTCAATTTTTTTCGTTCAAAACTCTCATCATCAACAAAATTGCTA
Organism: Bacteroidetes bacterium HGW-Bacteroidetes-8; assembly: GCA_002840895.1. Taxonomy (GTDB): domain Bacteria; phylum Bacteroidota; class Bacteroidia; order Bacteroidales; family UBA932; genus Bact-08. The sequence goes on along the minus strand of PHCZ01000008.1, from coordinate 88,329 downwards.
GTCTTAGTTAAGGCAAATGGATATGGATTAGGAGATATAGAAATTGCAAAATTATCTCAGGAGTTTGGTGCAGATTACCTTGGTGTTGCTTTCCCCTGCGAAGGGATAAAGCTTAAAAAGGCCGGCATTAAACTACCAATTATGGTCCTTACTCCAGGGGTAGACAATTTTGACGAAATCATTAAATATCATCTGGAACCTAGCATTATAACGCCTCAATCTGCTTCAGATATGGCCGCCGCATTAAAGAGAGCCTCAATCTCACACTACCCCGTACATATAAAATTTGACACTGGAATGCAGAGAGTGGGATTTGACATAACAATGCTCAATGAGTTAAAGCAGGTTATAAAAGAGAATCCATCTCTTAAAATCAAATCCTTCTTTTCCCATCTTGCAGCTGCAGATGAGGCTAAACACGACAGCTTTACCAGAGAACAGATAGAGATATTTTGCACTATGGCCAATGAGATGACATCTGTACTCTCATATATGCCTATGAGACACATCCTTAACTCCTCTGGAATAGAGAGATTCACCTATGCACAGATGGATATGGTAAGGCTAGGGATAGGCATCTACGGCACCAGCTATGTAGATGACACAAAGCTTAAACCTGCTGCATCATTTGTTGCTCCTGTTATTCAGGTAAAGCAGACAAAGGGAGGCACTGTTGGTTACGGAAGACACGGCGTGGTTGGCAGCGAAGGAAAAAAAATTGCTACAATACCTGTTGGATATGCAGATGGTATTGACAGACACCTATCCAGAGGCTCCATTAAATTTATGGTTAACGGGAAGTTAGCCCCTACAATAGGAAATATCTGCATGGACTCCTTTATGATTGATGTAACCGGTATTGATGTAGTGCCGGGAGATGAGGTCACAATTTTCGGAGAATCTCCTCACCCTCGTGAAATTGCAGATGTTCTCAAAACAATAACTTATGAGATCTTCACCTCAATCTCACAACGAGTTGAGCGGGTTGTTGTAGATTAGCCTGTTATTGTAGATTCGGTTGTTATAGATTAGAGGTTGTTCAAAATCAGTGGCTGATTTTATATACAAGCTCCAGTAGTATATCCCCATCTTCTGCCTCACCTCTTTGCGAGCTTTTTCCCATTGAGTCATATCTTCTTATTAATGATATTGCCTCCATACACTTGATGAGCGGGTAGTTTCGGGCTGCCTGGTCATACTCCGGCATAAAATAGGGATTTACACCAATGTATGAAGCTATCTCTCCCCTTGAGGGCTTAGCTCCGTTCGTGTGAAGCGCGTGATACTTCAATACTCTTGAAAAGTGCATAAAAAGGGCAGCTGTCGTCACAACCAAAGGAAACTGCCGTGGAGATGCTCCAAAGTGCTTTACTATCTTGAAGATTTTAACACTATCCCTGAACGAAATAGCCTTTGTAAGCTCAAAAACATTATACTCTCTGCTTATTCCAATGTTCTCTTCTATATCTAATGTCTCTATCTTTTTTTTGCTATCAGACAAGTTTGTAAGGAGTTTGTCCAGCTCCAGCACCAGTTTTCTAAGCTCGGTACCGCAATACTCCCCCATAAGCATTGCCGCTTCCGGGGATATTGTGAAGCCCTTGGATTTTATGTAACTCTCTATCCAGGAGAAGGTCATATCTTCATAGAGTGAAAAGGACTCAAAAACAACTCCGTTTGAGAGTGCACTTTTGTAGAGAGTGGTGCGTTTATCTATGCTCTTGCCGGTGAGGGAGACAACCAAAAGGGTTGTAGGCATAGGCTGGCGGAAGTAGATTTCAAGATCGTCCATACGATCCATCAGCTGAGCCTCCTTTAAGATGACAACCTGCCTTGAAGCAAGCATAGGATAACGACGAGCCGACTCCACCACCTGAGTGGCAGTTACATCTGAGCCATAAAGAATCAACTGATTAAACCCTCTCTCATCTTCGTTAAGTGCGTTTGTGGCAATCTCATCAATAATAACATCCGAGTAATAGGGCTCCTCTCCCATAAGCAGGTAGAAGGGTTTAAAGGAGCCCCCCTTAATGCCTGAGAGAATCTCCCGGAAGTTTTTTATACTATTTTCTATCTCTTTTTTCCCCATAATATCTGTCGGCTAATTTATGCAAAAAGGGTAAACAGAGCAAATTTTATATCTTTGCGAGGTAATTAACGACCGGATGAGAGAGAGTATATTTGACCCTGTGAGAAGAAAGAGAGTTGCACTCACTCCGGAGGAGGGTGTTCGGCAACAACTTATTCAAGAGCTCTCTTCAAATTTAGGATATCCTCTGCATCTTATGAGTTGCGAATACTCCTTGGTAATAAACAGGTTAAAATACAGGGGAGATCTTGTAATCTTTGACAGGGAGTCAAAGCCTATAATGGTTGCAGAGTGCAAATCTCCTGAAGTAAAGATTACAAGGGAGAGCTTTGAGCAGATTGTAAGATATAATTTGGCACTTAAAGTGAAATTTCTATTGGTTACAAACGGAAGAGATACATTTATGGGAAAAATTGACCCGACAGATGGTAAGTATACATTTTTAACAGAGATACCAAACTACAATGAACTTTCTTAAAAAAAAGATATTCAAGATTATCTCCAAAGAGGCTGAATTATCCGGCGTGAGAGCCTTCGTAATTGGAGGGTATGTAAGGGACTCTCTGCTCAAGAGAAAAAGCAAAGATATTGACATTGTAGTTGAGGGGAGCGGTATTGAACTCGCAGAGAGGGTAGCCCTCGCCCTTGGTACTACCGTCTCTGTTTTTAAAAATTTTGGTACGGCAATGTTAAAATGGCACGATCTGGAGATCGAATTTGTAGGTGCACGTAAAGAGTCCTACAGGGCCAGCTCCAGAAAGCCGATTGTTGAGGATGGGTCGCTTGAAGATGACCAACTCAGACGAGATTTTACCATAAATGCACTTGCTCTAAGCCTGCAGGAGGAGGATTTTGGAAGACTATCCGACCCTTTCAACGGGGTAAAAGATCTTGAGAATGGCTTAATAAGAACCCCACTTGAGCCGGATACAACATACAGCGACGACCCCTTAAGAATTCTCAGGGCAATAAGATTTGCGTCTCAGCTATCTTTTTCCATCGTTCCTGAATCTCTGGAGTCCATAAAGCGAAACCGGGAAAGAATCAAGATTCTCTCACACGAGAGGATTAACGAAGAGATAAATAAAATTCTGCTTTCGCCAGTACCATCTGTGGGGTTTAGACTGCTGGAATCTAACGGTTTACTGGAGTTGATTCTGCCTCAGCTTTTATTACTTAAAGGCGTGGAGAACATAGAAGGTAAGGGGCATAAAGATAACTTCTCACACACATTACAAGTGGTAGACAACCTTGCAAAACAGAGTGATAATCTTTGGCTTCTATGGGCAGCTCTGCTGCACGACATTGCAAAACCGGCAACCAAATGCTTTGAGCCCAATATAGGTTGGACATTTCACGGCCACGACTTTGTTGGGGCAAAGATGATACCTAAGATATTCAATCAGCTTAAAATGCCTATGAATGAGAAGATGAAGTATGTACAGAAGATGGTTCAGCTTCATCTCAGGCCAATTGCACTTGTACAGGAGGTGGTGAGCGACTCAGCGGTGAGGAGGCTCCTCTTTGATGCAGGCGAAGATATAGAGGACCTTATGTTGCTGTGTGAAGCAGATATTACATCTAAGAATGAGAATACCGTAAAAAAGCACAAAGGGAATTTCTCGGTTGTGAGAGAGAAGCTTATTGAGGTTGAGGCGAAGGATGCAGTAAGGCAATTTCATAATCCTGTAACGGGAGAACGTATTATGGAGATTTATGAGATCAGCCCCGGTAAAGAGATTGGAATAATAAAGGAGTACATTAAGAATGCTATCCTGGATGGGGTGATTGGAAATGATAAAGATGAAGCAGAGGCGTTAATGGAGCTAAAAGCTAAAGAGTTGGGACTTACTAAACGTTAACTGTTCATAGGGAGAGATATGGTAAACTTGCTCCCCTTTCCCTTAGTACTCTCGGCAGTTATTACCCCGCCGTGCCTGTGAATAAACTCATTACACATAATTAAGCCGAGTCCTGTACCACTCTCACCCGCAGTTCCTGTAGATGGGTAACGTTTAATATCCAGCCTAAAGAGATTCTCAAGGGTCTCCCTATCCATTCCTACCCCTGTATCCTCTATGTAAATCTCAGCTTTATTATTGTTATTATTGCAGGTTACAACAATTTTACCGCCTGAGTTTGTATATTTTACAGCATTGTTAAGTAGGTTTCTAACAACAGTGTTTATCATATTGGTATCATAACTCACAATGTTTGGGCCATTGGGGTTATACTCCAGAGTTATCCCCTTTCTGAATGAGATCGGTTTGAAAAGTTCAATATTATTTGAGACAATTGTACAGAGATCTCCCTTAGCAGGGCTAAAACTTATATCTCCTGTCTGAATTCTTGACCAGTTAAGCAAATTCTCGAGAAGGTCATAAGTATTTCTTGAGGAGGTCTTCAAAACGTAGAGTGAGTCATACAGCTCGTCCTTGGTTAAAGATGTTAGTTTATCTGAAAGCAGTTCGAGAAAGTTTGATAGGTTACCCACGGGTCCTTTAAGATCGTGGGCAATTAACGATATAAATTTATCTTTTGTTGCAACTGCGTTCTCCAACTCTGAGTTCTTAACGCTGAGCTCTTGTGCCAGATGCCTCAGCATAAAGTGTTTTTGCGCAATTATCTGCCTGTCAAGAATTAAAATAGAGAAGGTCATCCCGAAAAGAATCATAGAGGTGAGAAAGTTAATTTTCTCGAGACTCTTAGGAAAAACAAGAAGTGACGAGGATTGCACCCACACAAGTTGAATATATAGGTAAAGACCAAAGTTGAGAAGAAGTAAAAGGGCAATTGTAATCCACCTCTCCCTTTTAAACGAGATAAGAGGAAGAAGTGCCAAAACCAAGTGATAGTTATGAATCCCAAGCTCTTTGCCGAAGAAGAGCATTGACATTACAGAAAGGAATGTTGTAAAGACCAGATACATTGTGATAGCACACCTGAAGTGGTGCTTTTTATCACTAAAAAAAAGGCAACTCCACAGAAAAGGGAAAAGAGCGAGTATGAAGAAGATAGGATACCTGTAGTAGTTAGGGTCGTAATAGATGAAAAGGGCCAGAAAGAGGGTTAAAATTAGCGTCCCTAAAGCTCCCGCATAGATGTTGGCCTTGTGGGAGGAGTTAATATCAATCTCGTCAATTGACGAAACCGACATCAGCGATTTTAAATCTTTCAGGATTGAGGCGAAGACCATTACGATTATTTTATCCTCGCAAATATAATAAACTTATTTAATAAAACACTATCCGATGAATAATATTTTTCACCGGATAGTGTGTTGATTAAGTTTTATTTAGAATCAAAAAAAAAATTAATATGCAGTATTTTGCGGGTCGAAATTTGTCCATTTAAGAGTCCAGTTGTCTGCGGCGGCATCGCTACGGAATGCACCGATAAAATTAACCTTGTCAAAGAAAGCAACTGAGACCTTAGGGTCGGTAAAAAGATTACTCTTATTGAGAAGCGGACTTGAGCTCATTGGAAGCCAGTTTCCGTTTACAGAAGGGTTAGCCGGCTGCTTCAGTAACAGGGAGGCAATAGAAGAGTTGTTTATATTACTATTGGCAGCCTGTTTGAAAAAAGTAGATGAGAATGACTCAATTGCCTCATTAATTGCAGATGCATCGGTTGAAAGAGCATCTTTGTATGAGCCGTCTTTATCTGTACCGAGTATAGTCATTCCGGCAAAATAGACATTTTGCACTTTGAGGCTTCCTGCAGTTGCAGCCTGTTGAGTTTGAGAGCCCTTATCGTTGTTTATTGCTAAACCTACAGGAAATCCGGTTGCAACTGAGTTAAAGAGGCTTAGATTTGATCCTCTTCGTATTTGCACTGCAGCCTGATGCTGACCAAGTTTTGATCCATTGTTAGGGTTATATACTCCTCCGTCAATATATGCAGTTGTATTCAGGTATGCAGGATCTTGACCTATCGGGCCAATTATAGTTATATTTGAGAATACAGGTGCTGTTATTGGCTGCTGATTCGGAGCATCTGAGTTGTTGTCCGACTCAAATCCGTTAGTTCTTGATATATCTGCAATCTTAGGATTGGTAACTACCAAGCCAAACTGGATCTTTCCGGAGAATCCTGCATCGGTATCAAAACTATCATCCCAGTTATTAAGGGCAACAAGATATTTAGCATTTACCGTTCCGCCAAACCACTCAAAGGCATCGTCATTGGAGTATGATACCTGAACGTGATCTATCTTTGTTCCGCTGCCTACAGAGCCCATTGTAAGACCATTAATCTCCTGATCTGTTTTAAAGGGGTATCCTGCAAACTCAACTCTCACATAGGAGATCACTCCTGAGTTATCCTCATCATTACTTCCGCCGTGCTTAGAACGAGGCCCCCCTTCAATTATCATCTCACCTTTATTATTTTTTGCCTTTCCGCAAATAACCAGTCCACCCCAGTCACCGGGCTTTCTCGACCCGACCGCTTGGTTTGATGTAAAGATTATAGGCTCATTCTCCGTTCCTTGGGCTATTAGTTTACCTCCTGTCTCAACAATAAGTGCCGCTTTTGTATCTTTATCTCCTTTTATAATTGTCCCCGGTTCTATTGTGAGAGTTGCTCCATCTGTAATATATATCCAACCTTTTAATAGGTATTTGCCTTTTTTTAGGGTGTGGTTCTCCTTGATTTCAAACTCCTGGGAGCCGTTGCCTATAACATTGCCCTCAAAAATTATCTGCTCAGTAGGGTCCGGCGTTGGCGTCACAACCTCTTTTTCACAAGAAAAAGGTAGAAACAATGCGATTGTTGAGATCAATAGAATTGCAAGATTTTTAAACTGTTTCATATTAATTAAATTGTTAGTTTCTATTATTTGAATTAAAGTTTTATCTGTAAAGCAAGAGTAAAATAGCTGCCGGGTTTGAAGCTTTTTGAATTCTGGTTTCTTTTTTGCAGATTGCCGTTTGAATCCATATATTGAGGGTATTGCTGAAATATTACACTTTGATTGAGAATATCTTTAATCCCTCCCTTTAGCTCAACTCTTTTTCCAAACTTTTTACTTATGGTGATATCTATTATATCTTTAGAAAGCTCATAAGTATCAGGTATTTCATTGTTTACGCTCGCTCCGGTTCCCGTATCTGCCTTACCGATACCAACTATTCTTTTGCCAATTCTGTTGTAAAGAATTCCGGCACTTAATCCTAACTTTTCATTGTCATAAAAGAGGGACGTATTTATAATATATGGCGACTGCCCCTGCATAGCACGGTCCCTCTCAAGCGAACTCTCCTTATCAAACTCCACTTTACTGTAAATATAGGCGGCATTCAACCCCAGAGTGAAGTTTTTGAGTCCTAAAAATCCCAGATTCTTCCTTATATCTGCCTCTGCTCCCATATTATTTGCAGCTTTTGCATTTTCGAATGTATAGGTATAGGAACCACCGGCATCGAGGTAGGTCCACTCAATAGGGTTTTTGAAATGTTTATAGAAAAGAGCTAATGTGATGTATTCGTTATTTGTGGGATAGTACTCATACCGTAGATCTATGTTATTGATAGTAGCGTGTTTGAGTTCCGGATTCCCTTTTACATCTGAGAATAGATTAAAATCATAATAAACAGAAGAGGATACCTCTCTAAACTCCTGACGGTTTACAGATTTTCCATATGCTACTCGTATGAGTTCATTTTTAGAGATGTTATATGATGCATTAAGGGAAGGGTTTATGTCAAAGTAGTTGTAATCTTTGCTTACAGTAGTGTATTCATAAATTTTATCATAGTTGGTAAGTTTCATTGTGCCCATTTCTGCCCTTACTCCTGCAATTATATTAAATCTGCCGGAAGTCATTTTTGCGGAGATATATCCTGCACCGCTAAGTATCTCTCCTTTGTAGCTGTTTCTGTTATCTGTATCTTCGTACAGATAAAGTTTATCTGATCCATAATTATTATCTTTAAGAATCTCATCTACAACATCTCGGTAAACAAAATCAGAAGGAAGCGAATATCTGTTAAATCTATAAAAGAACTGTCTGTTTTTGTAGTTACGAGTTTTATACTCTCCAAGAGCTCCTGTCCTTAACTCCATAACAAGGTTTTGGGTTACCTCAAATGGAAGAGTATAGTTTAAAGCCGGTGTAACAATATGCTCTTTAAGGTTGACGAAATCCCGTGTTATCTCATTCTGATCTATGGACATCTTTCCAAAGTCCTGATCTCCGTAAATATTGTTCTCCTCTCTGTTTATAATCCTTCTGTCCGGTTGATCCATTCCTGCAAAAGAGTATGCTACATTCCAGTCAAGAGTCCTTTTTGAAAAACGGTGGCTTCCTGCCAGTTGTCCGGTATATATTGTTCGGTTTGTATAGAGATACTCCTGTTTCTCTTGTATATATTTAGCACTGATGTTTTGCCACCCCTCTCTGGATGTGTAACGGTTTTTACCCATAATATTTACCATATTTCTGAATTCTATTTTGTTCTTTCCGGACATTAGCGTTATGTTTAGCATACCTCCGATTCTTGAATCCAGACTATACTGATTATCGGTATATTTATAGATGTACTCCGGCTCATCGGTGTTTATATTATAAACCCCGAACCTTGCATTGGTCATATCCTTATAGGTTTGTGAACTTCTGGTATAGTTTAATGCCCCGGCAATCCCCATTTTATAACCTTTTTTAAAATTATAGGCTCTTCCAAACATCATTGTAACTCTTTGGTCTGGCAGAGCCTTGCCCCTTAAAACCTCCCACTCCTGAGAAAAACCGCTCTTTGTAACCTCAGTAACAAGAGATGAGTTGTTGTTATCCAGCCTTTGAGGAACAAATCCTTTTAGGCTCCTTTGACCTCCCTTTATTCCGAATAACTCCGTTAAATACCCCTTAGTTCTGTACTGATCATTAAAGTGGGTAACACTATTCATACCCATCCCGTAGGAGAGAGTTGACTCCGACACTTCGGGCATACTGCCTGTTGTAATTTTTACAAAACCTCCCGAAAAATCTGATGGAATTTCTGCTGATTGTGATTTTACTATCATAATACTCTCCAACTGTGAAGATGGCAGGATATCAAATGAGAAAGATCTGGAATCTGCCTCAGTGCTTGGTACAGATGAGTTGTTTACCCATACGTTGTTGTATCTGCTTGGTAGTCCTCTCACTATTATATATCTGTCATTCATTATTGATACTCCGGGTATTCTCCTTACTACCTCCGCTGCATTTCTGTCCTGAGATTTGGTAATCTGCTTACCGGACATACCGCTCATAACCACACCGGAGCTACGTGTAGCCTGAACCATTGCAATCTCTGAATTCATCCTCTTCACAGATGTGACTACCACCTCATCTAGAAGGTTAGCAGACTCTTCCAGTACGATATCAAAGCCGTTATTCCCCTCCTTTATCTCAAGGTCATTTATAGATATCTTTTTATAACTTATGCAGGATATTTCTACTTTATGCACACCGGGAGAGAGTTGTGAGATTGAATATAAACCGTTTGGGTCTGTCATTGACCCTTTTCTGATGTCAGGGAAGAAAATTGTCGCCCCAATAATTGGTTCTCCTGTAGATTTATCAATAACTTTACCCTCAAGTATACTTGTTGTCGCTTGTGCTGTTACTTTATTTGGAGTAAATAAAATCAATACCCAAATTGCTTTAATAATCAATAAATTTCTCACTATTTTTGTCTTAATAATTATGATGCAAAAGTATCTCGGGTATGTTAAGGAAATAATAACTAAAAGTTAAGAAATTCTTAAGTTACCCCCTATTTTAGCATTGATTTGTTATCATATCTTACATTTGCGCTATGAAAAAGAAGAAAATACTTGTTGTAGACGATGAAGAGGATCTGTGTGAAATTCTCAGCTTTAATCTAAGGAGTGCAGGCTTTGACACAGATGTTGCATACTCCGCAGAAGAGGCATACTCTAAACTGAAGAATAACTATGACCTGCTTCTGCTGGATGTTATGATGGGTGCAATCTCCGGCTTTAAACTTGCCGAACTTATCAGGGAGGAGTATCCCAGGAATATTCCAATAATATTTATAACTGCCAAAGACCAGGAGAGCGACAAGCTCAAAGGGTTTAATATTGGTGCAGACGACTATATCTCAAAACCATTCTCTATCAAAGAGGTAACTGCAAGGGTTAAAGCAGTTCTCTCCAGAACTTCTTCTGAGGAGAGTAGCTCAAAAGTCTCAAAAAAAGTGTCTGACTCCGGGTTTGAATTCAAAAGTATGTCAATCAACTTCGTTAATAAAATTGTCACTATCGAAGGGAGGGATATCAAACTCACAAAAAAAGAGTTTGAGATATTATATATGCTTGCATCTCAACCACTAAAAATCTTCTCCAGGGCACAAATTCTCGATAGTGTATGGCAAAACGAGGCATATGTACTTGATAGGACAATTGATGTCCATATTGCAAGGTTAAGAAAAAAGATTGAGCCCTACAGCTCTCTTATAGTCAACAGGTCTGGGTACGGATATTGCTTTGATCCGGATGAGGAGGGTTAAAGATGAAGATCAGCTACAGATATAAAATTCTCACCTATTTTTTGTTAGTGCTGGTAGCCACCAGCCTGCTCTTCTCATTGATCCTTATCAGACGTGAGAGTCAGTTTAAACTGGAGAAGCTCTCTTACAGAATTCACCCCTATCCGGATATTATCTATGCCTCAGTCAAAGATTGCACGAATAGAGAGCAGGTTGAAGCTGCTTTGGACTCTTCCGGCGACCTCTTCCCGCAAGAGATGAGGATAACAATTATGGATAGCAACGCTTGGGTAATTTTTGACAATTTTTCAAACAGAGACTCTATCCTGGATAATCACTTTAACAGACCGGAACTCCTTGAAGCTGTTAAATTCGGATCCGGATCATCCCTTAGATACTCAAATACTCTAAAGAGTGAGTATCTGTATTTTGCTAAAAAGTATCCTCATAAGTTTGTACGGGTTGCCCTGGATTACAACTCTTTGATTTTACCGGTAATAAAAAATGATAAGACCTGGCAGTTATATATAATAATAGTTTTCCTCCTTGCATCTGCAGTTCTGGTTTTCCTTACTAGGCAAATCAGCAAACCCTATAGTGCACTAAAAGAGTTCATCGCAAGAGTTGAGCACGGGGAAGAGGATTATGACGAGATACGTTTCCCAAAGGATGAGATGGGAGGTGTCGGAGAGAAGATTATGAACGCTTTTCGCCAACTTGAGAACACAAAGAGGTATAAACAGGAGCTCACCCATAATGTCTCACACGAACTCAAAACTCCCGTTACCGGGATAAGAGGTTACCTCGAGACTCTGCTTCAGCAGGAAAATCTCAATGAAGAGCAGAGTCGCTTCTTTATTGAGAGAGCTTACGCTCAATCTCTTCGCCTCTCTGCAATTGTGAATGACATCTCAATTCTCAACAAAATAGAGGAGGCTGCAGATAAGTTTGAGTACGAGAGTATAAACATATACCGCTGTCTTAAGGAGATTGAGGGAGACCTCTCATTCAAGCTGGAGGAGAAAAAGATACGTTTCAATACAGATGTAAGCCAAGATTTAGAGATTGAAGGAAATTATCTTTTAATCTACTCTCTCTTTAAAAATCTTATCGACAACTCTATTGAACACGCCGGAGAGGATCTGGACATCTATGTAAAGGTGACCGGAGTCACAGAACGTGAGGCCTACTTCTCATACTACGATACCGGGAAAGGTGTCCCGGAAGAGCATATCCACAGAATTTTTGAGCGTTTTTACAGAGTGGAGAAGGGGCGCAGTCGAAAAAGCGGAGGCAGCGGACTTGGGCTCGCAATTGTGAGAAATGCAGTTCATCTTCATAAAGGAAAAATCGTTGTCTGCAACAGGGCAGATACAGGGCTGCAGTTTGATTTTACTCTGGCTATGAAACTCTAGTGAAGAGAGACACCTATCAGGTGTATAAACTCCTCTCTGGTTCTTATATCTTTAAGGAAAGCTCCTGTAAATGCAGATGTAGTGGTTACTGAGTTCTGTTTTTGCACTCCCCTTATTTGCATACACATATGTGAAGCCTCAATAACAACTGCAACGCCGAGCGGGTTTAGAGTCTCCTGGATACAATCCCGGATTTGCACGGTAAGTCTCTCCTGTACCTGAAGTCTTCTGGCATAGGCCTCTACAACCCTTGCAATTTTACTAAGACCTGTTATGTATCCGTTTGGAATATATGCGATATGAGCCTTTCCGTAAAATGGGAGCATATGGTGTTCACACAAAGAGTAGAGCTCAATATCTTTTACCAGAACCATCTGTTGATACTCCTCCTTGAATTTGGCCGAATTCAGGATGGATGGACCATCCATCTCATATCCCTGAGTCAGAAACTGAACAGATCTTGCAATTCTAACCGGAGTAAGTATAAGCCCCTCTCTTGAAGTATCTTCACCTAAAAGTCTCAGTATCTCTTTGTAGTGTTTAGCAATAGACTGAGTTGTCTCCTCGTCATATTGCTCAATCTTTGTATATGCCATAATTAATATCTAATTTCGTGAATTGTGCAAATATGGTGCAATAATACAAAAAAAAGGGACATAGTATGAGATTACTGATAACAGCAGCCGAACAGGAAGAGCTCATAACGGCAAGACAGGCTTACAATTCACTCACTAAAAGTGAACAATATGGTTTAGAAATCGAATGGATGTTAACAGGCATTGGAACTACATCTACAAGTTACAGGCTTACAAAGATACTGAATACAACTTCTGCCAAATTTGACCTGGCTATTAACATAGGGATAGCCGGAAGCTTTTCCGGGGAGTTCCCGATAGGATCTGTTGCAAGAGTAGATAGAGAGTATTTCGGAGACCTCGGTTTTGAAACCTGTACCGGCTTCCAAACTCTGTTTGACTATAAGATTCTGGATGCAGATACTCACCCGTTTCATAGCGGCGCACTCCTTGCACCAGGTCTATCCGGAGCAGTTGAGGCCGCTTTATCACCTTATAAAAGAGCTACCGCTGTTACAGTTCAAACAGTTAGCGGATTGCCCGGAAAGAGAGATCAACTTGAGAGAGATTTTTTGCCCTCTATCGAGAGTATGGAGGGTGCCGCATTTTTCTATGTATGTATTCTGGAGAGAGTTCCGTTTATTGAGCTCCGTTCAGTATCCAATGAGGTAGGAGAGAGAGAGAGAGCCAGATGGAATATACCTCTTGCTCTGGACTCTCTTAGAGAAGCCTCAAAGGTCCTGCTCAAGGCTCTGGTCAAATGAGGCTGACCCTTGCATATTCACCCTGCCCCAACGATACTTTTGCTTTTCACGCAATGGTTCACTCCCTTGTAGATTGCGAGGGTCTCACATTTGATGTCAATCTTATGGATATTGAGACTCTCAATAAAAGTTCGGCAGAAGGTGTCTATGACATCTGCAAACTAAGTTACCACGCATATTGCCACCTGGCAGATAAATATATAATGTTAAGGGCAGGAAGTGCATTGGGATTTAATAACGGTCCTCTTCTGGTTGCAAAAAAGGGTTATCCTCTGTTTCCGGAAAAGGGAGCTATAGATATGGAGCAGCTCAGCAGATCCGTTACGGCAATTCCGGGAGAGAAAACAACTGCAGCGCTGCTGCTTAAAATCTTCTTCCCGGAGATAAAAAAAACAGAACCGTTAGTTTTCTCTGAGATTGAAGATGCCGTTTTAACAGGGAGGTATTCGAGCGGGGTTCTGATTCACGAAAGCCGTTTCACCTATAGCGAAAAGGGTCTCTGCAAGATTGCAGATCTGGGTGATTTGTGGCATAAAAGATACTCTCTGCCTATTCCCCTTGGTGGAATTGCAATCAGAAGATCAATAGATTCAGAAACTCAACAGAGAGTGAACAGAATTCTCAAAAGAAGTATTGAATTTGCTTTTAAAAACCCACATCTTTCTGTAGAATATTCCAGGATTCACGCAAGAGAGATGGAGATTAATGTTTTGCAAAAACACATTAAACTATTTGTCAATCAATACTCTGTGGACATTTCAGAGGAGGGTGAGCGGGCTGTTGAGACTCTTTACAGGAGTGCCTCAGAAATTTTTCCTCTCTCATATACCAAAGAGAGTCTCTTTATTTTATAGATTTGTACTTTAAAAGAAAACAAGATGAACAAAGAAATCATCATAATCAAAGGAATAAAAAAATTCTACAAAGTTGGCACCCAGGAGGTGAAGGCTCTTAACGGCGTTGATATTACAATCCACAAAAATGAGTATGTCGCCATAATGGGACCATCAGGTTCCGGTAAATCTACAATGATGAACATCCTGGGGTGTCTTGACAGCCCTACAGCCGGCACATATATTCTTAACGGAACCGATGTCTCCAAAATGGATGATAACGATCTTGCAGAGGTGAGGAATAAGGAGATTGGCTTTATATTTCAATCATTCAATCTTCTGCCGAGATACAACGCTCTGGATAACGTCTCCCTTCCCTTAATCTACTCCGGCATAGGAAAAGCAGAGCGGGACTTTATGGCAAGAGAGGCGATTGAGAGTGTAGACCTTACAGACCGCCTCCACCACAAGCCAAATGAGCTTTCCGGAGGTCAGCGTCAAAGGGTTGCAGTGGCCAGAGCTCTTGTAAACAAACCATCTATAATACTTGCAGATGAGCCAACCGGGAATCTGGACTCCAAGACATCTGCAGATATAATGAAACTATTTGCAGATATTCACAAAAAAGGAAACACAATAATAGTTGTAACTCACGAAGAGGATATAGCCAAACACGCAAAAAGAATAATCCGACTCAGAGATGGTCTTATTGAGTCAGATGAGGTAAATAAAAACTGTCTGGACTATAACTAAACAGCACTACTTTAATTTAATATTCAAATGAAGGTATATACCAAAACCGGAGATAAGGGGAGAACATCTCTTGTTGGAGGAGAGAGGGTGAGTAAAGATGACCCCAGAGTAAATGCATACGGGAGTGTTGACGAACTTATTTCACATATTGCACTATTAAGGGCTGATGCTTTTGGAGAACCTTATCACGATAATCTAAGAAGAATTCAGGCAAATCTGATGCTTGTAGCTGCCCACCTTGCATCTGACCAAACAACATCTCAAAAATTAAAACCTTTCGACTATCTTGAAATAGAATTTCTTGAAAATCAAATAGATGAAATGACAGCGAAACTACCTGAGCAGAGCGCATTCATCTTGCCCGAAAGACCCCGTGTTGCAGCAGAGTGCCACATTGCAAGAACTGTATGTCGAAGAGCAGAGAGAGCATCAATATCAGTTATGGTAGAACCTCGACTGGAGATTGCAGTTAAATATCTAAACAGGCTATCGGACTACCTATATGTCTACGCCAGATACTTATCAATGGTCAATGGATTTGGGGACGATTTCTGGTATCAATAATCTTGTAAATCAAAAATATTTCACTATCTTCGCAAACTATTTTGGCAGTTTATTGTAAATGCTTAATTATTAACTATTTGTGCTATGTATTGGACACTTGAACTGGCGTCGAAACTGGAGGATGCTCCATGGCCTGCAACTAAAGAAGAGCTTATTGATTATGCAACCCGCTCAGGAGCACCTCTTGAGGTGATAGAGAATCTGGAAGATTTGGAAGAGGACGGGGAGGTTTATGATAGCATTGAGGATATTTGGCCCGATTATCCCAGCAAAGAGGACTTCTTCTTCAATGAGGAGGAGTATTAAAATAGTTTAAAATGAAAATAATTATTGCAGGTGCCGGCGATGTGGGAAGCCACCTTGCCAAAATGCTTAGCAATGAGTATCACGACTTGACGTTGATAGACAACGACGAGTCCAGATTAAACAGAGTTGCGGAGAATTCAGATGTTCTTACTGTATTCGGTTCACCTACATCTATAAAGACTCTTGCATATGCCGGTGCCGCTAAGGCAGACCTTTTTATTGCAGTAAGTCCCTCTCAGGAGCAGGATGTTAACCTCATAAGTGCGCTCCTTGCAAAAAAAATGGGAAGCAGTAAAGTTACAGCACGTATCAACAATGATGAGTATCTGCAAAACGAAAACAAGCTTCTATTTACAGAGATGGGTATAGACCTCCTTTTCTATCCGGAAAAGATTGCCTCTCACGAAATTATTGACCTTCTTAAGCAGACCGGCACCTCGGAGTTTATGGACTTCTCCGGTGGAAAGCTTCAGCTAATTGTCTTCCGTCTGGACGACGGAGCACCTTTAATTGATAAAACTCTTGCAGATTACACTGCTGTTGGAGAGCCTCAATACAGAGCAGTTGCCATATCGCGTGAAGGTGAAACCATTATTCCGAGAAGCTCTACCAGATTTCAAATGCACGACCTCGTATTTGTAATATCCAAAAGAACAGGAGTTCAGGAGGTGATGAGTTACTCCGGGAAAAACAACATAGATGTAAAAAGGCTAATGATAGTTGGGGGAGGCAGAATTGGAGAGATGGTTGCAAAGAAACTTGAAAGCACTGTAGACTATATTAAGCTAATTGAGCTAAAAAGAGAGCGTTGCGATGTTCTTAACGAAAGGCTTAGTAAAACTTTGGTAATCAACGGAGATGCCAGGAATACAGATCTTCTAATTGAAGAGGATGTGAATGATTTTGATGCCTTTGTAGCTGTCACCAGTAGCTCTGAAACCAACATCCTCTCCTGCGTAATGGCTAAAAAGATGGGTGTTGCTAAGACTATCGCAGAGGTAGAGAATATTGACTATATAAAACTTGCGGAGGGTATGGGTGTAGATGCAGTTATAAATAAAAAGCTTATTACTGCCAGTCGTATCTTCCGGTTCACCCTCTCTAACAAAGTTCAGTCAATCAAATGTCTCAACGGTTCAGATGCAGAGATTCTTGAGTTCATTGTAAACCCGAACAGCTCCATAACAAAAGATAAAGTCCGCAATCTCGGGTTCCCTAAAGATGCAATTATTGGTGGAGTAATAAGAGGGAATAATAGCTTCATTGCACTTGGCGACACAGAGATCAAGCCTTATGACCGGGTTGTTGTATTCGCTCTTCCATCTGCACTTAAGAAGGTAAACAAATTCTTCGCCTAGAAAGGGAAATCACTGCTATTGTGGTGAGTGCTATTATTCTTAGATATTCTAAGAATAATTAGCTTTTATTATTCCAATTTATTACATTTGTAGCTTCTTTTAAAACATATTGTTATGGAGAGAGTCCCTTTAAAAACTAGTGGAAAAACACGTACAGAGCACGATTTGCTCGGGAGCAAAGAGGTGCCGGTTGAGGCGCTATTTGGAGTACAGACTCTAAGATGCGTTGAGAATTTCGATATTAGCAGAGACTACCTTTGCGAATATCCCGAGTTCACAAAGGCGCTAGGTATAGTAAAGATGGGAGCAGTTCTTGCAAATCACGAACTTGGACTCATAGACGACAAAATTAAGGATGCAATTGTGGCTGCTTGTAAAGAACTTATGGAGGGACAGCATCTGGAGCACTTCCCTGTAGATATGGTTCAGGGGGGGGCAGGTACAAGTGTTAATATGAATGCGAACGAGGTGATTGCAAACAGAGCTCTTGAGATAATGGGTAAAAAAAGGGGGCAGTACAAATACTGTAGCCCCAATGACCACGTAAATATGGCTCAGTCTACAAATGACGCATACCCTACTGCAATGCATATAGGACTCTATCTCACTCACTTTCACGTAAGGGAGGCGTTACAAAAACTTATTGACTCTTTTGAGAGAAAGGAGAGAGAATTTGCTCACATCATAAAGATGGGACGTACCCAGCTTCAGGACGCAGTCCCTATGACCCTGGGGCAGAGTTTCGGTGCCTATAAATTTGCAATGAAACACGAACTTAGCCGCCTGGAGAAGGCAGCAAAAGAGCTTCTCTTCATAAATATGGGTGCAACTGCAATCGGAACAGGAATAACCTCCGAACCAGGCTATGCAGAGGCCTGCATCAAACACATCCGGGATATTACCGGGTGGGATATTCGTCTTGCCGAGGATCTTGTTGAAGCCACAAACGATACATCAAGTATGGTCTTCTATGCATCTGCACTTAAGATGATAGCGATAAGGTTATCAAAGATCTGCAACGACCTTCGTCTGCTATCCTCAGGGCCGAGAACTGGTCTGGCAGAGATCAGCCTGCCACCTAAGCAGCCTGGGTCATCTATAATGCCCGGAAAGGTAAATCCGGTTATTCCGGAGGTTGTTAATCAGGTCTGTTTTAAGATTATTGCCAACGAG
This sequence comes from Bacteroidetes bacterium HGW-Bacteroidetes-8, assembly GCA_002840895.1. Lineage (GTDB taxonomy): Bacteria > Bacteroidota > Bacteroidia > Bacteroidales > UBA932 > Bact-08. Next base: position 70,004 of record PHCZ01000008.1, on the reverse strand, counting down.
ATGGCTGTTTGTCTCGCTTCGGAGGCGGCACAGCTTGAACTGAATGTAATGGAGCCGGTTATAGTACATAGTATTATTGAGTCCAGCGACTGGCTCATAAGAGCTCTTAAAGCCCTTCGCGAAGAGTGCATCGACGGTATTGTAGCAAATGAAGATCAGTGTCGCCATATGGTAGAGCACTCTATTGGAATTGTCACTGCTCTCAAGCAGTACATCGGCTATGAAATGAGTTCGGAAATTGCGCAGGAGGCACTTAAAACCGGAGGGAGTGTTTACAAGCTTGTAATGGAGAGAGGGCTCCTCACAAAAGAGCAGCTCGACACCATCCTTGACCCTAAACATATGGTTAAGCCAGTAAAAATCAAGTTATAATATCTCTACTTAGAGTCCTGAACCTCTTTACTTGAAAATTACAGGAAGTACAAGTGTTATTTCGCTCACCTGATTGTGCAAAACTGCAGGAGTCCAGGCGGGGGAGCTCTCTACTACTCTTATTGCCTCTGCTTCCATCTGGAAATGGGGACTTTTTATAGCAGTAACATCTCTTAAGTATCCTTTGGCTGTTATTTTGAAACTGAGTAAAACCGTATCTTCAATGTTTAGTCTTGCACAATCTGGTGGGTATACCAACCTCACAGCAACCCATCTGGAGAAAGCCAACTCATCTTTACCCAGAAATTTTGGTCTTATATTTGCTAACCTTACATCATCTAGTTCAGATCCATCTTCATTCCAAAAATTACTCTCCACCACCTTCCCTTTTTCCATTACATATCTCGCAGAAATTTTTGAGTTTGGGAAGTAATACTCAGTTATCCCATCTTCAAAGTCATCTTTCATAAATGCTTTTTTGTATAAATGACCTCTCTCTTTCCAGCCGCGAAACACTCCGTTACGTTTAGCATCTTTATAGAAAAAATGCATTACTGTATCCCCATTTTTTCTGAAACGAGTACACTCTCCATTGCGAAAATCGTCTGTTTTGTAAATTAGATACTCCTTGGAAAATTTTCCATTGTATTTCATCTTTATATGATGACTATTCCCCCCTGTTTTGTCCTGCGTCACAAAATAAAATGCGGTATCAGACGAACATTTAGTCCAATATTTGTCAAAGTACTCCTGACCATAGAGAGAGCAGGAAATTAAAACCAGAATTGCCAACAGTGATAATCTCTGTTTGATTATGCTATACCTGACAAGATTATCTCTCTTTCAATTAACTTTGCAGTATGGCAACGGTATTACAAGCACAAAAACTCACAAAAACATACGGTACAAAGGTCCTGTTTGAGAATCTGGATCTTAATATCAACGAAGGCGAAAAGGTCGCTCTTATTGCTCCCAACGGAACGGGTAAGAGCTCACTTCTTAAGATAATAGCAGGTGCAGATACTCCGGATTTGAATGATAACGGAGAGAGCGGTACAATCCAAATCTTCAGCTCGGGTGGAGTGGCTTTTCTTGATCAGGAACCGGTTTTTGACAACGAAAAAACACTCTTTGAGGAGGTATTTTCCGGCGGCGGTGAGATAACCCGTATTACAGCTCAATATGAGAAGGCACTAATAAGTTCCGACCACTCAGCTCTGGAGAGGGCAATAAATGAGATGGATCGTGTAAAGGGATGGCAGTTTGAGTTGAAAATCAAGCAGATTCTTACATCTCTCAAAATTGAAAGTCTCGATTTAAAGATGGGACAACTATCCGGAGGTCAAAAGAAAAGGGTAGCCCTTGCAAAGATGATGATCCAGGACACCGGATTCATAATTATGGACGAACCAACCAACCATCTTGACCTTGAGATTATAGAGTTTCTGGAAGATTACCTTAAAAGAAGCAGGGTGACTCTGCTTATGGTTACTCACGACAGATACTTCCTGGACAGGGTTTGCAATAAAATTATTGAACTTGAAAGTGGTAAACTCTATACATACGAAGGAAACTACACCTATTTTTTAAAGAAGAGGGAGGAGAGAATAGAGAATTTCAACACCGAAACAGAGAGAGCCAGAAATCTTTTTCGTACCGAACTCGAATGGATGAGAAGAATGCCTCAGGCAAGAACCACAAAGGCAAAATACAGAATTAATGCCTTTTATGACCTCAAAGAGAGGGCCGGCCAGAGGGTAAACAACGATAACATTAGAATCAATACAGCCTCTTCCAGGCTGGGCACCAAAATTATTAACTGTAAAAATGTCTCGCACAGCTTTGGCCCGGTAGTAACAATAGATGAATTCACCTACAACTTTACCCGGGGCGAAAAGATTGGTATAGTAGGCATAAACGGGGTGGGTAAATCTACATTTCTGGATGTTATAACAGGAGCTATTCCTGCAACAAAAGGGGAAACAGAGTGGGGAGAGACCGTTGTATTCGGCTATTACAGACAGACCGGCCTTGAATTTAGGGCAGAAGATAAGGTTATTGATATAGTGAGAGAGATTGCCGAGACAGTTACAATGAGTGATGGCAGCACTATCTCTGTAAGTCAATTTCTTACAAAATTTCTATTCCCCCACTCAATGCACAATATGAAGGTAGAGAAGTTGAGCGGAGGGGAGAGAAGACGGCTCTATTTAGTTACCGTCCTTATGAAAAATCCCAATTTTCTCATACTGGATGAGCCCACAAACGATCTTGACTTAATGAGTATAAATGTTCTTGAGGAGTATCTTGAAACTTTTAATGGATGTGTAATAATTGTATCCCACGACAGATATTTTCTAGATAAAATTGCTGGTCATCTTTTTGTTTTTGAAGGGAACGGTGTAATTAAAGACTTTGTGGGCAAGTACAGCGAGTACCGGGAGTATATGAAAGATAGAGAGCGAATTGCAACTAAAGAGTCAAAAACCGGGCAGAGTGTAGAAAACAGAGAGCCCTCCGATATTAAGAGCGGGTCAAATCAAAAGAGTGGGTCAAATCAAAAGAGAAAACTCTCCTTTAAAGAGCAGCAGGAGCTCAACACCCTGGAGAGAGAAATTGGGGAGCTGGAAAAAGAGAAGAGCAGCCTTGAGGCTGCCCTTAACTCCGGAACTCTCACTCCGGAAAAGCTTAATGTGTGTTCTCAAAGATTCTCGGTCATACTCTCCGAACTAGACTCAAAAGGGGACCGATGGTTGGAACTCTCAGATATATAATACTTTAAAATCGCAAACAATTAGCGTGTTAATTTTTTGTATTTGAATCTCTTTGGGGTGATATCTCCAAGCCTTCTCTTTTTATTCTCCTCATACTCCGAGTAGCTTCCTTCAAAGAAGTAGACCTTTGAATCTCCTTCAAATGCAAGAATGTGTGTAGCAATTCTGTCCAGAAACCATCTGTCGTGAGAGATAATCACCGCGCATCCTGCAAAATTTTCAAGCCCCTCTTCCAGAGCCCTTATTGTATTTACATCAACATCATTTGTAGGCTCATCTAAAAGTAGAACATTGGCCTCTTCCTTTAGGGTAAGAGCAAGGTGAAGCCTGTTTCTCTCTCCACCTGAGAGTATACCGCAAAGCTTCTCCTGATCTGCACCGGAGAAGTTGAATCTTGAAACATAGGCCCTGGCGTTCATCTCTCTGTTTCCAAGTTTTACAAATTCAGAATTTTGAGATATAGACTCATAAACAGTTATGTCCGGATTAATATGCTTATGTTGCTGATCTACATATGCTGTTTTAACACTCTCCCCTACCGTAAAGAGACCCTCATCACACTTCTCGATGCCCATAATGAGTCTGAAAAGTGTTGTCTTACCTGCTCCATTTGGTCCAATAACCCCCACAATTCCTGCAGGGGGGAGCTTAAAGTTTAGATCTTCAAAAAGAACCCTCTCTCCATAGGCCTTAGTTACACCAACTGCCTCAATAACCTTATCTCCCAGTCTGGGTCCGTTTGGAATAAACATCTCCAGCCTCTCCTCCTTAGCTCTTCCGTCTTCGTTCAGGAGCTTCTCATATGCTCCAAGACGGGCTTTGGATTTAGCGTGACGTGCCTTTGGTGACATTCTTACCCACTCCAGCTCCCTCTCAAGAGTCTTGCGCCTTTTGCTCTCCTGTTTCTCCTCCTGGGCAAGACGCGTAGACTTCTGATCCAGCCACGATGAGTAGTTACCCTTCCAGGGAATACCCTCTCCCCTATCCAGCTCCAGTATCCATCCGGCAACGTTATCGAGGAAGTAGCGGTCGTGAGTTACTGCAATCACAGTACCTTTATATTGTTGAAGGTGGGCCTCCAGCCACTGTATACTCTCTGTATCCAGGTGGTTTGTAGGCTCGTCGAGAAGCAGTACATCCGGCTCTTTCAGCAGTAATCTGCAAAGAGCTATCCGGCGTCTCTCTCCTCCACTTAGATGTTTGACAAGGGCATCGGGATCGGGACACTGAAGCGCATCCATAGCCTTCTCCAGTTTAGAGTCTATATCCCATCCGTTAAGATGTTCTATTTTATCTGTTAGCTCTCCCTGAATCTCAATCAAACGACTCATTTCGTCGTCGTCCATCGGCTCCATAAACTTTGCGTTTACCTCTTCATACTGTTTAAGCAGGTCTACCACCTCGTGAGCACCCTCTTTAACAATCTCTATCACAGTTTTAGTATCGTCCAACTGAGGCTCCTGCTCAAGAAACCCTACAGAGTAACCCGGGGCCCATACAACATCTCCCTGGTAAGATTTTTCCACACCTGCAATTATTTTTAGGAGTGTACTTTTACCGGAACCGTTTAGCCCTATAATCCCAATCTTAGCGCCGTAAAAGAAAGATAGGTAGATATCTTTAAGAATTGCTTTATTGTTGTTCGGCAGTATCTTACCTACGCCGTTCATTGAAAAAATTATCTTTTCGTCCGCCATCTTAATATTTAGTTTGCGGCAAAGATAATATCATATTATCTCTTTCCCAATTTAAGCAGAAGTGTGTCTACATATCTTAGTGAAATTAGTGAGTCTCTTTTGAATTTTATATGCTCTACCTGCGCTATAAAGAGCTCTTTGTTAGACTTTTTTATAGGATCTGCAGGAGGTGCCTCCATCTTCAAAGGATTAATAGCGGTTCCGTTTTTCCATACCCGAAAATCCAGATGAGGTCCGGTAGAGAGCCCTGTACTACCGACATAACCTATAACCTCTCCCTGGCTAACCCTTTTTCCTACCGAGAGCCCCCTGGCATAGCTCTGCAGATGCAGATAGGCCGTTGTGTAGGTTGAGTTATGCCTGATTTTAACGGTATTCCCACCGCCACCCAGATAGCCTCTCTGTATTACAACACCGTCTCCTATGCTCATTACCGGAGTGCCTCTTGGAGCCGCGTAGTCCACTCCTGTGTGTGGTCTCACAACTCTGGTTACAGGGTGACGTCTGGAGTAGGAGAACCCGGATGATACTCGGGTAAAACTAAGTGGTGCCTTTAAAAAAGCTTTTCTTAGGTTCTCACCCTTGATGTTCCAGTATTGGGGTGTCTCATCCTGTATAAACCTGTAGGCATCATACATCTTTGAGGCGTGGGAGAAAAAGGCGGCGTGCACGGTACCGATATCATAATAGTTCTCCCCTGCATAAAGCTCTTCATATATTGCAGTGAAAGAGTCACCTTTTTGAAGCCCAAAAAAGTCAATAGACCACGCATATATGTCTGAAAGTCTAAGGGCAAGAACAGGATTTAAACCTGCACTCTGGAGGTCCTGCCAAAGGGATGTATTGATGGTTGCCTGTGCTATTTTTAGTTTTCTGGTAATCTCCCTCTCGGAGACCTTTACAAAGAGATAGTCGTGAATACCAAATGTGACAAATGAAGTTTTAGTATCCTCATACACCAGATAGGCAAGCTTTGGCTCTTCATCTTTTGTATAAAAGGCTTTGTAACTGTTACCCACTTTAATTTTCTTAAGATCAAATACTCCTCTGGATGCCTGGGTCAGTGAGTAGGTGTCTGAATTTGATGCCCCTAATTTTGTCATAAGTGTCGTGAAAAACTCCCCCCGTTTAATCTGTCCCTCTTTTGACTCAAATTCATCCATCGGAAACCCAAACTCATAGATTCGCTCTTGTGTTGATGGTTGTTCTAAAATGTTCTCATTTTTCTCTCTGTTTGAGGTGCAGGAGAGTATGGTAAAAATTGCAAGAATTGTAATGGCTCTAAGCATATTCATCGATTTTTCTCCCCCGAAGATATGCATTATTCCATATTTGTTGATAAGATTGTGGAAAAAATTGTAATAAAATGTAAAAAAGTGGAAAACTTTCTTTAAATTTGCATAGGTTAAAAAGAGAAGAAAAAAGTCTTTATGGTAAAGTTTATAGGAGAATACACAGCAAAAATTGATGACAAAGGGAGAGTAGTCTTCCCTTCGTCACTCAAATCTATGCTGGACTCCGATAGCGACCAGAAGTTTGTCATCAAAAAAGATCTCTATTTCAACTGTCTTGAGATGTACTCCTACACCGAATGGATAAGGCAATCCGAAGAGGTTAAGTCTCGTCTCAATTTTTTCAAAAAAGAGCACGCTCTCTTCTGGAGAGAGTATATGAGAGATCGCGCACTGGTTGAGCCGGACGAAAAACTTGGCCGGATATCCATTCCAAAAAGGCTCCTTGAAGATATAGGAGTCACAAAAGAGATTCTTTTTGCCGGGAACGATCACAAAATCGAGATCTGGGCAAAAGAGCACTACGGTGAGGATAAACTCCCCGGCAGCGATTATTCAGACCTGGCAGAGAAAATATTAGGATAAGGAGTCGGTTATGGAAAGCTATCACACACCAGTACTACTTGAAGAGAGTGTATCAGCCTTGGCTTTGTCTGCGGGGGGGATATATGCGGATGTCACCTTTGGAGGAGGAGGGCACACCCGGGAAATTCTAAGCAGGATGGACAGCAGTTCCAGGCTCTTTGCGATGGATAAAGATTCTGATGCACTTGCCAATGCCCCGCAAGATAAGAGACTTACTCTTATACACAACAACTTTAGATTTCTCAACAACTACATAAAATATCACGGAGTTCAAAAATTAGACGGCATATTGGCAGACCTTGGAGTCTCATCTCATCAGTTTGACACAGAGAGCAGAGGCTTCTCTTTTAGGTTTGACTCACCTCTGGATATGAGGATGAATACCCTTGCTAAACATACGGCAGCTCACATATTGAACAACTACAGTCAGGAGGATATCTCCTTAATCCTCTACAAATATGGAGAGGTTGACAAGAGTCGCAAAGTTGCGCAACTTATCTGTACCGAGAGAGAGAAATCTGAGATTAAAACTACATCGGATCTCAACAGGATACTATCTGTGGTACTGCCAAAATTCTCTGAACATAAGTATTTGGCAAAGATATATCAGGCACTTCGTATTGAGGTTAACTCAGAGATGAGGGCACTTGAGCTTTTTCTTGAGGCGACAAAAGAGGTTCTTAAACCGGGTGGGCGCTTGGTAGTAATAACATATCACTCGCTGGAAGACAGAATGGTAAAGAATTTTCTGCGCTCCGGCAATACTGCAGGAGTTATTGAGAAAGATCTATATGGTCACTTTGAGACACCATTTACAATAATCACACGGAAACCGATAATTCCCGAAGAGGAGGAGATTGCCTCAAATACCCGGGCCAGAAGCGCAAAGCTGCGAATAGCCGTTAAAAACTGAAAAACACCAAACTGAAACTTAGACTATGGCAAAGAAGAATTGGATGAACGAGATTTTAGGGGGACAGATACTGCTTCACAGCGGGATTCTGCAACAGGCTCGTTATGTTCTGTTCATATTTGTACTAGTGATTATCTATATCAGTATCAACTTCGGAATGGAGAGAAGTCTCCTGATAGAGAGAAAGAATCAAAGAGAGCTGCGCCATCTCAAGAGTGACTATACCAGTAAAGCTTCCAGACTTCAATATCAGAGTAAAAGAGCTGAGGTAGAGAAGAGACTCCTCGAGCTTGGGTCAACCATCAAAGCACCGGTGAATCCACCCAAACGAGTAATTGTAGGAGATTAGGGTATGAACGGATTCATTAAAAGAGTATATTTTGTATACGTAATCCTGATTATCATCACTATTATGATAATCTGGAAAATTCTCTTTCTACAATATTTCGCCGAAATTAAAATCACAGATTCAGATATCTCTTTTCGTCAGGAGGAGATAGAGGCCAACAGAGGCAGTATTCTGGCCAGAGATGGAAGACCTCTCTCAACATCTGTTCCCTATTTTCAAATAAGGATGGATTGTATCGTTCCGGAGGAGAGCGTTTTCAATAGTGAGGTGGATGCTCTCTCTGCTTCACTATCCGGCTTTTTTAAAGACAAGAGTCCTACTGAGTATAAAAAAGAGCTGGTAACGGCACGAAAAGAGAGAAAGAGGTACAAAACAATCGGCAATAGGCTGGTCGACTATACAGAGATGTTGCAGATAAGGGAGTTTCCGATTTTTTCCCTGGGAGCAAACAGAGGAGGCATTATTGCAGAGCAGAGAAATAAGAGAAACAATCCATACGGGAGACTTGCATACAGAACTATTGGATTTATTAATAGTCAGGGGGTGGGTGTTGGAATAGAGGGTAGTTACGACTTCTATCTTAAAGGTATACCCGGAAGACAGACGGTTCAAAGAATGCTGGGAGGAGAGTGGGTTCCGGTCTCAAGTGAAGAGATTCTGCTACCCAGTGACGGATCTGATATTCTCACAACAATCGATATAGATATTCAAGAGGCGACAGAGAGTGCTCTTAGAGAGCAGCTCTCATTGTCAGATGTGTTTGAGGGGGCAACTGCCATAGTTATGGAGGTTAAAACAGGAGCCATAAGAGCGGTTGCAAATATGAAAAAAGATAGCGGAGGAGAGTTTGACGAGTCTTATAACTACGCAATCGGTCACGCGACTGAACCCGGATCTACATTTAAGCTTGCAACACTGGTTGCACTTATTGAGGATGGGTATGTTACTCTTGATACTCCTGTAGACGCAGCAGACGGAAGATGGACCTACAGCACCTACACCTATTCCGATGCGGGGAATGTAGGCTATGGCTTGATAAACGTTCAGAAAGCTTTTGAAAAATCTTCAAATGTATCCTTTGCAAAGCTTGCCGTTGAGTATTACTCCAATAACGAAAAGAGGTATATAGACCGCATTATGAATATGAAGCTCAATGAAAAGTTCGGGCTGGATATAATGGGTGAAGCGAGAGCTGTTATATACACACCAGGAGACAAAATGTGGTCAAAGTTAACACTTCCCTCAATGTCAATCGGATACGCATCACTTTTAACTCCTTTACATACCCTCACATTCTACAATGCAATAGCAAATAACGGAAAGATGATGAAGCCATATTTTGTGGAGAACCTTCAGAAGACCGGAGTTATTTTACAAAAGTTCGGCCCTGTTGAGGTTAGCGGTGCAATATGCTCCAAGAAGACAATCGAGCAGGTAAAGATTGCACTAAGGGGGGTAGTTGAACACGGAACCGGGAAAAGTATAAACGATGAGAGATACTCTATCTCCGGAAAGACAGGAACTGCAAGGATTGCTTTTGACGGGAAGTATATAGACTCTCAGGGAAACAGAAAGCATCAAGCCTCCTTTGCCGGATACTTTCCGTCAGAAAACCCGAAGTACTCTGCAATAGTAGTGATTTACACCAACAAGACAAAAGAGAACTTTTACGGGGGTTCCTGGGCTGCACCAATTTTTAAACAGATAGCAGATAAAATATACTCGACCAGTCCACAGTGGAATGACCCTGTTAGTCCAAATCCGGAAATTGAAAAAGATAGTGTCTATATACTTGCCGGGAACGGAAAGGCAACAACGAGTGCTCTCTCCCGCCTTACTCTGCCAAAGGGTGTAAAGGTTGCATCGGGTGAGTGGCTGACCAGGGATAGTGTCGGATACAATCTAAAACAGCACGAGATAATAACAGACTCCTTACCCGATGTATCACATATGGGGCTCAAGGATGCTCTCTACTTACTTGAAAATCTCGGATACAGGGTAAAATTCAGTGGCAAAGGGAGAGTAGTAGCTCAAACTCCTGCAGCTGGAAGTTCGCTCTCAAAAAACGGTTTAATTGAACTTACTCTTTCAGATGAAGATATTATTAAATAGTTTAATAGCAGATGTAAAAATATCTGCACTTTATGGTGACACCAACAAGGAGGTTACCGGCATAACCTTTGACTCAAGAGAGGTTACACCCGGGTCCCTGTTTGTTGCGCTAAAAGGTACAAACTCCGATGGCCATAAATTCATAAAGAGTGCCATTCAAGCAGGGGCATCTGCAGTTGTTTGCGAAGATATAACTGAGATCTCTCCGGATGTAACAACTATTGTAGTAGAGAATAGCCATATTGCTCTAGGGCATATTGCATCCGCTTTTTATGATTATCCCTCTCAAAAAATGAAGCTCGTAGGAATTACCGGAACAAACGGTAAAACTACAACTGTAACTCTGCTCCACAGACTCTTCACAACTATGGGTTACAGGTGCGGACTAATTTCAACAATAGCCAATTATGTTGGAGAGATTAGATATGAGGCTACTCACACTACCCCGGACCCTCTAAAACTGAACTCTCTTATGGCCGAAATGGCAGAGAAGGGGTGTGAGTTTTGCTTTATGGAGGTGAGTTCTCACTCACTTGATCAACATAGAGTTGCTGGGCTTAAGTTCTGTGGGGCAATCTTTTCAAATATCACCCACGACCATCTGGATTATCATAAAACTTTTATCGAGTATATAAGGGTTAAGAAGAGTCTCTTTGACAACCTCCCTTCGGAGGCATTTGCACTAACCAATCTGGACGATAAGAACGGAATGGTGATGGTTCAAAACTCTAAAGCTAAGGTTTATACCTACTCCTGCCTCTCCCCTGCCGGGTTTAACTGCAGGATAGTTGAGAAGGGTTTGGACGGAATGTTGATAAAAATTGACAACCGTGAACTCTGGACAAAATTCATTGGGACTCACAACGCATACAATATTCTTGCGGTCTACTCTGCAGCAATCCTTCTTGGGGCAGACAAAGATGAACTTCTAGTCTGTATCAGTTCACTGGAGTCTGTAGCAGGAAGACTGGAGTATATCAAAGGTGGAGAAGATATTACAGCAGTTGTAGATTACGCTCATACACCCGATGCTCTCGAAAATGTCCTTCGGACTCTCAAAGATTGTGCTCAGCAGAGGGAGATAATAACAGTTTTCGGTTGTGGAGGAGACAGAGATAAAACCAAAAGACCGGAGATGGCTGCAGTATCTGTAAAATACTCTCATAGAGTGATTGTTACTTCGGATAACCCGCGTTTTGAAAACCCGGAAGATATCATTAATGATATCCGGTTGGGATTTGAAAAATCCCAGCTTAGTGCAGTACTTTTCATTACAGACAGACGGGAAGCTATTAGAACTTCAGTTGCTCTTGCAAAACCGGGATCTATTATACTGGTGGCAGGAAAAGGTCACGAGACCTATCAGGATATAAAGGGTGTAAAACACCATTTTGACGATAAAGAGATATTGGCAGAAATTTTTAACCTACAGTAGACTATGTTGTACAATCTATACGAATATCTAAAGGATTACGTGGACTTTCCCGGTCTGGGACTCTTCCGTTACATCTCGTTCCGTGCATTTTCTGCGATAATGCTCTCTTTGCTCATCGCACTGTTTGTAGGCAAAATGATAATCGGTAAACTAGCAAAAAAACAGATTGGAGAGGAGATAAGAGACCTTGGTCTGGAGGGGCAACTTTCCAAGAGAGGAACACCCACAATGGGCGGAATCATTATTCTCATCGCAACACTTGTTCCCGCGCTTCTTTTGGGAGATCTCACTAACGTATATGTTCAGCTGCTCATTGTAACAACACTATGGCTTGGTTTAATAGGGTTTGCAGATGATTACATTAAGGTATTTAAAAAGAATAAGGAGGGGTTGCACGGACGTTTCAAGATCTATGGACAGGTCGGGCTGGGATTGATAATAGGTATTACTCTATATATGAGTGACCAGGCTGTGATAAGAGTTCCAGCAACATCTGCAGAGGAGGATGTTCATACAGAAGTTGTTACACAGCAAGGGTTCTCTCCCAGACTCACCTATTTCAAAGATGAGAAGAGTACAAAAACCTCTATCCCATTTGTTAAGGATAATGAGTTTGATTATGCGTGGCTTTCGCCTTTTGATGGAGAAAGCGGCAAAATTGCCGGGTGGGTAATCTACATTCTTGCAATAATATTCATAGTGACTGCTGTATCCAACGGAACAAACCTAACAGATGGAATGGATGGGCTTGCAACAGGAGTTTCTGCAATTGTCGGAACCACTTTGGCGATTCTTGCATATCTCTCCGGCAATATAATTTATGCAGACTATCTCAATATTATGTATCTGCCAAATACCGGTGAGATTGTGGTAGTTATGGCAGCATTCATAGGTGCATTGATTGGCTTTTTATGGTACAACTCCTACCCTGCCCAGGTGTTTATGGGAGATACCGGCAGCCTGGCAATAGGAGGAATAATCGCAGTTGCAGCTGTTATGATACGAAAAGAGCTGCTCATTCCAATCCTTTGCGGAATCTTCTTCGTAGAGAGTCTATCGGTAATAATCCAGAGGCTCTACTTCAAATATACCCGTTTAAGATATGGTAAAGGAGTGAGGGTCTTTAGAATGTCCCCTCTTCATCACCATTTTCAGAAAGAGGGTATAGAGGCAATAATCGACACCCCAAAAAGGGCACTTCCGGAGGCCAAGATTGTAATCCGGTTCTGGATTATTGCAATTTTCCTGGCAGTATTGACAATAATAACATTAAAGATAAGATAGTATGTCTAGATTAGTTATTCTCGGTGGAGGAGAGAGCGGCACAGGCGCAGCGGTGCTTGGCAAAGTTAAAGGATATGATGTTTTCCTTTCCGATAGCAATATGATTAACAATGATGCTAAGGAGATGCTATCCAAATATGATATCCCTTTTGAAGAGGGTGGTCACATTAGAGAGAATATTCTCAATGCAGATGTTGTGGTTAAGAGCCCAGGCATTCCAGATACCGTACCGATACTGGTAGAGATTATCTCAAAAGGAATTCCGGTAATATCCGAAATAGAATTTGCAGGCAGATACGACAGTTCAAAGAAGATCTGTGTAACAGGAAGTAACGGCAAAACAACCACAGCCTCAATTATCTACTTTCTTCTTAAAAATGCTGGCCTAAAGGTTGGCCTGGCCGGAAACATCGGTCAAAGCTATGCATACCAGGTAGCTACCTGTACAAATGATTTCTACGTATTGGAACTTAGCAGTTTTCAGCTTGAGGGGATGTATGATTTTAAGGCCGATATTGCAGTTCTATTAAACATAACCCCGGACCATCTGGATCGCTATAACAACGAAATGGAGGGGTACATCCGGGCAAAATTCAGAATTACCCAAAATATGTCAAAAGAGGATTGCTTTATCTTTTGTGCAGATGACGAGATAAGCATATCTCACCTGAATAACATTGTTTTGCACGCAAAACAGCTCCCTTTCAGTCAGAAGATAGAGGTAAAAGAGGGGGCATATGTGCGTGACGATAAGATGTATGTTCACTATGCCGACCAGGATTATCAGATGTTTCTTAATGAGCTCTCCCTTCAGGGTAAGCATAACATTTACAACTCTATGGCAGCAGCCATTACCGGCAAAGTTCTCAATATTGAGAACGAGGTTCTTCGTGAGAGCCTCTCAAGTTTTAAAGGTATAGAGCACCGTATGGAGAAAGTTTTAAAGGTTAAGAATGTTCTCTATATAAATGACTCAAAAGCCACCAATGTAAACTCAACCTGGTATGCGCTGGAGAGTGTCAACACTCCTGTGGTTTGGATCGCAGGCGGGAAAGATAAGGGAAATGATTACGAACCGCTTTTTGAACTTGTAAACGAACGTGTAAGGGTAATAATCTGCCTGGGGCTGGACAACTCAAAGTTACACAGAGATTTTGCAGATAAGGTAGAGGAGATTTATGATGTTACCTCTGCAGAAGAGGCTGTAAATATAGCTTACAGAGTTGCAAAGTCAGGCGAAACAGTACTTCTCTCTCCGGCCTGTGCAAGCTTTGATCTGTTTAAAAATTTTGAGGAGAGAGGAGATAAATTTAAAGAGGCTATAAGAAATCTCTAACATACAATGGAGGCAAAAGAATCTATAATTCACAGACTCAAGGGAGATAAGGCAATATGGATCATTGTATTTATGTTGTCTATGATATCCATCGCTGCGGTATACTCTTCAAGTAGTGCCCTTGCCTTTAAAGAGAACAGAAGTACTATTGACTTCCTCTTTAAACAGATGCGGTTTGTGGTCTTTGGCCTTACAGCTCTCTATATCTGCTACAAAATCCCTCTTGGATGGTACAGAATGCTATCCTATTTCGGAATAATTATCAGCATCGGACTGCTTGCAGCTACGCTTTTTTTCGGAAATAAATACAACGATGCCGAAAGATGGCTCAGAATATTCGGAATATCATTTCAACCCGCAGAGATTGCAAAGATTGCTGTAATTCTCTATCTGAGTAAAGTACTTGAGAGGTTTACATTTGAGAATTTTAAAGAGTTTTTCTGGTGGGTAGTCTCCCCTGTTAGCGTTGTTGTGCTGCTGATTCTCTACGGTAGTATCTCAACTGCAATTCTGCTGAGCGCAGTTGCCTTTCTTATGTTTATAATCGCAGGTATAAAGTGGAGTCATCTCATAAAAACTGCAGGCATAGCCTTTGGAGTTTTAGTTTTGGTTGTACTGCTAAACCTCGCTTTCGGAATCTTCCCAAGGGTAGAGACAGCATTTAACCGTATAAAAAATTTCACAACAGAACAAGAGATTCACGATAATCTATCACCTGCCGAGAAGCAGAGGCTAATGGATAAAACTTTCCAGGCAGATATGGCAAAGATTGCGGTAGCATCGGTTGGTGTGTTCGGAAAAGGGCCGGGTAACAGCACTCAGAGAAATCTTCTGCCTCACCCCTATTCAGATTTTATATATGCAATAATTATAGAGGAGTGGGGATTCCTGGGAGGTCTGGTTGTACTGATGTTATATGTCTGGTTCTTCACCAGATGTATAATGCTCTCCAAATCCTGTACAACCACATTCTCCTCTATGATGGTAATCGGTCTCTCGATTCTGATAACCTCACAAGCTCTGCTTCACATATGCGTAAATGTTGGTTTACTGCCGGTAACCGGTCATACTCTGCCACTTATAAGCCTGGGAGGAACATCCTTGATAATAATGAGTGGGGCTTTCGGAATGATTCTCTCTGTTAGCCGAACAATAGAGAATGTAAAGAGCAAAGAAGATGCGCCTCTTAATGAGGTAAACAACGAATCGGATAATCCAAAAGGTGTGTTATAAATAAAAACTGTGCAATGAGAAAAGCGTTGAGAGTAATTGTTAGCGGAGGAGGAACAGGGGGACATATCTTCCCTGCTATCTCTATTGCAAATGCTCTTAAAGATATACTCCCCAATTGTGAGATCCTTTTTGTAGGAGCACTGGGCAGAATGGAGATGGAGAGGGTTCCCGCAGCAGGTTATGAGATTGTCGGGCTGCCGGTAGCCGGTCTTAAGAGAAGCTTTAGCGCAGACAATCTTAAGCTCCCTTTTAAATTAATAAAAAGTCTTGGAATGGCATCCGGGATAATCAAGAGATTTCGTCCGGATGTTGCTGTCGGGGTTGGTGGTTATGCCAGCGCACCACTTTTATTGATGGCATCTGTGAAGGGTGTTCCATACGTTATTCAGGAGCAGAACTCCTTTGCTGGGGTCACCAATAGAATATTGGGAAGGGGGGCAAAATCTGTATGTGTGGCTTACCCCTCAATGGAGAGATTTTTCCCTGAAGATAAGATTAAACTAACCGGTAATCCGGTGCGAAAGGGGATAGAGAGAGCAACCGGTGAGATGAGAGAGCAAGCGATTAAATTCTTTAATCTGGATGGAGGAAAAAAAACAATCCTTATTCTTGGAGGCAGCCTCGGTGCCGGGACACTAAACAGCTGTGTAAAAAGTTGGATTGAACAGAGAGTTTCAGAAGATATTAACATAATATGGCAATGCGGTAAGTTTTATTATAGAGATATAAAGCTGTTTAACGAAAAAAACCCAAGAGATTTTGTAAGATGTTTTGAATTCATAAAAGAGATGGAGCTTGCTTATGCTGCAGCAGATCTTGTAATTTCACGCGCCGGGGCCGGAACCATTTCTGAACTCTGCATTGCTGCCAAGGCAACCATATTTGTTCCCTCCCCAAATGTAGCTGAAGATCATCAGAGGCACAATGCAATGGCCCTCGTTGAAAAGGGGGCTGCTATAATGGTTCCGGACAACGAAGCTAAAGATAGACTTATGGCCGAAGCATTAAAGATTATAAACAATCCACAAAAATTAACTCTTCTGGAGAAGAATATTGAAGAGATGGCAATAGGAGACTCTGCAGAGAAAATCGCGAATGAGGTAATAAGAATATGCGGGTATAATGAGAATAATTTAGAGTAAAATATGATTATCAATAATATATATCTTCTGGGTATCGGTGGTATAGGGATGAGCGCCCTTGCAAGATACTACAACCATAACGGCCTTTATGTGGCCGGATATGACAGGACGCCAAGCAAGCTTACAGGTGAACTTGAGAGTGAGGGTATTGAAATTCATTATCTGGACTCAGAAGAGCATATTCCCGGGAAGCTCCTGCAAGAGAGAGAGTGTAGCCTCATAATATATACCCCGGCAGTACCTAAGGAGTCCAAAGAGCTCAATTATTTTCAGGAGAGAGGGTATAGGATCGTCAAACGATCTATGGCTCTCGGGTTAATTGCTTCAGAAAAGATCACACTTGCAGTAGCAGGAACACACGGAAAAACAACAACATCTACCCTTCTTGCCCATATTCTAACCCATTCAGGAAGAGGATGCACAGCATTTCTGGGTGGAATATCAAAGAATTACCACACAAATCTGCTGCTGGACAAGGGTGAGCTGCTGGTTGCCGAAGCGGATGAGTTTGATAGATCATTTCTTCAGCTATGGCCGGATATTGCAGTAGTAACATCATCTGACGCAGACCATCTCGATATCTATAACGACCATAAAACCATACTGGAGGCTTTTAGAGATTTTGCCTCTCAGGTTAAAGAGAACGGTTCTCTTATTATTAAAAAAGGGGTGGACAGAATTGTCGGGAGTAGTGCTAAAGCAAAGATATACAGCTACTCATATGATTCTCCGTGTGATTTTTATGCATCCCAAATCAAGATTGTTAATGGTGGTTTTTTTGATTTTACACTCAACTACCCGGGTGGATCCATAAATCACTGCACTCTGGGAATCCCGGGGTGGATAAATGTAGAGAATGCTGTAGCTGCATCTGCTGTTGCAATTCTACAGGGAGTTGCCCCCGAAAAGATAAAGGAGGCTCTGGCTGCATTTATGGGGGTGGAGAGAAGGTTCGATATTAGGTTAAACACTCCTGAATGTTCATATATAGATGATTATGCTCATCATCCTAAAGAGATCTCTGCGGCAATCAGTTCAATTCGTAATATGTTTATGGGGCGCCGTCTAACGGGAGTTTTTCAACCTCACCTCTATACCAGAACAAGAGATTTTGCCGATGAGTTTGCTCAAAGCCTCTCGATGCTTGACGAACTTATTTTGCTTGATATCTACCCTGCAAGAGAGCTGCCTATTGATGGGGTAAGCTCCTCTATAATATTTGACAAAGTTAAACTGGAAAGGAAGGTGCTAATAAACAAGGATAAGCTTATGGATGAGCTTAAGGGGAGGGAGATTGACACTCTTATAACTTTCGGAGCAGGTGATATAGACCGTTTTATTGATCCAATAACAGATTACCTAAAAATGAGATATAATGTTTAAAAAAATACTCATATATATAGGATATTTTATACTTGCCGGGATATTGGCTGCATATTTTGTGCTCTCAACAGGGCTCTCAGTTAAGCAGTCCGAAAAGCTAAAATGTACCGATATCAAGGTGACTGTACTGGATAGTGCCCTTAACCGTTTCGTATCTCCTGAGGAGATCAAGGAGCTTATAAGGGTAGAGGGAATTACAATCAACGAGAGTAAATTAAAACATATCAACCAGTTTGCTCTGGAAAATATTCTTAACAACAGAACTGCAGTAAAGATATCTCAGGTGAGTGTTAGCAGAAGTGGAGTATTGAGAGTTGACATTCAGCAGCGCAGACCTATCCTCAGGCTAGAGACGACAAACGGAGGCTTCTATATGGACGAGACAGCATATCTTTTTCCTCTAATGAGAAATTTCACCTCCTATGTGCCTGTTGTGACGGGTTATATACCTCTGGTTATTCCTCCCGGATACCGCGGAGGTCCTAACCAAAATAGAGAGTGGGCGAAGAAAATTATGGAGCTTGGACTCTTCCTTGAGAGAGAGAATTTTTGGAACTCTATGGTTGAGCAGATTTATGTAGATAGTACCGGTACAATTCTATTCACGCCCAGAGTGGGAAAAATTGAGATTGTATTCGGAGAGCCGGAAAATATAGATTTCAAGTTTAAAAAGCTATATGCATTTTACACAAAGGTCATACCCGCACAAGGTTGGGAGAGTTACAAAAGAGTAGACCTTCGCTTTGGTAACCAGTTAGTATGTAAGAAAAGAGAAAACAAACAGATAAAAACTTAAACAGATGAGTAATTATGTTGCAGCCATAGACCTTGGTACCACAAAGGTTGTAACCCTGGTCGGAGAGAGAACAGATTCCGGTTACCGGATAGTTGCTTTCCGCGAAGCACCCTCAAAAGGGGTACTAAGGGGAGAGGTGGTAAATATACAGAGTGTCCTGGACTCACTACAGCCCACAATAGAAGATATCAAAAGAGAGGAGTCTATTGAGATTAATGAGGTCTACGTAGGAATCGCCGGACAGAATATTAAATGCGTCTCTCAAAGACTTAGCAGAAACAGAGGGAGAGCAGATAATCTGATTTCAGATTCCGAGATAGATGATATGATGCGTGAGATGTCCAACTCGCGGGTAAATGCCGGGGAGAAGATTCTTCACGTCATTCCACAATCATTTAATGTAGATGATCATATCGGGGTTGATAATGCAAAGGGGATGACAGGAACCCGAATTGAGGGAGACTATAAGCTATTCATAGGGAAGATCAATTCGGTAGAGCACAGTAAACTGGTTATAAACAGAGCAGGGCTGAGGCTCAGAGAGTTAATTCTGGAGCCTGTAGCCTCTGCAAAAGCAGTTCTCAGCGAAGATGAGACCGAACTGGGAGTTGCAATGATAGATATTGGCGGCGGAACAACCGATCTGCTAATTTATCACAATAACATTATACGACACACCGCGGTAATCCCGTTTGGTGGAAACTCCATAACAGAAGATCTTCGTCAGGGTTGTGGCGTATCTCTAAAAAATGCAGAGCAGATGAAGATTCAGTACGGGTCGTGTTATAGTGAATACGCTCCGGAGAATAAGACCGTAATAATACCGGGAATCGGAGGTAGAGAGTCAAGGGAGGTATCCTTTAAGGTGATCGCAGGTATTATTGAGGCTAGAGTCGAGGAGATTCTGGAGGCGGTAATGTACGAAATTGAGAACTCAGGATATATGGATAAACTCGGAGCGGGAATCGTTATTACAGGAGGTGGTTCTCAGCTGACCAACCTGCGCCAGTTTATAAAGGTAAAAACCGGATACGACGCCAGAATAGCATCTCCAATAAATAATATCAGCTATGATACCCCTTCCGAAATCTGCAGACCAGGATCCTCAACGGCATTTGGACTGATAATGCTTGGTTTTGAAAATCAAGATTCAATGGTGAATGAAACTCCTTCGTGTACCTCAACTCTTTTCCCGGAAAGCGAACTCACCTCTACAGGATCTTCAGATCACACACCAGGAGCTACATCGGCCAGAGAAAAACCTGCCCGTCGTAAAAATCCGTTTGGAAATATTCCATCTTTTATAGGGAGTATATTTGACAATACCAATAATGAGGCATAACTTTGCGCTATGGAAGATTATTTACCCGTAGATTGGGAACAGAAAAGATCCATCATCAAAGTAATCGGTGTTGGAGGCGGAGGCGGAAACGCTGTTAACCAGATGTTCCGACAGGGAATCAAGGATGTTGACTTTATGGTCTGCAACACAGATATTCAGGCCTTGGCAGCCAGTCCCGTTCCGGAAAAACTTCAGCTTGGGAATGTTGCCACCCGTGGACTAGGTGCCGGTTGTAACCCGGAACAGGGAAGGAGAGCTGCTATGGAGAGTATTGACAAGCTGCGAGAGATGCTGGAGGGTCCTACAGAGATGGTCTTTATAACTGCCGGAATGGGTGGAGGCACAGGAACCGGTGCAGCTCCCGTTATTGCAGGAATTGCAAGGGAGATGGGGCTTCTTACAGTAGCTGTGGTTACGCTCCCCTTCCGCGATGAGGGGAACGAATTTCTGAAAAGGGCGATACTTGGCATCAAAGAGTTGGAAAAAAACGTTGATAGTCTGCTCATTATTGATAATCAAAAGCTATATAAGATATATGGAGAGCTCTCTATTTTCGACGCCTTCCCGAGGGCAGATGCTGTTCTCAGTACCGCAGTCAAGGGTATTGCAGAGATTATAACCCGTCCGGGATTCATCAACGTAGATTTTGCAGATGTGAGGATGGTTATGAATAACAGCGGAATGGCTCTAATGGGTGTTGGTACAGCCAGCGGAGATAACAGAGCCATACGTGCAGTTGAGGAGGCTTTCTCTTCGCCTCTGCTTAATGATTTTGACCTCACTTCTGCAAGGAATGTGCTTGTTAATATAACTTCAAGCAACACACACGGGCTTACAATGGCAGAGCTTTCGCAGATTATGGATTACATAAGCGAATTTACCGGTGGCAATGCAGAGAACTTTAAAAGAGGGGTTGTTTGCGACCCCGAAATAGGGCAGGCAATAAGTATCACAATAGTTGCAACCGGTTTTGATATGCACTCTCTGCCTCAAATCTCTACCTCGGGAGGGAAAATTGTAGAGAGTGTGGTTCTTGGTAATGAGCCGGTCACAAACAACAGCCAACCTGCACAGGATGCTCCAAACTCAGTCGCCGATTTCCCCGTGAACAGGCCATCAAGAAATTCGGTAAAAAAGGATCTCACTCCCGACGAGCAGGAGTATAAAAAGAGCAAACCGGCACTAATTATCGAGCAGGGTGACGACATATCACAATATGAAAACCAGCCCGCATACATCAGAAAACAGCTAAAACTAAAGCAACAGGAGGGTGGCTCTGCGGTAAAAGATATGCGAGAAAGCAGCACCTTCCGTCTTGAAGAGAGTGACGGGAAGCAGCAACTGCTCTCAAATAATTCATATATAAATCAAACACAGGACTAAAGATGACAAGGAAAACCAGGGTTCGTTTCGCCCCAAGCCCAACAGGGCCTCTTCACATTGGAGGGGTAAGGACGGCCCTATATAACTATCTTTATGCAAAAAAGAGAGGGGGAAACTTCATATTAAGAATTGAGGACACGGACTCTCAAAGATTTGTTCCCGGAGCAGAGGAGTATATAATTAATGCTCTTGCCTGGTGTGGGATAACACCTGATGAGGGTGTTGTAGATGGTAAGATAGCCGAGGTTCCTGACTCAAAAAATCCATTTGCCCCATACAGGCAGTCTCAAAGAAGAGAGATATACCACTCATACGCCCTTGAACTTATCCAAAAAGGGTTTGCATATTATGCATTTGACTCATCTGAAAAACTTGAAGCTATGCGAAGTGAAGCTGAGTCAAAAGGGGAGACATTTACCTACAACTATACAGTGAGAGAGAGTCTTGACACTTCACTTAAACTATCTGCTATGGAGTGTGAAGAGAGATTACAAAACGGAGATCAGTGGGTTGTACGATTCAAAATGCCTGTAGATAAGATTATAAAAATGAGAGATCTCATTCGGGGTGATATTGAGGTCAACAGCTCCACTCTGGATGACAAGGTTTTATGGAAAGCTGCAGACAGACTTCCAACATACCACCTTGCAAATGTTGTGGATGACAAACTTATGGAGATTAGCGATGTCATTCGCGGGGAGGAGTGGCTTCCTTCACTTCCACTTCACTATATGCTTTATGAAGCTTTCGGGTGGAACGATATACGCCCGAATTTTGCACACCTATCCCTGCTTCTAAAGCCGGACGGAAAGGGTAAGCTAAGTAAGCGGGATGGTGAGAGGTTGGGATTTCCTGTATTCCCCTTGGAGTGGAGAAATGACAGGGGTGAGATCTCCAAAGGATATAGGGAAGAGGGGTACTACCCCGAAGCCTTTATCAATCTGCTCGCTTTTTTGGGTTGGAATCCCGGAACAGAGCAGGAGCTCTTCTCTCTTGAGGAGCTTACCGAATCTTTCTCCCTCGAGAGAGTTGTAAAATCGGGGGCAAAATTCAACCCGGAGAAGGCTAAGTGGTTTAATCAGGAGTATCTCCGCAAAAAAAGCACAGAGGAGCTTGTAAGGGAGTTTTTACCTCTTTTGGAGTCAAAAGGGGTTATAAAAGAGTTTAATTACGTTGCCTCTGCTGTTGAGATGATTAGAGAGAGAGCCTCATTTGTAAACGAGTTTTGGGGGTTATGTGACTATCTCTTCTGCGCGCCGCAAAACTATGATATGAAGGTTAAGGAGAAGTTCTGGAGAGAGGATACTCCTGCTATTATTAATGAGCTTGTTAAAGAGCTTGCCTCTGTAGATCCTTTCACCAAAGAGTCTCTTGAGGTGATCCTTCCATCAAAGATTAAAGAGAGGGGTTGGCAGATGGGGGCCGTTATGAATTCGCTCCGTTTGTTGCTTGTTGGAGAGTCTAAAGGTGCTTCGGTAGCAGATATTATGGCACTTATAGGTAAAAAAGAGAGTCTCTCCAGGTTGGAAAAGGGTCTTTCTGTTCTCTAATCTAACTCTATAACTCTACTCTATTCCACGAATTTTCTTCTCCCATCTCCAGGCAGACTGCATAACACTCTCTACAGGAGTATCTGCTCTCCATCCAAGCACCCTGTTTGCTTTTGATGGATCTGCCCAAACCTGCTCGACATCTCCCGGCCTTCTCGGAGCAATTTTGAACGGAACATCTACATTGTTGGCTCTCTTAAAGTGATCAATCACCTCCAAAACAGATAGTCCTCTCCCTGTTCCCAGATTATAATACTCAATATTCTCATCCATATTGCCGTTACGCTCAGTCATCCTGTCCAGAGCGGCAACGTGTGCCTTTGCAAGGTCACACACATAAATATAATCTCTGATACAAGATCCGTCAGGGGTGTTATAGTCATCACCCCACACATTGAGAAACTCTCTAACCCCTGCAGCCGTTTGTGCAACAAAAGGGAGAAGATTCTGCGGAACTCCTCTTGGAAGCTCTCCTATAAGTGCAGAGGGGTGAGCGCCTACAGGGTTGAAGTAACGAAGTGATATTACTTTAAGCCTCTGGGGCATTGCGGCGGAAGCATCCTTGAGCATATCCTCACACATCTGCTTTGTCTTTCCGTATGGTGACTGAGCAGGCTGAAGCGGAGCATCCTCCCCTACCGGAAGATAATTGGCCGATGGCTGCCCGTAGACGGTACAGGAGGAAGAGAAGACAATTGAGCTCTTACCTGCAGATGTCATTATCTCTATTAGATTAATAAGAGAGATAAGGTTATTGCTATAGTACTTCATCGGGTTGCTGACACTCTCTCCAACTGCCTTAAATGCTGCAAAATGTATCGCATATGAGATATCCTTGTGCCTGCGAAAAAGATCTGCAAGAGCGCTGTAATCTGTACAATCTACCCTCTCAAAAACCGGCCTCTCCCCTGTTATCATCTCGATCCCGGTCAAAACATCCTCAGATGAGTTAGAGAGATTATCTACAATAACTGCATCATAGCCGCTTTTGTGCAGCTCAACAACAGTATGGGCACCTATGTATCCGGCCCCACCTGTTACAAGCACTTTGATTCTATTCATAAATCTCCGATTTAACTTTAGTTTTCCGAAAAGAAGAACTTTATCTCTTCACAGATTATCTTCTGTACTTGAGGAGTAAGCTCTGTATGCATTGGAAGAGAGACTACAGTAGAGGCCAGCAGCTCCGAATTTTTAAGAGTTGCACCTATCCTTGAAATCGTGGAGAAGGCCTTCTGGTTATTGAGAGACATAGGATAGTAAATCATAGAGCTTATCCCCTTATTTGCAAGGTGCTCCCTGAGCTCCTCTCTCTTTTCGGATACCTGAATTGTAAATTGATGATATACGTGTGTTGAATAACTCATCTCCTGAGGAAGGATAATCTCACTGATTCCCTCCAGCAACTCTTTGTAGATTTGCGCAGCTCTGTAACGCGATGCCGAGTACTCATCAAGATATTTCAGCTTAATCTCCAAAACGGCAGCCTGAAGAGTGTCGAGCCTGGAGTTGCATCCTATAATATCGTGATAATATTTAACCCTTTGACCGTGGTCTGTAACCATACGTACTCTCTCTGCCAAAGCCGGGTCCTGAGTAAAAATTGCCCCTCCGTCGCCATAACATCCCAAATTTTTAGTTGGGAAGAACGAAGTACACCCTATATGCCCTATTGTTCCAAGATGTTTTACGGTTGAGTCACAAAAAGTATATCTGGCTCCCAGTGCCTGGGCATTATCCTCGATTACGTACAGATTATGACGAGCTGCAATCTCCATAATTCTCTCCATATCTGCCGCCTGCCCAAAAAGGTGAACAGGTACGATTGCTTTTGTTCTCTCACTTATCGCCTGCTCAATATCCTCTACCTTTATATTAAATGAAAATCTATCAACGTCTACCAATACCGGAACCAGTCCAAGTAGCCCGACAACCTCTGCAGTTGCGGCGTAAGTAAATGATGGTACAATAACCTCATCGCCGGGTTGGAGTTTGAGGGCCATCATCGCAATCTGTAGGGCGTCAGTTCCATTTGCACAAGCGATTACATACCTGGAATCAAGATATTTTGACAGATTGGATTCAAAACGGTGAACATCCGGTCCGTTAATAAAATTTGTATTGTCCAACACGTTATGAATTGCGGTATCTATCTCGTTCTTAATTCTTTTGTATTGACCCTTAAGGTCTAGCATCGGTATGTTCATTTTGAAATGTTTTACTTTTGCAAATGTATAAAAATCTTGCCTCATTTAATAAATTGCTACCTTTGTTTGTTATGAAAGAAGATATCACTAAAGTAGGAGTAGCAGCAGATCACGCAGGATTTGAGCTAAAGGAGGCTGTTAAAAGATACCTCCAAAGTAGGGGGATTGAGGTTACGGACTTCGGAACAAACTCCCCCGAGAGTATGGACTACCCGGATGTTGCACACCCCCTTGCAGTTGCAGTATCATCCGGCCGGGTCAAGCTGGGGGTCGCAATTTGCGGCTCCGGTAACGGAATAAATATGACAGTAAATAAACATCAGGGGATACGGGCTGCCCTTTGCTGGAACAGTGAGCTCTCTACATTGGCACGTCTGCATAACGATGCCAACATTCTCTCCCTTCCAGCCAGGTTTATAAGTGTTCATCAGGCAATTGAGATTTTATCTTCATTTCTTGATACAGGGTTTGAGGGTGGAAGACACACAAACAGAGTTGATAAAATTGCCTGCAGATGAATCTAACATCAACTCCTGTCAAAGAACCATTTATTGTTGACCAAAAGAGTATTTCGGCAAAGTTATCTACCACTATGGAGGATTATCCGGCCGGGTTGATCATTGTACTTGACAAGCCGTATGGATGGACCTCCGCAGATGCTGTGAGAAAGATAAAATTTTCACTACAGAGATGGTTTGGACTGAAAAACATAAAGGTTGGACACGCCGGAACTCTTGACCCCCTCGCTACAGGTATACTGATGATATGTGCCGGAAAAGCGACCAGGCTTGCAGAGTCCCTTCAATCTCAGAAAAAAGAGTATATCGCGGAGATAACATTCGGAGCAACGACCCCTTCTTTCGATCTGGAGAAGGAGATAGATGCCACATTTGAGTATAAACACATATCAAAAGAGTCTGTTGAAGAGATTTTGCCCCTGTTTACCGGTGAAATAGATCAGATTCCCCCACTCTTCTCTGCCAAGCTTGTAGATGGCAACCGGGCATACGATATTGCACGAGCCGGGATAGATACCCAACTTAAAGCATCAAAGGTCACAATCTACAATCTTAAAGTGCTCAACTACCATAACGGTGTACTGGAGTTATATGTTGAGTGCAGTAAGGGAACCTACATAAGGTCTCTGGCAAGGGACTTTGGAGTATCCTTAAAAAGCGGAGCCCATCTTAGCTCACTTGTCAGAAGTGCCTCGGGAGGCTTTAAGGTAGAAAATGCAATTTCTATGGACAATTTGAAACTTTTTTTTATTTTTTTACAACAACACCTTTTATATGAAATTATCCCAATTTAACTATCCTCTTAACCCGGAACAGATTGCAAAATATCCACCGAAATACCGCGACGAATCAAGATTATTGGTTTTAAACAGAAAAACAGGAGAGATTGAACATAAAATCTTCAAAGATATTCTTGGATACTGTACAGAGGAGGATATCTTTATTTTCAATAATACAAAAGTATTTCCCGCCAGACTATACGGAAACAAAGAGAAAACCGGGGCCGAGATTGAGGTATTTCTGCTAAGAGAGCTAAGCAAAGAGCAGAGGCTATGGGATGTTCTGGTTGACCCTGCGAGAAAGATTCGTATCGGTAACAAACTCTATTTTGGAGAGAATGACAATCTGGTTGCAGAGGTTATCGACAACACAACATCAAGGGGCAGGACGCTTCGTTTCCTCTTTGATGGAACTCACGAAGAGTTTCGCTCAACCCTTTTCAAGCTTGGTGAGATTCCAATTCCAAAATGGATAAGGCCCAAAGCAGAGGCATTGGACACAGAGAGATATCAAACCATCTTTGCAGAACACGAGGGTGCGGTTGCTGTTCCTGCTGCCGGTCTACATTTTAGCCGTGAACTTTTAAAACGCCTTGAAATTAACGGAGTAGAGACAACTTGCATCACTCTTCATATGGGTCTGGGACATTTCCGCACAGTTGATGTAGAGGATCTTTCAAAACATAAGATGGATTCCGAGCAGGTGATAATTACAGAAGAGAGTGCAGATATGATTAACAAAGCTAAAGCGAGCGGGAAAAAGGTCTTTGCGGTTGGAGCTACTGTAATGCGTGCAATCGAGACATCGGTAACTACTCATAATCAGCTTAAGCCATACAAGGGCTGGACCAATAAATTTATCTTCCCTCCCTACTCTTTCTCTATTGCAGATGCCTTTATCTCAAACTTCCAGCTTCCGCAAAGCACTATGCTTATGACTGCAGCAGCCTTCGGAGGTTTTGAAAATGTGATGAAAGCATACCACACAGCTCAAAAAGAGGGGTACAAATTTGGCACTTATGGTGATGCAATGCTCATTATCTGATTTCTGAGATAAACTTTTTCCATTTCTGGATTTTTTTTATATGATTTTAAAACAGAGAGTAATCTCTGTTTTTTATTTTTACACTATGGAAAGAGCTGAGCTGGAGTATATGGTTGCCCTTAATACCATTATGATGTATAATGGGAAGGCTGCGAGAGAGCTTATAGAGTTGCGTAGAAGTGCAGAGGCGGTTTTCACTCTTACACGAGGTGATCTTATGGATATTTTCGGCAAGAGTTACTCTTTTTTTGACGCTCTGTTAAATCCGGAGAATCTCTCCCTTGCCAGAAAAGAGATTGAGTGGGCACAATCCAGGAATATATCTCTCCTATGCTCTGAAGACCCGCTGTGTGACTACCCCTCTAATCTTCTTGAGTGCCCGGACTATCCGCTGATACTCTATAAAGCAGGTCAGGCACCCCTGAATGAGACAAGAATGATATCAATTGTTGGAACAAGAAGATCTACAAATTACGGGTTGAATATGTGTACAAAAATTGTTCGTGAACTATCTCAGTTGAGTGCCGGTGCATCTATTGTTAGCGGTTTGGCCTACGGAATTGATATTGCTGCACACAAAGCAGCTCTGGAATACAACCAGAAGACTATTGCAGTTCTTGCAGGTGGCTTGGACAGCATCTATCCCGTTGCCCATACAGATTATGCAAAGAGGATTCTCTGCAACGGGGCGCTCATATCTGAGTTCCCCCGCGATAGCGAAAATCATAAGATTAATTTTATACAGAGAAACAGAATCATTGCCGGGTTAAGTGAGGCAACAATTATTATTGAATCTGGAGAGAGGGGGGGGGCAATGATTACAGCAACATTGGCAAACTCCTACTCCAGAGAGCTTTTCGCACTTCCAGGCAGGGTTACAGACCTCTCATCTGCGGGATGTAATTTACTTATATCCAAAAATATGGCATCAATTTTTCATAGCACAACAGAGGTGATGAGATCTTTGGGATGGGAAACTCCCCCATCTGCAGATAAGCTCTATGGAGATAAACTATTCATAGCCGACAGCAGGGAGAAAGAGAAAATATTATTAGCTTTGAAGCACAATCCGGAGATTGAGATAGATAGTCTGATAGCCCTGACCGGCATTAATATTTCAACACTCTCTTCGCTACTTCTGGAGCTGGAGCTGGATGGAAGAGTAGAGGCAGTTGCAGGTAAAAGGTATATCTTAATATAGAGAGCAGTATTCCAAATATGACAGAACTCATTGACACACACGCCCATCTGTATGACTCAGATTTTGAGGCAGATATAGCAGGTGTAATCTCAATTGCAAAAAGCAGTGGGGTGTCAAAAATTGTTTTACCCGCAGTTGACAGCAGCACCTACAATAAGATGACTGAGTTATCGCTATCCCTGCAGGGTTTTGCCTACCCCTCTCTTGGTCTGCATCCGACCTCTGTAAAAGATAACTGGAGAGATGAACTGGAATTTGTCTTTGAAAACATTGACCAACAGAGATACATAGCCATTGGTGAAATTGGGCTGGACGGTTATTGGTCTAAGGAGCATTTTCCTGAGCAGATAACAGTTTTTGAAGAACAGCTTAGGCTTGCAGCTAAAAGAGAGCTTCCGGTAATTATTCACTCCAGAGATGCTACAGAGGAGATATTTAAAGTTCTTGAAAGAAACTCCACTCTTTTACTAAGGGGGGTATTTCACGCATTTTCCGGGAGCTATGAAACTTACCAGCGAATTCTCAGGGCTGGTAATTTTAAAATTGGAATAGGAGGTGTTGTTACCTATAAAAACAGCAACCTCCCCGCTGTTCTTGAAAAAGTTGCCTTAGAGAGCATTGTGCTTGAGACAGATGCGCCGTGGCTGACACCTGCTCCTTTCAGGGGTAAGAGAAACCAACCCTCTTACGTTAAAATTATTGCCGAGAAAGTTGCAGAAATAAAAGGGTGCTCTTTTGATGAGATCTGTTCTGTCACCTCATCTAATGCAAAAAAAATTTTTAATTTCAGATAATTGTGACCCATTTAAATAATTGTTTTGTAATGAAATCTAAAATCTTGATCATATACACCGGAGGTACCATAGGGATGAAACAAGATCCTGATACTATGACATTGATTCCCTTCAACTTCACCCAAATTTTGGACGAGGTTCCCGAACTCAAAAAAATTGTTCATAAAATAGACATCTTCTCTTTTGACCCTCCGATTGACTCGTCAGAAATTGAGGTACACATTTGGGTTGACATAGCAAATCTAATTAAGGAGAGGTACAGTAAATACGATGGTTTTGTAGTTTTACACGGTACAGACACAATGTCCTACTCTGCATCTGCATTAAGTTTTATGTTTGAAAACCTGGGTAAACCGGTAGTTTTTACCGGAAGTCAGTTGCCTATTGGGATGCTGCGTACCGACGGCAAGGAGAATCTGATCTCATCAATAGAGATTGCGGCAGCAAAAGATTCAATGGGGAGGGCAATTGTTCCTGAGGTGTGTGTATACTTTGAAAGTCAGCTATACAGGGGTAACAGAACCACAAAGTATAATGCCGAAAACTTTCGTGCATTCCGCTCTGCAAACTACCCTTGCCTTGCAGAGGCCGGAATACACATAAAATATAATACACCCTTCATAAACTATCCTACGGCTTATCAAGAGGAGCTTCGGGTAAACTCCGTTATGGACACTAATGTTGCAATATTTAAGATCCACCCGGGTATCTCCCAAGCGGTAACAGAGAGCTTTCTCAAAACTAAGAATTTAAGGGCAGTCATACTGGAGACCTACGGCTCCGGAAATGCACCTACAAAAAGTTGGTTTATCAATCTGTTAAGAGATGCAATAGAGAGAGGGATAATAATCCTTAATGTATCACAGTGTCTTGCCGGGAGCGTAGATATGGATGCATACTCTACCGGCATACTGCTCAAGAAAATCGGGGTTATCTCCGGGTTTGATTCCACTACTGAGGCCGCGGTCTCCAAATTATTTTTTTTACTAGGTCAATATGATGATGTACAATTAATTAAAGAGCATATACAAAAAAACTTAAGAGGAGAAATTTCAATCAATCTATTTAAAATACATTGTTTAATACTTTAATCATTCAAAAATTTATGAAAAAATTTTTCATGTTTTTGGCAGTAATTGGCTTTATTACCATTTCTGCACAGTATGCTACTGCTCAAACACCGGATCCAACTACAGATCAGACAGTACAACAGGAAATCCCTATTCACCAACAGCTTAAAACCAAATTCATCGAGGGTGGTGCAGGTTTTATGGCATCCGTTCTTTTGTGTCTTATTTTTGGTCTTGCAATTGCTATTGAGAGGATTATCTATCTTAATATGGCATCAACCAATACAGACAAACTTCTTAAGAGCATAGAAGAGGCTTATGCAACCGGAGGAATTGAGGCAGCTAAAGAGATTTGCCGCAATACCAGAGGTCCTGTAGCAAGTATCTTCTATCAAGGTCTATCTCGTGTAGACGAGGGAATAGATGTTGTTGAGAAATCGGTAGTTTCATACGGATCAATTCAGATGAGTCTTTTGGAAAATGGTCTCTCTTGGATCCAGCTCTTTATCTCAGTTGCTCCTATGTTAGGATTCCTTGGAACAGTTATTGGTATGATCGGTGCATTTGACGCAATCCAGGCAGCCGGAGATATCTCTCCAAACATTGTTGCCGGTGGTATTAAAGTTGCTCTTATCACAACCGTTGGAGGTCTTATCGTAGCGATTATTCTTCAGTTTTTCTACAACTACCTTGTGTCAAAAATTGATTCAATCGTTGTTACAATGGAAGACGCATCTATCTCGCTTATCGATATCTTGGTAAAGGCTAAAAAATAACGAATTATGTCAAAATTCATAAAATATTTATCTTATATACTACTAGGATTGGCAGTGGTTATTACCATAGCCTTCTTCACCAATAAAGAGGGTATGATCGATACATTTCTCGGTTATGCTTATCTTCTTTTTGGTGTTGCTATTGTATTGGCATTGGGGCTTCCGCTTCTGCAGATGATCGGCAATCCGAAATCAATTAAGAAGGTGATTTATAGTCTTATCCTTGTTGTTGTGGTTGTAGGACTTGCCTATATGCTTGCATCAGGCGATCCGCTTACAACAACTTTAGACAAGGAGCCTACTGCCTCAACCCTAAAAATTACAGATACAGGTCTTATAATAACCTACCTTCTGTTTTTTGTATCTATAACTGCAATCGTTGCAGGTGGCGTAATAAATATGGTTAAAAACCGTTAATACAATTTTATATGGCAAGACCAGTACAGGAAATCAACGCAGGGTCGATGGCCGATATAGCCTTCTTGCTTCTTATATTCTTTTTAATGGTGACAACCATGGATGTAGAGGCAGGTTTGCAACGTCGTCTTCCGCCTATGCCGGATGAGAATCAAAAGCAGGATGATGTCCAGATCAACCGTAGAAATATCTTGGTTGTTCGTATTAACAGCTTAGATGTTCTTTTGGCCGGGGGTCAGATTATGGATGTTTCCCAACTTAAAGATAAGGCAAAAGAGTTCCTTACAAACCCTGCAAATGTTGAGACTCTTCCGGACAGGAAGGATAAAATGATTGAGGGTTTTGGTAATTTTGCTGTATCCGAAGGGGTTATTTCACTTCAAAACGACCGTGGAACAAGTTATGACGCCTATATACAGGTTCAAAATGAGCTAGTTAAGGCAGTTAACGAGATTCGGGATGAATTTGCAATGAAAAACTTTGGTAAAGTATATATTGCCCTTGACGAGGACAGACAAAGAATCGTAAGGGAGGCTATACCACAGAATATTTCAGAGGCAGACCCTAAGGAGACAGGTAAAAAATGATAATAAAAGGGAAGTAATATGGCAAAATTTTCAAAGCACGGAAAGAAGGGTGTACCTGCATTAAGCACGGCATCACTCCCCGATATTGTCTTTATGATTCTATTTTTCTTTATGGTATCTACCAGTATGCGTCAGACAGACAGGTTGGTTGTCGTAAAGGTACCTGAGGCTACCGAAATCGCAAAACTAGAGAGAAAAGATTTGGCTGCATACATCTTTGTAGGAACTCCTGTTGCAAACAGACAAGCACAGGTTGGTACAGATGCTCGTATTCAGCTAAACGATTCGTTCAAGACAGTTGCAGACATAAGAGACTTCATCGCTTCTGAGCGTGAGACAAAAAGTGAAGTTGACCGTCAGTTTATGACAGTATCTATAAAGGCAGACATTAATGTCCGAATGGGTATTATTACAGATATCAAACAGGAGTTAAGGAGAACATCCGCCCTGAAGATAATGTACAATGCCAGAAGAGGAGAGCCTGTCAATAACTAATTATTAATAACTATTCAGGAATAGGGTGACTTCATTAAACAGAAGTGCACCCTTTCTTGTTTACATAAGTAGTAATAACTAAATTGAGTAAAGAGATGAAAAAAAGATTTTTAACATTATTAGTAATCCTATTAGCAATACCTTATTTGATTTCAGCTCAGGAGAGAACCAGAGTTGCGGGGCAGGGTCAAGGTAGATCAATGGAGAGACCAAGATTTGTTTTTCTCTTTATTGGTGACGGGATGGGGTTGGCACAAATATCAATGGCAGAGGCCTATCTCTCCACCCAAAAGGGTGAGATCTCTAATGAGGCTCTCTCATTTACTAAATTTCCTGTAATGGGAATGTCGACCACATACTCTGCAAACTCCTACATCACCTGCTCCTCGGCTGCCGGGACAGCACTCTCTACCGGTTATAAAACCAACAATGGAATGCTGGGAGTTGATCCACAGAATAACAAGCTCAAAAGTATTTCATATAAGATAAAAGAGAGTGGAATACCTGTCGGAATTGTATCAAATGTTACTATAGATCACGCTACTCCGGCTGCCTTTTATGCGAACAGCACAAGTCGTAACAGCTATTACGATATAGCTGTCCAAATTCCTGCCAGCGGTTTTGACTTCTTCGGCGGGGGAGGTTTTGCCCAACCAACGGGAGAGAATAAAGACAAGAAAAACATCTACGAGATTCTTGAAGAGGGGGGATACACAGTTGCCAGAGGGCTCAGAGAGTATGTCTCAAAAAAGGGTGCTAAAAAAATGGCGCTCTTTCAGGAGGAGGGTAAAGAGGGACCTCTTCCATATGTAATTGACAAGGCAGATACAGACCTTTCACTTAAACACGTAGTTGCTGCTGCAATTGATCACCTCTACGGTGTAAAAGGGTTCTTCTTAGTTGCAGAGGGTGGTAAAATAGATTGGGCAGGTCACGATAATGATGCTAAAACCAATATATTAGAGACGCTGGACTTTGCAGAGGCAGTAAATGTTGCTGTTAGCTTTGCAAGGAAATATCCTAACGAGACCCTAATTATTGTAACTGCAGACCACGAAACAGGAGGGATGACCCTTGGAAGAGAGCGTGGGTATGTGCTGAATCTAAACGAACTGGCTTCTCAAAGTAAGTCTGTATCTGTAGATAAGCTGAGTAAAGATGCAGTTAAAGAGCTTAATAACAAAGCAAACGTAGGCTGGACTACATCGTCTCATACAGGAACAGCAGTTCCGGTATACTCTACCGGCCCGGGAAGCCGTCTCTTCTCCGGAAGAATGGATAACACAGAAATTCCAATTCGAATTTTAAAAGCAATGGGTATAGAGTAAAAAATATCAGGTATGGTAAAAAAAGCTTTATTCACCATCATTCTGACACTATCACTCTCACTTACATTTTCACAGGAGCTGCCCAAAAGAGAGTTTCGTGGTGCCTGGATACACACTGTTGGCAACCAACAGTTTAAAAATATGACAACAGACTCCATAAAGGAGATGTTTAGAAAAACACTGGATAACTTTGAAAAGGCCGGAATTAATGCCGTTATTTTTCAGGTGAGACCTCAGGCAGACGCCTTCTATATATCTGAAATCGAACCCTGGAGCAGATTTATCACCGGAGAGCAGGGAAAAGCGCCCAATCCTATGTGGGATCCTCTGGAGTTTATGATTCAGGAGAGCCACGCAAGAGGAATGGAGTTACACGCCTGGTGCAATCCTTACAGGGTAACTTCAAATGAGTCAGAGCAACTTCATCCGAATCATCTCTATTTTAAAAATCCCTCCATTTTTAAAAGATATGGGAAACAGCTCTATTTTGACCCGGGTGAGCCTCAAGCTATAGAGCATACAGTGAAGGTAATTTCAGATTTGGTGAGCCGGTATGACCTCGATGCGATACATTTTGATGACTATTTCTATCCATACCCGATACAGTTTGAAGAGTTTCACGACGACGCCTCGTTTGTAAAATATGCTAAATATCAGGGTTTTGAATACTGGCAAAAGGGAGACTGGAGAAGGAATAATGTAACTACACTTATCAAAGCCTTGAATGACACAATAAAGGCAATCAAACCCTGGGTTAGATTCGGGATAAGCCCCTTTGGTATCCATCGCAACCTAAAGGATACACCTGACTCAAGTGGTAGTAAAACCAATGGACTCTCCAATTATGATCAGCTTTATGCCGATGTCCCTCTTTGGGTAAAAAATGGGTGGATAGACTATAATGTTCCCCAAATTTACTGGAAAATTGGCCACCCTGCAGCAGATTACAAAACACTCATAGAGTGGTGGAGCAATTCAAACTTTGGAGGTCAACTCTATATAGGGCAGAATATAAGCACATTTACCGAGGCAGATTTAGATAATCCAATAAAAACCCAATTTGAAGCCAAAATGAAGATGGTTAGGGAGTTGCCTAATGTTCACGGGAATGTCTGGTGGCCCGGATGGAGTTTGAATCGTAATCCTGACGGCTTTACCGATTCCCTCTCTTTGAGGTATCAAAGGTATCCTGCACTTATTCCTGTATATACAAATCTGGACACTATCGCTCCCTTGCCGGTCTCAAAACTTGTATTCAAAAGGGGCAAATTGAGCTGGCTCCATCCGCAGAGCAGTGATCCTATGCAGAGTGCCCGATTTTTTGCTGTATATAGATTTCCAGAAGGGGTAGCACCAAATACAAGTGATAGTAAGTATCTGCTCAAAATCTTACACAACCCCGAGTATATCCCTATAAAAGAGAGCAGCTCCAAAAAAAGGTACATCTATATAGTTACTGCAATTGACAGATGTTGGAACGAGAGTGCTCCATCGAAACATTTGGAGGTAAAGCATTAAAACAATCCTATTGTCATTTAGCGGCATTTTTTGTAAATTTGCCGCTAAATTTTTAACCATTTAGAGACTACAACTGATGAAAAAAATTCTATCGTTCTCTCTCTTTCTGATTGCAGGTCTTATCTTCTCACAAATCTTACCCTCTGCAATGGGTGAAAATTTCCACTCTTTTAAAGAGGTAACCAACATTTTCCTTTACATATCGCTGTCATTTATAATGATTAATGTAGGGCGGGAGTTTGAACTGGATAAGGTTAACTGGAGAAGCTATGTGCAAGACTACTTTATTGCAATGGCTACAGCAGCTTTACCCTGGATCTTTGTCGCAATGTACTTTGTCTTTGTGCTTCTTCCAGTTGAGTATAGCACCACCTGGGGTGCCTGGAAAGAGAGTCTTCTGCTAAGTCGTTTTGCAGCGCCCACATCTGCCGGTATTCTCTTCACAATGCTTGCTGCAATTGGACTTAAATCAAGCTGGATTTATAAAAAGATTCAGGTTTTGGCAATATTTGACGATCTGGATACTATCCTGTTGATGATTCCTCTGCAGATAATAATGATAGGTATGAAGTGGCAGATGGCTGCTGTGTTGTTTGTAGTCTTTTTCCTTCTCTATTATGGTTGGAAGAGGATGGGCACATATAAATTGAGACAGGACTGGATTGCTATTTTGTTCTACTCGGCAGTTGTAGTTGGCATCACCTGGGGGTTGCATTTTATTACTGTATCTTTTCTTGGAAAAGATGAGGGAATACATATAGAGGTTCTTCTTCCGGCTTTTGTTCTTGGTATGATTATGGGTCACATTAATACAGACTCAAAAACTGAGAGGATTGTAACCAATGGTATTTCGATATTCTTTATGTTTCTGGTGGGTATGAGTATGCCTCTGTTTATAGGGACACATACTATGAGTGACGATGTGCTTGCAGGCGCTTCTCTATTGGGGCAACAGCCAATGCTATCTGCAGATAGAATTATATTTCACGTAATAATCGTCTCTATCCTCTCCAATATAGGAAAACTCGTTCCAATGTTCTTCTACAGAGACCGATACATCGAAGAGAGGCTTGCACTCTCAATCGGAATGTTTACCAGAGGAGAGGTTGGAGCAGGGATTATCTTTATTGCTCTAAGCTATAATATTGGTGGCCCTGCACTGGTTATCTCTGTATTAAGCATTGTACTGAATCTAATCCTAACCGGAATATTCGTGGTTTGGGTTAAAAAACTTTCAATTCGTGCTGCTCTCAAAAGAGAGAGAGCAGAATTATCTGAATAAATATTATCATACACATAAAATGGAAAACCAAAGAAGAGTTAAAGTATCTGAATTGCTTAAAATGTCCCCGGGAATGGCAATTCTGGTAAAGGGATGGGTTAGGACAAAGAGGGGAAATAAAAACATCACATTCGTAGCCCTTAATGACGGCTCAACCGTGAAAAATGTTCAGATAGTTTTTGACGGGACCATCTTTACAGAGGAGATGCTAAAAGGGGTTACCACCGGCGCATCAATTGGAGTATACGGCGAGTTGGTTGCATCTCTGGGGAGTGGTCAGGCTGTTGAGGTGAGTGCTAAATCACTCGAGATTTACGGCACTGCAGATCCCGAAAGTTACCCCCTTCAAAAAAAGGGACATAGTATGGAGTTTTTGCGTGAAATAGGACACCTAAGGCCCAGAACCAATACATTTGGTTGTATATTCCGCATAAGACACGCTATGTCTTTTGCGATACATAAATACTTTAACGACCGTGGTTTTTACAATCTTCATACTCCAATAATAACCGCATCCGATGCAGAGGGGGCTGGAGCTATGTTTCAGGTAACAACACTGGATTTGCAAAATCCTCCAAAACAAGAGGATGGCTCTATTGATTACTCTCAGGATTTCTTTGGTAAATCTGCGAACCTCACCGTGAGTGGTCAGCTTGAGGGAGAGCTCGGAGCACTTGCTCTAGGGGAGATCTATACCTTCGGACCAACTTTCCGGGCAGAGAACTCAAACACTCCCAGACACCTCTCGGAGTTCTGGATGATTGAACCGGAGATGGCCTTTTATGAGATAAAAGATAATATGGATCTTGCAGAAGATTTTATCAAATACCTTGTAAACTATGCTCTTGAAAATTGTATGGATGACCTGCAGTTCCTAAACGATATGTTTGATAAGGAGCTTATTGAAAGGTTAAAAGGGGTTACCGGGACAGATTTTGTAAGACTTTCATATACAGAAGGTGTTGACATTTTGATAAAATCGGGACAGAAGTTTGAGTATCCCGTATCGTGGGGAACAGATCTACAGAGTGAGCACGAAAGGTATCTGGTAGAGAGACACTTTAAAAAGCCAGTGATTCTAACAGACTATCCTAAAGAGATCAAGGCTTTTTATATGAAGCAGAACGATGACGGAAAGACTGTCCGTGCGATGGATATTCTGTTTCCTAAGATAGGTGAGATTATTGGAGGATCTCAAAGGGAGGAGTCTCTTGAGAAGCTTATCACAAGAGTCGGGGAGATGGATATGGATACTAAAACTCTATGGTGGTATATTGAT
Source organism: Bacteroidetes bacterium HGW-Bacteroidetes-8 (assembly GCA_002840895.1). GTDB lineage: Bacteria > Bacteroidota > Bacteroidia > Bacteroidales > UBA932 > Bact-08. Next base: position 31,730 of record PHCZ01000008.1, on the reverse strand, counting down.
ACCCGTAAATTTGGAACTGTGCCTCATTCAGGATTCGGTCTTGGTTTTGAAAGGCTTCTGCTTTTTGTAACAGGTATGAGCAATATTCGTGATGTAATTCCTTTCCCAAGATCTCCAAAAAACGCAGAATTTTAACCACTCAATATGCTTGTAATTGGAATTGCCGGGGGAACCGGATCAGGAAAAACTACCGTAGTAAGGGAGATAACAAAAATACTGGCAGACAGTGAAGTTGTAGTTATCCCCCAGGATTCCTACTACAAAGATAACAGTCACCTTCCTATTGAAGAGCGGCTTGAATTAAATTTTGACCACCCGGACTCTATTGATTTTAAGCTTCTTGTAAAACATTTGAACGATCTTAAAGCGGGAAAACCGATAGAGCAACCTGTCTACTCCTACCTCACCTGCTCCAGATCATCTACAGATACAGTAAAGGTAAGGCCATCATTAGTTGTTATAGTAGAGGGGATACTAATCTACACCTGTTCTGAACTCAGAGATTGTATGGATATTAAAGTATTTGTAGATGCAGATGCAGACGATCGGCTGGGAAGAGTTATAACAAGAGATAACATAGAGAGGGGCAGAACAATCGAAAAGGTTCTGGAGAGGTACGAAAAGACCGTAAAGCCTATGCATCTACAGTTTATCGAACCAAGTAAGAGGTATGCAGATATAATAATACCGCAGGGCGGACATAATCAGGTTGCGATTGGTATCCTTCTTGCTACTATTGAGAAGGCTCTACAAAAAAAATAATGTTTAGACGAGACAATAATGCGGGACTCTATCTTACCGTGGCATTTCACCTTCTGCTGCTAATAATTCTATTGGGCTACAGAATCAACTTTATGCTTAAGGAGGAGAGTTCGTTTATTTTAGATTTTACAAAAGAGGAGTTGCTTGAGGAGATCGCAAAAAAGGAGCAGTTAAAGGCAGATGTAAGCAGAGAGCTGGACAATATTCTCTCCTCAAACGCCACTGTAAGAAACGTGGTGGTTGATGCCTCTTCTGTGAAGGGTTCAAATTTGAAGGACGATCGTAATAAAAATCCTAATCAAATCTATGAAGATGCACGCCGAGTGCAGCAGAGGCTTGACGCAGCCCGCGCAGAGGCGCAAGCAAACATCGGCAGTGATGATGTTGCAGACCCTCAACAGAGAACAGAGACTAAAACAGAGAGCTACAAAGGGCCCTCGGTTATCTCATACTATCTGCAGGGGCGCAAATCTATGAGCCTACCGATTCCGGTCTATAAATGTGTGGGAGGAGGAGATGTAGCTGTATCCATAGTTGTAAACCGAAAAGGGTACGTTGTCTCTGCCATTATTAAACCCCAGGGCTCTTCATCTGATGTTTGTCTACAGGAGTACGCAGCAAAGGCGGCAAAATCTTCCAGATTTACCGCCTCTTCTACAGCTCCCGAGCGTCAAACCGGGGAGATTGTCTACAGGTTTATAGCCCAATAGCAGTTATCACCGTAATATCTTTCTCCAACAAAATAGGATAAAACGCATTGTCGTCCAATGGGGTATATCTACCCACAAATGCTCTGATGTGATTTAAAATAAGCTCTTTACTCTCCTCCCACTCCTGTTTGGTTGCTGTAACCCCGTTTGATGAAGCAAACTGAAGAAAGCGTTGCTCGAAATCTACCTCTGAGAAAAATTTATTAAGCTCTTTTAGATTCGTAATTTTATTGAGGAGCGGTCTGTAATCGTCAGCCATCCTTGCACTAAAGCGAAATGTGAGCCCCTGGTTTGAAACTTTGATAAAGAGAGGACCAATACCTGTTGTGTCAATCGGAACAAAGATATCTGGTGTTATACCTCCTCCTCCATATACAATCTTACCCTTTGGAGTGGTATATTTTAGAGAGTCATTGGTTCTGATACTGTCTTTGTTAAGCATCTCTCCGTGACGGTACCTCTCAATAATATCCTCTCTGTAATTTTCGTCATATGGTTTTTGAATAGACCTTCCGGTAGGAGTATAGAATCTTGCTACAGTGAGCCTTATCCCGGAGTTATCAGAGAAGTAGATGGGCTCCTGTACTAGCCCTTTACCGAAAGATCGCCTCCCTACTATAAATCCTCTGTCATTATCCTGAATTGCCCCTGCAAAGATCTCACTTGAAGATGCAGAGCCCTCATCAATAATCACCTTGATAGAGAGATCCCTGTATTTTCCGTTATTGTCTGCATAGAAATCCTGTCTTGGCCTGTGCCTGCCCTGCATATACACAATCAGATCTCCTTTATTGAGAAACTCATTGGATAGAAGGAGTGCCTGATCGAAATAGCCCCCTGTATTACCTCTTAAATCGAACAACAGAGATCTCATCCCTTGATTTTTAAGAGCAGATACGGCCTCCATAAACTCTTTGTAGCTGGTTCTAGTAAATTTGGAGAGTTTAATATATCCGGTTGTGTCATTTATCATAAATGAGACATCAATACTCTTAACCGGAATCTTATCACGGCGGATGTCAAAGGAGACCAAATTCTTTACCCCTACCCTCTTAACCTCTACATTAACTTTTGTTCCGGATTTACCCCTTAATCTTCTAACTAGAGAGTCCTGGTTCATCTTAACTCCGGCTACATCCTCTCCATTAACCTTTACCAATCTGTCACCAGATAATATTCCGGCCCTCTCCGAAGGACCACCGGGTATAACGTTGATTACAACTGCGGTGTCATTAGGAACATTGAACTGAACTCCTATTCCATCAAAATTCCCCTGAAGCTGCTCATCTGCATTTGTCAACTCCTGTGGAGTAAGATAAACAGAATGGGGGTCAAGTTTTTGCAGAACATAAGGGATGGCGTCCTCTGTAACTTTGCTATAGTTAACAGGGTCTACATAGTTTCCATCTACCTGAGAGAGTACCAGCAAGAGTTTATCCCATTTGCCGGCGCTGAGCTTAAGCTCTTTTGCTGCACGAAACTCAGAAAAAAGTTTAAAGGAGAGAGCTCCTAAAAGAAAGATTATTATTACAAAAGCCCACGAATGGGTCCTAAATTTGTCTGATAGTTTACTCATACAATATTTGAGTTATTCGGTAAAATTTACAACATCAACTCCTGCTCTTGTAAGCAGGTCTACTCCATCGGTTCTGCGATAGCTGTTTCGGAAAACAAGACGGACAATTCCGGCTTGAATTATAAGTTTAGCACACTCCAGGCAGGGGGATGTAGTCACATACATAGTAGCACCAGAGCTGCTGTTGCCAGATTTGGCAACCTTGGTTATAGCATTTGCCTCTGCGTGAAGAACATAGGGAATAGTCTTACCCTCTTCATCTTCGCATCTGTTTTCGAACCCGGCAGGTGTTCCATTATATCCGTCAGATATTATCATCCGATCTTTCACCAGAAGTGCACCAACCTGCCTTCTTTTACAATAAGAGTTTTTTGACCACACTTCGGCCATATCAAGGTAACTCTTGTCAAACTGCCTCTGTTTTTCATCCATAACTATAAATCTGTTCTCTGATAAAGATATCTTTTAATACTTCGTTTTGGTGTCTTCTCAAACTCTTCCGGAAAAATTCTTATCTCCTGAATCTTACTGTAATTTGGCAGCTCTTCGTTTACCGCTACCCTTATCTCCTCCATTTTTTTATTAAGAACACTCTCGTTTATTCCGTCACTCTCTGCCTGTTCAAAATCTGGATAAACCAGAGCAGACAATAAGCCACCCTCCTCAATAACAAGAGATTCTACTACATACTGCATATTATTGATAATGCTCTCAATCTCCTCAGGATAGATGTTTTGCCCGGATGGACCCAGTATCATACTCTTTGAACGACCCCTAATGTATAGATAACCATCTGAATCTATTACCCCAACATCACCCGTGTGTAACCATCCATCTGAGGTTAACACCTGGTCAGTTGCCTCCCTGTTTTTATAATAGCCTAGCATTACATTCTCCCCTCTGCACATAATCTCACCCGGAATTTTTGCAGGATCTCGCGAATCTATCTTTAGCTCCATACGAGGTACAACCTTACCGCAAGAGTAGAGTCTTGTATTGTGCCAGGGTGCATATGTTATAATTGGAGCACATTCGGTCATTCCATAACCAACCGTGAAAGGAAATCCGATTTTTCTGAAGAAGAGTTCTGCCTCTCTGTTGAATGCTGCACCCCCAATAATAACCTCATAAAACTTCCCTCCAAAAGTCTTTATCAACTCCAACTTTATCCTCTTCTCAATTTTCTGGTCAATTACCGGCAGTCTAAGTAGGACCCTTATCGCTGTTTTATTAATTATCGGCTGCAACTTTTTCTTGTAAATCTTTTCAATTATCAGAGGAACAGAGACTACAATATCTGGCTTGATCTCTGCAAATGCATCCATTATTATTTTTGGGCTAGGAATCCTTGTAAGGAAATGGACGTGTGCTCCAACGGTCATCTCAAAAAGGAACTCAAACATCATTCCGTACATATGAGCTGTTGGAAGCATAGCTACCACGTTGGATGTATTATTTAGGTGAGGCTGAACCTCCTTTGCAAAGTCTACATTTGACTTAAGAGCTCTGTATGGAATCATCACACCCTTTGAAAAACCTGTCGTTCCGGAGGTATAGTTGATCATCGATAGCTCTTGAGGCTGGTCTTCGTAATATTTCAGATGTTCTGCTCTGAAGTTTTTTGGGTATTTTTTACCGAATAGTTCGTTAAGATGCTCCCTGGTCTCTCGTACCTTTATGTTTTTGCAATAGAGTATCGAGAAATCATTAATCTGGATTACTGCATCCAGATTTGGCATCTCGCTCTCGTTAAGCTGCTCCCAAACGATGTCTCCAACAAAAAAAACTCTTGATTCCGAATGGTTTACAATATGGTGTATATTGCCCGGTTTGAATTCGTGAAGTATAGGAACTGCAACTGCCCCATATGTAATTGCAGATAGGAAGACAACCCCCCAGTTAGCTTGATTTCTTGAGCAGAGCGATATCTTATCTCCCTTTTTTACGCCCAGCATCTCATATACAATGTGCAGCTTCTCGATTCTTCGGGCAACATCCCTGTAATTAAGGGTAATGCCTTTATAATCTGATAGTGCAGGATAGTCCCAGTTATCCTTAAAACTCTGTTCAAGTAAGAGGTTAAGTGAATTTTTCATCTTTGGTTAGTCTTTATCAGGAGAATGTCTGTAACTGGCACAAATGCGAATATAGTCCTCCTTTATCTATTAAATCTTTGTGCGAGCCTCTTTCTACAATGCTGCCATCCTTGATAACCACTATCTCGTCTGCGTGCTGAATTGTTGAAAGTCTGTGTGCAATAACAATTGAAGTTCGGTTTTTCATCAGGTTTGTGAGTGCCTCCTGTACCAGTTTTTCACTCTCAGTATCCAGCGCAGATGTTGCCTCATCCAAAATGAGAATCGGAGGGTTTTTAAGAACTGCTCTTGCAATTGCAAGCCTCTGCCGCTGACCTCCGGAGAGGTTTGCTCCTCGGTCTCCAATATTTGTATCGTACCCACTCTCAAGATTGACAATGAATTCGTGTGCGTTGGCAATCTTTGCTGCTCTCTCGACATCTTCTGTAGTTACCCCCTCTAACCCAAAAGTTATGTTGTTGTATACACTATCGTTGAAGAGGATTGCCTCCTGGGTAACAATTCCCATTAGGGCAATAAGCTCCTTGGGCTCATAGTCTCTTATATCATTGCTATCCAGCAGAATCTGACCCGAAGTAACATCGTAAAAACGAGGTATAAGGTCTGCCAGGGTACTCTTGCCTGCTCCCGAAGGGCCTACAAGAGCTATGGTTTTACCCTTTGTGATTGTGAGATTTATACCCTTTAGAACGGGTTCGTTTATGTATTTAAAAGAGACATCTCTAAACTCGATTTTATCTTTGAACTCAGTAATAGATAATGGATTAGCACTCTTTTTTATAGCCGGTTCAATATCCAGAATTGCAAAGAGTCTCTCCCCTGAGGCGAGACCTCTCTGAAGGTTTGCATATGCATTGGATATAACCTTTGCAGGTTCCAGAACTTTGTAATAGAAACTTATGTAGACAACAAATGATGGCATATCCATCCCAAGTTCACCTCTCATTTGAAGATAGCCCCCATAGAAGAGAACAGCAGCAGTTACAGATACTCCAAGAAATTCGGAGAGAGGAGAGGCAAGCTCCTGACGGTTAAACATCTTTTTTGTAATTAGCCTGTGCGTTTCGTTACTTACCTGGAAGCTTTTGTTTACATATTTCTGAGCGTTGAATGCCTTTATTATTCTTGCACCCGTAAGTGCCTCTTCAAAATAACTTACAATTCTTCCCATCATACTCTGCGCCTGTGAAGCCTCTCTTCTGAGTTTTCTACTTAGACGCCCTATAAAAAATACAGAGATAGGAAGAGTTAGTAGCGTTACGGCAGTTAGCTTTGGAGACATATAGAACAATACAGAAAGAAATCCGATTATCAGCAGCGGCTCTCGGAAGAGTATATGAAAGCTGTTTGCAACACCGTTCTGAACCTCAGTAACATCGTTTGATATACTTGAGAGAATATCCCCTTTCCTGTGTGTGTTAAAATAGCCTATATGAAGTTTGGTTATTTTTTTAAACAACTCTCGCCGCACATTTCTCATAATATGGGTTCTCATACTCACAAGTATTCTTTGTGAAAGGTAGCGGAGAAGATTTGAGATAAAAGAGGTCAAAATCAAAACCAGGCATACATACACAAGACCTGTAAGAAGACCGTAGTTTTGCATAAAGTTACCAAGATAGAATCTGAATGCAGATTTGAAGTAGTCAACCGAAAGTGTAAATTGAGGAAGAGTAGCAGAAAGGTCAATGTTTTCAGGCACAAAGAGAACTGTTAGTAGAGGTTCCAGAAGAGCGTAGTAGACAATTCCGAAAATTACTGAAAGTATTGATACTATTAAATACCTTGGCCAAAACTTTCTGTGTGGTCTGGCAAACTCCAGAAGTCTTAAAAATGTTTTCATTGCTACTTAGTCTCTTCAAAATCTACATACTCTCCTACACTGCTGTCCACAACTTTCCTATCCTCTTTCTCTACCTCTACAAGAACATCTCCCTCTTTAAAATCTCTATTGGCATTTGTATATCTCTTCTGCTGCTGCTCCATCCCCCTGAATTTTTTTCTTACCCACCAGGCTAAAAGAAATGGGGCAACTCTGCCCAGTAACCAAAACAGGAGAATTATAGCTAAAACAAATGTAAAAAAACCTTCCATTATAAATCTATTTGCTTCTTTTAATATTACCGGTTTCAAGGTCAACTGAGATATTTTTGCCACTTGCTGTCTTTACTGTAACCACCCCCTGCCTGTCCGGTTTTACAGGTGTGTTGTTGGCAAGTCTCATTTCTCCTGTGAAATTGGCAACAGGAGTACCATTTATTGAGTATATCATTGTCCTTAAAGATGTTCTTAATACCCAATATCTGTTTTCTCCGGATACAATAAGCTCCGGGAAACTCTTAATTCTCTCCTCTACGGAGATATTGTTCCATCTTGGGTATACTCCTGCAGTTCTGTCATATAATCTTAGTGTGTTATCTTTATGAAGCAGCATAATTGCAAAATCTCCATCTCCTTTTATATCGTAAACCTGTGGACCCAGTGTTACTTCATCTGTTACGCTCTTGGGATAGGGGGCGACAAACCTTCCAAGCCTGTCCAACAAATATAGCTTGTTTCCACTTGCAAACAGCATCTGAAGCTTACCATTTTTAAAGAAATCTACCTGTCTAACATAACCGCATAGTGGAGAGGAGAAAGGAATCGCCCATAGACCTTCCATCTTGGTGTCACATAACCTTAGCGCATAGTTTGGAAGCTGTACCAAATACTCCTTCTCTCTGTTATTGAAATTGATTACCTCATACGGCCCTTTAGGTATTGTAATAAGTGTGTCGCTCTTCCACCCTGAGGGTTTACTGCCGGAAGATTCAATCCGGGGTGCCGGAATCTGAGTACTGTCTGCATATGCAAATATATTCAGATATACTCCCCTCTCCTTGTTTTTGTTTAACTGAAAAGCTGTGACCAATACATTGCTCTTTTTTACTGTTCTGCGCAGATCGTTTTTAATATCATCTCTGAAAAATCTCAACAGTGAGTCCGGTACCTGTGATCCGTTTACTACCAATGATAACATACAATCTTTGGTGTTAAGCAAATTGTATGCCTTTGTCTGGATGAGCCAATCTTGCATTGTAAATCTTTTGAATGCTCCTTGAGAGATCTCCTCCAGAAGTGCACTCTTCCCAATGTATATCCACTCATCCTGAACAAGAATGCTCTCCTCTGGTGTGTTTGAAAAGATGGAGCCAAAGAGCAGCGTGAGTGAACCCCTATTTTTAAAGTCTACAGGTTTCTCCGGCTGCTGGCCTTTGATAAGAAAAGTTTCCAGAAAATTATACCAAGGTTTATCTTTTCTTACAATTGTTATCCATTCCAAAACACCTCCGTATGAAACAAGTGCACAGGATAACTCCCTTGGATTGTAAGAGAGAAACCAACGTTCGGCATCTGCAAGAGCTTTTGCATCTCTCTTTTTATAGAACTCATTGTATCTTGTAAAGTTTCTGATATATTTTGAGAGATCTTCAATTGTAAATGTAAGAAGAGAGAAGGTTTCCGAGGGGAGCACACTCATAACTGAGGTTTGGCTTCCGTTGAGATCAAAAAAGGCGGTAGCGTAGTTGGCATAACCTTTTGAATTAACCACCTCTCCATCAAGAGTTAAATTATCTGAAGCAGTTGAAATTTGCATAGAACTCCACCCTGTGAATCGGGAAGTAAAATCTGCATATTTAAGGTAATCTCTTCCTGCAAATCCGGAGAAGAGCTTCCCCGATTGGGAGTGATTCAAAAAGAGTGCTGCGTTTAACTTCTCTCTGCCCGATAGCAGCTCTTTAAAATCTTCAGTGTCCATTATTGAAGCACCGGATGCGAGGTGGCGCAGTGAGGACTCCAATATAATAGGAGAGTCGCTGGCAATAATCTTATTATCTACAATAGTAAACTCTACACTCTCCCACTTCTCTACCTTTTTACCGCTAAACATTCTTTTGGATCCGGCTCTCTTTTTTGTATTTAGCGCATTCAGTATCTTTGATATATCTGCACTATTGAAATCTATCACCAAAAGTGGAGAGATCTTATCTTTTGCTGAGTAGTGAAGCGATATAGCACAACCTCCCGCTTTTAGACTCTGCATTGTTTCATCTGAACAAAGCTCATAAAGACTATTTGTCAGATTTTTCAGGGGGGTATTTTTAAAAAGGAGATCTCCAAAAAGAGGGTTGTTCAAACTGATTGTTCGGTGTAGATTTTCGAAACTGTTGAATACAAATATTGCAGCAGCGTCAACCGGAATAGCAGATAAAAATTCTGTGGGGTCACCCTGCTCACTTCTATCTGATTTCTGCCTTACAACACTATAGAAAACTAAGGCAACTGTCACTACAGCTGCCGTTACTACTATCAAAATGGTTATTAACCGAGATTTTACAGAAATTTTCATCGAATCACAAAGTTATATAAAATATAAAATATCTCAAATATTATAAATTTGTAAATTATCCTTACATTTGCAACCAATTTATTGCAATTTCAATAATTATTGTTAACATTCATCATAAAGGTATGGATTCATTTATCGATTATAACATAAACCCTCTAGTCTCATATTTACAAAAGCATCCTTCAGAGTTCACCCGAAAAGATATTATCAAATTTATCGTAGATAAGGGAGTGCGAATGGTTAATTTCAGATACTCAGCTGCAGACGGAAGATTGAAAACCCTCAACTTCTCCATAACCAGTTTGCAATATCTGGAAAACATACTCACATACGGTGAGCGGGTAGACGGATCCAGTCTCTTTCCATATATAGAGGCGGGGTCAAGTGACCTCTATGTGGTTCCGAAGTTCTCGAGCGCATATCTTGACCCTTTTGCAGAGATACCTACACTCGGATTACTCTGCTCATACTTCACAAAAGAGGGGCTTCCTCTTGAGAGCTCTCCGGAACACACCCTTAAAAAAGCTTCTCAAGCATTTACCAAAAAGACAGGGCTAACTTTTGAGGCTATGGGAGAACTTGAGTTTTATTTAAGTGACGAGTCAGATTTCCTCTTCCCTGTTCCGGATCAGAAGGGGTATCACGAATCTGCCCCATTTGCAAAATTTGAGATGTTTCGTTGTGAAGCGATGAATCTTATTGCATCCTGTGGAGGAGAGATAAAATATGGGCACTCAGAGGTGGGAAACTTTAGCTTTGAAGGTAACGATTATGAGCAGTGCGAGATTGAGTTTTTGGTATCCCCTGTAGAGGTGGCTGCAGATCAACTTATTATTGCTAAGTGGATTATCAGGACGCTGGCTCTAAGATATAGGCTCAATGTTACATTTGCTCCCAAGATTACAGTTGGAAAAGCAGGGAGTGGCCTTCACTTTCATACCAGAATTATGAAAAACGGGCTCTCTGTAATGACAGACAGCAATAAAGGTCTTTCTGATGAAGCGCTTAAAGCGATTGCGGGTTATATTCGTTGTGCATCTTCACTTACCGCTTTCGGAAATACAAATCCTACTTCATATTTCCGGTTGGTTCCAAATCAGGAGGCACCCACAAGTATATGCTGGGGAGATAGAAACCGATCCGTTCTGGTTAGAGTTCCTCTCGGCTGGCTGGCAGAGAAGAATATGCTTCACACTCTAAATCCTCTGGAATCTGAGAAGCAAGTAAAAGCTATTGACAAACAGACTGTAGAGCTGCGTTCGCCGGATGGATCTGCAGATGTATACCTTACCCTTGCCGGTTTGGTTGTTGCTGCAAGAGTTGGTTTTGAAACAGAGAATTCTCTTGAGATTGCAAAACAATCCTATGTAGATGTTAATATCCACGATAAAAACAACAACTCAAAATTTCAAACTTTGAAGCAACTCCCCTCATCCTGCTGGGAATCTGCAGTTGAATTGGAGAGTATGAGAGATATCTATGAACAAGAGGGTGTATTTCAACCCGCTCTTATAGACGGTATTATTGCAAAACTAAAATCTTATAACGACAAAGATATTCGGGAAGATATCAAGAGAAACCCGCAAATTATGAAAGAGTTGGTTGAAAGATTCTACCACTGCGGCTAGTTGCCCATCTCAGACATAAACTTAATACGAACCAGACGAATCTCCTCCTCTGTATAACCTCGACCCAGCTCATCTGCAGCCTCTTTTAATGAGTCTGTTGATGCCTCAGTTTTGAAGTATTCATAAATATCATCTACCTTATCATCGTCGATTGTCTGTCTTATGTAGTAGTCTATGCTCAGTTTCGTTCCGGAGTTGACAATAACCTCAATCTCTGTGAGCAGATCCTCCAACTCCATCCCTTTTGACTCGGCAATATCTTCTAAAGGTTGCTTTCTGTCTATGCCGGTTATGATATAGACTTTATTGAGAGATTTATTTGCAACTGATTTGATTACAAGGTCCGATGGACGCTCAATCTCATTTTCGGCTACATATTTGGATATAAGATCCAGAAATTCCCGGCCATATCGCTTAGCCTTACCCTCTCCCACCCCCTGACAATTCTTAAGCTCTTCAAAACTTATAGGATAGTGAATTGCCATATCCTCAAGAGATGTGTCATTGAAAATTACGAAAGGGGGCAGATTTATTCGTTTTGACAATGATTGTCTTAAATCTTTAAGCATCGCCATTAATGTGGCATCTCCTCCTCCTCCCGCGTGTTTAACCCCTATCATTGAGACATCATCATCTTCTTCTCCATCCAGAAATTGTCTGTCTTCAGTCAACAAGATTGTATGAGGATTTTCCAGGAACTCTCTCCCGGCATCGGTTAGAGATAGAAGCCCGTAGCGCTCAATCTCCTTCTCCAGAAAGTGGTGAATAATACACTGACGAATTACAGCCATCCAGAATTTAATCCCTTTTGACATTCCTGTACCGAAGAGTTCATGATTGTGGTGGTTGTATGACTTAATCAAGGAGTTGTTAACACCAGAGAGAATATTTGCAATATGCTCAGATTTGAACTGCTCCTTCATTCCTCCAATAAGCTCAAGTACAAGTGCAATCTCCTCCTTACCATCAAACTGCTTTTTAGGGAAAAGACAATTATCACAAGAGCCGCAGTTATCCTGAGTATAACTCTCTCCAAAATAGTTGAGCAGTACGACTCTGCGGCATAAGTTTGTCTCTGCATATGCTACAGTCTCAAGAAGAAGCTGTCTCCCTATCTCCTGCTCTGCAATAGGTTTCCCCTGCATAAACTTTTCAAGCTTCTGAATATCTTTATATGAGTAAAATGCAATACATTGACCCTCTCCGGAATCTCTGCCGGACCTCCCTGTCTCCTGATAATATCCCTCCAGACTCTTAGGCATATCGTAGTGTATGACAAATCTAACATCTGGTTTGTCAATTCCCATACCGAAGGCAATTGTTGCAACAATTACATCTACCTCCTCCATTAAAAAACTATCCTGGTTTGATGCTCTCGTAGAGGCATCAAGACCTGCGTGATAGGGAAGGGCCTTTATCCCGTTCACATTGAGAAATTCTGCAATCTCCTCAACTTTTTTCCTGCTAAGACAATATATAATTCCGGTTTTGCCTTCATTGCTCTTGAGAAACTTAATAATCTCCTTATCGATATTTATTTTTGGACGAACCTCATAGTAGAGATTGGGTCTGTTAAAAGAGGACTTGAAGACCCTGGCGTGCATCATTCCGAGGTTCTTTTGTATATCGCTCTGCACCTTAGGAGTGGCAGTCGCCGTTAGGGCAATAACAGGGGCTTTCCCGATTTCGTTCACCAATGAATTGATTCTCCTGTACTCCGGCCGGAAGTCGTGCCCCCACTCAGAGATACAGTGAGCCTCATCAACTGCATAAAATGATATCTTAATCTGCTTTAGTAGCAATATGTTCTCCTCTTTAGTAAGCGACTCCGGTGCCACATAGAGCAACTTTGTCTTACCACATAGAAGATCATCTTTAACCTCTTGTATTTGAGCTTTATTTAACGATGAGTTTAAAAAATGTGCTATCCCCTCTTTTTCAATCATAAATCCTCTGATAGCATCTACCTGATTCTTCATAAGTGCTATAAGAGGCGATATTATTATGGCTGTACCTTCCGAGAGAAGTGCAGGTAACTGATAGCAAAGAGACTTTCCCCCCCCAGTAGGCATTAATACAAAAGAGTCATTACCCTCCAGCAAATGTTTAATTATCTCCTCCTGCTCCCCTTTAAATGAGTTGAATCCAAAATATCTTTTAAGCTCCTGGTGTAAAAACTCCGATTTGATTTGCATACTATAATTGGTGGAAATCTAAGAAAATTTGTTTAAAATAGTTACCTTTGCGAATCTAAGTTATCTAATAGTTTTATCATTGCAAAATTTTTATGTATAATTCAGACACAGATATTTCAAAATTAGCAAAAGAGGTTATAGAAAAAGAGGCCTCCGCCGTTGCAAATCTGAAAAACTATATAGATAAAAGCTTTACAGAGATTTCTATGCTTATTTTTAAAAGTAAGGGACGTCTCATAATTACCGGAATCGGGAAAAGCGCAATTATCGCAAATAAAATTGTTGCCACGATGAACTCCACCGGAACTCCAGCCATCTTTATGCACGCTGCCGACGCTATTCACGGTGATCTTGGAATTATACAACCCGATGACATAGTAATCTTCATCTCAAAAAGCGGAAACACTCCGGAGATAAAGGTTTTAGTTCCCCTCATCAGGAAGATGGGCAACACTCTTATTGCTATGGTGTCAAATATTGACTCCTATCTTGCAAACCACGCAAACTTTATTTTAAGAACAACAGTAGACGATGAGGCTTGCCCAAACAATTTGGCGCCCACATCCAGTACAACAGCTCAAATGGTAATGGGAGATGCACTGGCGGTAACCCTGCTCAAATTAAGAGGATTTACTCAGCAGGATTTTGCCAAGCTGCATCCCGGGGGCTCTTTAGGAAAAAGATTGTATACAAGGGTTGCAGACCTAATTGACAAAAAAAGCAAACCATCTGTCTCTTTTGATGAAAATATCCGAAATACAATATTGAACATATCTGCAAACAGGCTTGGAGCTACAGTTGTTCTGGACGAAAATGGAGTTGTAGAAGGAATAATTACCGATGGTGATGTTAGAAGAATGCTTGAACGGGGATTTGGTCTTGACACTTTACGGGCTAAGGATATAATGTCTTCAAACCCGAAAATGGTTGATGCATCAGAACTTGCAGTTATGGCATTTAACATAATGGAGCAAAACAAAATTACATCAGTAATTGTTACTGAAAGAGGCAAATATATAGGACTTGTACATATTCACGACATAATAAGGGAGGGCATAGTATGAAAATATTCAATCCTAATGAGCCGGGAATGGCAAATGGCAATTACTTTGCACTTCCCTACACTCTCGGGGAGTCTGAGGTGGCAATAGTATCTGTTCCCTGGGATGTGACTACCTCATACAGAAGTGGCACTCACAAAGGACCTTCATCAATTATTGATGCTTCGCTACAGGTAGACCTTTACGACCCTATGGTCCCGGATGCCTGGAGTGTAAAGATTGGAAGTGTTCCCTTAGATGAGACAATTGAAAAGAGGAACAAGAGATTCAGAAAAGTTGCAGAGCAGGTAATATCACACATTGAAGAGGGGGGGGAGTTGTCAGAAGTTGATGATCTTCTTGCAGAGGTAAACCTTGCATCCCAGGAGCTTAATGAGCTTATCTACAAGAGCTGCCGTGACTTGGTAGAGGGCGGTAAAATTTCTGCAGTAGTTGGGGGCGACCATAGCGTTCCACTAGGGAATATGAGAGCAGTTGCAGATAAGTACGAAGATTTCGGGGTTCTGCATATAGACGCTCACGCAGACCTTAGGGTTGCATATGAAGGGTTTAAGTATTCACACGCCTCAATTCTCTATAACGCTCTAAGTGAAATTACCCAAATATCCCAGTTAACTCAGGTTGGGGTCAGAGATTTCTGTCAGGAAGAGGCAGAGTTTATTAATACAGACCCAAGGATTCGTTGTTTCACAGATATGGAGCTTAAAAGAAATGCGTTTGAGGGTAAAAGCTGGAAAAAGCAGTGTGAAGATATCGTCTCAAGTCTTCCTGTGAATGTCTACATTACATTTGATATAGATGGCCTTAGTCCGGATCTTTGTCCGAATACCGGAACACCGGTACCGGGAGGCTTGAACTTTAGGGAGGTGGACTATCTACTCTATCTGCTTGCAATTTCAAACAGGAGAATCATTGGATTTGACCTGTGTGAAGTTGCTCCCGGCAAGAGTGACGAATGGGATGCAAATGTTGGCGCGAGAGTTCTCTATAAATTGTGTATATACTCAAGCCTTAACTCTAAAAAGCAGATTATTTAACCAGTTCATTAACCCATTTTTCAAAATGTCAAACACGTTTTCCCGTAAAAAAGCAGTACGGCAGAGGGAGATTTTAAACATTTTCGGCATTTTCGTTAATAATAATATGGCAGGGGGAGTTTTCCTTCTTCTCTGTTCTGCCTTTGCTCTTCTGGCTGCAAACCTAGATTCATTAAAAGGGTTTCACGACATCTGGAATATAAATGCAGATATTGCTATCGGAAAATTCAAACTTGAGATGTCTCTTC
Source organism: Bacteroidetes bacterium HGW-Bacteroidetes-8 (assembly GCA_002840895.1). Classification (GTDB taxonomy): domain Bacteria; phylum Bacteroidota; class Bacteroidia; order Bacteroidales; family UBA932; genus Bact-08. The sequence goes on along the minus strand of PHCZ01000008.1, from coordinate 16,027 downwards.
ATCACTGGGTAAATGACGCTCTTATGGTTGTTTTCTTTTTTGTGGTGGGGCTTGAGATTAAACGAGAGATGATGGTGGGTAAGCTATCCAGTTTTAAAAAAGCCTCACTCCCTATTTTTGCAGCTTTGGGTGGAATGATCGTTCCGGCAATCATATATACAATCTTTAATGCAGGAACAGAAAGTCAAAACGGTTGGGGTATACCTATGGCAACAGATATTGCCTTTTCTCTGGGAGTTATCGCTCTTTTAGGGAGTGCAGTACCGGTATCACTAAAGATTTTCCTCACCGCCCTGGCCATTGTAGATGACCTGGGCGCTATTATAGTACTGGCTGTTTTCTACCCAAGTCACGAGATACACACAGAATATTTGCTATATGCAGGAGTGATAGTCTCTCTTCTGTTGCTTTTTAATCGCCTTAATATACACCGCGCAGCTCTATATCTGATACCGGGAATTTTTTTATGGTACTTTGTGCTTCAGTCGGGAATTCACGCAACAATTGCAGGGGTCATTCTTGCAATGTGCATTCCATCGAAAAGTCCTATAAACGAAGTGAGATTTTATGTGAGAAGCAAATATTATCTGGACAAATTTAAAAAGGCAAGCAACGGAGAGGTTAATATTCTGGCAAATCCGGAACAAATTCAGATTATACACGACCTTCACTCAAAAATTCGTAAAGTCAACCCTCTTATAAACAGGTTTGAACACAGGATAAATCCTTGGGTAACCTACTCCATTATGCCCATTTTTGCACTTGCCAATGCAGGTGTTACATTTAGCGGAATCCTAGATGAGAAATCCTTTACAGCAATCTCCTCCGGAATATTTTTCGGACTCCTTTTTGGTAAACCCATAGGAATCTTTTTGCTCTCATACCTCTCTTGTAAACTTAAAATTGCCGAGATGCCTTTGGATATCAAGTGGTCTCAAATATTCTCGGTTGGAATTATTGCCGGTATAGGTTTTACTATGTCAATTTTTATTGATAGCTTAGCGTTTTCTAACGAAACACTGATAAATGAGGGAAAGGCTGCAGTACTATTAACATCATTCTTTGCTGCAGTAATTGGTCTAATAGCATTAAAACTAACGTTAGAAAAAGTAGAGCCAAAAATAAGATACAAAAAAATAAGAGACTTAAAAACAATTTAAACACTAAATAAACAAATAATTAATAAATTAAAATTTAAAAAATCAGATGAAAACAACAATCAAATTAATTTCATTAGTAGCTATTGCTCTATTATTTATTACCTCTTGTGGTGAGAAAAAAGGAACACCAATACCAGGCATAACTGCAGGTCTTGTAGATTCAACAAGCTACGCTGTTGGAGCATCTCTTGGTTCAATGGTTAAACAGGCAGAATTCGGTGACCTAAATATGAAAGAGCTCCATAACGCAATTGACGATGTCCTTAAAGGTGATTCACTTAAGATGGATATGGCATTTGCAAATGAGATAATAACAAAATATCTTACAAAAAAACAGGAGTCTGCTAGTATAATTAATACTGAGAAGGGTAAGAAATACCTTGAGGAGAACAAAGGCAAAGAGGGTGTGATTGCCCTTGAGAGTGGACTTCAGTATAAAGTTATCACAGAAGGAAATGGTAATACACCTGCTCCCGAAGATACTATTGAGGTTAACTACAAAGGTATGCTTATAGATGGTACAGAATTTGACTCTTCATACAAAAGAGGCGAAACTGCGACACTTGCTCTTAATCAATTTATCCCTGGCTGGATAGAGGGTGTTCAGAAAGTTAGCGAAGGTGGAAAAATTGAACTCTATATACCTGCGGAACTTGCTTATGGTTCACAAAAAATGGGTACTATAGAACCTGGTTCAACTCTGATATTTGAAGTTGAGCTTATTAAGATCAAAAAAGCAGCAGCTGTAGTAACGAAATAATAATCAAAAGCCATGGCATTGGAAATCACAGGTTCTCTTGTAAAGAAACTTCCTGTTCAGGCCGGGAGTAGCACCAGAGGAGAGTGGCAGAAGCAGGAGTTTATTATCGAGACCCAAGAAACCTATCCAAAAAAGGTTTGTATGAACGTATGGGGCTCCGATAAAGTTTTAGAACTCGCCTCTTACAGTGAGGGTGAGTTACTCAAAATCTCCTTTAATTTGGAATCAAGAGAGTATAATCAAAGATGGTATACTGATATCAGGGCCTGGAGAATTGAGAGATCGGTTAGAGAGGCGGGGTCAGATTATGCTCCGTCAGCTTCGGCTCCCGGCTCATCAAACGGCTCCTCTTCCCTTCAGAGTGATTTACCGTCAGATCTTGGAGAAGACGATCTGCCATTCTAAATTTGACTAAATTATATATAAAAGGGTGACTAAATAATTTTTAGTCACCCTTTTTTAAACCAGGTAATTTGTCTCTTTGCGTACCTTCTGGTATTTCTTTTAATCAGTTCAATTGCCTCTTCCATAGAGGTTTTACCTTCGAAATGGTCAAAGAGTTCCCTATAGCCTACTGTCTTCAGAGCTGTTAGAGCTCTATTCGGGAATAGCTCTCTGGCTTCAGCTACCAGTCCCATAGAGATCATTATATCTGTTCTTTTATTTATCCTGTCATAAAGTTCACTCCTCTCCCTCTCTATAACAACTCTTTCAACCTCAAAATCTCTCTCCTTTCTGCAAAAATTTTTGAATGAGGAGAATTTCTTTCCGGTTGTAAGGACTACCTCCAATGCACGTATAACTCTTTGTGGATTTGACATATCTATAGAACAATAGCTCTCATAATCCAATTTTTTCAGCTCTTGGGCAAGAGCCTCAACCCCCTCGTTCTTTACTCTGGATGTTAAACCCTCCCTGATATCAATGTCTGGAGTGGGAAAGTCGTCCAACCCATAACATACAGCATCTGCATAGAGGCCGGAACCTCCTACCATAACGAGAGAGCTTCTCTCCTTGAAGAGTTCACTCATAAGGGAGATTGCCTCCAACTCATACCGACCTGCGGTGAAGTAATCAAAAATTGAATGAGAGTGAATAAAGTAGTGTTTTACCTCTCTAAGCTGGCTATGGGTTGGGGGTGCAGTTCCAATTTTTAGCTCTCTGTATATTTGTCTTGAGTCACAGGAGATAATAGGAGAACCAATCTCCTTTGCCAATGAAATGCTGTAATCTGTCTTACCGCTGGCTGTTGGCCCAACAATCAAGAATAGTTTTTTCCGGCCCATCGAGTATCACTTATATCTGCTCACCATCAATGAGAATCTCGTCATCTCCAACAATTAAATCTGTCTCGGGTGCCTCGATAAGATGTTCAAAATCGTCATAGTTATCGGAAAACTGATCCGGATTCTTTCCTCTCTCTGCAACCAGCCTTGGGTAGGCTCTTCTTGCAAGCTCCTCTTCGGTAGAGAGGAGCTCCAGATAGAGGGAGCGCTCCTTAAACATATCATATACATATTCAAGAACCGGGAAACCATCTTTGCATACTTTATCAAGCGTCACAGAGTCCATTGACCCATCACCTAAATTAAAAAGACCATACTCTCTCTTAACCTTTCCTTTTGAGTCTAAAGCCCGAAAAAGCACAATCTGATCCGGAGCAAAGCCCAAATCATTCTGAAGATAGAGGTGAAAAGAGTATAGCGAGGAGGATCCCTTCACTTCATATTCTCTCATAAATATCTTATTTCCCGGAATTGACGCTTTATATCTGTATACCATTCTCCACGTTTCTTTATGCGAAGTTAACTATTTTTAAGTATAAATTCTAAACTATTTATCCCATCGGCATACTCTTCCAACACTGGATATTGACTCTTCCCAGGCTCTATATAGCTGTTATTATAATTATAATTGACTACGCATTGTATTGATTCATTATGTATTAAAAAATATTTTTCAATAGCTTTTATATCTGAGTATAAATAAATCCCAACAACACCTAAAGGTGGAGGTGTCGTTGTATCTCTTTTATAAATAAAGAATCCTCCATCCTCAAACCACTCTCCGGAGACGGTTGAGATCGCCTTTTGATATCGATAAGCTGCTCTGTAAAAATCGCATTTTACATAATTTTCAAATTGGGAAAGTGCAGAGGTGAGTTTACTCAACTCATAATCTACAGGAAGGAGAAGGGAGCTGACACTTCTACATCCCAGACCAAAATATAGGAATATATCTTTACCTAGTCTCTTCAAATCTTCTTCACTCTCTCTACCTGTAATTACTGCAATTGAAAATTTTGATCCTCTGATTATACCCGGCACTTTACTGTAGATGTTTTTAAAATATTGGGATGCCTTCTCTCCCCCTGTAGCAATTATCATCTCTACATTTTCCGGCAATGACTCTGTAAAGGTAATGCGATCTGCCCAGTAGTGATTTATCGAGCATAGAGACTCCATTATTGCAGGTAAAAGAGAGCTATCCTTACAGGACATCTTAACCAAAGCTCTCCTCCCGGATGCAAGTACTGTAAGCAGGTCGTGAAATCCAACTAAGGGAAGGTTTCCAGCCATCACAATTGAAACACAAAAATCTCTCTCCTCTATTAAACCGGCATAAGGTTCTGTCCACACTGCGAGAGCATCTTTTGAAAGAAAATTTGTTGCTATCGCATCTAGTGACGTAAGTTGCATCTGCATTGTAAAAAATGGATTTTTTTTAAATGCATCATCTATTGCAGATGAGAGGGGCAGATATGCTATCTCCTCATTAAGAAAAGATTTGAGATTCCTACCCAATTGCGAGAAGTCTTTAATAAAAACTTGTCTGTACATTTTGCAAAATTAGCAAAAAGGGTGTAATTTTACCAAAACCTTTGAGAACCGTAATGGGTGAAATAAAAGCTTCAGACTCATATAGAACATTAGCTAAAAGCTCAACAGGTATATATAAGGAGTTGGGAAGCAAGTTTCTGTCATTTGCATATCCTGTATCCTCACAAGAGGAGATTAAAACTATTCTATCAAATATAAAGAAAGATTACTTCGACGCCAGGCACCATTGTTATGCATACAGGTTAGGTTTGGGCGGGGATTTGTGGAGAGCAAACGACGATGGAGAGCCATCTTCTACTGCCGGAAAACCAATTCTAGGACAGCTCCTTTCTAACGACCTTAGTGATACTCTTGTAGTAGTTGTAAGATATTTTGGAGGAACAAAACTAGGAGTGCCCGGTCTTATACGTGCCTACAGAGGTGCAGCAGCAGATGCTATTAATAATAGTGAAGTTGTAGAAAAAATTGCTGTTAAAAACTTAATTTTCCGATTCAGTTACACTAGTATCGAGACTGTTATGAAGCTTATAAAGAGTTTTAACGCAGACATCAAGAAGCAGGTACTTGATTCTGACTGTCTGATGATTATAAATATACGGATTAGTGAGTACACTCTCTTTCTGGACTCTTTAAGAGGGGTTGATGGCTTGTTTATAGAGAATAACAAATAATAATTATATACATTAAATACTTCGTCTATGCCTAAACATCTGATATCAATTCACGATTTTTCTCGTGATGAGATTCTTAAAACACTAAAGGCGGCTGCAGCTTTTGAACAAAATCCCTCTCAACCAATCTTTGCAGATAAGGTTATTGCCAGTATCTTTTTCGAGCCCTCCACCAGAACAAGACTAAGCTTTGAAACAGCAGCAAACAGGCTTGGAGCAAGGGTAATCGGGTTTTCGGATATAGGGAACACCAGTGTGACAAAAGGAGAGACACTAAAGGACACAATAAAAATGGTCTCCAACTATGCCGACCTTATTGTCATCAGACATCCGCTTGATGGAAGCGCAAGGTATGCATCTGAAGTCTCTTCTGTACCGGTTATAAATGCAGGAGACGGCACAAATCAACACCCAACACAAACTATGCTGGACCTCTACTCAATCCTTAAAACTCAGGGGAAGCTTGATAACCTCAAGATAAATATGGTTGGAGATCTTAAATACGGGAGAACTGTTCACTCCCTTCTGCAGGCAATGTCTCATTTTAACCCATCATTTCTCTTTACATCGCCTCAAGAGTTAAAGATGCCACAAGAGTACAAGGAGTATCTAAAAAAACTTAACATCCCATATAAAGAGACAAATAATCTCAACGATGGAATTAATGATGCAGACATTATCTATATGACGCGTGTTCAGAGAGAGAGATTCACAGATCCAATAGAGTATGAACGCGTAAAAAACATATACAGTTTAAATCTTTCTATGATATCTAAATGCAAACCAAATATGAAAATACTACACCCTCTTCCACGTGTAAATGAGATATCGCAGGATGTAGACAGCAGTAACCACGCATACTATTTTCAACAGGCAGAGAACGGGGTCTACACTCGTATGGCAATAATAGCATTGCTGCTTGGAGCTGAGAACCAATAACAATAATAAGATTTATGGAGAAGCAATTAAAAGTAAGCGCAATTAAAGATGGTACAGTATTGGACCACATCCCATCAGATCAACTATTTAAGGTTATTGATATTCTAGGCTTAAGTAAAAGTTCTAATCAAATCACATTCGGAACAAACCTGGATAGCAAGTTGCTGGGAAAGAAAGGAATAATTAAAATTTCCGATAGATACTTTGAAAGTGACGACATTAACAGGATCGCACTTATTGCACCGGAGGCTAAAATCAATATCATTCACGATTTTGAAGTTGTAGAAAAGAGAGTCCTCTCAATACCGACTAACATAAAAGGCATTGTAAAATGTATGAACCCAATGTGTATAACTAACCATCAGCCGGTAGAGACGCTCTTTACAACCATAGTTGATAGCCCGGATTTTAAACTTCTTTGTCACTATTGCGAGAGGGTTACAGATAAGGATAACTTAAAAATCATAAGCAATACATAGTAGATATCTAATGATTGAGCCATTTTCAAAGCAATTTCATTTGAATTTTACATTTTTTAGTTACCTTTGATTTTAATAAACTGTTTTTAACAAATTATCAATATTATGAAAATCGCTCATAACTTTAATGCAGGACCTTGTGTCCTTCCAAGAGAGGCTGTTGAAAATACAATAGAGGCTCTCAAAGATTATAAGGGTACCGGTATGTCTGTAATAGAGGTTTCTCACCGCTCAAAGGAGTGGGAAGCAACTATGGAAGAGTGTCGTTCACTTTGGAAAGAGATACTTAATATCCCAGATGGTTATAAAATTCTCTTCCTGGGAGGTGGTGCAAGTATGCAATTTCTTTATGTTGCAATGAATCTTCTCGAAAAGAGAGCAGGATATCTTGAGACAGGTGTCTGGGCAAAAAAAGCGTTAAAAGAGGCAAAAGGATTTGGCGATGCGTTTGCTGTTGCTTCGTCTTCTGACAAAAATTTTAACTACATTCCAAAAGGGTATGTTATTCCATCGGATCTTGACTATTTTCATATCACAACCAACAACACCATTTACGGCACAGAGATTCATACCGATATGGATAGTCCTGTGAACTTAGTAGCTGATATGTCTTCAGATATAATGAGCCGTCCTGTTGACGTAAGTAAATACGCTCTAATCTATGGTGGTGCACAAAAAAACGTTGGCCCTGCCGGAGTAACCTTCATTATTGTTAAAGAGGATATCCTTGGCAAAGTTTCCCGCTTTCTTCCTACAATGCTGGACTACAGAACTCACATCACAGAGGATTCTATGTTCAATACCCCTCCTGTTTTCTCAATTTACGTTATGACTGAGACTCTGAAATGGATAAAAAAATTAGGTGGCCTTAACGCAATTTATAATATGAACAAAGAAAAAGCAGCTCTTCTCTATAATGAGATTGACCGCAATAAGATGTTTGAAGGCACTGCCGCTAAGGAAGATCGCTCTCTTATGAACATCTGCTTTGTTATGACCCCCGAGTATAAAGATAAAGAGGATGCTTTTATGGCATTTGCAAAAGAGAGGGGAATGGTTGGAATAAAAGGGCACCGTTCTGTAGGCGGCTTTAGAGCATCTTGCTATAATGCTTGTCCTGTCGAGAGTATTCAGGCACTTGTAAATTGTATGCAGGAGTTTGAAAAATTAAACGCATAGTCTATTTCCAAATTATCACTAATAATTATTAGAATGAAAGTACTGGTAGCTACAGATAAACCATTTGCCAAAGCGGCCGTCGATGGAATTCGTTCTATCGTTGAAGGGGCGGGTCACACTTTGGCTCTGCTTGAAAAATACACAACAGAGGATGAGCTTTACAGCGCAGTAAAAGATGCAGATGCTCTAATAGTTCGCTCAGACAAGATAACCTCAGAGGTTGTCTGCCGTGCCTCAAATCTCAAAATTGTGGTTAGGGCTGGTGCCGGATATGATAACCTAGACCTGACAGCCTGTTCAGAAAAGGGTGTTGTAGCAATGAACACTCCCGGCCAGAACTCAAATGCCGTTGCAGAACTTGCAATTGGAATGATGATTTACCTCTCCAGAAATTGTTTTAATCCCGGTACCGGGAGTGAGCTAAAAGGGAAGACAATTGGAATACACGCTTATGGCAACGTAGGCAGGTTAGTTGCAAAGCTTGCAAAAGGGTTTGATATGAATGTTATTGCATTTGACCCTTTCGTAGACAGTGCCAAAGTAATTGCTGATGGAGTTACCCCGGTTTCAACTTTGGAAGAGCTTTATGAAAAGTCTAACTTCCTTTCGCTTCACATACCTGCTAATGCCCAAACAAAAGGTTCAGTCGGATATGATCTAATTACCAGGATGCCAAAAGGGGGATGTCTAGTTAATACCGCTAGGAAAGAGGTTATTAATGAAGCCGAACTGGTTAAAGCACTCGAAGCGAGAACAGATTTAAAATATGTTACCGACATAGCAGCAGATAACCAGGCTATTCTAAACGAGAAATTCGGGAACAGAGTTTTTGCCTCACCTAAAAAGATGGGAGCAGAGACTGCAGAGGCCAATATCAATGCCGGACTTGCTGCTGCAAACCAGATTGTAAAGTTTTTTGCTACAGGTGACAAGACCTTCCAGGTTAATAAATAGCATATTTTAACAGGAACAATTCTATAGTATATTCAAAAAGTAAAAAAATTAAAGAAATAAGATGGTAAAAGTAAAACCTTTTGCAGCACTCAGGCCACCAAAAAGCCTTGCCTGCGAAGTGGCATCCAGGCCATACGATGTCCTTAACTCCATAGAGGCTAAAGCTGAGGCTTCAGAGAAATCTTTGCTTCACATAATTAAACCGGAGATAGATTTTGATCCAATTATTGATGAACATACCCAGCAGGCCTACGACAAAGCTGTAGAGAACTTCAACCTTTGGCAACAAAGAGGATGGTTGGTTCAGGATAGCAAGGAGATGTACTACATATACGCTCAGACAATGGAGGGTAGAACACAGTACGGCCTTGTATTGGGTGCAAACATAGAGGACTATCTTACAGGAAAAATCAAAAAACACGAACTTACCCGTAAGGATAAGGAGGAGGATAGAATGATACACGTTCGTATCCAGAACGCCAATGTTGAACCTGTCTTTTTTGCTTATCCGGATAATAACGAGATAAACGAAATTGTATCCAAGATTGTAAAAAGCAAAAGCGCTGAATACGATTTTGTCGCAGAAGATGGTTTTGGTCATCACTTTTGGTTAATTGAGGATGACTTAATAAACAAGAGAATTACCGAAATTTTCAAAACAATTCCTGCCCTCTATGTTGCCGACGGACATCACAGAACAGCAGCTGCAGCACTCGTTGGAGAGGAGAAGAGAAGAGCTAATCCAAACCATACCGGTGAGGAGGAGTATAACTACTTTTTGGCTGTGGTATTCCCGGAGAGTCATTTGAAAATTATTGATTATAACCGCGTTGTAAAGGATCTTAACGGATTGACATCTGCACAGTTCATAGATAAATTGAATGGTGATTTTATTGTGGAAAAAATTGGAGAGGAGATATTTAAACCTAAATCGCTTCACAATTTCTCTATGTATATAGATGGATGCTGGTACTCGCTCACAGCCAGGGAGGGAACCTATAACGATAACGATCCAATAGGAATTCTGGATGTCACCATTTTGTCAAATTTGATTTTTGATAAATTGCTCGATATCAAAGACCTGAGAACATCAAAAAGGGTAGATTTTGTAGGAGGAATCCGTGGACTTGGAGAGCTTAAAAAAAGGGTAGACTCAGGTGAAATGGCTGCTGCATTTGCACTCTACCCAGTCTCAATGAAACAGCTCATAGATATTGCAGACACTGGAAACATTATGCCTCCTAAAACTACTTGGTTTGAGCCTAAGCTACGCAGCGGGCTGGCAATTCATAAAATTGATTAAACTATAATAGTAATTTATCTATCAAGAATTAAGTGGCCGTAATTGGTCACTTTTTTTATATCTATAATTTTATTGATACCTTAGTATATTAAAATTCATTCGGATGAGAAAGGATTTACAGAGTTTAAAGTTGATTGAAGATACAAAAGTGAAATAATTATGAGAGATAGTATCTACTCCGATATTAAGAGAAGAGTTCTGGAGATCTCTTCGGAAGAGGTGAGAAAAAGTGGTCAGAGGTTTTTTAAAGAGGAGGTAAATATTGCCGGGGTCAATTCTGCCGATATTGGGAGGCTTTCAAAAGATCTCTATAAAAACCTCCCCGACAAAGAGAAAATGTCTGTATTTAACATCTGTGAAATGCTATGGAGAAGCAATGTTCTGGAGGAGAGTTTTATTGCCTGCAACTGGGCCTATAATCAGAGAAAATCCTTTGTCGAAGAAGATTTCTATATATTTGAAAATTGGATAGAGCGCTATGTTAACAATTGGGCATCCTGCGACACCTTCTGTAACCATACTATGGGTGCAATTATTGATATGTACCCACATTTTACAGGCAATCTCAAAGAGTGGTGCAATAGTGAAAACAGATGGAAGAGGCGTGCAGCTGCAGTCTCTCTTATTGTTCCTGCGAGAGAGGGAAGATATATGGATGAGGTTTTCCGGATTGCAGATCTCTTGCTGATGGATGAAGATGATATGGTAAGAAAGGGTTATGGTTGGTTGCTCAAAGTTTGCGCTAATAAACATCAGGAGAATGTATTTGATTTTGTAATGGAGCGAAAAGGAGTTATGCCCAGAACCTCTTTAAGGTACGCCATAGAGAAGATGCCTGCTCATCTTAAGTCAGAGGCAATGAAACGTTGACAAATTTTTAAAAGATGTATATAGATCTCACACACGAAATCTCCTCGCAGATGCCCTACTATCCCGGTACTCCTGCCCCCTCTTTACGAAGATTCTGCACTATAGAGGAGAGTGGTTATACAGAGCTTGAAATCTCTATAAATACTCACACAGGCACTCACATAGATGCTCCAGCTCACATTATCACCAATGGTCTAAAATTAAGTGACTTTGAGATAAGTCAGTTCACTGGCAAGGCGGTCTGTATTGATTGTACTTCGCTTAATGAAATTGGGGTTGGAGATATATCTCATTGTATCGAATCAATCAGTCCGCTTGAATTTATTGTGCTCAAAACAGGTTGGAGCAATAAGTGGGGAGACAAATCATACTTCGAAGGATTCCCTGTCCTGACAGAGGCAGCAGCTCGGTTTATTGCAGATAAAAAAATTAAAGTGGTGGGTATGGATGTGATATCGGCAGATAAGATTGAAGATACCCACTTGCCTATACACAACATTTTACTTGGCAGTGGTTTGATGATTGCGGAAAACCTCAATATTCCCGATAACTTACCTGTAGGTACTGCTTTTGATATCTATCTGATACCCCTAAAAATCAAAGAGGCAGATGGTTCACCACTGAGAGCTTTTGCAAAAATTTAAACCCTTTTTTTTATCCTTTTTGCTCCCCTTCTGTTTGTAAGATAGTTGTTGTTTATAAAAATAAGAAGCAGTATCATACAACTAAATCCGATGGCTACCATTAAGAGATAGGCAGATACAAATAGCCCGTATTTTTTAATGTCAAAAAACGGATAGAGATAATCGTTAAAGACAAGAGCCCTAAACAGACCCCAGGCCATAAAGACCAAAGGGTAGATTAACCACCTGAAAAACTCCCTGTAGCTGTATCTTCTCTGCTCAAACAATATCCAAAAGAGAAACATCAAAGGTGGGGTGATGTAATGCAGGATGGTGGATGACAATCTCTCCATTCCATAAAGCTCGTAAATAGGCTCCAGAATAATAAGATACACAACACCGGTGAGTACAATATAAGAGGTTACGGGCCCGAGAATTTTGCTGAATGCATTAATCGTATTATCCCTTTTAATGAAGATTGAGGCAAATGCATAAATCAAAATCAAGCCATTTGACTGGAGTGTAAAGAATTTAAAATTTGACAGGCCTTTTAAAATATCTCCACCATCAGAGTTGTTATACACATCTAATGAAATACCTATTAATGCAGATGTGAAGATAGCCCAAAGCAAAAATTTCTTGATAAGATCGCTGTTCATTATGCAAAATTTTATATTTGAAGATATTGATTATTCCGGGTTAGTTTTCATCCACTCATATGTAGTATAGTGCTCTCCGTTCATCCCTAAAGACTCATACACTCTTTGTGCAGGCACATTTCTTTTATCTACATAGAGTCTTATACCTCGAATATTATCTGAATTTAAAACCAGACTCTTAACGTGATCATAAAGCAATCTGTATATGCCCATCTTCCTGAAGCCAGGTTTTGTATAGACAGACTGGATCCACCAAACCCATCCATTTCTCCAATCACTCCACTCAAAAGTAATCATAAGCATCCCTACAGCTTCGCCCTCTGTCTGTGCTATAAAGTATCTGGCTTTGAGGCTGTCTATAAGAACAGAACTCACTCCTGCAGATAGAATATCCCTGTCAAGTTTAAGCGCTTCAGTCTCCATAGCCATCTCCATCTGGAAATCCGTTAATACCTTAAGGTCATCGGATTTTGCATCTCTGACTGTAATTTTCATTGCTGATTTATTTGTTTTTTCAATTCCTTCTAATAAGTGGTAAACAATTGGAGAAAGCTACCTGAATAAAAACTTAATTGAGTAGCTTCGGACGCGGATTTGTACTACTAGTCAGCCACAAAACAACCCTCAATGCCAACTCTGTATCCTCTACAACTCCTGCCCAGTCCCAATTTTGGTTATAGTTGTCTGACGGCCTGTGGTAAACACTCTTAATAAAGTAATCCCAGCTTTGCTCTGCCCACTCTTTGCCGTGCTCTCTGCTGTCAAAGCAGCCCATAGCCCATATTGAGGGTACTCCTGCTTTGTAGAACGGGAAATGATCGCTTCTAAAAAAGAGACCGGTATGAGAGCTTGGGTCGGGAAGCAGATACCTATCCATATCTGTAGCAAATTTTTCATAAAGGCTGTCCAGGGTAGAGTATCCATAGCCAATCATTGTTATATCCCTCATCTTACCTCTGGGCACCATCATATCATTGTTAAGACAGGCGATGGTCTTTTCAATTGGAATGACAGGATTTGCCACATAGTAGTAGCTACCGGTAAGTCCCTGCTCTTCTGCTGTTGGGAAGAGAAGAATTACTGATCTGTCGGGCTTTGATCTTTGCTTGCTGATGACCCTGCCAATTTCAAAAGCCCAGGCCATTGTTGTACCATTATCTACAGCACCGTTGTAAATTGAGTCCCCACTCTGCTTCTCACCTACTCCAAAATGGTCCCAGTGGGCGGTTATTATGACTGCCTCATCAGGGGTTTTCCCTCCACGTAGAATCCCTGCAACATTTTTTGAGCTATTCTTCTCAATATGATTATCAATATTGACAGAGATAACAGCATCTGTTTCAAATGGCACAAAACTCGCTTTAAGAGAGATAGCTCTTAAATCTTCTAAAGAGTACCCCATTTTTGAAAATATCTCAGTTGCACTTTCGGCTGTTAGCCATCCTGTTAACTTGCTGTTTTTTAATATGTCTCTGTTATCAATAAAAAGACGAGAGGTGATTGAACTATTGCGGGGAACATTAAATCCATATCCTGCACCCAGCTCATCGTGGATTATCAGTATCCCCTCTGCACCTAGTTTTGCTGCCTGCTCCCACTTGTAGGTCCATCTTCCGTAATAGGTCATCTCATTTCCCTTGAAGATACTCTTTTCTTGAGAGTAGAGGCCCGGGTCGTTAATTAGAACAACAACTGTTTTACCCTTAAGGTCAATCCCTTTGAAATCATCCCAGCCATATTCAGGTGCAACAATACCAAACCCGCAAAAAACCAATTTTGAGTTCTTAATCTCGATATTTTCTTCAGGAGATGGAGAACTCACTGCAATCTGGTCCGGGGCACTTAGTATCAACTCCTCTCCTTTTACAATTATCTTAGCACTCCCGTTTACCTTTGATGTTATCTGAATCATCGGCACCTCCTGATAATAGCTATCGCCAAATGCCGGTTCAAAGCCAATATCTGAAAGCTCTTTTGCAATATACTCTACAGATAGTCTCTCACCCTCTGTAAATGGTTTCCTGCCCATAAACGAGTCATCGGAGAGATCCCTCACTACCCTTTTCATGTCATCTACAGATATATATCTAGCGGGATTCTCCTTACAAGAGCTAATAAAAAGTGATAATATAGATATTATAACCACCGACGCAAAGCTTGAGCATATTCTATTCATAAGAGAGTACTGTGAAATTTACCTTATAAAGATACAACTAAATTTCTATGTACAGGTTGGCGCATCTAAACGGAAGAGTCTCCAGACATATAAAAACCCTATCTAAAATATAATAAGAAGCTCCACTGTAAATTTATCTGAGTCCATCTCATCATATTTATTAAACTCTGCTATTGGTCTCTCTACCAGATAATGTTCATAATCAAATCTTACCAGAGAGCCGTTTGGGTTGTTGGATAGACCTAAAGCAAGTCCGAATGTAAATCTGCTTGCATCAATTTTACTTACTCTTAGATTCTCTCCGATGGCATCCCACCTTAATGCCGGAGTCAGACTCCTTATAATCTTACCGTTAAATGGTATAAATGTGTATGCTCCCTGAATATACAGTGCAGATCTGTCAGTCTTGGTAATAACATTATGCCTGTTCATAAACTCTGCTTCAATTTTATAATTTTGGGACGAATATCTGATATCTGCACCCAAAAAAAGAAGATCATCCGAATCAATATGGGTGTTTTTATAAAATTTTGCTGTAGCTCTCATCCCTGCCATACTCCCAAACTGAACTCTGCCTGCATAAGATGGCCTGTTTGTCCACTCAGGGTTATTGATTGTCGTGCCATTGAAAACACCAAATTCTAACTCTACCGGGATGCTCTTTAGCTGAGATTTATACGAAGCAAGAACCCCAATATCCCTTGTTCCTGTAAAATACTTCCCGATAAAAGCTCTGTTTGCAAACAACATTTGTGAAGGGGTTATAATATAGGAGTTAAAGATTGGAAGTCCGGTCTGACCCAGTGTCAAATTAAAACCTTTGAAGAGATTTATAGTTCCATTAAGATCCAGCACTTCAAATTTTCCTTCACTGCTCAACTCAACCTGAACCCTATACTTTAGCGGATCTGCAATATATCCGGAGATGCCCATTCTTGAATTTCTTACAGAAAATCTTGACATTTTTGTTTTTAATGCATACTCGTACTTAGTTTTTATACTAGCATCAAACTTTGGTACTCTAGACTTATCAGTTGTCCCGGCTGAGTTAAATACCTCAGATGAGTTGGATAGTCCTGGTGAATTGAATAACCCGAGCAAATTGAAAACTCTTGGAGAACTGTATGTTTCGTGTGAACTAGATACTTGAAAAGAAATTAATTCAATATCCCGAGATTGATCATTGATAGTATCGATGGCATTTTTTTGACTCTCATTAAAGGAGAAGAGTGTATTAAACACAAAAAAAGAGATAATGGTAGCCGATAAAAATTTCATCTGTTCAGGGTTAAAATAAAGTTGCGAAATTATCACATAAATGTTACATAATTATTAAGCAGCTGTTATTGATCGCATAAAAAAAGCCCGATGATTTCTCATCGGGCTCTGTAATAATGGCGGCTACCTACTCTCC
>PHCZ01000021.1 GCA_002840895.1 Bacteroidetes bacterium HGW-Bacteroidetes-8 | reverse complement strand
ATCGGGCTTTTTTTATGCGATCAATAACAGCTGCTCAAGAGAGCCAATGTTTTCCTTAGCTGACACCGTGAGCAGCTACCATTTATTGATTGCATAAAATTGATAAAACAGTAATAATATAGCCCAGGCAGGTTTACATAACAGGTCCCGGAATAATTACTACTTAAATGTGACTATTACAGTTTTCAACCGGGACTTGTATTTCGGTAAGCCACTCACTCTCATTCTCCTTGTTCCAGATACCGTCGATATAGCAAAAACGAGGTTTTTCAGTAATCCTGAATCCGTTTTTTTCGATATGCTGATAAAGTATGGCGAATGATTCAGGGAGAGCTTCATAAACACCAAAGTGATTAATGCACACTGCAGCTTTAACGGCAGGAATATCTTTGAATGTTATCATTTGGGAGTCCTCTTTCCGTTGGGCAACAGCTTCAAAATATTCAATGTCAATGTTGGTACTGCAGTACTCTTCGTTGTGATCTATTGTAAAACAGTATTCAGGACTCGCACATTCGCATCCAAGCCTGGCCATCTCCGGACCAATAATATTGGGACAGAGGTTAAACAATTCCTGGTAGCCACTAATGACTCTTCTGTGGCTGGCTGCTATTACGGCAGGTAATGATTTGATAAAAATTTGCTCCATAATCTCTCTTTTTTGTAGCTTATCTTCAAGTTTTGAGAGTTCGTCTGCCCTTCTTTTGAGAGTCATAAGTTGATCGCTGCACTCTTTCAGTTTATGCTGAATCTCATCAACCGATGGCATCTCCCTGCCATCTTCAAAAATCTCCTTTATCTCCTCCAGAGAAAACCCTATCCCTTTCAGATAAATAATAAGATTCATTTTGCTTAGTTGATCAACTGTGTAGTACCTGTAGCCGGTCCACTTATCAATCTCGTCCGGGGCAATCAGACCAATCTCTTCATAGTGGCGAAGTGTTTTAATCGTCACCATGTTTAGCTTTGAAAATTCGCCGATTTTTAACTTAATTTTTGTTCTGGTCATAAACTTGCGCAATGTTTACGGGTGCAAATATACTCCCTGCCCTTAGGTACGAGTCAAGAGATTTGTGTTAAATTTATAAAAAAATCATATTTTGTTAACTCGGGTTTAAAACCTCTATAGTAATTTTTATACTTTCGGTAATATTCTTTATTCTCTTTGTAAAACTTCCGAAAGGTCAAAAAGTTATGTGAGGAACTTTAGCAAAGCTTAGAAATTGGTACACATTCCCGCAATAGTCGAGGAATCGAAAAAGATCTTCACCTTTAATAACAATAGTTGCCCTGTTGTCATTCGGATGAAAGCTTAGCTGTCCGGCCTCTCTTAAAGTCTCATCTATAAATAGCCTTATGTGCCTCTCCCTGTCATTAATCAAGCCGAAAGGAGAGACAGAGCCCGGAGAGACTCCGAGATACTTTTCCATTCTGGAATCGGAAGCAAAAGATAATTTACCCTCTTTAAGACTTCTCTCCAGACTATGTATGTCAAGAATATTTGAACATTCATAAATAACAAGATAGTGACGATTCCCTTTATGGTTACGAAAGAAGAGATTTTTACAATGAGTACCGGGAAGATCTTTCCAATATTCCATAGCCAAATCTATCGTCGGCAGGGGTGGATGAAACCATATCTGATAAATAATTTTCAAATCTTTAAGGAGAGAAAGAACCACCTCTATTTTAACCAATCCACAGGGATCAATACCGGATTTAAATTCAGGGTTATGTTCAATATTTTCATTGACGTTCTCTTCAACTAATGCCTTGATATTCTCATCAGGACTCCCCTTTGTGATTACCTCAACACTTCCCGTTGTATTCGTCTTAGAACTCTTAAATATATTCCCTTTAATTATGTGTTCAGAATCCATAATAATACTCATATTGTGAGCAAACCTTTTATGAAATTTTTAGTCTAATATAAATGTGAAAAATCAGCATATAAAAGTCGATTATTTCATTTTTCATAGTGTAAAAATAGTTATAAATGGGAGATAAAATCAAGAGTAAGATAACTAACAATAAACTTTGCTATATTTACGCCACTTTTTTAATTTCTACATCACAGATACTTATAAATCCGTAATTTACAAATATAAAACCTTATATATGAGAAAAAGAGCTCTTCTTATTCCGTTGTTTGTTCTATTTGCATTAGCCGCTTCAGCACAAAAAAGCATTGAATACAAGGCATTTGCAGATAGTGCTGACGGATTTTCTAATCTTTACAGAGGATCTGCACCTCTGGCATACAGATTTTTACATACAGGAACCTTCTTTGCATACGGAGTAGAGTTTCTTCCGGGAGAGGTATTATTTAATGACAAACTCTATACCGATGTTATGCTTAACCTGAATAGCCATCTTGACGAACTCTATCTTTTCATAAAAGAGACAGGAAGGTATGTTGTCCTGAATAAAAATTTTGTTGACTATTTTTCAATAGCGCATAGAAAATTTTACCACTTCAGAGAGAGTAAAAAGAGTGAAGCTGATACCCTTTCTCCGGGATTCTATGAGCTTCTCTATGGGAATGAATCTGCAAGGCTGTTTAAAAAAACAAAAAAAGTGTACGCAGAGAGAATAAATCACTTTGCAAGTGCAGCAACTAACAGCAAATTGGAGAGAATGTTTATGCCGTTATACAGCTACTATCTTATAAAGGATAAAGAGACATATAATATAAAGAGATTTAGAGACATTCTGTCTATTTACGATATAAGAAGAAGAGACCTAAGACCGCTAATCCGTGAAAAGAGCCTGGATGTGACCAAAGATAAAGAGAACTCATTCACAGAAATAATCAGTTTTATAGAAACATCAGGTATCTCCAGGAAATAATGAAGAAGATCATACTATCGATAATAGCTTTGGTACTTTTAAATAATGTACAATTGCTCGCTCAGGAGTCTCGTTTAGTTGTCCTTGAGAAAGTAGGAATTGACTCTCTTAGAAAAGAGGTTGAGAAATATGCAGGATTAGGCTTCTTTTACAAAATGGATGCCCCTGATGACACTCTAAAGTTCTCTGTTAATTGTACAACCGAAGATCTTGTAAGAGAGATTTCAGTTTTACTTGAGGGAAAAGGTTACTCTATCTCCAGAATAGGTAACTCACTATTTGTTTTAAAAGGAGTTGGTATTCTGACTGAACTTCCACGAAATTACTTCTCCTCTTCGGCTCAAAACGACACTATTCCGGAACACATAAGAGCAATAACCTATGCAGAGAACACTGCAAAATCTGAGAACAAAATTTACAAAATCGGAGATCCCAATCTTTTTACCGGAGAGGGTCGCTCTCTTTTAAGGGGATATGTTAAAAGTTTGGATTCCGGAGAGCCACTGGCGGGGGTGTCGGTTATGGTAGAGAAGCCACACACTGTTGTTACAACAGATGCCTTCGGCTTCTATAGGATATTGGTCCCTAAAGGGAGTATAGACCTTGTAATGAAGGGATATGGGTTAGAAGATAGTCGTTTGATGCTGGAGGTCTTTAGTGACGGAGAGATGGATATCGTTATGAAGGATAAAGTCTATCCACTTAAGGGTATTGTTCTTACTGCAGAGAGTACTCAAAAAATGAGAAGTACTCAGATGGGTCTTGAGAGGGTAAGGATTGACAGGATTAAACACGTTCCTGCGGCTTTTGGGGAGGCAGATGTTATGAAGATAGTGCTTACACTTCCGGGGGTTAAGTCTGTCGGAGAGTCGGCCGGAGGGTTCAACGTAAGAGGAGGAGCTACCGATCAGAATTTAATTCTCTTTAACGAGGGGACCATTTACAATCCGAACCACCTGTTTGGTCTGTTCTCTGCTTTTAATCCGGACGTTGTAAATGATATAGAACTTTACAAAAGTACAATTCCTGCAAAATACGGCGGAAGAATCTCTTCTGTTCTTGAAATTAATAGCAGGAACGGAAACAGCAATAAAATTACAGGATCTGCAGGGTTAGGTCTGCTGACAAGTAAGTTTCATCTGGAGGGTCCAATCAAAAAGGATAAGACAAACTTTATTGCAGGTATCAGGACAACCTACTCAAACTGGATTCTTGGTCTACTGCCTCCCGAAAGCGGATATAGAGAGGGAACTGCATCATTCCACGACTTTACTGCAGGGGTCAGTCACAAGATAGACAATAAAAATACTCTCTATCTGTATGGGTACTATTCGGGAGATGGATTCAAGTTCAGCGCAGATACCAGTTACAGATATCAGAATATGAACTTCTCTCTTAAGTGGAGAAATATAATAAGTGACAAACATAATCTCGTAGTAAGTACAGGGTATGACCAGTACAACTATAAAACGGAGGAGAAGGGAAATCCGGTAAATGCCTACGATATGAAGTTCAGCATTAGGCAGATGTTTTTAAAGACCAATTTTAACTGGCTTCTAAATGAAAAGCACTCATTTAATTATGGGATTAACACTCTGTTTTATAATCTATCTCCTGGAACTCTCAACCCTGTTGGAGCAGAATCATTGCTCATACCTAAGAGCCTTAATAACGAAAATGCATTGGAGCTCGCACTCTATGCAAGTGACAACTGGAGTATTGCAGATAAATTTTCTGTTGACTTAGGGGTAAGGTACTCTCTTTACTCTCAGATTGGACCTCTTAGCTACTACAAATATTCTGATGAAAACAGAACAGAGGAGAGTATTACCGACACTGTTAATGTGGGCAGGGGGGGAGTTGTAAAACCATTCCACGGACCTGAGTTCCGAATATCTGCAAGATACTCTGTAAACGATGATCTTTCCATAAAAGTGGGCTTTAACAGTATGAGGCAGAATATTCATATGTTATCCAACACATCTGCAGTATCTCCTACAGATATATGGAAGCTAAGCGATGCAAATATAGATCCACAGAGAGGGTGGCAGGCTGCTTTCGGGATTTACAAAAATGCACTAAGTAGAAGGGTAGAGCTCTCACTGGAAGGTTACTATAAGGAGATGTATGACTATCTGGATTACAAAAGTGGTGCAATTCTTAATATGAATGAGCATATTGAGAGAGATGTTTTAAAGACACAGGGAAGAGCATACGGGATAGAGTTTCTGGCTAAGAAGCCACTTGGAAAACTTAATGGATGGTTTGCCTATACCTATTCCAGAACACAGCTTAGAGAGAGTGGTGTGAAGGAGAGCTACAACATAAATGGGGGAGACTGGTACTCTGCTTCTTATGATAAGCCTCACGATATGAAAATAATAGCCAACTATAAATTTACCCAGAGAATAAGTATCTCACTTAATGTGGACTACTCAACAGGGCGGCCGGTTACTATACCTATAAGCAAGTACTACTATGGTGACGGTTATCGACTCTACTATTCAGACCGCAACGCATACAGAATCCCGGACTACTACAGGATGGACTTTGCAATAAATATTGAGCCAAGCCACAATCTTACATTATGGACACACAGCACTATAACCATTGGTATCTATAACCTTACGGGACGAAAAAATGCCTTTTCTGTCTACTACGATGCAAGTCAGGGTACTAAAATTCAAGGATACAAGTTATCCATTTTCGGGTCACCGATTCCTTATGTAAACTACAATATTAAATTCTGATGCCTGAGATGAAAAAAATATATACAACACTAGTAATTATCTCCTTCCTTGTTATCAACAGCTGTATAACCCCCTTCGAACCGGAGGGAGTAACAATGATTGACAATATGGTGGTGATAGAGGGCAATATTATCCTGAATGATACAACAAAGGTGATTATCAGCAGATCTCTTGCACTTAACGACGAGAATAAGATAAACTACATTTCAAAAGCTTCTGTATGGGTGGAGAGTGAAAAAGGGGTCAGATATACAGGTACCGAGGTTAAAAAAGGGGTTAAAATTCAGTATAACGTAAGAACATCCGGATTGGATCCGACATTGAAATATAAACTTTGTGCTGTTGTGGGCGGTAAAAGATATGAATCTGCTCTCGTACCTGTACTCAATACCCCGGCAATTGACTCAATTGGGTACACTCCGGATTTTGAGAAGATGAGTGTTACATTCTATGTTAATACACACGATCCATCAGGTAAAACAAAATATTACAAATGGAGTTTTTCTGAGGACTGGGAGTTTCACTCTCAGTACCACTCTGTAGCAGAGTATAATCCTCTGACAAATAAGATATCAGATATACCTCTTTCTAAGAATCGTTACTACTGCTGGGGAAAAGGGGTCTCATCTTCAATCCTTATCGCGACCACAACTCACCTTAATGAAGACAGGGTTTTCCAGAAAAAACTGATCTCTATGGGATCTACAGACAGGAAAATAAGCTATCTATACTCTATGGAGCTTACTCAGATGGCTATTACCAAAGAGGCTTATGACTATTGGGAAAACATCCGTAAAAACTCCGATGATATTGGCGGGATTTTTTCTCCCCAGCCAAGCGAGATTGCCGGGAACATTCGCTGCTTAACAAACCCCAATGAGAAGGTGCTCGGCTATATAAGTGCTGCTACGGTAAGTAAAAGAAGAAATTTTGCATATGGAAAGGATATTGGTGTGTATGTTGAGCCGGGAAATTGCCTCACAGAGGCTGTAGGACCGGAAAATCCCATCCCAATTGAAGATCTCTATATGGGAGGTTTTGATGTAGTCAGTTACTTTGAAGATACAAACGAGAGCTTTTGGGCACAAAAGAGCTGCGTAGATTGCAGGCTCTACGGGACCAAAATTAAGCCGGTATTCTGGCCTACAGACCATATATAGATTCCGGATACCAAGATTAATTAAGTATTATTCAAACAACAACATCCGATGAAAATTGAAAAATATATATATTCAGCTGCAGCTCTTTTGCTGATGATTATCTACACCACACCTGCTCACTCTCAATCCAGAGTCACAGAGAGGCTCTATCTCTCAACCGATAGGTCTTCCTATATTGCAGGTGAAGATCTATGGATCTCCGGTTACTGTTTAGATGTTACAAACAGTGTGAGGCTATCTCCTGTAAGCAGCGTTGCATATATAGAGCTGCACAATGAATCCTCGGTGGTGCTTACTGCTAAAATTGCCCTTGTAAACGGTCGTGGCAGCGGTCATCTGAACCTCCCGCCAAATCTTCCCACAGGTAATTATAGAGTTATTGCCTACACTAAGTATATGCTAAATGAGGAGAGTCCTAACCCATTTGTCAAGGATATTTCAATCTATAATGTGCTTACAAATGAGAAAGTGCCGGGGAATGTAATAGTTGAAGATACAGACAACAAAACTCTCCAAAATGGAGTTGATCAATCTGCAAGGATTGCTTCGAGTTCCCTTAAATCTCTTGCCGGAACCACAAACGTGAGCGCTATTGATGTTAAATTTGGAGTGGGAGGGAGAGTTATCCCCACAAACAGCTCCTTCCCAATAAAAATAGTAAATAACGGAGCCGATCTGATTACTGCGAACCTCTCCGTTGTAAAAATAGACTCGCTTTCCGGCTTTTCAGGTTCAAGTTTCCATAAATACGCAACGCCCCTAAATGGGAAAACTCCTGTTATGACAGATAAGTATATCCCTGAATTTGAAGGGGAGATAATCTTAGGAAGAGTAAATCACGAATCAGACTTGAGTTTGGAGGACAAGGTTGTGTTTCTCTCTGCTGTTGGAAGAGGTTCCGATGTTTACTCATCATATATTGATAATCAAGGATTTTTTAAGTTTTTCACAAACTCAATCTTCGGAGAAAGGGAGATTGTTCTGCAAATACCGAATGCAGATTCCAATAGTCTCTTCACATATGATATCTTTGACCCATTTATACGACGTAAAAATGGGGAGATTCCAAAGCTGACCCTTACTAAACGTGTAGAGTCTACTCTTAATGAAAGAGGGATTGAGATGCAGATTGGAAGAAGATTCGGAGTGGATACACTATATGAGAGAATTCCAATTGATAAGGATCCTCTTTTAAAGAAGAACCCTATAGTTTACAAATTGGATGACTATACAAGATTCCCCGTAATGTCTGAAGTTGTAATCGAGTATGTGCCGGAGTTAAGATTTCGTCGTTTGGACGGCAAAAGGGACCTGCAGATGCGTTTAGAGGAGGGTTTTAACCTACTCTCATTCTCCAGAGACAATACACTTGTGCTTATAGATGGGATTCCTGTTTTTGACCACACTAAGCTTTATAATTATGACCCATTAAAGGTTAAGACACTATCCATATATCCCTCTCAGTACTTCATTGGCATCTCAAGCTTTGACGGAGTTGCATCTTTCCAAACTTACAACGGAGATTATCCCGGCTTGACATTTAATAAAAATGTGAGGATTCTTGACTTTATGGGGCTCCTCTATCCAACAAAAACGATAGCCTCTATAATCCCGGAAATAAAGAATTTTCCCGATATGAGGTCACTTTTATATTGGGATCCACAGATAGATTTGGCTCCTTCAAAAAATCCGGAGTTTATAATTCATACATCATCCCTGCCCGGCATTTATAGGATAACTATTGAGGGGGTATCATCAAAGGGTGATGTAATTGAATTTTACACCGAATTCACTGTAAAATAGAGAGTTAGATGACGTAAGCATCTTTTATTGATTTATTTGCTATTTTTATTTGCAATAATGGAAAAGATGCTTACCTTTGCACTCCCCAAACGGAACGGGGTCATGCCTGGGAGGGTATTGAAATTAATAGATCTTTGAAAAATATTGAAAGACAAGTACAATTTAAAGTAGTACAATAAAGAGTAGAGCGTTAGTTCTTTTGAATT
>PHCZ01000001.1:600026-821472 GCA_002840895.1 Bacteroidetes bacterium HGW-Bacteroidetes-8 | reverse complement strand
ATCGGGCTTTTTTTATGCGATCAATAACAGCTGCTCAAGAGAGCCAATGTTTTCCTTAGCTGACACCGTGAGCAGCTACTATTTATTGATTGCATAAAATTGGAGAGGGTTCTCACATCTTGTTAAATGATTGATTAACAATAAAAACCTAAGATGATTGTCAAGGTTATCCTTTTTTTTTTATCTTTGAGAGATTTATAAAAAGATGTTCAGGCACCATATATATATATCTGATAAAAAGTATGCATTTAAAGAGATCTTTAAGGATTTCTATGCATCTCAGGTGCTTTTTGCTATAAAACTTATAGGGAGTAAACACGATTCAGAAGATATAGTGCAGGAGGTCTTCCTCAATATCTGGAGAGCAAAACCTGTATTTAAAAATGAAATTGCATTCAAGTCTTATATCTATCTATCTACCAGGAATAAGTGTATTGATTATTTGAGGAAACGAAGACCATATTTCGAAAATTTGGATTCTGCAGGTAATATTGAGGGTGAGATAGAGTCTGTTGTAAAAGAGGAGGCTTTCCGTCTTTTGGAGAGAGCGATAGAGTCTCTGCCCAATCAGACAAGAGAGGTAATGAGATGCTCTATGAGAGGACTATCTATTCAGGAGATTGCAAATGAGTTAAATGTCTCTGTCAATACAATTAAAACACTAAAATCAAGAGCCTATAAAGTTCTAAAAGAGGCTTATGGAGACACCTTTATGTTATTACTTCTCTCCTTTATTTCAAACGGCTAATCTCTGAAAACCATATTTTCTTGAGGTACTATCATAAAAAGTGCCTGGGTTTTTCTTGCGATTATACTACTTTATAATATCACTGAATTATTTCAAAGAATATTGTCACCCTTTTCTAAAAAATATCGTTTATATATATGTTATGGAAAGTAAAGAGATGGAAAACAAGTACGAAGATGCTCTAAAAAAAGCAAAGGAGCTTTCAGAGAACATTTTAAGAGATCCACAGGATGGAGATATTGTATATTATAATGAGAGGAAAAATAATCTCTCTCAGATTAACCAGGATCGTGCATGGAGCAGGCTATGGCTCCGCAGACGAGGGGTTCAGCTTATCGGCGCTGCATCTGCTGCGCTGATTGTACTGCTGCTCTCTCTCATTATTTTTATCCCAGCCAAACAAGAGGATTCCGATAGGGTTGTAATGATGAGTAATCTGCTTCCGGTAAAGGGTATGGTAACTCTGGAGCTCTCCTCAGGTGAGATAGTTGAGCTTGACTCTAGTTCAAACCTTGCTGAGAGGTTATCTGGAATAATTGTAGATGCAAATGAGAATGAAATATCTTATGCAGGAGTAGATAGAGATGAAACTTCTGCTAATGAAATTGATAGAAAAGAGTCAGATAGGGGTAAAAGAGAGGCATCAGTTGAGTATAATGAACTCTCAATTCCAAAAGGGAGGTCATACAGCCTTGTTTTAAGCGATGGATCAAAGGTTTGGTTGAATGCACAGAGCAAAATTAAATATCCTGTCAGATTTATTAAAAATGAGAGACGAGTCTATATTTCGGGAGAGGCATATTTTGAAGTGGTGAAAGATGATAAAACCCCTTTTTTAGTAGAAACTTCAGATTATAGTGTAAAAGTCTTAGGTACAAAGTTCAATGTAAACGCATATCCAGATGAGCGAGTAGGGGCAACAACTCTTGTTTCCGGGTCAATTTCAATACCTTCTACCGAGGGTGCAGATCGCCTTATCTTACCGGGAGAGCAGTTTCAGTTCAATAAAGATAGCAAAAGCGTAATAGTGGAAAAGGTTAATACCGACCTATTTACTTCCTGGATAGATAATGTGCTTATTATGGATCAGATGCCACTTGAGGAGATATTCAAAATTTTAAATAGGAGGTATGAGATAAATCTCTTTTTTGATGATGAATCTATTAAAAAAGAGACATTTAGTGGAGCAATACCTCTTAATGATTATTTGAGCATAATATTGAACCAGATATCAAAAGTCTCTAACGTAGATTTTCAAATTGAGGGAAGCGTCGTTATTGTAAGTTATAAATAGGAAATTTCACTGAATATATATAAAACATCTATAATATATAGAACTATCTCAAGATAAATTAATTATTAAACACTTTATGAAAAAACTAATCCAATCTCTAATCTCACTTACTGTGGTTTTATTGTTGCCGGCTATGGTTTTAACCATTAATGCGCAGCAAATTAAATCCTTTAAAGTGCAAAATGCCACTCTTGAGGAGTGTTTGAAACAGATTGAGAAGCAGACGGGCTTAGGGTATCTCTCAAAAGGAGAGGATATTAAAAATGTAAAGGGGATTACATTTTCTGCTCAAAATGCAGACGTGACTGTAATTCTTAAAGCCATTTTAACAAATACCGGTTTTACTTATGAGATAAACAACGGTGTTATTCTTATTATCAAAAGCACAAAAAAAATTATGCCGGAGATAAAAGTAACACCGCGCACAGATCTTACATTGAGACTGATAATAGTGGACGAAACCACTAAGGAGCCTGTTACGGGTGCATCTGCTTTAATCAGACAATATGGGGCATATGGCGTTGCCGATCTTGAAGGAGTTGCCTCTATTAAAAACCTTCCCGCTGGAGTCGTTACACTTGAGATACAGATGCTGGGCTACGAGGCGTATTCGGGCAATATCAATATTACTTCAGACAGGGAAATGTTAGTAGCACTAAAACAGACATCACTGGAACTTGATGAGGTAGTTGTTACTGCAACAAAAAGTGCAGCAGGGACATCTACCAGCTCAAAAATAGGGAGACAGGCAATGGATCACCTTCAGGCTACAAGTCTCAAAGATATAATGCAGCTTATTCCCGGGCAGTTACTCTCCGGCGTCAGTAATATGACATCTTCCGAAAAAATAACAATCAGAACCCTAAACAACAATAATGCAAACAACTCCTTCGGAACATCTATACTGATTGATGGTGTACCTGTATCGGATAATGCCTCTCTTTCAGATAAAACCGGCATAAACACAACAGGCGGAACAGGTGTAGATCTTCGACAAATTGGTGCAGATAATATTGAGTCTGTTGAGGTGATAAGAGGTATTCCATCTGCAGAATATGGAGACCTTGCCAGTGGTGCTGTTATAGTAAACACAAAAGCCGGTTATACACCTTATGAGGTAAGAACTAAGATAAATCCTGTAACATTCAACACATCTCTTGGGAAAGGTTGGAATTTTGGTAAAAACAGAGGGAGTTTAAATGCAAATATAGATTATGCTCAGGCTTGGGGAGATCCAAGGCAGAAAAGCACCTCATTTGATAGGATATCAGGAGGAGTAGCATATACAAAAACAATAGGGAAAATCTGGTATACAAATACCAAATTATCTTTTAGTAATCTTCTGGATTTTAGAGGAACAGATCCTGATGTAATAATAGAGGGGAGTGAAAATACTCAAAAATCTGCTTCGATTAGGTTTAGTCATAACGGTAGGTTAAGCATCAATGCCCCCCTAATGAGAACTCTCTCTTATTCTATCGGATATAGTGAGTCGCTTACCGAATCCAGGAACTCTACAATTATATCAGCTGGTGGCGGTCTCCCAATAATTACCTCTTTAACTAGTGGATATTCCGAAGTTCCCTATATAACGAACTCATATAAAGCATCAGGAGGAACAATAGGAAGACCTAAAAGTCTCTATTTGAAAGCTTCAAATGCATTTTTTGTAAATATAGATAAATTACAACAAAGGTTTAACATGGGAGTTGAGTATAAGCTTGAGGAGAATCGTGCAAAAGGATTCTATAACGATGATGAGAATCTTCCACTAAGGCCTAACAGCAATGGAAGACCAAGGCCATATTACGATATTCCAAGACTTAATCAGTTCTCTGCCTATTTTGAGGATAATATAAACTGGACACTTGGTGAAAATATGGAGTTTAAGCTTCAGGCTGGTGTTCGGTTTGATATGCTTCAACCTGGTAAGCCGGAGCAGGTCTCCTCTCTCTCTCCAAGATTCAATGCATCTCTTAAACTTACAGATTGGATTGAACTTAGAGGAGGTTGGGGAAGAAATTCAAAAACTCCAGGTTTATCACACCTCTATCCGGAGGCTAGATACACCGATAGAGAAACTGCCAGATATCTGCCTAGTTCTATAGTCAATCAATTAGTTATGTACCAAACCTATATTACATATGTAGAGCGGAACAATATGCTTAAGAACGCAACAAATACCAAAACAGAGTTTGGAGTGGATATTAAGCTTCCTAATGAGATGAATTTCTCAATTGTTGCGTACAAAGATTATATGGCTAACGGGTTTGGAAACTTAACTGAATTTCAGACATTTTACTCAAATTACTATACTGCAACCCAGGGAATGATCATAAAACCAGGTGAGAAACCTATAATTGACTGGAGTAATCCGGCCAGAGTAGACACCGTATTTACGACTACAGGCAGAGTAGGAAATACAGAGTCTAATTTAGATAGGGGTGTAGAGTTTGATTTTGATTTCGGGCAGATAAAACCAATAAGAACAACTTTTCATTTAGGTGGTGCGTATATGGAGACCTCAAGTTGGGATAGTGGTCCTAACTACTCGAGTCCGGTTGGAATTCCGGTATCTTCTGTGTATGGACAAGGGGGTGTCAATACTCCTCCGTTTAAACTTGAGTATCCAACAGGAGTTCAGAAAAGTATTCAGAGAAGATTCAGTACACTCCTTAGAGCCGTGACTCACATACCTTCAATGAGAATGGTTGCTTCATTCAGCGGTCAGATGATCTGGTATACATACTCAATTACTACAAACCAGAACTCCTCTCCAATAGGCTGGATTGATACTGATCTTTCATACAATAAGATAACTCAGGCAATGCTGGATGACCCCAACTATACTATTAAAGCGATCTCATTAGCAGATCAGATTAAAAATCCGAAAGACACAGAAGCAATCATAAATAAGCCGCTTTGGATAATTAATGCAAGATTAACAAAGGATATCTCAAAATCTCTGGGATTCTCCTTCTTTGTGAATAATATATTCTATTATACTCCATATCAGTCAAATAACCTTTCGTCTACATTAGTAGAGAGAAATGGAGGGACCTTCTCGTTTGGTATGGAACTATTTGTTAAAATTTAACTATTGAGATATGAAAAGATTAATTTCAACTTCACTTACTCTGTTAATGGTATTGCTATTAATAAGCTGTACCAGAGAGGAGCCGGTACAGGTTCAGAATTTTAGAATAACTTTCCAGCTCCCCTCTAATTTCAAACCTGCAGTAAAGTATTCAGAAAAAGAGGTCGTTTTCACAAGCCCTTATACTACATATAAATTTGTAACAGATCAAAATGGAGTATTAACAATCCCTGAGATTATCCCGGATGAGTATACCATCAACACAAGCTGGGAGATAAGCGGAGCCGATTATAAAAAACTTATAGATAGTCAGGAGCTTGTAGAGGATAAGGCCACCATATTAATGAAGGCCACTTTGACAAATTACCCGCTTTTTACACAAAAAGATATCCAATTGGCTTTAGATAAACTTATAATGAGAACTCTTATGATCTCTAAAGTCTACTTCTCCGGGACAAAAGATAACTCTAACAGAAACTACACAGTTGACTCCTATGTGGAGATATTCAATAATTCCGATGAAAAGGTATATTTGGACGGTAAATACCTTGCTTTGGCAGAGTCAGTCACACCTGCTGCATACCTTGCTAAGGACCATCCGAACCACATCTACACAAGACAAATTTGCAAGTTCCCGGGAGTTGGTACAACATATCCGATCGAGCCCGGAAAAAGCATAGTGATTGCAGCAAGAAATGCAAGAGATCATAGGACTAGCGCCTCTACCTCGGTAGATCTCTCTGATGCAGATTTTGAAGTTAAGGATACAGATGGAACCGGGAATCCGGATGTTAAAGCTCTGCCTGTAATATCCAGCTCTACTTCAATTAAGTTTCTTAATCTGATTACCGGAGCTCCAAATGCCATCTTTCTTTTTGAAACGGAAGAAGATATAATGCAGTGGCCTGAGTTTTTCGCTCCAGGAAAAACAGCGGGGGAGCGTTTTAGAAGAGTTCCAGTTGAGACAGTACTCGATGGGATAGAGTGTCTTAAGAACAATGCCTCTACAGGGCCTGATGTAAATCTTAAAAGATTTCAGGACATTGTAGATGCCGGCTTTGCATTTATCAACGCAACATCGGGTTATACAAACGAGTCCCTGGAGCGCAAAGTGAGTGCAGTTATTGATGGAAGAGTAGTATTGAAAGATACCAATAACAGCATAGAGGACTTTGTAATAATCAAAGGACCTGTTCCAAGAAATTACAATAACCCACAACTGCTTAACTAGTTTTATATGAAGAAGTTTATAATATTGTCAATTATAACGCTATCACTTTGTGAATCTATTTATTCACAGGCTAAGGATAGTGTAACCAAATATCCGGATATTCAGAGCAGAGAGCTGCAAATTATTCAGCAACAGTGGTTAAATACTAATAATGCTGCAGGACTTGCGTTTTCAAATGTTACCAAGGGTAGTTTCACCTCTCTTGAAAGATTCGTAAGTAGTGGGGATTATCACAGAGCCCAGGAGGGTTCGTCAAATAAGGCGTTAAGGTTCTCAACTCAAAGATATGATAGATTCAACGAGAAGATATATGTAAGAGGTTCTTTTTCATTTTTAATGAACAATGAGGGTGAGAGAGCCTGGTCTGATGTTATCAATACATACAATTCAAACCCCTATATTTATGGTAGCAGTGTCAAGGGAGATTATCAAACTCAAAAGTTTGATCTTAATCTTAAAGTCTATACAGTACCTGTGGGGAAATTTAATTTTGGTGTAACAGTAGATTATCACGTTAGTGATATATCACGTCAAAGAGACCCAAGATCCAGAAGTTATTCTCTCGACTACTCTATTATCCCCTCTATTACTTATACAGTAAGCAAAAGCTCAAGAGTGGGAGTAGATCTTTACTACCGTTTCGATAAAGAGAAGATGCCCGGCCTTACAACGGTTCAGACAGACCCTAATCTAAAGTACTATACATTTTCAGGTATGGAGAGTGCAATAGGTAGGATTGGCGGTTATAGAGGATTTTCCAGGCAGTTCGTAAGTGATTACATAGGTGGGGCACTGCAGTATAATTTTGAAAACGAAAAGGTTAAGTTTTTACTTTCGGCCGGGATGGATGCACAGTGGCAGGAGACATTGGGAGATAAAAAACAGTCTCCTGGTTCGTATAACTCTTTTAATTATAGATTAGTATCAAATTTGTTGATTAAACAGAATAATTATCTACACAACTTTACTCTAAATGCCTCAATTAAAGATGGAGGTGCAGACGAATACAGACAAAATCTTGTAAGCACAAGAGACACTTTAACCGGAATCTCTACAGAGACTTGGGTAACAATCTATACATATAAAAACCGTTTTGTAGTTAAAACATCGGATATAAAGGCAAGTTGGAAAACCTATTCAAGAAATGTTTCTGGAGAGGGATATAGGTGGAGTGCCGGAATTTTTGGAGGATACTCACACTTTTCAAACACCTACTATCTGCCAAAATCTGAGATTGGGGCAGGTAAGGTATTTGGAGGGGCAGAGGGCTCATATCTGTTGTTTAGTCGTAACGAAACCAAGTTGGAGTTTGAGGGGTTGTTTAAAGCAGGATTCAAAACCGACTCATACTTGCTTTTGGCCTCACAAAATGAGATTTCGGATAACATTCTTATTCCAGACATAGAGTATCACAGAAGAAACAGTGCAGAGATATATGGTTCATTGAGATACATCTTTCCGATGAAGTTTGCGAAGAGAACAAAATTGACAGGGTACGCTAAGGTATATGGTGGTAATATATTTGCCACAGATTCAAAAAATTGGTCAAATGCAGGAGTTGCAATTGGTTTATTAACTTTTTAATATTTGAATAATGAAGAATTTAATAAATAGATATTCAGGTAAGTTTTACATAGCTCTTCTTCTGGTAGGTGTGCTTATCTCTTGTGAAAAAATAGCCGAGATTAAATCAGGAATCCCATTGGTATCATTTGAAATCCCTCAGGTTACTGTTGAGACAAAGAGCGGTTTATATATTGTCAAACTTAAACTCTCTACACCTGCCACAAAAGAGATGGTAATAAAAATTGCTTTCTCTGGTACAGCAGTTGAAGATGAGCATTTTGCAATAGAGTCAAAAGAGATTAAAGTAGCGGCTGGTTTGCAGGAGGCTTTGATTCCGATAACAATACTTGATGAAAATATTTGGGATGAGAATCTTGAAATTAGGGTTCTGCTTTCTCCGGGAGCAGAATATGTTATTGACCCGAAAGTTAATCCAGAAATCAAGATTAAACTAACAAAGGAGATTGTCTATCCTGTACTATCTTTTGATATGGAGGGAAGCACTTTGCACACAAATCCATTCAATGGAGAGACTTTAACATTTAAACTCAAACTGGATAAGGAATTAAATGCAGATAGCCAGGTTAGCCTCTCGTTTGAAAGTGATTTGACAATTGGAGGAGACTTTATGATAAACGGAGGTAACTCTAACCTATTCACAATTCCGAAAGGTGTTACATCACATACATTTGAAGTTAAGATTAATAAAAAAGATAATGGAGGATTCAATAAAAATCTTAAGATAACTATTAACCCTGTTGTTTCAAAGACTTTTACAATCTCATCAGAAAAATCCTCTTTCACTTTGGAGGTGAGTGATCCTCTTGTTGATTTAACTCCAATGTTAAAAACAGCTGCACTTCTTGGAGGAGCAGGACATCAGATCTATCAGGAGATAAAGGGGGCAGATGGAGCCTGGAGCGGAAGAGTAGCTCTAAATTCAAGTCCTAACACTATTAAAAAGAACTATTTAAGGACTCATCGTAATCTTAGCTTTATATCTGCATTCGGATGTAATTCAAATACAACTGGAGGTGATGTTTTAAGATTGGCGGAGATACTCAATTTTGCTACCACAGATACTGTAATTGCAGATTACGGAGCCGGAAAAACATCCAGGTTTTTCTCTCCTTCGGACTCTCTTATTAGGTTTATTGCAGATAAGAAAAACACTCTTAAAGGTACAGTTTCTACTGTAAATCAGAAATTTACCGCCAAGCTTGTTGTTAAAGCAGACTGGGAGACAGGGGCAAATGCAGCTAAGCAGTGGCACGTAGATTCTAAAGCAACTTCTGGAATTATATCTGCAAGTACCTATCCTACCTTTGCAACAATTGAAATTGAGCTTGTTAAGATTGAAGGGACATTCGATTTTACAGGAGATATCCCTGAAATTATATTTGACGCCTGGTTTAAAAGCTCATCACCCTACTTTATGAGGTTCTATCCTGCTACGCTGGCGAAGGTGATAGAGGGAGAGTTACATAAAGTTAGCTACAGATTTTATCCAAGATAGAGATGATTAAAAAAATAGCCCTCCTTACAGCTTTTCTAATAGGCCTTTATACTGCAGATGCTAAAGATTTTATAGATGTAATTCAAACCGGTAAAAGGTATAAGTTTGTGATACCGGACTCATTGCTGGGGAGGGATATTCTTTTTGGCTCCAGAATAGTTGATTTGAGCTCACCATCTGCAAAGGTTTATGCTGCAGGACAGATGAGAAGGCCTCCGGTAGTAATACGCTTCTCAAAAAGAGATAAATATTTAGTCATTGAGCAGATTAACAATTTTGTCGAGGTAGACAAAGATAACCCTATCTACGAGGCACTGGAGAGGAATATGAAGGTTGGAGGAGTAGATATCTTTGAAATAGAGTCAACAGGCCCATCAGGCAATTGTTCTACCATAGATGTGACAAATTACTTTTCTCAGGAGGTGCAGCTTGCCTGGCCTCTCCCGGAAAATGTAAAAAAAGGTCGTATAGAAACTAAACTTAGTGGTATTCAGTTTATTCGCCAGTATGAAGACCATCTAAACATCAGAAGTTACTACGAGTTTCTTGGAGGTAAGGAGACCTTTACCATTACTGTACAGTATTTTATGCTTTTGCTGTCAAAGGAGCCTATGGTTGCCCGCTTCAATGACGATAGGGTAGGTTTTCTGCCCTACAACAGGAAATTATATTCGAGCGGGAGTTCAATTAAAACCAACAACTATATCTCCAGATGGAGATTAGAGCCTAAAGCAGATGAAATAGCCCTCCATTCAAAAGGGGAGTTGGTAGAGCCACAAAGAGCAATCACTATCTATATTGAACCATATTTTCCCAAAGATTGGATTCCCTTTATTAAATTGGGAGTTGAAGATTGGAACGACGCTTTTAAAAGAATTGGTTTCAAAAACACCATAATTGCAAAAGAGTTCCCGGTTAATGATTCACTGTTTGACCCATACGATATTAAGACAAATGTTATACGTTATATTCCTCTCGAGGAGGCCAATGCAGCGGGCCAGATATGGTGTGATCCAAGAAGCGGAGAGATAGTTAACGGAGAGGTATTGTGGTGGAACAATGTAATTAACCTTCTTAATATGTGGCGATTTACACAGACTGCTGCAGTAGATTCAAGAGCCAGAGCTCTAAAGTACGATCAAGAGATGACCGGGGAGATGATAAGATATGCGATTGCTCACGAAGTGGGACATATGCTGGGTTTACAGCACAATATGAGAAGCTCTTATGCATACCCTCCAGACTCTCTAAGGTCAGCTGCCTTCACAGCTAAGTATGGAACAACTGCTTCCATTATGGACTATGCAAGATATAACCATATTGCACAACCGGGAGATTTTGAGAGAGGGGTTAAAATGACCCCTCCGGTTCTCGGTCCATATGACTATTTGTCAATTGAGTATGGCTATAAATACATTCACAGGGCAAAATCTCCACATCAAGAACTTCAGGCACTTGACTCTCTGTTTGCATCTAAGGGATCAGATCCAATGTATCTTTTTGCTCCATTCATCACCGCTGCTATCTCACCTGACCCCTCTTCCCAGTCTGAATCACTTGGAAACGATATTCTTGTATCTTCTTTAAATGGTATTAAGAATACCAGAATTATTCTGGATAGTTTAATCAATTGGACAATAACAGCAGGAGGAACTTTGAAGGATATTGAGAATAGATATGAATCTTTATCAAAACAGTATTTTAGATATATCTCTCTGTCAATGTCGTATTTGGGAGGTGTATATACCATCCAGGGGCCTGCAGTTGAAGGGAGCGTTAAGTACACTGCTGTTACAGCAGATAGACAGAGAGAGGCTCTGAAATTCATTCTTGAACAGATAAAAGAGGCTCCAAAATATCTTGATAGAGAGGAGTTAGCTATAATTACCGGCTCTTTGACAGAAGATATTTTAAAAAAAGAGTCAGAGCTGGTCTCATCGCTACTGAATAACTTTATTTTGCCGAGAATTCTTAGCAGTGCTTCATTATCAAAAAACGCCTACTCTTTAAACGAGTATCTTCAGGATCTAGATACTTTTATCTGGCAAATCCTGGGAGGCGACTCTCTGTATGAAAAAAATATTCAGATCACATATATTCAGATGCTCAGGAATATTTCCAAAATTAACTACAAGGGAGAGGAGCCAATAACAGGCTCGTCTGCAGTTATAAGCGAAGCCGGATTTAGCCAGTTAAGCAAAACTACTGCCCGAATTAAAAAGCTGGCTAAGAGCTCAAAGGTGAGAAGAGAGCATTATGATTTTTTAATTGATATTATAGAAAAGAGATAAATAGATGAACAATAAAATAGATAAAATGAAGAGGGTTCTTATATCGTTTTTTGCTTTCCTTTTTTTGTTATTTCCCAATAACTCTGCTGCCGATGAGGGTATGTGGCTCCCTTTACTGCTCAAGAATCAGAAGTTTGAGCAAATGAGAAAGATGGGTCTCAAACTAAGTGCAGAGGAGATTTACAGTATAAACAGGGCTTGTATCAAAGATGCTGTTATAGGGCTTATGGGAGAGGGGGCCAATTTAAGAAGTTTCGGTACCGCAAGTTTTATCTCGGACAGTGGGTTAATAATAACAAACTATCACGTTATACTCTCTTATATCGAGAGGTTTTCTAATAGCGAGAATGATTTCTTAAAATACGGCTACTGGGCCCGCAACAGAGCAGAGGAGTCACTTTGCAGAGGTTTACAGATGAAACAGCTTATAAGAATGGAAGATGTTACTG
This sequence comes from Bacteroidetes bacterium HGW-Bacteroidetes-8, assembly GCA_002840895.1. GTDB lineage: Bacteria > Bacteroidota > Bacteroidia > Bacteroidales > UBA932 > Bact-08. The sequence goes on along the minus strand of PHCZ01000001.1, from coordinate 809,280 downwards.
GAGTTATTCTTGAGGGAACTGATTCTCTTACCGGTCCGGAGCGCTCTTTAAAAATTGATGAAAATGGAAAGAGGTTAGCCTCTTTGGCAACAAAAGAAACAGGATACGAAGTGAGAATGCAGGCTCTATTTGGGAACAGCCAATATATAATGAGTGTGTATGCGGTTTACAGGGACATCAGAATGGTAGCTGCACCACCCTTTTCAATAGGTAAGTTTGGAGGACATAAGGACAACTACAGTTGGCCAAGGCATACCGGTGATTTTGCTATTTTAAGAGTATATTCAAACAAAGAGAACAAGCCATCCACTTTTTCTAATAAGAATGTGCCTTATAAACCTGCCAGTTACTTGAAAATTTCATTAAAAGGGGTTAAAGATGGTGATTTTATAATGGTTGCTGGATTTCCCGGCTCGACGAAAGAGTATGTTCCATCATTTGCTCTTGATAGAATAATTTATGGGGAGAATGTTCATAAAGTAGGAATACGAAAGGAGAAGATAGATATAATTAATAGTGCGATTGATGAGAACCCCCAACTCAGGTTTAGGTACACCACAAGACTATCTTCAATAGAGAATAGCTATCTAAGATGGAGAGGCGAAATAATGGGAGTTACCAGAATGGATCTGGTGAATAAAAAAAGGGTTGAAGAGGGTAATTATAAAAGATGGGTTGCTGCAGATTCTAAAAGAGCGGAGATGTATTCAGGTATTCTGGAGAGGATGGAGGAGCTATATAAAGATGTGGCTGTTTATAATCTGGCAGAAGCTTATTTTAATGAGGCCGGTATAAACGGCTCTGAGATAGTCCCTTTTATCGGTAAGTTTGAAAAGTTGGCTGCTATCTACTCCAGGAAAAATTTAGATATCAAAGCAGCAAACTCAGAGGCTAAAAGATTGATAGGACTGACTCATCAGTTTTTTGAAAACTGGGATTTAGAGGTTGATAGAAAGATGTTCAGGAATATGATGGTCAAATATTACCAAAATATGCCGGATATTTTCAAACCGGATGCGATGGTTAAATACCTTACACAATATGAGGGTGACGCACAGCGGTTATCTCAAGAGCTCTTCAAAAATTCAATCTTCACCGATAAGGGGAGACTGATTCAATTTTTGGAGGATAGTAATAGAGATCTCTCAGGTAATATCAAGGAAGATCCACTTTATCAGCTCGCAATAGGTTACTATATGATAAATGTAAATAAAATAATGAGAGTAAGAGGTGAGCTACAATCTCGTCTAATGGAGTTAAACAACATATATATGAGAGGTTATTTGGAGATGAATGGAGAGAAGATAATCTATCCGGACGCCAACAACTCTCAAAGAATAAGCTATGGCAGGGTAAACGGTGCAAAAGCTCAGGATGGACTCTTTTATAGCAGTTTTACAACTTTGGACGGGGCAAATGATAAATATCTGAACAACATTGAGGATGAGCAGTTCTATCTGCCAAAAAAAGTGAGGGATCTTATCGAAAAAGGGGATTATGGTGTTTATGCATCTGACAATGGTAAACTTACAGTTAACTTTTTAACAGATGCGCATACAACCAGTGGCAGCTCAGGCTCTCCTGTATTAAACTCGAAAGGTGAGCTGGTTGGACTGAATTTTGACAGAATATGGCAGGGAGTGGCCTCAGATTTCAGATACGATAAGGATATATCAAGGTCTATAGCGTTAGATATCAGATACATTCTGTTTATTCTCGATAAATACTCTCCTTCACAATATGTTTTGAGAGAGTTGAAAATCACAAAATAACAGAGTTATTTAAAGATTAAAGTTCAGGGCATCTCCGTAACAGGGTTGCCCTGATTTGTTTTTTTGAGCTTTATGAAATTAATAGAATTATCAACTATATTTGTAAATGAGACTAGCATCTTGTGCACTTTAGATTAGTAATCATTTAAAAATCTAATTATGTTTAAACAGAGTTCGTTTTTAATTCTAATATTTTTAGTTGTTATTACACAATTACAGGCACAGACCAATCAGAAGGTTTGGACAATTGCAATACACGGAGGAGCGGGAGGCACACCTTCAAGTCTGAATCCTCAAAAGATAGCGGAGTATGAAAAACATCTTCTGGAAGCCTTAGAGATAGGAACTAAAATTCTCTCACAAGGGGGGAGATCTCTTGAAGCTGTAGAGAAGGTTGTAGTGTATTTGGAGAACTGTCCGCTTTTTAACGCAGGCAAGGGTGCCGTTAAAAATATTGACGGAGTTCACGAACTGGATGCTGCTATTATGGATGGATCAAACTTGAAAGCAGGAGCTGTTGCAGGGTTAAGAGACATTAAGAACCCGATAATGGCTGCCAGGATGGTTATGGATAGCACCGCCCACGTTTTGCTTATTGGAGAGGGCGCCTCTGCTTTTTCAAAATCAATGGGGTTGGAATCGGTTGACAACAGCTATTTCTCCACAAAACAGAGAGAAGAGCAACTAAACAGAATCAAAGAGAGCAAGGAGAGTCCCAATCCCGGAGGAACTGTCGGTTGTGTTGCACTTGATATTTACGGGAATCTCTCCGCCGCAACATCTACTGGCGGGATGTCAGGCAAAAAATGGGGGAGGGTGGGAGATGTACCTGTTATTGGCGCGGGAACATACGCAAATAACAGTACAGCAGCGATATCCGGTACAGGACACGGTGAGTACTGGATAAGACGGGTTGTGGCCTATGATATATCTGCACTAATGGAGTATAGGGGATTATCCCTTGTTGAGGCATCAAATGAGGTTATTTTCAATAAAATCAGCCCTATGGGAGGATCCGGAGGAGGGATTATAGCGGTAGACGGAAAGGGTAATATTGCTCTTGTTTTTAATACTGCAATGATGCATAGAGCCTGGGCAAACTCTTCTGGAGAAGTTGGCGTTGGCCTCCTTAAGGGAGAGGAGAGAATAGTTAAAAATGGTAGTTTATGATATTTAAATTCAAATCCGGGCTTCTTACAAAGATTGTAATTGCAATTATTATCGGTATTGGATGCTCTCTCTTCTTTCCTGTATGGGCTGTAAGAGTTTTTGTAACAGTTAATGGTCTGTTCAGCAATTTTCTCTCTTTCATAATTCCTCTGCTTATTCTGGGGCTAATTGCACCCGGAATTGCCGATCTTGGGAAAGGTGCAGGAAGGTTGTTGATAATAACGGTTTTAATCGCATATGGATCTACGCTTATAGCAGGTTTTTTCTCTTTCTTTACAACAAAGTGGTCTCTCCCTTTTCTAATTGAACCGAGTACTACCTTAAGCGGGTCTGGGTTTCAATTTTCTGACGTGATAACTGCATTCTTTACTTTTGATATGACTCCTGTAATGGGTGTAACAACAGCTCTTGTATTTGCATTTGTTATAGGAATAGGAGTATCAGCGGTAAACGCAGAGAGACTCAAAGGGGCGCTAAGTGAGTTTCGTAAAATAATTATACTCATTATTCAGAAGGCGATAATTCCTCTTTTACCCTACTACATTTTTGGCATATTCCTCAAAATTGGTGCAGAGGGTCAGGTTACTATGATTCTATCGCTCTTTTTTAAGGTAATTATTGTAATTTTTGCAATGCACGTTATACTGCTGCTTTTTCAGTTTGTAATAGCAGGTGCAGTGTCAGGAAAGAACCCGATTAAAGCACTTATAACTATGCTACCGGCCTATGTTACTGCTTTGGGTACACAATCATCGGCAGCGACAATTCCTGTTACATTGATTCAGGCGAAGAAAAACGGTGTCGATCCGGAGGTAGCAGATTTTGTAATTCCATTATGTGCAACAATTCACCTCTCCGGAAGCACTCTAAAGATTGTCTCCTGTGCCTATGCAATTATGTATATGACAGGTATGAGTACAGATATATCACTTTTTGCAGGATTTATAATGATGCTGGGAATCACAATGGTGGCAGCCCCGGGGGTACCGGGAGGAGCAATAATGGCAGCAATAGCAATATTGCAAACTATGCTCGGTTTTGACCAAATGCTCACCGGCCTGATGATAGCGCTTTATATTACTATGGATAGCTTCGGCACAGCTTGCAATGTTACCGGAGATGGTGCTATAGCATTAATAATGGATAAGATACATAAAAAAGCTTAGGCAGATAAATCAACTCTCCAGTATCCTTCCCGACTTCTCTATCAAACTCTTAACGGTTTTTGTAAAGTTCTTATTTTCAATAAGCTCCTCAATGTTGAGATGCATTCTGTATCTCCAATAGTGTTTTGGATTAGCCGGAATATTGATTCTCTCGCTGTTAGGGTCCTCTCTTCTTAAATCCGGAAACATTGACAACCAATCCTGAAGAGGAAGAATTGTCAGCATAGAGGGTGAGTTCAGGTGCTCATTTACTATCCTCGTACATAACCAAGGCTCGCAGAAAACAGGAGGTTCGTCATCATACCCCAATATGTCTCTGTAATAGCTTTTTCTTTGATTATAATCCTCTTCCCACCACCCTCTCAGAGTGCTTGTGTCGTGGGTCCCTGTAGTACAAACAGAGAGATAAGGATAATTGCGAGGGTTTCCGAATTTATCTTTCGGATCTTTTGGCATTCTTTGGATCTCCAGAGTCATAATACTCAATTTCTCCATCGCTGCAGGTACGCAAGAGGGAATCATACCAAGATCTTCACCACAGACAAGCATACCTGTTGATGATATAAGAGAAGGTAGTCTTTTCATAGCATTGTGATACCAGAAGCTGTCGTTTCTTTCATAGAAAAAGTGGTTGTACACTCTGTTGTAGCACTCTTTCTGATGATAGTCCAATGCTTGGTAAGATTTTGTAAATTGAGAAGAAATTCTGGGATGAAACCTTTTCAGGTCACTTCTATCCTGCAAAAAGAGGATCTCTGTGCAGAGACTTACAAGCTCCTGCCTGAAACCTGAGTATTCAGATTCAGGATGTTCCTTAAAGAAGCTCTCTATCATTTCTTGAGTGCTGAATAACTCTTTAAGCCGGAATGTTCCGTTAAACAACTCCTCAAGGAACTCATCTTTAATCTTCTCTTTTGTTTGGCCAAAATAGTCATAAAGGACAGAATCTGTGATATATGGCAAAGTATCTCTTTCATAATTGAAATCATATCCGAATGATCTGATCTCCTCTTCACTTAATGGTAAAGCAGGATTAAAGCTTCCCATCAACCCCTCTGTAGAGTTTGCAGGAATTTCCCAAATTCTAAAGAAGCCGAGAATATGATCGATTCTGTAAGCATCAAAGTACTCTGCCATTTTAACAAACCTTTTTTTCCACCAACTGAATCCGTCTCTCTCCATAACATCCCAGTTGTAAGTTGGAAATCCCCAGTTTTGTCCCTTTACCGAGAAATCATCCGGTGGCGCTCCTGCCTGGCCTCTAAAATTGAAGAGATGAGGCTCCACCCAAGCCTCAACGGAATTTTTATTAATACCAATCGGTATGTCACCTTTTAAGATAATTTGCTTATTGTTAGCATATTCGCGAATATAGGAGAGCTGTTTATGCAGATGAAACTGAACAAAATAGTGTATTGCTATCTCTTTAAAAAACTTACTCTCTTCACAGGTAAGCGCCGTAATCTCATTGCGGTTAAAAGTTGAATATTTTGGCCAACATCTAAAATCTGCACTTTTGTACTTGTCTCTCAAATAGCAAAATGCTGCATATGGAATCAGCCACTCTTCATTATTTTTAAAAAAAGAGGTAAACTCTTTAGATTTAAGTACAGCATCTCCCTCTTGTTTAAATATTTTTTTTAGGTATTTCCATTTAAGGTTAGCAACAGACTCGTAATCAATAGAGCTGAGGTTGTTCAGTTTTTTTGCATTTTTTTGATGTCCCTCCATAAATTCACTCTCTTTAATGACACCGGTCAGCTCAAGGTTAATATATAAAGGGTGGAGTGCGTACACAGATATTGAGCTATAAGGATAAGAGTCCTCCCAAGTGTGTGTGATCGTTGTATCATTAACTGGAAGAAGCTGAAGGATATTTTGGGATGCCTCACTGAGAAGATCAACCATAAGTTTTAGATCTGCAAAGTCGCCAACGCCGCAGCTTTTCTTAGTTCTTAAAGAGAAAACCGGGATTGCAGTTCCACAAAGACGAGGCCTAATAGCTCGGATATTGATTCTGAAATGGTTGATGAATATCTTAGTGTATCTCCCAGAATAATCTGCTGGTAGAGACCTGTTTTCTCCCTCTTCCCAGACTATTTCACCCTTATTGGTAGTTATTATAAACTTATATTGTGTCAAACTATCAAGTTTATCTCTATTTGTAGAGTAGTGCCATAACCCATCTTCTTTTCGATTCATTTTTGCAGCTTTTAGAATATTCCAGTTACCCAACTCGCTGCAATTACCTGAAATTTTTACAGAACATCCGGATGGGATATTGTTTGCAGATAGAGACAAGATTGTATCTCTCTCAACTATAGGTTTGTTATTTTTGCTGTAAAAAAATACTCTCCTGAACGGAACCGACATAAAAGGTGACTCATCGTCAAATGCTCTCCACTGATCATAGACACGACAATCACCCTCACCATTATATGAGAAGAGTCTTGGAGGGCCTGCCTCGATTGATATCTCCCCTAACTCATTTTTCAATAGATATGAGTATGTAAACTCCTTTACGGGTTTAATTTTTATGATAAAGTGCCAGACCCCTTGACTATAAAAAAGCTTTTTAGTGCTCTTTTCGAAATCCTCTTTAAATTCCGGAATTGAGCCAGTTATGAGAAGCTTCTGTCCTGCAGTAGTATTAAACGGCAATGAAAAATGTACTTTCATTTTTTTCAAATATGTAGCAAACCTAATCTATTTTTTTAATTTTTCTTAAACTATCTTTGTGTAAAATAGATATTCTATGAAGATAGTACTCATAAGTTCAGATATCAAATGGGAGTCCCCGCAAGAGAGTCTGGATAACTGCCGGTTCATATCTGAGATGATTTTAAGTAGTGGGGTTTCAGGAGTCGATCTGTTGATATTTCCTGAGTTCTTCAATACAGGATTCTCTATGAACAGTTCTATTGCAGAGGATATGGATTCATACACTGTTAATTGGATGAAGAGTTTAAGCAAAGATAAAGGGTGCGCTGTTCTCGCTTCATTACCTGTAAAGGAGAAGGGCTATTTGTACAACAGAGCCCTCTTTATAACCCCACAGGGAGCTATATATAAATACGATAAAAGACATCTTTTTAGCCATTCAGGTGAGGATAAGGTATTTACAGCCGGTACAGAACAAACTGTGGTTGCTTTCCGGGGAGTGAATATTGCAATTCAAATTTGCTATGATCTTCGTTTTCCGGTATGGTCAAGAAATAGAGATATGGAGTACGATCTTATGATAAATGTAGCAAACTGGCCAAAATTAAGATCAAAGGTTATAGAACCTCTTGCAAAAGCAAGAGCAATTGAGAATCTTGCCTATTTTGCATTTGTGAACAGAAGCGGATCAGATCCTAACTGCGATTATGAGGGTAGCAGATATCTGTTTGATTTTTTTGGAGAGAGCGTTATGCCTGATAATGAGGGTGTTAATTATTCTGTTTATACTATTGATGTTGAAAGATTAAAAGCTTATAGAGACCACTTTACAGCCTGGAAAGATGCAGATGAATTCAATATTCTAAAGTAGATCAATATAAACGCCACCATTTATGAACTTTACAAATGAAGAATAAGTTATGAAGACAAGTAAACTTTTTTTAATATCTCTAATATCACTTTTTTCTCTATTCTCTTCTCTCTCCTGCAATAGAGAATCTGTAAATGATGGAGTCCATACCTTTAGAATCTATGCTACAAACGATCTTCACGGTAGGTTTTTTGATTCACTCTTTACAGATAAAGGAGCCCAGAGAGTTCACCCTTACTCACTTGCCTCAGTATATAATTATGTTAAAGATTCCAGAATCAGTCACGGAGAGAAGGGTGTAATACTGATTGATGTTGGAGATCATTTACAGGGAGACAATTCTGCCTTCTATTTCAATTACATTGACACTAATTCTGTTCATATATTCTCCAAAATCGTAAATTTTATGAAATATGATGCAGTTGTTGTAGGTAATCACGATATAGAATCAGGTCACCCTGTTTATGACAAGATTGTAAAAGAGATGGATGCCCCATATCTAGCAGCAAATGCCCTTGATGAAAAGAGTGGAACTCCCTATTTTCTTCCATACACAATATTGGTCCGTGATGGTGTGAAGATTGCCGTGATAGGAATGACCAACCCAAATATCCCAAAGTGGCTCTCCCCAGAGCTATGGAAAGGTATTAGATTTGAAGAGATGGTACCATCAATTGAGTATTGGATAGATAAGATTCGCACTAAAGAGAGTCCACACATAGTTATTGCAGCTATTCACGGCGGATTGGGTGAAGAGGAGACCTATACACCCGAAAATCCTGCCAGATATATTGCACGAAATATAAAAGGATTAGACATTGTGTTTGCCTCTCACGATCACAAATCTACAGCCGAAAAAATCTATAACGGAGAAGATAGTGTCTGGCTTTTTGAAGGGGGCTCCAGAGCCTCTTTTCTCTCATCTGCCATAGTAAATCTGAGTTTTAGTGATGGAGAGGTTGTATCTAAATGTATTGAGGGAGAGATAATTCCAATGAAAGATATTCCTGGTGATTCTCAATATCTTGACAATTTCAGAGATGATTTTTTGAAAGTTAAGAGCTTTACTAATCAGTTTGTAGGAACTCTTAATAATAGAATTTCAACCAGAAGTGCCTACTTTGGCCCATCTGAGTATATAGATATGATTCACACCCTTCAATTGGTTAAATCCAAAGCAGAGATATCTTTTGTAGCGCCACTCTCATTTGATGTGACAATTGAAGCGGGGAATTTAAACTTTCAGGATCTGCTCAATATATATCCATACGAAAATCAACTTTATGTGATTGAGATGGAAGGGGTTGAAATAAAAAATTATCTGGAGTTTTCATACTCCAAATGGGTAAACAAGATGGATAAAAGAGAGGAGAATCTTCTACATCTAAGTTCATCAGGTTTAGGCGAGCGAAGTCGGTTTAAGAATGTCTTTTTCAATTTTGATTCAGCTGCCGGTTTGATTTATGAGGTTAACGTGACAAAAGATGAAGGCGATATGGTCTCTATACTATCTATGGCAGATGGAACTCCATTTGACCCTAAAAGAAGATACAGAGTTGCATTATCTTCATACAGAGCAAACGGTGGGGGAGATCTTCTGGAACAAGGTGCCGGAATTTCGAAAGATGAGATGGAGAGCAGAGTAGTAGAGAGATTATCTGACATCAGAGAGCTAATATATCAATACCTTAAAGAGAATGGTTCATTAACTGCAACAAAACTTAACCACTGGAGAATTGTCCCTGAAGAGTTTATTAAGGAAGCAGCAAAAAGAGACTTTAAAACTCTTTTTGGAGTAGATATAGAATAGAAAATGTAATTATAGAGGAGGCTACCTCCTGGTGTTATATAAAAGGCCGGCTATTAATTTTTAGCCGGCCATTTTTATAATATAATTAATATCTCTTACTATTTGGCAAAGCTTACAGATCTGGTCTCTCGTATAACTGTTATCTTAACCTGACCCGGATATACCATCTCATCCTGAATTTTTCTTGCGATATCCAATGAGAGTTGCTCAGAATCCTTATCTGAAACCTGCTCACTACCAACAATTACTCTCAGCTCCCTACCTGCCTGAATTGCGTATGATTTTGTAACTCCGGGGTAGGAGAGTGCTAAATCTTCAAGCTCTTTAAGGCGTTTTATGTAAGATTCAATAACCTCTCTTCTTGCTCCCGGCCTGGATCCTGATATTGCATCACCTACAAGTACAAGGGGAGAGATAATAGATGTCATCTCTGTCTCTTCGTGGTGTGCACCAATTGCATTGCAAATTTCCGGTTTCTCCTTGTATTTCTCTGCAAGTCTCATTCCCAGAATAGCGTGTGGCAAATCCGGATCTTCATCCGAAACCTTACCAATATCGTGAAGCAGTCCAGCTCTTTTTGCAGTCTTTGGATTTAGGCCAAGTTCTGAGGCCATTGTAGCACATATATTTGCAACCTCTCTGGAGTGCTGAAGAAGGTTTTGTCCGTAAGATGAACGATACTTCATTCTCCCGATAAGTTTTATCAACTCTACGTGAAGCCCGTGAACCCCCATATCGATACAGGTTCTTTTTCCGGTTTCAAGTATTTCATCATCCAGTTGTTTCTGAACTTTAGTGACCACCTCTTCAATTCTTGCAGGGTGAATTCTTCCATCTGTAACGAGTTGATGTAGTGCTAGCCTGGCAACCTCCCTTCTTACCGGATCAAACGCCGATAAAAGAATAGCTTCAGGTGTGTCATCAACTACAATTTCAACCCCGGTTGCAGCTTCAAGTGCCCGGATATTTCTCCCTTCCCGTCCAATTATACGCCCCTTTATCTCGTCGCTCTCAATATTGAAGACAGTAACTGCATTTTCAATTGCTGTCTCTGGAGCAATCCTCTGAATTGTATTAATTACCACTCTTTTAGCCTCTTTACCAGCAGTTAGTCTCGCCTCGTCCATAACCTCACTTATATAGGACATAGCTTCGCTTTTTGCTTCGGATTTCATTGTCTCTATAAGTTGATTTTTTGCCTCCTGAGCAGATAGTCCGGCAATATTTTCAATTTTTTGAATTGCCTCAACTCTTAGCTTCTCATACTCTTCTCCTCGCTTCTCTATCAACTCGTGCTGTTGTTTAAGGCTATCCTTTAATGTATCTATCTCCCTTAACTTTTTCTGTAATTCTGCATTTTGCTGATTCATAAGCAATTCTCTCTGCTTTAACTTAGCCTCCTGTTGAATTACCAGATTTGAGCGTTCAAGAATTTGTTGCTCGTGCTCGGTTTTTAGCTGAAGAAATTTCTCTTTTGCCTGAAATATTTTCTCTTTACGAATATTTTCACCATCCTGCTCTGCACAGCGGAGTATATCTTCTCTCTTCCTTTTTAGTATTATATTGTGACCTACATAGTAGGCAATACCAAAACCGGCCGTTGCGGCCAGCAGAGTAATTATTATGTTTTCCATTTCCTCGTATATCTATATATAGTGTTAGATTCTTTTTAAAAAAGCCGTTGGTCCAGCTGTTTAAGCTAAAATCTTATAAAACAAGATTTGAGCTCCGATTATTCAGTCGCAAACGTCCAATGTCCCGTAAACGGAATCCCCCGGAGGGTAAATAGGCCTGTTTTTGACCATCGAGTTGGCTCGGTAATTTGATAGTGTTGATTTTGGCAAAGAGCATAAACCAACGGCTAAAACACTACTATAGTTGAGTTAAACAAGATTGATCTTTATGTAATCGTCAAGCAAATTATCCAGAGATTTCAACTCTTCGACAATCTGGGTGGCCTCTTCATTCTGCTCTGCTTCGATTAACCTTATAACAAATTGAAGAAGTGCCATTGAGAGCGCATCCTGAGTATCACGATTTGCATACCTCTTTCTATAAAGAGAGGTCTTTTCGTTGATAATCTTTGCCGCTGCTCTTATCTTCTCTTCGTCTGCTGCCGGTATACGAAGTGGGTAACTACGGTCGGCTATGTTAATTTGTATAGATTGCTGTTCCATTAATTAATCATTTAACAAAGCAATACATTTATCTATCTCTCTGACTATCTTGCCAATCTTCTGTTTTGCCTCCTTCACATCCGTAGAGGAGGATTTGAAGGCCTCAACTAATTGTAATTTATTTACTTTATCTTCCAGTTCTTTAGTTTTATTAATACTATTATTAAGCTCCTCCCTGCATTCAGACAGCTCCTGGTTTAATCTTTGGTTATCTGCAACAGTTTGCTCATAACCGGATATAATTAATTCTATTTTAGCTTTTAGGCTATTTATTACCGTTTGATAGTCTGTATTCATAATATCTTTGCAGTTACACAAAGATAGTAAAAATTATATTAAACAAAAATGCTCCTGCTTTAATAACAAGCAGGAGCATAACTTAGTTTGGAGCGGTTATGGTTATATAGTGTGAAGTTCTGTAATTTTTTCCATCCCTTTCTGAATTGCGGTTTCATTCATAGGAATGAGACTATGGTGACGCTCAGGGATAGATTTTTTTAATCCCTTAATAACGTTAACCATCTCTACAATAGGTTTTTTCTTTAGATAAGCGCCCAAAACCACCATATTGTATGCTTTAGAGTTTCCAAGTTCTGCAGATATGTCTACTGCATCAATTGAGCAGATTGTGATATCTTTTCTTTGAGGATGTCTGGTAATACCATTTGGATCGTATATCAATAACCCGCCCTGTTTTACCTGATTTTCAAATTTATCCATAGATTGTTGGTTTAGGATAATTGCAGTGTCAAACTGGCTCAAGATAGGAGAACTTATTTTTTTATCACTGAGAATTACTGTAACGTTAGCCGTTCCTCCGCGCATTTCGGGACCGTAGGAGGGCATCCAGGTAACTTCCTGACCCTGCATAATTCCTGAGTAAGCAAGTATTTTGCCCATAGACAAAACTCCCTGACCTCCAAATCCTGCTATTATTATCTCTTCTTTCATATTTGTATTATTTATCTGTCTTTAAGATCACCTATTGGATAACTAGGGAACATATTCTCAACCATCCATTCGTTAGACTTAACAGGGGATAGTTTCCAGCCTGAGTTACAAGCACTTACAACCTCTACAAATGAGGTACCTTTATTAAGAGCCGAGTTTTCAAAAGCTTTTCTGATGGCTCTTTTAGCCTTTCTTGAGGCGGCAGCACTCTGAACAGATTGTCTTGTAACATAGCAAGTCCCCTCCAATTGAGCAATCAATTCGGTTATTTTTAGTGGTTTACCGTGAAGCTCTTCTGTCCTTCCGTATGGCGATGTAGAGGTCTTCATACCCAGTAGGGTAGTGGGAGCCATCTGACCTCCCGTCATACCATAAATTGCATTATTTATAAAAATTACTACGATATTTTCACCTCTGTTGCAAGCGTGTATTATCTCAGCAGTACCGATTGATGCCAAATCACCGTCTCCCTGATAGGTAAAGACATATTTATCCGGGCAGAGTCTTTTGGTTGCAGTAGCTAGTGCAGGTGCTCTTCCGTGAGCTGCTTGTTGCCAGTCAATATCTATATAGTTATAGGCAAAAACAGAGCATCCTACAGGTGAAATACCTATGGTCTTCTCCTGAATGCCCATCTCCTCAATAACCTCTGCAATCAGTTTGTGTACTGTTCCGTGAGAACAGCCCGGACAATAGTGCATAACTTTGTTGGTAAGAACAGGACTCTTTGAATAGACCATATTCTCCGGTTTGATTATATCTTTTAATTCCATTGTTGTGGGCATTATTATTTATTGATCTCTTTTTTAAACGCTTCATAAACCTCGTGAGGAGAAGGAACTATACCTCCAAGCCTGCCGAAGAAGTTTACTGGAATCTTTCCGTTTACCGCCAGTCTTACATCCTCTACCATCTGTCCTGCGCTAAGTTCTACTGACATTATAGTTTTAAGCTGAGGAACCATACGCTGTATCTCTGTTGTAGGGAAGGGATAAAGAGTTATCGGCCGAAGAAGCCCTAGTTTAATTCCTTCATTTCTAGCAAGTTCAACTGTATTTTCACATATACGAGCCATACATCCGTAGGCAACAATTATGTGATCTGCATCTTCGCACATATAGCTTTCAAACCGAACATCTTCTGTTTCCATCTGCTTATACTTACTCTGAAGCTTATGATTAAGCCTTTCGTGTACAGCAGCATCTAGAGCAAGTGATGTAAGTACATTTTGTTCTCTGTCCGGGGTTTTACCAGTGGTAGCCCATTTGAAACTCTTCTTAATCTCTTCGTCACTCCACCTTGGTTTAACAGGTCTAAGCTCTACCTTCTCCATCATCTGACCAACAACTCCGTCGGCAAGTATCATAACAGGGGTAAGATATTTAAATGCAAGGTCAAAACCAAGATCTACAAAGTCATACATCTCCTGAGCTGAGTTAGGAGCCAGAACGACCATTTTATAATCACCGTGTCCGCCACCTTTACAAGCCTGAAAATAGTCACCCTGGCCAGGCTGAATTGTGCCTAATCCGGGACCTCCCCTTACAACGTTCACAACAACACAAGGAAGTTCGGCACCGGCAAGATAACTAAGGCCTTCGCACATAAGGCTTAGTCCCGGACTACTAGACGATGTCATCACTTTTTTACCGCAGGATGCTCCCCCGTAAAGCATATTAATAGATGAAGTCTCGCTCTCTGCTTGAAGAACTACCATACCTGTCGTCTCCCAGGGTCTCTCCACCATTAAGGTCTCCATAACCTCTGACTGTGGAGTAATAGGGTAACCGAAATAACCGTCGCAACCGTTTCTTATAGCCGATATTGCAATAGCCTCGTTCCCTTTCATTAAAATGAATTCTGCCATATTTAATAGTAATTTTATCAGTTAAACTTTAACTCTGTAAACAGTGATGCAGGTATCCGGGCAAACTGTTGCACAATTTGTGCAACCGGTGCAATTTTCGGGAAATGCCATATAGGCATAGTTATAACCTTTGCTGTTTACCTCTTTAGCTAAAGCAATGGTATTGGTTGGACAGTTTACAAGGCAAACGCTGCAACCCTTGCATTTTTCTGTGTCCACCACAATAGCTCCTCTTAATGCCATATTGATTTTTTATTAAGTTTATAATTATTTACAAAATTATATTTTTTTATCTAAAAATGAAAGCAAATAGTGAAAAAAAACAGTAATTATTTAGAGAAAAAGTGGAATCCTTTAATAATTCCGTTTATGATATACTCCCATCTGATTATTATTCCAACTATTAACAGAGTAATTATTATAATAAAACCCTGCGTAGAAGATGATTGTTTTTTGTACCACCCAATTAATCTTTTGAGCATATCCTCTAATGTTTTATAATCCTGATTCTGGCATCAACTGCTATCACCTGCCTTGCATTACCTAAAAGTGGGTTCAGATCCATCTCGAAGATCTCCGGAGTTGCGTTACAAAGAGCAGAGACTCTCCTTATAGAGTCAGAGAAGAGAAATTGATTAACTCCCTCCTGACCTCTTGTTCCTTCAATAATCTTATAACCTTTCAGAGATTTAATCATCTCATCTGCCTCCTTTTTTGAAACTGGATTGAGACCGGTACTTATATCGTGGAGAGCTTCGATAAATATTCCTCCCAGTCCACACATAATAAGATGACCAAATTTATCCTCTTTTTTTGCCCCTATAAAGAGCTGATTACCTGATAACATAGGTTGAAGCATAATTGAAGTTGTCTCGGGAATATTTATCATTCTATTGAACTCAATTAGTAAAGTCTCTTCATCTGTTACATCAAGAACAACACCTCCAACATCCGATTTATGTACCGGCCCTACAACTTTCATTACAAGTGGGTATCCAATCTCCTTGGCCATCTTTTTTGCATCACTAATATTACTGGCAATAGCCTCTTTAGCTCTGTTTATCCCCGCTGCATCAAGAAGTTTTTGAACATTTTCAGGCGAGAGGTATCCGTCGGAACAACTCTCTATTACAGACCTTATAAGTTTATTGTCTACCGGAGGGAGTTCGGCCTCGTGAATGCTCTCTTTGTTGTTAAGTACTTTTGCCAGTGCAGCCCCAAAAACTACTTCATCAGGAAATGAGATACCTCCTTTTGAGTGAAAATGAGAAATCTCATCTTTGACATTCACAATCGAGGGTAAAACGGGATAGATAGGCTTCTTGCATTTGACTATCTTTTCCCAGAGTTTATCATAGACATCAAAAACTGTTGTGAGCCCTGGAGATCCAAATATTACCACCATAGAGTCCACGTCAAAATCTTTTTCACAAGCATCAATAATATGTGACAGCTGTTCTGCAGTACCTGTTGCCAGAAAATCTACCGGGTTTGAGACAGATGAGCCCGGATAAAGCTTTTTAAGCAGCTCGCTAGCCTTATCACCTGTTATTTCGGGAATCTTAATGTTGTTTGCAGATAAAATATCGGTTAGCATAACAGCTGGTCCTCCGGCGTGAGTAATGATTGCCACTCTATTCCCTTTTGGTTTTGGGTAGATAAGTACGGACGCAACTGTAGCAAGCTCCATTCTGCTATAACAGCGAATTATACCCGCTTTCCTGAACAGAGCGGTAATTGCAACATCGGGGCTGGCCATTGCACCTGTGTGAGATGATGCCGCTCTGCTTCCGGCTTCACTATATCCTGATTTAATGGCAGCTATTGATGCACCTTTTTTAATTAGAGAACGGGAGTGTTTGAGCAGCTTTTCCGGCTTTGTTATGCTTTCAATATATAGTAGTTTAACTGGAGAGCTTTTCCCGTGTACATATGTCTCGTCCAGATATTCAATGATGTCTTCAACTCCAATTTGAGCACTGTTTCCAACCGAGTAGACAGAGGAGAATGTAAGTCCGAACTGCATTGATGCTTCAATAATAAAGACAGCTGTGGCACCAGAACCAGAAATTACATCAACACCTCTGGAGTCAAGTTTTGGGATAGGTTTTGTAAAAACTCCGGAATAAGAGGGGGTAAGAACTCCAATGCAATTAGGACCAATTAGTGATGCACCTGCAGTATTAACAATCCCTACAAGCTCCTCCTCGAGAATTGCACCTTCCGGACCATCTTCGTGAAAACCAGCCGAGAATACTATTATAGCCTTACAAGATTTCTTTCTGCAAAGAGTATCTGCAACTCCCGGGCATAGTGAAGCAGGTATTGCAAGAATTGCGAGATCTACCTGAGGAAGATCTTCAACAGATCCGTAGCTTTTAATGCCCTGTACATATTCACTTTTAGGATTAACTACATATAATTTACCGGAGTATTTAGTCTCCAGAAGATTTTTAAGAACATTTCCACCAGGTTTGTGCGAGTCTTCAGATCCGCCAACGATTACAATACTCTTAGGCGAGATTAACTCTTTAGTTATCATGTTTAATAATTTAGGGCGCAAATATAATGAAAAGTAACATAAATATCCATTTGTGCTTATAAAATTTCAATAAAATTTAAAATTGACTTATAACTGTTGCTATTTTTGGTGTATTTAAACCAGTATCTTTTTAAGCCGAATTCTACATATCTGTATACTGAGTTTCTATCTTCCAAATCAAAAATGGGGTTTTGCAACTGCTCACCAAATCTCCACTGCTTAGATAGTAATCCAGGTCCGGTACGATTTGATAAGCCATTTTCCATCCAGCACAATATTATGTTAATCACAGCATTTTGATAATTGAGTATTGCATAGTTGTAAATATAGAGACCTCTGCTCTCATTATTTATGTTATTCTCGGGAGTATTATTACTATAGTGTTGTGTGAAATGCTCTAAAAAATCCCGGTTATCAACCATAATCGAACGGAAACAACTTCTCCAGACTACATTATTGTAGTATGAGTCAAGTATTTTTGAAAGGGCAGATGAGAGTCTCAATTCATTAAACGATATCCAGGGCGTTTCAAGTGCCTCATAAGGTGGAGAAGGGGAGTATTTTATGTTAAATGCAGATGCATTTTTTGTCAGCTCACTCCCTGGCAGTAGTTTAAGCACCTCCAGTTGGATCTCCTGAGGATAAAGTTCAATGAGTACCATTGTATCATTAAGAATCTCTCTGTAGGTATAGTGTGGAAGGGCAGCAATAAGGTCGCAATGAATTTCATATTTGTGAAGTGAGGTAAGGAAACGAACACCATCTGCCGTATCTTTACTGCTACCAGTTCTGTTGCAACTTTTTAACACTCTCTCCTCAAAGCTTTGAACCCCTGCCTCAATGTGCAGCAACCCACTGGGAAGATCTTCAAGAATCTCTCTCAATCTCTTATCCAGGAGTGAAGGGTGTACCTCCAGATGAAATTGAATATTAGGACTATATTTATTGAATAAATTGAGAAGATGTGCTGCTCTATTGGCATTAGCATTAAATGTTCTGTCAAGAATCCTTACCTCTTTAATATTATGTCGCAAAATATTATCAAATCTTGATTCAAGGGACTCTATGGGGATGTTGTCAACTTTTCGCTCATCGCCACTTATGCAAAAAGAGCATCTGTTGAAGCACCCTCTGGAGGTCTCAACCTGCACAAACGGCTTGTTCCAGTCAAACAGCGGAGAGCTCTCGGGAGGATTAAGTTGAGCGAAGTCTTTCACAATTGCAATTCCGTTGTCTATATATACTCCCTGCTCATCTATATAACAGAATCCTGAAATTTTTGAGTAGCTCCTTACACTCTCAATGGTTGCAATAAACTCAGGAAAGATATCTTCTCCCTCACCCCGAAAAATAGCCTCAGTAAAATGGTTTTTAGTTAAAAAATCTCTGTTGTCTCCCAGAAACTCCGGGCCACCTAAAATAATCCTGACATTTGGAGACAATGCCTTCGCTCTCTCAAGTACAGATATTACCTTTTTATGGTTGAAAAGCCACAAAGTAGAGAGAATTATATCAGGAGAAAACTCTGAAATTTCTGAGAGGTAATATGTTGTATCTTTGTTAATTGATCCAGAAACAACTCTCCAGATATCTCTATCTTTAATAGATTTAGATAATTGCGCGTGAAGAGCTGGTATTGCTAAAGACGAGTGTGAGTATGAGGCATTTATGTCTAGCCATAAGATTCTCATTTTTATCCAAAGATAGCAAATTATCTGCGAAAGAGTAATTTTCAAATATAGTTCAAAATGACTACTTTTGGAAAATTTTGAAAAAGATGAGTAATAGTATACTAATAAAGGGAGTAGTGCTGGATGAGAGATACCAAGATGTTCTTATAGTTGATAATAAAATTGAGAAAATTGGAGAACATATAGTTTTTGAGGCTCACAAGGTTATAGATGGTAGTGGAAAAACACTTATTCCTGGGTTTGTAAATATGCATACGCACGCAGCAATGACCTTGATGAGGGGAATAGGGGAGGATATGCATTTAAAAGAGTGGCTCTACAAAAAAATTTGGCCTATAGAGCAGAAGCTGGACGACGAACTGGTCTACTGGGGAACCAAGCTTGCAGCTCTTGAGATGATTAAATCCGGTACCACCTGCTTCAATGACCAGTACTGGAATCTGGATGCCGCAGTAAAAGCATCTTCAGAGATGGGAATAAGATCGGTTCAACCTTTTGTAATCCTGGATCTTGGAGATAAATCAAGATGGAGCAGAATAAAAGAGGAGTGTTTGAGTGCTTGGGAGAGATCCAAAGAGTGGGGTCCCAGGAACCGATTTGCAATTGGCATTCACTCTCCCTACAGTGTCTCTGAAGAGATGTTGGTTTGGGGCACAAATTTCGCCAGAGAGAGAGGACTTTTAGTCCATATTCACGTCTCAGAGACAGAGGGTGAAAATATAGACTCTTTTAATTTACACGGGATCTCTCCAACTAAATATTTGGAGAGAGTAGGAGTTTTAGGGCCGGATATTATTGCCGCTCATTGCCTTTGGATGGACGATGAGGATATTGAAATCTTCTCAAAAAGAGATGTAAAGGTTGTTCACAATATAAACTCAAATCTTAAGATTGCCTCAGGGTACAGATTTAGGTATAAGGAATTTAGGGATGCAGGAGTAACGGTAACTCTAGGTACAGATGGTTGTGCATCTTCAAATAATCTGGATATGATTGAGACAATGAAGACAACCGCATTGGTTCAGAAGGCCTGGAGAGAGGACCCTACAGCTATGCCTTTAGATGAGCTACTTAATTTGGCAACCAAAAATGGTGGTTTGGCATTGGGAATCAACTGTGGTGAGGTAAAAAAGGGAGCTCTGGCAGATCTTTCAATTATTGACACAGACTCAATAGCCTTTACTCCAAATATAAATTTTAAGGCGAATCTTGTCTACTCTGCAAACAGCTCCTGTGTAGATACAGTTATTTGCGATGGAAAGATTTTAATGGAGGGTAGAGTAGTAGAGGGAGAGAGAGAAATAATCGACAATGTTAACAGGCTGTACAAAAAGCTTTTATAGAAAAAACAACAATATGTCAACAGAGTATTTAAAGAAGATCGAGGAGGCTGCATCATTTATCTCCTCAAAGACAGGGGGGAGGACTCCACTGGCTGGTATAGTTCTCGGGAGCGGATTGGGAGAATTGGCAGAGAGAATTGAGAATAAAACTGTGATTCCATACAGAGAGATTCCAAATTTTGCAATCTCTACCGCAATGGGTCACAAGGGTAATCTAATTGCCGGTAATCTTGGAGGTAAATTTGTAGTCGCAATGCAAGGCAGGTTCCACTATTATGAAGGATATGGTATGGATATGGTTACACTCCCTGTCCGTGTAATGAAGCTTCTCGGTATCTCTTACCTTTTTGTCTCAAATGCTGCAGGCGGGGTGAACAAAGATTATAAAGTCGGAGATATTATGATTATCAGAGACCATATAAACTTAATGCCTAATCCGCTAATAGGCCCAAATCTGCAGAGCTTCGGCCCCAGGTTTCCCGATATGACAAGACCTTATGACAGATCTATTATCGAAAGGGCAGAGAGCGTGGCAAATGAGCTGGGTATTACCCTTAGAAAAGGGGTATACCTGGCAGGTACAGGCCCTACTTATGAGACTCCTGCCGAGTATAATTATTTTAGACTCATTGGCGCAGATGCTGTAGGAATGTCTACTGTACCTGAAGTTATTGTTGCAAGACACTCAAACATACCTGTTTTTGGTCTTTCGGTAATAACCAATGAGGCATTCAGTTTTGCAGATGATTTTGTAAATGATGGAGATGATGTTGTTGAGGCCGCAAATATGGCTGCAGATAAACTTAGTGCTATTGTAACCAAGCTCATATCTTCCCTTTAACATCTGTTTGCTATGAACCCTATTCCTAATGATTACGCAGAGGCAGCTCTGGAGATTACAGAGTACTCACATCTGATGTGGAGCAAGGGATACGTAGAGGCAAACGGAGGTAATATCTCCTTAAAACTCTCTGGCGACATGATAATCTCCACCCCTACAATGGAGTCAAAGGGGCTGTTGAGGCCAGAAGATATGGTAATCTCTACATTTAAAGGAGATAAAATTTACGGAAACAGGTTCGCCTCTTCAGAAATAAAAACCCATATTGCAGTTTATAGATCAAATCCAGAGGCAAAAGCAGTTATTCATACCCATCCACCCTATACCTGCTCTTTTGCATTTACAAACTCTCTGCCATTCAAATCAATGAGTGTAGAGGCATTATTTTGGCTTGATAAAATGTGCATTGTGCCATTTATTATGCCCGGGTCAGTTGAGTTGTCACTTGAAATAGAGCACCATTGTAAAGGAAATTCAGTTATTTTACTTCGAAACCACGGTCTGATAACTTGGGGAGAGAGTATTAAAGAGGCCTGGTGGAGGACAGAGGCTATGGAGAGCAATTGCAAGATTTCTCATATTATTAAAGAGAGAGGCGATACTCCGGTAAATTTATCAGAGAGAGAGAGGCTCTCATTGGAAAATCTCAGAAATTCATATTTTAACAGGCCTTAATGATATGATTGATAATTTTTTTGGATATGACTCTGTTGATATTTCAGATGATGGTACCTCAGTAATAATCATAGACCAGACAGAGTTACCATCAAAGGAGCTCTTTCTCTATCTCAAAAATGAAGAGGATGTAGCTGAAGCAATCACTTCACTCCGGGTTAGAGGAGCCCCCGCTATCGGAATAGCAGCCTCATTTGGAATTTGTGTAACTATTAAAAATCTGAAAACTAAAGATTTTACAGCCTACCTGTCTGAGTTTAACAGAGTATATGACATCCTTCTAAAAACAAGGCCAACAGCAGTAAACTTAAGAAACTGTCTGGAGAGGTTAAAATCCACCCTGAATAAAATTATTCAGGATGGCTGCACCTCTGTTGAGGAGATTCAGGAGAGAGTGCTGGAGGAGGCAAAGCTAATCAAGAGTGAGGATATTGAACACAATATTAAAATGGGAGAGCTTGGACTCTCGTTGTTAAAGCCCGGCTCTACTATTCTAACCTATTGTAATGCAGGTCATCTGGCTGTTTCAAGATTTGGGTCTGCCCTCTCACCTGTATACCTTGCCAGAAGCAGAGGAGTCACAATTAAAGTATTTGCCTGCGAAACAAGGCCGTTAATGCAGGGAGCTCGGCTTACAGCCTATGAGTTGCTTAAAGCGGGTGTAGATACAACTCTTATTTGTGATAATATGGTGAGCAGCATTATGTCCAAGGGATTAATAGATGCAGTTATTACAGGGTGTGACAGAATCGCTGCAAATGGCGATGTAGCAAATAAGATAGGAACCTCAATGGTTGCCGTACTGGCATCACACTATAAAATTCCTCACTACATTATAGGACCATCAACCACAATCGACTCCAGATGTAAAAGTGGAGAAGATATTGTAATAGAGGAGAGACCTTGCTCTGAGGTTACAGGTAAATGGTTTAAAAACCAAATGGCTCCCGAAGGGGTTAAAGTTTACAACCCTGCATTTGATATTACTCCTGCTAAGCTGCTATCTGCAATAATAACTGAGAAGGGTATCTTCCGCTACCCATATAATTTTAAATAGAATAATGATTAAAAATATAGTATTTGACCTAGGGGGAGTTCTTGTAGGGCTCAACAGAGGTGCGTGCGAAGAGGCTTTCCGACAAATTGGTTTCAATGACTTTGGAAAGATACTTAACGAGTACGTTCAGGGAGGATTCTTTCTTGAGTATGAGAAGGGCGAGATATCAACAGAAGAGTTTATCGATATCATCAGAAGTTATATAGATCCTCAGATGAGAGAGAGTGTAACCAATACTCAGATTGTGGATGCTATGGGTGCTTTTCTGGAAGATATTCCCGGTTATAAGCTCGATTATCTCATTGAGCTTAATAAAAGATATAGACTATTTATGCTGAGCAATACCAATCCCATTGCAATTGAGATTGTTCGCCCACTCTTTTTAACGAGAGGTATTCCCATTGAGAGCTATTTTGAAGAACTTTTTTTATCCTATCAGATGAAAATGGCAAAACCTGACGATGTGATATTTGAAAATGTAATTAAAAGTGCCGGGTTAGATGCATCTCAGACCCTCTTTGTAGATGACTCTCCTCTTAATATTGAAACTGCAAAGAGATTGGGGTTCAAGACTTTGCTCTATAGCCCTTTAGACAACTTAACAGATGAGGTCAACAGAATACTATGTTAATGAGTGCAAAAAGAGAAGAGAGTATAAAATTTATAAGTCTTTCCAGCGGAAGCAGCGGTAACAGTTACTATATAGGAAACAGTGAAGTAGCAATATTAATAGACGCAGGTATCAGTACAAAAAACATAAGAAAGAGGCTATCTGAGCACTTTGTTAATATTGAATCACTGGATCTAGTTCTATTGACACACGACCATTACGACCATATAAAGCATTTGACAACACTCACTCTTAGGTATAATAAACCTGTTTATGGTACAGAGATGCTTTTGCACTCGCTTGAAAATCACTATCATACCAAAGATAAGCTATCAGGGTATAAGAAGATGCTAGAGAAGGAAATTCCGTTTGTTTATAAAGGTGTATCAATTACAGCTTTTGATGTTCCTCACGATGCATCCGATAGCCTTGGCTACCATATTGACTTTCTTGGAGAGCGATTTACACTCATTACAGATTTGGGGAGAGTGACAAAGAGAGTGGTAGAGTATTGTAAGATATCTCATAATATAATCATAGAGTCCAATTACGACAGAACTATGCTGGAGGGAGGTGGTTATTCAAAAAGTTTAATTGACAGAATTAGAGGAGGAAGAGGTCACCTTAGCAATGACGAGACCTCTGAGGCAATTAAAGAGTTTTATCACCCCGGGATAAAGAATATTTTCCTTTGCCATTTAAGTGATAACAATAACACCCCGGAACTTGCATATGAGACCTCTTTAAGGTCGCTTAGCGAAATCGGGGTGATTGTCGGAACCGATGTAGAACTTTTTTGTCTGCCCAGAAAGGAGCATAAATGCTACTTAGTCTGAATCTTTGTAGATGGTATTAGTTCTCTAAAAAACAGAGAGTTAATAAAAAGACGTGAAGCTCCATACCAGTAGCCACGGAAATTTGGAGCATCGCAAAAGTAGATTACTCCGTTTCCGGCGAGTATGGCCGGCATCCCTTTTATTGTTTCATTGGTTAAATTCGGCAGATATCCGCTCTTTAAAGGTTTGTCGGCGTATTTTGCAACTGTAGAGCCAGGTGTTACACTCTCGGAGATTATTGTTCTGCCTCTTTTAAAAAGAAAAAGTTCATTTGATGATACTCCGTAGAAAATAGGGGATTCATTTGAAAAAGTTGCCTTTAAAATTACTCCGCTTATATTTTCAACTCCAGGAGATCTCTCTTTAATATCTGTTATCCCAATTTCGTTGAGAGTGTTGAATGATTGATCTATTGCAATAATTGCATTTGATGACATTAAACTCCAGTTTTTTAACTTATCATTAACCTCTTTAGGAAGTCTGTAATTACCACTTAAAACAATTGTGTTATATTGATTAAGGTCAATTTCAGATAGTAGTGAGGCGTCAATTATTGAAGCAGGAATTGAGTATTTTTGGTCCAGAAGGTGCCATAACTCACCCATAGATCCGTATGATACCCCTCTTCCAACTATCAGGGCGATTTTCGGAATAGATACTCTTTTAAAATGAGCACTTCCCAAGTCAAACTCCACCCCGAAACTGCTTGTTGCAGAGTAGATATCTGTTTCGCTATCTTGAGAGTGTTGCAGAATAACTTTGTGAAGCTCTGCTTCACTTAACTGTTGCCCCCTTACCGGAACCATAATGGCTCCTGCCGAGAGTGATAGCTCTCTATCTCCTATAGATATTCTTAATGGCTTATCTCCAACTCTTACTGCAACTCCACGGTTAAGAAGATCATAAAGAATCTTATATGAGTAAAGATCGCTTAATTCAAAAAGGTACGCTAGTTTACTAAGCGGGAGCTCTGTTCTTATCCTTTCTCTAACCTTCACAACCTTTTCGCCGACTAATCCCTCTGTAGATAAAAGCTCTTGGTAAATGATATTCATAGCCAATGGGAGTGTCCAGGCTGATACATCATAAAAAGTTGTGTCAATATAACTTGTAGTCTTATCAAAGAGTGTTCTAATCAATCTGTACTCTCTCTGAGCAAGAGGTAGTACATAGCTGTTTTTAGAATTGAAGCTCTTGCCATTAATTGTTATATCTCTCTGTAGTTCATAAAGATTGATAGAATGGGCACTAAGAATATTATTCAACTCTTTGATAAGTGAAATATTTGAACCGGCAGATATAACATACCCTTTTACTGCACCTTTTCTTGCCATATCTTGTGACTCTCTGTATGAATCGGCTTTGAATCTATTGAGCTCCTCTCTCTTGTCAATACCCGCATTTATAGCAGAGTATGTGCAGAGCGCCTGATATCTTATAATGTCGGTGAATTTTAACAACACACCGTTTCTTGACTGAATATGCCCTCTTGAGCTTGGTTGCTCATAAAGAATTCCAATTGCACCAAGCATATCGGGGTATGATGCTCCTTTCCCGGTATAGAAGTTATCGTATCCCTCTTTTGTGAAAAATAGAACCCCATCTTCGTTCATTGCTTTTGCGTGATAAAGGGAAATATCTTCGGTAAGTTTGCGATTCAATTCGGGTGCAAGTGGGTTTGTGCTGTTTTTAATGCCTGGAGAGAAGTATGTGCCATTGGTGCTCCCTTGCTCGTGATAGTCATTTACAAGAGTAGGGTGCCAATCCATAAAGATCTTAAGCCTGTGTCTTGTTTCTGGATGCTGTACCGGAAGCCAGTCTCTGTTGAGATCAAACCAGTAGTGGTTACTCCTGCCGCTTGGTGCAGGCTCACGAAACTCCCTTGAGAATTGATCCAGAACATATGAGTAGCTTCGGGAGGAGTTAACCCAGTCTGCAAACCTGTTAATACCGTCCGGGTTTTGGGCCGGCTGGATTATTATAACAGAATTTTTCAATATCTTATCAACTTCTGCCCCTTGTGCTGCAGCAAGATAGTATGCAACCGCCATTGATGCATTCACTCCACTTGCCTCATTTCCGTGTACACTATAGCCAAACCACATAACTAAAGGCATCTCTTTAATAGGGAGAGAAGAGGATTTTGATGGATCGGTTAACATTAGTTGCCTCTCCTTGATTTTATCCAGATTTTTTTGGTTTTCAGCTGAGGTAATAATCATAAATATAAGCGGCCTTCCTTCATATGTTGTTCCAATCTCCTTAGCAATTACCCGATCTGAACTTTTTGATAGTGCTCTCATATATGAAATCAGCAGATCGTGACTGATATGGTGTTCTCCAACTTCAAAACCCAGAAACTCTTTTGGAGATGGAACCTGAGGGTTAAGTGTATAGTCCCCCTGAGGAATATAATGTTTAATTCCCTGAGCGTTTATAGTCGTAATAAAAAGGGAAAGAAAAGCTATCAGAAAGTATTTTTTAACTGTCATAAGTTTGATTTTAGAGATAATATATTTTTATTCGACAAATTGTAAAGCGTAATACTTTGCAGTCAGCTTCTCTCCGGTTGCTCTCTCAATCATATCATTCCAATGATATCTCATTCCTGGAGCAAAGACATTTTTGCTCATCCAGCTGCCCACCAAATGATTGCCAATATAACACTCATCTTTATAGTTGCCAGATTTTGTTATGTTATCAACAATATAGTAGTGCATTTGAGATGCCAGAAGTTCACCCAGTTGGTAATTGTGGTAGTAACAAGGGTAGAGAGCAATATGAATCTTAGTTGCCCAGTCCGGTTCATCTCTTCCCTGTGGTTTATTGAGCATTTGGTACTCCTGAACCAGATCCCACCAAAGTTTATTCAGGTCCTGATCCGGATTTGCATACATAGATTTTTCAAAACGATATACAACCTGAACCCAGCGACTAAATACCAGCTGTTGAAGTCTTAGTGATTTACGGCAATCTTCTGCAATTTTTTCTGTCTCCTCATCTGAGATGTTAAGCATCTGTTTCATCCACTGAGGATTTCTTGAGAGTCGTCCAAAAATCATAGCTACAGCCTCGGTTGTGAAGGAGTGAGCTGCGTTCCTTAAAAAATAGGGATTCCCGGGTATATCGTGTCCCTGAGAGTAGACAGCGTGGCCAAACTCGTGCAGCATTGTTCCCATCCACTGCTCATTGTCGCTGATATTGCCAAGAACCCGGATATCTCCATCTGAGTCAATGTCTGTACAGTATGCGTGTTGGTTCTTCTTTGGCTTTTCGTAAAGATCGCTATTAGCCATAATAATATCTACATTTAGCCCTATACCTTTATAAAATGTTGAGGTGAGAGTTTCAAGATTCTGACCTTTATAGTATTTGTCTAAATCAACAGTATACAACTGTGGTGATTCCTGAAAGAATCTCCCCTGAAAGTGCCACGGCATCAGCATATCCTCATCAACTTTGTAGAGTTTTGAAAAAAGAGAGTTCATCTCTTTTTTAAGTGCTGCAAATGAATCTCTTGTAAGCGAGTCCAACTCGTCAAACAGGGCGGATATATCGGCAGGATTCTGGCCTGAGAGCTCCAGACTCATTGTGTGAAAATTATCAAATCCCAGAGATTTTGCAATGAAATTTCTTAGTTTAATCAGTTCAATAACATCCTCTGCTACAAAAGGACCAATTTTTTTATGGGCTCTCCAGGCCTCTTCAAGATCCTTATTGTTTTGTGAACTTTTCAATATTTGCTCTATTTCATTATCAGATACTTCACGCTCTTTGTAGAGTGCTCTAAAGGAGGCATACTTTTGCTCCAACAGGGCAGATCTTTTAATAATATCATTAAGAACTGAGGTATCTGCCTGATTGCTTAGAAAGTTATTATAAAGAATCTCTAGCTCTCTTTTTAGTAGAGGATCCTCAACTTTGTCTCTCTCTTTAATTGATTTTAGAGTAGCAAAAGTTGTAGGATCTGAGTAGATTGAAGTGATCTTCATACTATTTTGAGAGTAGCTTTCAAAATAACCGGATTCACCGGTTATTGTACCATTCCAGTAAGCTATTGCTGCCTCCTTACTAAGAGGCTTAATTGCATTCTCAATATTATCAACTATCTCCTTTAGCTTCATATCGTCACTTTTTGAGCAAGCTGCAATTATAAAAATAGCTGCAGTTGCAAAGATTATTTTTCTCATAGATTTAGTTTTGAATTTTTAATATAACTCTTCTGTTTTTAATTTCCGTGATTTAGAAATTTTTGTGGAGATAATGTAGATATCCTCCAGTGGGCGGTCATTGGAGTCAGTCTTAGTGACTGATATCTTCTCAACAACATCTGCCCCTTTTACAAGCTCTCCAAATACAGTGTACTGAGTATCCAGGTGTGGGGTGCCCCCTTTTGTTTTATATATCTCTCTCCATTTTGGGGGAATTGTATGGATTTCGGTAATTTTATTTGCTGCATTTCTGCTGTTTATTCTATCCTGTGCAGTCTGAAGTGCTTGTTCATCAAATATTTTGCCTTTAACAATGTAGAATTGTGACCCGCTGGATTCTCTTTTTGGGTTTGTGTTGTCACTCTCTCTGGCTGCTGCAAGCACACCTTTTTTATGATAGATTCCCGGAATTATCTCGGCAGGGATAGTATATCCGGGTCCACCATCTCCATAAAGCTTACCCTTCTCTCTGGTTTTTGAGTCCGGATCTCCGCTCTGAATCATAAAATTATCAATTACCCTGTGAAAGAGAACTCCGCTGTAAAAGCCACTCTTTACAAGTTTCACAAAGTTATCCCTGTGTAGAGGGGTCTCATTATAGAGACGCAGTGTAATATCTCCGGCTGTGGTATTCAAAGTAACGTAGAAATATCTCTCTCTTTTTGCCTGCAGATCATTGACAAAAAAGAGAGAGGAGAAAAACAGTGTCACAAAAAATGAGAAAAAAATCAATTTAGAATTATTGAGATTAAAAGGTTTTGTATTTTTCATATTACCGATATTTAGTAAACAAATTTATAATAAAAAAGTGGGTGACCAATAAATTTTGGTCACCCCTTTTTTTAATATTTTAAAGCTGATCTCATTTAAAGCTGTGGTCCACTGGATACAAGAGCCAGAGCATCTTCGTTATCGCAGTACTGTTCAAAGTTTTTAATATATTTAAGGGCAAGGGATTTTGCCTTCTCCTCCCATTCGCCTCTGCTCTTATATGTATCTCTAGGATCCAGAATTCCCTCGGTAACATTTTGTAACTTCTCAGGTACTGTAAGGTTCAAGATAGGGATTGTATGTCTTGGAGTTGCCTCAATAGATCCGTCAATTATTGAGTCAATAATAGCCCTGGTATCTTTTATTGAGATTCTTTTCCCTGTGCCATTCCACCCAGTATTGACAAGGTATGCAGATGCACCGTGCACTGCCATTTTTTTTGCTAATTGTTTGGCATAAACTGTTGGGTGAAGTGAGAGAAAGGCCTCTCCAAAAGCCGGTGAGAAAGATGGAATCGGTTCTGTTATTCCTCTCTCTGTACCAGCAAGTTTAGAGGTATAACCGCACAAGAAGTGATACTGAGCTTGCTTTTGGTCAAGAATTGATACCGGAGGAAGTACTCCAAAGGCATCTGCAGAGAGGTATATAACCTTTTTTGCGTGACCGGCCTTTGATGGGAGCACTATTTTGTTTATGTGATAAATAGGGTATGAAACTCTGGTATTCTCTGTGACAGATATGTCTGTAAAATCTATTGAACCATCCTCTTTTACAGTAACATTTTCCAACAGAGCATCTCTCTTTATGGCTCTCCATATATCTGGTTCGTTCTCTTCGCTAAGGTTTATTGTTTTTGCATAACACCCACCTTCGTGATTAAACACACCCTCATCATCCCATCCGTGCTCATCATCACCTATAAGATATCTTTTAGGATCTGCCGAAAGGGTTGTCTTTCCTGTACCTGAGAGACCGAAGAATATTGCAACATCTCCCTCTTTTCCCACGTTTGCAGAGCAGTGCATCGATGCGACACCTTTAAGAGGAAGATAGTAGTTCATCATTGAAAATATTCCCTTTTTCATCTCACCTCCGTACCAGGATCCTCCGACAATCTGAATCCTATCTGTAAGGTTGAAGAGAACAAATATCTCTGAGTGCAAATTATGCTCTTTCCATTTTGGATTTGTTGTTTTAGAGCCGTTTATTGAGACAAAATCCGGTTCCCCGAAATTTTCCAGCTCCCACTTTGATGGACGAATAAACATATTTGTTACGAAGTGAGCCTGCCAGGCAACCTCCATAATAAAACGTACCTTGAGGCGTGTACTCTCATTTGTTCCACAAAATGTGTCTACAACATAGAGTGTATCTTTATTTGAAAGTTGGTTTTGAACCAACCCCAGACAATCTTTCCACACACTTTCGGTTACAGGTTTGTTTATATTACCGTCCCACCAGATTGTATTTTCTGTTGTTTTGTCTTTAAGAATGTAACGATCTTTGGGAGAACGTCCGGTGAACACACCGGTCATAACAGCAACTGCTCCTGTATCTGTTACAATACCTTTTTCAAAACCTTCGTTTTTTTCTGATGTCTCTGCTTTGAAAAGCTCTTCGTAAGAGGGGTTATGGACTATCTTCCCCACGTTTTGGATACCATACCTGGATAAATCTAAAAATGACATAAAATATTAATTAAAAATAAAGCGGATTATTTCTTTTTGAAAGCGTTAATACGAATATAGTCAAAAATCTTTATTCAAAACATTTAATTTATGACTATTTTTGTTTAAAATGTATTTTTATGGATTCCCCGCTGGATGTTTTGAAAAAATATTGGTCTTTTGAAAATTTTAGACCACTTCAGGAGGAGATCATAAATTCTGTTCTTGAAGACAGAGATACACTTGCTCTTCTCCCCACGGGAGGAGGAAAATCTCTCTGTTTTCAGATCCCCGCACTTATCAAAGATGGGATTTGTATCGTTATCTCACCGCTTATAGCACTGATGAAAGATCAGGTGGAGAATTTAAGATCCAGGGGAATAAGGGCACTCTCGGTTCACTCAGGTATGACTGCAAATGAGGTAGATGCAGCATTGGATAACGCAATTTTCGGTAATTATAAATTTCTATATCTCTCACCTGAAAGAGCGAGAACGGAGATATTCAGAGTGAGGGCCTCAAAGATGAACATCTCCTTCATTGTGGTTGACGAGGCTCACTGTATATCCCAATGGGGTTACGATTTCAGACCTGAGTATCTTCTTATAAAGGAGATACTTGAGGTAACCGGTCCACTTCCCATTATTGCCCTTACAGCAACTGCTACCCCTGAAGTTGCTAAAGATATAATGGATAAGCTCGCTTTTAGAGAGCCGAACCTCATCAAAGGAAGATTTGAAAGAGAGAATCTCTCATATGTTGTTAGGCACAGCGAAGACAAAAACGGCCAATTGTTAAAAATAATACGTTCTGTAAAGGGATCTTCAATTGTTTATGTAAGAGAGAGAAGACGTGCAGAGGAGGTATCAGCATTTCTCAGGTCACAGGGTATCTCTGCAGATTCCTATCACGCAGGCTTCTCTTCAAAAATGAGAACAAGCAAACAAGATGAGTGGTATAATGGTATTACGTCTGTCATTGTCTCTACTAACGCCTTTGGAATGGGAATTGATAAAGGGGATGTAAGATTTGTTTGTCACTTTGATATTCCGGAATCGATTGAGGCATATTTTCAGGAGGCAGGCAGAGCTGGAAGAGATGGAAATAGGTCATATGCAGTTCTTTTGTGGAACAGCAATGACATTAGACGACTTAGGCAGATTGCCTCAATAACCTTCCCTGAGATTGATTTTCTTAAGGAGATCTACCAGAAGCTTTATCGTTATTTTGACTATTCGTACGGTTCTGGAAAAGGGGAGTCAGCAAGATTCAATCTGCTGGAGTTCTCATCCAAATACAAATTGCACACTTCAACGGTCTATTACGCAATAAAGTATCTTGAAAGTTGTGGATATGTTAAGCTTACAGAAGAGATAGATAACCCTTCTCGAATAATGTTTATTGTAAACAGAGACGAACTCTATGCCATTCAACTAAAAAACGAATCTCTCGACTCATTTATAAAATCGCTTTTAAGACTATATGAGGGTCTCTTTTCGGGATATCTCTCCATTGATGAGGAGTATATTGCACGTGTGACCAGAAACAGCAGAGCAGCCGTGGTCTCAATGCTAATTAGATTATCAAGAATGGGTGTGATTGGATATATCCCTGGAGCCAGATCGCCTCTGCTTATTTTTCTGGAGGAGAGACTTGAGGAGAAAGGGCTATATATATCTGAAAGTGAGTACCAAAAAAGAAAAGATTCATTTGTCAACAGAACGGAGGCAGTTATTGAATATGTAAATGAGGAGAGTATGTGTCGTTCTCGATATCTAACATCATATTTTGGTCAGAGAGAGGGTTATGATTGTGGTATATGCGATATTTGCATAGGAAAAAGAAGATTGAGGGAGGGAAAATATTACCTACAGGAGATTGAGAGAAGGCTGATTGAGATTTTGATGGAGTCACCAAGAACAATGGAAGAGATATCCTCTATGGTTGAAGACGAGAGTGGTTGTTATCTGGATATACTAAGGGAGATGGCAGATATGGGAGGGGTAAAGGTAGATGGTGAGAAGATTATTCTGGTCAAAGGGATAAAATAAATGCACATAGAGAGTCGCTCAGCTTTTGTACAGGTAGCCCCATAACATTATAATATGATCCCTCAATTTTGGAAATAGCTGTAAATCCAATCCACTCCTGTACTCCATATGCGCCGGCTTTATCGTATGGAGAGAAGTTATCTACATAGAATTCTATCTCTCTATCTGAAATCTCCCTGAAATAGACAGTTGTCTCACAGCTGAAGCTCTCCGTTTTCTCTCTGCTTCTAAGAGTTACTCCGGTAACTACCTTATGTGCCTTAGAAGAGAGCAACCTCAACATTGAACAGGCCTCTTCTCGGTTTATAGGTTTACCTAATATAAGATTATCACAAATAACAAGAGTGTCCGCAGTTATAAGAATCTCTTTAGGATCCAGCTCTCTTCCAAAAGAGAGAGATTTTCTCAATGAGAGTATTAGAGGAACATCAAAAGAGTGGCTACTGTCACTGTACTCTTCGCCGGTTTCGGAGTTTATTTCAACAGTAAAAGGGATTCTCAGACCCGAAATCAACTCGCTCCTTCTTGGAGAGGCAGATGCAAGCGTAACTCTGTAATCCTTAACTAAATCAATTAGTAATTTCATATCTCTTGATGAGTGAAATAATCATCCTGAAAAGGCTCCTGTATTTGGATACCATTTGCCCTGAATCTTGAGAGTCTGTTCAATTACATCTCTGACACAACCCTTGCCACCCGGGTGAATTGAGATGTATTCACTGACCTCTTTTACCTCATTCACTGCATCCGATGGACAGGTAGCCAGTCCGCAGTTTTTAAGAATATCAAGGTCGGGAATATCGTCACCCATAAACAAAACTTCATCGGGACTGACCCTGTTTTTTGAGCAGAAATCAAGAAAATCCGGCATCTTATTTATAGATTTAAGATAGATATACTCTACTCCGATCGGGGCAAATCTTTTTATAATGCTCTCGGAGGAGCCTCCGGTGATTATTGCGACAGGATATCCACTCAAGATTGCCATCCTCACGGCGTAACCATCTTTTGCATTGTGAGAACGAAGCAGATCTCCTGAATCTGTAGCCAATACAGTTCCGTCAGTGAATACTCCGTCTACATCGAATGCGAATGCTCGTATTTTAGAAAGTTTGATCTTATAGTTTGACATATTAGAGAAGTTTTCGGTTTTGGGAGATAAATCCCGATAGTATTTCGTAAACAGCTTTATGTTCCGGGTACTCTTTAAGAAGATTGAGATGTTTTTCCAACGTCTCAATATCTCCTCTTTTGGCAGGCCCGGTTTGTACCAAAGAGGGGTGTTGATATAGAAAAGCTTTTCTGATTGTCTCTATTGCCAATGACATTAGAAACATCTGGTTAGGTTTTGCCAAATCAAAAGCAAGCCCGGTGAGATAGTTAACGAAATTACTCACATATACTGCTGCAAGATGAAGCCTTAGCCTCTCTTGTGAATCCGTAACCCTGTATTCAGACTTAAGAACAAAACAGATATTGGTCAACTCTCTTTTTACCTGTTCGTTTGAGTATTCCAGGAAAAAGGGGACAACTGAAAAATCTACAGGTTTGGTTTTTGAGAGTGTCATCAAGGGATAAAGTACTCCGCTATTCTTAAAGTTGTTGAGCAGAGATGCTTCAGATGCACCGCTGCAGTGGAGGATAGTTGTAGAACTGCTCTTGAACTCGGATAAACTGAAAAGTGCATCAGCAACCTCCCCGATAGATCTGTCAGATACGGCTAGAATAACAATATCACTTCCTGCAAGTGTTGCAAGATTATGAGTAGCAGTTGTCTCTACTTGATTGGAGTGAAGTCTGTTTTCGGGTTTGTTCAGAATATAGGCAAGCTTGGATGTCTCCTGAAGATCTCTCCCGAATATATACTCAATCTCCATACCCGAGTATTTCAAGGCCATCGATAGCCTATAGGCAAGATTTCCATACCCGACAAAGGAGATTCTGTAACTCTTTTTATCCATCTTATCTTCTCCCGCTAGAAAATTGTGCCAGAGACTCATTCCCGTTTTTATTCACAGACTGGACCCCAAAAAAATAGTTATCTTTACTCAAAGGCACCTCAACCGACTCCCCTTTTACGAAAATTTTTCTCTCCCATTCAGATTTATCTGTCTCCCTTATAAGAAGATAATATCCATAAGGTCTCTCTCCTTTTAGGGGAGCACTCCAGGAGATTGTTGTCTTGTTAGAGAGAGTGGAGATATCAGTTATTACCTTTTCCGGAGGCATTGGAGCTAGAGCAAGATTCATAATTGCGGCCAGATTAACTGCACTATTTTTTCTTAAATATTCAAAATCAACACCTTCAAGTATATCTCCATATGATTTCCCCTCTCTGATACCAACTTTCTGGTGAGTTCTGTCGTAGTTTTCGTAATATTCACATAACCTTATTGCTGTAAAACCTTTACGACTGAATGGAGTGTGGTCTCCACCACGACCGAAACGATCATTTCTGTATATAAGTTTGATTTTATGGTTGTGAACATACCGCTCACCACTCTCTTTGATATATCTGGCAAGCTGCCTCGATGGGCTATCGTTTTCAGAGGAGTTGAACACCCTCTCTTTCGACTCCTGGTCGCTCTCTGTAAAGGGTATGTTTTCGGAAAAGACTCTCAGAAGAGTGTTGTTTTTAATGTCTGTATCGCTTGAATGAGTGTTTCCAATCATATCATTGTTTAGAACAGCAATAAGGTTCCAACCCTCTTTTTTTGCCATCTCTGCCATATGAGTCGCTCCAAGCAGTCCGTGCTCCTCGCCTGAGAGAAACATAAGTTTGATTGTAACAGGAACTCTTACAGAGGATAGCACCCTGGCAATCTCCATCAATGCGGCAACTCCGCTGCCATTATCATTAGCACCCGGAGCAAAGGTTGTCGAGTCATTGTTGTCATCAACTCTGTTGTCGTAGTGAGCCAGAAGCGCAATAACTCTTGAATCTTCGGCGCAACTCCCTTTAATGGTTGTGATAATATTTGAGAGTGTTATCTCTCTTCCAAGGCGGCTCTCCCGACCTCCAGCACGATACTCTATCACCTCTGTATTCATAAAGCTCTCTTTGCCATTGGCAAAACCTCTAACCCTCCTCTCAATATATTTTGCTGCAGCTCCAATACCCACAGTGCCTGAATTCTTACTGCTAAGGTTATGTCTGGTGTGAAAACCTAGAAGATCCGATATATAGACTCTCATACTATCCGAAGAGATAGCATCTATAGCATTTTGAATTATTGGGTCACAGTTGCAAACAACCTGTGCAGAGGTGACTTGAGGCGAAAAGATTGAGAAAGCTGCAAAGGAGAGTGCTGCTATTGTTCTTATGTGAAAAGTTTTTTTCATATTTGGTGGTGTTAATTACTGACAGTAATACTATTTGCCGATAAGTTGAACGAATCTTTTAAGAGTTTTCTTATGTTTACCAGGTATCAATATTGAGTGGTTTCCAAGGTATGATTTTAGATAGGAGTCAAGATCCTCGTCAGATTTAAAAATAAATTTGATTTGAGTCCGGCATCTCTCTATAATAGAGGTGTTTTGAATAACTTCTCCTTCAAAAAGAGAGAATTTATCAAGATGTTCGCCACCACATTTAAAGAGGGTGAACTTTCCCAGGTTGACTTTTGAAGCAACTCCGATCCCTTTTTTTGACTCATAATGGGAAGTGAGCTTGTAGCTTTTACCAAGTGATAGGGGAGCAGTGCAGTGAGCAAAATCGATACTGTTATCAACCCTTTCAATAGAGGAGGGGTTGGCCATAAAAGAGCTGCTTGAGCAGAGCTCCCGTGCTAATATCATACTCCACAGAGATGGAATGTCCCCTTCACATCCTGCAACTATTCCATTATCGTTCATAAGAGAGAGGGCAAGGCAGGCAGTAGTATTACAAGGAGAGAGTATATCAAAACACTTTATGGTAAAAGCGTCTAGATTTTCGCGGATACATATGTGATTAAGAGAGTTATACATTTTAACAGCATCTATGACTGCCTCTGCGGCAGTAGTTATCTCCCTGTTTTTAACAAGCTCCTCTATAAGCTGCCAGGAGTCGGCATCATCTGCCTTTTCAAGCCTATACTGTTCAATAACATCATCGGTGGAGATATCTATAAATTTAACGCCATAAAGTGACTCAATACTCTTCTTATCTATTTTTGAGGAGATAAGCCAGGCAGACTCTCCGCCAATTAATCCGATTCTGAGATTTGAGATTGTTTTAAGCCCTTTTTGTATCTTTTCATAGTTCTCAAGTTCATCCATAATTTCCTCAATATATCTCCTGGAGGGCTCTGCCGGGATATTGATGTGCTTATGCATAACACTCATATTGTTAAGCCAAGAGGAGATCTCAATTGAAGCAGCCAGAGAGTTACGGTATGAGTCACTGAGCATAACAATGGGTTTAGGGAGAAGATCTGATATCTTCATAAAAATCTCTTCACAACCTCCGGATGCAATAAATACCATAGTGAAATCATTGTCGGTTATATCCTTTGAAATATCCTCAGGATTAATAATCTTTGTATTGAAAACCGAATTAATGAATTTCATCGACTCTCTGTTGTCTAAATCCAGAGATTCTTGATTGTTAAGGGATGAGTAGAGAGTGATGAGATTAAGTCTCCTTTCCATTTCAAATGTTTTATAAACAAACAAAGTTAAAAAAAATGTGCTACATATGGGAACAGACCATCATCATAAAAGTAATGAAAACTCAGGGCGCAATATTGCAATTGCCTTTTTTTTGAATCTTTTTTTTGCAATTATCGAACTTATCGGAGGGCTGCTGACCAATTCGGTTGCAATTCTATCTGATGCAATACACGATTTCGGAGACTCTCTCTCTTTGGGAGTTGCATATTATCTACAGAGAGTTTCATCCAAAAAAGGTGATAATCGTTTCTCATACGGATATAAAAGATTCTCATTGCTTGGATCAGTTTTTATCTCTGTAATTCTTGTAATTGGAGCAGTTTTTATAATAAGAGAGGGAATTTTAAGGATTATTCAGCCTGAGGAGTCAGATGCCAAAGGGATGTTACTACTGGCAATTCTGGGGATAATTGTTAATGGCGCTGCTGTTTTAAAGCTAAGAGGGGGGGCAAGTCACAACGAGAGGGCTGTTTTAATACATATGATGGAGGATGTTCTAGGCTGGGTAGCTGTGCTTGTGGCCAGTATTGTTATGATTTTTGCAGATGTACCTGTTTTGGATCCAATATTATCTATAGCTATTACTCTATGGGTTCTTTTCAATGTCTATAAAAATCTTAAAGAGACAATAAGCATAATGTTGCAGGAGGTTCCCAGAGGAATTAATCAGGATAAGCTCAAGGATGAGATACTAAAATTAGTAGGTATAGAATCAATTCACGATGTACATCTGTGGACAATGGATGGTGAGAACCATATCCTTACTCTTCATATTGTAGTTAAAGACGGGGTAGGGAGGAGAACTCTGATGGAGCTGAAAAACAGCCTTAGAGATATTGCTATGAATTACAACATTGGGCACGTTACAATTGAAACCGAGGGTAGTGATGAGTGCGCAGAGTGCCTCTACAGCAACTATCCTTGTTAATAAAAAGGATGACCAAAATCTCTTGGCCATCCTCTTTTATCGGCTTAAAATTATGCTTCAGGTACTCTCTCCTCTTTGACAGCTAGAAACGAGCTTAGCTGAAAAGGAGAAAAATCTTTGAGATATGTATACCTTTCGTTATTCCAGGCTCTTGATTTATTGATGAAAATCTGGGCAGAGTTTTCAAAACTGTCATCTGTCTGTGAGTCAATGATAAGTAGGTAAGACATTATGATGTGAGAGGCCATCTCAACCAATCTTCTTGCGTGAAAATCAATGTAATCATTATCTTTTCCTGCAAGCAGCTCAACACTCTTTTCGTATTGGAGAGTCATCTCTATCAATATCTTTTTAAGTAATTCGTGTTCGGCTTTGAGTGGAATCTTTTCATATTCGCGCATCAGAGCCAGATATCCACCATTTGTTACATATCTTTGAGCAGCAACAACCTGCAGTTGTGATGTTCCTTCATATATTGTTGTTATACGGGCATCGCGGAAAAGTCTCTCAATAGGGTAGTCCTTCATAAAGCCCGATCCTCCGTGTATCTGAAGAGAGTCGTAGGCATTTTGATTGGAGTATTCAGAAGCCATCAGTTTCAACATTGGGGTAAGCATATCTGCCTGCTTCTGATAGAGTTTTGACTCAGTTCTCTCTTCCGGAGTCAGTTTACGACTCTCTCCAACAAAGCCATAGGCTTTGTACAGATCTACAAATCGTGTGGTCTCATACAACAGAGCACGCGATGCCTGTAGTTTGGCTTTAATAACTGCCAACATCTCATAAACTGCAGGAAATTGAATAATAGGTTTCCCAAACTGAGCTCTTTCGTGAGCATATTTGAGCGCCTCTCTGTATGCTGCTTCAGAAATTCCTACTGACTGGGCACCAACTCCAAGACGAGCTCCATTCATCAGAGACATAACATATTTTATCAATCCCATTCTTCTCTCACCAACTATTTTAGCAGGAGCATTGTTGAAAACAAGTTCGCAGGTTGGAGATCCCTTAATACCAAGCTTATTTTCTATTCTTCTTACAGTAACTCCGCCCCACGCCTGGTCGTGAACAAAGTAGGAGAGACCTCTTCCATCTGTTGTATTCTCTTCTGAACGAGCCAGAACCAGTTTTATCTGTGCATCTCCATTGGTTATAAAGCGCTTTACTCCGTTGAGATACCACATTCCGGCAGTTTCATTATAGGATGCTCTTAGCATTACTGCCTGAAGATCACTCCCTGCATCAGGCTCTGTCAGATCCATTGAACAGGTCTCACCCAGGTTTATTCTGGGCAGGAACTCCTGTTTAATCTCATCTGAGCCAAATTCGTGAATAGTTTCGGCACAATCCTGAAGACCCCAGATGTTGGCAAATCCTGCATCTGCCCTTGCTACTATCTCTGCAGCCATTACGTATGGAACCATAGAGAAGTTTAGTCCGCCAAACTCCCTTGGAAGGGACATTCCGTAAAGCCCTGCCTGTGTGAGTGTATCTTGGTTTTTCTGAGTACCCGGAGCATATGTAACTCTCCCGTTTTCGTGGTGAGGGCCGTGTTTATCTACCTCTTCTGCATTTGAGGCTATAGTTTCACCGCAAATCTCCCCTAGTATCTCCATCACTTTATCATAAGAGTCAACTGTATCTTCGAAATTACAGGGTGCATAGTCAAAATTTCCGGAATCTTTAAAATCCTGCTCCTTTAGTCTTACAATTTTTGACATCAAAGGGTGATTAAATTGAAATTTAAGGTCTCTATTATCTTTATAGAAGTTTGCCATAACTATTTACTGTTTAGTTTATAAGATTTAATCATCCTTGGAATGATTTCGTTCATATCTCCGATAATTGCGTAATCTGCAATCTGATGGATAGGAGCATTCGGATCGCTGTTGATTGAAATAATCATAGCAGACTGGTCCATTCCTGCGGTATGCTGTATCTGTCCGGAGATTCCTGCTGCGATATATAGCTTAGGTCTCACAGTAATTCCTGTTTGTCCAATCTGCCTGGCACCTTCGGCAAAGCCGGCATCTACTGCAGCTCTGGATGCACCTACTTCTGCACCCAATACAGATGCAAGTTCATAGAGAAGGTTGAAATTCTCTTTTGAGCCAACTCCAAAACCACCGGCAATAATTATCGGCGACCCTTTGATGTCAATTTTCCTCTCCTCTATGTGCCGCTCAATAATCTCAACAACAAAGTCTTCCGGCTTGATTATATCTTTAGTCTCAATTACTTTAACTACACCTTTGACAGGGGTTTTTAAAGGCTCTTTTTTCATTACACCCTCGCGAACAGTAGCCATCTGTGGGCGGCAGTCTGGATTGATAATTGTTGCAATGATGTTACCTCCAAAAGCTGGTCTTATCTGATAGAGCAGGTTGCGATACTCCTTTCCGCTCTTAACCTCTTTGTGATCTCCAATTTCAAGTGAGGTGCAGTCTGCTGTGAGTCCGCTTACCAGTGCACTTGATACTCTTGGTGCCAAATCTCTTCCAATACTAGTTGCACCGAAAAGTGCAATTTGAGGTCTCTCTTTTTTGAAAAGATCTATAGTAATTGCAGAGTATGGAAGAGTTAAATAGTGCTCAAGTCTTTTATCCTGAGCTATATATACAGTCTCTGCTCCATAACTGAACAGCTCCTGAGTATGCTGCTCAACACTACTGCCGATTATTAGTGCCTCCAGTTTACACGACAACTCCCCGGCAAGAGTGCGCCCTTTTGTTAGTAACTCCAGACTTACATCTGAAATTTTTCCACCTTCAGTCTCTATATAGATTATTATGTTGTCCATTTTTGATATTGTTTGTTATCCGATTGTATGAGAAGATATTAGTTCTGACATCAGCATATCGATCTCTTCAAAAGATGATGTAAGTCTTTTAGACTCTTTGGCCTGAAAAACGATATTCTCAATTTTCTTTACTTTGGTAGGTGATCCTGAGAGTCCGTAGTGGCTCTCCTCTCCTCCTACATCTGCAACGCTCCACTCCGGAATCCTTAACGATTCAGGGCTAACAAGGGGAAGATATGAGTTGTGCTCATTATCCTGCTCCTCGGTAAGTGTTCTGGCGTGTTTGAATCTCATTAGTTGTTTTGCGTTTCTTGGACGGCACTCCGGAGCTGTTGCGTGCACCGTAATTACAACAGGAAGCGGTGTCCTTACACTCTCTACGCCTCTCTCAAGACGCCTTTTAACAACCAGTCTGTTTTTTTCAAATCCGACAATATCTTCGGCATATGTTACCTGTGGTAAACTTAGCTTTTCGGCCACCTGTGGACCTACCTGTGCGGTATCTCCGTCAATTGCTTGTCTGCCGGCAATAATTATGTCCGGTTGCATCTTTTTTAATGCCATTGCCAGGGCATATGAGGTTGCCAGTGTATCTGCACCTGCAAATTTTCTATCTGTAAGCAATACGCCTCCGTCAGCTCCTCTGTAATATCCTTCGCGGATAATTTCGGCAGCTCTGGCAGGACCCATTGTAAGCAGTAAAACTACGCTACCGGGGTGACTATCTTTTAATCTTAACGCCTGCTCCAGAGCATTC
Organism: Bacteroidetes bacterium HGW-Bacteroidetes-8; assembly: GCA_002840895.1. Classification (GTDB taxonomy): domain Bacteria; phylum Bacteroidota; class Bacteroidia; order Bacteroidales; family UBA932; genus Bact-08. The sequence continues at coordinate 767,402 of PHCZ01000001.1, read as the reverse complement.
ATATCCTCCGGATTAAAGATTGCGGGAAGAGCTGCACGGTTTACCGTACCATCTTCTTTCATTGCGTTTTTACCTACATTTCGGGTATCCGGCACCTGTTTGGCCAGAACAACAATCTTAAGTTTTTTTGTCATATTGTATTTAAATGGAAGTTTAGGCTTCGGCAGAACTGTTGCCAAAGTTTATAGGTACTCTGTTTATAGGTTCATTGTGAAGTACTATCTCGCCGTACTGACTCTCGAATTTTGCAATATTATCCTGAAGTGCCAGGTAGAGTCTCTTGGCGTGTTCTGCAGTCATTATTATTCTGTTGTTTACCTGAGCTTTCGGAACCCCGGGAAGCATTCTAATAAAGTCGATAATAAATTCACTGCTTGAGTGGGTGATAATTGCAAGGTTGGAATAAGATCCCTGAGCCACATCGCTGTTTAATTCTATATTCAATTCATTCTCAGCACTCATATAATTGAAGGTTTTTATAATTCCCGCAAAGATAAGATTTTTTCTTAATAGCTAATTTTGTTCACTTTTTTTAAATTGATTAGCTTTGTAGTTTAGTTTTAATAACCACTTCATTAAAAATGGAAATTTCCGCAAAATATGACCCCTCTCAAACCGAGAGTAAATGGTATCAATACTGGCTGGATAGAGGCTTGTTTCACTCAGAACCGAATGATAAAGAGCCATACACAATCGTTATACCACCTCCTAACGTAACAGGAGTGCTCCATATGGGGCATATGCTCAATAATACCATTCAGGATGTGTTAGTGAGAAGGGCCAGAATGTCGGGGAAAAATGCATGCTGGGTTCCCGGCACTGACCACGCTTCAATTGCAACCGAAGCAAAGGTCGTTTCAAAACTTAAAGCAGATGGTATCGAGAAAAGCGATATTTCAAGGGAGGAGTTTCTCTCTCACGCGTGGGAGTGGAAAGAGAGGCACGGAGGGATAATTCTGGAGCAGCTTAAAAAACTTGGAGCATCATGTGACTGGGAGAGAACCAGATTCACAATGGATCCTGATTTGAGCAGAGCTGTTGTTAATACTTTTGTACACTATTATAGAAAAGGATTGATATACAGGGGAGTAAGGATGGTAAACTGGGATCCGGCAGGAGAGACAGCAGTCAGTGATGAGGAGGTTATACATAGGGATACCCCATCAAAGCTATACTATTTGAGATACCATATCTCTGTGAATGGTGTCGCTTCAGATAAATATGTAGAGATTGCTACAACCCGCCCTGAGACTATTATGGCAGATACAGCAGTTTGTGTCCATCCGTTGGATGAGCGATTCCACTGGCTAAAGGGTAAAAGCGTATTAATTCCTTTAATAAATAAGGAGATTCCGGTTATTGAAGATGACTATGTTTCGATGGATTTTGGTACAGGATGTTTGAAAATAACACCTGCTCACGATATAAATGACTATGAGATTGGAATCAGACATAACCTCCCTGTTGTAGACATCCTGGATAATTTTGCCCGTCTTAACGAAAAGGCAACCATACTTGTGGGTGAAGATAGGTTTGTTGCAAGAAAAAAGATAGTTAAAATGCTTTCAGAGTCGGGCAACCTGGTTAAAGAGGAGCCGTATAACTCTCAGATAGGATACTCAGAGAGGACAAATGCCGTAATTGAGCCCAGACTCTCTATGCAGTGGTTTTTAAAGATGGACCAAGCTGCTAAACCTGCTCTTGCATATGTAATGGAGGATAAGATAAAGCTCATCCCGGATAAATACAGAAACACTTACAGGCACTGGATGGAGAACGTAAAAGATTGGTGTATCTCCAGACAGCTATGGTGGGGTCAGCAGATTCCTGCCTGGTATCTGCCCGACGGGAAGTATGTAGTTGCCCCAAATTCGGATGATGCTCTTATAGAGGCTGTTAAAATTGATCCATCAATCACAAAAGATCAACTCATTCAGGATAATGATGTGCTTGATACTTGGTTCTCGTCCTGGCTCTGGCCAATCTCTGTGTTTGATCCTGAGAAACCGGGGTTTCCCGACAGAGAGCCTAACAGAGAGCTCTCTTACTACTATCCAACCAACGATCTCGTTACTGCACCAGAAATACTATTCTTTTGGGTTGCAAGAATGGTAATGGCTGGCCACGAATTTTGCGGTGATATTCCGTTTAGAAATGTCTACTTAACAGGTACAGTAAGAGATAAGCAGGGAAGAAAGATGTCCAAATCTCTGGGTAACTCTCCTGACCCAATAAGGCTGATGGAGGAGTATGGCGCCGACGGTGTTCGGCTAGGGATGCTTCTGTGCAGTAGTGCCGGTAATGATATACTATTCGATGAGAGTCAGGTAGAGCAGGGTAGAAACTTCTCAAATAAAGTGTGGAATGCATACAGGTTGGTTAAGGGATGGAATATTGACCCTGAAGCTACCCAACCCAAACAGTCGGCTATTGCCGTTAAATGGTTTGAAAATCATCTCTCTCAATCTATTGAGCTTATCAACGACCATTTTGATAAATTCCGTCTATCAGATGCACTGATGCTACTCTATAAACTCTTTTGGGACGATTTTTGCGCCTGGTATCTGGAGATAATAAAACCGGCATTCGGAAAAGGAGTTGATAGTACCACCCACAACCAGACTATTAACTTCTTTGATCAACTTACAAGATTGTTACACCCTTTTATCCCATTTATTACTGAGGAGTTATGGCAAGGGCTTAGTATAAGGGAGGAAAACGAGAGTATAATGATAGCCCAAATGCCAATAGCTCAGCTATACAGCAGTGATTTTATCTCACATTTCAATATGGCAAAATCTGCTATTGTTAACATAAGAAGTATCCGTCAGGCTAAAGGAATCTCACCCAAGGAGCCTCTTACACTCTATATGAAGGGAAGTCTTCACGAAGATATGCACTCAATAGTATGTAAAATGGCAAATATTACCTCTGTTATGGATATGTCAAAAAAGGGAGAGGCTGTTACAGGATCATCTTTTATGGTTGAAACAACAGAATTTTTCGTTCCTTTGGAGGGAATGGTAAATGTTCAGGAGGAGATAAACAAGATAGAGGCAGAGCTTAAACATCTTGATGGATTTCTTAAATCTGTCAATGCCAAGCTCTCAAATGAAAAATTTATGGCTAGTGCACCCGAGCAGGTAGTTGAGATTGAGTTGAAAAAGAGATCCGATGCGGGTATAAAAATTGAGAAACTTAAAAAATTGAAAGAGGAGCTGAGCAGATAGATGTATAAGTCCGAAACAATACTGGAGGTCAGGTACTACGAGACAGATCTTATGGGGATAGTACACCACTCAAATTATATTCGTTACTTTGAGTGGGGGAGGCATATAGCACTAGTAGAGTTAGGTTTGCCCACTCAGGAGATTGAGAAGAGGGGTATAATGATGCCGGTCGTTAATGTCACCTGTAATTATAAAACACCTGCAAAACAGGGAGATAAACTAAAAATAGTTACATCGGTAAGAGAGATGCCAAAGGCAAGATTTTTTATTGAGACAGAGATCTATAACGAACTCGGCGAGATAGTATGTACAGGGACAGTAACCCTTGGGTTCATAAATTCAATAACAAGAAAACCTACAAGGGTTCCGAATTATATTGCAGAGTTATTTGAGCCATATTTTAATAATTAACAATTTAAAAAATAATAAGATGAACCATTTTTTACTATTTGGAACAATAGGAGCTCCGGAGATTATAATTATAGCGTTAATTGTGTTGCTGCTCTTTGGTGGAAAGAAGATTCCGGAACTTATGAAAGGTATAGGAAAGGGTGTAAAAAGCTTCAAGGACGGAATGAAAGGTGTTGAAGAGGATATTAAACAGGATAGCGACAACGGCTCATCCTTAAAATAGAGAGAGACGTGTCTGTGAGTAAAGAGATGACATTCTGGGACCATCTGGATGAACTGAGGGGAGTACTTTTTCGCTCGGCTATTGTTGTATTTGTGCTTATGGGGGTGGTTTTCCTTAACAAGCGACTAGTTTTTGACGAGATTATATTTGCTCCGGTAGATTCAAATTTTATACTTTACAAATGGTTTGAATCATTGTCCTCTCTTCTTGGGATCTCCTCACCCGCTCCTTTCGCGGTAACCCTCATAAATATAGAGCTCTCTGCCCAGTTTTTTACACATATGAGCGTCTCTATGACACTTGCTTTTATACTTGCTGTTCCGTATATATTGTATCAGCTCTGGTCATTTGTTAGTCCCGGCCTTTATGAAAAAGAGAAGGCAGCAGTTAAGCGGGCCTTTGCCTTTGCCTCACTTCTTTTTTTTATAGGTGTTTTAGTAGGATACTTTTTTGTATTTCCTTTAACAGTAAGATTTTTAGGAACCTATCAGGTTAGTGATTGGGTCGTAAACCAGATCTCCCTAAAATCTTATATATCTATGTTCACCTGGCTTATACTTATAATGGGCGTAGTGTTTGAGATGCCGGCACTTGCTGCCATCCTATCCAGAATGGGAATTATCACTAAAAGTATGCTCAAAAAGTACAGAAAACACGCATTTACAATACTTATAATTGTTGCAGCTGTAATTACTCCCAGTGCAGACGCATTTACCCTCTTTATTGTGGGAGCGCCCCTTTACCTGCTGTATGAATTTAGCATACTAATCTGCCGTGATATCGATAAATAACCTAACTGTCTCTTTCGGAGGTTTTTTGCTTTTCGACCAGGTCAATTTTCATATCAATGACGATGACCGTATTGGTCTCGTCGGGAGAAATGGTGCCGGAAAAACAACAATATTAAAAATTATTTCAGGTGTTACACAACCTTCATCGGGCCAGGTTCAATTGCCCGGTGAACTTACAATTGGCTACCTTCCTCAGGAGATGGAGTTTTCTAAAACTACCTCAGTAATTGAAGAGGCAATGCTGGCATTTTCGTATCTGACAGATATTGAGAAAGAGATAGAGATTGTAAACAACTCTATTGCAAACAGGAGTGATTACGAGAGTGATGAATACCATAAATTACTGATTAAACTCAATGACCTTACAGATAAGTTTCACATTCTTGAAAATGGGAATCCTCTATCTGAAGCTGAGAGAATTTTGACAGGACTTGGTTTTAACAGAAAAGAGTTTGGCAGAAAGAGATCTGAGCTTAGTCAAGGGTGGAATATGCGCATCGAACTAGCAAAAGTGCTGTTGCGCAAACCGGATGTACTACTATTGGATGAGCCTACCAATCATCTGGATATAGAGTCAATAAGATGGCTTGAGCAGTATTTGCAAAGCTTCAGGGGCGCAATAGTACTTATCTCTCACGACAGGCGTTTTTTGGACAGTATCACCAAAAGAACAGTTGAGATTATGCTTGGCAAGATAAACGATTATAAGGTGCCATATTCTAAATATATAATACTTAGAAAGGAGCGGATGGAGCAGCAGAGAGCTGCCTATGATAATCAACAGAGAGTTATAGATAAGACAGAGGAGTTTATTGAGAGATTCCGCTACAAGGCAACCAAATCCAATCAGGTACAGTCAAGAATAAAGCAACTGGAGAAGATAGAGAGAATTGAGGTGGATGAAGAGGATAAATCCAGGCTTTTCGTCAAATTCCCACCATCTCCGAGATCGGGACAGGTTGTTATAAAGGCACGCAACCTAAAAATGGCATTCGGCCCAAAGATAATTTTCTCAAATGTTGATATTACAATTGAGAGAGGAGAGAAGGTCGCTCTGTTGGGAAAAAACGGAGAGGGAAAGACCACATTTATGAGGCTAATAACGGGTGACTTAAAACCAACCGAAGGGGAGGTCGAGACCGGATACAACGTTGCAGCCGGTTATTATGCTCAGAATCAGGATGAGCTTCTTTCGAAGGATGACACTGTATTTGACACACTTGATAAAGCTGCAACCGGGGATATCAGGAGCAAATTAAGAGATATTCTTGGTGCATTTCTTTTCAGAGGTGAGGATATTGATAAAAAAGTTGCTGTCCTTAGCGGAGGTGAGAGGTCCAGGCTTGCAATGGCAAAACTAATACTTAAACCACACAACCTTCTTATTCTGGATGAACCTACAAACCATATGGACATCAAGTCAAAAGATATTCTTAAACAGGCACTGCTAAGATATGACGGCACAATGGTACTGGTCTCCCACGACAGAGATTTTCTGGATGGTCTTGTAGATAAGATATATGAATTCAAAGATGGATATGTAAGGGAGCATCTGGGTGGATTAGAGGAGTTTTTGCAGAGAAAACAGATAGAGAGTCTGGATGAGCTTCAGACTCTAAAGCAGGATTCTCAAATTGTAAAAAGTAATAACAGAGTAACCACTCCCGTATTAACCTATCTGCAACAGAAAGAGATTGACAGAGAGGTAAAAAGAAAGAGAACCCAGATTGAGAGGTGCGAAGAGAGCATCGCTCAACTGGAAAAACGGATATCCGAATTGGAGCTTATATTGTCTGAGAGCCATAATAGTGTATCTTTGCCGGAGATGATAAATGAGTATGAACTGGTTAAATCTTCTCTGGATTTAAAATTTAAGGAGTGGGAGAGCCTTCATACAGATTAACTAAACAAAAGAAAATGGAGCAAACAGATAATTTTATTTTTGGAATACACCCTGTTCTTGAGGCACTGGACAGTAAGAAAAAGATTGAAAAAGTGCTTTTCAGACAAGGTCTTGAAGGGCCTCAGTTTCGGATTCTACTGGATAAATTGAGAGATAGGGGTATCCAGGTTCAATTTGCACCTGTCGAAAAACTCAACTACCTTACCCGCAGTAACCACCAGGGCGTTATAGCATTTCTTGCAAATGTAGATTATGTTACTCTGGAAGAGATGACCTCTGTGGCAGATAAGAGTGGATTAAAACCTCTGCTTCTTATTCTTGATGGTATTAGTGATGTCCGTAATTTTGGGGCAATAGCAAGGTCCGCTGAGTGTGCCGGTGCACACGGTATAATTGTCCCTGCTAAAGGTAGTGCCACTGTAAATGCAGACTCCGTTAAAACATCTGCAGGAGCACTTCTTAGAATACCTGTTGCTAAGGTCACCAACATAAGAGAGGCCATATATTTTCTAAAAGAGAGCGGATATCAGATTGTTGCCACTACAGAGAGAGCAGAAAAAACAATTTACCAGAGTTCTTTGACAGGAGCAACCGCTATAATTTTAGGTTCAGAAGAGAAGGGAGTTTCCGGATCTTCACTTGCACTATCGGACATTCAGGTAAAGATTCCAATGGCCGGTTCTATTGGCTCGCTTAATGTCTCTGCTGCCGCCTCTGTTATCCTATTTGAGGCTTTAAGACAGAGGACCGTCTAAATTCAGAGCATATCACTGCAGCTGCAATAGCCACATTGAGAGACTCTCCACCTTTTGCCTCAATAGAGAAAGAGGGGATATGTACTCTTTTATCTACCATCTGTGACAACTCATTGCATATACCGAACGACTCGCTTCCTAAAACTACCATTGCACCTTCCGGCAAACTCTCATAATAGATATTCTCTCCGGTGAGAAAGGTGCCATAAACAGGAATGTCTGGGGTGCATTGTCGGATAACTTCCTTTAAATCTTTATATTGAATATTCATTCTAAAAAGTGACCCCATTGCACTTTGAACAACTTTCGGGTTATAAATATCTACACACTCGAGTGAGCAAAAAATTGTATCAACTCCAAACCACTCAGCTAAACGGATAATTGTTCCCATATTTCCGGGGTCCTTTACTGTGTCCAGGGCCAGATAAAGCTTACCTCTCTGAGGTTTGGGATCATTTTTTACCGAAGGTTTTTTTACTACTGCTAAAATGGGAGAGGGGGTTGAGAGGTGGCTTATCTTTGACATCATCTCCTCAGATATCTCCTCTCTTGAAAATACTTTATAAATTACTAAATCAGATTTTAATAGCTCTCCATAGAGTTTCTCTCCCTCTACCACAAAGAGTCCTGTACTCTCCCTTGCTCTCTTTTTATCAAGAGAGCGTATTAATTTAATATCTGCCTTAGATGGAGTCATCAATATCCCAAAATTTTGAGCATTGACTTATATGTCTGCTCCTTACTAAATAGTTTGGTAAAATACTCACCATTCTCATCAAGGTCTATTGTTATATGTTTTGGAGCAGGTTGCAGACAGTGTTGTATCCCGCCAAAACCTGCAATAGACTCCTGATATGCTCCTGTGTGGAAAAACCCTAAATAGAGAGGCTCTTCACCATTTATTGTAGGTAGGAATATTGCATTTGCGTGGGCCTCAGCATTGTAGTAATCCTGACTATCACAAGTGAGCCCTCCGAGGAAAACTCTCTGGTATTCGCTGTTCCATTTGTTAATCGGGAGCAGAATAAAGCGCTGTTTAATCCCCCAAGTGTCCGGAAGTGTGGTCATAAACGAGCTATCCACCATATACCATCTCTCACGGTCATTCTGCTGTTTCTGGTCTAAAACCTGATATATAACAGCTCCGCTCTCTCCAACTGTGAAACTACCAAATTCTGTAAAGATATTAGGTTCAGGGATCCCTCTTTGAGAACAGATGCTCTTAACCTGAGCAATAACCTCTTCTGCCATATACTCATAATCATAATCAAATGCCAGTGAGTTTTTAATCGGGAAACCTCCGCCTATGTTAAGGCTCTCCAGCTCCGGACAGATAGTTTTTAGATCACAATAAACAGATACACATTTGGATAATTCATTCCAGTAATATGCGTTATCTCTAATGCCTGTATTGATGAAAAAATGGAGCATCTTTAACGAAAACTTTTTGTTGTGCTTGACCTTGTTCTCATAAAAAGGAATTACATCACTATATCTTATTCCAAGCCTGGATGTATAGAATTCAAATTTTGGCTCCTCCTCTGCTGCTATTCGCAACCCTATTGTACAGGGTTCCTTAATGCAGAGATCAAGTTCATCAAACTCCTGCATATTATCCATTACAGGAATAGTGTTTTTCCAACCATTATTGATGAGATTGGCAATATTCTCTATATAGATATCTTTTTTAAACCCGTTGCAAATAATGTAGAGCTCTTTGGTCACAGTGCCCTGCTCGTGAAGAGATTCTATAAGATTGAGATCAAATGCACTGGAGGTCTCTAGGTGAATGTCGTTTTTAAGAGCCTCCTCTATTACAAATGAAAAGTGCGAGCTTTTTGTGCAGTAGCAGTAGTGATAATCTCCTTTATAGTCAACTTTAGCCATTGCTACATTGAACATTCGCTTAGCTCTCTGAATCTGTGAAGATATTTTGGGCAGATAAGTTATTTTTAAAGGAGTTCCATACTGTTCAATTATATCCATCATCGGGATTTCGTGAAAGTAGAGCTCTCCGTCTTCTACTGTGAATTCATCCTGTGGAAAGTCAAATGACTGTTCTACCAGATCTATGTACTTATTCTTCATTTTTGGAATGTAAGTGAGTTAGAATTTTAAAAAAAAGGTAAAGTAAACGTGTTACATTTATTTCAGGGTACAAATATATCTTTTTTTATTTTTCGAAAAAAACAAATCATTATAATTACTATTTTTGTGCAAAATAATAGCTTAATGAATAGACTCCCAATCACAAAATTAACTTGTATTCTAACTCTTATTCTCTCTTCTGTTCTGTTCTCTTGCAGCACTGTCAGAGTTGTACCTCAGGGAGAGAGCCTTCTCAAAGAGAATAGAATAGTGGTGCTAAACAGTGACGTAATTGAACCGGGGGATCTTAATCAGTACATCAGGCAACAACCTAACAGATCTCTGGTATATGGCTGGAACCCTTTTCTTATGATCTACAACTGGAGTAACGGAAAAGGTGACGGATGGGACAGATTTGTAAAAAGAGTGGGTCAGCCTCCTGTTATCCTTGACTCATCACTTGTTAAAAGAAGCAGCGAAAACCTTGTTAACCATTTAACATCAATTGGTTATTATAACTCTAAGGTTAACGACACAATAGTTATTAAAAAGAAGAGAGCAAAAGTAAGTTACTTCGTTAATGTGGGTAAAAGTTTTGAGGTAAGGGAGATTCACTATAACATTAAAGATACTGCAATAGAGCGTGTTGTAATGAATAATAATTCACAATCATTACTAAAACAGGGAGTTAGGCTCTCTGAGAAGAGCTTGGATATGGAGAGCGAAAGAATCACAAATATTCTAAGAGAGAGCGGATACTATAACTTTACTAAGAATTTTTTCTTTTTTGAGGCTGATACACTTGGCGAGGAAGATGTTGCAGATCTTTATGTTAGAATCGACAACTATACCAGAAACGAAACACAGAAAGATTCCCGTCCTCACGAAAAATTCAGAATCAGAAAAATTTCACTCTTCCCGGATTACGACCCTATGAGGAGAGACGACTCATTGAGTCTATTTAGTGTTCATAAGATGAAAAATATGACCATTTACCATAGAGGGGAGAGAACAATAAGGCCTGCGGTACTGGAGAGGATGAATATTTTAAAGCCGGGGGATATATACAGTGAAAGAGTTGCATCTACAACATATAACAGATTTGTCTCTCTCAGATTTTTTTCAGGAGTTAACCTCCAATACGACGAAGTCCCTGCAGACTCATCCGGAAAGTATCGCGAAGTAGATTGCATTATTAGGCTTACTCCATCCAAAAGTCAGGGATACAAGCTCAATCTGGAGGCATCAAGTAACTCCAACAATCTTTTAGGAGTTTCACCTGCAGCATCTTACTATCATAAAAACCTCTTTCGCGGAGGAGAGTGGTTTACTCTTGGCTTTATGGGGAACTTTCAATTCAAACTTGATGATCCTATAAAATCTACAGAGTTAGGTATTTCGGCGGGTATCTCATTTCCAAGTTTTTTATTACTGCCGGACTCTCTTTTTCGCACCAATATTCCCAGAACAGATATGAATATTGGATACAATTACCAAAGTCGGCCGGAATTCACCAGAAACCTTATATCATTCAATTACGGATATAACTGGAGGGTGGGAGAGAGGCTCTTTTACATTGTTAACCCTGTTCAACTCAATATTGTAAAGCTAACCAATATGAATCCACAATTCTATGAGTCATTACAGGATCCCTTCCTGAAAAATTCATATAAGAATCACTTTGACCTTGGAATGGGTGGAACTATTTTTTATACCACCGACGCCTCAACAAACCCAAAAAAATCTTATTTCTACGTAAGATGGACTAATGATATTGCAGGGAACCTTGTAAGCCTTTTTAGATCAACTCTTTCAAGTGATTCAACTGGTGCAAAAACAATCTGGAACACACCTTATGCCCAGTATTTCCGTAGTGATCTTACAGTTGGTTATACCTGGAGGGTAGATAAAGATCAATCCATTGCAACCAGATTCAATATTGGAACAGGACACGCTTATGGCAACTCCAGAATTCTTCCGTTTGAAAAGCTCTTTTATGCTGGAGGAGCAAATAGCTTAAGAGGATGGCAGGCAAGATCTGTCGGCCCCGGATTTGCTGCAATTGATACTACATTTTCAATACCTAACCAGACAGGCGATATTAAATTGGAGTTAAACGCAGAGTATAGGTTCAATATGTTCTGGAATATTGAGGGAGCTATTTTTGCAGATGCAGGGAATATTTGGACATTCAGAAGTGAGTCCGGACAGGAGAACGGTCAGTTCCGACTAAAAGATTTTTATAAGAGCGTTGCAGTAAACTGGGGATTTGGAGCAAGACTAGATCTCGATTTTGTAATATTACGTCTCGATCTGGGAATCAAAGCACACGACCCCTCTAGAAAAATGTGGATAGGGCCGGGTGACTGGTTCAAAACTGACAACTACGCCATTCAGTTTGGGGTGGGCTATCCTTTTTAACTATACTTTTCTTAGGTTACCTCTCAAACAGAAGAGTTCCAAAAAATTCAGGCCTATGAAAATCAGGCTTTTCTGTTTCTATTGGACTCCAAGACAGATAGTGCTTTTCTGGAAGCTCATCACCACACTTGTAGAAATTTGCCTTTAACTCTCTACCTGCAAGTGACTCTTTTTTGCCAGAGTAGAACAGTTCGACTGGAATTGCAATTGTGATACTCCAGTTAAAATCTCCCTCTTTTGTCTCAAATCCCTCTTTACCCAAAGTTGAAACTCGCCTTATCTTTGAGGTTACCCTTTTATCAAACCGGGTTCTCTCTCTCCTTTGGTTACCGTAGGCAAAGGTTCCTACACCTATACAGTTAAGTTCCAGATTATAGTAAATAGAGTCTTGGGAAGGGATTATGAAAAACTCTACACAAGAGTCCTTATAAGGTGCAGAACCTTCATCTACAGTGTAGTATGCCCTTATATATCTCTCTCTGACATTGTACTGTAGAAAAATCTCATCCTTTGAGTATGCTATTCTAAAGCTTACAAGAGGAGCATAGGGGTATTCATCCCAATTGTGTTTATCTATCTTATGATAAGGAACATCCGTACTGTCCATCATCTTTTGAACCAGTATCATCGGAGGAAGTTGACAGGGAAAGGAAATTTTCTTAACTGTTATCATTTGTTCTTTAATTAAAGTCTCCTCCTGAGCCTTAATCTCTTTTGAGCCGGTATTCAGGAGGAGCAATAAATATAGTATTAGAACCATTCAGGTAATTACTTCACAGCGTTTTTACGTATCTTATAACCGGATACTCCATAATAGAGTATAAAAATATAGATAGGTAGTGCTATCCAGTATGAGTTTTGAGCACCAACAGAGTCTTTCAGGAATCCGTAGATAGTTGGAATAACTGCACCTCCTGCAATAGCCATAACCAAAAATGAGGAACCTACTTTGGTGAATTTTCCAAGATCTGCAATTGCCAAAGGCCAAAGTGCCGGCCACATAAGTGAACAACCTAGAGCCATAAGAGCAATAAACCAGATTGAGATTACAGCGGGAGTAAGAACAACGAGCAATGCGCCTGCTATTCCAAGCAATGAGCATATAATCAATGCATTAGATTGGCTAAGGTATTTCGGGATAAATACAATTCCGCAGATGTAACCTATAACCATCCCTACAGGAGAGATCCAGGCGTACGAAGAGGCGTTAGGCAGATTTAACGAGGTTGCATAATCTACAAGAGTACCCAGTGCAACAGTCTCAACTCCGACATAGAAGAATAGAGTGAGCGCACCAAGCAGGAGGTGCGGAAACTGCCAGATAGAGGTCTTATTAGCGGCATAAGGGCAATCATCTGCATTTTCGGCATCTTCTCCAACTGCCTTTACCTCAGGAAGAGGAGCAAGCATTGATAGAAGACCAAGAAGAATAAAGACCCCTATTATTATATAGAATGGGAGATAAAGGTCTGAAATAAGGGTATCAGTGGTGTTTTTACCGATAACAAACGCCAGAAAAACAGGAGCTACCGGCCAGGCAAGTTTATTGCAAATACCCATTATTGACATCCTTTTTGCAGCACTCTCAATTGGGCCAAGAATTGTAATATAGGGGTTAACGGAAGCCTGGAGGAATGTGTTTGCGATACCACTTACAAATGAAGCAATCAAAAAGTAGATAAAGTTTCCGCTGCTTGCAGAGGGTATGAATAGTGCAAATGCAATTGCAAAGAGAAGAAAGGAGAGTGACATTGTCCTTTTATAACCAATTTTTGCAATAGTAAGTGCTGCCGGATAGCCAAAAATTATAAATGTAGAGAATGTAGCTGCAAGAATCAGGTACGACGCTCCGGAGGATATATCCAGTGTTCCTTTAAGAACCGGTATAAGAAATGAGTTAATTCCCAAAGCAAAACCGATTGCAAAGAACATCATTCCAATAAAGGCTATCGGGATGATAAAATTACTTTTGTTATTCATTTTTCAAGCTGGTTAAGTTATTTATAATTTTAAATATAGTATCTTACGAATAATTCAATTGCCTGATACTCTGCCATTCCAAGCTTGTCAAACAAAAGTGCGGTATTATGATTACGCTCCTCTGCCCTCTGCCAGAACTCTCTTTTGTCTGACCCCGGGAAAAGCGGCCTATCCTTTTGTGACTGGTGTTTAAAAATAGCCTCCCTTTTGATATTAACCTCCTCAGGACTCAATGGAACTGCCATATCTGCATCTGCAACATCCCACTCCTGCCAGGCCCCTCTGTATAACCAAACTCTGCAATCCTTTATCCAATCTTCATTTTTTAACTCATTCAATGCAGTAAGAATCGCCTGCAGACAAACCCTGTGAGTTCCGTGAGGGTCGCTCAGATCTCCTGCAGCATACACCTGATGTGGTTTAACCTTCTTGAGTAACTCCTTAACAATTGTTATATCTGCCTCTCCTATAGGTCTCTTTTTAACCCCACCTGTCTCGTAGAATGGCATATCCAAAAAATGAACCCTCTCTTCCGGAATTTTTAGATAACGGCAAGCCGCCTTTGCTTCCCCTCTGCGAATTGCTCCTTTAACTTCCCGAATGCTTTGAGAATCTGGCTCTCCAGGGTGTTTTGTGCTAAGTTCTAAAAGTGCATTTCTATATATGGAGTCTGCAGATTTGAGTTCTGAGTTGTATATCTTCGCACTATCTCTTAAAAAATCCAGAAACCTTATGGCGTCGTGGTCAAAAACTGCAATATTTCCGGAAACCTGATATGCCAGATGCACTTCGTGACCGTGCTCCGATAGTCTTGCAAGAGTACCACCCATTGAGATCACATCATCGTCAGGGTGAGGGGAGAAGATAATGACTCTTTTTGGAAACGGTGTTGCCCTCTCCGGTCTGGTTGAGTCATCTGCGTTTGGTTTTCCTCCCGGCCATCCTGTTATTGTGTGTTGAAGATCATTGAATACCTTAATATTGATTTTGCTGGCCGGACCCTGTTCTGTGATAAGGTCACTCATACCATTGTCGTTGTAGTCTCTGTCTGTTAGTTTTAGAATAGGTTTGTCCAGTTTTTTACATAACCAGAAGACAGATTTTCTGGTTAACTGATCTGTCCATTCGCAAGGCCCTGTTAACCAAGGTGTTTTAATTCTGGTAAGTTCAGCTGCTGCGGCATAATCCAGCAAAACTTCAAGGTTTTCGTGTCTTTGGAGATACGATGTAGGGTTTTGTTCGTTAATATTACCCTCTACCAGCTTTGCTATAGATTGTGCTTTTCCCTCGCCCCAGGAGAGAAAATAGATTTTTTTTGATTTGAGAATTGTCTCAATACCCATTGTAAGGGCGTGAAATGGGACATACTCTACTCCAAAGAACTCGGATGCAGCGGAGACTCTTGTGTTGAAGTTGAGGGTAATCAAACGGGTTCTGGAGTTATAATAAGAACCAGGCTCATTAAAACCCATATTTCCTATTACCATTATGTCAATTCCGCCAAGAGCGGCTATTGTCTGCTCATATTCATCGCAATAGCTGTGAATTTTACTTTTAGGGATATCTCCGTCAAGACAGTGAATATTTTCGGAAGGAATGTCAATGAAATCCAGAAGGTACTCCTTCATAAAACGGTAGTGAGACTGGAGTTCGTTTTTATTCAATGCCCAATACTCGTCGACAGTAAATATGTGTACATTTTTAAAACTTATACTCTTGTTGTTATACATTGATACAAGCTCTTCGTACACCTTTATTGCCACAGAGGATGCACTGAGTCCAAGAACACAAGGTAAACCTTTCGCAGCTTTTTGCTTAATAGATTCTGAAATGTTCTCGGCTACTCCTCTGCAGGCTATGTCAGACTCCTCAAAGATATTTACCGGAATCTTCTCATACCTTTTTGTAAAATCTGTATTTAATATCATAACAATTCTATTTAATAATTTGTAAGTCAGTTTTCTGTTTTATTTCTCAATATTTATTGCCTTCCGTATTGGAATAAGGGATTTCATCAATGAATCCAGCAAATCGAGTTTAAGCATATTTGCTCCATCTGAGAGTGCTTTTGAAGGGTCTGGATGAGTTTCAATAAAAAGCCCATCAGCACCTACTGCAATGCCTGCTTTGGCTAAAGTTGAGATCATTTCCGGTCTCCCTCCAGATACTCCACTGCTTTGGTTGGGTTGTTGAAGACTATGTGTAACATCCAGAATAACAGGATATCCATATGCTTTCATTAATGGGAAAGATCTAAAATCTACAATAAGGTCTGTATAACCGAATTGAGAGCCTCTTTCGGTGAGCATTATATTGTTGTTTCCAGCTCCGGCAACCTTTTCTGCTGCAAATTTCATAGACTCAGGGGAGAGAAACTGCCCTTTTTTAATATTAACAAACTTCCCGGTTAATGCAGCAGCCTCCAGAAGATCTGTCTGTCTGCATAGAAAGGCAGGAATCTGCAGCACATCAACATCAAATGAAGCTGCAAGAATTGCTTCGTTTGCGTTGTGTATATCGGTTATAACCGGAATCTGTAACTTATATCGAATCTTTTGCAGAATTTCAAGAGCTTTTTCATCACCCAGACCGGTGAAGGAATCTGCTTTAGATCTGTTAGCCTTTCTGTAAGATGCTTTAAAAATGAATGGGATGGATAGTTTTTGAGTTGTAGATTTTATTTCTGAGGCAATCCTATAAGTAATCTCTTCATTTTCAACAACACAAGGTCCTGAAATAAGAAAGAAAAGGCCTTTATCAATATCTTTTATGTACTCAATTTTGTCTATTATCATAATAGGACAAAATTAGACAAAAATCAATTAATTATTATATTTTTTCCAAAGCGTCTTCAATCTTTTTTTAATCTCCTCCTCTTTGCTATTTGATCCAGGCTCGTAAAACTTACAATTTGACAATCCGTCCGGCATAAACTGCTGTTCTGTGAAGTTTCCGGGGTAGGAGTGAGCATATTTGTAATCTTTTCCGTAATTGAGCTCCTTCATAAGCTTTGTCGGGGCATTTCTCAAATGAAGGGGCACAGGTAGGTCGCCGCTTTTGAGGACCTCCTCCATAGCTGAATCAATTGCAAGGTAAGAAGAGTTACTTTTTGGAGAGGTAGCCAGGTATATTGCAGCTTGTGAGAGGACAATTCTTGCTTCTGGCATACCGATTTTATGGACTGATTCAAAGCAGGCCTGAGCAATCAAAAGAGCGTTCGGATTTGCAAGTCCAATATCTTCGCAGGAGAGGACTATCATTCTTCGGGCAATGAAGAGGGGATCTTCCCCTCCGGAGAGCATTCTTGCCATCCAGTAAACAGCAGCATCCGGGTCTGACCCTCTTATGCTTTTTATGAAGGCAGATATGATGTCGTAATGTTGCTCTCCACTTTTGTCATAGAGTGCAATATTCTCCTGAAGCCTATCCGTAACAATATTGTTATTTATTACTATTTTCTCGTTTAAACTAAAACTTGATGTGATTATTTCTATGATATTAAGTAATTTACGAGCATCACCACCGGAAAATCGATAGAGAGCTTCCCGCTCTTCAATCTTTATTTCTCGTTTACTTAAAAGAGGGTCTCTCTCTAAGACTCTCTCCATCAGAGAGTCCATATGTGGTGTTTCCAGGTGCCGTAAAACATAAATCTGACATCTGGAGAGCAGGGGAGTGATCACTTCAAAAGAGGGGTTCTCTGTAGTTGCGCCAATAAGTGTAATTGTTCCATCCTCTACAGCACCTAGAAGAGCATCTTGCTGAGACTTACTAAAGCGGTGTATCTCATCTATAAATAGAATCGGACGTTTTGAGTGAAAGATAGAGTTAGATCTGGATTTTTCAATAATTTCCCTAAGATCTTTAACACCGGAATTAATAGCAGAGAGAGCATAGAATTGTCTATCCAGTCGATTGGCAATTATTCTTGCTAAAGTAGTTTTTCCTACACCGGGAGGTCCCCAAAGAATAAATGAGGTTAGTGCACCGGATTCAATCATCTTTCGAAGAACAGAGCCCTCACCAATCAAGTGTTCCTGCCCGACAAAATCCTCAAGACTCTTGGGACGCATTCTCTCGGGAAGTGGAGTTGATTCAGGAGAGTTCAACATTTCTATTTAACATAATATAAATTGTATTATTATTCTCGTCTTCTGAGTTGTCGTATAATTCTAGCTATAACATTTTCAATAGATTCGTCTGGTTCAATTATGTTATACTCCTCCCAGAAGTTATCATCTGTGTAATCACTAACCTTAGCCGACATTATATCTCTTGGACGAACCCGGCTTTGCTCCTCAATCTTTCGCTCTTTTTCGGAAATATCGGTAACTGCAATTTCTGACTGTATTGTGTAGATATTTTTAAACCATTTGCGATCCCACTTGGCATTAAATTTCACCTCTGTTCTGGAATAGTCAAAATACCATAATCCTTCAATAGGTTTATAGTTTACCACATAATTTGCTGTAAGGACATCCATTTTTAGTGATGCAGGTTTTTTTCTTACAAAATATGAGTTGGCATACTCACGACCCTCAACATTCATTGCGAACTCAACTCTTCCGATAGCCATAGATTCTGAATCTATATAAAGCTTTCCCCGGAAATATATCTCATCCAGTTTTACTCTCTCATCAAACTCTATTACATAGAAAAACCTGTTATCGATTGTTGTGGGCTCAGTAAACCTGAATGTGTAAATCTGTTCCAGCAGAAGAACATCTGCTCCTAAAAAAGGGTCTTTAACAATATCCAGATTTAGTGCAGAGTTGGCACCTCCCTGAAACTTGACAATAAGAGTGTCCACTCTGGTTATATCGTAACTACCCCGGGCTTTATAAATGCCTATCTGATCTAGCCTGTACCCAAGATAAGATGCCTTGTTGATATCTAAAACAGCCTCATTTATTGAGACATAATTATTGCCCTTTTTTATCATCTCCCTGTAGAATGCAGTCATCTGTACCGGTTTCTGGCTATAGTTCTTCTCAATTCTGGCCAGAGCCATTTTTACCATAGATGGAGCATCCTGAGGCCTGATAGTGATTGGATTAAGAGCAATATCAGACTGTTCGAGACGAATTACAAGCTCCCCTTGCCTGAAATCACTTAGTCCGAATTTCTGCGATTTGTATCCCAGATATGAAATAATTACAGAGTCTGCTTTTGATCCTGAAGGTACCTTAAGTGTAAATACTCCGTCTGAGTTCGTAACATTGCTGATATTTGTGGATAAAAGCTGTATAGATGCAAAATTTAGCGCTTTTTTTGTTGAGGCGTCCTGAACCTTACCCGATATAGAGATGAAATCCTGAGCCGATGACATTATTGTCATAAGCATCAAAGAAAATATAGTTAAATACCTTTTCATTGGAGTGTAATTTATTAAATAAATATTCCGCCTATAGTGCGAATTTACTATTTTTAAACATAATATTAACGTTTAAGTATAAAAAAAGTTAATTTCGCACTCCAATAACATACAAGATGGGAAGAAGAGACAAAGAGCTATTAGAAAATATTGAAATTGAGGCAATTGCTGCAGAAGGCAAATCTCTTGCACATATAAACGGCAAGGTTATTTTTATCCCTTTTACTGTGCCAGGAGATATTGTTGATGTGCAGGTGAAAAATAAAAGAAAGGATTATATGGAGGGATATGTTACCAGAATGGTAAAGCCCTCCCCTTCCAGAATTGATCCTTTTTGCAGCCACTATGGGCTATGTGGAGGGTGTAAATGGCAGTCACTCCCCTACCCTGTTCAACTTCAAAACAAGCAGCAACAGGTAATAGATCAATTGACAAGAATCGGTCACCTGAAACTTCCTGCAATCTCCCCAATACTTGGATCAGATAAGGTCACGGAATACAGAAATAAGCTGGAATTCACATTTTCGGCGAAAAGATGGGTTGAAAGTGCTTTAGAGGCAGATAACCTCACAGATAATGACAAAGCCGGCCTTGGTTTTCATATTGCCGGTATGTTTGATAAGGTACTGGATGTAGAGAGATGTTATCTTCAACCATCTCCATCAAATGAAATACGCATGTTTATCAAAGAGTTTACCATTAAAAACGGCTACACTTTTTTTGATCTTCGAAAGCAAACCGGTCTTATGAGAACTTTGGTAGTAAGAACCACATCGACAGGAGAGAGTATGGTAATAATAGTCTTTGCATATGAAGATAGGGATTTGATAATTAAGCTTCTGGAGGCAGTAAAAAATCAATTTCCAGAAATTACCTCTCTCAATTGGATGATAAATGACAAAAAGAATGACTCAATTTCTGATGTTGAGTGTTTCCTTTACAGTGGGTCGGAGTATATAAGTGAAAAGATGGAGGAGCTTAGCTTTAGAATTGGTCCCAAATCTTTCTACCAGACAAATTCTGAGCAGGCATACAAGTTATATTGTGTAGTCAGAGATTTTGCAGCGCTTAAAGGAGATGAGACAGTTTATGATCTTTATACAGGGACCGGTACAATTGCCCTTTTTTTGGCAAAGAGCGCATCTAAGGTTATTGGAATTGAATATGTAGATGAAGCGATAGAAGATGCCAAAGCAAACTCAATTAATAACAACATTAAGAACTGCAGCTTTTTTGCAGGAGATATGAGAGATATGCTGACTTCCTCCTTTTTTGAGCTCCACGGCTACGCTGATGTTATTATTCTTGACCCTCCAAGAGCAGGAATTCATCCCGATGTTGCGAAGGTCATCTCTGAGGCGGCTCCGGAAAAAATTGTTTATGTTAGTTGTAACCCTGCAACTCAGGCAAGAGATATAGCGCTTATCGGTGATAACTATGAAATTACAAAGGTTCAACCTGTAGATATGTTCCCCCACACCCATCATCTGGAAAATGTTGTTTTGATGGTTAAAAAAGATTAAATTTGGATATACTAATCGTTATTTCGTTATGGAGGGTCAAAACATAAACACAATCTGCGCACTCTCTACTGTACAGGGAAAGAGTGCAATTGCTGTGATAAGGATGAGTGGTCCAAATTCGATTAAAATTGCAGACCAAATTTTTACCCCGGCAAAAGGAGGCCCTCTTTCTCTAACACCAGGACAGAGACTTAGATACGGAACAATAGATTCAGATGAGAGGATACTGGATGAGGTTCTCATATCTGTTTTTAAATCTCCCCATTCGTACACCGGTGAAGATATGGTTGAGATATCCTGCCACGGTTCAAATTATATTCAACAGGAGATATTAATACTGCTCATATCCAAAGGGGCAAAACTTGCGAAACCCGGAGAGTTCTCTCAAAGATCTTTTCTTAATGGTAAAATGGATTTAGCACAAGCAGAAGCAGTTGCAGATCTTATAATATCCGAAACAGAGGCTTCACACAGGGTAGCACTTAAACAGATGAAGGGCGGGTTTTCTAAAGAGCTCTCCGGGATGCGTCTCTCACTACTTGAGATAGTTTCTCTGATGGAGCTTGAATTGGATTTTAGCGAAGAGGATGTAGAGTTTGCCGACAGAGTAAAGCTTAAAACTCTTATTGAGAAGGTAAATGATCATATATCAATGCTTATAGACTCCTTCCGGCTAGGCAATGTCATAAAAAACGGTATTCCGGTGGCAATTGCAGGTGCAACAAATACCGGAAAAAGCACTCTCCTTAACTCTCTCCTTGATGAGGATCGTGCTATTGTATCTGAGATACACGGCACTACGCGAGATTTCATAGAAGGTTTTCTGAATATAGAGGGTATTGGATTTCGTTTTATTGACACTGCGGGAATAAGAGAGACCGAAGAGAAGATTGAGATCATAGGCATTGAGAGAAGTTACGATAAAATACGAGGTGCATCAGTGGTTCTACTTATGCTGGATGCAGAGCGCGAGGAGTATTTCGGCTTAGGCATTAAACAACTCTCATCAGTTATTGATGCAGATAATCAAAAAATCATAATTCTGCTTAACAAAACCGATATAATTGAGCTCAGCAGTGGTAAAAGCTACAAAAATTGCATCGAAAACTATTTAAAAGAGATCTCTGCACTCTGTTTAGAATATAATTTGAAGCCCGTTGATATACTTCCACTCTCTGCAAAAGTGCAGATAGGGATCGAAAATCTAAAAGCAGCCCTT
The DNA here is from genome assembly GCA_002840895.1 of Bacteroidetes bacterium HGW-Bacteroidetes-8. GTDB lineage: Bacteria > Bacteroidota > Bacteroidia > Bacteroidales > UBA932 > Bact-08. The sequence continues at coordinate 745,484 of PHCZ01000001.1, read as the reverse complement.
TTAAAATGCCGGTATAAAGACGCAAGCAACTCCTACTCTACTCTTGTAACTAATGTAAGGCACTTTGAGGCACTTAAAGAGACAAAAGAGGCACTTTTAAGGGCATCATCAGGTATGGATAACTCATTTCCTACAGACTTGGTTGCTCAGGATATTCGGGAGGCGCTTTTCCACATCGGAGAGATTGTTGGAGAAATCAGCACAGATGAGATTCTGGGTAACATCTTCGGAAAATTCTGCATCGGTAAATAATAGGAAAGCGAGAAATTTAAGTATCTTAATTTTCTATATTACTTATTTTTTTTTCAAATCCCGACTTTAAATGAATGTCGCGTTGTGGAAAAGGAATCTCAACATTATTTTCTTTAAATTTTGCAAATATTTCATAATACAACTCACTCTTCAAAATATTAGGTCGGTCGATGTATCCTGAAGTCCAGACCTGAAGTACAAAATTAAGACTACTGTCACCAAAAGCTTCAAATAGAACATAAGGCTCAGGAGAATCAAGTACACCGGAGTTATTATCAGCCACTTCTAAGAGCAATTTGCTAATTCTTGCGGGATCTTCTTTATATGAAACCCCCACCGGGAAATTTAACCTCACATCTTTGTTGTTATGGCTCCAATTTATAACTCTCGAATTAATGAAATCTGAGTTGGGTACAATAACAGCGATATTATCGTTAGTGATAATAGTGGTTGCCCTGGCCGAAATTTCTACAATATTTCCAGCAAGGTTATCTATCTCGATTCTATCTCCAACTTTAATTGGCCTTTCGAACAAAATGATTATTCCACTTATAAAATTATTAGTGATATTCTGTAACCCAAACCCGATACCAACTCCGAGTGCTCCAACCAACAATCCTAAAGCGCTCAAATCAATACCTGTAGTCTGGAATATAATAATCAAACCTATGATAATTAATAAATAACGTACAATAGTTGCTATTGACTGACTGACACCGATATCAAGATCATATCGTGGAAAAACCTTACTTACCAAAATCTTCTTGATTTTGGAAGATATGTAAAACAACAGGAAAAATGAAATAAACAATAAGAGAAAAGTCTTGGTTGTAAAAGGGTTCTTCCCTAAATGGAACAATTCAAAATTCCAGGTTATTTTTAACCATTCAATAAATTCTTTTAGATTAGACATGAGAATTTTTTTCTAGTTTGATTAACAAAACCTCAAATTATTTGTATGCAATTTACTGAATATTTCCTAACTATATTCAGAACTAAGCGAAGTACACCTATTATTATTCGTGCTTATCTTTAAGTCTGGTCTTAACCGCTCTTATGGTTGAGGGTGAGACCGAAAAGAAATTTGCAATCTCTTTGGCATCGTATCCCAGGCTAAAGAGGGCGTATATAATTTTTTCGTAATGAGAGAGCTCAACTTTATTGAAAATTTCAGGAAAGTTTTTAGCAAAAGATTTGTTTTTAGCTATTTCTGAGATCATCTCTCTGGAAATTTGCCTGGAATCATCTATAATTGTGTTAAGGTTGTCATATGTACCTTTTGCCTCTCTCCTGCACTTTGCTGCCTCTCTGTGAACATCCCTGATAAGATCGGGGTATTTTCCTGCTGTTGTTTTTAATACCTCGTTTGTAATCCACATTTTTTTTAATGACTTCTCTTGGCTATCAATATGTTTTTTAAGCTCATCCAACTCTCTATCTAATTTGGTGTTATCTTTTCTTTGGCCAGATTTAAGATATAAGATAGTAACGATTAGACCTACCAATGAGGAAATTAATGCAAAGATTATACTTTTTGACAGAGATTCTTTTTGACGGATCTTATTAATAAGCAGATTGTTCTCTGATTTATTCTGTAATGTTCTATTCTTAAGCTCAATTGTGTATAGTTTTGCTGTATAATTGGAGTATTTTTTATATAAATCCAGAGCCTTAGTATAATCTCCGTTTTTTTCATAAATTTTTGAAAGAAATTGATAACCAATATGGGATTTTTGGAGATCTTTCAACATTAAATCCTTGTATAAAATTGCATATTTAATTGCGCTGTCAGGTTGATTTTTTATGTCATATATAACCGCAATATCATTTACTATATCAGATTTTTTAATTTTTGAACTGATGCCAAAAAGAGAGTCTCTTATCACAGATTTTAAATAGTGAATTGATTTGTCGTATTCGCCTTTTTTTTGAAATAAATGTGCAAATTTTTTGTTAAGTAACGGTCTAATATCCTGTTCTAAATCCGGGAATCCTGCTATTTTATTTAGAATTTCCAACTCTTTATCATATTCATATACACCTATTACAATTTCCGAGAGGTATAAATTGGTGAGTTGCATCTCTCGTTTGTTTCCCAATTTCATAAAAAGAGTCTCTGCTCTCTTGATATACTCCTCTGCTTTAAGAGTTGATGGCAAGAGGTCAGATCTATTAGAATAGAACAAGTGTATCGATTTTTTTGCGAGATATTTATTTAAAAATGCCTCTGTAACAGGGTCTTTGACTTTGTTTCGAGCAAACAGATCTTCTGCCTCAGTTAAATTAATATGTTTTATTGAGTCGTTCAAAAAGATTTGCTTATTAAAATTAGCTGCAGAGCAAAAAATTAGAGAGCGACATAAATTAAAATAGTCAGATTTTGACCTGTACCACTCAACTGTTTTGGTTATAGTTGAGTCATCTGTAATATCAATATCGTTCATACAGCTCCCAATAGTTGAGAGTAAAGTGAAGTAGGCAAAATTTGATTCAGAGAGTTTTTCCGGTTTGAAATTCTGAAGTGAATCCATCACAGAAGCCGGATTCATAAACATTAGGGAGTCCCACCTTTTCAATCTGTCAAAATGAGAATCTTGTTCGCTGTAGCTTGATGTACAGGAAAAAAGCAAGAATGAAAAAATAACAGAAAAAAATTTACACATTCACAAATATAGAGAAATATTGAATGTGCACTATTTGAGAGCTAAAAAAAATTATTCCATTTTCAACTTCACTTTCTCTTTTGGTGGGTGCTTTTAGATATACACTCCATCGGGCAATCTGCTATTGCTTCATCTAAATCTTCCAGGTACTCTTGTGGTGGATTTACATAAATTCTGTAATTTCCGGAAATTGAACCGTTTATCCAGTAGGGATACTCATCGTTGCCAATAGCAATAGAGTGACTGGCAACTTCTTCACAATGATAGCATTTAATGCAGTTTGTTACATCAATTTTATAGAAAGTTGAGGTTGTAGACGAGGCCTCTGCTTTTTGAGTACTAAGCACCATTGAGATTGTTATTATAATTGAAAAGATAACATAACTAAACCCAATTTTTTCCTGGATTTTTGAACTTATCAATCTATTTGCTAATTGCCTGTTCATACAATAAACTTGGAAATAGTGGAGATCGATACTTAACCTTATTTAATGGTGACTAACCTTTAAAACAATTTGCAAATAAATATTATCAACAGTAATTGTATTGATCTCCACGATGCCGGAAACGATGTTACTGCAAATGTAATGTTGGGATTTGAAGAAAAAAAGCAATTTTTTATTGGCAGCGCAAAGTTGCGCATTTTACGTATATATATACCTGATATTTAAAAATATAAAACATTTTATGCAGCGCAAAGTTGCGCACGAATGATTAGGAAAGATATCTCTCGGGTAGTGTAAAACAAAATTTACTCCCCTTTCCAATTTCACTTTGTGCAGATATTTTTCCTCCCAATCTCTCAATAAACTCCCTGCATAAAAGCAGACCTAGTCCTGCACCTTGCTCATTCTCGGTTCCGGGTGATGCTATCTTTTCTGTTATTTGAAACAACTTAGAGACTCTTTCTTTATCAATACCCACTCCATAATCTGTAACAGAAATTATAACTTCATTATCATTGAATACTGCATTTACATTTACACTCCCCCCTCTGTAGCTATATTTAACAGCGTTAGTTATTAAATTTCTTAATACAGTATTAATCATATTTTTATCAACATATAGATCTATGTTTTTATCAAAAGAGAAATTAAGTGTTATCTCCTTGTTATTAGCTATACGCTCAATTGAGTCGTTGGCAAGAATAAAAATATTTTTGATTGTGGTTCTGTCACTCTCGGCCTCTAGCTTATTTGTTTGGGATTTTGCCCACTCTGTTAAGTTTCCCAGCAACTCATTTGCAAAGTTTGCTGATTTATGAATTGATTTAAGGAAATCGGAAAGAACATCGGGATCAAGCTCTGCTGTCTCTCTTGCCATTAAGCTGGATAAATTTGTAATATTGTTGAAGGGATCTTGAAGATCGTTCACAATTATAGAAAACAACTTATCTTTTGTCGCATTTGAGGTGATAAGTTCATTGGATTTTTTTTCAATCTCTTTTTTTTGCTTGATAAGTTCTATATTGGTTTTACGTTTATCAAAATATGAGTAGAGAGCGCCTAAAAGTAATATAGCCAGTAAAATAAGACCAGCAATGGTAGAGTATAATATAAGCTTTATCCGCTTCTGTTGCTCTGCTTTGATAATATCCTCTTCATACCTTTCCAACTCCTGTTTCTGTTTCTCTTTCTCATATTTGTACCTGTATTCAAGACTTACAGCCTCTTTTATGTTCTGCTCATTAAAAATACTATCATTCAATTTCTTAAACAGAATATGACTTTCGTAAGCTTTTTTGAAATTGTTTTTTGCAGAGTGTATTTTTGAGAGTTGTCCGTAACCAATCTTCTGATGCTCAAGAATACCCATAACATTTGCAATTGATAGACTTTTTTCAGTAAACTCAAGAGCATTGTCTAACTTGCCCATATCAAAATAGATTTCAGCCATTTTCAAGTAGGTCTCACTCATAATATTTTTGCTGCCGGTCTCTTTTGATAGAAGTAGAGATTGATCATAATAATCCAGAGCAGCAGTATATTTGTTCTGTTTTTTTAATAGAGAACCAAAATTGTTCAAAGAGAGCATCTTCCCGAATTTATTCTCCTCCAGCTCCTCTATTTTTAATGCCCTTGAATAGAGCTCTTCTGCTTTTGAATGATTATTCTCATCCTCATAGATTTTTCCCAGATTATTATAAAGTGAGCCAAGCTTTTTGTTATTCTTTCGCTCTTCATAAATTGTCTGAGCTTTTTGATAGGACTCTATTGCAAGCAAATTGTTATTTTGTTTCATATATACTATCCCAAGGTTAGTGTATATGTCTGCCATAAAATTCCTGTCATTAATCTCTTCTGCTATAAGAAGAGCATTTTGCAGATCTTCGGTAGATTTTGGATAGTTACCCTGCATTTGATATATAACTCCCATCATCTGCAAACACTCAATTACGTGTCTCTTATCATTGAATTCCAATGCTATATTCCTGCTGTCATAAAAAAACTCAATAGCTTTTGGGTAGTTGCCCATTTGTAAATAGACATAGGCCATATCGCTTCTGCAAAAACAGATTCCCTTTTTGTCGCCAATGTTTTGGTATATATTTAGAGCTCTCTTGTAGTAATCCAGAGCAAGGTTGTAGTCGAATTTCTCACGAAAATATCTTCCAGTTATTTTAATGCTGTTAGCTTTTCCTTTTTGGTAGCCTAGACTGTCACTTAACTCTGATGACTCCAAAGAGTAATTAAGTGCAGCTTCCGGATTTGTAAGAACCAGCTCTAAGGCGACTCTGTTCATTAAATTTACTCTAACGGTGTCAATAGTTGAGTGTGCTTGAAGTATTGATATCAGAGAGTCTGCTTTTTTGTTCTGCCCGTTTAGTAATAAATTAGCAAAAAGCAGTAGTATTGTGAATGATATTTTTCTAATCATTATAAATCTTTGATTTTAGCTTGCTTTGGCCCTATTAAAGAATATTTATCAGATAAAAGGGCCTTATATGCAAATATAAAGATTTATTCATTGAGAGTGCTCAAGTTAACCGGCAAAGATAAATTGTGGCAGACTATTTTTTTAAAAAGAGAATATTTTTACTTGGATTCGCTGGTAATGGTATCAGATTGACCTTTCGTAATATAGAGATTCATTCTATATGTGATAAAAAAGATAACTGCAACCAGACCTAAAATCAGCAACAAGAGCCGGGTGTTTAATTTTACTTTTATCATTTATGTGAAAATTTATTAATAATGAAAGAGTTTATAAACAGAAATCATTATAACATTTGGTGGCCTGTGGCGACTAACCTTTAAAACAGCAGAATGAATATTTATTAACACCAATGTTATAATGATTTCTATCTATTCATTATCATAGGTGCAAATTTAGTCAAGTTGAGAGAAGATTTTCAGAGATAACTGCCGTGTTGCTAAAAGTTGCGGTTTATTTAAAGGAAATCCTTTAGTAGTAAATTAATTACAACTTTTAGTGCAGCGGTTTGTTGCGCTATTTTTTTTATTTAAAAGGTATTATTTTACGATTTGGATATAAAATAGGGTGCATTTAGGAGCAATTGAGAAAACATTTCTCGTTATTTTTTAGAATATATATTTTGACTCTCTCCCATTTTATAAACCTTAGATCTCACTATTTGTGCCCAATCAAAATGGGAGTGTGTTTTGTCAAAATAATCGTAAGATATAGGTTTCCCTATTGTAACTTTTATAGTTTTGTTTTTCTTAAGAAACATCTCTCTTGGCAATAACATAAGCTCAATATTAGCCTTTATTCCCAAAAACTCCCTAATGGTGTTTATTCTATAGAATAGTTTTGAGTTTGTGCCGTGAAAAAATATTGGCACAACATCTCTTTGATTTGATATTGCCTTAGTAATAAAGCTCTTCTGCCAGGGAAGATCCTGGATTTTACCATTCCTTTTTCTGGATACTATTCCGGCAGGGAAATGGGTAATTGCAATATCTTCACGGTAAGTTTGCTCAAGAGCCCTTAGATAATCCTTAGATGAGCCTTCAAATACATTAACAGCAACAATGAATGGATGTAGTTGAGGTACAAACATAAATGCATCATTGGCAATTGCTTTAAGTGCTCCATACCTCTTGCTCACCAGATAGGTAATAATTAGCCCATCTGCAAAACCAAAAGGGTGGTTAGCAGTAAAAAAACACTTTCTATTCTCAGGTAGATTCTCTAACCCCTCAACCTCAAGTTTAATATTGAACTCCTTGATCACATTCTCAAGAAACTCAGCACCAATTGAATTTGAATATTTATTTAATAGTTGGTTGGTCTCCTTTTGATATACTATTTTTGATATAATCCGGATAACAAACTTAGGGAGCTTATTGAGAAGTCCTGCATTTCTTTCGCTGATAATTTTTTCTATATCAATGTATTTATGCTCTTTATTACTTGATTCTGCCATTTTGCTTTCAAATTTTATGCAAATGTACAGAATTTAGGCTGATTTTCACTTTTCAACTATCAAACACCAATTGTGAAAATCCCTAACCTCTCCGAATTGAATACCGGTGAGTCTCTTATAAAGATAGAGGCACCTCTCCCCTGTTATATCGGGATCCCCTATTATATAACTCTTTTTGTTCATCTTGTCATCTACTCTTGATACCGGTAGAATAACAATCGCAGTTCCACAAGCTCCAACCTCTTCAAATGTTTCAAGTTCATCTAGCTTAACTCGCCTTCTTTCAATAGACATTCCGGAATCTTTTGCTAATTGCATTAATGAACTGTTAGTTATAGAGGGTAATACAGACTCGGAATCGGGAGTAATATAGCTATCTCCCCTAATAGCGAAGAAATTTGAAGAGGAGAACTCATCAATATATTCGTGTTTGGCAGAGTCTAGATAGAGAACAGAGGAGTAACCCTCTTTTTTTGCTTTTACTCCTGCATAAATAGCTGCAGCATAGTTCCCTCCAATTTTGTAGGACCCGCTCCCCAAAGGAGCTGCTCTGTCGTGATCCTGAGCCAGTAGAACTTTAGCTGGCCTGTTAATGGAGCCGGCGAAAGAGCCGATTGGCATCGCCGCAACTATAAAGAGTGCCTCCTGAGGGCAAACAAGGTCAATTTGTGCCCCAACACCAATAACTAAAGGTCTTATGTACATAGAAGCCCTGTATTCATAAGGGGGAAGATATTCAATATTTTCAAGAATCACTCTTTTACAGGCCTCAACAAACATCTCTTGATTGGGAGATGCTATCCCAAGATAATCTGCAGATCTTCTAAGCCTTTTTGCATTTTCAAATGGACGAAAAAGACGGATTTTCCCATCTTTACCCCTGTATGCCTTTAGCCCTTCAAACGCCTGTATTCCATAGTGTAATGAGGCCGAAAGTGCACTTATTGAGATGCTATCGTCACATCTGCTCTCCAGAGGGCTCCACTCACCATCTTTGTAATGAGAGCAAATAATTGTGTTTGTTTTAGTGTAACTAAATGTAAGTTTTTCCCAATTCATATTTTTTTAGATAAGAAAACCAAAAAGGTCTTGTTTATTGTTAATATATTCATAGACAACATTGTGTTCATCCATTCTTTTAATAAGAGAGTTAAAATCTGAGGAGTTGGAGAGCTCTACTCCAATTACGGCAGGGCCTTGCTCCCTATTTGTTTTTTTTGAATAGCAGAAGTGAGTAATATCGTCTTTTGGTCCTAAAATATCTTTCACAAAGGAGAGCAGTGCTCCTGATCGTTGCGGAAATCTAATAATAAAGTAGTGTTTTAACCCCTCATATAGTAGCGATCTCTCTCTTATCTCTTCAGTTCTACCAATGTCGTTGTTGCTTCCGCTAACAATACAAACCACATTTTTACCTACAATCTGATTGGCATAAAAGGGTAAAGCAGTTATTGAAAGGGCTCCGGCAGGTTCCACTACTATAGCATTTCTGTTGTAGAGTTCAAGAATTGAGCTGCAGACAGCTCCTTCAGGAACTGCAACTACATCGTCAAGCACATATTTGCAGATATTAAATGTAAGTTCTCCGACTCTTTTTACAGCTGCTCCATCTACAAATCTATCAATATCACTCAATTCGTATATGAATCCCTTCTCTAGAGAGAGCTTCATACTTAGTGCTCCCATAGGCTCAACTCCCACAATTTTTGTATTTGGACTTAACCTTTTAAAAACCGAACCAACTCCCGAAGCAAGTCCTCCTCCTCCAACAGGAATAAAGAGAAAATCAATCTGCTCTTTACACTCTTTGAGTATCTCTAAACCTACAGTTGCCTGTCCCTCAATTATTTTAGGATCGTCAAATGGATGAATAAAGCTAATATTGTTTTCAATAGAGTATTTTTTTGCCTCACTATTAGCGTCATCAAATGAATCTCCTATTAAAACTACCTCAACATAATCTTTGCCGAACATCTTTACCTGTTCTATCTTTTGTTTGGGAGTAGTCTCTGGCATAAAGATTATACCTTTAATTTTGAGTAAATTGCAGGAGTAGGCTACACCTTGTGCGTGATTCCCTGCGCTAGCACATACAACACCTTTTTCTAAATTTTTACTATCAAGGGAGTTTATTTTATTGAAGGCCCCCCTTATTTTATATGACCTTACTATTTGAAGGTCTTCTCGTTTGAGCATAATATTGGCACTGTACTTGTCTGAGAGTCCCAAGTTTTTCTGTAGTGGTGTAGAGCAAAAGAGCTCTCCAATAACTTCAGATGCCCTGGTAATATCTTCTATTTTGGGATAGTATGACATAATTAGCAGTTTTTATTCTCTCTCTCAGGTCTCAATGACCTGACACTCTCCCCCGTTTTCCACATTTCACTATCTCTCAGCTCTTTCAGCTCACAATCCAATTTAACTCTATAATCTTCTTTACCATTTGAATCAATAGAGAGTTGTGCCTCATTTCCTTTTGCGACCTCCTCATAGAGAGACTTAAATACAGGAAGGGAAGCATCTCTGAATCTTTTCCACCAGTCAAGGGCACCTCTTTGTGCTGTGGTTGAACAGTTGGCATACATCCAGTCCATTCCATTCTCTGCTACCAGTGGCATAAGGCTCTGGGTTAGCTCTTCAACAGTCTCATTAAAAGCTTCAGATGGCGAGTGACCGTTATCTCTTAAAACTTGATACTGTGCCGCAAATATTCCTTGTATTGCTCCCATAAGTGTCCCTCTCTCTCCGGTTAAATCTGAGTAGACCTCTTTTTTAAAAGTAGTTTCAAACAGATAACCGGAGCCAACTCCAACACCCAATGAGATAACTTTTTCAAATGCTTTTCCTGTATAGTCCTGATGTATTGCATAACTTGAATTAAGACCCCTGTTTTCAAGAAACATACGCCTAAGAGATGTGCCGGAACCTTTGGGTGCAACCAGAATAACATCTACATCTGTCGGTGGCACAACTCCTGTTCTCTCTTTGTACGTTATTGCAAACCCGTGAGAAAAACAAAGAGTTTTTCCACTGTTAAGATGCTTTTTAACTGTTGGCCAAAGCTGTATCTGACCTGCATCAGATAAAAGATAGAGGATTATACTACCTTTTTTGCACGCATCTTCGATTTCAAAAAGAGAGTCACCGGGAACCCATCCCTCTTTAACTGCTTTTTCCCAGGTTTTTGAACCTTTTCTTTGTCCGATAATAACATTGAATCCATTATCTTTTAGGTTCAATGCCTGACCAGGACCCTGAATTCCATATCCAACAACTGCTATTGTTTCGTTCTTCAATGTTTCCAAAGCCTTTTTTAAAGGAAACTCACTGCGGGTAACAACATTTTCCATTACCCCTCCAAAATTCATTTTTGCCATTTTTTTAATGATTTTAAAATTTTATATTTTTGATTAACTCTTCTAATTGTGTACTAATTAGGACTATTTTGCAGGTGCATTTATATATTGAATAATTTTATGAGACTTTTAGCAGTATACTCTTATCCTGTTCTCTATGAAGTATTGCGTTTCCGGATCTTGAGTATCCTGCCAAAAATTTCTTACTCTCCAACTTCTCCTTCATCTTTTCAAGTTCGTATCTGGAGCCCGATTTTTCAATAATAAGGAACTCCTTACCCATCTCTATTATTCTGCTGTTAGATCTATTCAGAATGTAGTCAGAGTCACTCTTATCTGAGAGAATATCTGCAGATATCTTATACAGGGCCATCTCTTTATATATTAAATCCTCTTGATGATAGTAATCCACTTGAAGGACATCTATGACATTACCAAGTTGATTTACAATTCTCTCTATTGTATCTGCAGATGTGATAGCAGATATCACAATTGTACTTATTCCCTTTACAAATGATTCTGAGACATTTAGACTCTCAATATTGATCTCTCTTTTAAGATATGCAGATGTTATCCTGTTTAGGACAGATATCTGATTATTTACAAATGCTACAACAATGTACTCTCTGTTCATAATTTCTATTTTTTAATACAATATTTCATCAAGTGAAGAGCCCGACGGGACCATCGGAAAAACATTCTCTTCGTTCCGGACAACAACCTCAAGTAGGTAGGAGCCTCTAAATTCTAACATCTCCTTTACTGCATAATCAAGCTCCTCTCTTATTTCAACTCTTTTAGAAACAATATTATAGGCATTACTGATTTGAATGAAATTTGGGTTGATCATCTCAGTAAAAGAGTACCGCCCCTCAAAGAAGAGCTCCTGCCACTGCCTTACCATTCCAAGAAAAGAGTTATTTAGTATAACCACCTTAAGATCAATATTTGACTGCATAATTGTCCCAAGTTCCTGTAGTGTCATCTGGAAACCTCCATCACCAAGTATTGCCACCACATCTCTTTGGGGGGCACCCACCTTTGCCCCTATTGCAGCAGGAAGTCCGAACCCCATCGTTCCCAACCCCCCAGAGGTGATCATACTTCTTCCGTAGTTAAATTTTGAGTATCTGGCACAAAACATTTGATGTTGACCGACATCGGTTACAATCACAACACTCCCTTTACCTATACGGGCAATTGAATCAACCGCTTGTGCCATACTTACTGTATCATTTACACTATCTGAGAGAAGTTTATCTATTATTAAATCCCTCTCTTTTTTCCAACACTCTTTAATAAAGCTATCCCATTCACTATCAAGACTTCTCTTTACTCCGGGAATAAGTAATTTAACAACCTCTTTTGCATCACCCTGTATCTGCAGATAAGATTTGATTGTCTTATTGAACTCTGCTTTATCTATATCTATATGAATAATTTTTGCCATTGGTGCATATCTGGATGTATCTCCGGTAACCCTATCGCTGAACCTCATTCCGATTGCAATAATAAGGTCACTTCTCTGAGTCATCATATTTGGTGCAAGATTCCCGTGCATACCTACATTTCCAGCGAATAGAGGATGATTGCTGGGAACAGCAGAGAGCCCCATCAGCGTTGATACAATTGGCATACTTCCCCTCTCTGCCAGCTCAATAACATCACCCCCAGCTTCGGATATTATTACACCCTGCCCTACAATAATCATAGGCTTCTTTGATGAGTTAATTAAGTCAATAGCCTCTTTTATCGAAGATTGAGAAATTTGTACTCTTTTAAGACACGGGATATTAAAAACCAGATCACTCCTGTATTTATAGTTAGTTAACTCAATTTGTGCGTTTTTTGTAAGACTTATCAGAACTGGCCCGGGACGGCCTGTACGGGCAATATAGAATGCCTTTGCAATTATCACAGCAACCTCATCTGCAGATGTTATCTGATAACTCCATTTGGTAATCGGAACAGTTATGCTTATTGTGTCTGCCTCCTGAAAAAAATTTGTACCCAATTTATCTGAAGATACCTGAGCAGTTATACAAACCAGTGGGGTTGAGTCAATAAGTGCATCTGCAATTCCTGTAACTATGTTTGTAGCTCCGGGTCCTGCGGTGGCAATACAAACCCCTACCTTTCCGCTGGCTCTGGAGTAGCCCTGGGCAGCGTGCACAGCCCCCTGTTCGTGTCTTACAAGTATATGGTTAATCTTCTCTTTATAGTTAAATAGTTCGTCATACAGGGGCATAATTGTCCCTCCCGGATATCCGAAGATTGTATCTACACCCTCTTCAATAAGAGATTTTAAAACTGCCTCAGAGCCTTTTATATAATTTTTTTGCATAACTACCTCCTTTTATAGATTGCCCTAACTGCACCCTTGTCGGCAGATGTAACATTCATTGCATACAACTTGAGTGCATTTGAAATATTTCTAATCCTGTTATTTGGAGTGAATGCCTCCTCTCCCTTAAGATTTAAGAGTTCTCTTCGTTTTGATAGTTCATCTGAGGAGATATTAGCTTCAATTACTCTCTCTTCTATGTTGATGGTTATTAAGTCTCCATCTTCAATAAGCGCAATATTACCGCCACTGGCTGCTTCGGGTGAGATATGGCCAACAGAGAGTCCCGAAGAGCCTCCGGAAAAACGGCCATCTGTAATAAGTGCGCATTTTTTATCAAGATTCATAGATTTTAGGTATGAAGTCGGGTATAGCATCTCCTGCATTCCCGGTCCCCCTTTCGGACCTTCATATCTAATAACCAATACATCTCCCTCTTTTATCTCACCGTTTAGTATTCCCAGGGACGCCTCCTCTTGAGATTCAAATACTACAGCTTTCCCGCAAAATTTAAGCAGGGATGAATCTACTCCTGCACTCTTTACGATAGATCCATCTGGTGCCAGATTGCCGTAAAGAACAGCCAACCCGCCATCTCTGCTGTATGAATTATCTGCATCTCGAATACATCCATTTATAGAATCGGTATCAAGGCACTCGTAGTAATTATTTTGAGATCCAAGCAGAGAGCTTGGTCTCATCCCGGGGGCAGATAGATATCGCTTTATTGCCTTTCCGGTGACTTTTTTACTGTATATATCATTGAAGATGAGAGCTTCATTAAGAGAGTTATAATCTACCCTTTTTACTGATGTCTCAATTAATCCACACCTGGATAGTTCACCAAGAATCCTCATAACCCCTCCTGCTCTATTTACATCCTGAATGTGGTATCTGGAATTTGGAGAGACCTTACACAAGACAGGTACCCTCCGTGACAACTCATCAATATCCTTCATTCCGAAAGAGACACCGGCCTCATTTGCACAAGCTAGCAGATGGAGTACAGTGTTTGTAGATCCTCCCATTGCAATATCTAAAGCCATTGAGTTCATAAATGCTGTACGCGTTGCAATAGACCTGGGAAGTACATTCTCATTTCCATTAAAATACCAATCTTTACAACTCTTTACTATGATTGAGGCGGCATCCCGAAAAAGTAACTTCCTGTTTCTGTGAGTGGCAACAAGTGTTCCGTTTCCGGGGAGCGCCAACCCAAGAGCCTCTGTTATGCAGTTCATTGAGTTTGCCGTAAACATTCCGGAACAGCTACCACAGGTAGGACAGGCTCCCCTCTCAAGTTCCAAAAGCTCTTTATCACAGGTATTCTCATCTGCTGCTTTTACCATTACATCTACCAGATCATAATCTCTCCCTGAAACTCTTCCTGCCTCCATTGCTCCACCAGATACAAAAATGGCAGGAATGTTAAGCCTCAACGCTGCCATTAGCATTCCTGGAGTTATTTTGTCGCAGTTTGATATACATATCATACCATCAACCTTGTGCGCATTACACATATATTCAATACTATCTGCAATTAGATCTCTGGATGGAAGAGAGTAGAGCATTCCGTCGTGCCCCATTGCAATTCCGTCATCAATGGCTATCGTATTAAACTCGGCAGCAAAACATCCCTGCTTCTGAATCTCTCTCTTAATAAACTGACCAATATTATGAAGGTGAGTGTGTCCGGGTACAAATTGGGTGAAAGAATTAACTACAGCAATTATCGGCATTCCAAACTGGTTATCTTTCATACCGTTTGCTCTCCACAGTGAGCGTGCACCTGCCATTTTTCTTCCAACTGTTGTCTGATTGCTTCTGAGTGGTTTCATTTTTGAGTCAATTATTTTTTGTTAATAGATAAAAGCTTCGCAAGCCCGCTTTTACAGGATCCTGTTAAAGCGAGCATAAGTTAAAAAGTGCTTAAACGGGATCCTAAATCAATCTAATAATAATGACTGAAATAATGATTGAAGAGACCACCAGTAGAAGTAGTCCCGAATTCAGGATATTTAGTGATATAACGTTATTTATGGGCAATGAGTAAACAGAAAAATGAGAAGGGAGATCTCCCCCTGCTGCAACCTCTGTTTGACTTTTAAACTCTATGCTCATATAATGAAATGTAATTGGATACAATCTGAAATGTTATGCAAATGTAAAAATAAATTATATCTGACAATGTTTTTTTTAAATATTTTCTATAAAGTGTAATTAATTTCTGTTATTGTTTCTCCATTTTTTTAACCTTACCACCATTCCGGGTGTAGGATTAAGAGTTAATTGATCAAGCAGTTCTTCTAATATTTCGTTTACAAATGGTACTTTACTCTTTAGAAGAATTAGTGTTTCAATTGACCATACCTGAACAGCAACTCTTACTCTATCATTGATAATCCACTCAATACAGGCCGTGGCTATCGCTTCGTATTGTTCATTTCTACCTGAGTATCTTCTGTTTTTTAGAATATCTGCCATAATCTTGCCGAAATGGCGCTTTGAACTTTCGTTTTGGACTTTAGGAAAAAGATTAAAGAAAAGAGGATAGAAATTATTAAAATACATACTGTTATAAAAGTAAACATATTCAAGAACGTATGCAGAACGGAATTCAATCTGACCCTTTTGTTTTTTATATTTTTTTAGATATGATGAGCTGCTCTTATCAGTTATAATGTCATTAACGAGAGAGAAGAGTACAGATACAGACTCCCGGGATATTAAGATATCCCTAATACTCTTTGCGAAATCTTCATAGAAGTCAATTAAAAGAAGATCTATAATTTCGGTTTTTGAGAGTTGTGACTGCATTATTTTGAAAGTGATTATATATTGCCCTTTTTATTTATCCATTGTAAAGAGCACTGCTAATATAGTAATTTTTAAAAATGATTAGGAGATAAAAACATCTCTTTCAACAAAATCAATAATTGGATGTTATATATTGTAATTATCTTATTATATAAACCAATTTTGTACAAGATGTTTAATGAATATAATCCGTTAAAAAAGGCTATGTTTCAGGTGATTGATAACGATGGAAAGGTTATCAACAAGAGATGGATGCCCCAAATAAGCGATACACGGCTGCTTAAAATATATAAGGATATGCTCTTTGCCAGAGTAGCAGACTTACAGATAGTATCCTATCAAAGACAGGGTAGAATATTTACCTATCCTCCTAACTACGGGCAAGAGGCTATTGCAGCAGCAGCAGGTGCACTAATTCAGGACAACGACTGGATGGTGCCGGCATTCAGAGAGATGGGGACTATGCTTGCCAAAGGCGTAACCCTTAAAGAGTTATTTCTCTATTTTATGGGATACGAAGATGGTTCTAAGTTTGAGAATGCAAAGTTTACTCTTCCAATAAGTGTCCCAATTGCTTCACAACTCCTGCACGCTGCCGGAATAGGTTACGCTGTTAAATATAACAATGAGGATAAAGTAATATACGCCTTTGTGGGTGACGGTGGTACGTCTGAGGGTGATTTTCACGAAGCTGTAAATTTTGCTGGCGTATGGAAGGTTCCTGTAATATTTATTATACAGAACAACCAATATGGTATATCTACACCAACAAAGATGCAGACCGCTTCTGACTCTCTTGCAATTAAAGCAGTGGCCTATGGTGTAAAAGGGATTCAGGTAGATGGTAACGACCTTTTTGCAATGTACAAAGCTATAGAAGAATCTGTTAAAGTTTGTCGCAACGGTGAAGGTCCTGTTCTTATAGAGGCTGTAACCTACCGTAAAGGGGCACACACAACATCAGATGACCCTACAAAGTATCGTACTAAAGAGGAGGAGCAGGAGTGGGATGAGAGAGATCCTATGAAAAGGTTAAAGTCATATATTATAGCCAATAAGCTGTGGAGCGAAAAGGAGGAGGAGAAGATTATTCCTCAGTTTAAAGAGGAGGTAGACAGACAGTTTATAGAGGCTGAGAATTATGGCCCCTACCCTAAGGAAGATATTTTCAAATATCTCTACGCTGAGATGCCGGATGATCTTCACGATCAGGAACGTCAGTACGATAGATTCCTTCAGTGGAAAGCGACTAAGATTAAGTAATTTACATTAATGGAGATTCAAGATGAAAATAATGAATATGGTCAATGCAATAAATGATGCATTGGATATTAAGTTGGCAGAAGATAAAAGTGTTATTGTATATGGAGAGGATGTAGGCGTAGAGGGGGGAGTATTCAGGGTTACTGAGGGACTTCAGCAAAAGTATGGTGCAAGTCGAGTGTTTGACAGCCCTCTGGCTGAATCCGGTATCGTTGGTACTGCAATAGGTATGGCGGTTGCAGGTCTTAGACCTGTCGTAGAGATGCAGTTTTGTGGCTTTATATACCCGGCATTCAATCAGATAATTAGTCACGCATCCAGAATGAGAAATCGCTCCAGAGGAAAATTTGAGACACCTATGGTTATTAGAATGCCTTATGGTGGAGGAATAAACGCTTTGGAGCATCATAGTGAAAGTATGGAGACGATTTTTGGACACATTCCGGGACTAAAGGTTGTTGTTCCTTCAACTCCACACGATGCTAAGGGTATGCTTATTGCTGCGATTGAGAGTAACGATACCATTCTTTTTATGGAGCCAAAGAGGATATACAGGGCTATCAAACAGGAGGTAGAGGAGGGTAAGTTCATAATTCCGCTTGGAAAGGCGAACGTTCTTACTCAAGGTACAGATGTTACCGTTGTTGCCTATGGTGCAATGATAAGAGAGGTACAAAAGGCGATGGTTATGGCCAAGGAGGCAGGAATTAGCGTAGAACTTATTGATCTAAGATCTATTTACCCAATTGACAGAGAGACTATTTCAAAATCCGTCAAAAAAACAGGAAGAATTATAACAGTTACCGAGGGACCCCGCACATACGGAGTAGGATCTGAGATAAGTCAGATTGCAATCGAAGAGGCATTCCTCAATTTAGAGGCTCCTCCTGCAAGAGTGTCCGGATTTGATGTTATTGTCCCTCTTCCAAAAGGAGAGCATCACTTTATGCAGGACCCATATAAGATCTTTTATGAAATAGAGAGAATTGTAAAATATTAAAATTATGAGATATATATTTAAATTTCCGGATATTGGAGAGGGTCTTGAAGAGGGAACTATTGTAGAGTGGCACGTTGAGAAGGGACAATCTGTTAAGATGGGAGATAACCTTGTTACAATGGAGACAGATAAGGTTGTGACTGGTATACCCTCACCCAGAGATGGTGTAATAGCTGCAAAATTCGGTAAAGTAGGCGAAATAATTCACGTAGGATCTGCATTGGTAGAGATAGATATAGCAGGAGTAGAAGGAGATGCAGCTGTAGAAGAGGCAAGAAAACCAGAATCTGAAAAGAGTTTTGTTGAGGCAGTTGAGGAAGAGGGTGCCGGGGTGGTAGGAACTCTTGAAATAGCCGGTAATAGTATGGTACTATCTGCAAGCAGAGAGGGCGTTAATTCCGAGAAAGCAGCATCATCAAAAGAGAGAAAGGTGCTTGCAACCCCGGTCGCACGTGCAGTTGCCAAAGGAATGGCTATTGATATTAACAGTGTAAAAGGTACCGGCCCCGGAGGCAGAGTTACTAAAGAGGATATACTAAACTTTACAAAGGAGGGTTCGAATGCAAAACCTATCTCCTCCGGTTCTGAAGAGTTCTCAAAACAGAGCGCACCACAAAAAAGAGTAGAGATTGAACAACTTTCACAAATAAGAAAAACTATTGCAAAGAATATGTTGCAAAGCAAACATAATGCTGCTCATATGACTGTATTTGAAGAGGTTGAAATATCAGAATTAGAGAGAATCAGAGGTAAGTACAAAGAGATTATGCAAAAAGAGGGGGTAAAACTAACCTATCTTGCTTTTATTGTTAAGGCGACAGCTATGGCTCTTAAAAAATTCAAAGCACTTAACTCCGAAATGGATACCGAAGGGGGTAATATAATATATAAGAGGTATTACAATATTGGTATTGCAGCAGATACAGAGAAGGGTCTGGTGGTTCCGGTAATTCGGGATGCAGATAAACTATCTGTTAAGGAGATAGCCAAAGAGATTATTGTTCTGTCAGAAAAAGCAAGAGATGGCAAGCTAACTCTGGAGGATATGAAAGATGGAACATTTACTATTACCAGCTATGGAAGTATTGGAGGCCTCTTTGCAGTGCCTGTTATTAACTACCCTCAGGCTGGGATTCTTGGAGTTGGAAGAATTAACAAAAAGCCGGTGGTTAAAGATGACTCTATTGTTGTGGGGTTAGTTCTTCCGCTTTCACTTAGTGTAGATCACAGAATTGCAGATGGAGGTGAGACAGCCAGGTTTATAAACGCAATAATGGGATATCTTTCAGATCCTGTATCATTACTTATGGACTAATAAAATGAGGATATAAATTATGTACGATTTAATTATAATAGGATCCGGTCCGGCGGGATATGTAGCTGCAATAAGAGCCGGTCAGGTTGGTCTCAAAACAGTAATAATCGAAAGGGACCATATTGGAGGTATGTGTCTCAATTGGGGATGTATCCCATCAAAATCAATTATGGAGAGTGTTAAGCTCTACCAGAGAATCTCCAAGGATGCTTCACGTTTCGGAATTGACGGCATAGATAAAAAAGCAATCTCATTTAACTGGAATAAAGCTGTTAAAAGATCTGACACAATTATTAAGAAGCTCACTACTGGAGTTGAATTTCTTTTGAAGAAAAATGGAGTGGAGATTATTTCGGCTCAGGCAAAGATTGTCTCTGCAAACTCTGTGCTTGCAGATAACAGGCTGATAGAGGGAAAAAATATTATAATTGCTACCGGCTCTGGTTCGCCTAAAATTGCTACCGGCCACCCATCACTTATTGTTGAACCTGCCACCCTTTTTACAGAGAGAGAGATTCCTGCAAACATTGTAATCGTCGGTAAATCACCAATAGCAGTAGAGCTTGCTCAAATCTTCAATATGATGGAGAGGGGTGTAACAGTTGTTTCTGACAGCGATGGAATTATGCCTAAAGCAGACCCTTACATAAGCAATTTTATTCTTAATAAGCTAAAAAAAGAGAGGATAAAGTTTTTCTTTGGCAGAGAGATAACTTCTACAGATGGTTTGTGGTCAGAAGGGAAATTGAACATAGAAGGTGAGGAGATTGCTTGTGACCTTATTGTGAATGCCCGTGACAGAAAGGGGAATATTATTGGTTCAGATATTGAAATTGAAACAGATAATGGATATATATCTGTAGATGAAAATTTTGAAACCTCAGTTAAGGGCATTTTTGCTGTGGGAGATGTTAACGGAATAAGTATGTATGCTCACGTAGGATCTGCACAGGGTCTTAATGTAGTTAATAGAATAAAGGGGATTGATAAAAAACTCGATATTCATAAACTACCGATGAATATGTATACAGTTCCGGAAGCAGCTCAAATAGGCCTTACAGAACAACAGATAAAAGATGCCGGATACGACTATAAATCAAGTGAATTTCCTCTATCTGCAAATGGAAAGGCGCAGACAGAGGGCTCTGCAGAGGGTTTTGTAAGGATTCTCTCCGAAACAAAATATGGCGAGGTATTAGGTGTCCAGATTATAGCACCAAATGCAACAGATATGATAAACGAAGCAAGTGCATATATGCAGCTTGAGTCTACTGTTTACGATATAGCACAAACAGTACACACCCACCCTACTGTTTCAGAAGTGTTTATGGAGGCTGGATTTGAAGCTGTAGATATGGCAATTCATAAATAATTTTTTTAATGTCTCATCATAGTTCATCCCAAGTTGAATACGACCTTCCCGATATTCAGGTTATGAATTCGGAGTATGATTTTGCTTTTAAATCTTGGCAACCGGATGCTGTATACATAGTTCTGGGAAGATCTAATAGTGCAGAAAAGGCTGTATATATTGAATTAGCCGAAAAAGATGGAGTAAGGATATTAAAGAGGCCTTCAGGGGGAGAGAGTGTTGTTCTATCTCCCTCTATGATGGTATTTTCATCAAAATTTTTACTAAAAAAAGAGAGTAGTCCGGCAGCTCTATTTAAGATGGTAAATACAAATTTGATAGAGTCCCTCTCTACTGCCGGAATTAAAAATCTATCATCAAAAGGGATATCGGATTTGACAATAAATGATAAAAAGATATTGGGTTCATCTATGTATCTAAAAAACAATTATCTCTTCTATCACGCTGTTTTAAATCTTAGTGAGGATGTCTCCCTAATATCAAAATACCTGAAGCACCCTTCCAAAGAGCCAAATTACAGGCAGGGAAGAGCACATAATGAGTTTATTACATCACTACATAATGAGGGTTATATGTTTGATTACCAGTTGATAGAAAGTTATATTGAGAGAGCATTCAAAAAGCTTTATTCATTAATTAGTGGGAATATCAATTAATTGACTTAACTTTGCAGGATATTTCTACAAAGCCGTTGTTTAAATCACATCGTTTTGTGAAAGACAATTTAACAACGCATCAATCATCGTAAATTTATTTAATGACATTTAACGAATTACAAATTATCGAGCCTATCCTAAAGGCCTTGATAAATGAGGGTTATTCTATACCCACACCAATCCAGGAACAGGCAATACCAATCCTGCTAAAAGGGCGCGACATTTTAGGATGTGCTCAAACAGGAACAGGCAAGACTGCCGCATTTTCTATCCCGATTATTCAGAAGCTGCACGAAAACAGAGATGTTGCAGATGTGAATACAGGAAGAAACAGTAAAAAGCAGAGGAAAAACATAAAAGCACTGGTTTTAACACCAACAAGAGAGCTTGCAGCCCAAATCGGGGATAGTTTTTCCAGCTACGGAAAATTCACATCTCTTAAGCATACCGTTATCTACGGTGGCGTAAGACAGCGCTCACAAACAGACGCAATAAGAAACGGAGTTGATATTTTGGTCGCTACTCCGGGAAGATTGCTGGATCTTGTAAATCAAGGTCACGTTAACTTAAGACATATTGAGTTCTTTGTGCTTGATGAAGCAGACAGAATGCTGGATATGGGCTTTATTACAGATATAAAAAGGGTTATAGACCTTATTCCAGAGAGCAGACAGACACTATTATTCTCTGCAACAATGCCTTCCGAAATCTCCAGCCTGGCAGAATCTCTTCTGAATAATCCTGTTAAGGTTGAAGTAACACCAGTTGAGGCTACGGTAGATCTTATTGATCAATACCTCTACTTTGCAGACAGAGGAAACAAAACACCTCTTCTTATAGATCTTTTAAATGATGACGATGTAGAATCTGCACTTATCTTTTCAAGGACCAAGCACGGTGCAGATAAATTATCCAAGAGCCTTACTAGGGCCGGAATTAATTGTGATGCTATTCACGGAAATAAATCTCAAAATGCAAGACAGAAAAGTCTTTCAGATTTTAAGAGAAAAAGAACCCGTGTTTTAGTTGCCACTGACATCGCTGCCAGGGGAATAGATATCAACCAAATATCACACGTTATAAACTATGACCTTCCGGAAGCAGCAGAAACATATGTTCACAGAATTGGCAGAACAGGCAGAGCAGGATATAGTGGAGTGGCTCTCTCATTTTGTGATTCAGGTGAACTTGGGATGTTAAAGAGTATTCAAAAGCTTATTGGTAAGGATATCAACGTTGTAGCCGGACACGAGTTTGAGTGTGCAGTATGTGTTGAGAAGATTGAGAGGCTCAAAAAGAGTGTTGCTAAGGGAAAAGAGAGAGGTGCTTCAGGCTCACAAACTGTGGTCGGTACTCAAGAGAAAACCTCGTCTAACAGATACAAAGGAAAGAGAACAAAGGGAGAGTTTTGGCAGAAGGGAAGACGCAGAAGCGCTTAACAACTGTTAAACAATTAAATAAATGGGAGTTCTGGAGACAGTCTCCCTTTTTTTATTTAGTATTAAAAATGCTATTTTTGTTATTGAAAACTTAACTCTTGCGGAATGAATTTCTTACAGAACCAAATAAAATTTTTTGACGGGAAAAAAGGTGTAAAGACCTTATTTATAGGAATGCTCATAATTTGGTTTCTTATTAATCTTATACAATCAGTTACAACGGATGTGATTCGGGATGAAGCCTACTATCATTTTTATTCAGAGAATCTCTCCTGGGGCTATTTTGATCACCCGCCTCTTGTTGCTTTAATGATTAAAATAAGCTCTTTTCTTTTTAATAATGAACTCAGTGTTAGGTTTATAACTCTTATACTCCAGATTGTTACTCTTACATTGATATGGAAGATAATTGAAGATAAAGAGGCCTCAAAAAAGGATGTACTCTCTTTCTTCGGAATTTCAGCCTCAGTTGTGATGTTTGTGGTTTATGGATTCATTACAACTCCAGACTCTCCTCTTCTGCTCTTTACAGCCCTCTTTCTTTTATCCTACAAGAGATTCCTGGATAATGATGGTTTTATAAATTGTCTTTTACTGACAATATCAATGGCAGCTCTAATATATAGTAAGTACCAGGGTGGTCTGGTAATTTTGCTGGTAATTATCTCAAATCCGAAACTTCTGCTTAACTACCGTTTCTGGTTGAGCGGGATTGCAGCACTGTTTCTGTTAGCTCCACACATAATGTGGCAACTGGGAAATGACTTTCCTTCTCTTAAATACCATACAACCGGCAGGTCCAAACCATTTAAAATCGGATATTTTTTTGAGTATCTTCCTAACCAAATTGCGAATTTTAACCCATTTATCCTAGGGATAATATCATATATAATATTAAAGTTCAAGCCTGTAGGAGATTTTAAAAGAGCACTCTATTTTATAATTGTAGGGATGATTCTCTTCTTCTGGGGAACAACCTTAAGGGGACACGTAGAGCCTCAGTGGACTATTGCTGCATCCATTCCAATGATTATCCTTATTTATGAGTTCACAACTAAAAGTGAGAAGATTCGAAAGTATTTAAAGAGATTTGTATACCCGTCAATAATTTTACTCCTTATATTCAGGGTAATTCTTACCCAGGACTCTCTCCCCATTAAGCTCGAGTTTTACAATCAACAGAGGTGGGCGCTGGAGCTAAAGGAGATTGTTGGAGAGAGGGCAGTTATATTCAGCGATGGTTACCAGAGGCCATCTGTTTATAAATTCTATGCAAAATCTGATGCATTTTCTGTAAACTCTCTCTATTACAGACAAAACCAGTACGATTTAAACGGGTATAAAAATAATTTTTTTGATAGGGATATTGCAATTGTCACGGATAGATATGATTCTCTATCACAAGCTTTTCCAATTCTTGATAAAGATACTATCTGGCTTAGATTCTCCAATTACCTTGTATTGACGTCAGATGTTGATATAATTTTTAATATACCAAAAGACTCAATATTATCTCCCTCAAAAGAGTATGATTGGGAAGTTACTATGATTAATAATAACGATAGAGATATCTCATTTATTGACAAAAATTTTCCCGTCTCTCTTCACCTGGTTTTGATAGAGAATGGGAGAAAATACTCCTCTCAGGCCTCTTTCGTGAATGAAGTTTCTGAAATTAAGAGCAGACAGACAATAATATCCACTATTAAATTCTCAATTCCGTCAGATATCTCTCCGGGACCATACCATATGATGTTCTCGCTAAAAACGGAACCTTTTAGAGAGGGCTTCAATAGTAAGAGTAAGAGAGTCTTAATTGAAAAATGATAGGTTTAGGCTAAATACAACTAATATGTGTTTTTATTTTAGGCAGTCAAAGGAGGCACTGGCAGTAGCTAACCGCTTTAAAGTGACGTTAAAAAATGGGGAATCCCTGTCAAGTGCACAGATTATAAACGGATTTTCTCATCCTAAATGTGCTGTCATTACAGATAAAGAGCCGGATATAATCAATAACTATAGCTGGGGATTAATTCCTGCAGGGTCCGATGAATCAATACAGAGATACACACTGAATGCAAGAATTGAGACTCTTGAGCAGAGGCGCTCTTATAAAAGTGTTATCAATAACAGATGTCTGATAATTGCAGATGGATTTTATGAGTGGAAAGAGAGAATTTTTAATGGAAAAGAATATAAGGATAGATACCTTATAACTATGGAAGACAATGGTTTATTTGCATTTGCAGGGTTATATTCAGGCTGGAAAAGAGATAACGGGGCTACTTTCCATAATAGTTTCACAATATTGACTACTCAAGCGAACCAAGTTGTAGCTGCAATCCATTCAAAAAAGAGAATGCCTGTAATACTGAGCAGAGAGGATGAATTGAGATGGCTAGGAGGTATGCCTTACAAGATGGTTGGACACCCTTATAGTGTCCTTCTTAAAGCTACACAGTCAATTGATGACAAACCAAAAAGAGAGGAATTCACCGTCCCTCTCTTTTAATCAAATAAATACCCTGTAATGAATTGACAATCTATTCGATATCAATCATTCTAGTTGGTTTAGGCTTAGCCTCTTCTCTTTTTGGAAGATATACTTTTAAGATCCCATTCTCATATTTCGCAGCAATTTTATCACTGTTAACAGTTGTAGGCAACGAAAATGATCGGCAAAAAGATTGATAACTGAACTCTTTTTTAGTATATCGGCTTTCATCCGAGTTCTCTTTCTCTATACTTTTTTCTGATGAGATGGAGAGTATTCCTTGGTTTACTTCTAATTTAAAGTCTCCCTTCTCCATACCGGGAGCAGCCATCTCAACTTCAAAACTTTCATCTGTCTCTTTTATATTTACAGATGGCAATGTTGTATTGGTCATTGAAAAATTTCTTAATGACCAGTCATTCCAATCGTTTGCTAAAAAATCGTTAAATAGATTTGTCCAGATTGGAAGATTCTCGCTTCTCTTAATTAGTGTCATATTAACCTCCATTTTTAAAGTTTAAACAATAATTATCCCTCTGAAATTCCATTTCAACAGGACTTCAATTGTCTATTTTCAAAATGGATACCACACTATTTGAGCTAAAGAAATTATGACATTTTGTCAGATTAACTATCGCTTCTCTCCGCGCTTGAGCAATGCAATTGTAGCCTCCTGAATTGTAATTAGGCACCCTTTTTCTGACTCTTCAATATAGGGTTTAATATGTTCAACAAAACCTTCAATCTTCTCACGAGACTCTATAAACTCAATAATAATTGGAATTTTATCATTTATCTCAAGCAGTTTCTGACTATGAATCCTGCTACTTGAACCGAAACCCATTATGCCCCTTAGAACAGTAGCTCCAGTGAGCCCGTACTCTTTTGCTGCATATACGATTACCTCATACAGAGACGAATTTTTGTACTTATCTGTAGAGCTTACATAGATTTTTAGCGACCTTACTGTTTCTGCTTTTTCCATATTAAAGATTTTTTATCATAAAAGCTTTGTGACTAAGTTCCCAATATAGAGTGCTACAAGTCCTGCAAACAGGCTTAACCCGGCGTATAGGGCAGATTGCAGGAAGTTTCCATCTTTTAAAAGAGACGCGTTTTCATAGACAAATGTGGAAAAGGTTGTAAAACCTCCGCAAAAACCGACTGTAAGAAAGAGTCTCATCTCATTTGAGAGAAGTTCTCCTCTCTCCATAAAGCCATATATTATTCCAAGCAAAAGGCTACCCAGAATGTTTACAATAAGAGTTCCCATTGGAAAAGAGAAGGGGAATAGTTGCTGTATATATTTTGATGTAAAGAATCTTGCAACACTTCCAAGGAACCCCCCCGTACCTATAATCAATATAATTCTGAGCATTATCTTTTTTTTTAAAAAAATATATATTTATCTCAATTTTTTTTCAGTTTATTACCAACTACCTTGATGTAATTTCGTTAATCCACTCCAAAATACTTTTCAATACAGAAGGATTCATTGTCTCTTCAATTGTTGAATACTCTTTAGGGTGTCCTGTAGATGCAGTTTGAAAAAGGTGGTTTAATCCTTCAAATTCAATAGATTTAACATTATTATTACTATGAGTAACAACAATGTTATTTGGTCTTTTATCACCTGTAAGGACCATATAAATAGTGTCAAGATTTGTTTTAGAGATTACCTGAAGGTCTTTATTGCCGTTTATAGAGAGTACCGGACATTTTACTTTTTTGAGTGCATCAACCGGGTCATAATTTAGATAAAAAATCATCCAGGGTGTGAGCAATGATGCTAATTGCTGCTTTATTGCACTCTCCGGAATCTCTCCTTTACTCTCTTTAACCAGAGTTTGGGAGATAATTTTCCTCAGTGATGTTATATCCCCTTTATGTAACTCAATCAGATCAAATACTTTGTTATTTAAACTTTGATATGCTTCAATATCTTCTTGAGAAGAGCCCGATGACTGTGAGATTGCTGCCTGCTGAGCAATTATGATATCTCTTCCTTTAATACCGGGAGCTGCCATAAGTACAATAAACGAAATATCATCATTTTCTGATGCAACTATAGGTGCGATAATCCCCCCTTCACTGTGTCCTATAAGGCCTATTTTTCCAATATCTTCTCTAGTGCGGAGATATCTATAGGCCCACCTAACATCTTCTGTAAAATCCAAAGTATTTGCGAGAGCAAATTTCCCGCCGGAAGCTCCTACCCCCCTTTCGTCATAGCGTAATACTGCAATACCATTCCTGGTTAGGAAGTCCGAAAGCAGAAGGAATGGTTTATGTCCCATAATCTCCTCATTTCGATTCTGTGGTCCGCTGCCGCTTATAAGAATAACCGCATTATGAATTTTCCCTGTTTGAGGAAAAGTAAGTGTTCCGGATAAAACGATGCTATCTCTCTTATTAGGAATGAAGACCTCTTCAGAGATGTAAGGAAATGGCTCCTTTGGCTCCTGAGGTCTGGCAGCTCCTTCTGGAACCCTTTTTGAGAGGTTAAGCTGAATTGTTTGACCAGCTTGACGGAAAGTTCCGATTATTTTATCACCCATATAAACACCGTTATACTCCATCATAATTGATGAGTGTTTAATGTTGAGAATTGATTTAGAGAAGATGACAGACTCCATAGGAATCCCGGTTGCACCCTGATCCGGACTATCCATAGTTGCTATATAGAGAGAATCTCTTCGCTTAATTTCAAAAACAACTCTTAACTCTGAGTTTTGAACTTTTAGTTTACCATACCATTTACCCTCAATTGACTGAGCATAGGTAGCAGAAGTTAAGAAGAGGCTAGAAATCAGAAAAAATAAAAAGAGTCTTACATTTCTCATAACAAAAATATTAGTGATGACAAATATAGGAAAATGGTTTAACAAAAAGCTAGAGTATAGAGAACTGAGCCTGCGCCCCAAACGAGAGGTACTTAAGATCCTGAACAAAGAGTTGAAGGTAGAGGTATTTAAAAATTAAAATATTGCCCCCAAGATTAAAGTTTCTGGTATCGTATTCGGCAATAAGATTGAGTCCCTTGAAGAAATTAGGTGAAAACGATACTCCTCCTGAAAGAGGAAAGTTAATGGTCTGTTTTGTACTTGATAACATATTGTAGGCTGCGTGAATCCCAATTTTATTGCCAGAAATATCAATATGCTTACTTAAAGCAAGGTAATGAGTGCCAAAATATTTATTTCCTGCACCGGGGTCAAAAAGATTTGAGGAGTTTGATGTTAGTACGTCATTTGACCCTATAACAATAGATGGCCAATATTTTCCTTCTTTTAAAATTCTAAATTTAAGACATATAGCCCTATCTACATTGGTGAATTTCCCCTCGTCATAGAGATCAAATGCTGTATTTGTTATTGCAACCTCAAGAAAAGGCAGGAATGTAATATTTAGAAAAAAATTGAAGGTATTATAATCCCACGTCTCCGGGGTCATATTTGTGTTGAGAAAGTTTCCTCCAATTTTTACTGTTCCATCATTTGACATTACAGCAGAGGGGCTGTTTAGCAGTCCGCTCACCCCCATTGAACTCTGCGGATACAAATAAACAGAGGAGGCAACGAGCAACAGTGTTGCACATAGCCTCCTCATATTTAAAACAGTTAACCTCATAACAGGTTAAAGAGCCGTGTTAATTAGTTCCACCGCCACCACCGCCGTGAGTACCGTGTGTATAGTGCATATCCTCGTGTGTGAGGGTTACTGCTCCGGCAGATTTTACGATAATATCTATCACAATAGTTGTACCTGTAGGTGAGGTAATGCTTACTGTGTACTTATTGCCGTCAATCGCCTGAACACCGGTTGTAACCAGTTTGTTGTCAGGAATAATAACTCTGTTAACGCCAATGCTCTCATTAACAATTGCAAAATCTGCAAGTGCACTATTGTTCCCATAATATGGTTTTATAGCATCTTCAATCCAGGTCTTAAGAGCTGTTGCGTCTGCCCCTGTAATCCCTTTTGCTGTCAAAGCAGTTGTAATGGCGGGATCAAACTTATAACCATTTTTACGTTGAATCTGAATAGATGTGATAGTAACCGGTAGCAAAGACCTGTTCTCTATGCTGTTATTTACAACAGTTACATTCTCCAGAGTTGCTCCAAGGTATGTTCTTGGAATATCTGAAGCAAATTTATAAATAGAGAAGTGGTTGATGGTAGTAGCATATTTATTAGTGGATGTATTGTAAGTTACAGGTTGAGCCTGCACCTCCCACTGCCCGAGTGTTTCGTTGAAGAATTCAAGTCGGATATTTGTGAAGCGATATCCTGTGAGAGGGTTATTTACCACAAGAGGGAGCGGATTGCTGAATTGTAAACCGGAAGGCTCAAAACGGAATACAGCAACACCAGGGTTATTTACAGTACCTGACACTACATCCGGTGTTTTAACAGCAGTAATGTTTATAGAACCTGTAACAGCTACCCCGTTTTTATCGGTTACAGTTGTTCCGGCAGGAATGCTTAGTGAGGCAGGGGTAGTTCCTGTGATGTTGATTGTACCTCCGCTTGCAGGGGTAATTGGAGTAACCCCAGGCACATAAGGAACCATTGTAACACTTATGTTGTAAGTTAGGGTACTGTTAAGAGGAGCTGCCTGAAACTCTATGCTGTAATTTGCATTAAAGAAATCCGCTTTGGTAAAGGCAAGAGTATATTTACCTGCAGTTGTAAGATCTTTGAATTCAAAGCTTCCGGTTGCATTAGTTGTTTGGCTTAAGATGCCCATTGATACAAGAACACCGGCAAGAGGGGCGTTTGTCTGCTGATTGAGAACTTGTCCCTTGATAGTGTACTTTGCCGGTTGTGGCTCAGGTGTAGGAACAGGCTCTTTCTCCTGGCAAGATGTAAGTCCTGCGAATGAAACAATCAGTAATGCATAAAGCATTGTTCTGATTAACATAGTTATTTTTCTTCTTGCATTCATGATATTAAGTTTGTAGATATTATTTGCTATTTATTAGTTATTGATTAAAATTCTGTTAAAAAAATTAAAGCTACTGCTCTCATCTGGAGATGTAAAGTACATTCTTCCCCTTTGAGGGTATGGTCTTGCTATATATTCAATAGAGAAATGATCTGCTGTGGTTACTCTTACCCTTTTATTGCGATTGTGTTTATAAGGGGGAAGAGAAATTGAAAAAAAGAAGCCTCCATTTATGAGATAATCTTCATATTGAAGTGATTGGACGTAAAATCCAACCGCTGCATTTTTGAAGTATCTGATAATCTCGCCCCTTACTGCAACATCATTCTCCAGGTATTGTGTCAAATTCAGGTTAAACAATATGTTTTTCGAAGGCACACTATAGTTTGTTCCAAATCTCCAACTTATCTGACCAAAATCATAGAACAGCCATTTGTCAAAAAGTGGCAGCGACCATCCGGTCACACCTATCTGCCCATATAATCCAATGGATTTTGAAATCGGTTTGAAAATTTTAAGGTCTGCTCCTGATCGGAACATATTGAAATTGCCAATAGTCGCGAGCAAATGGATATTACCCGGTATTTTTAATTGCTGGCTGAAGGTGAAGAAGCCGGGCCTCACCCTACTCTCTTCATTTGAATATTCGTCATAAACAGGAAGAATTATTTGAGCTGTTAACAAAGCTCCTCTCCACATATTGAGCTCCAAAGTAGGATTAAGATTAAGTTGAAGCACATACATTCTATCCAGACGTGAATTCTTAAATCGGAATTGTGGGTAGAATTTAAGATCTGCCCTCCATTTGCTTTCATTGTAAAATCGACCTTTCTTACCATCAACATTTGAAAGAACGTTTGTTTTCTCGTTTATAAAGGGATCTGACCTCCACAATATCTGTCCGTTACCCCCTTTATTCTGTTTTGAAGAGTAATATTTGTAAATTGGAACTCCTCTCTCTAAAAAAATAACTTCAATTTTGTCATTATTAAAGTCGTTGCAATGAATTTGAAAAACATCCCTAACAGCTTTTAAGGCCCTCTCTTTTGTGATGAATGAAGTTCCTTCCAGATAAAATTGCTCTTCTCCTTGTTTGCTTATCTCTCTTACATTTTCAAAACCTGCTTTAATCAGTGCTTTTTCTATAACACTCTGACTATTTGCCGTAGAGGCTAAAAAGGTTAAAAAAATAACAGTAGCTACAATTCTAATACTAAATGTAAGCTTTTTATTTTTATGTTTCAACATACTGTTATATTCAAATACCTTTTAATAGTATGATAAACTGAATATTAAACTACTAAAAATAGTCTCTTACAAATGTAAGTTTTTTTCTTGATTATTCAAATATTTTTTAAAATTTTAACAATTATTTAATATTCTATCAGTTGTAAGCTAAGTTGTAGTATCTAATTGTGTGAAATTATGTGTGGTCAATCAGAATTTTAACTTACTCTTTGTACTCTCTGTTCTTACTTAATAAACATCATTGAATATGGAGTGCATTAGTTTATCTTTGTATTAAAAATTAATTGAAATGGGAAATACAATCAAAATATATTCGCCGGAAAGCTCTCAAACTTTATATATAACATTAGCAGAGAGTACTGTAAAGGCAGGGTTTCCATCGCCTGCCGAAGATCACTCGGAGTTAAAACTGGATCTTAACAAAGAGCTGATTAAAAATCCCTCCTCTACATTTTTTGCTCGTGTCAGCGGAGAGAGTATGATTGACGACGGAGTTGACAACGGAGATCTACTGGTTGTGGATAAATCTGTTACACCTTACGATGGCGCAATGGCTGTATGCTATATAGATGGTGAATTTACTCTCAAGCGTGTAAAAATTGAAAAAGAGTCTGTAACCCTGATACCTGCAAATTCAAAGTTTAACCCGGTGAAAATTGATAAAGGAAGTGATTTCCAGATATGGGGAGTTGTGCGATATTTAATAAAAAAACTATAATTAATTGGAATTGTATTATTATGAACTTTATTAAATACGCTTTCAGATCTCTTTTTTTTATCTATATCTTCATAGTGCTATTTGCGTCTCTCTACTCCTTCAAAAACACCTCTTTAAACCTCTCAGGGTTTATACTTGGAATAAGAGTAGACAGGCTTATTCATTTTATAATGTTTCTACCGTTCCCCTTCTTTGCCTGGCTTGCATTTGGAGCAACTATAAAGAGGCATACAGATAGGTTATATATCTCTGTTCTTCTCCTTTCGGGTCTGCTTATCTCTACGATTACTGAAACTCTTCAGACTCTAAATCCTAACAGAGACTTTGACTATATTGATCTTATTGCCAATTATTCAGCAATAGTTATGGGAACAATTTTGGTTTCACTTATTGAAAAATACGCAAAGAATGTTTGGCCTGGCAGATTGCAATAACTTCTATGTTAGCTGTGAAAGGCTTTTCAACCCCTCATTATGCGGCAAACCTGTTGTTGTTTTGAGCAATAATGATGGTTGTGTAATATCTAGATCACAAGAGGCTAAAAAACTGGGTATTAAGATGGGAGAACCTCTTTTTAAAATAAAAAAATTAGTTGAGTCTGAGAGAGTTTATATCTTCTCTTCAAATTTTGCCCTATATGGCGATATCTCCTGGAGGATAATGGAGCGGCTCAGACAGATGGTTCCGACAATTGAGGTCTATTCAATAGACGAAGCTTTTATTGATTTTCGCGGCATCTCCGGTGATCAAGCATCCAAAATAGCCAGAAATATCTCTCCAATATTGCTCAGGGATGTGGGAATTCCTGTAAGTGTTGGAATTTCAACTACAAAAACATTAGCAAAAGTGGCTGCAAAGCTTTGTAAAAGATACCCGAAGCTCAATAACTGCTGCATTATGAACAATGCATCAGATATTGATAAAGTTCTTGACAAATTTCGGGTTGAAGATATTTGGGGAGTAGGAAGAAGGTATTCAAAAATGCTTAACAGTGAAGGAGTAGATACAGCAAAAAAGTTTACTGAGTGTAACCCTGTCTGGGTCAGGGATAAAATGAGCATTGTTGGGCTCAGAACCTGGAAGGAGCTTAAAGGGGAGCCGAACATAGGATTTGAAGAAAATTTAAATGACAAACAACAGATTTGTACAAGCAGAAGTTTTTCAAGTGATCTTTATGACCACGAAAAAGTTATTATGGCCATTGCTAAATTTGCATCATCGGGAGCAGAGAAGCTGCGAAAGCAAAACGGAGTGACCTCACAGATACATATTTTTATTTTAACAAACCCATTCAAGGAGGGTGTTAAGGAAGATTACCGTAGCATAGTTGTTCCTCTTAATTACCCTACAGACAGTACCTTCGAAATTGTAAAAGCCAGTTGCAGTGCAGCTTTGTCAATTCTTAAAAGTGGTTACGGTTATAAAAAGGCTGGAGTGATAATTACAGATATTACCAAAAAAAACGAGACTACAGGCTCTCTCTTTTGTGAAAAAGATCTCGGAAAAGAGAGTGAATTAATGAAAAGTCTTGATGAGATTAACCTAAAATATGGCAGAGATACTCTGGTAACGGCGGCACAGGGTGTAGATAAAATTAAATACAATATGAACAATCTTTCAAGAAGATATACAACATCTTGGGAAGATATAATTAAAGTGAAAATTTAATTAAATAGACCCCGTATTCTCCAATTTCAACTTCAATATTTTTATTTGATGAGAGGTAATATTCTCCTTTGCCGTTGGTGAGAAGGTTTTCTGTTTTGTAAACAGACTCATCCAATAATTTCAGATGTGCTAAAGCCTCGGAAGGTATCTTTACTGCTGCTTTATAATATTTGTTTGAAAAATTAACCACTGCAAGAACAAATGAATCTTCACAACTTCTGATAAATGAAAAAAGATGGTCGGGATTATAATATGATGAGGCTGGATTTACGAATTGAAGGTCATATTTTTCGCCTCTATTTATAGAGACCTCTTGTATTGCAATGTTCAACAATTTTTTGTATATCTCTCTAATCCCAGGATTTGACTCACCTGTAAGCCATTCACGGACTGTCCTGACAGACCAGAAATCAAAAATTGAGCTTCTGCCGTCGACTTCACTGTAACCTTCTGCATCCATTCCTCTCTCTCCAAGCTCCTGTCCAAAGTATATCATAAATGCCGAACGGTTTAGCATAAGTGAAACAACCAGAGCAGGTATTGCTTTTAAGGGATCCCCTGCAAAAAAATCTGATGCAATCCTCTGTTCATCATGATTTTCTAAAAAATTGACCATTCTGTCTTCACTCTCTCCCAAAAGTTGCCAACAACGAGATATTGACCCTGCTCCTGTCTCCTGCCTAATAACTGCTTTTAGAGTATCGTAAAGGCCGACCTTATCATAAAGGTAGTCAAATCCGCCCTTATCAAAATATTCGCAATATCTACCAGGATCATATATTTCGCCTATAAACAGTGTGTCCGGGAACTGCTTCCGTATACGTTTTGTAACCCAACTCCAGAATTCAACCGGAACCATTCCTGCCATATCACAGCGAAAACCGTCAACACCTGTTTTTAACCAGTAAATAAGAACATCCTCCATCTTAATCCAAGTCTCAGGAATAGGATAGAAATACTCTTTGTGTCCATCTGTATAATCTACCCCGTAATTAAGCTTAACTGTTTCAAACCAGTCATTTAACGATGGATTATGAACAAAACAGTCATTCCCGGTTGCCTTAGCAGGAGCCTCAATAAATTTATTCAGAGAGGAATCTTCTGCAGGAGATACAAAAACAGAGTTTTCCAGGTAGTAAAAATTATTCATCGGATGAAATGGATAATTTTTTAGGTCTCTCTCTCCAAAATCCTCAATCCCTTTTGGTTTTGCATCTGAATGATACTCTCTTGAAAGGTGGTTAGGTATAAAATCAATAATTACTTTGAGATTACATTCGTGAGATCTGGAAACAAGAGCTTTGAATTCATTTATCCTTTCTGGTATATCAATTGAAAGTGTAGGTGATATATCGTAATAATCTATAATAGAATAAGGAGAGCCTGCGATTCCCTTAACAATCGAAGGGTGATTAGCATATATTGAGAATATTGGAAACGAGCACTTAGTCGCGTGCTCAATGACACCAGTATACCAGATATGGGTACACCCAAGTGAACTGATGTTCTTAAGAACCTCTTTGGTAAAACTCTCCAATTTCCCGGAGCCGTTTATCTCATATGAAGAATTGGGAATACAATTTTTGTTTGTATTCCCAAATAATCTAGGTAGAACCTGGTATATAACAATCTTTTTCCGCAAATTCTTTACCAATTCAATATTTTCTTGAAATCGTACTCTTCAGGTATTGGAATAAATTTAGAAGCATCTTTATAATCACTTTCGTTTATATAATGCATTATATTGTTAATTATAGCTTTGACTCTGTCAGATTCTAAACTGACCCCTCTAGGCAAAATCTTCCCGGTTTCCGAATCCTGAATATCCTTTAAATAGAGTGGTTTTACCTTTCCAAGGTGATCTATGTATACCATACATCCAGACTTTCCCTCTTCAAAAAGCTGATAGACACCAATTCCAAGTTCTGTGCAATAAACCAGGTCGTATGCACTTGGTGACTGGCATCTTAGCTCATAACCAAGCTCAACAGGTCTAGACTTTGTCTTCAATCCAAGAGATTTCAACCTCTCCTCTAACAGTTCGTTAAAGATATGAGCTTTTGAGACCTTCCCAAGTTCCGGGTGACCGTGATCATCATAGGAGAATGTTACCCCTGATTTTTTTAACTCCTCTTCGCTCAGTTCGTGAAAAACCCCCTCAGAGATCATTACTGCTCCATAATTAATCCCTAGTGTTAATCGTTTAACTATTGAAGATACAGCAAGTTTAACTATTTTATCTATAGTTATTGTAGTCTTATTAAACATCTCAGGAATAACAATCATTGGGTAGTGTGCTGCGGAGCCTATACCGAATGCAAGGTGACCGGCTGACCTTCCCATTGCGCAAACTACAAACCAATTATTGCTGGTTCTTGCATCTTCATAAATTGTAGTTGCAAGTCTGGCTCCCTCAGATTTCGCAGACTCATACCCGAATGTAGGTCTTTGAAGAGGTAGTGGCAGGTCATTGTCAATGGTTTTGGGAACGTGAATATTTGAGACCTGATGATTGTGCTCCACAAGAAATTTGGCCACTCTGTTTGCAGTAGAGGCTGTGTCATCCCCTCCAATTGTGACTAATAACTGGATGTTGTTCTCTTTAAAAAAGTTTAGGTTGAAGTTTTTTTCAAAATCCTCTTTTGTGGGTTTATATCTGCTCATTACCAGAAATGAGCCACCTCTGTTGAATATTGAGTCAGCAAGCAGAAAGTCCATATCTGTAAATTTTGGGTTCTCAGAGAATATACCTTTATAACCTCCGTGAAGCCCTAAAACGCGATAACCATTTGAAATAAAGGTTTTTGTAATACTACCAACAACCGTATTCATACCTGGTGCCGGTCCTCCTCCTGTTAAGATAACAATTGATTTTTTCATCATAATACATATTGAGTCGGCAAAGGTAATAATAATTAAAAAAAATGTAAATTTGTAAATACAAAAATGAAAATTTCAAAAGAGCAGGCCAAATACAGAATCTCATTTCTAAGAGATGAGATTAATAAACATAACAGACGCTATTACATAGATAATCAGCCGTCAGTATCGGATTTTGAGTTTGATCTGCTAATGCAGGAGCTTCAAACCCTGGAGTTAAAATTCCCACAATTCTCGTCAGAAGACTCTCCGACTAAAAAAGTTGGCAGTGACTTAACTTCATCATCTGAGTACGGAACTTCAGAGTTGGTGAAGAGCGTCAACACAGATAGACCTCAAGAGGAAACACCGCTCTCTAATCTGTTTCGTCAAATAGCACATAAGTACCCTATGTTATCTTTAAGTAATACTTATGATAAGGAGGAGTTAATATCTTTTAATGAAAAAGTTGAGCGCATATTAGGATCTAAAGCTGAGTATGTTTGTGAACTCAAAATTGATGGTACTGCTATCTCTCTTTCATACAAAAATTGCAGATTAGTTAGTGCT
Organism: Bacteroidetes bacterium HGW-Bacteroidetes-8; assembly: GCA_002840895.1. Taxonomy (GTDB): domain Bacteria; phylum Bacteroidota; class Bacteroidia; order Bacteroidales; family UBA932; genus Bact-08. The sequence goes on along the minus strand of PHCZ01000001.1, from coordinate 708,112 downwards.
GTGACAAGAGGAGACGGAACAGTCGGGGATGATGTTACCGAAAATGTTAAGATGACAGGAGCTGTACCTCTTGAAATTCCAATAAGCTCACCGGTGAGAAATTTTGAAATCCGAGGCGAAATTTATATGCCTTGGGACTCTTTTGACCTTATAAATCAAAAACGTGAAGCTAATGAAGAGCAACTATTTGCAAACCCCAGAAATGCTGCAGCAGGCTCATTAAAACTGGTGGACTCTTCTGAAGTTGCCTCTAGAGGATTAAAACTCATTTTATATAGTATAATAACAGATTCTCCATTTTTCCAGAGCCATTTAGCGTCTTTACAGTGGGCGAAAGATTGCGGTTTTCCGGTTTCTGAACACACTTCTCTCTGCAGTAGTATTGTAGATGTAATTAAGTATCTAGAAAAGTGGGACCTTAAAAGAAAAGAGCTGAACTTCCCGACAGATGGAGTAGTAATTAAAGTTAATAATATTGATTATCAAAATGCTCTTGGCATTACTTCCAAGTTTCCAAGATGGGCTACTGCGTTCAAATTTAAAGCGGAACAGGCGCTTACCAGACTACTTTCCATAGATTATCAGGTGGGAAGAACAGGGGCTGTGACTCCGGTTGCAAATTTGGAGCCGGTGATCCTTTCGGGAAGCACAGTTAGAAGGGCCTCCCTTCATAGTTCAGAACAGATGAAAATCCTTGATATTCATATAGGTGATATGGTTTTTGTTGAGAAGGGAGGAGAGATTATTCCAAAAATTACTGGTGTAGAGATATCACAAAGAGACAACAGTGCTATAACTCCTCAATTTCCCGAAAATTGTCCGGACTGCGGAGCTGAACTTTTTAAAGATAGTGAAGAAGCAAAACATTTTTGTCCAAATAGTGAGCAGTGTCCTACCCAGATTAAAGGAAGATTTCTTCATTTTTCCGGAAGAAAAGCGATGAATATTCTAATAGGAGAGGCTACAATAGAGCAGATGTACAGGTTGGGTTATCTGAAGAGACTTCCGGATTTGTATAAGATAGATAAAGATCAGCTCCTTAAGCTGGAGGGCTGGAAGGAGCGTTCTGCTGATCGTTTTGCCGAGAGTCTTCGGGCCTCTTTAAAAACTCCATTTTATAAAGTTTTGTATGCGTTAGGAATCAGATACGTAGGGGAGACAACTGCCAAGATTTTGGCAAACCATTTTAGTAACATAGACAATATTAGCAGAGCCTCAAAAGAGGAGCTGCTATCTGTCGGTGATATCGGAGATATTGTAGCAGATTCTATTTTGAACTACTTCAGTAAAGAGACAAATATTAGCACTATTGAAGAGTTTAGAGAGATAGGAGTAAAGATGAGTAATGAGGAGATTCAAAACTTGGTATCTGAGAGGTTAAAAGGGATGAGTTTTGTAGTATCAGGGAACTTCTCTGTTTCAAGAGAAGAACTTAAACATCTAATCGAAATAAATTCGGGAAAAAACATTAGTTCAGTATCTTCAATAACAACATATTTGATTGCAGGCGAGAGAATGGGTCCCTCTAAATTAGAAAAGGCTAAAAAGTTAGGAGTTACCATCATAACTGAGGAGGATTTTTTTAAATTAATAAAATAAATCACTAACTTTACGCTTTATATAATGTTTAATTAAATTTAGCTAAATATAAGTAGATGAAAAAGATAGTTGTAAGCAACAGAGTATATTATATTGGCACAAATGACAGGAAAAAATCTCTTTTTGAGAATAATTGGCCCCTTCCCTATGGAGTCTCCTACAACTCATATATAATTGCAGATCAAAAAAGCGCACTAGTTGATACTCTTGAGTTCGGATCAAAGGATGACTACATCGAGGTAATAGAATCTATTTTGGGTAGTAAGGATTTAGATTATTTGATAGTTAACCATATGGAGCCAGATCATTCAAGTATGATAGGCTGGATCCAAAAAAGATACCCTTCAGTTAAAATTGTAACAAACAATAAAGCTTTCAAGATGCTTAACGCCTTTTACGGTGTTAAAAGCGAGTCGATTTATGAGGTAAAAGATGGCGATGTGCTTGACTTAGGTTTTCATAAGTTAAAATTTATAATGACTCCTTGGGTTCACTGGCCGGAAACTATGATGACCTATGATACTACAGACGGAATTCTCTTTTCGTGTGATGCATTCGGTTCATTCGGAACCCTTGACGGCGGTATATTTGACGATGAGATTAACTTCTCCTTTTACGAAGATGAGATGAGAAGATACTACTCAAATATTGTTGGCAAATATAGCCATATGGTACAGAAAGCATTTTTAAAACTCTCCGGTACAAATATCAGATGTATTGCGCCATCTCACGGACCTGTATGGAGGAGAAATCCATCTCGCGCAATAGAGTTATACAATAAATGGAGTCTGCACGAATCAGAAGAGGGAGTGGTGATAGTGTTTGCATCCATGTACGGCAATACTGAGACAATGGCAGACTACGTTGCCCGGTTAATCTCAGAAAGAGGGGTCAAGAATATTCGTATTTATGATGTGTCAAAAACACACGTATCTTTTATTCTAAACGACATCTGGAAGTATAAGTCTGTTATCTTGGGTTCAAGTGCATACAATTCCGGGATGCATCCTATGATGTTGCACCTATGTAACGAACTTGAAGTCCTGAATCCTAAATTTAAAAACTATGCACTCTTTGGCTCATTCAGTTGGAGCGGCGGAGGGCTGAAATCACTTGAATCATTCGCAGCAAAAATGGAGTGGACGCAGGTAGCACCTCCCGTTGAACTGATGGGATCTCCTGATGAAGCTAAGATGGCCGGATTTGCTGAAATTGCATCAAATATTATTTGATTGCAGCTGTATAATTTTCTGACTTCGTAATTTTTAATAAATTGTAGTATGGAGATTGGCAAAAAACTAATAATTGAAAAGCTTGTAACGGAAAGCGATACAGCTGCATATTATGGCTCCGGTCTACTTCACGTATTTGCTACTCCAGGGATGATAGCACTTATGGAAAAATCTGCACACCTGTTGGCTAAATTTTCTCTTCCAGAAAATCAGGACACTGTGGGCATTGAGGTTAATGTTAAACATATAAGAGCAACTCCTCTCGGAGCAAAGGTATACGCAGAGGCCGAACTAGTTGAAATAGACGGTAAAAAATTAACATTTAAAGTTATGGCCTTTGATGATTCAGGAGAAATAGGAAGCGGAACTCACATCAGATACATTATTAACCCTTCCAAATATATGGGGAAGTTCTCTTGAAGAAGTATGAAAAGATAGCACACACTTATCAGAGGGTGTTAAAGTTTCTTATTACAGACATTTGGCACCTCGATATGTCTGAGCTGAGCATTTTGCGAGCCCGGATGGTTAAGTACTTGAAAGTTCTTATAATAACATCAAAAGGGTTTACTAATGACAAGGTTGCCCTCCAGGCAACCTCATTAAGTTTCTTCTCTGCAATGTCGGTAGTCCCTTTTGTATCTTTGATGTTTGCCATAACAAATGGTTTTGGAATCGGGAAAAAACTTGAAGAGTTGCTATATAAATATTTTGAAGGTAATGAAGATATAATATCATATATTGTCACTTTTGCAAATAATATCATATCCACCAGCCAGAATGGTCTCTTTGGAATAATTAGCTTCGTTTTTTTAATCTCTACCGTGGTGTTCTTAATGCTTAGCATAGAGAAATCATTTAACGAAATTTGGAAACTATCATCCGGAAGATCCTTTAAAAAAAGGTTAGCATACTATTTTTTGCTACTGTTTGTCTCTCCGCTGGTTATTTTTGTTTTTCTAACTATGGGGCTGCTCTATTCAAATGCTCTTCAATCTATTGGTCTTGAAGTAGATAAATATATTCCTTTAACATCAATCTTTACCTGGGTAGCTTCATATATGTTTGTAACATTTGTATTTACAATTATGTATAAATTCATTCCAAATACAAAAGTTAAATTGGCTGCTGCATTCAACAGTGCACTAATTCTTGCATTTGCTTTTATTGTGGTACAATTTTTCTATCTTGAGACTCAACTTCTTGTTTCCGGGTTAAGCGCAGTATATGGAGTTTTTGCTGCAATACCGCTTTTTCTTGTTTGGATGAATATTAGCTGGACAGTTATACTCTTTGGTGCAGAGCTCTCCCACGCATTTCAGAATGTAGATAACTATAAATATTAAATATTAGTTTAACTTACACAAATATTCAAGTTAGAAAGTGAGGGTAAAAGAGAAATGCTTTACTAGAGTACTATGTTTACAGATAAGGATAATCAGTTAATAGATAAAGAATTTGAGATTCTAAGGCTTGCAAGTTTGAAGAGGTGTGCAAACCAGGGTGAGTATGAAATAGTACTAAAAGCTTTTGAATTTGCTAAAGCGGCACATAATGGAGTCAGAAGAAGATCCGGAGAACCATACATACTACACCCTATTTCCGTAGCACAGATTGTAGTTCAAGAGATTGGTCTTGGATACAAATCAATTGTATCAGCCTTGATACACGACGTTGTAGAGGACACAGAGTATACAATTGAGGATATTGAGAGACTTTTTGGACCTAAGATAGCTTCACTTGTTGATGGTCTTACAAAAATAAAAAGTGCATTTGATTCAAAGACATCAGGTCAGGCTGAGAACTTTAAAAGAATTCTCCTAACTCTTAATGATGATGTCAGGGTAATTCTCATAAAGCTTGCAGACAGGCTCCATAATATGCGCACTCTGGATTTTATTCCTGAGTATAAAAAGTCTAAGATATTAAGTGAGACGATGTATATTTTTATACCTCTTGCTCACAGGTTAGGTCTCTATAGTATAAAATCTGAGTTTGAGAATATTTGGCTATATCACACAATACCATCTGAGTACGAAAATATTCAGTCCAGGATTGCAAAAACAGTTGCCGAAAGAGGTTGCGCAATGGATGAGTTTATTGAACCAATTGCCGAGAGTCTTAAGCAGGCCGGTTATAAGTTCAATATTACTAAAAGAACTAAAACCCCCTACTCTATCTGGAGAAAGATGGAGACCAAATCAATCCCCTTTGAGCAGATATATGATCTATACGCTGTGAGGATAATATTTGATTCTAAAGAGGATCAACCGGAGAGGATTCAGTGCTGGCATATTTATTCACTCATTACCGAACTCTATCTATCAAAGACAGACCGAATAAGAGACTGGGTAAGTACTCCAAAAATTAATGGATATGAAGCCCTACATTGTACAGTTATGGGTCCCCAGGGTAACTGGGTTGAGATCCAGATTAGATCAAGCCGGATGAACGAGCTTGCAGAGAGAGGTGTTGCTGCCCACTGGAGTTACAAAGGTGTGGGCTCTCCAACGGAGAATGATATGGACAAATGGCTTAATATGGTTCGCGAGGTACTTGAGAATCCAGACTCCAATGCACTTGAGTTTTTGGACCGCTTCCATTCAGACTTGCTCTCTTCCGAAATATATGTATTCACTCCGAAAGGAGAGTCAAAAACCTTGACCAAAGGATCCACAGCACTTGATTTAGCATACTCGATACACTCGGAGATAGGAAGCAAAGCAATTGCCGCCAAGGCAAATTTCAAGCTTGTCCCTCTCTCATACGAACTTAGAAACGGCGATCAAATTGAGATAATAACTGCAGAGCTACAGAAACCACAAAGAGAGTGGCTGGATTTCGTAAAAACTCCTAAAGCAAAAGGGTTTATAATGGATGCCCTTAAATCTGAAATTAAGGACCACCAAAAACAGGGTCAATCAATGCTTGACGAAAAACTTATCGGATTTGGAATCAAACCACAGGCCAGAGTATACAGGAAGCTAACTACTGCTTACGGGTTAAATAACAGAGAGGAGCTCTTTAGTAAGATTGGTGCAGGGATCGTAGAGTTGTCTGATCTTTCAAAGATGCTTAAGAAAAACTCTAAAAGCAAATTTGTGAGATACTGGAACATTCAGTTCTCTAAAATTACAGGAGGAGAGCTAAGTAACTCCGATTCTGACGAAGAGTTTACCGATGAGAGCGACGAAACAGATAATGACAGTTACGAAAACACAAACAATGAATCAACAGAAAATGAGTTACCTCCGACTCCGGCCAAATCTCAAATAGATAAGAGGAAAGATTTTTTACTCAAGGAGAATCCTTTGGAAAAAACTCTTTCTTATAATGTTGCTCGTTGTTGCAAACCTATTCCGGGAGACAAGGTTATCGGCTTCATTGATGACAACGATGAAGTAGTTGTTCATAAGAGCAGCTGTCCGGAAGCAATCCAAAAAGCAGCAAGGGACGGTGAAAGAATAGTAAAGGCAAAATGGAGCAAACATACAGTGCTCTCATTCTTGGCCAGAATCAGTATGAGGGGAATAGACAGAATAGGGATCCTTAATGAGTTAACTCAATATATTACTCTTGTTCTCAGTGTTAATATTCGCAAAATATTTATTGAAACTCACGATGGAATTTTTGAAGGTTATATAGATTTATATGTTCACAGCACCGAAGATCTTGACAAACTTATCAAACAGATATCCCACGTTAAAGGAGTTGAAAGTGTTATTCGTACAGAGATAAAAGAAGATTAAAAACCAACAGATGAAGTTCTACAACCTTTTTTACGCATTTGTAATAGTCATAATAGCCTATCTGCTAGGTTCTTGCGCTAACACTACCACCCCTCCTATGGGTGGAGCAAAAGATACTATCCCACCAATATTGGTTAGAGTTCTACCAGATTCAGGATCTGTTAATTATCCTTTAAAAGGAGGTCAAATAGAACTTCGTTTTGATGAGTATGTGGTTTTGAAAGAGCCTCAAAAAACAATTTTTCTCTCACCACCAATTGACAAAAGGGTTGAGGCAAAAATAAAAGGCAAAAGTATTCTGATTACATTTCCCACTCAGCTTGATTCCGGGGTAACCTACACACTGAATTTAGGTAAATCTATTGTAGATAATAACGAGGGAATTCAATTCAACCCATATGTATTTCCATTCTCTACAGGGAGTTATCTGGACTCAATGATGTGCTCTGGTACAATACTTAATGCTGCCACATTGCTACCCAAAGAGGATATTTCGGTCGCATTTTATAAGGATATCTCAGATTCAGTTCTCTATAATAAATTTCCTTCTGCTTTTTCAAAAAGTGATAAGTTCGGTTACTTTGTGGTAAGAAATCTGGAACCTGGACCATACAAAGTGTATGCTTTTAACGATATCAACAGCAATAATAAATATGATCCTGAAAATGAAGAGGTTGCTTTTTTAGATAGCCTCTTTATACCAGGCGTTGTACTTGGAAAAGATAGATCTGAACTAATCCATGTTGAGGATAAAGATACTCTTACTGCACTTGGAAGACCAAGTGAGATTAGCCTCTATCTTTTCCGGGAGGATCCTGCTAAACAGTTCATTAAAGAGAGTAAACGGCTTCAGACAAAAATGGTTTATGTTAGATTTTCTGCACCCGATGCAGATGTATTTACAATAGGATTCCGTGGAGTTGACTCAACACTTTTATTGAGGGAGTTTAACCAGAGAAGAGATAGCTTGCTGATATGGTTGATGGATACAACCAAGAGCTATACAGACTCTCTTTATCTCACCGTTGGTTATCTTAAGAGCGACTCACTCAACAACCTTGCACCTTTCTTAGAGGATTTCCGCCTTGCTGCACCAAAACCTGCTAAGAGTGAAAATAGTGAGACTCTTGAGAGGGGTAAAACTATAAAAGAGAGACAAAAACGATCAAATCTTCTCGATTTTGAGATCTTGGCCGAACCGGCTCTTTTTGAACAGCAGGGATTTATTATAAATTTTCCGGCTCCCATAGTTAAAATTGAAAAGGATTCAATTGAAGTTAAATTCAAAACGCCAAAAGGAGAGACCGGCTTTCTTAACTACTCAATAATAAAAGACTCACTCTTTAGTAGATTGATTAAGGTTATACCTTCCGGCAGAATTTTACCTGGTTACGAATATTCACTAAAACTAAGGGATAACGCATTTAAAGACATTTACAAATTTACAAACGACTCTATCGTAAAGACAGTCTCTCTCCCCTCTGACGATAAATTGTCTAAGTTAGTCTTGGATTTGACTGGTGTTGACGGCTCTTATATTGTAGAACTAACAAATATTACCAGAGATAAGGTTTACCGAAGCTACAAGATAACACGAGACGGAAATCTAAACTTCCCATATCTTCAATCCGGAAAGTATTCTGTAAAAATTACCCAGGATCTTAACGGTAATGGTATAATTGATACAGGAAGCGTATTAAATAAAAAACAGCCCGAAAAAGTGAGGTTATTCACCCTCTCCAACGGGTCATCAATAATTACTATACCTGAGTCTGCCGAGCTGAATCAAAGTATAAATCTTCAAATAATATTCAACTGATTTAAAAAGATTGACCTGTGAAAAAAATCCTTCTGATTGCTCTGTCACTTTTATTGATATGCAGTGTTTATGCCCAGAAAAGAGAACACCTTATAGGAGTCAGGGCCGGATATAATATAAGTTCTCTGGACACAAGACCGGATCTTGGTGCCAAAGGCTTAACCACATTCCAGAACTACTCTGTTATATACACTCTCTATCACGATCTTTGGGGTACAATAAATCTGTTCGGCTTTCAAGCTGGAGTTTCAAAAAGTGAACAAGGCTACAAGCTTGGCGAAGATATTTATCGTTACGATGTTATCACTGTCCCGCTTATCTCTCAGTTCCATTTTGATTTTTGGAAAATGCGCCTTTTGATTAATGCAGGTGGTTTTACAGGATACAGAAAGAACAAAATTAACGCAGATGGTTCCGGGTTTGATGAGTTTGACAACCGGTTTGATTGTGGTTTTATTGCTGGAGGTGGTTTGGCCTTTATCTTAAAACCTTTTGAGATTCATCTCGAGGGCAATTACAACTACTCACTCTCCTACCTTCACGATCCTAAAAAATATAGTGAAACTGACTACCTCTTTACTTATCCTCATCAGCTTATTTTTAGTCTTACACTTAATATCCACTTATAGGGAATGAAAAAGATAGCTGTTAAAGTCGGAGATGTTATTGTGGGGAGTGAAGGACGAGCAGTTGTTCAGAGTATGTGCAACACTTCCACTCTTGATATTGAGGCTTCAATTAAACAGTGTGTTGAGTTATCTGATGCGGGAGCAGAGATTATCCGTCTTACAACACAAGGGCTAAGAGAGGTTGAAGCCCTTAGGGTTATTAAGGAGCAATTGAGAAATAGAGGAGTAAGGAGACCATTGGTTGCAGATGTTCATTTCTCATACGAAGTTGCAGTTGCAGCTGCGTATGTAGCAGATAAAGTAAGAATAAATCCCGGTAACTTTGCAAAAGATCATAATGTTGCAAAACGAGAGTTTGCCAGACTAATATCTGTATGTAAAGAGAGTGGATGTTCAGTTAGAGTGGGTATAAATCACGGCTCTCTTGGAGAGAGAGTTGTATTCAAGTACGGAGATACGCCAAAGGGGATGAAAGCTGCAGCAGTTGAGTGGATTGAAATGGCAGAGGAGAATGGCTTTGACCAAATTATTATATCCCTGAAATCCAGTAATACACTGGTTATGACAGAAGCTTACAGGCTTCTATACAAAGAGATGAAGGAGAGAGGTACACTCTATCCACTACATCTGGGAGTTACCGAAGCAGGAAACGGAGACGAGGGGAGAATAAAATCTGCAGTAGCGCTCTCAGCTTTACTAAAAGAGGGTATTGGAGATACTATTAGAGTCTCTCTTACTGAGAACCCAGTTAATGAGATTCCTGTTGCCCTATTTATTGCAGATTATTGCAAAAGTGGTGCAAAATATAGATCTGATAGTGAGGTAAATATACCTCCTGTCAGGGATGAAATAAGCACTAACATTGATATCAGAAACTCTGTAATAATAAAAGATTACAATGTGAAAAGTTATCAGGATTTTATCCTTCAAGCCTCTTGTGACCTGGGCCCAATGCTCCTTGATAACTTAGCGGATGATATTAAGCTGAATGTAAATATATCCTCCGAACCTTTACAGAGAGATGAGATTTTAAAATTCAGAGATAATCTTCTTCAGGCAACCAGAAGAAAGTTTACCAAACCGGAATATATTGCCTGCCCGGGTTGTGGTAGAACTCTTTTTGACCTGGAGAATGTATTTGAGGAGGTTAAAAGAAGAACATCTCATCTTGTAGGCTACAATATTGCGGTGATGGGTTGCATTGTAAATGGCCCGGGAGAGATGGCCGATGCAGATTACGGTTATATAGGCGAGGGAAAAAACCGTGTAAGTATTTACAGGGGGAAAGAGGCTATCTATAGGTCTGTACCACAGGAAGATGCTATTGATAAGCTACTGGAACTTATTGAGGAAGATTCTCGCAATAAACTCTTCCGCCCTCGACTCGGGTAATCTTAACAATATCTCCTTTGTCTGCAATTCCGGAGTCCATTACCCCCTCATACCATCTTCCCTGCACTTCAACTTTTCCACAAGGTCTCATATGTGACTTTACAACAGCCTCTTTACCAGTAAGAAAACCAAGATCGCTCTCTACACCCACAAATCCATCACTGTCATTCAAAACCGTTTTTAGAGAAAAGCCTGGCAGAGCGGTGCTTTTAAAAAGCCTTCCTGCCAGATAGATTGAGGTAACCAGAGAGATAAAAGAGGAGAGCATTACAATAGAGATTGGTTTAATAAGAACTATAAAGTCAAACTCACCTCTGTTGTAGAATAGTTTATTGTCTATCATTGCAAATGCAAGACCAGTAACCAAAAGAACAATACCAGAGACTCCTGCTATACCAAACCCGGGTATTATAAATATCTCTGCCAGTATTAGCAAAACTCCTATCGCAAATATTATGATTTCCCAACTCTCTGCAACTCCCTCTATGTAGAGTGGTGAGAAGTATAGAATTGCGCCTGTAATTGCAACTAGTGAGGGTAATCCCAATCCAGGACTCTGGAGCTCGAAGTAGATCCCGCCGACAATCATCATAAGAAGAATACCTTGGACAACAGGAGTAAGAAAGAAAAGCAATAGTTTGTCTATAAATGTCAGTTTCTGATTTTCTATTATGTAGTTGTCTGATCCTGTAATAATTGCGGCTATCTGACTGATATTTTCGGCTATCCCTTCACAGTAGTTGTTCTTTAATGCCTCTTCAGGAGTAAAACTGAGAACTTTTGTACTGTCTATGACTCCTTCAATATAGATTGAAGGGTCTACCATAGCCTCTGCAATTTTTGGATCCCTTCCGTTTACCTCTGCAGTTGCCCGCATCATAGCTCTCATAAAAGATTGGTATTTATCCGGCATAGCCTCCCCTGACTGGTTAACTACCGTAGCAGCACCTATGCTTCCGCCCCGCCTCATATATATACTGTCGCAGGCAATTGATAAAAGAGCACCAGCAGATGCAGCCTGATTATCTATAAATGCAATTACAGGTATCCTGTAGTTTAATAGGGCTGTTCTCATACTATCTGCAGCATCTACTGCCCCGCCATATGTATTTATGTGAATTATAACCCAATCTGCCTCTTTTTCCAGAGCATTTTGTAGCCCTTTTGAAAGCCTTTTGGCAGATGAAGCGTTTATCTCCTCTCGAATCTCCACAACATAAAAAAGTGGCTCTTTTGCAAAAACAGAAAGAGAGATTATCAATGAAAGCAGTAACGAAAATGTTCTCATTTTATTTCATTTATTAGCAGTAGCGTAAAGATAAACTGTTTTTTTGTATTTTTGTTAAACAGTAAAACATAAAGTTAAAACTAAATAATTATAAACAGATGAGATTCAAACGACTAATTCTAGCCGCTCTCTTTTTGATGACCCTTCACTATGCATCAGCCCAGGCTCCATACATTTTTATAAACCCGGATGATTCCGATTATACCGAGAGTTGTACATCAATTGTAGTGGGAAAAGGTGCCAGCACAGACGGCTCTGTTATGACAGCCCATACGTGCGACTCTAATTACAGAACCTGGCTTGAAATTTTTGGAAGGAAACAGTTTAAAGTTGGGGAGACCGAGCCTGTTTTCTGGGGAAGATTACACAATGAAGAGCCCCACGATACAAGAAATGTTGTAGAAAAGGGTAGGATTCCGGCAGTAGAGGAGACATTTGCTTTTTTAAATACAGCATATCCTTGCCTTAACGAAAAACAGCTTGCAATTGGAGAGACTACGATTGTAGGAAGAAAAGAGCTAGTTAATGAAAATGGCCTTTTTTTAATTGAGGAGCTGGAGAGGATCGCTCTTCAAAGATGCTCAACGGCAAAAGATGCTGTTCTTCTTATTGGCAAACTGGCTCAGGAGTATGGATACGGAGATTCCGGTGAGTGTATAACAATTGCAGATAAAAAAGAGGTTTGGCAGTTGGAAATATTCGGTTCGGGAGCGGGAAAACCTAGCTCAATTTGGGTTGCACAAAGAATTCCTGATGACCACGTTGGAATATCTGCAAACATTCCAAGAATATCAAAAGTCGATTTTAATGACCCGAAAAATTTTTTATACAGCAAAAATATAAAAGAGAGATGCAAAGAGCTTGGATTTTGGGACGGAAAGGAAGATTTTATCTTCTGGAAAGTTAATAATGGTAGCAAACCCTTTGCAATAAGAGACTTTTATGTTTTAAGTACACTTGCTCCATCTCTAAATCTTCAATTTGACGCACAGGAGCTCCCTTTCTCCGTCAAGCCAGATAAAAAAGTATCCGTTCGTGACATCATTGCACTATATAGACAGACATACGAAGGAACTGAATGGGATCAGACTAAGAATCTCGCTGTAGAGATAACCAGAAGAGATAGAGTAAAAGGTGAATATAAAGAGGTTGTAAAACCAGTTTCAAACTTTATGTCTAATGATATGAGGGCTCTTTTAAACCAGATTAAGCCTGGAGTAACCGAAAGAGTCAGAGGAATTGCTGTTATTCAGTGCTCATACTCACACATAATCCAGCTTAGGGACTGGCTACCGGATGAGATTGGCGGAGTTGCATACTTCTCATTTGATAATCCTGCTCAAAGTCCCCGAATTCCAATCTACTCGGGAACTGTTTCCCTGCCAAAAAGTTTTGAAGTTTGCGGTCAACATAGATACAGGGAGGATGCTGCAATTTGGGCCTTTCGTGAGACTAACAGAATTGCTACTATAAATTGGGACAGGACTCGTAAATTAATTGAACCTCAGGTTATGAGATTTGAGGATATGTTATTTGAGATGGCTCCTAAAATTGAAAAAAAGGCAAAAGATCTTATAGAGTCAGGAGATATTGATCTGGCTAAACAACTTTTAACCAACCATACTCACGATTTTGCATCAATGACAATAAGAAGGTGGCAAGAACTTAAAGCAGAGCTTTGGAATATTTTTGCAAGGAGTATGTAGCTGTCTAACTATCTGTTACTTGGGATTATCCATCATTTTCCTAAAAAAAAGGGGCTTTACGCCCTTTTTTTTATTCATATTATAATTAACTTTGCCGAGTTTATTTAATATCAAAACAGGAAAATAAAAATGCAAATTCACAAACCTGCAACCCTTCACCTTGAGAATGGTGTTGAATTTAAGGGATTCTCTTTTGGTTACGACCAATCCGTTGACGGTGAGGTCGTTTTTTCTACCGCTATGGTAGGATATCCCGAGAGTCTTACAGATCCATCCTACTCAGGACAAATTCTTTGTGTTACATATCCATTAGTCGGTAATTATGGAGTACCGGAAGATATTTACGAGAATAATCTTTCACAATGCTTTGAATCTGAGAAGATACACGTTAGAGGGCTGGTAATTTCTGACTACTCCTTTCGTTATAGTCACTGGAACGCTGTTAAGAGCCTTGATCGATGGCTTAAAGAGCATAAAGTACCCGGAATATTTGGAATTGATACAAGAGAGTTAACTAAAATTCTAAGGGAAAAGGGGTCAATGCTCGGTAAAATAACACCAGAAGGTGGAGATTTGAAAAGCGTTTATGATCCTAATCTTGAAAATCAAGTAGCTCTTGTAAGCTGCAAAGAGATAATACGTTATGGCTCAGGAAAGAAGAAAATAGTTTTAGTTGACTGTGGAGTTAAACACAATATAATAAGATGTTTAATAAAAAGAGGAGTTGAAGTGATTCGGGTTCCTTGGAATTATGATTTCACCAAACTTGAATACGATGGACTGTTTATCTCAAACGGCCCCGGAAACCCCGATTTCTGCACAGAGACTGTAGATTTTATTAAGGTAGCTTTACAGCAGGAGAGAGCAATTTTTGGAATTTGTATGGGTAATCAGCTCCTATCTATGGCAGGAGGAGCAACAACATTTAAATTAAAATATGGCCATAGAAGTCATAATCAGCCAGTAAGGATGGTAAATAGCGACAGATGTTTTATCACATCTCAAAACCACGGTTATGCAGTTGATAACTCAACTCTCGGAAAAGATTGGGAGCCGCTATTCATTAATATGAATGATGGAACAAATGAGGGAATCAAACATAAAAGCAAACCATTCTTCTCTTGCCAATTCCACCCGGAGGCCTCAAGTGGCCCTACAGACACAGAATTTCTATTTGATGATTTTATAAACCTCCTCTAAAATAATATGATGGACAAAAAGATTAAAAAAATACTGCTATTGGGTTCGGGTGCTTTAAAAATTGGAGAGGCTGGTGAGTTTGACTATTCAGGATCCCAGGCACTTAAGGCAATGAAAGAGGAGGGTATAGAGACAGTACTCATCAACCCAAACATTGCAACGGTTCAAACCTCTGAGGGGGTAGCAGATAAAATTTACTTTTTACCTGTTACACCCTACTTTGTAGAGCAGGTAATTAAAAAAGAGAAGCCTCAGGGTATACTTCTTGCCTTTGGAGGACAGACTGCCCTTAATTGTGGGGTTGAACTCTATAAAAACGGCATTTTCGAAAAATACAATTTAAAGGTTCTTGGCACCCCAGTTCAGGCAATAATGGACACAGAGGATCGTGAATTATTTGTTAAAAAACTGGATCAGATAGATGTTAAGACAATTAAAAGCCACGCAGTAGAGAACATAGAAGATGCAATAGTAGCCGCTGACTCTCTGGGATACCCGGTCATAATACGTGCAGCGTACGCTTTGGGAGGTTTGGGAAGTGGGTTTTGTGATAATAAACAAGAGCTTATATCATTATCAGAGAAGGCTTTTTCATATTCAACTCAAGTTTTAGTTGAGAAGTCATTAAAGGGTTGGAAGGAGATAGAGTATGAGGTGGTCAGAGATCGTTTTGATAACTGTATTACTGTGTGTAATATGGAGAATTTTGATCCGCTAGGAATACATACCGGAGAGAGTATTGTAGTTGCACCCTCTCAAACATTAACAAATAGCGAATATCATCTTCTAAGAGAGTTAGCAATTAAGATTGTGAGACACATTGGAATTGTTGGTGAGTGCAATGTGCAGTACGCATTTGATCCATATTCCGAAGATTATAGAGTAATTGAGGTAAATGCTCGCTTGAGTAGATCATCTGCACTTGCTTCTAAAGCAACTGGTTATCCTCTTGCCTTTGTCGCAGCTAAATTGGGTCTGGGCTATGCACTTTACGATCTTAAAAATTCTGTAACTAAGACTACTCCTGCATTCTTTGAGCCTGCATTAGACTATATTGTTTGTAAAATTCCACGTTGGGATCTATCAAAATTCCAGGGAGTATCAAGGGAGATTGGATCAAGTATGAAGAGTGTCGGCGAGGTGATGGCCATTGGAAGAAGTTTTGAAGAGGCTATTCAGAAGGGGTTAAGAATGATAGGTCAGGGCGCTCACGGGTTTGTTGCAAACAGGGAGATTGTTGTAGAAGACATAGATAGGTCCTTACGAGAGCCTACAGATAATCGCATATTTGTTATATCCAAGGCGTTCCAAAAGGGTTACACTGTAGATCAGATTCATAACCTGACAAAAATTGACAAATGGTTTCTGGATAAACTTCATAATATTGTATTAACATCCAAAGAGATAGAGAAAATTGAGAGTAAAGAGAGTCTTGAGGATAACCTCTTAAGAAAAGCAAAACGAGAGGGCTTTTCTGACTTTCAACTTGCCAGACTTATATATAAAGATAGAATTGATCCGGATCTGACTACAGCTATGATACGGACTCACAGAAAAGAGAGGGGTATAGTGCCTGTTGTCAAACAGATTGACACACTTGCAGCAGAGTATCCGGCTCAAACAAATTATCTCTACCTTACTTATAACGGAACTCACAATGATGTCAAATACATTGGTGATCATAAGTCAATTATAGTCTTAGGTTCCGGAGCATACAGAATCGGAAGTTCTGTTGAATTTGACTGGTGTTCTGTTAACGCACTTCAGACAATTAGAGAGTGTGGCTGGAGGGGAGTTATGATTAACTATAATCCGGAGACAGTCTCAACAGATTATGATATGTGTGATCGTCTCTATTTCGATGAACTTACATTCGAACGTGTAATGGATATACACGAGCTTGAGAACCCACACGGTATGGTGGTCTCTGTTGGCGGCCAGATTCCCAATAATTTAGCACTAAAATTGGATAAATCCGGAGTTAATATCCTTGGAACTACTGCAGAGAGTATTGATAAAGCGGAGGATAGACATAAATTCTCATCTATGCTTGACAGACTAAAAATTGATCAACCCAGATGGAGAGAGTTGACGACACTAAAAGATGTATTTAGCTTTGTAGATGTTGTTGGATTTCCTGTTTTGGTCAGGCCATCCTATGTATTGTCTGGCGCAGCAATGAACGTCTGTTCAAATAACTCGGAGTTAGAGCAATTCTTGAATTTAGCAGCTAATGTTTCTAAGAAACACCCAGTTGTGGTATCTGAATTTATTCAAAATGCAAAAGAGATTGAGATTGATGCTGTGGCTAAAGATGGAGAGATTGTCGCTTATGCCATATCTGAACATATAGAGTTTGCAGGGGTTCACTCAGGAGATGCTACAATTCAATTTCCACCACAGAAGTTATATGTTGAGACAACCAGGAGAATTAAGAAAATTGCTCGTAAAATAGCTGAAGAGCTTAATATCTCAGGCCCTTTTAATATTCAGTTTCTTGCTAAGGAGAATGATATTAAGGTTATTGAGTGCAATTTAAGAGCTTCAAGGAGCTTCCCTTTTGTCTCTAAAGTATTAAAAATAAATTTCATTGAACTTGCAGCCAAGGTAATGATTGGAGAACCTTTTGTTGTGCCGGGTAAAAGTGCTTTTGATTTGGATTATGTAGGAATAAAGGCATCTCAGTTCTCGTTTTCAAGACTTCAGAAGGCAGATCCTGTCCTTGGAGTGGATATGGCATCAACCGGAGAGGTGGGTTGTATTGGAGATGATACAAATGAGGCGATACTTAAAGCAATGCTCTCGGTAGGATATCGTATACCAAAGAAAAACATTCTTATATCATCCGGGTCATCAAAGCAAAAAGCAGACCTTTTAGTTGCCTCTAAACTTCTCTCACAAAAAGGGTACAATCTTTTTGCTACAGGCGGTTCACATAAGTATTTGATTGAAAATAGTATCCCGGCAACACTTGTCCATTGGCCAAGCGATCCGGATAACCAACCGCAGGCATTAGATATGATTCAACAGAAGAAGATAGATCTGGTAATTAACATACCTAAAAATCTAACACAGGTAGAGCTTGAGAATGGGTATAAGATTAGAAGGGCGTCAGTAGACTTTAACATTCCTCTAATTACCAACGCTAGACTTGCCTCTGCATTTATTATCTCGTTTTGTTCAATGGGCATTGAAGATATCCAGATAAAAAGTTGGGACGAATATATTTCTTATTAGTTAAGATTCCAAATCACTATCGGTTAACAAGTCATCCCTCTCGCCAACTATGATTGAAGCAGTATCAGGATCCATTGTCTCGATACTGCTTAATTTTTTCTGTATAACTCTTGTTCTTACACCAACAAGTTTATCTATATCATCCAGTCCGCCCTGAATATTTTTCTGAGCCTTTGTAAGCAGATCCCCAAAAGTTGAGAACTCCCTCTTAACTGCTCCCAGTATATTCCAGACCTCCCCGCTCCTCTTCTCTATTGCAAGGGTACGGAACCCCATCTGAAGACTGTTAAGAATTGCTGCAAATGTTGTGGGCCCTGTAATCAATACTTTGTATCTGCTCTGAATCTCCTCCAAAAGAGATGCTTTCCTTACAACTTCTGCATAGATACCCTCGAAAGGGAGAAACATTATCGCAAAATCTGTTGTTCCCGGAGGGTCTATATATTTTGATGATATATCCTTTGCCATATTCTTTATTGCATTCTCAAGGTTACGCTGCTCTTTGTCAATAAGAACCATATCTGCTGAGTCGTATGCATTCTGAAGTGTTTCGTAATACTCTTTCGGGAATTTAGCGTCAACCGGAAGCCAGATATGTTTTCTGCTATCATCTTTACCCGGGAGCTTTATTGCAAATTCAACAAAGTCCCTTCCGGTGCTCTTTGTCTTTACATTTGTTTCGTACTGATCCGGAGCCAGGATGTTCTCCAGAAGCATTGAGAGCTGAACCTCCCCTATTCCACCTCTCATTTTTACATTATTAAGCACTCTTTTAAGACCTCCGACATCTTGTGCCAGAACCTGCATCTCTCCCAAACCCTTTTGAACTTCTATAAGCTGTTTACCTACTGTTTCAAAACTTCTACCCAATCTCTCACTTAGAGTCTTTTCCAGCTTCTCTTCTACTGTACCCCGAATTTGCTCTAACCTCTTTTCTGTATTTACAATCATCTCGTTTTGCCTCTTCTCTAACTGATCCAGCCTCTCTTTTTGAAGTTCTGTAAGCTGAGCCATCGAATTAGAGGATGAATCCTGAAAATTTTTAAAATTCTGACTGATAAATTCTGAAAATCTTGAAAGAGAGGCAGAGAGCTCGTCCCTATTCTCTTTACTAAGGCGTTGTAACTCTGTCAGCAGATATTTTTGTTCTTCCGATGCTCTTCTGGAAGAGCCTATAATGTTCAAAATAAATGCCGTATTGAGAATAATTAGCAATATCAGTGCAATTAATATAAAGGTAGAGCTCATATCTATTTTTGACTGAAAGATATTATTAAATCCTGACATTTAAAATAAAAAATAGCTATATTTGTGATAGTAAAAGCATATACAATAGACTATGATACTAAATAAACAGGTTGGAGTGTACCTCAATCTGGTACACTACCAGTTCAAACAGTATCTGAATAAAATATTTCATAACCGCGGGTTTAACTTAACACCTGAACAGTATTTGGTTATAGATACCCTCTGGGACGAAGGTGTTCTCTCTCAACAACAAATTGCAGATATCATTATTAAGGATAAAAACTCAGTTACCAAATTAATTGACGCACTTGAAAAAAAGGGACTTGTGCAAAGGAGAACTGATGAGCAGGATCGAAGACTTAACAAGATTCATCTTACCGAAGAAGCTCTTAATATTAAGGATATTATAACCGAGATTGCAATTGAGTCTACTAACACAATTTTTAAGAATATTCCCCGAGAAGATCTTGAAAAATTTGTCTCAGTTCTCAACAAAATGTCCCAAAACATTTACGCTTTAAACAATGATAAAGTTGTTTAAACTTTAAAATTAAGATTCTACTCACTATGGAGGGAGATGTTCTTGTAATTGGAGGAGGGCCTGCCGGAATGGAGACAGCTTCGCGAATATCCGATTTTAACAGAAATGTAATATTAATTGAGAAAGAGAGAGAACTTGGAGGTCATATTCTTAAATGGGATAGACTTTTCCCCGATGGTGTTCCCGCCTCTGATGTTAATAACAATCTAAAAGAGAGTCTAGGCACCACCAAGGTGCTTTTAGGAAATTACCTTATCTCAATTGAGAAAAGGGAGGATTACCATTTTATTGCACAACTCAATTCAGGTGAGATAATTAAATGTAGTACAGTGGTTTTTGCAACCGGCTTTAAATTGTTTCCAGCTCAGAAGAAGCAGGAGTACGGATATGGACTATATGAGAGGGTTATCACTAATGCAGATCTTGAAACTAGGTTTAAAAAAGGTGATGGTCTTGGTAAAGAGTCACCTAAGAGAATAGGATTTGTCCATTGCGTTGGTTCTCGAGATGAAAAAATCTGCAACAAACAGTGTTCAAAATTATGTTGTATCACTGCAATAAAACAGGCAATAGAGTTAAAACAGCTCTACCCCGATACAGAGATTTACTGCTTCTATATGGATCTAAGGATGTATGGCAGAGGTTATGAAGATCTCTACCTGGAGGCACAGCTAAAATACGGAATTAGATTTATAAGAGGTAGAGTATCCGAAATTTCACAAGATCAGAGTGGTCTTGTTATTGTGAAGGCAGAGGATACACTCTCTTCTAGACCTTTGAAAATAACTTTGGACTGGGTTATTCTGATGGCAGGAATTATCTCAGAAAGAGAGAATGATTTTTTAACACAACAACTTTCACTTCAATTAGGCGAAGACGGATTTATAAACTCTGTTGATCCTATACAAAAAACAAACCAGACTAATATATCCGGAGTCTTTGTTACAGGTTCTGCAACAGGACCAAAGACACTTCCGGAGGTTATTAACGAAGCAAGATCTACAGCTTTGTCGGTTAATGAATATTTAAACAGAGTCAAAAATGGTTAATTTTGGTTTCAAGTTATCTTCCAGCAAGAGAATTGATCTGGATAGTTCTGACTCTGACCTTTTTTTGAAGTTGAAAGCAGAGTCGGGCACAATTACCCAATGTATTGCGTGTGGATCCTGTGCATCATCGTGCAGTGCCGGGAACTTTACACCTGTGAATTTCAGAAAAGCCATACTATTAATCGAGAGAGGGAGAAACGAAGAGGCAAAAGAGTTAATC
This sequence comes from Bacteroidetes bacterium HGW-Bacteroidetes-8, assembly GCA_002840895.1. Classification (GTDB taxonomy): domain Bacteria; phylum Bacteroidota; class Bacteroidia; order Bacteroidales; family UBA932; genus Bact-08. The sequence goes on along the minus strand of PHCZ01000001.1, from coordinate 687,203 downwards.
AAAGGGTGTATGCTTTGCGGGAAATGCACATTGGTCTGTCCCAGAGGAATTAATACAAGGGAGATAATACTTTCTATAAATCAATACTACAAAAAGGAGAGATTTTGAAAGAGAGAATTATTTTTGGATATGACCCTTTTGTTATCCCATTCACTCTCGGGGTAATCTTTATTATGCTTTATCTGGGGACGGGTACATTAAGAATTCTCTTAAGCCTAAGCAGAAAAGAGGCTTTAAATCTACTGAGATCTATCTTCTCTGTAAAGATATTCAAAACCATCAAAGATATTCTTTTTGATGTACTCCTTCACGTAAAAATTTTCAAAAGGAATATTCTGCTGGGGTATATGCACGCTAGTATAGCTTTTGGATGGTTTATGCTAATCTTTATCGGTCATATTGAAGTTATTCTATATACACCTCAAAGAAACGGGGTTATCTACTACCCTGTTTTTTTCAGATACTTTGTTATGGAGACAAGTCAGACATTAAGAGGAGCTTTTTTCTTCTTTCTTATGGATCTCTTTCTGCTGATTGTTTTGAGCGGTATCGCTCTTGCTATTTATAAGAGGTTTCGCTCTGTAAGACTTGGGATGAAAAGAACAACCCGTCATAAGACCGGTGATAAAATTGCTCTGTGGTCTTTGTGGTTGATTTTTCCTTTAAGACTTGTTGCCGAGAGTTTTACAGCAGATATAAGTGGTGGAAGTTTTTTGACTGGCACAATTAATACTTTGATGGGACGTTTCGTGGAGAGTACTCTTTACATGGATACACTCTGGTGGGCATACTCTTGTGCTCTAGCACTTTTCCTCTTTGCTCTCCCATTCTCAAGATATATGCATATACCAACTGAAATTCTTCTGATTTTCCTCAGAAATGCAGGTATAAAATCTACAAGTTCTCGTAATGGTTTTGCTGAGAGCGAGATATACTCCTGTTCATCTTGTGGAATATGCATAGATGCCTGTCCTATGAGTGTAGTTGATGAAAAGAGCAATTATACTTCTGTTTATCTGCTTAGAAAGCTTCGTAGAAGGAAGTTAGATAGCCTATTTTTAGCGGAGCAGTGTCTTATGTGTGGTAAATGCGTTGAACTTTGTCCGGTAGAGATTGATTCTTGTCGCCTTAAGTTTCTCAAAAAGAGAGAGAATTTCCCTGATCAGATATTTGACTACAACTACCTTAGTAAAAAACATCCGGAGTTTAAGAGTAGTATAAATAGACAGGATAGGGAAAAAGTTCTATATTATGCAGGGTGTATGACCCACTTGACTCCGCAAATATATAAATCTCTCTTTAATATTATGGATAAAGCTCAGATAGATTACAGCTTTATGGATAGAGATGGGAGTATATGTTGCGGGAGACCACTAATTCTCGCTGGCGGAGAGAGAGCTGCTAAGGAGCTTATTAGGGTCAACAGTGAGCTTATTATAAGGGCAAATGCGGGGATTTTGCTACTCTCCTGCCCTATTTGCTATAAGGTTTTTAAAGAGAACTACAGCTTAAACGGCGTTGAAGTGATGCACCACTCTCAATACATTAATTTGCTTATAAAGCAGGGAAAAATTAAGCTTAAAAAGGGAGACTTCTCAGTAGTTTACCACGATCCTTGTGATCTGGGCAGAGGATCTGGTGTCTATTCAGAACCGAGAGCGGTAATCTCATCTGCAGCAGTGTTAAAGGAGTCATCAAATTTACCTGCTGAGAGTATTTGTTGTGGTGGATCACTTGCGAGTAGAAGATTTTCTCAAAGTGAGAGAGAATCTGTAACTTTACACTCCCTTGAAAAACTAAATATCAACAACCCTGAGAAGCTTATTACTGCCTGCCCATTATGCTTGAGAAGTTTTTCTAAATTAAATAAAAGAGAGACCTTAGATATTGCTCAATTAGTTGAAGAACAAATGATATAGAAATTCAATAAGGTGCAAATATGACAAATTACAAACTACAGAATTATGCAGATGGAAATATTTTTGAGGATAGTGGCTGGCTTCTGGCAGACCCCGATTACCCGAAGCCATCTCTGGTAAGAGCAATTTATGAAAGTAAAAAATTGGTTTTAAAAGCTGATTCTCTTGGTATATATAAATATGCAGAGTGGTTGCCTATTAATAAATTCCTAAAAAACTCCTCCTCTACTGTCACATATAAAAGTACAAAACTTGCTGCAAAGCTCAAATTGTCAAATCTTTACATTAGCTTTAGCGGTTATTGGCCAAAAATCGGAGCAGAGATGAGTACCTGCTCTTTCAAGGAGACGGAGGCCTACACAGTTTGTGCAAGATTGACCGATAAGCAGAAGGGTGTTATGGTTGTGGCCTCAGTTGGAAATACAGCAAGAGCTTTTGCAAAAGTGTGTTCGGACAACAACATTCCTCTTTTGCTAATTGTCCCGTATGATAATCTCAATGCTTTATGGTTTAAAGATTATATTCAAGATTGCGTTAAACTTATCTGCACCCCCCCTGAGACAGATTATTATGATGCAATAGATCTATCCGGCAAGATATGCAAATCTGAACTCTTTTTTGAAGAGGGAGGGGCAAAAAATGTAGCCAGAAGAGATGGAATGGGAACAACAGTACTAAGTGCAGCAACTGCCATTAAACGTATCCCGGATTACTATTTTCAGGCCATTGGCAGTGGAACCGGAACAATTGCCGCCTGGGAGGCCAATTTAAGGCTGATTGAAGATGGTGCATTTGGAACTCATAAGATGGTGCTGCTTCCATCTCAAAACAGCCCATTTACCCCTATGTATGATGCCTGGAGAGCTGGTAGCAGAGAGATAATATTCCCGGATGAAGATATAGCCAGAGAGAATGCGTTAAAAATAACTGCAAAAGTGCTCTCTAACCGCCGGCCACCATACTCTGTTCCCGGAGGTCTTTTTGATGCTCTTAAAGATACTTCCGGAGATATTGAGTCAGTTACAAACAGTGAGTTGAATATAGCGTGTGAAATGTTTGAAGAGCTTGAGGGTATTGATATTCATCCTGCTGCCGGGGTTGCTCTTGCCGGTATGATAAAATCTCTTGATTCACTCAAGGCAGATAGAGATGCTGTTCTTATGCTGAATATTACAGGAGGAGGAGAGAGATTTCTGAAATCTCAAATAAACCCCTATTATTTGAAACCAAATCTCATTCTCAGCAATAAACTGTCAAACGAAGCAATAATTAAACAGGCGGAATTGCTGTTTTAGGTTGGTTTAAGAGTTATAATTACTAAATTTGCCGTTTCTCAAAAATATACGGCTCTATGAAAATAGATATCTCTTCGGTCTTTAGACCTAAGCTTTTTGATATTATTATTAATCGCAGATACGACAAAAAAACCTTTATGTCGGATCTGATTGCAGGAGTTATTGTAGGTATTATTGCACTTCCTCTGGCCATTGCTTTTGGGATAGCCTCCGGTGTCACTCCACAACAGGGTCTGATTACGGCAATTGTAGCAGGTCTGCTGACATCTCTTTTGGGTGGATCAAAATTTCTTATTGGCGGACCTACAGGTGCATTTATAGTTATAGTTTACGGAATAGTAACCCAGTATGGTATATCCGGCTTAATAATTGCAACTGTACTTGCCGGGGTAATTCTGGTTTTAATGGGTCTTTTCAAGCTTGGGAACATTATTAAATTTATCCCCTATCCAATTGTAGTTGGCTTTACAAGCGGTATAGCCCTTGTGATTTTCTCTACTCAGATAAAAGACCTACTGGGGCTGAAAATGGATAGTGTTCCATCTGATTTTATCCCTAAGTGGTTAGCCTATTTTAACAATATTTCCTCCATAAATTTTTGGGAGAGCGCTCTTGGATTAATCTCTCTTGGAATAATTGTTTTTTGGCCGAAAATTAACAAAAAGATACCGGGTTCACTTGTTGCTATTGTAATGGGAACAATTGGAGCTATTTTGCTTAGTAAATTTGCCGGTATAGACTTTGCCACAATTGGGAGTAAATTCCCTGAACTTGCAGGAGGAGTTCCACTCCCAAGACCTGAAACCCCAAAAATAGATTTTGAAGCGATTCGTTTATTATTCCAACCTGCCATTACTATTGCACTTTTATGTGCAATAGAGTCACTTCTCGCTGCTATGGTAGCAGACGGTGTCACAGGGAAAAGACACGATTCAAATACAGAGCTTATAGGCCAGGGAATTACCAATATTATAACTCCATTTTTTGGAGGTATTCCATCAACCGGAGCAATAGCAAGAACAATGGCTAACATCAATAACGGAGGAAAGACTCCTGTAGCCGGAGTAATTCACGCTGTTGTACTGCTGTTGATTTTTCTCTTCCTTATGCCTTATGCAGTTTATATACCCCTATCCACTTTGGCTGCAATTCTAATAATTGTAGCTTACAATATGAGTGAGTGGAGAACTTTCCGCTATCTGCTAAAGGGGCACAGAGCCGATGTAGCGGTTCTGCTTATTACATTCTTTCTGACAGTAATAATTGATCTGACAGTTGCAATTGAGTTTGGAGTTATACTTGCTATTATTTTGTTTGTTAAGAGAATTTCTGAGACTTCATCTATAAAAGTAATTGAGAATAATACAGTTGCAGGAAGTGAAGATGAAGAGGCTCCAAATGATATAGATATGATCTCCATTCCTAAAGGGGTTGAGATCTTTGAGATTGATGGACCATTTTTCTTTGGGCTTGCCAGTAAGCTTGATGAAATTGACAGCTCTTCTTACCAAAATGTAAAGGTGAGAATAATACGTATGAGAAAGGTTCCATTTATTGACTCTACCGGCCTTAATAACCTTAGAAACCTATGGAAGAGATCCAGACAAGAGAAGATACATATAATTCTGTCCGGAGTTAATGATCAAGTATTTGATTCTCTATTAAAATCTGGATTCATAAATGAGATTGGTAGAGATTACGTCTTTCCGCATATAACAATGGCTTTGGAGAAAGCTTCTGAGATTGTCAGAAGAGAGGAGCGTTCAATAAAAAGGTACTACTAAGTATAAGCTTATGATAGAGAGATTTATCTCATTGCCACCAAAAACAAGAGGAGTTATACTAATTTTGGTGGCTAATATATTTTTCGCATTTAATATGCCAGTCTCCAGAGAGCTGACTCCGGATTGGATTGACCCATTCGGTCTCTCTCTTCTCAGAATTTCATTTGCTTTCTTCGCCTTCTTTACTCTTTCCAAAATTTTGAAAACCGGAGTAAAGTTCACAATAAAAGAGCATTACATACTCATAATCAGCGGAATTTTAGGGACAACCACAAATCAACTCTCTTTTTTGGTAGGACTATCAAAGAGCTCTCCGGTTGATGCTTCACTAATAATTACAGTGACTCCAATAATAACAATGATATTTGCCGCACTTATTATTAAAGAGCCAATCACAGCAAAAAAACTTACCGGAGTCATTATTGGAATGGGAGGAGCAACACTAATACTTTATGTATCTTACAGTGGCCTTTTTATCCAGAGCGGTACTCTGACAGGCAATCTCACAGTTCTGATAAGCTGTTTTGTTTATGGGCTCTATCTTGTATTAATAAGGCCCTTAATGATAAAATACCCCCCTATAGAGGTGATGAAATGGACCTTTTTTTATGGTATGCTGGCATCTTTACCATTTACCTGGAAATATGTAGCGATGTTACCCGGAGCAGGCAAAACTCAGTATCTACAACTAGGTTATGCACTCTTTTTCGGGACATTTACAGCATATCTACTTGTAGCTTTTGCCTTAAAGCTCTTGAGGCCTACCACTGTGAGTATGTTTAACTATATTCAGCCCTTGCTCGCTTCACTCATTGCAGTTGCAATAGGACAGGATACACTCAACTGGACAAAACCGGTCTCTGCTCTACTCATATTCACCGGAGTCTATCTGGTGATTACATCTAAGTCGAAAGATGAGATTGAAAAGGGAGCTGAATTGAAAAAAAAATCCCTTACCAAAATACCTAGTGAATAGTTATTGATACAGGAAGACTCTCATTCTGAAGGCGATCCAGAGCTGTAATAACAATTTTGCACCTCTTTAGCTTCCCTACTCTATATTGTCTCGAATTAACAATGTCTGCCAGTTTTTCTGAGTTAGTAAGATCTATCTTCTCATTTATACCGAAGATATAGACAGCATAAAAAAATGGTTTGTTCATTACATCACTCTCCTGATCTGTCTCCCAGGTGACCACTCCTCTTTTGAATTTAACCATCTTTACAGGCTTTGGTGGGATTGTATCAATATTAACATAGTGAGGCATCAGTGAAGGATATCTCTGATAGTCATATTTTAAACTATCTGCGAGTGCCCTGTTATTTGCAAGACCAAGGCCACTCCACCATATGTTTCCCTGTATCTTTTTATTATCTCGAACCATTCTCATCTTACGGTGAAGTTGGTTAACTATATCCCCGTTTTTGTTTTTGATCTCCAGTTGATTCCAGATACTTTGTCCAATATATAGGTTGACACCACAATTATTTTCAGCCCACCACTCAATAAGAGGCAGGTAGTCTGCTCTTGAATGTCCTATTTCCCAGTAAAGTTGTGGAGCATTATAATCTATCCAACCCTTTTTTGTCCACTCTAAAACATCTGCAAAGAGATCGTCATAGTTTGTTTGAAGAGCATTGGAATGAGAGCCCGAAGAGTCCATCCCAATATTTCTCCATACGCCAAAAGGGCTTATTCCGAATTTTACCCAAGGCTTTATACTTTTAATCGTTTTACTCAACTCCTCAACCAATAGGTTTACATTGTTTCTCCTCCAGTTATCCTTATCAAAAATACCAAATCCATCCTTTTCGTGATTCAGGATAAATGTCTGTTCATCCGGGAACTCCTGGTATTTGACTCTGTATGGATAAAAATAGTCGTCAAAATGCACAGCATCAAGATCATATCTTGATACAAAATCCGAAATTACCTTTTTTGTATGCTCTCTTGATAGAGGATTGCCGGGGTCAAAATAGATCTGATCTCCGTAAAAAACAAAAAGAGAGGGGTTTTTGAAGTATAGATGATCTTTTGAAAGAACCTCTTTTTTGCCGGAAGATACACGATAAGGATTAAACCAGGCGTGCATCTCCATTCCCCTTTTATGGCACTCTTCAATTATAAACTCTGCAGGATCAAAAAACGGATCCGGGGCTACACCCTGAGTTCCGGTAAGAAATCTGCTCCAGGGTTCAAGTTCAGAGAGATAAAGCGCATCTGCCTGAGGTCTGACCTGAAAAACTACAGCATTCATATTTAGCTTCTTGAATAGATCTAAATAGAAGATGATATCCTTTCTAATCTCTTGAGTTGTCATATCTCTCCAGGTTGTGTTAACCACAGTTGGAAACCAGGCCCCTCTGAACTCTCTTTTTGGATACTCTTTTGACTCCAACTTTTGAGCAGCAAGAAGAGTCAAAATAAGAATAAATGTGAGTAAAGATTTCATAATCTTAATTTTGTAATTAATCCGTCGGAACATTTTTCAAGAATATCAAGCACCTTAACAAAGCCCTCATCTCCTCCGTAATATGGGTCTGGTACTGCATTATAGGATATACCATCTCCATAGTCTGTCATTTTGCTGATTTTGGAGATGTGTTCAGCTTTTTTTGCCAAATTTTTCAACTCCTTTACATTAAAATCGTCCATACCTATAATAAAGTCAAACTTGTCAAAGTCTATATTAGGGTTGAACTTTCTCGATATCGAAGTGATATTGTATCCTCTCCTTTGAGCAACTCGTATCATTCGGCTGTCTGCCATCTCACCATTATGGTACCCGTTCAATCCTGCAGAGTCAATCTCCTCTATGATATCTCTCCCTTTCTCAAGAACTCTTTTGCGAAAAATTGCCTCTGCAGCCGGTGAGCGGCAGATGTTACCAAGACAAACAAAGAGAACTCTTTTTCTTGCAGTTTTGTTTGAATTATTCATATAATATTATATTATAGTTGTTTATGTAAACAAAAAAGAAAAAGAGGGTATCCAAAAATGGGATATTAAACGGACTTTAAAATAATAGCTGTTCCCATTCCGCCTCCAATGCAAAGTGAGGCCAATCCAATACTTTTTCCTGTAGCCTTGAGAGTATGAATCAATGTAACTACTATTCTGTTACCCGATGCCCCTATAGGGTGACCTAAAGCTATTGCCCCTCCATTTATGTTGCACCTATGATCAATCCACTCTTTGGTGACTCCGTGTTCCGAAACCAGCTCCTCTATCACTCCCAGTGACTGAGCTGCAAAGGCTTCATTAAGTTCAATAATTTCAATATCAGATAGTTTGAGATTGGCGTTTTTGAGAGCTTTCCTAATCGCAGGAACAGGGCCCATTCCCATAATTGATGGATCAACTCCGCCCTGACCTGAGGCTATAATTTCGGCTAACGGTCTAATTCCATACTCTTTTATTGCATCCTCAGAAGCCAACATAACAAATGAAGCACCGTCATTTACACCTGAAGCGTTACCTGCAGTTACGGTCCCATCTTTCTTAAAAGCAGGCCTTAATGCAGCAAGCTTTTCGAGAGTTGTAGCCCTGTTGGGATACTCATCCCTATTAAAAATTGTTGTCTCCTTTTTAGATACTATCTCAACCGGAACAATCTCTTTGTCAAACACACCTGAGTCTACAGCTTTAACAGCTTTTTGTTGGGAGTTAAATGCGAACCGGTCCTGCTCCTCTCTTGTGATAGAGTATTTTTCGGCGATGTTCTCAGCTGTGATACCCATATGATAGTTATTGAAAGCATCTGTTAACCCGTCATAGATCATATGATCAAATCCTTGAATATGCCCCATTTTAACACCACCACGCAGTGTTCCTCCAGGAAGAATAAACCCTGAGTTACTCATTGACTCTGTTCCGCCAGCAATTACAATGTCTGCAGCACCGGATACAATGTCTGAGTAACCGTTCATAATTGCTTTCATCCCCGATCCGCATACCATATTTATTGAGTAGGCAGGTACCTCGGCAGGCACTCCTGCTTTTATTGAACACTGGCGTGCAACTCCCTGCATCTGTCCTGCTGATAAAATATTACCAACAATAACGGAATCAATCTTATCCGGAGATACTGCTGTATCTTTAAGCAGCTGACGAATAACAACAGCTCCCAGTTCTCCCGGATTAAAACTTGAGAGAGAGCCCATAAATTTACCAATGGCTGTTCTTTTTGCTGCAACAATAAAAACCTTTTTCATATTAACACTTCATTTTAATTAAATTTTCTGATACTATCAAATTTGCCCCGGTTGCCTCTTTTATCTGGTCAACTGTAAAGTCAGGGTGAAGTTCTGTAAGCAGTATTCCCTGTGGAGTAATGTTCATTACCCCCATTTCGGTAATAATCATATTTACCTGTCCCGCGGCTGTTAGCGGTAAATTACACTCTTTAAGAATTTTATGAGAACCTTTTGCAGTGTGCTCCATTGCAAGTATCACTCTTTTGGCTCCAACAATAAGGTCCATAGCCCCTCCCATTCCCGGGGTTTTTTTACCGGGGATCATCCAGTTAGCAAGGTTTCCCTTCTCATCGGCCTCAAGTGCACCCAGTATGGTTACATCCACGTGACCTCCGCGTATAATGGAAAATGACATTGAGGAGTCAAAGCAGGAGGCTCCGGTAAAGTAGGTAATGAAGCCATTACCTGCATTTGTGAAATTCCTGTCTTGCATACCCTCTTGTGGCTCCGGACCCATTCCAAGCAAGCCATTCTCCGACTGAAGGGTTACCTTAACACCTTCCGAAAGATAATTTGGTATTAGTGTCGGAAGTCCAATGCCAAGATTGACAACATCTCCGTCCTTTAATTCAAGGGCAGCCCTTCTTGCTATTACCTCTCTAATCTGATTCTTATCCATACTAAATCATTTATTTTTTGAATACTATTTAACAGCAGATTTTCTTCTGACATACTCCTGAGCAATATACGATCCTACATCGTCTGCATAGCTGTTCATTCCGAAACCTGCATCATAACCTAACTCTTTTGCCAATTCGTGGTTAACCCTAGGGCCACCGCAAATTAAAATTACCTTATCCCTTAATCCCTCTGCTTCAAGAAGCTCTACCAACTCAACAAGGTTCTTTATATGAACATCCTTTTGTGTAACTGTTTGAGATACTAAAAGAGCGTCTGCTTTAAGCTCTATCGCTTTTGCTACGAAATCTTCGTTCAACACTTGAGATCCTAAATTATAGGCCTCAAACATCTCATATCTCTCAAGACCATAGTGTCCGGCATAACCCTTCATATTCATAATTGCGTCAATACCCACAGTGTGAGCATCTGTGCCGGTACTTGCTCCAATTACAATAAGCGGGTGTCCTACGTTCTCCTTGATATACAGATCTGTGTCGTGCATATCCATAACTGTACTCTCAACTTTTGCAACGTGAATATCCGTAAAATCCACATCCACAGATGAGCTGCCATAACAATTGAAGAAGGTATAACCGGGGGTAAGCTCTTTAAAAAAAGCAACCTGAGGGTTCTCAAGTCCCATTTTTTTGCAAAGAATTTTTGCCGCCTCTGTTGCCTCAGCACACGCCGGTACAGGGAGGGTAAAACTCAGCTGAACCTTTCCGTCATTCATAGTATCACCGTAAGGTTTTACTTTTTTTAAATCCAGCGTTTTATCAAAGTCACCGGAATTGTTTGAGTATAATCCTGAGCTCATACTATTTATCTCCTTTCATAATTTTTATAAACGGGTTCATATAATTACCCCCTTTTGCAACAACTCCCTCTAATCCCTTTCCACCACTTTTAGATCTTTTAACATCTCCAAACAGCCCCATTTCAAGAGCAGAGAAAAGCCCCTCCTGTTCGATTTTTTCTAAAGTAGATATCGCCTTTTCAAGCACCTCTTTAGCTCTGTTACGGATAATACCTCCCTCCTTAAACTCTACCTCATCTCCCAAGTTCTTCATATTGTTGAAGATATATCTTGCATTTTCGATCGAGAGAAATCTGTCGGACATAAACGGGGTATGGATAGCCTCAGTAGGCATTCCGAGAAGCTGAATTCCCTGATTTGTCCAAACGCCTATTATATTAAACAATGCATCCTGGATGTGTCCTTTGAATATATTGCCCGTCATAAACTTTGTAGGTGGCATATATTTTAACGGAGCATTTGGAAATATCTCCCTTGTCATTTGTGCCTGAGATAGTTCGTATAAGAATCCATTCTCCATTTGAGGATCCATCTCAAAAGCGTGACCCAGACCCATCTGCTCTTGAGGAATACCTGCAAGAAGAGCCAGTTGCTCGTTTATAAAGTCAGATGCAAGCACAGTGTGAGCCTCTTCAAATGCGTCTGCAGTTGTCAGATAGTTATCCTCTCCAGTATTGATTATCACACCTGCAAAACCATTAATCACTCTTGAAAAGTACTGATCTACAAGGGTTCTTTGCATATTAATATCTCTGAAAAGAATTCCGTAAAGAGCATCATTAAGCATCACATCAAGTCCTTCCAATGCACCCATAACTGCGATTTCCGGCATACAGAGTCCCGAGCAGTAGTTGCACAATCTTATATACCTGTCACACTCCTCTCCAACTCTATCCAAAGCAGCTCTCATTATTCTGAAATTCTCCTGGGTTGCGAAGGTACCGCCAAAACCCTCTGTTGTTGCTCCAAATGGGACATAATCCAGAAGAGATTGCCCAGTTGTTCTTATAACGGCAATAATATCTGCCCCCTGCCTTGCCGCAGCTTCTGCCTGAACTACATCTTCATAAATGTTACCGGTTGCAACAATTACATAGAGATATGGTTTTGGCCCCTCTCCCAAGGTCTCAAGGTAACTCTCTCGTCTATCCTTGCGATCTTTGATTTTGGCAATACTCTCCTTTATTATTGGTTTGAGAACCGAATCAATTCTCTCTCTCTCGGCAATCGGAATTTTGGTTATATCCAGAGTTCCTTGCGAAACTCTAATAGCAATATCCTGAGGCGACAGAGATGTATTTACAACAGCATTAGCGATATAAAAAAGAGCTCCCTGGTTTAGTACCCCTTTCTCTCTAAGCTCGTCTACAATAATATTTGGCAGCGGGACCTGATTATCATTTACATCATCAATCCCGGCAAGCCTGCATAGTGTTCTTTCAACTGCAACCGTGGTGTAGTTCTCCACAAAAATCTGGACATTTGAGGCTATTGCAGATGCCAGGCCTCTGGCATACTCCACCCTGTTGAAATCCAATCCTAGTTTAGTCTCTGTCATTTACTTAGTAGCTTTATAATTATTTTTTTATTATCTCTTATTTACTCCAAGCTCTGCTTTGGCTATACTAATCCATTCACTATCTGCTCCCATAGCTTCTGCAATCCTAAGAGCCTCCCCCGGAGCACTTGTATCTATAGCTGTGGAGAGTTTGTAGTTCATAACTCCATTTTCGAAACCGACTACTTTTAATCTCTTACAGACTATGTTTTCAATATTATAGTGAGTGGTTACTACAGAAAGTGCTCTTTTTTTCATCAATACTTTTAGCAGAGCTGTAGCAAGGGCAGTTCCCTCTTTAGGGTTTGTACTCCCCGCAGGTTCATCTGTAAGTGATAAAATTAGCTTCCCGCCTTTGGCAGCAGAGAGCATATTGTCAATCCTCTTTATCTCGGCTGCAAAAGATGAAAGTCCCTTTCTGTAATCCTGCTCATCCCCTACTGAGAGGAAAATTTTATCTACGGCAACGATAGATGCTTCACGGGCAGGAATCCCAAAGCCAAACTGGTAAAGATATTGGCATAGAGCGAGTGTTTTGAGTGTCAGACTTTTTCCCCCCATATTTGATCCTGTAATAAGCAGTGGCTCAGAAACGGTAAACTCAATATCAATTAATTGATACTCTTTTCTATCGCTTTTAAGTATCTCTTTTACCTCAGGATTAAACATACCTGAATATGATGTTGAATTTATTGAATGTGATGGTATTATAAGGTTAAGATCTTTTAGCTGCCTGGCTTTAGCAATTAGGGTATCTACCCTGGCAAGGTTAATTAATGATTCATAAATATCTGAAACTCTAACGCTGAGTTTTAAGTAAATCTCCCCCCTGATTCTATCCTCTATTAACGACATTTTGTAAATAGCATCTTCCGATTCTATATAGCCGGAAGAGATCTCTTTTCTAATCTCTTTTAGATCACTGCTGTATGCATCATAGATATAAAAGGAGGTTATTCTGTTGCCCTCTGGATCAAGCAGATTAATTACATCTTCCAAATCAGGTAATTTTATGCAATTAATCTCTGTACTCTCCAGGAAAGTCTTGACTTTTTGGTTAATCATTGAGAGCGATTTGATCTCAAACAGCTCAATATCATCGGGAATTGAGCCTTCTGATATTCGTATTAGAGTGTTTCGAATATCTCTCAATTCAAAGAGTTCAATTTTTATTTTCTCGATTAATGAATTATTGTGAGTAAGATTCACAAAATTATTGAACTCTGCGAGTTCTCTGTATGCCTCTGAGATATCAGCAACATCTGTCATAACCCTGCTCTCCTTAATAAGAGATCCAGAGAGGGCAGATGAGAGATTCAACTTAGAGAAGATAAACCGAATTCCAAAAGTTGAGTCTAGTATATCTTTAAATCTTGTACCCATTTTTTTTAATGTCATAAACCGGGATATTGACTCTCCCGTAGAGTTCATCAATTAGTCTGTTAGAGTCAAGTGTATAGCCATTTGGCGATATGGGGTTAACCGTCAAGGCAATAAGCTTGGTTTTCTGTAGAACGGTTATCTTTCCCCCCTTCTTTAAATAGTTTCTCAAGAGTGCCGGTGTGACAAATATCCTAGTAAAATCCTTTATAATAAGCTCTTTTTCTGTTAGATTTGTATCGGTGGAGATCATTTTTAGAAAACGTTCTGTTAAGGCTCCAGTTAAATAGATTGCGCCTCCATCTTCAATTCTAAAAATTGATCTCTTCTCCATCGTAAATGCAGACTCAAAAATTGGACCGCATACCTCTCCATCTCTTCCTATAGTCCATATTCCTTGTTCGTAATCTAATAGAGTCTCCCTTCCAGTAATTTGAGATAAAGGTAAACCTATTAACTCTGCAGCGTAAGCTGTTTTATTGACAATCTCTCTGATACTCAATGAGAGAGATGCTCCAGTTGCCAGTATCATTGCTTCTGAGACTGCAGGTGATGCCAGGCTTAGCCTTGAGAGAGCTCCATCAATAATACAAAGATCTACATTATATCTTTTTTTTAATGAGATAATCCATCTTTTCAAAGAGGCTGTCGAGACAGGTCCCGAAAGCATAACCTTGCCCCCGGAAAGTGCCTTTGCAGTTACAAGGCGGCCCAGCGAGGTGGTCTCATCGGAAATATCCAGCAGTTCTGAGAGTATTTTACGCTCTCTGTAATGTTTTTCACTGGTGGTAAAGACTACCCCCTCTTTGAGAAAAATCTCCGGTTTGGAGGTTCGCGTCACCTGATCTATCCTCTCTCCGTCAACACCTGTAGAGGTTACTCCTACTCGTATGCTATTAATTGTAAGCCTATTCAGGATGTAATTCAGAGACTCTGTTTTGCCGGTATTTTTCTCGAGACCTGCTATAGAGAGCGTTCCATAATTCAGGATCTCTTCTATGAAGGGCATAATTAAATCTTTATTTGCTGTGAGACCGTAATTTCCTCATTAACACCTCAGGTTCAATTGCCAGCCTTTGGCCTTGTAAAAGAGATGCTACTCCTTCAACTTTTGCATTCTCCCTGCAATCGGGACAATCACAACTGTTAGTATATACTTCTGGTTCTGTGTATGTAGTTATTACTCCTTCAAAATTTCTTAGAACAACTCTTCCTGGAGATTGCGAGATTACGTAAGTAGGCATTACAGGTGTCTTGCCCCCTCCACCGGGTGCATCAACCACAAATGTAGGTACTGCATATCCGGAGGTGTGACCCCTTAAACCTTCAATAATCTCAATTCCTTTAGATACAGGTGTCCTGAAGTGTTCAAGTCCCATTGAAAGGTCGCACTGATAGATATAATAAGGTCTTACCCTAATCATTACCAATTTGTGTACCAGTCTCTTCATAATATTAACGCAATCATTAACCCCTCTTAACAGCACCGATTGATTACCAAGTGGAATACCTGCATTAGCAAGCCTCTCACAAGCAGCACTTGACTCCTGAGTAATCTCGTTCGGATGGTTAAAGTGGGTATTGAGCCATATTGGATGGTACTGTTTTAACATATCAACCAACTTTTCAGTTATGCGCTGAGGGCATACAACCGGCACCCGTGATCCTATACGAATTATCTCAACGTGAGGTATATCGCGTAATCTGCGGATAATTGACTCAAGTTTTGCGTCAGAAACCATCAGAGCGTCCCCTCCTGAGAGGAGAACATCTCTAACCTGCGGAGTTGATGCTATGTAGTCTATTGCCTTCTGTATGTTATCAACAGGGCTTTCGGCATCCTTTTGACCTGCAAACCTTCTTCTGGTACAGTGCCTGCAATACATAGAGCACATATCTGTTATAAGCAGAAGAACCCTGTCCGGATATCTGTGAGTAAGCCCGGGAACCGGAGAGTCCTCATCTTCGTGAAGCGGGTCCAGAAGATCTGCTGCAGAGAGATGTGTCTCAGAACCCGTAGGAATAGCCTGTTTTCTAATTGGGCAATTAGGGTTATCAATGTCAATAAGACTCAAATAGTATGGAGTTATGGCCATTCTAAGAGTTTTTAAAGACTCCTTTACACCCTCCTCCTCCTGAGGTGTTAGAGGAAGGAGTTGCTTTAGCTGGTCAAGCGTCTCTATCCTGTTCTTTACTTGCCATTTCCAGTCGTTCCACTGTAAATCTGTGACCTCTGGAAACAATATATTTCTTCTGCTTAAACTCATAATTTCTAGACATATAATTTTTCAAAGAGATCCCGGATCTCTTTAGACTCTCTTATTATGTTAAGTGTCAAGTTAGCGTGACCTTTTGCATAACCATTTCCAACAATCAGGTTTATATCTTTTCCTACCCCCTCTGCCCCGAGTGCTGCTTTGGTAAAACTGGTTGCCATAGAGAAGAAGTAGACATATCCCTGCCCTTTTGTTATTAGTATAGAGGTCATCTCTGTAGAAGGAACATTGACATTATTGACAGTAACATCGCACCCTCTTCCACCTGTAATAGACATAACTTTATTGTAGACATCCATAACATTTGTAGCATCTGCTACTATAATGTCAGTTGCAAGATTCAGCTTTTCAATCCTCTTTGCGTTTTCAGGGGAAAATTCAACTACAATAACCTTACCTGAGGGGCCTGCATTAAGCATCGCCTGATAACAACACAGTATTCCCGATTTCCCTCCCCCTCCAATAATACAAACAATATCTCCTTCTGTTACAAGCCTGTCTACCTGAGCCGGAGCTCCTGCTACATCAAGTGCTGCTAGTGCAAGTTTCTCCGGAATATCATCCGGTAAAATTGCAAAGAGGCCGCTCTCAAAGAGAATTGCCTGCGCATCTACATCTACCTGATCTGATGAAGGGTTAATACTCTTAATTGAGTTGATTTTTAATGGTGTAAGAGACAATGAGACAAGGGTTGCAACTCTGTCTCCAATCTTAATTCTGTTTTTTGGGAAAGAATCACCTATCTTCTTAACAGTGCCTATAAGCATTCCCCCTGACCCAGTAACGGGGTTTTGGAGTTTTCCTCGCTCTTTGACAATAGAGAGGATCATCTCTTCCATTTTGGCGGGATCATTACCGCAAGCTTGTTTTATTTGAGTATATGAAGCAGAGTCAATATTAAGGGTGCTAACATCAATAAGCACCTCATTATCATAAATATCTGTTGAGTTGTCAAGTTTTAAAGCCGGCTGG
This sequence comes from Bacteroidetes bacterium HGW-Bacteroidetes-8, assembly GCA_002840895.1. Lineage (GTDB taxonomy): Bacteria > Bacteroidota > Bacteroidia > Bacteroidales > UBA932 > Bact-08. The sequence continues at coordinate 670,324 of PHCZ01000001.1, read as the reverse complement.
GGAAGAGTCCCCAGCGGCGATAAAACTCGATGAGTACCATATCTGCACCCTTTTTTCATATTCAAACTATGCGTAAAGTTCTGTAAATACCCTCCTTAGTTTGTCGGACTCTCTGAGTATCTGAAGAGTAATCTCTGCGTGTCCCCTAGTGTAGCCATTGCCCACTATCATATTTACATCTTTACCGACACCTTCTGCACCAAGAGCTGCCTTTGTAAAGCTGGTAGCCATAGAGAAGAAGTATACTATGCCTCCGTCTTTGGTAGTAAGAATACTGGTCATCTCTGTATCTGTAATGTTAACATTATTAATTATTACATCACATAACTGACCATTTGTTAACTCTTCGATCTTCTCAAGTATCGGAACAGGTTGAGTTGCATCTGCTGCGAAAACATAGTCACACAGATCAAGGTCTTTAAGTCTTTTTGTGCTCTTTTCACTATGACATAGCCCGATAACCTTCCCTGTAACTCCGGCTCTTTTTTTAGCCTCATAACAACATAGCATACCTGATTTTCCACCTGCACCAATAATTAAGACAGTATCTCCGGGTTTTACCAGTTTGGCGGTCTGGGCAGGAGCTCCTGCTACATCAAGTGCAGATAGAGCAAGGGTCTCTGGCATATCTGACGGTATTTTTGCATAGATTCCACTTTCGAACAGAATAGCTTTTCCATCAATATCTACCTGGTCAATATCAGGGCGAATATCCTTTATCTTGTCTATCCTAAGAGGTGTTAACGAAAGAGAGACCAGTGTTGCAATCTTATCACCTATTTTAAGGTCAATCTTTCCTAAGAGTGCATCTCCTATCTTTTCAACTGTACCCAACAGCATTCCCCCTGAACCGGTAACAGGGTTTCTGTGCTTACCCTGTTTTGCAACTATATCCAACATAATTTTGGCAATTTCAGCCTTATCTCCCCCTGCCTGCTCCTCTATTTGAGTGAAACTTGCGGAGTCAATGTTTAATGTCTGTACATCGATAAGGATTTCATTGTCGTAAATCTCATCCATATTGTTGTCAATTTTGTTTGCCGGCTGAGGTAGTACGCCTTTTGGCTCAATCACTCTGTGAGTGCCATATTTATTGCCCTTTTTCATTTTTTTGATTAGTTGTTTAGTTATTATTAAGTGGTTAGTTAATTCCTAAAATCTTCCTTGCCTCATTTGGAGAGGCAATCTCTCTTCCAAACTCTTTTGCAATCCTTACGACTTTCTCTACGAGCTCTCCGTTGGATTTTGCAAGAACTCCTTTCGAAATAAATACGTTATCTTCAAACCCTACTCTCACGTGACCTCCGTCAATAATAGCTGCAGTGGCAAGAGTAAACTCAAACCTGCCTATACCGGCAACAGTATATGTTGCATCGTCAGGAATACTACCCCTTAGAAATATAAAGTCTCTTAATTCACCGGTTATACCTCCGTTAACACCCATTACAAAATCAAAGTGCATCGGTTTTTTTATAAACCCTTTCTTATGTAGCCTTAGAGCCATATCAATCATACTTTTATCAAAGACCTCTAATTCCGGCTTAATACCTCTCTCGTTCATCTTCTGTGCAAAATACTTGATAGTATTCTCTGTATTCATAAAGACATCATCTCCTCCAAAATTTAATGTGCCGCAATCTAAAGTTGCAAGCTCAGGGTTAAGTTCTGTTGGTTGAAGCCTTTCATCGTTTGACATACCTACTGCACCTCCGGTTGAAGGCTGAATTATAACGTCCGGACAAACTTTATAGATTGCATCCATAACCTCCTTAAAACGATTTCTATCCTGAGTAGGAGTTCCGTCGTCATATCTTACGTGAAGGTGAATAATGCTGGCGCCTGCATCATATGCAGATTTTGCCTCTCTTACACACTCCTCCACAGTATAGGGTACTGCAGGATTATGCTCCTTGAGTACTTCGGCACCACATATTGCTGCTGTAATAATCAGTTTTTCCATAATCTATTCTATTTATTAGTTCTTTGACAATCTTTTGGAGTAACGCAGGTTCCGCTGGCTTTGCAAACCAGAATCGGTTTATCAAGAATATCAGCTGCTGAGGGAGAGATATCTGGTCTGGGAATTATTACCTTACTGGCTGTAAAGATCATTTTTCTGGATGTGTTTCCCGAGGATATAATCTCACCTGTTGCCTCAATATAGTCTCCTGCATAAACAGGGGCCAGAAACTCTACACTGTCATACGCACGGAAAAGTCCTTCGTCGCCATCTTCCCTTATTAAAAGTTCGGTAGCTACATCGCCGAAAAGTTGCAACATTTTTGCACCATCCACGAGATTTCCCCCATAGTGTGCATCGTGTGAGCTCATCCGAACTCTAATCATTGCTTTTTGAGACATAAAAAATCTATTTTATAATTAAATAATCTACAAGAATAGCAGGAGTGTGAATGTTCTCAGGCTCAATCTCTCCTACCTCTACAATCTGCTCAACCTCAGCAATAACAATATCTGCTGCCATTGCCATTAAGGGGTTAAAGTTTCTGGTTGTTCCTTTATAGTAAAGATTTCCCATTTTATCTGAAATTGATGCTCCAATAAATGAGATGTCTGCTTTAATTGGCTTTTCTAAAATGAATCTTTTATCATCCAATTCAATAACCTGCTTTCCGTTCTCTACCATTGTTCCTAGCCCTGTTGGGGTAAGTACGCCTCCCAAGCCTGCGCCAGCAGCCCTAATCCTCTCTATTAGTGTTCCCTGAGGCGAGAATTCAACCTCCATCTGGGAAGAGTTCATCAGTTCAATTGCTGTTGGATTTGACCCTATATATGATGTAATAAGCTTTTTAACCTGCTTGTTTGCGATAAGCTTTCCCAGCCCCTTATCTGCAAAAGCAGCATCATTACAGACCAGTGTCAGTTCGTTAATGCCGGAATCAGCAATGGCGTCCATTAAAAGATTTGGACCGCCGGTTGTTAGAAAACCACCTACCATTATTGTCATTCCATCTTTTAATTTGTCGACGGCCTCTTTTATGGTTATTAACTTATCCATTACTAACTTAATTTTTTGACATTAATATTTAAATATTTAGCTGCAAATTTACGAATTTTATCCATAAATTTAACTAAAAAAAGGGGCTAAATTGATTATTCTTATCCTGCTGTTTATAAACAAATTTGCTTAATTATAAACTCTTAATGAGTTATGATATTTTGATAATATTAAAGTATAGTGCTACATATTAGGATAAATAACATAAATGTTATATGTTATAACAATATAGTTATAGCATATAAGAGCTATTTAGTAAAGATTATTAAATCAGGAGATTATAAAGTAATTATGCCAATTATACTGATTTGACAGCATTTGCATAAATAGAGAGAAAGATATCTTTAATCTCCTTTTTCTCTCCCTCAAATCCGGAAATTTTGAATTCACAGTACTCTTCAAATGCACTTCTCTCCTCTTTAGAGTAATAAGATGAATTTATATTATTTGACAATAAATCAGATGCTATTCTGTTTGTATTCCATACTTTATAACCAGAATTAATTCTTGAGTCCAATATCTCTGAAAGCGACTTGAATCTTTCATTTTTAGCTTTCAAACTACATATTTCGAGCTCTTCAATAGTTATAGGGTTGCAGAAATTTATGTGGATTTTCCCTTTGTACTGCATAATGCCGGTAAGAATACTATTTAAATCTTCTCCGGGTGATTTTTTATACCTTGTTCTTTTTGAAATATAGAGCTCTTTTGCCTTTAAAAAATCACAAGGCTCATATTCATAAGATATTGATACAGGAACAATGGATAGTTCATTAAAATCGTTTACAAAATCCCCTGAACCGCTCATATCCAGCATTTTTAAAAGCCCCTGCTCGGTAATATCAATTCCATCCTTGGTTCTTCCGTTTCTCTGTGCAATCCAGACTGAACTTCTTTGAGACGATATGCTCTCTCTGACATACTCAGATAAAACCATTGAAGAGTTATAAAGCTCACGCGGGTTGGTGCTTCGGATGACCTTTATCATTTTATTTGATCTGGCAACATCTTCAATAAATGAATCTGTAATGAGATTGTCTCCTATTGCTAACTCAGATGTCTCAATATTATTTATTCTAAGAATCACCTGTATCAATGCAGAGTCCAGCAATATATCCCTGTGATTTGATATGTAGAGATGTTTTTTATCTCCTGTCAGGTTCTCTAATCCGGAGTAAGTCAATTCCTTGGAGGTGTCTGAAACAATTTTTTTTATAGCAAATAGCATCACCTTGCCCTGAAACTCATCCACACTTTTAAGTGAAGAGATAAAACTTCTGAACTCATCCGGATTTTTTCCGGGATATAGATATGCAGAGATATCTTTTAAAAGAGGATGGGATGCAATCCTTTTAAGCGCCGGAGCCTCTTCATCTCCGATATATGGTCTGATATCCTTAAACTTCTCGCCGGTCATTATCTTTTCTTTAAAGTTTCAAAGTTATAAAATTATTATACATCTCTTAAAAAGCTATCTGCAATAGGAGCAAGAATCCATAAAAACATAATAAAAATGGCAGAAAAAAGGATGAGAGAACCGATTGTAAGTGCCACAATAAGAGAGTACATTAGAGGAGTAATAAACATGATGATGAGCACTATGAAAATGATATTCAGAAATCTTAAATCTTTAAACCTGCTGGTGAATAATGCTGGTAAAGAGATAAGGACCGGCACAAAAAAAAGTGCACTATCTCCGGTATAGTAAAACATTAAAGTCGAAAGGATTATAAGCAGTAGGCTTCCACAAGTGAGTATTGCATTAGCGGATAATCTCATATTGATGGTAATTCGTCTGTACAAAAGGAGAAAAATAAAAAATATGAATAGCAGAAATGCAGCAATAATAGGGTACTCACTTTTTATGTAAGGTAAATACTGGAACCTGAATTCCATATCATTAAGAGTTGCCGCTAACCTGGATATTGAATAACCTACAAATGAGCAAAGCAAAATAAATCCAACTAATATTAGAGATATTTTGATTAGATCTCCAGATGAAAATTTCTTGAGTTTAATATTAATTAACAGAGAAAACAATAATAGGATAAAAGCAATAAGCTTTAATATCAGATAAATATTAGGAGTAAGTGTTATTAGACCCAGATATGGAAGAGAGAAGAAAACAAGATCTTTATCGCTTTTTAAATAGTCGCTTTGGGAGTATTTAGGATTGATAAGATACTCTTCCACAATTGGTTCAATCTGATCTCCATAGTGTTGTATGGATTTAAGTGATATATTTTCAAAGTTGTCAAGCTTAGTATGATAGTAATTAAGATTATCAATTACTGCAAAATTCATCCCCGGAAAGCGATCTTTAACAATAGTAAAATCGGTATTGTTAGGTAGTATTCTGTAGATGGCAGTGGTCAGAGAATAGGCATATGGATATCTGGCTCTTTTGTATAAATCGATGATATTTCTGTTTCCAGCAGAGGTTTCAAATAGTATTGCGGCCCCTTTTACACCTCTTGCTTCGATGTTAATAATAAACCCTACATTATTAAATATCAAAGAGTCGTGCTTAATTGCATTTTTAATCCCCTCAAGGTTTGACTCTTCGGAATCTGTAAACAGAACCTTTATCCCCTGTATCCACTTATCTCTGTATTTTTGAGCATTATTTACAACCTCAAGAATAACTCCAAGCCCATATCCGTCATCTGCTGCTCCAAAAGAGTACTCCTCTCTCCCATTTACCATACTTTTGAATCTTGAGTCAATATGAGCAATTAACATTACATAAGATCCCGCGCTTCTGTTTACAGGCTCAGAAACAGCATAAAGGTTTGCAATATCTATAGATCTTTTGAACCTATCCTGAATTGAATCATATCTGTAACAGGTGACATCCATACCAATTTCGGCAAGCCGGTCAGATAGATAGTTTCTGACAATCTCTCTCTCAAAAGGGTGATCGATTGAGTGTGGCTCTTTAGAAATAACCTTAATATCTGCCTTCACTCTTTGGGCAGAAAAGCTCTTGCTATCAATCTCTTCTACACGTGGAAGAAAAGAGTTATCTAAAGATAATATTAAGGTTGTTATAACAACCAACGAAGCAATAAACAACCTGCCGGTGTTCATTACTGCTCCAGATTATATTTGTTGTAGATATTCTTCCCTTCAGGTGTATAGGCATATCGAATCCTTTCTGCATAAACCTCTTCAACTTTAGACCTTACCATCTTCATTGTTGAGTTAATCATTCTGTTTTGCTCCGAAAATGGTTCGTCAGCAATAATAAATGAAGATGGAAGCCATCTTTCCGGAAACATTCCTGCATACTCTCCATTGCCTTTATATTTATTTAGCTCTTTTGAAACAGCATCCACAAGCTCTTTTCCTCTCAATCTGCTTTTATCTACTGAGAGTATTGCAATTGTATAAGGAGACTGGTTGTTATGAAGCATAACCTGCTGAATAAGTTTAGAGTTCCCTAAAATAGCCTCCTCTATACCTTCAGGTGAATATTTCTCTCCGTCACTTGATATCAGAAGAGATTTGAACCTACCAAGCACATATAGAAATCCATCTGCATCCATATATCCAAGATCACCTGTGTATAGCCAACCGTCCCTGACACTCTCTTGGGTAGCCTTTGGGTTTTTCCAATAACCAGCCATAACGTTCTCGCCTTTGATAACTATCTCTCCGGAAACTCCCAAAGGCATTGAATTGCCTTCAGAATCAAGGATCTTAAGTTCTAGTGGTTTTATCAATATCCCAGAAGAGCCTAGTTTATGTTTATCGGGGCCGTTTGAGGATATAATAGGTGTTGCTTCTGAGAGACCATACCCCTGGAACATTGGAATTCCTAGTGCATAGTAGAATTTTTGCATCTCAATATCCAGAAGAGCTCCCCCTCCAACAAAAAATTCCAGCTCTCCCCCCATTGCATTTTTTACTTTTGAGAAGAGAATCTTGTCAAATAACCTTACCAAAGGCAATAATAGTCCAGAGGCTCCTGTGCCTTTGTTAAATCCTTTTTTGTTATATGCATAAGCAACTTTAAGAGCAAAACCAAAAAGTGCTTCGGCTAATTTACCTTTTGATTTTATAGAGTTTTCAATGTTTTTACGGAAACTTTTAGCTAAAGCAGGTACTGATAATAAGATATTTGGCTTGACCTCGTTTATATTTATCGGAATATTCTTAAGTGTATCCATCCCGGTTTTCCCGGCCTGTACAGTGGCTACTACAGATCCTGTAGCTATCATTATATAGAAGCCTACAACGTGTGCAAAACAGTGGTCCAGAGGAAGGATTATGAGCATTCTCTTTTTTGGAGGGATAGACATTATAGATAATGCCTGTTCTACATTTGCTGTATAGTTCCTGTGTGTAAGGATAACGCCTTTTGGGTCTGCAGTTGTTCCAGAGGTATAGGTTATTGTCGCATAGTCATCATTACTAATTGATTGTGCTATAGCTTTAAAGTTGTCACTATTATTTGTCAAATAATCTTTTCCAATATTTACAACATCTTCTACAAAGATTTCACCCTGTTCATAGCTTTCAAGTTTGTCAAAGACGACTATCCTCTTGACCAAAGGTAGCTGATCCTTTATAGGTCTTATCTTCCTTAACTGTCTCTCTGAGACCAGCAGAGTGTCGACATCGGCGTGAATGAGCCTGAAAAGAAGATCGCTACTCTCCTCAATCTTGATTGAAATAGGAACATTAACTCCACCTGCATAGAAGATTCCCAGCTCTCCAATTATCCACCAATTCCGACCCTCGGAGATTATTGATGCGTGACTCTTTTTTTGAAAGCCCAATGAACAAAGGCCCGCACCAAATTGTTCTGCGAGTAGCTTAGTTTGAAAATAGGTGGTAGGATTATACTCCTTGTCAATTTTCTCGAGTAAAAGAGTATAGTTGGAATATTTCTCAACTGACTCTTCAAAAAGATCAATAATTGTTCTTTTTTTCATAATGGTTAGGTTTTGTTTAGCAAAAATATATAATAAATGTTCAAAAGTTGTTCTCCATACCTTAAAATGTTTAACGGAAAGGGGGTAAATTGGCACTACTCACTTACTAATGAGCTCCTTAATATTGCTCAAGAGGAGGATAAGTTAATTTTTTTACACATTGGATATATAAGCAATATCAATATCAGAGAGTCGTCGTTAGAACTTTTTGCAAATGAAGAGGTTGTCAAACTGCTCAATAGTAACTTTATTTGTATAATTGAGGATAAGGAGGATAAGCCGGAATCCTTTCTCTTAGCACTTGACCTATTGTTCCTGAATCAGGATTTTTCCTATGGTCCTATGAATATGTTCATTATGCCAAACCGTAGGCCATTAATCGCTTTTTCTGACTGTAATCCGGATAACTTTCTTGAAATTGCAAACTCTCTGCTACTTGCAAAAAAGGAGAAAAGAGAGAAACTCAAGCAGTTATCGGAAGAGTTGTCCAAAAGAGCAATCAATACCGGCATTATTACAGATATGAAAAAGGGTTCTGTAATAGAAAAACCACTTCTTGAAAAATATGTCCAGATGTGGTTTAAGAATATGTTTGATACCGATTTTATATATAAATTAAAACCTTTTACCCCCAACCCTGCTGCACTATACACCATAATTGAATATCTGAGATTATATCCGGATAAGAGATTCTCCGACAAAATGGAGGAGCTTCTGGATCATATGCAATACTCTGCTCTCTTTGATGTGATAGATGGTGGTTTTTTTCGACAAGCTTCAGACTACTCTTGTAATGACTCTCTTTATGAAAAGAGCCTGGAAGAGAATAGTCTATTCCTGATGTTATACGCTGCAGCATATAAACTCTACGGTAATGAGTCATATAAAATGACATCATTAATGACCTACAATTTTATTTTAAATGAACTTTTAAATGAGAAGGGTGCGCTGGTTAACAGTACAACTTTAATGGGTAAAATCGATGATGCAGTATATTACTCCTACTCTATCAATGAGTTATCAATAATTTTCCCTGAGAGATATCCCGAGATTGCAATTGCTTTAGGAATGGATATGACTCTTAATCGAATGGAAAAACAGACCCCTGTAAGAGGTGCAGACACATATATATATTTAAATGAGGAGGATATTTTACTCCTGCATCAAAGAAGATTGGAACATAGGGGTTACTATAAGGATACCAGAGTTATAACTGCATCAAATTCAGTAACAGCAACAGCTTTTTCTATTGCATCAATATATCTGCAGAACCCCTCGATGTACAATCAAGCTACTAAGATTTTTGAATTTTTACTATTCAATAACATAGACAATAGTGATGGAAGACTGTATCGATATACCTGTTGTTCCGATAGCTATCTCATTGGATATTTATCAGATTACGCCCATTTTATTGAAGCATCGCTTGAATTGTACAGAAATAGATTTGACATAGAGTATCTATTGATTGCAAAAAAATATACAGAAATGGTAATGGATAGGTTTTACAAACCTGAGAACGGAATGTTTAGTAAATCAGAGAGAGATTTTGTCTCTGACACAGTACCTTTTAAAAGAGAATCGAACATAGATTTCATAAGACCTTCTGCAAATTCTGTAATGGCCGGGAACCTAATTTCTCTCTATGAGATTACCAGGGAGGAGAGATACATTACAATTGCAAAACAGCAACTAAATAATATTGTACCAAATCTGCTAAATTCAGGTCCTATGCTCTCTAGCTGGGCACATAAGATTTTAAAATATATAAATATAGATATCAATCCTTTATCTAAATAGAATTGAACTATCTCCATAACTTAGAAATCTGAAGTCATTTTTGAGAGCGTATTCGTACATCTCTCTCCATTTATCTCCTATAAAGGCTGAGATAAGCAGTAAAAGAGTGCTTTGAGGCTGGTGAAAATTGGTAATCAGCACATCTGCAAGTTTAAAACTATATCCCGGTACAATTATTATCTCTGTCTTTCTCTCCAACACATCTATCTTCTCATTTTCCATCCAAGTTATTAAATATTGAATAGCATCACCTACTGAGTAATCCTTAAGTTGATTATAGGGTTCCCATTGTGTAACATCATTTGGAAAACCTTTTTCCTTGCATTGAATCCCAAGATAATAGAGACTTTCAAGAGTTCTGATTGTTGTTGTGCCTACAGCAACAATCTTCTCCTGTCTTTCCACTTTGATTAATATCTTTTTTAGCAGAGATATTTCAATAGAGAAAGGCTCTGAATGCATTTTATGATCTCTGATTAGTTTACTTTTTACCGGAATAAAGGTTCCAGCTCCAACGTGGAGGCAAATCTCACCTCTCTCTACAGTGCTAACATCAATTTCTTGAAGCAGTTTTTGAGTAAAGTGAAGCCCTGCTGTTGGAGCGGCAACAGATCCCCTCTCCTTGGCGTATAGTGTCTGATATCTCTCTCTATCACTATCTTTAGACTCTCTGCGCAAATATGGAGGGATAGGCACTTTCCCACATAGCTCCATAACCTGAGAAAAAGGAAAACCAAGAGACCATCTGAAGTTAATTATAAATTCGTCATCAATCCTAGCCTCAATAGAGGCTCTGAGATCTATTTCAGACAAAAGCTTATCTGAGCCTGAGTCAAAGAGTATTTCACCGGATTTCCACCTTTTTGCATTCCCAACAACTGCTTTCCAGCTACACGATGATGCTGAGGAGAAAGAGCGATTGTACTCTGCAGGTCTAAAGGGCTCTAAGCAGAATACCTCGATATATGCACCAGTCTCTTTACGAAATATCAATCTTGCAGGAACAACCCTGGTGTTATTGAATACAAGAAGAGATTTGTCCGGTAACAACTCAATGAGATTTGAAAATTTTGATTCAGATATTAAATTGTCTCTAAATATTAAAATCCTGGAGGCATCTCTGTTCTCAAGGGGGTATTTTGCAATATTATCATCAGTCAAATGATAACTATAATCTTCAATTCTAATTTCAGGCTCCACAATCAATTATTTTGTGCAAAACTATATAAATATATGGTAGGAATAAAATAGTTCAATTTTAATGACTTGTTTACAGATGTTAATTACAAAAACAGACATTATAAGGTACATATGTAACCAAAGACAAAATTTTATGCACACAAAATGGAGTTTAAATTGATTACATAATTAAACAGAATAATATGTAAATTATATAGATATAATATATAGATAACCAGTCCATTATAAAATATATATCAAGTTAATTATAGATAATTGCATAGAAAATTAGCTATAAACGCTATTATCAGGCGTAAAATCGAAGGTTTATACATCTTAACTAATAGATAACCAGTTAATATATACATTTTATCGTTACTATTACATTATATATGAGATGATACTTTAATAGTAGATTGAATCTCTTACTAGTTAAAGTAATTCTGATATAATCGCTATTCTCCTCTTTACATATGTAATCTATATTATAATTACATATGTAAACATTTAATTGCTTACATTTGTATCACTAACTGTTTACATATATGAAAGACCGTTTACAGCGTTTTTTGGACCTTGAGCAGCTTACTCCTGCCCGATTGGCAGATATATTAGGTATACAGAGATCTGGTCTCTCCCATATTTTGTCGGGAAGAAACAAGCCCGGCTTTGACCTGATACAAAAGTTGCTTACTAAATTTCCTTCACTCAATGCAGATTGGCTGATTACTGGCAAAGGGAAAGTCTATAAAGAGAGCTCCCCTTCTCACGATATCACCTCATCAACTACCCTATTTGGTAATATCGAGAAAACAGACGAGGAGGCCACTTCTAAAAAACCTGCTTTATCTACTGATAATAATGAGATTGATAGTAGTATTAATGCATCTCAACTGTGTGAGAATTCAATAAATGAATCAATCAACAGATCTGATCAGGAAAAAAGAAGTCTCAGAAAGATAATTATGATCTACTCAGACAACTCATTTGTTGAATACCATCCTGGTAAGGAGTAATTAGTACAAATATTATTATCTTTGCTCCAAATTATCCGGAAAGATGTTTAAATTGTTAAAACCAATACTTTTCTCTTTTTCACCAGAAACTGCACACAATATCGTTATCGGTTTACTACGGATGTTGGGCTATCTCCCAATTTTTTCCCCTCTTCTTAGGATCTTATATTGTTATAAATCTCCAAAGTTGGAAAAAGAGGTGATGGGAATTAAATTTAAGAACCCTATAGGTCTGGCTGCGGGTTTTGATAAAAACGGAGAGGTATATAATGAGTTGTCTGATTTTGGTTTTGGTTTTATTGAAATAGGTTCTCTCACTCCAAATGAACAGATTGGAAACCCAAAACCGAGATGTTTTCGTCTTATTCAAGACAAAGCAATAATCAATAGGATGGGAATCAACAACAGAGGGGTAAAATTTGCAGTTTCCAGATTAAAAGATAAGAAATCAAGAACAGTTGTTGGTGCAAATATCATCAAAAGTACATCATCTGCGAACGATCAGGCTCCCCACGACTATGAAAAGTCTTTCGCACAATTGTATGATTTTGTCGACTATTTTGTAGTAAATGTATCCTGCCCCAATGTCAAAGGAGTTACTAAATTACAAGATATAAACTCACTTTCGGAAATTGTAGATCGACTCACTACGCTTAGAAAATATTTTGACGAATACAGGCCTATTCTTCTTAAAGTATCGCCGGACCTTACATTCGAGCAGTTAGACGAGATAATAGATCTAATTCTGGTATCCGGAATGGATGGAATAGTTGCAACAAACACAACAATTAGCAGAGAATTTCTTACCTCTCCCTCTGATCGGGTAGAGTTTATCGGAGATGGAGGCTTGAGTGGAGCTCCACTATACAGAAAGAGTTTAGAAATCGTACAATATATCTATAACAAAACAGGCGGTCAGCTACCAATAATTGCAGTAGGGGGCGTAATGACACCAAAACAGGCAAAGGAGATGATTGACTCAGGAGCATCATTAGTTCAGATTTATACCGGATTCATATATAATGGTCCCGGATTTGTAAGGAGAGTCCTTAGACACCTTGCAAAAAATAGTTAAATAATGATAGAAGCCTGCATTTGCACAATTGGCGATGAAATTCTCATCGGCCAGATTGTTGATACTAACTCTGCATACATCTCCAGAGAACTCAATAAACTTGGAGTTAAGGTCTCCTCAATTATTTCAATAGGAGATAATATTCAGGAGATTATAAATACTTTGGAAGATATTACTGAAAAATACCCTATTGTCATAACAACCGGTGGATTAGGGCCTACTAAAGATGATATTACAAAAAATGCACTATTAAAATTGACCCGCTCAGATGAGATGTACCTCAATAATGAGCAGTTGGGAGTTATTAAAGATATTTGCAAGAAAAGAGGTATTGAACTTTCGGACCTAAACCGAGATCAGGCACTTGTGCCAAAATCCTGCTCTGTGCTTATCAACAGAAAAGGCACTGCACCCGGAATGTTTTTTAAAATTTCAAGTAAAGAGACTCTTCTTTTTTCTCTTCCGGGAGTCCCTTACGAAATGGAGTCACTTGTACCCCAGGTGTGTGAATTGATAGTGAATAACCTCAAAACAGAGCAAATAACTCACAAAACAATAGTAACGTTTGGAGTTGCAGAGTCTATGCTTGCTACCATATTAAATGATTGGGAGAGCTCTCTCCCACCCCAAATCAGACTTGCATATCTTCCAAATCCTGCAATTGGAATAAGATTGAGAATGTCTGTATATGGTGGCGATAAGAGTGAATCTACTGCATTGATAAATAGATATTCAAGTGAGCTTTACGGTATATTAGGAGATATTATTTATGGCGAATCTGATGATACTTTGGAGAGCACTCTTTTTAAAACTTTAATAGATGAAGGGAAAACTCTCTCTGTTGCAGAATCTTGCACAGGTGGAAGAATCTCCTCAATTTTGACTTCTAAATCCGGATCATCCGGAATTTTTAAAGGTGGAGCAGTTGTTTATAGCAATGAGTCGAAAATTTCCATACTAGGTGTTAACAGTAAAATTATTGAAAGTTATGGAGCTGTTAGCAAAGAGTGCGCAGAGGAGATGGCAATTGGTGCAAGAGAAGTTTTTAAAACAGACTATGCAATTTCTGCAACAGGAGTGGCAGGACCAACAGGTGGAACACCCGAGAAACCAGTTGGAACAATATGGATTGCAGTAGCAGGCGAAGGTTTTGTGGTCTCTAAAAAAAATATTTTTGCCGGAGATAGAGAGCGAAATATCATTCGTTTTTCATCGGAAGCTCTTAATTATCTAAGATTAGTTCTGAAAATTTCTAAAGTATAAGTTATTAATATATAGTATATATAATAATTGTGTTATATCATATAACTATTAAGTTACAAATAGGCTAATACTAAGAATATGAGAATTTTATTAATTAAATTGATACTATCGATCTTTATGCTTAACTCCTGTAATTCTAACAGCTCAGAAATTGATAATTTTATTACCGAGACAGATCTCCTCTTTACTTCTCTCTATCCTGATAACGAACCCGGGGCTGTAGTATTAATAGTAAAAGGTGATTCTGTAATTTTTGAAAAGGGATATGGAGTAGCTAATATGGAGTCAATGACTTCAATAGACGGAAACACCTTCTTTAATATCGCCTCTGTATCGAAGCAGTTCTCAGCAGTAGCATTAATGATGCTTAATGCAGAGGGAAAACTCTCCCTTGACGATAGCGTAAAGAGATGGTTTCCTGAGTTTAAGTCCTCTATTTTGGATAACGTTACACTAAGGCATCTTTTGTCACACACTTCCGGGATTCCGGATTCAAGAGATAGAAGTGACAGGCATTTTGTTACAACAGCAACTGATATACAGTCATATGCTTATATCGGATCCCTTGAAAAATTAAATTTTGAGCCTGGAAGCAGATATGAATATATGAATCCTACTTTCCAGTTGATGTACACAATAATAGAGAGATGCTCAGGTATTGGTTTTGATGAATTTATGAAAAAAAGGGTTTTTGAACCCTCCTCTATGTACGAAACTACTTATTTTGAAGCAGATAAGGTAATTCCACGTATGGCTCACGGCTACCTTTTAAATAAAGAGAGCGGTAAGTTCGAAGAGTTTGATTATGGAGAGGAGTCATTTTTTGCTACAAAGGCTGATGGTGGTATCTATACCTCTGTGAGGGAGTTTGTCAAGTGGGAGTTGGCATTACGTAAAAATCTTCTTATTGATGAAAAAATATTAAAAGAAGCTCAAACACCTAAAGTTGAGATACAAGAGATTCCATATACTCATTACGGTTATGGGTGGTTTATTGAGAAAAGACCTGGATTTCCAACAAAGATATATCACACCGGAAACAATGGAGGATTTCAGATATATGCAGGCAGATATCCCGAGCAAAAAATCCTCTATCTTGTTTTTTCAAATAGAGATGACAGAAATAGGGAGGAGACTGCAGAAAAAATGGATCAGATTTTTAAGAGTGCCGGTTGGTTATAAAGTAGTAATAATATTAATCAGGTTATTTTTTATCAATCATAGTAGCAGATGCTTGTGCTGCAGGCATTACAACTACGTCTGAGATGTTCACGTGTGCAGGAGCTTTGATAATAAAGATAATTACTTCAGCTACATCTTCTGCCGAGAGAGGTTTGAATCCTTTGTAAACATTAGCAGCACGTTCATTATCCCCTTTAAACCTTACCTGAGAGAACTCTGTTTCTACAGCACCAGGGGATAGTTGTGAGACTTTTATATTGTAAGTAAAAAGGTCCATCATCATCGCACGGGATAGTGAGTCAACAGCGTGCTTTGTTGCACAGTAAACATTTCCGTTTGGGTAAACACTTTTACCTGCAATAGAACCAATGTTAATAATGTGCCCCCCTCCCCTGTTTATCATAATATTGGATATTACTCTTGACACATATAAAAGACCTTTAATATTTGTATCAATCATTCTCTCCCAATCATCAACTACGCCTTGGTTTAGTGAGTTTAGTCCTACTGCCAGACCTGCATTATTAATGAGTAAGTCAACCTCTTTCCAGCTTTCAGGTAAATTGCCTAAGTAGTGTTCTACCTGAAGTTGATCTCTTATATCAAAACTAAGGGGTAAAACTCTAACTTTATATTCACTCTCCAGCTTTTTTGCAAGCTCTGTAAGTAAAGCAACTCTTCTACCTGTTATTATTAAATTATATCCCTCTTTTGCCAGAGAAATTGATATTGCCCTTCCTATTCCGGAAGAAGCACCGGTAACCAATGCAATTTTTGACATTAACTCAAATAATTTATAATAGTCTTAAAAAATTTTCTCCAAGTATTAACTTGATATCATCATCACTATATCCTCTGGATTTCAACTCTTTGGTTAAAACAGGGAGTTTATCTATCCCCTCCATCCCGGCCGGAGTAACCTCTATACCATCAAAATCTGAACCAATTCCCACGTGTTTAACCCCTACAAGTTTAACTACGTGATCAATATGGTCTGCAATCTCAGTGAAGGAAGGTCTCTCCAGGGCAAACATAGCTTTTTCGGCATCTTGAACCAATTTTTTGTATTTTTTCGGGTCTTCACGATACCTCTCCTGAGCCTCTTCAAAAGCATCACAAAGTGGCCAGAAATCCTTAGCATAATTACTATTAAGAAATGGGGGATAGAAGTTTATCTGTACCACTCCACCATTTGATGCAAGATCAACTATCATCTGGTCTGTAAGATTTCTGGGATGATTTGCGATAGACCTGCAGCAGGAGTGGGTTGCAACAACAGGCTTGGTTGTGTATTTGAGAACATCGTAAAAAGATTGGTCTGAAATGTGGGATACATCTATCAGCATCCCCAATCTGTTCATCTCTTTTATGACTTCAATGCCAAAAGGGCTTAGCCCATTCCATCTTTTATCTTTCGAAGCACAAGAGTCGCATATCTCATTATCTGCAGCGTGACATAGAGTCATATAGCGAATACCCATATCATAGAATAGTCTCAATAAGCTAAGATCCTTTTGAATAGGAGCACCATTCTCCATCCCGATAAAGACAGAACCTAACCCTAACTCTCTGTTCCTGTATGCATCTTCTGCAGAGAAGGCCATTGTTACTTTATCACTATTGGATTCAACTGCATCAAATGTTCTGGCAATTAATTGCAATGCTCTGCGGGTAGCTGCATCGGGGTCAAGTTTCCCCGAGGTGTAGATTGCGAAAAAAACAGCATCAAGCCCCCCCTCTTTCATCCTTATAAAATCAAAATGCCCTTTGCGCAATCTCTCCCCCAGATTAGCTCCATCTATTAGAACAAGAGGAGTATCACAGTGAGAATCAAGCACAAAGGCACTTTGGTGTAATTTTTTATAACTCATATTATCTTTATTTTAATTATTAAAGATAATAATTAGAGTTATAATTTAGTTAATTTATCTTTTTAAATGATGATATAGAACTGATATCTATGCTTTTAATTTGAGGATCGCCCCTATATGCAATATTTGATCCTCCGCTAGAGCTGGCACTTATTGACTTTGTAACATAAACCTTTGCATTAGATACACCGGAAAGCTCAATATCCATCTCTTCAACAGGAAAATTATAGGAGTCAAAATTGCAGGCCCCGGAAGTTTCAAGAGCAATTTTCTTTCCACCTGAGCCAAGAAGCTTAAGATTTACTGCACCTGAGAGAGATAGCTCTGCAAATTCAAATAATCCGTTGAATTCAATTTTTGAGGCACCGCTACCGCTGAGTTTAAGTCCACCAATCTCTTGATTGATACTTGCTTTGGATGCTCCGGAAATCTCATATGAGGCAGTTTCTATTTTACCTTTTAAAGAGATCGAGGATGCTCCGCTCAATACAATTCGGGCACTTTCGGAGTTTATTTGAAGTCCAGTTATACTTGTTGCACCACTAATTTTAGCTTCAAATTTTTCGGGAGAGAAGGAAGCTTCTGTAAATAGTCTGCTAACTCCCGACATATTCAGTGTTGCCAGCTCTTTTATGTAAATTGATACTTTGATTGGCCTCCCTTTTTTATCTTTTAAATTTGAAGGGACTTTACTAGTATCATAATTAAGATTGAGAATACTTCCCGAAACATTGACCTTAATAAACTCGAATAACTGAGGATCTTCTGTTTCGATGACTACTCCCTCATTTGAGCTCTTTATCAGCTCAATTTCAAAGATTCCTGAGACGTTAAGCCCGTCATAGCCGGAGACTTTGTACTCCTTTTTTTGCGTCTGGGCAAACATAGTTAATGCCAGCGCCAGCAATGTTAATAGTGAGAGAACTCTTTTCATTTTTTTTATTTTTAATTGTTATTATTTTTTGGTTAGTTTCATTTATTGATTTATTATTCAAATATTAATTTAATAATTCAGCTACATAACCTCTTAATTTTTCAACTCCCTCAATTTTTGGACAGTAGTATTGCTGACTCAACTGAGACCTTGTTATTTTGTCGAGCTCTAAAGGAAGCTGATCTTCAAAAGGGACAGCCTCGTTAACAAGTTCATCTAGAGTGTTAATCACAACATCTTTGTTGTAAGAATCTAATCTATCTGCCATTAAGTATATCTCTGAACTTCTATCTTTGAGAACAGATTTATAATCTGCAAGGCCTTCCGGACAGCCGGTTTCAATATTATCTTTTAAAATAAATGGTGCAATAATTAAGAAGGCTATTACAGATGCTGCGCATAGATATAAGGTTATGCGAAAAAAATCTCTCTCTATAACCCTTTTTCTGTTGATTTTCTTTAAAAACCTCTCTTTGTGTCCGATAGGGAGCTCCTCATTTTCGAAGATCTCTCTGTTTTTTTCTATTAATTGTTTCAAATTATCCATATACCCTCCTAAATCTAATAGTTATACTTTATTTTTTCTATCTCTTCTCTAAGTCTAGCCTTTCCTCTGATAAACTGAGTTCTAACAGTTACCTCTTTCAGCTCAGTTATTTGGGCAATCTCTTCGTAGTCATAACCTTCAAACAGAGAGAGAGAGAGTATTAACCGGTAACCGGCAGCCAGATTATTTAATGCTCTCTTTACCATATCTGCAGTTACTCCTTTGTATGAGTACTCATCATCTTCATTAACCTCCGGCTCTTTTAAGTCCCGTTCAATAGCTGTCATCTCGTGAGAAGCTCTTTTCCTGAGAGTGTCAATAGCCTGATTTATACATACTCTTGTTAGCCAACCATCTCTCTCTTTGATGGTTGCAAATTTTTCATCCCTTGCAAAGAACTTTAGCAGAGTATCGTGCATAACCTCCTCTGCTTCAAAAGAGTTATTAAGTATTCTCAGAGCAGTAAAGTATAACCTTCTATGGCACTCTTGGTAAATCTTCTCCTGGTCTGAGATATCTCTTTTTATAAATGTATTTAAGTTAAGTTTCATTAAACAGTTTCTCTACCAATTAAACGATATTGTTTCTCATTTGTTGCATATTTGATAACAAATGGTTTTACAGCTACTAAAATAATCTATTTTTAACGGCTTTTTTAATTTAAATCTACTTAATACACATTATTAATGAACAATTCAATTCACAATTTTCCAATTCCGGCAAATGAACCAATAAAAGAGTATCTTAAAGGAAGTCCTGAGAGAATAGCTCTGGAGATAGAGCTAAAGAGGCAAACTGAAACTGTTCTGGAAATACCACTAATAATTGGAGGTAAAGAGGTTTTTACGAATGATACAGGGAAGGTTGTTATGCCGCATAATCATAAGCACATATTAGCTTATTACTGCAAAGCCGGTGAGAAGGAGATTAAGATGGCAATTGACTCTGCCGTAAAAGCACAAAAAATCTGGTCGGACCTTAACTGGACCACCAGAGCATCTATTATGTTAAAGGTTGCCGAGCTTCTTACAATAAAATATCGTGCAGCAGTAAATGCAGCTACTATGTTAGGGCAGAGTAAGAATATATATCAGTCGGAGATAGATGCAGTTTGTGAAGCTGCAGATTTTTTAAGATTCAATGTCTCTTTTGCAACAGAAATTTACAAAAATCAGCCTATTTCATCCTTCAATCAATTAAATAGAATGGAGTATAGAGCGTTAGAAGGATTTGTATTTGCAGTAAGTCCTTTCAACTTCACATCGATAGCATCCAATCTTAACCTCTCTCCTGTAATGATGGGAAATACCACAATATGGAAACCTGCTACAACTTCCATACTATCAAACTACTATCTGATGAAAATCTTTATGGAGGCAGGAGTTCCAGCGGGAGTTGTCAACTTCCTTCCTGGCAGTGGAGCACTTATTGGTAAGTATGTAATGGAATCTAAAGATTTGGCCGGTATCCATTTTACGGGATCAAACTCTACTTTCAACTCTTTGTGGAATTCAGTCGGCGACAGGCTTGCTAAATACAAGTCATACCCAAGGCTGGTTGGAGAGACAGGCGGTAAGGATTTTATCTTTGTTCACCCATCTGCAAGTCCAAAAGAGGTTGCCGTAGCTGCTTTTAGCGGAGCTTTTGAATATCAGGGACAGAAGTGCTCAGCTGCCTCAAGAATGTACATACCTGAATCTTTATGGCCCGAGATAAAGAGCGAGATTATTCAACTATCCACCCTAGCAAAAATGGGTGATGTTTGTGATTTTAAAAATTTTGTAAATGCAGTTATTGATGAGGCATCATTTGACAATATTGTATCATATATAGAGTTTGCAAAGGAATCCAATGAGGCAGAGATCATATTTGGAGGAGATTATGACAAGTCTGTAGGTTATTTCGTCTCTCCAACTCTAATCAAGACCACAAATCCACATTTTAAATCAATGGAAGAGGAGATTTTCGGACCAGTTCTTACTGCGTATGTATATGAAAACTCAAATGTTGAGGAGACCTTAAAACTTTGCGACGAAACTTCTCCATATGGACTTACTGGAGCTGTATTTGGAAGCGACAGGCTGGCTGTGGCAGAAATCTGCAATCGTTTAAGGTACTCTGCCGGGAATTTCTATATAAATGATAAACCAACAGGTGCTGTGGTTGGAAAGCAACCTTTTGGCGGGTCAAGAGGTTCTGGCACAAATGATAAGGCGGGAGGAAGTTTTAACCTTATAAGATGGGTAAGTCCGAGAACTGTTAAAGAGACATTTATCTCTCCAGTAGATATCTTTTATCCCTATATGAAAGAGGAGTAATTGTCAATAATCTAAAAATTAAATTGTTCTTGTTTAGGAAAAAGCCCAAACAATCCACCAGTGTGTATGAAGAGTATATTATCCGATGATTTTAAATTGTCGGATTTTATTTCATTATATAGGCCGATCATAGCTTTTGCTGTGTAGACAGGATCCAGTACAACTGCCTCTTTGGAAGCCAGATATTTAATGAAGTCGAGCTCTGCTGGAGTACTTAATGCATACCCGATACCTACGTACTTATCGTTAATTTCTATATCATTTTTTGATATTTTAACAGGTTTGTCTAAATGTACCAGAGCTTCACGGTTAATATTATCTATTTGATTGACAAAATATTCACTATCGTCACAGACTGCAAATCCTATAACTCTTTTATTGAGTTCATAATATTTATTTGCAAGACAAAGCCCGGAGTAAGTTCCTCCTGAGCCAACAGCAACAACAATGGTATCAAATTTAACCCCTATTTCATCTTCCTGTTTTACAATCTCTTCCATTGCTCTAAAGTAACCCATTGAACCAATACCATTTGATGCCCCTTCCGGAATAATATAACAGCTCTCACCCATTGACTCCTTTTCATCTGCAATACTCTTCATTATCTCATTTCGTGATGATCTATACTCTTCTGGAGAGCAATATCTTATTTCAGCTCCGAAAAGTTTGTCAAGAAAAAAATTACCCTCAATCCTGGGCTCTTCGCTGATTCTAAGAAGTAAAACCACTTTAAGACCAACCATTGTAGCAGCGGCTGTTGTTGCACGGCAGTGGTTGGATTGTATTCCTCCGGTTGTTATAACCATTGTAGCCCCTTTATCAAGAGCCTCTTTTAAAGCATATTCAAGTTTTCTGATCTTATTTCCTGATATCTCACTTCCGGTTTGGTCATCCCGTTTAAAATAGATATTAACCCCAAGTTCGTTGGACAATCTGTTTGCACGTGAAATGGGGGTTGGTAAGTTTGCCAGATACAGCTTAGCTCTCATATTTACATTCAATTATAAATTCTACTCCTGCAAAGTTAAGCTTTTATGATGACAGAGATTACCCTTTTGAATATTTTTAGCTATTTTTGACCACTAATTAAAATGGTATGAAAAAAATCTCTATCTCAATAATAACCCTTTGCTTATTCATTATTTGCAATTTCACATATGCACAAAAAATTGAGATGTCCCGTTTTTTACCTATTGCAGATACCTTACAGAACGTGCTTAAAAATAGTGCTTTCGTCGTTGGAAAAATAAAACTGGATTCAGTAATTAGATCAAATAGCTCATTAAACCTATATTTCAGCACGCCACTTTCTGAGTACCCATTTAGAGATGATAATACTGTATTTATATATATGTTGGTAAGATCTATGCTACCTGTTGAGTTATCAGGTTATGATCTTAGGTTGATTTCTAATGGATCTGCAATTGAAGAGATGATTCCACCACTTTATAGCAACAGAGAGAGTGCAAAAAAACCACGTGAGATAAAATCTGCCATTAAAAAGCTTGACAAGAAAGAGAGTTTAGTTACAAATAAATCAAAACCTTATCTAGTAACAAGTGGACTTCAAAAACGCCATCTTGCAATATGGCAGAGTCACGGATACTATTTTGAGCAGAAACTTTTAAGATGGGAGTGGCAGAGAGCGAGAATTTTTCAAACAGTAGAAGATCTCTATACTCAATCTTATGTTCTTCCATTTCTGGTACCGATGCTTGAAAATGCTGGGGCTTCGGTTCTGCTTCCAAGAGAGAGAGATGTCCAGCTTAATGAGGTTATTGTAGATAACGATACCCCTTTTTGTGGGTATAGCGAATTTAACGGAGATAATAGCTGGATGAACTCCGGTATACCGGGATTTTCTAACCCAAATAGTCAATACATAATCGGAGAAAATCCATTCACAATGGGTAGCAGCCGTTTGTCTTCAACCATAAAAAAAGGGAGTGAGAGCTATGCAAAATGGACTCCTCAAATTCCTCAAACCGGAGAGTATGCCGTCTATGTATCATATCAAACTCTTCCTTACAGCACTTCCCAGGCAAAATATGTAGTTAAACACTCAGGAGGAGAGACCGTTTTTAATGTCAATCAGAAGATGGGGGGAGGTACCTGGATATATCTGGGAACCTTCTACTTTAAAGAGGGCCAAGATTCCGGGCAGTATGTATCCCTCTCAAATCTGACTGAAAAAAACGGAGAGATTGTTTCTGCAGACGGAGTTAAATTTGGCGGTGGTCTGGGTAATATTGCGCGTAAACCATCTGAATTTGGATATGAACCTAACAGAAAAAGTTCTTCTACAGAACCAATAACAAAAGTTGTTCTGGATTTGAATGTAGATCCACAAACCAGCAACTACCCAAGGTTTACAGAGGGTGCCAGGTACTGGCTTCAATGGGCAGGCTTTAGCGATACAATTTACTCACCAAACAAGAATGCCAATGACTACAATGACGACTATATGTCTCGCGGAAGATGGGTAAATGTAATAAGCGGAGGATCCGATAAAAATCCACAAGAGAGAGGATTAAATATACCTATCGATATGGCGTTTGCTTTCCATACAGATGCAGGTACAACTCTTAATGACTCAATTATAGGGACCTTAGGCATATACACCCGATTCTCTAATGGTTCAGATGTATTTCCGGACGGATCTCCAAGATTTCAGTCAAGATATCTTACAGATCTTATACAGACTCAGATTGTTGATGACATCAAAGCACTCTACGAACCTATATGGCAAAGGAGAGGAATTTGGGATAGATCCTATTCTGAATCAAGATCTCCAAAGGTACCTACAATGCTTCTGGAGCTTCTTTCTCATCAGAACTTTGCGGATATGCGCTATGGACTTGATCCCGACTTTAGGTTTCACGTAAGTCGTTCTATATATAAAGGTATGCTTAGGTTTATAAGCCAGGAGTCCGGAATTCCTTATATAATTCAACCTCTGCCTGTTAATGGACTCATAAGCTCATTTAGGAATGATACCCTTACTCTTTGCTGGAGCGCAGTAGAGGACCCTCTTGAACCCACAGCAAAACCGGACAAATTTATTGTCTATACACGAATTGATGGTGGTGGTTTTGATAACGGCGTAGTCGTAAATAGTCAATTTCATCAACTTATTCCCGAGAAAGGGAGAATCTACAGCTTTAAAATTTCTGCTCTGAATGGTGGAGGAGAGAGTTTTCCCTCTGAGATAATATCGGCATACAAAGCCCCTTTTGAAAAAGGTAAGGTCTTAATAATAAATGGTTTTGACAGGGTATCTGCGCCCCATTCATTTGCTTCAAAAGATAGTTCAATTGCCGGGTTCTTTGATCATACCGACGGAGGAGTTCCTTATATCAGAGACATCTCATATATTGGACGCCAATATGAGTTCAGAAGAGATATTCCCTGGATGGATGATGACTCTCCCGGATTTGGCTCATCTTATGCCGATTATGAGACAAAAGTTATAGCCGGCAATACTTTTGACTACCCTTACGTTCACGGAAAAGCTTTTGCACAAGCGGGGTACTCATTTGTATCAATAAGCAGAGATGCACTTCTTAAAAACAAAATTGAACTCTCTGAGTACTATATCACCGACATTATCTTAGGAAAGCAGATGAAAACTAAAATTGGGAGGGGTGTAAAAGAGGGCAGATTTGAAACATTTCCGTCGCATTTAAGGAAATTCATCTCGGATTATACAGCTTCAGGTGGAAATATACTGATTTCGGGTGCTAATGTTGCAACAGACCTTTGGGACAACTTTGACACTACCAGAGTGAACAAAAATTTTGCTACAAAGGTGCTTAAGTACCAATGGAGAACAAATAATGCCAGTAAAACAGGAGTGGTTAAGGCAGTTCAAACACCTTACAATTTCACAGGGAGATACAGCTTTTATACACAGCCGAACGAATATGTATATTGTGTTGAATCTCCGGATGGAATAGAGCCTGTTGGAGAAGATGCCTGGACAATATTCAGGTATGCAGATAACAACATCTCTGCAGGTGTTGCGTATAGTGGGAACTATAAATCGGTTGTCCTGGGATTCCCTGTTGAGACGCTTAAAGAAGAGAGTCAGATAATTAACCTGTTAAATACAATCATCATCTTCTTTAAAGGAGATCGTTAGTCTGTCTATTTGTCAGATTATTGTCACATTTAATATTTGGTACATCTTTTGACCTGATTTATGCATAAATTTAAAATTATAAGTTATGCATAAAGGAACAATTGGCGTTACAACGGAGAACATCTTCCCAATCATTAAGAAATTTCTATACTCAGACCACGAGATTTTTTTAAGAGAGCTGGTTTCTAACAGTGTAGATGCAATTCAAAAGGTCAAAGCTCTTTCCGGTAGTGGAGAGTTTAAAGATGAGCTTGGAGATCTTCGGATTAAAATATCTGCTGACGAAAAGAAGAGTACAATTACTGTGAGTGATAACGGCATAGGAATGACAGAGGAGGAGGTGCAAAAATATATAAATCAGATTGCATTTTCCAGTGCCGGAGAGTTCCTCGATAAATATAAAGATCAGTTAAACAATATTATCGGCCATTTCGGGTTGGGTTTTTACTCCTCTTTTATGGTTGCAAAGAAAGTTGAAATTCAGACACTATCGTGGAGAGAGGGGGCAGAGCCTGTTAAGTGGAGTTGTGAGGGGAACCCGGAATATCAGATTACTAAAGGTAAACGTAAAGAGAGGGGCACAGACATAATTCTACATTTGGATGATGAATCTAAAGAGTATGCACAGGAGTCAAAGATTAATTACCTTCTAAACAAATATTGTCGATTTTTACCTGTCGAGATTGCATTTGGCAAAGAGAAAGAGTGGAAAGAGGGAAAAGAGATAGAGCTGGACAGAGATAAGATTATAAATGACACAACACCTCTTTGGACAAAAAAACCGGCAGATCTTAAAGAGGAGGATTATATGGAGTTTTATCGCAAACTTTACCCTGCACAGGAAGATCCTCTTTTTTATATACATCTTAATGTTGACTACCCTTTTACACTTACCGGAATTCTCTACTTCCCGAAAATTAAAGATAAGGTTGAGGTTTCCAGAAACAAGATTCAGCTCTACTGTAATCAGGTATATGTGACAGACTCTGTAGAGAGCATAGTTCCGGATTTTCTTACACTCCTTCACGGTGTGATTGACTCTCCGGATATACCTCTTAATGTTTCCCGAAGTTATCTTCAATCTGACTCTAATGTTAAGAAGATTTCAAACCACATTACAAAAAAAGTTGCTGACAGACTTGAAGATCTCTTTAAAAATGAGAGATCAAAACTAGAAGAGAAGTGGGATAACCTTAAGCTATTTATAGAGTATGGTATGCTTTCTGACGAGAAATTCAGTGAAAGGGCAGAGAAGTTTGCACTACTAAAAAGCTGTGACGAAAAATTCTTTAGTTATGATGAGTACAGAAAACTTATTGAACCAAATCAGACAGATAAAAACAAGAGAGTAGTCTATCTCTACTCAACCAATAAACAGGATCAGTACTCATACGTCGAGAGTGCAAAGAGTCGCGGTTATGATGTGCTTTTATTTGATAGCCAGCTGGATGCTCACTTTGTAAACCATCTTGAAAGTAAATTCAAAGATTCAACATTTGCAAGAGTAGACTCAGATCACATCGATAAATTGGTGCTTAAAGAAGATCGCTCCCTTCCTGATATCTCTGCAGATGAGATGAGTGATATTACAAATGCTTTTGAAGCAGCTCTCCCACAGGGTCCCCATTACAGCTTAACTGTAGAGAACCTGGGTGAAAACGACGGTGCCGTACTAATAACTCAATCGGAGTTTATGAGACGATATCGGGAGATGTCTGCTCTGGGAGGGGGGATGAACTTTTATGGATCACTACCTGAATCTTACAACATCGCGATTAATAACAATCACCCAATCATCACTAAAATATTTGAAGATAAGAGAGAGAAACTGAATGAAACTATCAATGAATTTTCAAAAAAGGTAGAAGAGCCAAAGTCAAAGTTAGAGGAGATTAAGGCAAGAATTGGCAATAAAAAGGCAGATGAGGTTGAAACCGCAGATAAAGATGAAAAAGAGAGACTTGAAGAGGAGCTACATAATATAAGTGAGCAGAGGAAGGCTCTTTTAACTAACTATGGCAAGGAGAGTGATCTTATTAAGCAGGTATGTGATCTCGCTCTTTTGTCAAACGGAATGTTAAAGGGAGAGGAGCTTAGCAGCTTTATAAAGAGGAGTCTCTCTTTAATTAAATAGCTCTCATTAAATAGTTTACTAAGATCTCCTTAAAGCTTTTAGAAGTTTTGAGGAGATTTTTAGTTATAATATCCGATATCTTCCACCATTCTATGCAACATCTCAATTCTCTGTGAGGATACTTTAGGAGCTAATGAACAGGCAGTACTAAGAATAAAGCCCCTACCCTTCATTCCGGTTTCAATTATTTTCTTTACATCTTCATATGCTTTTATATCATCTGCAAACAAAAGTGTATTGACAGAGTCTATGTTACCTTTTATAAACATAGAGTCTCCAATTCTTGAAAAGGCATTTGAAAGGTCTACATTTCCTACCGGTTCGGGATCCAGACACTCAAGACCAGATGAGCCTGAATCTCTCATAAGCTCCAGACGATCATCAATATGACCGCAAGTGTGAATATAGGTGAACTTACCTTTTACTTTGATTCCGGATATTATTTTACTCTCATATGGTAAAACAAATTCTGAGTAGTGTTCCGGAGAGATAAATCCCATTCCTGCAAAAGGAGATGATATCTTTATGGCGTCAATACCACAGTCGCACATTTTTTCTGCGAGATCTGCTATATTATTAGTAAATTTTTCAAGAATTTTTTTGCTTTTTTCCGGATTCAGAATTAACGATATGAGCCCCTGTTCGTAACCTAAAAGATCCAGAAAATAATCGAATGGAGATGTTATCTCACCGTGAATTGAGTATTTGTCGCCTACCAGCTCTCTCAGGTATCCGAATATCTCAAATGGATATTGCTGGTCAATTCTAAAATAGAGATCCTGAGATACAGGTATATAATCAATAACATCGGGAATATCCCTTGACAAATCTATCTCATCTATACCTTTTTTCTCTCTCTTATTGGTATATTTTACCATTGGCAGATCGTTCCAGGAGTGTATCTCCGTACGATCTTTGAAAACAACCTCCTCTTTGCCATCTTCAATTTTTTTAATGGAGATTATCTCATCTCTCCACTGAGGAGAGTGTCCGTGAAGACTTACGAGAATTCCATCAAACGAGAATCTCTCGCAAAGATCGGCCAGTCCAACAGAAAAAAGTCTTCCATCATACCAGAACTCAGCCGGTGAGGGTTTGAGTTGCTGCATCATTGCACCAATACTAAACTGGCACATCAGAGGTACTCTGTCCGGCTTTCGCAAAGACATTGCCTCAATTACTCTCTCTCTGGGTGTCATTTTCATAAAATATATTTTTCTCTGTAAAGACATTTTTCATCTGTACACAAATTACAATCGTATTTGTGAAATCTTACAGCTGAGCCAATAGCCACAGCACCACTTATAGACTTAACCGGTGTCATTAAAAAGGAATCAGTAAGCTTAATGCCGCAAGGATCTGGAGGCAGGTAAGAGAAAAGGGAGCCCTGATCCTTCGTGCTCCATCCACAGTAGCCAGGGCTGTATCTGTTTGAGTACTTCATAGAGTGTGATTCTGCGTAAGCTGCTATCTTCATATGGAGAGAATCTGCTGCCTGTTCGGTATATTCTGATGCTAAGAGATCTGAAAGATAATATAGCAGTGGATCGCCTCTGTATCTATCCCGGAGATCCACATATCCTTTACCCAAAGTTACTACGAATATAGATATAGTCTCAGCTTTTTTAAAATGGCCCGAAATCCTTCTTCCCATATCCAGATTGATCTCGTCTGCCGGAATATTTACAAACCCTCCGATGGCTTCTAAAGTTGAATATGAATTAACCAGATGATCTATCTCACCCTCAAATCCGGAGCCGGTCTTAAGTTGAAAATCCTTGATATTCAGCTTAAGATCTGAGACAAAAAAAGAGTATTTGAAAAAATTTCTCATCGAACGAAATGTTTCGTTAAAGATGAGATTTTATTATTTTCTCCAGTGAGAATTATCTCAGACCTTCCAATAGTATTATTATAAGGTATTATGTTAACATTCCCGTTTTTTGCTCTCAGAGCTAGGCTTTCATTTTTATCGTTGAGTATATATCCCTTTGCTTTAAAGCATTCTGCCAAAAGTTGAGGTATTGCAGATATCTCATCTTTGCTGAAATTTTTATCTGAAGTAAATACTCTGGTTATAAAATAATTTTTATCCTGCAAACCGGAACCCTCAGAATAGATGAGATTAAGCTCATCTTTAGGGATATCGGAGTAGGTTGTTGGGATAATATTTGCAAATGGATTAATATCTGAGATCCAAGATTTAATCTTCTTGAAGTTGTAACTCTCAACAATCTCTTCAGGAGCCTCTAGTCTGTTAAGTTTGTCGTATTTATTCAATATAACCGTATCTGCGTGCTTAATCTGATTACGAATGCTTCTTAGAAAAGTTACTTCGTGGTAAAACCTGGAAGCATCTACAACTACATATGATTTAGATAGATACAAAAGTTTATCCAATATAGGCGATTCAAAAAGCTTAATTACTTTTATAGGATCTGACAGTCCGGAGGCTTCAATAAAGAGTATCTCGGGATTCTCCCGTTTAATAAAAGCTGCAAGGTCTGTTATAAAGTCCTCTGATTGAGATAGACAGGTGAGCGAACCCCTATTTACCTCCATAAGTGAGAACTCAATATTACTTTGATTTAGAAACTCTGATTCAATTTGAGAGAGACTAAACTCGTTCTGAATAAGACCAATCCTCTTTTTAGAGCCTAATCGGTCAAGAATGATTTTTAAAAAAGTAGTTTTACCACTTCCTAAAAATCCAAAAACCAGATGTAGTGGAACTGCTTTCATATAAAGAGATTATATAATGTTTCCAAGATATTCAACAGCAGATTGAGGGTTCGAAGCGTAAAAATCTGCTCCGATTCTTTTTGCAAAATCACTGTTTAAAGGAGCACCCCCAACAATAATCTTTTGATGCGGATAGATCTTTTTTATCTCCTTCACCGATCTCTCCATCGACTCCATCGTAGTAGTTAGAAGAGCAGACATACCAAGTACTGAGCCGGGGTTATCTCTTACTGCCTCAATAAATTGTTCCGATTTTACATCTACGCCTAAATCCAAAACGCTCCATCCGGATCCCTCTATCATCATTGATACCAAGTTCTTACCAATATCGTGAAGATCTCCCGAGACTGTTCCAACAATAAAAAGCCCCTTTTGTTTTAACTCTCCGGATGCGAAATATGGCTTGAGATGCCGCATTGCGCTGCTCATAGCTTTTGCCGACATAAGAACTTGTGGAACGAAAAGTTTTTTCTCTTTGAACAACTCCCCTACAACTCCCATAGCAGGAATCATTGCTTTTGTAAGAATATCATTTGCTTCGAGGCCGTTTTTGAGTGCCTCCATTGTAAGTTCGTCTGCTCCGGGCTCACCTTTCATTTCGGGTGGATAAGGAGATTTTGAATCAATTTTCCCTCTCTGAATACAAAATGAAATTTTATCTATATAGCTCTCCATATTTTGAGGTTTTAGACAAATTTAATAAAAAATGAGGCTAGATTACACTCTTACCCTTTCAAAAATAGCACTTGGAATTAATCTTAAAAAAAGAGCAACAAAAAACCATCTTTTAGTTATATATGAAACCCCTTTTCTCCTTCTAATAGCAGATAGTATCTGAACAGAACTCTTCTCCACTGAGGCAATCCAGAATGCCCCCTCTCCGTTTCCCATTGCTGTGTCAACAAAGCCGGGGCGGATATCTGTAACAGATATTTTATTGCCATCGCATCTTGATTTTTGTCTTAAGGCCTCCATATATCTCATTTGAAAAGATTTAGATGCGGAGTATGATGGGGACATAGAAAATCCGCGAAATCCTGCAATAGAGGTTATAGCAGTTAGATAACCCCCACCCCTGTTCTCAAAATATTTATAAGCCCAGTTTATCACTGTAGTAAAGCCTGTTACATTTGTACTGAGAGTCATAACCTCGTAAGAGAGCTCAAGTTTCGGATTTCTTTTGCCTGTTCCTGAACTTAAAATAAAAAGCTCTACATCTCCTAGCTGATTTGCAAGTTCATCTAAATTTGACTCTATATTTGAGTAATCATCAACGTCAAAACTTTTTACAATATATGAATTTGGTGCAGAATTTTTTAAATCATCTAACAGAGCCTCTCTTCTTCCGGTAATTCCAACTATATACCCCTCTCTAACAAGCAGTTCAGCCAACCCTTTCCCAATACCCGAAGAGGCTCCCACAATAATTGCTCTTTTCTCCATATAGTCTATATTTTATTATTTATAATAACAAATTTAGACATTTAACCGAATAGAGAATCTACTTTAATAATTAACTACAAATCTGGTATCGGTAAAAATATCTCCATAGTACAAAATTGTATCATCGCTGAGGTTAAACTCCAATGAATTACCTTCAATATCTGAGTCATAAGTGTCATTTACCGAGAAAAATAACGAATTAAAATCTTTTGTATTCATAATTACTGATTTAAATTATGATACAAAAATAGGTTGGGATTTTGTCAACTTGTGTCAATTTAAGAAAATAAATCCCCTGAATTCAAAAATTTAATGCAACATCTTGAATTTTGCACTTTACTTAAATCATAGATAAATACTAGAATTCATACCTGACAGAGACTACAGGCACCAATCCAATACTTCTTGAATAAGTCTCAATGATTTTTCCGGATAGATAAGAAAACCTATTTCGAGTTATGTTTTTTCTATTTGTAACATTCTGAATTTCTGCCAGAAATGTCCAGGAACTCCTCAATCGATTTACTTTATAGCTTATACCAACATCTGCCCTCATATAGGGTGGTAGCTGCTTACCATAAGTACGTGATATGTCATAGACAACCCTTTTTCTGCTTAGTGACAAATCCATCTCTACAGGGGTGTATCTGTATCCACCGCGTAAAAAGCTTCTTAGGTTTATACCTATAATGTTCTGTCTGTTTCTCCCAACGATTAACTCTTTACCCGAAACAAAATTGAAAATAAAACCATTGTTAAAGTATGTATTATACCACCTGTTGTTTGGGGCCTTATATTTAGAGTCAAAGAGAGAGGAAGAGAGTAAAAAATAGTAGCTTCTGCTAAAATCTTTCTCTATTGTTATCTCAAGACCTGTATTGTATCCCACACCATCATTGTTCAATACCTGATCCGGAATTCCGTGGGTTGAGTTTATTATTGAAAACTGACTTAATGAATTAACAGATGACGGTATATGACTGAGGCTCTGATAATATACTTCAAATGAAAGAGTTGCGTCTTCTGCCGGCATAACATTGTACCCAACAGTAAAGTGGAGAGATCGCATTGCCTTTAGGTTTAGGTTCTGTTCATCTCTGGAGTTGCCGGTTATTCTTACTCTGTAATTATAAACAGAGAGAGGTTCAATTCTGGAGTGAAGTCCCACCCCTGCGGATATCTCCTGATTGTTGTTAAGTTGTAACTTGATACCTGCCCTTGGTTCTATCAACACCTCATCTGTAACCCCACTGAAGAAGAGATTTATCCCACCATTAATTTCTACACTTTTAAATGGAATGTATTTCCACTGTAAACTTGCATTTCCGTAATTTCCACGAGCTCTCTTATCGATCAGAGTGTCATATTTTTGTTGAGTTATTACTCTTTTAGCAAACATCTCGCCTGATATTAGGTTTTGATTATAAGTTGCTCTAAGAGTGTTTCTGCTATTGAATTTAGAGTTTAAAAGAATTGACACTCTCATTGACGGATACTCATATTTTTCAAGATAGTTAAGACTTTTATTAAATGATGCATCAATAACATTCTCCTCCATACTCTCCTTTTGATAGGTAAAACCTACTGTAGATCTCAGATAAGTTCCAATCTCCGGAAAAATTATAATATGCTTAATACCTGCTACAGCGACAATATAGTTGTAAATAAACTCACTTCTGTCCTCTATAGCTGAAGTCTGCTCATTAATATTCACTTCATCTCCTACAAGACTACTACCACCGATACTGAAAAGCTCAAATGTGCCAAATCCTTTTGTAGGAATAGAGGTTTTAAAAGCCCAGTCAAACGCTCTTGGAGTTATAGCAGCATATTTAAAATCGATTATCTTTAGTTTTTGGAGGAATGAAAAATTTGAGTACCTGACATTTCCGAACCAAGAGCCCCCAGATTTAAACCCTAATGGACCCTCTGCAGATAGCTCTGCCCCAATGACTCCAACTCCTACTGAAAACTCTTTTTTTGAGTTGTTTCCGCTTCTTAGACTAAGATCCATAACCCCCGAAACAGCATTTGAATACTCAGCAGGGAATGCTGCTGTATAGAAGTCAAATCCGGAAATTGAGTTGGTGGTAATTAAAGAGTAAGCTCCACCGGTTGTTCCCTGGCCATCGGCTAGATGATTTGGGTTTGGAATTTCAATACCCTCCAACCTCCACAAAAGAGATCGTGGGGAGTTACCCCTTACAACAATTGAGTTGTCTTCGTCACTGTTAGTTGCAGCAACTCCGGGTAAGTTTGTAACCATACGAAGTGGATCATAATAGCCACCGGCATACCTTGCAGCATCCTGACTCCTCACTCTTCTTGCACTTACCATTGCCATAGAGTTATTACTCTTTTTTTGATCTGAGCTAACAATTGCCTGATGGATCTCTCCTCTTAATTCGGAGAGTTCGACTGAAATATTAACCTCCTTTCCTGAACCTATAAGTATGTCTTTTACAGTTGCAGATGAGTATCCAATTGCATAAATATTTAGAGAGTGTCTGCCAACCGGTAGAGTTAGCGAAAAACTACCTAAAGAGTCGGTTAGTACTGTTTTTATACCAATCCTCTCCTCTGTTGTAACAGTTGCGTGTGAAATCGGTAAACGGCTCTCTTTATCCCTGATAACTCCTGTCAATCTTTGATTGAAGGGTTGTCCCCAGATAACCCCATTAACAAACAAAAGTAAAAACAGCGCAGATACCAATGTTTTTAGAGCACTCTCAAATGAGTTTGTTATCATCTATCCTTGATTTTAACAATACCTCTGTTTTTTCTGCCATCAATAAATATATAGAGAGGATTTTCAAAACGGACAACTCTAAGGTGTTTGCTTTCAAAGGCAGATTCCATCGAATCCAGAATTCCGGAGTTAAATATACCATCTCCCATAAATGGGTTAATTGTTAAGTACCCAATTCCGAAAGAGGTTAAGTTTTGAAAGAAATGAGTACCTTGACTAGGTTCTACTCTGAAATTTCTAAGCCCACACTCTACAATTACTTTTGCCTCCGAAATATGTGGCCATTTTATAGGGATACCCAACCAAGGATCACTGGAGCCCCATCTTCCCGGGCCTATTAAAATATAGCTTTTTCCCAACTCCTTCATTTTTGCATTGAGAGTATTTATCTCCTGGGCAATCTCAATAGTATGGGCACTGTCAAACCTCTCTTCCATTACATAGACAATATCATAAATACCCTCAATAGAGCCCATGCCAAGAGCCATCTCTGCGTAAATAAGTGCGCTATTTGTGTCAATTTCTGTCCAATCAAGCGATTTATTGTCATTATTACTACTGATAGGTCTAATCTGTAAGAGGCTGAAAATATAGTTTTCTCCCTTTGGAACATCCATATTAACTGCGAATTCAATCTCAACCGCCGAGTGCATTTCATTGTGACAGATCCTGAGTAACTCGCTCAGAATCTCTGCTAGAGGCATTGTGTCGTATTTAAGAATATGTGAGAAGGTTATGATTTTTCTCCCCTCTTCCAGATTGCTGTCAACAATATTCTGACTCTGCATATCCCAGGTAGATGCTACAAAGTTCATATTTCTGAAATGTTTTACCTGGTTAATGTCAAATTTATGAAGGTTTATTGAGTCGTTAACAGATGTTTTGAATTCATCAGGCTTAAGATCAAGAGCATACATTTCATTTTGAGTATCTCTGAGCGATAGAGCGGGTGTTGAGAGTTGTAGAATGTGTTTTGGGTGTTTAGGAGAGAAACGTAGGGTTTTACCCCCTTCAACAACTAGTTTACCCAAACCGAATGCCATATTTACAATTCCCTCTTCCGGTTTTTCTGAGCCTATCGGATAGTAGTTCACAGACCTGGCTACCCCGGATAAAGTTGGGAAAAAGTATCCGCTATCTTCGGTTCCAACAACATCCTGCAACACAACAGCCATCTTCTCTTCGCTAAGTAGATTGGATGTTGCAAGCAGGTAAGCTCTGCTGGATGAGAAGTAGATTGAGGCGTAGACACTCTTAATAGCCTTTCCCAAAAGCCTTAACATCTGGTCATTATTTGTTGTATGAGGAATCATATAGGTAGAATATATCCCTGCAAATGGCTGGTAATGTGAATCTTCTAGCTTAGAACTAGATCTTACGGCAATAGGACCCATAGCATTTGCGATATAGACTCTAAGATCTGCAACCAGAGACTCCGGAAGCCTTGAGCTAACAAACTCAGATAGGATCTCTTCGTCTGAGATGTCTGAATTAATCACATATTGGAGTCCATTGATCTGAATAAATTCGTCAAAATAATCTGTAGCAATAACAACGCTGCGGGGTATCATTATATTAACTCCCTCAAAACTATTGAGAAGACTATACTTTTGCAGCATATTATTGACAAAGGCTATTCCCCTTGCTTTTCCTCCAAGAGATCCCTCTCCTAGCCTTGCAAACCATATGTAACTGTTATAGGAGCTCCTGTCAAAACGGGCGACGACCCCGTGACCCAGCAAGCTTCGATACTTCTTTATAGCCTGCACAATATACTCTCTCAGCTCATCTATTGTCTCAAAATGGCTTTGGTGGGCTGTCTTTATTTTAGCGGCTAAAGAGAATAAACCTCTGGAATACATCCATTTAGATAACCTGTTTCGCGAACCGTGATAGATGAGAATATCTTCAGGTATTTCAGTCACAAGAGACTGAAGATCCTTCAGATCTTTTGCCCTACCAATAATCTCTCCTGTAACAAGATCACGGAAAATAAAATCTCCAAAAGCAAACTCATCACTTATATACTCGCTTAACTGAATTAAAAGTGTTTTAGAGTATTTCTCAAGGAAGCCAACACCCAGTTGGTGAGCAGTCTCTCGCATACTCTCCTGAGAGGATTGGAGCAAAAAAGGCATATGCGGATCGTCGCTCTTTATGAGTTTGCACAAATCAATACCGGCATCAAGTTTTTCACTGCTGGCGGGATCGTTTTTATTTATTACAAATGCAACATCGGAGATAACTCCCAGAAGGTTCTCCTTGTACTTCTCATATAGCTCCACCGCCTCTGTGTAGTTTGTTGCCAGCAAGATCTTTGGTCTGGCTCTTTTGCGAAGCTTCTGCTGCTGTTCGTTGAGTGCCTCTTTAAGAAATTCGTGACTCTGTTGAAGAACCAGTTTATATATTGCGGGCAGGTAAGTGGAGTAGTACCTGATAGAGTCCTCAACCAAAAGAATAGATTGAACACCCGATTTAAGAATATCGTCATCTGCGTTCATTCTGTCTTCAAAGAGCTTAATGATTGCCAGAATAAGATCTGCATTGCCGTGCCAACTGAAAATATAGTCTATACCGGAACGGTCTGCCTCCTCAATCCTTTTGTGTAACTCTTTTGAAAAATGAGTTAATAACACAAATGGAATAGTGTTTTCTTCTCTTTTCAACTCTTTTGAAAATCGAAAAACATCCATATCTCCAATATTGAACATACTTATTATCAGGTCAAAATCACTATTTGCACTGGCTGTAAGCAGGTTCGTAGCTTCTGCAGATGAGGTTACCCAGGTAAATGTAGGAGGGTTGCTAAGGTTAAGATCTACATACTCTTTATAGATCTGAACCTCAATCCTGCCATCCTCCTCCAAAGTGTAGGCATCATAGCTGCTGCAAATCATCAATACTTTACGTATGCGTCTTTGCATTAAGCTTTTATAGTTGATACGGGACATATAAAGCTGGTATTGAATTATCTTTTTTTAAGATTATTTGTAGTTATAGAACCCGGCACCGCTCTTTCTTCCAAGTTGACCGGATCTAACCATTTTGCGAAGAAGAGGGTGTGCTCTGTATTTGTCATCTCCAAATTCGCTATGTAGAACCTCCATTATTGCAAGGCAAACATCAAGTCCAATCAGATCTCCAAGTGCAAGAGGACCCATAGGATGGTTTGCTCCCATCTTCATAGCCTCATCAATCTCCTCTCTGGAAGCAACTCCCTCCGAAAGTATTCCGACAGCCTCATTTACAAGTGGTATTAAAATTCTATTAACAACAAAACCCGGAGCTTCGTTTACATTTACAGGAGTTTTCCCAATTTTTAAAGCGAGATCGGTTACATAATTCAATACTTCCTGTGATGTGAGTTGTCCTTTAATAATCTCAACCAGCTTCATTACAGGTGCCGGATTGAAAAAGTGCATTCCAATAAACCTTTCGGGACGTTTTGTAGATGCTGCAATCTCAGTTATTGAGAGGGATGAGGTGTTGGATGCAAAGATGGTTTCCGGTTTACATATCTGATCTAATTTAGAGAATATCTCCTTTTTAAGAGATATATCTTCCAGAACAGCTTCTATTATTAAGTCACAAGTGGAGCAATCATTATAATCAGTTGTCTCTGTTATTCTGCCCATTATATCTTCTTTGACCCCTGGTTCGATTTTTCCTTTCTCCTCAAGTTTGGAGAGATTTCTTAAAATATTTTTGTGCCCCCACTCCAGTTCAGATTGAGATACCCCTTTCATTACGACACCTATTCCAGATTGGGCAAATGCCTGAACTATTCCGCTCCCCATTGTTCCTGTACCGATTACACATATTTTCATAGCTGTAAATTATTTGTTATTAGTAGAATTATAAATAAGATTATCTCTGTTATCTGTTTTTAAACCGGGGTTTTCTCTTCTCCAAAAAAGCTTTCATTCCCTCTTTTTGATCTTCTGTAGAGAAACATTTGGCAAATAATCTGGTTTCAAACTCAGCAGCGGTTTCGGTTCTATTTTCCAGTGCATAGTTTATAGCCTCTTTTGAATAGCGAACAGCAACAGGAGCGTTTGACGCTATCATTTTTGCCATTTCAAGAGCCTTTGTCATTAGATCGTGTGGCTCCACAACACTGTTTATCAGGCCGACTCTTAAAGCCTCATTAGCATCAATGATTTTGCCGGTGAAGATCATCTCCTTTGCCATACTGTTTCCAATCAGCTTTGGTAATCTTACTGTTCCACTGAAGCCAGGAGTAATACCCAGCGAGACCTCAGGTTGTCCAAATTTTGCCTTTTGTGAAGCTATTCTTATATCGCAAGCCATTGCAAGCTCACAACCACCCCCAAGAGCAAACCCATTTATGGCAGCAATTACAGGTTTTGAAAGTGTCTCGATTTTTCTGAACAGAAGTGCACCTCTAGCACCAAACAGTTCGCCTTCAATTTGATCCATATCTGCCATCTCAGATATATCTGCACCGGCTACGAAAGACCGGCCGGCACCAGTAATTATAACAACAAGTATGCTGTCATCCTTAGCAATTTTGTCAAAAACAAAACCCAGCTCGTTAATGATTAGTGAGTTAAGAGCATTGAGAGCATCAGGATTATTAATGGTTACTGTACAGATTCCATCTTCTGTACTATATAGGAGCCTCTTGATATCCATAGGTTAAGCATTAAGTTTTTTAGAGCATAAATATAGCTTAAATTTTTAACCTGCTAAAAAGATTACTTAGTTAAATCCGATGTCTATGTATTGGGAAAAAGTTCCGCAAAATGTCCCTTAAAAATTGCAGAAACTTCACTTATTGTGGGCTTTTGCCCACTCTCAACCTCTATTGATGTAACACCTCTGTCTTTAAAACCACACGGGTTTATATATCTGTAATAATTGAGGTCTGTTGAGACATTAAGTGCAAATCCGTGCATCGTCACAAATCTGGATACCTTGACTCCTATAGCACATATCTTCCTGAGTTCAGATGCGTCACTCTCTATCCACACTCCAACAGTACCTTGAAATCTGCTCCCGGAAATTCCGTAATGTGCAATAGTCCGTATCACAGCCTCCTCAAGTCTCCAGATATACTCCTTAATCCCTATATTGAACCTCTCAAGGTCAATAATCGGATACCCTACCAGCTGTCCAAATCCGTGATAGGTAATATCTCCTCCCCTCTCTATTTTATAGAATTTTGCTCCGATTCGCTCCAGGAGTTCATCGTTGAACAGCATATTCGCCTTATCACCATTCATACCAAGAGTATAGACGTGTGGATGTTCGAGTAAAAGAAGCTTCATCTCACCCTCTTCTCCCAATCTCTTTGCCTCTACAAGATTGTTAAGCAACTTTTTTTGAAGATTCCACGCCTCTTCATAATCAATTATACCCAGCTCCTTTATCTCTATATTTTTCATAATAATTCTGGATTGATTTTGTGGATTATCGCTCTCTCTGCCATATATGAAGATCTTACCAGAGGTCCGCACTCTGTGTGGCGGAACCCAACAGAGAGTGCATACTCTTTATACTTTCCAAACTGAACAGGTGTTACATATTCTGCAACCTCAATATGATTAAGTGTCGGTCTGAGATACTGTCCTACAGTTAAAACAGAACATCCACTTGCAAATAGATGGTCAATAGTCTCATACACCTCTTTCTCACTCTCTCCCAGCCCTACCATAAACCCACTCTTAGTTACTATTCCGGATTTAGAGATATATCTAAGAACATTAAGTGAGGTGAAGAAATCTGCTTTAGACCTTACAGCCTTAGTAAGTCTTTGAACTGTCTCAATATTATGAGCAATAATGTCCGGCTTTGCATCTATGATGATATCAAGCAGATCTTCATCTGCACAAAAGTCAGGGATTAAAACCTCAATTGTTGTATCAGGATTTTCAAGCCTGCACTCTTTTATAACTTCTGCCCAGTGTTTAGCTCCCTGGTCCGGAAGATCGTCTCGGGTTACCGAAGTTATTACACAATGTTTTAGTCCAAGTAATTGTACTGAATGAGCAAGTTTTGATGGCTCTTTACTATCTATTGGGCCAGGCTTACCTGTCTCTGTTGCACAAAACCTGCAAGAGCGAGTACATATCTCTCCAAGAATCATAAATGTGGCAGTTCCTCTGCTCCAGCACTCATTTTGATTAGGGCATTTTCCGCTGCTGCAAATTGTGTTTAAAGAGTGCTCTTTAATAATTCTACCTACCTCGGAGTATCCTTTATCAGTCGCAAGTTTTATTTTTAACCACTCAGGCTTTCTCTCTTTTCCTATCTGCATCTGTTTTTTATCTGCAAATATAGCTTTTTTAAAAAACTAGCCTAAGTATGGTTTCCCTATAGGTATGACTACTCTCCCGGCAAGATCATTTATTATAATTGATGCCATCATATACCACGCACCTAAGGCGCATAAAATTAACTCGTAACCTGCAATAATATTAAAAAAAGGATTTCCGAAATGACCAGCAACTAAAAGAATAAATCCAATTAGTAACAGAGCAAATGTAATTGCCATTGCCTTGCTTACTCTCAGAGATGCAATAAACAGAATCAGGGTGAAGAGGGTCCACGCAAGCATAAAGTAACCTATATCGGAAGATGTAGATTTGTATACGTTCAATAAATTGAGAATCCATATCA
Organism: Bacteroidetes bacterium HGW-Bacteroidetes-8; assembly: GCA_002840895.1. Taxonomy (GTDB): domain Bacteria; phylum Bacteroidota; class Bacteroidia; order Bacteroidales; family UBA932; genus Bact-08. The sequence goes on along the minus strand of PHCZ01000001.1, from coordinate 629,332 downwards.
TCCCAAGACCAATCCAGAAACTTCCGTATGCTACAAAAGCAGAATACCCGAAATTATTTCCCATTTTTTGCTCCTGAAAACCGGCAATCATTTGAGCTAGCCCTCCAAAGATAAATCCCATCGCCACAACCGGTCCTAATCCAAGCAACCCGATGTTATGAAACTGCAATAAAAGCGTAGTTAAACCAAAACCGGCAAGACCTACGACTGCCGGATTTCCCATCTTCTTCTCCATTATAATTATTGTTTTTTAAGTTTTAAAGGGCGGCAAAGATAGGTCAAAATTCGAATTGAGCAATAGTGCACCTTTTTTCTTACTTTTGCAGATATAATTTTGATCAGGAATGGGAGATATCTTAAAACACGAGTGTGGCATAGCATTGGTTCGTCTGTTGAAGCCCCTTGATTTCTATAAACAGAGATACGGATCTACACTTTATGGCCTAAACAGACTCTATATACTAATGGAGAAACAGAGAAACAGGGGCCAGGAGGGTGCAGGAGTAGTGGGTGTAAAGCTGGATATGCCTCCGGGCTACAAATATATGGACAGGGTAAGATCTTGCAATAGTGATCCTATACAAGATGTGTTTAACACTATACAAGAGCCATTTATAAAAGAGTTAAATGACACCACTGACTCAAGCTGGGCAAAACAGAACCTGCCGTTTGTATCTGAAATTTATCTGGGTCATTTAAGATATGCCACTTTCGGCAAGAACAACATAGATCTTGTTCATCCGCTAAAAAGGGCAAGCAACTGGAGAACACGTAATCTTGCTCTGGCTGCAAACTTCAACTTAACCAATGTAGATGAGCTTTTTCAAAGCCTTATTGAGGCCGGACAACATCCCAGAAACTATTCGGATACCGTTACCTTACTTGAGAAGACAGGCTACTATCTTGACGATGAGATTCAAAATAAGTATAGATACTATAGAGACCTTGGGTACTCAAAAAAAGATATATCTCGGCTGATTGAAGAGAATCTGGATTTAGTCAGTGTCTTGACTAACAGTTGTAAAGATTGGGACGGTGGGTATGCAGTTGCCGGTGTAGTCGGCCACGGAGATGCTTTTGTGATGAGAGATCCCTGGGGTATCAGGCCTGCATATTACTACGCAGATGATGAGGTAGTTGTAGCTGCATCTGAGGCATCTGTAATTCGAACAGCATTTGGAGTAGATGATACGAATATCAGGGAGATTGACCCGGGTTATGCTTTGATAATTAAAAAGAGTGGAGATATCTCAGTAAATATGGTTAGAGAGCCTCAAAAGAGGAGTAGCTGCTCATTTGAGAGGATTTACTTCTCAAGAGGCAACGATAGAGATATCTACAAGGAGAGAAAAAAACTTGGAGAGCTTCTCACCCCTCAGTTAATTGATGCAATAGAGTCAGATATTGACAACACCGTTTTTTCGTTTATCCCCAACACTGCAGAGAGCTCTTTTTACGGAATGGTAAAAGGTATTCAGAAACATATGCTAAAAGAGAAGAAGAGGTTAATTCACGAATCAAAAGATTGCTGGAGCGAGGAGAAGCTGGAGGAGATTATTCTTCGTGAGCCAAGGGTTGAGAAGATCGTAATAAAAGATGCAAAACTTAGAACTTTTATAACATCGGACAGTGACCGTGACGAGATGGTGGGGCACGTTTACGATGTAACCTATGGAGCAGTAAAACCTACAGATAATCTTGTAGTAATAGATGATTCTATTGTTCGCGGAACAACACTTAAGAGGAGCATTCTGAGAATTCTTGACACTCTTAACCCAAAAAAAATCGTAATTGTATCATCTGCACCTCAGATACGATATCCGGACTGTTACGGAATAGATATGACAAGAATGGGAGAGTTTATAGCGTTCAATGCAGCAGTTGAACTTTTACGAGAGAGAGGGATGGATGGGGTTATTGATGATGTTTACAAAAGGTGTAAAGCGCAACAAGGTCTCCCCAAAGAGAGTTATATAAACTTTGTAAAGGATATATACGCTCCGTTTACTTATGAAGAGGTTTCGGACAAAATAGCATCTATGGTCAAAAACAGCAGTGTAAGAGCAGATGTAAAGGTTGTTTTCCAAACTGTGGAAAATCTTCACGAAGCGTGTAAAGATAATAGTGGAGACTGGTATTTTACAGGAGAGTACCCTACCCCGGGCGGAAACCGGGTCGTGAATACTGCCTTTATCAACTGGATGGAGGGTCGTGATGAGCGCTCCTATTGATTCGATCTTTCAATCTCCTTGAGATTCGCCATTCTCTTCTTCTCAAGAAATCCAAAGATTGTCTCAAGGTGCTCGGTTACTCTCTTATTTCCAAACTCATATACTTTTGTTACAACTCCATCCAGAAAATCTCTGTCGTGAGAGACAATGATGAGAGTACCATCAAAATCTATTAGTGCCTGTTTTAGGATATCCTTGGTTCTCATATCCAGATGGTTTGTGGGCTCATCCAGAATCAGAAAATTGACCGGTAATAACAGTAATTTAACCATAGCCAAACGAGTTCTCTCCCCACCGGAGAGCACCTTAACTTTTTTGTCTGAATCCTCCTTGTTGAACATAAAAGCTCCCAGAAGATCCCTGATTTTGCTCCGTATTTCACCTACAGCAACATCATCTATTGTTTGAAATACAGTTAGATCTTCATCCAGAAGTGAGGCCTGATTCTGAGCAAAATATCCGATTTTTATATTGTGACCCAGTACCAGTTTGCCGTTATGTTCAATTTCACTCATAATGCACTTAACCAGAGTAGATTTTCCCTCCCCGTTTCTTCCGACAAAAGCTACCTTATCGCCTCTGTGTATTGTAAATGTTGCGTTGGAGAAGATATTTACAGATCCGTAATCTTTACCGACAGAGTCTGCGATTACCGGAAAGTTCCCGGACCTGGGAGATGGTGGAAACTTGAGCCTTAATGCAGACGTGTCAATCTCATCTACCTCCATCATCTCTAGTTTTTCGAGCATCTTAACCCTTGACTGAACCTGATTTGTTTTGGAATAGGTTCCTTTGAACCTCTCAATAAACTCTCTGGTCTCCGCAACCATCTTCTGCTGTTCGTCAAATGCCTTTTGCTGCTGCTCTCTTCGCTCTTTTCTAAGTTCAAGATAGTGAGAGTAGTTTACCTTATAATCGTATATCCTACCCATAGTCAGCTCAATTGTTCTGTTTGTGACCCTGTCTACAAATGACTTGTCGTGAGAGATTAGAACAACCCCCTTGCCCTGATTTATGAGGAACTCCTCCAGCCACATTATTGACTCAATATCAAGGTGATTTGTAGGTTCATCCAGTAAAATAAGATCCGGCTTTCTAAGAAGAATCTTTGCAAGCTCAATCCTCATTCTCCAGCCACCGCTAAATTCCGATGTCTGTCTGCTTAGATCCTCCCTTTTAAACCCCAGTCCAAAGAGTACCTTCTCCACATCCTCGTGATAGTTTGTTGAATCAATAGCATAATATTTTTCGCTAACAGCAGAGAGCTCCTCTATGATTTTATAGTATTCATCGGAGTCGTAATCTGTACGCTCCTGTAAACTGCTGTTTAGTCTCTCAATATTAGCTTCAATTTCATGCAGGTGAGAAAAAGCCATTGCTGTCTCATCAAACAGTGTTTTTCCATCTTCTGTCATAAGATGCTGAGGAAGATATGCAACAATGGAATCTTTAGGTACCGAGATTACACCTCTGGTTGGTTTACGGGAGCCCGATAGAATTTTGAGAAGGGTAGATTTTCCTGCACCATTCTTTCCCATCAGGGCAATTCTATCCTTATCATTGATTACAAAAGAGATATTTTCAAAAAGAGTTGTCCCGCTGAACTCAACACATAATCCGTCAATGGATATCATTATATACGTATAATTAAAATGGGGCGCAAGATATCTCTTTTTTTACAAATATCCGGCTTGATATATCACCTTTACTATAATATATATAGGTTTGCTGCCGTTCTAATGATTTTTTATTTGTAACTTGCTAGCAGTTTCAAATATAAAAAGGCTGCTGATATGCGAAAAAATTTACTTTTCATCTTTTTACTGTTAGTAATTTTCTCTTGTAAATCCAATAACGAACAGCCCATCTCAACATCTTTAAAAAAGCAGTCGGTGCAGTCAAAAGGCCTTTTTCTTGCAGCAGACTCTGTTATGCCCCCAATCGTAATAAAGGCAGGCAAACCCAAAGTTTCAAAAGCTAGCCTCTCATCTGAAGTTGAATACCTCTCCATCGTTCGCCGTGCAGTTAAATCCGGCATCTCTTCCAGGATTGTTCCGGAAGTTAAAGTAATGGGTAAAAATGGAGTTGAAAATTCTACATCAGATAAAGCTGTTGAAAATACACTATTTTGCAAAGCTCCGGAGGTAGTTATAGCCAAAAACGCATATATTAAAGATATTAATCCATATAATTTCAGCAGTTTAAGCAAGCTTCAGGGGTTGAGGCACGACCAGATACGATCTATGACACAGGATAATCTGGGTAATCTTTGGCTTGGAACAGATGACGGATTAACAAAATATGACGGTAAATACTTCTCTCACTACACAACAAGTCAAGGGCTAAGCAACAATCTTATACTATCGGTTATTCACGATAGTAAAGAGAACATCTGGTTTGGTACCTTTCGAGGAGGAGTAACAAGATACGACGGTATATTTCTTACAAGTTTTGGAACAAACAGCTCCGGTTTTAATGATGTGGTTAATCAAATTTTTGAGGATAAAAAAGGGAATTTATGGTTTGCAACCGGTGAGGGACTTACTAAGTATGACGGAGAGAATTTAACTAGATATACGGAGAGTAACGGGCTATCTAACAATGATGTCAGAGCTATAACCGAAGATGAAGCCGGAAATATCTGGATAGGAACAAACGGAGGAGGCGTATCTGTTTTTAATGGGATGCAATTTGCAAACTACACAGAAGATGTCGGTTTTGTACAGAATTTTGTTAATACCCTTCTAACCGACTCTTCCGGGAATGTGTGGATTGGGACAGCTAGCAATGGAGTGGTTAAATACGATGGAGAGTTATTTAGTTTATATTCAAAAAAAGAGGGGCTCAACAGTAATCTTATAAGATCAATTTTACAGGATTCGGCAGGGAATATGTGGTTTGGCTCAACAGATTCAGGTGTCACAAAATTTGATGGTAATTTTTTTACCACCTATACTTCAAACGAGGGTTTAAGTTCTGACTATATACGAAGTCTGCTTCAGGACAGAGACGGAAATATATGGCTAGGAACAAGAGGTGCCGGATTATCCAGATTCGATGGTGAGCTATTTACACACTTAACTAGCAACGAAGGGCTTGGCAATAGTAGAGTAATGAGCATATTAGAGGATAGAGACGGGTTTCTGTGGCTGGGTACTTTCGGAGGGGCTGTTACCAAATGTAGATTTTCAATTGAAGATGGAATCAGAAAGATATACTTCTCTCACATTGGACGAGAATCAGGTTTGCTGAACAATAGGGTATACTCTATTTATCAGGACAGATCCGGAAACATTTGGTTCGGTTCTGATGGTGGCGGGGTAACAAAATATGATGGCAGCAGCTCCTATACCTATACAGTTGATCAAGGTCTATGTCATAACAACATAAGAAAGATATTTCAGGATAGCAAGGGTAATATGTGGTTCACATCTTACGGCGGTGGAGTTTCTAAATTTGATGGAGATAAATTTTCAAACTATTCGTTAAAAAGTGGCCTTACCAGCAATAATGTACTAACAGTCCAGGAAGATTATAAAGGACGAATCTGGTTTGGCACAGATGGAGGAGGAGCAATTTGCTTTAATGGAAAGGGATTTATACACTATACCAAGGAGCACGGGTTCTTAACAAATACTGTCTATAGCATTATTGAAGACAGAGATGAAAATTTATGGTTTGGTAGCGGTGGTGAGGGTGTTATAAGGTATGACGGAACTCACTTCATAAATTTTTCAGAAGAGAATGGCCTTAATAATAATCACGTTTTAAGTTTGTTAATGGATTCTCAAAATAATTTATGGGCAGGTACCAGATTCGGAATAAACATTCTAAAATCTGAAGCTATTCACAAAATTGATGGAAGCGATGGGATTGCCCTCTTTAAAAGCTATAATTACGAAGATGGTTTCCTTGGAATAGGATGTAACCTTGGAGCGTTAGCAGAGGATAAAAACGGTACAGTGTGGGTGGGTACTAACGACAGACTCACTGCTTTTCACGGAGAGAAGAGAGCTTCAATCCAAGCTCCAAAACTACAAATAACAAATCTTCAGCTTTTTAACGAGAATATTCCCTGGAGCGAAGTGGCAGGGAAAAATGATACATCTTTAGTTCTTAGTAACGGAGTTAAGATAGGTAAAATAGAGTTTAACGGTCTTTCGAAATGGTACTCTATGCCTCAAAAACTTAAACTCTCTTATAAACAGAACTACATCTCATTCAGCTACATAGGAATAACTCACACCAAGATCCAGAAGATAAAATACAAATACAAACTTATCGGTTTAGACGGCAGTTGGAGCTCAGCCACTGACCGGACTGAGGTTTCCTATGGAAATCTAAAACCCGGCAGATACACTTTCTTGGTACAAGCCATTAGTAGTGAAGGGGTATGGAGCAATGAAGCAGAATATAAATTTACTATAAGACCTCCTTGGTGGAATACCGGATGGTTCTATCTTTTATTAATAGCAACCTTAATAATTGCTATTTATAGCTACATAAAATACAGAGAGAGTAAATTGAATCACGATAAACAACTACTTCAGCAAAAAGTAGATGAGCAGACTTGTGAACTAAGAGGAAAAAACGAAGAGCTTTCTGTTATAAACTTAGAAAAGGATAAGCTGTACTCAATTATAGCACACGATCTTAAAGGTCCTTTCAGCAGTTTTTTGGGACTCACTCAAATAATGGCAGATGAGTTGCCCGGGTTGACTATGGAGGATATTAAAAACTTTGCAATAAGCCTTAATACATCTGCGGCAAATCTATATAATCTTCTTGAAAACCTCCTGCAGTGGTCCCGGATGCAGCAATCTGCGATTCCCTTTACCCCTGAGAGCGTTGCAGCCTCTTCAATCATCAAAGAACATATGTCACTTCTTTCTCAGACAGCTGTAAAAAAGGGTATTGAAATTGTATATGAAATACCTGACGACTTATCTATAAAAGTTGACAGATATATGTTTCAGGCAGTAATTCGAAATATTGTCTCAAATGCAATAAAATTCACTCATCGAAGCGGGAGAGTTACGATCTCAGCGAAAAAGAGAGAGGGAGATATGGCAGAGATATCTGTCAGAGATAATGGTATCGGAATGAGTTCAGATATGGTTGAGAATCTCTATAAAATAGATCTACTTAAAAACAGAAAAGGTACTGATGGGGAGCCTAGTACAGGTCTCGGACTTCTCATATGCAGAGATTTTATTGAGAAACACGGAGGAAAAATCGTTGCAGAGAGTGAAGAGGGGACGGGCTCTGTATTTCATTTTACTGTTCCTATAAGTAATTGATTATTAATATTTATAACAAGACTATTATGAAGGCTATCAAACCAATAATTGTGTTTATTTTATTGCTCTCTCTCGCTGGATGCGATAAGTTAAGAGAGCTTGCAACTATTACTATAACAACCCGGCTTGAGACAGAGATTCCTATTGTGGTGACTGAGTTTGGAGTTAACTTACCCGGGAGTCTGAATGCCAATAACGCTCCCGTCCAATTCTCTGTTACAGAGGTTCTAAAGATTGAGGAGAACTTTGACTTAGAGCCTTACATTAAGAAAATTAAGGATATTGACCTTGAAAAGCTCGAAGTTACTGTTTTAGGTCTAACTCAGGGTCAGTCTATAAACTCTGTTTCACTAGACATTCTGGGTATTGGGAATATTGTTACAATAACCAACATAACAATGACTAACAATAAATATACTCCGGATATTCCTGATGAACTATTTGACAGGGTGGCTTCAAAACTTCTTACCGAAAAGCAGGCTACTGTTACAGTTTCTGGTAATACAAGCTCCCCGATTTCCATAACTCTTGAAGTAGCAATGGATGCAAAAGTGTTGGCCTATATTTTAAAGTAGAGAGGCTTAAAAAATCAGGAGGCCGGTAGATTCAATATCACCGGCCTCCTTTTTTTAAATAACCAAACAAGTTAACCTTAACTCACTTATTCAATGTTCAATTTATAATAAAGAAGGGAATTAATCCGTGGGATAGTATTTGAGTTCTCTTTCTCGTTGATGTCGGGGCTGTACCCGATAGATTTGGCCAATTTTACATACTCTTCAATATTAGTTCTTTTTCCGGCACGATAAAGAAGCAGAGAGCCACGTTCACTATTGAACGGACTGATCTGCATATGAGGCCAACTTTGTGGATCTTTCCAAAAAGGTTTAAGATACTCCAGAGCTAACAACATACTGTTTCCGTTAGCTGCTTTATAATCCCAAATGTTTAGGCCAACCTTCTCAGCCATTATATCGGTCAGACTAAGAGCCTCCATTGCAAATGTAGAGTAGTGAAGCCCAAGAGTTCTGGCCAGTTCGTGTGGAAATGAACCATCTGGTTGCATTTGGGAATCAATCCTTGGCAACTGTTTATCTACAATAATTTTACGCAAATAGTCGTAGTCACCCCCATACATAACAACAGCCTGATGGGTAACCTCATACCACAACCCGTGGTTATTAGGTGCCTGAGCCTCTTTTAGCCCGTTTACACTATTTTCCAGCCAGTATCTGAATGAATTTGCCCAATCCTTTAGTTTTAATCTATCCTCTTGGCTCCAGGATGGTGAATTCTCTATCATTTTTGCACCATTAAGCGCACCGGCAATTCTACGGGCATCAATAATACCTGTGCCTCTTATTTCAACCATTCCGGGAACAGTTTGAGAATATGTCATATTTGGGTTCATTCCGGTTACAGAGTCAAGGAACCACACCCTAAGCATCTGAGCGCACTTTTCTGCATATTTCTCATTATCGGTTAGATAATATGCAACTGCCAATAGTTGAACTGATTCTGCGAATATTGTGCTATTAACCCGCTCCAGATACTCATAAACTTCGGGGTTTCTCCTTCCATCTCTGCGGATGTAAGGGACTCCTCCCTCCACGGTTGAATCCGGCCACCAATAAGGTGATAGAGTAATATAGTCTCTTGGATCTTTACTTGGAGCCACCCTTTTTTTATCTTTTACAACGCTAAGCGGCTCCATATTTATTATAACAGAGTCTACGTAATTTATAAATTCTGCATATTTAGGCATAATAGCGCTGTCATTTGCAGCTATTGCATCTTTAGCTGCTTTAAGCAAAGAATCATCATACATAATGGAGATAATTTTTTCACTTTTTGAGCAACTAACAACAGTGGCAGATAACAATATTATAGTTGTGAATTTTCTTATTAAATTCATATTATCAGTTATTTATGTCTATGTATAGTAGTGATTTAAAAGAGGGTTTCGTAGTGTATCCAATTATTTTTGAAGCATCTATATACTCTCGCTTTTTTAGCTTTAATCCTGCAATGTATAAAATCATCGCCCCCCTCTCCTTCTCAAACGGAGAGATCTGTTGATATTTCCATTTATGTGGCTCAAGGAAAAATGGATATGCAAACTCAACCCCTTTTGCAATTGACCTTCCTTTTGGTGTGGTGATGCTCCATAAATCTACTCCTACCTTTAATGCAATTTCATTAGCCTCATAAAATGCATCCAGAGCAAATGCGGTATAACTGAGCCCTAATGTTCTGGCAAGTTCGTGAGGGAAGCTTCCATCACTCTCTTGTTGCAGATCAAGTCTGTTAAATAGGGAGTTTTCAATAACCTTTTTCACCTGAGAGTAGTCATCTGTGTAGAAGTGTAATCCCATACGGATTATATCATACCAAAGACCGTGATTATTTGAGGCGTTTCTCTCCAGAGCTCCCTGAGTGCTATTATGCATCCAGTAGAGAAATGCTTTTACCCAATCTGTCAGAGCCTCCTTTTGGGTATTGCTCCAGAATTTACTCCCCTCTATTAACTTAGCACCGTTTAATGCATTGACAATTGAACGAGCATCCAGGATACCAGTACCCCGAAGATAGGTCATACCGGGAACATATTGTGCATAGACCATATTTGGATTCATCCCGGTTACAGGGTCCAAAAACCACTCATTAAGAATCTGTGAAGCTCTTTGGGCATATCTCTCTTGACCTGTAATATAGTAGAGCATACCAAGATTAGTTAGAGTACTCTCTAGACGGGTAATCTTTCTGTAATCATACTCTTCAAGCTCCGGATTTGACTCTCCATCGTGCCGGATATATGGCAGCCCGTCCTTTGAATCAGGATCGGGCCACCAATATCTGGAGAGGGAGATGTAGTCGCGTGGGTCTCTGCTTGGAGCAAATCTTTTTTTATCTGAAACAATATTTACGGGTTTCTCCGAGAAATAGTGTTCCGATGATTCGATTATTGCATTGATATGTGCGACAACTCTCTCCTCGTCTCTTAAAAAGGCTCTCTTTAGTTCGAGCAATCTCTGGTCGTTATATGTTATCGTACCTTGAGCATCAAGCATCGAGGCACAAAAAAACAGGTTAATAACCAGAAATATTATTTTGCAGGGGTAGTTCATCTTTTAATAGAGTTTCTCCATATTAAGAGGAATTGGAAGTAAAATATTTGACTCCGATATTGTTGATGGGCCTCTGCCTTGAGTATAACTTCTATAGAAGTTCTCAGTAGTAAATTGCGTGTTTAACGTACTTACAACGTATTGGTTACCCTCTCTAAGCATATCAAAATATCTATGATTTTCAAAAGCCAGCTCCAAACGTCTCTCAGCGAGAATTGCAGTGTGCATCGTTGTTTTAGTTGAAGTTAAAGCAACATCCAGAGCAGGTAGCCCTGCACGTGTTCTAACTGCATTCACATAGTTTCTTGCACCATTCTGATCATTATCTGCTCCGCTGTTGAGAGCCTCTGCATACATAAGTAGAACATCGGCATATCTTATAACTGGCCAGTCAGTCTCGGCATCATTGAGTAAGAGGACTGCTGTGGGTGACTCCCAGAATTTTGATGTCCACCAAACATTGTTATTGAAGAATGAAACAGTAACTGCATTCCTTTTATCAGTTAAGTTACGCACTGTTGCGATAGGGTCAATAGGGGTTCCTCCTGAGGTTGTACTCCAGGTAGTAACATTCCCTAATCTATCTGTAAGCCCTTCTGTTGGAGTATTATATCCCATACCGTTTCCAACTACAATTGTTGATGACGAGTTTCGAGCGGCAAAGTAGTTTACAAATGGAGCTCCTATTCCAAGTCCGCCGGCTTTAAACCTTACTGCAAACAGTATCTCTTTGTTCATCTCATTGCTGGTTGAGAATATCTGGTTAAATGCTACCATTCCGGATGTCCCGTAATCCTGAACAATTGGTTGAAGATTGGTTTTTACTCCTGCATAGTTCTTTCTTGTAAGGTATACCTTAGCTAGTAAGGCTTTGGCAGCATAAATTGTAGCACGACCTACCTCTGAAGTTGGTTGCTTGGTTACATTTGCAGTTGTTGTAAATGTAGGGTATGGCAATTTGCCAGCAGCAGATGCTGCAAATTCAAGATCTTCAATGATTTTTGCATATATTGCATCAACTGAACTTTTACTCATTTCAAGTGCCTCCTCTCCTGTTATTGGCTCTGTAACAAGCCACACCTCACCAAAGAGACGGGTCAAATTGAAATACATCATAGATCTGATAAATAGAAGTTCACTCTTTATCTTAGCTTTTGTATCCGGATCGGCAACATTGTCAATCTTTGCCAGAATTGTATTACACCTTGAGATCACTTTATAAGAAGGGACCCAGCAGAAATCAAAAATAAATTTATCCTGAGCTGTTGCTGTCATATGATCCAGACGTCTTAGCTCTTCATTGTTTGCATCTGATGAGGAGACAGACTCCAAATGTGCATTGTCTGACCTGAGTTCCGAAAAGCGCCACTCCTCTTTTACCACACCCATAAGACCATTATAGCAGGCAATAAGACCTGTAGTAATCTCCTGGGTGTTCGAATAGTAAACATCTTCACTCATTGAAGATTCAGGAAAGTACTCCAGCTCACAGGAGCTGATCAATACAATTAGAGTACTTACTATGAGTAGTTTATATATGTAATTTTTCATAATATAGTATTATATAGTTTATAAAGAGAAGTTAATACCAAATGAGATGGTTCTTTGTAGAGGGAATCCTCCACGGGAGTAACCATCCACCAAAGGTGAGTCGTATGCAGATGTAGGTTTTGTTCGAGCCTCAGGATTAGCAAGTCTGAAACCTTTTGGAGTTAGGAAGAGAAGGTTTTGTCCCGAAACATATGCTCTTAAAGATTTAAGTCCAATCTTTTTTGCATATTTTGATTGTAACGTGAAACCGAAAGTCATTTCACGAAGAGCTGCATAGGACGCATCCTCGAGAACGTAATCTGTCCACATCCAGTTGATACCACCGCTGTTTATAGGTGTATTTCCGTCACCCTGAACGCCATCTGCAAGCCACGAATTTGCATAGTTGTAAGCCTTAACATATCTGCGGGTCTCAGCATAGTTTACATCTCCATTCATAATCTCACCTCCTTGAGAACCCTGTATAAGGAAGGAGAGGTCAAAATTGGCATACTTAAATGTATTTGTAATACCCCAGGTAAAATCAGGAAAAGGTGAACCTACAACCATTCTGTCCTCCTGGTCAAGTTTCTTGTCTCCATTATCCCAAACTTTTAGTGTCCCACCTGCTGCACCGGATATTCCGGAAGCAAGAGCTTCTGCCTGAGTCATATATACTCCAATTACTTTGAATTGATAGTATTGGATTGCTGGCTGTCCTACGATTGCGGCATATCCTTCATTTCTTTCACCTAATTGTAAATTGAATGTCTGATCTCCACCAAGACTTAGGAGTTTATTCTTATTTGCTGCAATATTGAATGCTGTCTGCCAGGTGAATTTTTTAGTTCTGATATTATAAGTATCTACCTCTATCTCAATACCAGAGTTGCGTATTTTACCTATGTTGTTCCAGTAGTTAAGGAACCCTGTTATTGAAGGTATATCCTGCTGCAGGAGAAGAGATTTTGTCTGGGAACTGTAATAATCTACAGCCATATTAAACCTGCCGTCAAAAAGTGAAAAGTCTATCCCGGCATTCACCTCGTTTGTCTGCTCCCAGGTTAAAGAGCGGTTTCCAAGTGTTGTGTTAGTATTAATAAAGCCCGGCGCTACAGAACCGGTTCCTGTTCCCAGTGGATAGTTTACTAAACTTAGGGTATTGTAGGCTGCATAGTTTGCAATATTATTGTTTCCTGTAACACCGTAGCTACCACGTATTTTTAATCTATCAATCCAAGAGATCGACTTCATAAAACCCTCTTCGGAGACTCTCCATCCGAGGGAAACCGAAGGAAAATATCCAAATCTGTTATTAGGACCAAATTTTGAGCTTCCGTCTGCTCTCCAGCTTGCAGAGAGTAGGTATTTATCTGCATAGGAGTAGTTAATACGAGCCAGATAAGACTCCATAGCCAAGGTCTCTTTATATGTTTGAGTGAGGATACTTCCCGATGCGTTTGTCTGGGTAATTGCAGTAGCTGCATTAAAGGTAGATACATAGTCATTACCGAAGGTACCGGCAATGGCAGCTGTCCTGTGTTTTGTGAGGTTTGCTGTATAACCAGCCAATAGGTTGATATCGTGTTTGCCTATCTTCTTTGAATAGTTGATTGTATTCTCCGAGAGGAAATCCAGGAACAAATCGTTTTTATAGGTTCCGTTAGCAAGTTCTCCCGGCTTTAGACCATCAGATTTTATAAAATAATCCTGATTCATATAACTTATATAAAAACCGTTGGAAGACCTGAAGGTGAGTCCCTTTAAAATATTTACATTTATGTAACTGTTTGTATTTAAACTAAAATTCTCCTCAATAAAGGTAGTTTTATCTGCAATATTTATAGGGCTGTTGTCTGAAGTGTTCCAAGGAGTAGCTTTAATAATAACAGTACCATCTTTAAGAGTATAATTTAAGTTGGAAAAATCTGCTCCCATAACGTAATCACCCACTTTTTTTGTGAATGTAGACCTTTGGGCGGTGATAAAATCGATACTCTCTTTTGTATGATATACAGGCATCCAGTCACCGGTTCTAATTAGGTTGTTATACCAGCCACCGGAAGAGTTTGAGGGGCGCTGTCTCTTAGTGTACTGAGGAGTCATAGATATTCCAATCTGAACATATTTTGATAGATTGGCATCAATCTTTGCACGTAGGTTAAGTTTATTATACTCACTATAGATCATAATTCCCTGATCATAGTCGTAATTTCCCGAGATATAATATTTAACCTTATCGTTACCATCAGATACATTTGCCTGAATATTTGATATTCTGGCAGATTGAAGCCCCAGCTGTTGCCAGTCTCTGAAACCGAACATTTCGCCTACTGAATAAGAGGCAAGATCATTATTAATATTTAACTTAGATGAGCTTCCTATAGAGGCCATATATGTATCGTATGCAGCTTTCTGGGAGCGTCGCAGGTCTGTATACTCCTGAGTATTATAGCGATCTACATTTTTATAAATCTCTTTAATACCGGTACTTACTCTTATGTTATAGTTGGGTTTATCTGCGCTGCCGCTTTTGGTGGTAATAAGTATAACACCACTCGCTGCGCGGGAGCCGTAAATTGCTGCTGAAGCTGCATCTTTTAAGATTTCAATAGATTCAACATCAGAAGAGTTTACCATCTCCAACCCTCCGGATATAGGATATCCGTCAACAACAATCAATGGTGAAGAGCTGGCGCTGATTGAGCCCATTCCACGAACTCTTATTGTTGGAGCCACACCTGCCTCAGAGGTGGTGTTCTGAATATTGAGTCCGGCAACTTTTCCCTGCAGGGCCTGATCCAGACGCGATACCGGTACATCCTCTATTCCGGATGTATTTACCTTTGCAATTGAGCCGGTAAGGTGTGATTTCTTTTGCACGCCATAGCCGATAACAACAAGCTCTTCCAGCAGAAGCTGATCCTCTTTCAATACTACATTTAAGATCTGCTGTGAGTTTACGGGAAGCTCTACAGTTGCAAAACCAATATAGGAGAAGATTAAAGTGCCGTTTGCAGGTACATTTTTTAGATTATAGTCACCTTGTATACCGGTAACAACACCGTTAGATGTACCTTTAACAAGAACTGATACACCGATTAGCGGCTCTCCGTTCTCCGCGGTAACAACTCCGGAGACGCCGATACTCTGTGCAGAAAGACTTTGAATGAAAAGCATCATAATGCCTAACATTAAAATCACTACTTTGATTAGTTTTCTGTTTTTCATATGATTTATGATTAAGTAATGGTAATTGTAAATTAAGAGAAGAGAGCTCCTCCATTTATGTCAATATTTGTTCCTGTGATATATGCTGACTCATCTGAAGCTAGATAGCAGACAAGGTCTGCAACATCTGATGCTGCCCCCTGTCGCCTTAGCGGAACACTCTTTTCCAGGTTTTCACGTGCGGCAGGATTTGTAAATCTATCGTGGAAAGAGGTTGCTATCATTCCTGGTGCCAGCGCATTTACTCTAATACCCATAGGCCCCAACTCCTTTGCCATAGCTCTTGTGTGACACATAACTGCAGCTTTGGCTGTAGCGTACATTGATGCTCCAGGCCCACCTCCGTCTTTGGCAGCCTGCGAGGAGAAGTTTACAATTGAACCTCCATCAGTCATAGAGTGAACTGCCTCTCTGGTACAGAGAAATACACTACGCATATTAACATCCATCAAAAACTCATACCAGGCCTCATCCTGTTCTGTGATAAGTTTTCGCCCGACTAATCCACCAACCACATTTACAAGAATGTGCACCTTATCTCCATACTCTCTCTTTGTCTTGTCAAACAAATTTTTAACATCTGCTGCCTTAGTCATATCTCCTTGCACAGCAATAGCTATTCCGCCTGCTTTCGCGATTAATTCTAAGGTAGTCTGGGCGTCTTCTTTGTTATCAAAGTAATTCAAGACAACTTTAGCACCTTCGGATGCAAGTTTCACTGAGATTGCACGACCCAAATCTCTGGCTCCGCCGGTTACAACGGCAACTTTGTCTTTTAACCTCATATTATGTTATTTAACTATTTTTTAAAAAGTCTGCTCTGTGAGGAGAGAATACATCTATCAACTCACCCTCCTCAAGGCAAGTTGCTCCGTGAATCTGATCCGGCTCCACATAAAAGCTGTCTCCCGATTTTAAAACCATTTTTTTATCATCAAGATTAACCTCAAAACTGCCACTCACAACATATGAGGTCTGGGAGTGGAAATGTGCGTGTTGTGCTCCAACAGCACCCTTTTTAAAGTGAACTCTGACCATCATTATCTGACCATCATAGGTGAGAACTTTTCTGTTGAGTCCCTCTCCTACTGTTTCCCACTGAACTTTACTGTCAAATACAAAACCTTCGCTTTTTGTTTTCATAATTTTTGTTTTTGTTATATTATCGATATCTAATTAATGTCCATTTTTTTTCTGATGTACCCCTATTGTAATCAATTCTAAATTCTGCTTTATCTCCGTTTACCTCTATAAATACTAACGTGTAGTTATCGTTATCTTCAAGTATTTTTAAAGAGTTAACAGCTGAAACGGCATTTTCTGTCTTCTCTACAATAAGATCATACATACCGTGGGTCTCAATTGCAGATACAAAAGTGTGGTTCTTTGCGTTGTTTTCACGTATAATAAACCCCGGATCTGTTCTCAGAAAGTACTCGGGGTCATTTGCACCTGTGCGAACAAAGAAGAGATCTGTATTTTGGCCGGATACAGTAGTAATACTGTAAAATCTTCTCCCTTTAAGCCAGGTAAAACATACCTTTGAATCAATTGGTTTTGCTGTTGCCTCTTTCCAAAGAAACTGATATCCATTATCTTCTCCGAATAGAGTCATCTCATTGACCGCCTTTTTATAAGGGGTACTAAGGCTTATCATATCTCCGTTGTAATAGAAAGGTAGGTCATATGTGTGTTCACTCTCGCTTGACAATTTAAAGATGTCAAGAACTATTCGGACCCCTCCCAGATTTTCTATAACTGCATTCGTTCGTTGCATTTTTACTCCGGGTGATGCGTTGGCCTCAAATGCCGAGCTAACCATTATATCGGGGTTGGAGATATCGTAACAGTAGATTGATGGTGAGTATTTTGATGATAATTTGATATCCCCGTTATAGTGACTTTTTTTATCTACTGTGACTGTGTTATGAGCAATTGTACTCATAGAGAATTTATCATTCAGAGGAGTATACCCTCCGTTGTATTTCACTACGATATTGAGAAAACGTGAAGAGCCGTAATCTACGAGAATAGGATATCCGTCGTCATAATATGAAATGGTCAATTTATCGTAATGTCCGTGACTTAAGCCGTGGGAAGTAGCCTTCATCAAAAAAGTAGAATTTTCTCCCTCTTTCTTACTCCTGAAAATTGCTAATCCACCTTTTGTCCCATCACTTCCATCTCTTAGAAGCTGACTTTTAAGAACAAACTCTCTATCTTCTCCCTCGGAAATATCTCTGGCAACGACAAATCCTGCATCTGTAGGGAGGAAAAAGCTCTGGAATTTTTTTGATATTGACAAAAGATGTTTTTGAGAATTATCTGCAGCGTAAGAGATATTAACGGCAAAAACAAGCTCTTGTGCGCTAAGTCCTTTTGTAAGTGCATCGTTGATTGTAAAGAAATATCCGTTATATGTCATCTGAGTGAGAGTTGTAACCGCTCTCTTTAGAATTGCATCTCTATAAAGAAATATCTCTCTTTCCGGTTCGTTATTATTAATTGCCTGAGCAAAAATGACGAATGGCCAGATTGCATATCTTTGATAATATGCTCCTTCTGTAAAATATCCATCAGGGGAGAAGAGCTCCTCCAACTGCTGCATATATCCACCATTTTTACCAGAGAGGTCACTCCCGAAAAGTGCCTTTTTTACAAGCTCCTCATCGTTCATAACATACCCGATCATCCCTACTGCAGCGCAAGCCCAGGTGCCGTGGTTATGCATCTTATTGAATGTCTTATTATTTACATCACTGCCATCCATTATAAAGTTAGCCATAGGCTTAAAGAGCTTACTATTAAGCTCCTCTCTCTTTTCTTTAGGCAGATATTCATAAATACAATCATATGCAACCGAGGTGTGAACAAGCCATACAAAATCGTTTAGAGTTTGCCAGAATAGCCTTCCGGGGGTAGATGACATCTTAACCGGATGGTAGTCCAGAGTAGGATAGAGCTTCAGATACTCATCCAGCATCTTTGCAATAAAAGCAGCATATTTTTTCTCTCCTGTAATCTGGTACATTATACCGCAGTAGTACATAGAGTAGTAGTTATCTTTATGTTTTTCGTGGGTAGCGCCCCCTCCCCCATCTTTTGGTATGGGAACCACTATAGTTGAGTTGACAGCAATATCTGCCTTTGCTCTGGTCTGAGCCACAGAGGCGTCAAAGGCAGGATAACTCCCTAACCCCTTTTTCATCTGCTCCATCCCCTTTTTTGTCATCATCAAAGATGGATACTCCTTAGCCTGAACAACTCCTGTCAGGAAAATCATAGATATTATTATAGAGAACAGTTTCATTTTATCTTACTCCAATATTTTTATTATATAATTTGCTCGTTTTTTGGGATCTGTAGTCAAATTTATCTGCATTGAGATACTGTGGCTTCTCACTAAGCATCTTTCCCTTAACCACTTTTCCTGTCACTGTTAAGATTTTGCCGGAGTTCCAGAAATTACAATTAACTACTTTTACCTTTTCAAATGTAGCCTCATCAAGTCTTATTGAGAATCCTGCTCTTCCGCTATTACTGAAGTTACAACCCGAAACATTAAGCACTTGAGGACCGATTAACCTCATTACTGAACCTCTCTCTTTATTACAAACATCTTCAAATGTACAGTTGGAGATATTTACAATGGGTCCTGCAGTACTCTCGTCGCTGCCACCCCTGTAAACATTTATTCCCAAACCCAGGATTCTGTTGAATGAGCAATTCTCAACTATAAGCTCCTCTACATTGTATTTACCTGCATCATCCCTCTCTCCTGCATAGTTGATTGCATCTGCAGATATTGCCCTGAAAAGAGAGTTTCTGATTATGATCTTCTGCGAAAATGTATTTTTCAAACCTCTTACAGGGACAGTGCTCCCCTCAGGAAAGTCAAAAAACTCACAACTGTCTACCACAAGAAGATAGGGTTTTATCATTGTAGATGCAGTTGATATTCCTGACCCTGCAGTGGCTTTACCTGGTTCACTCATCCCATTTAGTGCTACACCTGTTATTGTAAGCTCACCTGAGTCTCTGATTGTGATAATATTACCCTGCTTGGATCCATTATAACGAATTACCGGTCTTGACTTCAAGCCGGCAGAGGCTTGTATTGTAATCGGGAAATCAATAAAAATATCGCCGGAAACAGGGTATTCGCCTTCTGATGTCAATTCAATAATATCTCCTGCAGATGCTTGTGAAATTGCTTTTAAAATGTTATCCTGCCCGGGATTAACAGCAATTCGTCTATTTGATAACTCTTGTATATTCAAAGAGTTGTGGAGAGTCCAACTCACACCACACTCCTCTCTTTTAACGGGTACACTCTTAAGTAGTTCAAACTCATCCAACGATTCATCAAATATAAATCCGTTGGGGAGTTTTGCCCCCTTTTTGAGCTTAACACTATTATCTTTAAAAACAAAACCCTTAACCGAAGCAATCATTTCGTAAGGGTATGGTATTTTTGTGTTTAAAATTCTGTTTGAGAAGAATCTCACATCTGAAGGCTCCAATGTTCTCTCCTGATCACTCCCAACTCCAAAGGAGATATGGTCACAATCGATGAAACTGTTTCCGTTAATATCTACATTCTCAACAAGGCAGTATCTGTTTGGCAGTGAGTTTGGAACTGCGTTCATTACAGCAAGTGCCGCAAAAAATCTCTCCCCTTTTAAACGGTAAAATGTGTTGTTAAATATCTTGTGAGATGCGTTTATAACTCTTATCCCACCAGTGTTCCTGATTCCATTACCATCAAAAAAATTGTTGTGAGCAATGTTTCTATCACCGTGCCTTAATGCTAATACTCCCTGAGATTCAATAAAATAGTTGTATCTAATAATATTATCGCTGGATTTAATTGAGATAACCTCAACCTCTCCGTTACATCTGTCAAAGTAGTTGTATTCAATAACTGTATTGGACGATTGCAACGCTTGTGTAGCTGTTCCCACTCTTATGGTTTCGGCACCATTAGAGCCGAAGACAGGCCTTGGCCCAAAATAGTTATGGTCTATTCTATGAAAATTTTGCTGATCTCTCTCCTGATTTAGCATTACAATTAGTGTAACGCCAAGATTCAGTTTATTTAGAAGCGAGTTGTGATCAAATCTGTTACCTCTGCCAAAAAGTAGCACATAACTATACTGAACCTCTCTTCCGGATGGGTTAAATGAATCAACCACACAATTTGTGATTCTGCAATTGTTTGCTATGTCATCTCCTAATCTGTATTCGATTACCGAACTCCCTGCAGGGGGTGTTCCGTCACGGAAGTAGAGACCATCTATCTCAACCCACTCACCGGCAAGTTTGAGAGATGAGTTACCGGTAATTATCACTTCACCAGGTTTTGCACACCTTATAACAATAGGATTATCTCTTGTTCCAAAAGCTTTTAACTCAATTTTGATATCTTTATAGATACCCGACTCTATTAAAATAGTATCTCCGGGAAGGGAGTAAATAAGTTTGGAACTTAAATCTTTAAGTGATAAGCTGCTGCTCTTTGCACTCAACTGTTGTGAGAGTGCAAAAAAGAGAGTTGTTAATATAATTATTGCTCTTCTCATATTTAACTAGGGTTGTCTTCCTATATAGGCTAAGATTCCTCCATCTACATAGAGGATGTGTCCATTAACAAAATCTGATGCTGCAGATGCAAGAAAAACGGCTGGACCCTGTAAGTCTTCTGTTGTACCCCAACGAGCAGCAGGCGTTTTTGAGATAATAAATGAGTTAAACGGGTGTCCCTCTTCACGTAGTGGGGCTGTTTGAGGAGTTGCTATATATCCTGGTCCCAAACCGTTACATTGGATATTGAAAGATCCGTACTCCGAAGCGATGTTCTTAGTGAGCATTTTAAGACCACCCTTGGCAGCAGCATATGCGCTCACAGTCTCTCTACCAAGCTCACTCATCATAGAGCAGATGTTAATTATCTTACCCCCCCCTTTTTTAATCATTGATGGTATAACCGCTTTTGCAAGTATAAAAGGGGCGTTTAGATCAATATCTATTACCTGCCTGAATTCGGCTGCACTCATCTCGTGCATCGGTATCCGTTTAATAATACCCGCATTGTTTACCAATATGTCTATAATACCAACCTCTCTCTCAATCTGCGCAATTGTTTTATTAACCAACTCTTCATCGGTAACATCAAATATATACCCGGCAGCCTCAATTCCAAGCTTTTTGTACTCTCTCAGCCCCGTATCTACAAGCTCTTTATTGATATCGTTGAAAACAATTTTTGCCCCGGCATTTGCTAAGGCTACAGCGAGAGAGAATCCTATGCCGTATGAAGCTCCTGTTACAAGAGCTACTTTTCCTTCTAGTGAAAATAGATTATTCATATCTCAAAATTATCTTAACTCTGCTGTAGGGGCCGGTTTCATATCTGTATAGTCTGAATTCTCACCCCCCATTCCCCAAATAAATGTGTAATTACTTGTTGCACAAGCGCTATGTATACTCCACACAGGAGAAATAACTGCCTGTTCATTTGACAACCATATATGTCTGGTTTCGTTTGGTTCTCCCATAAAATGGCATACAGACTGACCCTGAGGTACTTCAAAATAGAAGTAGAGCTCCATTCTTCTTTCGTGAGTATGAGCTGGCATTGTATTCCATACACTTCCGGATAACAACTCTGTCATACCAAGCTGGAGTTGACAGGTTTGTACCGTTTCGGAAACAATAAGTTTATTGAGAACTCGTCTGTTGCACTCCTCCTGTTTGCCGAGCTCAATAACAATCGCATCTTTCCTTGTAATCAGTTTATCTGGATAGCTCGAGTGTGCAGGAACAGAGTTGAAATAGAATTTAGCCGGGTTATTGGAATCTTTACTGCTAAAAACTATTTTCTTATCTCCCCTCCCTATGTAGAGTGCCTCCTTATAGTTTAAAGTGTAAACATCATCTCCAACAGAGATAACTCCCTCACCTCCTATGTTTACCACGCCTAACTCTCTTCTGGATGTGAAATAATCTGCCTTAAATATCGGTAGCGCCTCTAACTCAATATTTTCCTTAACCGGCATTGCTCCTCCTGCAACCATTCTGTCAACCATAGAGTAGGTTATGTTCAGTTCGTCCTCAACAAACAACTTCTCAACCAAAAAATGCTCTCTCAATTTAGTTGTATCATAACTTTTTACATCGTTTGGGTGTGATGCATATCTCACTTCACATTTTGATCTCATAATTTTATCGTTTATTATATATTATATATTATACTCATTTTTTAAACCAGTGTGCTCCGCTGTTACTCTTAATTGCCAGCCATAAATTAGACAGATCATTTATTGACGGCCTTATTGTGGTCTGTGGTGAGAGTTTGGAATCAAAATTTTTTGTTTTCCCACCATAGATAATATTCTTTCTAAAAGTTACCTCAGGAGAGTGAGGAGTGTCAACCCACACTATAGAGTAGTTGTCTTGACTGTCGTTATAGATTGTATTTTGGTTAATCTCAGTCGATATTACTGGAAGCGTCTGATCTTGAGAGGATCCATAGCTAATTACTATACCATTGTAGCAGTTTTTGATAATATTTCCCTCAACTCTGCTATCTTTTACCTGAAAGTATCTGTTTAGCGGTGAGTTGACCACACCCTGAATAAGGCAGATAGCTGCCTGATAATTGCTTCCACGAATATTTTCAAAATAGTTATTCACAATATTCTGGTGATCTCCGATAACTCTAATACCGGCTGTACCCTCTCTGTTATTGCCAATGAAGAAATTGCCATCAACAATAGAGTTGTTTCCGTGTCTTAATGTTAGAGCACCCTGGCTCTCCAAAAAGAGATTGTTTGTGAATTTGTTATAGCAGCTTTTATTGGAGATAGCCTCTATCTCTGCATCGCATCTGTAAAAGGTGTTATTTGCAACAAGTGATCCTGCTCTGCTCATAGATAAGTCACTAGTCCCTATCCTTATACACTCCTGTCCGTTTTTCTTGCTGCCATCACTCTCGAGAAGAGTTGTAGGTCTTGAAAAGTAGTTATTTATAATTTTATGCTCGGGAATAACACCACTCTCCATCCATACAACCAACAGACAACCTATGTTTTTTTTGTCAATAAAAGAGCAGTGTTCGATTGTATTTCTTTGACCATAGATTGACACCCACTTATTGTCAGTTGAATCATCCTCTTTTGTATTTACTCCGGAGATCACACAATTTTCCAACTTTGAGTCATTAGTTCTCATCTCAATTGGAGACTTTGATCCAATCGGTTTAGGATCTTTAAAATAGAGATCACTTACAACTATAAAGCTCCCTTTGAGCAAAAGGGTAGACTCACCGGTGAAGATTACTGAGCCGGCTCTCTCTGCTTTGAGTACAATAGGTTTCGACTCTGTTCCGATTGCACTGAATTGCATATTTTTTGAGTCGTATATACCGGAAGATATTATAACCTCATCACCGGGTTTCAGATTTTTCAGTACAATAAGTTCAGATGGATCAGAAATTTTATAGCTATCTGCGTTAATTGTTTGACAAGAGGTAAACAATATCAAGAGTACCAGTACAGGCAATTTCATATAAAAATTATTAAAATCCGTCATAATTGGTCAACCAATTTGAGCGCAATGTAATAATTTTTCTTAAAAAACAAAAAAAATATTTAATGTAAGCCGAATATTTTTTCTATGCCTTTTGTCTTTTGGCAAAAGTATAGAGTCTATCCAGATGTAACCTCATAGCTGAAACGGCTTTGGAAGAGCTTCTGGATTCAATTGCATCGATTATGATTTGATGTTCGTGTTTATCTGTAGGGAGAGGAGTAGAACAGAAGTCCTTTGTAACATAGTGAGAAAGGATATCAGGTGTAATAATAAGGAGCATAGATTTTATCACATCGTTTCTGGATGCCTGGGCAATTACTCTGTGAAATATCATATCCTTCTCCACTCTTCTGGGAGTATGAAAATTATCTATGTACTCTTTATGTGCAAGCTTAAGTGACTCAATATCTTTATCATCTGCACGTTCACAAGCTAATCTAACCGCCTCCATCTCAAGAATCAATCTGGTCTCAACAAGCGAAAAAAAGTCATAATTCTCAATTGACATTATATCTGATATAAGACCTTGAAGTGCATTGTGATGTATAGCTGCAACCACAGAACCGCTTTGAGGATATGTCTTTACAATTCCGTAGAATTCCAACTCAGCAAATGCGTTACGTACGTGTGTCCGACCTACAGAAAGCTCCTGGGCCAACTTTCTCTCGGCAGGCAATTTGCTGCCCGGCTTAAGTCTGCCATCATTTATCATATCGTATATGTGCTGAAGAACCTTAACGGTAGAGTTCTCCTTGTGGTTGAATTTACTTAGCATTCTTGTGATTTATTTAAACATTGCGCAATATATGAAAAAATATATTATGTTTGTAATAATATTATTGGTTGACCAATTAAACTAGATATTTAAATGAAGAAATTATCTATATCCATACTGTTTTTAAGTGTGATTGGCAATTTACTATTCGCCCAACAGGAGTATACTAACAGGTATGCGATGAAATTAGAGAAGGGACCGGGAGGGAATTTTTCAATCATTAATTTCGAAGCTTACTCTAAGATACTGGATATGGATAAAATACCGGATCTTTATACACCTCATATACACAAACCTGTAAAAGTATCGGGTAAAGATTATGAGGGGGTAGTCACTAAAGAGTTCGTCTATAAAACTTATCCGGAGTATGAACTTAAATTGGCTGTAGATTTTGCAAAAGCAGAGCAGCCCGCACCCTTTATGGTATATATTCACGGAGGTGGATGGGCTAGGGGAGATTTCAGTGCAAATAGAGATATCTCTCAATACTGTGCAATGAAAGGTAATGTTACTGGGGTTAGAATAAGTTATACACTTGCAAATATGCCGAATGCCAATATAATTATAACCATTGAGGATGTTAAAGATGCTGTAAAATGGGTTCAAAAGAACTCAAAAATGCTAAATATCAATCCGGATGTTTTTGGATTTATGGGCGGCTCTGCCGGGGGGCATCTATCTGCTGTTGCAGCAATGTCTATTCCCGGGACAAAAGTACTTATAGGTATCTCAGGTATTTACAACTTAACAGATGCAAAAATCAGTACGAAAGCAACAGACTCTCAAAGGGTAGCATACTTTAACAACAAAGATAAAGTGACTCTTGAGAGAGCATCTCCAATAAATCTGATACCCGCTCAAAATATACCCTCCTGTTATCTGATACACGGAACAGGAGATATTACAGTAGAGTACACTCAGAGTGTTGAGTTCGCTAATTACTTAAAGGCAAAAGGGGCGAAAAACATAAATCTTGAGATCTATCCTAACTATGATCATAACATATCTTCAACAAAATCGGATCTTAAAGAGAAATTATTCTTAAATTCCTTTAAATTTATCATTGAAAACCTAAAATAATTATAAACATATAAACATTAAACCAATGAAAGTAAAAGGGCTCAGATGGGTTGTACTAAGTATGATAATGCTGGTATCCATCATAAATTATCTGGATCGAGGTACACTTAGTTATATGTGGGTTGCAAATCAAAAAATTGAATACCCTGCAGAGAGTGTTATTTACAACTCCGAAACAAACACCTACACCTTTACCGAGGAGAGTGGTACCACCTCTGTTGTTCCTTTCGATAGAGTAAAACCGCTTGAGAATGGTGGGTATGAACTTACAAAGGTTGGAGGAATTGCTACAGAACTAGGTATTGTAGATTCTAACCTTCCTGAGGCTGAGTTTAAAGTACAGACAAAGAAGATACTGGCCGGGATAACAATCTTCTTTATGATAGCCTATGGACTGAGCCAGCTATTCTCCGGCAAATTGTATGACAAAATCGGAACCAGAAAAGGCTTTGCAGTATCTGCTCTGGTTTGGGGTGCAGCTGATGCCTTTACTTTTCTTGCATCGGGGTTAAAATCACTTACCGCTTTCCGGTTTATGTTAGGTTTGGGAGAGGCCGGACCTTGGCCCGGAACAACAAAATCTAATGCAGAGTGGTTTCCATCTAAGGAGAGGGCATTTGGGCAGGGTCTTTTCAATGCATCAACCTCAGTAGGAGCAATATTGGCACCAATTGTAATAGGATTCCTATATCTTTCATTCGGATGGAAACTTACATTCGTGTTAGTAGGTTCATTAGCAGTAATTTGGATTATTCCTTGGTTGATTATAAATAAAAAAGGACCAAAAGAGCACCCTTGGATTACAGATAAAGAGAGGGAGTATATTCTATCCGGCCAACCCGAAGCTCAAACAACTGCTCCTATAAAAGCGAAATCCTGGGGAGAGCTACTGAGTAAAAAGAAAAACTACGCACTCATCATTGGGAGATTCTTTATTGACCCTGTTTGGTGGATGTTTGTTACATTTATCCCTATCTATCTTATTGAACAGTTTAATCTTGATATAAAGCAGGTCGCTTTTAGCGCGTGGGTTCCTTATGTAGGTGCTGCGATAGGGGCTTTTTCCGGAGGATGGTTCTCCGGGTATCTGCAAAAAAGGGGGAAATCCTTAAACTTTGCGCGTAAAACTGCAATGATTGTAGGTGCAAGTATAGCTATGCCGGGAATTATCGGTGCAACTATGGCTGTAACAGCTACATCTGCAGTACTTA
The DNA here is from genome assembly GCA_002840895.1 of Bacteroidetes bacterium HGW-Bacteroidetes-8. GTDB lineage: Bacteria > Bacteroidota > Bacteroidia > Bacteroidales > UBA932 > Bact-08. Next base: position 602,254 of record PHCZ01000001.1, on the reverse strand, counting down.
TGATGGCAATTATCCTTTGCGGATATCAGTTCTACTGCTCAAACATTCAGACTCTCGCTGCAGATTTTCATTACGGAAAAACGGTTGGTTCTCTCGCAGGACTAGGTGGTGCAGCTGCAGTTTTGGGGACGATTCTTGCAATGTATGCAGTACCATATATTACTACTGTCTCCTGGGTACCGTTCTTTATTTTGGGTGGTTCACTTTTCCCGATTTCGATAATGTTTGTATTCCTTTTTGGAGGGAAAATACAGAATATTGATCTGGATGAAAAAAAATAAATAAGTAGGATATTATGAAGAGAGTAGTTACATTTGGTGAGATTATGCTTCGCCTCTCGACACCTGGATATGAGAGGTTTATTCAGGCAAGATCATTCAACGCCACTTATGGCGGTGGCGAAGCAAACGTCGCTGTTTCACTGGCAAATTATGGAATTGATGCTGAGTTTGTCTCCAGACTTCCAAAAAATGAGATTGCAGATTCTTGTATTGCCGAACTTAACAGATACGGAGTAAAGACAAATAACATAGTTAGAGGTGGAGAGAGGATGGGGATATATTTTCTTGAGACAGGTGCAGTGGCTAGGCCTTCAAAAGTAATATATGACAGGGCTCACTCAGCAATAAGTACAATTGACCCGGAAGAGATTAACTGGGAGAAGCTTTTTGAGGGTGTGGAGTGGTTTCACTGGACAGGGATCACCCCTGCCCTATCTCAATCTGCAGCAGATAGTTGCTTAAAAGCTGTGAAAGCTGCCAATAAAATGGGAGTTACTGTTTCTTGTGACCTTAATTACAGAAAAAATCTCTGGAAATATGGCAAAACACCCTCTCAAGTGATGCCTGCCCTGGTTGAGTGTTGTGATATTATCCTTGGAAATGAAGAGGATGCAGAGAAGGTTTTTGGGATAAAGCCAAAAGGGTTTGAAGCACACTCCACAGGGGGAGATATTGATTCTGCCGCATTCCTCTCAGTTTGTGAGCAGATGCTGGAAAAGTTCTCTAGGGCAAAGAAAATTATTATAACTTTGAGGGGCTCAATAAATGCCAACCATAACACCTGGAGCGGAGTTCTTTATGACAGAAAGAGATTATACGAATCTAAGCATTATGATATTACTCATATTGTAGACCGAGTTGGAGGAGGTGACTCTTTTATGGGAGGGTTGATTTACGGATTACTAACCTATCCGGGAGACGACGCTATGGCACTTGAGTTTGCAGTTGCAGCATCTTGTTTAAAACACACCATCTATGGGGATTTTAATCTTGTATCTGTTGCAGAGGTAGAAAATTTAATGAAAGGAGACGGCTCAGGAAGAGTTGTAAGATAGTTATGGCAAGATTTAATAAAATTGAGACACTCACAGCTATGAAAAAGACAGGAATTGTTCCTGTCTTTTATCACAGCGATATTGAAGTTGCAAAAAATGTGCTTTTAGCTTGCTACAAAGGCGGTATCAGAGCATTTGAATTCACCAACAGAGGTGATTTTGCCCAGGAGGTGTTTGCAGAGTTGATAAAATACTCCCAAAAAGAGTGTCCTGAGATGATAGTCGGGATAGGTTCAATTGTAGATGCTCCTACGGCTGCGATGTATATCCAGATGGGGGCCAATTTTATTGTTGGTCCTCTATTTAATCCTGATGTAGCAAAAGTATGCAACAGAAGGCTAATCCCCTACTCTCCCGGATGTGGGAGCGTATCTGAGATTGGATTTGCACAGGAGGCCGGATGTGATCTGTGTAAGATCTTTCCGGCAGGAAGTGTTGGCGGACCAGCTTTTGTGAAGGGTGTTCTTGCCCCTATGCCTTGGTCAATGATAATGGTGACAGGAGGGGTTGAACCTACCAAAGAGAACCTGAGCAGCTGGTTCGGTGCAGGGGTTACTTGTGTTGGAATGGGGTCAAACCTTTTTCCGGATATGGTTCTTAAGAACAAAGAGTGGGATAAGATTACACAACTGTGCAGGGAGTGTATTACATATTGCAAAAAATAGAGGTTGCCCTAAAGTTTAAATACTTCTATCTTTTTGCGAGTATTAAAAGGCATTTTCTTATTAACAACATCAAATAATTCTACAAAAAAATTAAGGTCATAGGCCCTACTACACCTTGGGATTGCCTCGCTAAAGCTCGGCGTTCCCTGGTGGGGGGCCATTCAAAGCAAAAAACATAAGCTCCACCCCTGCCCCACCTTGGGATTACCTCGCTATTGCTCGGTGAT
>PHCZ01000001.1:414277-599809 GCA_002840895.1 Bacteroidetes bacterium HGW-Bacteroidetes-8 | reverse complement strand
TGTGATTCGGTTGGGATTCGAACCCAAGACCCACAGCTTAGAAGGCTGTTGCTCTATCCAACTGAGCTACCGAACCCCTATCCTGTTTTTAACAGGGAGTGCAAAGATATAACTATTTTTTATTTTTTCATTGCTTTGGAAATAAATTCTATCGCGAAAACAATTGATAATCCGATAATGGTGAAGATTATTGCAGATAGGAGTTGTGGTGATGTGTTTGTAAGAGTCTCAAATTGTGAAGGCAATGAAGGGTAGTCTATCCCCTCAAATCTATCAGATGGAATTTTCCAGGGCCATACCTTAATAAGAGAACCTATCATAAATCCGGCAAGAAGAGCAATAGTCATTTTGTAATGCTTTTTTAAAAGCCAGGATAGAAAATGAGAGAAAGAGATTAATCCAACAACTGCTCCTGATATAAAAACAAGCATAACAGGGATGTTAAACTCCTTGATGGCGTTCATCATAAATGCATATTTACCCATAAGCAGCAACATAAAACTTCCGGATATACCGGGCAGAATCATTGCGCAAATAGCGATAGCTCCGCTCACAAAAATAAACCACCAGGCATCGGTAGTTTCACTGGGTGAAACCAGGCAAATCATTCCTGCTATGGCAACTCCTATTATAAGTGAAAATATAATAGAAAGAGTCCATTTATCGATCTCTCTTAGAATAAAAATGGCAGATGCAGCTATCAGACCCATAAAGAAACTCCATAAAGGGATAGGATGGTATACTAGCAGATATTGCATAAGTCTGGCCAGAGTAAAAATACTCAATAACACTCCAGTGAATACAGCTGCTAGAAAATTCCCGTTTATCTGTTTCCAGAAAGATGCGATCTCCCCTTTTAATAGTGTTTTTATAGCGCTAAAATCTATTGATTTAATAGAGGTTATAAGCTCTTCATAGATTCCGGTCATAAAAGCAATTGTACCACCGGATACTCCGGGAATTACATCGGCAGCACCCATTGCCACACCTTTTATAGATGTGAGTAAATATTTATTCATTTTCAGTTTGATTTTTTCTTAATCTTGTTAATCTGTTTTGTGACAGAATCGTCTCTTTTGAGGGTGGGTATAAGCTCAAACAATCTGGCAAGCCACAGTTCATCGTAAGAGACAAGCATATCCAGATATATTTTAAAAAGTTCACTCTCTTTTGTATTATACAGAGAAACAAGGTAATAAACTAGGAATTCAGGATTCTTAGTTCTTTTGTATGAGGTTAGCAGTTCTGTTATTAGAAAAAGAAAATCGGTTCTCTCATCTCCGATAATTTTTCTCAGACAGGTGAGTGCTTCGTACTGTTCGTGTCTGAGCATAGATATGTAGGCAACACCGGTATTTGCATCGAGGTTTTCGGAATCAATCTTAAGAACCATCCTAAAGTAAGTGATGGCATCTTCCAACCTATCCTTGGCCAAATATGCATCTGCAATCCCTGTTAGGGCAAAAAGATTATCCGGTTCAATTCTAAGAAAATTCTCAAAAGTCTCAATCCCCTCGTCATATTTACCACTGTTTACCAATAGTATCGCCTTATTATATAGAACTGAGGAGTTATCCGGATTAAGTGCTATTGCATAATCAAATGCATCAGTTGCTTTGGGGGTATCTCCTTCTCGGGCATATATTGTTCCAATATTAAACCAAACATTATCATTGAATGGGTCAATATCAAGATATTTCTCGTAGTAGTGCAGACTTTTAGTCAACATATCGGACCTCTCATAACAGAAAGCAAGGTCGTTAATCAACTCATAGTTATCCGGTGCTATTATCTCTGCCCTCTCCAGAAGGTTGATGGCGTTTTTGAAGCTACCTAGATCTATATAATCCTGAGCTGCAGTAAGAAGCATATCAAGGCCCTCACTGGTTGTAAGGGATAGAGCACTTTCAATGTAATCCATTGCAGATTGATTGTCCCCTTTCTTAATAAATACCCTTGCAAGCAAAAAATGGATGTCGCTGTTTCCTGAATCTAACGAGAGCTGTTTATTTAGAATTTCAAGAGCTCTATCGCTGTCACTATTTACTATTAGAACATCTGCATAGCGAATCGTCATCTCTGTGGAGTATGGATGCTGATTATAACCCATTGATGTAAGTGTATAGACTATTTCGTCATCCATCTCATCAATAAAATTGTTTATCAGATACTCAAACTGCTCCTCTGTAAATCTCATATTCTCAAGTGTGCCATCTTCAAACGCAGATTCACACTTAGAGATGAGATCAGAAAACTCCTCCTCTTCATCAAAGTTAAGAAAATCGTCACCAACCATTCAGACAGATTTTATAGAGGATAAATAGTGAATAATCGAGTTAAGAAAACCCCTGCTGCTCTCCTCTTTTATATTATCCAGTATCAGATCAAAAGGGGAATTCTGATAGTGCAATCTACCCACCTTAAATGAGGCTTTTGATCTATGTGAGATATAGTCGCAGGTGAAGTTGTAGGAGTTGGAGAAGTCAATATACAAATTAAAGTTATGTTCTGAGAACTCCTCAAGAGAGTTAGACTTTGGAATACCAATAGTGTTAAAGTCTTCTCTGTTGAATATTATAATTCTATGATCCAGATACTCTTTTGGATAGGGATGTTTGGAGTCGTTAATTGCAATTGCGGTGAACTTAATAGCTCTGCTGTCGATAATTTCAATCAATCTCTTGATTGTGTCAAGAATGTTCTCATCATTTATATTAAAAAGGAAGCCTAAAGATTTCACCTCCGGAAGAGCATAATACCTAATGAACCTCTCATTATCAACTGCTTTTAGTGCCTTTTTACGGCGAGTCTCCTTAAATAACATCTCCTATTTCTTTAACCCCACAAAATTAACAAAAATCAAGCCATTGGCAACCATAAAATGATCTAAGAATATTTTTATCTTTGTAAAAATCGAAATCAGGATATGATCTTTAAAAATAACAATATTACCCTTTGTGACATCTACTCAAACAGTCTCTCTCTTTATGGAGATAGAGTTGCATTTTCTGTGTTGAACCGGGAAAAGCTAACCTATAACAACTTTGGAGAGAGGGTAGAGCGTGTAATTCAGATATTTAACGAAGCCGGCCTTCAAAAAGGAGATAAAATTGCAATACTTGCCGGTAACAACCCAAACTGGCCGGTATCTTATTTTGCGGCAACAACGTCAGGAAGGATTGCCGTACCAATTCTGCCGGATTTTACAGCCTTTGAAATTGTAAACATCATTGAGCACTCCGAATGCAAGGCATTAATTGTCTCCACTAAACTGGAGTATAAAATACCTGAACATTTAAAAGAGAGGCTCTCCCTGATAATTAAGATGGACAATTTTGAGGTTACAAAAAGGGCTGTAAACGCGGGAAACTTCTTCAGAGATGAACCCACTCACGAAGATGTTGCCACAATCATATATACATCCGGCACCTCAGGCGCATCAAAAGGGGTTATGCTCACTCACGCAAATCTTGTTGCTCAAACTAAGATGACAACAGAGTTATTTCCTATATTAAAAGAGGATATATTCCTTTCAATACTACCTCTATCACACACATATGAGTGTAGCATAGGAATGCTGCTTCCATTCACTCACGGAGCCAGTGTTGTATATCTGGATGGTGTCCCGACACCATCGGTACTTATGCCTGCACTAAAAGAGGTTAAGCCTACAATTATGCTTAGTGTCCCACTTATTGTAGAAAAAATTTACAAAATAAAGATAAGGCCCATTTTTACAAAGAATCTGGTTTTAAGGGTTGTCTACTCAATTTGGATATTTAGAAGGTTATTTCATAAAGCAGCAGGTAAAAAGCTTCTTGAAACGTTTGGGGGTAACCTTAGATTTTTCGGAATCGGGGGCTCCCGCTTAGATGGAGTTGTAGAAAACTTCCTTGCAGATGCCGGATTTCCTTATGCTATCGGATATGGACTCACAGAGACATCTCCACTTCTGGCAGGGGTCACCCCGGGAAAGGTTAAGTGGCAATCTACAGGCCCGGCTCTAAATGGAGTAGAGATTAGAATTGATAATCCTAATGATAAGAAAATAGGTGAGATTGTGGTCAAGGGACCAAATGTTATGAAGGGTTATTATAAAGATCCGGAAAGCACTATGGCCTCTTTCACAGAAGATGGCTGGTTTAGAACCAAAGATCTCGGTTATCTGGACAGGGAGGGATATCTCTATATCAAGGGGCGAAAAGATAATATGATATTGAGTTCAAACGGCGAAAATATCTATCCGGAAGATATTGAAAGCATTATCAATGAATTTGATCTGGTTCTTGAATCTCTGGTTATAGAGAGAAAGGGAAAGCTTGTGGCAAAAGTTCACTTTAATTACGATGAAATTAAAGAGAGTGAGCATATCTTAGGTGAGGGAGCTGCAAACCTGTCTGATAAAGTAACAAGGGTAAAAAAAGATCTGCTTTTATATGTAAATGACAGAGTAAACAGATCTTCAAAACTCTCGGAAATAGTTGAACAGCCGGTTCCTTTCGAAAAAACAGCCACTCAAAAGATCAAAAGATACCTATACAATTAGTCCCTGATATTTAAAGAATCAGTTTCGAAAAATCAGAACATCTTCAAAGCAGTCAACTATCACCGGCTTCTCTTTGTTGATGTCTCCTTTAAGTATAGATTTCGCCAGCTCATTAATCAACTCCTTTTGGAGTACCCTTTTTATTGGTCTGGCACCGTATGATGGATTATATCCTTTATTGCATAAGTAGTTGAGAGCATAACTTGTAAATTCCAGATTGATACCCATATCGTCCATCTTCTCTTTTATTCCATCTATCTGCAGCTTTAGAATATCGTTCAAATTCTCAATTGTAAGTGGATGAAATACAATTATATCATCAATACGGTTAAGGAATTCGGGGCGCACCCCCTTTTTTAAAATTTCAAGAACCTCCATTTTAGTCTTCTCAAGAATCACCTCTCTGTTACTATCTGTTAACTTATTAAGGTTCTCCTGGATCAGATCTGAACCTGCGTTGGATGTCATTATAAGAATTGTGTTTTTAAAATCTGCAGTACGACCTTTATTGTCTGTAAGCCTACCTTCATCCAATACCTGCAGCAGTATGTTAAATACATCCGGGTGAGCCTTCTCAATTTCGTCCAGCAAAAGTACAGAATATGGTTTTCTTCTTACAGCCTCAGTCAATTGCCCCCCCTCTTCATAACCGATATAGCCAGGAGGAGCTCCAACTAGTCTGGAGACAGAGTGTCTCTCCTGATATTCACTCATATCTATTCGGGTTAAGAGGTTTTCATCATTAAACAGGTACTCTGCCAGTGCCTTTGCAAGTTCGGTCTTTCCAACTCCTGTGGTTCCCAGAAAGAGAAATGAACCCACAGGTCTTTTTAAGTCGTGTAACCCTGCCCTGCTCCTTCTGATTGCATCTGAAACAGCCGAAATAGCCTCATCCTGTCCAACAACTCTTTTGTGCAGAGCCAGCTCCATTCTCAGTAGCTTATCTTTCTCACTTTCAAGCATCCTTTTTACAGGAATGCCTGTCCACTTAGCTACTACCTCGGCAATATCTTCAGGTTCTACATACTCATTTATCATTGAGAATTCGCCTCTGTTTTTTTCATCATTTAGCTGATTTATCTCCTTTTCTGCAGCTACAATCTGACCATATCTAATCTCTGCCACCTTTCCGTAATCACCCGAAATCTCTGCCTGCTGAGCTTTAAATTTAAGCTCCTCTATCTCAATCTTTTTTTTCTGAATATTATCAATAATACTCTTCTCTCTATTCCAAGTGTGCAGCTTGCTCTCTCTCTCATCCGACAACTCCGCAAGTTGTTGAGTCAACTCGCCCAATTTTAACTTATCTCCCTCTCTCTTAATTGCCTCACGTTCAATCTCAAGCTGTCTGATTCTCCTGTTGAGCTCATCAATAGACTCTGGAACCGAGTTTATCTCCAACCTTAGTTTTGAAGCGGCTTCATCTATCAGGTCTATTGCTTTGTCAGGTAAAAATCTTGAAGTTATGTATCTGCTTGAAAGATCAACTGCAGCAATCAGGGCATCATCTTTAATTTGAACTTTGTGGTGGTTTTCATATCTCTCCTTTAGTCCTCGAAGAATTGAGATTGCCTCTGCTGTGGTGGGTTCATCCACCATTACTATCTGGAATCTCCTCTCAAGAGCTTTATCTTTTTCAAAATATTTTTGATACTCATCCAATGTTGTAGATCCAACAGCTCTTAACTCTCCCCTTGCCAAAGCCGGTTTAAGGATATTTGCTGCATCCATTGCTCCGTCACTCCTTCCGGCACCGACAAGAGTATGAATCTCATCGATAAAAAGAATTACCTCTCCATCGCTCTCTATAACCTCTTTTACTACCCCTTTAAGCCTCTCTTCAAACTCACCCTTATATTTGGCTCCGGCTATCAACGCCCCCATATCCAACGAGTAGATTTTTTTGCTCTTTAGGTTCTGGGGAACATCACCCTGAACAACTCTCTGAGCTATACCCTCTGCTATAGCAGTCTTACCGACTCCAGGCTCTCCTACCAATATCGGGTTGTTTTTAGTTCGTCTGCTTAATATCTGTAAAACTCTTCTTATCTGTTCATCTCTGCCTATAACCGGATCTAATTTCCCGGAAGTGGCCATCTCATTTAGATTAATGGCAAAACTATCAAGAGATTGATACTTATTATTGCTCATAAACGAAAAAATTATTAATAGTTCTCTTATTAAATACAACAACTCTGCCATTTGCTAACGAGTGACAAAACGACATTATTCAAAATTGAGTGTTACCTTTGCAATTAAAAAATGAGAATACCGGAGTTAAATAACGGAGATCTGCTTCCACTTGCAGAGAGCTTCTATACAATACAGGGAGAAGGATACAATACCGGAAAGGCAGCTTTTTTCATCCGTCTTGGAGGTTGCGATGTAGGGTGTAGTTGGTGTGATGCAAAAGAGACCTGGAACCCGGCACTTTACCCTCCGACACCTATTGAGAATATTGTAAATGAGGCTGTCAAATACAAGGCAAAGTCTATTGTCATAACAGGAGGCGAACCACTTACATACCCTCTGGACAAGCTATGTAAACTTCTCAAAAAAGAGAGAATGCAGATATTTCTGGAGACCTCCGGATCCTACCCTTTAAGTGGCATTTTTGACTGGATTTGTCTCTCACCAAAAAAAAGAAAACCCCCTGTAGGTGATATTCATCAAATAGCATCAGAACTTAAAGTTATAATTGAGAAGGAGGAGGATCTTATTTGGGCAGAAGAGAATCGGGCTAAAGCGGCCAAGAGTACATTGCTCTATCTTCAACCTGAGTGGAGCAGAAGGGCAGAGATGGTGCCGCTGATTGTGGAGTATGTTAAAAATAACCCGGCGTGGAGCATCTCTTTGCAAACACATAAATATATGAATATTCCTTAGCTATCTGACTCACACTTTTGTTTTTTTAAATAACTTTGAACAAACAAAATTTAAAAATCAAAATTCAGGTTATGAAAAAATTTCTTTCAGGAGCAATCCTATTTGCTTTTTTTGCATTAAGCGTTAGTGGTCAGGATAAAACAAAGGGGAATGGCGGATATCAATTTACTGTGGTTAAAGAGTTGCAGGTAACTCCTGTAAAGAATCAGAGCAGGACAAGTACCTGCTGGAGTTTCTCTGCTCTATCTTTCCTTGAGTCAGAACTTATTCGCTTAGGTAAAGGTGAGCACAACCTTTCTGAGATGTTTATTGTATCTAATGCATATTTTGATAAAGGAGATAAATATATTCGTACCTCAGGAAATATCAACTTTGCACCCGGCAGCTCATTTGGAGATGCACTTACAATCTGGAAGAGTTACGGGATTGTTCCCGATAGTGCAATGCCAGGATTAAACTACGGCGAAAATATCCACATTCATAACGAAATGGATGCTGCACTCTCCGGCTATATTAACGCACTTTTAAAAAACCCCAACGGGAAATACAGCTCTGCCTGGAGAGATGGATTTAGAGGAATTCTTGATGCATATTTAGGAAAGGTCCCTCAAAAGTTCACTTATAACGGAAAGGAGTATACTCCTAAAAGTTTTGCTGCTGAGCTGGGTATTGTTCCTGACGATTATGTGTCAATCACCTCGTATAATCACCACCCTTTTTATAGTGAATTTGCTCTTGAGATACCGGATAACTGGCGCTGGGATCGCTCTTTCAACCTTCCTATTGATGAGTTTATGCAGATTTTTGATTTTGCAATAGAGCAGGGCTATACAGTATTGTGGGGGTCTGATGTAAGTGAAAAAGGTTTCACCAGAAAAGGAATTGCTATAGTTCCGGAAACAGAGGTGGCAAATATGTCCGGTTCAGATCAACAAAGGTGGCTTGGAGTGTCAAAGAGTGAGATGGATGCGAAATTTTCAACTCTGGAACAGATTGTTCCCGAGAAAATTATTACTCAAAAAGAGAGACAGGTTGCTTTCGATAATGGGCAGACAACCGATGACCACGGTATGCATATATATGGCGTTGCCAAAGATCAGAATGGAAACAAATACTATCTGGTAAAAAACTCCTGGGGAGAGACAGGAGACTATAAAGGTATATGGTATGTATCGGAGACCTTTGTAAAATATAAGACTATGAATATTGTTGTGCACAAAAACTCTATACCGGCAAATATTAAGAGCAAACTTGGAATTAAATAGATGACTATGAGAAAATTATCCGGATTATTATCAATCCTGCTGCTTATTGCGATTACTTCACAAAGTGTAATAGCACAGGGCTACAACTTTACAGATGTAAAGAGAAACAGCGCTACCCCTGTTAAAAACCAGGCAAGCAGCGGAACCTGCTGGAGCTATGCTACAGCTGCATTTCTGGAGTCTGAACTGCTTAGAACGGGCAAGGGGGAGTTTGACCTTTCTGAGATCTATATTGTGAGATATAACTATCTTAAAAGAATGGATGACAACTATCTTCGTCAAGGTAAAGGAAATTTGGGGCAGGGAAGTCTGGCACATATGTTTACCAATGGGGTTGAGGAGTTTGGAATTGTTCCTCAGGAGGTATATTCTGGAATTAATTATGACTCTCCTGTTAATAATCACAAAGAGGTAAACAAATTCATCAATGCTATATCTGCAGCAGCTGTAGAACTAAAACAGAGAAGTCCTGAGTATTATAAACTTATTAACTCATTGATGGATATCTACTTTGGCGCAGTTCCACAAACATTTACATATAAAGGTAAGAGTTATACTCCGGTTGGTTTTGCAAAATTTCTGGGGCTTAATATGTCTGATTATGTAGAGATTACAAGCTTCTCACACATCCCGTTCTATAAAAAATCGGTTATTGAGGTTCCGGATAATTGGGACCACGCAAGCTTCTACAATATTCCTCTGGATGAGTTTATCTCTGTTATAGACAATGCCCTTATGAGTGGATATACAGTATGTTGGGATGGAGATGTAAGTGAGAAAGGGTTTTCACACACCAACGGAGTTGCTATTAATCCGAACGTACAGGAGATAGCCAATCTCTCCACAGAGGATAGGGCACGCTTTGAAAAGATGACACCCGAAGAGAGGTATTCAGATATTTATAAGTTCCAGAAAATTTTTCCTGAGGTTAATGTTACTCAGGAGATTCGTCAGAGAGGATACGAGAATTTCACAACTACAGACGATCATCTGATGCTGCTTACCGGTATTGTTAAAGATCAAAATGGAAACAAATATTATATAACAAAGAACTCCTGGGGTACAGATAGAAACAGATTCGGCGGTTACTTAAATATGTCTGAAAGCTTTGTTAAAGCTAAGAGTATATCGGTAATGGTTCATAAAGAGTCAATTCCAGCTGATATCAGAAAAAAACTTGGTATACAATAAATTAAATTATCTTATCATTATGGGTCTAAAGAGACATATTCCGAACACCATAACCCTGCTTAATCTTCTTTGTGGCACTATTGCAGTGATATTTGCGTTAAAAGGGTGGCAACTGTTTGCTATTTACCTGATCCTTATTGCTGCAGTTATGGATTTCCTGGATGGGTTCTCTGCCAGAATGTTAAAGGCATATTCGGCCATTGGGAAGGAGCTGGACTCACTTGCAGATCTTGTTAGTTTTGGTCTAGCTCCCTCAATTTTGATATACTACAGGTTTAGTACATTCCTTTCATACGATATTTACTCGGGAGTCAACTCTTTATGGATTGAGCTTCTATCTTTTACACCTCTTGTTATTGCGTTGGCATCGGCGCTAAGGCTTGCTATTTTCAATATTGACACAAGGCAGACAAAAAGCTTTATTGGTGTTCCCACACCGGCAAATGCAATTCTGATTGCAATGTTTATGCATTTTACTCTTCACAACAGTGCTTTTGACGGAATTTATAATAACTATTGGTTTTTTCCGCTTGTCTCACTTCTTCTTTCCTACCTTCTGGTATGCAATGTGCCAATGTTCTCACTTAAGATTAAAAGTTTAAAATACAATGAGAACAAGAGACTCTTTCTCTTCTTGTTAATCTCTTTGATTTTTATGATTGTGATATTTGCGAGTGGCTCGCAGTGGTCTCTTGCACTATTTATCCTTTTTGCCAACTACATCCTCTTCAACTCTCTGATATTTATATACGAAAAGCTTTTTATAAAAGGCTAGTTTTCTATTTAAAAAAAATCTATCAAACAGTGCCTTAGCATATCCCCTGTTTTAACAGCACTTTGTGAGTTAAGATCGCTTTCATCTCCATTATTAAGAAAAATCAGCGTTAACTCTCTACTATGGTCTCTCCAAACAATGCCTCCATTTAGAGTGGATGAGTGGTAGTGAGCAAACAGATCAATCGCAGATGCACTCTCTCTCTCTAAAATGCCTACCCCTGCATATTCTCCTCCTCTATTAACAATAGAGATAAATTTCACAATGTCATTAGCATTTGAAAATAGCCCCTCTTTTTTAAAAGATGTGTGGTTCATTCCTGCCTTATCGTAGAGCTCACTTTTAATAAAATCTTCTGCCTTCAACTTAGTTTTACTTACAATAATCTTATTTAGTATCTCTAAGTTTTCTTTTGAGTATTGGGGAAACTCCGGAAGTTTTCCGTCAACACTAAAGCGGTGCATTAGGAGGTCCGAAATAAGAGCTTTATTATAGGGAGATCTCTTTTGTAGTTTTACATCAGATCCCGCAAAGTCTTCCAGAGAGATTATACCTCTGGCTTTTAGTTGAGTTATTGATGGTAAAACTGATATAAGAGCAGATATTCTGTTGAGATTTACCTCGCTGTCAATCTTGAGATCTCCGTAAGAGTTGTTAATAATGACGTTATCTTTATGTAAAACAACAAGTTGAGCACCATTATAACGCTTCTCTCTTAAATCTCTCATCACAATTGTATCGAGAGATGAGTTAAGTTTGCGGATGTCTATCAGAAAATTATCACCAATGCCATAACTAATTCTTTTGCCACCCTCTAACTTAATGCCGTATCCCATCGGATACTCCCCTGCAGGAACCGGAAGCTTCCCAACAGAACCTGCTGCACCAAAAATTATTTGAGCAGCTGCAATATTGTTATGCAACGTATTTGAATAAGCAACAATAAGAGATTTGAAATTTGAGCTGTTTTTTATAAAAGGTATAGCAAGAGGATTCCCGAAATAGATAAATGTCACTTTTTTGTTATTTGCAAAATCTGTAATAATCTTCAATTTTCTCTGGTCAAGATCGAAATCCCTCTGTGGCCTTGAGTCTGTGTTATGAAGCGCAACAATTATGTGATCTTTATCGGTAATTCCATTTAGAGATCTCAAAAGTCTATCGTTTGAGAAATCCCCTCTAAGAATTGTTGTGTCAATTTTTGTATAGAGTGAAAGGTGATCTGCCAACTCCTTACCGTTTTTATCGCCTCCAAGCGAAAGGTAAGCTATTTGCAAACCTTTAAGCACTTTTATGGGAAGAGTTTCATCTTCGTTACGCAAAAGAGTGAGAGATTGTTGAGAAATTGCAGAAATGAGAGAAGAGTATTCCGGTTTGTTAAGATCTTCGTGCAAATTATTAAAAGATATGGGTTCTCTCCCCTGTAGTATACCCAACTTCATTTTAGCTGTGAGAATTTTTTTACACCTCATATTGAGACTGTGCATAGAAATCTCCCCTTTTTTAACTGCACTCTCAATTACATCAAGTGCCAGAGAGACCTTTTCGGGCATAAGTATTATATCACATCCCGCTCTATAGGCCTCCAGAGGGAGAAGTTCAGGCGCCATATAGTCGGCTACCCCCTTCATATTTAGTGCGTCTGTTATTATGATGCCGGTATACTCCAAATCTCTTCTTAAAAGGTCAGAGATAATTGGCTTTGAGATTGAAGAGGGTCTTCCGCTGCTGTCCAGAGAGGGTATTTGAAGATGGCCTGCCATAACCATATCCACTCCGGCCTCTATCAAAACTTTGAAAGGATATAACTCCAGCGAATCTATTCTGGATCGGGGAAAAGACAATATAGGAAGAGATTTGTGTGAGTCTACTTCAGTATCTCCGTGACCAGGAAAGTGTTTAGCAGAGCCCATCACCCCTGCATCTTTCATCCCTCTCATATATGCAACACCATATTTTGCAACAATTTGAGCATCCTGCCCAAATGACCGGGTGTTAATCACAGGGTTTCTGGGATTGTTGTTTATATCTACTGTTGGTGCAAAATTGACATCAACTCCAACTCTTCTTGCCTGTGTCCCGATTGCCACTCCCATTCTGTAAACCAGTGAGTCGGAAGGGAGGGCTCCCAGCTGCATCTGCCTTGGAAATGGTATTATAGAATCAAATCTCATAGCAGCTCCCCACTCGCCATCAATTGTCACTAGAAGAGGTATCTTTGAAAGGCTCTGCAGATAGTTAATCATTTTGACAGCAGGGGTAAGGGGAGAATTCATAAGGATTACCCCTCCCACCCTCTCATTTTTAACCATCTCAATTGCTTCAACTGTACTTCTGTCGTTGGTGTCCGATGAGAAAGCAACTATAAAAAGTTGTGCAATCTTCTCCCGGACACTCATCCTCTCTAATATATTCTCAACAACCCTTGAATCTCTTGAATCTGCAGGAATGTAGTTTTGTGCTAAAGTAACATTTGTGCAAAAAAGAGAGGTTATATGTAGTGCAACAACCAGAAAACTAAACTGGGGAATTTTCATAAATAAGCCGGTCTAATAAGATTTAATCTGTTCAACAAGTTTATCTATCTGGTTCTTTAGCTTTTCGTCTGCCTGTTCATATTCATCCACAGATGCAATCTCTGTTTTCACTCCAAAGTAGAACTTAATCTTGGGCTCTGTACCCGATGGTCTTACCGAAACAATGGTATTATCGCTGCTCACGAACTGAAGAACATCAGATTTTGGAAGATTGATTCTATATCTGAGATCGCTCAGCATATCTACACTCTCAGAGGAGAGATAGTCGTGAACCAGAACAACAGGCGATCCTCCCAAATTTTGCGGGGGCGTCTCGCGAAAACTCTTCATCATATTTGCTATCTGCTCCACACCGTCCTTCCCTTTTTTTGTTATTGATACCAGATGCTCTTTATAGAGTCCAAACTTTGTATAAATTAACAGTAAAAGATCCCATAGAGACATCCCTTTATCCCTTGCCCATACAGCAGCCTCTGCAACCAGGCAGCAGGAGATTACTGCATCCTTGTCCCTTACGAACTCCCCTGCATTAAAGCCATAACTCTCCTCTCCACCTCCAATAAACACTCTCTCTCCCTCCAGTTCTCTCACAACCTCTGCAATGAATTTAAACCCCGTAAGAACATCAAACATCTGTACACCGTAACTTTCCGAAATGCTCTTAAGAAGGTCAGATGTTACAATAGTTTTTACCATATAGTATTCCGGATTGCTTCCTCTGTTAATCATCCCCAACTCTACTCTTCTCTCCAGAAGATAGTAGGTAAGTATTGAAGCCATCTGATTCCCGTTTAGTAAGATAAAAACTCCTCTACTATCTTTTACCGCTATACCAATTCTATCTGCATCCGGGTCAGTTGCCATTACCAGGTCTGCATCCTGTGCAATTGCTGTCTCAATTGCCATCTTGAGTGCTCCCGGCTCTTCAGGATTAGGTGAGTCAACTGTTGGAAAGTTGCCGTCTGAAACATCCTGAGCAGGTACATTTAAGATATTGCTGAACCCGGCTCTCTTTAAAGCCTCAGGCACCAGACTCACTCCTGTTCCGTGCAGTGGTGTATATACTATCTTAAGAGAGTTCTCCTTTAATACCAACTCTTTTGAAAGTGTAAGAGTCATAATAGCATTAAGATAGAGTTCGTCAACATCTTTCCCAATTATTTTTATTCTCTTAGAATCTCCGTTAAAAAGCACCTTTGAGGGGTTATCAATTTTGATAACCTCTTTAATAATGTTAGCGTCGTGTGGGGCTGTTACCTGAGCACCATCTTCCCAGTAAGCTTTGTATCCGTTATACTCTTTAGGGTTATGAGAAGCCGTAATCATCACACCTGCTACGCATCCGAAATGTCTTATGGTGAAACTTAGCTCTGGAGTAGGCCTCAATGCATCAAAGAGGAATACATCAAAACCATTTGCAGCAAAAACATCTGCTGTTATTCCGGCAAAATATGAGCTTAGATTTCTGTTGTCGTATGCTATGGCAACAGATAGCTCGTTGTTGTGAGGGAATGATCTTTTGATATAGTTTGCCAACCCCTGAGTAGCCATCCCAATAGTGTATTTGTTTATTCTATTTGTTCCTGCACCCATAATACCGCGGAGACCCCCGGTACCAAACTCAAGGTTTCTGTAAAAAGAGTCCTCAAGCTCTTTTGTGTTTTCGTTAATCAGAATTTGCACCTGATCTCTTGTCTCCTTATCAAAGTCATCCGAAAGCCACGATTTTGCTCTCTCTAAATAATTAACTGATGTTTTACTCATTTTTCTCTTTAAATCTGTTTAACCTCCAAATTTAACGAATTGCCCGCAATAAACAAAAATCAGGTAAAAAGGGAGTATATTTGCAATATGGATTTTAGAGAGTATATCCCTTTCTATAAAAGAAATTTAAAAATGGCACTGCCTGTAATGCTCACACAGGCAGGGCAGATAACTGTTCATCTGGCAGACAACATAATGGTTGGACAGCTCGGTACAACAGAGCTGGCCTCAGTATCTTTCTCAAACTCCATATATATTCTGGGTATGGTATTCGGAATAGGATTTACTCAGGGACTTACTCCACATATAGGACACAGCTTTGGAAAGGGTGAGCACAATACGGTCGCCTCTCTTCTGAGAAATTCTGTCTTATTAAACATAATGGTATCGCTTTTGCTCACTATGCTAATGGTTGCAGTGGGGTTCTTTATGAGCTATATGGGTCAGACAGAACAGGTTGTCACATTAGGAAAAGAGTATTACAACACTATACTATTCTCTATGCTCCCATTCCTGCTCTTTTTTGGCCTGCGGCAGTTCTCTGAGGGGATTGGTATAACAAAATATGCAATGTACATTACATTGAGCGCAAATCTACTGAATATTCTGTTGAACTGGATTCTTATTTTTGGACATTGGGGATTTGAACCGATGGGCGTTAAGGGTGCTGCAGTAGCTACTCTAATAAGCAGAGTTTTAATGCTCATTCTCTTTGTTTTTTTAATTTTTCGTTTGGATTGTTATCGAAGGTATGTTAAAATATTCGAGGCTCCACTTATTAAGTTGGCTTTAGTTAAAAAAATACTCACAACTTCAATACCACTCTCATTCCAAAACCTTGTAGAGATTACTGCATTCAGTATGAGCGCTGTTATGATTGGGTGGCTAGGAGAGGTATCTCTTGCTTCTCATCAGATTGCAATGAGTATGAGCAGCTTCTCATTTATGATTGCGTTGGGTGTAGGAGCAGCTGCTACAATCCGAGTATCCCACCAGTATGGATACGGAGATTTTAAGTCAATGAGAATGGCAGGGTTTGCAGCGATTCACCTTAGCATTGTATTGATGTCATTATGCGGAGTCGCATATATTCTATTGAGAAACTATATTCCTGTAATATACTCCCAGGACCCTATGGTGAGAGTTTTGGCAGCAAAACTACTAATAGTTGCTGCTCTCTTTCAAGTTTTTGACGCTATACAGCTCGCTAGTTTAGCTTGTCTGAGGGCTCTGGCAGATGTAAAGATTCCTTTGATTCTCTCAATTGTATCATACTATTTAGTTTCACTCCCTTTAGGCTATCTATGCGGATTTGTTCTCAATTTAGGAACGGTCGGAGTGTGGATTGGGCTTCTTCTTGGACTTCTCTTTGCGGCTGCTCTTTTTCTGTGGAGATTCAACAATATTAGCAGGCAATTGATAACTAAGCATCAAATGTTATGAAAAAATTCAACTACACCAGAGGCGTCTTGTTTCTCATTTTAATCTCAACAATAATAAGAGTTATACTTGCTTTTACACTTGAACTCGGTCGGGAGGAGGCATACTACTGGACATTTGCTCTTTACCCGGAACTTAGCAATTTTGATCAACCTCCTATGATTGGTTGGTTTATCCAACTCTTTACAAATAATCTCTACTTTAACGGAGAGTTTTTCATACGTCTGGCATCAATTATCAGTGGCTCTGCAAGTCTTTGGATAGTCTTTATTATTGGCAGAAGAGTTAAAGGAGAGGCTGCCGGTTTTTACTCTGCTCTACTATTCTCTTTATCATTTTACTTAACTGTTATCTCAGGAGTCCTAATTCTACCCGAGGCACCTCAGACACTTTTCTATCTCTTATCACTCTACTTTCTTATTGAGGGGATAATACAAAGAGAGCAAAATTGCGAGGAGTCAAGATTCATTTGCAGAATGGCCCTTATTATGGCAGGAATTTTCATTGGTATGGCTATGCTATCCAAGTTTTCATCAATCCTCTTATGGCTGGGTGTATTTACCTACGCAATCTTTTACAATAGAGGCCTTTTCAAGAGGGTAGAACTCTATATATCATTTATTGTCAGCTTACTGTTTCTTATACCTGTATATATTTGGAACTTTAGAAACAGTTTTATTGGCATTGACTACCTCTCCGGGCTGACGCATCTCTCTCAGGGATTTTGCTTGAAGACTTTCCTCCAAGCCCTCTATATACCATTTCTTCTTAACAACCCAGTCAATATTTTTATTATTGTCGTCTCTCTCAACTACTATCGAATAAAACATTATACTACAGATAGTTATATATCCCTTCTATTATCTCTTTCAATTCCTGTGATTTTAGTTTCAATACTATTTTCTGCTTTTTCCGAGAGTTTTATCTATGCAATCTCATTGGGAGTATCTCCTTTAATCTTTTTGGCAGGCGCATATATTACAACCTTGGTAAAGGAGCGCGCGCGCGGGGTATTAACTAAATCTTTGAAATATAGTATATCACTCTTTTTGCTGGTGATAGTTTTTGGAACAATTCATATCTATACAGGTCTGTTTAATACATCATTCCTTCTAAAAAATCCTGATCATAAAATAGGGTACAACGATATCACAATAGACCGTTTTGGATGGAGAAGACTCTCCCAAGAGTTTGGAAAAATTCGTGAGTTGGATATTGCAATGGGAAAAATTTCGGAACGTTCATATATTCTTGAATTCGGCCATAAAGAGGCAGCACACAGTGATTACTATCTGGCCAGGCCAAATAATACAATTGTTAAGAGCATTGGAACAGTAGAGCAGACAAGAAAGTATGCCTGGATTACAAAAAAACTTGGTGGAATAAAAATAGGTGAAAGTGCCTACTATATTGAATCATCAAGAGATAACTTCTCCGGCTTGGAGTTCGGTAAAAAACACTTTGAAAGAGTAGAGAGAGCATCTGTCATCTATATCAAACGAATGAACAAGCCAGTTGTCAGATACACTATTTACCGTTTTATTAATCTTTTAGAGCTTCCGGTATCTTAATAATGCTCTCCACAATGTTAGACAGCAAAATTAAAGAGTTTATAAAGAAATATATAGATGAGGATATCAAAAAAATCATTCTCTCTTCAAGCAAATTTCCGGATATAGACATTAAACTTGCAGTGAAGATAATCAGTGCCAGAAGAAAGTTGAACTCCAAAATGTATGAGTGGGCAGAGAGAGACGATTTACTTTTTGCAAACTCTCTCTCAATTGAACAGGCAAGCTCATCAATAACTGCAAAACACAAACAAAAATTCTGCGAAGGGGGAGTTGTTCTGGATCTTACAGGAGGTTTGGGTGTAGACTCCTATCACTTTTCG
Source organism: Bacteroidetes bacterium HGW-Bacteroidetes-8 (assembly GCA_002840895.1). Lineage (GTDB taxonomy): Bacteria > Bacteroidota > Bacteroidia > Bacteroidales > UBA932 > Bact-08. Next base: position 581,511 of record PHCZ01000001.1, on the reverse strand, counting down.
CAAAATAATAGATTTGTAATCTATTTCGAGAGAGATAGAGAGCTTTTTGACTCAACGTCACAAAATTTCATCACTCTGGGTGCAAATAATATTATTGCTGTAAATCTGGAGGTAGACTCTACTAACCTCAAAAATTACCTGAAAAATAGTGAAATTTTGGATGGAGTATCATATGCCAATCTTATCTACATTGATCCTGCAAGAAGGGTTAAAGAGGGCAGACGTCTACTCTCTATAAAAGATTATGAACCTGATATTACCCAACTTAAGAGATCACTTTTGGAAATTTCAGATCGTATACTTGTTAAACTCTCTCCAATGTCAGATATTAAATCTATAGTAAATGAGTGCGGGAATGTCACATCTGTAGAGGTTATATCTGTAGATAATGATTGTAAAGAGATTCTTCTTCTTATAGAGAGAGGAAGTAGCGTAAAATATATGGAGGTAATAGTAAAGGCTATAAACTACTCAAAGAAGAGAGGAGTTGAGGAGTTGGTTTTTACACCTCAAGAGGAGTCTGCAGCACTCTCTATCTTTTGTGAGAATAACTTAAAGAGGTATCTCTATGAACCAAACGCATCAATACTTAAATCGGGAGCTTTCAAGTTAACTGGAAGCAGATATAATCTCTTCAAACTTGCAGTTAACACTCACCTTTATACCGGGGATGAATTTATTAAAAATTTTCCCGGAAGGAGCTTTGAAATAAAAGAGGTTGCAGATTATAATAGAAATACAATCCGCAACCTCAGTAAAATCTACCCGAAGGCTAACATCACAACCAGGAACTTTCCCCTCTCCCCGTCTGAACTTAAAAAAAAATTAAGAATTGAAGACGGAGGTGATATAACTTTTTTCGGATGCTCTCTTAGCAGTGGCGTTAAAAAATTGGTTATCTGCAGCCAAAGGAGTTAGCCATCTATCCTCTCTCCCCTTTTATCATACCAGATTACCTCCAGTAGGGAGTTATTTGAAGATGCCTCTACCTTAAGCTTACATTTGTACTTAAATGACCATTTTACTGCGGTGCTCAGAATTCCTTTTGTTAGGTAAGCCTCAATAATTGGATTAACTTTAAGTACAAGATGCTTATAACTTTTCTCTTTAACATAAAATGCCAACTCTCTTTCAATGATCTCATCAACAACTATTGTTGATGTAATCTTTCCTGTTCCATTACACGAAGGACACACTTCGCTGGTATTAATTTCGGTGGCAGGTCTCACCCTTTGACGGGTTATCTGGAGCAGACCAAACTTTGTAATAGGAAGAATGTTATGCTTTGCCCTATCTTTCTCCATTAGGCTCTGCATATGTTTAAAAAGCTTCATTCTATGGTCGTTGCTATCCATATCTATGAAGTCAACGACGATAATACCGCCCATATCCCTAAGACGCAGCTGCCGTGCAATTTCATCGGCTGCACTCATATTCACATCAAAAGCATTCTGCTCCTGATCAATCCCGGATTTTGCCCTGATTCCGCTATTTACATCAATAACGTGAAGCGCCTCTGTATGCTCAACTACCAGATAGGCACCTTGTTTTATAGGAACCACCTTTCCAAAGGCTCCTCTGATCTGTTTTAAAACTTCAAAGTGATCAAAGATGGGTTCACTACCTTTATACAACTTTACAATCTTCTCCTGACCTGGCGAGATAACTGATATATAATCTCTTACCTCATTGCAAATGTTCTCGTCATTTATATATATATTAGAAAACGAGTCATTCAAAAGATCTCTTAGAATTGTAGTTGTTCTACTGTTTTCGGTAAAAAGGAGTTGTGGCGGATTTGCTTTTGCAATTTTTTGCCAGGAGTCCTCCCATTTTTTTATAAGCGACTTTAGCTCTCCATCCAGAACCGCTGCTCTTTTACCCTCAGCTGCAGTTCTAATTATTACTCCATAATTAGGAGGGAGAATACTGTAAACAAGTCTTTCCAGCCGCTTCTTCTCCTCTTTCGATACTATTTTTTGTGAAATACTCACCTTGTCAGAAAACGGTATTAGCACCATATTCCTTCCGGCAATAGATATCTCTGCAGTCAGCCTCGAACCTTTTGTTGAGATAGGTTCTTTTACAATCTGGGTAACTATATGCTGACCAGGTTTTAGCACATCGGCGATTTTTCCCTCTTTCTCAAGAATATCTCCAAGTTTTAATCCCGAGAAGAGTTCTTTAAAAGATTTTTTGTTCTGCCCGATGTGTCTTATAAAATAATCAAGGGCTTTAAATGATAATCCAAGATCAAGATAGTGAATAAAAGCATCCTTTTCGTCGCCGATATCTACAAATGCGGCATTAAGAGCAGGCATAATTCGCTTTACCCTCCCGAGATATACATCTCCTACCGAAAAACTACCATTGTTTTGCTCTTTGTTAAGCTCAATGAGCCTGTGGTTCTCTAGAAGAGCAATTGATACCTCCGTGGAACTTACATCAATAATCAGATCTTTATCCATCTACGTTTTTAAATAAAAAGAAAAAAGCAACTATTTTTTCTTTTTATGTCTGTTTTTGCGTAAACGTTTTTTACGCTTATGTGTTGCCATTTTGTGTCTTTTCCTTTTCTTTCCGCAAGGCATAATTGAAAATTACAGTTAAATTAAATTAAATAAAATTATTTTTTTACGTTGTTTTTTACTTTAGTCATAAACACCTTAGCAGGTTTAAATGCTGGAATAAAATGTTCCGGAATAACCAGTGTAGTGTTCTTAGAGATGTTTCTGGCAGTTTTCTTTGCACGTTTCTTAACGATAAAGCTACCGAAACCACGTAGATAAACGTTTTTGTCTTTTGAAAGTGAATCTTTCACGCTATCCATGAAGCTTTCAACTACATTCTGAACAGCAATTTTTTCCATTCCTGTTGCTTTTGCAACCTCGTTTACGATATCCGCTTTTGTCATGATAATAAAAATTAAAGGGTTAGTCTTTTTTTGACGAACAAAAATACTACTATTTTATTGATTTACGCAAACATTATACACTTTTTTTTTATTTTATTCAAATATCAGTCAGGAAAATAGAGATTATGGCTATATTTGACTATGAAAAAAGCACTGCTACCTCTTTTTTTTACAATTTTTTTTCAGTGTTTTACTTCCGGTTTGCTGTCAAAAAGTTATGGCTTTATTACAGAGATCCATATTATAGGGAACAACAAAACTCAGGATGTTATAATACTTCGCGAGCTTCCATTTAAAAGAGGAGATGTTATCGATATGGAGAGTCTGGAGTCTCTGATGGAGGAGGGGCGTAATAATATTAGAAATCTCTCTCTCTTCAATTTTGTATATGTTTCTCATATCTCAGATCTTGAAAATGAACCGGGGAAATATTCAAATATTGAAATTGTAATAAGTGTAGATGAGAGGTGGTATCATTTTCCGCTAATGGGAATCTCCCTGGAAGATCGCAATTTGAGCAGTTGGCTTAAGGAACCCAATTGGAATAAGGTCACTACAGATGTCGGTTTTAAAATATATAATCTGTGGGGTAAAAATCAAACTCTTACAGCAGCATATATATTTGGTTACAATAACGGATTCCGCTTTGAATATTCAAATATATATATTGACAAAGAGGGCAGACATCTTCTTGACATCTCCCTATCCCGTCAATACTCCAGAACAGTTAATGCTCTCTCTATGCTGGATAAGCCAGACTATCTCAAGTCTGACTCGGTCCATCTTGAGAACTCATACCAGGGAGCTCTCACTTATACATACAGACCCGGGATAAGATTAAGAAACAGAGTAACCCTTCAGTACGACATATCACATATCGATTCAATCGTTCTGGTAAACAACATAAGATACTGGGGAAATTCAGAACTAAGCAGGAGGGCTGTCACCTTGATATATGGAATAACTTATGATCAGAGAGATAATATTCAGTATCCCATTTATGGTTATTTTGTAAACTGTCAATTAAAAGCCTATACAAATAGCGATATGTCAATAAAATATGGTCAGATAAAAGGAGATTTTCAATATTATGGTAGGATATCTGAGAGATTGAGCCTCTCTGCAAGATTACAATGGGGTCTATCTGCAAAAAACGTTGATGGATACATATTTGATAAGGCAATCGGATATGACGATGTCTCTCTGAGAGGTTATGAGTTTTATGTTGCAGATGGGCAGCATTATGCTACAATATCACCAACTGTAAGGTATAGAATAATGCCAACAACAATATATCTTCTCAAATTTCTCTCTTTTCTTCCTAAGTTCAACAGATTGCACCTAACAATATATGGCAAGAGCTATTTTGACGCAGGCTATTCATATCACAAGTATCGGAGTAGTCTAAATACTCTGTCCAATAAATTACTCTTAAGTTGGGGGTTTGGGGTTGACATTGTTACTTATTACGATCTTACCTTTTCATTTGATTACTCATTTAACCAGTTAAAAGAGGGAGGACTATTTATCTCTGTTAAGAAACCTCTTCATTAGTTTGGCATAAAGATTGACGCTATGATATATAAAGATGGGTTTCATTTTTGGCTCCCGCTTATATGACAATTTGACATTAAAGAAAGATTACTTATGAAGTTTTCAGATATATTTGTGCAGCACACGGTTTCTGATGAGGTGAATATCATACCGATGATGAGTTTAGAGGGAGAGAACGAGTTGAAAGAGTCTGAACTTCCGGATACACTTCCAATAATAGCTTTGAGGAATGCAGTTCTCTTTCCGGAGACAATTATTCCTATTACAGTCGGTAGAGAGAAATCTATAAAATTGGTAAGAGAGGTTTATAGTGGAAATAAGATCTTGGGGGCTGTTTCTCAAAAAGATGCAAAAATGGAGGACCCTAAACCCGGAGATCTTTTTGATATTGGCACTCTGGCAAAAATCATAAAGATCATTGAGATGCCGGATGGAGGAATTACTATAATACTTCAGGGAATGAAAAGATTTCGTGTTCTGGATATTATTGGAGTCAATCCATATATTACGGCAAAAGTAAAATACCTGGACGAAGAGAGCAGTAAAAGCACCAAGGAGCTTGAAGCTATTGCTAGTTCGATTAAAGATCTTGCTCTACATATAATCAAGCTCTCTCCACATTTGCCCCAAGAGGCTGCTTTTGCAATAAAGAATATCGAGGGATACAGTTTCCTGGTCAACTTTATATCATCCAGTATGGAGCTGGATAGTATCTCAGATAAAATTGCACTTTTAAGGGAGAATAAAGTTAAACAGAGGGCATTAAAGCTACTTGAGATTCTAAATAGACAGATAGATCTTCTCAAAATAAAGGATGATATTCAACAAAAAGTAAGAAGCGAGATAGATCAGCAACAAAAAGAGTACTACCTTAATAGTCAGCTTAAAACGATTCAGGAAGAGTTGGGTATTAATAGTAATACCCAGGAATTTACAGAACTCAGGCAACAGGCTTTAGATAAGAGTTGGCCTCAAAATGTATCTGATATTTTCGAAAAGGAGATTCAGCGTCTTGAGAGATCAAACCCAAACTCTCCTGACTTCAATGTTCAGTTGTCATATGTTAGATTTTTGGTTGAATTGCCCTGGAGTGAGTGCAGTAAAGATAATCTGGATCTAAAACACGCCCAAAAGGTACTTGATGAAGACCACTTTGGTCTTGAAAGTGTTAAAGATCGTATTATTGAGCACCTTGCTGTTCTAAAACTCAAAGGAGATATGAAATCTCCTATACTCTGTCTATTTGGACCTCCGGGTGTAGGCAAAACATCCTTGGGAAAATCTATAGCTAAGGCACTTGGCAGAAAATACGGAAGAATATCTTTAGGAGGGCTTCACGATGAGTCCGAAATTAGAGGGCATAGAAGAACATATATAGGTGCAATGCCGGGAAGAATTATCAGTACGCTTAAGAAATCCGGAACCTCAAACCCTCTTATAGTACTTGATGAGATAGATAAAGTTAGCAGCGATTTTCGCGGAGATCCGGCATCTGCTCTTCTTGAGGTTTTGGACCCCGAACAAAACACCGCTTTTCACGATAACTATCTGGATATAGATTACAATCTCTCTAATGTCCTTTTCATCACAACAGCAAATAATATAAGTTCCATACATCCGGCGCTTAAAGACAGAATGGAACTTATAAACGTTAGTGGATATCTGGCAGAAGAGAAGCGCTACATTGCCAAAGACCATCTTATTCCAAAGCAAATTGAGGCTCACGGATTGGTTCGCAGTCAGCTCAAAATCAACAAGCAGGGGATAGATACAATAATCAACGAATATACAAGAGAGTCCGGAGTGAGAGGGCTTGACAGACAAATTGCAAAAATTGCACGTGTGACCGCAAAGAGAGTTGCCCTTGGAGAGAATCGTCCGGCAGTAATAGGCGGTAAAGAGGTTAAGGAGATACTTGGGCTTCCGGTATATCAACCTGATATACAAAAGGGCAATGAAGCTTCCGGGGTTGTAACAGGGTTGGCCTGGACTCAAAATGGAGGTGAAATTCTTTTTATTGAATGCAGTCTGAGTAAAGGTAAGGGGATTCTAACCACTACGGGCAACCTTGGAGATGTAATGAAAGAGTCTGCAACAATTGCCTATCAGTATCTTAAAGCAAACCCTCATTTAATGAATATGACAAATAAGGAGTTTTCTGAAAAGGATATTCACATTCACGTTCCCGAAGGGGCAATTCCAAAAGATGGCCCCTCTGCCGGCATCACAATGGTTAGCGCAATGGCATCTGCTTTTATGAAGAGTAAGGTGAAAAGCGGGATTGCTATGACCGGTGAGATTACTCTTAGAGGCAAATTACTCCCTGTGGGAGGAATAAAAGAGAAGATCCTTGCTGCCAAAAGGGCAGGCATAAAGAGTGTTATTTTACCTGCAGATAATGAAAAGGATGTAAAGGAGATTAAAGAGATCTATCTCAAAGGTCTTACATTTAAATATATGAGTTCTATTTCCGATGTAATTGAATTTATCTTCTGATATGGATATAGCAATTGAGAGCTCTTGGAAGAGTATACTCAAAGATGAGTTTGAGAAGGAGTATTTTATACGACTTACTCAAAGTATAAGAGATGAGAAAAATTCCGGAGTTACCATATATCCAAAAGGATCTAATATCTTCAATGCATTCAACTCTACTCCCTTTGAAAAAGTAAAGGCAGTAATTCTTGGACAGGATCCATATCACGGAAGCGGACAAGCTCACGGGCTATCTTTCTCGGTCACTGATGGTACTCCGCTCCCACCCTCTTTACAAAATATTTTCAAAGAGATCGAGTCTGACTTGGGAGTAACTCCTCCAAAATCCGGAAATCTGCAGAGATGGGCAAATCAAGGTGTTTTTCTACTAAATGCTGTATTGACAGTAAGAGCAGGTGAGGCCGCATCTCATAGCAAAATCGGGTGGATAGAATTTACGGATGCTGTTATCCGGCACCTCTCAAATGAGAGAAGCGGAATTGTATTTATGCTTTGGGGAAATTTTGCAAAATCAAAAAAAGATCTGATTGACTCAGGCAAACATTTTATTCTTGAGGCAGCACACCCATCTCCATTAGCGCGGGGCGCTTTTTTCGGATGCCGCCACTTCTCTGCAACCAATAATATTCTAATCTCGCAAGGGAGAGAGCCGATTAATTGGTAATAATACAGGAGTTTTATTACCTATCTCCAAATATAAGTGAGCCAACTCTTACAATTGTACTTCCGTACTGAAGAGCTATTTTATAGTCCGATGACATCCCCATAGATAATTCGCAAAACTGGGTGCTCTCACTAAAATAGTTTATTTTTAAATCATTAAAAAGTGTGTTAAGATATGAAAACTCCTCCTTTATAAGATTAGAATCATCTGTAAAAGAGGCCATTCCCATAAGCCCACAAATTATTATATTATTAAACTGCCCCCTTAAAGCTACAGTATCATATAGCTCTTTCCTGGAAAGACCCTGTTTTGTCAACTCGCTTGAGATATAAACTTGTAAAAGAATATTTACAACGACACCTTTTTTACCTGCCTCCTTATCAATCTCTTTTAAAAGGTTCAGTGAATCTACCGAATGAATAAGAGTAACCCTTTCAATAATGTATTTAATCTTATTGGTTTGAAGGTGTCCAATGAAGTGCCATCTAATATCATTCGGCAACACCCCCATCTTTAGGCTTAACTCTTGCGGCCTGTTTTCGGCAAAATCTCTCACACCCAGGTTGTATGCCTGGAAAATATCTTCGATAGGCTTAAATTTAGAAACTGCCACCAACTTCACATTTGGCGGCAGATCCTGTTGTAATCTTATAAGGGATTCTTTAAATATCATCTTATGGATTCAATCCTACTATCTTTTATTTTTTGCTTGTTGTTGTTGAGCTCTATATGCATTATCAAGCCTCTCCTGGAATTTAGATTTCTTCTTAGGAGTTGCTGCCTTCTCTTGTAATTTTGCGTAGATCTTCTCTTCGTCAACAAAATATTTTCGAATAAGCCAGGTTTGACCTATTGTTATCACATTTGACAACATATAGTAGTAGCTCAAACCGCTTGAGAAATTATTACATAACACCAGAAGGAATAGAGGCATAAAGTAGAGTGACATATATTTCATCCCAGCCATCTGAGGCCCTGCGCTCATCTGATCTATATTCATTCTGGAGTAGAAATACATTGAGACGGCCATCAGAATTGCAAACAGGGAGACGTGATCTCCGTAAAGAGGTATTGTAAAGGGTAGCGACAATACCGAATCATATGCGCTTAAGTCTTCTGCCCAAAGAAAGCTCTCCTGTCTTAATTCAAAAGATGCCGGAAAAAAACGGAACATAGCAAAAAGTATAGGGAACTGCAAAAGCATTGGGAGGCATCCTCCAAACATACTTACGCCTGTTTTGCTGTAGAGTGCCATTACCTCCTGCTGTTTCTTCATAGAGTCTTCACTCTTCGGATATTTAGCGTTAATCTTATCTATCTCCGGCTTAAGAACCTTCATCTTGGCAGATGACATATAGGACTTAAGAGTTAAAGGAGATATAACAATTTTAATGAGTATGGTCAGTAAAAATATTATTAAACCATAATTTGTGATAAACCTGCTAAGAAAATCGAAGACAAGAATTACAATATATCTGTTTATCCATCCTATAATCCATCCTCCAAGAGGAACTATCTTCTCAAATCCGTTGTCGTAAGATTTAAGTGTCTTGAAATGGTTTGGCCCGTAGTAAAACTCAAGGGGAATATTAATCTCGGGTGAGTCTATGTAAGGAACCTGAACTATAGCATTACAACGCATAAGGTTATTGTCCGGGTCACCCTCCGGATATACCACATATGAGAGAATACCGCTGTTGAAGTTCTCTTTTGCAACCATAATTGCAGAGAAGAACTGCTGCTGGAAAGCAAACCAGTTTACTTTGGTTCTGACCTCTTCTGTAGCGTTATCCTTTCTCAGTCCAAGATCTTCTACCGATTTGGAATTAGGGAATTTATATACTATTGTCGAATAGTTCTTTTCATTGTCATAACCCTTCTCCTGCCTTGGCATATCAATACCCCATTCAATATCCAAAAATGAGATATTTCTTGGTATATGTCTATTCATACCAACCAATCTGATATTGAAATCCATCATATAACTCTCTGCAGGAAGAGTGTACCTATATTCAACAAATGATTCTTGGTCTATGTATAGTCGGTAAACGAGTGATGTATCGTCAGATGAGTAGAGATTAAATCCAAAATTTGATGTGGATATTTGCTGATTAGTAAAGAAGTTAAGGGAGAGATTGCTCCCCTTCTCCTTAAAAAGCATAAGTTCAAGACTGTCATATGTCTTAAACTCCTTAACCTGAACACTCTTTGGCTGGGCACCAATATTTGAGAACTCAATCTTAATGAACCTGTTCTCAAGAACTTTTCTCTCATCTGCTGCAATACTTGCGGCGCTTAAGAGAGTGTCCTTATACATTGTGTTGGTTCTATCCGCAGTTATTGCATCTGCAACGGGTATAGAAGCGCTATCCGGGTTTATCGCAGGGGTGGTTTTAGCAAGATCATTGGCAACCCTCAAAGCCTCTACTCTGGCTATTGAGTCTGTTTTGGCCCTCTCTCTCTCCTGCTCTTTGAAAATTTTTGAATTATACCAGCTGAATCCAATTAAAATGGCTCCTATAAGTACAAACCCAAGTATCGAATTTTTGTTCATAATAAACCTATTCGTATTGTTTGTCTATTAACTTAATCTTCTCCTCTATCTGCACAAGCTCCTCTCTTGCAATTGAGATCTTCTTATCAATATCACTGAAAATTGAGTCAGCATTTTTGGATTTTGCAAAGAATCCTTTGTTGTTTTCCAAAAGTGCAATATCCTGTTCCAGTTGTCTGAATTTCTGAAGCAACTTATCTCGTTCAACTTTGATTCCTCTGTCGCCCTTGTTAGAGCTCTGAAGCTCTTTAATGTGCTTTCTGAATCTTACAAGCTTGTTTTCGTTGTCGCTGCTGCGAACGTCTGCGAATTTCACATCAACTGCGTGTCTGTATGCAGCCTGTATTCTCTCTTTATCTTTAAGAGGAACATAGCCAATCTCATTCCATCTTTGTTGGAAATCTTTTAGAGCTTCAAGATTTTCTGCAGATTTACTCTCTGGCTTAAATGAATTTATCTCATCAATGAGATCCTGTTTCTTTTTCAGGTTATCGTCGTAACTCTCCTCAACAGTCGAGAAGTGTTTTGCCTTATTTTCAAAGAATAGATCACAGGCAGCTCTAAATCTTTTCCAAACCAAATCAGATTGTTTTCTGGCAACCGGCCCTATCTCCTTCCACCTTTTTTGCATTGCAATAAGCTGATCTGTGGTCTTTTTCCAATCTTCACTACCTCTTAGTGCCTCTGCCTGCTCACACAGCGCCAGTTTTTTATCCAGGTTATCCTGCATAACCTTCTTGAAGTTTGAGTAGTAGTCTCTCTTTGCATTGTAAAACTTATCACAAGCTGCTCTGAATCTATCGTAAATCCTCTGATTATCTTTTTTAGAGGCAAATCCAATTCCTTTCCACTCAATCTGGAGGTTCTCCATTGATTTTGAAAGAGCATTCCAATCTCTGTCGTCTCCCTCGGTTGCAGCAATAGACTCTGCACGTTCACATATTGAGGTTTTTAGATCCAAATTCGATTTTTGATCCTCTTTAAGACCCTCAAAATGATCTTGCTGTCTTTTGTTAATATTTGATGTAGCGAGTTTGAATCTATTCCAGATATCCTCTCTCAACTCCTTAGGTACAGGGCCAAGCTCCCTCCACTCTTCGTGATATTTCTGTAATTTCCTGAATGCCTGAACAACATTCGGCTCATCCATAAGCTGCTCTGCCTTTTCACACAAATCAGTTTTAATCTCCAGATTTTTCTTAAGGTCAAGATCTCTAAGTTCATTGTTTATCTTGACAAAATCGTAGAACTTTTCTATAAGAAACTGGTAAGTATCCCAAAGGTCCTTACTATTTGCCTGCGGTACAGGGCCAACCATTTTCCATCTGTTCTGAAGCTCACGAAAAGAGGGGAAAGTGTGCTGAAGATCTTCCTGTTTGTCAAGTAATCCCTTAAGCTCATCAATAATCTCGTTTTTCTGCCTGAGATTATCCTCTTTGTTTCTCTCTAAAACCTGCAAAAAAGAGGTTCTCTCTATTTTATATCTGTTATACAACTCCTTAAAACCTCTCTCCAACTCTGCAAACGGATTGCTCGATACGATGTTCTCCTCTCCACTCTCCTCCTCCTCCTTCTCATCTTGTACAGGAAGAGTCATACCTGCAGCAATTTTCTCTTTTTTCAAAGTTTTGTAAAAAGCAGCCTTGATAGAGTCAGCGAATTTGTACATCTCGTGCTGATCCTTTCTCTCAAGCAGATCCTGAAAGTTCTGGATAATCTCTTTAAGGCTTAACTCTGAAAAATCCGTATGGATGGTTTCCGGATCTGTATTTGTCGTATTTTCAAGGGGTTTAATCTCCTCGAATTGCTCTTGTGGAGCAGAGTTGTTGATTTCTTGGGTCATATTTACAGGCAAAAAATGGTTAATAACTCGCAAATATACAAAAAAAGTTTGCTAACGTTGTGATTTATGTAAATTTGCACTATGATACGTATAGATATCCTTACTGTTGTCCCTGAACTGCTTGAAAGCCCGCTTAATTACTCCATAGTTAAAAGAGCAAGAGATAAGGCTCTTGTTGAGATAACCATTCACGATATTCGAGAATATGGCAAAGGGAGATATCATCAGGTTGATGACTACCCTTTCGGGGGAGATGCGGGAATGGTGCTTATGATTGAACCTATCTTCAAGATTATCTCCAAATTGAAAAAAGAGCGTGATTACGACGAGATTATTTACCTCAGCCCTGACGGAGATCTACTGGATCAGGCGACGTGTAATATGCTCTCCTGTAAAAGTAATATTATATTGCTTTGCGGTCACTATAAGGGTATCGATCATCGCATCCGTGAGCATCTGATTACAAGAGAAATATCAATAGGCAACTATGTACTGAGCGGCGGAGAGCTTCCCGCTGCAATACTTTGTGACTCAATAATAAGACTTATTCCAGGTGCTATTTCCGATGAGACATCTGCTTTAAGTGACTCTTTTCAGGATGATCTTCTTGCCCCACCAATATACACCCGGCCGGCTGAGTTTAATGGATGGAGAGTTCCCGATGTTCTGTTAAGCGGTAATCCTAAATTGATAAAAGAGTGGCAGGAGTCAGAATCTGCTCAGAGAACAAAGAGACTCAGACCCCAGTTTTATAATGATGATAATTAGAACCCAAAATTATCTACCTTAACCCTTTCCTGTTTGTCTTTTGTTGGTTTAAGAGCTATACCGTGAATATTTTTGGCATATATTACCATTGCCTTCTCCGGTACAGCAGGACATATGTACTCACATCCACCACACCCTATACATAAATCTACATTCAGGCTTGGTATATATAGTGAGCCATCACCATAAGGGACCATAGTTATTGCTTTGGTAGGACAATGTTCGTCACAGGCACCACAATCTGTTCCATCTGTATGAACTATACATTTCTCAAGGAAGAATTGTGCCTCTCCAATCTGAGACAGCTGTTTATCCTCTACACTCATAGGCTTTAAAGCATCATTAGGGCAAACAGTAGTACACATATTACACTCATACCCACAGAAATGATGTTTAAAACTGAGTACAGGCAAAAGCACTCCGTCCAATCCATACTCCATTGAAGCCGGTTGAATAATGTTATTTGGGCAGGCAGAGACGCAGGCATAACAAGCAGTGCAGTTTCTCTTTAGATGATCTATACTTACAGCACCCGGCGGCGCTATTCCGGTTATTTTAGGTTTTGAAGAGAGCAGAGGTTTAAAATTTATTGCCTTTGCGGCCAAAGCTGTTCCGACTAGACCCATAGCTATAAGTGCCTTCCTTCTTTCATTTGAGACCGGCTCCGTCTTTTCACTTTTTTTACCCGCTCTGTCTCCCCAGGAGATCTTATAACTGATAGCTGCTCTTTTGCAAACCTGCATACAGTTAAGACACGATACACATCTACTTTCATCTACACTCTGTGTATCAAGGTCAATACACTGACTCTTACAGTTTAAAACACATAACCTGCATTTATTGCACTTAGAGTCATCTATCTTAGGTTTAAAGAGTGAAACTTTAGAGAGCATCCCCAGAAGAGTACCCACTGGACAAATTGTATTGCAGTAGAGTCTCCCTTTCAAAGAGCTAAAAATTATCACGGCAAATATAAAGAGCAGGGCAAATATAAATGATCCGATTGCAAAATGTGCATAGCTTCTAAAAAATATTGTCTCTGGAAAGATGTTTGAAAGAGCATTGTGGATGAGTTGTTCAAATCTGCTTATTATCTCATTTGACACCCTGCCCCAGTTTGAGTAAGGGTCCAACCAGGCAATAGGAGCTGTAACTCCTCCAATAAAGAAGATTGCAACTATGCTTAAAATCGTGTATCTGATCCAGTTTTTTGGTTTATCGTAATTAAATCTCCTGTTTTTCTTTGACTTAAAGAGATTTGCAGCCCTTGTGGTTGTGTCTTGAAAAGTACCTAACGGACAGAGAGTTGAGCAATAAATCCTGCCAAAAAGAAGAGTTAGAACTATTAAAAGCACAAAAACTGCAGCGCCTCCGGAAAAGATTCCCAGTAAAGAGGGAACAAATTGAATTTTCAGAAACTGCGAAAAGATGATACTTTCTCTATTCACAAAAAAGATAAAGGCTGCAGTAATGCCAATTACAAAAATGAGTGAAACAGTAACTCTCACCCATTTTAAAATTTTATAGTTCATATTTCTATCCTATTTTGATTCTCTCTACTTTAAGATTATCAATATCAGTAGTTCCTATCTTCATCTTCTCCGCTATTCCAATATGGCTCACCTCTTCCAGCTTCATCTCCCGGAACTGGTTGAAAAAGCGAACAGCAGCTGTATCGACGGCAACTATATCTGCAGAGATAAAGAGAGCTTTAGGATTTTGAACATCTTCAATACTTTTACCTTTTGGTCCGTTTTGGGTCATAATTCTGTAAGCATCTACAATGTTTAAAACCGGCATCTTAGGATATGTTGCGCAGTCTGCAATGCACTGCTGAAGATCGTTTGAGTGCCAGAATCTTCTGTCCCACACTATGCCCATATAGTTTTTCATAGCTATGGTCATTCTTGCACCTCCGTGGTTTTTAAGTACCGGAACATTTATCCACACATCGCAATCTATGATTGACTCGTGTATTTTAACCTCTTTGAGTCTTACACCCTTAGGAAGAGGTACTGATCTATAATACTTCTCGTCGTGGGCAAAGCCTAGCTTAGCACCGGCAGCTTTTGCGGCTGCTTCGATACCACTGTTTTTATAACAAGACTGCCATTCGTCGCAAGTGTGGTCAAACACAATAACCTCTGCAGCGCCTGCTGCAAAACAGTCTTTAACGATTTCACCAATTAGTTCAGGATTTGTATTTGCTGCAAATTCAGGACGTTTATCCCATCCTATATTGGGCTTAACTACAACCTTCTGACCTTTTTTAACATATTTTGAAATGCCTCCCATTGCTGCAATCCCTTTTTTGTACATCTCTGCAGGCTCACCACCCATTACGGCAACCAAATCATTTGAGGCTGATATGCTCATCTTTTCTCCTGCAAAAAGGTCATTGCTTTTTAGCTGAACGGCACCTGCTATTCCTCCCAGAATTGCAGTTTTGATAAAATTTCTACGTTCCATATATTGTCTGTTTTTTTACAAATATACAATATCATAATAATATTTAAAGCAAACCTGTCTCAATTTTTAAATTTGTGCTATCTTAGTAAAAAATTTCCATGAAGAAGCCACTTGTAAAGCGCATCTGGTTGTTCTACTATGAAGGTTTCAGGAGTATGACTCTTGGAAAGACTTTATGGACTATTATCCTGATAAAACTTTTTATTATGTTTTTTGTACTTAAACTCTTTTTCTTTAAAAGAGAGTTGGGAGTATACTCTACTCCGGAGGAGAAGTCAAAACACGTGATAGAGAAGCTAACCAATTAAGAGAAACCTAAACTAACTAAATTATAATTACTATGTTTTTAGCTTCATTACTAGGTCTTTCCAGACTTCAGTTTGCCCTTACGGCTATGTTTCACTGGATATTTGTCCCATTGACCATTGGTCTTGGAATTATCATTGCCATTATGGAGACATATTATGTGAGAACGGGAAATGAGTTCTGGAAGAGGACTACAAAATTCTGGATGAAGATCTTTGCAATTAATTTTGCGATAGGTGTTGCAACCGGGATTATTCTTGAATTTCAATTTGGTACTAACTGGAGTAACTACTCCTGGTTTGTTGGTGATATTTTTGGCGCTCCGCTGGCAATAGAGGGGATATTTGCCTTCTTTCTAGAGAGTACTTTCTTTGCAATTATGTTTTTCGGATGGAACAAAGTGAGTAAGGGAGTACACCTGCTCTCAACCTGGCTTGTTGCCATCGGAACAATTTTAAGTGCCCTTTGGATACTGGTTGCTAACGCTTGGATGCAATATCCTGTAGGGATGGAATTCAACCCGGATACAGCCAGAAATGAAATGGTAGACTTCTGGGCAGTAGCTCTATCTCCGGTAGCACTTAATAAATTTATACACACAGTATCTAACTGTTTTGTGCTGGGTGGAGTTGTGGTAGTTGGAATCTCCTCTTGGTATCTTCTTAAGAAAAGAGAGGAGGAGTTTGCACGCAAAAGCATACGTATAGCAGCTGTTTTCGGGCTTATCTCTCTTATCGTTTTGATATGGTCAGGGGACGGTTCTGCATACCACGTAGCAAAAAAACAGCCGATGAAGCTAGCAGCTATGGAGGGACTATATATTAGTAAACCCGGGACACCTATTGTTGCATTCGGCTTTCTAAACCCTGATAAAACTATAGCCCGTCTGGAGAGCGACTCTCTTGGGTACGCTCTGGAGAAACCATATCTGTTTAACATCTCTATACCTCAGGGGCTATCTCTTTTAGTTGACAGGAAATTGAACACTTTTGTACCGGGAATAGAGGATATCATACAGGGAGGTTATACATATATAGATGAAACCGGAGTTGAAAAGGTAGCTCTGCCTGTTAGAGAGAGAATGATCCGAGGTAAAGTTGCAATTGATGCACTTGCACTATATCATAAAGCTAAAGAGGCAGGAGACGAAGAGGGTAAAGCCCTTGCTCTGGGAGATCTTAAAGAGAATTTCTCTCATTTCGGATATGGTTTCATTGAGAAGCCTACCGACATTGTTCCAAATGTACCTCTTACCTTCTATGCATTCCGGATAATGGTTATTCTTGGTGGCTTCTTTATAGCATTTCTGGCTCTTGCAATTTATCTGGAGAGAAAAGGAGTTCTCTCTAGAAATAGATGGTTCCTATATCTTTCAATCGTTAGTATTCCACTGGTATATATCTGTTCACAGGCCGGTTGGGTTGTTGCCGAGGTGGGAAGACAACCCTGGACTATACAGGATCTCTTGACAACAGGGGCATCACTCTCGGGAGTGAGCACATCATCTGTAGCTACAACTACAATTATGTTCTTTATTCTCTTCTCTGTACTACTGGCAGCAGAGCTAACCATACTATTTAAAGTAATTAAAAAAGGGCCATCTGCCTGATTTCATAGATTTAAACATTAAAAATATTTGTTATGCTATATTTTCTTCAACATTACTGGTGGCTGCTGGTCTCTCTGCTTGGTGCAATTCTGGTTTTTCTAATGTTTGTTCAGGGAGGACAATCTCTTCTGTTTGGAACAGTAAAAAGCAACAACGAGAAGACGCTTCTCATCAACGCACTCGGCCATAAATGGGAGCTCACCTTTACGACTCTTGTAACGTTCGGGGGTGCTATTTTTGCATCATTTCCTCTCTACTACTCAACAAGTTTCGGAGGCGCATACTGGCTCTGGATGGCTATCCTCTTTCTTTTCGTAATCCAGGCAGTCTCATTTGAATACAGAGGTAAAGCTGGAAATCTACTTGGAGCAAAAAGCTATGAGACCTTTCTATTTCTTAACGGTCTGCTTGGTACAATTCTAATAGGAGTAGCGGTAGGTACATTTTTTACCGGTGGCTCTTTCGTTATGAATAAGATGAGTATCACCAATATTGCAAACCCTGTCATCTCATACTGGACAAACGGATGGCACGGATTGGATGCTATTGCAGTGCCTTTTAACCTCTTAATGGGTATAGTTGTCTATTTGGCTGCCAGAACCCTGGGGCTTCTCTATATAATTAAACAGATAGACCTCGACTCCCTTGTTAAAAAAGCAAAGATTCAGGTTAAAGTAACAGGGGTTGCATTTGTACTTGGCTTTGTCGCTTTACTGGCAGCTCTGTTTACGATGACAGGATACTCAGTAAGTCCGGAGAACGGACTTATCTCTCCTGTAAGGTATAAGTATTTTTTCAATATGGTAGAGTTAATATGGCCTGCCATAATGCTTGTTACCGGGGTTGTGCTTGTATTGGCCGGCATTGGAACTGCACTCTTCTTTAAGGGTAAAAACAGCTTTTTCCTAACTGGTGGGGGTGTAGTACTGGCAGTGTGGAGTATTCTTATTTGTGCAGCATTTAACAATACCGCATTTTTTGTTTCGAATGTAGATATCCAACAATCACTTACCCTTTATAACAGCTCTTCAAGTGAGTTTACTCTAAAAGTTATGGCCTATGCCTCATTGTTTATCCCTTTTGTACTTGGGTATGTGATTTATGTATGGAGGTCACTCACAAAAACAAAAATGAGCAACGAAGATATAGAGCGTCCGGACGCACACAAATATTAAACATTAGATACAATATCGGAGCTGTCTACTTTATCTTCCTGTTACGACAGCTCCCTTTTCGTGATCATACTCACTTCCTGCAGTACTGTGGGGAATGCAGTATACCAATAGAGTAATAACAGCAGCCAATATCAGAAGATATTTTCGTGGTTTGGATCTGTTAAGGATAAGTGCCGTCACCCAAAAGAGAAAAGCGAAAAGTGTCTTATTGTCAGTAAGGTCCTCTCCTAATGGCCATCCTGTCCAGAAAGCCCCAAATGCATACTTCTGGACAATAGGCCCTAAAATTAATCCTCCAATTCCTAATGTAATAATCACAAGATAACCGGCTTTAAGTGATTTTTCATATAGAAAAAAGGCGGTTATTCCTGAGTAGTTTGCAAGAAGCATCGCAATAAACATCAATAATATATGGGGTAAAAGAACAATGGAGGGAACAGGTGATTTGAATCTTATAATTATACCCTCCTCTTCACAAAGAACCAATTCGCTACCATCTTTAACCACTACGGGGTAGTAGATTAATTTTCCGGCCGGAGGCTGTGAAGGGAATTCAAATGAGTAACCGCCATTGTTATTTTGTGTTTGGATTTGTTTAAGTGTGTCATCTCCAGGATACCTTTTATATAGAATTTTAATGGTGAAATTATCCGGTGTCACTGGGTTCATTTTAAATTCAAGTTTTGAGTACCTCTCCTGAATATCTCTTTCAAGGGCCTCAGTAAGGGTAACCGATGTCTCTGAAGTTCTAGGGAATTTTGCTCTGTAATCAATGTTCTCAATTGAGAATTTTACCCTTTTAGGATTTGTTGGGCCGGTTAATCTCTGGTATATTACTGCTGTGATTGTTATTATAACCGCAAAAAACCAAAACAGGAATTTTTTCATATATTAAAGTTTAAATTACTAATAATAAGTTTATATAACACGGTAGTTGTTTTAAAATAATAGAGATAATTTTACAAATGAATCTGCAAGGTTATCTCAGACAACCCTCTTCTTATTATCACTTGAACTTGAGAACCTTGCTTTAAATCACCAAGAGCTGACATATAGTCGTAAATGTTGTTTATTTTTTTTGTATTCATATTTATAATAACATCACCCTCTTTCATACCGGCTATCTGGGCAGGTCTGCCGTCGGTAACAGAGCCAACCCTAAACCCATCCCCTTTTTCATAGGTAAAATCGGGTATTACTCCCAGTGTCACCTTAAAAGATCTTCTGGCACTAGAAACCGGCGCCTCTGATTTTTGATAAACAGGGACAAATCCCATATCAGAGATGTTATATACGATATCAGATACAAAGTCCGTAACCATTTTAAGACCTGCAAAGTTTATCAGATCAAAATCATCTGATGGTGTATGGTACTCCTTATGCACACCGGTTGTAAAGTAGAGAACAGGAACACCCTTAGTATAGAAAGAGGCGTGGTCGGAAGGGCCATACCCATCTTTGGTAACAGTAAGATTCAGGCTATAATCCTTGTTAACATTCAAGAGTATAGAGTCTGCTCCTAAAAAAGTGCCTGCTCCCCCTGCCTGAACTCTCCTATTATTCATTCTACCTACCATATCGAGGTTAATCATCAAAGCAGGAAGTAAGTTCAATGAAGTAAGGGTATCTACAACTATTCTAGAGCCTATAAGTCCCATCTCCTCAGCTCCAAATGCGGCTATAGCAATACCATAAGAGTGGTTAGAGTTTGGGTTACTATCTATACGTTCAGATATAACTCTTCCCATTTCAATAACTGATACTACTCCGCTACCATTATCGTCAGCTCCGTTATGTATCTCTCCTTCATTTTTATACATACTTCCACTCCCTTTGCCTCCAAAACCCAGATGGTCATAATGTGCTCCGGCAAGTATGTATCTGCTCTTATTAGGCCCTGGTTTAACAGCCAAAACGTTAAATGATCTTCCCTTTACGATTTCTATCCTACACTCTATATTGCAGATTAAGCTCTTTTCAGATAGAATAAAACTTGCAAGCTCCTTAGAGATACCCACTACCGGGATTGACACCCCAGATGATCTTACATTTTTTAAAGGATTTATCTCATTGTCGTTATAAAAAAGCAACCCTTCATACCCTTGTTGAGAGATAGGGGTTGTGAAGAATTGCACAGAATCCGGATCTGATTTTATAAGCGCTATTTTCCCTCTTTTATTGACTAAACTATTAGAGTTCTTATCAATAACCTCAATCTCTCCGGATATCGATGCAGATGGTGAGATGGGAGAGATAAAGTAGTCTTTATCCTCTAAAAGATTTTTACCAGAAATTGCGATAGAAGAACCCTGTTCAATCTCTCTGCGGATTATAAAATCGAATGGGACCATAAGAGAATTACCAATAAGAGGGGCAAACCCTGCACTTTTAAGTTTATCAGATATAAAAGATGCAGCAAGAGAGTCCTCTTTTGTACCCGGTGCTCTACCCTTTAGAGGATCGCCGGAGAGGAAAAGTAAATTTTCCTTTAACCTTATTGTATCTGCTTTGAAAGGCTGAGAGGAGAGAGATGCTGGTAGAAGTAAAATAGAAGTAATTAAAAATAAGATCCTTGAAGAATCTAGAGAGTTTTTAAACTTAAGTATCATATTTATAGCTCAATATCAATTATTTACAAATATAATCAAAAATGCATAAATAAATAATCTCTAATATAATATATCGTTGCAACTTTTTTATTCATTGTTTCGTCTATTAGTGTGAAAAGAGTATTATGCTTTACAAACTACTAAACAAATATAATTACTATGCAACGCAAGATTTTTCTCCTCTTACTTTTGACAGCAACATTTTTCACATCGCTCTACTCAAAGAACAATCTTACCATCTATGGTAAAATAATTGAAAAAGAGAATGGTAAACCCCTCTCTTTTGCGACTGTCGTAATCCAAACTGCAGATAACACTATACTAAGCGGTACAATATCTGCACAGGATGGAAGCTTTAGTTTGATTAACTCTACTGATAGTGAGTGTAGGGTTAGAATATCTTTTATAGGGTTTCGTGATACAACACTAAAAATTGAGCCTTCGGCAAATATGAGTACTATAGATCTCGGAAATATTGCTCTTTCGGAAGATTTTGTAGCTTTAAAAAGCGCTGTAGTATCTGTAAGAGTACCTGTAATAGAACAAAAGCTGGATAAGATAATAATGAATGTGGCAGAGGCAGTTTCGACACACGGAAGCAGCGCACTTGATATTCTAAAAAAGGCACCGGGGGTTAGTGTCGACCCATCCGGAGAGATTCTTCTAAACGGTTCTCAGGTACAGGTATGGCTAGATGGCAGACCTTCAAATATATCCGGAAGTGATCTTGAAGCTCTCTTAAGCGGCACAGACGGCTCAACTATAGACAAAATTGAAATCATCGCCCACCCCTCTTCTAAGTATGATGCCCAGGGATCCGGCGGTATAATTAATATCCGAACCAAACGCAATTTTGTAAAAGGTGTAAACGGTTCTTTAAAAGGTTCCTATACCGGAGCTTCATACGAAAAATATTATCACTCTGCGGATGCTACATTTCTTATTAATCACAGAAGTGAGAAAAACAGTATGTCGTTTAGCTATAATCCAAGATACATTCAGGGGTTTAATAGTTTTAAAACAATAACAGATATGGGCACCGGTAACATAGTCAACAGTAAAACATTTCTCTTAAGAAACAATAACGGACATAATCTAAAGCTTTCAAATGATTGGTTTATAAACAAAAAGAATATTTTAGGCTTTGTTGTAAGCGGATCTTTTAGAGATTTGACAGATTCATCAGATGTTGACACCGGAAGTGAGTACATTCAAAACGGAAATTTAGTACAAAACGCAACCACTAAGATTATAAACGAACTGAGTTTTGATAATCTGTATGCAAACATAAACTATACACACTATTTTAAAGATAATCAAGAGATTACTCTTAACGGAGATTATAGTATATTTAATATGGACAGAGATAGCAGACAGGGAAGTTATTTTACCGATCCGGCAGGTAATGAGAGCAAAGTTCCCGATATATTCAAAACAACCTCTGCACAAAGTATTAAAATTGCATCATTTAAAGCAGACTACGAGCAAAGTATTAATAATAGCGCAAAACTTGAGGCAGGATTTAAATGGGCTCAAAGTAGGACAGACAACAACTTGGAAAGAAGAGATTTCAGAGATGCTATATGGGTACCGAACGTCAATCAAAGCACGGTATTTCTATACAAAGAGAATATAAGTGCAGCATATATAACTTTCTCAAAACAATTTAATCCTAAATTGAGCATTAAAGGCGGTATAAGAGCAGAACTGACACAATCTAAAGGAGATTGGATTTCATCTGACACTATTACAACTAAAAACTACCTGGATCTCTTTCCATCAATTTTTATAGGCTACAATCCTAATAAAAAAGTGAGATGGAGTGTATCGTACACACTTAGGATTCAAAGACCTAATTTTGAACAGCTCAACCCTCAAAGATTTTACATCGATGCCACAAGCTCTGCACTTGGTAACCCAGATATTGATCCTCAATATAGTCACCAGCTAAGTCTCTCTTTGGGATTATCTCAGTATCTCAATTTTGGAATTAATGGTCAATTTAGAAACAAAACAATAGTTCAGACACCTAGTCTGGATACAGAGAGTGGAGATAAACTTTTAAAATGGGATAACTTCGGGCAACTGAAAATGTTAGGAGCCAATGCATCTGTAACAGAATATCCTGTAGCTAAATGGTTAATGATGAATGGAAATATCTCTTTATCATATATTAATAGCTATAACAACACCTATTCAAAAGAGATAATCTTTACACAAGGAAACATTGGTGCAACCGTGATTCTCCCAAAAAATACCAAAATTGAGTTTACCGGGTACTACCAGTCCGGAGTTCCGTACGGTTATTTTAACTTAAAGCCTAAAAGCGATTATACCCTTGGAGTGAAAAAAGGAGTTCTTGAAAACAGAGGAGTGATCTCAATTCTTGCAACAGATATTTTTGGAACAAACTACAACAGAATCTCTCTCAAAGATAATGTATTCAAAAACTATGAGTTTGTGCAAAGAAATAAGAGCAAACAAATAATAGTCACCTTTACATACCGGTTTGGGCAGAGTAAATCACAAAAACAGAGAAAAGTAGGAAATCTTGATGAGACCTCTAGGGTCAACTCCGGAAATTAGTTCCCTGATGCTATTAAGGTGTTCTTTAGCAGAGATATGATGGTCATTGGCCCTACTCCTCCTGGAACCGGGGTAATATAAGAGCACTTTGGAGCAACCTCATCAAATTTTACATCACCCACAAGTTTGAAGCCGCTCTTAGTATCGGCTTCAACTCTTGTTATACCGACATCAATAACAACTGCACCCTCCTTAACCATATCTCCTTTGAGAAACTCCGGGATTCCAAGAGCAGCAATAATGATGTCAGCATTTAAAGTATGCTCTTTAATATCTCTTGTTCTACTGTGGCATATGGTAACAGTACAGTCACCGGGATTCGATTTTTGGGATAGCAGATTTGCCATCGGTCTTCCAACTATATTACTTCTGCCAATAATAACACAGTTTTTACCGGATGTCTCAATATTATATCTGGATAACAACTCTATAATACCCGCAGGTGTTGCAGATATAAAAGTTGGCAGCCCTAGGAGCATCTTTCCAACATTTACAGGATGGAAACCATCTACATCTTTATTAGGGTCTATTGTCTCTATAACTTTTTGTTCATCAATATGTTTTGGCAACGGAAGCTGAACAATCAGACCATCTATTGAAGGATTATTGTTAATTTTTGAGATCTCCGCAAGAAGTAGATCCTGTGAGATCTCTGCAGGGAAGCGGATAAGAGTTGAGTCAAAACCCACCTGTTTGCAGGATTTCTCTTTATGACCTACATATGTTTGTGAAGCACCATCATCTCCAACAAGAATAGCAGCAAGATGGGGTCTTTTACCCCCTCTTTTGATAATAGTCTCTACCTGTATTGCAATTTCGCCCTTGATTGTATCGGCAGTCGCTTTTCCGTCTAAAATTATCATCTCTATAGTTGTGATTATGTTTTCTATCTTTTTCTGAGTGACCCCATAGCTCTCGCTGCCTTAGCTGCGCCGCCGCCGGCCATATTTTTCATCATCTTTCTGGTATCGTCAAACTGTTTAATGAGTCTGTTAATCTCGGCAATTGAGGTACCGCTGCCATCTGCAATTCTCTTTCTCCTGCTTCCGTTAAGAATAGCCGGGTTATCTCTTTCAATTTGTGTCATTGACTGAATTATAGCCTCAATACTTTTAAAAGCTGAGTTATCCATCTCAACATCTTTAAGCATTTTACCCATTCCTGGAATCATTGACGCAAGATCCTTAATGTTCCCCATCTTCTTTATCTGCTGAATTTGGCTAAAAAAGTCACTCAAAGTAAACTGGTCTTTGGCCAGCTTCTTCTGAATCTTTCTTGCCTCCTCTTCGTTGAACTGCTCCTGTGCCTTCTCTACCAAAGAGACAACGTCTCCCATTCCCAGTATTCTATCTGCAATCCTCTTAGGATGAAATACATCCAGAGCCTCCATCTTCTCACTGGATGAGACAAACTTAATAGGTTTGTTGACTACTGCCTTAATTGAGAGTGCAGCTCCACCTCTGGTATCTCCATCCAGTTTAGTAAGAACAACTCCGTCAAAATTAAGTCTTTCATTGAATGTTTTTGCAGTCTCTACAGCATCCTGACCTGTCATCGAGTCAACTACAAAGAGAGTCTCAGTAGGGTTAACCGCTTTTTTAACAGCTGCAATCTCCTGCATCATCTCCTCATCTATTGCAAGTCGGCCTGCAGTATCTATGATTACAAGAGAGTACCCCTCAAGTTTAGCCTTCGAAATGGCACTCTTAGCAATTTTGACAGGATCTTTTACCCCCTCCTCGCTATAAACATCAACTCCAACCTGATTACCAAGGATTTTAAGCTGTTCAATCGCTGCGGGACGATATACGTCACACGCTACCAAAAGTGTTTTGAGTCCCCTTTTTGTTTTGCAGTTTAAGGCTAGTTTACCGCTGAAGGTGGTCTTTCCGGATCCTTGAAGACCTGCAACCAAAACAATTCCAGGATTCCCTTTTATTGATATATCTGACGCTTCGCTTCCCATAAGCAGAGTTAGCTCATCGTGAACAATTTTGGTCATCATCTGACCAGGCCTTACAGCCTTTAATACATCCTGACCTAGTGCTTTCTGTTTAACGTCGTCACAAAAGTTCTTTGCAATCTTATAGCTCACATCTGCATCCAGAAGTGCTTTTCTTATCTCTTTAAGAGTTTCGGCAACATTAATTTCGGTAATTCTACCCTCACCCTTAAGGAGTTTAAAGGAGCTCTCCAGTCTGTCTATTAAATTCTCAAACATTTCAAAAAAAATTAGGCTGCAAAAATAGTCATTTTTGTATATATGACCTTAGGATTTTTCTTCCATCTTCGTTTACAACAGATTCAAGGTGATATCTGACAAGCTCGGAGTGGAAAAGATATGGATCTTTCAGATAAATATATGAGCCGTTCCAGGAGTATATCTTTGCCATTGCAGATGTAAAAAAGAGAGATGTTAGCTCTTTATTCAGATCCACTCTGTATAGACCCTCCGTCATACCTCTCTCCAGATTTTCGTATATTATTCTTGAATAGAAACTTACTCTGTTTGAATGGTCTAAGACTTTAAGGTCAGGAAGATATTTAGAGGAATCTGTAAGCAGAAGCGGTCCTATCTGCTCCAGTGTTTTATTCATCATACTGCTTGTATGAAACAGGGCCTCAATTGCATTTTTCCCCTGACTAAGAGAGAGGTTTATTTTGAATTCAATATCCTCAATTATGAACTGCATAACAGTTCTCATTAACTCCTCCTTAGAGTTGAAATTATTGTAAAGGGTCTTCTTAGTAAGTTTAAGTTCGGCTGCAATATCATCCATTGTGAGTTTCAAACCTTTTTTGCGAAAAAGGTCATATACCTTGGTTACATATCT
This sequence comes from Bacteroidetes bacterium HGW-Bacteroidetes-8, assembly GCA_002840895.1. GTDB lineage: Bacteria > Bacteroidota > Bacteroidia > Bacteroidales > UBA932 > Bact-08. The sequence goes on along the minus strand of PHCZ01000001.1, from coordinate 555,130 downwards.
CTCTTTAGAACTGACTCTTGCCATAGTATTTTACATTTTTTAAATTATTCGGAATAGTAATCTGGTGCCAAATCCTTTTGATTATATCTCATAGCCATAACTTGCCCATATGCACCGGCAGATCTTATAGCAATAATATCACCCCGTTTAGTCTCAGGAAGCAGTAGGTTCTTTGCAAAGCGATCACTGGATTCACAAATTGGGCCGACAACATCGTATCTCATACTCCTTCCTGAAGAGACAAGGTTCTCTATTTTATGAGATGCCTGGTATAGCGCCGGCCTGATAAGATCGTTCATACCTGCATCCAGAATCGCAAACTTCCTCCCCTTACCGAATTTAACATAGAGTACTCTTGATATCAGTGAACCACACTGTGCCACTATGGCTCTTCCCGGTTCAAAATGTATCTGCTGGTATGGCTCTTTTACCAATTTTTTATCAATGATAGCAAAATAGGCTGCAAAATCAGAAATAGGGGCAGAATCCGGATCTTTGTAGTCAATCCCTAATCCTCCTCCCAGATTCAAATTCTCAATTCTTATACCCTTGTCCTTGAAATTGGCCGATATCTCGTTTACCTTATTAGCCAGCATATCGAAGACATTCAGGTCTGTTATCTGTGACCCTACGTGAAAATGTAGCCCAGTAAGCTTAATATTATAACACTTTGCAATAGCACTCAGCACGTCGTCAAACATCCAATGACTTATGCCGAATTTATCCTGAGAACGCCCTGTTGATATGTAACGATGAGTGTGAGCATCTATATCCGGGTTAATCCTCAAGGATATAGAGGCAGTTTTTCCCATCTTCTTTGCAATTGAGTCTATAACCTCAATTTCAGGAATTGACTCACAATTAAAGGAGAAAATATCAGCCGAAAGAGCAGTTTCAATCTCTTTGTCTGACTTTCCAACTCCGGCATAAACAACTTTTTTAGGGTCAAAGCCAGATTTTATAGCTAATGAGACCTCATTTCCACTAACACAATCTGCTCCCAGACCATACTCTTTAATGATATCCAGAATTTTTGAATTCGCATTTGCTTTAAATGCATAGTGCGCGTGGAACTTATATTTTCTTAGTTCTGTGGTATACAAATCAAGAGTTTTTTTTAACAGCGATAAATCATAGTAGTAAAAGGGAGTATCAATTGTGTTAAATCTCTCGATTGTTTTTTTGTCGAACATAGTGTAATTATTTGTTATGATTCATTAGCGGCAAAAATAGTAAAAAACTTGTTCTTAATTTAAAATATCTATCTTTGTCAAAAATTAATTGTATATAAAACTGAAAATTATATCGTGATGAAACCTACAAAGAGAGAGCTTCTAAAAGAGATTGTCAAACACATAGATGTTACTGCATTTGACTCCTCATACATAATAGATTCAATGCGAGATATGTCTTTTAGCTCAAGGGATACCGCATCTGCTGCAGATATTCTGCAGATGATGATAAATGACAAAGAGTCAACTAACTGGCTTATTCTTGCAGGGAGCACCTCCGCAGGAGGATGTATGCAGGCTTATGTGGATATGATCCGCTTTAATATGATTGATGCCGTATGTGCTACAGGTGCATCTATTATAGATATGGACTTTTTTGAGGCACTAGGCTATAAGCACTACAAGGGGTCTCAGTTTATAGATGACACTCATTTGAGAGGCAACTATATAGACAGAATATATGATACCTATATAGACGAAGAGGAGCTTCAATTGTGTGACTCAACAATTAAGAGTATAGCTGACTCTCTTGAGCCGAGACCATACTCATCCAGAGAGTTTATTTACGAGATCGGGAAATGGCTCTCTGTCAATTCAGTTAAAAAAAACTCATTGATTCAGACCGCATACGAACATAATGTTCCAATTTTCGTTCCGGCATTTAGTGACTGCAGTGCAGGATTCGGGTTGGTTATGCATCAGGTAGAGAGAATGAAAGAGGATAAACCATATCTCTCCATTGACTCTGTTGCAGATTTTCGTGAGCTCACTGAGGTGAAGATGTCCGCAAAGAGCAGCGGTCTCTTTATGATTGGAGGAGGAGTTCCTAAGAACTTTGCTCAGGATACTGTCGTTTGTGCCGAGTGTTTGGGATTTGACGTTCCGATGCATAAATATGCTGTTCAGATAACTGTTGCAGATGTTCGTGACGGTGCTTGTTCATCTTCTACCCTTAAGGAGGCTAACTCCTGGGGTAAGGTAGACACTGCCCACGAACAGATGGTGTACGCCGAAGCAACAACTGTTGTACCTCTTATTATCAGTTATGCATACCACAAAGGCGACTGGAAAAAGAGAGAGGCTAAAAATCACTCCCAACTATTTAAAAACGGTACAAGAGGAACAGGTATTCTGCTGGGATAATTGTTCGTTATATATATAAAAAGAGGAAGACTAAAAAGTTATTTGGTCTTCCTCTTTTCATATTACATATCTCTACTTGTTCTTAGACATTTTAGACTCAACAATAAATCCTAAAAGAAGACCAACACCTCCAAAACAGAGAGTTGAAGCTCCATAGACAACGCTCATAGATTGCATAGTCTCATATGAAAGTGAGCCGGAAGAGCCATACATCCCATATGCTATTACAATTCCGACTAAAAGTCCGAAACCCAAACCCATCAGAAGCGATCCAATTCTTAAGGATAAAAATTTGTTGTTAAAATTTTTTCCTTCCCCAAAAATCCTTGAGATATCCAGATTTTCGATGTTAGTACTGCTAATTTGTGAGAGTCTTTCAATAATCATTATTCTCTCTTTCTTCCTTGCAAACAACTCCACAAGTTTATAAAATGCATAAGCGCCTATTCCGAATGTAACCGGAATTGAGATAAATTCCATCATAATGTCAAATTTTTAAATAAAAAGTAATTTTGTTTTGCTCATTTGACGATTTAATTTAAAAAAGGTTACAGATTTGTAACCATAAGGATTGAGATGCGTCTAATTGCTGAATGAAAAGAGAAGAGGAGCTACGTATAATAGAGTTAATCCGTAACGGAGACCAGGAGCTTTACAAGGTTATTGTAGAGGAGTACTCTCCAAGAGTACTCTCTGTGATTAGAGGTGTGATACCCTGTAGAGAGGACGCAGAGGAGGTGGCTCAGGATGTTTTTGTAAAAGCATTTTTCTCTCTTAATAAATTCAGGGGTGACTCCTCGCTTTCAACCTGGCTCTTTAGGATTGCATATAATATGTCAATCTCAAAAACCAGATTGAAAAAAGTTAACTTTGTACCTGTTGATAGTGCACAAATCTCATCAAATTATTGTTCTGACAACTCTGAGGAAGAGGCATATATAAGAGAGAAAAGATTTGAATTACTAAACAGGATGCTCTCCTCTTTGGACACGTCCGAGAGGTTCTTGATTGCACTGTTTTACAATCACGAAAAGAGCATTAAAGAGATAGCAGATATCACAGGCACAAAAGAGTCAAATGTAAAAGTAAAACTCCACCGAATTAAAAAGAGAATGGGTGAAATGGTGGATGAAAAAATGGAGGTAAGCTATGGATAAAAAGGATGAAATTTTAAAAGATCTTCTATTTGAGATCGATGATAAATCTATACCTCACTCATTTGCCCGGAGAGTCTCTTCAAAAATTGATTCAGAAAGGGTAAGAAGAGAGAGAAGAGATGAAACGATTCAGATAATTGTTGTCTCTCTTTGTGCTTCTGCGCTCTTGATTTTTTCATTTATATATCTGAATAACAACTATTTCAATCTATCAATTGAAGATTTGAGACTCTTTAACTCAAATTTAGGAGTAAAACAACTTCTCTACAGAGTAAAATGGATATTTATTAATGACGGCACTTTACTATGGTATATATTAGCTGCAAATACAGCATTACTTATTGTTATTCAGCAATTTGCACAGAATTACTTGTATAGTTCCGGAAAATCAGTAAATAACTCTTAAATGAGAGATCTACTGATGCTCCGCTCTTAAAAGATCAAGTATGGTTTTAACCGGAGAGAAGGTGGTTACAGGTACCTCCACAAATAGTGTATTCCACTGGCTCATTGCACCGTTCCATAAGCCGGGAAGTTCAATTGCTTTTATGGGTCTCCCCTCTGCGCTCTTATATGAGATGAAACCAGTTTCGGAATCTACATATTTGTGCAGATTAAATTTATCGCCTCTAAAGTTTTTGATCGAACATACAATATCTACCGGGTTGAAATGAGTAGATCTCTCCACTATCTCTTTTACCTTTAAATCTTGGATATTTAGTTGCGCACTCTCTAGTATTTGCAATGATGTTGCACCGTCTGCGTCTTTTACAATGTAGGGCCCCCCTCCCGGTTCTCCCAGGTTTTTGACCATACCACACACTCTTACAGGGCGGTTCAGCTTAGCCCAAAGATACTCCTTTAGTATATCTTTTGGTATTTGTGGCAGAACAATGGAAAACTCCCTCTCAAGAAAGTTTATTATCTCCTTGAATAATTTCTCCTCCTTACTGCACTCCAGAGATTTAAGATATTGATTTATCTTTACTTGTAGGCCGATTAATGTACCAATCAGTACTCTTTTCCAGTGGATAGTATCTCCGGTATGCTCATCTCTGCAGATATTGTCTATGTTCTTTATTACTACAATATCTGACTCCAGTTCATTGAGGTTCTCTATTAGTGCTCCGTGACCGGCAGGCCGAAAGAGGAGGTTACCGTCTGCACCTCTGAATGGTCTGTTCTCCATATCTACAGCTATAGTATCTGTTGCTGTTTTTTGCTGAGTAAAGGTTACCTCAAATTTACATCCGTACATTCTCTCATAATCGTGTTGTACCTGTAAAAGAAGTTGTTCAAATCCGTAAAGATGTTCTTTTGAGACTGTTACCATCATTCTGGCAATTCCGTCAGAAGTTTTGGCATATTTTGACGCTTCGGCTAGATGCTCTTCAAAAGGTGTCCTGACATTTTTGCCATATCTGTGAAATTTGATTAGCCCTTTAGGCATTGAGCCGTAGCCAAGGCCTTCCGGCATCAGAAGTGACCGTAGAATTGATTCTTGATTTTCTATATTAAAAGAGGGACAATTGGAAAGATCTTTATAGAAAGGGAATTTTTTTAAATCCTCAAAGAATCTGTAAGCAGGAGACTCTTCTGGGATAGAGTTGCCCTTTTCTATTGTGCTTAATGCTTCGTAAAGATCTTTAAACATCCTTGTTGCAGCACCCGAAGCTGGAACAAACTTGCAAAGCTCTCCATTGTAACTCTCATATCTCTTTAATGCCTCTTTTTGATCTTTACGGGAGAGTACTTTGATTCCTCTCAAAGGGGTAGCCGGAGCAACAATCTCCAAATATGGGAATCCACTCTTAAAATGGGCTAACTGTTTCTGGATATCATCCACACTTGCACCTCTCTGCTCAATCTGTTTTAAATCCAATTCTGTAAGCATAGTATACTATTTTGTAGTTCATCTGTTGTTGAGCAACTCTTTTAAAATCTCCTTAGTTCTAACTGTTAACTCCCTTCTGTATCTGTAATTCAATCTAATCTGTTCAAAAAGATACGGACTCTCTCTCAACGCTCTATCTTCATCCCATATCGGGAAGGAGGAGAGAAGCAGTGCTGCAGCATTATCTATAGAGCTAATTTTATTGTTTTTAACAAACGGAATTTCCGAGGAGGAGGGCAATGGAATTGAGTAGTCATAGAGCCTCTCGATTGAATAGTGGCTGGCAAAGTTACGAAGTGTAAAAAGAGTGGCATTTATCTTTCCCTCCAGAGAGTAGCCAGCTATGTGAGGAGTGGCGATATTGGATATCTTTAAAACCTCACTCTTTATATTTGGCTCGTCTCTCCAAACATCAAGAATAACAGGGCCAAGAGAGCCTCTATCTCTAATTAAAGCTACATCATCTACCACCTCACCCCTGCTACTGTTTATAAATATTGTCCCATTAACCATATTTGAGAAAAAAGCAGTCGAGCACATATTGTCGGTAGTTTTATCAAGAGGTACGTGCAAGGAGATAATTCCACAACTCTTTAGAGTGGTATCAAGATCATAATAGTCCTCTACCGTAAGCCTGTAGTCTCCAAAAGATGGATTGGAGATACCTTTGAGCAGGTTCTCTTTTTTGGGAGGATCACACCTAAACACATTGAACCCAAGTTCAAGAGTCAAAGCAGCCAGCCTCTCACCGACACTCCCCGCTCCTACTATACCTATTGACTTTGGGAGTGACTCTAAACCCTCCCTTTGGGCAATTGCAATCAGAGAGGTAATAACATATTGAACTACCCCCTGGGAATTACATCCGGCTGCATTGTAGATGCTTATTCCGGCTCTGTTGCAGTAGAGTGTATCGATATGGTCGCAACCTATTGTGGCACTGAATATCGCCTTAACTCTACTGTTATCAAGCAAGCTGGAATCACACTTAGTTCGGGTTCTGATTATAAGAGCATCTGCATTGTGTACTATAGTATTGTCGATATGCTCACCCTTAAGATATTTTACACTGCAAAATGGTTCAAGAACTCCCTCTATGAAGGGAATATCGGCATCTACAACTATATTAAATTTAGTACTCACTACTTTAATATCAATACTTTAACAATATCTTCCCCAAGTTTTTCGTTTATCTTTTTCACAATATTGAGTCTCTCCATAAAGAGATGATTCCTTGCCGGAGATGATGATATTTTACAAAAAAGTCTCCCCTCTTTAAAGAACTTCTCCAAAGTGTAATCGGTATACTTCTCCCCTACAACCTCATCCCACGCTTCAAAAATTCTCATTCTGAGAATCCCGTCATCCAGACCGGAGCTCTTTAAAAAATCCCGAAAAAGCTCTCCAACTTTTACAACTCGCTCACGTCTCATAAAACTACACCGTTTTTAATTTCAAACGAAGAGGTGCTTCCGTTAATCTTATTGAGAATAGCCTCAACTCTGACTTTGTTGCTGTCGGTAATAAAAATCTGCCCGAAAAAATTTGAGGAGACCAGATTTAAAAGTGCTTCTACCCTCTCCATATCCAATTTATCAAAGACATCATCAAGTAATAGAAGAGGTGCCCTTTTATATATATCTCTCATTATTTCAAACTGAGCAAGTTTTAGTGATATTAGAAAAGATTTCTGCTGACCCTGAGAGCCGGATATCCTGTATGGATAGTTATCCATATAAAACTGAAGATCGTCTCTGTGAACTCCGCAGGTGGTGTATTTAAGTGTATTATCTCTAGTTCTACAACTACTTAACAACTCCATAAGCCCACCCTCTTGAAGATCAGATTTATACACAATAGAGATACTCTCTTTTCCGCCGGAGAGCATTTTATAGTACTTGTCTGCAATAGGCATTAACAAATTTGCAAACTCGGCCCTTTTTGCGAAAATGTAAGAGGCATTTACAGACATCCTTTGAGAGAAGGTATCAAGAAGCACCTCATTAATATCCTGTGATTTTAGCAATCTGTTTCTCTGCTGGAGAAGATGGTTATAGTTTTGAACTTTTCGCAAATACTCCTTATCCAGCTGAGATAGTATTGAATTTATAAATCTCCTCCTCTCCTCTCCAGACTCATTGATAAGACAAGTATCATAAGGAGAGACCATTACAATAGGAATTAATCCTATATGCTCAGAAATTCTGTTATAGCTTTTGTTGTTTCTTTTAATGTGTTTTAAACCCTCTCTCTCCATAGAGATTGAGATGTTCTCGAATGAGTTGTCATCCCTAGCATACTCTCCTGAAAATCTGCATATATCACGTTCATAGGCGATAGTATGTATATCTGTGTTTGAGAAGTAGCTCTTGGTCATAGAGAGGTAGTAGATTGCATCCAAAAGGTTTGTTTTGCCTGAGCCGTTCATACCCGTAATACAATTCAACTTAGACGAGAATTCTATTTCTGCTTCGGATATATTCTTAAATCCGGAGATAATTAACCTTTTTAAATACATCTGCAACCTGGTTGGCTCACAAAGTTACTACTTTTATCGATTTATAATTTGAGATTAGATAAAATATTGTAATTTTGCACCCTGCTAAAAAATCGTAGAAATGTCAAAGAAAATTAAACATCAAGATCCGGAAGAGAGTGTAGAGAACGCTCTAAACAAGACCGAGCAAATTATCGAAAAGCACAAGAATACACTTTTGTACTCTGTAATTGTTGTTCTGGTAATCTCTGCTATCGGGTTTGCATATCAACAACTGTATCGTAAGCCCTTAAAAGAGGAGGCTCTTGCACAAACATTTGTTGCCGAACAATTTTTCCGTGCAGACTCTTTTGCACTTGCCCTTAACGGAGACGGTAATGCTTTGGGCTTTAATCAGATTATTGATGAATATGGCTCTACAGCTGCAAAATCTGTGTATCTGTATGCCGGCATCAGCGAACTTCAGCTTGGAAATTACCAACAGGCAATCAAACATCTTAAGAGGTACAAATCAGATGATCCTATTATGCAGGCAAGAGCACTTTGCAACATCGGAGACGCATATGCATCTCTTATGAACAACAAAGAGGCTCTTAGTTATTACCTGAAGGCCGCTGCTCACGCAGACAACGTTTTCGCTGCAGGTTACCTGCAAAAAGCTGCTATTATGCAAGAAGAGCTTGGTAATAAGGCCGAAGCAATCAAAATATATGAGGATATTAAGGTGAAGTATCCTCAGAGTATGGAGGGCTACGAAGCCGATAAGTATATTGCGAGGATAAAACAGTAACCAGAAATTTTTCCGGGGAGATAACTCTATTTATGGGAAGAGCATTTGAATTCAGAAAGGAGCGTAAAATGAAACGTTGGGGCAATATGTCCCGTGTTTTTACGCGTTTGGGAAAGGAGATAACTATGGCTGTCAAAGGCAGCGGACCAGATCCCGATAACAACCCAAGACTCAGGGCTCTGATCTCTACTGCCCGTTCGGAGAATATGCCCAAAGATAACATTGAGAGAGCTATCAAGCGTGCAGTCGAAAAAGATCACAGTGAATACAAAGAGGTGGTTTATGAAGGGTATGGTCCTCACGGTATAGCCTTCTTAATTGAGACAGCAACAGATAATACAACTCGTACAGTAGCCAATATCAGAAGTTATTTCAACAAATTCTCAGGATCACTTGGAACCTCCGGAAGCGTTGAATTTATGTTTGAACACAAATGTGTTTTTAAGGTAAAAAGTTCACAACAACTTGATCTTGAAGAGCTGGAACTGGAGATGATAGACTTTGGAGCCGAAGAGCTCTTTATGGAGGATGAAGAGCTGGTTATTTACGGAAGTTATGAATCATACGGAGCGATTCAAAAATTTATAGAGGAGAAAGGGTTTGAACTTATAACAGGAGGATTTGAGAGAATTCCTAACACAGAGCTAAAAAAGCTGGATGGGGATGCTAAAACAGAAATTGAGAAACTAATTGAGAAGTTTGAAAACGATGATGACGTTCAAAACGTTTATCATACAATGGAACCTTAATTATTTCGCATAATAGCAAAAATGCCCCGTTCGGGGCATTTTTTGTTTCAAATAGTTACTTTTTTTGGCATACTCTTTATATTTTTTTACCTTTGACGCTTCTTTAAAAAGTAATAAATCAAATAAATTATTCAACAATGAAACTATCGCATATTGAGCACATCGGTATTGCCGTTAAATCTTTAGAAATTGCTATACCCCTCTATGAAGAGCTGCTCGGATTAAAGTGCTATGCAGTTGAAGAAGTTGCAGATCAAAAAGTTAAAACAGCGTTCTTCAAAATTGGAGAGACAAAAATTGAGCTATTGGAGAGTACAGATCCTGATGGTCCTATAGGTAAATTCATTGAAAAAAAGGGAGAGGGAGTGCATCATATTGCTTTTGCAACAACCGAAGGTTTGCAGAGCAGTCTGGACGAGCTTGCCGAAAAAGGTGTTCAGCTTATTGACAAAGCACCACGTAAAGGAGCTGAAGGACTTAGTATTGCATTTCTACACCCAAAATCGACCGGAGGAATCCTCACCGAACTGTGCGAAAATCCCTCTTAAACAAATTCTCAGAAACAAATCTTAATATAGATAATAGAATGAGCCAACAACTGGAACAGGTTAAAGCGCTGATACAACTTCGCGAAAAGGCGCGCTTGGGAGGTGGTCAGAAAAGAATTGATGCACAGCACCAAAAAGGGAAATACACAGCCCGCGAAAGAATTGATATGCTTCTTGATGAGGGAAGCTTTGAAGAGTTTGATATGTTTGTAACACATCGTTGTACAAACTTTTCAATGGAGAAGATGAGGTACCTCGGAGATGGAGTTATAACCGGATACGGTACTATTGAGGGTAGACTTGTCTATGTTTTTGCTCAGGATTTTACTGTTTTCGGCGGCTCTCTTTCTGAGAGTTTTGCTATGAAAATCTGTAAAATAATGGATCAGTCAATGAAGATGGGCGCTCCGGTTATCGGGATCAACGATTCGGGAGGTGCAAGAATTCAGGAGGGTGTAAATGCACTTGCAGGATATGCAGAGATCTTTCAAAAAAACATCCTTGCATCAGGAGTAGTTCCACAAATATCTGCAATCTTTGGTCCTTGCGCCGGCGGAGCAGTCTACTCCCCTGCTCTTACCGATTTCAATATTATGACAAAAGGAACAAGCTATATGTTCCTTACCGGGCCTAAAGTTGTTAAAACGGTAACTGGAGAAGATGTAACTCAGGAACAGCTCGGAGGTGCAAGCGTACACGCAACAAAAAGTGGTGTTGCCCATTTTGCGGTAGAGAGTGAGGAGGAGGGGATCAAGGTGATTCGCGAGCTTCTAGGCTATCTTCCTCAGAACAATCTTGAAGAGGCCCCTATTGTTCACACATCGGATCCTATAGACAGGCTTGATGACTCTCTGAATGAGATTATCCCGGACAGCCCTAACAAACCTTACGATATGTACGAGGTAATCGGGACAATTGTTGATGACGGAAAATTCCTGGAGATTCACAAAGATTATGCAACAAATATTATTGTAGGTTTTGCTCGATTCAACGGAATATCTGTAGGTATAGTGGCTAATCAACCAAAAGTTCTCGCAGGGGTGCTGGATATCAACGCATCCCGTAAAGCAGCCCGCTTCGTTAGATTTTGCGACGCATTTAACATACCCCTGGTAACTCTGGTAGATGTCCCTGGTTTTCTGCCGGGAACACAACAAGAGTACGGCGGTATCATTCTTCACGGAGCAAAGCTTCTATATGCATATGGAGAGGCAACTGTTCCAAAAATAACAGTAACTTTAAGAAAATCTTATGGTGGAGCCTATTGTGTTATGAGCAGTAAACACCTACGCGGAGACATTAACTATGCTTGGCCTACGGCAGAGATTGCAGTTATGGGCCCCTCAGGTGCAATTGAGGTTCTTTACGGTAAAGAGATGGCAGAGTCAGAAAATCCGGCAGCTTTTGCATTAGAGAAAGAGAAAGAGTACCGTGATGCTTTTGCTAACCCTTATAACGCTGCCAGATTTGGTTATATCGATGACATAATTGAGCCTAGAAATACCCGGTTTCGTATCATAAGATCGTTACAGCAACTTGCTACCAAAAAGGTCTCTAATCCTCCCAAGAAGCATGACAACCTGCCACTTTAACCAAATATCAGGTAAAATAATGAAAAGAAGCTGCATTATACTTGCGTTATTAGGTTTGTTGATAAGCACAAACGTGTTGTACTCCCAGAATATGTCTGATATTCGTATCAACGAAATTCTGGTTACAAACACAGATGATTTTGAAGATGATTTCGGCAATAAAAGCGGATGGATTGAGCTGTTCAATACATCATATGCAACTGTAGATATATCCGGCTGCTATCTAACCAATGATCCAGAAAACCTTACAAAATATCTGATTCCCAGAGGGGATATTCTCACAAAAATCAAACCCCGGCAGCACACTCTCTTCTGGGCAGATTCAGAACCATACAGAGGAACATTCCATATCAACTTTTTACTTACAGATTCCAAGGAGATTCTGTTGGTAAGCAGCGACGGAAGAACTATTCTTGACAGAGTTGTAATTCCACACTCTCTGCTTTCGGAGAATGTCTCCTACGGAAGATTCAGGGATGGCATTGAGGTTAAGGGTGACGACAAATCAACAGATATTGAAAAAACCTGGGGAGTACTTTCAAGAACATCACCAAGCACAAATAATTACGGTGCAGATATCGAGCCTCCTGGTATGGTGTTGATGAAGGTTGACCCATTTGGTGCAATAATGTCATTTACCGCAATGTCTGTGGTATTTATCTCACTGATTTTACTCTATGTTGTATTCAAAAATACAGGTAAATATAATATGAGTCTCAGCAGGAAAAAGGCAGAGCGAGCAGCTGCAGGCAGTAAACGAAAGGTTTCTGAAGAGGAGATCTCCGCTGAACTCTTTGCAGCAATCTCAGCAGCACTACACACCTATTTTGAAGACGATGAAGCACACGATATTGAGCACACAATTCTAACAATAGATAAAGTAACCAGAAACTACTCGCCGTGGAGTTCAAAAATTTACACTCTAAGGGAAACACCAAAAAAAAGTTGAATTAATCTGTAATCAAAATGAAAGAATATAAATTAAAGATAAATGGTAACGACTACGCCGTAACTGTTACCAATGTTGAAGATACAATAGCAGAGGTTGAGGTAAACGGAATCCCATTCAGAGTCGAGATTGAAAGGCCTGCAAAAAAACAGAGTGTACCACTCTCAAGAATTAATAAACCGGCTAAGGTAGAAGCCAATATTGTCAGACAATCAACAACCGGACAGGAGACGGTTATCACCTCTCCGTTGCCTGGAGTAATACTTGAAGTGGTTGTCAAAGAGGGAGATTCTGTAAAGAGAGGACAGAAACTTCTGGTGTTGGAGGCTATGAAGATGGAGAATGTAATTGAGTCGTCTGTTGATGGTAAAATTGTTGCTCTTAAGGTTAATAAAGGAGACTCCGTTCTCGAAGGTGCTCCTCTAATAATTATTGGATAAGATGGAAAATAATGGAATTTTTTCACTCCTTGCAGAGAATCTAAAGACTTTTCTTCAATATACCGGTTTTGCAAATGCAACTTTCGGACATATTCTGATGATTCTTATAGGATTGCTCTTCATTTATCTGGCAATAAAGAAAGATTGGGAGCCACTTCTGCTCATTCCAATAGGTTTTGGTATTGTCATCGGGAATATTCCGCTCTTTCCCGGGCTAAGTATAAGTGTTTACGAAGAGGGATCTGTACTGAATATTCTATATCAGGGAGTTCAAAAAGGGTTTTATCCCCCTCTGATTTTCTTAGGTATCGGTGCAATGACCGATTTCTCTGCACTGATTTCCAACCCAAAACTAATGTTAATTGGAGCTGCAGCTCAGTTTGGAATTTTTGGGGCCTACGCAATTGCGCTTATTGCAGGATTCGCTCCTGCAGAAGCGGGTGCAATTGGGATAATCGGAGGGGCAGATGGCCCAACCGCAATTTTTCTCTCTTCCAGACTTGCTCCCGATTTGATGGGTGCAATAGCTGTATCTGCATACTCATATATGGCACTTGTTCCAGTAATACAACCACCAATAATGAGGTTGTTAACCACTCATAAAGAGCGCCTGATAAGGATGAAACCACCAAGAGCAGTATCTCAGACAGAGAAAAAACTCTTCCCGATAATAGGATTTTTGCTTACTGCATTTATTGTTCCATCCGGGCTACCACTGCTTGGTATGCTCTTCTTTGGGAACCTTCTTAAAGAGAGTGGCGTAACCAAGAGGCTTGCAGAGACAGCCCGCGGACCACTTATTGACATAGTTACCATATTAATAGGTGTAACCGTAGGATGCTCCACTCAGGCAGATAAATTCCTTCAACTCAAATCTATCTACATCTTCGGACTTGGAGCCGGCTCTTTTGTGATTGCAACAACTGCCGGGGTGCTTTTTGTAAAGATTTTTAACTTAGTTCTGAAGGAGGGGAATAAGATAAATCCATTAATTGGGAACTCGGGTGTGTCGGCGGTTCCGGATTCTGCAAGAGTATCAAACAGTGTAGGACTTGAATACGATAAGACCAACTATCTTCTTATGCACGCTATGGGGCCAAATGTTGCCGGGGTAATTGGAAGTGCTGTAGCTGCCGGTATCTTACTTGGATTTTTAAGTTAACAAGTTATTAAATAATGGTTAAAAAAGCGTCTTTTTTAGGGCGCTTTTTTTATTTTTCCTATCTTTGGCGAATTAAAATTTAATTAGATATGCAAAATAAATTGCAAGAACTTACTGATAAACTTTATACTGAAGGCTTATCAAAAGGTAAAATTGAGGCAGAAGAGCTAAAGGCAAATGCAAAAAAAGAGGCAGAAGAGATAATTGCCAAAGCAAAGGAGGAGTACAATCTAATTTTGGATAAAGCAAAAAAGGACTCTCTTGATTACAAAATCAAGATTGAGAACGAAATTAAGATGGTATCCAGGCAAACTCTTGCAAAAGTAAAACAGAACATCGAGGAGGTTGTAACAACCAAGGCGATTCAAAACCCTGTTAAAGAAGCTATTGATAGCAAGGAGTTTTTAGGATCTTTAATTAAAAGTGCCATTACATCCTTCAACCCGGGCAACAGTGACTCTGTAAGTCTGGATATTCTTCTTCCGGAATCGCTAAAAACAGAGCTGGACTCATTTATCAAAAACGATATCCTCAAGCAGCTCAATGCAACAGTAGAGTTCTTCTACGATAAAAAAATTCAGACAGGTTTTAAAATCGGTCCAAAGGGCGAAGGTTACTATATAAGCTTCACAGATAAAGATTTCCAGGGTTTACTGGCTCAGTATCTCAAACCAAAAACCCGTGAATTCTTATTCTCTGAATAACGATGAGAAACTACCACTACATCATATCGGGGCTTCCGGACATTGCACTTGACTTTGAGAGTTCAGGTTTTGATCTTGATGCTCTTTTCGCCCACATTTCAGATATGAGTACACCGGAGGATATCCGTTGTATGGAGTGGCTATTTTTCGGGCTAAAGGAGGAGAATCTCAACAATCACTTTTATAGAGCAGCCCTAAAAATGCCTAATAAATTCATACGTGAATATTTTACTACAGATCTTGAAATAAGAAATATCCAGGCTGCCTATCTTGCCAGGAAGAGCTCGCAGGATCCATCTGACTTTATAATCGGAAACAGTGAATTTACCGATGCTCTAAAAAACAGTAAAGCAACAGATATGGGAATAATACATCTTAGCGAACTCTCTACACCTGTTCTTAAAATTCTGGAAAACGAAAACATTCTGGAGAGAGAGCAGCTTCTGGACTCACTTCGCTGGGAGAGAGCCAATGAGATATGCACTTTCAGCTATTTTGACATTAACGTTATACTCTCCTTTTTGCTAAAGGCATCAATTGTTAAACGCTGGGCCAAGCTAGACAGAAAAAGAGGGGCTGTCATATTCAAAAAATTTGTGGATGAGGTTAAGGGCTCATTTAATATGGATAATAAAAACTAATATATGAAAACCACAGGAATAGTTACAGGGATTATCTCCAATCTTGTCACCATAGAGGTTGATGGTCCCGTTGCTCAGAACGAGATCTGTTACATTGATCTCTCCGGTACGAGAATGATGGCAGAGATAATCAAGATTAACGGTAAAGAGGCTTTTGTTCAGGTATATGAAAGCACCAGAGGCCTTAAAGCCGGAGATAAGGCAGAGTTTCAGGGGCACTTACTGGAGATAGATCTTGGTCCGGGAATACTTTCTAGTATTTATGACGGACTTCAGAATAATCTGGAGACAATGAAAGGTGTTTTTCTAACCAGAGGTGAGTACACAATTGCCTTAGATCCGGACAAAAAATGGGAGTTTACACCCTTTGCAAAACCCGGAGATGAGGTTTTTGCAGCTGATTGGCTTGGTGAGGTAAAGGAGGGATGGTTGCCTCATAAAATAATGGTTCCTTTTTCATTTGAAGGTAGTTACACCATCAAAACAATAGCATCTGCTGGCGAGTATACTGTAAATGACACTATTGCTGTTCTCTCAAACGAATCCGGAGATAGTATTAATGTAACAATGAAACAGAAATGGCCTGTAAAGCTTGCAATTACAAAATATAGGGACAAACCGAGACCATTCCGTATAATGGAGACAAGAGTTCGTGTGATTGATACATTCAACCCAATAGCAGAGGGGGGTACAGGTTTTATTCCGGGACCATTCGGAAGTGGCAAGACTGTTCTTCAACACGCAATATCAAAACAGGCAGATGCAGATGTAATTATTTTTGCAGCCTGTGGAGAGAGAGCAAACGAGGTTGTTGAGATCTTCACAGAGTTTCCTAAGCTTGAAGACCCACGCACCGGAAGGAAGCTTATGGAGAGAACCACAATTATCTGCAACACCTCAAATATGCCAGTTGCAGCCAGGGAGGCTTCGGTCTATACCGCAATGACCATAGGAGAGTATTACAGAGCAATGGGGTTAAAAGTTCTCTTGCTTGCAGACTCTACATCACGCTGGGCACAGGCTCTCCGTGAAATGAGTAACAGGATGGAGGAGCTTCCCGGGGCTGATGCCTTCCCAATGGACCTGCCTGCAATTATCTCTAGTTTCTATGCAAGAGCCGGGATTGTTAATCTTAATAATGGCCAAACAGGCTCTGTCACTTTTATAGGGACTGTCTCTCCTGCAGGAGGTAACCTAAAAGAGCCGGTTACTGAATCTACAAAAAAGGCTGCCAGGTGCTTTTTTGCACTATCTCAGAACAGGGCAGACAGAAAGAGATATCCGGCGGTTGATCCGATAGATTCATACTCAAAATACCTGGAGTATCCGGAGATTATCGAAGATTTTAAAAACAGAATTGGAGAGGATTGGGTAGAAAAGGTTATGCGTGGGAAAAACATTGTACTACGCGGTAAAGAGGCATACGAGCAGATCAATATTCTGGGAGATGATGGTGTCCCTCTGGAGTATCATAAGAGGTACTGGAAATCTGAGCTGATGGACTTTGTGATTCTTCAACAGGACGCATTTGACAAGATTGATGCAAACTGTCCTATGGAGAGACAGAGCTATATGTACTATCTTGCGCTTGATATTTGCGAAAGAGAGTATGAGTTCGAAGATTTTGAAGAGTGTGGAAATTTTTACAAGAAGATAATTAATATTTTGCGCCAAATGAACTATTCACTCTTTAAGAGTGAAGATTTCAATAAATACCTGGAGCAACTTAATACCGAATTGAACAATGGCAAGTAAAGCGTTTCAGAAGATATACACCCAGCTGGAGTCTATAACAAAGGCAACAGTTGCCCTAAGAGCACAAGGAATTACCAATGAAGAGCTTGCAACAGTAGACGGGCGTCTGGCTCAGGTTGTTAAAATTAAAAGAGATCTAATCACTCTACAGGTATTTGCGGGTACAGAGGGTATTCCCACAAATGCAGAGGTTATCTTCTTCGGTGAACCGCCTTCACTGAATGTAAGTGAAGATCTTTCGGGACGGTTTTTCAATGCATACGGCGACCCAATTGACAATGGTCCCAAAGTTGAAGGTGAGAATCGTTTTATAGGTGGGCCTTCTGTCAACCCCTACAAAAGGATGCAACCTTCTGAGATAATACCCACCGGAATTGCAGGAATTGACCTTAATAACACCTTGGTTTCTGGACAGAAGATTCCATTCTTTGCAGATCCTGACCAGCCCTACAATCAGGTAATGGCACAAGTTGCACTAAGAGCAGATGTAGATAAGATTATTCTTGGAGGGATGGGACTTACAAATGATGACTACCTCTATTACAAACAGGTTTTCGAAAATGCAGGTGCTCTTAACAAAATCATAAGTTTTGTAAACACTACCGAGCAACCCCCTGTTGAGAGGCTGCTTATTCCCGATATGGCGTTAACTGCCGCAGAATATTTTGCGGTTGATAAGAACGAAAAGGTACTGGTTTTACTTACCGATATGACCCTATATGCAGATGCACTGAGTATTGTGAGCAATCGTATGGACCAGATTCCATCAAAAGACTCAATGCCGGGCTCTCTCTACTCAGATCTGGCAAAGATTTATGAGAAAGCTGTTCAGCTGCCGGATGGTGGCTCAATTACAATTATTGCTGTAACAACACTTAGTGGAGGTGACATAACACACGCTATTCCGGATAACACCGGATACATTACTGAGGGACAACTTTTCCTCAGAACAGACTCAGATACAGGAAAGGTAATTGTAGACCCGTTCCGTTCACTCTCAAGGTTGAAGCAGCTTGTAATCGGCAAAAAAACAAGAGAAGATCACAATCACGTTATGAATGCTGCAGTAAGGCTCTATGCAGACGCTGCAAACGCAAAAACTAAATTGGAGAATGGTTTTGATCTTAGTGACTATGATCTTCGCTGCCTTAACTACGCAAAAGATTACTCAAACAAGCTGTTGTCCATAGAGGTAAATATCAATACAACTGAGATGCTTGACACAGCCTGGGAGCTTTTTGCTAAATATTTCACCAAGACAGAGGTGAGTATTAAAGAGGAGATAACTCAAAAATACTGGAAGAACTGATA
Organism: Bacteroidetes bacterium HGW-Bacteroidetes-8; assembly: GCA_002840895.1. Classification (GTDB taxonomy): domain Bacteria; phylum Bacteroidota; class Bacteroidia; order Bacteroidales; family UBA932; genus Bact-08. The sequence goes on along the minus strand of PHCZ01000001.1, from coordinate 536,566 downwards.
TAATTAGAGAATGGCAATTAAATTTCAATTTAACAAAACATCGCTTAACGATCTTAACAAACAGCTTAAGGTTCGCATAAAGGCGTTGCCAACTCTAAAAAACAAAGAGTCTGCACTTAGAATGGAGGTTAAAAGAGCAAAGGACAAATCTGAAGAGCTAACAAAACAACTCTCAGATGCCCTTGAATCTTACAACTATCTTGCAGGACTCTGGAATGAATTTGAGCCCGGGTTGATATCCGTTAAAGATGTTGAACTTGATATTGTAAAGATTGCAGGAATAAGGACTCCGTTACTCAAAGATGTGATCTACGAAGTAAAACCTTTTAATCTTTTTGTAAAACCTCTCTGGTATAGCGACGGGATAAAGATTCTCAAAAGACTTGCTCAGCTGGGAATTGAGTCTGAGGTCTATTTGGAAAAGATGAGGCTCCTGGATCACGCAAGAAAAAAGACAACCCAAAAGGTTAATCTTTATGAAAAGGTTCAGATTCCGGGTTATCAGGAGGCAATATTGAAGATAAAACGCTTTATGGAAGATGAGGAGAACCTATCAAAAGCTTCACAAAAAATTGTCAAAAAAAGACAGCAGCAGGAGGATAAGGTATGATAGTAAGAATGGATAAATACTCTTTCATTGTCTTTCATAAAGAGCTTGACCCCTTTTTAGAGAGGGTTCAGGAGCTCGGAATGGTAGACATCTCAAGAGAGAATAAGGCCATAGATGACCACTCAAGAGATCTTTTTGGAGTAAACAGACGATATTTAAACACCATAAAGAGATTGCGAGCTCACTTTGAGGCTGCAGATGAAGAGGATCAAAAAAGCTTGGTAGCTTTAAATGGCATATCGGAACTAACCGATAATGATCTTCTTAACTATGCACTAGAGAGCTTAAACAATAAAGATATCTGGGAACAGGAGTCTGAACAGATAAAAAGAGAGTATGAAGAGTCTAGTTTGTGGGGAGTTTTTCATAAAGAGGAGATTGCCCGAATTGAAAAAATAGGCTACACTTTACATCTATACTCAGTTTCTGAGAAAAGTTTCAAACCAGAATGGGAGAGTGAATTTGTTCTTCAAAAACTAAATCAAGTCAACGGGAAGATCTATTTTGCAATACTGGTACCTAAAGGGGAGGAGTTTCGTTTTGAACTCCCGGAGAGTAAGCAACCTCAGAAATCGTGTGATCTTCTTAAGTCAAGAGTAGAAGAGCTTAACGGGAAAATTATCGGAATAAGAAAAACCATACTCTCTCTTAGCTTGGAAACCAACAGGCTTGAAGCGGCGATGAGAAAACAGGCTTCTGAAATGGATCTCTATTTAGCAGGTCAGTCATCTCAGAGAGAGGCAGAGGGAACAATTGCCTTGCTAACTGGATTTGCTCCTGTTGATAATAGGGATACAATAAAAGCTGCACTGGAAAGCGAAGGGGTATATTACCTTATTGAGGAGGCAGTAAAGGCAGACAACCCTCCGGTGAAGTTAAAAAACAATTTTTTTGCTAGATTGTACGAACCAATAGGAGATCTTTATATGCTTCCCAAATATGGAGAGCTGGATCTTACCCCCTATTTTGCTCCGTTTTATATGCTCTTCTTCGGGTTATGTCTCGGCGATATGGGCTATGGATTGGTCCTTTTAATAGGTTCCACAATTGCTAAGTTTAAACTTAAAAAATTCAGAGGGTATCTTACTCTTATCCAGTTCCTTGGTCTGGGTGCAGTTCTGATGGCCTCTCTATCGGGTGTCTTTTTCGGGGCCTCGCTTAAAGATCTGATTCCTATGCCTGACTCCGTAAAAGAGCTCTTCTTCACTGACCTGAAGATGTTTTGGTTTGCAATAGTTTTCGGGCTTTTCCAGATAGTTTTTGCAAGATTGCTCAATGCTGTCTACTCAATCATTACAAGAGGGTGGCAATACGGAATGAATAATATCGGTTGGTCAATTCTAATAGTTTGGGCTTCCCTCAAATATGCCTCAACAATGTCCGATAACATTACAGTTCCCCTATTTATGAACTATGCTGCAATTGCAGGTGCTTTTTTAATACTGGCCTTCTCTTCCGACAGTAAAAACATATTTGCACGTATTGGAAGCGGAGTTGTTGCCTTCTGGGATGTAACCTCTCTATTCGGAGATATGCTCTCATATATAAGACTCTTTGGATTAGGAACAGCCGGTGCAATATTAGGAATGGTTGTCAACTCTGTTGCAGTAAGTATGTCAGGAATACCATATATGGGATGGTTTCTGGCGGCACTAATGTTACTGGTGGGACACCTTTTGGTGCTGATGTTATCAAGTCTTGGAGCTTTTGTACACCCTATGCGTCTGACCTTTGTCGAGTTTTACAAAAATGCAAGCTTTGCAGGAGGAGGAAGACCTTTCCGGCCACTTGGAAAAGAGACTCAATAGAAGAGATTAACAATTGAATTAAATAAATATTAAATTAAAAAATTATGGAACAAACATTACCACTAATCTTGGCCTATACCGGAATGGCCCTTATGCTTGCACTATCTTGCATAGGCAGTGCTATAGGTGTTACAATGGGCGGTAACGCGACAATCGGAGCTCTTAAAAAAAATCCGGAAATTTTTGGATCTTCAATGATTTTATGTGCACTCCCTTCAACCCAGGGTCTCTATGGATTTGCAGGGTTCTTTCTTATGCTTAACAGTCTTAAAGAGATTGCTGTACTTAGTCTCAATCAAGGTTTGGCAGTTTTTGCAGTAGGTGTTGCTCTAGGTGTGGTTGGTCTCTTCTCTGCAAAGCAGCAGGCCTCTCTTGTAGCTAACGGTATCGTAGAGATGGGTAACGGCAACGACGTTTTCGGAAAGACAATGATTCTTGGAGTATTTCCGGAGTTGTATGCAATTCTTGCTTTTGCAGCAGCATTCCTTGCACTTCCTGCATAAGGTATTCAAACAAAAAAGATTGGGTGTTAAGGTTAATTTTCGTACCTTAACACCCCTATTTTATAATTGATATTCATATATAAACTTCTTATTTTATGGCTCTTATAAAATCTATATCGGGTATCAGAGGTACCATTGGAGGAGAAACCGGCTCATCGTTTACACCGTTGGATATTGTTAAGTTTACATCTGCATATGCATCTTTTATAAAACAGCGTGCAGGTAAAAAAAGCAGATACAGAGTTGTTCTGGGGAGAGATGCACGCATCTCCGGCGAGATGTGCGATCACATCGTTTGCGGCACTCTAACAGCTTGCGGTATTGATGTTATCAACGCAGGGCTTTCCTCAACGCCAACAGTAGAGATGGCGGTTATCTTCGAACGTGCAGATGGGGGAGTTATCCTCACTGCATCTCATAATCCGAAAGAGTGGAATGCCCTTAAACTTCTGAATGAGAAGGGGGAATTCCTTGATGCACAAGATGGAGAAAAACTCCTTGATATAGTGGAGGCCGGAGTTTATGAGTTTAGTGATGTAGACAATCTGGGAATTATTACCAAAAAAGATTTTACAAAACAGCATATAGAATCTGTACTCTCCCACCCTCTTGTCGATACTGAGGCTGTATATCGGGCAGGATTTACGATTGTGTTGGATGCCGTTAACTCTGTTGGAGGAATTGTTATGCCTGCTTTACTCGAGGCAATGGGTGTTAATGTCATCAAAATTAATTGTGAACCGGACGGTAGATTTCCTCACAATCCGGAACCTCTGCCAGAACATCTGACACAACTATCATCTATTGTAGTCAAAGAGGGGGCAGATTTGGGGATTGCGGTTGATCCCGATGTGGACAGGCTAGCCCTTATTAATGAAGATGGAAACGCATTTGGAGAGGAGTACACCCTTGTTGCGGTTGCAGATTATGTTCTAAAACATACAAAAGGGGCTACAGTATCTAACCTATCATCTTCAAGAGCGTTAAAAGATGTAACAGAGGCTGCAGGAGAGATCCACTATGCTTCTGCTGTGGGCGAGGTAAATGTAGTAACAGAGATGAAACGGGTTAATGCTGTAATAGGTGGCGAGGGAAACGGAGGAATTATTGTTCCGGATCTCCATTACGGAAGAGATGCATTGATAGGGAGTGCTCTTATTCTAAGTTTTTTGGCAAAAGAGAGATGCACACTCTCGGAGCTTAAAAAGAGATATCCTCTATACTCAATCTCTAAGAACAGAATTGACCTCTCAAAAGAGACAAACGTTGATCATATCTTATCTGAGATAAAAAAAATCTACAGTAAACATAAAATAAGCGAGATAGATGGACTTAAAATAGATTTTGAAGAGCAAAGAGTGTGGGTACATCTTAGAAAATCCAATACAGAACCTATTATCCGCGTATATGCAGAGGCTCCTACACTTGAAGAGGCCAACTCGCTTGCAACAAAAATTATGTCGGACATTAAAAACTTATAAAGATGTTTTCATTCAGAACAACACCACTGCTGGAACAGCCGGATATGGTATTAAAGAGCGGAAGAGTTGCCATTTTATGCAATCAGACTGCGTGGCATCCGGGAAATGGTGAGTATCTCTTTGAGACACTATACTCAAGGGGGATCCTCAAAAGAGTCTTTACGCCAGAACACGGCCTCTTTGGAGAGCTTCAGGATCAGGCTAAACTAGATAAAACTGATGTATATAATAATCTTGGCATGAAGGATTGTGAGTTCGTTTCACTATATGGAAGCGATGAGGAATCACTTAACGCACAGGCCTCCAAGCTTACAGATATTGACGCTCTGATAATTGAACTTCAGGATGTTGGATCTCGATACTACACCTTTAACACTACAATATTAAATCTGTTTAAAACTCTTAAAAGAGAGGGGATAAATCTACCGGTATACCTGGTGGACAGAGTGAATCCTGCAGGCAGACAGGTAGAGGGAACAATGTTAAGAGAGGAGTATGCCTCTTTTATAGGTATTGAGGGGATAGTGCATCGTCACGGTCTAACTATAGGCGAGATGGCACATTATCTATACAATGAGATCAATGCAAAGTTCCCTCTCCATATTATATCTAATCAGGCAGAGGAGTCTTACAGCAATATGCTACCCTGGAGTATTCCCCCATCACCAAATATCCCCGGTCTCTTTACCTGTAACTTTTACAGCGGACAGTGTCTTTGGGAGGGAGCAAACGTTAGTGAAGGGAGAGGCACAACAAGGCCATTTGAGGTATTCGGTGCACCATATATGGAATCACTCTTGAATTACAATGTAAGAGAGGGCTACAAAAACTGGAACGACCCGAATCACCCTATATATGACCCCGCTGTCTATATACGCTGGACCAAGTTCATCCCGGTATTTCACAAATACCAGGGAGGGACCTGTTTTGGATTTCAGCTGCACCCTCTGCCCGGAATTAACTACCACGCACTGGCACACAATTTGCGTATTATGAACTTTATTTTTAAAAACTGTCCCGAATTTGCTTTCAGAGAGGGTAAATATGAAGCAGGGAACGACAAAACGGCAATAGAGCTGCTACTTGGAGATATCTTGCTTCTTAACTATGTTCAGAATAGAGCAGATTGGGAGGATGTAAAAGAGCATTTGAAGCTGGAGGAGCAAAAATGGATAAGAAAGGTTAAGAAGACCCTTCTTTATGATACTCCCCTATTTAGAAGCAAATAGAATCAGGCACAATATTACACAATATAATATAATAAAGTAAAGTAAAGCATAACATAGTATAAAATAATTTTTATTAATAATAAAGAAATGTCAAATCCGGTTTTATCAGAAAAAATATTCAGAGAATCAACCAGTATCTCATATAGTGAAACAATGACAGTAAAAGGGACAGCAATGAAATCCCTGATATTGATTTTTATGGTGCTTGCAGGTGCATCTTACACCTGGAAAGTTTTTTACGAATCACTTAACCCCGGCGCCGTCAACCCCTGGATGTGGGGAGGGTTAATCGGAGGATTAATTACAGGTGTGATAATTAGTTTCAAACCAAACCTTGCTCAGTATCTGGCACCTGTTTATGCGGTACTTCAGGGTCTTTTCCTTGGAGCCATATCTGCAATGTTTAACAATGCTTTTGCATTAACAGCTCCTGGAATAGTAATCAATGCTACACTTCTTACAATTATCACGGCGCTAGTGATGCTTCTTATATACAGAGCCAATATTATAAAAGTAGATGGTAAATTTGCAAGGATAATGGTTATTGCTGTAAGTGCAATCGGCTTCTTCTATCTGATCAGTATTGTGCTTAGTATGTTTGGGGTTAATCTTACAATGCTTCACAACAGCAGCCCTCTTAGTATAGGGATAAGTATTGTGATTGTTATTGTTGCGGCCTTCTCTCTGCTTATGGATTTTAATTTTATTGAGAAAGCATCTGCTGCCGGTGCCCCAAAATATATGGAGTGGTACGGAGCTTTTGGGCTTATGGTAACCCTTATTTGGCTCTATCTGGAGTTGCTTAAACTTCTTGCAAAATTTGCCGGCAACAGAAACTAAGTTAGATAATCAGAACTAATAGGGATAAATATTTGCTTAGTAACAATATTTTTGTACATTTGCAGCCCCATAATAATATAAATTATACCAAAATGAAAAATGGAATCCATCCCGAAACCTACCGTCTTGTAGCTTTCAAGGATATGTCAAATGAGCACGTATTTGTTACCCGCTCTTGTGCAAACACCAGAGAAACACTCGTTCACGAAGGTGTTGAGTATCCGGTTATCAAACTTGAGATCTCAAACACATCACACCCTTTCTACACAGGTAAGATGAAACTTGTAGATACCGCAGGGCGTGTTGACAAATTCCTTAACAGATACAAGAACGTTAAAAAGTAATCTTTATAACAATAAAATTTAAAAGCTGCCTCCTGTCAAAAGGGAGGCAGCTTTTTTTTACCCTTTAATTTTTAGTTTTCGTATTATCTACTTGAGTTGAAAAATTACAGGGAATACATAAACAACCGAAACGCTCTCTCCTTTATGCATCCCGGGTGTCCAGTGTGGTGACAAACTTACCACTCTTACTGCCTCCTCATCCAGAAGTTTGTTTACTCCTCTAATTACCTTTACATCTTTAACAACCCCCTTTTCATCAATTCGAAACTGAAGTATTACTCGTCCCTGAATTTTGGATGCTCTCGCTTCGGCAGGATAGACCAGCCTCTCCGCAACCCATCTTGTGAATGTATTCTCATCTCCGCCCATAAATGCCGGTTTTACCTCAACCATCATAAAGGGTAACTCTTTTTTGGTAGTGTCGGAGAGTTCAATATTTGATTGATTTGTTAAGATATTCATTTGAGAGTCTTTACTGACAATAGAGTTACCATCTGCCTTATTAAAGGCGACAAATGTGAATAGAAGCGTTAATGTTAGCAGGGAGGCCGATACGGCAAAAAATCCTGCTCTCTTTTGTTCCAGATTTTCCATTTTTTTGAATCTTTTTAATGTTAATGATTTATTAAGGCTGCTGGATAGATAGGGAGATGCTCCGAATTGTGAATTCAGCAACAGATTTCTGTATAAATTTATTGATCCGCCGCTCTTTAAGACATCTCTGTCTGCCTGAAATTCGTGCGTCTCAATAAGAAGTTTTTTGAAAAGGTAGATAATGGGGTTAAACCATAGAAATATTGAAATGAAGTTGACAAAAAGTATATCTGCAGAGTGATTCCTAAAAATATGAGAGAATTCGTGCTTGACTATATACTCCCTGTCTAACTCCTCCGTTGTGTTGTTTATAAATATGTTGTTCATAAAAGAAAATGGAATCTCTACCCTTTTACTACTGACAATAGTGTACTTTCCAAAACCAACTCTCACAGAGTCCAAGTAAATAGTTGCAATTTTTGTCAAGTGCACAATTATAAATATCAAATAGAGGGCAGAAATTGAAATATATAGATACCATACTAAGCTGTCAAGCATCTTTATTGTAAAAAAAGTCGAACCAGATAGAGAGAGTACGGGAGAATCTGCATTTACTACAATAGGATTAAGATTTATACCAAAAGGTGACGAGAGCTCCACAGGAATCGAGATAAGTGGAAAGAGAGAGATGGCAATCAGTGATAAAAGAATATATACTCTTTGAAAAGCATAGCTTATCTCTTTTAATGTAATCAATCTAAAGATTATGTACAACAGAGCACCACAAAAAAGTGACTCTATGAAATATGATATTAATGCATTCATTATAACAGATTGTTAAAGTACTATTTAACCTTTGACTTTTTTTGACTCTCCATAATATTCATAATTTCATTAACCTCATCAAGGGATATCTCCTCCTTTTTTGAGAGAAAAGAGACCAGATTAGGTAACGAGTTCGAAAAAAAAGAGTGTAGAACCCCTTTCATATAGACATTCAGATACGCTTCACGCTCAATTATCGGAAAATAACAGTGGGTTTTACCATAGGTGATGTGTGAGACAAACCCCTTTTTTTCAAGGATTCTCACTATTGTAGATACAGTGTTGTATGCCGGTTTAGGATCCGGCATATCCTCAAGCAGATCGTTAACAAACGCCTTTTTTCTGCTCCACAGAGGCTGCATTATCTGCAACTCTGCTTTTGTCAGTTCGTTAATCTCTTTTTTCTTCATATCTCTATTAAACTATTAAGTTAGTTTTATAACTAAACATTTAGTTAACAAAAATCTTGCCACATTTAAAACAATTCTGAATGGAGTAGTTTTGTATATTTGCATAATGAAAAAATCAGATTTTGATTTAGTAGCGTTATCAGATGAGTATAACAATCCAAACTACTTTACCGACGATCCTGTAAAGTATCCTAAGTACTTTTACGATAAATACAAGCAGGGTAAATCTACTCTCCAGGATATTGAGATATCTGCAATTCTTTGTGCCCATCTTGCCTGGGGGAGAAGGGATATAATTGTAAGGAGCTGTGAAAGGCTGATGGATGAAATGAGATGGTCACCATACAATTATGTAATTAATGGGAATTACCGAAACGACAACAGAAGCCTTCACAGAACTGTCAAATGGAGTGAAGTGGCAAAAATCTGCACAAATCTAAGGGAGTTCTATTTATACAATGAGTCACTTGAGATACTATCTCCCCAAATGATACGAGAGAAGATATTTGGCAGAAGAGCAGACCCAAAAGCTGCCAATAAAAAGATACATATGTTCAGAAGATGGATGGTTAGAGATGACTCAAAGGTAGATTTGGGCATCTGGAAGAGAATTACTCCTGAAGAACTTATAATTCCGCTGGATGTTCACGTTCACCGTAATGCTCTTTTGCTAGGTATAACTTCTCGCAAAAGTGCAGACATTATTACTGCACAAGAGATTACAAATTATCTTAAGCTTATTTTTCCGGGAGATCCCTGCAAGGGTGACTTTGCTCTGTTTGCCTACTCTGCATCTAAAACTAAAAAATAGTTGTAACTTTACCCAGAAGTGAAATAACCTGATGGCTAATCTATTTATAATATCCGGTTGTAACGGAGCCGGAAAGACAACTGCCTCATATACAATTCTCCCGGAGATGCTCTCCTGCAAAGAGTTTGTAAATGCAGATGAAATAGCCAGAGGACTCTCCCCTTTTAAACCGGAGAGTGTCTCTATTCAGGCCGGCAAAATTATGCTGGAGAGAATTCAGAACCTTATATCTAACGGCACAGATTTTGCACTTGAGACTACGCTTGCTACAAGGACACACGCCAATGTAATCAAATATGCACAGGCAAGCGGATATAAAGTGACATTGGTATTTTTCTGGTTAAACCTTCCTAGCCTTGCAGTAGAGAGAGTTAAGATGCGTGTTGCATCCGGAGGTCATAATATTGAAGAAAAAACTATCCGAAGACGATACGATATTGGAATAAAAAACCTATTTTCGCTTTATATTCCGTTGTGTGAATATTGGATGATAATAAATAACTCCTCGATCCCTCAAGAACTTATAGCTGAGGGAGGTAGCAAAATGGAACTTAAAATTTATAACAAACCTACCTACAACAAAATTGCTAATTATGAGCGAAATAGAGACTAGAGAGCTACGAGAAAACATTCTCAATGGTTTGAATATCGCCCTACATCGCCTTATTCAGGAAAAAAAGAAAAGTAATTCCGAACTGGCCATCTCAAACAGAGGAAAGGTGGTAAAAATACGAGCCACAGAATTATAATTTTCTTTATTAGTTATGTTTACTAAAAAAACTTTAACACTACTGCTAGCAATTTTTGGCAGTAGTTTTTTATTTTCACAGGTTAGACTCTCTACAGCTTTTGACTCAGGAAGTATCGGAAGCTACAGATTACTGGATTCTGCCTGGGTAAAAAGGGGAGTCAATGACTCCATCCTAACCCTCTCATATGAAATTGAGTCAAGATTTGATCCACTTAACCCTATTGATACTGCTTTAAGGCCAAGTGCCAGATGGTATCACTTTAAAATGGAGGGTGTTAAAGATAAACAGCTCTTTTTATCAATAAAAAACTCAGAAGTAATACGTCCATTCTACTCCTACGATGGTGTAAACTATACAAGATTAGAAACAGGGGAAAATATCTACAAAGGAACCATAAATAAGATATTTACTCGTGACACAGTTTATTTATCTCACTTTGTACCATATCCTTACTCAAGAAACCGAAATAAGGTTGACCAATGGAGGGTAATGCCCAATGTAAAACACGAGGTTATTGGAACAAGCTACCTGGGCCTACCTATTGAGATGCTAACCATTACAGATGAGAGTGCGAAGGATAGTGATAAAAAGAGAGTGTGGATTCACTCACGCTCCCACCCTAGCGAATCCCCTGCCAGCTGGCACCTGGAAGCTATGGTAGACATTATTACATCCGATACCCCTTTCGGTAAAGAGCTGAGAAAAAATGCAATCTTCTATGTTGTTCCATTTATTAATCCTGACGGGGTAATGGGAGGATTCTCCAGATCTTCCTCTACAGGAGTCAATATTGAGATCAACTGGGACAGACCAGATTCTCTCACAATGCCTGAGATAAAAATTTTAAAACAAACTCTGGAGAGATTGACCTCAAATGCACCGCTGGATCTATTGCTTAATATGCACTCTCAGATATCCAGTTCGGTAACATACTGGATTCACACTGCTGAGTCAACAACAGAGAGGTTCCTTAAAGAGCAGTTGTTGCTTTCCAGCCTGACAATCAACTATTCACCATACTACAGGCCTGTAGATCAAAGCTTCTCAGCGGTTGCTCCGAGATATTTTGAGGGGTGGATTTGGGAAAAATTCAAGGAGAGAAGCGTTGCAATCACTTTTGAAACACCCTACACTTTTTATAATCAAGATAGAAACGGAACCTGGGTATCTACTGACAACCTTCGTGAGTTGGCACACTCCTCTCTTTATGCCATAAGTGATTTGATGAATCTGGGAAGAGAGATGAGGATTCTGCTTGATAACGAAACCGGGAAAAGAGAACGTAATTGGGAGGTTTCAAATGACACAAAAAATATCTTCTTTGGAGATACCTTTTTTATCTCTCAAAAAGAGGGTGCAAAAATACGAGTTGTATCTCCTCAATTGGAGAGAGGTAACTATGAGCTATACCGTTGGGTTGTGGGACCTGCAGATGAAGTGTTTCCTGAGGATACTAATGTGTGGCTTAAGGTAGAGGAGGTCAAATTAAGAGATAGCGGAAAGATTAGATATAGATATAAATCATCAAAAAAAGGAGAAAAAATTGACTCATTTCTCTTGTTAAAACGAGATACTCTATAAAGTAGAGAGTTTTTTTAATACCTTTGCACCATAATGCGGCAGTAGCTCAGTTGGTAGAGCATCAGCTTCCCAAGCTGAGGGTCGTGAGTTCGAACCTCATTTGCCGCTCTTTTTTAAGCATCAAAATTTAAGGCACTTTAAAATGGATAGCACTTTTTAAGGTGCTTTTATTTATTTACATAGTTATCAATATAATTTTCTAAATTTGGTCAATATTTTAATATGAACGAATTACTTCAAAGCTATATCTCTTCATATCAAGTGAAACTTTATATAAAAAATATGGTTTGTATCCGCTGTAAAATGGTGGTCAAAGCAGAGCTGGAAAAGCTCGGTATAGATTATCTATTGATTGAATTAGGACACGTTGATATAGCCTCCCAAATAAGCTCAGAACAGATGTCACAGCTGGATATTGCACTTAAAAGATCCGGGCTGGAACTTATGGATGATAAGAAGAGTGTTTTGATAGAGAAGATTAAGTGTATAATTATTGAGACAGTCCACTACTCCGAGGAGAAAATAAAGGTTAATCTATCTGATTACATCAGCGATAAACTTAATTACGACTACACCTATCTGGCAAGCCTCTTTTCTGAGGTTACCGGTATCACAATAGAAAAATTTTATATTGGCCATAAAATCGAAAAGGCAAAAGAGTTGTTGGTTTACAACGAACTCAATCTTACAGAAATAGCTTTCAATTTAGGCTATAGCAGTGTTGCCCATCTATCAAATCAATTCAAGAAATACACTGGATTAACTCCCTCTCACTTTAAAAAGCTTAAAAATAAAAGACGGTTAATGCTCGAGAATCTGTGAATGATGTAATATTTCCGGATAATAGTGTAACGTTTTTTTATTAAAAAAGTATCAAATTTACATTAGAACGATTATTCTTTTTATAATCGAAATCTCCTTATTGCCATTTGTAAAAAAAACAGGCTACACAGGAGTTAATGTCATCTTAGGAGGGATGGAAACGATGGGAAATTTACTTTATATTTTAGCAGTTCTTTTGATCCTAGCTTGGCTGGTAGGGCTGGTTGGATTTAATCTTGGAGGTATTATCCATATACTTCTTGTTTTTGCAGTTGTTGCAATTCTTTTACGAATAATTCAGGGTAGGAGATACAGGTAGTTTACCTAAATACTTTTATTATGAAATTATATATAAAAAATATGGTATGCATCAGGTGTATTATGGCTGTAAGAGCTGAACTCGTAAAACTCAGGGTTAACAGTATAGTGGTTGAGCTGGGAAAAGCGGAGTGCAAAGAGAATCTGACACAATCACAGCTGGAGATATTAAATAAGGGGCTGCTTGAATGCGGACTAGAGTTGATTGAAGACAAAAGATTGAAAATTATAAAAGATGTAAAATCTGCAATAGATGAACTTATCAACTCCTCTGAAGATAACCAAAAGATTAATTTATCTGAATATATAAGTAAAAAGATGAACTGTAACTATCCATATGTATCTAAGTTGTTTTCAAAATCAGAGGGGATAAGTATAGAAAAATACTATATACAAGAGAGAGTTGAGGTCGTTAAAGAGTTACACATTAACAATGGCCTCACACTTACAGAGATATCTTACAGATTAAAATACAGCAGTGTCTCTCATCTGTCAAACCAATTCAAAGTTGTAACCGGAGTGAATGCATCCCATTTTAAGGATATCACGACAAATAGTAAACTTATACCCTCAAAAGTCTAAACAATTTAAAACGCTCATCCAGAATAAAAAAATGGTATGAGATATATTTATACAAACTAACATTTTTTAAAAACGACTATTATGAATTTAGGAAAAATTCTTTTGGGAACACTGGCGGGATTGGCCGTTGGTGCAATGCTGGGGGTTCTTTTTGCTCCGGATAAGGGCTCTGAAACCCGTAAAAAAATCTCTAAAAAAGGGGAAGATTATGCCGAGGGGTTAAAAACCAAGTTTAACGAATTTGTAGACAATGTCTCTGAAAAGGTTCAGGATATGAATGAAGCTGCACAAGAGGAGATGGAAGATATGACCGGAAAGGTTAAAGAGAAATTCAAAGCTAAAGCATAGAAAAAGAGCGATGGAAGAGCATAGAGAAAATAGTCTGGATACACTTCTGATAAGAACGGAAGAGTATTTAAAAACCAGCTTTGAACTTTTTAAGTTAAATACTCTGAAAGAGATATTGAAAGTGGTTTCTGCGGTAGTAACAAGAATAATTGTTATACTCTTTTTCTTTATGTTTTTCCTGATAGCTTCTATTGCTGTAGCTATTCTAATTGGAGATACTCTCGGTGAGCTGTGGTATGGTTTTATGATCGTTGCTGCGTTTTATGGAATCATTGCAACAATAATCTCTCTCTTTTTAAGTAATTGGTTTAAAAATGTAGTGAGTAATTTTATAATTAAACAAATCCAGAAGTAGATACAAATGAAAAACATAAATTCTAAAAGTGATCTGGATAGAACCATTTATGCCCTGACACAATTACAAAGTGCTCAGGAAGTATTACTTAAAGCTCAATTTGAAAGGAGCTTAGAGAGCCTAAAACCGGTGAATATTATTAAAAACACATTTAATGATATGGCAAATTCACCTGACTTACTAAAGAGTATCCTTAGTACCTCATTGGGATTTGTATCGGGATTTGTAACCAAAAAAATATTTGTTGGCCTTTCAAATAACCCTTTCAGGAAATTTTTAGGGCATATTATACAGATTGGGGTAACAACCGTAATTTCTACAAACCCGGATGCGGTAAAAACATTAGGTAATAAGTTTATTGGAGCAATTTTTCAGAGAAAATCTAAATCTTAATGGCTATTATGGAAGATAGGCACATTATCCCTTTTTATGTGAGAATCTCTATTTTCATAACCGGGATCTATTTTTTTGTATATATCCTCTTTATTGCTCAGGGAATAATTATTCCAATTATCTTCTCCATTTTTTTCGCAATTGTTCTCAATCCAATTGTAAATCTCTTTGTTAAGTTTAAATTCAACAGAGTGATTGCAATAGCCCTTACCTTAATACTTGCAATAATTTTTATTGCGACTCTGGGTACATTTCTTGTTTCGCAGGCAAGCAGGTTTAGTGAGTCCTGGCCTGTGTTGGTTGAAAAATTCACGGAGTACCTTAACCAGTCTATTTCTTGGGCTTCTGACTACTTTAATATAAAACCACAAAAGGTTGTTGAATGGGTTGCAAGTACAAAAAACGAGTTTATTCAGCTAAGTGGCTCCTCGGTAGGTAAGACGCTGCTAAACATTGGCAGTGGGCTTTTTGCCCTTCTGCTCATTCCTGTTTATGTGTTTATGATACTTTTCTATCAGCCTTTGCTCCTGGATTTTTTTCATAAGCTTTTCGGAACCGGGAATCGAATTAAATTAAACGAGATAATTTCACAAACTAAAATTGTTGTACAACGTTATCTTACAGGACTTTTCATAGAAACTATTATAGTTGCCATACTCAATTCAGGGGCGCTACTGATACTAGGAATTGAGTATGCCATTTTGCTTGGTATTATAGGTTCACTTCTCAATCTTATTCCATACATTGGTGGATTGGTTGCAGTGGCTATGCCAATGATGATTGCCGTTGTAACCAAGTCAACTGCCTGGTATGCCCTCTATGTTCTCGTTCTCTATTATATAATACAATTAATAGATAATAACTATATAGTACCGAAGATTGTGGCATCCAAGGTTAAGATCAATGCACTTGTATCAATAATTGCAGTGATTTCTTTTGGGGTTCTTTGGGGAATTCCCGGAATGTTCATCTCGATTCCGCTTACTGCAATTTTAAAATTAATTTTCGATAGAATCGAATCTCTTAAACCCTGGGGATTTCTCCTTGGAGACACGATGCCCACAACTACAAAACTCATCTTCAGGAAAAAAGCGTGAATCTTGTAACAATCCCACCATTTTTTGTAATGGTTTTATATAGGTTAAATGCGACCTTACAGATATATTACTAATACTTAATAATGATGAGTACAAAGCAAAAATTAGCTGATGATAACTTTAAGATCAGCGGTAACTGGGAGAACCAGCCCAAAAAACTTAAAGAGAGAATTCACAACAAAAGCAAAAGTATCGTAAAAGTATTCCGAGGAATATGGATAGTAACTCTTTTGCTTACTGTGTTTTTATGGCAATGCAGAAAAGACGATTTTACAGGAGAGATAAAGGGAATTTGTCCCGAAGTTATCTCTACAGATCCTGCGAATGGAGCCTCTGATGTTCTTCTTAACAAACAGATATCGGCAACCTTTAACGAGGCGATGGATGGTTTGACAATAAACACAACAACCTTTACACTAAAGCAAGGAAGCACATTTATCCCGGGGACTGTGACATATTCGGGAGTAGTTGCTGTTTTTAGCCCCGCGGTTAATCTTGTTGCCAATACAGCTTATACGGCAACAATTACAAAAGGGGCGAAAGACCCGGCAAAAAGCTCAATGGTAGAAGACTATGTATGGAACTTCACCACCGGCAGTGCGCCTGCAGTTGTCTCAACAGATCCTGCAAATGGTGCCTCCGGAGTTCCACTGGGCAAGGTAGTCTCTGTGCTTTTTAGCAAGCCTATGGGTATTTCGTCAATTAATTCGGGAACATTCCTTATTACACAAGGTGTTACTCCAGTTCCTGGTGTTATAACTTATTCCGGTAACACGGCTATGTTTACCCCGACTACAAACTTCACGGCAAACACAGTTTACACAGGAACAATCACAACCGGAGCAAAGGATGTTCTGGGTAATGCAATAATGAGTAATTATGTGTGGAGTTTTAATACCGGAACCTTACCACTTGTAATCTCAACTGATCCTGTTAACAATGCAGTAAATGTATCGTTGACTAAGATCATTTCGGCTACATTCAGCAAACCTATGGATGCAACAACTCTAAACAGCACTACATTTACTATTAAACAGGGGCTGAATGTTGTTCCCGGAACTGTTACATATTTTGGAAATATCGTAACATTTACTCCATCTGTGCCACTGCTGCCAAGCACTCTTTACAGCGCAACTATAACAAGTGATGCTAAAGATTTAACGGGGAATAAACTTCCTGCAAACTATATCTGGAGTTTTACTACTGGAAATTTACCTCTTGTTATATCTACAGATCCAATCAATGAAGCAGTAAACGTCGATCGTGACAAGGTCATCTCTGCCACATTCAACAAGGCGATGGATATGACCTCTATAAACAGCACAACATTTACAGTCAAAAAGGGTGGTGTTGCAATAGCCGGATCTGTGACATACCTTGGGATGAAGGCTTCGTTTACTCCGACTGCCATTATGGATCCAAACACAGTTTATACCTGTACATTAACCACCGGCATAAAGGATGAAGGGGGAAATGCAATGGCCGCAAACTATATCTGGAGCTTTACAACAAGTGCATTACCTTTTGTAGTCTCTACAGACCCACTCAATAATGCAGTGAATGTAGAGCTGGACAAAAAGATTACTGCAACTTTCAATACGGCAATGGACCCATTATCGATAAATTCAACAACATTTGCCGTTAAACAGGGTACAATTGTAATTGCCGGTATTGTTACATATTTTGGAAATATTGCAACATTTACACCAAATATTGCTCTTTCTCCGGGCACACTTTACACCGGAACTATTACAACAGGAGCTAAAGATATTGCCGGTAACCAAATAGCTGCAAATTACAATTGGAACTTTACAACGGGTGCAGTACCTGTAGTAGTATCAACAGATCCTGTGAATAACGCGGTGAATGTAGCTATAAGCAAAGTCATCACAGCGACTTTCAGTAAGGCTATGGACGCATCTACACTTAACGCTGCAACGGTTACTATTAAGAATGGAGCTACTCCGGTTACGGGTACTATAACCTATTTCGGTAATATCGTAACATTTACTCCTAATGCTCCATTGTTGCCCGGCACTCTATACACCGGAACAATAACATCCGCTGTTCAGGATGCAACAGGTAACAACTTAGCAAACAACTATACCTGGAGCTTTACAACCGGTGCTTTACCATATATAGTATCTACAGATCCATTGAACTTAGCAACTAATGTTCCTCTGGATAAGGTAGTGTCTGCTACGTTCAGTAAGGCAATGGATCCGCTTACATTCAATAACACAACCTTTACTGTTAAAAAGGGTGCTGTTACTGTTGCCGGATCTGTTACATATTTTGGAATGAAGGGTTCATTTATACCTAATTCTAACCTGGATCCAAATACCGTTTACACCTGTACAGTTACAAGTGGTGTTAAAGATGCAACCGGCAATGCAATGGCTGCAAATTACAACTGGAGCTTTACAACCGGCAGTTTACCGGATGTAACAAGACCTACTGTAATTTTAACATCTCCTCTATCTAACGCAGTAAATGTTGCCGTCAGTTCAAATATCACTGC
Source organism: Bacteroidetes bacterium HGW-Bacteroidetes-8 (assembly GCA_002840895.1). GTDB lineage: Bacteria > Bacteroidota > Bacteroidia > Bacteroidales > UBA932 > Bact-08. The sequence goes on along the minus strand of PHCZ01000001.1, from coordinate 518,402 downwards.
AACCTTTAGTGAGCTTATGGATAACACATCAATCAATAATATAACTTTTACTGTTAAAAATGGATTGATAGCTGTTGCAGGTTCCGTAACATATAGCGGATTGATGGCAACTTTTAATCCAAATCCAGATTTGTTACCAGGGACCACTTATCGTGCAACTATAACTACTGGGGCCAAGGATATTGCCGGAAATACACTTATTAGTAATTATGAGTGGGACTTTACGACAGCATTCCCTGCAGGTCCAATGGGTATTGATCTAAGAACAGCAGGTGATTATGCAGTATTAGCAGGATCGGGAGTATCAAATACAGGATTGACAATTATTAACGGAGATTTGGGAACAAGTCCAACCGGAACAGTAAATGGCTTCCCTCCCGGAATTGTGAACGGTGTAATCAATGCTGCCAATGCATTAGCTGCACAGGCTAAACTAGATCTTACAACTGCATTTAACGATGGAATGTCAAGATCTACAAGTGCTATCAGTCTTCCCGGAGATTTAAGCGGATTAACACTAACTCCAGGACTCTATGTCAACTCAACATCTGTACTCCTCTCAAGCGGGTCTGTATGGCTCGATGCTCAGGGTGACGCAAATGCTACCTTTATCTTTAAGATGGGGTCTACATTAACCTCCCTGGCAGGAACATCAGTTGTTTTGAGCGGTGGTGCTCAGGCGAAGAATATCTACTGGATTGTTGGAACTTCGGCTACGTTGGGAACAAACTCCATATTTTATGGAAATATCCTTGCAGATCAGTCAATAACTCTTACAACCGGTGCCGTTTTAAACGGAAGGGCACTTACGAGAATTGCAGCTGTGACGCTGGATGCAAGTATCGTAACCAAACCATAAGTTGATTAGGACAAAACTTTATAAATGAAAATTTTATGTTACGTAAAATAATGACAATAATAGTGATGATGGCAGTTATAACTCTCTCATCACAGGCACAGGAGGGTATAAGACCTCAGCCAAAAATATGGTTTGGGTTCTCCGGTGCAGCAAATTTGAACTCCTATACCGGGACAACACAAAGGTTGAATACAGAATTGCTTGCCCCCGGCGCCTTTCACAATGGCTTTGGAGCAGGAATGTATACATCACTGCTTCTGGAGTACAGACCAAATCCTGTTTTAGGATTTATGCTAAACATTGGTTATGATGGCAAAGGTGGGAAGTTTCACACAGTGATGGCTCCCTGTAATTGCCCGGCAGACCTTTTTTCAAAAATCAGCTACTTCTCTGTCGACCCTAGCATAAGGATTGCCCCATTTGCATCTAATTTCTATATGTTTTTTGGAGCAGGATACAGCTACAATATTGGATCTAATTTCCTTTATAAGCAGGAACTTCAGGAAGATGTATATTCCGAATTCAGTCATATGCAAAAAAATAGCTGGTCTACACACGTAGGGATAGGTTATGAGATACCACTGGCTACCAAAGATAGCCCAAACCAGGTCAATCTCTCTCCATTTATTATGTTTAAGCCATATTTTGGACAGGATCCCCGATCTATTGAGAGTTGGTCTATTTCAACTCTAAGGGTAGGTATTGCAATTAAATTTGGTAAAACCAAAGCAAGAAAACAGGAGCCCCAGGTCTATTATACTCCTGTTGTTACTCCGGTTGTACCTGTAGCACCTATTGTAGCTGAGAGGGATGTTCAGTTCACGGTTCAAGTACCTGCGGTTATTCCGGTAAGGAGAGTAGTTAAAGAGACCTTTCCTCTAAGAAATTATATCTTTTTTGAAAAGGGATCTAAAGATATTCCTGCCAGATATAATAAGTTGAGCAAGGCAGATGCGTTAAAATTTGACGAGGGCCAATTTATGGAGCCCGAACCAAAAGACGTAACCCACAGATCTAAAAGGCAGCTTACTGTTTATAGTAATATCATAAATATTCTTGGATATCGGATGAGGCAAAATCCTTCGCTTGAGGTTACCCTTATAGGGGCGTCTGCAGGAGATGGATCTGCACTGGGTCTCAGCTATGCAGAATCTGTAAAAGATTACCTTGTTAACACCTTTGGAATTGGTGCTTACAGAATCAAAACAGAGGGTAGAAACCAGCCATTGCTTCCATCGGAGCAACCGGGAGGAACCAAATATCTTGTTCAACTTCGTGAAGGTGACAGGAGGGTAGATGTTGTAAGTAATAGTGGCAATCTTCTTGCACCATTACAAATATCGGTAGTCGAACAGGACCCAATTGACAGCAGGATAATCTTCAAGACAGAGGATGGTAGTAAAAGTATCATTAAATCCTGGGATATTGATATCACAGAGGAAACCGGTTTTGTTCAACATTATGGTCCATTTACCAAATCTCAGGAGAGTATTTCTGGCAACAAAATTCTTAAGGATAACAAAAAAGGGACTTTTAAAGCAGTAATGACAGGAAGAACCAAAGATGATAATGTAATCCGAAAAGAGAGTACTTTTAAGTTAATGAGAAATGAGGCAGTTGTAGAAGAGGGCTATCGTTTTAGCATACTTTTCGATTTTGACAAACCAACAGCAGTTGAATCTTATGACAAATTCCTGACTGATGTTGTTGCTCCGCTTATTAAAGAGAACGGAAGGGTTATTATTCACGGCCATACCGATATAATTGGAAGTGAAGAGTATAATATTTATCTCTCGACTCAGCGAGCAGAGGATGTCAAATCTATCCTTGAAAAGGCGCTAAAGAATCTTGGCAGAAACAATGTGAAATTTGAAGTGTATGGATTTGGATCCGATGAAAATTACTCTCCTTTTGAGAACAAACTCCCGGAAGAGAGATTCTACAACAGGACTGTGATTATTGATATCATTCCTAATTAACAAAACCAGATTTTCTAACCGTTCCGGTGATTTTCCCGGAACGGTTTTTTTAAACAGTTAAACAATTTTGACAAAAAATAAAAAAATTATATGAAAAAAATTAACTCTATTCTAATAGTAATAGCGGCTATTATTCTTATTTTCCCGATGAACGCCTGTGCACAAAGGGTAAAATTTTCCAAATCTGAAATTGTACCTGCGGCACAGGGAGGGGTAAAAGTTAGAAAAGATAAGAATAATAACTATCAGATAAAGGTCTATATAGACAATCTGGCAGCTCCCGAAAGACTTTCTCCTCCCAGACAAGCATACGTTTTATGGATGGTGACAGAAGACAATATGCCAAAAAATATTGGTAAAATAAAGGTAGCAACAAAATTTTTATCAACTAAACTAAAAGCGTCATTTGAGACGGTATCATCAATAAAACCCATAAGGATATTCATCACTGCAGAGAATGATGCAAGTGTTCAGTATACCGATTACGATGTAATCCTAACAACTAATAATTTTTAAAAATGGGAAAAAAGATAGCAAATAAGTTAGTAATAGTTATACTAATTTCCATTACAATACTCTCCGGTTGTGGTCTCACCATAAGGCAACAACCTGTAAGGTCAAGAGCCTGGGACCGTGACTACAGAATTGAGTATAACCAAAGACTGAGTCACAATGAGAGGCGGATTAACGACCTGAAATCATCAAATCAAAGAGATAGAGTATATGTTATTGAGGTAAGAAATAACAATATGAAAAGGAGACTGGACTCTTTCAAAGGCAATAGTCGTAATGAATGGGACTCCTTTAAACACGAATTTGATCGCGATATGAGATCCGTTGAAAAGAGTATCAAGGATTTTAACAAAGGTAAAAAAGATAAAAAAAACAATAACAATAGAAATAGAAGAAGGAGATAAGCAGTTATCTTTTAAGATTAGAGTTGGGATTCAGGTTGTATAGACTTAGTCCCGACTTTTTTTGCTATTTCAAATTTTCGTTCAGATCAGAATCTGCTGCCCTCTCGCTTTTTGTTAAGAAATTCTACAAAATCTGCACTCTCCAGAACCTCTATCTCATTGCACAAACCTAGTACAAAACGACCAACTCCCTCAAAACTACAAACAGGCTCCTCGTAGATATATTCATTGTCGTTTACCTTAAGGATCTTATCTCCACAGAGAGGATACTCCTCCTTTAAGAGGTTGGAAGCCAACATTGAGAGTTTTAATTTAATTGGGTACGTATCCAACCCGGAAAACCTGAAAGAGTCAGTAATAATTCTTTTATGTCTTGATGCATACTGCCAATCTTTATCTGTAATAACCACCTCTGCAACTCTTTGAACCTTAAATGTTTTACAGCTAGCGCTGGATATCTCATAGCAGAGTACATCCACCATATTTAGACCGAACTGGATGGGCTCTACCAGACGATCTGATACACTCCCGCTGTGAGATGAGCTGTAACTCTTTAATATTACCTGCTTCTCATTTGCAATAGCATCCAGAATTGTATTTACAACCTTGCTGATATTTTTATTGACTACAATATCTGCAACCTTTCCAAAATCGTATAATGAATATAGCTTGCTTTTAATTCCGTTTAAAACAGGATTGGAGATATCCAGAGATTCAATTGCCCTTTTAATTATATACGCCTCCTCCTCGGTAAAGTAGACAAGATCTGCAATAGTTCTAAAGTGCCCTGACTCTTTTGCAAGCCATATCTTACCGCCGCCTCTCTTAATTATGAACCCGACACTCTCGAAGGTATCTATATAACGATAGATGCTCCTGGAAGATATTTCAAGGGTAGTTGAGAGCTCCTCTATCGTGTAATGCCTCTTCTGGTCTGTCATCAACTGCATTATTCTGAGCAATCTTTCCAATTTTGGTTGATCCATAGTAATTTAGTTTTAGGTTTGCTAAATTAGCCATTTTTAGATTACTTTGCGTAAATTATTATAATGACCCAGATCCAGACATTAATGGCCCTGTTTGGTGTAACACCAGAGGATCTTAAAAAGCTTATTAATATTGCACTTTCAAAGGGGGGCAGCTATGCTGACCTCTATTTTGAGCATAGTTTGGCAAATGAGATCTCATTAAGGGATGGAGAGGTAAACTCTGCCGGAAGTCATATAGATTACGGGATGGGTGTGAGAGTTCTATATGGAGACCAGACAGGTTATGCATATACCGAAATTACCACAATGGAGGAGATGGAGAGAGCAGCTAAAGTAGCATCTCAAATTGCCAGTGGCTTTAAAGGTGATAATCGAATTGCAAATACTTCTATAAAAACTCTTTACGAGTATACAAACAGAAACGGATACTACCCTGTACTAAACCAGTGGGAGGATCTATCCATATCTTTTAAAATACCCTTCCTCAAAGAGCTTAACGCAACAATATTCGAGGCTGACAGCAGAGTGAGCAAAGTTATGGGCAGAATATCGGATTCAAACACCAAGATACTTTTTTTTAACTCACAGGGGGTGATGGCAACAGATATCAGACCTATGTTTTCTATCGTTGCTACCTGTATAATGGAGAGCGGAGGTAGAGTAGAGAATGGAAGCACCTCGAGAAGTTACCGTGCAGGATATGAGTATCTCACAAAGGATATGGTGAGGGAAATTTCAAAGGAGGTTGTGAGCAAAACATCATTTCAGTTTGAGGCCATTCATCCAAAGGGTGGTGAGATGGCTGTTGTTATGGGAGCCGGGAGTTCAGGAATACTGCTCCACGAGGCTATAGGTCATGCATTTGAAGCCGACTTCAATAGACAGAACACCTCAATCTTTGCAGATAAACTAGGTAAAAAAATCTGTTCCGAAGATATCTCTGTGGTAGATGACGGGACTATCCCATTTAACCGAGGCTCTTTAAACATAGATGATGAAGGGGTCCCATCACAAAAGACATATATGGTAAAAAATGGGATTCTCACCTCCTATCTGCACGATAGAATAAGTGCATCCTACTACAAAACTGAGCCAACCGGCAACGGAAGAAGAGAGTCTTTCCGATATATGCCACTTCCAAGAATGAGAGCAACCTATATGGAGAACGGGAGTCAAAGTGAACAAGATATAATTTCATCTGTGAAGAGTGGAATATTTGCAGATAACTTCTCAAACGGACAGGTTCAGATTGGTGCAGGAGATTTTACTTTCTTTGTAAAATCGGGCTATATGATTGAAAACGGGAAACTGACACAACCTGTGAAAGATATAAATATTATTGGAAACGGTCCAGAGGCCCTTGCAGATATAGTTGCGGTTGCAGATAACTTCCGTATTGATAATGCAACCTGGAGTTGTGGAAAAGAGCAATATTGTGCAGTTTCGTGTGGTATGCCCTCTGTTTTGGTAAAAAAACTTACAGTGGGAGGGGTTCAATAGGCAGAACAAAAGTATGAAAGAGAGAGATAGGGATATAGCAAGAGTAGCAATGGAGTTGGCCCTTAAAAAGGGTTGCAGCGGCTCCAGAATTACAATGAGTGTTAATACTCAAAGCTCATTTTCCGTTAGAAATGACAAACTTGATCGTCTTATGCAGGCTAATAGCTCATCTCTATATATTCAGTTGTTTACAGATGGCAGATATAGCTCTTTCTCAACCAATAGAACAGAGATAAGCGAACTCAAACAATTTATATCCAAAGCAGTGGATATTACACGTCTTGTATCTCCCGACAAAAACAGACTTCTTCCTCAACAGAAGTACTATTTCAAAGGAGAGGATAGGGATCTTGGGCAGTACGACAAAAGTATAGAGAGGGTTGATCCATCTGATAAAAGTCTTATCGCTCACAAGTGTGCAGCAGAGATATACAATACCGATAAACGAATTATATCTGTTAACTGTGAGTACGGAGATATTAATGAATACTTGTACATAATAGATTCTCAGGGATTTGAAGGTTTAAGTAAACAGACAAACTTCACTTTAAGTGCCGAATGCTCTGTAAGGGGAAACGGAGATTCCCGTCCTGAAGGGTGGTGGTATGAAAACTCACTATTTTTTGACAAATTGGTAAAAGAGGGAGTTGGAGATAAAGCTTTTAAAAGAGCTGCCTCAAGACTTAACCCCAAAAAACTTCGCTCCGGATTATACAATATGGTTTTAGAAAACACAGTATCAAGCAGAGTAGTTGCACCAATTATTTCTGCACTTAACGGTGCGGCTATACAGCAGAACAACTCATTTTTAAGAGGCAAGCTTGGAGAGAGGCTCTTTTCACCATATTTTCAATTATTTGACACTCCTCATCTATACGGTGCAAATGGTTCAAGATACTTTGATGGAGAGGGTATAGCGACAAAACCTATGAATATCATTGAGAATGGAGTTGTAAAAAGCTATTTTATAAATACCTACTTCTCCGGAAAACTTGATATGCCGGTAACAATAGAGGGACCATCTGTGCCCTCTTGTAAATTTTGTGACTCTGTGAATTCAGTTAAAGTTAACACATCTCTGGAGGATATCCTTAAAAAATGCAACAAAGGGATCTTCATTACAGGGTTCAACGGAGGTAACAGCAACTCTTCTACGGGAGATTTCTCTTTTGGAGTTCAAGGGTTCTACTTTGAACAGGGAGAAATTATACACCCTATTAAGGAGATGAATATTACAGGCAACATTATAACCCTTTGGAATAATATAATCGATATAGGGACAGATCCAAGAGAGTCATCCAGGTGGCTCATTCCTACCCTGGCATTTGAATCAGTTAATTTTAGCGGAATTTAATATATGAAAAAGCCCAGCCTCTTTATCTCACTTCTTCCTGTGGTGGTACTTATCACAATAATCTTTTTCGGTGTAAAACTTTTTGATGCAGATGTTACAGCAGGTCCTGCTCAAATTGCACTTCTCTTTACAGCAGTACTCACCTCTATTATAGCTATATCACATCTTAAAATCCCGTGGGAAAAACTTGAGGAGGGGATTATGGACCACCTCTCCAAAACAGGCTCGTCAATTTTTATTCTTTTAATGATTGGGGCAGTGACCGGCTCCTGGATGATAAGCGGCGTTGTACCCTCAATGATATACTACAGTTTAATGATAATAAGCCCTAAGGTTTTTCTTCTTGTTGCATTTATTATAACCGGGATAGTCTCAATGATGATAGGGAGTTCCTGGACAACAATAGGCACCATAGGTCTTGCTCTCCTCTCTGCTGGGCAGATTCTGGGGATTCCTGCCCCTTGGCTTGCAGGTGCAATTATTTCCGGGGCATATTTCGGAGATAAGATATCTCCTCTATCCGATAGTACAAACCTGGCAGCCTCTGTATCCGGTGTTAATCTTTATGTCCACGTAAAGTATATGCTGGTTACCTCAATACCGGCCTTTATCTTATCTGCGATTTTTTTCTTTGTGGCCGGATTGATAATTCCGGTAAATAGTTCACTAAACATAGATTCTCAGCTGGTAAATATATCATCTGTATTCAACATTTCACCACTTCTACTTTTGGTTCCTGTCTTTACTATTGTACTAATAGTAAAAAAAGTATCTCCATTTATCACCCTCTTCCTTTCTGCTCTTCTGGGAGCTATTGTAGCCTGCTTTACACAACCTGACATATGTGCTCAAATAAGTCCCGAAGGGGTATCAAAGAGTATGTCATACATATATGCTTCTCTAAAAATGCTCTCATCAAGTGTCTCCATTGAAACAGGAGATGCAATGCTAAACACCCTTACATCCACAAAAGGGATGGCCGGTATGCTCAATACAGTATGGATAATACTTAGTGTCGTTACCTTTGGGGGGGTAATGGAGGCGAGTGGAATGATAACAACCATAACAGATAAGATGATGCTCTTTGTAAAGAATACCTTCACTCTTGTATCCTCAACTGTTGGCACATCAATATTCTTCAATATGACATTGTGTGATCAATATATGGCGATACTACTACCCGGTAAGATGTTTGCAGCAACCTATAAAAAAATGGGATATGAACCTCGCCTGTTGAGCAGGACTCTGGAAGACTCTGCAACTGTAACATCTGTTTTAGTTCCCTGGAACACTTGCGGTGTTGTACAGTCCAGCGTATTGGGGATTGCAACTATGACATATCTCCCCTACTGCTTTTTTAATCTTATTAGCCCAATAATTACTATTTTTGTATCCTCAATTGGATATAAAGTAATTCGTAAAACTTAGCACAATATTTGCATATTAATAGATTCTTTTAAAAACAAACACTAATTACCGATGAAAATAGGAAAAGACACAGTTGTATCACTATCATATACACTTATGGTAGAGGGAGATGTAATAGAGACCGTTAAAGCAGATAATCCACTGCGCTTTATTTTCGGAACAGGTTACCTCCTTCCAAAGTTTGAGGAGAATGTAACAGAAAAAGTTGTTGGAGACACTTTTGACTTTGTGTTATCTGCAAAAGAGGGTTATGGAGAGCTAAATCCTGAGGCTATTGTTGAGCTTCCAAAAGATCTTTTTATGGTTGACGGAGAGGTAGAAGATGGCCTATTAACATTAGGAAACGTTCTGCCGATGCAGGACTCAGACGGCAACCGACTTCAAGGGACAATAGAGGAGATTAAAGATGATGTTGTGGTTATGAACTTCAACCATCCTCTTGCAGGCTCTGAGCTTCATTTTAAGGGTGAGGTTGTTGAGGTTCGGGATGCTACTCCTCAAGAGATAATGGAGGGTCTTTATGGCGAAAAGGCTGCATCTTCTTGCAGTAGCGGATCTTGCTCAGGTTGCTCGGGTGGCTGTTAAAAATATTTTTTAACCTATATAAAGCACGGCAGATGTCGTGCTTTTTTTATAGGGTCAAAAAGCGGCTTCATAAGCTGATATTGATCGCATAAAAAAAGAGGATGGCCACTTTGGTCACCCTCTTTGAAAATCATTAACCGAAATTACGCAGGATTCTGCTGAAGATTCGGGTTGGCATCTATCTCAGCTCTAGGAATCATCCAGGTCCAGATGTTTCCGCCTGCAGGTACATTTACAACAGTTGCAAATGACTCAACGTGAAAACCAAGTCCTGCGTTAGCAGCTGTTGGCCTCACCAGTGGAAGGTTAAGCCTCTTAAGGTCTGTCCAGTTACGCCCTTCACCCCAAAGCTCCACTCTTCTCTGAATAAGAATCTCTTCAATAAGAGCAGCTCCTGTTTTTGTAGATCTTACATATTGAGGGTCTCTGTTCTTTGCAAGAAGAAAGAGAACATCCTTAGCTAAATCCTCTTTGCCGGCCTGTCTTGCAAGAGCTTCTGCCTCTATAAGGTACATCTCCGCCACCCTTAACATAGGAAAATCTCCGCGGCTATCCGAAGTGGAAACAGATTTAAATTTAGAGTTCATATAGTTAAATCTTACACCATTGGATTGCACAAACGGCAGTTTATCTGCTACCGCATTCGGATACCAGAAGGTTTTCCTAACGTCAGTTGCAGTTATCTTATCGTAAAGGTCTTTAGTAATAGATTTAGGACTTTGACGAATAATAGTTGAGTTGAAGTTATGGGATAACTGAGCATAGAAAGAGTAGAAATATAGTGTCTGATCTTCCTGTACATAGTGAGCCCATAAGTTCTCAGGGTTATTCTGCTGGTTGTATCCATCCTGATGCTGAGCAGTACTCATAAAGCTGTACCCCTGGCGGGCAGCATTAGCAGCAGTGGCGGCCAGATTCCAGTTACCCTGAACTAGGGCTACCTGAGCCTGTACAGCCTGTGCTACAGATTTATTGATATGAGATTTATTCGCTCTGTTGTAACCCTCAAGGTTGGTTATAGCGGCAGTAAGATCTGCATTAATCTTTGAATATACATCAGATACAGTGTTTCTCTCTTTACCAACAAATGTAACCTCCTCCATATATGGAACTCCGGCGTGGCTGTTCTGCCCTCCGGGAACAAATCTGTCTGCCCAAAGTTGAACCAACATAAAGTGAGCCCAGGCTCTGTAGGTAAGGGCCTGTCCCTTGATAGCCTTCTTTTCAGCCTCCGGTCCGGAAATGTTGTCAATATTGTTGATAATTTGGTTGACGTTGCTTATTAGCCTGTATAGGTTATTCCAGTATAGAACTGTATTTGATCTCTCATTTCTATGATCAACCCATTTATATCCGTTAAGATACCATCCATTGGCAGTAGTATTAAACACCAGGTCGGTTCCAAGAAAATCTATAAACAGATACAATCCGGGAAAACCTCCGTGAGCCTGAACACTATTATACTGAATGTAAACAGATCTGTGTACACCGTTTATAGCCCCCCAAGCTCCTGTAAGTGAGTTAAAAACATCACCTGCTGCAAGTTGATCGGTTGGTAGGGTCTCAAGATAATCTTTGTTGCAGGAGGTGGGAAGTACCAGTAGCCCTACAACCAATGCCAAAATATATACTCTTAATTTTTTCATATCAATTCTTAATTTAGAAGTTAACATTAACACCAAATGTGATAACCCTGTTAAAGCCCACATCATTCAAAATTGAGCCGCTAAAGTTCTGGGTAGGGTCCAAGCCTTTTCTTGATGAGAAGAGAGCAAGGTTCTCTGCAGATGCATATATCCTTAATGCTTTAATATCAAGCGATTTAAGCGTACTAGGTTTAAAATTGTACGAAACATTTATATTCCTCAGAGCTACATAGGTTGAGCTTATAAGCCATCTTGAAGAGGCTGCATTAAAGTTGGTAGTCTGTGCATTATCCATTCTAGGTACATTGGTTATCTGTCCAGGAGTTGTCCATCTGTCAAGAATTTCAACTGCTTTAGCGGTTCCCATACCTCCTGTAGACATCAATGATGCCCAGTTGTTGTCGTACGCCATTCCACCTATTGAGTAGTTAAACTGGAAAGAGACATCTACACCGTAAATTTTAAACATTGGAGTTATTGAGCCAAACAGATCCGGAATACTTGATCCTGCCCAGTCATATTTCGCCTTTGCCTGACTGCTTGTTACGAGAGTACCATCTGCAAGTGTCTTGCAATCTGTATCTGCCCAAACAGTTATATAGTTGCCTAAATCATCTTTAGCGTCATTGAACAGATAGAGAGCATTTCCGTTTGTTGGATCTACACCATACCACTGACGTAACCAGTAATCATAAATTGAGCCCCCCTCAACACGTTTGTAACTTCCTGAGATAATTCCCAATTCACGATTTTCATCCGGTAGCCTCTTAATTACGTTTTTATAGGTTGTTGCATTTACATTAAGGCTAAAGTTGAAATTCTTAGTATCTACAAAAGTAGTTGTAAGATCCATCTCCCATCCGCGGTTGTAAACGCTTCCGACATTTCTGTCCTGAGATACATATCCTGTAGATGGTGCCAGAGGAAGAGAGAAGATAAGGTCTTTTGACTCTTTATTAAACCAGTCAACTGTACCTCTTAATCTGTTATTGAAGAGGTTAAAATCAAGACCGATATCTGTCTGTACAGATGTCTCCCACTTTAAGAGTGGATTGCCAGGAAGAGTAGACTGTATAAAGCCTGGCTCTGCTGCATTGTTATTGTAGTTATACAAAACCTGCCAGGCAAAATAGCTTATACCTGCATCGTTACCATTAAGACCGTGAGAGGCTCTAAGCTTAAGAAAATCTACAAAAGTGAGACCTGCCATAAATCCCTCTTTGTCAACTCTCCAACCTGCACCAACAGACCAGAAGTCTCCCCATCTTGCAGCATTCTCAAACTTTGAAGAGCCATCTTTTCTGTAGGAACCTTCGGCAGTGTATCTGCCATTGTCGTATGAATAACTTGCTCTTGCAAGATAACCCTCTACTGTGTGGTTATCTACATAAGACGACAAACTGTTTGTGGTTGTAAAGTTTATGAGCTCTGAGTTGCCCGGGATAATCTCACCCTGACGGAAACCACGAAGATACTTATATTGGTTTTTGTAATTTTCGTGAGCTGCCATCACGTTGATATCGTGTTTCCCTATAATCTTGTTATATGTGAGCATCTGAACAGTTGTCCAGGTGTATCTCAAAGACTGCTCTCTCTCTGCCCTTCCCTGAGGAGATCCGTCTCCAACCAGTTTGTTTTCATACTCTGAGTAGAGGTAGTTATTTATATCAAATGAGTGTGTAACCTTAAATTTAAAATCTTTAAGGAATGTGAACTCTGCAAATGATCTTGACTGAATTGTATTTCTTTCAAAATATCTGTCGTTGAGCATATGTTCTGCAATACCGTGACGACCATTGTTCTGGGTTCTGGCTCTGTATGTAACTCCATCCTGAACAACCTGAGCACCAAGGTCCCACTGTTTGTTACCTTGATCATCAAGAATATAATCTCCTGTTAATCTGTTATGTTGGTATACAGGATAGATTGGTCCCATTGTTCTTGCAAAGTAGATTGGGTTAGCATAACCTGTATTACTCTCAGTATTTGCAGATGTAGAGGTGTTGTAAGATGTATTTAGATTTACACCAAATGTGATCCACTTTTTAGGTGTAAAATTAACATTTGCCCTTGCAGAGATACGGTCGTAGTTGGTTTTCTTTATCCAGCCATGATCCGTAGTATAACCTACAGATAGATAGTAATCTGCGTTATCGGTTCCACCGCTTGCAGATACCATAGCCTCTGTTCTGTTTCCTAGCTGCTCAACTGGTGAGTACCAGTCTGTGTCACTCCATAGCAGAGATGTAGCAGCGGAGTTAAGTTTGCCGTCTGTGCCGACAATCGCTCCATCTGCTATACCTTTAAATGGGTTGTAACCTAACTGTGCAATAATACCGTTAGAGGTTGTGCCGGAAGCCAGTATACTCGCGTCGGCAGATGTTCTTGTAGGTGTAATAAGTTGGTTTCTTAGAGATTCCCACATTACCGGGTAGTATTGGAAGGCATCTATCCTGTCGTACTCAGGCAGTCCCCTTCCGGAGAAACCCTGTGTAACAGTTGCGCTGATTGACAACTTCTCTTTTCTCCCTTTTTTAGTGGTAATCATAACTACTCCGTTTGAACCCCTTGACCCGAAAAGTGCAGTTGAAGCTGCATCTTTAAGAATGTTGATAGATTCGATGTCGGAAGGGTTGATGTTAGCCATCACTCCGTTATATGGAGCTCCATCCAGAACTATAAGCGGCTCAGATGAGTAGTTGATGGAACCGAATCCGCGAATACGGATTGTAGGGTCTGCTCCGGGCTGACCGTATGAAGTATTAACCTGAACACCGGGTGCGGCTCCCGAAAGGGCTGCCAGTGCGTTTGTAACAGGTCTCTTCTCAATACTGGCGGCGCCAACCGAGGTGATTGATCCGGTAACGCTAGATCTTTTTGCGGTACCGTAAGCAACCATAACCACCTCTTCGAGACTCACAGCGTCCAGCTCCAGCTGAACATTTACCACGCTTCTGTTCTCTATGGGAACCTCAATAGTTTTGTAACCAATAAAGCTAAAAACAAGAGTTCCGTTTGCAGGTGCATTTATCACAAAGGAGCCGTTGTCCATTGTGGTTGTGCCTGCGGTTGTTCCCTTAACCTGGATGCTTACGAATGGAAGCGGTGCTCCCGTTCCCAATTCATTTACAGTTCCCGATACCCGAATATTCTGCGCGAACAGAAGATTCCCGATAACCATCAGGAGAGCTGCAATTACAAGGCTGAATCTTTTCATGTAATAAATTTTAAGTTAGTAATTAAGTACATTAAATTGTGTTTGCGGAGACAAAGATAATTTTTTTTTGGAATATTTATATATGCCCAAGCACTATTGGCAATGTTTTTGCATAGTAATAAAAGCCTTTTTTTAAAAAAAAAGCTATCTCGCTATTCCCAATTAGATTTCTCTATTAGCTCCTGGGAAAAATAGCAAAAAAATCAGATGTAATTTATTGCCCGTGAGACCGGAGTGCAATCAAGTTGTGCTTTGTGTCCGTTTATATACCTATAATACCCGGCAACTGCTATCATCGCAGCATTGTCTGTAGTGAATCTGTTTTCGGGTATATATGTATTCCAACCTCTTTTTTTACCTTCACTCACCACCCTCTCCCTTAAAGCAGAGTTAGCAGAGACACCGCCTGCAAGGGTTACCTCTTTAATGCCTGTCCCTTGGGTTGCCTTAATAATCTTATCCATCAAAATATCTATTAGAGTATTTTGAAAAGATGCGCACAAGTCATTCAGGTTCTCCTCTATAAAGTTGGGATTACTCTTAATGCTGTCTCTGATAAAGTAGAGAAGAGATGTCTTAACTCCGCTGAAGCTAAAGTTATATGCAGGTATTCTAGGTTTGGAAAATTTAAACTTTAAAGGATCTCCCCCTTTGGCCAGATTATCTACTACTGGTCCACCCGGATATCCAAGATCCAAAATTTTGGCACACTTATCAAATGCCTCCCCCACTGCATCATCTATTGTCTCACCAATAACCTCAAAGCTTAGAAAATCGTCAACCCGAACTATCTGAGTATGCCCACCCGAGACCAGTAGCGAAAGAAAAGGGAATGATGGTTGCCGACTGTTTGACCCCGGTTCATTTATAAAATGTGAGAGAAGATGCCCCTGAAGGTGGTTAACATCAACTAAGGGGATATTGAGTGACAATGCCAGTCCCTTTGCAAAAGAGGTTCCAACGAGCAGGGAACCCAGAAGACCGGGGCCCCTTGTAAAAACAATAGCTTCAATCTCTTTAATCTCTTTACCTGCATCTCTAAGTGCTTGTGATACAACAGGAACAATATTTTGCAGATGAGCCCTGGATGCAAGTTCCGGAATTACTCCACCATACTTTTTATGTACATCTTGCGATGCCATAACATTTGATAATACAACACCATCTGAAACTACAGATGCAGATGTATCATCGCAGGATGATTCTATTGCCAGTATAAGATTACTCATTAAATCAAATATTTTGCAAAATTGGTTTTTTTTTAATAAATAGCTCTATTAAAATGACTAATTTTGCACGAAATATATAATTATTCACACATTTAAGAAAATATCGATTGCGCTTCTGGTTTTTATTGCTTTTCTGCCAATAGGAGCCTATCTTGCCCTTCAGATGCCTGCTCTACAGACGTGGAGTGCCCGTAAAGCGGCAAAGTCTCTTTCACAGAGACTAAACACAGAGGTATCTATAGGCAAGGTCTATTATATTTTTTTTAATAAACTCATAATAAATGATATAACAATCTTATCCTCTCCAAATGATACTCTTTTGGATTGTGGCAAAATATCGGTCACACTCTCTGCTAAAGATATTATTAAAGGTGACTTCAGGTTTGGGCACGTACATCTATATGACGGCATCTTAAATCTGGTAAACGAGACCGACTCAACAACAAACCTAAGCAGAATAATTGAAGGTTTTTCAAATAAAAGTGATAGTGATTCTACTAAACTTGAACCGGAAATCTATGCCCACGAATTAAAGCTGGAGAACTTCAGGTTCAATATGTTAAACTCCTTCTCCCAAGTTAAGGAGATAGATTCAGATGTAATAAATTTTTCTGACCTATCTATTAGCAACATCAATCTTGAAATAAAGAAAATTACATTTCACCACGACACTCTAAAAGCAGATATTAAGAACATAAGCTTTGTGGAGAAGAGCGGGTTTCGAGCAAAAAAATTCTCTGCTAATTTAAGTTTAAGTTCAAAATTAATTGAGTTGGACAACCTTATTGTTGAGGATGGGAACAGTGAACTGAATGCCGAGAGGTTCTCTATGTTTTTTGAGAATTTCAGTGCGTTTTCGGATTTTCTAAACAGCGTGAGGATGGAGGTAAAACTAAACAACTCGCTTATTAACATTAAAAGTGTTGCAAAGTTTGACAAATCCTTGGCAAACAACCATCTCACTCTAAATATTAACGGTTACATCAAGGGAACTGTATCAAATCTAAGGACAGACAATCTAAAGGTATCTTCCGAATCTGGGTTGACATTTGCAGATATAAATGCACGTATATCCGGGCTTCCAAACAGTGATGAGACAATGCTCTTCGTTGATATAAACAGTGCAACCACTACAACGCTGGATCTTGCGTATATAATATCTTCACTTAACAGCACTAAGCCCATTGAGTTCCTAACCAATCTCTCCCCCTTTATTAAATACAATTTCAAAGGGAGGCTTGCAGGGTTGCTGGACGACTTTGTAGCAAACGGTAATCTCACCTCCAACATTGGCGATATTTATATGGATGTACTGCTTAGAAGAAATATCAAGCGAAACGGGCTTGATCTTATAGGAAATTTAAGGAGTGACCAACTGAATGTAGGAAAATTGATTGAAGGCTCCTCTTTGGGAAGAGTCACACTTAATACCAGGGTAAATGCTCTTTTGCGAGAATCTAAGGCGGGAGGAAGCGAGTTTAGAATTGATTCTCTCTTCATTAGAGAATTAGAGTTCAATAACTATCCATATAGAAATATTGCTGCAGTCGGCAGTTATGTTGACAACACCTTTAATGGTAAGGTTATCTGTAGAGACCCTAATCTTGATCTGATTTTTCAAGGAATTATCGGGATAAATCCAAAATCTCTATCATATTATGACTTCTATGCAGATGTTATATATGCAGA
Source organism: Bacteroidetes bacterium HGW-Bacteroidetes-8 (assembly GCA_002840895.1). Taxonomy (GTDB): domain Bacteria; phylum Bacteroidota; class Bacteroidia; order Bacteroidales; family UBA932; genus Bact-08. The sequence continues at coordinate 501,010 of PHCZ01000001.1, read as the reverse complement.
TCTTGCTGCACTCAATTTTGATAAACGAGACTCTCTCTCGGGTGTCTCTCTCAAAATGTTGGCTAATTTTACTCAGTCCCAAAAAGGAGATATTGACGGAACCATAAACATTAAAGGTCTTAACTTTACCAATAGTAACGGGAAGTTCCCGATTGGTGATATCTCCGTTCAGTCCAGTTCTAGTCAGGATAAGTTCAATATCTATCTGAGATCAGCTTTTGCAAATGCCACTTACAGAGGTGACGATTTTATCACAAATTTTATCGACAAGTTTTCTAATATAACACTGCACAGCAATCTGAAAGCTATTTTCCCCGTAAGCCGAGGGGATTTCTCTTCCGGGAACAACAAGAGGTACTCTTTTAATATTGAGTTTAACGACACAAAATCTGTAACTCAGCTTGTTATGCCAGGGCTTAGCATTGCGTCAGGAACCTCACTAAAAATAGATATTGACTCAGATGAAAATGTCTTACTTGACTTAAAAAGCGACAGAATAGGGTTTAAGAAGACCTATGCCAACAAGTTAGCCCTTGTGGTAAAAGGCAACACTAATGAGCTGACCTCCAGGATAACTTCAAACAGACTTCATTTAGCAGGTTTTAACCTTGATAGCAGCATTGTCACAATGACTCTCAAAGAGAATCTCTTGAATATTAAGAGCGAATATAGAAACCTGGGAGAGTTTAAAAACAGGATGGACTTTACATCCAGCGTGCTATTTACTTCATTGGGCGAGGGAGATGATTATATTACAGATATATCAATAAACCCATCGGAGATATTTCTTAACGGGGAGAGGTGGAATTTTGCAAAATCCAAAATTGTAAAGCAAGATAGCACATTTGTATTTCACGAATTCAGGCTTTTCCAGCAGAATCAACATCTAAATATAGATGGCATAATATCCTCCAACCCATTAGATACTCTATCTGTTGAGATAAAAGATATTGATATCTCTCCTCTGAACAACTTAATCAAAGAGGATCTTAACATTAAAGGGAGGTTTACCGGTAATGCACTTGCCATAAATCTATATAAAGAGCCTAAGATTTTGTTAAATGTTACCGGAAAGGAGATTGAGATTAATAACAGCCCTTTGGGAGAGGTGGATATTGTAAGTGAGTGGGAGAATAGCTCAGAACTCTTTAATTTAAGGCTCTCTAACAGATTATCACAACGAGAGCCACTTAACATCACCGGAACATACAAACCAAAGGGTAATTATCTGGTTGCAGATGTGCTGTTTGACTCTTTTTCACCGGTCTATTTTGAGCCATTTCTTACCGGCATTATTTCAAATAGCAAAGGGGGTATCTCCGGCTCCGTGAAAGCGGAGGGTCCACTTGACAAGCTTAACCTGTCTGGTAGAAATACATATGTGAATAATCTATCTTTAAAAATAGATTTTACTAATGTGGTTTATACTCTCAATGGACCATTCTCTATTACTGAGAGAGGGGTAACCTTCAATAATATTGCAATCAAAGACAGACTAGGCAACATTGGTCGTGTTTCTGGAGGTTTGAGTTACAACTATTTCAAAAACCTCACCCTTAACACAATAATAAATTTCACTAATCTGGAGGCTCTAAACACAAAGGAGGAGGATAACACAGATTTTTACGGAAGCGCCTTTGGAACAGGAAGATTATCAATAACCGGCCCGCTGCAAAAAATTTTGATAGACATCTCTGTAACAGCTAACAAAAATACATCTATACACATTCCCCTCACCTCTGCCACGCAAGTAAGCAGTAAAAATCTGCTCACCTTTACTCAGGCTGCTTCCGATCTCTTTAATAAAGATGGCATTGACATTGAGCAGGAAGAGGTTAGATCATCAACAGAGCTGCAAGTTAAATTGAGAGCAAATATGACTCCTGATGCAGCTATGCTGATAGAGATAGACAAAAGTGTCGGAGACATTATTACAGGCTATGGTAGTGGACTTATAACTCTTGATATAAACCCCTCCAGAGATATTTTCAGTATTACCGGAGATTATATAATTCAAAGTGGTTCTTATAAATTTGTTCTACAAGGTTTTATTGAAAGAGATTTTACTGTGCAAGAGGGCGGAAACATCGGATTCAATGGCGATATAATGAAGACAAACCTCAACTTAACAGCTAATTATAAAACAAAAGCCTCTGTGAACACACTCATTGCAGATACCAGCTCCGTTGCCAACAGACGGACTGTAGATTGTCAGATCAATATGAGTGGACCTCTAATGAACCCACGACTTAGCTTTGCCATTGATATTCCGGATATAGACCCGATAACCAAATCCAGAGTTAACGCAGCACTAAATACAGATGATAAAGTGATTAAGCAGGTAATGTCACTACTGGTTTCAGGCAGCTTTATTCCTGATGTACAATCAAGTATAGTAAATAACTCAACTATTCTCTACTCAAATGCAACCGAGGTGCTCTCAAACCAGATAAACAAAATTTTTAATCAACTGGATATACCTTTGGATCTTAGCTTTAATTATCAGCCGGGACAAAATGGAAGGGATATTTTTGATGCTGCAGTCTCTGCACAACTTTTTAACAACAGAGTAGTTGTAAATGGAAATATCGGTAGTTCAAAATATCTTAACAAGTCATCCGGAGTTGTTGGTGACCTGGATGTAGAGATAAAACTCGACGAGAGGGGAAGGTTCCGTGCAAAAGCTTTTTCTCACTCTGCAGATCAATACTCTAACTATTTGGATAACAGCCAGAGAAATGGGATAGGTCTTGTATATCAGGAGGAGTTTCGCTCATTTAAAGAGTTGATAAACAGCTTTTTTATCAGTCGTAAAAAAAGAGAGCGCAATCTTGAGAGGGCAGCTGCTGTTAAAATGCCGGAGGAGATAGCGGTTGAACAGAGAGATTAGATTACTACCTCTACAATTTTTCCTATTAGATCTTTAACGTAGGGTTGCTCTACTTTTATATAGTTTCTTGAATATCCAAACATCTTTCCCCCTTTGATTGTACTTTCAAACAGCACCTCCTCCACTCTTCCTCTGTTTTGATCAACAAATTTGTTGTATAGATTGTCCGACAAATTGTTAAGTTTTGCAACTCTTTTGCTTTTTTCAGAATCCATAACCTGATTTTCATAATTGGCAGCAGGAGTATTATTGCGTCTGGAGTATGGAAAAACGTGAAGGAACGAGGGAGATATCTGCTCGAGAAAGGTGTAGGTGTCATCAAAATCACACTCGCTCTCTCCAGGAAACCCGACAATAACATCAACTCCTATAAAGGGGTAGGGAGTGTATTTGCGAATCATCTCAACCCGGTCGCGGAATAGCTCTCGAGAGTATCGTCTCTTCATTAGCCCAAGAATTTTATTGCTTCCGGATTGAAGTGGGATATGGAAATGTGGAAGAAATCTATTATTTAAGGAGATGAATTTAACTAACTCCTCTGTAAGCAGGTTGGGTTCAATTGATGAGATTCTGATTCTCTCTATCCCCTCTACCCCATTTAACTTGATTAGAAGCTCTTCAAATCTCTCGTTGGTGCTTTTTCCGAAATCTCCGGTATTGACGCCTGTCAAAACTATCTCCTTTATGCCTCTTGCAGCTATCTCATTTGCCTCTTTAATGATAAAAGCAATGGGATGGTTTCTGCTTTTTCCTCTTGCCAAAGGAATTGTACAATAGGTGCAGTGATAGTCACAACCATCCTGTACCTTAAGAAAAGATCTGGTCCTATCGTCAGATGAGTAGGCAGGAAAAATTGTCTCAACCTCGGATATTGCACAAGAGTAAGCTCTTGCAGATGAGTGTCTCTCTCCGGAGATCTCATCTTTTTCCCGCAATTGTGATACCCTCATAAAGAGATTTGATTTTTGATCTGCACCCAACACCAGATCGACCCCCTCAATATCCAGAATCTCCTGTGGTTTTAGTTGTGCATAGCAGCCGGTCACTGCGACAATTGCATCCGGGTTCTGCTTATGAAGCTTTCTGATTGCACTTCTGCACTTTTTATCTGCGTGCTCAGTGACTGAACAGGTATTAATTACATATATATCTGCAAAGCCTCCTGAGGGGACCTTATCGTATCCGTTCTCAACAAACTCTCGTGCAATTGCAGAACTTTCGGAATAGTTGAGTTTGCAACCAAGAGTGAGAAAGGCTACGCTGTTTCCTCTTCTATTGCTCATTCTGAACCTGTATTATAACTTCTGCTCATTACCACTCTGGATGCCTCCACTTTTCCCCCTATTGGCGGGTTAAGTTTGGATATAGAGATCTGTGCCCACTTTATCGCCGGAAAATCTCTGTTTGCCCTCTCAAGAATTCTTAGTGCAACATTTTCCAGCAGTTTTGATGCTGTCTCAATCTCCTCTTTTATCATATTATAGAGCTCCTGATAATTTAACGCATCTAAGAGATTATCGGTGAGACCCGGTCTCTCCATCTCTGTCTCTACAGAAAAATTGACCATAAACCTATTGCCTATTATCTGCTCCTCTTTGAAACATCCGTGATATGCATAGAACTCCATACCGATAAGCTCTATAAGATTCTTTTCGTCAGTTATCTTCATAATATAAACACACAAGGTTTTTTGTTAATTGATGGAACTCCCATTTTCCACTGCTCTATCGATCGCGTCTTGATGTATGCGTCAGCCATAGTGATGTTAGATGCAATGGTAAGAAGCGTTGTATTTGAACAGACTGTAAGCAGGTCTGCCAAAAGAGCATCATTTCTATATGGAGTCTCTATTATTATTTGGCTCTGACCGGTTCTTCCAGCCAACCTCTCAAGCTCTTTTATCTTTTGACGACGCTGATCGCTCTTAATAGGCAGGTAGCCGACGAAAGAGAAGTTCTGCCCATTCTTACCTGAAGCCATAAGTGCCATCATCAAAGAAGATGGCCCAACCAGGGGAATCACCTCTATCTCGTTTTTATGTGAGAGAGCAACTAAAAGCGATCCGGGATCGGCAACGGCAGGCAGCCCGGCTTCACTAACCATACCTACACTATTTCCCTCTAAAAGCAACGAAAGATATGAGTAGATCTCCCTTTCTGATGTATGCTCATTAAGCAGGTAAAACTCCAGAGAATCAACTCTTCCTTTGAGACCGGCAGAGGAGAGATATCTTCTTGCACTCCTTAACTCTTCTACTACAAAATAGTTAAGTTCAGCTAAAACCGACAAGGTCCCTTGAGGAATAACATCGGTTACAAGAGTCTCTCCCAATGGAGATGGTATTAGATAGAGAGTGCCTTTCACTATAATAATTTTCGCAAAGGTATTAAAATTTCCTACCTTTATAAATGTAAAACAATAGATCTCCAATCGAATGACAAGATTAACCTTCCTCGGAACAGGAACATCACAAGGGGTACCGGTAATAGGATGCAACTGCGAAGTATGTAAATCTGAAGATACAAGAGACAAAAGGCTCAGATCCTCTGTAGTTTTTGAAGATGGTGGAAGCACTCTTCTGATTGATGCCGGTCCGGATTTCAGGCAACAGCTATTAAGGGAGAGTATCTCCAATCTTGATGCAATTCTATTGACCCACGAGCATAAAGACCACACCGGAGGGTTGGACGATATCAGAGCAATTAACCATATAAAAAAAAGAGTGGTACCGGTATACTGTGAAAAGAGGGTGTTGGAGTCATTGAAAAGGGAGTACTCCTATGCATTTGATGGACTTAAATATCCCGGTGCCCCGGATTTTGACATTAGGATCATCGGGAACAGCACCTTTAAGATAAATGAGACACTAATAACTCCCATAAGAGTTTATCACTATAAGCTTCCTGTATTGGGTTTCAGAATTGGAAATGTTGCCTACATCACAGATGCCAATTACATTCCGGAAGATGAGTTTGACAAACTCATAGGGCTTGATGTGCTTGTAATCAATACAGTAAGAAGAGAGCGCCATATATCCCATTTTTCACTTGATGAGGCAATAGCTATAGCAAAGAGGACAGGTGCCAGAATGTGTTATCTAACTCACCTCTCTCATCAGATTGGCAAACACTCAGATCTGGCAGATACTTTACCTGAGCGTATTATGCCAGCATATGACGGACTAAAGATTTAAAATATATTTATGGATGATTCTAAGGTAATAACAGGAGTTATAGTCGGAATAACCGGATCTTCCGGCTTTATCGGAAGAAATCTTATCCATCACCTTAAAGAGTGCGGGTTTACCATTATGCCTCTAAAAAGAGGGTTCTCGCTTGAACTTGCAGGTAAATGTGATATAATAATAAACCTGGCCGGTGCCAGTATAAATAGAAGATGGAGCAGCAATTACAAGGTGCTCTTAAAGAGGAGCAGGATTGAAACCACCCGAAGGGTTGTAGATGCGATTAATATGAGTAAGAAGGTGAAACTTTTAATCAGCGCTTCGGCTGTTGGAATTTATCAATACGACAATGATCATTTAAATAGTGAGAGTGATCCCCTTTATGGAGATGACTTTCTTGCTAATCTTTGTAAAGAGTGGGAAAAAGAGGCCTTTAATGCACTGGAATATGCCAGGGTGGTAGTAGCAAGATTGGGGCTGGTTATCTCTGAGAGCGGAGGTGCACTTGCAAAAATGATACTCCCGGCAAAATATGGTATTGCTGCAATCTTGGGGGGCGGTGCACAAATGATATCCTGGATAATGCTGGAAGATATGCTTAGAGCCGTTTCCCATATAATCTCTAATGAAACCCTCATTGGGCCTGTAAACATAACTACACCTAATCCCATATCTAACAGAGATTTGACAGCATTAATTGCAAAGAGAGAGAGATCTTTGTTTAAAATAAGAGTACCGGAGTCGATACTAAAGTTTATAATGGGTGAAGCATCAGTTGTAATTACAAAAGGGCAGAGAGTGATTCCCGAGAAACTTGAAAAATCCGGTTTTATATTTAAATATCCCACCTTTTCAATCTAGGAACTGTCTCATTTACCTTGCATTTCTCAATTTTTTTTGGTAAGTTTGTAAGAATCCACTTCAAAATTATCAATAATAATGGCAGAAAACATACTGAATAAGTTTCGTAAAAATCTACCGGAAATCTACAACTTTGCTATAATAAGCGATCGTGAGGAGCTCTTTATTGACCACATCAGAAGTTATGCAAAAAGTATAACTGAGAGTAAAAGTGACTCTTCTCAAAAAAATGCGGCTAATCTCATACTTACCTTTTTGGAATATGAGTCAAAATATATACAGGAGCTCTCCAAAGGTGATAAAATTTACCTGGAGACCCTATCTCTTTTATGGAATTTTCTTGCGGGAAACACTCCAGCCGGAGCAAAAAAGGATCTCTATGAAGATCTCTATCATATCTTCCTGCATACCTTACCCGATTTCAAACTTCCTGATTACTCTTTTAAAAAGCTTCTCAAACATATGAAGAGATGGCCATCCGGGCTCGATAGAGATGTTCGGGAGAGAAGAGCATCTAATAAAGAGAGGATTATATTACAGTTAGTTAAAAAAATTGAGAAGAGAGCACACACCTCCACCAGATATCACTTTGAGGAGGGTCTTACACATAAACAGAAGGTCGACAAGGTTAATGAGTGGTGGAGTGACTTCCGTTTTCATCTTATTATGGCTATAAAAAGCCCCTCAGAACTGAACTCTTTTCTTGGAGAGAGCCTATCTACAAAGACGGTGAGGATACTTAACAGAGCTAAAAACAAGAGAATTCCATTTTTCATAACTCCATATTATCTCTCTCTTTTAAATACAGACGAAAATGGATTTGACGATTTAGCAATAAGAAGCTACATCATCTATTCAGAATCTTTGGTCGAGACATACGGAAATATTAAAGCTTGGGAGAGAGAGGATGCTCTTGTTGAGGGAGAACCAAATGCTGCAGGATGGTTACTTCCAGAGGGGCATAACATCCACAGGAGATACCCGGAGGTGGCAATAATGATACCTGATACCAGAGGTAGAAGTTGTGGCGGATTGTGCTCCTCTTGCCAAAGGATGTATGACTTTCAGAGTGAAAGGCTTAACTTTGATATGGATGCGCTCAAACCACTCCAGAGCTGGGAGAGAAAGCTGTCTATACTTATGGAGTACTTTGAAAATGACTCTCAAATAAGAGATATCCTTATCACAGGCGGAGATGCTCTGATGAGTAAGAACAGAGTACTGGAAAACATTTTGAATGCTGTACTGAAGATGGCATTAAAGAAGAGAGAGTCTAATAGCTTAAGGGCAGATGGGGAGAAGTATTATGACATACAAAGGGTCAGACTTGGCACAAGGCTTATTGCATATCTTCCAATGAGAGTAAACAGCGAACTTATTTCAATCCTGAGAGAGTTTAAACGAAAGGGAGTCGAGGCAGGTATAAAACAGTTTGTTATACAGACACATATTCAGTCTCCGCTGGAGATTACCCCACAAGCCAGGGAGACAATAAAGGCAATAATCTCTGCCGGATGGATAATCACAAACCAGCTGGTATTTACTGCAGCTGTCTCCAGAAGAGGACATACCGCAAAACTGCGGCAACAACTTAACTCGTTGGGGGTGGTTTCATATTACACATTTACAGTTAAGGGATTTGAAGAGAATATGGAGATGTACGCCCCAAACAGTCGCTCAATTCAGGAGCAAAAAGAGGAGAAGGCTTTTGGAAAAGTACCAGATCATAAACAGGTTGAATTAAATGCCATTTTTAATAGAGGAGATAATCTCACCTCAGAGATAAACAGGTTTATGAAGGAGAACCAACTTCCATTTTTGCCTACAGACAGAAATGTACTAAACCTGCCAGCTATAGGAAAAAGTATGACATTTAAACTTGTTGGCATTACAAAAGAGGGTAAAAGAGTTCTGCTTTTTGACCACGACAGAACACGGCAACACAGCCCTGTTATTGATAAGATGGGTGAGGTATTCATAATAGAGAACAGATCAATCTCCTCCTATTTACGGGAGTTGGAAGCGATGGGAGAGAAGATAAAAGATTATGAATCAATATGGGGATTTACCACCGGTGAGACAGAGCATCTCTTTCCACTCTTTGAATACCCCAATCCGGATTACACTCCTACCAAGCTAATAACCAACTTTAGAGAGAAAGAGTAACTAAGCTCGAGATTGTTATTTCAATATAACTCCTGAGCCCAGCATCTCCTGTGATTCGTACCAGGCCGCAAACTGACCGGGGGTGATACCCCTTTGAGGCTCATAGAAGAGTATATACAAACCCTCTTCTCTCATAAAGAGCCTCCCCTTTTGAAGCGGCTGACGATACCTTATTCTAATCAAGTAGTCCCGGCTCTCTCCCGGTAACATCCTCATATCTTCTCTAATCCAATGAATTTCACTACCAGAAATAAAGAGTGCTTTTCTGTAAAGGCCAGGATGATCCTGACCCTCTCCGGTATAGATAGTATTGGTCTCAATATCTGTTGCAATGATAAATAGAGGGTTAATGTGTCCCCCGATATTTAGACCTTTTCTTTGACCTATAGTGTAGTAGTGAGCTCCCTGATGGTCGCCTATAACCTTTCCACAATTATGAGAATAGTGATACGGCTGCGATAACTCGATCAGTTCCCTGTCAGATATATTATCATACCCCTCTTTACAGCTTATAAAGTTGTGTTTCCCAATGTAGTAATCCTGGAAAATCTCCACTACTTTACCCTGAGAGGGTTTTAGTTTTTGCTGCAGAAAGATAGGAAGGTCAATTTTCCCAACGAAACAGATTCCCTGTGAATCTTTTTTCTCTGCTGATGGTAGTGCAGCCTCAGCTGCCAATCTTCTAACCTCAGGTTTGAGCAGATGACCGATAGGAAATAGTGCTTTTGAAAGCTGCTCTTGAGTTAACTGACAAAGGAAGTAGCTTTGGTCTTTATTGGGATCTGCCCCTGCAAGAATTCGAAAAATCTCTTTACCCGAGTCATCTGTAAAGCTCTCTCTCCTGCAGTAGTGACCTGTAGCAACATAATCAGCTCCGAGTAAAAGTGCCTTTTTTAGAAATACATCAAATTTAATCTCTCTGTTACACAACACATCCGGGTTAGGAGTTCTTCCCATCTTGTACTCCTCAAACATATAATCTACCACTCTTTTTCCATACTCGTGGCTCAGATCAACAAAATGAAATGGTATCCCTAATCTCTTTGCTACTAGTTCTGCAATTGCTCTGTCATCTTTCCACGGGCAATCTCCATATAGAGTTCCGGTAGTGTCGTGCCAGTTTTGCATAAAAAGAGCAATAACATCGTGACCCTGCTCTTTAAGCAAAAGTGCTGCTACACTGGAATCTACTCCTCCTGAAAGACCAACTGCAATTTTCATCCCGGTCAACCACCTACCCTTGCTACCTTCCGATCCTGGGGGAGTTCAGTGGGAGCTGGTCGTATATGACTTACCCCGCACAAAGATAGTATTTTTTTTTAAAAGAGGGAAAAAACTATTTGGGAAGGTTATTAAAAACAAGTGGGAGAAGAGAGTCTGCCGACTTAACAACCTGAGTAACTCTAGATCCTCCAATAATAATTTTAAATGGGTGACCCCCTCTCTGCTGAGACTCTGCCATTACTTGCCTGCAGGCTCCGCAAGGGTATGTAGGAGTTTCACATTGAACTCCGTTTACAACTGCAGTGACAGCAATAGAGAGTATAGATTCGTTAGGATACTTTGCGTGAGCATAAAAGATTGCCACCCTCTCTGCACAGAGTCCAGAGGGGTAGGCAGCATTCTCCTGATTACTGGCAGCAATCACCTCCCCATTACTTAGCATAAGTGCTGCTCCAACTTTAAAGTTTGAATATGGTGCGTATGCACTTTTTGTTGCCTCTACAGCTCTCTCCAAAAGTAACGCATCCTCCCTGGATAGCTCTCCGTTATCGAGATATTCATCATACTGAATGACAAGATTCTTTTGCTCCATTCTTTTTTATTTGTGATTGGTACAAAATTAGTAATTTTGCCGACAGAGTTAACGGTGTTATGTCTTTTTTAAATAAATTTCTTGTTTTACTCCTCTCTCTGGTGCTCTCTATCACCAATGCCTCTGCACAAAAGATGAGCAGGGCAGATTATATTAATAGATATAAGGAGATTGCAATAGAACTGATGAAGAGCCACGCTATTCCGGCAAGCATTATTCTTGCACAGGCCTCTCTTGAATCTGGCGATGGGAACTCAACTTTGGCAAAAGAGGCAAATAATCATTTTGGAATAAAGTGTCATAACTGGAAAGGAGATACATTTCTACACACCGATGATAGTGTAAATGAGTGCTTCCGAAAATACAAAACCCCGGAAGAGTCTTTTAGAGATCACTCAGAATTCCTCCGTTACAGGGAGAGATACCAATCTCTTTTTGATCTGAAGCCTACAGACTACAAAGGGTGGGCTTATGGTTTAAAGAAAGCAGGATATGCCACCAATCCTAATTACGCTCAGCTCCTAATTAAAATTATAGAAGATTACTCTCTGTTCAAATACGATGTTCTCCGTACCACATTGCCTCCCAGTCCTGCAGCTATTATTGATGAGAAAATAGTCACTCCAGAGAGAGGCAGGAGTGAATACCATTTCACACTAACCAGGACCCTGCTTAGTAAAAACGGTGTTCTTTTCGTTGTCGCCGGGCAGGGTGAGAGCTTCTCCTCCATAGCAGCAGAGTTCAACCTCTTCACGAAAGAGCTTCTTAAATTTAATGATCTTAAACAGGAGATTCCTCTTAAGGATGGAACAACAGTGTATATTGAGCGTAAACGTCGTGAGGGCGACAAAAATTTATCCAAACACATTGTAGAGAATGGAGATAATATGTATGAAATTTCACAGAAGTACGCAATAAGATTGGACAAATTGCACAAAATAAATGGAGTAAAAAAAGGGTATGAGCCGAATGAAGGTGACGAAGTTAAACTGCGTTAAAATAAGACGCACCATATATCTGTTATCAATAATTGTTATCTTAGCCGGGGCAGTTGGTGCTATTTTACTCTTTAACAATCTCTATAAGAATAATACAACAAAAGGGGTCTCATATCTATATATACCCTCAAACTCTCAGCTAAATGATCTTATAGACTCTCTAAACTCCTGCAAAAGAGTAATAAACATAAATACTTTTAATCGTGCTGCCACAATTGAGAGATTCAAAAACAACGTAAAACCGGGAAGATATAAGATTGTGGAAGGGATGAACAATCGTACGTTGGTCAGAATGTTTAAACTGGGGCTTCAAACTCCGCTTAACCTGACAATTTCCGGCAATATCAGAAATCTGGAGAGGCTTGCTGCAATTATATCTTCCCGCATTGAGAGTGACTCTCTCTCTGTTTTAAATATTCTTAATGATAAAAAACTGAGTGACTCTTTGGGGTTTGACGCTTTTTCCTTCCCCGGAATGTTTATCCAAAATACTTACCAGATATACTGGACTACTAAGCCCCGAGATCTTATCCTACGTTTACACCGGGAATACAACATTTTTTGGAATGAGGACAGACGTAATCAAGCTATGCAGATAGGACTCACTCCCAAAGAGGTTACCACTCTTGCATCAATTGTTAATCAGGAGAGCAATTTAAATCAGGAGCACCCAATTATTGCCGGAGTATATATAAACAGAATAAAAAATGGTATCCCTTTACAGGCAGACCCAACCATAAAATTTGCACTTAATGATCCTACTATCAAGAGAATTCTTTATAAGCATCTAGAGATTAACTCTCCATATAACACTTACAAAAACAGAGGCTTACCTCCCGGACCAATCGTTTTACCCTCCCCTGACGTTATTGATTCTGTGCTGAATTACAGCAAACATAACTATCTCTACTTTTGTGCGAAGCCCTCTCTTGACGGATCTCACTCATTCGCATCAACCCTCCAGCAGCACAACCGAAACGCAAGGGCATATCACAATGCAATCAGAGGCTTAAAATAGGAGATTGCCCCCTTTTGAGACAACATCTAAAGCCCTTTGGAATACAATGTCATTCGAGTTATTTACAACACGGAAATAACCTGTAGTTCCAAAAAGTGTTCTTGCAGTAAGAGCTTTAATTAAGGATAGAATCTCCGATTGAGACCTTGCAAACTCCTTCTCATTAAACTCCAGACCTTTTATTTGTGCAAAATCGATAAGTTCTTTAACCATCTTATTATCAACAGTGAACTCCTTCTCAAAAGAGGAAAAAGTTGTATATCTATTTTTAAGTTCAGAACGGTTGATATCAGAGAAGTTGTTCATAAAATCACTTATAATATTTTTCCTGACTAGGTTTGCATAGTACTCCGAGTAGTGCGAGGTATCTGCCGGGATAAATATATCCGGCATTATTCCCCCTCCTCCATATACAGTTCTTCCCTTTAAAAGTGTCTTATACTTAAGAGAATCCGGGAAGTGAATGCTATCTCTGTTAAATGACTCTCCTCTGTTGTATCTACTAAGGAAATCTTTATAGTATTTATCTGTAGATCCTGCTTCATATGGAGATTGAATTACCCTTCCCGATGGGGTGTGGTACCTTGCAACTGTGAGTCTTAACTGTGAACCGTCATTCAGAGGTAACATCTGCTGTACCAATCCTTTGCCAAAAGATCTTCTTCCAAGAATCACACCTCTGTCCCAATCCTGAACAGCACCTGCAACAATTTCGCTTGCAGATGCAGAGTTCTCGTCAACCAGTACGGCTAGTGCCCCTTTTTTGAAAAAACCGCTCCCTTTTGCTTTTTCAGTCATTTGGGGTATTCTCATACCCTCTGTATATACTATGGTTTGTCCCGCTTCCAGAAAGAAGTTGGAGATTTCAAGAGCTGTACCTAAAAAACCGCCGGAATTACCTCTCAGATCCAGTATAAATCCCTTTATATGACCTATGTTAAGCTCCATAATAGAGTTTATTATCTCTTGGGAAGAGTTTGATGCAAACCTGCTTAACTTAATATATACCACTCCCGGAGCAGCCTCATAGGCGGCATCTACACTATTTATGGGGATGCGATCGCGAGTGACCTCAAAAATCAGTTTCTCTGCAGAGCCTCTTCTATGAACTGTGAGAGTAACTTTTGACCCTTTTGCCCCTCTGAGGTATTTAAAAACCCTATCATTGGTTAAACCTGCAGATGCAACATTCTCTCCATCAATTGCCACTATCTTATCTCCGGCTCTTACTCCCACTCTCTCCGACGGCCCGCCGGAAATTGTAGATGAGACTGTAAGTGTATCACGAATGATTGCAAACTCCACTCCCACCCCTTCAAAATTACCCTCCAGAGGCTCATTCATCGCTTTTACATCTTTGGCACTAATGTATGATGAGTGAGGGTCAAGCTGAAGTAAAACCCTTTTTATTGCCTCATCTGTGAGTTTTTCGTTATTGAGTGTATCTAAATAGTAATTGTTGATATAGAATAGCAACTGACCGTATTTATTAACCAGTTTGTTTAAGTCTTCACCCTGCGCCATTACACGGACAGAGGTAAAAGCAAAAAATGCAATCAGTATTAGTAATATTTTCTTTTTCATATAGCTCTTTATAAATGACTTTTCAATAAATGTGCTCAAAAATTATGTTTTTATGAGCGGAATTGCGAACTCTACACCGGGATCTGCCACTGCACTCTGTGGAAAAATCTCAATGGCCTGTTCAAGTAATATGTTTTGATCTTTATAGCGGGAGGAGAAGTGACCTATTAAAAGTCTTCCTGCTCCAGCCTCTTTTGCACAAATAGCTGCATCGGCAGCTGTGGAGTGCATTGTATCTCTTGCCATCTTCTCCATATCGGCACCAAAGGTGGTCTCGTGGTAGAGCAGATCTACACCCTTGACATAAAGCGCCAGTTTTTGGAATGGAGCGGTATCGCTGCAGTAGGCAAAAGATCTTGGTTTATATGGTATATATGTATAATCTTCATTTTTAAGCACCTCCCCGCTATCTCTCTCAACATCCTCTCCATCTTTAAGTCTTGCTATCTCAAAAAGAGTTAGACTCTCCTTCTCTATAAGATGTTTATGTATGTTCTTTTTTGGTCTCTTTTCCCGGAAGAGAAATCCGTAACAATCTATCCTGTGATTCAACGGGAAACTCAAAATCTCCAAACTCTTTGACTCAAATATAAGTTCTGGCAGATCTCCTTTGATTACTATGTGGTTAACTTTGAATTTAAATACTCCACCGAAATGTGTAAGAAAAGAGGTCAGTATCTCCCCGAATGATTCGGGTGCATAAATATAGATATCTGCACTCCTTCCAATCATTGACATAGTAGAGAGTAGTCCGTATATCCCGAAGATATGGTCTCCGTGAATGTGGGATATAAAGATTTCACGAATCTTCAAAAATGAAAATCCGTATCTGCGTAGTTGTATCTGCGCACCCTCGCCACAGTCAATTAAAAATAAGCGCTCATGTACATTGAGAACATGAGCGCTTGGAAACCTATTCACTGTAGGGAGAGCCGAAGCACAACCTAATGATGTGAATGCAAACTTCATTAAAGTTTATTTCTCCGAATCCTTGTTTTCCATCTCACTCTTAAGAGCTGCAAGTTCGCTTATGTCACCTAAAGTTGTCTTCTCAAGGTTGGCTTTTAATTTCTTAACAGCTTTTTGAGTTGAATCCCCCTCTGTAACCCTCTCCTTTGGCTCCTCTCTTTTTTGTTCTTCAAACAATTTAGTATGTGATAAAACAATTCTCTTAGTTGTTTTGTTGAATTCAATAACCTTAAACTCCAGTTTCTCTTCTACTTTTGCCTGAGTACCATCCTCTTTAATAATGTTCTTCTGGCTAACATAACCTTCAACACCATAAGGGAGTGCTACTGTTGCGCCTTTATCTACATAAGCAGTAATTGTCCCTTCGTGCACTGAATTTGTTGAGAAAACTGTCTCAAACACATCCCACGGATTCTCCTCAAGTTGCTTATGACCAAGGCTTAAGCGGCGATTTTCCTGATCTACTTCAAGAACAGTCACCTCCAGCGCGTCTCCTACTGTAGTAAACTCAGACGGGTGTTTAATCTTCTTAGTCCAAGAGAGGTCGCTTATGTGAACAAGACCATCTACACCCTCTTCAAGCTCAACAAAAACTCCGAAGTTTGTGAAGTTGCGAACTGTTGCTGTACATTTTGCACCTACAGGATATCTCTCATTAATGCTTGTCCAAGGATCACTCTTAAGTTGCTTGATACCTAAAGACATCTTTCTTTCGTCTCTGTCAAGGGTAAGAATAACAGCCTCAACCTCGTCACCTACTTTAAGGAAGTCCTGAGCGCTGCGAAGGTGAAGTGACCAGGACATCTCAGATACGTGTATAAGACCTTCTACACCTGGCTGAATCTCTATGAATGCTCCGTAATCTGCAATAACGACAACTTTACCTTTAACTTTGTCTCCTACTTGAAGCTCCGAATTGAGAGAGTCCCAAGGGTGTGAACTAAGTTGTTTAAGACCAAGAGCGATACGTTTTTTGGTATCATCAAAGTCAAGAATAACAACATTAATCTTCTCATCCAACTGTACAACCTCTTCCGGATGGTTGATTCTTCCCCAGGAGAGGTCAGTGATATGGATAAGTCCGTCTACACCGCCAAGGTCTACAAATACTCCGTATGAGGTGATGTTCTTAACTACACCTTCTAGAATCTGCCCTTTTTCAAGTTTGCCAATGATGTCTGCTTTCTGTGCCTCAAGTTCTGCCTCAATAAGCGCCTTGTGAGATACAACAACATTACGGAATTCGTGGTTAATCTTAACGATTTTGAACTCCATAGTCTTGTTGACATAGACATCGTAATCGCGGATTGGTTTAACATCAATCTGAGAACCGGGAAGGAATGCCTCGATGCCGAATACATCTACAATCATACCGCCCTTAGTCCTGCACTTAATGTAACCTTTAACGATTTCATCTTTTTCAAATGCCTCGTTTACCCTGTCCCAAGAGCGGAGTGAACGTGCCTTTTTGTGAGAAAGGATAAGCTGACCTCTTTTATCCTCTGCATTCTCTACGTAAACTTCAACCTTGTCCCCAACAGCCAGTTCGGGATTGTAACGGAACTCGTTTATGCTGATAACGCCTTCACTTTTGTAACCGATGTTAACAATAACCTCTCTTTTATTAAAGACTACTACTGTTCCCTCTACAACCTCATTCTCTATCACTTTGGAAAGAGTCTGGCTGTACTTGTCTTCGATTACATCCTTCTCGGTGTCATAAACGTACTCTTTTTCGTATGCATCCCAGTCGAATTTATCTACTGCAACAGATACATTACTTTTTCTTTTTCTGGTAGTAGCATCTACCGGTGCGGACTCATCCTCTATGAATGCTTCCAGTTTTTCATCATTTTTTTTGATGATTTCAATTTGCTCCTCTGAATCGAGGATCTCTTTTCTCTCTTTTGTCATTTTTCTTAATTCTTTAAACTTCTAGTAGTTAGACATTATTTATAAGCCCAAAAATGGGAGCCCCAAAAGTAACATTTTTTTCACAAACAGCCAAATAATAATTATCGATTTTGAATTTGTAATATATTAAATTCCAATTATCTTTGGGAACTGAACAAACTTAATATTATGGATAATCAAAAAACGGGAATTAAATCATTCCCAAAAAACTTTTGGACAGTCATTGTGATGGAGTTCCTGGAGAGGGGCTCATACTATGGTGTAATGTCTGTTTTATCGGTTTTTCTGATACTTGGCTATGAGAGTGGCGGGCTTGGTTTCAGTAAGGAGCAGGCAGGAGCAATTTTGGGAACAATCCCGCCACTGTTGTACTTTTTACCAATAATTTCAGGTGCAATTGCGGAGAGGTACGGCTACAGAAGGGTGCTAACATTTGCCTTTATCTGTATGATTCTGGGATACTCTTTAACGGGGATGTCCAGCAGATATATTCTGGTATTTCTCTCTCTTGTTATTATGGCTCTGGGAGCCGGATTTTTTAAGCCGGTAATATCGGGGACAATTGCAAGAAATACGAATGAATCAAACTCCACATTAGGGTTCGGAATTTTTTATTGGTCAATTAATTTAGGAGCATTTCTTTTCCCTCTAATTCTTGTTCCAATTTTAAAATCTTACTCTTACAGTTACATATTCTATATGGCAGCTATCAATGGAGTTATTCTTTTGATTATTAATATTTTTATCTATAAAGAGCCCATCAGAGAGAAGAGCACCAAAAGTCTTTCAAAAGTCTTCAAGGATATGGTGATGGTTATCAAGGACTGGAGATTCATTCTAATGATTTTCCTCTACTCCGCTTTCTGGATTCTCTATTTTCAGATGTTCGGAACTGTGCTTTGGTATGTAAGAGATTATGTAGATATGACAGCTCTAAATAGTGCAGTTAACTCTTTTTTGGGAGTTTTCATAGATAATCCATCCTGGAAATTTGATGTTGAGCACGTTACTGTTATTAATGCGGGGGTAATAATTGTTCTTCAACTTTTTGTTTCAAATATTGTTAAGAGAAGCCCTGCACTCCCTACAATGATATTCGGGATTGGACTAGGAACAATTGGTATGGCCATTCTTGCATTCTCCTCATCTCCCTGGATCTTTATAACAGGGATAATGGTATTCACACTTGGCGAAATGACAACCCACCCTAAATTTATCTCTTACATCGGTCTTATTGCCCCTGCAGATAAAAAGGCGCTATATTTAGGATACTCTTTTCTCTATGGTGTAATAGGAAGCAGCATTGGAGGGTTTCTGGGCTCTTCTCTCTATGTCAAGTATGTAGATAACTTGAATCAACCACGTACTTTGTGGTTTATCCTTGCCGGTATCGGAGTTGCGAGTATGATCTCTTTAACACTCTATAATAAATATATCGCTAAAGATGTAGGGAAATAGTCTCCTAAGGTTATTTTACTTAAGCATTCTTTTGCGTCGAAAAAGTATAGAGACAGTTACTACAGTAACCATCATAATGAGCATAATAAGGGCAAAATCTATAACACCTCCCAATATTGGGAGGTCTACATTCATACCGTAGATACTGGCAATTACGGTTGGTGGCATAAAGAGTAACGAGACAAATGTAAAGATCTTCATAATACGGTTCTGCTCAAGATTGATAAGTCCCAGTACAGTATTCTGCATATACTCCAGCCTCTCGAAACTGAAGTTGGTATGATTAATAAGAGAATTAACGTCTTTAATTAAGACATTGAGTTTAGGGAATACGTCTCTTGGAAACTTGTCACTTTTTAAAATACTTGAGATCATCCTCTGCTTATCTACGATGTTCTCTCTTACCAACATTGTGTTCTCCTGAAGCTGGTTAATATCTAGAATGAACTCCTCTCCCATCTGTCCTCCGTGTCCCACTTTTCTACTGAACTGAGCTATCTCCTTAGACATCAGCTCTATCATATCTGCATCAAGGTCAATTCTGTTCTCAAGAATTCCTATTAAAATGTGGTATCCGGTAGGCATTGTCCTGTAGTTTGCCAATAGCCTTCGCTGCAAATCTGTAAAACTCCTCAGGGGAACGTGTCTGATGGATACGATGATCCCCTCACAAAGAATAAATGAGACCGCCTCCATTGAGTAGTCATCCGGACCGGGGATCAAAAAATTTGTGTTTATGAAGATGGTGGTCTCACTCTCCGAGTATCTTGAAGAGCTCTCAATCTCCTCTGCCTGTGCCCTGCTTTGAAGAGTAGTATTAAGATACCCCTCTATTCCCCTCTTCTCCTCTCCTGTGGGTGATGTGAGATCAATCCAGAGTATATCGTCATAACCCAGACTATCCAGAGCACTTAGCTCATCGGTGGTTACCAGCTGTCCCTTTTGTTTGTAAAATATTTCGAGCATAATTTGATCCGTTTAATGGTTTGTTATTTACTTCGGATTGCCCCGGAACAGGGCATAACATTAGCCAAACCATCGGACCTTCGACTTCATCTCTTCCAGAGCAAGACTCCAGAACTCTGAGAGTCCCTCCCGTTTATCGGGGCTGAGATTGAAGGAAATATTATTTTTAAGATAATTGTAAGCAAATGAGTTATCAAAATTATGTGGGAGAGTGGTTAGTGAGTTTTCAATGTTATCCAAACCAAAAGCAAGTGCTTCATTGAACTCTTTAACAAAGGAGCTCTCCAGTTTTCGCTTAGAGGTCCAGCAAGCAAAAACAAAAGGGAGTCTCTTGTATTTTATCCACTCCTCTGCAAGGTCGTAAACAAAGAGGAACTTATCGGCATATAACAATGCCTTATCTCCTATTAAAATATATGATTTACCGGTATCTATTTCGCTCTTGGATGCGTCAAATGGAGAGTATGCTGGGTCTGTTTTCCAATGGTTTCTGAAAAGAATCCTGGACAACAAAACCGAAGTTCTGGACTCACTGTCCAGATATACCCTCTCAATATCTTTCACATCAACTCCGCTGCATAGCAAAACACTGGCCACTTTGCCATTTGCACCAATACAGTAATCCGATATAATATTATTAACGCCAATTTGCGGAATAACTGCTGATGGTACTATTCCTATATCGATCCTCCCCTCCAACAGATCCCTGGCAGAAGCCTCAGGTGTAGAGAGGGTGAGCTCTATCTTCTCGTAAACGGGATGGTTCATTAAACCGTAAACGAAAGGAAGAGTGTTAAGATAGGATATGGCCGATACACGAATGAGCATTTATAAAGAGTTTAGGTACATTTTGCCGCCAGCAAAGTTAAGATAAAATATCCAGATGCTCAATCAAAATTTTCAATCCAAGAGACAACAGAATAATGCCACCCAAAACCATTGCCCTGATTCCGGCTTTACATCCTAAAAATCTGCCCCATTTTATTCCTACGGCAGATGCCGATGCTGTTACCAGTGCTACCGAAAGCCAAATCAGAAATAGTCTGTCAGGGGTGATATCAATCATAGCTAAAGATATACCGATAGCAAATGCATCTATGCTGGTAGCAAAAGAGACAATTGCAAGAGAGCGGTTATTTGTGATATCTATACACGGTTTGTCTGTATCTCCTCTTTTAAATCCATCAAAGATCATCTTTATTCCAATGTAAGTTAGAAGTGAGAAAGCAATCCAGTGGTCTATAGCAGACACATACACCAAAACCTTATACCCCAGCAGCCACCCAAGCAGTATGAAGCCCGATTGAAAAATGGCAAAACCTGATACAATCTTTAAAAACTTAACTCTTTTAATTTGAGGAAGTGATATTCCACAAGAGAGAGATACTGCAAAAGTGTCAAAACTCAGCCCGAAAGCGAGAAGCAGTATGGAGAGAAAACTCATAACAACTCTACCTCTTCACCCTTAAAAGGTACATCCCAAAGAATGTCAGAAGTCCGTTTACAATCAATATCGTAAATCCGAAGCCGAACCCCAGCATATCTTTGCCAACAGTATCCAGAACGTAGCATATAAGCGGAGATGCTATTGCTACAAACGGAATGAATCTATCCTTTACCTGATACTTTGTGAGAAGACCAAAGAAGAAGAGTCCTAAGAGCGGTCCGTAGGTGTATGCTGCCAACAGATAGACAAGGTCTATTATAGCCTGCTTGTTTACAATATGGAGAATCACAATTATTAAAAAGAAGAGAAAGGCAAAGCCTGCGTGAGCCATCTGACGAATTCTCTTTTTTCTGATCTCAGATAGATCTGTTCTGCTGTTAAAGCCTACAAAGTCTATGCAAAAAGATGTTGTAAGTGAAGTAAGGGCCCCACCCGCGCTTGGATATGATGCAGAGATGAGACCAATTATGAAGAATAGACCTACTCCAAGACCAAGATACTGACTTGCAATAGTTGGGAAAAGTTTGTCTGTTTGAGCTTTTGTAAAAATCCCTTGGGCATCTGCAAGACCAATTCCCTCCATACCTCCGAGTTTACTGCTGACAAAAATTGCTAAAACTGCTCCCAAAAGTAGAAAGAAGTAGTTAACTACTACTATTGTAACACTGGTAGTATATACATTTTTTTGAGCCTCTTTAATGTTTTTACAAGAGAGGTTTTTCTGCATCATCTCCTGATCCAATCCTGTCATCACAATAGTGATAAAAATACCTGCAATAAACTGTTTAATTGCATTGGTGCCGTGACTCCACTCCCAGTCCAGCCATCCGGAAAATGTTGATTTTCTTACCTCGGTGAGCATCTCACCAACACTCCAGTCCATAGCTCTTGCTATACTGAATATGGTGAGAAACACGGCAAGAAGCATAAATGTTGTCTGGAGAACATCTGTCCAGATAATGGTCTTGACACCACCCCTGAATGTGTATAGGAAAATCAGGAACATAAATATAAATGCAACTACCCAAAATGGCACAGATCCCTCCGGAAGGAAGGTGTGCAGAACCAGTACAACCACAAAAATCCTCACTGCAGCACCCAGAATTCTGGATACCATAAATACAGAAGCTCCTGTTTTATATGAGTAAAACCCAAACCTCTTCTCCAGATAGGTGTAGATAGAGGTGAGGTTCATCTTATAGTATAACGGTATAAGTATTTGGGCTATAACCATATATCCAAGAAGAAAACCCAAAACCAGAGGCATATAGTAGAAGTTTTGGTTTAATACATTCCCGGGAACAGATATAAATGTCACTCCGGAAATTGATGTTCCAACCATTCCATATGCAACAATATACCACGGAGATCTTTTATTACCAAGGAAATATGATCCCATATCTGCCTTTCTTGAGGTTAACCACGATACAAAAAACAGCAATGCTGTGTAGAGTGTAAAGGCTATTAAAAGCCACGATAAAGGAAATTGATGCATAATATTTGATTTTTACTGATTAACTGGTATAAATGGCTGTCTGTTGGTTATTGATCTTCCCAGGGTAACTTCGTCCGTAAACTCAAGTTCATCTCCGAAACCTACACCTCTGGCAATAGTGCTTACTTTTACCGGAAATCTTCCTATCTTTTTGTAGATATAGTATGATGTGGTCTCTCCCTCCATTGTGGTACTGAGAGCCAGAAAAACCTCCTCTACTCCACCTCTTTCGACTCTGTTAACAAGAGAGTCTATAGAGAGATCAGATGGAGAGACTCCATCCATTGGGGAGATTATACCACCAAGCACGTGGTAGAGACCTTTGAATTCGCCTGTATTTTCAATACTGAGGACATCTCTTATGCTCTCAACAACACAAACAAGCGATGAATCCCTTCTGGTGTCACTGCAAACTGAACAAATAGGAGTGTCGGATATCATATTGCATATACTGCAATATTTAATCTCCTCTCTCATTCTTATTATTGCCTTTGAGAATCTCTCTACATTTTCTCTGGGTTGTTTAAGAAGATGAAGTGCAAATCTCAATGCACTCTTGCGACCAATACCGGGTAGAGCTGTAAGCTCCTCTACAGCATTGGACAACAGTGATGATGAGAGACTGTTTCTGAACATTTCAAATGGCTGTTATCTCTGATTTTTAAAGAAATCTACGCCCTTTCTAACTGAGCCGTGGGTGAGAAGCAGCTCTTTTGCCTGTTCATAGTCTGAAATTGAGGCTTCGTCCATAATCATTCTTGTTCCTCTGTCTACCAACTTGGCATTTGTCAACTGCATATCTACCATCTTATTCCCTTTTACGTGACCAAGTCTAATCATAGCAGATGTGGTAATCATATTAAGAACCAGCTTTTGGGCTGTCCCTGCTTTCATTCTTGTACTTCCGGTTACAAATTCGGGGCCTACCACGGCCTCTATTGGAATATCAACCTCTGCAGCCAAAGGGCTGTTTGGATTGCAGGTAACACACGCAGTAAGAATTCCTCTTGACCTGGACTCTTTTACTGCACCAATAACATAGGGTGTAGTCCCGGAAGCAGCAATACCCACAACAATATCGTCGTTATCTACTCCGTACTGCTGCATATCATTCCATCCCCCCTCCCAACTGTCTTCGGCAGCCTCTACGGCTCTTCTTATTGCTTTATCACCACCTGCAATAAGACCAATAACCAAATCAAACGGAGCTCCGAATGTTGGCGGAATCTCAGAAGCGTCAAGGATTCCCAGACGACCGCTTGTTCCTGCTCCCAAATAGAATAGCCTACCTCCTCTTGAGAGTCTCTCAACAATACCGTCAACAAGCTTCTCTATCTGAGGTATGCACCTCTCTACCGCAAAAGGCACTGTTTTATCTTCGTTATTTATATTAACCAGAAGTTCCAACGTGGACATCTTGTCCAGATGATTATAATTTGATGATTGTTCTGTAACTCTCATTGGATTATAAAGATTTGTGATATTCTGCCAGTCCGTCTATGGGAGACTGTACTATTTTCCCAATTTTAATACCGAGTTTTGATGCAACATCAACTAAAATCTCCTTATAGTGAAATGCCACAGAGCCTACTAAGTTCACTGGGTATTTTTTGTAGTCATACTGCATAATATTTCTTGTAAAGAACTCATTAAAGCACTCTCTCAGGAATTTATCCACGTATGGGTGAGTTTTGTTCTCGTTAAGGAATACAGAAAAAGTGGCAAGATACCTGTTTGGAAATGGTTGTCTGTATACCCTCTCTATCACTATGCTGTAGTTAAGATTGTATTTAAGATCAAACTGAGCATTAAGATCTGCAGGAAGTTGCCTCTTAAGGTAATCTGATATAAATTTTTTCCCGAGGACCGCACCGCTCCCCTCATCTCCAAGAATATAGCCACAGGCCGGAACATTATCTACAATTTCATTACCATCAAAGAAACAAGAGTTAGCTCCGGTTCCCATTATCCCTGCGATACCAGGCTTATTGCCACAAAGTGAACGGGCTGCCGCAAGAAGATCTGTGTATGCGTTGGTGTTTGCCTTTGGAAAGACCTTTCTGAAGCAATCCTGAAGGATTTTCACCTTATCCGGTGATGATACCCCTGCTCCGTAAAAGTGAATCTCATTAACTGAGGCACTTATCTCGGGTAGCAGATGTTGTTCCAGTTCGTAAATAATTTGCTCCTCTGTTTGAAAAAACGGATTTATTCCGGCTGTCGTTATCTCCTGAACAGTACCGTCACTATGGATTGCTCTCCAGTCTACCTTGGTTGAGCCGCTATCTGCAATAAGACGCATATTTCAATTTATTAATTCGGCCAAAAATAGGAAATTTTAGAGCTAATTCAAAACCTGTCGAAACTTTCTCCAGTGGACAATGCCTGCAATAGCAGCAATTATATAGATAAGATAAAGAGCAGTAGTAGCATAGAGTCCCTGAGAGAAATACATATATATTGCAAGTACATCTGCAGCAATCCACAAATGCCAATGTTGTATGAATCTGTTGGTAACCCAGTAGGTTGCCAGCATACTCAATGAAGCTATCAGAGCATCAGTAGCAGGCATAGGGTCGGAGCTATAGTTTTTAAGGATATACCAAAGAAACAGAAACCCGGCTAACGCTAATGCAGATGATATGGCTGCCCTCTTTATGCTAAGCTTTAATACAATCGGTTCTGATATCTCCTCGTTGCTATTTTGTCTGCTCCACATCCACCATCCGTAAATGCTTGCAAAAAGAAAATATATCTGCAGCCCCATTGCCGCAAAAAGATTTGCATTAAGGAATATCAGGGTATAGAAGAGAGCAGATACAGCACCCACAATCCACATCGACTTTTTCTGTTTAATCTCTAGTATTACATAAATAATACCTGTAACTGCTCCGAATATCTCTGAATAGTCCATAATTTTAAAATCGAAAAGATACTTTAGCTGTGAAGTTTATCTCTGCCTGTGGGTATAGACCCTCCTCACTGTAAGCATCGCCATTTAAAAACTCTGCACTGTAGACCCAACCGTTTGAGTAGTATCTTCTGTTTAGAATGTTATCTATAAACAGTTGAATATCCAGATATCTTTCGCTTTTAACTTCAAAACTTTTAGATGCACTCAGCCCTAAAACAAAGTATTGGGGAACAGATCTAGCTGAATTAGAGGTATTATCCAGATACTGTTTGCCTACATACTTCCCGTGAACAGTTATTGAAGAGCTTTTATTGGGGAGTAGAGTAACCATACCCATACCTGTTACCGATGGAGAGAATGCAATGTGGCTGTTGTCAAATTTTACCTCTCTCTGGGAGACTAAATTCCAGTTCTCGTCAAACTGATCCAGAAACCAGGTATAATTCAGGATTTTGTTAGTGCTCAACGTCAAATTTGCATCAACACCCAAATAGGTGATAGGTTTCCAGGATGAGGAGAGTTCAATCCCTCTGCGGAAAGAGCGCTCTACATTCTCCTTTATTATATACCCTGTTTCACTTAGCTTCCCGGTAGGTACCAACTGGTCTTTATACTCCATAAAATAGAGATTTGCAGAAAGAGCTACTTTTTTTGAATTATAGCGATAACCGGCCTCGTAATCTATCACTCTCTCCGGTTTTACATCTGCTGCCGTGAGTGCCTTAACTGACTCCTTTATATCCGATCTTCCCGGCTCCTTTCTCCCGACCGCAACAGATGCATATAACTGATTTGCAATGTCTATATTAATTGTAATCCCGGCCTTAGGGTTGATAAAGTTATACTCCCCTTTCCAATCCAGTGAAGCAAAATCTTTATCCTCTCCCCCAAGTGTAAAAACTACTCTTCTGTATTGTAAATCTGCAAAGGCTACCACTTTGCTGCCTAAATTTTTCTCTACTCTGGCAAAAGCAGAGAGGTCTGCTTTAAATCCTTTGTTCAGGTACCATTGGTGGTTCTCGGGAATGTTATTGTCGTACATACTCCAAATCAAATTCCCGAAATGGTCTCCGTCATAGTATGAGTAGGTTACACCTGCAGTGGAGTTAAACTCTTTACTGTTATATGAAAGTGAACTGTTTAATGCGATGTAATTGTTGTCCAGCGCTTGTCTTATTACAATATCTGATCTTGTGTACTCTATCTCTTTAACCCTCTGAACAGGTAAGTCATACTCCGAGAATTTGCGGTTGTTTTTATAATTCTCATAATAGCCGTCACCTTTGGTAAAGTGAATGGTTGAACTCCATATCATCTTCTCAGATATCCTATGGATAAAGTGCGCCTGAATATGGTGTTGAATATAGTTATCAGTCTCATTTTGGTAAAATTGAAGATTTCCCGCTTTGTCGTAATATGATCCTGCAGAGTTAAATTTTCTGTCGCTCTCCATCTGCTCTTTAGATATCCCCTCCCAGGTTATTCCGGATTTTTGGTCTCCCATTATATAGGTTAATTTTAATGAGTTATCACCTTTAAACCATCCTGCAGAAGCAAAGAGAGAGCCAAGGTCTGTTTTTGCATTTCTTATATAACCATCTCCTCTGTTACGGGAGTAGCGAAGGTCAAACGAGAGCCCGTTCTTTAAAAGTCCTGAGCCTGCACCCACTGTTGCAAGAAAAGTGTTATAGCTGCCAATGCTAAAATCTGCAACTCCATATGGCTCCTGTGCCGTAAAGAGGGTTCTCATATTGATACTGGCTCCAAAAGCAGCAGGTCCGTTGGTTGAGGTTCCCACCCCTCTCTGTACCTGAACATCCTGCAGAAAGGATGTAAATGAGGGTATATTAACCCAGAAAACCTCTTGTGACTCGGCATCATTAAGGGCAATTCCGTTTAGAGTGACATTTATTCTGGAACTTTCACTTCCTCTTATTCTAAGAGAGGAGTAACCAAGTCCGTTACCCCCTTCTGTTGAAGATACAACAGATGGCATCAGTGATAAAACCATCGGGACAGAGCTGACGGGCGATTGCTTTTTTAATAGATTAATATCCATTGTTGAGTGAGTTACAGGGGTGTTTTTTCCTCCCCTGAATGACTCTACCACAACACTGTCCAGTTTTGTTTGTGCTACCTTTTCTTTTTGCCCTGAATCTTGGGCCTGGGATAATAAAGGTAAAAAAATGACCCCGCAAAATAAAGCTAATCTTTTCATTATTAATTATTTTTATTGCAGGGGGGTACGTTAAACGAGATTCGCTTTCCCTTCGCAGGCATTATCCTGATCAGGTGAAAAGGGTATGATCTCAGCCCAAAGGGCACCCCCAAGCATTATGTTAATGCAGTGCAAATATACATATTTTTAGTAACTCCTCCTCCTTTTTTCTACCTTTGTCGCCGGTGGGTCGCTCTGTCGCCTCTGCTTATGCAGGGGAGGAAAGTCCGGACAGGATAGAGCAAGACTCTGTGGAAAGCACAGCTGGGGGTAACTTTAGGCAAATCGTAACAGAAAATAACCGCCTTTTTGTGAGGTAAGGTTGAAAACGCGGGGTAAGAGCCCACGACTCATTATGGCGACATTGTGAGGGTACGAACAGTCTCCTGCAAGGCCACATATACCGGTGATTGAGGGCTGCTCGCCCGATGCCGGGGGGTAGGCTGCATCAGATAGATGACAGAGGCTTCGAAAGAAGTACAGAATCCGGCTTACAGACCCACCTTTTTTTCTTAAAACAGCTTTGGATGATCTTCTTCAAATTGTTTGAGAATTGCAGATATTATTGCCTCTCTGCAAAATTTGGTCTTTGACTTAACCTTATATTTTTTACAGTAGATATCAATAGCTTCCAACTCTTTGTCATTAAAAAGAATTGTCTTTCTATGCTTTCTCACTCCTGCCTCCCTCTTTTGTCTGAGATACTCAGGATCTGTAGCCGGCTTTAGTTTATCTCTTTTCAAGCTTCTCAATCAAACTCTGTTTATAACTTGAAACACCCTGCAAACGGAACTTCTTGATTGAGACATCAATCCACTCAATTGCCAACTCAAGTCTATCTGTAAGTTCACAAGCCAGGGCAATATTATAAGCGGCAGATGCGGCACGTATTGCATCCTGGTGAGATATCTCCTCTAACCATATTTCCATAGCCTCTCTCCATTTGAACTCCAGCGAGTATTCATACGCTTTTTGCCAGGTGGATACAGGATAGACATATAGGTATTTCCCTACGGTTTTCCACTGCGGGAACATTGTCGTCACAATATCCTCTCCCAATGTAGTGGCAACTACTAGCATAGATTCCACCGCTTTATATTTTATAGCATTCTCTCTTGCATCGCTTCTGGAGAGTATCTCCCAATATACTGTATCTTTTTGGTCTATCCTTCCCAATCTCTCTGCTGTTATTCCGTCAAAAACATTAATAACGGTTCTGATTGGTGCAAAAACGTAATTTGACCTGTAAGATTGTGTTACCGGAGATTTTAAATCATTCATAATTTGAGTTCTACCTACTACAAGTGTATCTACTACCACCAGAACATCCGAATTGGATGCTGCAGAGAGTGATTGAATATACTCCATATTGTATTTAAACCCACTTTCGGGATAGTGATTGAAAACATAGACCGCTCCCTCATCAAGAAGAAGGTTTTTCTCGAGTGATGAAGCAATCCCGGTTGCCAGATTTGACATTTGGGCAGAGTCGTTTTTAAATAAAAGGTTCTCATCTACCTCTCCGCCATAGATAGAGACATAAACAGAAATTGATCTGTTGTCAAAGTTTACAGGGTGAAGTGGGGCAACTCTCTCATCGATGTTAAAGAATTGTACTGCAGGCCCGCAAGAGCTCAGAATAATAACAAAAACCAAAAATATTAGCCCCTTAACAGGATATAGTGTTTTCATATACTATAAGTTTTCCCAGAATTTCTTCATTACAACTTCGAGTGTATCGGATATGGCTGTTACAGTTTTCTCCCCTGCAAATTCGTCTGTTTTTACTCTAACCTCCATCCTGTATGGTCTCTCCATTTTAAAGATACAACCTTTATTCAAATTGATCAGAGATCTCTCTACACCCTCTCTTATCTGGTCATAGACAACCTCGGGAGATTTACTAGTTGCACAAGTTCTTCCGAAAGAGTACTTTGTAACAACAGTATCTATATTTCCAAAATTCTCTATTGCCTCCCTGCAGGCAGCATCATCACCGGCAAGAAAGAGAACCGGCACTCCGAATTGCCCTGCATAGAGAGAGTTATATGCTGCTTCAAAAAGAGGCCTGTCGTTGATTCTGAAATCTAAAACCTTTAGTGACATTGTGTGGGATAGGGTGCCGTTCTCTACCCCGGCTCTGGAGTGAGCACCAATAAACAGAAGTGCATCAAATGTAGAATCGATCCCAAGAACCATAGTGTGAGGGGTACCAGGGAGTCTGCCTCGTGTTAACATAGCCCTTTTATCTAAAAGCTGGGGGTCTACATTGATGTTTCCTGCGTGACCATCTCTTACAATAATTGTAGTCGCCCCGGCTGCAGCTGCACCCTCAACGGCAGCGTTTATCTCCTTAGTAAGGATAGTGGCGTTTCTCTCGAAGTGGGGGTGGCCGGGATAGATTTCATCAAAATTAACTACTCCGGTAACTCCTTCGAAGTCTACCTGGATCATCACTTTAAGACCTTTCTTAAAAGATTGGACGCTGTTTTGCTGCAAATTGCAGGAGGAGATAACTACCCCTGCAATAATAACCCACAAGAACCCCTTCATAACTCAAGAGATTTTAAATTAATATATGGTTACATTTTCATACCACCGCAGACAGATATCACCTGACCAGTTACATAAGAGGATAGATCACTCGCAAGGAAGAGACATACGTTTGCCACATCCTGAGGGGAGCCTCCCCTTCTTAACGGTATCTGCTCTGCCCAAAGTTTTTTCACCTCATCCGGAAGTTTATCAGTCATATCTGTGAGGATAAACCCGGGAGCTACAGCATTGGAGCGAACTCCTCTTGAGCCAAGCTCCTGAGCAATTGATTTTGTCAAACCAATCATACCGGCTTTTGAGGCAGAATAGTTTGCCTGACCGGCATTGCCGCCTACCCCAACCACAGAGCTCATATTTATGATCGAACCGGCTTTCTGCCTCATCATTACAGGGGTAACAGCGTGCACATAGTTAAAGGCACTTTTTAGATTGATGTTTATGACCATATCCCACTGCTGTTCGGACATTCGCATCATAAGACCATCTTTGGTAATACCGGCATTGTTAACCAGAATATCCAGCTTACCGAACTCTTTAACAACATCCTCAACAACCTTATGAGCTTCATCAAATGAGGCAGCATTGGAGGCAATTGCAACAACTTTTACTCCGTAACTCTCAAGCTCCTTTTTTGTAGCCTCTGTATTATCGTCAATCACAAGGTCGGTAAAGGCAATATTTGCACCCTCTGATGCATACTTAACTGCAATCGCCTTTCCTATACCTCTGGCAGCGCCTGTAATAAGGGCCACCTTTCCTTCAAGTAATTTCATAGTTTAAAGTCTATTTAAATTTAAAATCAAACAAAAGTTGCTGTCAGATCGTACTCATCTGCACTATCTATTCGCACATCAACAAATGTACCAATAATTTTGTTAGGATTGAAACCGTTTAAAAAAGTATCCGATCCAATAAGAATCTCTCCATCAACCTCGGGGCTCTCACTCATACTTCTTGCTGTAAAAACACCATCACTAAATGAGTCAACCAAAACTCTCTCTATCTTCCCTTTCCGTGATAAATTGAAATCCATTGAGATATGTGATTGCACCTCCATTAACCTCTGGTATCTCTCCTGTTTAACTCTCTCAGAAATTGAATCTTTAAGATTTTGGGCACCCCAGGTACCCTCCTCCTGAGAGTAGGTAAATGCACCAAGTCTCTCAAATTTTGCTTCGGAGACAAAATTGATAAGCTCTTCAAATGCACCTTTACTCTCTCCGGGATGTCCAACAATCATTGTTGTTCTTAGTACAATTCCCGGTACTCTCTCCCGAAAATTTCTTACCAAAGCGCGGATACTATCTCCATCCACAGATCTTCTCATATTTGCAAGAACTTTGTCGTTTATGTGTTGAAGCGGAATATCCAGGTATTTACACATCTTTTGATTTGAAGCCATAACATCAAGAACTCTCTCCGGGAATGCCGCCGGGTATGAGTAGAGAACTCTTATCCACTCTATGCCGTCAACATCACACAGAGCCTCCAAAAGTTGAGCGAGCCTCCTCTCCTTATATAGGTCTACCCCGTAGTAGGTTGTGTCTTGTGCAACCACAATGAGCTCTTTAACACCACTCTGTGCAAGGTGTTTTGCCTCATCCAAAAGGTCATTAAAAGGAACCGACGTATGTGTGCCTCTAATAAGGGGGATTGAACAGTATGAGCAAATACGGTCACAACCTTCTGATATTTTTAAATATGCATAGTGAGAGGGAGTTGTCAGGTACCTTCTGTTATCGAGAAGAGAGTTCCACTCTTTTCCTAGTGCGCGTACAACAGACCGAGCATCGAATGCGCCAAAAAAGCCGTCTACCTCAGGAATTTCGGCTTCAAGCTCTGTACGATATCTCTGAGAGAGACATCCAAACACAAAAATCTTTTCTGTATATCCTCTGATTTTTGCATCAACTGCAGCAAAGATCGTCTCAACAGACTCCTCTTTGGCATCTTTAATAAAGCCGCAAGTGTTAATAATAATTGCCCCAACCCTCTCTTTTGAAAGGTCTCTGCCCTCCGGTAGTATCTCAATACCGGAATCAAAAATCTGTTTAAGCAGATGTTCGGAATCAACTCTGTTCTTAGAGCAGCCTAAAGTTATCAGTTGTATTTTACTAATCATCTACTCTTTTGTGGAGCTCTCCTTATCTTCCGGCTTTTCTTCCGGTTTTTCAAAATCCAGAGATGCATATTTTTTTAGCTGACTATACCAGTCTACAACTTTTTTCATATGTGAGACATAGAAGCGATCTCTGTCGTAATCCGGTAGCGCTGTTTCAAAGAAAGATTTCAAAGCTTCCGGAGAAGATTTTGCCAGCGGAGCATCACTCTCTCCAAGAAGTTCTCTCATCTTTTCGAACACTACCATCAAAGAGACCTCCTGGTCGCTGGTATAGATAGATATTTCCGAAAGAGTTGTAAGCCTGGCACTAAGTCCGTATAGGTTTCTTTTCCCGGTGGATAGAGATTCAGCAATCACACCTGCATTTGCCTGAGCTACGAAACGAAATAGACCGGGTTCTCCGGCTATAGATAAAATTTTTTTTAAATCTGTCTTACTCATATTATTATGGATATTTATAACCTTGTTATTTATGATATACCTCTATCCCTCTTAATCTTTTCATAGGCTTCTGAGATTCTTTTGAATCTCTCTTCGGAAGATTTTTGTATATCGGGACCCAGATGCGAAACTTTATCCGGGTGGTGTTTTCTTGCAAGTTGTTTGTAAGCTTTTTTAAGCTCTTCGTCTGTAATGCTTTTATCAACCTCTAAAATCTGATAAGCAGCATCTATACCACTATCAAACATTGCAAATATAGCTTCGCTTTCACGGTGCGAAAGTGACATCGCCAGGGCAATCTCTCTAAGAACCTTCAGCTCCGATGTGCTTACCAGGCCATCTGCTTTGGCAATACCTGTAAGGTAGTGAAGGAGTTGGATTCTCGCCTCTATGTTCATATAACGCTGAATCTGAGCTCCAACTGAATTTATATCAACCTCTTTCTTTAAAATATCCTGCAGATATTTTGTTGCTTCGGCAGCTGCATCAACTCCAAAATTTGATATTATGAATTGCTTGACATAATCCAGCTCCGACTTCATAACTCTCCCGTCTGCCTTCATAACTGCAGATGAGAGCACAAGTAGCGTTACAAGAAAACTATTTCTCTCTTCTGTTCTTGAGTAGGCTCCCCTGTGAACGGTAAAACCCCCGGCCCCTTGCTCCTCACTCTTTGAACCTCCCTCAAGTAAGGAGGCTATTGAATACCCGATAACCCCTCCAATAGGCCCGCCTAACGCCCACCCTATTGCTCCACTTATCCATTTCCCGTATCCCATACGTTATCTTTTAATTTTCATCTGATTTAAAACTTGTAAAATCTGAGGTAAAACTGCTCTTTTCCCATCAGTATAGACAACAAAGTCTGCCCTCTGTAGTCTCTCTATATCGGAGCACTGTCTATCCATCCTCTCTTTAACCAACTCGCGAGAGACTCCGTCTCTCTTTATAACTCTTTTAATTCTAAGCTCCTGAGGGGCTGTAACAACCATTACTTTATCTGCAATATGATGAAATACAGGTGACTCAAAAAAAATTGCACTCTCAAATACTACAATATCTGAGCCATCTTCCCTTCGGGCCATCTTCCAGGCTTCAAAATCTGCTAATACTCTTGGATGAACAATCTCATTGACCCTCTTTAAAAGTTCCGGATTGGGGAAGATTTTTGCTGCCATAATATCTCTTCTTATAACTCCACCAGGAGCAATATCATCTCCAAGAAGCTCGATAAGATTACCAAGCAGCTCTTTATCTGTATAGTAAAGCTCTTTTGCCCTATTATCTGCAATATATGAAGGTATGCCAAGCCGGGAAATAACTCTTAGTACATAAGATTTCCCGCTGCCAATCCCTCCCGTGCAAACCAGACAGACCATTTTTTAGAATTTTAATTATTAACTCGTGTGTTTGGATAGACTTTGCAATCTACATACCCGGGGTATAACGTATAATCTAAAATTTCCGCGGGTAAATTCTCTAGAACCGGAGTCACAACAGTGTCTGATACCCCCTCTATACTTTTGTAATTTATATATAGCGATGTTGAGAGCAAGGAGAGTGATTCTCTGTCGCTGAGTGGGAACCTGTAGGTAATACGTATTTCCGATGGAGTAAGCCGGCAGACGAAACCCTCCGGCAGGTTAATCATTCTTACCGGCAAAAGAATCTCTTTCTCTACATACCTCTCAACATTCATAGAGTAGAGCAGCTCTTTTGGAGAGATGGTAACACCTGAGACAGAAGTAAAGGTTGCCACTCCGCTTATCGAAGTGCTAACATTTTTCATTACAATTAATTGAGTGAATGCAGAATCTATTTTGTCAAGTTGAGATTGCTCTCCATACATTGTAACTCTCAAAGGTTCTAATTTTAACTCTCCTTTTTGCATATATTGGTCCCTAAAAGAGATTCTGGATTTAAAAGCAACAGGAACCTCCTTGGAAACTACTCCGGGAAAGCGAAAAAATAGAGTGTCTGTGCTGAGATACTCCACCTGAAGCTTGTCTGCTGTTGCTTCGGAGATGTGAGCTCTTATATCTGAAGTGAGAAGATAGTAGCTATCTTTTTTGCCCGCTATCTTTTTGAAAAGCTTATTATCCGGAGAGAGTACCAACGAGGCATCAACTCTGTTGTACCTGTGTTTCAGAATGTAGAATCCGGACGCTCTCGCCCTTAGAGTAAGTTTATTGATGGATTGAGAATCTTCCAATTTACCGCTCATTGAGGATTTTGCAACTACAGTATATTGAAAGAGATGGCTATAGTCGTCTGAGAGGTTATGTACACTCCATATAACAAAAGCAAGAAAGAGACAGAACAAGAGTTGTAAAAGTCGTCTGCCTCTTTCGTAACTGATTATGGAGCTGTTAAGCTTTAACATAGCTTTAGGGAAACTATTTACCGGCTGTAATATCGCTGATATCCTTTACAATAGCCGATTTATCGATTCTTAGCTTAACATTTGAATCAACCTCCACAAGGACATATTGCTCCTTTACCTCTACTACGACACCATATATTCCACCAAGAGTCACCACTTTATCTCCTTTTTCAAGACTGCTCCTGAATTTGGCAAGCTCTTTCTGCTTTTTCTGCTGAGGACGGATCATAAAGAAGTACATTACAACAAAGATAAGACCCATCATAACCAGAAAGCTCCAGTTTCCTGAACCTGCTTCTGCTGTTTGTTGAAGAATTACAAAAAAATTCATACTGTATATTTTTTTAAATAAGATTATGCAAATTTAACTATTCTGACGACCCTACCAAACCTCTTCCACTTTTTTCTATCTGACCCTCATCCTTTAGAGCGAGCAGAATTTTATCCAGCATTCCGTTTACAAATACCTTGCTGTTAGGAGTGCTATAAAATTTAGATAGCTCCACATATTCGTTTATAGTAACTTTTATAGGGATATTTGGGAAAGTGACTGCCTCAGCAATACCCATTACAATAAGCGCAAGATCTGTAGCAGCCAGCCTGTCTGTCTCCCAATTGAGCACATACTTGGACATAAGCCCTGTATATTCTGCGTATCTAATCATTGAGACATTTAGAAGCCGAATTGCATAGTCCTTATCCTCTGACTTTAAAAAGAGAGAGGGGTGTTCTATAGAGCTATTCTCTTTTAATGAGTGGAGTCTCTTT
The DNA here is from genome assembly GCA_002840895.1 of Bacteroidetes bacterium HGW-Bacteroidetes-8. Classification (GTDB taxonomy): domain Bacteria; phylum Bacteroidota; class Bacteroidia; order Bacteroidales; family UBA932; genus Bact-08. Next base: position 464,842 of record PHCZ01000001.1, on the reverse strand, counting down.
GTTATTATATTAATTATAAAGGCTAAATCATCTGTCCAGTAGAGGTTCGCATCTTCCAACAAAGTGTAAAGCTCATCTGACTCCTCCAGCTCCTCTTCAAATATTGATGTAATAAGTTTCATATCCTCCTCAAAAGAGCTCTCAGACGACTCCATATAGTTAGAGAAGTACTCTTTGGAGACTACTGATGCATAAATTTTCTTCACAAAAGAGTCGTACTCTCTCCAGGAGAGAGCTCTTTTACTACAAAAACCTGTGATATCTACATCATCCTCCAACAAAGTAATAAGTCTGTTATTGATAAATTTCCTATTTGGGTCAATCTCCTGAGGAGTGGGATGAAATTTCTTTAACCCAGCATCTATCTTTTGCTCTGCAACATTTTTAAGTGCAGAAGGTAAGGATAGTAAAAAGTAATAGAGTTCAAGTGACTTGTCACAACTTAGAATTAGCTCCTTTTCTGCTGCCAGAAAAGAGTCTGACCCCGAATTTATACGACTGAAAAGAACTTTAAAAACCTTAATGCGAATCAATCTTCTGCTGATCATAAAAACAATAATTATCAAATATTTTACAAAGATAGATTTTTGTGCATAAAAAATAATTTTATCTTTGTGAGACAAACTTAAAAACAACGAAAATGTACTTCGAGGATTTTGACAATGCAGATATGCATGAGCGCAATGGAGATGATGTTTATTCAAAACCGGTTAGAGCAGGAAAGAGGACCTATTTCTTTGATGTTAAAGCAACTAAAAACAACGATTACTACCTCACTATCACCGAAAGTAAACGGAGAGTAGACAAAGACGGTAGATTTGTTTACGACAAACACAAAATTTTCCTGTATAAAGAGGATTTTGAAAAATTTTCACAAGGGTTAGAGGAGATTATTCAGTATATCCGTGAGAGAATTCCTGCAACCTCAGAAAAAGTTGAAAAGGAGGTTGCAACACCCTCTTTCTCTGATGTCAATTTCGAAGAGCTATAGAGATAATATTTTATAATAGAGAGCTGTCAAATAAATTTGGCAGCTTTTTTTATCGTGCAACCTCCGGGTTTTGCAGTAGGCTATATTCTAAACGTTGCTGGATAGTAAAAAATATTGCCTATTTTTGATAGTTATATTAACTCTTCTGTGATTTCATATTGTTATTTTTTAGGTGAAAAAAGAGAGTACACATAGTGTTTATTCTAATAGTGATGCATTGAAAGAGGCACTAAAAAACGGAGCCCACGATGCGTTTGTATATATCTTTAATAATCATTATGATAATCTCTACTCCTATGCATTAAGAATACTTAATGACGAAAACGATGCAGGTGAGTGTGTTCAATCTACTTTTTGTCATATTTGGGATATCCGTGAGAGACTTGAGATTAGAGATTCGTTGAGATCTTACCTCTATAGATCTGTCTACAACAACTCCATTTCGATTATACGGAAAAACAAAGTTCTTGATAAATACGAGGAGAGAGGTCTTGCAGATCTATATTTTTCAAGAGTGATTCAGAGTCCTGATGCCGAGTTGAGATTAACTGACTCAGAAACCAGAAAGGAGATAATTGAATCTATTAACTCTTTACCTGTGCGATGCAGAGAGATATTTATCAAGTGTAAAGTCGGAGGACAAAGCTACATCGAGGTTGCCTCTTCACTGGAGATATCTGTCAATACAGTAGAGAATCAAATGGCAATAGCCCTGAAAAAATTGAGGGAACGTTTAAAATATCTGATTCTCTTTTAGTGGTTGAAACATCTTTTTGCGTCTTACCAAATATATGTTTAATAAGATGTATAAAGAGTCAATAAATCCATCAGATAATCTTTTATCGAAAATCCTATCGGGAAAAGCAGTTTCAAGTGAAGTTGAACAGTTTGCATTATGGATAAAAGATTCTCAAAATGAGAGATATTTCGAAGAGTATAAGCAATTATGGCATACTTTAAATAGCACCCCAGCCTCGACGCAGAGGAGTGATCAATCGTTGATCTCATTCCTGAATTATGTAGAAAGCAGTAAAAGAAGAGAGAGATTCAGAAGAAGAGTTCTATACTGGGGCTCTTCTGCTGCAACACTACTAATTATGGCCGGCATATATATGGTGTTGTGGATGGCTGGAACTGCTGATGATTACAACAAGCTTGCATTTTCTGAGCTTAAATACAACTCGGACTCAATTAAGATTGAGTTATCTGATGGAAGTGTTATAAATCCATTGAGTTCAAAGTCAAACAAATCTTTATTGAGTGATCTTAATAGCGGGGAAGATGGGTTGCTGCAAGAGATCAGAGAGATAAATTACCTTAACAGGGTGAAGAGCATTTCAGATAGCTCCGATACCCTTAGATACAACGCAGTTACTATTCCTCCCGGTGAAAGATTTGTCGTGGTTTTGTCTGACGGCACAAAGGTGTATCTGCATTCTGGTTCATATTTGAGGTATCCGATATGTTTTGGTTCAGCCTCAAGAGAGGTAACTCTGGATGGAAGAGCCTATTTTGATGTTTCGAAATCAAAGGTTCCCTTTATTGTATCTACAGAGGATATGAAAGTTGAGGTATTGGGAACATCATTTGATGTAGAGGCAAAAAAGAGTGCAGCTAAATCTTCTGTTATTCTAATAGAGGGGTCGGTTAAAGTACACACCCACGGGATTAGCAGAATAATCGCTCCGGATGAGATGTTCTCGTTCAACAGAGAAATTCGCGAAGGGATCGTTAAAATTGTAGACTCCAAAGCAATGACTCAATGGAAAGATGGCATTCTTGCTCTTCGGGAGATATCTTTCAACGATATGCTCTCTAGCCTCTCTACCTGGTATGGAGTAGAGATAGTTAACAGATCTTCAGTCTCCCCCAATGAGAGATTTTACGGAAAATTTGATAGGGAGAATATTGAAGCTGCAGTGAAAACTATTGCACTAAGTGCCAAAGTGAGATACAGGATAGAAAAGGGAAAACTAATTATAGTGGACTATAAATAAAAAATGCGGGAGATTTAAGGCGTGGTATACTTTATCCCTCCCGCAAAGCTGATCAATTCCAAGTATTAACCAGTAATTTGCAAAACTATGAAAACTTTTTTACAAAAGAGAAAAAAGTGCTTTCACGGGTGGCGTTCTTTGAAGCATTTTCTATTGTTACCGGTAGTTTTTTTCATCCTTGCACCTCCGCCATTAACTGCTGCCTACCAGCAGGAGAAGATATCAATCACTCTCAAAAATGCGTCAATTACCACTTTTTTTGAAGAGGTTGAAAAAGTTACTATGTTTAAATTTTTCTACAAAAAGTCTCAGGTAGAATCGTTCCCGAATGTTACTATCGAGGCAAAAGATCAAACCTTGAGTTCAATTCTGAACACTGTTTTCGCAAAGTCGAATCTCACCTATTCCTTCAATGAGAAACAGATAGTCATTCAGGAGAAAAGCTCTACTCAATCACAATTAATCAAAATCAGTGGTTTGGTTGTCGATAAGTCTAAGACCCCCATAGTGGGAGTCTCTGTCATTGTTGTCGGCACAAAGAGAGGAACATATACAGATGATGAGGGGAAATTTGAGATAGATATTCCCAGAGGCAGAGGGACATCTGTCAGTTTCTCGATGATTGGGATGAATACTCAAATCCTTTACCCCGACGAGAAGACCTATTATGAAATCGTGATGGTAGAAGACGAGCTTGTTATCTCTGAAGCAGTTGTTACAGGTTACCAGACTCTACCAAGAGAGAGAGTCACAGGTGCCTTTACACAAGTGGATTCAAAAGAGCTTGAAAGGAACAGGACCTTCAGTCTAAAGGATAAACTAGAAGGGTTGGTACCGGGACTCTATTTTGAGCCAAACTATGTGGAGGATCAATATCCGACTGACCAGGCCAGCAGAAGTATAATTATCCGAGGTGCCAGTACATTTGGTGACAGCAATCCTCTTATAGTAATAGATGGCTTTCCTGTAAGTTCGGCCTCAAATCCGTGGTCTTCAATTAACCCTGATGACATTGAAAATGTGACAGTTCTTAAAGATGCATCTGCTGCATCTATCTGGGGTGCACAGGCTGCCAATGGCGTTATTGTAATAACAACCAAAAGGGGGCAAAGCACAGCTCCAAAAGTGGATGTGGCTGTAGATTTTTATGCACAAGCAGCCCCAAACCTGAACAAAATCCCTTGGGCAAGCAGTGAGCAGGCAGTAGAGCTATATAAATGGATGGCATTTGAGACAAACTATCTGGATCAATTTAAGACAAACGCGGCCATTTATGACAAATATGACCTATCTCCAGTAATAAGAACAATTGCAGGTGCTATGAGAGGTGTAATTACAATGGATCAAGCCAATACAGAACTTGAAAAGTTGAAAAAAATTGATGTAAGAGATGAATTTGCCGAACTATTCCTCAATAAACTTGAGACAAATGTAAAGGCGAATATTGCATATCAGATTGGGAGCAAATCCCATAATTTTAGAACGTCAATTACAGCAACTTCAAATCAAAAATACAATAAAGGGAACGAGAAGAGCGACTATATCATTAGTGTTAGCGAACAACTTGCGCCTGCAAAATGGATGGCTCTCTCCTTCGGTGCAAACCTTAACCTGAATGAATCCAAGAATAATGGAATGGATATCAAAGAGTTGAACTATATCAACCAAATGACTCAAATTCTTGACGAAAATGGAAATTATCTCCCTATGATAGCACAGGATTCCAGAGCAACTTACGATTCATATTATGCGCTTAGTACCGCTGCACGAAGAGACTCTGTAGCAAAATACAGATTACCATATGATTGGGACTGGAATCTTAAAAGAGAGGCCGATAACAGAGATAACACCGAGAAGAACTCAGATCTGAGACTGACAGCAAAATTAAATCTAATGCCTTTTGCAGGACTTAGTGTAGAGTTATCTTATCAATATCAATATGTTAACCGCTATCTGAGAGAGTATTACAACGAACAGAGTTGGGTTGTTAGAAATCAGGTTAACAATAATGCCAGGACAGATGGTACCTACCCGATTCCTCCCGGAGGGATGCTCTACGAGCGCAAAAGAATGGGTTCCGGAAATAATTACCGGGGACAGGTAACATATGACAAAAAATTCGGGGAGCACTCTTTAAAAGTAATGGCCGGGACAGACTGGAAAAAAGATTATTATGACGAACACCCATATGGCTATTACGGGTACGATCCTCAGGCATTAACTTATGCTTCAGGGATAAATTTCAAGGACCCTGTATATCCAAAATTATCCGGGCAGACAAACTATTACCAAACAATTCCTATGATTCCAGGCAAGTACTACTTCAGTATTAACGGCAGAGACGATAGATATGTATCATATTTCGGGAATTTCGGATACTCTTACAATAAAAAATATGATTTAACCGGTAGTATAAGACTGGATAAGACAAACCTTTTCGGAAGCTCTTCAGATTCACCGAACTTGCCACAATGGTCTGTCGGGTTTGGATGGCAGATAACTCAGGAGGAGTTTGCAAAAAAATTCAAAAACGAGGTGAATTATCTAAAGCTAAGGGCATCTTACGGATGGAATGGTAACATCGATAAAAGCGCAGCACCATATCTATATGGTTATCCTTGGACTGACCCGGTGACTAGATTGCCATACTCAGCTATTCAATCTGCACCAAACCCAAATCTTACCTGGGAAAAAACCTCAACTTACAATATTGGTATCGATTATGGTTTGCTTTCCAATAACATCAGTGGTACAATCAATTTTTACCACAAAGACTCAAAAGATTGTTTGGTACAGATGGCTGTAAACGGAACCTATGGTTTTCAAAATAACAGAGCTACACTTAATGCAGGGGGGCTTAAAAACACCGGAATTGAATTTGACATACAGGCTAACATCATAAATAGAAAGGATTTTAAATGGCAAACTATGTTCCAGTACTCTACAAACAAAAATATTGCTGTTGGAATCACAAGAGTCCTTAATAATATAATGGCTTACACTAATATGTCGTTCTACTACAGAAAACCGGACCAGCCACTAAGTTATCTGGCAGCTATAGAGTGGGCAGGGTATGACGAGGCCGGGTTACCTAAATTTATGTATGACGGAGTTGAGACAAAAATCACAGATGTTACTGACATTAACAAGCTTGATATGATGAAGTTGTTCAAATTTGTCGGGCAAAAAGATCCTAAACACTTTGGCTCCCTTACAAACAGGATAGCTTACAAGAACTTTGATCTCTCCATAAGGTTATACTATAAATTCGGTCATAAAGTAATTGGAGACTACCCGCCTACCAGCATCTTCTCATCATATATGACAGCAACAAAGATGTACACATTCCTACCGGAAAAGATGGTAAACAGCTGGAAGAGTGCAGAAGATGCCAATACAGCATCTATGTATAATATCGGCACAAAAATAACTAACAGTGCCCAGACTCAGCTTTTAGATGCAATAATGCCTTATGGAACTCAAAATGTTTATAATGCAAGTTCGGTTAGGATACAGAGCATTAGTCTATCGTATATAGTTCCTAAACACATACTTCAGAAACTCAATCTAAAAGATTTGAGAATAGTGATTGAGGGAAGAAATTTAGGCCCAATCATCAAATTTACTCCGGGATTTGACCCCGATAATCCTCCCTACAGCAGCTCAACTTACGGAGCATTGCTGTTTGTCGCCCGTAACCGTCCTGAATTTTCGGCAGGATTAAAGATTGGATTATTTTAAAAATAAAAAATCTAGAATATGAAAACAATAAAATATATAGTTGCAATCTTTTTCTTTACAAGTGTTTTGACATCCTGTGAAAAAGAGTTTCTGGAGGTGCTCCCGAGAGGCCAGGTAATTGCAAAATCAACGGCAGACTTTAGAAAATTGCTGGATTATGTAGATAATTCAAGGTACTCCTATTCACTCTCCCTAACAATGTCCTTTGTAGATTTGCTAACAGATAATGTTTACTTTGACTCAGTAAAATGGAATACATATACAACTACAACTGAACACATTAAAAACTTATATGTATTTAAAAACACAATCTGGACATATGAGGCCCCTACGTTTACAAATGAGGTAAACTGGAATAACCAGTATTATATAGTTTCTCTGTGCAGCTCAATCCTGTCAGAAATTGTCAAGGCAACAGATAACGCACAACTGCAAAAGCAACTGATAGCCGAAACGAAAGTTCACAGGGCTTACGCCTACCTCCTTCTTGTAAACCTTTATGCCCCTGTGTACAATGAATCTAATGCGGCTAACACATTAGGGGTTCCAATAATAAACAACCCTGCTGCTCTACCACCTTTGGTAAGAAGCTCCGTAAAAGATGTATATACACTAATTATCAGTCAACTTGAAGAGGCTGTTCCCGATTTGCCGGACGATGTAAATCAGTTTAAGCACCGTCCTGCAAAGGTGAGTGCCTATGCAATTCTTGCAAGAGCATATCTCTATATGGGTAATTATGCAAAGGCTTTGGAGTACTCAAACAAAGCGCTTTTAATACGAAACTACTTGTATGATTATAATACCATTTTTACCGGAACTGTAGACTTCTACTCTAACCTAATAGGTGTGTCGAGGAATACAGACGAGGAGACGCTTTTGTGGAAAGCATATGCCAAGAATGCAAACACAACTCCAACAAACTCTTACCACATTCTTGACACAATGTCCTTTAATAAGTTATATCCCGATTTCACAAAAAATCCGGATGGTTCCTTTATAACAAAAGACCTTAGAAGAACTCTTAAATTCAATGCAATTGCTCTCAACAGAAAGATCACCGCAAAAACAGCAACCTATGTGTTCGATTTTTATAATTACAGATACAAAACAGATGGTTCTACCGGAGGTTCTGCCTGCCACGTTCCAATCCAGACAGCAGAGATGTACCTTACAAGAGCAGAGTGCAATGCAAGGGATGGAAAGCTTCAGGAGGCGCTAAATGACATCAATGCTATCTGTATGAAGAGATACAAAACAGGCACATTCACAGCGCTTACTCCTACAGATTTTCAGAACAACAAAGATAAGGTGCTGGAGAGAGTGCTGTTGGAGAGAAGGCGGGAGTTGTTTGGCAGAGACTTACGTCTGTTCGATCTTAAGCGACTCAACCAGCCATTCTCTCACAACCTGGGCTCACTGAGAATTGAGGTCCCTGCAAACGATCCACGATTGGTATGGCCTATCTTCAAGCCATATATTGATATGAACTCAGAACTTGAACAGAATGAGAGAAGTATTACGGGAGTTAAATATTTCAACAGTTTGGGTGTAGAGGTACCTATTACCGACAATTAAATTATTAATCAATTATCATTATCATCAAAAAAAACATTATGAGAAAATTATTTATAATGCTTCTGATTCTTCCATTAGCACTCTCTGCACAAAATAAAACAGGATATACCATAAAAGGTAACATAACGGGAGCTCCTGATGGTAAGGTATACATTATTAACCAGTTTGACGGGGATACTCTAAATTCCGGTAATATTAAAGCAGGGAGTTTTGTGATTGAGAAGAGGGAAAAATTTCTTGGAACAGTATCTACGCTGCTAGTAGGAAATGTGAGAACTTTGCCTAATCTCTTTATTGAGCCTGGTACAATTACAATCTCAGGTGAATTTGGAAAACCTTCTACAATAAAAGCAAAAGGGACAGCATCCAACGATGCCTGGAATATCTATCAGAGTGAGGTTGCTCCTTTAGATGAGAAGATAAACAGGGAGAGGGCTGCAATAAAAGCAGAGGGTGACCCTGGCAAAAAAAGAGCTCTTATGGCAGAGAATCAAAAATCTTACGATGCATTTTATGAATTCAGGAAAAACTTTGCTAAAAAGTATAACAATACAATTATAGCCCCGATGTTCCTATCTGCAGGTACCGGTTATCTAGACTATAAAGGTCTATTCGAGCTTATGAGCATTTTTGACCCATCAACACCGGAAAACTGGTATACAAACAGGTTAAGAGATAGAACAGACATTATGAGCAGGGTTGACTACGGAAAAGTTGCTCCCGATTTTACACTAAAGGATCCCGAAGGCAAGAAGATAACCCTCTCTTCATTAAGAGGTAGTGTTGTTCTTGTGGATTTCTGGGCCTCCTGGTGCGCCCCGTGTAGAGCAGAGAATAAGAATGTGGTTGAACTATACAATAAATACCACCCTAAGGGGTTTACTGTAATGAGTGTCTCTATTGATGAGGATAGAGAGAAGTGGGTCAAGGCAGTCAAAGATGACAATCTCCCCTGGAAGAATCAGGTTTCCAGCCTTGTAGGATGGGAGTGTCCCGTAGCAAAACTCTTTGGTCTTGCATATGGAATGACAGGTGTTCCCTACTCTGTTCTTCTGGATAAAGAGGGTAAACTGTGTGGTTATAACTTAAGAGGAGAGGAGTTAAAAAACAAACTGAAAGAGATTTTTGGAGAGTAGATAATTTGTTAGGTTGAGTACGTTAGTAGTGGATAAAAAGAGGCCGGTAGATATCTTCCGACCTCTTTTTTAGTTTCCGGTTGAATAATTTTATAAATTTGGAGATGATATCGTCCCATATAAAAACAGACTAAAAGAGATGCAGGATAATACTCCTAATAATTTTTTTTCAAGTAACAAAACTCTTCTCGATGCACTAAAAGATGGGAAAGAGGAGGCTTATGAGTATATTTTTTTAAAGTACTACACCAATCTCTACTCATATGCATTTAGAATTCTAAACAACGAAAGCGATACAAAGGAGTGTATCCAGAGCACATTCTGTCATTTATGGGATATAAGAAAATCATTGAATATCAACGACTCTTTAAAATCTTATCTCTATAGATCTGTTTACAACGGATGCATAGATATTATCCGCAAAAAAAGAGTTCTCGAAAAATATGAGGAGAAGGGATTTCTGGATATTTATATGTATGGTGTGGTTCAGAACCCTGAGGCAGAGATTAAACTTCAGGGATCTGAAACAAGAAAGGCTGTTCAGAACTCGATAAACTCACTGCCGGAGAGGTGCCGGGAGATTTTTATCAGATGCAGAGTGATGGGATATTCTCACGCCGAAATTGCATCCAGCCTCAATATCTCTGTAAAGACAGTGGAGAATCAGATGACGATTGCATTAACCAAGCTCAGAGAAAAACTTAAAAATTTTATTCTATTTTAGGGGTTACATCATTCTTATACGTCTTAGAATAAATACTATTTTAAGATGCAAGAGAAAAAGGGTGTAGTGACAGATTTTGTGTTGTCAAAAATGCTCTCAGGGAGAGCTAGTGATCAAGAAGTTGAGTTATTTGTAGAGTGGATAAAAAACATCGACAATGAGAGATATTTTGAACAGTTTAAAGAGGTTTGGCACGCTGCTCAAAACATTCAACCCGGTGAAGAGTTGATAGACCGATCATTAAAATCTCTTTTGATATATATAAGAAACAGTAAAAGAAGAGAGCTTTTCAGAAAAAGGCTCCTCTATATTGCATCCTCTGCTGCCGTAATTCTGCTGATATTCGGACTCTTCTCATTATTTGAAATTTTAAAAATCTCCGGTAGATATGATAATGTTCTATTCTCCGACCTAAAGTACAACTCAGAATCTATAAAGGTAGAGTTAGCAGACGGGAGGATAATCAATCCATTAAAAGAGAGTATTGAGATGATCGATGGATACCACCAGAGCCTTACTACGACAAATCCAAGAGAGATAGATTACAGTAAAGAGAGTCTGCTTCTTACCGACAAAAGTGATAGCCTTAAATATAACTCCGTTTCAATTCCTGCAGGTGAGAGGTTCGTTATCATCCTCTCCGACGGGACAAAGGTGTATCTTCACTCCAACTCCTGCTTAAGATATCCTGTAAGCTTCAATTCTGAGTCCAGAGATGTAACCTTGGTTGGACGTGCATACTTTGATGTAAAAAAATCTGATGTCCCATTTATTGTAAAAACAGATGATTTGAGCGTTGAGGTTCTTGGGACAACATTTGACATAGAATCAAAAAAAGGATCTGACAACTCCTCGGTTATTCTGATAGAGGGTTCTGTAAAGGTTCATACAGGAAAGGAGAGCAGGATAATCAGCCCTGATGAGATGTTTTTCTTTAACCGCAAGCAGGGAGAGAGCTCTGTGAGCTGTGTAGATTCAAAATCTATGACTCAGTGGAAAGATGGAATATTGGTCTTAAAAGAGCTCTCTTTCAATGAACTCATCGAAAGTCTCTCCTCGTGGTACGGTGTGGAGATAATTAACCGGTCATCAATCTCTGAGAGTGAGCGCTTCAATGGAAAATTTGACAGAGAAAATATAGAAGCTGCGATTAAAACGGTGGCTATCAGTGCAAAAGTGAGGTATAGAATTGATAAAGGGAGACTTATAATTGTAGATTATAAATAGAAAAATGCGGGAGATCCTAAGGCCTGGTAAACTTTAATCCCTCCCGCAAAAACCGATCAATAAATATATATTAACCAGAAACGATGCAAAACTATGAAAACTTTTTCAAAATGGAGAAAAAAGTGCTTCAATGAAAGACACTTGCAACGGCTTTTTTTAATATTGCCGGTACTTTTCTCACTTCTGTTTCCTCCACTTCTATTGGGAGGTAACCAGCAGGAGAAGATAACAATTAATCTTAAAGATGTTGATATAATCGACTTCTTTAAAGAGATTGAAAGAATCTCCACTTACAAATTTTTTTACAAAAATTCGCAGGTGGAATCTCTTCCTAAGATTTCAATTGAGGCCTATGAAGAGACAATGGTGTCAATTTTAAACAAAGTTTTTTTAAAGACTAACCTTACCTACGTTCTAAACGACAAACAGATTGTAATCCAGCAAAGAAGCGGTGTCCAAACCGAAGTCGTCAAAATTTCGGTATCGGGTAAAATTCTCTTTGCCGAAGACTCATCTCCTGCTCCAAATGCCAATATAATGGTAAAAGGGGTAAGAGGCCTGGGTACAACAACAGATCTTGAAGGTAAATTTACCCTTAACAATGTACCAACGGATGCGACTCTGACAATCTCATTTATTGGTTATGTTACTCAGGAGATTCCTGTAAATGGCAGAGCTGTTATCAACGCAGCTTTGAACGAAGATGAGGCTCTCTTACAGGAGGTTTATGTAACAGGATATCAGACGCTACCTAAAGAGAGAGCAACAGGTTCTTTTTCCAAGATAGATACAAAAGAGTTGGAGAGAACTCTATCCTACAGTATCCAGGATAAAATCATCAACGGAACATTGAGTGGTTTGAATCACGACCCAAATACAGGAATATCTGTAAGGGGAGTTGCAACAATAAATGCAAGCAGACTACCTTTGATCATAGTAGACGGATTTCCTCTTCAGGTAGATATTAGCCATAGCACAAGTCAGGACGACGCCCTTGATTTTGAGAACCTCTCAAGAGCTCTTAATTCAATTAACCCAAACGATGTAGAGAGTGTTACTGTTTTGAAAGATGCAGCAGCAGCCTCTATTTACGGGGCAAGAGCTGCAAACGGAGTTATCGTTATCAATCTTAAAAAGACAAGTGCTAAAATCTCTGAACCGGAGGTCAATTTCTCTACAAACTTCTCATTCAAGCCTAAGCCGGATGTAAATAGATTACCATATTGCAACCCAGAGACCTACTTCCAGATAGAGAAGAGCAGATACGAGGCGGGCTGGTATACAAATAATGCAACCAGTGCTACCGAATACTCAAATTTACCGGACTATTTCTATGTAAGGGCTAGGGTAAGGGATGGAATTCTTACCCAAAAAGATCTGCTTGATCTGGAATACCAGATGCAAACATATGATAATAGAAATGAGTTCTCCGACTACTTCTTGCAAAATAGTGTCCACCAACAGTATAACGTCTCTGTAAATCAGAGGGTAGGATTCAATAACTACCGCTTTTCAATAGCATTTGACAAGGATCTGGCACACAATAAAGGCAACAACGATGATAGGTTTGTTGTCAATTTTTCAAATCAGGCCAAGCCACTTGAGTGGCTTACAATTACTACCAGTGTAAATCTTAATCTCAGGAATGAAGAGAAGAACGGAGTAACGATGACAGATCTGTTTAGTATTCCTCAACATCAAAGGATATTGGACGAAAATGGAGACTATACATCTATGAGCAAGTATACAGGTATCTCAACAGGTAGACAAATTCGTGATGATGTTGTGAGAATGTATAGTTACTTCCCTTATGACTGGAAATGGAACATCAAGCAGGAGTGGGACAATATGGACAATACAGTCAAGAGTGTAAGTACAAGATTGCAGGGTGGTGTTCAGGTAAAACCGTTTGGAGATATACTCACTATAGATGCAAAATATCAGTATGAGTTCGGATCTTCCAAACAAAAGAACTACTATAATGAACAGACATTTCTGGTTAGAAATCTGGTGAATACATATGCCCAACCTTCACTTTTGCCTGTACCAAAGGGTGGAATTCTGGAACACCAGTATGGAACAAACTACGCTCACAATTTACTTGCTACTGCACTTTTCAACAAAACATTTGATAAACATAATGTAGTAGCTCTTGCAGGTATAGAGATCCGGGAACAGAATAGTGACAGATCCAATGTGCGTCGTTATGGCTATGACCCTCAAACCTTAGCATATGTTCCACAACTGGACTTTCTTACCAAATTTCCGCGAAATCTGATGGCAAATCAAAGTCCCTACTTTATAGACCCACAAGCTCAATGGACTACGATCTACAACTTTTACGATAAACTTGACAGATTTGTATCGTGGTTCGGGAATGTTGCATACAATTACAACGACAAGTATGACTTCACCGCAAGCTGGAGGTTGGACCAGTCCAATATGTTCGGGGACTCTCCAAAATACAGGCAGGTACCTTTATGGTCGTTAGGTCTTGGATGGTCAATTGATAAAGAGCCCTTTTTCAAACTCTCATTTGTTGACAGACTAAGGTTGAGGGCAACATACGGCTCAAGCGGTAATGTAGATAAATCTACAAGTCCCTATGCAATAGCAGCTATTGGAGGCTCTTACACCAACTCTACACTTGCTCTGCCAGGAGCTAAATATTCCAACCCGGCAAATCCGGAGTTAAGGTGGGAGAAGACTAAACAGGTCAATATTGGTCTTGAATTCTCGCTGCTTAATAATAGAATTTCGGGAACAGTAGATTACTACTTTAAGAATAGCGAAGATTTGCTCGCCACAAAGAACATAAACAGTACTTATGGTTTCACAAGCGCCAAATTTAATGTTGGTGCCATTCAAAACAATGGGATAGACATAACTGTAGCGCACACACTTAAAAAAGGAGCATTCTCGTGGAGGACTCAGTTGATATACTCACATAACAGCAATGTTATAACAAAAACTGACAAAGATATAATCCTTAACAACACCTCAATATCAACTGCTTTAATGTATCAACAGTATAGGGTAGTTCAGAGCAGACCACGTTTTAATCTGGTCTCTATGCCTTGGGGTGGACTGGATGCAAATGGATATCCGCAATTCATTTTTAAAGACTCTGTATATAACTGGAGAACACCTCAAAATCCAACCTGGACAAATTACAAATTTGCAGATCTGAAGTATGAGGGTACTACACTTGCTCCAAACTACGGTTCTTGGAATAACATTTTTTCATACAAGGGCTTTGAACTATCTGTATTGCTCTCCTATAAATTCGGTCACGTTTACCAGCATACTGCACCCTTCCGGGTAAGCAACAACGACCTATTTGGTATTGCTCAGGGCAACTATATCTCGCACTACGCAAAAGAGTTTGAGCAGATGTGGAAAAATCCGGGAGATGAACTTAAGACTAATATTCCCAAAATGCCTTATGAACTCACCGGTGCACAGGTAAGAGCACTAACTATCTGGTATACATACCCTGTCAACTATGGAAGTCAACTCACAGAGAGTGCTGCACATATTCGTTTCCAGCGAATAAGCCTTGCCTACTCCCTGGACAGAAAGATTCTGCCGAAGATGTTCAGCAGAATGACTTTCACTTTACAGGGAAGGAATTTGGGGATAATTGCATTCAATAAGTATCACGAAGATCCGGAATATTTACCTGATATGATGGGTAATTTTATTCTTAATACAAGCCCTGAATTTACATTCAGTATTATGGCAACATTTTAACCTATAGCAGATTAATGATATGAAAACAAGAAATATATTTCATTGGTTACTATTTGCTCTTCTCTTCATTATAACTGGTTGTAATGACTATTTGGACATAAAACCAAAGGGGCAAATGATACCATCATCAATAGATGATTACAGAAAAATACTGGATTTCGTAGGCAATAAAAACAGCGTTGGACTTCAAAGTACAATATATAACACTTACGGGATAGCAAATTTTCTCACTGATGACTATCAGGTAGCAGACTCAACAACATATAAGAGTATTCTTAGTGTAGCGGGAGTGCCTCTTAACGACAGAGGTGATCTCTTCCGTTGGGCAAAAGAGGGGGCAATATATACAGAAGAGCAGGAAGACCCGGATTGGCTCTCTATGTATGGTCAGATCTACATCGCAAATACAGCCATAGATGGAGTTCCAAAGGTATCAGGATCTGAGAGTGCAAAAAATGCTCTTGTAGCTGAGGCTAAGTTTCACAGAGCTTTTTGCCATCTTGCGTTGGTCAACATCTATGCAAAGCACTACACATCAGCGAATGCAGATAAAGATCCCGGTATTCCGTTAAGACTAGACCTCTCTCTCACAGCCCCTCTTACCAGAGCCACAGTAAAAGAGGTATACGATGCAATAATAGATGACCTTGAGACAGCGACTCCAAACCTGCCCACAAGCCAACAATTCAACCACAGGCCAAACAGAGCATCCGGATATGCACTACTCGCCCGAGTATATCTATATCAAGGAAATTATGCAAAAGCTTTAGAGAAAGCCAATCTTGGGCTGGCACTCACTAATTTTTTATATGACTTTAACACAGTGCTTGTTCGTACGGTAGGAGACGCTAAATATAACTTTTTTAATGTTGCACTTGTTGCGAATGCCTGGTTCGACAAAGAACTTTTATGCCAGAAAGAGAGCTGTATGGTTAGCGGCACTTACCACTACTCATATATGTTAAGTGATGCACAAACGGTCAATAATCTATTTGATGTAGTGAATGATCTAAGGTTCTTCGTTAAATTCGGCACCCTAAGCGGCACCAGTTACACTTATGGTGAAATTACCCGCAGATGGGCAACTCAGTACTATCCAATAGTAGGAGTCACTGTGCCTGAAATGCTGTTAACAAGAGCTGAGTCTCTAGCCAGAGTCGGAGGAGCAGCTAACCTCGCTTCGGCAATAGCAGATCTAAACTATTTGAGAGTAAACAGATATATCACAGGAACTCATACAGACTACATTGCCGCCAATTATAACAAAGAGCAGGTAATTCAGTTGATTCTTAACGAAAGAAGAAGAGAGTTATGGGGAAATGGGTTAAGATGGTTTGATCTGAAAAGGCTCAATGCTATTGAGAATGCCAACATCACAATAAAGAGAAACTTCACTAACGATATGCTTCCTCCCGGTGACGTTCATTGGGTAATGCCTATTGGTAAGAAGTATATAAACCAGAGCCCCGAAATTATTCAAAATGAAGGGTATAATTGATGTAATTTATCGTGCCTATGCTCGATATTTATTAAAATTATAATGATCTAAATACAAATTGTTATGAAAAGAATATTATATAACTGTGTTTTTTACCCTTTGGCAGTTTTTACCGGAGTCCTGACTCTTTTACTATCCGGCTGCGAAAAAGATGAAATACCTGCAGGAGAGGTTACTCCTGTTATCCCTTTGGTTAGCTCTATGGATCCCGCCAATGTCTTAGTGACAATGGCAGATTGTGGAGGTGAGGTGACAGATGATGGTGGTGGAGAGGTTACTGCTAAAGGAGTTGTTTGGGGTACGACTCCTCTTCCTACTATTGACTTGACTACAAAAACCAATGAAGGTTCCGGAGCGGGAAAATTTGTTTCAAAAATAACTGGTCTGTTACCTGGAACTACCTACTTTTTTCGAGCATATGCAACCAATAGCGCAGGAACAGGTTATGGTGGAGTTACCTCTAAGAATTTTGTTACCCGCCCCTTCCCTCCCGGTATAGGAGGTTTAGTATCTGACGCCTCCGGAAACTTATATCAGACTGTTGTAATTGGGACAAGAATCTGGATGGTAGAAAACCTGAGAACAACAAAATTCAGGGATGGAACAAATATCCCTAATGTATCTGACGATTCCCAGTGGGGGCTTCTAACTACTGCTGCATACTGTAACCTTAATAATGTAGTTAAAAATGGCGACACTTATGGTAGATTATACAACTGGCATAGTGTTAACGATGCTAAGGGGCTCTGCCCCGTAGGCTGGCATATACCTACAGATGTTGAGTGGACTGCACTTATGGACTACGCTGGTGGCAGAACTGTTGCCGGAGGAAAGCTAAAGCAAAGCGGTTCAACTCACTGGTATGGTGCAAATGTTTTCGGAACTAATGAGTTTGGATTCACTGCAATGCCGGGAGATTTTCGCCCCAGCAACGGAATCTATGTGTATCACCTATTTAACTCCTGTTACTTCTGGACATCTACATCTGTAAGTCCAACCAGTTCAACTGCCTATTACAACTGGCTCCCCTATTCCGACAAGATAGCAACACGAGCATCAACCGACAAAAAAACCGGATATAGCGTCAGATGTATTAAGGATATTTAATAATTATCAAGTTCATTTAAAATACGATGAAAAAGAGTCTATTATTAATAGGTTTAGCACTTGCTTTGACCTGTGAAGAAGCTGTTTGTCAGAATTTTATATTCACATTTGAAGGATATAGACGCGGTGATACTGCCACTCTGCAGTTTGGCCCGGAGTATAGATCTCCAAGATACCAGTTAATAATCTCCGATGGAGATGTTGTTTATAAAAATGATTCCATAGGTGATGTTCTACTAGCAAAAATCTATCTAAGAGGCAATTATGGCTCTCCGTTTGTTATGGAACGCGGGAGAGTTCATAAAGTTAAAAACGGCTCAGTGAGAGGGTCAATAGATAATGATAATTTTGCTTTGATATACGACTCTCTTTGGGGTGGTAAGGCATTTGCCGGAATAATGGAGGCGAGCAAATTAAGAGACAGTGCAAAAACGGAAGGAGACAAAAAGTACTATTATGATCTGCTGATAGAGCGTCACATAGCTAGAGAGAAGAGAGTTAAGCATTTTTTGGAAACAGATACCCTAGGGGTGGGGTTATATATTGCTTATGTACTAAGAAGCACCGCAACACCAAGTGAGATGAAAATCTGGCTTGATAACCATAAACGTTTTGTTGCAGATGAGCATTATAAAAGAATAGAGAGTATCTATATTCCTCAGTCAAAAACAGATCTTGGAATGAGATTGCCGGATTTTGAAGCAGTTGATATTGATGGCAACAGGTTCACCTTAAATGAATTTCTAAAAAACTTTAAGGGTGAGGCCATTATTCTGGATTTCTGGGCATCCTGGTGCCACGCCTGCAGAGCAAAAGTCCCTCATCTTAAGGAAATTTATTCAAAATTTAAGGACTCTGGACTGGAAATTATCGGGATCTCAAGTGATAAAACAGTAGAACCCTGGATAAAAGCAATGGAGAAAGATGGATCAGGGATCTGGATTAATGTTATCGACAAAGAGAACAAAACAGGGAGACAGTTTGGTATTCCCGGTATTCCCAAATCGTTTGTACTGGATAAAAAAGGTGTAATACATTACTTTGGCGCCGGGGGCTTGGCGGATGAAACCGAAACGGTTAAGAAGCTCTTAAATATTAATTAATCATTTAAAAATTAAAAATATGAAAAAAATAGCTATTCTGTTAATTTTATGTGCTTTGTGCACAAATGCATTTAGTCAGACAAAATCATATTTAATTAAAGGTACTGTCAATAAAGCACTTAATTTAGAACTGGAGTATAACGACTGGGGGACTAAGAGCGAGAAGATTGTAATAACTGACGGAGCTTTCGAAATAAGTGGAGAGTTAAAAGAGGGTACCTATCCAAGGGCTGCTTCAATAAGTGTTATTGAGGGTAATTCAAGAAGAGGTAATACGGTAATTCTTGAGCCAGGGGTAATAACAGTAGCATTTAATACCCGGATGGCAACAGTTGGAGGGACAAATGAAAATGTAAACTATGAGTTACTGACAAGCCAACTGAAAAAATACTCCGAAGAGTCTGCGACTACATTTTATGATTGGCAAAGAGCATACAACAATAAAGCTTCTCAGGAGGAGTTGGAGAAACTTTGGAATAAAAATGAAGATGCCAAGGAGGCAGAGAGAGACTTGACTCTTAAACTTCTTAGAAGTAATAACAGCTTTGCCTCAATGGTAATATTACCACGTATAGCTCGTTATGAGGGGGCAAAAGCAATAGAGCCGTTTATAAAAATGTTTGAAAGATTCAGTTATACAAATAACTATGAAAATCTCAAAAAACACTACGAAGCAATGAGCAGATGTACCGATGGAGCTAAGATCAAAGATTTCACACTACCCGCACCTGACGGAAAGATGGTCTCACTCTCGGATTTCAAAGGGAAATGGGTTCTTTTGGATTTTTGGTATGTAGATTGTCACTGGTGCAGGAAACTTGCTCCAAATCTTGGGATTATTTATAACGAATACAAAAATAGAGGTTTGGAGATAATAAGTATCTCTGTAGATAAAGAGTCAGACAGAGAGAGAATGCTTAAAGTTATCGCTGACGATAAAATGGTGTGGACCCAGGTCAATGATAAGACAAAAACAACTTTACCTGAATATTTTGGAGTAACAGGCTATCCTACACTCTTTCTAATTGATCCTCAGGGTAGAGGTATGAAGATGAAGGTGGGTTACTGTGAAGCTGCCGGGCTTAGAAGATTTTTGAATAAGTATATCAAATAGACGGTTTAAACCGGTCAATAATAAGGGAGCTTACGGATAATTGTGTTTGGGTTAATGGGAACAGAATGAAAACGATATGAATTTGCCTCTGTATGGCTCCCTTTTTTTATAAATAATTAATAGATGTGCTGATATGAAAAAGTTTATCACTATAATATTTTTAACTCTACTCTTAAAGCCCGCAGAGGCAAAAGAGACTATAGTCAAAGGAATTTTGAAAGGCTTTTCCGGCGATAAAGCAATTTTGATAGATGTATCTGACAAAGCCGGAATGAGAGTACCTAAAAATTTCTATATTGAACTCAACTCCAATAATGAATTTGTCTTAGAAATTGATCTACAAGAGCCGGAATACTTTAAACTTGGAGCCAATACAATTTTTCTAATGCCCGGTGATAAACTTTCGGTAGAAATTGATTGCATTAATAGGAACAACTCCACTTTTAAAGGGAGTTCGAGTGAGGCGTGTTACTATTTGAAAACAATTCCTGAGTTTTCACAGGTTGATATTGGTTATCTGGGTAAAAATTATGAGTTTGTAAAGAAGGATCTATCGGAGTTTACAAACTCTGTTATGCTGCCTCAGGTAAATAGCAGTATGAGGGCAATCGGGCAGTTAAAAACTGTTCCTGATGTTTTCAAGGAGAGAGAGGTAGCTAGAATAAAATCAAATGTGGTAATGAGCATAATGCTCTATACTGCCGGTTATTCAAGAAAATTCATAGAAAACTTTGATGTTGTAAAAGATAGAGATCTATTTGCCAAGCTTAGAGGTGAGCACATAGAGTTTTTCAGAGATATGTTAATGGAGTATGGTAAAGATTTAGCAGTAGAGGGTAATATAGTTTTACCTGAGTTTAGAAAAATTGTTGTATGGGTAACCGACGCGAGTGGTTCACTACTACCGGCATATAAAAAAATAGATCGCATTGAAGATTACAATTTTGTTTCTCAGCTAATTCAAAAGTATGCCTCCTGTTTTACCTCCTACCCTTCGGATAGAAAGGCAGAAGATGTTCTTGCAGAGTTGAATCAGGCAAAAAGTAGCATCTCAACTCAGCTTTACAAAGAATTAATCGATGATAGCATAAATGAGTACTCAATAATTAAAAAAGGCTCTCCTGCATTTGATTTTACAGGTTATGACATAAACAATAACCCAGTAAAACTCAGTCAGTTTAAAGGTAAATATATCTATCTTGATTTTTGGGCTACCTGGTGCGGTCCCTGTATAAAAGAGTACCCATTCTTTATGGAGCTATACCAGAAATTCCGGGATAGAGAAGATGTAGTATTTATATCAATATCAACAGATCAGGACAAAGATAAGTGGATACAATATCTTAAAGAGCACAAACACGAAAATATATCGCTTCACGTAAGCAACAGCTACCTGAGTCAGTATAAAATTGCCTTCATCCCAAGATTTATTCTAATCGGTAAGGATTTTACCTTTATAGATCCCTTTGCACCAAGACCTTCGCAATCACAAACAGAAGAGATCCTTAAAAGCCTTAAGTAGGCAAAACATAAAAAATTACCAATGATTTTGAAAAGGTGTAATTAAACAAAAAAGAATTTGTGTGCCTAAACCTTTTATAAATTATGTTGTCTAAAACCGGAGTGTGAAATCAAAACTGCTAAAGAATGTTATAAAATATTGTTCATTAATTACTTTTTTATAATAATTTTACAGTTTAGATTGCCCCGAACAAACTTTTTTAAACTTTTTTTAGGGTAATGCCTCTTATAATTGTATTTAATTCATAAACGTACTTCTTATCATGAAAAGATTGTTTTTTTTAACCTTATTACTAACATTAACATTTTTTAAGACAGAGCTCTCTGCCCAGATGGTTACGCAACCAATTGTCTGGAGCAGCAAGATAGTTACTTTAGAGAGTAATCTATATGAAATTCAAATTATTGGATCTATTGATGAGAGCCGTAGCGAGTGGCACATATATGACCTCGGGCCCTATGTAGATGGTCCTACTCCAACTACCTTGACCTTTGATAACATTAAAGGTGCCGAGCTTGTTGGTAAACCATATCTCCTTACTAAAGCAAAGAAGAAATTTGACGAGATGTTCGGGATGGAGATAGGTATTTGCGAGGAAAATGTTATTGTAGCTCAGAAGATAAGAGTCAACTCTGCAGATTCCGTTTCAATTTTAGCAATTATTGAGTGGCAGGCGTGCGACGAGCAGTCGTGCCTTCCTCCTACAGATAAAGAGTTTAAAATTAAGCTCCCAGGTACCGGCAAAAAAACAGCAGCCACTCCGGCAGTAGCAAAAGATACTCCTGCAGCGGCTCAAAGCACAACTAAACCGGTTGAAGTTGAGAAAAACTCAGTGATGACCACTGCTCAACAGCCGACAGCTACTATACAGGAGCCAGCCGTAAAAGATACTCTGGCAGCAACAACAGATGAGGAGACTCAGCTCTCCCCCTCAGTAGAGTTGGCATCCTCTCCCCGGGATGAATCAACTCGTAAATCTATATGGGGAGTAATTATTGAGGCTATCATCTGGGGGTTTGTTGCACTGCTTACCCCGTGTGTATTTCCTATGGTTCCGATGACTGTATCTTTTTTCCTTAAGAACAGCCAGTCCAATGCGAATAGTGACTCTGACGACCCTAAGGCAGCAAAAAGAAAATCTTCAAATGGCAGGATAATGGCCTCATTCTTTGGAGCCTCAATCATTCTTTTGTATACCCTGCCTATAGCAGCGATAATCCTGATCACATATTTTGCCGGTGGAGAGGCTGTAACTGCAGATATTTTTAACTGGCTTGCCACACACTGGGTTCCAAATGTTCTATTCTTTCTAATCTTTATGATCTTTGCAGCCTCGTTCTTTGGCGCATTTGAGATTGTCCTGCCGAGTTGGCTGGTTAATAAGACAGATTCCAAATCAGATAAAGGTGGTTACATAGGGGTCTTCTTTATGGCCTTAACGCTTGTATTAGTATCTTTCTCCTGCACAGGACCTATTGTTGGAACAATTTTAATAAAATCTACCCAGGGAGAGATCTGGGAACCAATCATAACAATGTTCGCCTTCTCGGCAGCATTTGCACTCCCTTTCACAATCTTCGCATTTGCACCATCTCTTCTAAAAGACCTGCCAAAATCAGGGGGATGGCTCAACTCTGTGAAGGTGGTTTTAGGTTTTATAGAGGTTGCATTAGGCTTTAAATTCCTAAGCGTTGCAGACCAGACATACCACTGGGGTCTTCTGGACAGAGAGATATATCTTGCTATCTGGATTGTTACCTTTACCCTTATGGGCTTCTATCTGTTAGGTAAATTAAGATTTGCTCACGACACTCCGGAGCAGCACATAACAGTAAAAAGATTGGCTCTTTCAATCATTACATTCTCTTTCGTTGTCTATATGATACCGGGAATGTGGGGAGCACCTCTAAAGGGTCTCTCGGGATATATGCCTCCAATGAGCAGTCAGGATTTCCAGAGTGCACAGTTAAACGATATTAAATCTATCACTGTATCCGGGACAGGAGGAGAGAGTTCAGGATCTGCTTTTAGCAACGACCTGGGGTTCAAGCCAAAATATAGCGATTTTTTACATCTGCCTCACGGCTTGGAGGGATTCTTTGAATATAGTGAAGCTATAGAGTATGCTAAGAGAGTTGGAAAACCACTATTTGTAGACTTTACCGGACACGGCTGTGTAAACTGTCGTGAAATGGAGGCCAGAGTGTGGTCAGATCCAGCAGTATTGAAGCTTCTAAAAGAGCGTTTCGTCTTGCTTGCCCTCTATGCTGATGATAAGACAGATGCTCAGGAGAAGGATTGGATTACTACCGAAAGTGGAAGAGTTTTAAAAAGTATAGGAAAAATAAATGCAAATCTTGCAATGTCAAAATATGGTGTAAATGCTCAACCCTATTATGCCATTATTGACCCTGCAACAGAGGCACACCTTACAACTCCAAGAGGTTATAACCTGGATATCCAGGCCTTTATAACTTTCCTTGAGACAGGTGCAGACAATTATAAAAAATAGTCCGGTAGGTGTTTGTTTCCCGGATTATGTTAGGGCAGAGGCGAGTGATTTCAAATGAGGCGGGAGATTTGGTTAGTTGAGTTAGTGGTTAATAGTTAAGTGGGAAAGGCCGGGGTAGTTACCCGGCCTTTTTTATGAGGTACCCAGCAGAATCGAACTGCTGTACACGGTTTTGCAGACCGTTGCCTAACCGCTCGGCCAGGGTACCAATTTGAGTTTGCAAAGATAGCTATTTTTTTTAAACGGCAAAATGAGAAACGGGGAATTACCCTTTTTTTAGATTGCTAACCAGAATACCGCCAATAATAAAGACAAGACCTGCAACTGTCAATATACCAATACTTTCGCCCAATATAAAATGAATTAACAGAAGTGATAAAACCGGAGAGAGATATGTAACCTGAGCTAATGTGACTCTGTTTGTTGCAATGTTCAAAGCTTTTCCCCAAAGGATAAAAGTTACTCCCATCTCAAAGCATCCTACATATACTGCTGCAAGAAAAGGTTTTAGTGAGGGAAAATCCATTGGAATAAAGAGAGTTAAAACAATAAGGTAGAGAGAGCCGAAGAGAAAATTGACAAAAAGGGAGACAGAGGAGTCCTCTTTTGACTCTATTTTAGACATCCAGTAAGATGCCCATACAAAAGTACTTCCCAGGGCCAGTATAATACCCAGGAGTGATAGCTTACCATCTGCAGAGGCTGCATTGTTTGCAGAGAGCATAATTATCCCGGAAAAGCTCACAAGCACACCAGCGATTTGCTGCCACTTTAGTTTCTGTTTAAAAAAAACAGCCATCATAATTATCAGAACAACTTGCCAGGAGTAGTTAAGGGGCTGGGCAATCTGTGCCGGAAGAAGTGAGTAAGCTTTAAAGAGAATAAGGTAGTATAGAAAAGGATTTAGCAGACCCTGCAGAGCGCCCTTTATAATCATATCTCTATTTCTGAAAAATACTCTAACCTGAGCGAGTTTACCTGTTCTAAGAATCTCCCCGAAGGATACTAAGAGAGCTGTTATAGAGGCTATCAATAAAAGCATTATATAACTCATATCTGCAAGTGCAATCTTAAAAGCAGTTGCAACCGTGGACCAGAAAAGAACCACGAATCCACCCATAATTAGAGCCTTTGTCTGGTTTTTCATCTATCTGTTGAGATGGTGTGACTGTTGTAGTACTTTAAGTCGTAGCATAGGGTGAAGATCTGTTCTCTCTTTAAGGAATGCAGATACCGTCTCTTTTGCTGAGTCGGAGCTATGCCCTCCCAAAAGAGCCCTTAGCCAGTTTGAGGGAAAGAATATATCCCCTGATCTTTGAATCTGCTCTATAATATCCAGAGCAGGGCGTATGTACTCCAGAGAGTTCGTTTGTATAAGACGATGGTTAAGATAGCTCAAGGCAGTTGCAGCCCAAGGCTCTACCTCTCTGTTCTTTTCACTCAAAAGGGAGTTAAAAACAGAGTCTCTTACACTCTTAGTTGAGGATACAGAGGGGTAGATAAAACCAAACTCCTTTTTTCTATCATCGCCGGAAAGCCTGGCTCTCTGGTAATCATTTATCTGATTGTATCTATGAGGGTATCTCACCGCCAACTCATATGAGAGTTTCATAAGATCTCTCTCACCTACCTTTACCTTTGTAAATAGCTCAGGAGATTCCCATATTCGATACAATTTTAACGATGCATCTGCAGATGTAGCTACATTAATGTAAGAGCTAAATGCCATTGAGCGAAACTGTGCATTTGGCGAGCTGGAGAGTAGATTCCAAAGGAGAGTCTCTATCTGCAAAAAATGCTTCCTCAAAATATCGCTCCCCAGATATCCCACAACCCGGGAAAAGATTATTGGATTCTTCTCACTACTTAAATATGAAGAGATTGCAGATACAAACTGTGAGGCATCGATGTAACCTGCTTCAAGATTTTCGTATAGATTAATTATTGATGACAGCCTGGTGACATCATCCTTTAATCCGTTTGAAAACAACAGGTTCATAACTCTTGTCGAGAGAGTGCTATCCAATACAAAGAGTCCGTAACCCATTCCATCGGAATTTGGGACCTCTTCGCTTACAAGACTCTGCTCCCATACCAATCCTCTTCCCAGCGGATCTTTTTGCCGGTATGTAACTGAATCTCCGTGAAATTCCATAAATATATGCGGCATCCCCCTCTCCTTTATCCACACATTACTCCATCGGGTAAGATCCTCCGGCGAGAGTGAGTCAAGAATAGTAATGAGTTGATCCCAGGATGCATTAGAGTAAGAGTAGCTTTTAAGATACTCTCTTATCCCCTTTCGGAAGCTCTCTTCACCAACCTTGGTAACCAATTTATCCATCACAATCGGAGCTTTGTTGTAGATAATATTACCATAGACAAGCCCGGCATTGTTTAGATTGTCCAACTGCTGCTGAACCGGATTAGAACCCTCACTCCTATCTTCGGCATAGGATGCCGGGAAGTAAGTATTAATAAAATTGAGGCGATGGTTTATATTTGGAAACATAGGAGATACAATTTTAGATGCAAACCAGTTGGCAAACACCTCTTTAGTCCAAACATCATCAAACCAAGGCATTGTAACATAGTCTCCAAACCACATATGTGCTGTCTCGTGGGCGATAAGTTTTGCACGGTTTAACTCATCAGAAATAGTCGCACTTTTATCAAGGAACATTGTTCTATCTGAATAGAGTGTGGCCCCCATATGCTCCATACCTCCGTACTGAAATCCCGGAACAATTGCAATATCATATTTTGTGAATGGGTACTCAATAGCAGTATACTCCTCTAACCACTCCAGAGAGCCGAATATCTGGTTAAAAATAGTGCCGAATTGTGCCGTTTTATGTGGGTCACTCTCTCTGTGATAGATATTTATCTCCCTAGAACCTCTGCTCTCCTTTATCTTTTGAAACCTACCTGCTACAAATGAGAAGAGATAGGTAGATATAGGCTCAGTGGGGGTAAAATTCAACAACATCCTATCCAACAAACTATCGGATGCCATCAATCTGCCGTTGGCAAGTGCCTCCCAACCCAAAGGGATTTCAAGAGAGAGTTTATAGATAGCTTTAAGATCCGGTTGATCAAAACAGGGGAAGAGAGTTCTTGCCCTGTCCGGGACAAGCAGTGTATATAGCATATCATCTCTTCTGTTTAGAGATTGCTCACCGGCTAAAAAATCAATTTCAACAAAGTTGTTACCCTTCTCTAAATATTGGGAGGGAATATACAGATGTTCATTTTCATATTTAATCTCTCTTTGCTTTCCGTTGATGGATACCTCAAGAGGGAGCTTATCATCAATTTGGTATGAAGGTTTAAAGTCCAGTATAACGGGGAGCTTTCTCTTAAGGTTAAAAGTGATCTTGGCAGTTGCGTCAATTTGAGACTCTTTTTGAGCAGGTATAGAAAAATGGAGTTTATACTCTATAGCTGATAGTGACTCTTTCCTGAAAATGGCAAGCTCTCTGCTTACTCCTGAATCGGCGGGGATTTTTACAATCTCCTCATTGCAGGAGATAGTAAACAATGTTAACAATATCAATGTGGAGAGTAAACTTAGTCTCATTTTGATGGCTGTTAAAGTGAAAATTGATAAGAGTCCAAATAGTCTTGAGGGAAGAGTTTTTCCAGATATTCAGCATCAGTTTGGTCAAATGAGCCAAGCTCGGTACTATCTATGTCCAACACAGCAAACACCTGAGAATCTTTAAAGATGGGGACTACAATCTCTGATCTTGAGAGTGAACTACAGGCAATATGTCCCGGAAACTGCTCCACATCATAAACCACAACAGTACGTCTCTCTCTCCAGGCAGTTCCGCATACCCCTTTACCAAAAGCAATTCTTGTACAGGCAACGGGTCCCTGGAATGGCCCAAGAACCAATTTTTTACCATACTCACAAGAGTCAGCTTTCACAATGTAAAACCCTACCCAAAAGTGACCGAAGGCCTCTTTAAGAGCTGCTGCAACGTTGGCAAGATTTGCATATATATCATCTTCGCCTTGAATAAGAGCGTGAATTTGAGGAATTAAAGAGTTGTAAATATGGGCCTTATCACCTTTAGGAATCTCCAGCTTCTCCATCTTTGTATATTTTTATTAGTAAACAAAGATAAGAAAAACAGCTACTCGACAAAAAGAACCAACCCTTTAAGATACTCACCCTCGGGATGAAAAATGTTTACAGGGTGATCTCCCGGTTGGGTAAGCCGATCAATAACCCTCACCCTCCTTCCACTTTGTGCAGCTGCAGAGAATACTGCCTCTGCAAAGGAGACTTTATCTACAACCTGTGAGCAGCTGTAAGTGAATATGATTCCACCAGGAGCAATAGCTGTAAATGCAGAGTAGTTCAACCTCTGGTACGCCCTTAATGCATTACTCAACGCACCTCTGTGCTTTGCAAATGCAGGCGGATCCACAACAATCAGGTCGTATGCATCCTCTCTCTTTGACTTTATAAACTCTATGGCATCTGTGCAGTAAGCGTTGTGAGGTGCAATTGGCACAGATCCTCTCTCTGCTCTGTTAAGCTCAATATTTTTCTCCAGCAGCTCAATCGCTTTTGCAGAGCTGTCTACAGAATCAACAGAGAGTGCACCACCGGCAAGTGCATAAACAGAGAACCCTCCGGTATAGCAGAACAGGTTGAGTACTCTTCTCCCTTTTGAGAACCTCTGCACCATAGCCCGATTCTCTCTCTGGTCAAGAAAAAAACCTGTCTTCTGACCCTCTCTCCAGTCAACTTTAAAGAGATGTCCATTCTCTTTGATTATACAGTCGTTCTCATCGAAATCCTCTCTTTGGTAAAGATAGCCCTCCTCTAAATTAAGGGATGCTTTAAAGGGGGCAGTAGAGGCACTTTTATCATAGACAGCTTTAAGATTGTCGCCATATAACTCCCTTAAGGCAGCTGTTATTTTGTCTCTTGAGAGAAACATCCCTGCGGAGTGAGATTGAATTACTGCCACACCATTATAGAGGTCTATAATTAGGCCGGGCAGCATATCTCCCTCTCCGTGAATAAGCCTGTATGAGTTTGTGCCCTGACTCTTCGGAGAAGAGTTTGCGCCCTCATCTGTTTTGAAGGCAATACCCAGAGCGCATCGCAGATTGTGCGCTTCAGTGATGCGATTGAGCCAAAATGAGCTCTCCAATGCAGATTTGTCAAAACTGAGAATGCGTAATGCAATTGAACCTATTTGGTAGTGACCACACCCAAGAAACTCATCGTTATAAGAGAATATCTGTAAAATATCTCCCTCTTTTGCAGATTTATCAATACTCTCAATCGCTCCCGAGAAGACCCACGGATGAAACCGTTTAAGGGACTCCTCTCTCCCCTTTCTTAGATAAATTTTTGACATAATCAAAGGCTTTTATTTGGTGCAGGCTTAGTTGCGGCCTGAGGCAGGGGTGTTTTTAATACAGGAGTACTCAGTAATTTAAGATACATCTTCTGGCACACCCACGCATCAACAGCGGCATAATGTATCTGGGCGATTGAGAGATCTGCACTCTCCCAATTGGAGAGCTGCTGAGATTTTGAGACTCTTACTCCAAGGATGATAGCTGCCATCTTTCTGACACTCTTCTCCTG
Source organism: Bacteroidetes bacterium HGW-Bacteroidetes-8 (assembly GCA_002840895.1). GTDB lineage: Bacteria > Bacteroidota > Bacteroidia > Bacteroidales > UBA932 > Bact-08. The sequence goes on along the minus strand of PHCZ01000001.1, from coordinate 435,222 downwards.
AATACCCCAGTTGGATGCTATGCTCTGTAAATCTATAAAACCCTTTGAGATAAACTTGGTGTGGTATTGAAGAGCTCTTATGTCGTCTGTGACTGCTGCTCCAACCTTAATTATTCTTGATGTCGATAAAATTTTTACCAAATCTGGTAAAAGACCGGTATTATGAAGACGGAAAATATAGGCTCTATCCTTACCACTCAACTGAAGCAGTGCAACAAGATTTCTTTTGGTATTAGCGGTAAAAGATGGTCTGGTTTCTGTGTCAAACCCGATTATCTTCTGATTTTTAAGATAATCTATCGCTTCGTAATACTTTTCATCTACTTGGTTAACAACAACTATCTCACCATTGAATTCGGCTACAGGCAGATGTTCTAACTCATCGGGTGTTATTGTCGGTTTATAAATCATCTACTCTATATTATTTTTTAAAAGAGAGTACGAAAGTGGTAATCTCTGCTCTATTCTGGTAAGGTTATCCCTGTTTATGTTAGCTTTAGAAAAAGGGGTAACAGTTACCGAAGGTACTTCTGAACCTGTGTCGCGGCCATACTTAAAGTTGAATGTAAGGTTTCCGCTCGAATCTTTTGCCTCTTTTGGCAAATCATTGTGGGGGACAGATATAAAAGCATCAACTCTGTTCCCGCTACTCTCTCTTTTTAACAAATTTTGTGCAAATAGAAGTTTGAAGGTCTCTTTAGCAGTGTTTACAGCGGGGTCGATAAAGAGAATTTCTGCATCCAGAATAGATTCATAGGGCTTTATGTCACCTTGAGAGTAATCTCTTAGCTCTGCTATAACCTCTCTTAATGTATCTTCAAGATATGGGTAGTGTGTACATCCAAGAATAATGCTCTTCATTACAACTCCCGGATTTTCCAACCTGTGCCTCTCAAGTAGTGAGACCATATGGAATCGTGCATAATTTCCGGAGGAGTTAAGCTGAATATCTTCAATATCTCCGTTTTTATCCCTTTTCACAAGCAGAGAGTTACCTGTAGTATCAAAATTATAGAGAGATAGCAGCGCCCGTTGTATACCAATCGAGTCTCCAAAACGAGGTCCTCTGTAGTTCTCTCTTACTTCTGTTGCATTTTTGGAAATGTAGTCAACTTCGGAATCTACAGCCTCTGCAAAACCGGCTCCCCCCTGGTTTACCACCCTAATATCACCGGTGTATCCCATCTGTTTAGAGTATTTGATTATGCTTCTTTCATATCCCCCGGAAGCAATCGTTCCAACGGTTGCCAAGACCCCAACAGCAAAACTCTTTTCGTCGTGTGATATCCTGCTCATTGCTCCCTCAACACCTGCGTCAATTACCCCAATAGCTTTGACACCGGTCGAGCTGAATTGCAACATACGTGACACATCTTCCAGTCCGAAAGCGGTAGCTGTATTGCAGGCAATTACTACCACCTTGGTTCTTTTTGACCCTGTGGTGAGAAAAAGTGCATCCTTTATTATTAGCTCTCTAAGGTAATCTGTCTTGTTCTGAGAAGAGTAGACCCCGTACGGCATATTTGCCTGGTCTGCAAGGTAGATAAACTCTTCTCCGTCAAAATCGGGCACTCCATCCGGATACTCCACTCCGGTTGTATTGTTGAAGCTGTCAATTACAAGAAATTGCTCAAGAACAGTCAGCCCTCCTGTACCGGAGTCAAACATCCCTACAGGCAAGCTTTTAAGATCTGCAGGGTAGTTATTAAAGTTGGCATAATAGACAGAGGTGCTATCTTCAAGTGCCTTGGATATAATAGCAACCTCCTCACCCGGGTTGACATTTCGGGACTCTGTACATCCCGATAATAGAATCACAGAGATAAAAACCAATTGAATAATCCCGGATTTTTTAAAACAGTCAGCGAACATAATTAAACTCTCCATACTCTGTTTTTAATAACACCTCCGCTCTTTGCGAGGCGTCAACCCTGCCTATAACCCTTGCTTCTATGTTGTATTTAGCGGAGATCTCTATTAGTGCATCTGCAACCTCAGGGCTCACATACAACTCCAGCCTGTGTCCCATATTGAAGACTTTGTACATCTCCATCCAGGGTGTAGCTGACTCTCTCTGTATATGGGTAAAGAGAGGCGGTACAGGAAAGAGGTTATCCTTTATTACTGATAGATTATCTATAAAATTAAGAACTTTTGTCTGAGCTCCTCCGGAACAGTGAATAATCCCGTGAATATCACCTCTGTGACTCATTACCATCTCCTTAACCACAGGAGCATAAGTTCTTGTGGGAGATAGGAGCAGTTTACCAAATGTGACACCTGTTATAGTGTCTCTCTCATCAAGTTTTCTGCTGCCGGTATAGGCGAGCTCTGGCGGTATCTGGTTACTATAGCTCTCAGGATATTTTTCTGCCAGATATTTGCCGAATAGATCGTGTCTTGCAGATGTAAGTCCGTTGCTGCCTGTGCCACCGTTGTACTCATCTTCGTAAATCGCTTTCCCGTAAGAACAGAGCCCAACAATGAGGTCTCCCTCTTTAATCCTTGTGTTATCAATAACTTCAGATCTTTTGATTCTTGCACATACTGTACTATCAACGATTATTGTCCTCACCAGGTCTCCAACATCTGCAGTCTCTCCTCCTGTTAGATGAATATCGATTCCATACTCTCTCATTTTTTGGGTAAAAGAGGCAGAACCGGATATTATTTCGGAGATAACCTCGCCGGGAATGAGATGTTTATCTCTTCCGATTGTAGATGAGAGCAGGATGTTGTCAAATGCTCCGACACAGATAAGATCGTCTGTATTCATCACAATCGCATCTTGTGCAATGCCTCTCCAAACAGAGAGATCTCCTGTCTCTTTCCAGTAAATATATGCCAGTGAAGATTTTGTACCAGCTCCATCTGCGTGCATAACTATGCAATACTCCGGGTCATTTGAGAGAAAATCGGGTACAATTTTACAAAAAGCTTTTGGAAACAAACCTTTATCTGTGCTTTCAATTGCTTTATGAACATCCTCTTTAGATGATGAGACACCTCTTAAAGCATATTTTTGTGCATCGGTATTACCTTCCGCCATAATCTTCGTTAAATATTAATAACTACAGAGCCCCCTACCTCCAGAAGAGCAGCTCCCTGTATTTTGGTAATGGCCACAACTCATCGTCAACCAACATCTCTAATTTATCTGTAGTCGTTCTAAGCTTCTCAATATATGGCAGAACACTCTCAGAATAGCTTACGGCTCTCTCGGGATAGGATGCAATTTTGTTAGCCTCTTTTCTGGCATTAATAATACCGTAAACATCATCTCTGAGCATCTGAATATACCCGGATATCTTCTTTATACTCAACAACTGTTTTTCTGACATTGCCTTGTATTCATCCTCTCCGAAAAGCTCTTTCAAACCAAGCACATTCTCAATCAAAGAGTTTTGAAATTTGATTGCAGTGGGGATAATATGGTTTATAGTCAGGTCTCCTATTACCCTCGCCTCAATTTGAAGTTTTTTGATAAATATCTCATTTAAAACTTCATACCTTGCCTCTACCTCTCTCTCACAAAGCACGTGGGTCTCCTCCATAAGAGCAAGTGTCTTCTTATCCAGAAAAGCGGCAAATGCACTTGGAATATCTGAGATACCCTTAAGCCCTCTTCTTGCTGCCTCTCTATGCCACTCTTCGCTGTAACCGTTACCTTCAAACCTGATGTTTTTAGATTCAATTATAAACCTGCGAATAACCTTAAGAATTGCCTCATCCTTAGAGAGACCATCGCTCATCTCTTTGTCTGTAAGCGTCTTAAATCTAGATACCTGCTGTGCAACTGCAGCATTAAGGATAAACATAGATGATGCAACATTTACTGAGGATCCAACTGCCCGGAACTCAAATCTGTTTCCTGTAAAGGCAAATGGTGATGTTCTGTTTCTGTCTGTGTTGTCCGGCAGAATCTCAGGAATTTTGTTTACTATATCCAGTTTTATAGCTCTGTTCTCCGCACTGTCGTCGGTGATAGCCATATTTTCGATCGAATCTAATAGCTCTGTCAGGGTTGTTCCGCAAAATACCGACATTATTGCAGGTGGGGCTTCGCTTCCTCCAAGCCTGTACGAGTTATTGAGAGATGCCACACTTGACATAAGCAGGTGGTGGTGCTCATATACGGCTCTGATAACAGAAACAAAAAAACTTAAAAACTGAATATTGTTTCTTGGCGTTTTTCCCGGAGAGAGCAGGTTAACTCCCGTGTTTGTAACCATAGACCAGTTACAGTGTTTTCCGGATCCGTTTATCCCTGCAAAAGGTTTTTCGTGAAATATCACTTTAAGTTTGTGTCTCTTTGCAATTTTTCTCATCAGAATCATCATCATAAGATTATGATCTACAGAGAGATTTGCCTCTGCGTGATAGGGAGCAAATTCAAACTGATTTGGAGCAACCTCGTTATGACGTGTCTTTAGTACCACTCCCAACTTAAATGCTTCAGTCTCAAAATCTTTCATAAAGCACATAACTCTTGATGGGATTGCTCCAAAGTAGTGATCTTCCAACTGCTGGTCTTTCGCGGCTGTGTGACCAATTAGTGTTCTGTTGCAAAGCATAAGGTCCGGTCTTGCCCTGTAGAGTGCCTCATCAACCAGAAAATACTCCTGTTCGATTCCAAGCATAACATTCACTCTGGCTGTTTTTGAGTCAAACATCTTTGCAAGCTCTGTTGCTGCCTTGTCCAACTGCTGCAGAGATTTCAGGTGAGGGGTCTTCATATCAAGCGACTCCCCTGTGTAGGCTACAAAAACAGAAGGAATACAAAGTGTGTCATCAATAATAAATGCAGGTGATGAGGGATCCCAGGCAGAGTATCCTCTTGCCTCAAATGTATTTCTTAAACCTCCGTTAGGAAAGCTTGATGCATCGGGCTCCTGCTGAACAAGAGCTTCGCCCCGGAAATTTTCAAATACACCTCCGTTTTTGGAGGGGTCTACAAACGCTTCGTGTTTCTCTGCTGTGGCATCGGTTAACGGATGAAACCAGTGTGTATAGTGTGTAGCGCCTCTCTCAAGGGCCCAGGCCTTCATTCCTGACGCTATCTGGTTAGCGATGCTTCTGTCTATTTTTACACCGTCGATCACAGCCAGTTGTACAGCTTCAAAAGCTTCGGATGAGAGGTATCGTCGCATCTTCTCGATATCGAAGACGTTTTGACCAAAATACTGGGATACCGGTTGTTTCTCAACATAAAACCTTTCAGCCCTGTGGCTGGAAAATTCATCCAATGCTCTTTTTCTGAAACTGCTCATATACTTATATTATTAATCGGGCAAATGTAGTTATATTTTTAAAAAAACCTGACCATTTTTTATACTTTTGTATCCTAAATAAAATTTACCCTAATGAAACAGATACTCAGTTTTCTATTGATTTTAACCTCATCTCTATCTCCTGTGAACTTATCTTCCCAATCAAATAATATCCAAAATTATATTGGGAAACTAAAAAAAGATACACTCTTTACAGATGCTGTCGTCGGAATAATGGTTATGGACTCCAGGGGCAAAACTGTGGCCTCCTGGAATCCGGATATGCCTTTGCTTACCGCTTCAACAATGAAAACCATTACAACAGGAGTGGCTCTTAACCTACTTGGAGATGACTTTCGGTTCTCTACAAAAATTGGATACTCCGGGAGTGTACGAAACGGAGTGCTTTATGGAGATCTCTATATAGTTGGAGGGGGAGATCCAACATTAGGCTCTTCAGATACTCTGGCAATAGCTGTCGAAAATCTGTTCTTGCAATGGAAGGATGCCATTTCTGCTGCCGGAATCAGACGAATAAACGGCAATATAGTTGCCGACGACAGATTTTTTGAACCTGAAATCGTACCTGAAAGCTGGTCGTGGAGTAATCTTGGGCCTGCGTACGGGAGCGGTGTATCGGGGCTCTCATTCTATGAAAATCTTCAGAAATTTAAATTTATTCCGGGAATCAACCCGGGTGATAAGGTATCTCTGATGGATGTCTATCCGGGTGTACCGGGAATGGAATACAGAAACGAGCTCTCTACCGGTGAGGTAAAGAGCGGGAACAGAAGTTCGTACTATATCTCTGACCTGGCAAAAATATCTCAGATAAAAGGCACGTTACCAGCAGGGTCAGACTCAATATCTGTAACATATTCAAATAAATTTCCGCACCTGAGTTGTGGCTGGGAATTTCGTCAATACCTGATGAAAAACGGAATTATAAGTGATTCTCAAATTAAAGATGCAAGAGAGTTTAATTCATTACAACCCCATCAACTTACAATCATTGCAGAGACACTATCTCCTCCGCTATCTTCAATAGTAAATGTCACAAATAGAATCAGCAACAATTTTTATGCAGAAACCTTGCTAAAAATGATTGGTAAAAAAGCAACTGGAGTAGGTTCTTATGACTCGGCAAGGGTTGCTCTGGTAAGGGAGCTGGATGGAATGGGTGTCAGAAGGAAGGGGTTTACACAATCTGACGGTAGCGGACTATCCAGACAGAACTATGTATCTGCAAGATTCTTCTGTAACTATTTTTCAAAAATGAGAGAGAGCAGTAGTTTCAACACATTTTTTAACTCACTGCCGCAGCCGGGAGCTCCAGGAACCCTTAAAAGTGTTCTGGCAAACGAACAGAATGAGAGTAAAGCAAAAATGCGTGCCAAGAGCGGTTCTCTTGCAAATGTTCGCTGTTATGCAGGCTACGTAAAGAGAGATAATGGTGAATTGATCTATTTTGCAATCCTGACAAACAATTTTTCTGCTAGAACTACACTGATGCAAGTTGGTATTGAGGGTTTTATGAGAGAATTAATAAATTATTGATAGTTTTTTTATTGTTAATTATTAACTTTTGCCTATATTAGATCTTTATTTGCCTTACAATATATAACAATATTCAATCAAATTATAACTAAACAAAATTTAAAATAGAGATGTTAACACTTTCAAAAAAAGCACATCAGATGCCGGCCTCTCCAATAAGGAAATTAGTGCCTTATGCAGATGTAGCCAAGAAAAAAGGGGTAAAAGTTTACCACCTTAACATTGGCCAACCGGATATCGCTTCGCCAAAAGAGGCTTTAGATGCAGTTAAAAACAACACCCTTGAACTTGTATCTTATCCTCACTCTGCCGGGTTTGAATCTTACAGAGAGGGACTTGCAAAATACTACCAGGGGATCAATATCAATGTTAAGGCCAACGAGATTAACATTACTACCGGAGGAAGTGAAGCCCTTCAGATTGCACTGGCAGTTACCTGCAACCCGGATGATGAAGTTATTGTTATGGAGCCGTTTTATACAAACTACAACTCCTTTGCAGTACAAAACGATGTAATACTAAAGCCAATCCAAACAAATATTGAAGATGGGTTTGCTCTTCCTGATGTTAGCGAGTTTGAAAAACTTATAACCCCTAAGACAAAAGGAATTATTATCTGCAACCCGGGTAACCCTACCGGAACACTCTACAAAAAAGAGTCCCTTATAAAGTTGGGTGAGCTTGCCAAAAAGAATGAGCTCTTTATTTACTCAGATGAGGTTTACAGAGAGTTCTGCTACACAGACGAGCCTCACTTCTCCTGTATGCACCTTGACGGGCTGGAGCAGAATGTGATTCTGCTTGACTCAGTCTCCAAAAGATATAGCCTGTGCGGAGTTCGTATCGGAGCTATTGTATCAAAAAACAAAGAGGTAATGAGTGCAGTACTCCGCTACGCTCAGGCCAGACTATGCTCTCCTGCATATGGTCAGATTGCTGCCGAAGGTGCACTTAACACACCTAAAGAGTATTTCGTTGCCGTACGCGACGAATATATCAAACGCAGAGATTTTGTTATTGGAGCATTGAATAAAATGGAGGGAGTTATGTCTCCAATGCCAATGGGTGCATTCTATACCATTGCAAAACTTCCTGTTGACGACAGCGATAAATTTGCACAGTGGTTACTAGAGGAGTTCAGCTACGAAAATCAGACTGTTATGGTTGCCCCTGCTGCTGGTTTTTATGCTACTAAAGGGAAGGGTAAAGATGAGGTAAGAATTGCATATGTTCTTAATATAGAAGATCTTAAAAACGCAATGAAATGTCTTGAAGAGGCTCTAAAACAGTATCCCGGCAGGACTATTTAAACCAAATAGACAAAAATTCTCATAGAGAGGTTGCCTTAAATGGGCAACCTCTTTTGGTATCGGGGAAATCGGATATTGAGGAGTTAAGAGGTGATTAGACGAATTGGGCGACTCTGTTAAGTAATATTATTATTAGAAGAACTAGAAACTCCACTCTTCTGAACTTGTTTGTGCTCTTCAATGAGAGATATTCTACTATTATGAACGATAGCGGCAGAGCAAGCAGATTTGTCAACATTCCCTGAGAATCTCTAAAAACGAGCATTGTGGCAATAAGTACAAGCATAACAGTGATGTTCCGCACAAGCCCTATTGACTTCACAACCTTATACCTGCTTATTATTGAAAAAATTGAGATCAAAGAGCGGGATATTATGAGTACCATAAAGATTACCAGAACAATCTTGGCAACACTCTCTAGTTTTATATAAGGTGGTGATATAGAGAGAAAGTCACTTACAAGAAGCTCTGCAAATAGAGATGTATCATCAAACATCAGATACCGGAAGGAGAAGATTAAAATATATGGGACCAAAATAGCCCCCACCGCAACAAGAACTCCTCTGATCGCAAAAGAGGAGGTTATAAGTGAATAGTAGAGAATAAAAGGGAGCAGTACAACAGCGTGAAAATCAAAAAGGGTAGCCAAAGATATCAGGAACAGAGCCATAAACAGGTTTTTGTCCCCCTCTTTTGTAATCATAGAGTAGTAGAGAGACCACAAAAAGAGAGGTGCAGCAGCAGTTGCGCCACTAAAAAATATTGTTTCAGGACTAGATAATAGTAAAATAAGATAGATAAAAAAAAGTGATGAGGAGCTTTTCCCGCAGGAGAAGATTTTTTCGTTCACAAAATAGAGTGTGAATGCTGTAAAAGAGATTATTGCAACGGCGGTCAGGACCGAGATGGTTGTAGAGATTGATTCTGTATCGAGCACTCCGGCAAAGATGGGAATCCACTTTATGGAAGTATAGTTAATTAGACCATCTGACAAAATAAAGGAGGTAACCAGCATAAATATGAGATAGACCCCCAGAAAAAAGGGGGAGGAGACAAATTTATATCTGCTTTCCTTACCCATTATAAAAGATCTAGTCCAATATCTCTTCTGTAGTATATGCCTTTATAAGTCACCTTTTGGGCAAGAGAGTAGAGTCGCTCTCTGCCGCTTTGAATTCCATCTGCAAGAGCTGTAAGAGCAATAACTCTGCCACCGAAAGTTACCAGTTTTCCCTCTTTCATTGATGTTCCTGAGTGAAAAAGCATCTCTCCGGCTAGATCTGAAGCTCCTGAGATTTCAAATCCTTTCTCGAAATTTTGGGGATAACCACCTGAGACCATTACAAGAGTTACTGCACATTTATGGGAAATTTTAATTTTTTCTCTCTCCAGCTTCCCCTCTCCCAAAGCAATAAAGTGTGCAAGAAGATCGCTCTCAATTCTTGGAACAACAGCCTCAGTCTCCGGATCGCCCATCCTAACGTTATACTCTATCACATAGGGATCTCCGTTACAATTCATAAGACCAATGAAGATAAATCCTTTATAATCAATTTCCTCTTTTTGCAGCCCCTCAATTGTTGGTATGATTATACGACTCTCCACCTTGCTCATAAAGTTGGCATCAGCAAAAGGAACCGGTGACACAGCTCCCATTCCGCCGGTATTAAGTCCTTTATCTCCATCACCGGCTCTTTTATAATCTTTAGCCTCTGGTAGTATAAGATAGTTTTTTCCGTCGGTTAATACAAATACAGACAGCTCTATTCCACAGAGGAACTCCTCTATTACCACTTTGTCTCCTGCAGAGCCGAATCGTCCTGTGAGAATCTCTCTAAGCTCTCTTTTAGCCTGTTGTGAATCATCAATTATCAAAACCCCCTTGCCTGCAGCCAAACCATCTGCTTTTAACACATACGGGGCTTTGAGTGAGTCAATGTAGCGCTCCGCATCCTCAATGGTGTCTATATCAAAACTTTTGTAACCTGCTGTAGGGATTCTGTATTTAGACATAAAATCCTTTGCAAACTCTTTGCTCCCCTCCAGTTTTGCACCCTGTGAAGATGGTCCGATAAAGTTAACCTCCTTGAGAGATTCATCATTTTTAAAAAAATCTCCCAATCCGTTAACCAGCGGCTCTTCCGGACCCACAACAACCATATCTACAGAGTTATCTAAAACAGCAGATTTTATTGCATCAAAACTCTTAATGTCAATACTAAGATTAACTGCAATTGAGGATGTACCCGGATTTCCCGGAGCACAAAAAAGTTTCTCCAACAGAGGACTTTTGGAAATCTTCCAGGCAATCGCGTTCTCTCTTCCTCCAGAGCCGATAATAAGTACTCTCATCTTTTTTTTGGGCAAAAATAACAATAATAAATTAACTTTGTAGGCTACAATAGATAACGATGAGGCATATTTCATTCATACCATTTTTTTTGCTCTTTGTGGTTCTCTCCTGTTCAAGAGAGTATATACCTCAAAAGAGAATGCCGGAGATAATTGCTCAACTTTATAAAGTTGACAGATACATCAATACCGATTACAAGCTGGTTTTAAGGGCAGATACAATAAAGATCTATGAATCAATATTTAACCACTACGGGTACACCTCTCAGGATTTCATTAACACATTGGACTACTACCTCTCACGCCCTGTAAAACTTAAAAGTTTCTATGCACAAGCAAAGATAATACTTGAAAAGGAGGAAGAGGCCGTAATTGAGATTATCCGCAAGAGAGAGAGGGCAGACTCTATCTCCGCTCCGATAAAAAAGATGGTAGAACTTTGGGACTCAGTTATTAAATATGATCCTAAAAGCAGGGCAATCAGATGGATACTCATACCTGAAAAACATCCTGAGTTTAAAGTATCACTTGGTGACTCTCTTATGAAGATTTATGAAACTCCTCGTTTGAGTCGATGGTGGTGGGAAAATTACCAAAAAGACACCACAAAATTTTCAATAATTAATATAAATGAGAAAAATCGCCGCACAATACCTCTACCCACTGAACTCATCATTGCCGATCCCGAAGGGGGTTCTTACCTTAGATGATGACGGTACAATTGTTGAGATTGGCCGGCTAAGTGACGAGACTGAGAGTACCGAATTTTATAATGGTATTCTGGTACCCGGGTTTATAAACTCACACTGCCATATAGAGCTCTCTCATCTTAAAGATATCTTTGACAAAGGTACAGGAATGTCCGGTTTTATTAAAGAGGTGGTTAAGTTGCGTAACGGTGTGGATGTAGAGTTCCGGGAGCAGGCGATGAGAAATGAGATGCAGATTCTTTATGAGAGTGGTGTCTCTGCTATGGCAGATATTAGCAACAACAGTGAAAGCTTTGCAGTAAAAGCAGAATCACCAATTTATACAAGAACTTTTCTTGAGTTTTTTGGCACGGAGCCTTCACAGGTAGATGAGATATTGGTAAGGGCAGAGGAGTTGACAAAAAAAGCTAAGGAGTTTGGCTTAGACGCCTCACCTACCCCCCACTCCAGCTACTCTATGAGTCCGGAACTTCTAAGAGCAATATCAAGAGCAGGGTTGGATTCAGGTTGGCTATCCTATCATAATCAGGAGAGCTGGGAAGAGGAGGAGCTTATTCAAACCGGCACAGGCCCCCTTGCAAATCAGTACAGACAGAGAGGGCTCTCTACCCCTCCTGTTACCGGAAGACCATCACTCATCTACTTTTTAAACATTGTTGAATCTACACAAAAGATAGAGGATGAAAGAGTTCTTTTGGTCCATAATACTTTTTGTGACACCGAAAGTGTTGAGAGTGCAACCTCCAGAATAAAAAATCTCTTTTGGGCAATATGCCCTCTCTCAAATCTCTTCATTCATAACGCACTTCCTCCGCTGGAGTTACTTAGAAGGCACAATGCAGCCATTACTATAGGAACAGACTCTCTTTCGAGCAATAGTTTACTTTCGATTGCAGATGAAATAAAGTGCATCCATAGATACTTTCCGGCTATACCGCTTACCCAAATTCTGGAGTGGAGCTCATATAACGGAGCCAGGTTCCTCGGTATTGAGAGCAGATTCGGCTCTTTTGAGGTGGGTAAGAGACCGGGAGTTGTTTTGATAGATAACATTGATTTCCAAAAAAACCTGCTCACAACCGAAAGCAGGAGCGTGAGGTTGGTATAGATGGTGCAGGATGTAAATAGAGTATAAATATATAAGATTAAAAGGGTAAAGAAGATGTCAACAATTCTGTTTAACGAGATAGTTTTTGGGCCGGTTAAAAGCAGAAGACTGGGAGTATCCCTGGGGGTGAATCTGCTGCCAAGATTCGGCAAGTGGTGCAATTTCGACTGCATCTATTGTGAATGCGGCTTTAACAAAGATGGAAAAGAGGACAAAAAACTGCCCACTATTGACGAAGTTTGGGAAGCTCTTGCAGATAAACTAAAAAATCACGACCAAAAAATAGGGAGAATAGATAACATCACTTTTTCCGGTAACGGAGAGCCAACGCTTCACCCTAATTTTGCAGAAATAATCTCAATTGCGCTTGATCTTAGAGATAAATTTACAAAAGAGGCAAAAGTATCTGTTCTTACAAATGGTTCGCGAATCGGTATTAAAGATGTTGCAGATGCGCTTATGAAAGTGGATAATGCCATAATCAAGATAGATTCTGCAATAGAGAGTAGTGTTCGAATTATTGACCGGCCACAGTTTGACTACTCAATTGAGAATATAATTAACAATCTTATACCGTTCAAAGGGAGGTTTGTACTTCAGACAATGTTTCTCAAAGGTAGTTTTGGGGGAGAATATTTTGACAACACAACAGACGAGGAGGTTAATGCCTGGTATGAGGTTATTAAAAAGACAGAGCCCAGAGAGATAATGATGTATACCATAGACAGAGAGACACCGGTACAGGGGCTGGAGAAGGTGACAACTGAGCAGATGAACAGAATAGCTGCTCCGTTAGTTGAGGCCGGTTTCAAGATTACAATAAGTGGATAAAATCTATAAAAATGAGAGTTTTAATACAGAGGGTTACCCAAGCATCGGTGGTCTCAGATGGAGTTCTTACCGGAGAGATTAAGGAGGGGCTTCTTATCTTTGCCGGATTTGAAGATGAAGACGACGATGGTGATTTGGAGTACGCCACGCGAAAAATTGTGAACCTAAGAATATTTGACGATGAGAGTGGCGTTATGAATCTCTCAGTTTTAGATATTTCAGGAGAGATTTTGTTAATCAGCCAGTTTACCCTCCACGCTATTACAAAAAAGGGAAACAGACCCTCATATATTAAAGCTGCACGTCCGGAAAAGGCTATACCATTATATGAAAAATTCAAAGCTTTACTCACCGATGCAACCTCAAAAGAGATAAAATGCGGAGTTTTCGGTGCAGATATGAAGGTTTCACTACTGAATAACGGACCTGTTACAATCTGGATAGACACAAAAGAGGTGAATTATTAACTTGTGACTAAAATATTCACTTCTGATTAAATAATTAATCCTATATTTAAACAACAAAAAGAGTACTTTCGATGAAATCTACACCAGAATTGCTTGAGGGCATAGAGAAAAAAATAAAGAGTTGGGACAAAAAAGAGGTTTTGTCTGCCTGCTTTGGTTTTATAGACCTTACTTCACTAAACACAACTGATACAGAGGCGAAGATAATCTCAATGACAGAGAGGGTAAATCAATTTCGTGGAGCCTTTCCCAATTATGGACAGGTTGCTGCAATGTGCGTGTTCCCAAATTTTGCAAAAACGGTAAGAGCAAATCTCACAGACAAAGATGTAAATCTGGCTGTGGTAGCCGGGGTTTTTCCAAGTTCACAAAGCTTTTATAAAGTTAAGGCTCTGGAGTGCAGGATGGCTGTAGAGGATGGTGCCAATGAGGTAGATATTGTCCTTGCTCTAAATTACTTTTTATCAGGCGAGTATAATAGAGCTTCAGATGAGATATCGCTTTTAAAAGAGGCTGTAAAAGGTGCTCACCTTAAAGTTATACTTGAAACAGGTGCGCTCAAAGATGATGAGCTCATTTATAATGCATCTATGCTGGCTATGAAAGCCGGAGCAGATTTTATTAAAACCTCAACAGGGAAGTTAGAACCGGCTGCAACACCCCAGGCTGCCTTAGTTATGTGCAAGGCTATAAAGGAGTTTCATAAATCAACCGGGAAAAAGGTCGGGTTTAAACCTGCAGGAGGAATAGTGACCCCTTCCGATGCAATAAAGTATTATGCTATTGTAGATACAATTCTGGGCAGTGAGTGGTTAAACAGTAACCTGTTCCGTTTGGGAGCAAGCAGGTTGGCAAATAATTTGCTGTCTCAAATGGAGTCAAAGGAGATAAACTATTTTTAATATGAAGAGATTTTTAGTTTTGTTCACGCTCCTCTCTATAGGCTCTACTCTCTTTTCTCAGGAGTACAAAAGTGCTGTGGGGTTGAGATTGGGCTCTAGTTTAGGGGTCAGTTATAAAAAATTTATTGAGCCAAAAAAAGCGATTGAGGGAATTCTAGACCTTGACATCCTCTACAGAAATGAGATGAAAGTTGAGCTCACAGGGCTCTACCTGTTTCACTTCGGACTTAATATAGATGGGCTGTCGGCTTTTGCCGGCCCCGGTGCATCTGCAGGTATCTATGTTGGAGACTCCAGCGGCTTTATTATGTCTTTAGATGGTATGGCAGGTTTAGAGTATAAGTTTCACAGCTCACCAATAGCACTCTCTTTTGACTGGAATCCAAGACTACAGATGATAAAGAGTGCTGGGTTAAAGGGTGATGGCTTTGCTCTTACAATAAGATATGTTTTGTAATATTCAGGTAAAATTCAAGTAATTAATTAAATAACAAACAAGTATGATTAAAAACTACATTCAGGAGAACAGAGAGAGATTCCTTTCGGAATTGTTTGAGCTTTTAAGAATTCCTTCAATTAGCTCTATGGCTGCTCATAAAGATGATATGCAAAAAGCAGCTGAGAAATATGTAGAACTACTCCTAAAGGCAGGATGTGACAGAGCAGATGTATACCCTACAAAGGGGCACCCGGTTGTATTTGCAGAGAAGATTATTGATAAAACCAAACCAACTATTTTGGTTTATGCTCACTACGATGTTCAGCCGGCAGACCCACTCAACCTGTGGACAACTCCCCCTTTTGAGCCTGAGATAAGGGATGGTGCAATCTATGCAAGAGGTGCCAATGACGATAAAGGCCAGGGATTTATGCACATCAAAGCCTTTGAATACCTCGTTAAGAGCAATCAACTTAAGTGTAACGTAAAGTTTATAATTGATGGAGAGGAGGAGATTGGTTCTCCAAGTCTTCCTGAGTGGGCAGTTGCACATAAAGAGATGCTAAGTTGCGATGACATTCTTGTATCCGATACAACTATGATAGATGAGAAAATACCATCTATAAATGTAGGGATGAGGGGGCTCGCCTATCTTGAGGTTGAGGTGACAGGACCAAACAAAGATCTTCACTCGGGACATTACGGAGGTGCAATTGCAAACCCTATCAATGTTCTTGCCACAATGATATCTAAACTCATTGACGATAACGGACGGGTTACTATCAAAGGTTTTTACGACGACGTGGTTGAGCTCACAAAAGCGGAGAGAGAGATGCTTGGGCGCGCTCCGTTTGACGAAAAAGAGTATAAACATTTTCTGGATATAGACGGAGTTACCGGAGAGCAGGGGTATACAACAATGGAGAGAACAGGTATCCGTCCTTGTCTTGATGTAAATGGTATTTGGGGAGGTTATACCGGAGAGGGGGCAAAAACAGTTATCCCATCTAAGGCATACGCAAAGATATCAATGAGAATCGTACCTAACCAGGATAACAAAAAGATTGCAAAACTATTTGAAGAGCACTTTATCTCTCTGGCACCTGTTGGAGTAAAGATAAAAGTTACTCCTCACCACGGTGGTCAGGGTTTTCTCTGCCCAATCTCATCTAAGGTGTATAAATCTGCCTCAAGAGCGATAGGTGAGGTATATGGTACAGAACCGGTTCCGAGCCGAGGTGGAGGAAGCATTCCTGTACTTGCAGATTTGCAGACTATTCTAAATGCAAATCCTCTGCTTATGGGCTTTGGTCTGGAGAGAGATGTTATCCACTCACCAAACGAGAGTTATCTCCTTGGTCAGTTTTTTAAAGGGATTGAGTCAATTGCTCTCTTCTACAATTACTATAATGAATAATAATTATTAGCTTTGCACCCGATGAGTAATTCAACAACATACATTTTCTTCTGTTTCTTTTTTGGACCGCAAAAGGGGCTGATATGTTATTGAACATTTGTTACAATAGTATTAAGGCCCCGTTTTTCGGGGCTTTTTTTTTAACCTTAATTGATGAAAACTATGAGTACAAGAAAAGAGGTAAGCGTAGCAATCCAAGGAGGATTCGGGGCTTTTCACGAAATTGCTGCTAAACAGTTCTTTGAAAAACAATGTGTTAAAATAGTCCCTTGTGATACCTTTTCGGATCTGTTTGATGAGTTGCAAAAGAAGAAACCAGATTGTGGAATTGTGGCGGTTGAGAATTCGGTCGCAGGTTCTCTTCTTCAAAATCATTCTTTTATTCACGAAAGCAATCTCCCGGTGGTGGGAGAACAGTATATAAGAGTGGTACAAAATCTTTTAGCTCTGCCCGGCGAGAGTGTGAGTGATATAAGAGAGATACACTCCCACCCTGTTGCAATAATGCAGTGTCATCTCTTTTTAAATGAGCTCCGTAAAAATGGGGTGAAGATTATCGACTCTGTAGATACTGCTCTTAGTGCAAAACGGATCAGGGACGAAAATCTTAAAGGGGTGGGAGCACTGGCAAGCGAATTGGCGGCAAAAATGTACAACCTGGAGATAATAAAAGAGGGTGTTGAGAGTAATAAGAGAAACTATACAAGGTTTATTATAATTGCAACAAATGATAAGGTGAAAGATATACTGAGACTCACCCCACAAACTATAAACAAGGCCTCGCTCTGCTTCTCCCTCCCGCATACCAAAGGGAAACTCTCCCACGTACTCTCTGTACTCTCAATATACGATATGAACCTTACAAAAATTCAGTCACTACCTATTGTGGGAAAAGAGTGGGAGTATCTCTTTTATACCGATTTGATTTTTGATGATTATAGAAGATATCGCCAGGCTCTGGATGCTATAACTCCAATTACCGAGAACCTTAAGGTAATCGGAGAGTACAGGCAGGGTCACAGGCCGGACAGGGATTAATCCTCCATCCAGGCAATCTTCTGAACCGGATTATGACTTTTAGAGATAATCTCTCCGTAAAGATCCGGTTTTCTTGAGTTAGTGTATCTAAAACCACCTGCAGAGATAAGTTTTCCCGGGGTGATTAGAGCGGTCTCAAGATCGTCTCCAAGTTTACGGCACTCTGCAACAATATCTCCGTAAGGGTCAATTATCATAGAGCAGCCATTTTTGAGCTGGTCATCATCCATCCCTATAGGGTTAGAGAAGACCACATATATTCCGTTGTCGTGAGCTCTTGAGGGGAGCCATCTCATAAGCCACTCCCTACCCTTTGGGCCGTCAAACTCCTGCCTTAGAGATGTTGGGTCCACCTCTCTGTTAATCCATAATTTAGGATCTACAAAACCCGATCCGGGACGTTTGGATGGGGTACACATTGTTACGTGGGGCATAAAGATAATATCTGCACCAAGCAGCTTTGTTGCCCTTACATTCTCCACAATATTATTGTCGTAGCATATGAGAATTCCACATCTCCAGCCGTAGAGATCAAAAACTGTGTAACTGTTACCGGCAGTAAGGTGAGGGTTAATAAAGGGGTGTAGTTTTCTGTGTTTGGCAATAACACCATCCGATGTCACACAAACATAAGCTTTGTAGATATTTCCATTTTTATCCTTCTCAAAGAGCCCTGCCAGAATTGCAATATTGTACTCCGAAGCAATCTCAGTCAGGTTTTTCATACTCTCTCCCTCGGGGATATACTCTGCTATATCCAGAAGCTCCTTTTTACTTAACTTTCGTGCAAAGGTATATCCTGTGAGAGAGCACTCGTGGAAAGCAATCACATTGGAGCCCTCTGCGGCTGCCTCAGCAGATAGTCTCTCAATTATTGCTAGGTTGTAACCTTTGTCTGCAGATCTGGATTCAAACTGCGCTGTAGAGATTTTGATATTTTCCATAACCGGTTGGTTTTAGACAAATATACAAAAAAAAAGAGGCGCTAAGCCTCTTTAGATATCTGTAGGGAGCCGGTGAATTTATCAACCATTTTTCGAGCATAAGGGAGTTTTATCGAGAGTGTTTTCTTACTCTCAGAAGGTGTATGGTACATTGCATCTACCATTATTGCTTCGCAGATAGATCTGAGCCCTCTGGCACCCAATTTATAATCTACAGCTGTGTCTACGATATAGTCCAAAACACTCTCTTCAATTTTAAGTTTTACACCATCCAGTTCAAATAGCTTAATATACTGACGGACAAGAGCATTCTTCGGTTCTGTAAGTATTCTTCTCAACGCTTTTTTATCCAGTGCCTCCAGATATGTTAGAACAGGCAGCCTACCTATAATCTCCGGAATTAGTCCATATGATCTAAGATCCTGTGGTGCAATATATTTAAGAAGATTATTCCTGTCTATCTTCTCTTTTTTGATCATTGTTCCGTAACCCACAACCTGAGTATTAAGCCTTTGAGAGATCTTTCTGTCTATTCCTTCAAATGCTCCCCCGCAAATAAAGAGGATATTCTTAGTATTGACTGCAATCATCCGCTGCTCCGGGTGCTTTCTCCCACCTTGCGGCGGAACATTTACAACACTACCCTCGAGCAGTTTTAGCATAGCCTGCTGAACACCCTCTCCTGAGACATCCCTGGTGATTGATGGATTGTCGCTTTTGCGGGCAATCTTGTCTATCTCGTCAATAAAGACAATTCCTCTTTGTGCTCTGTCAACATCATAGTCAGCCTCCTGCAGAAGCCTGGTAAGGATACTCTCAACATCCTCTCCCACATAACCAGCCTCTGTCAAAACTGTTGCATCTACAATTGTAAAGGGGACATCCAACATCTTTGCTATTGACCTGGCTAAGAGTGTCTTTCCAGTACCTGTCTGACCTACAAGAAGAATATTGGATTTTTCAAGATCCATATCATCATCGGCGTGGTTATTAATCCTTTTGTAGTGATTGTAGACAGCCACTGCAAGGTATCTTTTTGCCTCATCCTGTCCAATAACGTATTGGTCAAGAAACTGGGTAATCTCTTTGGGTTTAAGCATCTTGGCGGCAGATGCAGAGGAGCCGTTCTTGGCCCTCTTTGCACTTAATGCCTCCTTGGAGTAGTCAAGAGCCTGCTGGGCACACTCATTGCAGATTGCAGATATATCTCCTGTGATAAGGACATCTACCTCATCCTTGCCTCTTCCGCAAAATGAACAGAAATCGTTGTATTTAGAAGGCATCTCTCTATTTTTTATTTGGATTGGTAAGGATTTCGTCAATCATCCCGTACTCTTTGGCTTCAAGGGCTCTCATCCAGTAATCTCTGTCGGCATCTTTCTCTATCTGCTCGTATGGTTTTCCGGTGTGGTATGAGATTATCTCGTAAAGCTCTTTTTTGAGAGTTACTATCTGCTTGGCAGTAATCTCTATGTCGCTAGCCTGTCCCTCTGCTCCGCCCATAGGCTGGTGAATCATAACCCTTGAGTGAGGGAGAACAGAGCGTTTCCCCTTTGCTCCGGAAGTTAGTAGAATTGCAGACATTGAGGCTGCCATACCGGTACAAATCGTGGCAACTTCGGAGGATACCAGCTGCATTGTATCGTAGATACCTAGTCCTGCATAAACACCTCCTCCCGGAGAGTTTATATAGAGCTGAATATCCGACTTCGACTCAGTTGAGTCCAGATACAATAGCTGCGCCTGAATTATATTGGCAACATCATCATTAATGGGAACGCCCAAAAAGATAATTCTATCCATCATCAGTCTGGAAAAGACATCCATTGCAGCAATGTTGAGCTGTCTCTCCTCGATTATTGTAGGGTTAATGTATGCACTGTATAGTGAGTTTACCCTGTGAAGAGTCAGACTGCTTATACCTCTGTGCTTAATTGCATATTTTTCAAAATCAGTAGCCATAACTCGTTTTTTTATAAAATTAAAAATTATTTAGTGAGATCGTGCAGTTTTTCAATCGAAACCCTTTTTTTATCCAGGGTAACAACGGAACGAACATAATCTAAAACCAGATCATCCTCTACCTTCTCATAAATCCTTTTCCCCTCTTTCTCATTTGCAAGCAGAGACTCTGCGTAGTGATCTATCTGCTCCGCAGGAGCATTATTAAGACCATACATTGCAAACTGATAGGCTGCTATCTTTCTTGCGTGGTCCAGGAGATTCTCTCTGGTAAGCTTAATATCCTGCTCTTTTGTAATGAATTGACGAACCATCTGCCAACGGAAATCCTTTAGGAACAGAGGAAAATCTTTCTCTATCTCCTCCATTGTGAACTTACCTTCATTGGCGCTGTGCAGCCATCTCTTAAGGAACTGCTCCGGAAGTGCAATTGCAGCCTTCTCTATTAGGGCTTCCCTTGCGTCCAGCATAAACCTGTAGTCGCTCTCTTGTGTATACTCAGACTTTATCCTATCAACTATTTTTTCGTTAAACTCCTGCTCACTCTTAACTGCGCCGGCACCAAACATCCGGTCGAAGAGCTCCTCGTTTAACTCAGCATCCTTAAATCTCTTTACCTCTTTAACAACAACATTAAA
>PHCZ01000001.1:0-414258 GCA_002840895.1 Bacteroidetes bacterium HGW-Bacteroidetes-8 | reverse complement strand
AGGGCAGCTCTGTCTGTTTCGTTCTCAAAAGCTTTGTTTACATTAATTGCAAACTCATCTCCACTCTTTTTGCCGATAAAACTCTTCTTAATTTTTGAATCTGCTATTGACCTCAGGGCTATATATGCCCCCTCAACTGTTCTCTCCTGCTGTACAAGATCTGCAACAATAAAATCCTCCTCTTCCACACTCTCTGCAGCTACCAGCTGACCATATTGCTTGAGCAGATTGCTGCGATACTTAAGCATATCCTCATCACTGATTTCAACTTCGTAATATGGAATATTATCCTTTGATGTCAGGTTAATCTCAACTTTAGGAGCCATTGCAAGGTCAAATGATACCTCAAATTGCTCGTCGCTCTCCCAGTCTATTGGCTTCTGTTCGCTCTCGTTAGGAAGCGGTTCGCCTATGATATTTAAATTGTTTTCTGTAATATAGTTATTAAGCCCATCTGAGATTACTCCGTTAACGGCATCCAGCAGGGCTGCTCTCCCGTGTGTCTTCTCTATGAAACTCATAGGAGCCATCCCCTTACGAAACCCTTTAATATCTGCCTTACGGCGGTAATCGCTAAGAATCTTCTTTCTCTTCTCTGTGTAGTCCTCTTTTTCGATTGCAAGTGTGACTATAAGCGTCAAGTCTTCTGTACTCTTTTGTGTGATCTTCCGCCTCTCGGCACCAGATCCTAAGTCTGGCGCGGCTACCAATTACGCCATGCCCGCTTTCTTTGAGGACTGCAAAGGTAAAAGAAATATTTGTTCCTGCAATATCATTTGTATAAAAAATCAACTTTTTTCTAACAATATTGCACTCCATCTCTCCATCTCTCTTACGAATACAATCTTTAAACCCACCTCTTGTGACGCTCTCTCTATAATTGTTACATCTTCTCTGTAAAACCCACTAAGCAAAAGTTTGCCTGCAGATAAAAGGCCTCTTGCATAAGTTTCGATATCAGAAACAATTATGTTACGGTTAATGTTCGCCAGAATAAGGTCATATTTTGATGCCTGAATAAGAGAGGCATCTCCGGTTAGAGAGATAATCTTATCTGCTACCCGGTTTTTCTTGCTGTTCTCAATGGATGAAGCAACTGCAACCGGATCAATATCAATTGCGTGAACAGGAGAAATCGCACCCATCTTAGCAGCCAATATCGCCAAAATCCCTGTTCCGCAACCCATATCCAGAGTTCTCTTCCCCTTTATCTTCATATCCAGCATTGTCTCTATCATAAGGTAGGTGGTCTGGTGATGCCCCGTTCCAAATGCCATCTTTGGATCTATAGTTATGGAATATTTGCACTTTGGTAATCCTTTGTGGAATGTGGCCTTTACTGTACACCTCTCTCCTACTACAATTGGAGAAAAATTGCTCTCCCAAAGTGCATTCCAGTTTTGTCCCTGAATGAAGTTGTTTGTAACCTTTACATTGAACTCTCCATTGTTTGCAAAACCAAAAAGGATAGTTTTGACATCTGATGGTGAGTGCCTCTCCTGTGGTATATAGGCCTTTAGAAAGGGTGACTCTACAACAAAACTCTCAAATGGGAGATCCTCTATCTGAGCTATAATAAGCTCTGCAATATCTTCGGAGAATGGTTCAATCTCGAAACAGACCTCAATATAGTTCATCAGAATGATTTAATAATTGCCGCAAAATCCACTGCAGATAAGGATGCTCCTCCAATGAGCCCGCCATCTACATTCTTTCGGGCGAACAACTCCTGAGCATTTGATGGTTTGCAGCTTCCACCGTATAATATTGAGATGTTATCTGCACAAGAGGGGAATTTATCTGCAACTACACCTCTTATAAACTCGTGCATCTCCTCTGCCTGGTCAGATGAGGCTGTCTTTCCTGTACCAATAGCCCAAACAGGTTCGTAGGCGATGATAACTCTTTCAATATCTGCCTCATTCAGATTGTAAAGAACCTCTTTTATCTGAGATGATACTACATCAAAATGTCTGCTCTGCTCTCTCTCCTGTAACCTCTCTCCTATACAGTAAATAGGGCTCATACCTGCTTTGAGTACCAGCTCTATCTTTTTAAAAAGCATTTCGTTGGTCTCATTGTAATACTCTCTTCTCTCGGAGTGTCCGATTATTACATATTTACATCCAATATCCGAGAGAGTATTTGGAGAAACCTCACCGGTATATGCACCGGATTCGTGATCTGCACAGTTTTGGGCAGCCAGTGAGATCCGGCTCTTTTCACTCTTTAGCAGAGAAGATATGGTCGCCAAATGAGTGAAGGGGGGTGCAATGATTACCCTGGTCTGCTCAGAGAGATCCTTTACCAAGTTGTTTATCTCATTTACCAAAAGAAGACCCTCCTCTATGTTTGTATTCATCTTCCAGTTGCCGGCTACTACTCTTTTTCTCATATATGTTATAATTAAATTGCTCTGTCAAGGGGGCAAAAATACGAAAATAAAATCAAACAGATTTATCTTTTTTTGCACTATCTTAGAGGCCAAATCATAAGAGCTAATTGAAAAAGGAGAGATCATACAATACAATATATATATTAATATTCGCCTCATTATTAATATTTACGATCCTAAATCTAGTGCTAGGCTCAATAATATTGCCAATCGGGGAGATCTTTAATGCATTTACCGGTGGCGACGCACCCCGAGTTGTCAATGATATTCTCTTCTCATTAAGGGTACCAAAGGCGATTACAGCTCTGCTTGCAGGAGCAGCACTATCTGTTTGCGGCT
This sequence comes from Bacteroidetes bacterium HGW-Bacteroidetes-8, assembly GCA_002840895.1. Taxonomy (GTDB): domain Bacteria; phylum Bacteroidota; class Bacteroidia; order Bacteroidales; family UBA932; genus Bact-08. The sequence goes on along the minus strand of PHCZ01000001.1, from coordinate 411,524 downwards.
TGCAGATGCAGACCCTCTTCAAAAATCCGCTTGCAGATCCCTATATATTAGGCATCAGTTCCGGGGCCGGTCTTGGGGTTGCAATATTTTTAATGGGCTTCTCTGCATTTGGAATAACAATACCCTCAACACTCTTTTCAAATATTGGAATTGCAGCATCTGCCTGGATTGGAGCCTTTTCTGTTACTCTCTTGATTCTTCTTGTCTCATCCAGACTAAAAGATAATATCTCCCTGCTTATCTTTGGAATTATGCTGGGAAGCGTTATCGGAGCCATAATATCTCTGCTTCAGTACTTCTCTGCATCTAACGACCTTAAGATATTTGTTATGTGGACAATGGGGAGTTTCTCTGTGCTGAGCCCTGTTAAGATATGGATAATGTTTATTTTAATTTTGATTGGTTTTGCACTCTCTATATACAATATAAAAGATCTTAATGCACTACTGATGGGAGAGGCATATGCAAAGAGTCTTGGGGTAAATATGGAGAGAACCCGTAGAAGAATCCTGATTGCAACTACACTGCTTGCAGGCAGTGTGACTGCATTTTGCGGACCCATCGGGTTTATTGGTATTGCAGTTCCCCACATTGGGAGGCTGATTTTTAGAAATGCAGACCATAGAGTGCTCTTACCGGCAACAGCGTTTCTTGGAGCCACCATTATGATTTTTGCAGACACAATTGCACAGCTTCCTGGTCACTCCGGAGTGATTCCAATTAACACAGTAAGTGCCCTTATCGGGGTCCCTGTAATACTCTTTATAATTCTAAAAAGCAGGTTTATTTGAGTGGTGATATGATCAAAGGAGAGATTAAAATATTGGAGTTGGATAAAGTATCGCTAGGGTACAATAAGGTGATCTATTCTGAAATAGAGGCCACTGCTGAACAGGGTGAGATGATAGCTGTTGTGGGGGCAAACGGAATGGGAAAGAGTACCCTTTTGCGCTCAATTTCGGGCATTCTAAGGTATCATAAAGGGGCAATCTATATTTTAGGAAAAAGAATTGAGAATTATTCGCCCTCCCACCTTGCACAACAGGTCACCTTTGTGCCATCACAAAGTCCAAGAGCAAGAGACCTCTCTCTTTTCGATATGGTAGCAACAGGGTGTTACAACCGATCAAACTGGCTTGGTAACATCTCTAAAGAGGATAGGTCACTAATTCTGGAAACATTGGTTAAGGTGGGGCTTAAAGGATTTGAAAAACGTGACAGCTCCAAATTAAGCGATGGAGAGTTTCAAAGAGCTGCTATAGCCAGAAGTCTTGTTCAGGAGAGTCGAGTTATTTTACTGGATGAACCAACTGCTTTTCTTGATATTGCAAATAAGATAATAATCACCAAACTTCTCAAAGAGATTGCCCTTAAAGAGAAGAGAACAATAATCTTCTCTACTCACGATCTTATGCAGGCGTTAAATCTCTGTGATAAGATATGGGTTATGGGTCATACTCGTTTTTTTGAGGGGAAGCCGTCAGAACTAATAGAAAAAGGAGTCTTTGATCAAATGTTCAAAGACTCCTCACTTAAGTTTGACTCAAAACTTGTCACCTTTATTTAGCTGACTTTTCAAACATCCTCTCTATTGCTTTTGATAGCCTTTTAACACCCTCTTCTGTCTTCTCTTCATCCATAAATGAGAAATTTATCCTCATTGTATTTTTACCCGATCCGTCGCAGTGGAATGCCTCTCCAATAACAAAGGCCACATTCTCCTTGATTGCCACATCAAACAGCTCTCTGGTATCATACCCCTGTGGCAGAGTTACAAACAGGAAGAGACCGCCTTCCGGTTTTGTCCAGGTAACTCCCTTTGGCATATATTTTTCAAAACAGTTGAGCATATGGTTTCTCTTGTCCCTGTATAGGTTAATAGTCTTACCAAGATTCTTTTCAAAGAGCCCCTTTTCAAAATATCTGGTAACTACTGCCTGATCAAAAACAGGGGTGCAGAGATCTGCAGATTGTTTTGCTACTACAAGCCTGTCAATAATTTCAACAGGTGCAATAATCCAACCGATACGGAAACCTGGAAGCATTGTCTTAGAGAGAGTCCCGAATAGCATTACACGCTCATTATCCATTGAGTACATAAGAGGTTGTGCTTCGCCTTCAAAACGAATCTCTCTGTAAGGGCTATCTTCAATCACAAGCAGGTCATATTTTTTTGCTATTTCCAGCACCATTTTCCTCTGATCAAGATTCATTGTAATACCAGAAGGGTTTTGAAAATCCGGAATTGTGTAAATAAACTTTGGCTTTTTGCCGCTTGAGATTAAGGTTTTAACAACAACCTCCAGCTCCTCATCCTTTGGAATTCCTATTGGCTGTCCCTGATAAGACCAGAATGACTGAAGTGCTCCAAGGTATGATGGAAGACCGCAAACGATTGTATCGCCCGGATTTATAAATATCCTGGAAGTAAGATCAATTGCCTGCTGTGATGAGGTGGTTATTAACACATTGTGCATTGTTATATCAAGGCCTTGATCTCTGTACCTCTGTGCAAGAATCTCTCTTAGTTTGTTATTTCCCTCTGTGGGCCCGTACTGAAGGGCTGAGGTGCTTTCAACTTCAAGAACCTCCTGCATAATTACTTTCAGATCTTCAACCGGAAAAGTAGATGGATTTGGGAAACCACCTGCAAATGATATTACCTCCGGTCTGTTTGCAACGCTTAAAAGGTCGCGGATTGCCGACCTTCTCATACTCTTTGCGTTATCTGATAGAATGTTTTGAATGTTTATTGCCATATCAAAGTTTATTTTGGACAAAAATACTGAATTGTAATCTAAAAACAAATTTTAATTCGTTTTTTTAACACTTTTAATTACATATCTTAAAGATAATGTTAAATTGAGTAACTAATTATTGAAATTAGTAATATTAAAATCGGGCACTTTTACAAAAAAAAATCATACTTTTGCAAAAAAAGAATGTCAATTATAAGAGTAACAAAAGAGTTCCGTTTTGAGGGGGCACACGCTCTTACAGACTATGACGGTAAGTGCAGGCATATCCACGGCCACTCATACCGTCTTTTCGTAACTCTTAAAGGCTCTCCCAAGGAGGAGCTTTTTAATCCTAAGTCGGGAATGGTTTTGGACTTCTCGGAGTTGAAGGCTCTGGTAAACAAATATATTATTGAACCGTTTGACCACGCACTTATTCTCAGAGCAGATGCGGCTCTTGCCACAGAGATAGCACAGGCCTACTCAAATGTTGTAATAACAGAGTTTCAGCCAACCTGCGAAAATATGGCAATATACTTTGCAGATATAATTAAGTCCAAACTGCCGGAGCACCTATCGCTTTCGAGTATAAAGCTTTACGAAACCCCCTCCTCTTATGTGGAGTGGATTGCAGAAGATAATATTTAATGGAGATGAAAAAACTGCTTCTCATAGATGGGCACGCACTCATCTTTCGCTCATATTACGCCTTTTTGCGAAGACCTATGATAAACTCCAAAGGGATAGATACCTCTATTCTTTTTGGTTTTACAAAAACTCTTATAGAACTTCTCATCAAAGAGAGGCCTACTCACTTTGCTGTCGCATTCGACCCCCCAGCAAAAACATTCCGTCACGAACTGTTCCCGGAGTACAAAGCCAACAGAAGCGAAACTCCGGAACTCATCAAGAGTGCGTTAGAGCCTCTGATAGAGATAATGGAGGCAATCTCTGTACCTGTAATTATGAAGAGTGGTTTTGAGGCGGATGATGTTATCGGGACAATAGCCACCAAAGCAGCTACAGAGGGGTTTACCGTATATATGGTTACCCCCGATAAAGATTTCGGACAGTTGGTAAGTGATAATGTATACCAGTATAAACCCGGTAAAAATGGTCTTGAAAATGAACTTCTTGGCAGAGAGGAGATCTGCCGAGCGTATGGGATAGAGGATCCTTTACAGATAATAGATATCCTGACAATCTGGGGGGATGCTTCGGACAATATCCCCGGAGTGAGAGGGATTGGAGAGGTTGGTTCGAAAAAACTAATCGGTAGATACAAGTCTGTAGATGGCATCTACAAATCCCTTGATGAGCTTCCTCACAAACAGCGAGAGGCATTTGAGCAGGCACTTGAGTATATAGATCTTAGCAGAAGGCTTGTTACCATAGATGTTAATGTAGATGTTGAGTGGAACGAAGAGAGTCTCAAGCTTGAAACACCAAATTTTGCAAAGATCAAAAATCTCTTCTCAAAATATGAGTTCACATCTCTAACCAGGACTCTTCCACAGCTGGAACAACTCTTTAGACTCAGCGCAATTGGTGAGAGTGGCAACCAGGGTAAACAGAGTGTAGAACCGGAGGGTTATAGCACAACTTTTGTAAAGTCCCGAGTTGTATCTGCAGAGGAGTTAAAAATTAAAGCTACTTTGGAGAGCTATCTGTCTGTGAAGATTGCTTGTGATGAGCTAATTTTATGCTGTGAAGATATAGCCTGTGTAGTAGATATAAAATCAAAAGAGTTGATGAGCTTCAAAGAGATATTTGAAGAGAGCTCAATGATAATCTGCGGATACGAACTTAAAACTCTGATTAACATTCTCGAACCAATTGGCATTAAAATAAAGAGTTATCTTGCAGATATTGAGCTGATGCACTACCTGATCTCACCCGAGAGATCGCATAAAATAGATATCCTTGCAGGAACCTATCTGGGAGTTGAACTTAATCAGGCTGCCAGCGAGGCACCAAAAGATCTGTTCAGCAACGTAGCGGATGACGGGCAAAAGGTGAGAGAGATGCAGCTGAGGGAGGTCTCAATGCTCTATCCGATCTATAAAATCCTTAGTGAAGAACTTAAGAAAGAGGAGATAAGTTCACTCTACAACGATATCGAGATGCCTCTTATTACCGTGCTTGCCAATATGGAGTATGAGGGGATAAAGATAGATACAGCAATGCTGGAGGAGTATAGCAGGCAGCTAACCCTTGAACTGGCGGGAATTGAGAGCAATATAAGGGAATTGGCAGATGAGCCTACTCTTAATGTATCCTCACCCAAACAGCTTGGGATAGTGCTTTATGAGAAACTTAAGATCGTAAAGAACGCCAAGCGTACCTCAAAAAAGAACTACTCTACCGACGAAGAGACTCTGGCAGAGCTAACAGATGCCCATCCTGTTGTATCTCAAATTCTGGAGTACAGAAATATAAAAAAGCTTCTCTCTACCTATATAGACCCTCTCCCCTCAATTATATCTCCACTAAGCGGAAAGATACACACCACATATAATCAAGCACTTACATCAACAGGGCGGCTTAGCTCCGTAAGACCGAATCTGCAGAACATTCCTATTCGAACAGAACGTGGCAGAGAGATCAGAAAAGCATTTGTACCCTCTCACAAGGGGGGTGTTATAATGTCGGCAGATTATTCGCAGATAGAGCTCAGGTTAATGGCACATATGAGTGGTGACGAACTCTTTATTACTGCATTTAGACAGGGGCGTGACATTCACGCAGCAACCGCATCAAAAATCTTTGGAGTGGCAGAAGATCAACTTACCAAAGAGCAGAGAAACAGAGCAAAGGTTGCAAACTTCGGGATTATCTACGGAATATCTGCTTTTGGGCTCTCGCAAAGGTTGGCAATACCAAGAGCCGAGTCAAAAAAGCTGATTGAGGACTACTTTGCAAGTTATCCGCAGGTAGAGAAGTATATGAATCAAATGATAGAGAAGGCGAGAGTGGACGGTTATGTCACCACTCTGTACGGAAGAAAACGTTATCTGCCGGATATCAACTCAAAAAATCCGGTAGTAAGAGGGCTTGCAGAGAGGAATGCTATTAATGCACCTATCCAGGGTAGTGCCGCAGATATAATTAAGGTTGCAATGGTAAGAATAGCAAGGAGACTAGCAGATTCCGGTCTTAAGAGCAAGATGGTACTTCAGGTTCACGATGAGCTTGTTTTTGACGCCTATGCCAATGAGACCGATGAGCTTAAACAGTTGGTAAAAGAGGAGATGGAGGGTGTGATAAAACTGGATGTTCCTTTAACAATAGAGTGTCAATTTGGATTAAACTGGCTTGAAGCACATTAGATTATGACAAAGAGGGAGGCAGACGAGGCAAATATAATAAAGCGTGCAGCAGAAGGAGACCAGCAGGCATTTACCTCTTTGGTCTCAAGTTACAGAGGTGCAGTGCTTGTCTACATAGGTACAATTATTCCAAATAGCGAAGATGCAGAGGATGTTTGTCAGGAGTGCTTTCAAAAATGTTTCAGATATCTCCCCTCTTACGATGTTCGTTACGCTTTCTCTACCTGGCTCTACACAATTGCTCAGAATACCGCTTTTGATTTCATTAGAAAGCGGAGAATACCATCTGCACAGCTGAGCGATGTTCAGAGAGATGAGAGTTCCAGAGGTATAAGCAGCACAGTACCGAGCCCGGAAGAGAGTATGATTAATGCGCAGGCAATTGAGAACCTTATTAAGTCTATTCAGAATCTCCCGCACATATATCGCAAAATAGCAGAGTTGAGATTCATCCAGGAGTATCCTCTTGAGGAGATATCAAAAGAGTTAAACCTCCCTCTTAGCACAGTAAAAACCAGGGTTAGCCGGTCAAAAAAAATATTAAATGATATATGGAAGAACTAATTTTCAAATATTTTCCAAACCTAAACCAGTTTCAAAGAGAACAGATTACCGCTCTTGGACCTTTGTACCGAGATTGGAATCAAAAAATAAATGTTATCTCCAGAAAAGATATAGATAACCTCTATCTTCACCACGTTTTACACTCTCTATCAATTGCAAAGCTTTTTGATTTCGCGTCCGGAACAAAAATTTTGGATGTAGGGACTGGTGGAGGATTTCCCGGAATACCTCTTGCAATTCTCTTTCCCCAATGCCATTTCTATCTTTGCGACTCAACTCTAAAGAAGATAGGGGTAGTAAATGAGATTAAAGATGCCCTTGCGCTCAAAAATGTTTATGCAAAGCAGATTCGTGCAGAGGAGATTGACGAGCTCTTTGATTTTGTTGTCTCAAGAGCAGTTACAAATCTCTCCTCTTTTCTACCCTGGGTATGGAGAAAAATTAAACCCTCAAACCCTGAGGGCTCACCAAGAGGAGTCATCTACTTAAAAGGGGGTTCGGTGAATGAAGAGATGTCTCTTGCAGCAGAGAAGATGAAAATAAAAATGGATTGTTTCTCAAAAACTGAGATCAATTCCTGGTTCGAAGAGAGTTGGTTTGAAGAAAAAAGTGTGATTTTTATCAAACGGTAATATAAATATTTGCTAATAAAAACATTTTATTTATCTTTGCACTCCCTTTCACGAATTATAATAAATTCAGCATACACATTATGAAACGCACTTTCCAACCATCACAACGCAAGCGTCGCAACAAACACGGCTTCCGTGAGCGTATGTCTACACCTAACGGTCGCAGAGTACTTGCTGCACGCCGCCGCCGCGGACGTAAGAAACTTACAGTATCATCTGAAGATCGTTTCTAAAACAGAAATAGTGAATATTCAGTAAATAAAGACGCTCTAAGCGTCTTTTTTTGTTATCCTTTATATTATATTTGAAAAAAAAAATGAGAAAGAGAGTCAATGCCAGCCAGGCACTTTCACTATATGAGGAGCAGGATATGAATGTTCTCTCTCTTCTTGCAACCTCCATACGAGAGGAGATTAACGGCAAGAGAGTATGGTACAACAGAAATTTTCATTTAGAACCTAGTAATGTGTGCATTCACAGATGCAGTTTCTGCTCTTACCGCAGAGAGAACGACTCCGAACCAGGTGCGTGGACAATGGAGCCAAATGAGATCAGAGAGTACTGCCGCACCAAATATGAACCCGGAATGACTGAAGTTCACGTGGTTGGGAGTGTCCACCCTCAAAAAGATATCTCCTACTATTACAATGTTATAGATATTATCCGAAGCGAACTCCCTGCAGAAGTTACCATTAAAGCATTCTCCGCTGTGGAGATAGACGATATGTGCAGGAGCTCCGGGAAATCGCCCCAAGAGGTGCTCTCCGAGCTTAAAAAAAGAGGTGTCTCGGCACTTCCGGGTGGCGGTGCAGAGATCTTCAATTCTGAGATCCGCAAATCTATCTGCCCCGATAAAGCCGATGCAGGACGGTGGTTAGATATCCACAGGGCAGCCCATAAGCTTGGGCTAAGAAGTAATGCCACGATGCTTTTTGGCCATATTGAGAGCAGGGAGAACCGTATAGAGCATCTAATTGCGCTAAGAGACCTGCAGGACTCTACAGGTGGTTTTGACGCATTTATCCCACTGTTGTTTAAATCTGCAAACAACCCAATGTCCCATCTTGGCGAAATTGACATTATTGAGATTCTCAAAACTTTTGCAATATCCCGAGTTGTGCTGGATAACATCCCCCATATAAAATCCTACTGGCCAATGCTGGGCAGAGAGTTGTGTCAGCTTACCCTACTCTATGGTGCCGACGATATTGACGGCACAGTGAATAATAGTACAAAGATATATAGTATGGCCGGAGCTCAGGAGAGCAGCCCATCTATGAGTGCCGTGGATCTGGAGAGTATTGCGGCAGGTTGCGGGTACCAGGCAGCAGAGAGAGACAGCTTTTATAACGAAGTGAAAAAATAATAGTACTTTTACATCAAATAGTTCTCAAATGAAAAAGGATAACTGGATTATTAAGAATCTGATTCTGGCTGCAACAGTTACTGTTGTTATACTTATCATAACGATTCTATTTCTCAAATTTATAACAAGACACAATCAGGAGCTTGAGGTTCCCGATTTTTCCGGTATGACTATTGCAGATGCTCAATCATTGGCAAACAGGGAGAGTCTGAGGTTAGATGTTACAGACTCCGTCTTTCTTCCCCGAATGGGAAGAGGCGTAATCTTCCGTCAAAATCCCACACCGGGTAGTCTGGTAAAGAAGAACAGACGTATTCTTCTTACAATAAACTCTATCCAGCCTAAAAAGGTGAGTATGCCCTCAATTATCGGCTTCTCTCTACGTCAGGCAAAGGCAGAGCTTACAGCAAAGCAGCTCAATGTTGGAAGGCTTATATATGTTAATGATATGGCTACCAACAATGTACTCTCACAAAGATTGAATGGAGCATTCGTACCTACAGGTACATTGGTGGAGACAGAGAGTGAAATAGATCTGGAGCTTGGAATGAGCCAGGATAACAATATGACATCAATCCCTTCACTGGTTGGCTTCTCTTTGGTTACAGCCAGGGATATTATAATTGATAACTCTCTCAATATAGGCCGTCTTACTTTTGATGAGTCTGTAAAAAACTATTCAGATACAATTTCGAGCTTTGTAATAAAGCAGATTCCGGAACCAACAGAGACTCTTACCCATATGCTGGGCAGCAGGGTAGAGCTCGTATTAAGTATAGATAAATCTAAGATAGAGGCCCAGAAAAAGAGATAATAAAAATGCCGGAACAGAAAAATTCTAAAAAAGCAACCAAAGAGCAAAATGAAAAACAGGCTGAAATTCCGAAATTAATTCCGGATTCAGATATAGATTCAGAGTTAGATATTGACCTGGAAGAGGGGGTAGAGGATGAGAGTGAAGCCTCATTTGAACACTATCGCTTTATATCAGATAAGGGTCAGAGCTCTTTGAGGGTAGACAAATTCATAACCAACAGGATGGAGAAGACCTCCCGTCACCGTGTGCAACTTGCAATAGCTGCAGGGTATGTACTTGTAAACGGGAAGGTGGTAAAAGCAAATCATATTGTAAAAGCACTCGATGTAGTAACATTGGTTTTACCCTACCAAAGAAGAGGTTTTGAACTCAAACCGGAGAACATCCCTCTTGACATCCCATATGAAGATGAAGACCTGTTATTGGTTAATAAACCTGCAGGGCTTGTGGTGCATCCCGGTCACGGACACTTTTCGGGAACTCTTATAAACGCTCTGGCATATCATCTGGGCATTACGCAGCCGGTAGATGCCGAGGATGAGCGGATGGGTATTCTGGTTCACAGAATAGACAAGAACACCTCAGGACTCCTATTGGTAGCCAAGAATGATGAGTCTCAGCTTGCGCTTGCAAAACAATTTTTCGACCACACAATTCAGAGGAAATATATTGCTCTTGTATGGGGAAACGTGAAACAGGAGTCCGGAACAATTACCGGACACGTGGGTAGAGACCCCAATGACAGAATGCGCTTCAGGGTCTTTCCGGATGGCTCAACAGGGAAACACGCAATTACACATTACAGTGTTATCGAGCGCTTTGGGTACACAACTCTAATTGAGTGTGTGCTTGAGACAGGGCGGACTCATCAGATAAGAGTCCATATGGACTATCTTGGTCACCCCCTCTTTAATGACGATCGCTACGGGGGAGATAAGATTCTCAAGGGGACAGTCTATAACAAGTATAAGAAATTTGTTGAGAACTGCTTTGAGATGATGCCAAGGCACGCTCTTCACGCAAAAACTTTAGGTTTTGTTCACCCGAGAACAAAGGCAAATATGTTATTTGAAAATGAGATTCCTGCAGATTTCTCAGGTGTAATTGAGAAGTGGCGGACATTTTACAATAGTAGAACTGAGATGTAATAAAAGAAAGTGCAACTTAAAAGAAATTTTAGTCGCACTTTTTTTACTTGTCAATAACAGAAATCGGTCTCAGCACGGAAAATCCTTCCCAACTTCGTTGGGTCCCCGCCCTATTCGGGAGCCAATGTTTTCCTTTGCTAACACCGATTTCTGTTGCTATTGACCTATTTAACAAGAAATTATAATAATTTTCTTGAATACAGGAATAGAGTTCAACGGGGTGCAATTACATCTTTGATTGTAATGATTGAAAATAAAAAAGGGTGACAAAATATTTTGGTCACCCTTTTTTGATTTTAATTAACCTCCTAAATTAGAATCTCCTTCCGCCAAAGCCTCCGCCTCCGGGGAAGCCACCGCCACCAGGAAAACTTCTGTGACCGTCACGTCCCGAGTTGTTGTTTCCGAATGAGCCGAATCTTATTGTAAAACTAACCATAAAGTATTGCTGGAGTGTGTTATTCTGAATATCCTCTATGTAGTTATCGGTTGTATTTCTGTACATATTTCTGGATTGGTTAAGGATATCGAATACCTTAAACTTAAGTGTTGCCATCTTTTTGAGCATCTGCTTGGAAGCCTCTGCGTTCCAAACGTGAGTGGGCTGGTTATTGCCGTCACCAAATCCAATATAGAATGTATAGTTATAGTCACTCACCAGATTAAATCCTGCAGGAAGTGTCCAGTTGATATTTGCATTGACAGAGTTTGTCCAGGTTGCCGGTTTCATATTTCCCTCTATTGTATACCAGGCATAAGAGTATGACGCTCTTCCACCTGCTCCCACTTCAAGTTTTTCGCCTCTGTAAGTGAGTCTGAACATCTCGCTTAGAGATAGGCTGGTTGTCTTGTTTCTAAGGGCATTCGAGTAGTTAATCCCTTTGTTTAGTCCAACTCTTGTATTTGTAAAGATCGAGAATTTTGACTTTTTGATTGGTGTGTTGTACATCAGATTATTTGATATTGACCAAACACCATTCTCATTAACAGGCATACTCTTTTGAATACCTCCGTTTTCGTACCAGGTCATATTAACAATTTTGTCCATTGTGTAGTTACCTTCCAGCCAAAGCCTTACAGAGCGGAATGTCTCCCTCTTTGTGTTGCCGTACTCAAGGGATAGTCTGCTGTTAAACTCTGGAAGAAGATCTGGGTTACCTACCGGAATATAGAGTGGATTTGAGTTATCCAGTACCGGTTGTAGCTGGTTGATAGAAGGTTGATTGGTATTTCCTCTATATCTTATCCTGATGTTGCTCATCTCATTAAACTTGTACTCATATGAGGCAGATGGCGAATAGTTCACAATGCTTCTTTTGATATCTCTCTCTCCGCCGATACTCTCTGTATATGATGGCTGAGCATTAAAACCTACTGTATAACTATATTTCTCCTCATTTTTCCTAAGATTAACCTCAGCCTGTTGGTTGATGAACTTATTTTCAAATTTATTAGAGTAATCTTCATCTCTAATATCAAAATTTTCTGTGAGATCATTATAATTGAAGGCGTTTTTCTCCGAATTATTTATCCTGTATGTGTATCTGTAAGCGAGCTCCATATAGAAATTCTTACCCAGTGGCTCTGTATATGATGCCCTTGCGCCCAACGAATATGCCAGATTAATCTGGTCGTATTGCTGTTTTACAATGTCAACGGAGGGATTATTTCCATAGATGTTTGTTTCGGATTCATTTAAACCATCTATCTCATTATTTGAGTAGGAGTAGTTGAAGTTTACAGAGAAGGTCCTTCCGGGTTTACCCAACCTCTGACGATAGAGTAGCTCTCCCTCTGTACTTTGCGAGTTGTTATCTCCCTTGGCAGTACTAAATCCGTCATTGATTTTTGCTCCATTGAGACCGTCTGTAGAGAACTCTCTGGTGTCGTTAAAGGAGCCCTTTCCTATACTTGCATTTGGTCTGAATATAAATGAGGTTCTCTCAGATGGGGCCCACTCTATCTCAAGAGCTACCCTATGGTTATCGGATATATTCTCAGATAAAGTATAGTCTCTGTTAAAGAAGGTACTGTCCGGCAAAAAGTTCTGTCTAACTCTGGAGCCTTCAGATACGGTATTGGTATTTCCGTAGAAGTAGTTGCTTCCAACCTTTAGTTTACCATCATTAAACTCTTTGTTTGCATTTAATCCGGCCATCCACGAAGTGGTTATACCGCTACCGCCTAAATTTATAGTGCTCCCCCCTACCCGAATTCTTCCGCCACCAAAGCTACCTCCGCCCCCTCTCATTCCTCTCATCATATCTCCGGCGATATCTGTGAATGCACGGTTGTTGGTGTTGTTACCATTAAGAATAACACTTAATTGGCTGCCTTCTTTAAAATTGCTTACCATTCCGGCTGTCTGATACCTCTCATTTGAGCCGTATCCTCCGGTTGCATTACCAAACCATCCATTCATCATACCCGGCCTTATTGCCAGGTCAATTACAGTCTCTTCATTGCCGTCATCAATTCCTGTAAAACGGGACTGATCTGACTTTCTTTCTACTACTCTTACTTTGTCAATAATATTTGCAGGAAGATTTTTTGTTGCTATTGAGGGGTCATTTAAGAAAAAGGCCTTCCCGTCAATCATTATTTTATTAATTGATTTCCCGTTAGCTGTAATCTTCCCGTCTGAATCTATCTCTACTCCCGGCAACTTCTTCAAGAGCTCCTCAAGCATATCGGTGTCAGTGGTTTTGAAGGATGATGCATTGTACTCAATTGTATCTTTTTTTACGATAACCGGGTTTCCCAAAGCAGAAACAACAGCCGACTCAAGGGTGTTAATCTGCTCAAGCATACTTATGTTACCCATTTCAACAACTCTTTGAGAACCTACTGCAATGCTTCTCTCTACAGGTCTGTACCCCATAAACTCGATTTTTAGAGTGTACTCTCCTGCAGTTGGCGCCGCTATCTCAAATTTACCCTTAGAGTCCGACAGAACATATTTGGCCGGGGTTTCGGAGCCCTTTGGTATGATTGCTATAGTTGCAAATTCTACAAATTCGTTTCGGATACTATCTATAAGAGTTCCCCTCAATCTATAATCTCTTGTTTGTCCATAAATTAAACCATTCATAAATAAAAGAGCAGTAATGGTCATTAGCGTAGTTTTGATATATTTCATTATAAAAATTATTTCGGTTTGTGTGTTATTGTCAAAAACAATACTTTGACTATCGAAACAGTCAAAGGTTAAATTAGTTTTCAAAAAAAATAGAATTATTTTACTCTCCCTGGATTACTCTTGACAAAAGCACCCCAATCTCCCTTAGATGTGCCTCTCTTTGTTTTTGTATTTACGGCTGTGGGAACCGAACCGCTTAGAAAATGGCACAATGCAACAGCCAGTCCATCAGTAGCATCCAAATATTCCGGCTGATGGTCTACCGCTAAAATCTTTGTTACTATTGCTGCGACCTGCTCTTTGGATGCAGCACCTTTTCCGGTAATTGACATTTTTACTTTTCTTGGGGCATATTCACAAACACTCATATTTTTATTGAGAGCGGCAGCAATAGCAGCACCTTGTGCTCTTCCGAGCTTGAGCATAGATTGTATATTTTTCCCGAAAAATGGGGCCTCAATGGCAAGTTCATCGGGAGAGAATCTATCAATAAGGGTACTCACCTCCTTAAAAATTGCAGATAGCTTTGCGAAGTGGTCGCTCTCCTTTTTAAGATTGGCTATTCCCATAGAGATATAACCCGCCTTTCCTTTAATGACACTTATGACACCCCAGCCCAAAACCTGAGTTCCGGGGTCAATTCCCAATATAACTTTATCCGGAACCATTATATGATTTTAGTCAATATAGTCAAATCCTGTGTAAGGCCTAAGGACCTCCGGAATAAGAATTGAACTCTCCTGCTGATAGTTCTCCAGTATAGCTGCAAGTATTCTTGGCAGCGCAAGGGAGCTTCCGTTAAGGGTATGTGCAAGCTGAGGTTTCCCGTTTTCATCTTTATATCTCAATTTAAGCCTGTTGGCCTGAAATGTCTCGAAATTGGATACAGAGCTTACCTCCAACCACCTCTGTTGTGCTGCCGAGTAGACCTCAAAATCATAGGTTAGTGCAGATGTAAAACTCATATCCCCTCCGCACAACCTTAAAATTCTGTAAGGGAGTCCAAGAGATTTTACAATCATCTCCACGTGGCTTACCATCTCCTCTAAGGCGTTGTAGGAGTTATCCGGATGAGATATCTGCACAATCTCTACTTTATCAAACTGGTGCAGTCTGTTTAACCCTCTTACATCTTTACCGTAGGAGCCCGCCTCCCTTCTAAAGCAAGGGGTATATGCAGTAACCTTTGTAGGGAGATCATTTGCAGATAGTATAACATCTCTGAATATATTGGTAACAGGAACCTCTGCTGTTGGGATAAGGTAGAAGTTATCAAGCCCTACGTGATACATCTGTTCACCTTTATCCGGAAGCTGACCTGTTCCGTAGCCGGAAGCCTCATTAACCATAAGGGGAGGCATAACCTCTGTGTAACCGGCCTCTGTGTTTTTATCCAGAAAAAATTCAATAAGTGCACGCTGGATTTTTGCCCCTTTTCCCTTATAAACAGGGAATCCAGCTCCTGTGAGCTTTACTCCAAGGTCAAAATCAATTATATCATATTTTTTTGCTATCTCCCAGTGAGGTAGTGCTGTTTTAAGTACCGGAATCTCTCCCCCCTCTCTCACTATAACGTTATCTTCCGGTGTCTTGCCCGAAGGGACCGAAGAGTGTGGCAGATTTGGAAGCAAAAGCAGCAGTTCGTTAAGCTCTTTTGCATACTCATCCATCTTTATCTCGATACTCTTTGAACTCTCTTTTAGTTGAGCAACTCTGCTCTTTGCACTCTCTGCCTGCTCCTTATTCCCATCCTTCATAAGCGCCCCAATCTCCTTGGCTATTGAGTTTTGGCTTGCCAGAAGCGAATCTGCCTCAGTTTGGGCATTTCTTCTTTTAACATCCAACTCTGCAGTTTTGGCAATAATAGTTGCCGCATCAAAGTTTTTAACCGCAAGCCTCTCAATAACAAATGAGGGATTCTCTCTGAGCAATTTAATATTTAACATCGTAAAATGTGTGTGAAAATTAGGTGCCAAAGTTAAAAAAAAATAGCTCTAACTGAGCAGAAAAGAAAAAATATTTAGAAACAAATAATCTTTATTCAGGATTATATAAATCATAATTCCAGCCAATTAAACTCACATAACACTATTTACATTTGTATAAAGAAAGCAACGGGCGGTTAACTATAATTGTGCAGTGTGATATGAAAAAGTTTGTCTCTCTTCTCTTGACAGGTATATTTGTTACGTTATCCTGTATTAAACCGGGTGATAACTCTCCAAAGGAGCATTATCTAAAATTTCTCTCATATGGCGGTCCTGTAACAAAGGGTCAGATACCATTTACAACCGGGAACAGATCTTCAATTTTGGTTTTTGAAGCTGATTCTCTCTGCGGATACTTTGGGGGAACACCTGTATTAGCTACAGGAGTTGCAGATGGTGAGTTGGTAACTCAAAATAGTATTGCACTTGTGAAAGGGTGCTACGATATCTATTCAGTCTCTCTCAATAATAGTCAAGACCCTTCGATGGTTTTTGAAAACGGCCTCTCCACAGAGTTGGAGAATGGCAGGGACTACCTTTGGGCTGCTCAAAAAAACATAACAGTAAACAGTGACAAAGTTATTGTATTCAATTATAGACGTCTCGCTTCTCTTGTCACCCTTAAAGTTAAAGCAGATACCTCTATTAAAAACCTGATAATAAGAGATATGAAACTAAGCGCTCCCAAAACAGACTCAATATATATGAATCTTTCACAGGGTATAATAAATAGTTCAAATGCTTCCGGCTCACTTATATCGCTCAACGGAAGTGGCAGTGAGCGTTCTGTTATTATAGTACCAAAAGAGGGTTCTACTTACCTTGAGATAGAGGTGGACGCAACGATAAACGGATTAGATGTAACAGAGAAAAAATATAGTGCTGTTCTTGATATTGAATTTACATCGGGTAACTCCTACCAGATAGAGCTTGAAATTGTGAGTGACAAGATTGCTGTTGTAACAACAACTGTATCTGAGTGGAGATTAAAAAACAATCTGGTAATATACAACCGCTAAACTATCTTCTCCTCAAAATGAATAAACCAAATCTCTCTACTCTTTTGACCTGCACTTTTACTTTGGTATTAAGCGCAAATTCGTGCATAAAAGAGAATTACTCAATGTGTCCGGATTATGGGAAGTATCGCATAACCCTCTATGAGAGGAGTGGAGTGGAAAAAAAGGCAGCAATGAGTGCAATTGTGATATATAATTCGGTAGAGAGAGAGAGTAGCTCAAGCGGAATATGCAGCTTAACAAAAGCTCCGGGAGATTCTCTTCTGAAACAGGAGAGACCATTGAGACTCTTTCCCGGAGTTTACAATTTTAAAGCGTTCCTGACAAAAGGCCCTATTCAATACAATAATAAGATGGTAAAGATAAAAAACCAAGAACTTCACGTAATGGCAGATACTATAGAACGTGTATCGAAGCTGGGAGAGAACAGGGTATTGTTGACATTTGTTCTCTCAAACTCTATGATAGAGGTAAAATGTAATTTGGATCCAAAATACAAGGATCTATACCAGGTGTATGATGTTGAGATGAGCGCACCGGACGACAGAGATATCTTTCTCGATACAGAGAGTGGTAGTTGCAACTACTCACAAACAATAACAGAATACTACGACTACTTTCTCTTTAGTGAGATCTCAGAGATATTCGAGTACTACTGCGTTCCATTTTTAGGAGGGTGCTATCTCAATTTTCGCTTTAAGCTATGCCCCGTGGATGTAGATGAAGATAGAGAGAGTGATGGAACCATTATGTTGCAGACCAGGCTATTTCTGAATATGGATATAAACCAGGGGAAAGCCTACAGATTCACTTTTAATGTTACACCATATGAGATAAACTATCTCTCTACCTCGGTAAGAGATTGGTTCGATAATGATTGTATCGAAGAGATACCTCTATTATAAAAATTTATTAATAACTAACGAAACTATTATTATGAAGAAGAAGATTGTAGCAGCTGTGTGCCTGATTGTATTAGGAATGCAATCGTGTGAAAAAGGGGAGATTTCAAAAGTTGAGTCTCAGATGAGGTTTTCTGCCTCCTATAATTTGGAACCATTAACAAAAGCACCAATTCCGTTCCCATCAGGGAACAAATCCACAATATTCGGTTATAGTGCAGGAGCGAATCTCACCTCTGCCACTCCGGTTGCAGGGACACCACTAGAAGCAACAGGAAGCGGAACAGGAGCATTAACACCGGAGAGTCCGCTATTCTTGCCAAAGGGGAGCTACGACTTTTACTCTGTCTCAATCAATAGCAGCACCCCGGCCGGACTTGCTTTTACATCCGGTGTATCCGGTCAGCTTGTTAACCAAAGAGATTACATTTGGGCTATACACACGTCGGTGGCTCAGGGAGGCTCGGTTACCTTCGCCTACACCCATAAAGCTGTTGGAGTAGAGGTTAATATTTCTGCGGGTACAGGAGTCTCTTCAATGAGTGTAACATCAATAAGATTCACTCCGACTAAAGCAGATGCTTCGTCCAAGATGACTCTCTCTAACGGTGTGATTGCTCCGGCTGCAGATAAAGACGCCCTTACGGCTATGAACCTGACAGCTTCAAAAGGGAGTTACATAATGCTCCCTATGGCTTCACAAACACTGGACATTGAGGTTACAGTAAATGCAACCATCGGAGGAGTATCACAGACTGCAAAGGTATACTCCGGAGTTGTCCCTGCCAGGGCATACGCTGCAGGAACATACTACACAATCAATCTCACAATATCTGCAACAGCCCTCACATTTACCGGCAGCACCGTAGAGGATTGGACGACACAAACTATAACAGGAGTTACTCTCACAGAACAGTAGTTATGATCTCCGGAAAACTATTTTGGATAGCTCTCTTTGTTATACCGCTACACCTCTCCTGTATCAAGGAGAGGTGTTGCGGGTGTGATTCACGCTCAGCAATAGATACCACAGCTCTGCTTGTGTCATTTAGTGGTGATTACAAAAGGGATGAAGATACAAAAAGCAGCAGTTCTGCATTTCCGGCCGGGATAATGACCTCAATATTCGCATTTTCCAGCGGTGAAAATCCTTCAGTATATCCATCTTTCCCGGGAACCCCTATTATTGCAGTCTCGGATATATTTGGCAATCTAAGTATAAATAGCAGTAAATACCTTTTTGTCCCTGCCGGAGTCTATGATTTTTACTCTGTATCTGCAAATAGCCGTTCCCTTATGGGCATTGAGATTGAGAGGGGGGTAACCACGCCCCTTAAAAATGGTGTAGATTACCTTTGGAGCAGTGGCAGAGGTACAAAGGTCAACACAAACACCAATGTATATCTTATTTTTTCACATAGGGCAGCAAGGGTAGTTGTGACATTTACAGAGGGTGAGGGGGTGAGAGATCTTTTTATCAGAAGGGTATCTATCTATGCTACCCAAGAGGGTGCTCGAATGGCTCTCTCGACAGGTGAGATCTCGCCTGCCGAGAGAGTGGATAGTGTCTCTATTCCGATGAAGGTATTTAACAGAAGTGCACAAGAGATAATACTGCCACTTAAAAGTGGTATATCAATCCCTTTTGAAGTCGAGATTAAAGCGTCGCTCTCAGGCAAAAGCGTTAATTCTCAAATTTACAGAGGAGTTATTCCCTCTCCCAAGGGTGGGTTTATGGCAGGTAATTCATATCACTTCACTGCCGGAGTAAGCAGTACATCCGTAGTATTTTTTGGAGCGGTTACAGTTGAGTGGGAGAATAAATCTATAACCAACATAGAGGTATATGAATAAATTAAAGATTCTCTGCACTATTTTGGCCTTTGGTCTATTATCTGCAATGTGTCGCGCACAAAGTTTCACTATTGCTTCGAGCCTCACCACATCGGCTTTTGGAGCTTTAAACATTGAGGCATCCGGCGCAATTTCAGGCAAGGTATCGCTTCATCTGCCATTGATGTGGGCCCCTTTTAGATTTAAGGAGAACATAAAACTGAAAATCTTTGCTTTACAACCAGGAGCCCGGTGGTGGTTCTGGCACGTCTATTCAGGTTTTTTTGCCGGCACATACGCAACATACGCAAGATTCAACGCAGGAATCTACAGCTTTAGACACGATGGATATGCTACCGGAATATCGGTTTGCACTGGCTATACCAGGATGCTAACCAGGAGATGGAACATTGAAATTGAGCTGGGCGGAGGTCTCTTTTACACAAATTACGACCTGTTCGTAAATGAGTTGTGTGGCGAATATCTTAACACTATATCTGCTGTAAGGTTAGCTCCATCTAAGGCTAATATCTCTTTTGTCTATATTCTATAAATAATCAAAATGAACAGGGGCACTCTCTTTTTGGTAATTCTGTCTTTTACGACATCTTGTACGCCATCTCTCTATAAAATAAAGAGAGAGAGGGTTGTTCCAACAATCTCTCACGCAGTTTACTCAGACGAGAGCTATAATCTTGACCATAAAAGCTCCAATAACTCAAAATCGTTTACATATAAAGGTTCTGACGGTAGAGAGATAATCATAAATGAGGCTGTTAAGGACCCCCAAAGTGGAGAGATGGTGAGGTTAAGGCATCTGAACGAAATCTATGTATCTGCCAAATCGCTCAACATTTCGGAGAGAGGCGGAGTGGTAAGGCTCGATTTTATAATAAGAGTACCTGAATCTCTACAGAAGAGCGACTGGCAGACAACACTTTTGCCAATACTCACTAGAGGAGCAGATACAATTCATCTAGAAAAAATAGTCCTGACCGGATATGGATTTAAGCGATCTCAGGTTAAGGGTTACAAGAGGTATGAGAGATTCCTAAGGAGTATTATTCCGGATGATGCCGACTTTTTGGAGGCCTTTACAGACCTTCCAAATCTTGCTATTTTTCTGGATAGGCATCTACCGGGGTCAAAGCTTATTTCCGGCATCGAAAATGACTCAATAACAACTCGTTTCGGAATTAGCGAAAAAAAAATCCTGGAGCATTACCTTAAGGAGTGGCTCATTGATAGAAATAATCGTAAAAAGGAGGAGAGAGAGAGACTCTTTTCTAAGTATGTTAAACACCCTTATATTAAAAACTCACGTCTTGACTCAGTTATAAAGATGGTAAATGGGGACTTTGCATACCACTACTCCCAGGAGCTAAATACATCTGAGAGTTCAAAAAAAATCTCTCTGAATATCTGCGGGGAGGTGAGGAGTCTCTGGGGCAGCTCTCTTATACTTCCCTGTTCAGATACTTTGAACTACTATATCTCATCAATGATCAATTTCACCGATACCACTAAAAGATATATTAGTAAAGTTGTGGAGAGAAGGGTCATAGAGAGATTTGACATAAAGGTAAATTTTAGAGTAAACAGCACAGAGATAGAGCCGGAGATGGAGAGTAACCAGCTTCACCTATCTAGGCTAAAAGATTATATATCTAATGTTTACCAAAGCAAGCTCTATAATACAGACTCTGTGACTATTACTGCTTTCTCCTCTCCTGAGGGTTCCTACAGACTTAACGAACGTCTATCAAAGGAACGAGGGGAGTCGGTTTATAAATACTTCAAAGGGAGTATAGACTCTCTTAAAATGGATTCCGGGAGTGCCCCTTATGTAAGATGGAAAAGTGTAGCAGAAGATTGGAGTGGGCTTAGGGAGCTTATTATAGCGGAGAGAAACTTTAAAGATAAGAGTTCAATAATTAAGCTCCTTACAATTGAAGATCCAGATATACGAGAGTCTAAAATCTCGCTGCACAAAGAGGATTACAGATATATTAAGGAGAGGCTATACCCTGCTTTGAGAAGAGTCTCCTTCACATTTTATCTCTCTCGAAAGAATATGGTGAGGGATACAGTTCATACAAATGTGGAGGATACTCTCTATAAGCGAGGTATGGTTTATCTGGGGAGAAGGGAGTATGCAAGAGCAGCTGATATTCTTAAAGATTACAGAGATATCAATAGTGCGATAGCATACCTCTCTCTGGGTAAAGATTTCTCTGCATCAGAGATACTATCATTCCTTAAAGAGAGTGCTAGTGTTTTGTATCTAAAGGCAATCGTGGCGTCAAGAAGTGGAGATGAAGAGAGTGCAGTAAATCTCTTTTTACGTTCGGTCGAGTTGAATGTCGCTATGGCTTACAGAGGGGCTTTAGATCCTGAGATCTCATTCTTAATAAGAAAATACAACCTCAATAACGAACTATATAGATGAAAGAAGTTATCAAGTATCGGTTAATACTCTCTTTGGTTCTGTTTTTATCGTTCTCGTGCAGCAAGGAGAGCTCAGAGATTATAACAGAGGAAGGTGGAGAGAGGGTCGTTAGCAGGGTTTCTGCCGGGGTAAGGAGGGTTAGAATTGAAATTTGTAAAACTTATACCCTAGAGACAAAAACACTCAATATAAACGATATAATCTCAAATTACAATGTTTTGGTGTATGACTCATCGGGAGAGAAGAGATTTCACTGTTACTCAGCAAATAGTGGCAATATTGATATAGATGTACCAATGGGTGAGATTACTGTTGCCGTGATTGCTAACAGCGGAGAAATAGATAAATCAAATTACACCAAAATCGACTCTCTTTGGAGTGCAAAAACAGCTACAATGCACTCCCAGACAAATGGAGTGTTATTTACCGGTTTTGCAAATGTAAACATAACAGAGAGTCAAAACTCTGTATCTATATTGTTGAAGAGAGTTATTGCAAAGGTAACAGTACTCTTTAACAGAGACCAGCTCAACGAAGCTATATCGCTCGAGATAACAAAGATTCAGCTAAAAAATGCACCTCTATCTGTGAAGCTTTTTGGCAATAACTCCCCCGGACTCTCTCAAATTGTTACTGATGGAGACTATATAACTACGAATCTTGAGCCGCTCAATCACGAATCTGCGTCTGCGATATATCTCTTTGAAAATATGCAGGGAGATATTGGCAGCAACTCTATACCATCATTGAAATATGCAGGAAATAAGAGTAATATCTGTTCATATCTGGAAATTACCGCAAATTACACAAGTCCTGCAAAAACCGGAGTGATAAAATACCGGAGCTTTTTGGGAGAGAACACTACTAACAACTTTGATGTTGTACGGGAGACACACTATAAGGAGACAATACTATTTACCGGATCTGCAATAAATGAGTCCTCCTGGAGAGTAGATGTGAGTAATCTGACAAACGTATCATATCTTATATCAACATCTGCTTCGCCAGAAATTGGAGGAGTTGTATATGGAGCGGGATACTATTATCACGGCGATCTCCCCTGTTTGCTGGCAGTGCCAAACCCAAACTATCTCTTTACAGGGTGGTCTCCCATTATAAGTGCTGTTACCTGCAATAAAAACTACACTGCAAATTTTCTCTATGATCCGCCCCAAATTGCTGTTACAGGAATTACAATATCGCCGTCTTCACTTACACTCTACAAAGATGACGTCCATCTGGTTGCTGCACAGGTTCTGCCCTGGGATGCATCCGTTAAAGATATTATCTGGAGTTCCGGCAACAACAGTGTAGCCCAGATAGACGCAACCGGCATAGTGACAGCTGTAAATGCAGGATACGGATCTATTGTTGCAACAACTCTCCAGGGGGGCTATTCTGCAACCTGCTATATAACAGTGTTAGAGAGGGTCTTCAATTTAAACTTAACAAGTATCACACTTAGATATGGGGAGAGTCTCTCTATAGGATTCGAAACATCACCTACAACCACCCCTGTATGGAGCAGCGACAACAGTTCTGTAGCCTATGTAACATCTGCAGGTGTTGTAACTGCCGGAAACATCACCTCAGTTACAACAATACGGGCAACTGCAAATGGAATTAACCGCAGTTGCATAGTGAATGTAGTTGCACCTGTCGTTCCGGTAAGTGGCGTTTCTCTGGATAGAAGCGCTGCCACTCTATTAAGCTCAGGAGCTAAAACTACGTTAATTGCAAGTATTTTACCCTCAAATGCAACGAACAAAACGGTAATCTGGAGCAGCTCCAACTCATCGGTTGCAACAGTCTTGGAAGGGGTAATCACTTCGGTAAATCCCGGGAACTGTATCATCACCGTTACAACTTCAGATGGAGGTCACTCTGCAACCTGCAATTTAACAGTAGAGAGTCCAAATATCCCTGTAACTACAATTTCTCTAAATCATACCTCATTAAAACTTGACAAAGGGGAGAGCGGGCAACTCTCAGCCAACATCTATCCTCTAAACGCAACCGATAAGAGCATTGAGTGGATATCATCGGACGAATCTGTTGCATCAGTAGATATTAACAGCGGATTAATAGTAGCAAAAGAGTTTGGAGTTACCGTTATAACTGCCAAAAATGTTTTAAGCGGAGTAACAGCCCAGTGAGTTTTGAGTGTATATCTTCCACTTTCGGTAAATGTAAGTACTAATGAAATTTATAGTTACGACCAGAATACAGACGAAATTATCGGTGCGGATATTATTCTATATGCTAGGGTAAATATGAGTATCCCGTCAAATATGTCTATAGTAAACTCAATCTCACCATTTATTTCGGTAGGTGTCAACTATTCATATTTGTATAACGGTATTCAAACTTCCGGGACAACCACTCTCGTACTAAACAATGCAAATAATAATGACTCACCGGGGATATACATAAACGGGATTACACAAATATTCAGCTTCTCATCTCCTATGAGCGAGGCGCAGATTATTAATGCTGTAAGTTCGTTTAGCTATACAGTTATACCGGGAAGTGTATATACGAGCCTATACCATATAACCTGGTAAGAGAGAAACATTTTGACCCTAGCAATAATTAATTAACATTTAAACCAACTATTATGAAAAAATTAAACCTTTATCTGACAATCTCTCTGCTGGTATCTGCAATAATGCTCTCCTGCAGTAAAGAGGTAAACATAGAGTACCCAACCTGGAACGCCCTTACTTTTTCTGAAAATCCATCCGACAACTATCTCCTCTATATGGATGAGCCATACGTAAATCTCACCTTTCCGGGATCAGTTGAGAAGGGTGAGATAAACTACATAAACGGCTCCTGGATGATAGAGAAGATGGAGTATGTATTTATTGCCCACAACTGGGGAGAGAGGGAGCTCATTATCTATATTATTAAAAACGGAACTGAGGTTGCAGAAAGAGTTCTGCAGCCTCAGCCCCCTGTTGTGGGGAGTTTAGATAACCATATAAAAAAGTTCTCCTTAAAATTTGATGCCTCTGCAGGTGAGTACAGTTTTAGAGCAGCGGTCAAGGATCAAAGAGGGGTGACACCTCTGCTCACAAAAGTGCTGCATAGCAGCTCAAATAAGCTGGTTGTCAAATAGAGATTCAACTCTATTTTTTCCCTTTAAGGTGCTTCTCCAGGAACTGATCTTGCTCCCATAAAAGATGCAGAATGTTCTCCTTGGCTGTATAACTGTGGCTCTCTTTTGGAAGGATTACCATTCTGGCAGGTGCTCCAAGTCCCTTTAAAGCCTGGAAGTAGCGCTCTGTCTGCAGGGTAAAGGTGCCAGGGTTGTTATCTGCCTCACCGTGAACCAACAAAATTGGGGTCTTCATCTTGGCAGCGTTCATAAAAGGAGACATTCTGGTATAAACATCTGGCGCATCCCAGTAATTTCTTTGCTCACTCTGGAAGCCGAACGGAGTTAATGTACGGTTATAGGCACCACTCCTGGCAATGCCACAGGCAAACAGATCGCAGTATGTTAAAAGATTTGCAGTCATAAAAGCTCCGTATGAGTGCCCCCCTATTGCAACTTTAGTTCTATCAATATAGCCAAGCCTGTCAACTGCATCTATGGCAGCCTGGGCATTGGCAATGAGCTGCTCAATAAAGGTGTCGTTAGGTTCGGTTTTCCCCTCACCTATTATCGGGAATGCTGCATCGTGGAGTACAACATACCCTCTGGTTACCCAGTATACAAATGAACCATAAGATGGTGTTGTAAAGAGATTCGGGTTTTGATTGCTCTGGCTGGCAGACGATACATCCTTGAACTCTCTTGGGTATGCCCATATAAGCAGCGGCATCTTCTCCTTTTTCTCTTTATCATAACCTACAGGCAGATACAGAGTACCTGAGAGTTCAACTCCGTCATTTCTCATATATTTAATGACCTCTTTGTGAACATTTGCAATGCTCTCGAACGGGTTTTTAAAGAATGTGATCTGTGTAAGATTATCTCCCTTTCTTTTGAAATCTCTCATATAGTAGTTAGGGAACTCATTTTTTGACTGAATCATCACCATTACTAACCCTTTCTTAAGATTCTCAATAGAGATAATATCCTCTTTCTTATCGGTATATTTTGATTGATAGACTCTTCTCTTTAAAAGTGTCTTAAGGTTGAGTTCATCTATAAAAGGGAACTGACCATCTTTTGTGAATCCGTCTCCTATAAGGTAGATGTTGTCTCCCTCTATCGACATAACATTTGTACCATAAACACCTCTTTTGTTGAAAATGGTTCCGGGATCTGAGTATATATCCTGGTTGTTTCTGTCCGAAATCACAATAGGTTTAACCGATGGATCTTGTGGGTTAAAGAGGTAGGACTTTGTGTTTCTGGTATCACCCCAGCTATCTGCAAATATCGCATATCTATCATCTCCCCAAAAGATTCTGGTAAACCTCTGAGGTACCTTTGCCATAGATTTAGGCGCGGTGTCAAAAGGGGCCTCCCACTGGAAAAGCTCGTCTCTAAACTCGGCAGCTTTTGAGGGATCTCCTCCGTCCAGAGCCTCAACAAAGACTAAGGTTGAGGGTTTATCTGCACGCCAGTTCATAGATCGTTTACCTGTTCTGGTTGCTGAGTTACCTTTAAGGGTAATCTCCGTAAGGGGAACATCATTTACCTGCTTAACAAATTTACCGTCAATTGTGTAGACAATAGTTTTTTGAGGGAATCTGTTCATCGGAACAATGTATGAGTAGGGCCTCTCGATGGTTGTGATCATAACATAGTTTCCGTCAGGAGATACACTCTCTCCTGCATACAGGGCAGCATTCATAAAAACCTTACTATCACCTGAATCAATATTATAGATATAGAGTTGGGACCTTACTAAAGTCTCAAAATTGAGTTCATCTTGTCTGTTCTTGAGCAGGTCCTGATATGTTCTGTTTTGAGACTCTCTTCCTTCACTTACAGAGATTATCGGTCCTGCAGGGAGATTCATCTTCTCGTTCAAAATCTCACCTCTATTGGATGGAAGTACCCTTGCAAGAATTGATTTGCTATCCTTGAGCCAACTTATAGGGTTGTCTATATTACAGTTAATTATCGGTCCTGATATTCTCTTTGCAGTTGCTGCAAAAACATCCAGCACCCAAAGCTCTACCCCTTTGGGGGTTGTAATTGTAAAAGCCACATACCTCTCGTCAGGCGAAGGTTGCATATTTGCTATCTGTGGGTTTACGGGCAGTCCGCTCACCTGAATCTCCTCGCTTTGCGAAAGCTTTCTCACCTTTATGTTGTTACTGTATTGCACTTCTGTCGAAGTGTTGGTTACAGGATTAATTCTAAGGCCGGCAAGCCTCATCTCCTGCTGGTTAAGTGCCTCCAGTGAGTTGTATGTATCTCTGTAGGTGAGAATCATATACTCTTTTTTCGAGTCCATTCTCACAGATGGGGCTCTCTCATAATCTACAAGATCCAGTATCTCTTTAGGAGGTTTCTGATAATTAAGATTTTCCTGAGCCGCTGCCGGAAGCGGGTACAACAGGAGTAGAGCGGCAATTGCCAACAGAAGGGTAAATAGTTTTCTCATATGCTTTTTTTTAGGTTATAAAGGTATAAATAAATAGAATCATCTTTCGTCCCAGAATATAGACTCCTCTTTAAGAAACTTCAGAAAATATGCTGCAGGATACTCTCTGTTGCCTATGTTGGACGTAATTAATTTTATAGTCTCTCTTTTAGACTCTCCCCTAAGATAGAAGATGCTCTTTCTTGCGTTTAGTATTGTGGTGCCTGTCATTGTAATACGACTCTGTCCGTTGTGTGGGTTAACACTGGTTGAGTAGGAGCATTTTGGATGGTAAAGATGCTCCTGTCCGGGAAAAATTGAGGCTGTGTGGCCATCTTCTCCCACTCCTAGAATAATTAAATCAAACTGAGGTATCCCCTCCTTAACAGGTAAAATACTCTCTACCAGAGAGGAGTACCTTAAAGCCTCATCAATAGGGTCCCTTTCGCCTGCTATCCGGTATAGATTATTACCGGATATGGGTAATCTGTCAAAGAGCAGTCGCTTAGCCATCCCATAGTTGCTCATCGGGTCATCCGGCGGGACAGCTCTCTCATCTACCCAAAAAAATGCAACACTCTCCCAGGGAATCTTTTCTGCCCACTCTGTTGCCCAGAGTTCAAATAGCACGGCCGGCGAGCCACCTCCGGAGATTGCAAGTGAGAAGAGAGCCTCCCGGTTAGATGAGTTGCTGCTTTGGAGTAGCTTCTCTTTAACCATAGATGCTATAAGCATTGTGAGTTCACTACCTCTGTCCATATTATAACTCGCAGTATAGATTTGTATTTGTAAGGTTTTTACAAGGATTTGTCCATTTGCCCTCAACCTCTATTATCTTTTCACTCTCCAGTGGTCCCCAGCTTCCTGCAGGGTAGCCGTGAAGCGGGGTGTTTGGATTCTCTTCCCAAAACCTGAGTATTGGATCGAAGTATCTCCAGCTGGCTTCAACTGCATCACTTCGTGTAAAGAGAGTGCTGTCTCCATTTAGACACTCCTCTAGCAGCCTTGAATATGCATCTCCGTCAGTCAGCTGAGCAAGTTTATCGTAACTAAAGTCCATAGGTACCTGCTGTACATTAAAACCACTTCCTGGTACCTTTACATCAAACTTGATTACCATCCCTTCGTTCGGTTGTATTCTTATTATAAGCTGGTTCTGAGCAGGGCAATCATCCCTGCAGCTGAACAGCCTGTGAGGGGTCTGTTTAAAATGTATAATAATCTCTGTCACCTTAGTGGGCATCTGCTTACCTGTTCTAATGTAAAACGGTACTCCCTCCCACCTCCAGTTAGAGATGTTAACCTTCATTGCCAAAAATGTCTCAGTATGGGATGCCTCATCTACACCCCTCTCCATACGATAACCTTTTGCCATCTCTCCCCGCTTCTCGCCGGCAATATACTGCCCTCTCACTACCCTCTCCGGAATTTCATCTTTAGAGAGAGGTTTTAGAGACTTATAGACCTTAGCCACCTCATCCCGGAACTCCTGCTCTGCAAATAGAACAGGAGGCTCCATTGCAACAAGAGCAAGAAGCTGTATAAGGTGGTTTTGAACCATATCCCTCAACGCCCCTACGCCATCATAGTACCCTCCTCTGTTCTCTATTCCCATATTCTCTACAGCAGTGATCTCCACTCTGTCTATGTAGTGCCTGTTCCAGATTGGTTCAAATATGCTGTTTGCAAACCTTAGGGCAAGAATATTCTGTACAGTCTCCTTTCCCAGATAGTGGTCTATACGATATATCTGCTTCTCTTTGAATACACCCTTCAGAACAGAGTTCATCCTTACAGCACTCTCAAGGTCATACCCAAACGGCTTCTCTACAATAACTCGTCTGCTGCCACTCTTAAGGGCTTTATCTAGAGGTTGTTCAAGATTGAGTCCGGAAAGCTTGAGATTCTGAGGAATTATCTCATACATAGAGGGTGGTGTGGCTAAATAAAAGAGGTAATTATTACTTTTAAACTTGCTCAACCTCTCTTTTAATAGGGTGTACTCTGCCGGGTTTGAGGAATCCATTGAAAGGTAAAAGAGGTTATTAAAAAAACTACTATCGCTATAATCTCCACCTGAGATAAGCTCCTCCCTGAATTGTAAATCCGAAAACTTACTCCTACCTACCCCAAGAATTGCATACCCCTCTTTTAGAACCCCTCTCTCGTACAATTTGTAAAGTGCAGGAATAAGCTTCCTTTTAGTGAGGTCTCCGGATCCCCCGAAAATAATTACTATTTGACTATCCATTATTCTCTCACTCAGTTAAACATTATAGACTCCGGAACTTGTATCTCCGCCTTCACCTGTCCAGTTCTCGTGAAAAAATTCGCCTCTCTCTCTGTCTACCCGCTCAAATGTATGAGCTCCAAAGAAATCTCTCTGAGCCTGAATCATATTTGCCGGGGATTTGGCAGATGTAAGAGAGTAAAAGTAGTTGAGTGCAGATGAAAATGCAGGGAGTGAGAGCCCTGCCAGTGAAGCTTTTGCTGTTAAAGTGCGCCAGGAGAGAACTGTTTCTGTTAACTCTGCTCTAAAGTAGTCATCCAGCAAAAGGTTTTTCAGGTTAGGATTCCTGGTGTAGGCATCTGCTATCTTGTTTAGAAATCCGGACCTTATAATACAGCCGTTCCTCCAAATCTTTGCAATTGCAGCCAGATTCAGTTTCCAGCCGAACTCCTCGGATGCCTTGGAGAGCAGGTCAAACCCTTGTGCATATGAGACAAGTTTAGAGGCGTACAGAGAGTCGTGAATCTCCTGCTGTGTGGCCGGTTCAAACTCCCCTGCCACTCTGCTATACATTTTTGAAGCCTCAACCCTTAAATCCTTTAAGGAGGAGAGTGATCTCTCAAAAACAGCTGTCGAGATAAGGTTTAAAGGAAGCCCCAGTTCCATAGCATTAAAGACGGAGAGCTTTCCTGTCCCCTTCTGCCCGGCGGCATCCAAAATCTTATCAATCAGATAATCACCTTCACTCGTTTTATGTTTTAGAATCTTATAGGTAATCTCAATAAGGTAGCTCTGAAGTTTACCTCCGTTCCACTTTTCAAAAAGATCGGCCATTTTAGGGTTATCAAAACCGCTCATATCTTTCATTACAGAGTATGCCTCTGCAATGAGCTGCATATCTCCATACTCTATCCCGTTGTGAACCATCTTAACAAAGTGGCCTGCTCCACCCTCTCCTGTCCACTCACAGCAAGGTGAGCCATCCTCTGCTTTGGCAGCAATATTGCGAAAAATTCCGCTTATATGTGGCCAGGCAGCAGCAGAGCCACCGGGCATAATTGATGGACCTCTGAGTGCACCCTCCTCTCCGCCGGAGACTCCTGTTCCAACATAAAGGAGCGACTTTGACTCTGCATATTTAACCCTGCGGGAGGTATCCGAGTGGTTTGAGTTTCCACCGTCGATAATTATATCTCCACTATCGAGAAGCGGAATAAGCTGCTCAATAATATCATCTACCGGTTTACCGGCTCTCACCATCAGCATCACTCTTTTTGGACTCTCAAGTGAGGCGATAAACTCCGGCAAAGTGTCATACCCTTTGATGCTCTTTCCTGCAGCTCTTGAATTTAGAAAGTTGTAGGTAACGCTTGATGTTCTGTTATAGACCGAGACCTTGTAACCCTTACTCTCCATATTGAGAACAAGATTTTCACCCATAACTGCAAGCCCTATAAGGCCAATGTCCGATTTCCGGTTTTGACTGTGTTCCATTTTAAAAATATTGTTTATAAATATAGTAATTAACCCTAAATAATAATATCAGATAACAAATAACTATCCAACAAGTTTTGTAAATTTGTCTCAAACTAACTCATTGTTATGATAAATAAGATATCTATAATCTCTCTCACTCTTTTGGTGTTGTTATCTTCGTTTTCCTGCAAAAGCACTCAGGAGAGAAAAGAGTTAACTCCGGTCGTTTTTAAATTGACAGAGATTCCGGCGGTCATAACAGAACCAACTGCCAGAGCCGAATATCTTGCTAAACATTTCTGGGATGGTACAGATTTTATGGACTCCTCAATAATTCTTATAACAGATAGACTTAATGCTCATTACAGTAACTACATACAACACCTTTACCGCTGCAGCGAAAGCACAGCCAAGGAGTCGCTTAAAAAATTTATCTCAAGTGCTCTAAACGGCAACGAAGGTGTAAAAAGCTATATTCTCTCTATTGTTGAGGCATCTCTCTATGACCCGAACTCAATTATCCGGAATGAAACTGCCTACATTTGGGTTCTGGAGAGTCTTGTAGAGAGTACTAAAATTGATGAGATATCAAAAGAGAGGTACTCATCTCAACTGACCCTTGCACTTAAAAACAGACCGGGCACCAAAGCTATGGATTTTGAATATATCACAACTACCGGGAAGGAGATGACTCTGAGCAAAACAAAGGGAGATTATACTCTTTTGATGTTCTACGACCCGGATTGCCAGGCCTGCTCTAAGGCTTTGGACTTTATTGACAAGAGTGAGGCTATTGGGAAGATGGGGGCAAGATTGAACAAAATAGCTATCTATACCGGGGAGGATATTACAAAATGGTTTCATACCGCGGGAAAGTTCAACTCCGGATGGAGGGTTGCTCACGACAAAGAGATGGCCATATCTGTTAATAAACTTTATGATATCCGTCCATCACCATCTTTATATCTGCTCAACAAAGAGAAAATTGTACTCTTAAAAGATGTCACCCCGGAAGATCTTGAGCTCTACTTCAAATCAGTTCAATAATCTCACCCTCTTGTGGGTACCAGATATACCCCTTAACATAGGCTTTTCCCATTCTGCGCAAAAGGTCCATATATCTTTGAACCTGCCTTATGTGCGAACTCTCCCTCTTTTTCCCGAATTTGAAGTCAATCACAAATGCCTCAGCCCCCAGAAGCACTCTGTCCGGCCTGCTAACATAACCCCCGGGTTCTAGAATCTCCAACTCGTTATATACCTTGTATGTGCCATCAAACCAGTGTCTCTCTCTCACCTGATCCATCATCCCGGTTAGTATCTCAATAGTGTACTTCCTCTGGTCTGCAGCCACTACTCCCCTTGAAACTGCACTGTTAACAGATAACTCCAGATCTCTCTCCTCAATTACGCTCTCCATTATCTCGTGCATCACCATTCCGTGAACTCTGCTGCTTTTTTCGCTGAAAAACTCTTCACCTCTTAGAGATAGCTTGAGCCTCTCTCCAATTGGTAGTGTGAGCATAACAGGCACAGAGTATTCATTATCAAAGCTTTTGACTACACCAATCCCCTTTGTCCACTCACCCATATTGAACTCAAGATTTTGGTCCAGCTCCCCGGAGAACTGTTTGTACATAATTGCAGATACAGAGTTCTCTCCCCGTTCCGAGGGAACTTTTGAGATTATTGCCATCTCCCTCTGAGCCCTTGTGAATGCTACATATGCAAGATTTAAATTATCTATATGTACCCTTCTCCTCTCTGTAAGATAATCCTTCAAGAAGATGGTATCTGCAAGACCCTTTTTATATTTCACAGGCAAAAGAGGAATTGCGTTGAAGGGTTCAATGTCGGTTTCGCACCATAAAACGGGAGTGAGGTTCCCCTCATAATCCAGCTTAATGTTAAAAAAAGGTATTATGACCACTGGAATCCCCAACCCCTTCGATTTATGAATTGTCATTACCCTTAGCGCATTTTGTCCATCCGGAGCCGGAATACTTTTTTGGACTCCACTCTCCTCCCACCACTGAACAAAGGATGATATATCTGCCTTTGAACTCTTTGAGTAATCTAGTACAAGATCCAGAAAAGAGTGCATAAAGAGAGACTCGGAGAGTGATTCGGAATCGGTTCCGGTAAGAGGTTCCTCTCTGTTTATTATTCCAATCAACTCTTCACACAACTCGTAAAGGGGAAGATGTGCAATCTGGTCTGCGCAGTTTATATCAACTCCGTAGTGTTTTGCAATAACATTATTTACAGCATCATCCGGAGAGTTTAAATACTTAAGTATAGTTATGATTCTTCTTACACTTGCAGAGGATGAGATAAATAGCGCCTCGTCTGATATCACCGGGTAACCTCTCTCAATGAGGAACTCCACAACCTCTCTCGCCTCCTCTTTTTTCCTTACCAGAAATGTTATATCCTTAAGCAGATATCCAAGCTCGACATATCGTTCCAAAATCTCAGCTACTTTATCCAGTGATTGCTCCCTAAAGCCGGGACCATCTTTCTCCTCCTTAATAAACTTAAGTAGTACGTGTCCCTGAGAATCTCTGCTTTTTGCAGATATTGTCTGAGTCACCTCAGAGTAAACCCTCTGGGGTGAAAGAGTAGTCTCATTTTGGTCCTCTTCATCCAGAAGGTCACTGCAAACCTTAGAGAGATATGGAAAAAATGTGTTATTAAAATCAATTATGTTTTTGCAAGAGCGCCAGTTCTCCAAAAGAGTTTTCTCGCAAAACTGTTCGTCATCTAAATCGTTGTAAAGGTCGCTGTTTAGCAGATTCCAATCTGAACCCCTCCATCTGTAGATGCTCTGCTTGACATCTCCTACAATAAGATTGTCGTAACCACTGGCCAGACTATTTAATATCAATGGCTTAAAGTTTTGCCACTGCATTATTGAGGTGTCCTGAAACTCATCCAACATAAAGTGATCTATACGCGCTCCTATCTTCTCATAGATAAATGGTGAGTCACTGCCGTCAATTATCCTGTTGAGCAGCTCAGTTGTCTCAGGAATAAGAACCAAATTGTTCTCCCTGGTGTACTCCTGAATATATCTCTCGATATCAATAAGGATACCTAGAGTGTAGATGTTCTGAAGAATTGTTTGGGCACTATTGTATAGAACATATCCTTCGTAGTGTGCAACAAGCTGGTTTGCTAGTGAGTTAAGTCCTTCATTGTATGCATTCTCAATAACATTATACAGAGCAGGATCTTTTTTAATCACCTCTGCAGAGGCCCAGTTTTGTGGATTATCAACTAAATTGAGAAATGTTGCAGGCAATTTCATTACCTCTCTGTTGGCGGCACGTAAAAAATGTTTTACAGAAGTGTTTCGACCGCCTTTAAAATCCTCTAAAGCCAGAGAGTACAACTCTATGATATGTAAAGCATCCTTACCGATTCTCTCAAGCTCATCCTCAAACTCTTTGATTACGATTTTGAGCATATCCTTGTAAAGAGTAAGTGAACCCCTATTTTCTCCCACCTCTTTAAGCAGATATTTTTTAAGCCGGTAAGGCTCATTGAAGATCTCATTCGAAAGCCGTTTAATCTCCTTTTTAAAGTTCCACCCATCTCCCCTATCGATGGAGTCTATACTCAATATTGTCAGCCACTCCAGCAGCTCTTCACTCTCCTGCTTATCAAGGCTCATCATCATATTATCTATAGCCTCATTAATAACCATCTTATAGTCCAACTCCACACTATATGCACTGTTTTTGCCAATCTCTCTGGCAAACGCCCTCATAGTCTGTTGAAAAAACCTGTCGATGGTGCTGATCGCAAATGATGAGTAGTCGTGAAGAATCTCTATAAGACGCTCTCTTGCCCTAAGGTCTGTTGCAGATTCCCTGTAGAGAGTCTCAATCACCCTGCGTTTCATCTCCTCTGTGGCCTTATTTGTAAAGGTTACCGCGAGTATGTTTTTGTATGCCCGCTCTTTTGTGTAGAGTAGTCTCAGATACTCGCTTGTAAGAGCGTGTGTCTTTCCGGAGCCGGCAGATGCCTTTATTATCTTAAGCTCTCCCATATCTATCTCCTCCCGTTAAAACAGATTGATGAATAGGGGCACCATTTACACACCTTCTCGTTTTCACTGCCGGCGAAGGGAACAGAGGGGTCGAATATCTCCTCGATTAGAGTTACAACTCCCTCTTTAAAGGATTTTATCTGCTCTCTGTTTACAGTTATCTCCCTGTTAGCCTGTTTTACAAGGGTGCGTATAAAGTATGGAGCAATATTAATCTCCTCATCACGGACAAACTCATTATCACTCTCCAGCATTAGGGCGTAGAACATCATTTGAAATGCCACTTTGTCTGAGCTATCTCCATTACCTTCGAAAAGAGAATCGATACTTCTTAGTTTGAGCTCTCCCTGTCCGGTTTTATAATCTACAATACGGAGTTTGTCTGTTCTGTCCAATCTATCAATAAATCCCTTAAGATTAACATTATATCCCCACTTCACCGGCACCTTTGAACGCACCCTCATCTCTGAAGAGAGATAGTAAAAGGGGGCTATGGAGGAGTCATACCGAAGAGTCTGTAACACATACCGGACAATAATTCTTTTAACCAGAAGATTATAGCCTGTAACCTGCTTTATGTTTTTGTGTTTCAAGAAGCCCTCATCTACATATTTTTCAATTAGAGCCACGTTTTTTGTTATATTCTCAATAGCTGTGCTGCTAACCTGTTGTTTAAGGTACGGATAGAACAACTTTTGCATAGTGTCGTGAAAAATTGAACCGAACTCATTAGCCTCTACCTCCTCCGAAATCTCACTCTCCTCCTCTACCCCCTCTACATTAGCAAAGTAGAAACTCAGCGGGCAGTCAATATATTTATTTAGTGCGCTTGCAGATAGAGCACTCGTATTGTCATTGACAAACTTCTCCATTAAACTATCCATCACCTTTTGGCTCTTCTCAATTACTATTTCGCCCCTTTCAGAAGAGGTTACTTTAAAGGAGACCATACTCTCCTTGAGCGGCAACTTATAGTGATACTTGAGTTGAAGAATAAACCTGCTCGCCTCACCGATATTGAGACCCTCTGTTCGGGTATCGTAAATAAGATATACCCTCTTTGCCCGATAGATAGAGCGGTAAAAAAGATATGATGAGATTGCATCGTCATACTCCTTCACAGGAAGAGAGAAGCCTCTTCTCAGGTTGTATGGAATAAATGAGTTTGATGAAGATGAGGGTGGAAAGATCCCTTCATTCAACGAACAGTATATTATGTTGTCAAAGTCCAGCGAACGGGTCTCCAGCACACCCATAATCTGCAGTCCGCAGAGAGGCTCTCCCTTGAAAGGGATTGTTAAACCGCCAATTAGCTGCATCAGCAGTCGGCTGAAAGTCTGAGAAGACATTGGAATCAGGATACCCTTTATTCTTGTTACAGTAGCGTGCAGATGGTAGATAAACTCCCTCTCAATTTTATCAATCTCCTTATGGGCACTGACTATTGAGAGAACATCCAGAATTTTGTTGCACAAAGCAGATGAAGAGTCTATTTCTTCGCTACGGGAAAATATTCTCTCAAGAAGCTCGTCACCCTCAAAGAGATCGCTGCTTGCATAGATAAGGTTCTCCTGAACTATCTTTTTGTGTATGGCCTTTGCCCTTATAGGGGAGATGAGTTTTATATAACTGTGCTTTAGTATTGGAAGAGCCCTTTTATGATAATAACCTCTGCTCTCCCCTTTAAGATTTGCAACTGACTCTATGAGCGATAAAAGAGGAGTACCGCGAAGTGGGTAACCCATTGTTACATTTACATCTGTAAAGCTCTCCGGAATAGAGTGGAGAAGTGGCATTAACAACCTCTCATCCGGCAAAATAACCGCACTCTCCATCCCCCCGCCACACCGGCTGAGTATCTGCGAGACAATCTTTGTCTGAATTACAGAGGATGCAACTCCTATGACCTCTATATCCGGCGCTTGATTGTGAGAAGCATCTATCTCCATTAATGAAGGGAAGTTAGAAAGATTGTAACTCAAAAACTGAGAAGCTCTGTTTTGAGGATCTCTAACCATCTGGGAGCAGTAATCCCAGTAAAAATCTGCAACACCTCTGTTTTTCAGGCTTCTGAGGATACTCTTTTCACACTCGTTAAGAGCGTTCATCCCTACAAATACAATTTGCCGGTACTGATAAAGGGAGTCCAAAAGCATAGGGTTCTCTGCCACATCTCTGTAGATCATCCCCTGATAACCACAGGAGCGTGACTGTAGCTCCTCTCTGAATCTAAGGTAGAGAGGGTATAGAACCTCCCACACCAACTTGAACTTTTGTTTGCTTTCGCTATCTCCCTCCGGAAGAAATCCCTCCCAGAAGCTCTTGACAGCCGATAATTGATCTTCTGTGAGAAAGGAGTAGTCACTCTCAATCTCTTTAAGATCTTTGATGTTTGCAAAGAGTCTTTTAGGGTCTGCAAGGAATTTATCGGTATCGTTAAAGTCACTCAGGATTATCTCGCCCCAATATACAAACTCATCGAAACTCTCCTGAGAACCCGATATCTCCAGATAGAGAGAATATAGCAGAAAAAGAGACTCGGTTGAATCTGCCTCCCTCATTTTGGAGAGAGAGAGAATAAGATCGTTTATAGTAAAAATTGCAGGAGAGAAGAGAGGTTTTTCAACCATCTCACCAAGGTAATTCTGAAAAAAGAGTCCGGACCGCCTGTTAGGGAAGACAAAACATAGTTCGCCAATTTTATCCCCATCTCTTTCATAGAAACGGCGGGCAACCTCCCTTAGAAATTTCATAGTTATTCTATTTAGAGGGTCTCTATAGTCTATCTCTTAATCTTTTGGAGAGCTCTTCAAAACCGGGTTTACCCAACAGGGCAAACATATTTCTCTTATAGTCCTCAACACCAGGTTGGTCAAAAGGGTTTATCCCCAATATATAGGCGCTTACACCGCACGCAAATTCAAAAAAGTAGAATAGCGCACCAATGTAGTACTCATTAATTGCCGGTATCTCAATTCTGATATTTGGAACTCCTCCATCTATATGAGCCAGCATTGTTCCCAGCTCTGCCATCTTATTACACTCGTCGATGGACTTACCCGAGAGAAAATTGAGACCATCAAGGTTATCGGGGTCGTTTATAATTGAGAGGGATCTGTTAGAGCTACTAACTGTAATTACGGTTTCAAAAAGGGTTCTCTCTCCGTCCTGTACATACTGCCCCATTGAGTGGAGGTCAGATGTGAAATTTACCGAAGCCGGAAATATACCCTTACCCTCTTTACCTTCACTCTCTCCAAAAAGCTGCTTCCACCACTCCGAAAAATATTGAAGTTTAGGATTAAAGTTCACAAGTATCTCTATCTTCTTGCCTTTTGAGTAGAGAAGGTTCCTCACAGCAGCATATTTTATAGCGGGGTTATCTTCTCCCGGCTCCATACATACCTTCTCCATATCTGCAGCTCCCAAAACCATCTTATCAATATCAAACCCGGCCACAGCAATTGGAAGGAGCCCAACCGGAGTTAAAACTGAGTATCTGCCGCCAATATCGTCCGGAATTATGAAAGTTCTATAACCCTGTTCATCTGCAAGTTTTTTTAAAGCACCTATAGAGCTGTCTGTAACTGCAACAATTCTGCCGGCAGCCCGCTCTTTTCCATACTTCTGCTCCAAAAGATTCTTAATTATGCGAAACGCCACAGCCGGCTCTGTTGTGGTGCCGGATTTTGAGATAACAATTGTAGCAAAGTCACTCTCCTTAAGAAGGTCCATAAGCTCCGACATATACTCTTCGCTAAGGTTTTGCCCTGCAAAGACAATTTTTGGCCACTCACTCTTGCCCAAATGTAGACTAAAGTGGTGTGAAAGAGCCTCAAGTGCAGCTTTTGAGCCCAGATACGAGCCTCCGATTCCAATTACCACCACAACTTCCACCCCTCTCCACTCCTGTGCTATCTCATTAAAAATTTCAATGTGGGAGGATAAAATTTTGGAAGGGAGATTAACCCACCCCAGAAAGTCG
Source organism: Bacteroidetes bacterium HGW-Bacteroidetes-8 (assembly GCA_002840895.1). GTDB lineage: Bacteria > Bacteroidota > Bacteroidia > Bacteroidales > UBA932 > Bact-08. Next base: position 372,306 of record PHCZ01000001.1, on the reverse strand, counting down.
TTTCCTCTGCCGCTACCCTCAACTAGAGTTTTAAAAGCACCCTGAGCCTCTTTGCTAAAACTGTTTAGTTCGCTCTCATCAATAAAGGGCGCAACACCCTTGATGTCTACATTTACTCTGTTTACTATCTCTTTCATAACCTTTACTGCAAGTTTTCTGAGAGTTGTTTGATTATATAGGCAGGGTATTTATCCTCGTACAATATTCTGTACATAGCCTCTGCAATTGGCATATGAACCCCATACTTCTTATTTATCTCAAAAATGCATTTAGTACCATAATAGCCCTCTGCAACCATATTCATCTCCACCTGTGCAGATTGTACCGAGTAACCCTTACCAATCATACTTCCAAAGGTTCTGTTTCGACTGAACTGAGAGTAGCAGGTAACAAGAAGATCTCCCAGGTATGCAGATGTGGATGTCTTACGTTTAGGGTCCGGATGTGAGGCGTGAAGAAAATCTCTCATCTCGTGAAAAGAGCTGGTAATGAGCACTGCCATAAAGTTATCTCCATAAGAGAGAGAGTGACACACTCCGGCAGCAACTGCATATATATTTTTTAACACAGCAGCATACTCAACTCCGTAGATATCTGTTCCGGGAACAGTTTTTATATACTCGCAGGAGAAGATATCGCAGATAGATCTTGCAACCTCAATATGTTTACTGGAGAGTGTCAAATAGGATAGCTTCTCCATAGCAACCTCCTCTGCGTGACAAGGGCCGCTTACAACACCAATCCTACTGAAAGGGATTTCGAATTTCTGATTAAAATACTCTGCGATTGTAATATTGTCTCCGGGAATTATACCCTTTATTGCACTTATTATAAACTTATCTTCCAAAGAGAGATTGATGCTTTCGGCCTCTTTAAGGAAGTAGGCACTCGGTACACAAAAGACCAAAACATCCGATTCAGATATGATCTCATTAATATCTGAACTCATCCGGACTCTTTTGGGATCAAACTTTACTGCCGGTAAATAGTAGGGGTTATGCTGTGTTCTGTTGATTTGATCAATCATCTCGTCATCACGAACATACCAGGATATACTCTCCTGATTATTAAGGATAAGTTTTGCCAGAGCAGTTGCCCAGCTTCCGCTGCCAATCATTGCATAGCGCAGATTATCACCATCAAAGAAATTATTCATCTAAATAAGACTTATGGATATGATTTATCTCACAAATATACCCAATTTGTAACATTATCTAAATAAAACTTTTACTTTTGCCCCTGTACACATTAACAGAAATCAGATGAAGATTGAGGATGTTTTTAGCAGAGCTCTGCAGGGTGATGAGATATCTTTGGAAGAGGCAATATATATTTATGAAAACAGCTCTGTCCCGGATTTACTCTCAGTTGCAAACAAGATACGTTTCCAAAAAATACCACAAAGGAGAGTTAGCTGGCAGATAGACAGAAATGTAAACTATACAAATGTATGCATCTCGGGGTGCAAATTCTGCAACTTCCACTGCACCCTCTCACAAAGAGAGCAATCATATACTACCACAATTGAGGAGTACAGGCAAAAGATAGATGAACTTATAAGTTACGGCGGAGATCAGCTCTTGTTGCAAGGGGGGCTTCATCCACATTACGATATTACATTCTATGAAGATCTCTTCACAAAGATAAAAGAGATATATCCAACTATTAAACTAAACGCACTGGGGCCACCTGAGGTGTGGCATATTGCTAGGCTAAGTAAACTCACAATTGAGCAGACCCTCACAAGGCTTAAGGCTGTAGGGCTGGATTCACTTCCGGGGGCAGGGGCGGAGATTCTCTCTGACAGAGTCCGTAAGATACTCTCACCGGGAAAGCCGGGGGTAGATGCCTGGAGAGATGTTATGGAGTGTGCTCATAAAATGAATATTAGTACAACAGCCACAATGGTATACGGCCACATTGAAACTCTTGCCGAAAGGATGGAGCATCTTATTCTTTTAAGAGATATCCAGTCAAAAAAACCGACTGATTCACCCGGGTTTCGTGCATTTATCTGCTGGCCTATGCAGATCAAAGGAACCAAGCTTACTATGAGTGATATTGTTCTCAAACCTACAGCTGTAGACCATTTAAAAATGGTGGCAATCAGTCGTATATTACTCAACAATATTCCCCATATTCAAGCCTCGTGGCTCACAATAGGGATAGAGTGTGCAAAGTTGGCACTACACTGTGGTGCAGATGATATGGGATCAATAATGATTGAGGAGAATGTTGTCTCATCTGCAGGTGCTTCAAATAGAGCTGATGCAAAGATGATAGAGCGAGCAATTATAGAGGCAGGGTTCCTGCCGTGGCTGAGGAATCAGGACTACGCTCCACGCACTGTTTAAGGTATCCGATATCTTCAGGTAAATTATCTGCCATAGAAGCATTTACGGCAAGTCGATCGCATCTCTCGTTTTCCAAATGGCCGTTATGGCCCTTTATCCATACAAGTTTTACATTGTGTCTCCGGTATACTTCAAGAAAACGGATCCACAAATCCGGATTTTTCTTCTTTGCAAAACCCTTTTTCTCCCACCCAAAGAGCCAGCTCTTATTCACTGCGTCGCAAACATAACTGGAGTCTGAATATACTGTGACCTCGGCATTTTTTTTCTTAATTGCCTCAAGAGCAACTATTACCGCATATAACTCCATCCTATTATTAGTTGTGCACAAAAAACCACCTGATAGCTCTTTGGAGTGAGATCCGGAACGCAAAAGTGCTCCCCACCCTCCGGGACCGGGGTTGCCTCTTGCTGCACCATCTGTATAGATGTTAATCATTCTCTCTGTTGCCAACAGGCATCTCCACTCTTAACGGATTTGCCCTTAACAGATCGTAATTCTCTCTGTTCCTGTAGATATCGCAAGCGGTGTAGATTGATGCAAGCATCGAGAGGTGGTTTGCTTTGCCTTTCCCTGCCAAATCATATGCAGTTCCGTGATCCGGAGAGCATCTCACAACTGAGAGACCTGCGGTAAAGTTTACTCCTGCATCGTGAGAGAGTGATTTAAATGGGATCATTCCCTGGTCGTGATACATTGCAAGAACGGCATCAAATCTACCTGTATAATCAGATGCAAAGAAGCCATCAGATGGGAAAGGGCCAAAGACAAGCTCCCCCTTTTCAAAAAGCTCCTGTATTGCAGGTTTTATTATCTCCTCCTCCTCTTTTCCCATAAGCCCGTGATCTCCACTGTGAGGGTTAAGGGATAAAACTGCAATCTTAGGTCTGTCAACTGCAAAATCACGTTTGAGTGAATCTGACATAAGCTTTATTTTCTTTATTATAAGTGCAGAGTTAATTGCTCCCGAGACCATTGCAATTGAGAGATGGTTGGTTACCAAACCTACTTTAAGGGAGTGTGAGACCATAAACATAAGCGACTCATCTGCATTAAACATCTTGGTAAGATACTCGGTGTGACCCGGGAAGGAGAACCCCTCTTTTGAAACTCCGGATTTATTGAAAGGAGCTGTAACCAAAACATCTATAAATCCATTTTTAAGATCTTTAACGGCTGCCTCAAGCGCAGTAAGGGCGGCTTTGGCCCCGTCTTCACTCTCTCTTCCCGGCTCTAAATTATAGCTCTCAGGAATACAGTTAATAAGATTTATTCTCTTTGCGTGTGCCTCACCAGGTTTTGATATAACATTTGTAGTGAGGCTCTCTGCCTCTGACACACATTTTTTATAAAACCCGAACATTTTAGAGGAGCCGTATATTACCGGGGTGCAGATATCAAAAATTCTCGCGTCTGTTAAAGCCTTAATTATAACCTCATAGCCTATGCCATTACTGTCGCCCTGAGTTATTCCAACTACTATCTTATTTTTCATAAACAGTTAATCTCCGTAAATTTATGCAAGATACAAATTTTAGATAAGATTCGTATATTTGTATTATGTCATCTATACTGGACAGCGATATAAAATACCTCCCCGGAGTTGGACCCAAAAGGGCAGAGCTTTTAGCCAGCGAGCTCAATATCAAAACCTTCAGGGATCTGTTGCTATTTTTTCCGTTCAGGTATATAGACAGGACAAAAATCTACTCAGTCTCTGAGGTGGAGCCGGGTATGAGCTATATTCAGCTGAGGGGAAAGATTACAAAAATAAATCAACTGGGAGATAAAGGGCGCTCAAAAAGATTAACAGCAACATTTACGGATGCCACTGGCTCCATTGAGCTGATATTTTTTCAGGGTATCAAGTGGATTAAGGAGTGGCTTAAACCTCATAATGAGTATATTATTTTCGGGAAACCCACCATTTTTAATCAGGTTTTGAATATGGTGCATCCGGAGGTGGAGGCTGCAACCGAAGAGAATCCTATCTATGTGGGGAATATGATTGGAGTATACCCCTCTACCGAGAGACTGCGCAACTCAGGATTTGGTAATAAACAGATTGGTAGGGTTATAGCAACTCTGCTTAAACAGAGTGAAGGTTCGCTTAACGAGACTCTGCCGTTCTATTTGGTTCAACAAAAAAATCTGTTTTCGTTTCACGATGCAGTTAACAATATCCACTTTCCAAAAGATTTAAGAGCTCTCTCATCTGCACTTTACAGGCTTAAGTTTGAAGAGCTGTTCTATCTGCAACTATCTCTTCTCAAACAAAAAAGTTTTAGGGAGAGGGTGAACAACGGAATATTTATGCCTAAAGTTGGAGATAGCTTTAACGATTGCTACAAAAATCTGCCGTTTGAACTCACCAATGCACAAAAGAGGGTAATAAAGGAGATTCGGTCAGATATTGTAAGTGGCCGGCAGATGAATCGGTTACTCCAGGGAGATGTGGGGAGCGGAAAGACAATGGTGGCAATTTTGACAGCTCTGCTGGCAAAGGACAATGGCTATCAATCCTGCGTAATGGCTCCAACCGAAGTTCTTGCAGGACAGCACTTTCGTGGGGCAGAGAAGCTTCTTGGCAACTTAGGGGTAAAGGTTGCACTGCTCACCGGCAGCACTAAGAAAAAAGAGCGTAAAGTGATATCAGAGGGGCTGCTTAATGGCGAAATAGATATACTTTTCGGTACCCACGCACTTATCGAAGAGAGTGTTCAGTTCCTCAACCTGGGATTTGCAGTGATTGATGAGCAGCATAGGTTCGGGGTAGATCAGCGGGCAAAATTGTGGAGCAAGGGAGAGAAGATGCCCCATATATTGGTAATGACTGCCACCCCGATTCCAAGAACTCTGGCAATGACTCTTTATGGAGATCTGGATGTATCAGTTATCGATGAGTTACCTCCGGGAAGAAAGCCTGTTAAAACAATACACTCAAATGACACACAGAGAGGGCGCATCTACTCCTTTATGAAGGAGAAGATAAAGAGTGGTCGTCAGATTTTCATTGTCTACCCACTTATAAAGGAGAGCGAAACAATGGATTACAAAAATCTTCAACAAGGGTATATGCATATTATTGAAGAGTTCAAAGCTCCTGAATATGTCACTGCTGTTGTACACGGGCAGCAAAAAAATGAAGACAAAGCTCACGATATGAATCTATTTGTAACAGGAAACGCGAACATTCTGGTATCTACATCCGTTATTGAGGTTGGTGTTGATGTCCCAAATGCCTCAGTAATGATGATTGAGAGTGCAGAGAGGTTCGGTCTGTCACAGCTCCATCAACTTAGAGGAAGAGTGGGAAGAGGTTCAGATGAGTCTTGGTGTATACTTATGACAGGCCATAAACTCTCAAAAGAGTCACGTCACAGAATTGAACTAATGTGCTCTACAAATGATGGGTTTGAACTGGCAGAGGCAGATTTAAGAATGAGAGGTCCGGGAGATATGGAGGGGACAATGCAGAGTGGACTTCCTGTAGACCTCAGACTATCCAACCTTGCAAAAGACTCTCAGATTCTCGAAGAGGCGAGAAGAGTTGCAGCAGATATACTACAGGAGGATCCTCAGCTTGAAACCCAAAAAAATGCACAGCTAAGAGTTTCTCTATCCCAGTTAAAAAGAGAGCAGAGAGACTATTCTCAGATAAGTTGAATATAGATAATAAAATAAATAATATACTTGATATGAAATATATAGGAGCACACATAAGTGCATCCGGCGGTGTAGAGAATGCACCTGTCAATGCGCACAATATTGGAGCTAATGCTTTTGCCCTTTTTACAAAGAATCAGAGACAGTGGATTGCAGCACCACTCACAAAAAGTAGCATAGAAAAATTCCGGGAGAACTGCCAGAGGTATGGCTTCTCCCCTTTGCAGATTCTTCCCCACGACAGTTATCTTATAAACCTGGGCCACCCGGAGGAGGATGGACTCAACAAATCCAGAGAGGCCTTTCTGGACGAGATGCAGAGATGTGAACAACTTGGGCTGGATCGTCTCAATTTTCACCCCGGAAGCCATCTTAACAAGATTGATATAGATAGCTGTCTAAGAAAAATTTCCGACTCAATAAATATTGCTTTGGAGAAAACAAAGGGGGTCACAGCGGTTATAGAGAACACAGCCGGTCAGGGTAGCAACCTGGGGCACACCTTTGAGCAGATTGCTCAAATTATTCACTACGTAGAGGATAAGAGCAGGGTTGGTGTATGTGTAGATACCTGTCATTCGTTTGCAGCGGGTTACGACCTATCAAACGCGGAGGGCTTCAGAAAAGCATTTGACCATTTTGAAAACATTGTAGGGTTTAAATATCTGCGTGGGATGCACCTGAATGATGCAAAGAAAGGGCTTAACTCAAGAGTAGATCGCCACGACTCAATCGGAGCCGGTCTATTGGGTGACCAAACATTCAAAATCCTTATGAAAGACAACAGATTCGACAATATGCCCCTTATACTTGAGACCCCAAATGAAGAGATATGGAGAGATGAGATTATTCAACTCAGAGAGTGGGAAAAATAGAATCAGATATAAACAAAACGGCAGCCAATTGCTGGGGCTGCCGTTTCTCCTTAACCTAACTAAAACTTAAACTGGAACCTAACATCTCATACGCTTAATGATTTTAAATTAACCGGACCCAAAATTTTTTATTCTCTGTTGTGTTACTGATTTCAAGTGTTTGATTTTTGTTACCTGGTTCTACTCTCTCTGCTTTTTTTGCTTCTGTTGTTTTCGTTCTCTTTTTTACTCCTATTATCTCTACTCCTTTCATCTCTATTTCTCTCATATCTATTCCTCTCATACTCTTTTCTCTTCTGCTCCTCTTTTTTCCAATTTTGGTGCTGAGGATGGTTTCTGTTGTTGTAGTATCTTGAATCACGGCTATCTCTTATTGCTATCTCTCTTTTGTGATTCTTGTTAGAAGAGTATTTAGATTTATAATATTCGTGCCTGTAATAGGGTTTCGACTCATTTATAACATACTTAAGCGCGTCATATAGATCAAAACCTCTGTAACGCATAGGCAAATAGCGTCTTGTAACCCATCTGCCGTTCTCTATAAAAATATATTGACGATTTGGAACATAATAGTATGCCTCAATCTCCGGCAAATAGTAGTACTCTACATAATCGTGTCCCGCAGGACCCCACAACGGTTGACTACCTATGTTTATCCTTAAGCTGATTTGTGCAGAAGCTGACTCTATCTGACTAGTTAATCCTATGGTTACTAAAACTATAAATAAAAATAATTTTTTCATTTCTTCTATTTTTAATGTTATCAAAGTTAACTCTCTACACTTTTACAATATTTACAAAATTCGTGCAAGAGTTTATATAATTCACTCTTTATAGTGTTATTCAACTATAACCATAAAATTGTGTTATTAGTAATAAAAGAGATCCAATATGAGAAAAAAGTATATTCTAATAATCGGCACACTATTTTTAGTAATTATGACATTGCAGGCACAAAACAGACGAGAGCTCACCCCGGCAGAGAGGAGAGTGATTATTGATAAAGGGACAGAGGCTCCTTTTACCGGAAAGTACAACAATAACAAGGAGGCAGGCACTTACCACTGCAAACAGTGTAACGCCCCACTTTACAAATCAAGTGACAAATTTGATTCGGGATGCGGCTGGCCAAGTTTTGATGATGAGATAAAAGGTGCTGTAACCAGAAAGAGAGATGCCGACGGGCAGAGAGTAGAGATAATCTGCTCCAATTGTGATGGTCATCTAGGTCATGTTTTTCTGGGAGAGCAGTTTACTAAAAAGAATACTCGCCACTGTGTTAACTCTATTTCACTGGAGTTTATTCCACAGAAAAGAGAGCGAGCAATATTTGCAGGTGGATGTTTTTGGGGTGTAGAGCATCTTATAGCGCAAAAGTGGGGTGTTATATCTGCAGTTAGCGGCTATACAGGAGGGAGACTTAAAAACCCAACTTATGAACAGGTCTGCTCAGGTTTATCCGGCCACGCAGAGGCAGTAGAGGTTATCTATGATGCAAGCCAAATAAGTTACAAGGCACTTGCACAATTCTTTATGGAGATACACGACCCTACACAAATTGAGAGACAGGGCCCGGATATTGGCAATCAGTACAGGTCGGAGATTTTTTATATTGATGAAGAGCAAAAAAAAGTTGCTCTGGACCTTATAAAAAGATTGACCCAAAAAGGGTTCGATGTTGCTACACGAGTTACTAAGGCTCAAGAGTTTTATATAGCCGAGAGTTATCACCAGGACTACTATGTAAAGAAGGGTTCTCAGCCATATTGCCACTCTTACGTAAAAAGATTTTAACCTCAATACCCGCTCTTTCCCTTTTAAATTTCTATTTTTGCAGGCAAAAATAGTTTTTGATGAATGATCTAACCCAGGGGAGAGAGGGAAGACAGATTATGATGTTTGCAATTCCGATGCTTATCGGAAATGTGTTTCAGCAACTGTATAACATTGTAGACAGCATTGTTGTGGGAAAATATATCGGCTCTGTTGCTCTGGCTGCTGTGGGAGCCAGTTTCCCTATATTGTTCACACTCTCCGCTCTGGTTGGAGGAATCACAATAGGTGGTTCGGTACTAATTTCACAATATTTTGGTGCAAAAAACTTTAAAAAAATCAAGGTAACTTCAGATACTCTGCAGATTTTTTTGCTTGTAAGCTCTGCAGCTCTTTCAATTCTTTTTTTCGCCATAAGCCGCCCTCTTTTTCAATTTCTATCAATTCCCCCTGAGGTGTTACCGGATGCAGTAAGATATTTTGACATAGTTATACTCACAACAACCATCCCTATGTTTTCACTCTTTGGTATGTCTGCCATATTAAGAGGTGTAGGAAACTCCAAAACTCCGGTAGTGTTTGTAGTAATATCAATTATAATAAACATAATATTAGACCTGCTCTTTGTCTTGGTATTTGGATGGGGAATAGATGGGGTAGCCTGGGCCACTGCAATTGCTACTATTGCAGCTTGGCTGGCGCTATGGTACCACCTCAACAGTAAAGAGAATACTGTGATAAGATTCAATCTGAATTATAAAAAGTGGGAGTTTGACTGGACAAACTTTCGGCTCTCCTTAAGAATAGGACTCCCTTCCGGTGTTCAGCAAACCCTTGTAGGTCTCGGGTCAATGGCTCTGCTAAGTATAGTATCCCCCTTTGGAGTGGCAGCTCTTGCAGCCTACACAGCTGCAGGAAGGGTAGATATGTTTGTCTCAATGCCGGCAATGAACCTGGCTGCGGCACTCTCCTCATTCGTTGGCCAAAACCTTGGAGCAGAGAGGTATGATAGAATTAAAAAGGGTCTCCACTCAACACTTTTATACTCAACAGTAATATGTATTGTTTTAAGTCTTGTTGTGGTTTTCTTTGGAGGGGAGATTATGAGACTCTTTACCGACATCAACTCACCGGACTATAATGAAATTATAACTATAGGAAAAGAGTATCTTGTTATAGTAACATCGTTCTATATAGTATTCTCAACTATGTTTGTATACAATGGAGTTACAAGAGGTGCAGGGGCTACAATAGTTCCTATGCTTATAACCACACTCTCTTTATGGGCAATCCGGGTCCCTTTGGCATATCTGTTATCCCACTACTTTGGCACCGCAGGTATCTGGTGGTCAATCCCGATAGGCTGGACAGCCGGTTGCATAGGTGCGGTATTGTATTACAACTCAGGCTTATGGAAAAAACACAGGGTAAAAACAGCTCTAAACTAACTTACCAGGTAGATTTAAGTCCTACGGTTCTGTTGTAAACAGTTTTTGAGTTTAAAGAGTCTCTATCCTTGATAAAATAGCCCAATCTTTCGAATTGAACAGCAATTCCCGAGTTGTCGGATGCTAATGCCAACTCTGCATACCCTTTAACCACCTTTAGCGAATCCGGGTTGAGGTAATCTATATACTCCTTGCCCTCCTCCAGATTGTCCATCTCCGGATTGGTAAAGAGCCTGTCAAAAAGATTTACATCTATCTCTGTTGCGTGTGCTGCGCTCACCCAGTGTATGGTTCCCTTAACCGAACGCCACTCGCCTGTACCCGGTCTGCTGGATGGATCGTAGGTGCAGCGAATCTCTGTAATCTCACCCTCACTGTTCTTAATTACCTCTTCGCATTTGATAATATAGGAGTATTTCAGGCGTACCTCTCCACCGGGTCGAAGGCGAAAATATTTCTTTGGAGGATCCTCCATAAAGTCATCCCTTTCAATGTAGAGCTCATTTGAAAATGGGACAGACCTGCTCCCTGCATTTATATCCTCCGGGTTTAGTGCCGGAGAGAACAATTCCGACTCTCCCTGAGGATAGTTTGTAATTACAAGTTTTACAGGATCCAGAACTACCATATATCTGTTGGAACGTCTGTTGAGATCCTCTCTTACGCACCACTCCAAAAGCGAGAGATCAATGATGTTATCTCTCTTTGCAACACCCACCTTATCTGCAAACATCCTTATACTCTCCGGAGTGTAACCGCGTCTTCTTAGCCCGCAGATTGTAGGCATACGAGGGTCATCCCAACCCGTAACATAACCGTTCTTTACAAGCTCCAATAACTTACGTTTACTCATTACTGTATAGGTGAGATTGAGTCGTGCAAACTCAAACTGTTTTGAAGGGAAGATCTCAAGTTTTTCGATAAACCAGTCGTAAAGAGTTCTGTGCACATCAAACTCCAGAGTGCATATTGAGTGGGTAATCCCCTCAAGTGAATCACTCTGCCCGTGAGCATAGTCATACATAGGGTATATGCACCATTTATCTGCTGTCCTGTGGTGGTGTGCGTGAATTATTCTGTATAGAATCGGGTCCCTCATCAACATATTTGGGTGTGCCATATCTATCTTGGCTCTTAATACCATCTCTCCGTCAGGGAATTTACCCATCCTCATCTCACTAAAAAGATCCAGATTCTCCTGTGGAGAGCGATCCCGGTAAGGGCTATTAATACCTGCTCTGTTTACGGTACCCCTGTTTAGACGAATCTCTTCCTGAGTCTGATTATCTACATATGCAAGTCCTTTGCGAATCAGCTCCTGAGCCCAAACATATAACTGTTCAAAGTAATCCGAAGCGTAAAGTTCTTTAGCCCAATCAAATCCGAGCCACTTAACATCCTCTTTTATAGAATCTACATACTCAACATCCTCTTTGGTTGGATTTGTATCATCAAACCTCAGGTTTGTCTTGCCTCCGTATTTTTGGGCAAGTCCAAAGTTGAGGCAGATGCTCTTTGCGTGCCCTATATGTAGATAACCGTTAGGTTCCGGTGGGAATCTTGTAAGTATAGTTTTATGTCTACCCGATGCAAGATCTGCCTCTACTATCTCTTCAAGAAAATTGAGGCTCCTCTCGGGTGCACTCTCTTTTAGTGTCTCTTCCATTCTTCTTTTTATTTAACCGGCAAATATAATATTTCTTGAGTTCATTTTTATAACTTTGCCCAATATTGCCAATAATTAAAAACCAGCAACTCACACAATGGTGCAATCAATGACCGGATATGGAAAAGCAGAGTGTATCTGCGGCCAGGATAAAATTATTATAGAGATTAGGTCCGTAAATGGGAAGGGGGCAGATATCTCTCTCAAGACTCAGATAATCCCCAGAGATAAAGAGATCGAGATCAGGCAGATGATAACAAAGGAGCTCTCCAGAGGCAACATAGATCTCTTCGCCTCCATAGAGAGCGCACCAGGAAACAACACCAGGTCTGTTAACGGAGATCTCTTCAACTCCTACTATGACCAGGTTGAGACTCTCATTGCCGCCCGCGGCCAAAAGGGAGACCCCTCGCAAATAGCATCTGCAATACTCAAACTCCCGGACATTATTGACAGTAACAAAAAAGAGGTAGATGAGACTCTTCAGGCAGAGAGTTGGGAGAGAATAAAAGATGCCATCTGTGAAGCTGTAAAGCAGCTAAAAATGTTTCGCACAGAGGAGGGAAGAAAGCTTGAGGAGGAGATACGTTCAAGGGTAGATTATATACTGGATCATCTGAAAGGGGCAGAGATATATGAATCTGAGAGGATAGAGAGTGTTAAAGAGAGACTTAAATCTAAGATAGAGGAGTTTATTCCCGCCAGTGACAATAACCGTTTTGAACAGGAGCTCATCTATTATCTGGAGAAGCTCGATATTACAGAGGAGAAGGTGAGGTTGAGGCAGCACTGTAAATATTTTCTTGACACAATAGGTACAGAGGAGTACCCCGGGAAAAAACTTGGATTTATCTCACAGGAGATGGGTCGGGAGATAAATACCCTGGGATCGAAAGCAAATCACTCCCAAATTCAGATGCTGGTGGTGCAGATGAAAGATGAACTTGAAAAAATAAAAGAGCAGACCTTGAACCTTGTTTAACATAGTACCGTAAGCTATTAAATTAATTGTTTTACAGATATTTGTAATTTTTTAAAATGCCTTATTTTTCAGTTTTTTTTAATATAGATATTTAACAAATTGAAATATTTTTTAAAAAAACTCAAAAAAATTGCAACTTTTTAAAGGGTGACCTCGTCTATTAGGCAGAAAAACCTTTTAAAATTACAATATCGTTATGAAAACAAAAATCTTTTTCCTGCTTGTAGCCATTTTAACAATCTCTATTAATGCCGAGGCAAAAAACGCTGCCTCATCGGACCTGAGCAATCCAAAAATAGGCGCCACCACTTTGGTGCAGCGTGCTTTGAAACAAATCTCCGTAAACTACCCTAAGTCTGACAATCAGATGAACGCTTTTTATAAAGAGCGTCTATCCAAAAATAGTGATTGTCTCTCTGTAAATGAGGCAATCCTTGATATAAATAAGGCATCTTACTTAACTCCTAAAACAGATCAGGTTGCCGTTAGGGATGCACGTGGTAATTGTGACGCTAAACTTATGAACCCGCTAATGATTAAACTTCAGGGTGGTCCGGTTACATCGCTTCAGTTAGATGTTATTAAGTACCCGTTTCTTGGAAGTGATATCTACAACATTGCTGACAACTACGACTTTGAGTACTCAAAACCAACCGAAATAGCCGGCAAGAAGTTCTATGTGGTTAATTTCAACCAGAAGTATGCGGATGGAGAGATGCTCTTTAGAGGCAAACTGTACATTGAATCACAATCTCTTGCAATTGCCAAGGTAGAGTACTCTATGAATGTGGAAAAGAGGGGCTGGGCCTATACAAGATTTTTCAAGAGCAGGCCTAAACATTCAGATGTAAAGATGGTCTCTGCAGACTACGTTGTTAACTACAGAGAGTATGACAACAAATGGTACTTTGACTACTCTACATCAAATGTAACTTTCAATATCCTAAATAAACTTGAGAGTACATACGATGTTTACAACATCAATTCTCAGCTTGCGGTTACCAATCTTGTAGCTGAGGGATTCACAATTGACAAGAAAGATCTGCTAAAATCTACAGATATCCTTGCAGATAAGATTGGAGATTACAAGATTGCCTCTGAGTGGGATGTATACAACCTGATAATGCTTCTTGCAATTAACTACTAATAACTTCAGGAAAAAGTCCTTACCAGCAAAAAAACAATAAATAAATTTTGGTTAGTTTAATTTAAGTAATGGTTGGTAGGCAACGAGGATGACTAATAAGCAATTAGTCATCCTCTTTTTTTTTATAGCTGTTAACTCTGTCCGTCCGGAACCTATTTGCTGCTATGTAACTTTACAGGCCTGCGAAAACCTTCGCACACCGAACAAATCCATCTTCATCGTTGTTGAAATTCTCACAGCAGGAAAGCATATTTTACACGTTGCGGTCTTATACCCCCCTCCGCACATCGGGCACGTCCATCCTCATCCGCTCACAAGTTCGCTCCTTCCGGCTGAGTGTGCCCTATTGCTGCGGAGAGGGTTATTTAACAGCCCGCGGGAGATTAGCTTTCCTGATGTGAGAGTTCTTTTGTAAAAAAAGGTTTGTGGCTGAATATGCCCTAATTGTTGCGGAGGTTTTCGCTATTTCGGTCTCGCAGGGGAGAATTGCAAATAGGTTTTCCTTAACTGATAGATTTAGCCGTTAATAATAAAAGGACGGCCAGATCACTTATTAGTCTTCCTTTTTTTTATTTTAAAAAAAAAGATGAAAAAATAATGGTGTAAGCATAAACTCACCTAAAGATTTTCGAAGGTGTTTCAGCGCAATCGTTAGCTGATTTTCTACAGTTTTATGAGAAATATTCAATTTCACTGAGATCTCTTTTATAGACAAATTCTGATATCTGCTCATTCGGAAGATCTCCTGACATTTCTTTGGTAATTCCCGTACACTCTTTTCGATTGCCTCATTAAGCTGATTCAGATTAATTTCTTCCTCATTTGAATTGTCACTGCTGAGTTGATTAAATGCTAAAAAATCTCTGAAGTAATTCTCTCTTAATTTACAGCTGTTTATATGACGGATAATTCTATAACGGACAGATGTATAAAGATATCCCGATAGTGATGTATGAAAAACCACCTCACCTCTTCTTTGCCAAAGTGACACAAAAATATCCTGAGTTATTTCAAATGCTACATCAGAAGAGGATGTCCGGCTGTAAACATAAATAAATAGCCTCTCCCAATAGCGTTCATAGATTTCGCTAAAGGCATCGTCTCTTCCCTTTTCAAGCAAAAGAGCTAACTCATTATCTGTATGGTTTTTAATCTGTTTTATAGTAAAATAGGTTTGATCAAAAATAGATAAAATAGTCTTTAAACAGAAAGATTAGGAATTAAAAAAATAAAAAAATGCTCTTTTTATAAAATATCAAATACTTTTTGGGTGTATTTACCGCTTCGTGATACTACATATACAAAAGCACCTAAAAAAATCATAAAATGACTGAATCAGAATTTAAGGACATACTCGCACGGTACGAAAAGGGAGAGTGTACTCCCGAAGAGATGGTGGTAATTGATAATTGGCTTGATACTCATTATACGGATGTTCACCCATTTAAAGATGAATCAGAAAAATTCATAATCAAAAAACATCTGAAAGAATCTGTCAATCGCAAAGCAGGTATTAAAAATAGATCAACTTATAGAAGATACTATTTAACAAGTGCAATAAAAGTTGCAGCTTCGATTTTACTTGTAGTGGCTTTAGGCTTCGGAGGATTTAAGTATTATGAATATAAACAGATCAAGTTGTTTGAAGTTGTAGAACTTATCTCATCAGAAAGAATTAAAAAGGTACTCCTGTCCGATGGGAGTATTATCTGGTTAAAACCTAATAGTAGTCTTAAGTATCCTAAAAAATTTAAAAAAAGAGCTGAGCGTATTGTGAGTCTCACAGGAGAGGCTCTATTCGAAATAGAGAAAGATTCTACAAGACCATTTCTTGTACATTCCGGGGAACTAACTACAACAGTATTAGGAACAAGTTTTAATATTAACGCAACAAGTGATATTATTGAGGTGGTGGTCCTTACAGGCAAGGTTTCCGTAACATCTCTTAGCAACCAAAAGGTTGTGGTGCTGATGCCTGAAGAGAAAGCACACTTTAATATCTCAAGCAAAGAGTTAGCCAGAGAGAGCACCCCTGTTTTAGAACCTATTAGAACAGATATTATTAAAGGGACTGAATATGATATGAAGTTCAATGATACCAGATTGGATATTATAATAAGCAGGATAGAAGATAAGTTTGATATTGATATAGAACTTGAAGATGAAACACTATCAGGTTCTGTTGTAACAGCAAATTTTACGGGTCAATCATTAGTTAAGACTCTGAATATTATCTCTAAAGTTCTTTCTATCGAATATGAAATCGAAAACAAAAAAATTGTATTTAAACCAAGAAATTAAAAAAATCCTAAACAATTGAACAACCTTATCAAATACTAAAAACAAAAAAATATGATTAGAAGCCCTGATAATTAAGCATTAAAAAAGACAAAAAAGCAGGGGTGCTACCAACACCCCCGCCAGGTCTAATTGTTTCATCACTCTAATAATAATTCTAACAATTAAACATTACAAAATTATGCAAAAATTTCTTAAAAAAGGTCTCCGGGATACACTGGATTTAACAAAACGTATCCGAAGGCTATGTAAAAGTTCTTATTTAATTATCACAATTATGCGAGTCTCCCTGATACAGATGGCTATAGGACTGATATTCTGCAGTGCGGTATCTGCAAATGATTCTTATGGACAGGGTGTATTAAATCGAGAAGTTACTCTTAATTGTAAAAATATTTCACTAAAAGAGGTTTTGACTGAAATCGAATATCAGACTCAGGTGAAGTTTGCATATAGCGGAAGCTTTGTTAATACCGAAGACAAAATATCTATAGAAGTCAAGAATAAAGAGTTAGGAAAAGTTTTGGATGAGGTGTTAAAACCTAGAAAGATTTATTACATAGAAGAGGAAGATTACATAATACTAACTCAATATAAAGAGCGTGAAAAAGGGAGGTTGGAGAATATTATCTTTGACTTAAATGGGCAAGATAAAGTTGATAGAAAAATAACGGGAATCGTTAAAGATTCAAAAGGATTGTCTATTCCAGGTGTGAATATTTTAGTAAAAGGGACAAAGAAAGGTACCGGGACAGATATTGAAGGTAAATACACAATCACTGCTGGTGATAATAATATTTTGACTTTTTCATTTTTAGGCTACACCTCCCAGGAGATTGTAATAGGCAACAGAAGTGTAATTGATGTTATTCTGGAAGAGGATATTACAGAACTTCAAGCTGCAACCGTTAATGCCGGGTATTATACAGTAACTGATAAAACAAAGACAGGCAATATTGCAAAAGTAACAGCAAAAGAGATTACTAACCAGCCGGTAATAAGTCCCTTGATGGCTTTGCAGGGAAGAGTTGCAGGGTTAGATATTACTCCGGCAAGCGGGCCTGGTATAGCTCCAACTATCCGTATTAGAGGACACAATAGTCTTCGTACGACAGACTTGGGGAAATCTATTCCTGGTAGTACCGGAATTGATGGGAATCTCCCTCTTTATATTATTGACGGAATACCGGTCAGTTCTGAATCTCTCTCTCTATCGGGTAACAGCCAGCAGCGTTTTGGAGGTAAATTGGATCCGCTAAGCACTATCAACCTAGAAAATATACAGAGTATTGAGATTCTTAAAGATGCTGATGCAACTGCAATTTACGGATCAAGAGGTGCGAATGGCGTTATTTTAATCACTACTAAAAAAGGAGTTTCTGGTAAAACAGATTTTGATCTTAATTTCTATCAGGGAGCAGGTAGTGTTAATAGCAGATTGGAATTGCTCAATACTCAACAATATCTGGCTATGCGTCGTGAAGCTCTTAAAAATGATGGAGTTGCAGTAAGCCCAACATCAATATCACATGCTGATATAAATGGAATGTGGGATACGACCCGATATACCAATTGGCAAAAAGAACTTTTAAGCGGAACTGCTAATATTACTGATCTTCAGTTGAATGTTTCGGGTGGTAATGCACAGACAAGTTTTCGACTTGGGGGTAATTATCATAATGAAGAGTTAATATATGAAGGACTGGGTTATCATCGACTAGGAGGGAATCTAAACCTAAATCACACATCGCCCAATGGTAAATTTTCAGCCGGTGTTACCATAAACTATGGGATTGATAAAAATCAATCAGGAAACGGTAGGATCTTCAGAGCTCTTAGTCTTTCGCCAAATGCACCGCCTCTTTTTTTGGATAACGGGGAGCTAAACTGGGCGCTTAACAGTGCCGGATCTGCTACCTGGACTAACCCTATGTCTAGTTTTATAAACCCGGCCATATCAGAAAATCGTAACCTGACCGCAAGCGTTAGTCTATCTTACCTTCTATTTGAGGGATTTAGGATTAAAACAAATCTGGGATATACAGATATGAGTGGAGAGACAAAATATAAAAACCCATCCACTGTTTATCCTCCTATTACCAGACAATATATAAAACCGAGTGCTGATTTTGGGAGTAACCACCGACAATCTATAATAATTGAACCACAAATTAGCTATTTAAAAAAAGCTGGTGAGCATACACTTGATATGGTAACCGGCTTATCATACCAGGGAAATTTAAATGAGTACCAACTTTTGCAAGGGAGTAACTACACCTCAGATGCATTATTAAATTCTATTAATGCAGCTGGAAATGTAGCAATTAGTTCTTCATATTCCAATTATAAGTACATTTCAGTCTTTGCAAGAGTTGGTTATAATTATAAGGAGCGCTACCTATTGAACCTAACAGGACGTCGAGAAGGTTCATCTCGTTTTGGACCGGATAATCGCTTTGGGAATTTTGGTGCCATAGGGGCAGCTTGGATCTTTTCCGAAGAACCTTGGATGAAGAATACTCATTCTATTCTTAATTTTAGTAAACTAAGGGCAAGTTACGGTATAACGGGCAATGATCTGATTGGTGATTACCAGTATTTCAATCTTTATATGATGTTACCTTCTACAGTTGCTTATGAAGGTTCTTTGAGTCTTTACGCTAACTCGCTTTTTAATCCTGATTTTAAATGGGAGCAGACAAGGAAGCTAGAGGTGGCGATTGAATCTAATTTTTTTAATAACAGAGTAGGTCTTGAGGTTAGCTGGTACCGTAACCAATCTTCTAATCAGTTGGTTAACTATACACTTCCTGCTATTACCGGCTTCTCTTCTATCCTAAAGAATTTTGAAGCCACTATAGAAAATTCCGGATGGGAGATGTTGCTAAGAGCAGATGTAATCCGGAGAGATAATCTTAAATGGAGTGTTTCTGCCAATTTATCAATTCCGCGCAACAAACTATTAGCTTTCCCGGGCATTGAGGACTCCCCTTACGCTACGATTTACAAGGTAGGAGAGCCCTTGTCAATTAAGAGAACTTATGTTTGGACAGGTGTTGATCCACAAACAGGACTACATACCTTTTTAGATGTAGATAAAAATGGGGTTATCAATAGTAATGATCAGCAGTTTACTTACTCGCAAGATAGTAAGTATTATGGGGGTCTAATAAATAGTGTAGTTTATAAAGGACTTGAACTATCTTTTTTACTCCGTTTTAAAGAGCAGAAAGCATTGCTAAACCCGGTTTATAATGCCGGAACTCAACAAAACATACCACTTTGGGTGTGGAATGAACGTTGGCAAAACCCGGGAGATGTCACAGATGTACAGCGCTTTACGCAAACAAGCCCGGGAACGTCTATGTCAAGCAATTACAACTCATCTGATGCTATTACGGACGCCTCTTTTATCCGTCTACAAACGCTTTCTCTCTCATACACTCTTCCACAAACACTTGCTCACAAGGCAGGGGCAAAAATTGCTAAAATCTTTTTGCAGGGTCAGAATCTCTTTACTATTTCCAAATATAACCGCTATGTATTGGATGTAGAAAGCGGAAGCAATTACCCTCAGCTGCAAATTATTACAGCCGGCCTTCAGCTTAAGTTTTAAATTTAAAAATGGAAAACAATGAAAAATTTGATTAAATATATATATACAAATAGGTTAAGGGGCTGCATAAAAACACTATTATTACTCCCTTTGTTAATAGCGACAATTTCTTGCGAAAAATTACTTGAGGTGGATACACCCCCTGCATCCCTACTAAAAACACAGGTCTTTATAGATAATGCCACAGCAGAGGCCGCATTAAGAGGCATTTACAGTACTTTTTTGAACCCATATTATTGTACCGGGTTTCAGATTGCATGGCGTACTGGCTTGTCTGCAGATGAGTTAACCTTCAATTTCACAGATCCATCAATTCTTTCGTTTAAAGAGAACAATCTGATAGCTGATAATAGTTATATCAGCGACTTTTGGACATATGCATATACTACAATTTTTAGGGCGAATGATGTAATAGAGAGTTTGAAAGCCGCAACAGAGTTAACTGAAACAGCAAAATCGCAATTCATTGGGGAGGCACTTTTCTTACGCTCCTTCCTACATTTCTATCTTGTAAATCTTTTTGGAGATATACCTTTGGTGACCTCAACCGATTACACTATTAATTCAAAAATGACACGCACATCAGTAGATGCTGTGTACAATCAATTAGAAGCCGACCTTCAGGAATCTATAGTACTGTTGACTGCAAATTATCCTACATCCGGGCGTTTTAGGGTAAATAAAGCAGTAGCATCTTCTTTGCTATCCAGAGTCTTTTTATATATGGGAAAGTGGAGTGAAGCGGAGTCAATTGCGACTACTATTATTAATAATACTTCTGACTATAGTATGGTAGCTTTATCTGATATCACTCTCTTAGGCAATAAAGAGGCAATCTGGCAGTTCCCAAATTTTAATAATAATTTCTTTACATCTGAAGGTCAGCATTTTTATGGAGGATCAAGTACTATGGCTACACTCTTATCCTTTTTTGCCCTTCGTGATGATTTTGTTGGGAACGAATCTCTGTCTGATGCTTTTGAAGCGGGGGATTTACGGAAAACTACCTGGGTCAAGTTAAATAGAAAAAGCTACATAATGTCATATAAATACCGCTCTTATACTTCATCTGCAACAACAAATCCAGATGATTCACGCAAGGAAAACTCAACTATATTCCGACTGGCTGAGCAATATCTTATAAGGTCAGAAGCAAGAGCACAGCTCAATAAGCTAGATCTAGCAATTGCAGATTTAGATGCTATTAGAGCAAGAGCAGGGCTTCCATTATTAGCAAACACAAATCCCTCTATCAGTAAATCAGATCTTTTGGATGCTGTAATGCAAGAAAGAAGAGTAGAGCTCTTTACCGAATGGGGTCACCGCTGGTTTGACCTTAAACGAACCGGTAGGGCGGTATCAACCTTGGAAGTTATAAAGACAGGTTTTAATACAAACGATTTACTTTACCCTATACCGGAGAGTGAATTAAAGAAAAATCCATTTCTGGAGCAAAACCCCGGTTATTAAGTAAACTATCTTGAGCTTAATGATGATTTGATCATTCAGGTACAGTATAAATCAATGCTGTACCTGATAGGCTTATGAATTATCAAAACGAACTTAAAAATTTTCAACCTAATAAATATAATAACAGATGAAAAAAATTGGGATCATTATCACACTGTTAATATTTGGATATTTAACATTATATGCTGATAACCAAAATGCAAAGATTAAAATAGGAGATAAAGCTCCAAATTTGACAAGTATCCAAAGGTGGATAAAAGGGGATCCCATCCCTGAATTTAAAAAGGGTCAAGTTTATCTGGTAGATATTACTCTGATTGCTTGTCCTGGATGCGTGAAAGTAATTCCACACCTGAAGATGGTAGCTGATAAGTATCGTGGGAAAGTTGAGGTTGTAGCTGTTTATGTCGCAGGAGAGACAAAACCTGAATTTCTTGAGAAGTTTGTGGAGAGGATGAGCCTTAACTACTCTGTTGCGATGGATAAAGCCGATAACTCAACTAATGACCAGTGGGGAGTAACCGCATACCCATCAACATTTATAATAGATCAGGATGGGAGGATTGCTTCATTCGGCCATAGTGAGCAAGAGTTGGAATCTGTTTTAAACCAAGGGTATATATCAGAGGAGGTTAATAACGAAGCAGATGTATCTAATGAATCCCGGCAAAATAAAATTATTGGATATATAAACCTGTTGAATGAAAAATTTATGAATGAGGGGTATTTGGGTAGATTACAATTAATCGACAGTCTTATCCCAACTGTAACAGATGATATAAAATACAATTTGCCAGGTTTTGGATTAATGATGTTAAAATACGAGACATTGCTGCATTTAAACGATTCTATTGCTGCAGACATTTGTCTAAAAGAACAGATGGCAAATACTCCAAAGGGATCTTGGTACAATCTAACCTCTAAGTTTAATGATTACGTTCCCATAAATATGACAAAACGTTTGTTACCATTCAATTTTCAACTTTTTTTGGAAATATGTGACTCTGCTGCAACTGACTCCAAGGGAGCATTCAAATTTATTGCCAGGTATCATCAAGCCAAAATAATGTATTTGTGTAATCCAGATAATAATAGAGATGCAGCCCTAAATATTTTACTTACAGCAGAGATTGAAGATCCTGAGCAACAAGGGTTATTTAGGAGAGGAAAAGAGGAGATTGAAGCTCATAATAAACAACATAAGCTGGCTAATAAAGATTGGGCTAACCTGGAAAGTCTTATCAATGAAAATAACCAAGTAGCCCTGAATAAAGAAGAACCCGGAGGTTATGGAAACTATATACTTAAAAAAGAGAGGTTTTCAAGAAAAATACTGTCCGCTGCTTCAAATTTTTGGGATAAATACAAATATAATGGCGATCCGCGAAGGTTAACAGCTTTTAAAATTTTTTCTCAGGTACATATGTACAACCCTATACTTTGGGTTGATACCAATAGGTTGAAAGAAGATTTTGCGCTTAAAGTGAACTTGAAGTACCATCAGGGGCAAGAATATTACAAACAGGGGCAAGCCCAAGGAATTAAAATTGCCACCGGATCTCCACTGTTTCGTATGTTCCCGCGTGATTTGAAAGCTAAAAATGATTGGAAGCTTAAAAGGGACGAAATGTCCGAATATGAGCTGAAATGGGCTTTATCTGCCGATTATAAAGAGAAGATATCCTGGGAGCTCTTTGCCAGTGATTGGGGGCAGGCTCATTCGGGATGGAACGAACTTCCACATAGCGATGAAAGACCAGATGCTGCAATTATGGGGGTTGAGGATGACTACTGGAAGCTTTTTGCCACCATATATTGGGAAGCTTTATGGGTTCGATTTATTGAGCATATTAATCAATATTCCGGTCTTCCCGTTATTGCCAACAGAGCACTTGATTTTCTTGGTGCAGCTGTAAGAGCCCACCTTACAGAAGAGGTGGTTAAAAATTACTGGCAACAGATAATTGATATATACGGCAACCCAAAGCATAATCTTGCCGGGAAAGCGGGTATTAAAGCACTCTTAAAGCAAGCGCAAATGCAGATGGAGGCAGATAAAACAGTTTCTGGCGAAAAAGCCATTACACTTGAGCCATTTACAGCTTTAGACGGGCGTCAAGTTGACCTAACCTCTTTACGTGGTAAAGTTGTATTAATTGATTTTTGGGCAACCTGGTGCAAGCCTTGCATTGTTGCTTTGCCCTATGTTAAGTCTTTATATGATAGGTACTATGATAAAGGTTTGGAGGTGATTGGTGTCTCTCTTGACAATAAGGGGGCGGAGAATCAGGTTAGAAAAATGACAGCAACTCAGGGTCTACTTTGGCCACAACGTTTTGAAGGCAAGGGTATGAATGATCCATTAGCAAAGTTGTATGCAATTAATTCTCTACCAACAATTTGGATACTTGGCAAAAATGGTAAAATAGTGAACAAAAATGCTCACGGTGAAGATCTTGAACCTCTAATAATAAAGTATTTAATTGAAAAAGAACCATCTAACCAAATTGAAAAGAAGGGGAACCACATTAAATGGAGTTTTAAGGCGGTTAAAATAGAATCAAATATTTATGAAATTCATTGTACTGCTAAATTGGATCCAATGTGGCATATCTACAGTCAGTTAAGTTCTAAGGAAATATCATCCCCAACAATAATCAATATTAATAACCACAAACAGATTAAACCTTTAGGAACAACAACAGAGTCAGGTAAGTTAATCTCTAAATATGAAGAGCTTTTGGAGGAAACAATAAAATACTATGAAAACGAGGTGGTTTTTATCCAAAAAGTAAAAACAAAAGGGAGTTTGCCAGTCAACCTAATCGGTAATGTTGAGTATGGTTTATGTTCCGGGGAGAAGTGCCTCCCAACGACAACAATAGATTTTTCAATACAATTATTTTAATACTAATTCTTACCAGCAAAATTGTGGTTGTGTTATGTTAGGTTAGTTAATTAGTATGCTGGTAAGTAAAGAGGCTGTCTAAATGTAGGCAGCCTCTATGTTTAACGCTTTGCCAGAGCTATTTTCCTAAAAGTGTTTTTCGCCAGAAGGCGTTAATCGCCTCATCTGAGTGAGCGCCCTGATACCCTCTGTAGCCGTGCATCCCGCCGGGATATATCATCAGTTCAAATTGCTTTCCCGCTTTTTGCAAAGCGTCTACAAGCTGGATTGTGTTCTGGAAATGGACATTATCGTCGCCGGTTCCGTGTGTAATATAGAGCAGAGAGCCTTTGTCGCTTCTGTATTTATCTGCCTTTAAAATTGCAGCACTGGAGCTATAACCCTCCTGGTTATCATCCGGGTGGTCCATATATCTCTCTGTGTAGTGGCTGTCATAAAGGTGCCAATGGTATACTCCTGCGCCTGCAATACCGTACTTAAAATAATCTGCACCCTCTGTAAGAGCCAGGGCGGTCATTGTTCCTCCATAACTGAATCCCGTTATGCCTATCTTTTCTGAATTGACAAATGGAAGTGTGGAGAGGTACTTTGCCCAGTAGATATAGTCTTTAAGCTCGTAGTGACCTAAATTTTTATGGATGTAGTTGATACCCTCCTTGCCACAGTGCCCGGATGCCCGGTTGTCCAGGGAAACCTGAATTACTCCCTCCTGTGCCCACATAATTGTATTTTTGGAAGGATTTCGCCAGCTATCCATAACATTGGTAGAGTTGGGGCCTCCGTAGATATTTACTATAACCGGGTACTTTTTGGTTTTGTCAAAATTTTGTGGATATGTAATTGAGCCCGGTAACTTGAATCCCTCCGGTGTTGTGATATACATCATCTCAGTAACAGGGAGCCCCTGTTTATCAAAATCTTCAGATTTACTATCTGCAATAACTCTAATTTCACCCTCCTTTACAACACCTCTTTTTGCAGTAGAGAGCAACACCAGGCGTGAGGGAGTTGAGATATTTGAGCACATTGCGACAACATATTTCCCGTCGGGAGAGATTAATGGAGAGGCAAAGTTAAATTCGCCCGAAGATAGTTTTGTAACTCTTCTCCCCTCTTTGTCACGAGTAATTCTGTAAATATCGTTACGGACAGATGCATCCCTTCTGGCAGTAAAGTTGATTGTTGAGCTCTCTTCGTCAATATTGATAATTTTTATTCCCCAGTTCATTCCATCAGTAAGTCTCTCTAAAACCGAACCGTCGTATGATTGATAGTAGATATGCTCCCAAAGCTCAAAATCTCTTACAAAATAGAATCCCAGCTTACCAAACTTCATATCTGAAATCCAGTTAATCCAGGTTTTCTGATACTCTTTGTAGATCTCTCTCTTTGTTCCGTCAAAAGAGCTTACACCGTACAGTACAAGGTTGCTCTGGTCTCTATCCATCCACTGAACCATAACGGTTGCACTATTATTGCTCCAGTATGGAGTTCCAAAGTACTGATCGTCCTTGGGATCAAAATTTGCCCAGACAATATCTCCTCCTTCAACTGCAACAAACCCCAGTTTTGCCTCCGGATTGGGGTCACCAGCTTTGGGGTATCTTGTTCTCACTACTGTCCCGTGTTTTCCTGCAGCGTCATAGATAGGAAACATTGGCACGTTTGTATCGTCAAAACGATAAAAAGCAAGTCTTCTGCTGTCGGGCGACCACCAGAAGGCTCTGTACTGCCCTCCCCTTCCGAATATCTCTTCAAAATAGACCCACGATGCCCAGCCATTGAGAATCAACTCAGAGCCGTCATTAGTGTATCTGTTCTCTTTGCCGGTCGCTATCTCAATTGAGTATAGATCATTGTTTCTAGTAAATGCAACGTGATTAAAATCCGGAGATAGAGTTGGGTTTTGCTCGGTATCTTTTGTAAACGTTACCTGTTTTTCAAGCCCTGTCAACTCTTTGTAAAAGATATCTCCGCTCTTTAAAACTACAGTTGGAACTGCTTTTGGAGGTATGGGAGAATCTATTTCAACCATAGTTCCTTTCTTGATATTGTACTCGTAGTATATACGCTTCATCCCTTTTGTATGCAAAAGGATTATGTTATCATTGTCTTTCCAGGTGATTGGCGAAGGGATTGACTGTACAGCCATTTGTGCAAACGAAGGCTGAGAGAGAAAAAACAGGCACAAAAAAGGTGTAAGAGTTTTTTTAGCAAGAGATTTGAAATACATATCTATTATTTGTTAACTATTTGACAAAAAATCTGTCGTCAAAATTAACAAAATAAACTTTATCTGTTGCACGAGTTATAGCAGTATATAACCATTTAAGATCGTCTTTTGAGATTTCGTCTTTCCAGAAAGGGTTATCTATAAAAACATTTTTCCACTGCCCTCCCTGCGATTTGTGGCAGGTGATTGCGTTTGCGTGTTTTATCTGTAAAGCATTGTAATAGATATCCTCTCTCACTGCAGCTATGCGCTTTCTTTTGAGCTTTATGTGAGAATAATCCTCCATTACAGAGTTAAAAAGAGCTCTCTGTTGTTCTGAGTTTAGACTTGCACTTTCACTTTCAAGAGTGTCAAGAATAACCCTTGCTTCAATCTCCACATTATTATAATCGGGAAATCTAAGGGTAGCTCTGGCAAAGTTTAATCCGTAGCGCTCTTCGTAACCGGAAATTTTCACCAACTCTGCAACATCTCCGTTTGCAATAAAATCAATCTCATCTATATTTTCAAGAAATTGATAGCAATTCTTTACAATCATAAGCTTATCTCCGCGAGTTATTCTCTCATCACGGTACATAATCTTAGACCTTATTCCCTGGTTGTATCTGTTTGCTTTTTTATTGGAACGGCACAAAACCAGTGTCTCATCGGAGGAAGATTTATCATAAGAAGTTTGTAGTTTTTCAATCAAATCCCCTCCGGTAATCCTTTCTATATCTGTGAACTTTTTTAACTCCAGCTTTGGAAACTTTGCCTCGGACTGACTTTCAATAATATTTCTTATAAGAGTGGCATTGTGGAGAATGCCGGAATCACCTGCTTGTCTAACAACGCTTTTTAGAACTACATAGTTGATTTCACCATATTTTTTCAGAAAGTCCACATTCAAAGCATTTGAAATCTCTTCGCCTACTGGTGGTAGCTGAGCAGAGTCTCCAACTAAAATAAGTCTGTTACCACTGTTCATCCTCACATAACTTACGAGATCGTCAAGCAGATTTCCGCTACCGAAAAGAGCTGAATCATTTATACCTGATGATATAAGAGATGCCTCATCTACAATGAATAAAGTATCTTTATTTTTATTTATATCCAGAGTAAAATGGCCAATTCCATCTTTGAGAGATTTTTGTCTGTAGATTTGCTTATGAATAGTATATGTCCTACAACCTGAATAACCGGAAAGCACTTTTGCAGCCCTTCCTGTAGGAGCCATCAGAATAAAATTCTTGTCGAATTGCTTAAGTAACTGTACAAGCGATGAAATTGCAGATGTTTTTCCGGTGCCTGCATAGCCATTTACAAGCATAATTCTGTTTTCAAAATCACTATCCGAAATAAATGACGATAAAGAATCAAATAGAGACAATTGACAAGATGTCGGGTCGAAACCAAGACCTTTAACCAAATTATCAAACAGATAGGAATGAATTGTCATAATAGAGCTCTACCTCCTTCTGAATAATACAAAAATCATTAAAAGTGAGAAGATCTCCATTCGGCCAAGAAGCATCTCAATTGATAAGATTATCTTTCCAATAACAGAAATTGAGGTGTAGTTACCCAGAGAACCAACCAATCCGAATCCCGGTCCTACATTACCCATACAGGCAATTGATGCCGAAAAAGATTCAAGCATAGGAGTTCCAAATCCTACAAGCAACATACCCACAATAAAGACGATAAGAAGATAAAGAACAATAAATTGATTAACATTGTATACTATCTCTTTATCAAGCGTTTGGCTGCCAATTTTTACATTAACAACTGCGTTCGGATGAATATTTTTTATAATCTGAGATTTTATTGAGGAGAAGAAAATCCACACTCTGTCTGCCTTCATTCCCCCGGAGGTTGAACCCGAGCAGGCACACTGGATTGTAAAAAACATAATAAGCAAAATTGATAATCCCGGCCAAACAGAAGAGTCTCCGTTAGCAAATCCTGTAGTTGTCCCTACAGAAATAACTTGAAAAAAGCCCTCTCTGATTGCTGTTCCCCAATCTTTATATACTCCTGCAAATTTTATATTCAGAGTTACCAATACAGAGCCGGCAAGTATAGAGAGCAGATAGTATTTTATGATCGGTGACCTGAAAATGTTTGATGATTTTCCTGTCATTGCCCCGTAAAGGAGCCCGAAATGCATACCGGACAATAGCATAAATACCATTATAATAATGTCTATAGCAACTGAATCATAAAATTTTAAAGATAGGTTCTTAGTACTGAAGCCTCCGGTTGCAATGGTACTGAAGGAGTGGTTTACAGCATCGAATAAATCCATTCCTGCAATCATCAAAAAAAGAGTCTCTGTAAATGTAAGTGTGAGATAGACTGTTGTAATAACTCTTATAGTCTGATGAGCCTTGAATCTGAAGTTGTTTTTTGAAAGATCGGAAATCTCCATTTTGGATAACCTCATCCTGAAAGCGCTCATCGATGGCAGTACAAGTAACATAAACAGGACAACACCAATACCTCCGAGCCAATGCGTAGATGATCTCCAGAAAAGCAAACCTTTAGGAAGAGACTCAACATCTGACAATATGGTACTCCCTGTGGTAGTATAACCCGAAACACTTTCAAACCAAGCATTTACAATTGAAAACTCTCCGCCGTAGAGTACATATGGCAACATCCCGAAAAGGCAAGATAAAACCCAGGAAGAGACTACAATAGTGAATCCCTCCTTGATTGAAATATCATAGAATTTTGTTACAAAAATTAATGGAAATGAACCGGCTACAGTAGTTATTATAGCACTCAAAAGTAGAGGGGAGAACGAATCATCAAACCCATAGATTGCCGAGACTATCGCTGAAATAAACATAAACAGGGCGTTCAGCAAAAGGGCAAATCCTACATTTCTGGTTACTACCTTCAGATTCATTCTGCTTTGCTTTTTAGCTTTTTATTCTCCTCTATGATACTCTTTACCTCAAGATTCAACTCCTGAATTTCATCATCATTTTCAAATTGAACACTGTAACTTTTACGAAACTCCTTATAGCTCTTTATACCTTTAGAGACTAATAAAATCGGAGATATAAAGTATATATTAATAAAATAGTTAAACAGAAGTACGAGCACAATACCCGCACTAACAGCAATAATTCCTGGCATAATGCTTCTGTAATATCCCTCCTGAAGTTCACTTGTGTTGTCCGAAAGGGCACTCTGCGTGAGCACTCCCAGCTCTTTTTTGTATTTTCTTAATTTGTTATAGACAGGTTCCAGTTCGTTTTTATACCACTCCTTTCGAGTCTCTGTATCTTCTGCCATTATGTTTCTGGCCTTGCTGATTACAGAGAGATACTGGGAGTAGTAGAGCGCAAGGGAGTCTGCGGTCTCAATCTCGGTCTGAGATGAGAAATTGTTCTTTATGTTATATATATAACTATCAAACCTATCATCATATAAAACATCTGCAGAGCCAAATGTTGAATCTACAATAACCCTGCTTAACAGAATGAAGTTATACTCATCTGTAAGCTCCATAAGCATCCTTGAGGTATTGATACTGTTAATGTTGGATTTCATCAAGACGGTAACAGAATTTTTCATTCTATTAAACTCAAACACCGCTATTACACTTGAAAAGAATAGTATGAAGCCGATAACTACAAATCCCAAAGAAATTTTTTTTCGGATTCCCATAGCCAGATAAATTTTAGACTGCAAATATATATATAAAATTAAGAGGGTGTCAAAAATCTAAGATTTTGACACCCCCCCGAAAAATTAATTGAGAGTTACTTAACTGTAGCCATATGGGCAACCATATCAAGAACTTTTGAAGAGTAACCCCACTCATTGTCATACCAGGCAACCACCTTAACAAAGTTAGGGTTGAGCATAATTCCTGCCTCTGCATCAAATATAGATGTGCGAGGGTCGGTAATAAAATCACTTGAAACAACAGAATCTTCGGTATATCCAAGAACACCTTTTAGCTCACCTTCTGAAGCATTTTTCATAGCAGCTTTAATATCTGCATAAGATGCTGCCTTCTCAATTCTGCAAGTAAGGTCAACTACAGATACGTTAATTGTAGGAACCCGGAAAGACATACCTGTAAGTTTTCCGTTAAGTTCAGGAAGAACTTTACCAACAGCTTTTGCTGCACCGGTAGAGGATGGGATGATGTTGGCTGCTGCTGCACGACCGCCTCTCCAATCTTTTGCAGATGGAGCGTCTACAGTTTTCTGGGTATTTGTGGTTGCGTGCACAGTTGTCATTAGCCCCTCAATAATTCCGAAACTCTCGTTAAGAACTTTTACAATTGGAGCAAGACAGTTAGTTGTGCAGGAAGCATTTGAAACAAATGCCTCTCCCGCATATTTTTTATGGTTAACTCCGTATACAAACATTGGAGTATCATCCTTAGATGGAGCAGACATAATGACCCTTTTTGCCCCAGCATCGATGTGTGCCTGGCACTTCTCTTTTGTCAGAAACAGACCTGTAGACTCAACTACATACTCCGCACCTACTTCTCCCCATTTAAGGTCCGCCGGATTTTTCTCAGATGTTACCCTCACCGGAAAACCGTTTACCACCAGCATACCATCCTTAACCTCTACAGATCCGTTGAAACGTCCGTGAACTGTATCATATTTTAACATATATGCCATATAATCCACATCGATCAGGTCATTTACTGCAACAATCTGAATGTCGTCTCTCATTTGTGCTGCGCGGAACACCAGGCGGCCAATACGGCCAAAACCATTGATACCAATTTTAATTTTACTCATACCGAATATATTTTAATTTGAATTCTAACAAAAAGGTTATCCTAAATAAGGAGGCGCAAAGTTAATAAAAATTAAAAAATCGCACCATTAATTTGCCATTTTATAATCAAAAATCCGGCCAAATTTTGCTACCTTCGTGAATTAAATTACCCCAACAACTATCAGCCGATGAGAAGAGTTCTAATAACTAATGACGATGGAGTAAAATCCAAAGGGATAGGTGCTTTGATTGAGATGATGAGACCATACGCAGATATTACCGTTGTTGCCCCTTTTGAGGCACAGAGTGGAATGTCTGCAGCATTAACAATAGGAAAGCCTCTCAGGCTCACAGAACTCAAATCGGAAGACGGTCTTAAAATTTATGCCTGCTCAGGCACACCTGCAGACTGTGTTAAGATGGCGATGAACCAGATATTTCACGAAAAGGCCCCGGATTTACTCCTTTCCGGTATCAACCACGGCTCCAATGCATCTATAGCCTCACTCTACTCAGGTACGCTGGGTGCGGCAGCGGAGGGGACTGTTTACGGTATTCCTTCAATTGGTTTTTCGCTTACATCTCACGACCCAAATGCAGATTTCTCTGCCTCCATTCACTATGGAAAGATGATTGTTGATAAATATATGGAATCTCCCGCAGGTGCAGATATATACCTTAATGTCAACTTCCCGGCAGTTCCGCTGGAGCAGATAAAGGGAATCCGCTTTTCACATCAGGGGAAGGGGCAGTGGATAAAAGAGTTTGAAGAGAGGAGAGATCCCTACGGCTTCAACTACTATTGGATGACAGGTGAGTTTTATAGCCTGGAAGGGGATGACACCCTTGCAGATCATAATCTGGTTTCAAAAAACTATATAAGTATAGTGCCCCATAAAATTGACACTACAGACTATAATGAGTTAAAGAGACTTGAAAATCTCTGGCAATTTAAAATCTAAATCGGAGAGCTTATGAAATACTATATTATTGCAGGCGAAGCATCGGGAGATCTCCACGGTTCCAATCTGATGAAAGGGCTAAAGATTGCAGATCCACAGGCAAGTTTTCGCGTGTGGGGGGGCGATCTTATGGCAAACGAGGGTGGTGAGCTGGTAAAGCACTATAAAGATACTGCAGTAATGGGTTTTGTAGAGGTTTTAAAATCTATTGGAAAAATCAGAGAGAACCTCATCTTGTGCAAAAGAGATCTTTTAGAGTACAATCCCGATGTTCTTATTCTAATAGACTATCCCGGGTTTAACTTTCGTATTGCAAAATTTGCAAAGCTCAAAGGAGTTAAGGTTTTTTACTACATCTCTCCAAAAGTATGGGCCTGGAAAGAGAGCAGAATAGAGTATCTTAAAAGGGATGTAGACCGGCTATTTATTATCTTCCCTTTTGAGATAGACTATTTCAAAAAACACGGGGTTGAGGCAATTTACAATGGGAATCCTCTTCTGGATTCTGTCTCGGGACACCCCTGTATGAAAGAGAGCACACAGGAGTTCACAAAAAGAGCAGGGTTAGACGATAAACCAATAATTGGGCTATTGGCTGGAAGCCGCTCAATGGAGATAAATTATCTGATGCCCAGGTTTGTTAAACTTGAGAAGTTATTTCCACAATTCAACTTTCTTCTTGCCGGGGCCCCTTCGATGGATATCTCCAGCTATTCAAAGTATCTGAAAAACACCAATATCAAACCTCTTTTTGGAGAGACCTACTCAATTTTACGCCACGCAAAGGTTACCGTTCTGGCATCAGGTACTGCAAGTCTGGAGGCTGCACTGCTGGACGCACCGCAGGTGGTGTGTTACGGAGGGAACGAGATCTCTTACCAGATAGCTAAAAGATTGGTAAAGGTGAAATATGCAAGTCTTGTGAATCTTATTCTGGATATGCCTTTGGTTAAAGAGCTGCTTCAACACGACTGTACAACCGAAAAAATTGCAGATGAGATTAAATATCTTCTTAACGAGAAGCATCGTGAGAAGATATTAAAAAAATATGCCAAAGTGAGAGAGATGCTTGGAGGAGAGGGTGCCTCAGTTAAGGTTGCAGCATCTATGATAGAAGAGTATAATAAAATGAGAGAAGCACAAAGATTTTATCTGAATATAGATACCCCACTTGGAACGCTCAAATTAACAACAGATAATGACTACCTTCTGGAGGTAAATTATGTTGAAGATACAAAAAAGAGAGTCTCTAAAAAGAGCGAGAAGATAGATGAACCGAATGAACTTCAATATGAATTACCTCAGATAATTATGGATGCAAAAAGGCAGTTTGAGGAGTATTTCACCGGCAAAAGAGATTTTTTTGACATTCCAATCAAACCGGAAGGTACCGAATTTCAGCAAAAAGTTTGGAGTGAACTTAGGAAAATCCCATACGGAGAGGTAAAGTCTTACGGAGAAATTGCAAAAATAATAGGCTCTTCGGATGCAAGCAGAGCAGTGGGACTTGCCTGTAAAATGAACCCACTACTAATAGTTGTTCCTTGCCACAGGGTTCTTGGTGTCAATAACAAATTAACAGGTTTTGCAATAGGAGTAGATAAGAAGAGCTTTCTTCTTAACCACGAAAAGGCATATGAAAAAGGAGACAACTCTCTCTTTACAAACATAAAAAACAGCAGTAATGATAGTTAAAGCCTATAAGTACCAGGGAGCCGGAAACGATTTTGTTATCTTAGACAACAGAAAGGGAGATGTTTCGCTTACTACAGAACAGATAAGGCTACTGTGTGACAGAAGATTCGGAATTGGGTCAGATGGGTTGATGTATCTCGGCAAAAGTGAGAAATATGATTTCTCAATGACATACTTTAACTCTGATGGAAATGAGGGGACAATGTGCGGCAACGGCGGTCGCTGTCTTGTAGCTTTTGCAGCCCACAGGGGGTTAAAGAGTTATAGGTTCGAGGCTATTGATGGTGAACATATTGCAAAAGTTATCAGCTACTCTCCGGTCACCTGTTTTGTGGAACTTGGGATGATAGATGTAACCTCTATTAAGGAGCACTCTCCCAAGAGCTTTATCCTAAACACAGGTTCACCACATATGGTTAATTTTGTAGATAACCTAAAAGAGTATGATGTTATTGGTCAAGGGCGCCTTTGGAGACACCACACAATGTTTCCGGAAGGGACCAATGTTAACTTTGTACAGGGAAACTGGGGTAAGGACTCCTCCGGGTGGAGCTCGATATTCGAAAAGGGAGACTACCTTGAACTATCTGTAAGGACATTCGAAAGAGGAGTAGAAGATGAGACTTTGGCCTGCGGAACCGGTGTTACTGCATCTGCAGTTGCATACCACCATCTGCTTAGCAAGAGCTTACGTAACAGGCCATTCAATAACGAGTCATACCCTGCAAATATCTGCACAAAGGTAAAGGCTGTCGGGGGCGATCTTGAGGTCACCTTCAGGTATATGGGTGGTGAGAGGTACACCAACATAATTTTGAAAGGAAATGCCTCTTTTGTCTTTAAATGTGATTTTGAAATCTGAAACAATTATGAAAACAGCAGTTTTTCCGGGATCTTTTGACCCTTTCACTCTTGGACATCTGGATGTATTACAATCGGCTATGAGGCTTTTTGACAAAGTTATAGTAGCTGTTGGATACAATCTCCAAAAGAGCGGTCTCTTTACCGTTGAGGAGAGGGTAGAGATAATTCGCAGCTCCGTGAAAGGTATGGAGGGTGTGCAGATTGAGAGTTATCAGGGGTTGACAATAGATTTCTGTAAAAGGGTGAACGCCACTTTTATAGTGCGCGGGCTGAGAACAACTACAGATTTTGAACTGGAAAGAGTTATTGCTCAGGCAAATAAAAAGATGTCACCAAATATTACCACGGTATTTATTCCCTCCGGTCACGAATACTCATTTATAACTTCAACTGTTGTACGTGATGTTCTAATTAACGGAGGTGATGTAAGTGCATTTATGGCAGAGGGAGTCTGTTTAACATCTAAACACGAATTATAAAGATGAACAGGACAGTAGTGATCTTCCTGGGTATAATTTTAATGATAACCTCTCCTCACTGTTTACCTGCTAAAGAGAGATTTGACATCATCCGGGCTGACCAATCTTCCCAACAAGAGATTAAGAGTACCCCGGAAAAGCTCTACCGTGCAATAGACAATTATCTGCTTAGTGTTCCTGCAGAGATAGACTCTTTGATTAAGGCGTGTGACTACCTGATTGGACAAAGTAGTGACACAACTACCAAATCTATGATTGCCGGATATCTTTTCAACCAATTCAGCACTTCGGGGGTAATGGGGTATGAGAGCGTGGCAATATTTATAGCAAAAAACTATTTTCTTAACTCAAGATTAAAGTGGAATGGAGAGGGAGGATTGGCTCTTCTAAGACTCTATGCCGAATTTAATGAGAATTCGCTAATAGGAATGAGTGCACCTGAACTGCAACTTTCAGGGGCAGATTTAAGACCACTCTCTCTTAGGGGGCTTACTGAGCGGTACACCATTATCTACTTCTTTGACGACGAATGCCCGTTGTGTAAGGAGAGGTTTGGCGGCCTCAAAGAGATTGCAGAGCAATACAGATATCTGAATCTGACC
The DNA here is from genome assembly GCA_002840895.1 of Bacteroidetes bacterium HGW-Bacteroidetes-8. Lineage (GTDB taxonomy): Bacteria > Bacteroidota > Bacteroidia > Bacteroidales > UBA932 > Bact-08. Next base: position 336,527 of record PHCZ01000001.1, on the reverse strand, counting down.
ATCTACGCCGTTTTTACCAGAAGCGACTCTGCCGCACTATCAAAATTCATAACAGACAATTTCGGTTCTGCCGGGGGTGCCGTTGAGTCAGGTTGGAGGTTTGTTTTCGATCCGGGTTCAACGAGTGACTTTCACAAGCTATACAATGTTCTTAAGACTCCACAGATGTTTTTAGTTGACTCCGAGAAAAAGATTATTGGGAGAGAGTTGGATAACAAAGCTCTCAAAACACTTTTAGATGCCGAGGCAGAGAAGATCGCCTACTACTACAGTCAGGCTGAGGCTTTTGTGCCTAAATATCTGGAAATTTTCAATTTAGGAGACAGTGCAGATCTTAAAGATGCATTTACGCCTCTTTTTGAAAGGCTTACAAAAGAGAGCAGGGAGATGTACAACGCTGTCTTTTACAATATTTTCGAGCATCTGTGGGTGCAGGATGACCAGAAGACAAAAGATGCTGCAATCTATGCTGCTAAAAATTATATACTCCCCTACCCCTCTCTTTGGTATGATAAAAAATTTCTAAACGAAAGAGTCCCTGCAGTTATTACCAGGATAGAGAGTAACAGAGTTGGCTCAGAGGCTCCCACAATTAAACTATATAACTCTAAAGGGAGGCTCGTCAATTTGACCGGTAGAAGATCTCCACACACTCTACTCTATTTTTTTAATACAGGTTGCGCCATCTGCAAACCATTTACATTTGAACTAAAGCAGATCTATCCTCAACTTAAGAAAAAACGGGTAAGGGTAGTGGCAATATACACAGGGGATCAAAAAGATGAACTAAAGGAGTATATCAAAGCAGAAAAAATTCCCTGGGAGGTTTTTTACTCCCTGGATAATAACCGAATAGAGCTGTTCGATAAATTTGAAATTACCAACATACCACAAACATATATTCTGGACAAAGAGAGAAAAATAGTCTCAAAAGGGGCATATCCACCGGAAATAAAAGATACTTTACTATGATAACAGGAAAATACCTCCAGTTTTACAAAGAGTTATCCAAAGAGATTCCTGAGGGGAGTCTGCTTCACGACTCGCTCAGCACATTGGCTTTTGGGACAGATGCCTCTTTTTACAGACTCATCCCAAAGCTTATAGTTAAAGTACACAATGAGAATGAACTCTGCTTTTTAATTAAGAAGGCAGATGAACACAACATCCCGCTTACCTTTAGGGCGGCCGGGACATCTCTTTCGGGACAGGCTGTAACAGACTCTGTTCTTGTGGTGGCAACCCACGGATGGAAAGGGCACGAAATTTTGGATGGGGGTAATAAAATACGACTTCAGGCGGGTATTCGCGGAACAAATGCAAACAGCTATCTGGTAAAATACGGGAAGAAGATCGGGCCGGATCCTGCGTCCATCGACTACGCGATGATTGGGGGGATTGCAGCCAATAATGCAAGCGGAATGTGTTGCGGAACCAGTGAAAACTCCTATAAGACCATTGCAGATATCCGGGTGGTATTGGCCGACGGAACTATATTAGACACAGCATCTGCAGATAGTACAAGGAGCTTTAGAGAGAAGAACTCAAAGATAGTATCTGCACTGGAGAAACTATCAGAAGAGGTTGCCTCCAATCAGGCACTTAAAGAGAGAATTATTAAGAAATTCAAGATTAAAAACACCACAGGATACAGCCTTAATGCCCTTACCGACTACTCAGACGGGATAGATATACTTAAACACCTTATGATTGGGTCCGAAGGTACTCTTGGGTTCATCAGTGATGTAACATACAATACAGTTACAGAACATCCCAATAAGGCTCTCGCATTGATGGTATATCCGGATATCGAAAGCGCCTGCAATGCGGTTATTATTCTTAAGAGAGAGAGCGTAACAGCCGTTGAGATTATGGACAGAGCCGCATTAAAATCTGTTGACTCTGCCAAAGGTGTTCCGGATTACATAAAGAGTCTGCACGACAAGGCGTGTGCAATTCTGGTTGAGACAAAAGGTGAGAGTGGGCAGATTCTGGATGAGAACATCAAACATATACTTGCCAGTGTTGAGCATATCAAGACCGAACTTCCGGTTGAATTCACAAAAGATAGTGATAAACAGGCAAAGCTATGGAAGATTCGCAAAGAGATCTTCGCTACAGTTGCCGGGATGAGAAAGTCCGGCACCACCCCTATCATAGAGGATATCTGCTTCCCTATTCACAAACTTGCACAGGGGACACTTGAGCTACTATCTCTTTTTGAAAAACACCACTACGAAGAGGCGGTAATCTTCGGTCACGCTCTTGAGGGGAATCTGCATTTTGTATTTAACCAGGACTTTCAAAACGAGAGCGAGGTTAAGCGCTATAGCGACTTTATGAACGATATAGTAACTATGGTTGTAGATAACTACGACGGCTCACTTAAGGCAGAGCACGGAACCGGCAGAAATATGGCTCCTTTTGTAGAGAAGGAGTGGGGGGAGCAGGCTTATAAATTGATGAAACAGATTAAGATGCTGTTTGACCCGAAAGGGATTCTCAACCCTGGTGTTATTCTAAACAGTGATAAGGAGATTCATCTGAAAAATCTCAAGCCGATTCCATCTACCAGAGAGACGGTAGACAGATGTATGGAGTGTGGTTTTTGTGAAGGCACTTGTGTTTCAGAAGGGTTTACCCTCTCTCCGAGAATGAGGATTGTTGTCTACAAAGAGATGGAGCGTCTTAAAGCTTCCGGAGAGGAGCCGCACCGCTGTGCCGAACTTCATAAACTATATGAGTATAGCGGCCTCGACACCTGTGCCACAGATAGCCTCTGCTATATAAAATGTCCGCTCGATATAGATACCGGCAAACTGGTTAAAGAGCTCCGCCACGAGGGGCACAGCAAACGAGCAGAGAAGATTGCACTATCTGTTGCAAATAGTATGGGAGGAGTCACATCGGGAATGAGGTTGGGACTGGATACTTTCTACTATTTGAGGTTGCTTACCGGCAAAAAAGTTTTTGGGTCTATTGCAACAGGTGTTCACAAAATCTCAGGAGGTGTTGTTCCTCTCTGGAACCAATACTTCCCTAAGGGATCAAAAAAGATCTCAAACAGAGAGATTGCTGCTTCTCAAATGGCTATAAAAGAGAGTTCAGCACCACAAAATGGAGAAGATCAAGAGAGAAGAGTGGTCTATTTCCCATCCTGCATTACACGCAGTATGGGGTTGTCAAGGGAGATGTCCGGCGAGGCAGAGGTTACAAAAATCACAGAGAAGCTATTAAAAAGAGCCGGATACACAGTTATCTACCCTACAGACCTTAATTCTCTCTGTTGCGGAATGGCATTCTCAAGTAAGGGATTTGTTGAGGCCGGTAAAGAGGCATCAGACAAACTTGAAAAGGCACTTTTTGATGCATCAATAGGGGGAAAAATACCAATCCTCTGTGATATGAGTCCTTGCCTGTACACTATGCAGAGCAATTTTGGCGAGAGACTTAAGCTATATGAACCGGCCGAATTTATCTCCAAATTTATTTTGGATAAACTTGATTTAAAAAAACTGGATAGAAAGATCTCTGTATTTGCAGTTTGCAGCGCCAAAAAGATGGAGGTAGAGCAATATCTGTACGACATTGCTAAACGATGTGCCAGGGAAGTTGTTATAATTGACAGTAACTGTTGTGGGTTTGCAGGAGACAGAGGGTTTTTGCTGCCGGAGCTTAACAGACACGGGCTGAGAGATCTTCGCCGCCAAAGCGAGGGGTGTTCACAGGGATACGCAACCAGCCGAACTTGTGAAATAGGGCTCTCAAATCATAGCGGAATAACCTTCTCATCAATTGTATATCTTGTAGAGGAGGCCAGCAGCTATGTAGTTTTATAATAATCTTACTACAGGCAGGGATTATTAAAATTAGAGAGCTCAAGGGTAACAATGAGAGTTGAATTATAAATACGATTTGACATAATAAATATGTTTAAAAGTCTGAAAGAGTTTACAGATCTCCTAGAGTCAAAAGGAGAGCTTATAAGAATAAAGGAGTTTACAGACCCGATTCTGGAGATTGCAGAGATCACAGACAGGGTTAGCAAACAACCGGGTGGCGGTAAAGCGCTGCTATTTGAGAATACCGGAACCCAGTTTCCTGTCCTTACCAATATGATGGGGTCCGAAAGCAGAGTTGCCCTGGCTTTGGGAATAAACAGCTTCGGTGAGATTACAGATTATATGGATAATCTTATGAAGGAGCTGATGCAGGAGAGAGGGTCACTGCTCGATAAGCTGAAACTTTTGCCACAACTTCGCGAAGCTGCAGGGTGGCTCCCTAAAAAATTCAGAGGGCACCCCCCTTGCCAGGAGTCGGTCCTATTCAAACCGGAGCTTAGCAGGCTCCCTATTTTAAAGTGCTGGCCGGGAGATGGCGGTCGTTTCATCACCTTACCGATGGTTCACACCAAAGATCCCGAGACGGGAATCAAAAATCTTGGTATGTATCGTATGCAGGTCTTTAGTGAAGAGACGACAGGTATGCACTGGCACAGACACAAAACCGGAGCGAGACATTTTTCGAAATGTAAAAGCGGACAGTTCCCGGTAGCCATCACCCTTGGAGGAGACCCTGTTTACACATATGCTGCAACAGCTCCTCTCCCGGAGGGTATAGATGAATATCTCTTTGCCGGCTTTCTTCGAAACAAAGCAATCCAACTTACAGATTGCCTCACACAACCGCTTCAGGTTCCTGCAGATTGTGATTTTGTTATTGAGGGTTATATAGACAAAAGCGAACTACTTGTGACCGAAGGTCCTTTTGGAGACCACACAGGGTTCTACTCACTAGAAGATCTCTATCCAAAGCTCCATATCACCTGTATCTCTCACAAAAAAGATGCGATTTATCCTGCAACACTGGTGGGGATCCCCCCTCAGGAGGACAAATACATCGCAATTGCAACCGAAAAGATATTCCTCACCCCTATTCAGCTGACAATGGTTCCGGAAATATTGGACCTTCACTTACCCGAAGAGGGGGTTGGTCACAACATCGCAATTGTAAAGATAGAGAAGAGCTATCCTGGGCAGGCAATAAAAGTGGCACACGCACTTTGGGGGGCAGGTCAGATGATGTTCAACAAAATAATGATTGTCACCGACAGGGATATTGATATTCGCGACAAAGAGCAAGTTTGGAGAGTAATTGGTGAGAACTATGTTCCGAAGCGAGACACACACTTTAGCCGGGGTCCTCTGGATGTTCTTGACCACACTGCTCCACAATGCGGTTTCGGAGGTAAAGTGATGTTTGATGCAACTCTTAAACTTCCAGAAGAGCGCGGCTCCTATACTTTATCAAACCCTAAAGGAATGGTTGCCATTAGCTTTGCACACTCAAATAAAGAGTTGAAGGGGTTGATTAATATTTTGGTAGATCCCGAAATTTCACTCGAAGAGCAATACACCCTTTTATGGATTTGGGGCAGTAACTGCGACCCAATCAGAGACTCCTACTTCGAAGGAGAGCTACTTGTTATGGACAGCAAAACCAAAGTTAAAGGCAGAGATGGATTTACCCGCGACTGGCCCGAATTTGCACTCTCATCGCCTGAGACAATAGAAGCTGTAGATAAAAAATGGTCATCCCTTGGAATAGGAGAATTCATACAATCCCCATCTTTAAAATTCAATAGAGAGAGAAAATAATATTTTATTAAAGGATTTGTTATAATTTTTATATTTTTGACCCTTAGGGAGTATTTAAGCAAATTTAAGAGCTCATTAAATGATAATAGAGAGCATAGTAAAAGGGTTTATAGTTGGTATTGGCGCCTCCATTCCACTTGGCCCGCTCGGGGTGATGTGTGTTCAAAAGACCCTGAGCAAAGGCAGGATTTCCGGTATTATTACAGGATTGGGAGCCTCTGTTACCGACACAATCTTTGCCACTTTTGCCATTGTCAGTCTCGCTCTTATTCAGGAGTTCGTAAGAGATAATGAGGTATCGGTACTCTTTTACGGAGGTTTGGCGGTTGTTGTTATAGGCCTTAAGATCTTTCTCACAAACCCTGTTAAGCAGATACGCCGCAACAGAGGAGGAAAGAAGCTCTTTGAAGATTTTCTCTCATCTGTAATAATGACAATCACTAACCCTGGGGCAGTATTTCTGATTCTAGGTCTTTTTGCATTTGTCGGTCTTGATGTGGACGGTAGCTCCTCCGGAGATATTATCTTCGCTGCACTTTTAGGGGTATTTCTCGGCGCTAACACCTGGTGGATAATCCTTAGCACATCCATAAATATCTTCCGAAATAAATTTCGTCTTAAACAACTCCTTATGATTAACCGGGTTGCAGGAGTCATAATTATGGTATTGGGTCTCTTCTCCGTTGCGGAGGGGAGCTGGCGTTTCTTAATGTCATATTTCGCGTAGCTCTTTAGCACAATTTTTGTATCTCTTTTTTACATATCTTTGCACCACTTTCAAATGGGGATGTTTTGGTTTTGACAGCATTCACAATCGGAAGGTAAGCACGTCGAGCGTTGTATCCCCGGCTCGTAAATCCCGGAGTACAAGCCATAACAGGCAACAACAACTATGCACTCGCTGCGTAATTAGGCTCTGCTTAATTCCTTAATTGCCGCCGGCTAGGTCCGGTCGCGACGAGTATCCCGCCGATCTTTGCGCCGTCTATGTTTCGGTATATGGGGTATCATTAAAGTACGGATGCGGAGATCTATGCCTCTAAAGTCTCCTAAGTATTAAGAGGATAAGCCTTAAGTGGCCTGCCTTTCGGCAGCTTAAGGACCAAAACCGTAGAGAGGATAAGCGTGTAGAAAGTCTTTGGATGGTTTGTTTGGACGGCGGTTCGAATCCGCCCATCTCCACAAAAACGAGGTTGCCCGAATCGGCAGCCTCTTTTTCTTTTTTAAATTCTTGTATGATTTGGGACGGGGGGAGTATCAGCACGGAAAATCCTCCCCAAATTCGTTACTTTATTAGTCTTTAAGAACAACTAGTCTCTTCTAAAGAAATAACTAATTATCAAGTGTTAATTTATACACTTTTATTATATTTGAAGGATAATAATGTTTAAGCCATTTTTACTTTGTCCGGAAAATAAAATCAGAAATATGAGACAACAAGTATTTTTTAACCTTATACTAGCTTTGGCTGGTTTGTTGGTTCTATCTGGCTGCCAGAAAAATGATGGGGTAATAGTTATACCCAATAAGCAATTCGTTGTAGATAAGATACTTGATTACAATAAAAATCTTGTGGCGGTCTATTCTTATGATAAAGAGAATAGACTGATAAAGAAATCTGTGACTGAACATTTGGGACAGCAATATCAATCAGAATGGGCTGCTTATTCCGATGAATTTGAGTATAAGGATGGCCTTGTGTCAAAGATTATCCACAAGGATGTATCTTACAATCAGTTTAATTATGAGACGCACATTTTTTACAACTCTCTTGGTAAAATAGCTAAAACAGAGGTATATATAAATAATCAGCAAACATCTGCCAGGTCTGATTATAGATACGAGAATGGATTTCTTACCGGAACTGTAAAGTATAGCTTAGGGTCAACGGTATATAAGGATTCAATTGTCTATAACAATGAAGGAAATGTAATCAAGTACATATATGAGACTCCTGATTTAAATATGGTTGGGCAGCCCATACCTCAAACAAAAAGAGTATCTGTTAAGGAATTCGTTTACGACAATCATTCAAGACCTAACTTTAATCTTGACTATCTATTTATTTATGAGCCCCTTCCGTTTTTTGAAGAGGCCGATCTGCAAAGACAATTATCTGCAAATAATATGATCAGATTAATCGATGGAAGTTCGTGGTCGTATACATATAACGAATACGGGCTACCTGCGACAATTGAGGTTAAATGGAAAGATATTGTCACAACAACGCCAATGCTGTTGAGAATAGTTTATAAGGAGGTAAATTAGGATAAGTCCTGGATTACATCTTAATCACCCCTACTGCATCGACCCCTTCGCTGTCTTTTGTGACTACATAGATTTTGCCTTCGGCTTCGTCGGCGGCAAGGGCTGTTATTCCTCCTTCAACTTTATATACTCTTTTTAATTTTCCCTTCCAGTCGAAGACAGTTATATATTCTAAAGATTTTAATTTTCTAAAGTCTTTAGCAGCTAACCCTGAATAAGATGCGTAAATATAGTTATGGGTTAGAAACCTTTTGCTTCGAGTCTGCTCATAAGGAGTTTGTGGTACTCTTCGTAGCCGGGTTTGAGGGTGAAGATTTGGCCGTTGTTGAGGATTTCGGGGAGGTTGTAGCTCTCTAAGTCCCTGAGGGCGCGTTTGGGCGAGGGGATGATTGATGCGAGGAAGATGGATTCATTGATTGTGAGGTTTATCGGCTCCTTATGAAAGTAGAAACGAGAGGCCTCTGTAATGCCGTAGACTCCTGGTCCCCACTCAATTACGTTAAGGTATAATTCAAACATCCTCTCTTTTGAGATGAGGCGGTTACTCTCTATGAGCCAAACTATAAGCATCTCTTCCAATTTGCGGGAGAGGGTCTTACTACGGCTTAGGAAGAGATTTTTTACCAGCTGCATACTTATAGTGCTCCCTCCTCTTCGGAATTTTTTGTCTTTAATATTAACAATCAGAGCCTCTCTGATACTCTCCGGTAGAAATCCGTTATGGTAGAAAAACCCACCATCTTCGGATTGTAGCACACACATCTTTAGATATTCCGAAATTTGATCCAACCTTTTGTAGTTGGGATTTGACTCTCCCACCTGAATAGTTTTTACCGGATAGCCATTCTCAAAGGCAACATACTCGAAATCTGAATTCACATATCTGAAATCTGTTGCCCCAAACTCCGAAATTCTGAAATTATCTCTTTCAAGGGAGGAGTAGAGCTTGAGCGAGTCGGGATTGTTCAAATCTATATTGGTAAAGAAGCGGTAACTCAGCTTCCCGGTGGTTTTAATTCCGGCAAGATTGGAAAACAATCCATTTGGTAATGATGCAAAAAGGAGATGAGAATCGAAACTCTCTTTGTCTACAGAGGCTGTTAAAACCCACCTATCCAATTTTTGGGCTTTCAGATATGGGCTAATTGTGAACTCGTTTACAGTTGCTACCGATGATGAATCGAGCTCAATATAGTTGTTGCCTACCAATGTTTTGTACTCAAACTGTGCTCTCTTTAGATGTACTGTGTCGGCAGAGACTCTTTTATGAAAGATGGAGATTCCGGAAAAGAGAGAGCTCCCCTTAAGGGTAATCACTCCGCTCCTCCTTTGGGTAGCAGTGAAATCAAAGGCTAAAGAATCAAACATCACTCTGGCTCCCCACCTGAAATCCAAAAATGGTACCGAGAACCTCCCCCTTGAATTACCCAAACTATCTAACCCTTTTATTTGAGCACCAATTCTCCTCTGGGAGTCGTTTAGAGTTCCCTTTACCTTTAACATCTCCCGATATCCGTTTTCGCAAGTTCGTATCTCTGTAGTGTAAGAATCATCTTTAAGTGTTAGAGACGGTATTGATATTTCCAGATTGTAATCCCCTTTTCTATAACTTATCACAAAATCATTTATCTCTGCTTGAGATGGTAAAATTCGAAGAAAAAGAGATAGTGCTCTATCAAGAGTTGCAGAGTACGCCGTAGTTTTAGCTACCTGTTTTGGAGCCGCGCTTGTAGATGAGGGTCTGAAGAGAAAATCAAAATTTGAGGTTGAATCACCTTTGACAAAAGAGGCATCTGCACCACTCATATTCAAATAGGTGATATCTGTTTTAAAGATAAGTAGCTTGAAGAGGTTGACTCTCATATTGAGTCTTTCACAAGTAAAAAGTGTATCATACCCTTCACTGCTAAAGCTAAGATTGCTTATAATCAGCCCGTTAAACCCATCGGCTTTAAGCGAAGAGTAGTCACCTCTTAGCGAATATTTGCTGTAGATCTTATCTGAAATTTTGGAGAAACCTAAACGCAGGATTGCCCCTCTTAGCAGAAATGTTGCAATCAGCAGAGAGAGAACCGATATCAGAGCTATTTTGAACCATCTTTTTGAGAGCATATACAAAGAAAAAATTATATAAGTAACAGCAGATACCCCAACAGGGAGCCTCCTATTACAATGAATGCACTGTTTAACTTGTTAAATTTAAAAGCGACAAATATGCTTATCAGTAGAATCAAAATAGAGCGCCAATCTACGATGGCATCTATACCCATTGAGATCACAACCGCCATTATCACCGCAACAGATCCTACATTTATGGCATCCATAAATGCAGAGACAATGGCTGATTTTCTCATTTTGGGAATCAGAGGGTTTAACAAAGAGACAAACAAAAATGAGGGGAGGAAGATTCCAAGGGTTGCCGCAACAGCTCCGGGGAATCCATATAGTTGCCACCCTACAAAGGTGGCTGCAGATAGTACAGGGCCGGGGGTGAACTGACCCACTGCAACGGCGTCCATCAGCTGCTCTCTTGTTAACAGACCTGCAGATACAAGCTCACTATCCAAAAATGCAAAGAGGACATAGCCACTACCATAGAGAAGCGCTCCCACTTTTAGAAAGATCCAAAATATCTTCATTACAGAAAGTGAAGCAGCCCCACCAACTACCATTGGGAAGAGATATTTTAGAGAGGGGGTAAAGGCAATTGGAGCAAACTGGAAGAGTTTATCACCCTTAATATTTTTTGTTTTTAACATATAGATTGCCACCCCGGCGAAACCACAGGCAAAAAGGGCGGTTATCTCTCCCACTCCAACAAATGTCACCCCAAGTGTTATAACTCCCAAGGCAATTAATAGGTTGTTTTTGAAAGCCTTTTTACCTAGACCATACAGAGCATAAAGGATTATCCCTACCACGGCCGGCTTTATTCCGTAAATAAACTGCTCTGCACGTGGAAGAGAGCCATATTTTGAGTAGAGCCAAGCAAAGAGCATTGTTATTATCACAGCCGGCAGAATAAATGCTGCTCCCGCCGCCAGAAGCCCTCTGTATCCGCCCCGTTCGTGACCACAATGCATTGCCATCTCCGACGAATTTGGTCCCGGGATCAGATTTGTTGCGCCAATAAGATCCAGGAAATGTTGGTGGTCCATCCATTTTCGTTTGCGTACAACTTCGCTCTCCATCATTGCTATATGGGCAGCGGGTCCTCCAAATGCAGTTGAACCAAGCTTTAGAAATAGTAAAGTGATCTCCTTAATTGAACTCTTTCCGTTTGAAGAGTCAATGTTTTCTACGTTTATCTTTGCTTTATCGTCCATACCTATAAACATTTCATTCAATAAATTCAAACATTACTTTGATTTTTCTCAAACAATAATTTAAGATGGTTTTATTTTAACTCCCTTTTTGCGTTCGGGATATTTCAGTCGTGAGTGGTAAACCTGGCCAAGCTTTTGTTTGAATACCTCTTTGATAGCGTAGATCTCTTTTATTGAAATATCTGCATCAATAAGCTGTTTTTCTGCAATTCTCTCATCTATCATTCTGTCTACCAATGCACAAATACTCTCCCTTGAGTGATCTTTAAGGCTTCTCGATGAGGCCTCGACAGCATCTGCCATCATTACAATAACCTGCTCTTTGGTTTTTGGCAGCTCTCCCTTGTAGGTGAACTGAGCAATATTTGCAGGGTCGCCTCCGCTATTTACATATTTGTTATAGAAATAGCCCACCTGTGTTTTTCCGTGATGGGTGAGAATGAAATCTATTACCATTTGAGGCAGTCTTGCTTTGCGGGCTATTAAAACCCCCTCATCTACGTGCTGAATAATAATCTTAGCACTCTCCTCACCGGGAAGATCGGAGTGAAGGCTACTCTCTCCCAGAGGAAGATTTTCAATAAAAAAGGGGGGGTTGGAGATCTTGCCTATATCGTGATATAGAGCCCCGACCCTTGCCAGCAGGGCATAAGCACCAATCTCTCTAGCTGCACTCTCGCTAAGGTTGGCAACCTGCAGCGAGTGGTGAAAAGTCCCGGGAGCCCTCTCTGCCAAAGAGGATAGCAGAGCAGTTGTGGTATCTGAGAGCTCTCTGAGTCTGGAGTTGGATAGAAGTCCGAAAATCTTCTCAAACAGATAGAGCAGAGGATACGCAGCAATAATAAGAACAGAGTTCCAGGCAAAGTATATAAAGGTCAACCTTGTTACACTCTCCAGTGAGCCATCTTCTACCATTCTTAGAGTTAGATAGGTGAGTGAAAGGGTAACAAATACAAAAAGTGAGTTAACAAATTGTCTCCACCCTCTGTCCAGAAATTGAAAGGTGTAAAAAACGGCTGTACCGGATACAATATTCAGGAAATAGAGTTCAAAGCCACCTGTTGCAATAAATACTACAGGTAACATAATAATCATATAGACAGGAATAACAATTTTTGAATAGTACAAAGATGTGAGATATAGAGCAATAACGCTAAACGGGAAAACCATCAGATACTCCTGCCCCGTATCCATCACCACAACTGTTGCAATTACAACCAGAATAAACTGAAGAAGAATAAAATTAAATCTATTTGGTTCATTGAGAATCTCTCTGTCCAAATAGTAGATCACCACAACTAAGATCAATAATATGAGCATAATAATAAGAGCGTAACCCAATTTAAGTAAGAGGAAACTCCCCGAGAAGCCCATACTGAGTTCATATTCTGCCTTGAAAGAGTCCAGCAGTTGTTCACTTTCCGCAGTAACACTCTCCCCATTACTAATAATTAACTGTCCGGTGTAGATTACCCCCTTTGTTGGTGAGATATCTGCAATCTGGTTCTTGAGCACAAGCTGGGTCATATTATTATCAAAGAACAGATTAGCCGGCATAGTTAGCGACGGGATAGCTCTAAGGATTAGTTCATCTGCACCCGGAAATTTATCTGACATCAATTTTTTCAGTTGTGCAGATGCTTCACCAGGAGTGAACAGATTTCTAAGAGGATGGAGGGTAGGCTTCCCATACTTAACTATAGCCACAACGCCCTTTGAGTATGAGGTATCCGGCATCTCGTCCATCACCCCTTTTGAGTAAATACTCTTTATTGAACTATATAGATATGAGGTAATTATTGAATCATCTTCGGGCAGAACTAAATTGCTTGCAATAAGTTTTATCTGCTCTTCATCTACACCCTCCTTATAATTGTAGTAAGGGACAACCGAAGAGGATAGCTCCTCTCTCTCTTTTCTAAGCTCTGCAACAGTTTTAAGAACCGGAAAATCGATAGGAGCAACCAGAGATTCGTAAAGCCAGGGACGACCCTTTTGATATTCATACCGAAACTTTCCTTTATTGGGTATTACTAAAGCGAGCAGGATAACTACAAACGTAATGTTGACGTATATCCTCTGCTTTTTTATGAAGTTTAAATAATTCATCATCTGCTGTTGATTACTCTTTATTCAATGGAATATAAACAAAAATAGTCTATTTTTGGTGAAACTTTTTAAAGATTTAAACATATCCGTATGAAAACAATTATAAAAAAGCTGCTGCTTTTAGTAATTTTAGTAGCAAGCGCCACAGCAAATGCACAGGAGCTCATCGTATTTGAGTCTTCACACCTAAAGTGCAACGATTCGGTTCTGGTCTTTACTCCGGCAAATATAACTGAGAGCGAAGCTACACCGGCTCTGTTTCTTCTTCACGGATGGAGCGGCAACTACAAAAATTGGAGAGATAAAACAGATATTCAAGCTATTAGTGATAAATATGGCTTTATCATAATAACTCCGGATGGTTTTTATAACAGCTGGTATGTCAATAACATAGACCCCAACAAAATGCAGTGGAGAAAATTCTTTGATAGTGAACTCTACCCGGCAATTATGAAAAAATATAGACTAGACCCTAAGAGGAGCTTCATAACAGGGCTCAGTATGGGGGGGCACGGTGCAATAAATGTCTATCTTGACGACACTACCAGATTTCGTTCTGCCGGCAGTATGTCCGGAGTTCTAAATCTGCACGACACCCGGCTAAAGGAGGGTCAGATGACCGAAGTGCTTGGCCAGTATACAAAGGAGAACACCTTGTTCGACGAGAACTCTGCAATAAACAGGTTGGAGAGCATCAAAGGGACAAAAAAAGCTATGATAATCAGTTGCGGGGCACAAGATGGTCTGGCAAAGAGCAGTCGTGAATTCTCTGCAAAGTGTGACCAGCTGGGAATTCCAAATATCCTTATAATGAGCCCCGGAGTACACAGTTGGTCATACTGGATCTTTGCCCTGGATCTGCATCTGTTTCTATTCTCTAAGATGCTGGGAACTTAAAGATTTATTAGATGAGAATTGCACTCATATCTGATATTCACGAAGATATCATCAGTCTTAAAAGAGCGCTAAAAATTATTGAGCGGGAGAGATGCGATGAGATTATCTGTCTGGGAGATACTCTTGGGTATCCTTATATGCGAGGAGGGTACGAGAAGAGCAGAGATTTATCTGAGTGTATTAACATTATAAGGAAAAATTGCAGCACTGTATTACTTGGGAATCACGATCTGTTTCATCTGAAGAGATTACCCGAATTTTACAAAGGATTTGAATTCCCGGCTCAATGGTTTAATCTATCGCAAGAGGAGCACACCCTAATTTCAAAAAATAGAGTCTGGAACTATTCGGACGATCTCCCCATCACTCTAAGTGAGGGAGAGAAAGAGTATCTGCTATCACTTCAGGAGCACTCAACGCTAGATGTAAATAGTAAAAAAATCCTCTTTTCTCACTCTATGTATCCCAACTTCACCGCCTATGTATGTACATCTCGTCACGACACTGTAAGGCTCAGGGAGCACTTTCTCTATTTGGCTGAGTCCGGAATAGAGATAAGCATTTGTGGTCATATGCATATGGAGGGGTTAGGAGTAGCATATGAACCTCAAAATAGTCTCTTCTCAAAACTCTTCCCCGGTTTCGTATACTACTCCTATGGTGAAAGAATTATTCGAAACCAACTATCTTGCATAACTATTCCTGCTGTTGCAGATAACGGTCAGGAGAATGGGTTTGCTATACTAAATATTTCTAAGGAGTATAATAATAATGTTTATTCCATAAATTCATTATCTTTGAATGCTAATCGTCGGTATATTTTATGAACAAGCCAATCAGAATAGGTTTCTTTCTAAAAATAGTATTGCCTGCACTGTTGGCGCTTCTTCTATTTATACTCTCACTTTTCTTGTTCGTTATTCCAACATTCGAACGAAACGCCCTGATTCAAAAGCAGACAATGCTCAGCGAACTCACCAGTACCACCTGGAGCATTCTTCAAAAGTATCATACTGATGAACTAAATGGAATTATCTCATTAGAGGAGGCACAGAATAAAGCTAAAGCCGAAATTGAGACTCTTCGTTACGGGGTAGATAAAAAAGACTATTTCTGGATAACAGATATGGTCCCATTTATGGTTATGCACCCATATGTCCACGAGCTTACAGGGAAAGACTTACATTACTATGCAGATCCCGATGGAGTTAAGATCTTTATTGAGGCAGTAAAGATAGCCGAAAGTACGGGAGAGGGCTTTATAAATTATAAATGGCAGATGAATGACGACTCTACTCAAATCGTTCCCAAAATGAGTTTTGTGAAGGCATTCAAACCCTGGAACTGGATTATTGGTACCGGTATCTATCTAGATGATGTTCAGAAGGAGATTCGGACACTTACCAGAAAGATTCTTTTAATCCTTCTATTGATAACGATTGTTGTCTCTCTCATTATTACATATATTGCACTGCAGAGTTTTAGAATTGATAATCAGCGCCGGGAGGCAGAGTTGCAGCTTCTCGAGTCACGGGAGAAGTACCGTTCCCTAATCGAGTCCTCAACTGAGGGTATAGTTCTGCTATTGAACTTAAAGATCTCTTACACAAACTCATTTATTCAAAACTGGCTTCACTATACAGGAAATGAGCTTATGGAGATGGAGCTTAAGGAGCTCTTTTTCCTGAATGACTCTCCCGACTTCTCCGCAATTACAAACGAGACCCGGTTTGAGGTTAAACTCAGACGCAAAGACGGGAAGCCTACCGAAGCTGTTTTGATGGTTATGCCTGTGAGCTTTGCAGATAAGGAGGGGCTACTGCTTACTCTGCGTGACACGAGTGATTACCACTCTGTTCAGAATGAACTTAAAGAGGTTAAAAGTCTTTTACAAAATATGTCACTTCCACAGGAGCTCTCTCAGCTCTCTCTTGAAATTGCTTCCAAAGAGGTTTTAAACAGCCTGCCGGTTTTAGATTTCAAGACACCGATAGTAAGCTGCAGAGCAGACTCCTCTATTTTACAGGCAATAGAGATTATGCAACAAAACGCGTGCGATTATATACTCCCTGCAATTGACGGGTGCTTTTTGGGTATTGTAACATACTCAGATATTATCTCCCGGGAGTCAACCTCAAAGAGGTATATAACCGATATTATGACATCACCTCTGATTACTGTTGGAGAGGACTCAACAATAGAGCAGGCTGTCTCACTGATGGAGAGTAAAAACATCTCCCATCTTGCGGTAACAAACTTCGCAGGCGATACAACAGGAGTCGTAGAGAAGCGAAATCTCTTCGGTATTTTCTCAAACAGCCCCAACTACATATTAGAGAGTATCTATCAAAGTAATACCGTAAAAGATCTGGCTCAAATACGCAAAAAAATACCACTTCTCGCAAAGCCTCTTCTTGACGGGATCAGCAGCGCCCATAACATAAACCGGATGGTCTCCCGGTTAAACGATGCGATTACTCACAAGATAATTTCAAATGCAATAAAAGAGCTTGGAGAGCCTCCTGTCCCGTTCGCTTTTATATCTTTGGGAAGTGAGGGGAGAGAAGAGCTGGTATTTAATTCAGACCAGGATAACGCACTTCTATACGCAGATGATCCTTCTGTTCCAAAAGAGAAAACCGATATCTACTTTGCAGCACTCTCAACAAAAATCTGTAATAATCTGCACGAGTCCGGGTTAGAACTCTGCTCCGGAGGTTATATGGCAAGCAACCCAAAGTGGTGCTCCCCTCTGAGCATATGGAAGGGCTATTTCGAGGAGTGGATTGTCAATGCAGAGCCCGAGAATGTTATGAATATCTCTGTATTTTTCGATCTACGGTTTATATTTGGAGATAAAGATCTCTATCTCAAACTGGAGGATTATATATTTAATGCACTTGAAGGGAGAAGTGCATTTTTCTATTTCCTTGCCCAATCTGTTAGCAGCTTTAAGCCACCCGTCAATATATTCGGCAGTATTGTTACTGAGTCATCCAGAAAAAACAGCGAGATGCTGGAGATAAAGAGAGCACTAACTGCAGTTGTAATGTTTGCCCGTATTTACGCACTTCATAACAACATCCGCAAAAAGGGAACCATAGAGAGGATATCTGCTCTCCAGATGGCGGGAATCCTGAGCAAAGAGACTTCTGATGAGGTGAGATACCACTTCAACTACCTTATGAACCTGAGGATAAAACACCAGACCGAACAGATTTTCCGGGGAGAGTTGCCGGATAACAGTATTCCTCCAAAGAGTCTTAGTGAGATGGAGAACTTTATTCTAAAAAAGGTCTTTACACAAATGAATCACTACAACGAAATAGTTACAGCAACATTTATGAGTTCATACAAAACCTAATATTTATTAACCTAAATAATTTAAACAAAATGCACGGACCAGCAGCAAAACTTGGTAAAGATAACGCAACCTCGAAGAAGACTCGATTGGGCGTTATTCTTTTTTTATTCTATACACTTGTGTATGGAGGCTTTGTATTAATTGGCCTCGTAAACCCCGAACTTATGGGATTACACGTTATTGGCGCGCAGAATCTTGCCATAGTCTATGGTTTTGGATTGATTCTCCTTGCCATAATTATGGGCTTTATTTACAATGCCGTATGTACCCGAATGGAAAATAGGTTAAACAAATAAAAATTGAGGTATGATTTATAATGTATCAATTTGGGCAATAATAATATTTTTAACATTTGTTGCCGCCGTATTGGGCCTCTCATTTTATTTTGCGAGAAAAACCAAATCTGCTGCCGGATACTATGCTGCCGGTGGAAACATCCACTGGGGTGTAAACGGAATTGCCTTTGCCGGAGATTATCTCTCTGCTGCTTCATTTTTAGGAATCTGCGGTATGATTGCTTACTCGGGTTACGACGGGTTCTTATACTCAATCGGATATCTGGCCGGATGGGTTGTAGCGCTTTTCATTGTTGCTGAGCCTATGAAACGTCTTGGCAAATACACCTTTACAGATGCTCTGGATGCCCGTTTTAACTCCAAGGCTATTAAACTCACTGCAGCAATAAGTACTCTAGTAGTCTCAATTTTCTATCTTATTCCTCAGATGGTTGGTGCCGGAGATTTGGTTGTTCCTCTTCTTGGCCTTCCTCATTGGGTTGGAGTGGTAATAGTTGGTTCTATTGTTATCTTCATTGTAGCTACTGCAGGTATGACATCCACAACATACGTACAATTTATAAAGGGTGCTCTGCTAATTATTTTCTCTACAATATTAACAATCTACATTTTAAACAATGGTTTTACTCTCAACCCGGGTAAAGACTACCATAAATTTGCAAATATTGGTGTTGTAGTTGAAGATAAAGCAATAACCGGGACAACCGATCCTGAGTATGTTTTTAAGGAGAGCTATACTGTCGATAAGAGTTTAACCTTTGTTAAAACCGAGAAGGGGGGAGTTGACCAGTGGTTTAAACTCTCAAAAGACTCATCATCCCTAGAGGAGGCCCTCTTTATTACAACTCTTGAGAATGGCACTAAACTCTATAACGGAGAGCCAAAATCTGCAGCTAAATTCTATCAGGTGGGCCATCTGTCAAAGATTGTGGTGGATGGCGTTGAGGTAGACAAAACCGGTCCTTTAGGCCCGTTTGAATTTCTCTCGACAATGGAGAATACAGAAATCGTAAGGTTTACTAAAAAGGAGATCAAAGCTGCCGGAACTACTGTTTGGTATCAAAATGTGACCGATGGAAAGGATATGATCAAGCCGGGGCTTCTCTATAAAATATCTAAGTCAACAGGAGCAACACCTTGGGATCGTGTCAATTTCGTCTCACTGATGCTTGCTCTCTTTTTAGGAACATCTGCACTACCACACATTCTTATACGGTACTATACTGTATCCAGCCAGAGAGCTGCAAGAAAATCCACAATAGTTGCTATAGCAGCAATCGGTTTCTTCTATGTGTTAACACTTTATATGGGTCTTGGAGCATCTGTAAATGGAGTTCTGGATGTTGAGAGCAGCAATATGTCCGGGCCTCTGCTGGCAAAGTATTTTGGGGTAGGAATATTCTCAATAATTTCTGCCATTGCTTTTGCTACAGTTCTTGGGACTGTGAGCGGTCTTATTGTGGCGTCATCGGGTGCAATAGCCCACGACTTTATGGATAAGTACTTGAATATGAAAATGGACGACAAGAGAAAAGTGAAAGCAGGGAAACTTGCTGCATTTGGAGTTGGTCTTTTTGCAATTCTGCTTGGAATCCTCTTCAAAGGTATGAATGTATCTTTCCTTGTAGGCCTTGCGTTCTCAGTTGCAGCATCTGCCAACCTTCCGGCTATTCTCTTCCTGCTCTTCTGGGATAAGACCACCGCAAAAGGAATTGCCTGGTCTATTGTAACCGGAATACTCTCATCTGTAATTCTGATACTCTTCTCCCCTACTATGTACGAGAAGTATGGTCTGGCCAAGGCAGCTGCCCCATTTCCTATTGACAATCCCGGCATAATCTCTATCCCTCTGGCAGTTATCGTTCTTGTTGTAGTATCGCTACTAACACAAAAGCACAACGCTACTAAGGTAGAAAATTATCACCACGACGAAGAGAAGTAACCTTGCTAAACATACCCGGGCGTGAACTGAAGAAATGCCCGGGTATTCTCTTTATAAAACTGCCTTAGGCTCAATTGTAATAAGCTCTTTATTTGGTAATGCATTGTAGATAACATAGCTTCCGATTTTATCGCTTGATTTTTTGTAAGGAAGAGTGATACCTCCCTGAGTGATAGAGACCTCATTCCACCCCTGAGGCATATAGCTCTTTAGTGTAAGCGGATAGTTATATTTGTCTTTATCAAGATTGTGCTTAAGCCCTACGACAATTTTTTTTCCAGGTCTCATATCTTCCCTTTCTGAGCTCTCCATTATCTGGGTTACAGATGAAGCGTCTCTCTGCCGGATATATTTAACAACATCCCGGAAGGTTGCAATCCAGATTCTGTTTTCGAAGCTTTTGATGTAGCTGAAAAATTCTCTTAGCTCTGCAGAGCTCTTTGGTTCGTAGCCGATTCCGTCTACACCGTGAAAAGTAAGAACCAGCCACACATTTTCGTATGCCAGACAGGTGTCAACCCACGCATTCATTGCTTTTAGCGAAGTGCTACTCTTGGGACCTCTTTGCCACTGTATATATTGCATACCGGATTCCGATGGAGTCATTCTGCTCCAGCGGTTTATCTCCTCCAGATATCTTGCCGGCATCCTATTGCGAAGGGCTTCGTGGAATCTTCCGGCAAACTCCATTACACGAGGGTTTTCAATTCCGTGAGGAATCTCTGCAGAGAAAGTGTGGCTCTCACCCAGATGTTTTACAATCTCCTCTCTGCTTTTCTCAATCTCATACCTCATATTGGGGAAATCGTAGATCCCTAACTGCGGATGTGTTACAGAGTGGCTTCCAAATTCGTGTCCTGCAGTTGCAATCTGCTTAATCTCATCCCAGGAGATATCTACATCGGGGTTATCAAAAATATTACCCGGTAGGTCCATTTTTAACACCCCTTTGGAAAATGCCGCAAAAGCTCTGTCAATCTCCCTGCAGGCATCATCTGCCTTTCCCAACTCAAACAAATCACCTGCTCTGGTGTGGTAAAGACGCGCATCTGAGCTTTGAAGATACCTAACTGCGGCTGCCCGCTCAAACAGATTCTGCAAATTGGTCTTTACAGTTTTACTCTCCTCAACAATCTCTGCCACATCTCTTCCAATAAACTCCCCCCTATACTGAGCTCCGGTGATATCCCCGGTAACAATATAAAAAGTGGCGGGCAGCCCCATCTCATTCATTATTGGCAGTGCTACACGAAACTGGTTCTTTGTACCACCGTCATATGTTATAGAAATTGCAGCTGTTTTTCCATCTTTCCACTTTAAAACCTCAGATTGCCCATAAGCATTTCCGGTACAAATTAATGATAAAAGCAAGCAGCAACTTTGCCTACTATATTGGAATATTATTGATTTCATGATTGTTAGTGTTTAAATTACTATCCTCAGAACCAAATACTTTTCAATAAATTTATGAAAAATAAATTTAATAACATATCCCCGTTTTCAACAAATGAGTGAATTGTGTAACTACTAATAAAAATGTTGTAAAGAAAATTTCTCAATTCTTTACAACCTTTATTCGCCATAATGAAATAACTATCTATTATTTAAAAAACCTAATGAAAAAACTTGATCACGAATTATCAATGAAGAGACTTCCTAAGTCACCAACCGGAATTAAGGGATTTGATGAAATAACCGGAGGAGGAGTTCCTAAAGGTAGGCCAATTCTAGTATGCGGAGGCGCTGGTTGCGGTAAAACTCTTTTTGCAATAGAGTTTCTGGTACGCGGTGCAACTGAGTTCAATGAACCGGGTGTGTTTATGTCTTTTGAAGAGACAAATGAAGAGTTGACAATAAATGTTGCTTCACTTGGATTTGATCTTAAAGATCTGATTCGAAGAAAGAAACTTGTACTTGACCACGTCCATATCGAACGCAGTGAAATAGAGGAGACCGGAGAGTACGACCTGGAGGCTCTTTTTATACGACTGGGCTATGCAATCGATTCAATAGGTGCAAAAAGAGTTGTGTTGGATACAATTGAATCACTATTTGCAGGTTTGCCAAATCAATTGATTTTACGTGCAGAACTAAGGCGTCTGTTTCGCTGGCTTAAGGAGAAAGGTGTAACTGCAATTATAACAGGTGAAAGGGGTGACGATAAATTAACCAGGCAGGGTCTGGAAGAGTATGTATCAGACTGTGTGATTATGCTTGATCACAGAGTAAACGAACAGACATCTACACGGCGGTTACGTATTGTTAAGTATCGCGGATCTATGCACGGCACCAATGAGTATCCATTTTTAATAGATGAAACCGGCTTCTCCGTTTTGCCTGTAACCTCATTGGGATTAGAACACGTTGTATCAAATGAAAGAGTCTCAAGTGGTATATCTGCCCTTGACAAAATGCTTGAAGGGAAAGGGTATTACCGTGGAAGCACTGTGCTTGTCTCAGGTACTGCAGGTGTTGGGAAAACGAGTATTGCAGCTCACTTTGCAGAGGCAGCGTGTAAACGAGGTGAAAGAGTACTCTTCTTTTGTTTTGAAGAGTC
Organism: Bacteroidetes bacterium HGW-Bacteroidetes-8; assembly: GCA_002840895.1. Taxonomy (GTDB): domain Bacteria; phylum Bacteroidota; class Bacteroidia; order Bacteroidales; family UBA932; genus Bact-08. The sequence goes on along the minus strand of PHCZ01000001.1, from coordinate 314,111 downwards.
TCCAAATCAGCTGATTCGCAATATGCTCTCAATAGGTATTGATTTAGAACCCTGGGTAAAAAAAGGGCTTTTGCAATTTCACGCTACACGCCCGACACTTTATGGACTGGAGATGCATTTAGCTGTTACACATAAAGCTGTAAATGCCTTCAAACCAAGTATTGTTATTCTTGATCCAATAAATACTTTTGTAGTAAGTGATAAGGATATTGAAATAAAAACAATGCTGATGCGAATTGTTGATTTTCTTAAGGCAAATCAAATTACAGCTCTCTTTACAAGTCTTACATCGAATGAGAGTCCATTAGAGAGCTCAGAAGCCGGAATATCATCATTGATAGATACCTGGATACTATTGCGCGATATTGAATTAAGCGGAGAGCGTAACAGAGGAATGTATGTTCTCAAATCAAGAGGAATGGCAAACTCCAACCAAATACGTGAATTCATTTTAACAGATCACGGTGTTGAATTACGTGAAGCATATATTGGATCAAAAGGGGTCTTAACCGGTTCGGCTCGTATTGCTCAGGAGGCTAAAGAGAGTGCAGAGCTCTTGATTCGAAAAAAGGATGTAGAACGTAAAAAAAGAGAGATTGAACAAAAACGCAATGCGCTCAAGGCTCAAATATCTGCATTACATTTTGAGTTTGAATCGCAAGAGTCTGAAGCGATTAAAATGATTGAGATAGAACAAAATCAGATTAAACGGCTAAAATTGGATAAACTGCAGATGGCAGAGAGCAGACACGCCCAAATTGAAAATGTAAACATTAAAAAAATTAAAGATAAATAGATTGATGCCCTATGAAACATAAAAAAGAGAAAGTTGAGACAGTAAATGACTTGTGGGTGCTTCGTTTATATGTTGCCGGACAAACGCCAAAAGCCCTCACCGCGTTTAATAATTTGAAACAGATATGTGAAGAGCAATTAAATGGTGAATATACAATTGAAGTTATTGACCTATTGAGAAATCCACAGTTGGGAGCCGATGACCAAATTTTTGCTTTACCAACATTAGTAAGGAAATTACCGGTACCTGTTCGTAAAATAATAGGAGATCTCTCAAACACAGAACGCGTTCTGGTTGGACTGGATCTACTGCCGGTAACTAATATGTAAATTAAATAATTATCATATATAATTATGAAAGAGAAAGCAACAAAAGTGAAGAATTGGCCAAAAGAACTTGACGCAATATTATCATCTCACGATAATGATAAGTATATTTTACGTTTATATGTTACCGGATCTACTTGTCGCTCAGTTCTAGCCCTAATGAACCTGGAAAAGATTTGTGAAGAGTATCTTGAAGGAAGATACGAACTTCAGGTGGTAGATCTGTATCAAAATCCTAGCTTGGCAAAAGGTGATCAAATTATTGCAGCCCCGACATTGATAAAAAAGCTGCCTCTACCATTCAGACGGATTATTGGTGATATGTCAAATAAAGAGAAGGTACTTTTAGGATTAGATCTTAGAGACAAACTAAAATGAGCAGATCAAGAGAACAACTCATAGCAGAAAATGAGCTATTGCACGACCGTCTGGCTGAATATGAAGAGGCAATTACTGCAATTCGAAACGGAGATGTAGATGCAATAATGGTAACAGGTAAAAATGGAGAGCAGGTATACTCTGTAAGCTCTGCCGAAACACCTTATCGTACTTTTATTGAGCAGATGAGCGAAGGTGCAGTCACTATCACAAAAGAGGGGGTAATCCTCTATTGTAACCCAAGGTTTGCCGAAATTGTACAGTCTCCTTATGAAAGGGTCATCGGTTCATCTATTAAAAGTTATATCACACCAAACGATAACTCGAAGTTAGAGAGTTTTCTCTCTCAACTTACTAAAAAGAAGCGAGATGTTATTATTGTCTCTCTAAATAAAACACAGTACCTGAGACTATCAATCCACCTTTTACCACCATATCTGCAAGGCGACAATTACATCCTGATTGCAACCGATATATCTGATTTAAAAAAGAGAGAGTATGAGTTAAATGAGACAATCGGTAAGCTTGAAAATATGGTTAATGCTTTGCGGGCACTGCGTATCGAGAATGTTAATGAAACTCTGGATATCGAAGGAAGAAAAAATCTATTGGAGATTGCTAATGACAAACTTTATAAAGAGATATGCAAATTGAACAGTTTAGTAGATAAGTTGAAATTACAAGCAAAAAAATGAGACAAAAAGAGATCAAAAGAGCAGAGCTGGAGTTAACTATAGCCAACAAAGAGCTTGTTTTTCAGAACAGGGAGAAGGAGAAACGCGCGGCAGAGCTAATAATTGCCAATAAAGAGCTCCTCTTTCAAAACGAAGAGAAGGAGAAACGTGCTGCAGAACTTGATATTGCAAACAAAGAACTTGCATATCAAAACGAAGAGAAGGAGAATCGCGCTGCAGAGTTAATCATAGCGAACAAAGAGCTTGCATTTCAAAATGATGAAAAGGGTAAACGCGCTGCAGAATTGATTCTTGCCAATGAAGAGCTCCTCTACCAAAACAGGGAGAAAGAGAAGCGTGCAGCAGAATTAATTGTTGCAAATAAAGAGCTGCTCTTTCAAAATAAAGAGAAGGAGAAGCGTGCAGCAGAGCTTGTGATTGCAAATAAAGAGCTTCTCTTTCAAAATAAAGAGAAAGAAAAACGCGCGGCAGAGCTGGTGATTGCAAATAATGAGCTCTCATTTCAAAATAATGAAAAAGAAAAACGTGCAGCAGAGCTGGTGATTGCAAATAAAGAGCTATCATTTCAAAACAATGAAAAGGAAAAACGTGCAGCAGAACTCGTTATTGCAAATAATGAGCTATCATTCCAAAATAATGAAAAGGAGAAGCGTGATGCAGAGTTAATGCTTGCCAATGAAGAGCTTCTATTTCAAAACGGAGAGAAAGAGAAGCGTGCAGCAGAATTGATTATTGCAAACAAGAAACTTTTATTTCAGAATAAAGAGAAGGAGAAACGCGCTGCAGAACTGGTTATTGCAAATAAAGAGCTTGCTTTTCAAAACAATGAAAAAGAGAAACGCGCTGCAGAACTGGTCATTGCAAATAAAGAGCTTGCATTTCAAAACAATGAAAAGGAGAAACGTGCTGCAGAGTTAATTATTGCAAAAGATCAAGCAGAACAGAGCGACCGTCTCAAAACAGCATTTTTAGCAAATATGTCACACGAAATAAGAACACCAATGAATGGTGTTTTAGGTTTTGCCAGTCTATTGAAAGAGGCAGATCTTACCGGAGAAGAGCAGCAGGAGTATATACAACTTATAGAGCAGAGTGGAATTCGGATGCTCAATATCATTAATGATATAATTGATATCTCTAAAATTGAATCCGGTCTGATGGAGGTTCGTTTTAAGGGGTCGAACATAAATGAGCAGATAGATTTTATCTACACTTTTTTCAAACCGGAGATGGAGAGAAAAAAAATTGAGTTTTCTATGAAAAAACCATTGCCGGAAAAAGATGCATTTATAACTACAGATCGTGAGAAAATGTATGCAATACTTACCAATCTTGTTAAAAATGCAATTAAATTTACCGATGAAGGGTCAATAAAATTTGGATACAACCTAAAAAAAGAGGATCAAACTAAAGTTCTGGAGTTTTTTATCAGAGATACAGGAATTGGAGTTCCAAAAGAGAAAATAGAGGCAATTTTCGAACGTTTTATTCAGGCAGATATTGCAGACTTAAGGGCTAATCAAGGAACTGGTTTAGGTCTTTCTATATCTAAAGCTTTTGTAGAGTTAATGGGTGGGAAAATATGGGTAAAAAGTAAAGAGGGTGCCGGATCTACCTTCTTTTTTACCACACCATATAAACTTCACATACAAGCTGATAAGGGCATTGAGTCTTTTGTTCAAGATACCGTTAGAGCAAATACACAAATTAAAAAACTTAGAGTTTTGATTGTTGAAGATGACCAGACCAGTGACCTATTTATGACAAGAATGCTCAAAAAAGTAAGTACTGCTGTTTTGCACGCTCAAACGGGGATAAAAGCGGTAAAAGCTTGCCGGGACAATCCGGATTTAGACCTGATTCTGATGGATATCAAAATGCCTGATATGAATGGTTATGAAGCTACACGCCAAATTCGCCAATTTAATAAAGATATAATAATTATTGCTCAAACAGCTTTTGCTCAAACATATGACAGAATTAAAGCATTAGAGGCAGGGTGTAACGATCATATAACAAAACCCATCATAAAAGAGACATTTCTGCCACTTATCCAAAAATACTTTAACCCGAATCTATAGATATTTCAATCTTGAGCAGAGAATCTGCACTATTATCCTTTGCAATAGCTGAGGTTTGAAAAAAATATTTAAATTTGATTCAAACGGCCTCACAACTGTAATAGCGATGGCTCAAATAATCAAACTCCTTAAGATATCTTCAAAAGCAAGATTTGCTTTTGTCGCTTCGCTTATTTTAATAGTATTTGCCTGTAATAAAGATAGGGAGCAAGATAGAGAGGAGAATTTGGTAATTACCTCCCCAGCTCCCCTTACAGACTTTGGATACGGAACTTTTAGAGGATATACGGGAGGATTGTATCCAAACGGATCAAATATTCGCCCTATAAACCATAACTCAGCCGGTATAGCTATCGCCAAATCAATCAAGCCTCTAAACATCTCGGGAAGTACAGATGAGTCAAACGGTAAAATTGTATGGATGTCAGTTGGCATGTCAAACACAACACAGGAGACTTCTGCATTTATCCCTATTGCACAGGCATACTCAGGCAAAAATCAAAAGTTGCTCCTTGTAGATGGAGCCGAAGGGGGGCAGGACATAGTTAAAATTAATTTAGAATCTGCACCCTACTGGCAAACAGTAAATAATCGTCTAACTGCAGCCGGAGTTACAGCTTTACAAGTGCAGATAATATGGTACAAGGAGGCAGAGATTGCTCCAAGAGACACAGCGTTTGCTACGTATCCTAACTCATTAAAAGATAAATTCGCCTTATCTATGCAGATGCTTAAATCAAAGTTTCCTAATCTTAAACTTGTATATTTAAGCAGCCGAACATATGCAGGATGGGCAACAGGCACATTAAACCCCGAACCTTATGCCTGGTACAGCGGGTGGGCAGTAAAGCGTCTCATAGAAGACCAGATAAATGGAGTAAGTTCTCTGAATTATACCGGCGCACAGCCACAAAGTGCTTGGCTCTCCTGGGGGCCATATTTCTGGACCGAAGGTACAAAACCAAGAGATGATGGAGTTACCTGGGGTCTATCAGATTATCAGACAGATGGAGTTCATCCCTCAAATTCAGGTCGTTTAAAAATCGCAAATATGCTGTTTGAGTTCTTCTCCACAGATCCAACTTCAACACCTTGGTTTTTAAAACAATAATAATACCCATAATATGAAAACTTTTTTGAAAATATTGGACATAGTTAGAATTACTATAGTATCAATATCTATCTATTTTGGATACTCGATTGGTTTTACCAATGGTTACGACCCCATAGCACAACTCCACTTTATGATTCCATTAATAATATTTGCAATAGCGGGAATATCAGGTCTGGAGGGGCTACTGTTTGCCAAAAAATCTGCAGAACTTAAGGGATTTGAGGTTGGGAGCAACTACCAGAGACAATCTGCAATTGCACTCCTCTCTTACGCAGTTGTAGCTGTTGTGGTATATTTCTTAAATTGGGGTATAAAGGCAGAGCTTACTATTTTATTCACTTTTATCTTCTTCTTTATATTCTCCGGTCTCAATCACGCAATTGATGCATTCAAAAGAAACAATTATAAATGGCAGAATATCAACAGGCCTATCATTACACTAATGCTTATTATTGCTTTGATATATCCAGTATTTATGGCTTTGAAAACATTATAAAAAAAATCAAATCTTTATAAGGCAAATAATATGTAAATATTTTTTTTGGTAATTAAAAAAATTGCATTACTTTTGATGTCATAATAATATCATTTTAATATCACTATTATGAAAAAAGAAGTTATCATTAATGCAACAAGTGGCTATCTTATGTTCACGGTTTCTTTGCTGGCATTGGGCTCCGGCATTTACTGTCTTTCACAGTCATATGTGATCTTAGGCATTGCATCCCTATTTATTTTCCTATTTCTGGTTCCCGGTTTTTTCATCATCAATCCTAACAATTCAAAGGTGTTGCTGTTATTCGGCGCATATACCGGAACTGTTAAGGAGAGCGGATTCTATTGGGTGCTTCCGTTTTATGCTAAATATGCTATTTCAATGAAAGCTCGTAACTTTGAGAGTGAAAGGATTAAGGTTAACGATAAACTCGGGAATCCAATTATGATTAGCTCTATATTGGTTTGGAAAGTTGATGACACTTACAAAGCTCTATACGAGGTAGATAATTTTGAAGAGTTTGTAAAGGTTCAGACAGATTCGGCAGTTCGCAAGCTCGCAGGCTCATTCCCTTATGATCAGTTCGAAGACGAACAGGCAAGCATTACATTGAGTTCAAACTTCGAAGATGTAAATAAGAGTCTTGAAGAGGAGGTTTCTGAGAGGTTAAAACTGGCCGGTATAACAGTAATTGAGGCGAGAATAGGTTATCTTGCTTATGCGCCGGAGATAGCTCAGGCAATGCTAAAAAGACAACAGGCAACTGCAATAATCGCTGCCAGAAGCAAAATTGTAGAGGGGGCAGTAGGTATGGTAGAGACAGCTCTAAAGTTATTATCTAACAAGAAGATAGTTGAACTGGACGAAGAGAAAAAAGCTGCTATGGTGAGTAATTTACTGGTCGTTCTTTGCGGAGACAAGGAGACTTCACCTGTAATCAATGCAGGAACTTTAAACCAATAGAAGATGGCAGAAAAAAAATCATTTGTTCTACGCATCGACACCGAGACGATGAAAGCAATTGAGAAATGGGCTGCAGATGAGTTCAGGAGCATCAATGGTCAATTGGAATGGATGATAAACAAAAGTTTGAAAGATGCAGGCAGGCTAAAAAAAGATATCAAATAGCAGATTATTCTCAATATGCATTTTAAACGAATAACAGTATTTTGCGGGTCTAGCTCCGGTAGCAATAACATCTATCTGGAGCAGGCCCGCCTGCTTGGCAAAGAGTTGGCAAAAAGAGATATAGAACTTATTTACGGCGGAGCAAAGGTGGGGCTTATGGGAGCAGTTGCCGATAGCGTTCTCTCAGAGGGGGGCATTGTAACAGGAGTAATGCCGGAGTTCCTTAAAAACAAGGAGATTAACCACGCTAATCTTAGCGAACTTATCTGGGTTAAAAGTATGCACGAACGTAAAACTCTAATGAGCGAAATGTGTGATGCAGTGATAGCACTTCCCGGCGGATACGGAACATTGGAAGAGTTTTTTGAAATTCTTACCTGGGCACAGTTGGGCCTTCACAATAAGCCGGTGGCAATTCTCAATACAAATGGTTTCTACGATCATCTCCTGGCACTTATTGACAATATGGTAAAAGAGCATTTTCTTAAAGATGCCAATATGCAGATGATATTAATCAGCGATAATATTACCTCTCTTTTGGATAAAATGGAGAGTTACCGGCCGGTAAATGTTCAGAAGTGGATTTGATCATTTAAATTTTTATGGATAATACCTTTTCTCTTTTTGTGGATATTATCTATGAAAAACAATAACAAAACCATTTTTATGAAAAAACCAATTTTGATGCTTGCCATCCTGTTTTCCTCAATTTTTGCAGCAGGGCAAGGGATTAATTTCCAAGAGCTAACTTTAGATCAAGCAATTGCAAAAGCAAAATTAGAAAACAAATTTGTATTCATTGATACATATACAGATTGGTGCGGACCCTGTAAAATGATGGATAAGGATATCTACCCAATGAAAGAGATGGGAGATTACTTTAACCCGAAATTTATTAGCGTGAAGTTTAATGCAGAGAAAGGAGAAGAGGGACCTGCTGTTAAAACCAAATATCGGATACAAGCATACCCAACTTATGTAATTCTTGATGGAGACGGTAATCTGTTGCATATGTTTGCAGGTGGAGTTCTTGGACTTGCATTTATTGATAAAATAGAGGAGTCTTTTAATCCTGAAAAAGCATTTGGAGTTTTACAAAAGAGTTATAACGAAGGTAATCGTGATAAAAAACTTGTAGCAAACTACATAAAAGCTTTAGGTGGTACTTATACCGCCGATATAACCAAAATGGTCGAAGATTTTGCAAACTCTCTATCGGAAGATGAGCTGATTTGTGAAGAGTGTCTGTTCATATTTGATGATATGGCAAGACTTAACTCACCTAAAGGTAAATTTGTTCTAGATAATGTTGAGAAGTTTCGCAAAGAGGTTGGTAGGGATAAAACTGACCTTTTATTGAAAAAGAAATTTGAAGCTTATTATGCAGGAGTTCTCGGGAAACAATCCAATCCCATCCAGACTGATCTAGACGAGAAAAGTGTGATATTAGAAAATCTAAAATTAAACAACTCCAAAGTCCTAAACCTCTATAAAGAAGCCATAAAGGTATATATGAATAAGGAGGGAGTTGAATCTCTGTACAAGAATATAACCGCGTTTTCAGTAGGGTCCGATAAAAACGAACTTATTAGGTTTTTATATTTCACGATTCCTGCTTTAAGTGATTTGTGGAATGAAGATCAAACAAAAGAGTTGTTGGCTTTAATAGGCGATGAACAAACCAGAGTTAGGGTTGCTAAAGATCTGGAGCGTAAGAAAAAAATATAATTAGGTTAAAGCAAAATCCAAAAGACAAAACTGTTCATATCTTTCAAATCATTGCGAAGAGTTGAATATGCTTTTGTCTTTTGGCTTTTAATTGTATTAACAGAAATATTCAGTGCCTTGGAGATCTCTTCGGCACTCATACCGGACATTGAGAGGAGAATAATCTCTCTTCTTTTTTCAGGTAATCTTGAAATAGCTTGAGAAACCTCTCTGTTAAACTCAATTTCGACAATTTTCTGGAATAGATCTTCACTCTCTTTATTTTCAATTGACTCTAAATTAATTGGGTGTTTGCTCCTTACAATTCGTTTTACTGTATTATTCCTCAATGATTTGTAAAAATAGGCTTTGAAGTGTGCCTCGTTACTGAAGATTTTACGTTTATTCCAAATCTGGATAAAGACCTCCTGAAGTATATCATCTGCACTCTCTTCATCTATCAAAAAGGTTAGTACAAATCTTCTACCGGATGGGAAATATGTCCAGAACAGCTTTTCAAAAGAGCTTTGATCTCCTTCTTGAAACTTCCGAACTATCTCCTCCATAATAAGAATATATTGAATATTGATGATTCCATCTTTTTAAAATCACTTTAACAAAAGTAGACTTTTTCTGATAAAAAAAAATTTTAGCCTTTTTATAAAAATAATTCTGTTTTGATAATACCTTTTTTAGATTTATGGATAATAAAGAGATAAATAATGAATCTAAAACGATTTTAGAGATGAAAAGGTACTACCAATCAACAAGAGTTGCCCAGTTACTCGCAAAATTTGCGGTGCAAGATATTACTGAAATCGAAAAGAGAGAACTTACATCACTACTTGAAGAGTCAGGATTAGACATTGAAGAGTTGTTAAAAAAATTTAGCAAAGAAGATACCGATAAATTAGATATTGAGGCCGGGAAAAGAGTCTGGGAGGAGGTTGCGAGAAATATTTATCGTCCAAAATATCAATTTAACCGGAGGCTTTTAAGATATGCGGCAGTTTTTGCCGTAACGGCATCTTTGGCATTAGGAACATACCTTTTACGCACAGGTAGTGATAATCGGGGAGAGTCAATAAAACTTCTTGCTAATGAAACAATTCTGGAGTACCCAACAGGCGAAAGTATTGTTTTAAAAGAAAAAACAGATATCTCTGCAATACTCCAGCAAACCGCGATACTTAAAGAGAGTGAGCCGGGAAAGATAGTAGCGGAGATTTACAAAATTAAAGTTTCAAGCGGTTCTACTCATACCATTACGCTGGAAGATGGTACAATAATAACTCTTTACCCTGAGTCTGAACTGGAGTTCCCTTCGTTTTTCGATGGAACAGAAAGATCGGTTAAACTTTCCGGTGAGGGCTATTTTGATGTAAAAAGGGATACTTCAAGGCCATTCATAGTAACAGCTGCTGATGCAAAAATAACTGTATTGGGAACCAGTTTCAATCTGAGAGCCTACAACAATGAATCTACCGTAGAGACAGCACTTGTTTCTGGGAAAGTTATGATGAACCAGACAGGGTTATTACCTAATCAATTGGCAATCTTAAATAGAGGAGATCAAAATATCTCTATAGAAAATTTAGATGCAACAATCTACCGGGAGAGAGCCGGTGGAATGTTCATATTTGAAAACAGAAGTCTCGAAGAGATAATGCGAGAGTTTAGCCTGTGGTTCGGATTCGAGTACAACTTTGAAGATTTCGGAATGAAGGATAAAAAATTTCGATTCAAGCTCCCACGTACCAGCAACTTCAGCAGACTTATGGATCTTATGGAAAAGACAGGAGAACTTCGGTTCGAAGTAAATGATAAAACAGTAATCATTTTACCGGCAAATCGGTAGAATTCAATTAAAAAACCACCCATTAACCGTAATTCGGCCAGGAACTACGGTTAAATGGGCGGCGAGAGGATTTAACGGGTTCTTATCCTCAAACCGGCTCCCGCTAAGAAAACAGTTTTAGAACCCACCAAACCCAAACAATAAATGTATGAAAAAAAAGTGGATTAAGCGTACTTATGGGACTAACATTTCCCTTTTAAGTGCCAGACGTTTATTTTGCACTATTGCTCTGCTTTGTTTGGCCGGTCTATCACCTATGCAGCTATATGCACAGAATAACCGGCTTATAAGCATCAATAAGCAAAATGTGACCTTTGAGGAGATTGTTCGCGAAGTAGAATCGCAAACAGACTACACCTTTATGTACAGTACAGAAGCCGCCCGAGCAATTGGACGAATTAGCATCAATGTCTCTGATGCTACAATTAAACGTTTTATGGATATGGTACTTACAGGCAAATCCTACACTTACCAAATAGAGGAGAGTGTCGTTGTTCTAAGTGCTAAGAGCCAACCTGCACAAAAACAGGCAGAACAAAAACCGGTTAAGGTCACAGGTAACGTAACAGAGGCCGACGGGAAACCTCTCCCGGGAACAGCAGTAATGGTTAAGGGGACTCTGATTGGAGTAGTAACAATCGAAGATGGCAGTTTCGAACTTAATGTCCCTGCCAATAAGAGTGTACTGGTCTTCTCATTTATGGGGAAAAAGCCAAAGGAGGTAAATATTTCCGGTAAAAATTCAGTTAATGTAATACTGGAAGATGACGAAATGTCTATTAACCAGGTTGTGGTGACAGGTATTTTCAATAAATCGAGAGAGAGTTACACCGGTTCATTAACAACAATCTCAGATAAAGAGCTTAAAGCAGCCGGTAACCGCAATATACTAATCTCAATAAGAAATATAGATCCAAGTTTTAACATCACAGATAACCTTGAATTCGGGTCAGACCCTAATAAGCTTCCCGACATTACAATTCGGGGACGTACAAGTATGGATGTAAACGTCCGTAATCTACAGGAACAGAGTAGTGTTCAAAGTAATGCAAACCTACCACTCTTTATTATGGATGGTTTCGAAGTCTCCCTGCAGCGTGTTATGGATATGGATGAAGAGTTGGTAGAGAGCATAACCCTTTTGAAGGATGCAAGTGCAACTGCAATGTACGGTTCAAGAGGAGCCAACGGAATCGTGGTAATAACACTCAAACGACCTGCAATAGGAAAATTAAGAGTCAGTTACAGAGGTGGAGTGAATATTGAAGCTCCCGATTTTACATCTTACAATCTGATGAACGCACGGGAAAAACTTCAGTATGAGAATGCTGCAAACCTGTTCAATTCAATATATAATCCTAATAACCAAAATCTCCAGGAGCTCTACAATCAAAGATTGATAGAAGTTGAACGCGGAGTTGATACCTACTGGCTTAAGTATCCTGTAAGAACCGGAATCGGGAATAGGCATAGTGTTAGAGTAGATGGTGGCGCCGATAATTTTAACTATGCCGGTAGCATTTCATATAACAACATTATGGGAGTAATGAAGGAGTCTTCACGTAACAATTTCTCCGGTAATCTTTTCTTTCAGTACTCTTTAAAAAATTTAAAATTTCAGAACGACCTTACCATTATACACAACAAAAACCGCAACTCTCCCTATGGTAATTTCTCTGACTACACCACAGCAAATCCAATCTACACTCCATATGATAATGACGGCCACCTGAAGAAGATGCTTGCAGACCCTTTAGCTTCGTCTAATACACCCCAGAGGGTAGGAAATCCTTTATACAACGCGACTCTTCCTACAAGAGATGATGGAAGCTATACAAATATTCAAAACAACCTGGCAATCGAATGGCAGATTAATGAGGACTTTATGTTAAGAGGTAATTTCGGAGTCTTAAGACAGGAGAGTCGTACAGACAGATATCTTTCACGTGATCACACCAGTTTCGACACAGGAGACTACACAGGTGAAAACTTCAATATGAGAGGAAGCTACACATACTCCACTGGTTATCAGTTCTCATATGAAGGATCTGCAACACTTAACTATAAGAAAACCTTCAATGAGGTTCACCAGTTATATTCAGGTCTTAGTGCAAATGTTGCCGAAGAGATGAGCGAAAACTACTCGGTTCAAGGTAGAGGTTTCTCTGCATCAAATATGAAAAACCTCGGAATGGCAGGAGCGTATGCCCTAGGCAAACCATACAGCAGTGAACAACACTCCAGAAGATTAGGTACTATTCTGAACGTCAACTATACATATGACCGTCGCTATTTTGCAGATTTTTCCGGAAAAATTGAGGGTTCGTCAAAGTTTGGTAGTAATGATCGTACTGCACCGTTCTGGTCGGCCGGATTCGGATGGAACTTACATAATGAGAACTTTATCCGCAACTCAAACTCAATCAACTCGCTGCGCTTACGTCTCTCATACGGGACAACAGGTTCTCAAAACTTTAGCTCATATCAGGCACTAACTACATATAAATATTTCGGTCAGGAGAGTTACAAGTTCTGGAACGGAGCATATATGATAGGTATTGGTAACCCAGACCTCTCCTGGCAGAAGACTAAACATACCAATTTAGGTATTGAAACCTCTATGTTCAATGGACGTTTCCGAATGAATGTAGACTTTTATAATAAGTTAACAGAGGAGCTTCTTACAGATATAAATTTACCTACTGCAGGTGGTTTTCAGAGTTATAAAGCCAATGTTGGAGAGGTGAGAAACAGAGGTATTGAAATTGACGCTAATGCATTTATTATCAGAGATGTCAACAGGAGAATAACCTGGTCTGTCGGCGGAAATCTTGCTCACAATGTAAATAAAATCCTCAAGATCTCTAATGCTTTGGAGTTTCTTAACTCCGAGTTGATGAAAGATGCAGGTCCAAACCCAAGTTTCCTTTACCAAGAGGGACAATCTATGAACACCATATTTGTAGTGCGTTCTCTTGGAATAGATCCTGCAACCGGACAGGAGCTATTCCTAAATAGATTCGGGGAGAGGGTATATACCTGGAATGCTCAGGATAAAGTTCCAAACGGAGTAAATGAACCTACAATCTGGGGAAACCTAAGAACTATGTTCAGGTGGAAAAACATAACTCTAAATGCTACAATGTCTTATCGTGTGGGTGGATATGTCTATAACCAAAGTCTGGTTGACAAGGTAGAGAACATTAGTCTATCAAGACAGGTAAATAATCCTTGGGGTAATCTAGACAAAAGAGCTCTTTATGAGCGATGGCAGAATCCCGGAGATGTTGCCAGTTTTAAAAACATAAGAGATTTTAATGCAACATACGCATCATCACGTTTTGTGATGAAAGAGAATGCAATAAACCTAAACTCATTGAATTTAAACTATGAATTCAGCACAGAATGGGTAAAGAAGAGTTTGAAAATGGATTATCTCTCTTTTGGTTTTTATGCAGAAGATCTGTTTCACATCTCAACCATAAAGCAGGAGAGGGGTCTAAGTTATCCGTTTGCCCGGAAATTTTCGCTCTCAATAACTGCAAGGTTTTAATGGTAATTAATAATTAATCAATGAGAATGAAGATGAAAAGGATATATTATATAATATTTATCGCACTTCTATCCCTTACCTCTTGTAATAAATGGCTCGATGTTCAACCCGAACTGGAGATTAGAAAAGATGCCATTTTCGAAAACGAGCAGGGATTTAAAGATGTGCTCACAGGAGCCTACATAAGATTGGCTACACCGTCACTTTACGGATTAAATACTACAATGGTCATTGGTGAGCTGATATCACAGCACTGGACACCACTCTCCGGGACTCTATCTGCCTATTTAAGCAGTTTTGACTTTACTAGGACCGAGAGTAAGAATATGATTGAGGTTGTTTGGCTTCAATATTACCAGACAATTTTAAATATCAACTCTATACTTGAAAATATAGAGATAAAAAAAGATATGTTCACTAACGGCAACTACGATCTTATCAAGGGAGAGGCTTTGGGATTACGTGCCTTCCTTCACTTTGAGATTCTGCGTTACTGGGGTGGAGTTCCTGCTAACACACTACCCACAGATAAAGCAATTCCATATGTAAAAAATGTGACCAAGGATCCTAATAAGCTTATTTCAAATACATATAAAGAGGTATTAGACAACATATTGCTAGATCTTAACGAAGCCGAGCAACTATTAAGTGGCGACCCTGTTCTAGTTTACTCTAATGCGGTTTTGAACTCTCCTGCAACACTTGCAGGTGTTGATAAGACAAAGCCATACCCCTCAGACGAGTACCATTTTTTTAGACAGGTCAGATTCAATTTTTATGCAGTAAAAGCGACTAAAGCCCGCTTCTGCCTTTGGACAGGAGATAATACCGGTGCATTGGAGAACGCTATGTCAGTGATAAACGCAAAAAACAGCGACGGGACTTCAAAATTTGTACTTGGAAATGAAACTGCAGCTAATAACGGACAATTGACCTTCCCGACAGAGCATATTTTCGCGGTTAACAATACCCTCTCTACACAGACCCTCACCTCTGTGTTTTTCAACAATAATACAGCCTACACTCAAAACGCTACTTACCTGAATAGTGCATTCGAAACAACTTTACACGCTTCTGACATACGTTACAGGAACAATCGTCTATGGGAAGTGCGGGTTATTCCTTTAGCCGGGAATTTCAATTTTTTCAAAAAGTACAACGATACCGACAGTAAAACTGCTGTTAAAGATATACCGATTATAAGATTGTCTGAGATGTACTTTATTGCAGCCGAATGTGGAGGTGAAGCCTCTTTTCGCGACTATCGTATAGCAAGAGTACTAGATCCATCAATTGATGGGACGCTCACATCTGCAACAGCCATTAAGGATAGACTTGAAAAGGAGTACCGTAAAGAGTTTTATGGAGAGGGGCAGATGTTCTTCTTTTACAAAAGGCTAAACTACAATAAATTTACCTGGCCGGTTGTTAAGAATGTTACAGAGGCGGCTTACAAACTCCCGCTACCGGAATCACAACTAATGTTCGAATAAGCATTATAAATTATGAAAATTAAAATAATCAAATACAGCATTTTACTCCTTACGCTTGTGATGATAATTACGGCGTGTCAGGAAAAGGTGGTAAACAAATTTGAAGGAGAGAGTTCACTTTTCTTCTTCAGAGGATCCAGTAACAGTAAAGGTACACCTCAAACAGACAGCGTCTCCTACTCTTTCTTTCTTGCCGCGAGTTCTACTAATGAAGATACAGTTTGGGTCGATGTTCAACTCACAGGAGTTCCATCTGATAAAGACAGGGCACTGCCAATTATACAGACAAACACAGGTGCAGCGGGTGCAGCAGTAGCTGGAACACATTACTTAGCATTTAATGACCCGGCTGTTTCAAAGTATATGGTTCTTCCTGCAAACAGGGTATCTGTAGCCATTCCTGTTGTTGTGAAACGTACATCTGAGATGAATACATCTGAGTTCAGATTAGATATGGCCATCACAACCAACGAATACTTTATTGCGGGAATTAAAGACCGCACAAGTTACACTGTAAAAGTCACTGCAATGGCAGTAAAACCTGCTCTTTGGGATGTCGCAAACAGTTACCTCTCTATATTCGGTCCGTGGGGGCAGGCGAAGATGAAATTTATCATTGACTTCGTAGGGTTTAGTGATTTTGATCAGGTATTAACTACAGATTACAGAGTATATCTGGCACTTAAGGCAAAGACAAAACTTGCCGAATACGAACAAACCAACGGTCCACTCTATGAGGCAGATGGAATCACAAGAGTTATTTTCCCATAAAACAACAAGACTATGAAACAAATTGCAAAATATATTTTAGCAACTTTACTCACAATATATCTGACCGGATGCATTAAGGATACCGGCAATTATGAGTACAAAGATCCAAAGGAGGTTGCTCCTGTACTTGTTTCGGGTATTGAAGATAACTACTCGGCAATTTCATTGGAAAATCTGGTTATAGATCCAAAAATGGAGGGAGATGAAACTCTCTACGACTATACCTGGTATGCTTACCCCGGTTTAATTGTTAGCTCTGCTTGTGACACACTCGGAAAAACAAAAAAACTAGATTATCCTGTCACTTTAATGTCAGGTACATATCAACTTGTTTTCAGAGCAACAAACAAGGTTAACAAAACATCTGTTTACAAAAAATCAGTTCTTACTGTTTCCAGTATTTTTGGGATCGGATACTTCATAAACAAGTATGAGAACGGTCGTACAGATATAGATTTCGTTGACAGATACGGAGTAGTTAATAAAAATATCCTCAAACAGATAAACGGCGAGGATCTCCCGGGAAAACCAATAAGATCTACCTATGAAGTGAATCGCTACTCTTACAATGTTACCAATCCGGATGGAACTGTTACCAGAATTGCAATGAAACCTGCAATGATGGTTTGTACAGACGAAGATATGCGGGTTTACCACGGAGAGAATTTGAAATTATTAAAGAAATGGGACGAAGCATTTCTAGAAAAACCGGCAGTTAAAAAACCTCAGGGAGTATGGGCAACAACCGGTGGTTTTATGCTGATGAACAACAACAGTGTTTGCTATGTCAACAACAATGGTTCGAATGTTGGAGAATTCGGCTATCCATACCCTGTCAATAATATGAAACTTAACTCAACTGCTTCTGTAATTTCAGGTTCGGTTATGGTTTATGATGATAATGCAGGAGAGCTTGCCGGTTACTATGTGCAAACATATGCCCCCATCAAAAATGCAGTGATAAAAGCATCTCCTCTTACATTAGGACCTGTTGGCGAAGCATACTTCACTAACTGCGATCTTATATATATGGGAACTCAGGTCTACTATGCAACATCAGCTGGCAGAAGCTATGTTATAGTGAAAAACAGGAGTACTAATGTCTATTCTTTGTGGCAGATTGGTACCGGGAACATCCAGTACGGATACATTTATGACTACGGAGCAGGAGGAATGGTAATTCCATCAAATTTTGGCGTGGTAAACGGGAAGGTATTCGCACTTAAAGGAGGAGCAGCAACTGCTTTGAATACAGTTATATACTACTCTTCAGGAGACAATAAAGTACACTACTACAACCCAGCAAACCAAACCGAGAGAAGAGATATGATAACCCTTCCTGCCTCAGAGGTGATTACCCATATCGAGCACTGCTACGATTTTTATTACAAAATAAATACATTTACAGTACTATCAAATAAGGATGGAAACTGGATTTTAAGAACATACGACTTTGAAGGAGCGACACCGGATGTTCTTTTACCTGAGAAGAGTACACATAACGGTAGCGGATTGGCAAAAAATATGATTTATAGACACGCCAATACCTCCATAACTTATTAACAAATTTAAATTAAGAAAGATACCGGAATCTGTTTATGATAGATTCCGGTTTTTATTTCTATATTATTATAATTGAAAAAGTTACACTAATATTTATACTTTCAAATTTCACTTTAGCTAACTGATAGTATAACTTAATAGTAGAGCATACCTATTTTTACACCCATATTTGCAAGTTTAAAATTTTTATCATTATATTCGCCTCCGATAAAAAACTATAAACTAAAACTAAACCCTATGCTACTTCATCAGCAATTTGTCCGAATGGCTAAAAAGAATGCTAAAAAGTTAGCTATCATTGACAAGACAACCGATAAAAAAGTTCCATATGACAGAGCACTTATTGGTGCTCTAATTTTAAGCAAAAAATTTAAAAATTACGACCAAGGCTTTCTTGGGATTATGATTCCTACTTCTGCCGGTTGTACACTTGCAACGGTTGCGACTATAATGAGCGGGAGAATTCCTGTAATGATAAATTACTCTACCGGTGCCGAAACAAATGTTAAGTATGCCCAGAAGAAGTGCGGTTTTAAAACAGTTATTACCTCAAAAGCACTACTTGAGAAGATTGGATGCCCTGTTATGGATGGGATGGTTATGATTGAAGATATAATGGCCGGCGTTTCAACTGCAGATAAACTAAAGGCAGCACTCACATCTAAACTACCTGTAAATCTTATCTTAAAAACTATCCACAAAGGAGATGAGAATGATACTATTGCAATTCTCTTTACCAGCGGAAGTGAAAAAGATCCTAAGGCAGTGCAGCTGACTCATAAGAATATTTCGTCAAATATAGAGAATTTCGGTAACTATGTGAATATCTCATCAGAGGATGTGCTGCTCGCAAATCTTGTATTTTTCCACATCTTCGGACTCACTGTTAACCTATGGGTTTCGCTCTATTACGGAATGACTATGGTAACTTATGCAAACCCTCTCGACTTCCAGACTATCTGTAACATAGCACGGGAAGAGAAACCAACCATAATGGTAGGAACTCCAAGTTTCTTCTGGGGATACCTGCATAAATCTGAGCCGGGTGACTTCAAATCTATTCGCATTATGGTTGCCGGTGCAGATAAGTGCCCTGATGCTTTAAGAGCAGGATGGAAAGCTAAACACGGCGTTACTCTTTTGGAAGGATATGGCGCTACCGAGACCTCTCCTGTAATATCTGTCAACTCCTTTGAGATGAACAGACCCGGTAGTACCGGCAAGGTTATTCCGGGTGTAAAGGTTAGGGTGGAGAATTTCGAGACCGGCCTGGAGTGCAAACCTTTTGAGGTCGGAAAGATACTTGTCAAGGGAGACTCTGTTATGAAAGGGTACTATGGCGACCCGGAACTGACCGCTGAGGCGATTCAAGATGGTTGGTATAACACAGGAGATATGGGTTATATGGACGAAGATGGCTACCTGTGGCACTCCGGACGTTTTAAAAGATTTGTAAAAATTGGCGGAGAGATGGTCTCTCTGGTCAAGGTAGAGAATACTCTTGAGAAGTTTCTTCCAACAGGAGTATCTTGCTGTGTTGTGGATGTCTCAGATGAAATTCGCGGTTCATCAATTATCGCCACTGTAACCATAGAGGTAAACAAGACAGAGATACTGAAGCAGATGAGTGGAGAGCTACCAAATATTGCTCTCCCTAAACACTTTATAGTGATTAAAGAGTTGCCAATGATGGGCACAGGAAAGATAGACTTCCGCACTGTTACCAAAATTGTGCAGGAGCTTCTGGAAGAGAAGGCATTTGTAACGGAGGGGTAAACCTTGCCAAGGGTTGTGGGGCTTTGTTGATAATCAGCTTATAGACCCCACAACCTTCGGCAATACTACATCCATTTTGGTTTAGGTGCTCCCATAAGATAGTAGTCAAAATACTCGTCCATTCTTTTTGTCCAATCAACTGCAATTTCGCGTTTCTTGATGTTGTGTCCATCTCCTTTGTAGTTGAACATCCACACCTCTTTACCCAGGCGTTTCAGACCCAGGAACAGCTCCAGACCCTGTGAGAATGGAACGGCCTCATCTCCGTCGCTGTGACGGGAGAGAAGTGGTGTCTTCACCTTGTCCAGAAAAAATATTGGTGAGTTAAGTATATAGTTTTGTTGTCTCTCCCAAAGCGACCCTCCAATTCTGCTCTGTGTAGATTCATACATAAACATTCTCGGCTTTCCCGCTCCGGCTCTAAGTCCAGTGTAGGCAGATGTCATATTTGCGACGGCTGTCTCGCTGCAGGCGCAGGTAAAGATATCTGTCTGGGTAATGAGGTATGCTACCTGATATCCTCCCCAACTGTGTCCCTGAAGCCCTATCCTTGAAGGATCTGCAATACCTTTATCAATAAGGTGTCGGGTGCCGCTCTCCACAATGTTAAGGCAACTCCTTCCCGGCCAACCTATCTCATAACGGATATCAGGCATAAATATCACATAACCCCGGCTTACAAACATCAGAGGATTTATTGTAGATGTGGTTGGTGCCGGGGTGTAGAAATAGTTAGCATCCTGGCTCATTGTCTCATAAAAATAGACAATTGTGGGATATGTTTTTGAGGAGTCATAATCTTGTGGAGTATAAAGAACTCCGGTTTGATTGCTACCTGAACCATCTTTCCAACTAATTATACTGGTATTTCCGGTTTTGAAATCGGCAAGCTGGTTATTTAGATTTGAGACTCTGCGAATCAGTTTAAAATCTCTGTCTGTAAGCCAATAATCCGGCGCCTCACTAAAACTCTCTCTCTTTACAACAAAGAAATTTTGACCTAATCTTCTGGAAAAACTGTATTTATAGGGTCCCTCCAATAGAGCAACAGGATCTTTCCCCCTATTAACCTTGTAATAACCACTATTCATATTATTAAGGTTAATATACTCCAGCAAAATATCACCTTTAAGATCAATACCATCTTTCTGACCTCTGGTAGAGCTAAGATTGAGAATCTTGAACTTCACATTGTTTTTACGACCAT
This sequence comes from Bacteroidetes bacterium HGW-Bacteroidetes-8, assembly GCA_002840895.1. Lineage (GTDB taxonomy): Bacteria > Bacteroidota > Bacteroidia > Bacteroidales > UBA932 > Bact-08. The sequence goes on along the minus strand of PHCZ01000001.1, from coordinate 293,169 downwards.
ACCCATTTGTAATACAAAACGCCTCACCTGACCCATCTTTTATAGGCAGTGCCCAAACATCAAACTCATCGTATACAATAAAATAGCTATTATCCAGAGATAGACCAGCCTGCCCGTATGCACCGGCCGGTTGAGGTTTATCAAACTTCTCATCCATAACCGAGTATGGAATTGCATCAGAGATAACCCTTTTACTCCCGCTATAGAGATCGGTCACAAACCAAGATCTACTGTCCGGTTCAAAGGTGAAAATATGAGGTGTGACGGGTGATACTGCAAAACTCCCAATAAAACTTTTAAAAAGCATTTTACGCTCCCCGCTTTTTGCATTTATGAAGTAAAAATCTTTAGGCACCGGATCTTCCCACAACTCGGTATATGCGTATGGCCTACTATCCAACTCAAAACCAAAAGGGGAGTTGTCATCACTCATTAGAAATACACCTTTACCATATGATAGTCTAACCAATTTCCCGGAAACCAAATAGAAGGCACACTTAAAGCTATTTGCAAATGCCCCCTCTAAACTCCTCTTTTGAGAGGGTAAAAGTGTGTCGCTCCATCTCCACAACTCATATTCAAAAGCAGGCTTATCTTTTTTTACAGATGCTTTTTTACCCTTTTTATCACCCCTCTCTTGATCTTCGTCCATTACCGAAGCAAGTTCAAATTTAAGGAAGTTGCCATTTTTAGAAAAGGTTATCCCCTTTTTGACATTAAATCTTGTGCCCTCCGGCAGCAGACTATCATTTAGTCCTGTTCGTATCTCCTCTACACTAAAATTTGCCCCTCCCCTTCTTTTGCCCAACTCCAGCATAACCGCCTCAACTCCTATCTTGCCAGTACTATCTGCAGCTGTAAAAAATATGATCTTATCCCCATTTTTACTGGCAGAGATCTCCCCGACATATCTCTCTGTGCTAAAAATGGTATCTCTTTTAAAGAGTTCTTTTTGCCCTAAATTAATTGTAACTATCTGTTTATTTTTGATTAAAACCATCAGCTGCTCCCGGTTAAGCCAGATACAATTGACCACCCCGGAAATTGAATCTTCTCGTCCATAAAAATTACCCGTGGCATCTGTGCATTTAATATGAAAATCCTTCACTGTGCCCTTGAAAAAGGTAATAATGCCACTCTCATTATGGCTGCTAATATCGTTTGCAACCCCTATGGAGTCTGTTCTGCCATTTTTTAAATCAATAACATAAAGAGTATCTTTTATCAGATATCTTGCAAATCGCTGTCTGTTGAAGAGCTCCGGTGAACCTCCCCCCTTTATCTCCTTGACAAAACCTTGACTTTTGATAGCTATTTCAAGCACACTTTTATCCAGGTGACTCTTATACTCTGTAAGAACAACATCTGCATTATCTGAGATCAAAATACTCTCAATTGTTCTCCAGCCACCATACTGTGACTCGCTTAAAACTTTTTTCTGACCGCTCGAAGAGCCGTAGATTATAAGAAAAATTGCTATAAAGAGGATTTTTTTCATTTTTGGTGCTTTTTGATGAGCCGTAAAGGTACAAAAAAGCTTACTAAGCAAGGTTTTTCTTATCTTAGTCGTCAAATCTAAACTCAATGAAAAACGAATCATACAAATCGATTATTCACAACGCCCCTTTTGGATATGCTCACTTTGAGATCGTTTCTGACGGGGACGGGGCTCCTCTGGACTATATCTTTATTGAAGTAAACTCTCTATTTGAAAGATTAACCAATTCAAGGGCAAAAGATGTTATCGGAAGGTCTTTCAGAGAGGTGGGTGCAGCTTTGGGCAGGGAGGAGTTAGATAAGAGAGTAAAAGATTACGGTGAAATTGCACTTAATGGCGCAAGTAAAGTCTTTGAATATCAGACACCGGATGGAGAGAGAATACTCAGAACCTTTGCGTTCTCTACAGAGAGAGGGTTTTTCACACTATTCATTGAGGATATAACAGAGAACAAGAAAAGTGAAAAGCAACTACTTGATAATCAAGAGCGCTATAAGACAATATTTAATTTTTCACCGATTGGAATAGTGCAGATAGATCCTCAGAGTTACATCATCGATGCCAATCAGGAGTTTTTAAACATATTAGGAACTACCTACAACGATCTTATAGGGTTTAACATATTACGCAACGTCCAAGATTCACAGATGATTGGAACAGTTTCAGAAGCAATAAACGGCCGTACATCATACTACGAAGGTGCTTATGAGTCTGTAACAGGCAGAAAAAAAACATATGTCAAAGGAAGTTTCGCTCCTCAATTCAATAAAGAGGGCAAGATCTCCGGTTGTATTGGAATTTTTGAGGATGTTAGCGAAAAGCACTCAGCTATTGAGGAGCTAACCAAGGCCAAAGAGAAGGCACAGGAGAGCGACCGTCTGAAATCTGCTTTTCTTGCAAATATGAGCCACGAAATCCGCACTCCTATGAATGGAATCCTGGGTTTTTTGAGCATTTTGGAAGATATGGATATCACAGGAGAGGAGAGACACTTCTATTTTGATATTATAAAGAGCAGCGGAGAGAGGCTTCTCAACACAATTAATGATATAATTGAGATATCTAAAATTGAAGCGGGACAACTTCCCGTAACAAACTCATTTATAAATATTTCGGAGATTATGGACTTTCACTTCAATTTCTTTCGCAAACAGACAAAAGATAAAAAAATTAATTTTATACTAAACGAGACTGTGCGTGGAGAGGATGCACTAATTGATACCGACAAATATAAGATTGACGGAATACTCATCAATCTGATAAGAAACGCAATTAAATTCACCTCACAGGGGACAATTGAGATAGGAAACTACACAAAAGGAGATAAGATAACCTTTTACATTAAAGACAGTGGTATGGGGATACCTCTCAATAAACAGGAGGCAATCTTTGATCGATTTGTTCAGGCAGATTATGACAACAGTCGTCCAAATGAGGGATCCGGGCTTGGTCTCTCAATTGTTAAGGCATATGTAGACTCACTTCAGGGTAAGATATGGGTAGATTCTGTTGTTGGAGAAGGAAGCACATTCTTCTTTTCAATTCCATATAACCCTCTCAAAAAAAGATTATTAGAAACAGACCCCGGTTTAACTGCCGACTAAGCTATTAAAAATTAAGCAATCAGTAGCCCTTATAAAAATTCCATAACCAGTTTGCAATCAGCAATATTGCTAAAATTATCGCGACATATTTATGTCGTATAAATAACTCTGCCCTTCTGTAAAAGATATAAAATGAACTCCTATGCCTAATCCAGTCATAGAAAATCCATATCGGAAAAATGGTCATTATCAAAAACAGGACAACGCCCAAGGGATTCCATCTGATAGCATCAGCAATCTCACCTTGAAAGAGATGTATTAAAGATCTGGTAGAGCCGCAAGAGGGACAGGGGAAACCAAAAACGCTCTTTATAAAGCAGATGCCACTCTCATTGCCAGATGGAGAAAGATTTGTACCTGAGTTAATGAGCAACCAAATATAACCGGCTACAGCAGAGAGAATAAAAAAAAGGTATAACCTATCTCTGTTAAGCTGCATTAATATAAAACCTGGTGCAACAGAGTCATATTCTTCTCTCTGGTTGCTCCCATTATCAAAAACCAGTCTACAATTGTCCAGATACCCAATCCGCCGCAGGTAAATAGCTTTCCGAGGCCAAGCCCGGTATCTCCAATCAAAAATCTGTCAATACCCAATGCTCCAACCAGAATAGAGACTACCAATACAATTACCGGATCTTTAAATTGTATGGTGTAAAGAATAGAAGATTTTGAATCGTCACAATTAATGAGGCGATCTCTAATGTAAGCCAACTGATGAGGTTCAAAGAACTTTCCATTAGTCATAATAAACATGTCAACTTTTTGTGCATCCATATATTTGAAGTTTAGGTTAGTCGGCTCTGAGGCAATTGCCTTACAAATTTAAAAAAAAATAAGTTAAAAACAGTAACCGATACAAAATGTCAGTGGTATCTTTACTCCGGCATTTTCCGGAAAAATGTTTCCATTAGAGTAGTGTGCAACCTTAATCTCTGTGTTGAACTGACGCTCATCTCCAAAAAAAGCGCCTAAACCTATTGCATCATAGAATGTAAAGCGTTTACCTGTGTCAATGCCGTCCAGTAGAGATCTTGATATAAATGCAGGGCCACCAAGTGTATAAAAAAAGTAGGGGTCAATCAATTTATTATGAAGAAAATTTATCCTGAAAACAGGGAAAATCGATACTGCAAAAAATTTCTCTCTGTTTTTATTGGTGTTCCAGTATGCTGCATTAACCCCGAAATCCATTGCAAAGACCTTTGGAGAGTGAAATAAATTTCTTTTATAGCTTATTATCAGGCCGTTTCTCACCTCAGATCCACCACCCCAAAAGAGGTAGGTCTTTCTAAGAATATCATTTATATTATAACCAAATAGATTGGTTGAAACCCCTATCTGCACCCATTGCTTCGGGTGAATTCGACTTGATTGGGTCGCATTATGCATCTTCACTTCGGAGAAAGGCCTAAATGAATATTTGCCTCCAACCCCTATGAATGTGGTGTAAGGTTGAGTATGTTTCTTTACTGAACTAGTATAATTAGCAGCTATCTGTAAAGCCCACTTATCGCTAAGATCGTAATAGACTCCTGAACCAAAGGTAGTTGTGGGCGCTACCATATCCTTAACAACAGTGGCTCCGTTTTCGTGAGAAATGCCGTGACGGGTGATAAGGCCAAAACCTCCCTCTGAATATAGTGTAACTTTGCTACTAAGTGGTAATTTTGCCTTTACAACCAATCCTGCAATATTCATCCAAACAGAGCGGCTGTAAACGGTTGCAGCAGCCTCACCATTAACCCGGTATTTATAATTAATCCACCATACAGGCCTCATATAGGTAACTTGAGCAGCAATGTATTTGTTAATATCGGTACCGAGAAGCACCAGTCTGAAAGCAGGGTGACGCACAGTTATTGACGATATTAAAAAACCCGGCTCAAGTAACTTCTCCGAAAACGGATAATTTATCGAGCCCACACCCACTTCAAAATAGGAGTTATGCATAAATCCCGGTAACTGCCCCCTTTTGTCCTGTTTTATAGTATCTTTTGGAAAATTTCCACCCCTTATCTGACCAACAAATAACGCCAACAGTAAAATGAGAGGTGTGAAAAATTTCATAAAATATTACTTTTGGTAAAAGGTAAATATCTCATCTAATATAAGAAATTTATATGACTACGAAGCTAACTCCGCTATCCGTAAATGTTGAAACACAAAAAAAGATGACCTAAAGGCCATCTTTTTTGTGGGAGCAGAGGGAATCGAACCCCCGACCCTCTGCTTGTAAGGCAGATGCTCTAAACCAACTGAGCTATGCTCCCTTTGATTCCCCACTCCTATTGGATTGGGAGTGCAAAGATATCTTCATTTTTCTATTTTGCAAAATAATTCGCGTTTTTTTCAAAAAATTCTATCGCTTCGGCAACAATAAAGGTACTTCCCCCTATGAACAGATAGTCTCCCTCTCTGTAAATCTCTTTAAAACGGATAATTGCACTCTCAACACTATTGCAAATCTCCCCCTTTAAACCTACAGATTTACATTTTGATGCCAGGATATCTGCATTAAGTGCCCTGGCAATCTTAGCCTGGGTAAAGAAAAAGTAAGAGTCGGCAGGCAGCAGCCCTACCATCTTCTCGATATCCTTATCTGCAACAAACCCTACTATCGAGAAAAGTCGTTTGTAGCTCTGGCGTCGCAACTGAGAGAATACCATCGTAAGACCGTTTACATTGTGTCCTGTATCGCACACAACAGGAGGCTCTTTTGAGAGATACTCCCAGCGGCCTCTAAGCCCTGTCGCCATCGCAGTACTCTTTAATCCGTTTCTGATATTTTCGTCGCTCCACCCCTCTCCAACCACATTTATAAAGGTTGGGTTTAACGAAAGCACTGAAAGGGTTGTGAGAACACATCTCAGGTTGTGAGTCTGACAATCTCCGTTAAGATCCAGCTCATAGTCGGTTGCCTTTATATCTGAGAATAGTGAATCCTGAGAGAAGACAACGTGTGCCCCTTTTTGGTTTGCAACACTCTCAAAAATCTCCTTGGTAGATGTTGTATATTCCCCAATCACAACCGGAACGCTGTGTTTTATAATTCCTGCTTTTTCTGATGCAATTGCACTAATGGTGTTGCCCAACTGCTCGGTATGGTCCAGGGCTATGTTGGTTATTACACTTACCAAAGGGGTTACAATATTTGTGGAATCCAGTCTCCCTCCAAGCCCGGTCTCTATAACTGCAATATCTACCCTCTCCCTGCGGAAGTGGTCAAATGCCATAGCAGTGGTTATCTCAAAGAAGGAGGGCTTCTGATCACTCATAAAAGCTCTCCATTTTACAATAAAGTTCAAAACCTCCTCTTTTGAGATCATCACGCCATTTACTTTGATTCTCTCCCGAAAATCTAAAAGGTGGGGAGAGGTATATAGACCAACCTTAACCCCGCAACTCATAAGTGCACTAGTAATCATATGGCTAACAGATCCTTTGCCATTTGTGCCTGCAACGTGGATTATTGGATAATCTCTGTGGGGGTGTCCTAACTGACGGTCAAACTCTATCATTGTCTCCAGCCCATCTTTATAGGCAATCTTACCCACCTGCTGGTAAGATGGAAACTGACGGAAGATATACTCTATCTCCTGGTTGTATTTATCGGAATCAAACATTTTATAAAATCCAATTGATGACAAATTTCATAAATAAATGGGACAAAATTATTATATGACTAAATATTTTTCGGGAATTGGGCAAAATGGAGTAATTTTGAGGCTTAATTAATAGCTGTTAATTCCTATGATTTCATTCTTTCGTGCCGGTAACGGGCCTGTTCTGGCTGTGAAAACAGATTCAACCATTTCTAAAGAGAGTGCAGATGCTTTAAAATGGCTCTTTGCAGGGGCAGAAATAATTTTTAACGAGAAGATAGATGGTTGGTTTACAGGGCCAAGGCGAGAGATGATTACCCCCTGGAGCACCACAGCTGTAGAGATAACCCGCAATATGAATATTGAAGGTATATCTCGGATTGAGGAGTTTTTTCCCGCTCAGGGTGAAGATGCCCCACACGACAAGATGCTGCAGCGGATGTACAATGGTTTAAATCAGGATATTTTTGAGATAGTGCGTCAGCCGGAGCCTGTTTTGGAGATCACAGATATTGAAGCATATAATATTCAGGAGGGGCTTGCACTTAACCCGGAAGAGGTTGTTTATCTGGAAGATTTAAGCAAAAAGCTTGGTCGTCCTCTCACAGACGGAGAGGTTTTTGGATTCTCGCAGGTTAACTCAGAGCATTGCCGTCATAAAATCTTTAACGGCACATTCATCATAGATGGGGTTGAGATGGAGTCCACTCTCTTTCAACTTATAAAAAAGAGCTCTGCAGCTAACCCAAATAAGATTGTGTCTGCTTACAAAGATAATTGTGCCTTTGTTGAGGGGCCAAAATCACCTCTCTTTTACCCTGAGAGCGGCGAGAGTTCATCACTATTCAAGACGATAGAAAGTGAGACAGTTATATCACTCAAAGCGGAGACGCACAACTTTCCCACAACAGTTGAGCCATTCAATGGAGCTGCAACCGGTTCAGGAGGAGAGATAAGGGATCGTATGGCCGGAGGAATGGGTTCATTCCCAATTGCAGGTACTGCAGTCTATATGACATCATATCCAAGATTTGAAGATGAGGGGAGAGATTGGGAGGATGGTGACCCAAGGGAGTGGCTCTACCAGACACCCGGGGAGATTCTCACTAAGGCCTCTAACGGAGCCAGTGATTTCGGAAACAAATTCGGTCAGCCGCTCATCTGCGGTTCTCTTCTCACAATGGAGCACAGCGAGAGTTATCGCAGGTTCGGTTACGATAAGGTGATAATGCTTGCAGGGGGTATCGGATATGCAAAGAGAGAGTACGCTTTTAAGAAGAAGCCACACCCCGGAGATAAAGTCGTTTTGCTGGGTGGAGATAACTACAGAATTGGAATGGGTGGAGGTGCAGTCTCTTCGGTTGCCACAGGAGAGTTCAATAACTCAATTGAATTGAATGCAATACAGCGGTCAAACCCTGAGATGCAAAAAAGGGTCTATAATGCAATTCGTGCTCTGGCAGAGAGTGAAAACAACACAATTATCTCAATCCACGACCACGGTGCAGGAGGTCATCTAAACTGTCTGTCGGAACTTATCGAGGAGACAGGGGGTGATATTGATATAAGTAAATTGCCAAAAGGGGACCCTACCCTATCTGCAAAAGAGATAATCGGGAACGAATCTCAGGAGAGAATGGGATTAGTTATGAAGGCTCAGGATACCGAGGCCTTTATGAAGGTTGCGCAGAGGGAGAGAGCACCTATGTATGTTATTGGAGAGGCAACCGGAAGAGGAAACTTTACTCTGGAAGATAAAAAGAGCGGCGAGAAGCCAATCGATCTTGCGATTGAAGATATGTTCGGCTCTGCTCCAAAAACCATAATGGAGGATATGAGTGTTAGCGAAAAGTGGTACCCCCTTGAGTATGACGAAGATGATGCAGAGTACTACTTGGAGCAGGTTCTTCAGCTTGAGTCGGTGGCTTGTAAAGACTGGCTCACCAACAAGGTAGACCGCTCTGTTACCGGGTTGATTGCCGCTCAACAGAGTGTAGGTGAGATTCAACTCCCGTTAAATAACCTGGGAGCCGTGGAGATTGGTTACGGAAGCAAAAAGGGTATGGCAACCTCTATCGGACACGCCCCTGCTGTTGCGATGATAGATTCGGCTGCAGGCAGCAGAGTAGCAATTGCGGAGTCTCTTACAAACCTTATCTGGACACCCATTGATGGTGGAATAAAAGGAGTTTCACTATCTGCAAACTGGATGTGGCCTTGCCGTAACCTGGGCGAAGATGCTCGCCTCTACAAGGCTGTCAAAGGGGCCAGCGACTTTGCAATTGAGCTTGGAATCAACATCCCAACCGGAAAGGACTCCCTCTCAATGACTCAAAAATACCCCGATGGTGAGAAGGTTCTCTCTCCGGGCACACTCATAGTTTCAACCGTCTGTCAAAGCAACGATATCACAAATATTGTGAGGCCGGTTCTGGAGAGAGAGAGCGATAGCTCTATTCTTTACATCCCTTTCAACTACATGAATGAGAGGAGCTTTTCTCTGGGAGGAAGTGCATTTGCTCAGGTCACTGCACAACTTGGAGATGAGTGCCCGGATGTTCTAAGCGCATCATACTTTGGAGAGTGTTTTGCTACAGTTCAGCAATTGGTAGAGAGGAGGCTCATTCTTGCAGGACACGACATATCTGCAGGTGGTCTAATAACAGCTCTGCTTGAGATGAACTTTCCCAATGCCTCCGGTGGATTGTATATAGATCTTAGCTCTATGGAGGAGAGAGATCCCATCAAATTACTGTTTGCAGAGAGCCCTGCCATTGTAGTTCAGGTTCATAACTCTATGATGGGTGAGGTTGAGAAGATAGCAGCAGAGTTTGGGGTTGCCATATTTAACATTGGACAGTATAGTAATAAACGGACTCTTGAGATAAAACTTCACAAAAAACATTTCAAATTCAACATAGAGAACTTAAGGGATATCTGGTTCCGTACATCATACCTGTTTGACTCAAAGCAGATACCTCAAGAGCTTGCCGCAAAAAGATTCAACAACTATAAGAGTCAGCCGTTAAAATTCAGATTCCCTGATGGATTCAGTGGTAAGTTAAGTAAATACACCCCTGCTCTTAATGGTACTCCGGCTTTTTCAAATCGCCGCTCAGTTGCAGCAATTATCCGGGAGAAGGGCTCCAATGGAGACAGGGAGATGGCTTGGGCTCTACATCTGGCAGGTTTTGCCGTGAAGGATGTGCATATGACGGATCTGGTTTCCGGAAGAGAGAATTTAGAGGAGGTAAAGGTTATTGTGTTTGTGGGTGGTTTCTCCAACGCAGATACTCTAGGTTCTGCCAAAGGTTGGGCAGGTGCATTTCTCTATAATGAGAAGGCATCAAAAGCACTGGAGAAATTCTATCTAAGGGAAGATACCCTAAGCCTTGGGGTATGCAACGGATGTCAATTAATGGCAGAACTTGGACTGATTACTCCAGATAGAGGAGAGATCTCACCAAAGATGCATCATAACGACAGCCATAAATATGAGAGTGCGTTTGTAGGGGTTACAATTGAGAGTTCACCATCTGTGATGCTCAAATCACTGGAAGGCTCATCACTAGGTATCTGGGTTGCTCACGGTGAGGGGAAATTTGTCTTTCCACAGGAGTTGTCTAAATACAACATTGCCGTGAGATATAACTATAACGACTACCCTGCAAATCCGAATGGATCTGAGCAGGGGGTAGCAGGAGTGTGCAGCAACGACGGAAGACATCTTGCAATGATGCCTCATCCCGAGAGATGTATCTATCCTCACAACTGGGCCTGGTATGGAAATGAGAAGAGCTCACACGATGTTACCCCTTGGATAGAGATGTTTGTAAATGCACGTGTTTGGGTTGAAAAGAATCAGTAAAATAAGGTCAAATATTTAGCACTATGAAAAAAAAGAAATTACCCAAAATCTTTGTGCTTGACACCAATGTTATCTTACACGACTTTCGTGCCATCCACAATTTCCAGGAGAATGACATTGTTATTCCAATCGCTGTGATTGAAGAGCTGGATAAATTCAAAAAAGGGAATGATACTCTAAACTACAACGCAAGAGAGTTCGTTCGGGAGATGGATAAAATAACCGACAATAAACTTTTTGATACCGGAGTCTCAATAGGTAAAGGAAAGGGGGTAATTAAAATTGAGCTTGGCCACCCATTTAGCGATTTAATGGCAGAGTCCTTTTTTGAGGATACTCAGGATCACAGAATCCTCTCAACAACAGAGTGGCTCCAGGAGAAGAATCCTGAGAGAATAGTAGTACTGGTCACTAAGGATATAAACCTGAGAATGAAAGCCAAAGCTCTTCATCTAATGGCAGATGACTATCTTACCGACAAAATTACCGAGGAGAGAGTAGAGAACATTATGAAGGAGGTAATAACCCTGACTGATGTTCCGGAAGAGATATTGCAGAGGCTCTTCTTTCAGGCAGATGGAGTACCTGTAAATGAACTTAAACTTAAAGGTGTACCTGCCAATCAACTCTATATACTTACCGGCAACAAAAAGGATAACAGAATTCTCGCCAGGTACCACAGCATAAGCAAAACTCTTATTGCAGTAAAGAAACAGAAGTGTTACGGAATAGAACCGAGAAACGAGGAGCAGACTTTTGCAATTGATGCTCTAATGAATCCCGATATTAAACTGATCTCCCTAACCGGAACTGCCGGTACCGGAAAGACACTTCTTGCACTGGCTGCTGCTGTCGCTCAGGAGCGTATTTTTGACCAGATACTTCTCTCCAGACCTGTTATTCCTCTAAAGAATCAGGAGATGGGGTTTCTACCCGGAGACATAAAAGAGAAACTTGGTCCATATATGATTCCTCTATACGATAACCTTGCAGTTATAAAAAGAGCATTCAAAAATACAAGCAGAGAGGTTGTCAGAATTGAAGAGATGCTAAAAAACGAGAAGCTTCTCATTTCGCCTCTCGCTTACATCCGCGGAAGAAGTCTCTCAAATACATTTTTCATAATAGATGAAGCACAGAATCTTACACCACACGAGGTGAAGACAATAATTACACGCGCCGGTGAAGGCACAAAATTGGTGTTCACAGGAGATATCCATCAGATAGACTCTCCATACCTTGATATACACTCAAACGGATTGACTCATCTGGGCGAAAAGCTTTATGGTCAGGAACTTTTCTGCCATATTAACCTTACAAAAGGAGAGAGGAGCGAGCTATCGGAGATGGCAGGCAAACTATTATAATTTTTTATTATATTTGCACCCCCATATTAAAATGAAATATAAACCGAAAACTAATATTTTTATGTCAGAAATTAAAAGAGTTTATTTCTTCGGAGGCAAAACTGCCGATGGAGACGGCTCAATGAAGAATCTACTAGGCGGTAAAGGTGCTAACCTGGCTGAGATGTGTGCTATGGGAATTCCGGTTCCTGCAGGTTTCACCATCACTACTGAGACTTGTACAGAGTTTTACAAGCACAATATGCAACTCCCTAATGAGCTTAAAGCAGAAGTTGAGGAGTCACTAAAAAAGGTTGCATCAGTAATGGATATGAAGTTCGGAGACAAAGAGAATCCACTTCTGCTCTCTTGCCGTTCAGGTTCTAGAAGCTCTATGCCAGGTATGATGGAGACAGTGCTTAACATAGGACTTTGCTCTGATACCATCCCTGGACTTATCAAGAAGACAGGAAATCCAAGATTTGTATATGATGCATATCGCCGTCTGATTATGATGTACTCCGATGTTGTAATGGAGAAGTCAGAGGGTGTAGATCCGGAAGAGGGAAAAGGAATCCGTGTTCAGCTGGATAAGATGCTACACGAAGTTAAAGATAAGAAAGGGTACAAGAATGATACAGATCTCTCTACAGAAGATCTTATGACCATCTGCGATGCATTTAAAGTGCGTGTGCAGGAGGTTTTAGGCAAGCCTTTCCCGGATAATGCTGTAGAGCAGCTTTGGGGTGGTGTAGCTGCCGTCTTCAAATCCTGGAACGGAAAGAGAGCAATCTCTTACAGAAGAATAGAGGGAATTCCGGATGAGTGGGGAACTGCCGTAACAGTTCAAGCTATGGTATTCGGTAATATGGGCGACAACTCTGCTACAGGTGTTGCATTCTCAAGAAATCCGGCGACAGGCGAAGCCAAATTTTACGGAGAGTGGCTGGTAAATGCACAGGGAGAAGATGTGGTTGCAGGTATCCGCACTCCAAATCCTCTTAACGAATCTACGAAGAATGACCAAAACAAGCATCTCTCATCTCTTGAGACAGGTATGCCTGTCGTTTATAAAGAGTTAGATGCAATTCAGAGAAATCTAGAAAAACATTTCCGTGATATGCAGGACATTGAGTTCACCATTCAGGATGGTAAACTATGGATGCTTCAGTGCCGTGTAGGTAAGAGAACAGGTCTTGCTGCTCTCAATATGGCTATGGATATGCTTCACGAAGGTCTAATAGATGAGAAGACCGCAGTTATGCGAGTTGCACCTGTACAGCTTGACGAACTGCTTCACCCAATTCTGGATCCAAAATCAGAAAATGCAGCTACTGTTATTGCAAAAGGACTTCCTGCAGGTCCGGGCGGCTCTGTTGGTCAAATCGTATTCACAGCAGAGGATGCAGTTGAGTGGAATGCAAAAGGGAAAAAGGTTATCCTCGTTCGCGAAGAGACCAATCCGGAGGATGTAGAGGGTATGCGCGCAGCAGATGGTCTTCTTACAGCCCGCGGTGGTATGACTTCACACGCTGCACTTGTTGCTCGCGGTTGGGGTAAATGCTGTATCGTTGGTTGCGACGCAGTTCACCTAAATCTTAAAAACAAAACAGTTACCATTAAAGGAAAAACTTACAAAGAGGGAGATCTATTCAGTCTTAACGGAAGTAAAGGTTTTGTATACGACAGTGCCATAGAGACAATGGATGCTTCGGAAAATCCAAGATTTGTTGAATATATGAACATTGTAGATAAATACAGGGTTCTTGGAGTTCGCACCAATGCAGATACTCCTGAGGATGCACAAAATGCAATCGGATTCGGAGCAGAGGGTATTGGTCTTTTCCGTATTGAGCATATGTTTTACGGAGTGAACTCAGAGCAACCGCTTGCAAAGCTTCGTAAAATGATTCTTTCAAAATCACTGGAGGAGAGAATTATCGCCCTTAACGAACTTGAGCCATATGTGAGAAACGCTGTAAAAGGCACTATGAAGGTTATGAACGGTAAACCTGTGACATTCCGTCTGCTTGACCCGCCTCTCCACGAGTTTGTCCCTCAGACAACCGAGAAGATGGCCGAGCTTGCTACAGAACTTGGAATATCTATAGAGGATGTCAAGAAGAGAGGAGAGACACTTCACGAGGTTAACCCAATGATGGGTCACCGTGGTGTTCGCCTTGGCATAACATATCCAGAGATTAGCGAAACTCAGTTCAGAGCAATCTTTGAAGCCACAGCAGAGCTTATCAAAGATGGATTTGAGCCCCAGCCGGAAATTATGATTCCGGTAACAGTTTCGGTTAGAGAGCTCGACGACCAGAAGGTTATCTGCGACAGAGTACACGCAGAGGTTGAGAAGAAGTATGGTATTAAGATTTCATACCTGTACGGAACTATGATTGAAATACCTAGAGCAGCTATGCTTGCAGATGAGATGGCAAAAACAGCCCAGTTCTTCTCGTTCGGTACAAATGACCTTACCCAAATGACGTTCGGTTTCTCTCGTGACGATATTGGAGCCTTTATGAACGACTATCTTGGCAAGAAAATTATACCTGCAGATCCTTTCCAGACTTTGGATCAGTCATCTGTTGGTAAACTTGTAGAGATGGGTATCAAAGGAGGACGTAATACAAATGCAAAGCTTAAGATAGGAATCTGCGGAGAACACGGGGGAGATCCGGAATCCGTAGAGTTCTGCCATAAGATTGGCATGAACTATGTATCTTGTTCACCATTCAGAGTACCTATTGCACGTCTTGCAGCAGCTCAGGCAGCAATCAAAGAGTACAAATAGCCTGTAATGTTACAGGTTTAATATTTGAGAGCTGTCTTTTGCGGGACAGCTCTCTCTTTTAAAACGAAATATTAGACAAAAAATGAAAAAAGCAGCATCATTATTTATTATCTTTACGATCACAACTTCAATCTATTCACAAGGCAGAGGCAAGGAGATTCCTGTTCTTAAGGAGATATCCGGTTTGGAGGTTATTAAAAGTGTCTATCCACAGGCAACAGGTGTAGAGAAGGTTAACGAGGTTTGGTTTAAAATTGTAGATTCCGGGAAGAGAGTGCTTGGTTATACTCTATCCAGCAAGCCCTATAGTGAGGATATAATTGGCTACCATAAAACCACTCCTGCAATTGTGATAATGGACAAAGATAAGGTTATAAAAAAAGTTGCATTACTGAGTCACTGGGAGACAACCGCTTATGTTACAAAATTGGACAGACTTAAATTTTTTGACAATTGGAATGGGCTCACTATAGATGGAGCACTTAAGAAGAAGACAGCGACAGACAGTTACACCGGAGCAACAATAACAGCTGTTGCAGTAACAAAAAATGTAGAGGTTGTACTCAAAAAGGCAATGGAAAATAAAATAAATTAAAGCTTTATTAATTATAAAAGCTTTAATTAACAGTCAAATAAAGCTTTTAGATTATGAGTAAAGTGTCTAAATTTTTTCTCGGAATTTTAATAGGGGCGGCCTCATTAATAATCACATTCAGGATTATTAATCAGGCCCCTTCTCAAAAACTACACCTTGATGATAAATTCAGGGCTATTGTAGATAATTCGGGTTGCAATATGTGTCACAACCCCAACGCAAAATTACCATTCTATGCAGATTGGCCGCTTTTGGGAGGCAAGATTAAAAAGGAGGTCTTCAAAGCAACGGCAAGAATTGATTTAACTATCCCCTTTAGACAATTTGAAGAGGGCACTCAGGTAGACAACAATGCACTTAATAAGATTGAGGAGGTTATTTCAAACGGTTCAATGCCTCCCTTCTCATTTACAATTCTTCGTCCCGGATCTGCAATCAGCTATAAAGAGGAGGAGATTCTCCTTGAATGGATAGAGAGGCAGAGATCCCGAATAGATATGGAATAGATTAATAGAGAATCAGCAATAGATCCTTAGAGTTATGGAGTAACAAGATGCCTCTATCCCCCTTGTGTAAATGCTTTGGAGTCACCCCACTCATTCCATCCAATCTCAATACCCATCCTGGCAAGACTATTCTCAAGCTTTGTTTTTGATTCAGAGGCATCATCTTTAACTTGTGGCAACTTCTCAAGGTAATGGTTTTTACTCTTTATCACAGAAGGTGTAATATTTGGCATAATAATATTTGCCCCTGCAAGTACAGCCCTCTCCCTCCCGAATGGGTCAATTAATTGCATCGAGGTTGTGGCCGCAATATTGATTTTTGGCATCATATGCCTTAGAAGTGCAACCATCTTAAGCGAAAGGTCCAGAGTCTGGTTCTCGGTAATCAATTTACCCATTGGAGTATCCGGATGTTTAAGGTATGGCCCCATTCCAACCATATGGATACCGATATTTTTCATAAAGAGCAAATCATCTGCAAGATCTGAGATTGTTTGATATGGCATCCCTATCATCACTCCGGATCCTGTCATAAAACCAATCTCCTTGAGCTCCATTAAAGATTGAACTCTTCTATCCCAGGAGTGGTGATGGTTTTTGGGGTGAATTTTAGCATACAAATCGGGATTTGAGCTCTCTATCCTTAGAATATACCTGTGTGCCCCTGCATTAAACCACTCCTGATAAATCTCCTTTGGCTGCTCTCCCAAAGAGAGCGTTATTCCTAACATTCCTCCGGATATCTCTTTTATTGCCTTGATAAGCCTGGAGACCTTGTTTTGATACCTTTTGCTGCTTCTCTCGCCTGCCTTGAGTATAATCGAACCATAACCTGACTCCCAGGCAATTTTTGCCGCCTCAATAACCTGATCATCTGTTAATTCAAAACGTTCTATACTGCTATTAAGTTGCCTTATTCCGCAGTAGTAACAGTTTTTTGTGCATATGTTGGATATCTCTATAACGCCTCTTAAATAGACCTTTTTCCCGATGCTCTCAGCCTTTATCCTGTAGGCACTTTGAATCAATTCGTCAATTTTAAGGGAGTCTCTCTCTTGTAAGCAGACTACCAGCTCCTCTTTTGTACAATCATTGGAGAGACTCAATTTTTTCTCCGAGGTGGTCTTAATGCTATCTGTATAGGAGTTGACAATTGACACTGAATTTGAATCTGAATCAGATAAAGAGTCTCTGCTTCTGCTGTAACTTGAATTTGAATCTGTTACAATATTGGTGTGGGTACTGAACTTGCTCTCTGACATTATCTTCTTGTTTGTTTTTGAATCTGTAACAGTTAAAACCGTTATCCAAACTTACTAAAATTTCTCTACAATAATTCTAGATTCAAACAATTATGTATCAAAAAAGTATTTTTCTATTACAAATGAAAATATTTTCCAATTAAATATATGGAGATATGCTCTATAATTATAGCTTTGGTTCAACTTAAATAGAGCCTCAAACTCTTCAAAAAATTGTTGGGTGCAAAAACAGTCAATACCCTAGATTATAATTATTTCTAAAAACTAAAACTGTAATAAAAATGAAAAAAGAGTCAAAAAAAATTGTAGGATGGACAATATTTGTCCTTATTATGGTGCTTCTATTTATTATTATTAAGAACTGGGATGGATTTATAAACGGATTTAATACCGTCTAGATAGTCAGATGGTCTTATCTCAAGCTCCCGCCAGAGTTTTGCTGTCCATCTCCAGTGTTGGTAAAAAAGCTGCACAACCAGAGGTATCGCAATCAGTGCCAAAACACCTGCATCGCTATACTCTAAAGCTACAAACATCAATAATACTGCTATCAAAGCTGTTATTGACTGAGCCTTGTAATGAGGTACTTCATTTCTGCTAAGCAGTACAGAGGTGGAGAGCTGGGTCAAAGACTCCAACATAGAAGCGAAAAAGAGCAATATCATCAATCCTATTGGTAAAAGCGGAGTTGAACTACCAATATACTCCAATGCCGGAGCCCCCGCGAATAGAACAAATGTTGTCACTACAAGAAAGATAAGGATTGCTATAATTTGAGCCTTTATAAAAATCCTCTTAACCTCAGTTATGCTTTTCTTGATCTGCTCTCCTGTGAGTTTTGGGTAGTATGTTGCAAACCATACAGCAGAAAGAGTTATGGTAATATCTGTGATCTGCTTGGTAATTCCGTAAGATGCCATAGCTGTCAATGGTATAAAGAGCGCCCCCATTATTGCAAGCATCCTGTTTGTAAATATCCAGCTTAAACTTGCTAATCCGTTCTTATACGCAGTGTTGAAGAGAGTCTTTATGATCGATTTCCAATTGTAAAATTGAATATCATTTACATCTAAGTGATCTGATGCACGGTTCTCTTCAAAGTGTAAATTTCTTAAGTTGTCTCTCGTTTTGGTGTCATAAAATGCTCGTCGGGCAAGATATCTGTTTATTATAGTTGCCACGCTCTGCCCTATTACCATTGAGATTATTCCTAAACCTGAGATAAGTAGTATTGAGGAGATTACAATATGCACAGATTGTGAGAAGACAATAATCTGCCTTGAACGTTTAATCATTCCTCTTCCAACCAGAGCAGCATCATAATAGTAGGTAAAAAACTGGTAACAGAGGAGTACTCCGTAAGTGTACCAAGCTATGCGTGCTGCGCTGGCATCTCCTGCAAAGCCCTCCATAAGCTGCTCAATGTACCACACACCACCTGTAAAGAGAAGCACCATGAGAGTAGCTGCAACGTAGCCGTAGAAGTGACTCATCGCCTTCAAAAGCCCCTTCAAAAGAGGATATGAGACTCCTCTGTTCTCCTGTACAGGTGTAAATCCCTCTTTTTCAAGTTTGGTTGCTCCGGAGTAGATATAAGTTACAGCTCTGGAGAAGGTTTGAAAGAATCCAAAATCCAATAGATAGATCATAGAGTTAAGACCAATCATCACACTCCATAACCCAACCTCCTCCTGTGGCAACATTCTAAGTATGAGTGGCAATACAATAAGAGCCGATGCTACCCTCATAAAGGTCGCACCATAATTCCACAAAACATCTGCTTTAGTAACTTTCAACAGGATAAGATTTAATCAAAGATAGATGTTTTTTTTGCAGGCATCACTCATCGTTGTAGAAATTCTCACAGCAGGGAAGCATATTTTAAACGTTGCGGTCTTATGCCCCCCTCCGCACATCGGGCACGTCCATCCTCATCGTTTGTGAAATTCACACAGCAGGAACACATTCCTTGCACGTTACGGGCTTATAAAAACCCTTCGCACATCGGGCACGTCCATCCTCATCCGTTCGCAAGCTCACTACTTCCGGCTGAGTGTGCCCTATTGTTGCGAAGGTTTTTATTATACAGCCCGTGGAGAGAATTGTGTTCCTGCTGTGAAAGTTCTTTTGTAAAAAGGAGTTACTGGCAGTGTTCTGTGAAAAGATCTAATTATGAGATAGTTGAAAAACGCAGTTGTTGGATTTTAGCAAATTAAGAATCATATATACCTGTTATACAGCTACTTTCACAAAATACTAACAGATCAAAATTTCTGCGCGGGAGTTTTAATTGTGGCGTTTAAGCACAAAGGCTGCCTTTTAAGGCAGCCTTTGTGGTAGTCCCACCGCGACTCGAACGCGAATCTGAAGTTTAGGAAACTTCCGTTCTATCCCTTGAACTATGGGACCATTAATCTATTTTGGGTCGTAAGCCCATTTGTAATACATAGATCCCCAGGTAAATCCCGCTCCGAAGGCACTCATTATGAGAATATCTCCCTTTTTGAATCTCTTCTCAAAATCCCACATTACCAAAGGTATTGAGGTACCTGCTGTATTACCATATTTTTCAATATTAATCAAAATTTTCTCTTTCTGCAAACCCATTCTCTTGCCTGTGGCCTCAATTATTCTCATATTAGCCTGATGAGGAATAAGATAGGCAATTTCTTCTGATGTAATATTGTTTTTCTCCATCAGCTCCACCGAGACATCTGCCATACGGCTTACAGCATATTTGAATACCGTTTGTCCGTCCTGATATACAAAGTGTTCTCGGTTTTTCACACTCTCTTCTGTTGCCGGGTACATAGAGCCTCCAGCCTTTTGATAGAGATAGTGTCTCCCTACGCCATCTACGTGGAGTATTGAGTCTAAAAGTCCCATATCCTCCTGCTGGGTAGGTTCAATGAGCATAGCAACTGCTGCATCTCCAAAAAGCGGGCAGGTGGTTCTGTCTGTGTAATCGGTAATAGATGACATTCTTTCACCTGTTACAAGAATCAGTTTTTTTGCTCTGCCACTTTCAATAAAGGCAGCGGCTGTTTCGAAAGAGAAGATAAACCCGGAGCAGCCTGCGTTTATATCATAACCCCAGGCATTGGCTATACCTGTCTTATCACAAATAATATTTGCAGTGGCGGGAAACATCATATCGGGAGATACTGTTGCACAAAGAAGCATATCTATCTCCTCCGGTTTTACGCCTGTCTTTTTAAGGAGCTTTTTAACGGCCATCTCACCAAGATGTGAGGTTCCAAGACCATCCTCTTTTAATATTCTTCTCTCTTTAACCCCGATCCTGGACATTATCCATTCGTCGGTAGTATCTACCATCTTAGAGAGCATCTCGTTATCCAGAATAAATTCCGGAACATAACCCTCGATTGCAGTTATTATAGCTCTACTCTTAACATTCATAGGTGATTCTCTTTAAATTTTTCAAACAGTTGCAGGTCGGAGTATTTGCCCCGAATGCATCAATATCTGAGATATTCTTGACTTGTCGCCCAGAAGTAAAATTCAGAACTAAGCGTTTGCTTTTTCAATGATAAGACGCCCCCTGTAGTAACCACATTCTGGGCATACTCTGTGATATAAAACTGCTGCGCTGCAGTTTGAGCAGGTTCCGAGTGTAGGAAGCTCTGCTTTATAGTGAGTTCTGCGTTTGTTTCTGCGTTGCTTGGAAATTCTGTGTTTCGGATGTGCCATTGTCTATAATGTTTACAATATTAATACAATCAATCTATTAGTTCAACAAATCTTTGAGCTTCCCGAAAGGAGATCCGGAATCCTCTTCCGGAACAGGGCTTCGGCTGTAAGCTCCTAATTTCTTTATCATTTCGGGATTGCAATCTCCCTCGTTGTGTACTCTTTGAATGGGCAGTGCCAGACAAATATAGTCGTATAGAAACTGCTTGAGGTTAAGTTCACTCTCGTTGGGGTCTAATGTCAAAACCTCTTCGTTGTCCTCCTCTTGTACCGTTTTGACAAACTTAACAATCAGTTTTGCCTCACTCTTCAACATCTGTTCCAACTCATCCAAACATCTGTCGCACTCTGTTCTTACCACTCCTTCAATCAATGCCTTTACCTCAATAAGCAATGTACTTCTCTCAATATCCAGTGAGATATTTAAATCTGCACCGAGAATATCTCTGTTTTCGTACTCTTCAAAGAAACTGTTATCAATTGTAAAATCGAAACTGTGTTTACCAATTGACATCCCCTTTATCGGGATAATGTAGTCTCTGTTATTTACTTTAATCATAAAGGAAATGAGCCCGCAAAGTTAATCTATTTTTTCAAACTAACAACCCCTGTTAACCCTTTCTTCTCTTTCTTTCGTTCTCGTCCAAATATATCTTCCTCAGACGTATCGACTTAGGTGTAACCTCTACCAACTCATCCTCCTGGATGTACTCCAGAGCCTCCTCCAGAGAGAACTCAACAGGTGGCGGAAGCACAACTTTATCATCTGTTCCGGAGGCACGCACATTGGTCAATTTCTTTGTTTTGCAAAGGTTTATTCCAATATCGTCCCCTCTTGTGTTCTCTCCCACAACCTGACCACCATAAATCTCCTCTCCGGGGTGGATAAAAAAGCGCCCTCTGTCCTGAAGCTTATCCATTGAGTATGCAATGGCAATACCTGTTTCAATCGCAATTAATGATCCGTTAGTCCTCTTCTCTATCTCTCCTTTAAATGGCTCATAGCCTTTGAATCTGTGTGAGACAACAGCCTCACCCTGAGTAGCAGTCATCAGATTGCTCCTGAGGCCTATCAACCCCCTTGCAGGAATATCAAAATCCAAATGTACCCTCTCTGCCCTGTGCTCCATATGAAGCAAAGTGCCCTTTCTTCTGGTAACCATCTCAATAGCTCTTCCTACCAACTCTTCCGGTAGGTCTATTGTGAGATGCTCTACCGGTTCGCAACGAATTCCGTTTATATTTTTATCCAGCACTTTTGGCTGGCCTACCTGTATCTCAAATCCTTCGCGACGCATTGTCTCTATCAAAACAGAAAGGTGAAGCACCCCCCTGCCATTAACCACAAATGAATCTGCTGTTTGACCATCCTTAACCTTAAGAGCCAGATTTTTCTCCAGCTCCTTCTCCAATCTCTCCTTAAGGTGTCTGGAAGTAACAAATTTACCCTCTCGTCCAAAGAATGGTGAGTCATTAATGGTAAATAACATACTCATTGTAGGTTCGTCAACAGCAATTGTTGGAAGCGCCTGCGGAGTTTCGAAATCAGCAATGGTATCTCCTATCTCAAACCCCTCTATTCCGACAACGGCGCAGATATCTCCACTCCTCACTTCGGGCACCTTAACCTTCTCCAACCCCTCAAAGACCATCAGCTCTCTTATACGACTCTTCTCAATTGAGCCGTCGCGTTTGCAAAGAGAGACCTGCATATTTGGTTTTAAAATTCCTCTGTGAATCCTCCCGACGGCTATTCTGCCAACATATGGAGAGTACTCAAGTGAAGAGATAAGCATTTGAGGCGTACCCTCGTTAAATTCTGATCCCGGAATTGCATCTATGATAGTATCCAGCAGAGCTGTTATATCTGTGGTAGGTTTTCTCCAGTCGAGCGACATCCATCCCTGTTTTGCACTTCCATAAACTGTTTTGAAATCAAGCTGCTCCTCGGTTGCGTTAAGTGAGAACATCAGGTCAAAAACCTGCTCATTTACCTCATCCGGCCTGCAATTTGGTTTATCTACCTTATTAATAACAACTATAGCCTTTTTACCCATACCTATCGCTTTGGATAGTACAAACCTGGTTTGAGGCATAGTTCCTTCAAAGGCATCTACAAGAAGTAGAACACCATCTGCCATATTCAAGACCCTCTCAACTTCACCACCGAAGTCTGCGTGACCAGGGGTGTCGATGATGTTAATCTTGTAGTCTTTATAAGGAACAGACACATTCTTTGCCAGAATTGTTATCCCTCTCTCTCTCTCAAGATCATTGTTATCTAGTATCAACTCCCCCATTTTTCCGGCATCCCTGAAAAGCATTGCCTGGAGGATCATTCTGTCCACTAATGTGGTTTTGCCATGGTCAACGTGAGCGATAATGGCAATATTGCGTATTTTCTGCATAATAATTAGGGCGCAAAAGTAGAAAAAATATTACTTTTGCGGATTAAATTTATGAAAATAATCCTCTTATGGTAGAAAAAATTCTTATAATAGACTTTGGTTCTCAGTTTACTCAGCTGATAGGGCGTAGGTTAAGAGAGTTAAATGTTTATTGCGAAATTGTTCCTTTTAATAAAATTCCTTTACTCGGAGAGGATGTAAAGGGGGTTATTCTCTCCGGAAGTCCGTTTTCGGTTAGAGATACTCTGGCACCTACAGTAAATCTTGATGGTATAAAAGGGAAATTTCCTCTTCTTGCTATCTGTTACGGAGCGCAATATCTTGCCCACCATTATGGTGGTGAGGTAAACACCTCTCTGGCAAAAGAGTACGGGAGAGCAATACTTTCTGTAAATGACAACTCCTGCCCGCTTTTTAAAGGAGTTGCATCAAGTTCACAAGTTTGGATGTCTCACGGCGATACAATAGCAAAATTACCAAAGGGTGCTATACCGGTTGCATCAACCCTTGACATTGATAACGCTGCATATAGAATCGATGGAGAAAGTACATTTGCCCTTCAGTTTCACCCCGAGGTTTATCACACAGAGCAGGGAGCTGCTATTCTGGAAAATTTTGTAAAGGGAGTCTGTAAATGCAAGGGCGACTGGACACCTGCTTCTTTCATTGAGAGCACAGTTAAGGAGCTTAAGGAGAAGGTTGCAGATGAGAAGGTAGTACTTGGTCTTTCCGGAGGAGTTGACTCCACTGTAGCGGCAGTCCTACTTCACAGGGCAATAGGAGATCATCTCCACTGTATTTTTGTAGATAATGGTTTGCTGCGTAAAGATGAGTTTGAGAGTGTTCTTCACTCATACAAAGATATGGGACTGAATGTAACCGGAGTAGATGCCTCAGCTCTTTTTATGGATGCCCTTAAAGGTGTTTCGGATCCTGAACTTAAAAGGAAGGCAATAGGAAAGGTTTTTATAGATGTTTTTGATAGTGAGTCTCATAAAATAGAGAATGCCAAATGGCTTGCACAAGGGACAATTTATCCCGACGTTATTGAGTCTGTCTCTGTAAACGGACCATCTGCAACAATTAAGTCACACCACAATGTTGGTGGTCTACCGGACTATATGAAACTTAAAATAGTTGAACCATTAAGGTCGCTGTTCAAAGATGAGGTTCGTCGTGTAGGAAGGGCATTGGGCATTAAGGATGAACTTATATCACGACACCCTTTTCCTGGTCCGGGACTTGGTATCCGGGTTTTGGGAGAGGTAACAGAGGAGAAGTTATCAATTCTTAAAGAGGCTGACCATATTTTTATCAACCTGCTTCGTGAACATAACCTATATAACGAAGTATGGCAAGCTGTTACAGTTTTATTACCAATAAAAAGCGTTGGTGTTATGGGAGATGAGAGAACCTACGAATACACAATTGCACTCCGTGCTGTGACATCAACCGACGGAATGACAGCAGACTGGGTTCACCTTCCATATGAATTTCTGGCTAAAGTCTCTAATGACATCATAAATAAAGTTAAAGGTGTAAACAGAGTTGTCTATGACATCTCCTCAAAACCACCTGCAACTATTGAGTGGGAGTAGCCCGAAATTTCTACCATACTTTGCAATGTGATATATAAAAAAAAGGTGTTCCAAATTAGAAACACCTTTTTTTTTAGAAAGTAAAGGATTACTGAACTACAGTCTCTACTTTTGTACTGTCAGTTGCTGCAACTGCTGTGCTGTCTGTTACTACCTTTGTAGTGTCTGCAGCTACTTCAACAACCTCTTCTGTTTTTGCTGCATTGCTGCCACAAGATGTAAGAGCAAATCCTGCCAATAGGAATAGTGCGAAAAATTTTTTCATTTTTAGGTGTTTGTTTTGTGGTTAATTAAAATCGACGGCAAATTTAGAAGTTTTTTTTTAAAAATTCTAAAAATTAATATCAATCCCGGCGGAAATAATCACTCCTGGCATCGGAAACCCCTCATTGACAGAGTATGATACTCCTGTAATATTGTCACCATTTATAAAAAACCGTGTATCCAGAGTACTTATTAATCTTCTGTATGAGGCTCTTATATTAAAGAGGAGATAGTTCTCCTGAAGTTTTGTAGCCTTATTCAAGTAGAGACCTCCAATATACTGGCTATTAAAATTTAACGCAATTGGACCAGGGGAGTAGTCCATAGAGAGAAAGAGCTTATGCTTGGGAGCTGCAAGAAGTGGTTTACTGGTATTAAGATAACTGTAATTTATATCTGCCCTTAGATTTGGTTTTACTCTGTAACTGGCCATCACTTCAAATCCACTGTTATCAAAGTATCCGGTGTTTAGATTTTTAGGTATCCCATTAATTCTAACTGTCTCTATCATATTCCACCCATCAATATAAAACAGGGAGAGCTCTGCACTCAGGTTTGAATTTAACATAGTCTGCCCGACTGATAGTTCAAAGTTAACCATACTTTCGGGCATAAGATTTGGATTCTGAGGAGGAAACATATACATTTCACGAATATTGGGACTCCTGTAACCTTTGGATATTGAACCTTTAATTACATTGTTCTTAAATGCCTTAACAGTTAACCCAATTTGAGGTACCCATTCGCTCAAAAAAGAGGAGCTATATTCAAATCTTAAGCCTCCGTTAATTGTTAACATATCGAAGAACTCCTGCTGAACGATAAAATAACCGGCTGTTTCGTGAACATTTCTATTTGCCAGAGTTGTATTTGTTCCGGTTTCTATAGAGGAGTTCCAGGCCTTACCCCCCCAGTTCTTGTAATCAAAGCCAAGTGTGAATGAGTTTCCCTCAAAGATTCTAAGATTTTCATAGAACATAACTCCGTAATTATGATCTTGTGAATTAAATAGATAACTTTTTGGCAACTCGCCAACCTTGTAACCATCATTAATTTCGTGGTCACCTGCGCTTAGAAATATCTGAAGAGCACCTGAACCATACTTATGGGTATTCTCCAGAGATATGGAGGCAGATGCTCTCAGAATATCCATCTCGTTTTGAGTGACCGGATCATCTTTCCTTCCCGGGTTCTCGGTGTAGATTTTTGCAACGCTTACATTACCCGAAAGATTAAAGTGCTCCCCTATTTTATATCCGGCTTTTGCAAATCCATTAGTAATATTGAACTTCGAATTACTTCTGTGTCCATCACTTCTATCGTGGTTTACAGAAACAAAACTCGAAAAACGACCTTTGTTGTAACCGTTGTTAACCATATACTTCTGGGTGTTGTAAGAGCCATAAGAGAGTCTTGCCCTGCTCTCCCTCCCCTCTCCTTCGAATTTTCTTGTTATTATATTTACAACTCCTCCCATCGCGTTGGAACCATAAAGAAGAGATCCCGGCCCACGAATCACCTCTACCCTCTCTACATCTGAAGAGACATAGAGGTCTGGAAGTGAATGTCCGAAGAGACCTGCCCACTGTGGTTGACCGTCAAATAGCATTAAAACCTTGTTACCCTGTCCCACACCCCTTATGTTTATCTCACCTGCAGATCCCGATGAGACTCCGAAGCCAATAACACCTCTTTGAGTTACAAAGAGTCCCGGCACTTGTTGAGATAAAATAGGAAGCAGCGCAGAGTTTCCGCCTGCCTCAATATCTTCTCTCTCCAGAACCGAAATAGTGAGAGGAACGCTGCTTCTGTTTACCTTGGTTTTATTTGCCGATATCACAACCGAATTTAGGCTTACTGCCTTTATTGTATCTTTGACCTCAACCATCTTCTCTTTCTCAGATGCAAAAAGATCTCCCGACATTAAAGTGAGAAGTGATACCATCCCCACTACACCTATTTTATTAACTATATTAAGCACCATCTTTATATACGAATTAACAATCCAGTTATATGAAAGTGCAAATATAATATCTTAGTTGGATTATTCTAATCGCCCCTTATCTGCTCTCGGGTGGCATCTGAGAATACTCTCTCTCCACTTCTCGCTATTGACGTGGGTATAAATTTCGGTAGTAAGAATACTCTCGTGTCCTAACATCTCCTGAACAACCCTCAGATCTGCGCCATTTTCAACCATATGGGTAGCAAATGAGTGACGAAATGTGTGGGGTGAAATCTCTTTGACAATTCCTGCCCTGTTGCTCTCCTTTTTTATAATAAGAAAAATCATCTCTCTGGACAATTTGGAACCACGTCTGTTAAGAAAAAGTGTATCCTGTGCGTTTTTGGCAATCGTCATAAATTTTCTTTGAGAGAGATAAAAGTTGACAGCCTCAACAGCAGGAACACCAACGGGAATAAGTCTCTGTTTACTCCCTTTTCCCATTACTCTTATAAATCCCTCATTAAAAAAGAGGTCTGAAATTCTGAGATTTACAAGCTCACTTACCCTAAGACCGCAGGAGTAGAGCATCTCAATAATGGCTCTGTTTCTGTGCCCTTCTGGAGCTGAGAGGTCTATTCCGTTGAGAATATTTTCTATCTCCTCAACCGATAAAACAACAGGCAGATAAGGTTTAACCTTTGGCGAATCCAGCATCTCTGCAACACTCTTCTCTACAACCCCCTCCATCTCAAGAAATTTATAAAAAGCTCTCAAAGAGCTTATTAGTCGTGCCTGAGAGCGTTTGGAGAGATTTTTGCCGAAAAGTGATGTAATGAAGAGGTTGAGTGTTTCGGAGGTGGCACCCCCAAAATTATTCACCCCGGATTCATTGGAAGAGCTCTCAAGAAACCTCTCCAGCTTAATTATATCTGAGCAATAGGCATCAATAGTGTTTTGAGAGAGCGAATGGTCTTTTTCAAATAAAATGCATTACTTTTGCGTACAAATTTAGAAGAATTATGGAGGAAAAGAAAACGAAAATAATTTGTACCGTGTCGGATAGAAATTGCAGTGTTGAATTTATTGAAAGTCTGTATAATGAGGGGATGAATGTGGTAAGAATAAATTCAGCTCATACAACTCTTGAATCTTCTCTTCCTATTGTCGAAAACACAAGAAAGGTCTCGGATAAGATTGCACTGCTTATTGACACCAAAGGCCCGGAGATCAGGATAACAAAAATGTTTAACGAGCTAGGGTTTTCCGTAAAAACAGGTGATGAGGTAATCTTTGAAGATAATCCGCTTGGAGTCTCTGGAAATGGGCTGCTCTACACAAACTACAACAATTTTGTCTCAGAGGTGCCTGTTGGATCCCATATCCTGATAGATGACGGAGAGATGTCACTTACCGTTGTCAGAAAAAAGAGCGGCAGACTCTACTGTATGGCAGATAACCCGGGAACAATCAAAGGGAGAAAGAGCATCAACATTCCGAATGTATCCGTTAAACTTCCATCTGTGTCGGATAGGGACAAAGAGTACATTCTCTGGGCTATTGAGAACGAACTGGACTTTATTGCACATTCGTTTGTCAGGAATAAAGAGGATGTTATTGAGATCCAGAAAATACTTGACCAGCATAAAAGCCACCTCAAGATTATTGCAAAGATAGAGAACCAGGAGGGGGTCAACAATATTGATGAGATACTATCACACTGCTATGGGGTAATGGTAGCTCGGGGAGATCTTGGAGTTGAGGTTGAGTATCAGAAGATACCTATTATCCAGAGAAATATCATTAAAAAGTGTCAAGAGCGCAAAAAACCGGTTATCATTGCAACCCAAATGCTTCACACAATGATAGAGAGTCCAAGACCGACAAGAGCAGAGGTCACCGACGTTGCAAATGCTATTTATCAGGGAACAGATGCGGTTATGCTTAGCGGAGAGACAGCCAACGGGAAGTATCCTAAGGAGTCTGTAAGAACTATGGCAAATATTGCAAAAGAGACAGAGAGGGAGCTTAGACCATACTATAAGCTTGAATTAAAAGATATTACACATCCTGTTGCCGCAGTTCTTAGTTGTCAACTAGTTAATGCAACCCGTAAACTGCCTATTAAAGCGATGGTTTTTGATACAAGAACAGGGCGTACAGGAAGATATCTATCTGCATTCAGGCCAAAAACTCCCATTTATGCTATGTGCTATACTCCTCACGTTATGAGAGAGCTTGCACTATCTTACGGTGTTTACGCCTACTCTATGGACCCTACCCAAAGCAAGGATAAGTTCATAAAGAGCTCCATAAACACTCTTCTAAATGACAACCGGTTTACCAAAGAGGATATGATTGGTGTTGTAGGGGGCAGTTTTGGTCCCTCAGCGGGTGCCACCTTTATGGAGATCTGCCCCGCAGGTCATATGGTAATGGAGGCAAAACAGTGATAAGCCGCACATCTCGCACTTAGGCTTTCTGGCAACACACACATATCGCCCGTGAAGAATGAGCCAATGATGTGCAATTGCCCGTTTATCTAAAGGTATGTTCTCTGTTAGCTCCTTCTCGACTGCAAGAGGAGTCTCCCCTTTTGATAGTCCTAAACGGCGTGAAATCCTAAAGACGTGAGTATCCACAGCAATTACCGGAGAGTTGTAAATAACAGATGATATGACATTTGCACTCTTCCTTCCCACACCGGGTAACCTTTGGAGATCTTCTGTATCTTTTGGGAGAACTCCTCCAAACTCGGTTACCAAGACCCTAGCCATCTGAGAAAGGTGCTTGCTTTTACTGTTTGGGTATGTTACAGAGCTAATGTATTTAAAAATCTCTGCCGCTGTTGCGCCGGACATTGAAATGGGGTCAGGAAATCGTTCGAAGAGTGAGGGAGTAACCATATTTACCCTTTTATCGGTACATTGTGCAGATAATATGACAGATACAGCCAATTGAAAGGGATTTTCATACCTGAGTTCACTCTCCGCTACCGGCATATTGTTTTGAAACCACTCCAGAACCTTAAGATACCTCTCTTTTTTACTTATCTTCATAAAATGTGGTAATGTACAGAAATTGTGATATTTACTAAATATCTAACAGTTGAGAAAAATCTATCTCCTGTGTCTGTTCCAACTCTTTGCAGCTCATATTTTCGCAGAGCATTACTCTGCCCGGGTACCTTTTAAAGAGAGCCCTGTTATGAGTGACAAAAACTATTGCCGGCTCGTACAGTCTGTGAATATTGGTTAACAACTCCATAATCTCTATCGCAGTCTCTGAGTCAAGATTCCCTGTAGGTTCATCTGCAAGAATAATCTCAGGGTTATTCAAAAGAGCCCTTGCAATAGCAACTCTCTGCTGTTCACCTCCGGATAGCTGATGTGGCATCTTATGACTCTTTAATAGCATCCCTACACTCTCCAGCCTCTCTCTTATTATGCTGTCTATCTCCTTTTTGTTTTTCCAACCTGTTGCCATAAGGACAAAGTGGAGATTGTCATAAACAGATCTGTCTGAGAGGAGTTGAAAATCCTGAAATACTACCCCAATTCTTCTTCGCAGATATGGGATATCTCTCTTTTTTAACCTCCCAAGAGAGAAGCCTGCAACAGTTGCAGTGCCGTGTTTGATTGGATTTTCACCAATAATTGTTTTGATTATAGAGGTTTTACCACTTCCTACCCTGCCAATCAGATATATAAAATCTCCTCTGTAGATGGTGAGATTTAACCCTGACATTATGAGGTTCTCCTCTTTTGCTATATCAACTTCCGTAAATTCAATAATTGGCTTTGAACGATCCGAAATCATATTTTTCTCTGTTATTAAAGGCAAATTTACTAAATTTGACAGTTAAAGCGACATTTATTTAAAACAAAAAAAGATGAGAGCAAATCAAAGGTTCACTCTAGTTATTCTGCTTATCTCACTATCGTCTCTTTTTTCCGAAGGAATCTACTCTGCAGAGTCTACGGACAACGGGACAGATCGGTATAAAAAAGGGGTTGAACTCTATCAGAAGGGGTTACTTGAGTCTGCAGAGAAGGAGTTTGAGTCTCTTCTCAAAGAAACAGATTTGAGTAAAAGTCTCTTCCGAGCAGATATTGAGGGATACATAACACTTATTTCAATTGAGAGTTCTAGAGCTAATCTTCATTCGAGATATAAATTAATGGAGCAGAGGTGGCCCCAAAGCTCTCTTCTATCAACAATCAGACTTAAATATGGATCCTACCTATTTGACAGTGGCGATTTTACTGCAGCGTATGAGATATTTTCGCTTATTGATTCGCAAAATCTTACAAAAAATGAGCTCAATGAGTACTATTTCAAAGCCGGTTATGCAAATTTTCGCACAGGTAACCCGCAGAGGGCTCTCTCTCTGTTTGGATATGTTATAAACAGTAGCCCTAACAGCTATACCAATCCGGCAATCTATTACTCTGCACATATACACTATATGATGCGGGATTTTAATAAAGCAATTGATCTCTTTAGTAGGATAAGTAAGGATCCAAGGTTCTCTCTTTTAAGCAGATACTATACTCTCGAGAGTAAATTTATGCTTAAGGAGTATAAATATGTAACTGAAACCGGAGAAGAGCTATATGATCTGCTTAGTGGAGATTTAAAGACCAAGTGTGCCCGTGTGGTTTCTGAGGCATTCTTTGCGCTTGACAACACCGAAAAGGCAAAGTTCTATTTTGAAAAATATTCGCAGAATAATGACAATCTCTCCAGAAAAGATATCTACTATGCAGGTATACTAGCATATACACAAAAAAATTACAATGATGCAATCGGTATCCTAAAGCAGGTGATTTCGGTGGAGGACTCTCTTACTCAGAATGCATCCTACCATTTAGGCAGATGCTATATTGAGATTAAGAATAAGTTTGAAGCACTCAACAGCTTCCGCATTGCTTCCGAAGGTAACTCAGACCTCTCTATAAAAGAGGATGCTCTCTTTAACTACGCAAAACTCTCATTTGATCTTAACTCGGATATCACTAAATTCAGAAAATATCTGGACACCTACTCACCTCCTGTAGAAAAATTCAACGAGATTCAGAACTATATAGCATCATCATATCTTGTTAAGCAGGATTACAAATCTGCAATTGATGTCCTTAGAACCATAAAAAATCCCTCCTCAAGAGAGATTGTTCATCTGCAAAAGGCAACATTCCTAAGGGGGATGCAACTCCTAAACCTTGGTGCCTACAGAGATGCAGTGGCAGTATTTGAGCTCTCTCTGGAAAACGGCTCTTACAATAATAATCTTTATAATGTTACAAATTTCTGGCTTGCAGAGGCATACTACAGGAGTAATCAGTTTCAGAGATCGGTAGATATCAATCTTAACCTGGCAGTTAAAAACACAAACTTCCGGGCAAATCGCGAATACCCTACATCTCTATACAATCTGGCCTACGGCTACTTCAAACTGGCAAATTTTGAGCAGGCAGAGAGTTGGTTTAAACGTTACCTGAGTCTGCCGAGAGGAGATATTCTATACCTTGACGAAGCAAGAACACGCCTTGGAGACAGCTATTTTATGCAGAGGAAATACTCAGAGGCAATAGAGGTATTTTCACTTGTAAATCAAAACAATACAGCTCTAAAAAACTACTCGGTTTATCAATCTTCAATTGCAAAAGGTCTGCTGGGAGACGATGTAAAAAAAGCAGAGATGCTCAAAGAGCTTATCTCAAAAGGGGTGAGCAATACTCTTCTACCCGAGGTACTCTACGAACTGGGAAGGACACTCATCCAGACAGGCGACAACGCCGAAGCTGTGAACTACCTTACAGAGCTAAGTGAAAAATTCGTGAACAGCCACTTCTACTCTAAGGCCCTCCTTGAGCTTGGATTAATCAGTTTAAACAGTGGAAACGAAAATCAGGCGATAGATTACTATAAGAGAATACTTACCACAAGCCCTCAATCTCCGGAGGCACAAAGTGCGGTTGCCGGTCTGGAGAATATCTACAGAGAGGCAGGACGAGCTGAGGAGTTCCTTGAGTACATTGATGGATTAGGTCTATCTCAGAGCAGAAGCACTTCGGAGAGGGAGATGATAGTCTTCAGCTCGGCAGAGAGACTGTACATCTCCGGAAACTATGCTGCTGCAGTCAGTTCGCTTAACTCCTTCCTGAAAAATTATCCAAAAGGGGGTAAAGCTGCTCAGGCCTGGTTCTACCTTGGAGAGTCTCTGCTTAAAACCGGTAAACCGGAACTTGCACAAGACGCCTATCTGGAGGTGATGAATATTGGCGATGAGTCCTTTGCCGAACTTGCTACACTTAACTATGCAAGAATCTCATATCAACTTGAGAACTACTCTCAGGCTGCCAAAGCATACTCAACCCTCGGTATGATTGCAAAGTTAGAGAACAATAAGGCAGAAGCTCTGATTGGTCTTATGAACGCCTATTTTATGGATCAACAATACCAAAATGCAATTGCTCAGGCAGAGAGAGCAGAGAGAGTAAGTGTAGATGAGCAAAATCTCGTAAGGATTCGATATATAAAGGGAAAATCTTTCTATATGCTCGGAGAGAGAGCAAAGGCACTCCCTTTACTCACAGAGCTTGCAAAGAACCGAATATCACCTGAGGGTGCAGAGAGCGCATACCTTCTGATCTCTGACATTTTTGATAAAGGAGATTTCGCTAAGGTGGAGAGAGAGGTTTATGCATTTTCAGATTCAAAGACTCCTCAAAGCTACTGGCTGGCAAAAGCATACATACTTTTGGGCGACACTTTTGCCGAACGCGAAAATTGGGAGCAGGCCCGAGCAACTTACAATAGTATTCTTGAATCATATAAGCCTAAAATTAAGGACGATATTGAGGAGCAGATTAAAATGAGGCTCTCCAGAATTGAAGATAAAAAATCTAACTTACAATAAGATGAGAGTAATTTATTATATATCAATAGCAACCGCTATAATTCTATCATCAGCTACCCTTTCGGCTCAGCAAAAAATTGACCCGACTCTTGAAGTTAAAAGGGACTTTGACGCAAAACTAATGGAGATAACAAAGGGTAAGCTATATAGCAGTTTTGCAGACTCTCTTGGGATATTCAATCTCGCATTCAAATACACGATATTTGACAAACCCATAAAAGATCTTTACGAGTTTACACCCCTCCCATCTGCAACCATTGAGAGGAGTCCAACTCTTGTTCAGCCTTTTTTCTATTTACAAGCCGGGAGCAATTTTCCGCTAAATCCATACGGAAGTTTCTACCTGCAGCCCCGTTTGGGAAAAGGACTCTCCCTGATCATAAACGGGAAGCATAACTCATATATGGATAAGCTTCCTGGAGTTGTAATAACAGATAATATCGTGAGCAGAGGAGCAGATAGAGGAGCTGCTCCATCTTCTGCAAGTGATCTCGGTGTCCGCTTTAAATATAGCTGGGAGAAGGGGGAGATAGGTGCAGATGCCGCAGTTGGCAGTTACCGCAACAGTTACTATGGGATTAACGAGACTACCCTCTCTCTGTTATCACAATTCTCTCCGTTCCCTCAACCAAGAGAGTCTGCGTATATGAAAGATTCTTTAAGTGGGGTTCTCTCCAAAACTGGAGCGAAACTATACGCCCGCTCCATCAATAACAATAAAAAATCTCTCTACTACGATTTCGATATTTCAATCTCTCAATCAAAAGCTAAAGCAAAATTCTACGAAGTATTTGATTTGACAGGAGATCCATTTAGCGGATTCTTAAAGGAGAGTCGTTTTGATGAAAAGTACATCAACACCGGGATGGTCGTAGGTGGGAGCTTCTCATCCTTTAATAAAATTCTTGCCGGAGTCCGTTACGAAGCATCAAACTCAATAACATCGGATTCATACGACAGAAGCAACCTTGTAATCCATCCAAAATATATCTACAATAAAGGTAGATTAAACGTAGATCTCGGATTCAAATATAATTTATGGAGGGAGAGCGGCACCAATGGTTACAACATCTACTTTAGCGGCTCTGCCTCAATTGAACTGGTAAAAGGGAATATCTGGGTTTATGGATTGCTGGATGGAAAAAATAATTTTATGAATTATCATAAGATGGCAGAACTTAACCCCTGGATTCATCCCAATATTGACATTATGAATATTGAGCAGCCTGTAATTGCCAGAGCAGGTATAAAGGGGAAGTTCAGAGACAGAGTCTCATTCAACATCTATGGTGGATACTATGAGTTCCGAAACCAGATTCACTTTTACGCCAACAGCTCTTTCCCTCACTCCGATTCATACCCTGCAAATAGCTTTGGGGCTGTTTACAATGACGAAAAAAGAGTAGGATTGGGAGGAGAGATTCTTCTTAAATTAGAGAATTTCGAAGGTGGAATAGATGCAGATTTTTATGGTTTCCGGGATGAGAATAATATGACAAATAAGCACTACAACTACTCCCCCTTTGAATTAAAAGGTCGTGCAAAGTATAGCTGGAGAGATAGGGTTATCATCGGTGTAAATTTCCACCACAGGCAAAAAAGCCCGGCACTCTTTATTGAAGATCTTCTTGTAGGTGGTGTGCCACCTGTAAGATATATACCATCTTATACTCTTATGAATCTGGAAGTTTCCTATATTTATGATAGAAAGTTCACCTTTTTCATCAAATTGAACAACATCTTCAACTCAGATATAATATATCTTGCAAACTATCCTATGCCAGGAATCAACGGCGGTATAGGTATAGCCATAAAACTCTGACTAATTGATACTTGAATCATTAAAAAAACCTGATAATTCTTGTGTAATTATTAGGTTTTTTTTACTAAAATCACTATCTTTGTCAACTTTAAAACGTAGTTAATAAAGATGAAGGAAAATGAGTCTACAATGGCCACCGGCCATTATTCCGCAGACAGCATTCAGGTACTGGAGGGATTAGAAGCGGTTCGTAAAAGACCGTCAATGTATATCGGAGATATTGGATCGAGGGGTTTACACCACTTAGTTTACGAAGTAGTAGATAATTCAATTGACGAGGCTCTTGGAGGCTACTGCTCAAATATAGATGTAATTATCAATGCAGATAACTCAATTACTGTTTCCGACGACGGACGAGGCATACCCACAGGTATTCACGAGAAGGAGGGTCGTTCTGCACTGGAGGTTGTGCTTACGGTTCTGCACGCTGGGGGTAAATTTTCCAAGGACTCATACAAAGTTTCAGGAGGTCTTCACGGAGTTGGTGTATCCTGCGTAAATGCGCTTTCAATTCAGCTCATTGCAGATATCTACCGTGACGGAAAACATTTTCGTCAGGAGTACAGCAAAGGGGCTCCTCTATACCCGGTTATGGAGCTTGAAGATTCTACCAGAAGAGGAACTGTTATAACATTCAGGCCGGACCCGGAGATTTTCGTTTTGGGAACAGTATACAACTATGAGATTCTTGCTACACGTCTTCGTGAACTGGCATATCTAAACAAAGGGGTAAAGCTTACTCTTCGTGATCTAAGAACATACGAAAACGGCGGGCAACCAAGCGAGAACGGTGATAATCCGGAGTTCAAAGAGCGTTCGGACACCTACTACTCGACATTGGGTCTTATGGAGTTTGTAGGTTATCTGGATGGCACACGCGATAAACTTACCGAAAAACCGATCTATCTGGAGAGCGATAAAACCGGAATTCCCATAGAGATTGCAATGCAGTACAACTCCGGTTTTTCTGAAAATATCCACTCCTACGTAAACAACATAAACACTATAGAGGGGGGTACTCACCTGAGCGGCTTCCGCAGAGGTCTTACAACCACGCTTAAGAGTTATGCAGATAAAAGTGGTATGCTCTCCAAACTTAAATTTGAGATAGATGCTGCAGACTTTCGTGAAGGGCTCACTGCAATTATCTCTGTAAAAGTAGCCGAACCTCAGTTTGAGGGGCAGACAAAAACCAAACTCGGCAACTCGGAGGTGATGGCAGCTGTCTCTCAAGCTACAACAGCTGCTCTGGAAAATTATCTTGAGGAGAATCCCCGCGATGCAAAGAATATAATCGACAAGGTGATTCTGGCTGCCACAGCAAGGCACGCTGCCAGGAAAGCGAGAGAGATGGTACAGAGAAAGACTGTAATGTCTGGATCCGGATTGCCGGGCAAGCTTGCAGACTGCTCAAACAGAGATGCTACAGTTTCTGAGGTCTTTCTTGTTGAGGGTGACTCTGCCGGTGGTACTGCTAAAAGTGGAAGAGACAGAAATTTCCAGGCTATTCTTCCTTTGAGGGGAAAGATCCTCAATGTAGAGAAGGCTATGGAGCATAAAGTATTTGAAAACGAAGAGATCAGAAATATCTATACAGCTCTTGGAGTAACCATAGGAACAGAGGAAGATAGTAAAGCTCTTAATCTGACTAAATTAAGGTACCATAAAGTCATAATAATGACCGATGCAGATGTGGACGGTAGCCATATTGCAACTCTCATCCTCACCTTCTTTTTCCGATTTATGCAGGACTTAATCAAAAACGGTCACGTATATATCGGAACACCTCCCCTTTACCTTGTTAAAAAAGGTAAACAGGAACAGTATTGCTGGACAGAAGATGAAAGAAAAGATGCCATAGAGAAGATCGGTAAAGGGAAAGAGAGCGGTGTTCACGTTCAAAGATACAAAGGTCTGGGAGAGATGAACGCAGTTCAGCTCTGGGACACCACTATGAACCCGGAGACAAGGCTACTGCGGCAGGTGAATATAGATAACGCTGCAGAGGCAGACAGAATCTTCTCAATGCTGATGGGGGACGAAGTTCCGCCAAGAAGAGAATTTATTGAAACTCACGCAAAATACGCAAATATTGATGTATAGCGTTCTAAAAAAAATGCTTCTGTTGCAGGTTTGTTTTATTCTGTTTTTCAACAGTCTGGAAGCAGTATCCGCCGGCAAGAGAAGAGTTGTGGTACCTACAGAGATTCCTATTTCTGTAATCACACTTCCGAAGCCCCCAAAATACACTCCCAATTACAGCCCTTTAATTTTTGGAATAGATACAAAAAAAGAGATTGTACCCATATCTGACTACCTCAGAACCATTGAATTTACGGAGATGCCGGAAGAGTATGATATCTGGAGCGACACAAAAATCAACCCCTATCAGGTTAACCTGGTAGATATGAAAGATACCGTTAAGATAGACCTAAGCACCTACTACCACCCATCCAGCAAATATATTACATCCAACTTCGGGTTTAGAAAATGGAGGTTCCACTATGGGATAGATCTTAAAGTCCACAAAGGTGACAGCGTTTACAATGCTTTTGACGGAGTGGTAAGAATCACAAAAAGAGCACGTGATTACGGTTACTATGTTCTTGTAAGGCATTTGAACGGGCTTGAGACACTTTACGCACATCTCAATAAGATAACAGTTAACCCCGGAGATACTATTAAGGCCGGATCTCCTGTAGGGCTAGGTGGAAGTACCGGTCGTTCAACAGGTTACCACCTCCATTTTGAGATCAGATATCTGGGTAACCCTATCAACCCAAACGATCTTATAGATTTTGAAAAATTTTCCATTAAGAACCAGATACTCGCTCTTAATGCACAACACTTTGAGTATAAAAAAGAGATTGACAAAATCCGTTTCTGGACAATTCGTAGTGGCGACACCCTGGGCAGGATTTCTCAAAGAACAGGAGTATCAATTGCAAAACTATGCTCGCTCAACGGTATTAAACGTACCACTATTTTGAGGATAGGCAGGAGATTAAGATACACATAATCAATCATAAACTATGGATATTTTTGAAAGAATAAAAAATGACGAAGGGGGACCTTTGGGGCAATACCGGAAGAGAGCGCACGGTTACTTTGCATTCCCTAAACTGGAGGGTCAGATTCAGCCTAGAATGACCTTTAACGGAACCGAGGTACTTGCCTGGACCTTCAATAACTACCTTGGGCTGGCAAACCACCCCGAAGTTAGAAAGGTTGATGCAGAGGCCGCTGCCAAATGGGGTCTCGGGTACCCTATGGGTGCAAGAATGATGTCGGGACAGACTGCCCTTCACGAGCAGCTGGAGAGAGAGCTTGCCGAATTTGAGAAAAAAGAGGATGCATATCTCTTCAACTTTGGCTACCAGGGAATGGTTTCAACTATTGACGCTCTTGTTAACCGACACGATATTATCGTATATGACTCAGAGGCACACGCCTGTATTATGGATGGAGTAAGGCTCCATATGGGTCAGAGAATTGTCTATCCTCACAACGATATAGAGAAATGCGAAAAGGCACTCGCACGTGCAACCAAGATTGTATCAGAGACAGGAGGCGGAATTCTTCTCATTACAGAGGGTGTCTATGGTATGACAGGAGACCTTGGAATCCTTGACAAAATTGTTGAACTTAAAAAGAGGTACTCTTTCCGCATTCTCATTGACGATGCACACGGCTTTGGCGTAATGGGAGATAACGGAAGAGGAACATCTGAGCATTATAATGTTATGGATGAGATTGACCTCTACTTCGGTGCATTTGCAAAAGCGATGGCAGGAATCGGTGGTTTTGTTGCCGGTCCGGAGAATATCATTAGCTATCTTAGATATAATCTTCGTTCCCAAATATATGCCAAATCGCTGCCTATGGCAATGGTCGAAGGTTGTCTCAAAAGGCTTGATATGATACGCACTATGCCTGAGCTTCGCGAAAAGCTATGGCTGATTACCCGCACAATGCAAAAAGGATTAAGAGAGAGAGGTTTCAATATAGGTAAAGCAGAGGCCTGCGTAACTCCTGTTTTTCTGGAGGGTAACGTTCCGGAGGCGACAAACATCCTTATAGATCTTAGAACAAACTATAAGATTTTCTGCTCAGCAGTAATATATCCAGTTGTACCTAAGGGTGTTATTATGTTTAGGCTTATACCTACCTCTATGCACTCTCTGGAAGATGTAGAGTATACACTCAATGCATTTGGTGAGATTCACGAAAAGCTTAAGACCGGAATCTACAAAGGTGACGAGATTAAGGATATGGCAATGTAATGCTTAAAGATAAAGTTGTCATAATCACAGGTGCCAGCTCCGGGATTGGAATGGCTGCGGCCGAAGAGTTCGCAAGAAACGGTTGTAGGGTTGTGATAGCAGCAAGAAGAGCAGACAAATTGATTGAGGTTGAAAATAGCCTAAAAAAAATTGCATCTGAAATAGCTAAATCAGGTTCCCTAAATAGAATTTCCGAAACAGACTCCTCAAACACTACCTTGGTGGTAGAGTGTGATGTAACCATTGAATCAGATTGCAAAAATCTTATAGAGAAAACTGTTGAAAAATTTGGCCGAATAGATATTCTGGTGAACAACGCCGGAATATCTATGAGGGCCCTTTTTAAAGATCTGGATCTTGCTGTAATTAGGCAACTTATGGATGTAAATTTTTGGGGAACAGTATATTGTACAAAATATGCCCTACCCTACATATTAGAGAGAGAGGGCTCTATAGTTGGAGTTATCTCAATAGCCGGGTATAAAGGGCTACCTGCCAGAACCGGCTACTCTGCATCCAAGTTTGCAATCTATGGCTTTCTGGATACTCTACGTATTGAGCACCTCAAAGATAATCTTCACGTTATGATCTTTGCTCCGGGCTTTACCGCATCAAACATAAGAGAGCAGGCACTTGTTGCAGACGGAAGCAGGCAAGGTGAAACACCAAGGGATGAGTCAAAGATGATGAGCTCTGCCGAGTGTGCCAAACATCTGGTAAAAGGGGTAGAGAAAAGAAAAGCCGAGGTAATCCTCACATTTATTGGGAAGCTACTAGTATTTCTTAATAAATTTTCTCCTCGTCTGGTAGATCGTCTGGAGTACAACTTTATGAAAAAGGAGCCGAACTCACCGCTTAAGTAGCTTCCGCTACTTATTAAAAATAGTGTCAATATTCTCTCCCAGCCTCTCCATCAAAGTTCTTCTTGCCTCAATACTAGCCCAACCTATATGAGGGGTTAGTACCATTTTATCCGGCCTCTTTAGATTCAGATATGGATGGTTGAAAGGTATCGGCTCCTTTTGGTAAACATCAACCACCGCACCTGCAATTATATCCAGGTTTAGCGCATCTGCAAGATCGTTCTCGTTAACAATTCCACCTCTGCCCATATTTATTAGAATCGCAGTTGGTTTCATCTTAGTAAGCTCTTTCATTGTAATCAAATTCACAGTTCTTTCATTCAGAGGAGAGTGAATAGAAACAATATCGCTCAAGGTAAGCAGCTTCTCCAGAGAAAGAGATGGGTAATCACTACAGTGTGCTACCCCTGATGTTGAGTAATAGAAGACTTCACATCCAAAACAGGTGGCAATTTGTGCAACTCTTTTACCGATGTTGCCCATTCCAATCACACCAAATTTTAACCCTTTAAGTTCGTGGAAAAACCTTCCTGTATCGGTGAAGTGGCGGTTGGCAGAGTATCGGCCATCCTTTACAACTGCGTCAAAGTAGATTGTGTTATTCACCAAAGTTAACAAAGAGCCAAAAGTAATCTGAGCAACACTCTCTGTTGAGTAGTCAACTACATTCATAACAGGAATTCCTCTGCTTTTGGCATACTCCACATCTATATTGTTTACCCCTGTTGCAGATACACATATAAGTTTCAGACTCTTTGCAGCGTCAATCTCCTCTTTTCCAATATACTGTTTGTTAACAATAACAACGTCTGCCTCACTGATTCTCTCCTTGGCCTGCTGAGCATCGGAAAGAGGATAAGATATGAGAGTTCCACGCTTTTGCAGCGGCATCAGTTCTATATCGTCTCCCATTGTTGCAATATCCAGAAATACAATCTTCATAATATACTATTTATGAGCAATAATTTTTAACTGCCCAAAAATACAAAAATTACAGATCTATTATCTACTGGTTTAATTTAACTGCATTTTCCAAGCAAAAGCCAGATGATTATAAAAACTACAATAGTTCCTACACAGCCACCACCTAATTTATTTGCTCCATAACCTGCAATTAATCCTCTAAAAATATTATTCATAGTATATTGAGTTATTATTCTTGTTGAATCGCATTCCCAATTAGATTTCTATAATTTGTAATAGATTCTACATCAAAGTTACACTCTTTATTTGTTTTGAGATTTAAACCATAGGTATAATTTGTTGAAAGAGTTACATCTTTAAAAAATGCAACTTAATCAGAGGTTAACAGCGTAACCTATTTACATAGTTTTAATGCTTCTAGCTTCTACCATATAGAACATATTTAGTTATATACTTTTCAATATGACACTATAGAATCAGACTCGAACTTGCACACCGTAACCGGCACTACCCCCTCAAAGTAGCGTGTCTACCAATTTCACCATCTGGGCTTAGGGACTGCAAATATAAAATTTTTTTTTGTAACTTAGCAAAAAAATAAAAACCATCACTACGATGAATGAGAATTTTAGAAAACAGATAGTAGACATTGATGATCTGAATGAAATAGCGGGTATTCTTTCTCTTAGCACAGAGTTACGTGAAAGCATTTCCAAATACTCAAAAAACCCTTACGACAGCTTCCTCCCTGGCGGTAAAAACAGAGTTCCTATGAACTTCAACAAAAAGGGAGATACAATCTATCTTCTTGGAGACTACTCAGGTAAGGAGGATGATAACAGCTCAACAATAGAGGTTGTTCTGGATGCTATAGATAATGGACTGCTAACCAGTGCACACTCTGTAAGCAGGGATGGTCTTTTTGCAGGGCTTATTGAGTCGTGTTCTGTAAGGCTTCTAGGTTTTGATATTACATCCGATGCAGAGATAAGTGATAAGGATTTTCTTTTTAAAGATAATAATCCTGCAATTCTTGTTAGTGTAAGTGCAGATAAAGAGGGTAAATTCGTAGACTACATATATAACAACGGACTTGAAATTACGCTTCTGGGACACGTTACCAAAGGAGAACTTAGAATGGACGAACTCTCTTTCGGTTTTATTCAGGACTACATTAATTAATGGCTGGGACATTAAATAAAGATAGAGCCGGCATATCTGCAATGTTTAATAACATTGCAGCAAGCTATGATATTCTTAACCATCTGCTCTCATTTGGTATAGACAGATACTGGAGAGGTGTTTTGGTAAAGAGACTTATTAAGCGTAGACCAAAAAAAGTGTTGGATATAGCCTGCGGAACAGGCGATCTTACCATTGCCATTTACAAAAAAGGAGTTGAAGTTATAGGGCTGGATATTGCAGATAAGATGATTGCAATAGCTAAAAAGAAAAGTGATAAAGCATTCGAGCGTTTCCCCACCGGTGCTCCCAGGCCAAAATATATTTGCGGCTCTGCAGATGAGATCCCTTTTGAAAACTCAACTTTTGATGCAGTCACAATTGGATTCGGAATCCGGAATTTTGAGAACCGGGGAGAGTCTTTGCTGGAGATTAAAAGGGTTCTAAAAAGTGGAGGAACACTTGCAATTCTTGAGTTTGCAACTCCAAAAAACAAGCTTTGGAGAACGCTGTTTAACAGCTACTTTTTAAAGATACTCCCTCTAGTTGGTAAGATTATTTCAAAGGATAATCACGCATATAACTACCTTCCAAAATCTGTGGAGACTTTTCCTCAATATAGTGAGTTTGCAGGTGAACTTGAGCATTTTGGATTTGAATCTGTTAAATATAGATCTTTAACAGGAGGAGTTGCCATTCTATACATAGCTAACAGAACAAGATCAACTGAATAAAATAAGCCTATATGCCATACTGGGAGTACCTTTCGGTTATTCTGTATCTCGGATATTTTATTCTGGCGGTTTATGCCTCATCCAGAATTATATACCGTAAATTAGACCCGGTCAAATCGCTCTCCTGGATTGTTGTAATCCTTCTACTCCCTTTTGTTGGCTTGATTCTATACCTTTTGGTAGGCCAAAATTTTCGCAAAAGAAAAATATTCAATCGAAAGGGTATTCGTGATGAGAGGGTAAGAAGAATTGCAGCCAATAACCAACTAAAGCAATTAAAGAGAGACAGCAGCTTTCTGGATGACTCTTTGAAAAGACATATTCAACTCATTCTTCTTAATTTACATAGTTGTAGAAGCACGCTGGGTGTAAATTCAAATATTGAACTATATCTATCGGGTAAAGATGCACTTGATGCTATGTTCGAAGCTATTAAAAATGCAAAACAACATATACATCTGCAATCTTATATAATAGATCCGGATAATACCGGAATAAGATTTAAAGAGCTCTTGATAGAAAAGGCAAGAGAGGGTATTGAGGTAAGGGTAATCTTTGATGATGTCGGGTGCTGGAGTCTTACAAAGGAGTATAAAAGCGAGCTCATAAAAAACGGGGTAGAGCTCCTTAGCTTCTCTCCTGTGAGATTTATTACTCCCACATCCAGGTTAAACTATAGAAACCATCGTAAAATTCTTGTAGTGGATGGACTATACGGATTCATCGGAGGAGTTAATATTGCAGACAGATACTATAATGGAGGAAACTACCCTGAGTGGAGAGACAGTCATATTAAGATGACCGGCGAGTCTGTTGCCGCTCTTCAGTCAAGTTTTTTGCTTGATAGATATTTTATAATAAATCAGCAGTTCAAAAAAAGGAAAAAATACTATCCGATTCCTCTGCAGGAGAGTTTAGATATCAACATCGGTGTAAAGAGGGTCTACTCACAGATTATAACTTCCGGCCCGGATAGCGATTGGGCCAGTATTATGCAGTGCTATTTTAGTGCAATCACCAGTGCAAAAAGACATAT
The DNA here is from genome assembly GCA_002840895.1 of Bacteroidetes bacterium HGW-Bacteroidetes-8. Lineage (GTDB taxonomy): Bacteria > Bacteroidota > Bacteroidia > Bacteroidales > UBA932 > Bact-08. The sequence goes on along the minus strand of PHCZ01000001.1, from coordinate 248,393 downwards.
ATACATTGTTACCCCCTATTTTACCCCTAATGAATCGTTGCTTAACGCAATTAAGATTGCCTCTTTAGGAGGAGTTGAGGTATCGCTTATGCTTCCCGAAAAATCCGACACCAATATCGCTCACTGGAGTACAATGTCGTATGCTACTGAGCTGCTCGAAGCAGGAGTTAAGGTATACCTCTTTGGAAAAGGGTTTAACCACTCAAAAATAATCTCTATAGATGGAGAGTTTTGTATTATTGGCTCAGCAAATATGGATAATCGTTCACTAGAGCATAATTTTGAAATCACAGCTATAATCTACAATAACGAAATGGCTCAAAAGCTAGAATATCAATTTATTATAGATACAGAGCGGTGTAAAAGCCTGGCTAGCTCAAAATGGGCAAAACGAAGTGTCAAGAACCAGATTAAAGAGGCATTTGCAAGATTACTAAGCCCACTTATTTAGAGATAAATAGTACAATTATGTTTTAGCTATGAATTCATTAAAAATATCTCTTATTTTACTCCTTCTAGTTATTTTAAAAGTAGAGTCATACGCTTCATCCTACTCCCAAAGAGACTCTGTCGATTTTATTAATAGCTCCAAAGAGAGATCAAAGGACTCGCTTACTCATTTATATAACAGCGAGAAAAACAGCAAAAAAAGAGCTCTCTACCTTCTGGAGTTGTGCGAAATTGAGGAGAACTCATCTGTAGCAGTATCCTTTGCAGAGAAGGCTATTCATTTAACAGACTCATTGGGGTTGAAAGATGAAAATGCAAGAGCAAATCATCTTTCCGGTATTGCCTGGAAAAAATGGGGAGATTATAATAAATCTGCAGACAGGCTCAATAGCGCTCTTGATTACTATGAAAAGAGATCAATGAAGAGAGAGGTCTCAATCTTGAAAAACGATATCGGAGAGACACTAAGGGCATCTAACAACTATAAGTTAGCATTCAGCTATCTCAATAGTGCCCTGGAATATTTTACGAGCACCTACGACTCTTTGGAGATTGCAAAAACCTATAACAGGCTCGCCGCAACACAGTACGAATTCTTATCTAAAAATCCTGAATTTGATTCATTCAATTCCTACATCTTTATTGACAAACTTCCATATAAAGATGCTATCTCATTGGTTCCCAATTTCAAAAAATCTGCAGACACGCTTCTCTTCTATATTTCACAAGCAAAACTTTATGCAGAGTTATCCAATTCAAAAAGCACAATTATCTCTACAGAAATAATTTACGCATCCCATCTTAGGGCTACAGGGCAAACTAATGAAGCTATAGTGCTTTTTGACAAAATTATATCCGATATAAAGCAGTCTGGTTACTATTTTGATCTTCCACTTGTTCTCTATAATAAGTCTCTTGTTTATATAGAGAACATCAATGACATACCAAAAGCGATTGAATTAGCACTTGAAGCACTGCAGCTCTCAAAAAAATATAACATCCGACTTTACGAATATTTAATCAATACAGTACTTCAAAGGTGTTACAGTACTAGTGGAGATTATAAAAATGCTATCGCCTTTATTAAAAATAATGAAGAGCTTTCTAAACACTTCGTTTTCGAAGAGTTGAGATTAAAACTTTTGCTCGAACAGATGGACTATCAGTTTGCAAAAAGAGAGACCGAACTTAAGAATCGTAATTTAAGAATGGTGATGCTGCTTGGGTTCTTTGCATTTTTCCTTCTCTTCTCATTTATTGCTACAATCACAGTCTCCAGAAAAAACAGAAAACTCAAATCACTTCTTGAAGAGCTTAATACTAAAAATGAAATCATTTCAAAGCAAACAGATGAACTCAAAGATGCAGTTGCTAGTAAAGATAAATTTTTCTCAATTATTGCTCACGATTTGAAGGGACCTTTTGGAGCTGTAAAAGGGCTGACAGAGCTGTTGATAGATAATATCAACGATAAGAATTTAAAGGGGGCTGAGGAGTGTGCATCGGTAATTCTCAAATCTTCCCAAAAGAGTATGGAGCTTATTACTAATTTACTAACCTGGGCGAGATCTCAGATAGGGCATATGGAGTTTGCACCCAAAATTTTAAACCTTAACTCGACATTAGAGGAGTCTCTTCTGATTTTAAAGGAGAGTGCCAATAATAAAAACATAGGATTAATCAATAATATCAGGAATGAGACGATGGTCTTTGCAGATAAGGATATGCTTAATATCATATTCCGAAACCTGGTCTCAAACTCTATTAAATTTACAAATGACGGGGGTGAGATTGTAGTCTGGGAGAGTATCCGTAATAATAAAGTTGTTATCTCTGTTAAAGACACAGGTATAGGAATACCTGAGGTTATGCTTAAAGAGATTTTCTCACTTAATGCAATTACCGGACGCCCTGGGACAAATAATGAATACAGCACCGGATTGGGCTTGATTCTGTGCAAGGAGTTTGTAGAAAAGAATGGGGGAGAGATTTTTGCAGAGAGTACAGAAGGAGAGGGCTCTGCGTTCTACTTTACACTTCCATACAGGCAAATTCGATACTAAATAGATCAGCAAAAAAAAAGAGATTGCCTCTTCAATACAACCTCTTTTTATGGTGACCCCGACAGGGATATGTACTTTATTTTTTATTTATTTATTAAACAAATTATTGTTAATGCTTAGATGTTTATTGTATTTTTATTTAATCTTTATTTACTTTTACAATTAACTAGAGTTGCTTTAAAGTCTCCCCCGAAATCTCCCCCGTATGATTACGATTAATTTCTACTTAAAAAGCCCTTCGGACAAAGATAGCGTAATTAATATTCACGTATATTTTGGGCAGCCGAAATATTTAAAATATTCAACCTCTATAAAAATACCGGTGCAGTACTGGAATACCGAGACTCAGCGTATAAGGGAGGTAAGGGAATATCAAGAGGCAAAAAAAATCAATAATAAGCTTAACCGATATGAGTCTATTATAAGGGAGTTGTCTTTAAGTTGCGACTCACCTAATCCAAAATTTATCCGAGATGGCTTAGACAAATTATTTAGGGTAAAAGGTCCAGACTCGGAAATTAAAAACTCTTTTTTTAGTATATTCCGTGAGTATATTAATAGGGATAGGCAAAAGTCTAATATAAAATCTTATATCACCTCGCTAAACGCCTTAACTCAGATCGCGCCCGATTGTGAGATTGAAGATGTTAATTACAAGTACCTCGATACATTTAAGAGAAAAATTGAAAGCAGGGTAATTGAAAGAGGCAAAAGCAAAGGTAGAATGCCGAGCATCAATCACGTTGCAACTCACATCAAAAATATAAAGGCTGTGATTAATGACGCAAGGAAGCGTGGCCATAACGTGAGTGATAGCGTTGAGGATTTTAAAAAGTCTCAGGAGGAATACGATAGTATTTATCTGACTCCGGAGGAGATTAACCGAATATATACCACAACTGTACCTGGGAGCTATAAAAAAACTAAGGCCCTGTTTATTGTTGGATGCTACACCGCAATGAGGTTTTCAGATTACTCGGTTCTTACGGGAGACAATATTAAAAATGGCCTTATATATAAGGTACCACAAAAAACAAAAGATAGCGTTATAATACCGATGCACCCCCGGGTGAAGGAAATACTCGAACAGTATAATTACGTCCTACCAACCATTACGAATGCTACTCTAAATAAGCAAATCAAAGAAATCGCAAAGATTGCAGAGATCAATGAAAAAGTTAGCGTAACTAGGTCCGAGGGAAAAAGGGTGTACGTTGAAACAAAAGAGAAGTGGGAATTGGTTACAACACATACTGCGCGGAGATCCGGAGCGACAAATATGTACCTCGCCGGGATCTCGCCGATTTCAATAATGAAAATAACCGGGCATAAGACCGAAAAAGCCTTTATGAAATATATAAAGATTCCTAAGGAGCAGAACGCTCAGATATTAGCAAATCACGAATTCTTTAAATCTTAATCATTTTAAGTTTATGGCGAAAAATAATGATATTGCTTGGCCGTCATTTAAAAAGCACTATACTAGGGTGGTATTCACTTCAATTTTCTTTACCCTTTTACAGTATACCATGTACTTCTATTCTAATCTAGAAGGCGAAGAGGCGCGGGGCTTCTTTAGGGCGTTTAGCCTGATATACCTTTTCTTAATTTCGGTGCTTGCGATAGAGCTCCACTCTCTACCTTACCACTTTGTATTCAAAAAAGTTAACTTCAAACAATTCGTCACTCACTTTATTATATTTGTTATTGTAATTTCCTACTTATTCGCTTCAATATATAATACAATCTACCTACTTGATAACGGCTCATTTACCGGAAGCATCGTACCTGGTTTTTTTCAATCCTTATTCGACTTTTTTTGTTTTAGCGTTGATTTTATCTCCGGAAGTGGTTTAAGCGATATCCGCCCTGTCTCCTTTTGGGCAAAGCTATGTTCTATTCTTGAGTCGTTTCTTTTTTTGTATATAGTAATTATTCTCTTGTCCAATTTTAAAGATTTTGGAAAATCTAAGTTAGGCTCATCTATTGACATTATTAATGATTAATAAACAAGTTATACTATGAAAAACAGTTACTTAAGCTTTTTAGCAATTATATTATCTACAGCTTCAATTGTGCTATACTTTTTTGAATTCAGCCCTATACAAATTGATCCTATTGGCTATTTTGGTTTAATTGCGGCCTCAATCGCCGTTTCGGTTACCTTACTAATAGGATACCAAATTTACAGGGCATTTGAAATAAAAAAGGATATAGAATTTCTTAGAAATAAAGTTAACGAAATAAACACTATAAAAGGGAAGCTGGAGGAACAGGGCGACAGAATAAGCGCACACCTTTTATATCTAGCGGGAACAATTGCGACTTCATCCGGAAAAATTTTACACGGAATTTCCTATTTTTTAGGCAGCTTATTACGCACTTTAAACGTAGGAGAGGATAGTAAATGGATACAAAACACTACAATTGTTATGAGTATGGTCGGGTACTCCATAAGTAAAGTAACCACTTCAATGTTGCAAGCTGACCAAAAATTAAGCAAGCCCTTTAACTCGGCATTTGTTATTATTGATGAGACAAATTTAAAAATAAGAGCCCATAAAAACTACCCAGCTATACAGGTTAAATATGAAGCTCTTATGAAAGCATATTTTGATCTTGTGGAGAAGTCTAATCAAGGTAGCTCTAAGTAGATTATGGTCGATCTTTTTATAATAGGTAATGGCTTTGACTTGGCCCACGGGCTCAAAACTGACACCAATAGTTTTATTTTATGGCTTTTGGAGGAGTCTTTTGCACAATTGAAGAAAAATCAATTTTCAAGTACAGGAAATAAGATATTAAGTTTTGGCTCAGGTTATAACTGGAGTAAGTTTGATATTAACAGTATTTTGGATTATAACATAACATATGGCAACTCATTTTTCAAAAGAATGTTTTCCGAAAGAACTAATAACAGCTGGGAAGGCGTAGAAAGGAGTTATTTCAGCTCACTTGTAAGTGCAAAAGATTTAGCACAGGTTTCTAAACTCAACAAGGAATTTTCCGATGTTAGAGAGGAGTTTATAAAATATATAAATCACATAAATAACAATATACCTAAGGAGATTACAAAAGGTGCAATCTTGGACCACTTTGGAAATATTTTAGAAACTACATCGAAGAGTATTGATAAATATGCCTATAAATTAATTTTTTTAAACTTTAATTATACTAGCACGCTGGACCAGTATATTAGTGAATTAGAAAATAATTCTTACTTCAGTGATCACTCCATTGCGCCAATACATATTCACGGTTCTGTTAATAATCCCGACTCTATAATTTTTGGATACGGTGACGAATCAGACCCAAAGTATCTACAAATCGAGCAAGAAAACAATAACGGGTATTTAAAATATTTTAAGTCTTTTATGTACCTGGAACGAGACAATTATAGCAATCTTATTAATAATCTTACTGGCACTGAGTACAGAGTTCATATAATGGGACACTCTTGTGGATTGAGCGATAGAGTTCTTTTGAAGGAGATATTTTGCAAAAAGGAGTGTAAAGAAATTATTATTTATTACTATAAAAATGAGGAAACAAACCAAAACGACTTTACCGATAAAGTAATGAATATTTCAAGAGTGTTCCCGCTAGAAGACAAGTCAAGCCTAAGAATCAAGATTCGTTCGTTTAAAAAGTGCCGTCCTTTATCTTAAATCCAATCATTTATCGGCAAAGTCTCCCCCTTAATCTCCCCCTAAAAACAAAACAACTCTGTAATTCATTGAACTACAGAGTTGTTTGCTATTTTATTAGTGACCCCGACAGGATTCAAACCTGTAACCGTCTGATCCGTAGTCAGATACTCTATTCAGTTGAGCTACGGGGCCGGTATATAATCAATTAAATTACTCAGCAAGAGCAGCTTTAATTGCTACGTATTTTTTCTCTTTAATACGAGCTTTCTTTCCTGTGAGCTCTCTTAAATAGAAGATTCTTGCACGACGTACTTTACCGCGTTTGTTAATCTCAACAGAGTCTATAAAAGGGGATGTGATAGGAAAAATCCTTTCAACACCTACATTTCCGGACATTTTTCGTACAGTAAATGTCTCTGTAGAACCCGTTCCTCTTCTCTGAATAACAACACCACGATATTTCTGAAGGCGTTCTTTACTCTCTTCTTTAATTTTATAGGTCACTGTGATTGTATCACCTGCCTTAAAATCAGGCAATTGTTTTACCTCTGCGGCAAAAGCCTGTTCTGCAATTTTAATTAAATCCATCTCTTTAATCTTATTAGCGCAACGTTAAAGACTCTTCCGTTCTGTTAAGAGGTTGCTTTTTTAATTGGGACTGCAAAAATAGAAATTTATTCTTACATACCAAAAATTATTATTAAATACCAGCTTTATAGAGAGCCCCTCCTATGTTATCGTACTTTGCACCGGTAACACTTTTTAGGCAATTTGGTATGTCGTGTATATAAAGTGCACCCAAAAAAGCAAATATAAGCGCCTCCTTAAAGTTAACAGTCATAGAATCCGGAACATAATATTCACATTGCGGTGCATTGAGACTCATCCTCTCTACAAGAAATTTATTAAAGGCACCTCCTCCGGTTAACAAAACTTTTCCACTTTTAATATGTCCGGATGTAACCAATGCTATATGTTCACAGTATGTTGCAAGCCTATCTTCCAATCCAATTGAATATGAGTCTATTAATGGAATTACTACCTCCTCTACCCACTCACGTCCCAATGACTTCGGCCCCTTTATTGTATAAAAATCAAGACTATTTAGTTTTTCTAAGAGATCTGAATTTACCTTTCCACTGCGGGCAATCTCCCCATCTTTATCATACTCAAGTCCCACTTTTCTGGTATAGTGATTTAATACATAGTTTACCGGAGAGATATCATAAGCATATCTCTCTTCCAAATTATTAAAAGAGATATTTGAGAACCCACCTAAATTAAGGCAGTAGTCAAACTCAGAAAAGAGATTTCTGTCCCCTACCGGCACCAGAGGTGCCCCCTGACCATATAGGGCCACATCTGTTGTTCTGAAATCGCAGATGGTGTTAACCCCGCTCTCTGCAGCAATTCCGGCTCCGGATCCAATTTGGGCGGTAAAACGCTTGGAAGGCTGGTGGAATATAGTGTGGCCGTGTGATGCAATATAATCGGGCTTCAATTTGTACTTATCAATAAAATTCTTCACACGACGGCCCAGATAGAGACCGTAATCTGAGTTGAATAGAGCGTACTCCAGGGCAGTCATTGTCTGAGCATTGGCCAGCTTATTCTTGATTTCAAGAGGGTACTCCTCATCTTCTGCCTTTAAAATATTATAACTCCATCGCCCCTCATTGTAGTTAAACTCTACATAACACATATCCAGTCCGTCAAGGGATGTTCCGGACATCAGTCCAATAATTCTTACCATATGAATGAGCTTTTAAAGTTGTTAATATTGCCTGAATTATCTGTTACAGAGACAACTATATTATGTCTCCCTCCTTTTGTAATTTTATCACCCCTTAGTTCAACCTCAACTCTCCTGTTTTTAGGGTCGTAGGCTGCAAGGATCCATTTACCGTCAACTGTAACCCTGTATTCTGATACTCCGGAGAGGTCGTCGGTTACTGTAAACCGAACATATGACCTCCCTGCCAGGTTTGCACCCTCTTTAAAGGATGGAACGACTCTGGGCATCAGGGTATCTAATGTCACAGTAAAGAATCCGAAAGAGCCCATCGAAGCATCAATCCATCCGTTGCTGTATCTGCCCCCTATTGAGTTTAACCCACCCTTATCGTTAACAATCGCAATAATGGCCTTCTCTCTTAAAGAGTCAGGTATATTTACCTTAAAAGAGACTCTCCCTGAGTTGTGAAGTGGTGTTTTATTTGTGTGAACCCTCCATACTTTAAAGCCGTTATATGTTGAACTATCTGCTTGGAAAAATATTGAACTGTAGAGGGATCCTGGTGGTATGGTTACTCTTATATCATCGCGTTCAAATCTGTTTGGAAGAAACCAGGGCATTACAACTCCGGATTTAACCAGTATAGTGTCACTAAGTATACCCGGTTTATATGAAGCTCCCCGCTTTATCTTAAAGCTTCTCTGAGACACATTACCGTGTTCATCGGAAAGTTCTATTTTAAGGGTGTGAATCTGGTCATCATTAAGTATAAAGAGCCCATCATTTATTGCATCAATATTGGATTTAATCCCTCCACCCGGCTCTACCCAACTCTTGATCATTGATTGTCCATTCTCTTGCTTCTCTGTGTACTCAACTACGCTGTTTATGTACCTCCCCTGGTCAAATGGAATATTATCGGGAACAAAGGAGAAGATCTTCTCCCCATCAAGGGAGTAGCAATATTTGGCAACAGCCAGCCGAGCAACTGTGTTGTTCTGCTTGTCCACTCCTAAAACGGCTACATAAAATGTATCCGTCACACTTAATACATTTTGTACACTTTCACTCAACGAGTAGAGAATCTCTCTCTGAGGAAGTGAGGCTAGTCCGGAGATTGAGTAGATGTTAACCTTCTGAATTTGTGGAGGAATATTATCCATAACCTTTATGGCTGCCTCTTTAATTGGGTTTAACGGCAATTGAGTTTTACTCTCTCTAACTTCAAAATGGAGGTGCGGACCGCCGGAAGAGCCTGAGTTCCCTGCTTTACCTATCACCTCTCCCCTCTTTATTGGGAAAAGTTCAGGTTCCGGGTAAATATTTATTGAAAAGCTCTCTTTAATATACTGCTGCTCCCTTACCCATTTTGCAATTTTTGGAGCAAACTCGTGCATATGCCCATAAAGAGTTGTCTTACCATCCGGGTGATCTATGTAGATAGCATTACCATATCCTCCCGGGGAGACAGAGACTCTTGAGATATAACCATCCTCTGCAGCATAAAGAGGTGCACCTGATACCCCTCCTACTCGTAAGTCCACTCCTGCGTGAAAGTGAGCTGCTCTTAACTCTCCGTAACTTCCTGACAGTGAAACAGGAAGATCTATCGGCACTCTGTAGTTAAGTGAGGCTTTCCTCTCATCCCCTACTGCCGTTTTGTAACCGACAAGTAATATTAATATTAATATGAGAGAGGAAAATAGTAATCTGAGCCTGCTGCTCGATACCCAACATTGTCTCATCTTGTAACCAAATTTATAAGCAATTACCAATTTTTACGAGAAAATTTTTCTCATTCTGTCAAAGAAATTTCTGTCCTCTTTATTTGGGTTGGGTTTGAAACTCTCTGAGAGGCGCATCTTCTCCAGCTGCTCCTTCTCATTTTTCTCAATTTTTCTTGGTGTCCATATCTGAATATATACTAGAAGATCTCCGAAACCGTAACCGTTTACATCCGGAAGTCCTTTTCCTCTGAGACGAAGAATTTTCCCTGACTGTGTTCCAGGTTCTACCTTTATTCTCAATTTTCCGTCAATTGCAGGAATATCTGCATCTACACCCAGTATTGCATCTGGTATGGATATAAAAAGTGAGTAGATAAGGTCATTGCCATCCCTTTGAAGATCCTGATGAGCCTCCTCTTCAATAACAACCAGAAGGTCTCCGTTTACTCCACCTCTTTTTGCAGCATTCCCTTTCCCCTGAACTGTCAATTGCATTCCCTGTGCAACACCTGCAGGAATTTTGAAGGATATCTCCTCCATCTCCTTTACTAAACCGTTTCCTGAACAAACATTACACGGTTTTGAGATAATTTTCCCTTCTCCATTGCAAGTTGGGCATACAGATGATGTCTGCATTGCTCCTATAAAAGTCTGGGTTACTCTTGTGACCTGCCCGGCTCCTTTACAAGTATCGCAGGTTTTAATATCTGCTTCTGATTTTGCACCTTTTCCTCCACAAGCGCTGCACGAAACCTGTTTATTTATCTTAACCTTTTTCTCTGCTCCGTGTGCTATCTCCTTAAGATCCAGTTTAACTCTAATTCTTATGTCAGATCCTCTGTTTACCCGCCTTCCTCCTCTGCCGGAGGTAGAGCCAAAGCCACCAAATCCAGAAAAACCACCGAAATGGCCTCCAAAGATATCACCGAACTGGCTGAATATGTCGTCCATTGAGAAACCGCCTCCACTGAATCCGCCACCGCCTCCATTCATTCCTGAATGTCCGAATTGGTCGTAACGTGATTTTTTATCCGGGTTGCTCAGAACATCATAAGCCTCTGCAGCCTCCTTGAATTTCTCCTCGGACTGTTTATCTCCCGGGTTTTTATCCGGGTGATATTTGATTGCCATCTTGCGGTAGGCCTTTTTGATCTCCTCTGCAGTTGCCTCTTTGGAGACTCCAAGCACCTCGTAATAATCTCTTTTTGCCATCTTATTAAATTATTGACCTACTACAACTTTTGCAAAACGAATAACCTTAGAGTTGAGGGTGTACCCCTTCTGCAACACCTCCACAACCTTATTCCTCATTTTTGCATCTTTAACCGGAATCTGCGCGATTGCTTCGTGATAGTCTGTGTCCAGCTCCTTTCCAATAGCGTCTATCACCTTAAGCCCTTTGGTGGTGAGAAAACTTAAAAGTTTTTTATAGATAATCTCTGTCCCCTCTATTGCAGTAGAGTTATCTCCCTCTGCTTTATGAAGCATCTCAAATGCTCTCTCAAAATCATCAAGTACTGGAAGAATTCCAACAATCAAATCCTCTCCTGCAGAAAGGATTAAATCTTGTCTCTCTTTAAGAGTTCTTCTGCGGTAGTTGTCAAAATCTGCGGCAAGTCTTAAATAGCGATCATTAAGCCTGGATATTTCATCCTCTGTACTATTTATAACACCTTCTTTTTTAGCCTCTTCTACCTTAATCTCACCCCCATCTGTACTCTCATCAGGTACATTTATCCCTTTTTCATCTGCTCCCAAATCTGCTTTCTCTTTATGGTGCTCACTGTCGCTTTTATGCTTTTTCATTCCTTAATTAATTATCAAAACTTATTTTCATTTTGGACTGCAAATATAGTCACAAATAATTTGCCAGAAAGAGAGATAGGACAAAATGGCATTAAACATAGATAAGAGGCTATAACTTCCTAAGATTAAGAAGGCACTTGATCTCTCCGGTCACCCGTTTCTACTTATATTATTCAACATTTGGCGGTCCCTGATAGTTATTCTTTTTGATTTTATCTCAATTATTCCATCTTTAGCAAATTCAGTCAATACTCTTGAAACACTTTCACGTGAAGCATCTACCAGGTTGCCTATATCCTCCTGTGTAATGTTCAGATTAAAACTCTCTGTTTTGAAAATATTGTCTGCAAAATCGATGAGCATATCTGCTAGCTTTCCTCTTATCTGCTTTTGGGTTCTGTTGACACACTTATTGTACAACTCGAGCTCACCTTTGCAGAGCTCAATCAGTATCTGGTAGCTGAAATCTGAATTGGTTGTCAGTAGCATTCGGAATGTAGTGATATCAATAAAACAGACTTCACACTCTCCAATAGCAGAGACAGAGTAGTGATTCACCTTATCTCCGAATGTAGTGGGCAATCCCAGATAGCTGGGTGATCTTACAATTCTCACAACTTGAACCCTATAGGGTCCCTCTATATGTATTTTTACGTGTCCTCTTCTAAGGTAGACCACATTTGTAGAGTATGTTCCCTGCTTGATTATTGAGTCTCCCTTTTTAAACTTAACAGTAAGGCAGTTACCCGAAAGTTTTTCAGTCTCTTGGAGTGACAGTTTTCCGGCAGCCGGAGATTTCATATCACAGTGAGCACATTTAATTTCCATATCAAATTATTAATCTGACAAATGTAACAAATGTGATTCAAATCACAATAATAGTAATTAAACATCATAGATAAAATCCTAGTTCAATCTATATAAAGAGTTCCTTTGCATAAAATAAATTTATATGAATATGCAGGAAGATTTACAATTACAGATTCAACAACTGCAACAACAGGTGGAAAAGTTGCAAAAGAGTGTAACCAAAATGCAGAACAGCAGAAAGGACCAACTTTCAATTGCGTGTGTCTCCGGAGATATGGATAAGATATTAGCAACAATGATAATCTCTATTGCAGCAGCTTCAATGGACACAAAAGTTAAAATATTTTTCTCTTTCTGGGCATTGAGTGCGCTAAGAGACAAAAATAAAAATCCTAAAGGGAAAGACTTTATTTCTAAAATGTTTGGCATTATGCTCCCTAAAGGGAAGAATCAACTCAAACTATCCAATATGAATATGGCCGGAATGGGTCCAATGATGATCAAATACCTTATGAAAAAGCACAATGTTCTCTCACTGGACGAGATGTTTAAAGCAGCAGGAGAGCTTGGGGTTGAGATTATTGTTTGCGAAATGTCTATGGATCTTATGGGCTTTAAGAAAGAGGAGTTTATTGACTACCCCTATTTCAAATATGCAGGAGCAGCAACATTCGTAACCGATGCCGGTGAGAGCGCAGCTCAGCTTTTCGTGTAAATTTCCAAAAAACATTAATATTATCATATAACCTATTAAATTACAAAGTTATGACAACAGAGGAATTAAAAAACGCAACAGTTGCAAAATCGGTTGATGCAAGAGGAACAGCGTGTCCGGGACCACTTTTAGCAGCAAAAAAAGCCATCGGAGAGATTGAGTCCGGTGAGATTATGGAGATCCTATCTGCAGATGAAGGAACAAAACACGATATTCCAAGATGGTGCAATAAAATGGAGCACGATTTTCTGGGAATGGTAGAAGAGGACAGCTTTACAAGACTATTCCTTAAGAAGGCATAGATTAGAGAAGGAAATTGTATGTCAAACGAAAATTTCAAGCCAAAAATATTGGTTTTTTTTTTTTCTACCGATAAAATTTCCGACCCCGGCATTGACCAGGCAGGATTGAGAAAACTTCACTACTCTCCTGCCGTTTACGTAATTAGTCTACCCTGCTCATCCGGGATAAAACCCAGGTGGATACTTCACGCCTTTAAAAGAGGGTTTGACGGAGTCTTTATTGCCGCAGATGGGCACGAGTGCTCTTTCAGTCCAAAATGCGAGGAGCATACCAATAGAATTATTGAGGAGTCCCAGGTGTTGATGAAGGCCAATAATATAAGCCCAAAGCGAATAAGGATGGCAGCTATCTGCTCTGTATGTGCAGAGCCTTTCGCTAATCATATGGATAATTTTACCAAAATACTGGCTGGGCTTGGAGATATATCCTTAGATAAAAACCAGTTGCAGAATAGCTAAATATAATTCAAGATGAGTCAAAAGGAGAAAAATTTCGACACCCTTATTATTGGAGGTGGTATTGCCGGACAAGAGGCAGCTCTAAATCTTGCAGATATGGATCATAAGGTGCTTTTAGTAGAGAAGGGTCTCTCAATCGGAGGTAAGATGATTCAGCTGAGCAAGGTATTCCCGACTCTCGATTGTGCGGCTTGTATTACAACTCCAAAAATGTCTGAGACTGCAAGGCACCCCAACATCACTCTTATGCTAAACAGTGACATAGAGAGTATATCCAAAGAGGGTAATGATTTTTGTGTAAGCATCAGCAAAAACCCGAGATATGTGATTCAAGAGAACTGCACAGGTTGCCAGGAGTGTGAGGTTGTTTGTCCGGAGATAAGGGCAGATGAGTATAATACTAACCTTGCAGGACGTAAAGTTGCATATATCCCATTTAGCCTTGCAAACCCCAGGATTGCTACCATAGATAGAGAGGGCACATCTGCACCCTGTATAAACGAGTGTCCGGGAGGTGTAAAGGCATATGGCTATATAACTCTGGCCAGAAATGGGCAATACGAAGAGGCTATGAAGCTACATCTGGAGGATATACCCTTTCCCGGAAGTCTTGGCAGAGCCTGCTACTCCCCTTGCCAAAATGCCTGCACAAGGGCAGGACTGGACTCATCTGTCGATATTCGTAAAATAAAGAGATTTTTCTCTGATTACTACTACGAAAAATATCCAATTGCACCTGTAGTGGATATTAAGTACAAATCCGGTAAAAAAATAGCCGTTATTGGTTCCGGTCCCGCAGGAATTACTGCAGCCTATCACCTGGCACTTAAGGGACATACTGTTAAGATCTTTGAGGCGGCACCTCAGGCTGGTGGAATGCTTAGACTGGCACTCCCCGAATATAGAGCTCCTAAAAACATTGTTGACAGAGATCTCCAGAATGTAACAGCTCTGGGAGTAGAAATCGATTGCAACAAAAAGATAGAGAACCTTAAGGGGCTAAAAGATATGGGGCATGATATTGTTTTTGTCTCTGTAGGCACACACGACACTGTATCACTTGGTGTTGAGGGGTCATCTCTAACAGGGGTTGTCTCGTGTCTCGACTTTCTCCGTGAGGCCAACATAGGTAAAAAAGAGGATCTTACAGGAAAGAGTGTTATGGTAATTGGTGGAGGGAACACCGCAATAGATGCAGCAAGAACCTCAATGAGACTTGGTGCAAAGAGCGTAAAGGTAATCTATAGACGAAGCCGCGATGAGATGCCCTGTTTTGCCCCAGAAATTAAAGAGGCCGAAGAGGAGGGTGTAGAGATAGTAACTCTTCGTAACCCTGTACGATTTTTAAGTTTATCCGGTAAGTTGGAAAAGGTAGAACTTATTAAGATGAAACTTGGAGATCCCGACGCAAGCGGTAGAAGAAGATCTGATCCTATAAAAGGTTCGGAGTATATTGCAGATGTAGACTATGTTATTGAGGCTATTGGGCTAAAACCATCTACATCTCCGTTTGTAAATCAGGTAGAGATGAACAGAGGGGGAACAATCAAGGTCAACGAAAAGACTCTTCAAACCTCGGTTCCATATATTTTTGCAGGTGGAGATGCCGTAACCGGAGCAACAACCCTTATTGAAGCTGCCGGCCAGGGTAAAAAAGCCGCATTCTATATTGATAAATTTCTCAACAACCTCAATATGGAGGATTTTGAGAGTGGAGACAAACTTCCTGCAGCCGATAAGGCTAAAGTTCTTAAACGCTATACCGGCAAACCTGCTCCCTCTGTAGAAAATCAATCTGTCCCATTAAAGGATAGAATAAACAGCTTTGATGAGGTGGAGTTAACATATGCCGAAGATGAACTCAAAGCAAGCACTCAGAGATGCCTGGATTGCAGTAACTGCCGAGAGTGCCACCAATGTCTCACTATTTGTCCCGCAAACGCAATTGACTTCTCTCAAAAAAGAGAGCAGCAAAATACTAGTGTAAAATCTGTGGTTGTCTCAACCGGGTATAAACTCTTCCCACCATCCGGGAAACCGGAATATGGATATGAGAAGTATCCTAATGTGATAGACTCAATGCAGATGGATAGACTAATCGCCCCTACCAGACCATACAACAATGTTCTCAGGCCGGGAGACGGAAAAACACCGGACAATATCGCTTATGTGTTGTGTACTGGTTCGAGGGACTCTTCTATGGAGAATAAGAGTTGCAGCGGGGAGTGTTCCAACAACCCTATCTGTTCGCAAATTTGCTGTATGTACTCAATCAAACAGGCTCAGCTGCTTATGGGAGCGTTGCCTATGGCAGATATTACTATCTACTACATAGATATCCGTGCATTCGGCAAAGGGTATGAGGAGTTCTTCCAACAGTCCAAATCTATGGGAGTCAACTTTATAAAGGGCAAAGTTGCAAAAATAAGAGAAAACGAAAATGGTAGCGGAGATCTAATTCTACGTTTTGAGGATGTTACAAAAGGGGTTGTAAAGGAGGCCAAACACGATCTGGTAATTCTATCTGTGGGTGTTTTGCCAAATAAAGAGATTCCTGCAATGTTCACCAACGAGAGCCTGGAGCTGGATGAATTTAATTTTGTAAAGCAGACAGATGAGTTACTCAGCCCTTCTCTTACAAGTATCAAAGGGGTTTTTGTTGCAGGTGCAGCATCCGGTCCCAAAGATATCCCGGACTCTATACTATCTGCCGGATGTGCAGCATCGGAAGTTGCCGGTTATCTCAACAGTAAGGAGATAAATCCGGCTAAACATTTCAGTTTTGTTAAAAAAGTGTAAGATGAAAGAGAGAATTGGCGTATATATTTGTCACTGCGGCGGAAATATTTCTGACTACGTAGATGTTGAGGAGTTGGGAAGAATGTTTCATAAGGAGGATGGTGTTGTAGTCTCTAAAGATGTGATGTTTGCCTGTGCAGATTCAAATCAGAAAGAGATGGTTGAAGATATTAAAAACTTTAACCTCGATGCGATTGTGGTAGCATCCTGCTCTCCCAAACTCCATCTTCACACCTTTAGGAATGTAGCCTCAAGGGGGGGGCTTAACCCTGCTAATTATGTTCAGGTAAATGTGCGTGAGCAGTGCTCGTGGCCCCACTCAGACAACCCAAGAGAGGCAACCATAAAAGCTGCCGGGTTGATTCGTGCAGGGATAAAAAGAGTATCCCACTCGCAGGGGCTTGATAACATAGAGCTTACCGTAAAAAAATCTGCACTGGTCATTGGGGCTGGAGTATCCGGGATGAAGGCTGCAATAGATCTGGCACGCTTAGGGAATGAAGTCTATCTGGTTGAGAAGGACTTTTTTGTCGGGGGTCATATTGTGCAGCAGGAGAGTCTATTTACAACCGGTGAGAATAGTAAGGAGATTGTCTTAAAGTTATATAAGGAGCTAAAGAGCCACCGTAATATAACACTTTTTACCGGAGCAACTATTGAGAAGGTGACAGGTAGTCTTGGAAACTTCCATATAGATATCAAGATACGCCCAAGGTATATTAATACAAAGGCAAATTACGACCTGGTTGTTAAGGCCCTTAACGAGTGCCCGGTTTATGTAGAGGATGAATTCAATTTAGGACTTGTTAAAAGGAGAGCAATCTATAAGAACTACCCGGATGCTATGCCAAATATCCCGGTTGCAGATATTGAGGTGCTTAAAAGTTCGCCAGAGACAATGTTAAAGTATGCAGATATTTTAGATATTAATCAACAGGATGAGCTACTATCATTTATTGCAGGCGGGGTTCTGGTTACTACAGGATTCGACTCATATATGCCAAATTCAGGAGAGTATGGATATAAGAGTTCACCGTATGTTTTAACCCTTCCAGAGTTCAACCGGTTAACCGAGCTAAGCGGTAATAAACTAGTATACAAAAACAGGGAGATAAAAAGTGTTGCCTATATATACTGTGTAGGCAGCAGACAATCCAAGGGAGAGAACAGATACTGCTCGAGAAGTTGCTGTACATCGGCAATATTCAGCTCTCTAAATATTAAGGAGAAGTATAAAGAGATAATCTCTTACCACCTCTTTAGAGATATTAGAACTTACGGAAAACAGGAGACTCTTTACGAGAAGTCATCTGCTCAGGGAGATATCTACATCAGGTTTGAGGAGAAAGAGCCACCTGTTGTTGAGTTTAATGGCAAGAGCAATATAATTAAGGTAAAAGACTACCTAAGTGCAAAGATGGAACTTGAGATTGAGGCAGATATGGTTGTACTAGTGACCGGGATGGTCTCCCGGAAAGAGAGCGCCAATATATCCGAGAAATTCAAAATCCCTATTGGGAGCGACAGATTCTTCAATGAGATTCACCCTAAACTCAAGCCGGTGGAGACTGTTATAAAGGGGGTATATATTGGGGGGTGTTGCCAGGGGCCAAAGAACATCAGTGAATCTGTACAATCTTCACTCTCTGCAGCAGCAAAGATAAATGCACTTCTTAAAAGCGGAACTGTATCCATAGATCCGGTAACTGCTGTGATAAATGAAGATGTCTGCAGTTGGTGCGGTAAGTGCGAAATAGTTTGTGACTACACCGCTATCAAAGAGAGAGATATAAACGGCAAAAAGATTGCAATGGTAAATAAGGCTATATGCACCGGATGCGGGATTTGCGCTCCTATTTGCCCTGTAAATGCAATTGAGATTGCACAATACTCTGACCTTGAAATAGAGTCTATGATAGATGGCTTTATCCAAAAAATTGAGCTTGAGGTTAAGGATGAGAGTAAAGAGAGTAAGGAGGAGACTGAGGTTCTCAAGATGAAAGAGTATCCTCAGTTATGGAAGGATATCATACAAAAAATTGGAGAGAGTAAGAAGACAATACCCCAGTTATCCCGGGAGCTCTCCTGCAAAAGTGAGATAGTTACCTATAATCTTATGACAATGAATAAGTACGGTATTGTTACTGCAGAGGGTATGGATGAAGATGAAGCTTACTACTATTACAAAGTTAAAAATCGTTAAGATGGCAAAAGTAAATCCAAAATTTTCAGCTGAGATAAAAAAGTATGGCGCAGATGATTTTAGTGCCTGTTTCAATTGCGGAACCTGCACTGCTACTTGCTCATTATCTGATGAAAAGACCTCTTTTCCACGCGAGATGGTTAGATACAGCGCTTTGGGTTTAGAGAGCGAAATCACATCATCTCTTAAACCCTGGCAATGTTACTATTGCGGAGAGTGCTCTACAGATTGCCCTCGTAAAGCCAACCCCGGAGAACTTATGATGTCACTTAGAAGATGGCTTACAGCAAAATATGACTGGACAGGGCTATCGGGTATCCTATATAAATCTTTTGCAGCACTGCTTATATCTATGGTTTTAGTTGCAGTGGGAGTGATTGCTGTCGCTTTTGCAAAAGATTTTAAACTTGAGGAAATTATCCATTTCGGCCACTACTTTGAGATGTATGCAATTGCCGGAGTTTTCGCTCTTATTCTGCTTCCCAATATTATAAGGATGTGGTATTTTGCTGTTATAAAGCCCGGCAAAAAGATCCCTTTTAAGGTATATGTCTCTTCAATGGCAGATCTCTTTATCCATATGTTTACCCAAAAGAGGGCACTTGGTTGTGACAATAACCAAACCAGATGGTTTGCCCACTTTATATTGGTTATTGGGTACCTTACTCTTCTGTTCACCACTGTATTTCTGGATTGGTTCTCATCTACAAGCATCTTTGTAGTTGTTTTAGGGTATGTGGTAAGTGCTATTGTTTTTGTCGTAACCTTCTTCTTTGTCCTAAGCAGAGTAAAGAGAAAAACAGAGGCTACAAAACACTCCCGCCCATCCGACTGGATGTTTGTTGCCTGGCTTTTTCTTATGGGGATAACAGCATTTGCTGTAAGACTCTTTATAGATATGGATATACTTGATATGAACCTTTGGCTCTACATACTCCATCTTATAATTCTGGCTCAATGGGCACTCATAATTGTACCTTTCGGGAAGTGGACACATTTTCTCTACAGATCGTTTGCCATCTATTTTGAAAAACTTCTTGAAGGAGGAAAATAGTTGTAGCTTTGCACATCAGTAAATTTATCAACATCCGAAGTGCTTAAGAATATTGCAGATTTTCTGCTGAATGCAGATCCCTTCTCTATTGAGATGATTACAATTCTTGTAGTTACAGGATTTGTAGTTGGGTTCATTAACACCCTCGCCGGTATGGCATCTTCTCTCTCATATGCCCTCTTTATGGCTATGGGAATGCCAATCAATGTTGCTAACGGCACAACCAGATTCGGTATCTTTTCTCAATTCTTGGTAAACTCCATTCTATTTAAAAAGAAGGGTTTACTCGATATTAAGCTGGCAGTAAAAGTTGGAATTCCAATAACTGTAGGCTCGCTGATTGGAGCATATTTTGCAGCTATGGTTAACCCCAGAGCGATGGAGATTGTGATGGGAGTTATGTTGCCGATACTGGCAGCTCTACTTTTATACAACCAGAGCAGAGGTGGAGTGATAAAAAAGGTGGCAGAAGAGAGCATCAAGAAGAGATTCGGTGCTTTTCACTTTGTGACATTTATTATTATTGGAGTTTATGGTGGGTTTACTCACGCCGGAGTGGGAATACTTATACTTTTCGGTTCAATATATCTGCTTGGTCTGGATATGTTACGATCTAACGGTATAAAGCAGTTTGCAGTACTAATGTACACCCCTCTTGCGCTTGGGATTTTTATATGGTATGGTCAGGTAAATTGGCCGGTAGCACTTATCTATGCAATCGGGAATGTTGCCGGAGGAGTGATTGCTTCCAAAATGGCATTTAAATGGGGCGTTAAGATTATTAACTATGTAGTTGCAATTGCCGTTTTTGGAATGTCATTCTGGCTAATCTATAAACAATTCATTTAGGAGTGTTTTGTAATTCCCAAATATATAAAGAGGCAACCGAACAGTAGGGAGAGTAAAGCTCTTTGTAATATTCAAAATCCTCTTTAGATATTTTCTCTCTCTCGTGCAGTTTAGAGAGACCTTTAATTATTGCACTATCTCCGTAACTTAAAATGTTGGGTCTTTTAAGAGAGAAGAGTAGAATCATATCTGCCGTCCACTCACCAACACCTTTAAGTTTTACAAGCATCTCTTTTACCTGCTCATCATCCAACCTTGATAATTTATCGAAATCTATAACTCCCCTTTTTGCTGCATCTGCAATACCAATAATATACTCTGTTTTTCTTGAGGAAAATCCGCATCCTCTTATCTCTTCAGATCTCTTTGATAAGATGTTCTCGGGTGTAACCTCCCCAATTAACCCAATAAATTTTCTCCAGATGCTCTCTGCTGCTCTGCCGGATATTTGCTGAGAGGCAACGCTTGAGATTAATGCAACAAAAGGATCAGGAATAATCTCTCTCTCCAGATAACCTATTCTATCAATTACTTGAGCTAATTTTTCGCATTTAGATTTGAGATGATTAACCTCCTTATTACTATACTTGAAATATTCCATTTCTTACTTAAATTTTACTGCAATTTGCATAAAAAAACAATTAAAAAGAATTTATTGTAGATTCAATTTTTAATCTTAAAATTGTGAGCCAATCAATTTTTCTAAAATGAGTCAAAATAAAAGTAAAGAGGTAGTTGTTGTTATCCCGATATATACAGATGAACTATCATATGATGAACTTCATTCACTCTCTCAGGTGATGAAAATTCTTTGTAGCTACCCCATTGTAATTGTGAAGCCAATTTCGCTAGCACCGGATAAATTGAAAGATCTATACCCTGAACTACTATTCACATCATTTCCGGACAACTATTTTAATGGCATAAAAGCATACAATACCTTAATGCTATCAGCACAATTTTATAAGGAATTTTTGGATTATGAATATCTTCTGATTTATCAGTTGGATGCTTTTGTATTCCGGGATGATCTTATAAAGTGGTGCAGACAGGGGTACGACTATATAGGCGGTCCCTGGATTAAAAGGGAGGTTTACAACTACCCGCTTATTAGCTCCTATATGAAATTTGAACACTGGGTAAATTCCAAGCTTAAACGACCCGACAGACAAAAATTATATAATAAGGTTGGGAACGGAGGATTTTCTCTAAGAAAAGTGACTGCTCATTATAATGCCTTAATTATCTGCAAAGAGGTTGCATCCAGTTATATAGAGAAAAAACAGTACCATCTTTATAACGAAGATGTCTTCTGGTCAGTGGAGGTCAATAATTGGCTCGATGTACCTTTCAGATACCCAGATTACTTGACAGCTCTGGAATTCTCTTTTGATAAACATCCACAGTATTGTTATAAACTCACAGGAAATAGACTCCCATTTGGGTGTCATTGCTGGAACAAAAAACACGTAATTGGGTTCTGGCGCAAGTTCATTTTGCCCGACAGTGATCAAAATTTATAAAAAATTTGTCACTTTTCATATTTTGATTATATTTGAGGCTGGTAATAATTAACAGTAATAATATTTTCCAATGAAAAACATCTTAATACTCGGTGCCGGAACTGCAGGAACATTGATGGCTAATAAGTTGAGAAAGAAACTCAACAGAAAAGAGTGGAATATAACAATTGTAGATGAGGATAAAACTCACTACTATCAACCAGGATTCCTTTTTATTCCTTTTGGAATATACGATGAAAAGGATGTAATTAAGCCAAAATCTAAATTTATTCCAAAAGGGGTAGATTTGATTATCTCCAAAATAGAAAAAATTATACCGACAGAGAATAGAGTAACTCTTCAAGATAGCAAAATCGACTTAAAGTATGATTATTTAATAATTGCAACAGGAACTCGCATTGCACCGGAAGAGACGCCCGGTTTACAAGGGGACTTGTGGTATAAAGATATTTTTGATTTTTACACAGTAGAGGGTGCCGTTGCCCTTGGAGAGCGAATCAAAAGCTTTAACGGTGGGAGAATTATTGTTAATATAACTGAACTTCCTTTCAAGTGTCCGGTTGCTCCTCTTGAGTTTGTCTTTCTTGCTGACACATACTTTAAGAAGAGAGGTATAAGAGATAAAGTTGACATTACATTAGTTACTCCTCTTCCAGGAGCATTTACAAAACCGATAGCAACAAAGATGCTTAGCGGACTTATGGTTGAAAAGAACATTAACCTTATAACAGATTACAACATAAGTGAGGTAGATAATGCCGGTAAGAGAATATTGGATTACGCAGGAAAGGCTGTAGATTTTGACATTTTGGTAACTGTTCCAACCAATAAAGGTGCAGATATGATAGAGAGGAGCGGAATGGGAGATGACCTCAATTTTGTACCGACAGATAAGCACACTCTTCAGGCAATTGGGTATGAAAATATATTTGTCTTGGGAGATGCAGCAAATCTACCTACATCTAAAGCAGGTTCTGTAGCTCACTTTGCAGGAGATTTCCTTGAAGCAAATCTATTAAGCTTAATTAATGGGACACCTATGACAGCAAAGTTTGATGGACACGCCAACTGCTACATTGTTACTTCAGATAAAAAAGGCACTCTGATAGATTTTAATTATGACACAGAGCCACTTCCGGGCAGATACCCTTACTTTATAGGTCCCTTTGGTCTGCTTAAAAATACTCGTTTAAACTATTTCGGAAAACTATTTTTTAAATGGATGTACTGGAATCTTCTCATAAAAGGGCACGATTTGCCAGTAACATCTCATATGTCTATGTGTTGCAAAGAGGTTCCTAAAGAGACAAAATGAAAATAATACAAATATTTAAAACCAAAAATTATGGCACAAAAAGAATTTGCAGGTCAATTGATTGATGTTAATGAAGAGGGATACTTCACAAATCCTCAGCAATGGAACAGGGAAGTTGCTGCCGCAGTTGCAAAAGAGGAGGGTCTGGATCTTACAGATAACCACTATGCAATACTTGAATTTTTAAGGAATAGGTATAACTCAGGAGAGGCGCTCTCAATTCGTTCAATCAACAAATCCGGAATAGTTGATGTAAAAGAGTTTTACTCTCTCTTTCCGGGAGCTCCACTTAAAAAGTCTACAAAAATCGCAGGGATTCCTAAACCTAGCAGTTGCATTTAGTAACTTGGCAAAAGAGAGTTTTTATTATTTACTGATATTGAAAAAAATAAAAAAATGGCAAATTCCAAAGATTTCCCGATAAAAAAAGTTTGCATTATATGTGCAAAGGGAACAATAGAAGATGTTTATGCAGCATTGGTAATGACAAATGGTGCTGTGATGGAAGGAATACAGGCAAGACTCTTCTTCACCTTTTTCGGTCTGGATGCAATTACAAAATCTCAGATGAAAAAACTCAAAACTTCTACTGTTGGTAACCCTGCATTACGGATGCCTGGTAACATCCCTTTTCCTACACTTTTGGGCGCATTACCTGGAGTTGAGGCAGGTGTCTCTGCTATGATGAAGAGTCAAATGGAGAAACTTGACATCCCTCCTGTAGAGGAGTTTATGGACCTTATCACCGCAGGAGGCGGGGAGATTTACGCTTGTAAATTAGCTATGGATATGTTTAAACTCACAAAAGAGGACCTTTGTGAATATGTAAGTGGTGTACTTACAATTGGTGAGTTTTACGAAATGGCTGCAGGTGAAGGAACTCAGATTATATTTACTTAACAGTAGTAGTCTCTTCTGAATCTTCGTACTTTTTCATAAGTCTCTTAAGTTCTCTTAAGAGACTTTTTGTTATATTTTTATATTCGGGATGACCAAAAATATTATTGAGCTCTTTAGGGTCTCTCTCAAGGTCGTACAGCTCCCAGGCTTCAATATCGTGACCGTAAAACTTTATCAGTTTAAATCTGCTGTCTCTTACTCCGTAGTGGCGTCTCACCGAATGCTCAGCAGGATATTCAAAATAGTGATAATAGATAGATTTTCTCCAATTTTTTGGTTTTTCTCCTCTTAAAAGGGGAACAAATGACTCTCCCTGAATATCCCCGGGCACCTCTACACCGGCAAGCTCCAGAATTGTAGGTGCATAATCTATGTTCTGCACAAACAGATCTACATCTCCTCTCTTTGAAAAATCTCCCCTTCCCTTTGGAAGTTGAACTACCAAAGGTGTTCTCAGAGACTCTTCGTACATAAACCTCTTATCAAACCAGCCGTGCTCACCCATATAGAAGCCTTGGTCCGATGTGTAGATCACTATCGTGTTTTCGAGAAGATTATTCTCTTTCAGATACTCCATAACCCTACCGATATTGTCGTCTACAGATCTTATACATTTTAGATAATCCTTCATATATCGCTGATATTTCCACTGCGCAAGCTCCCTCCCTTTTAGGTTTCTCATCTTAAAATCTTTAAGCACAGAGTCGTATACTCTGTTCCAAGCAAACCTTTGCGTTGAATCTAACCTTTTAAGTGCGAAGGTAAGATTCTCTTTAAGGCGAGTTTGAATATCCTGCGAGTCTAACTTAAGATCGAAAGCGAAATCCATCTCATCTCCTGCTATACTCATCTGCTGAGCAGCTGCTGCCGGACGACCTTTATAGTCATCGTAAAAGGTATCCGGGAGAGGAAAGGTTACATCTTCGAAAAGATCTATCTCACCGGTATCCGGCATCCAGTTACGGTGTGGTGCTTTATGGTGAATCACCAGACAAAATGGCCTCTCTCTATCTCGCTCATTCTCCATCCAATCAAGGGTAAGGTCGGTTATAACAGTTGTGCTGTAACCTTTGTGGGTAACCCTACCCGTGGGAGTGATAAAGATTGGGTCGTAATATTGACCTTGCCCTACCAGTATCTCCCATTTATCAAACCCCGACGGTTCGCTTTTAAGATGCCACTTTCCAAATATAGCAGTTTGATAACCCGCATTTTGTAATAGCTTTGGAAAAGTAACCTGGGTGCTGTCAAAACGGGTTGCATTTGTTGTCATTCCGTTTTTATGAGAGAACTTACCGGTTAACATACAGGCTCTGCTGGGTCCAGATATTGAGTTGGCAACAAAGCTGTTGGTAAACCTTACTCCGTTTGCTGCTATACCATCTATATGAGGGGTTTGTATAAACCGGTTATCGTAACAACTTATTGTCTGATAAGAGTGGTCGTCCGACATTATGTATACTATATTGAGTGCCTTTGCCTCTCCCTTAACAGACTGGTTATCATTTTGAGGATTGCTGTTTTGTGCAAAGAGAGGGTTACATCCCACAGATGCCGCAAACAGCCAAACTAAATTTGCACCTTTTCTCTTAAAAGTTCCGTAATTGCTCATAATGTATTGTCTGTTTAAATGCTACAAAATATCTTTAGGGATAAAAATTCTTCTATCTCCATAAAGGTAAAAAAACCATTTTATGAAAGAGCAAAAAAATGGCTAAATTTGTTTATGGAAAAACAAAAAATAGTAGTACACTGGTTTAGAAGAGATTTAAGGCTCAACGATAATGCAGCTCTATTCAGTGCGTTATGCAGCGGATTCCCGGTTGTGCCCCTATTTATTTTTGACACAACAATTCTGGATGAGCTCCGTTCACAAACTGAAGCAGATGGTTTAACAAGTGATAAAAGAGTTGACTTTATTCACAGAGCGCTATCTGCAATTCAACAGACTCTCTCTGGTAAAGGCTCCTCAATTATTACATCACACTCATCACCCGTTGAGGTTTTTAAGAGACTTCTCTCTCTCTTTTCTATTGTAACAGTGTACTGCAATGAAGATTACGAACCTTATGCAATTGATAGAGATAATTTAGTTGAAACAATCCTCAAACATTCTGGGGCAAAATTGGTGAGGGTGAAAGATCAGGTGATTTTTGATAAAAGAGATATATTAAAGTCCGACGGCTCTCCATATACTGTCTTTACCCCATATTCAAAACGGTGGGCAGATAAGCTTACCGAAAATAGAGATGAGGCTTTAAAAACTTACCCCTCTCAAAATTATGTCAATAATTTTAATCCGGTTAATAATTTAAAAAACCAGATCAATAGTGATAATAAATTAGATTGGCGGGCAGTTGTTAGCTCCGCTGAACTTGAAATTGGGATACCATCACTGGAACAGATCGGGTTTAAAATAAGTGACCTAGAGTTATCCGGTGTCGTGCTTCCTTGGAAGAGAGGTGATTCTCCAAATGGTTATGCACAACAACTATTAAATAGTGAGATTATCTCCTCATACCACCTTACCCGTGATATCCCATCTTTAAAAGGGACCTCATTGCTAAGTACACATCTGCGGTTTGGTACTGTGAGCATCAGAGAGTTAGTCTCAAAGGCTTTAATAGCAAACAAAGTGTGGCTTAATGAGTTGATTTGGAGAGAGTTTTTCAAGATGATCCTATTTCACTTCCCATATGTTACAGATGATCCATTTAAAAGAAAGTACCGGTTCATTCAATGGAGAAACGATGAAACAGAGTTGCAGAGGTGGTGCAATGGAACTACAGGTTACCCTATTGTGGATGCCGGGATGAGGGAGTTAAACCAAACCGGACTTATGCACAACAGAGTTAGAATGATAACAGCCTCTTTTCTGATCAAACATCTGCTTATTGACTGGAGAGTGGGTGAGGCATACTTTGCTCAGAAACTCCTGGACTACGACCTCTCCTCAAATAACGGGAACTGGCAGTGGGCTGCCGGTTGCGGATGTGATGCTGCCCCCTATTTCAGGATATTTAACCCTTGGGAGCAGACAAAAAAATTTGACCCGAATATGCTCTATATTCAAAAATGGGTTCCGGAGTTGAATTCGGGTACAGATGGCAGCACTATTTATCCCGAGCCGGTTATAGAACACAAAAAAGCCCGCGAACGGGCTTTAATGGTCTACAAAAATGGACTAATGGAACGATAGTTACATCTTGTCGTTCGACCCCAGTACATTTAATATTTTATGTTTATATAGCTGCTTAAGAGATTCACGCGCAGGCCCAAGATATTTACGAGGGTCAAACTCTTCGGGTGACTCTGCAAATACCTTTCTTATTGCAGCTGTCATAGCCAACCTTCCGTCAGAATCTATATTAATTTTACAAACAGCACTTGCAGCTGCTTTACGAAGCTGATCTTCCGGAATACCTATCGAATCATTAAGTTTACCACCATATTTGTTGATCTGCTCAACTATCTCCTGAGGAACACTGGAAGCTCCGTGAAGAACAATAGGGAAACCCGGTATCCGTTTCTCTATCTCCTGAAGAATATCAAGTCTTATCTCCGGATTCTGACCCGGTTTGAACTTGAAAGCACCGTGAGACGTTCCGATTGAGATTGCCAGTGAGTCTACCCCTGTACGTTTAACAAACTCTTCAACCTCTTCCGGTTGTGTGTATGTGTGGTGCTCTGCAGATACTTCGTCTTCAACTCCTGCTAGAACTCCAAGCTCTCCCTCGACAGTCACTCCGTGTGCGTGCGCATACTCAACAACCTGTTTGGTAAGCTCTATGTTTTTATCGAAACTGTGGTGAGAACCATCTATCATTACAGATGAGAAACCCATATCTATGCAGGATTTGCATAGTTCAAAAGTGTCTCCGTGGTCCAGGTGAAGAACAATAGGAATCTCTGCACCAAGCTCTTTGGCGTACTCAACAGCACCCTGAGCAAGATAGCGAAGAAGCGTCTGATTTGCATATTTTCTTGCTCCGCTTGAAACCTGCATAATAACCGGAGACTTAGTCTCAACACAGGCAGCAACAATAGCCTGCATCTGCTCGAGGTTGTTGAAATTGAAAGCCGGAATAGCATATCCACCCTTGACAGCCTTTGCAAACAACTCTTTTGAGTTAACGAGGCCCAACTCTTTGTATGAAATCATAATCAATTATGTTTAAATAGTTTATTCTAATCTACTATTAAATATTAAAAACTAATTATCTGTAATAAAGATAATTAAAAAAATCTACTCTGTTAGAAGAACAAATTTTAATCAGTCAAAAATCGTGCAGTAATGCATCGGACTGCAAAAATAGCAACAAATTTTAACAAAAAAGGATAACTTTGTACAAATTGCACAGCTATGAAATCACACCTGCTTCAAGAGAGTACCTGGAAAGAGATTGAGAAGGCCAAAATAAAAGTGGCACTGCTTCCCTGGGGAGCAACAGAGGCTCACAACTACCACCTGCCATACGGGACAGACACAATTCTCTCAGAGAGAGTAGCTTCAAATGCAGCAGAGCTGGCCAACAAAAGTGGCGCCGGAGCTATAGTTCTCCCTTCGATAGCTTATGGAGTAAACTCAGGCCAGATAGAGGTTAAGCTATGTATGAACATCAACCCCTCTACTCAGATGTCCATATTGAGCGATATCCTTTTTGTATTGGAGTCACACAACATAGACAAACTCATAATAGTTAACGGGCACGGAGGAAATGCATTTCAGCCGATAATCCGGGAGCTCTCTCTTGAGTATCCGGATATTATTATGTGTTCGGTTAACTGGTGGAAAATCTGCAACGAGAACGACTTTTTTGAACAGCCCGGAGACCACGCAGGAGAGCTTGAGACCTCTTGTATGCAGTCAATAGCTCCTTCTCTGGTCTCACCTTTGAATGTTGCAGGTGAGGGGAGAGAGCGTCAATTGAAAATTCGCGGGTTTCGGGAGAAGTGGGTATGGACTCCAAGGAGATGGGTGTATATCAGTGAAGATACAGGAGTTGGTAACCCGGCTGCATCAACACCCGAAAAGGGTGAGAGGTTTCTTGAGTGCTGCACCAAAAAGCTTGCAGATTTTATAAAAGAGTTCTCAAAGGTTAAATCGGAAGAGGATCTTTATGAGCAGGAGTAAACAGAGTGAAAAGATTCTTATCTTCTCTGCCCCTTCCGGTGCAGGAAAGAGCACTATTGTCCAACATCTTATGAAAACCTACCCATATCTGGGTTTCTCAATTTCTGCAACATCAAGAGCTCCCAGGGGTGAAGAGCAAAATGGAAGAGAGTACTACTTTTTAACCCCCGCTGAGTTTCAGGATAGAATCAAAAACGGAGAGTTGATAGAGTATCAGGAGGTTTACAAAGGCTTCTACTATGGGACACTTCGCAGTGAGGTGGAGAGGATCTGTTTTGAGGGAAAGATTGCGGTTTTTGATATTGATGTCAAAGGTGGAATAAATCTTAAAAAGCTATATGGGGAGAGAGCTCTCTCTATATTTATTATGCCTCCGAATGTAGAGGCTCTGCGGGAGAGATTAAGACTCAGGGGTACAGAAACAGAGGAGTCCATTGAGAGAAGAGTTTCAAAAGCTACAGAGGAGATAGGCTATGCATCTGAATTTGATCTTACACTTATCAACGACAATCTTGAGAGTTGCCTTAAGGAGGCAGAGATGGTTGTAGAGAGTTTTTATAATCAATAGAATGAACACCGGACTCTATTTCGGCTCTTTTAACCCCCTTCATATCGGGCATATCACTATCTGCAAATACCTGCTGGATAATACAGATTTAGATGAATTACGTCTGGTAGTCAGCCCATTAAATCCACTAAAAGATAGTGAATATGCTTTAAACGCAAAAGAGAGGCTCAACAATGTTACTGAGGCCATTAAGAAAGCGGGGTTTGGAAAGCGGGTGGTAGTCTCAGATTTTGAGTTCTCTCTGCCGACACCTCTCTATACAATAAATACCCTAAGAAAGTTTAAAGAGCTTGAACCTGAGAGGAGTTTTATTCTTGTTATAGGGGCAGACAATCTTGCCATTATCGAGAAGTGGCATAAATGGGAAGAGCTGCTTAGTGAAAACACAGTTTGGGTCTACCCGAGAGGTGGTTTTGATGCTCAGGCTTTGTGTCAAAAATATGGTTGCAAAGCACTTAGTGCACCTCTAATTGATATCTCATCCACTCAGATACGTGAGGCCGAAAAATCCGGCATAGATATGTCTGCCTACAGGCTTTAGATCTGCTTTCAGTCAATAGTTATTTTTTGAGTCCTTAGACAAGACAGGCATATCAACTACTTCGGTGTCACTGCCTCTGTGAAAAAATTCCAGATGCTCTCCTTTGGAGGTTGTGCCTCAATAAATATCTCCGTTTTTTTGACAGGGTGGATAAACCTTATACTCCTGGCGTGCAGAGATATACCACCATCCGGATTTGAACGTGGTGCTCCATATTTAAGGTCTCCTTTGATTGGAGAGCCTATTGCAGATAACTGACTTCTTATTTGGTGATGTCTTCCGGTGAGCAGCTCTATTTCAAGAAGATAGTAGTTGTCGCTGGAGGCTGCAACACGGTATTTAAGTCTCGCCTCTTTAGTTCCGTTTCCGGGTTTAGGGTATGCATAAGATCTGTTCTGTTTTTCGTTTCTAAGCAGATAGTGAGTCAGTAACCCTTCGGGATTTTCCGGTGCTTTTGCAACAATTGCCCAATATAACTTTTTTACCTCTCCGTTTCTGAACAGCTCGTTCATCCTCTCCAATCCCTTCGAGGTCTTTGCAAAGACTGCAACTCCACTAACAGGACGGTCCAATCTGTGAGGTACACCTATAAAGGCATCTCCCGGTTTTTTGCTATGTTCTGCAATATATGCTGCAACAATTTCGGAGAGTGGCTTATCTCCTGTTTTGTCGCCCTGAACTATGTCCCCCACCCTTTTATTAACTATAATCAGGTGATTATCTTCATATAATATCTCTAAATCTGCCATATTAATATTGCTCCTGTTCATTCGGGAAATCTCCGCTTTTAACATCATCTATAAATCTGCGAAAAGCTCCCAGCATCTCGTCGTGCAGATTGTGGTAACGTCTCAGAAAACGGGGAGAGAACTCAGTGTTAATACCCAACATATCGTGCATCACCAGCACCTGTCCGTCTACACCGTTTCCGGCCCCAATTCCTATTATAGGGATCTTTACAGAAGATGAGACCTTGGTACCCAACTCTGCAGGGATCTTTTCCAAAACAATTGCAAAACACCCCGCCTCCTCAAGAGCAATAGCATCTTCAATGAGCTTATTTGCCTCCTCCTCCTCTTTTGCTCTAACGCTGTAGGTTCCAAATTTATGAATTGATTGTGGTGTAAGGCCAAGGTGCCCCATAACAGGAATTCCTGTAGAAAGAATCCTCCTTACAGACTCCAGAATCTCGGAGCCACCCTCCACTTTAAGAGCATCTGCCTCAGACTCCTTCATTATTCTAATAGCACTTGATACTGCGTGCTTGGAGTCACCTTGATAAGTCCCAAACGGCATATCTACAACTACCATCGGGTTTTTTACAGCCCTTACTACACTCTGTGCGTGGTAGATCATCTGATCCAAAGTAATTGGAAGTGTGGTTTCGTGTCCTGCCATCACATTTGCGGCGGAGTCTCCTACCAAAATTATATCTATCCCTGCCTCATCCACAATCTTGGCAGATGTATAGTCATACGCTGTAAGCATCGCTATCTTCTCGCCCTTCTGCTTCATTTCAAGCAATCTCTGCGTTGTAATGATACGGTTTTTACCCTCAACTGACATATTCAGATCAATTTTTATTAGCGTCACAAAGCTATATAAATATTCAATATAAAAGGTAATAGTGGTATGTATGACAGCTTGTCAGTAATTATTTAGTGGCACAATCTTAGAAGTTATACTCACAAAGCGAAAAATAATTTAATATATATAACAGTATGGGAAAAATTATAGGAATTGACCTTGGGACAACAAACTCTTGTGTTTCAGTAATGGAGGGGAATGAACCAGTAGTCATAATTAACAGTGAAGGGAAAAGAACTACCCCATCGGTAGTGGCTTTTGCCGATAACGGAGAGCGAAAAATTGGCGACCCTGCC
Organism: Bacteroidetes bacterium HGW-Bacteroidetes-8; assembly: GCA_002840895.1. Taxonomy (GTDB): domain Bacteria; phylum Bacteroidota; class Bacteroidia; order Bacteroidales; family UBA932; genus Bact-08. The sequence continues at coordinate 215,907 of PHCZ01000001.1, read as the reverse complement.
AAAAGACAGGCAATTACCAATCCAACAAGAACCATCTCTTCTATCAAGAGATTTATGGGAGAGAGCTACGATAAGGTGGCACTTGAGAGAGGAAGGGTACCTTTTAAAGTGGACAAGGGAGAGAACAACACCGCCAGAGTAAATATAGACGGCCGTCTCTATACACCGCAGGAGATATCTGCAATGATACTTCAGAAGATGAAAAAGACAGCCGAGGACTACCTTGGGTACGAAGTCACCGAAGCAGTTATCACTGTTCCGGCTTATTTTAGCGACTCTCAAAGACAGGCCACAAAAGAGGCTGGTGAGATTGCAGGTCTTAAGGTGAAGAGGATAATCAACGAACCTACAGCAGCAGCACTTGCTTATGGTCTTGACAAAATGCATAAAGATATTAAGGTTGCCGTTTTTGACCTTGGTGGTGGTACATTTGATATCTCTATTCTGGAGCTTGGAGATGGCGTATTCGAGGTTAAATCTACAAATGGTGATACACACTTGGGTGGAGATGACTTTGATCAAAAGATAATTGACTGGTTGGCAGATGAGTTTAAATCTGAGAACAGCGGACTGGACCTTAGAAAAGACCCTATGGCTCTTCAAAGGCTTAAAGAGGCTGCAGAGAAGGCAAAGATTGAGCTCTCAAGCCAAACCTCAACCGAGATCAACCTTCCGTATATAATGCCTGTTGACGGAGTTCCAAAACACCTGGTTAAAACACTGTCAAGATCTCTGTTTGAAAAGCTTTGTGACGATCTTATTCAGAGAACAATAGAGCCTTGTCGTAAAGCGCTGAGCGACTCCAACTTAAAGGCTTCAGAAATTGACGAAGTTATTCTGGTGGGAGGTTCAACACGTATCCCGGCGATTCAACAGATTGTCGAGAAGTTTTTTGGAAAGGCTCCAAGCAAAGGGGTTAACCCGGACGAGGTTGTGGCAATTGGAGCTGCAATTCAGGGTGGAGTTCTCTCAGGTGATGTTAAAGATGTCCTTCTTTTGGATGTTACCCCTCTATCACTCGGTATTGAGACTCTGGGTGGAGTAATGACAAAACTGATCGAGTCAAACACTACAATTCCTACCAGGAAATCAGAAGTTTTCAGTACTGCAAGCGACAATCAGCCCTCTGTAGAGATTCACGTACTTCAGGGAGAGAGACCTATGGCAAAAGATAACAAAACAATAGGTCGTTTCCATCTAGACGGAATTGCTCCTGCCCAAAGAGGCATTCCTCAGATAGAGGTTACATTCGATATAGATGCAAACGGTATTCTACACGTATCTGCCAAAGATAAGGGCACAGGCAAAGAGCAGAAGATTAGAATTGAGGCATCCAGCGGGCTTACCGAGGCAGAGATCAACAGAATGCGCGATGAGGCGAAAGCAAACGAAGAGACAGACAAAGCAGAGAGAGCGAAGATCGACAAAATTAACGCTGCAGACTCTATGATCTTCCAGAGTGAGAAGAACCTTAAAGACTACGGCGACAAGATCTCACCGGATAAAAAATCTGCAATTGATGCAGCCCTTGTAAACTTGAAAGAGGCGCACAAATCTCAGGACATTGCTGCAATCGACAAAGCAACCGAAGAGATGAACGCTGCCTGGCACGCCGCATCGGAAGATATGGCCAAAGCCGCCCAATCCGGCGCCGGAGCAGCTCCCGGCCAAGATCCCGGAGCCGATGCAGGAGCAGGCAATAACGCAGGCTCATCTGCCAGCCAAGGAGACAAAGAGGTTACCGATGTAGATTTTGAAGAGGTAAAATAAGCGACTAAGCGAGCGGAATGCAGAAGCAAAAGCATTTCGCGAAGCGATCCGGCGCGAAGCGACGGAAATAGGCGAATCCGGCGCGAAGCGACGGAAATAGGCGAATCCGGCGCGAAGCGACGGAACAAAGCCGTATATAGTTCTTGTCAACTCCATCCCAAACGCAAAGTTATCAAGATTATATCTTTGAATTACAATTAATTACAAAATACTCCCAATGATGCGGTCTGCTGCGCAAGCTTTTCACCTCTCGGTTTATTTTGCAAAGCATTATAATACTGCGTTTTAACAAGAGAGGCTTTACATTTTTAGTGATAGTTGAAAAACTTTGCTTTTGATTATCTGCGCTTTGCAAAAAAAACTGAGAGGTTGCATAGATATTGGCTGAAAATGTGGCGTTTAAGCACTTGGTCAACTGATAGTATTTTGAGAAATGCTCTTATTATGAGTTGTTTGAAAAATTCGTTTTTGGAATTTATCAAATTAATAATTTTATACATATGCTATGCTGTTAATTACACAAAATACTGTCAGTTTAAAATTCAATAGAATTACTTGCACAAACAAATTAATTATCATAATTTTAGGGTGCTGAATACTTGAGCTTTATCTTAATATTTTTGGATTGTTTAATAGAGTTAATTGGGATCTTAATGTATTATATTTTTACAATTTGGCGATTACTTTTATTAGGATTGATAATATTTTCTATCCACTCTTGTGAAAGCAACCAAGTTTCAAATGGCATTATTGAAATTGATGCTTACAAAAATTACCCGGAACTTGATCTGAATCTGGATGATATTGCAGAAATCTCCTATATTCCCTTAAAACTTGGGAAGGATACTACTTTAATAATGCATTCAAATTTTCGCCCCTTTTTTATTACGGAAAAAAAGATTTTTATTGCAGATGGAAATGTTGATAATCCAAGAGTTATAGTGTATAACCGTTCGGGAGAGCCTTTATATACGATTGGACAGAAAGGAAGAGGCCCGGGAGAGTTGCTTAATAGCATTTGTTTTGCTGTTGATACAATAGGTAGAGAGGTATTTCTTTTGAGTCCGATGCAAAATAGGTTGGTTGTATACGACATTGAGGGGAATTATAAAAGGTCTGTTGATTTTGAACCTAGATTAGGAATTACGAATATTGATTTTATCAATGATAGTACATTAATAGGTTTTAATCCTAAAGCTGTCTACTCAACGCCTGAATGGTTGTCAAAGGATCGTGAAGTCAAAAAGAGAGGTAGAACATTAAGTTTTATAGACAAAGAGAGCCTAGCACTTCTTGATTTTTCGGATTTTAGCTTTGGAAGGATATATAATGGAGATAATATTTGGAGTACTTCAACGTCAATAGTAAATACAGGAAGAGGTTTTTATTTTTTTAGTATTTGTTGCGATACAACATATTTTATCAATGACTCTTTAGAAATTATCCCAAGATTTGTAGATATTTCTAAATATCCAAAAAAGGGTGAAAAATATATTTTCCCTGGGATTGAAACAAAAAGGTATATATTTCTATCGTCTAGCATTATCTTTCCAAGAAAACCAGTTGAACTGGATGAGAAAAGTTTAAAACTTTTAGCTTATGACAAAGTCGATAAAAAAATATATACTCTTAACAGAGTGCAAAAAAAAAGAAAATTAGATGGAACTGTTATTCAGAACTCCCCGGAAAATCTTAATTTACTTGACTTTATGATTAGTAAAACATTGAATAAAAATTATCTGGCAAAGTACTTATATTTCTCAAATCTTCAGAAAAATTACGAAATCCTCTCAGACACTCTCAAAAAAATTACCGATAAAATGACCGAAGATGACAATCCGGTTTTAATGCTTATAAAGTTTAAATAAAACGTTAATCATAATTACCATTTTTATGGATAATTTAAAAAAGCCAGAGGGTCTCTGAAATACTATTAAGTCACCATCAAATATTTATGTCCCTTGAGTAACTTGGAAGTTAAATCATAGCTCGAAAATAAAAACCCTTCGCAGCACCCCTTTTTTTTACAAAAGAATTTACACAGCAGGAAAACCAATCTTCCGCGGGCTGTTTAATAACCCACTCTGCACCTCTCCTTTTTACAAAAGAACTCACACAGCAGGAACACAATTCTCTCCACAGGATGGACGTGCCCGTTGTGCAGAGGGGGGTATAAGACCGCAACGTTTAAAATATGCTTTCCTGCTGTGAGAATTTCACGAACAATGAGGATGGGCGTGCCCGTTGTGCGGAGGGCTTATTTTCACTATATTTGTTCCGAAAAACTTAATTCTATGAATAAACATCTGCTTACACTTATAGTAACGCTTGCCGGGATGATGGCTATATCCGGCACTGCATTTGCCCAAACCGAGAACGAAGAGCTCATTAACGAAATTAAAGCCCTTAAAAGGCAGGTAGATGGGTACAGACACACCCACGATATTATCATAAAGAAGGTAGATGATCTTATGTGGTACAATATGCTTGGAGATATTGCCTTTGTAGATAAAGTGAGGTTAGCAGGGCCCCCAAGGTGGAAACCGCTTCGCGAAGATGACCGTTTTGCGGTCAATCCACTACAGTTCTACTGTTATGTTTTTGTACCTAAGTCTGTTAATCCAAACAAAAAGTACCCTCTTATAGTACTCCCTCACAGCGGAATTCACGCAGATTTCTCTACTTACTACGCTCATATAGTAAGAGAGTTTATTGCACAACAATATATCGTGGTGTCTGCAGAGTACAGAGGTAGCACAGGGTATGGAAGGGCAACCTACGAGAATATTGACTACGGAGGTCTGGAGAATGAAGATGTAATGGTAAGCCGCGACTATATGGTAGAGAACTACGATATTGTAGATTCAACCAGGGTTGGGATAGTTGGCTGGAGCCACGGCGGGATGATCTCACTTATGCATATTTTGCGACACCCACAAAAGTACAACGTTGCATTTGCCGGAGTTCCTGTAAGCGATCTGGCAAACAGACTCGCCTCCCACACTCCAGATTACACCGCAAATTTCACTGCAAAATATCATATAGGTGAATCAATAGAAGAGAATCCTCAGGAGTACAAAAGGAGATCTCCCTCAACCTACGCTAAAGAGCTTGTAAAGCCTCTTCTTATTCATACCAACACCAACGACAACGATGTGTATGTTGAGGAGGTACTTCTGATGATAGATTCGCTTAAGGCGCACAATCGCCAATTTGATTACAAAGTGTTTGAGAACTCCCCCGGAGGTCACGGGTTTGACAGAATAGATACTAAAGTGGCTACAGATATCCGCTTTGAGATCCATAAATATCTTGAGAGATATCTTAATCCTCCAAAACCATTTGGAACACCCTCTCAAATGAGAAAAGCTGCCTACAAATTCTAGAGTGGGTTTGCCAACAATAGCGACTTTTCAAAAAAATAGATACAAAACAACTCAGATGCTCACAAAATCACTTTACGACTCACTAAAAGAGGACATTAGATATCAGGAGGGTCTTAAGGCCTGTATCAATTGCGGTACCTGTACTGCAATCTGTCCTGCTGCCGGAGTCTCAGACTATGACCCAAGAGAGGTAATGGATATTGTTCAGAATGAAGACGAAGAGGAGTTGAAGAAGCTACTCAGCTCAGATACTATCTGGAGGTGCGGTGAGTGCATCTCCTGCAAAACCAGGTGCCCGCGAGACAATACACCCGCATACGTTATACAGTCACTAAGGGCTCTTTCAATAGAGAGTGGGCTTTTTAGGGAGAGCCACCAGGGGAGAATGCAGAGAGACATTATGAGGATAATGAGCGACCATATGCTTGAGTATGGTTACTGTGTCTACTTTGATGGAATAGATACAGAGAAATTCCCGGAGCAGGGTCCTGTGTGGGATTGGATAAAAGAGAACAAAGAGAAGGTTCTCGAGAGATTGGGGTGCAGCTACAAGCAGGATCGTGCAGGTTCGTTAAGGGCTATTCCAAAAAGTTCGCTGGATGACCTGAAAGCTATTTTTAAGGAGACAGGGGCAATGGAGAGATTTAAAAAACTGGAGGATTTGTAATGAGTAATTTAATTGTACCTGTAAAAAACCTTGAGTGGCAAAAGTATCAGAAGGAGATCGCTAATGACCACTACTATCTTGCCAGAAGCTGTATCAGACAGAATGTATTCCCTGCTGCTGAGGATATTTTTATGAAAATATTACGGGAAGAGCTTGGTAAAGATATATTTGACGATCCTGCTCAAACCACCTGTACCGGAATTGCCTATCATAGTGGTTTAATCCCTTTTGAGACAACAATGACTGTGGTGGCAAGGCAGTTTTCGCTTATGCGGGATGCTGGCTACGAAAATCTTGTATGCTCTTGTGTCACCTCGTTTGGGATCTACTCTGAGGTTATAGAGACTTGGCACCACTTCCCTGAGACACTTAAAAAAACCAGAGAGCAGCTCTTTAACTCTACCGGAAGAGTATTCGAGATTCCTAAAAATGTTGTTCACGCCAGTGACTTGATTTTCAAATTCAGGGAAGAGCTTTCTAAAAAATTAAAATACAGGTTAATACACAAGGAGACAGGGTTACCCCTTAAAGTTGTAGATCACATAGGTTGCCACTATGCAAAAATTTTTCCCGAGAAAGGTATTGGAGGAGCAGAGTATCCATATGTTCTTGCAGGGCTTACAGACGAGTTTGGAGGAGAGCAGGTTAACTACCCCGAGAGAAGGCACTGTTGTGGGTTTGGATTCCGGCAGTATCTCTTAAAAGAGAACAGAGGTTACTCGGTTACAAATTCAAAGATCAAGTTTGACTCAATGAAACCCTACAAGCCGGATCTTATTATTGGTAACTGCCCCGGTTGTACATTTTTCCTCGACAGGTGGCAATATGTTATAGCCGAGATGGAGGGGATTACTTACGGAGAGGGCGGTTTTGGGATTCCCTCTCTTACCTATGAAGAGATTACCGCTCTTCTTCTGGGTTACAATCCGTGGGATATCGGACTTCAGGTTCACCAGGTGGCTGTTGAACCGTTGCTGGACAAAATTGGCATAGAGTATGTTAAGTCAGATAAATATCTTGGATTAAACGGAGAGAACATAGGAGAACCTCAAAGGCCAAAAGTGCTGATGCAATAAAAACGTTTTTTTTGAACAACGGCTGCATTTTTATATCTAACTTCGCCATCTCTTTTAAAAAAACAATTAAGCTTTGGAGTTAATGGTTATAGTGTTCATTGTTGGCTATGTATGCATAGCTATGGAGCACAAGATTAAAATCGATAAGGCAGCTGTTGCACTGCTTATGGCCGGAGTAATGTGGGTAATTTACATCGTACTTACCCCCCTCTCTGCTTCGTTAGAAAATCCAGCCTCATTTACAGAGTTTATTACTAATAATCAACATCTTAAAGAGCTCTCGATCCTTGAACAGAGTCGAAGGTTCATTGTTGAATTTCAGCTGATTGAATATCTTGGAGATGTCTCATCGACCCTCTTTTTTCTTATAGGGGCAATGACAATTGTAGAGCTTATTGATGCTAATAATGGATTTGATATTATTACCCGTAAAATCCAAACAAAGGACAAAAGGAAATTACTCTGGATAATAGCAGGTATCGCTTTTGTAATGTCATCTGTGTTGGACAACCTCACCACATCAATTGTTATGGTTATGCTTGTTAAGAAGATGATTCCAAATTACAAAGAGCGGTGGGTTTTCGCAAGTATGATAATAATTGCCGCAAACAGCGGTGGTGCGTGGTCTCCCATTGGTGACGTCACAACCATTATGTTGTGGATTAAGGGGAGGATCTCCTCACTTCCATTAATAAAATCACTACTGTTGCCAAGTTTAATCTCAACACTTATCCCTCTTATTTTTGTAACAAGACTGCTTAAAGGTGGTGCTCAAAATGTATTGAAAAAGACAGTAATAGCTGTTAAAGAGGATGCTATCGGTAAGAGAGAGAGCATTACAATTCTTATAATCGGGGTTCTGGCGCTTCTGTTTGTTCCTGTTTTTAAATTCTTTACCGGTCTACCCCCTTTCCTTGGAGTACTTACATCCCTGGCAATTATCTGGATATATACAGAGATTCTTTTCAGCCGAGCCAGATTTAAAGACTCACTTAAAAACAGGGTAACTACTGTTATAAAAAAAATAGATACAACCACAATACTCTTCTTTCTTGGAATACTTCTCTCTGTGTTGTCTCTCCAGGCAACCGGAGTTCTAAATATAGTCGGGAACTTTCTTAATGAGAAGACTCAGAACATCTATCTGATTGATATGACAATTGGGGCTCTCTCTTCCGTGGTAGATAACGTCCCTCTGGTTGCAGTAGCAATGGGTATGTATCCGGTTATTGATCCTGCAACACTATCGACAATAGCCAATCCGGAATTTATGCAGAACTTCGTAATGGATGGGACCTTCTGGCAGTTTTTAGCCTACTGCTCCGGAGTTGGAGGCTCTATGCTCATTATAGGTTCTGCTGCAGGTGTGGTAGTTATGGGGTTGGAGAAGATAAGATTCAACTGGTACCTTAAACACATCTCTCTGCTTGCCTTTGCCGGATACATTGCAGGTTCACTTGTATATATCTTATTTGATTAAATATATACTATATTCATTACAAAATGATTATATCCCCCTCTGATACCATCTACACGTTAAATCTTATCCTCTTTATTGCGGTAATAACTATTATGACAGTTGTTTACCCTATAGCCGGTTACTATCAAAGCAAACGGCTAAGGGACCAAATGATGAACTGGGCATACAACAAGGCATTATGGTACAGAACTTCGATTATCTGGAGTTGGGTTCCTACTTTGGTAATAGTATTATCTGTTTTGATCTCAGGTTTCAGTTTTGCAGATCTTGGCTTTGTAACTCCCTCTTCGCAAATAAATGAGGTAGGTAATCTATATTTTTACGGAGCACTTGCAGGGGCGGCAATATATTTTATCTATAGTTTATACGCCATTATCTCCTTCCGTTTAAGTGACAAAATTCGTGAAGAGCACGCCAATAAAATCCCCGCTGCAATGAGGATGATGCTTCCGGTCACACTAAAGGAGAAGAGAGCCTGGACTCTCCTGGCAATATCTGCTGGTTTAACTGAGGAGATAAACTACAGGGGATATCTCTTTTTTGCAACTCCACTCATCTTTGGACCAACAAACGGGCTGATCATTATTGCAATCTCCTCTGTGCTATTTGCTATAGGACATATATATCAGGGCAAAGAGGCACTCAAGCCGGCTCTTGCAGGAGTTGCAATAGGCACAATCTTCTATCTTACTGGTTCTATCTACCCTGTAATAATTATCCATATTGCACAGGATCTGGTAGCAAAAGAGCTTCTCAAAGAGGAAGTTTAAGTTCCGTTTTTTCGTACCTTTGATATCTATTTCAAATTACCGGATGATGATCAATTTTTTCAATATATCATATTGCTCGGACAGGTACCAGTACACAATGGGTAAAACCTTTTATGACGAAGGTTTTCAAAACAAAAGAGCTGTCTTTAATCTTTTTTACAGAAGTGCCCCGGACAAAAACAACTGGGCTGTAGTGAGCGGAGTTGAGGAGGCTGTCAAGATGATATCCGGGTTGGGTAGTGCAGATGAACCCTTTTTTGAGAGGTTCTTACCCGGAGAGGAGTACAGAGAGTACCGGAGATACCTCTCCCAGATGAAATTTACCGGAAATGTCTATGCTATGGAGGAGGGCGAAATTGCATTCCCTACTCAACCAATAATTACAGTTGAGGGGCCGCTTATAGAGGCTCAACTACTGGAGACACCTCTGCTCTCAATTATGAATCACCAGATGGCAATTGCCACAAAAGCCTCCAGGGTAACCAGATCTACAAACAAACCTGTCAGCGAGTTCGGCTCCCGAAGAGCCCACGGCCCCTGGGCTGCAGTTTACGGAGCTAAAGCGGCAATCATAGGTGGGTGTCTTAACTCATCTAATGTAATAACCGGAGATATATTTGATATTGAATCTACCGGAACAATGGCTCATAGCTTTATAAATGTTTTCGGATGCACAATTGCAGGAGAACTTATGGCTTTTAATACTTATATAAAGAGCCATTATGGTGAACCTCTGGTACTGCTTGTAGATACTTACGACACACTTAGGTGCGGGTTAAAAAATGCAATCCGGGCATATCTGGATAATGGAGTAGACGATAACTACACCAACAGCTACGGTATTCGGCTGGATAGCGGTGATCTTGCATATCTCTCATCTGTATGCAGAGAGGAGTTGGACAGAGCGGGGCTTAAAAGATGTAAAATATTTGCAACCAACTCTCTGGACGAGTATATTATTGCAGAACTTGAGCGTCAGAATGCAAAAATTGACGCCTACGGGGTTGGTGATGCCATTGCAACCAGCAAACATAATCCCTGTTTCGGAAACGTATATAAGTTAGTAGAGATTGATAACGAACCAGTACTCAAAAGGTCAGAAGACAAGAGCAAAGCTATCAACCCCGGATTTCAGATAACCTACCGTGTAATTCGTAACGGTATGTTCAAGGCAGATATCACCTGTCTGAGAGGAGATTCTCTAGCTAAAAAAATAGAGAACAGAGAGTATATTACAATCCGCGACGAATTTGACGACACTAAAACAACAACCTTCGAGCAAGATAGTTATGAATTCAAACCCCTGCAGAGCCTAATAATAAAAGATGGTGAGGTGGTATTGGTTCGCAAACCCATACAACAAAGGAGAGAGTACTATCGTAACAACCTTGGCTCACTAAACGAAACCCAAAAGAGATTAATCAACCCTCACTATTATAAAGTGGACATTTCGGATGACCTTTATGATTTGAAAAACAACCTTATAAACTCTCTTGTAAAAGAGATTAAAGATTTTTATGACAACCAACAATAAGAAGAGAGCACACCTGGTCGTAGATATGTTGTACGACTTTATTGACGGATCTCTGGCCTGCCAAAACTCATTTAATGCAGTTAAGAGAAGCATTGAGTACATTAATGAGAATCCGGATCAAATTGTAGTCTATATTGCAGATTCACACCCCCGTAACCACTGCTCTTTTATAGAGAACGGTGGGATATGGCCCCCTCACTGTATAGTAGGTACCAAGGGGCATCAGGTTCACGAAGATTTCTATAAACTTGTGAACAGACCACAGAGCAGGCCAAACAAATTGAATATTCTCCGAAAAGGTGAAAACCCCTCTCAGGAGCAGTACTCCGGCTTTGAGGCAAAATCCCGTTTTGCAGTAAAATTGGGAGAGTTTCTTATATCTGAAGGAGTTACAGATGTAATTATAAGCGGTATTGCCACAGAGTATTGTGTAAAAGAGACCGCAACAGATCTGTTAGCTGCCGGGTTCAATGTATTTGTTTTAAAAGAGGCTCTCTCTTACGTAGATGAAAAGGGCCATAATGATACATTAAAAGTGCTATCTGAGAGAGGTGTGATTTTTATCTGATAACATAGTTTCCCATACAATAGTCTAACCCTGTTAACACTTAATTATATGGTATATATAGGACTTGATCTTGGCGGTACAAAAATTTCGGGGGCTCTATTCACAGAGAATAATGTAATGTTATTGAGCGAAATCCTCTATCTGGAGGGGAGGGGTGGAGATGCAGTTGCAGAGCAAATATTTACACTATGCGATAGCCTTCTTTCCAAAGGTTCAATAGGGAGCGACCACAAAAAGAGCATAGGGATTTGTGTACCCGGTATTGCATACTCAAAGAGTGGCAATGTATGGGCACCAAACATCCCGCTCTGGGAGAACTACCCTCTTAAAAAGAGACTTTCCGAACATTTCCCAAACTCTTCGGTTATGGTAGAGAGTGACAGAACCTGTTATATTTTAGGAGAGGTTAGCCAGGGTGTTGCAAAAGGTTGCGAGAATGCAGTTTTTATTGCAGTGGGTACAGGAATAGGTGCAGGTATTCTAATTGACGGAAGGGTTCTTCACGGTGCATCGGATATTGTTGGGGCCACCGGCTGGATGGCGCTCAAACCACCCTACAACAAAGAGTGGGACAGTTGCGGATGCTTTGAGAGTCACGCATCGGGAAGCGGAATTGCAATTCAGGCCAGAAAGATCTTAAAGCAAAGAGTCTCACAGGGCAGTTACAATGGTGAACTCTCTGGATATTCTATAGACTCTATCACTGCACACGAGGTTTTTGCCGCTTTAAAAAATGGAGATTCAATTGCAAAGGAGGTACTCGATATAGCAATAGAGATGTGGGGAATGGCTGCTGCCAACTTTGTAAGCCTTTTCAATCCGGAGATGATAATCTTTGGAGGTGGAGTCTTTGGTCCTGCATCTTCATATATAGATGATATATACAATGAGGCAAAAAAATGGGCTCAGCCGATAGCAATGAATCAATGCCGCTTTGCTGCCACCTCACTTGTGGATAGTGCCGGACTCTACGGTGCAGGAGCGATAGCCAGAATGGGGTATATCAACAGTACCCAAAAATAGATATTATACAAAGAAAAATATGGAAAAAGAGATAAAAAAACCCTACGTGCTTGCTGCCGGATTTACCGGAATGATCTTCTTTGGCGTTGCATTTGTAATTATGGGCGCCGTTCTACCCTCTCTTATTAAAAAATTTGCCCTTGACACATCTGCAGCCTCTACTCTTGCAGGACTCCTTCCTCTCGGTGTGCTGTTGGGCTCCCTGCTTTTTGGCCCGGTAATTGACAGATTCGGGTACAAATGGCTCATAATCTCGTCCAGTATTGTAACAATTTCAGGCTTGCAGATGCTCGCTTTTGTAGAGGGCATTGCTATGGTCAGGTTCTCAATTTTCCTGATAGGTTTTGGCGGAGGAGTCCTCAATGGTCTTACCAATGCTCTGGTTTCAGATATCTCATCAGACAAGGATAGAGCCTCCAACCTGAGTATTCTTGGAGTTTTTTACACTGTTGGGGCAATTGCAATCCCTATTCTGTTTGCAACCCTCTCAAAAAAGATCCCATACACCTCGATTATTAGCGGAGCCGGAGTGATAATGTACATCTGTGTACTCTATTTCACGATTGTAAACTTTCCAAAAGCTAAGATCAAACAGGGGTTCCCTATTGGTAAAATAATATCTATGGCAAAAGAGCCTGCAATACTTCTGCTCAGTTTTACACTTTTTTTCCAGAGCGGGCTTGAGGGTATAAGCAATAACTGGATTCCAACATATCTTGAGAGCGAGGCTGGAGTAGATCCTCAACAAGCTATGCTTGCCCTCACATCTATAATAGTGGGGATTGGTGTAGGGAGGCTTGTGTTGGGAGTACTGCTTAGAGTTTTGTCTAAAACTATTATTCTTATTATAAGTATGATAATCGCTGCTATAGGGATAACGGTTATAACACTAATCCCGGGTTTTGTAACTGCTCTGGCTGGTACATTTATGATGGGTCTGGGCTTTGCATCTACCTTCCCTATTATATTGGGTGAGATAGGGCAGAAATATAAAGAGATTTCTGGTAGTGCCTTTAGCTTTGCACTGGTGATTGCCCTTATCGGTAACACACTTATTAACCTGTTGGTAGGTGTTGTATCTCTGGGTAGTTTTCATCTGATAGTGATTGGATCTGCTGCTGCAATAATTATCCTCTACCTCACCAACCTCTCTGTAACAAACAGAAACACTACAATTAACAAATAACAACAAAAGATTATGTTAGCACTTGAATGGTTAAAAAATGCAAGGGATGTGATGTCCCGAATTGAAGAGAGTCAGCTTGAAAATATTAAAAAAGCCGCCACATTAATGGCAGATTCCATAGAGCAGGGCAGGTGGGTACACACCTTTGGTTGTGGACACGCTACGATTCCGGTTGAGGAGATGTACCCCAGAATTGGTGGTTTTGTAGGGTTTCACCCAATAGTTGAGCTTCCCCTTACCTTCTTTACAAAAATTACGGGTGAGATGGGAATCCATCAGTTCCTCTTTCTCGAGAGAGCAGAGGGTTATGGAAATGCCATTATGAAGTCATACAATTTTGACAGCAGAGACACAATGTGGATCTTCTCCCATACCGGAATCAATAATGTCAATATTGATGTAGCACTAAAGGCTAAAGAACTGGGAATGAAAGTTATTGTTTTTGGATCTGCAGCTGAATCTGCCGATAAAAAGACAAGACACTCCTGCGGTAAAACCCTTTTTCAGATTGCCGACCTGGTTGTTGACTCTTGCGCACCACTTGTAGATGCAAGTGTTCCGTTAAAAAACCATATTGACAAAGTTGGTCCCGTTTCAACTCTTGCCTTTATCACATTGGTTTGGATGACAGTTACTACTGTTGCCGAAATTCTTGCAGATAGAGGGGTTAAACTCTATATTCACCCATCTCATAATGTGCCCGGAGATACAACTGCTCACGACAGACTGGACTCCTGTATTGCAGAGTACAAGAGAAGAGTAGCAGGGGTATAGTCCGCTCTCAAACTTATTATTGGAATAATTTTTGTATGTTTGCGGGTTGTTATGAGCAGACATAGAGACAATTTGAGAAGATTTATAATGAGCATTACGGCTTTAACAGCCGTAGTGCTCTTATACATACCGGCTCAATCCCGTGACTATCGGGAGACAATTTCTAAAGCAGTCACTCTAAAACAAAAGAGAGATACACTTATAAAGCAGACAGATACATCAAAAAAAACATCTGACACTACTCTTCTCTCTGCTAAAGAGCTTAAAATACTGGCTAAAGAGACCCGATACAAAGAGAGGGTTAAAGATAGGGAGATAAAGGACAGCATAAAAGGTGTCAAGGATAGTATAAGATGGTCTATACCCAGAATGCTGGACACATATATTGTAGATGACTCTCTTAAATACAAAAGACTCATTACCTGGAACCACGATAGCTATCTCAATAAGATAACTTTTGTTAATCCGGACACAACCTACCGGGAGAACTTTAACGACTACCCATTTATGAGACGAGATGTAGGAGCTGCCTATCTAGGTGTTGCCGGCTCTGCAACTCAACTTCATAACTACTTTAAGAGAGAGAAGTTGGATATTTTTGAGCCCTTTGAACCATATCTTGTATACAGCTACACCCCTGCAAACCTTCGCTTCTACAACGTAAAGACCCCATATACAGAGTTTGGCTACTGGGGAACCCTTTTTGCCAACAGAGAGAAAGAGGAGAGCAATATTAAAATTCTTCACACCCAGAATCTCTCCCCCTCTTTCAATATGACCTTCTCGTACGAGAGATTCGGCGGAAAAGGTCTTCTTGGCAGAGAGTCTACAGACAACAGAACTCTTGCACTCTACGCAAACTACCTGGGAAGACGTTATGTAATGCACTCGGGATTTATCTCACAAAGTGTTAAAAGGGAGGAGAACGGTGGTGTAATTGACGATACTATGGTAACAGACACCACGGTAGAGGACTCAAAAACATTAGAATACAGGTTGGAATCTGCAGACAACCACCTTAAGAGGAAAACCTTTTTCCTAACACACTCCTACGGTATTCCAATAAGAATTTTCAAGAGTGATACCCTCAAATCGGGAGAGGGAACAACTACATACTTTGGCCACTCTTTTGAATACTCAACCTATAGTAAGAAGTATACAGATGAGATAGGGCTTACGGACTCTGTTGCCAGAGCTCTATACAATAATATGTTCCTAATGTCTCCGACAACTTCATTTGACTCAATCCGGGTCAACAACATAGAGAACAGATTTTTTTTAAGAATCCAGCCTTGGGCTAAAGAGGCAATAATCTCAAGATTAGATGGTGGCATTGGCTACCAGATTCTCGGCATCTACAACTTTCGGCCGGAATTTTACATCAGCAATAAATCTAACACTGTGCATAACAATGTATATCTCTACTTTGGCGCAGATGGTAACTTTCGAAAATATTTCCGTTGGGATGCATTTGCCCGTTACTACCTATCCGGTTATTACGCAAACAATTTTAAGCTGGATGCGAAAGCGGGTTTCTCATTATATCCGCACAAAGAGGGGATCCACTTTACAGGCAGACTCCTTCTGGAGAACAGACGACCAAGCTGGTTCTCGAGCTCATACTTTTCAAACCACTACAGTTGGGAGAATAACTTTACAAACATAACCGAGACAAAGATTGAGGGGCATCTAAATATGCCCAAATATAAGATGAGCCTCTTTGCAGGATACTCATTAATAAACAATCCTATATACTATGGAATGCAGGGGATTGCAGCACAGCATAATAGCTTAATAAGTATCCTATCTGCCTACATTCAAAAAAACTTCACAATCGGATTCCTACACCTGGATAACAGGGTACTATATCAGCTGACCTCAAACAGTGAGGTATTCCCGCTACCGGCAATTAGTGCAAATCTCAAATATTATATGCAGTTCCAGCTTGTTAAGAATGTTCTTACAGCACAGCTGGGTGCAGATGTTACATTCCATAGTGAATACTACTCTCCCTCATACAGCCCTGCACTTGGCATATTTCACAATCAGAACGACAGAAAAATCGGTAACTACCCCTATATAGATGCGTTTGTCAATCTGCAGTGGAAAAGAACAAGCATATTTGTAAAATATGTAAATGCTACCCAAGGGTGGCCCGATGGCGACTATTTCTCTGCACACCATTACATAAGGCCAGAAAAAGCCCTTAAATTCGGTATACACTGGCCATTTTATGTAAAATAAAAAAATCTGCCCTATGAGGCTTATTTTAAAATACATATCTATTTTCCTTCTCCTGTTCGCTCTAATAATTATATCATCTGCCAAAGATGATAGAATCACTGACAGAGATTCCGTTATCCTGGAAGGAATTGAATTCAAGGCTCTTATCAATATTCAGGGCGGCATCTATCTCAAAAGTGGTCACCCTGTTGGTTTTCACTTCGATCTTCTCAATAGCTTCGCAGAGCATCAACGGTGTTTCATTAAAGTAAAACCGGTCACCGATTGTAACCCCTGGGAGGAGCTAGCTCAGGGGAGGGTAGACATTGTTGTTGCAGATGCCGGCAGAGACACAATACCGGATGATTACTCCCATCTGTTTATATCAAGCCTTGAGCTTAATGATTACGAGCAGGTTTGGGTAGTAACAAAAGAGAATTACAATCTGCTTCAAAATATGAACTATTGGTTCGGGTACTTTCAGAACTCCAGAGATTACAGAGATTTAGTAAATAACTATTATCGAAGTTATTCACGGGTAAATTTTACCGGTGGTGTAGTCTCCAACCTCTCTCCATACGACTCTCTTATTAAAAGCTACTCATCGTCAATAGGTTGGGACTGGAGATTATTGGCATCTCTAATATACCAGGAGTCAAAGTTCTCTATGGGAGCCAGATCCGGTAGGGGGGCCTATGGCCTTATGCAGATTCGCAGTGCAACCGCTAAGCAGTTTGGAGTTGAAAATATTTATGATCCGGAACAGAATATTAAAGCCGGAACCCTTATGATCAAACGTCTGTTAAACCTATACAGATCTGATGATATAGATTCCGTTAACCGGGTTAAATTTGCTCTTGCAGCATATAATGCAGGTGAGGGAAGAGTAGATGATATCCGTAGACTGGCAGAGCACAAAGGTGCAAACCCAAATAACTGGGACAGCACAAAAGTTATAATTGCTCATATGAAAAACAGCGAAAAAATTCCTGATGGTGTATTAAAGCTTGGAAATTTTAAGGGTACAGAGACTCTTAAATTTGTAGAGGAGGTTCTGGACAGGTATGAGAATTATAAGGTGTTGGTGAGATAATACTAAGAAAGAGACTCCCCTATTTAACCCTTAATGTCTTTTCCGGACTCACCTTAGCTATAAAAAAAGAGGGTATCATAAGAAGCAGAGTGATGAGAACCAAAGCTCCGGCATTTAGAATTCCAATTTTTGCCCAATTTATAAAGATTGGAACGTGATCTACAAAGTAGTTGACCGGATCGAGTGGAATGAGTTCAAATCGTTTTTGAGTAGCAGCTAAAATTAAGGCTATAGTGTTACCGGCAACCATTCCTGTTATAACCAAATATATAGATCTAATTAAAAAGACTTTATGTATCCCGGAATCTTTCATACCCAGAGCCTTGAGTAGCCCTATCATAGAGATTTTTTCAAAAAGAAGAATCAGTAAACCTGATATCATATTGAAACCTGCTACCGAAAGCATAAGAAGCATAACAACCAGAACATTGAAATCCAGCAGTGTAAGCCAATCGAACAGATGAGGAAAGAGTTCGTCTACCCTTGTGACATATACAGACTCATCCTCCTCAGAGTTATCTATGATATCCTCAACCAGAACTGAGCTCTTTTTAATATCAAATCCCTTTTTAAGCTTTATCTCAATACCCGAGAGCTCCTGTTCACTCCATCCGTTTACCGATTGAATTTGTGAAAGAGAAGTTATTATGAGGCTCTTGTCAATGTCCTCCAGTTGAGCATTATAAATACCGGTAAGGGTGAACTTCCTGATCTTAACATTGTCGTCTATAAAATAGAGCATCATTTCGTCTCCAACTTTGAAATCCAACATCTTAGCCAGTCTAAGCGAAATCATAATCTCCCCCTGAGATAGTGTGTCAGACACATTAGGTACTCTACCCTGATGAATAACAGAGTTAAAGAAATCCCAGTTAAACTCAGAGTCAACCCCTTTAATAAGAACTCCCTGTATCTGATCTTCACTCTTGATTATTGCAGAACGATATGCATATGGATGTATTGATGATACCTCACGTAAATCCTTTATCTCATCCAAAAAAGAGAGGTTGGAGCTTATTGGAAAGAGATTTGTTGTGCTCTCTGTACCGGGGCTATGAAGCAGAAGCTCCCCGGAAAACCCTGCAGCCTTCTCTTTAATCTCCTTTTTAAACCCATCCGAAATTGAGATTGCCAAGACCATTACCATTACACTGACGGCGACGGATATTCCTGCTATAATTGCACTCCCCTTTCCAAGCCCTCCCCTGTGCGAGCCATTACTCCACAATGTTTTTGCAATAAATAAATTTGTATTCAATAATTAAAAAATATTATTATATTTGCGTACTGTTAGTCATTACTTAACCTAATTACTTAACTTCGGCCTCTGTAATCCAAAAGATTGCGGAGGTTTTTTTATAGATATCTCGGACCTCCCAGAATTTGAGTAATTCTCTCCATTTTGTCATAAATCTTTGAATTACCGCTGTTTTTATAAATAAAGCTGAGAAGTTCGGCATAAATCGTAACCAGTGCCCTCTCCTGCTCTACCTTTAGTGATTCCGGGTTGTACTGCATACCAATATCTTCAAAAAACTGAACCAG
The DNA here is from genome assembly GCA_002840895.1 of Bacteroidetes bacterium HGW-Bacteroidetes-8. GTDB lineage: Bacteria > Bacteroidota > Bacteroidia > Bacteroidales > UBA932 > Bact-08. The sequence goes on along the minus strand of PHCZ01000001.1, from coordinate 196,812 downwards.
GGTATCTTCGAGAAAGATTGAGCCCTGTTTGAATATATTGAGATAGAACATAATCTTATTGTCGTTATCCAGGTATACCGGCACAAAGCCACCTGTGAAGCAGAGGGGATATATTGGCAATCCTGCCGATCTTGAAAGAAGAAAGTAAATAAGGGTGATTGAGACCGGATTCCCTGCTCTTGAGAGCAGAACTCTGTCTACCAGAGCACTCTCCTCAGATTGAATCTGGGTATCTGTATGATGAAACCGGAATCTGCGAAAAAATATGTAATTAAAGATCTTAACACTCTCAACAGGGGTTTTATCTCCGGAGATCTCCAGATTCAACTCCTCTGTGAGATTCTCAAGTGTACTGTTGTAGATTATCTCCTCTGCAGAGGTATCTGCAGCCTTTGAAACTAGGAATAGCCCTTTACTCAGAAGTGGCTGGGGGCTCTCCAGTAGTTTATCTAACCTCTCCAGAGCAATGTCTCTCTTAACCTCCTCCAGAAAATCCAGATATGAATCTCTTTTATGTACTGGAGCCTCAGGGAGCCAATATCTCTCAATCTGTTCAACTGCATCCTCTCCCCGCTCTATGAGCCGTCCTCTGACTGCATCCCTTACAATGTAGTCTGTATCGTCCATCAAGGAGATCAAAGATATTAGTTCACTGTCCGGTCTCATATTCTATCCAGAGATAATTGTATTAGTTCTCTTATATAGCTACCGTAATTTGGCTGGCTTTCGTGCAGATGTCTGTTTGCAATGATACAGCAGACAGTTGCGGCATCGTGCCCCAGAAGTGTAGACAATCCTGCAATGGCAGAGCCCTCCATCTCGAAATTTGTAATCCGCTCGCCATTAAACCTGAATGACTCCAGTTTTGAAATCATCTCCGGCATAGACAAGGGGAGTCGCAACACCCTTCCCTGGGGAGCATAAAAACCTGATGCAGAAATTGTAACTCCTTTAACAGTGACATCACTTAAAGCATCAATGATTGAGCTGCTAGCCTTAGCAAAATAGGGTAAAGGCAAAGTATCAAGCCAGTTGGTGTGTTTAATAAAAGCATCCTCCATCTCCTTGATGGTCACCATCTCTCTCCCCTTGTACCAGTTAAGAAGCCCGTCACAACCCACTGATATGTGAGAGAGTACAAAAGAGCCCAGTGGAATATCCGGTTGTATTGCACCCGATGTCCCAATCCTTAGAATTCTTAATCTCTTGTGCTCAGCTTTAGGCTCTCTGGTATCAAAGTCAATATTGGCAAGAGCGTCAAGCTCGTTAAGTACAATATCTATGTTATCTGTTCCGATTCCGGTTGAGAGTACAGTAATCCTTTTACCTTTGTAACTACCGGTAACTGTAACAAATTCTCTTGAAGAGCGGGTAAACTCTTTTGAATCAAAGTACGAGGAAACAAGCTCCACCCTGCCCGGGTCTCCAACTAAAATCACTGTCTCTGCCAGCTCTACAGGCTTAATGTGAAGATGAAACACAGAGCCGTCGCTGTTGATTATAAGCTCCGATGGTGCGATTGCATTCATTTTTTATATCATTAAGAGACAAAAATAGCCATTTATTTCATACTTTTACGCAAAATTCAATCCATATGATACAACGAATTCAGACTTTGTTTCTGCTTGCCGCATCGGCTCTTCTTTTCACAATGTTCTTTGGCGTAATGGCCACATCTGCACTGGAGAGTGTAAAGTATAATCAAATAACACCTCTTCTTATAATGAACATTGTAACATTTTCAATGGCATTTGTATCAATTTTCCTTTACAAGCAGAGAGTCATTCAGATTAGAGTCTCAATTTTTAACGGTGTAATACTTTTAGCATTTCAGGGGTGGATATTATGGATCTTCTTCAACCGCCCTGAGGGAAGCGCATTCTCTGTAAGTGCTCTCTTTCCAATAGTTGCAGCCATACTCTCAATCACTGCAATGAGATACATTGCCAGAGACGAAGCGATTGTAAGATCTACCAGCCGTTTAAGAAACTCCGGGCGTACAAGAAAATAGTCTCTACTTCTCGCTGCAGTATTTCTTTATTACACTATAGGCATCTGTTATGCCAAGCTCACCCGCTTTACTCATATCCAGACAGCCCTTCTCTCTATCCTGAAGGTAGATATGAACCAGCCCTCTGTTATAGTACGCTTCACCCATATAGGGGAAAATCTCTATAGCTTTTGAATATTGCAAAATAGATTCGGGAAGATCGTCCGAGAGACAGTATAGATTACCCAGGTTATAATATACATAAGGCAATCCGGGTGTAAGAGCTGCTGCTTTTTTCATATCGTGAATAGCAGCTGTATAGTCATAGCTTCTGGTAACGTTCTCCTTAACCTTTGCTCTTGTTGCTCCTGAGTTATCCAGAGTAAGAACCTGAACGTTGCTCTCAATTGAGGAGATAAAATCTATCATCTCAGATTGAAGTGCTCCTCTGTTTATATAGTAGAAGGTCTGCTCAGGCTCCATCTCTATTGCCTGGCTGTAGCATTCAAGTGCAGTGTTAAACTGCTTATTGCCGGACTCCAGAAGTGCTTTTGCAAATAGGGTAACTCCATCTTTACCTCTTCTTAAAGTACTGTCTACACTATTGAGATATTGCCGCTGAATTTCGTAGGTAAATGTACTTTGTGAAGATGAGAGGGAGACTGGAATAGGCATTGAAGTTATAAACTCAGTGATACGCCTCTCTTCAAATCTCTTATCCAATGCAATAAACTCCCGTTTTTCTGTATCTATTCTGAATTTATAGAGCGGTTTAAGACGAATATCCACATCCCGGTACTGCAGAAGCTCGTTGTTAAAATCCTTTTTGGCAAAATCTGCATCAAGGGCAATAAGGTTGTCAAATTTTCTTGTTGTATCTGCAAATGCAGATGCCATAGATGTATCTCTTTTCATTGCCCGGTACTCGCTAACCTTCTTTTGTGCTATATCATAATCGCTTTTGGCAGATGTAAACTGGCCAAGTTGATTCTTAACATATGACCGGTTAACATAAGCATTTGCAAAATCCGGGTAGAGGTTTATTGCAGAAGAGTAGTCATCCATAGCATCCCGGAAACGACCCAACTGGACAAAAACAGAGGCTCTGTTGTAGTAGGCAAGGACGTTGTTCGGGTTTATTGCAATTACCCTGTCGTAATCATCTATTGCATTGTTATAGTCACCGATCTGAGAGCGTATAAGTGCCCTGTTGTAAAGGGTGAGTGCATTGCCGGGGTCTAGTCTAAGGACGCTCTCCAGGTCCTTAAGAGAGCCCATTATCTCTTTGTTCTCATACCTTACCAGAGCTCTGTGAAAAAGGGCAAAGGTGTTTACGCTATCCAGCTCCAGTGCAGAGTTAAGATCATCGAGAGCACGTTTATGATCTTTTTGCAACATATATATCCTGGCTCTCCTTACAAACCCTTCCGGGTCAAATCTATTAAGACTTATTGCTGTGTTATAATCCTCTACAGCTTTTAATGTATCTCCAAGAAAAAGGTAGCTTGCTCCCCTGTTTAGGTATGCGTCTGCAGCTTTTGGCTCTTTTCTTAGGAACCTGTTAAAATCTGCAACTGCCTTATCAAACTGCTGAGAAAGAAAATAGGTTACACCACGGCTAAAGTAAAGTCCAGTATAGCCGGGCCTCAAGTCTACAGCCTCCTCCAGATCTTTGATTGCAAGATCATACTTCCCTATTCGGCTGAGGGTGATTGCCCTGTAGTGATATGCCGGTGTATAGATGGGGTTGATTCGTATGGTTCTGTCAAAATCTGTCTGCGCACCGTAGAAATCTCCCAGATTATACTTTGCGATTCCACGAAAAAAGAAGGCCTCGTGGAGATTTGTATCCAGCTGGGCTAAAATATTGAAATGCTCAATAGCCTGACCATATTTCCCCTCAATAAGTGCCTGTCTTCCCCTTAAAAAGAACTGCTGTTTATCGTATTGTGCAAAAAGTGATGTTGCAACAAGAATCTTTAATACTAGAAGAAGAAGGAACCTATTCATATCTATCCTAATTTAATTTACTTTTTTAACCAATCCGGTAGCGGCACCTTTCCCATAAGACTCTCTATAGCAGCAGCCCGCGAATTGAGGTAGGCGGTAGGGTTGTTTGCGGCTCTTCGCAGAGGATTTGGTAATGATGCAGCAATAAGAGCGCTCTCTCTTGATGTCAATTTTTGTGCCGTTTTTTTAAAGAGCTTTGTGGCTGCTGCCTCTGCTCCATATACACCTTTACCCATCTCTGCAACATTGAGGTATACCTCCATTATTCTCCTCTTCCCCCACACCAACTCTATTCCTAATGTAAAATATGCCTCGAGACCCTTTCTTACCCAGGAGCGGGAGGGGAAGAGAAAGACATTCTTTGCTGTCTGTTGAGATATTGTACTGGCACCTCTGAGCCTCTTTCCTCGCTTACCTGCATCAATTGCTTTATCTATCTCAATCCAGTCAAAACCATTATGCTCCATAAATCTGTTATCCTCCGAAGCAATAACTGCCATCACCATATTCCTGGAAATTTTGTTCAGCGGAACCCATTTTTTCTCTGTTTTGAATCCATCATTACCAATATTCTCTACAGATCGAATTGCCATCAGAGGGGTGTACCATACAGGCACCCATTTAAGAATAAGAATCCAAAAAGCAGATATTAAAAAAAGAGCAATAGGAAGATAGACAAATACAAATTTAAAAGTGCTCAATATTCTCTTTTTAAGAGGATTAAGCTTTGAAACTGTTTTTCTTCTCTTTTTCTTTTGCATAATTGACGTTAAAACAATTATTTTTGACAAATATAAAAAATTATAGATGCATTATATCCGCGCCCTAATATTTGTTTTCACTTTACTGTTGTCAGCCGTAATCTCCAATGCACAAACTGCAGAGCTTACAAAACAGACCTCAACAATAAGCAGCGCGAAGATGCAGAGCAGACTCTCGTTTATTTCGGATGATCTGACTAAGGGGAGAGCCAGTGGAACTCCCGGGAACCTGATTGTATCTTCATTTTTGAGAGAGGAGTTCTCAAGGCTGGGTATGATTCCATTTTACAGCACTACCTTTACTCAAAGTTTTACAATACCCGAGAGCTCTATCATAGGGCGTAATGTAGTTGGAGTTATCCCGTCTCTCTACTATACAGATGAATACATCTTAATCTCTGCCCATTATGACCATCTGGGAATAATTGGAGGAAATATCTACAACGGGGCAGATGATAACGCTTCCGGGGTAACAGCTCTATTAACAATAGCAGAGATTTTTTCACAGATGAGAGAGTTAAGGCAAGGGCCAAGAAAGAATATAATCTTCGCTCTGTTTGACGCAAAGGAGAGCAACCTGGAGGGCTCTAGCCACTTCTCCACAAATCTTCCTGTAAAATCTTCAAAGATAAGTCACTGTATAAATATTGACCAGATCGGATGCACCTTTGCCCCTCCGGGAAAAAGAGAGAACTATATACTATATGTTGCAGACTCTAAGATTAGAGGGGATATCAAAAAGAGGCTGGACGGGGTAAAACGTCAATATGAGATGGAGATTGAGATTGACCACACATTTTATAATAGCCCTTCATTCTATGAAATTTTTCTAAGAACTTCGGACCAGTACAACACTACAGCTGCAGGTATACCATCTGTTATGTTTACATCCGGAATTCATATGCATACATATAAGCCTACTGATGAGCACTATTTTATAAATTATGAGGTTTTGACAGAGAGGATTAAGCTCCTTTTTTATCTGATTAATAATCTCTTGTAAAACTTGCAAGTGCCGCCAAACTTTTCCCGGTATAGCTTCTTTCGCACTTAACAATATCTTCCGGAGTGCCGGCAAAGACCACCTCTCCTCCGTCATCTCCCCCCTCCGGTCCCATATCAATAATCCAGTCTGCACACTTAACCACATCCATATTGTGCTCTATAACAATTACTGTATGACCTCTTGCTATGAGTGCATTGAATGAGTCCATCAGACTCTTTATATCATTGAAGTGGAGGCCTGTTGTGGGTTCATCAAAAATAAAGAGGATAGATTCACTCCCACTCTCTTTACCCAGAAAAGATGCCAACTTTACCCTCTGACTCTCTCCACCACTTAAGGTACTGCTGCTCTGTCCAAGTTGTACATATGACAACCCCACATCCATAAGTGGTTTAAGCTTATGGGCAACTCTTAAAGAGGCCGCCTCTTTTTGTGAGGAGAAAAACTCTACAGCCTCCCCCACACTCATATTAAGAACATCGTTAATATTCTTCTCCTTGTACCTCACTTCCAGAATGTCCTGCTTGAATCTTTTACCCCCACACGATTCACAAACCATTTGAACATCTGCCATAAACTGCATCTCAATATTTATAACCCCTTCACCCTGGCACTCGGGGCATCTCCCTCCATCAATATTAAAAGAGAAGTGAGAGTGTCCGTATCTGTTTGCCTTTGCATAGGGTTGTTCGGAGAATAGCCTCCTTATCTCATCGTAAACTTTAAGGTAGGTTGCAGGGTTAGAACGAGTTGATTTTCCAATGGGATTTTGATCTATGTACTCTACCGCTGTCACTTTGGAGACATCTCCACACAACTCTTTGTGAAGAGCTGGCCTCTCTCCGAACTGGTTAAGCCTTCTGTTTATTGCGGGGAAGAGAATATCCCTCACCAGAGTAGATTTACCTGATCCGCTCACCCCTGTTACAGCTATGAGAACTCTTAACGGGAACTTTACATCAATATCTTTGAGATTGTTTTCATAGGCACCCTTTATTTCAATATAGCTGCTCCACTGCCTCCTCATAAGAGGTGTCTCTATCTTCTCAAATCCTCTCAGATATCTTAATGTAAGACTCCTGCCGCACTCACTCTCTGTGAGGTTATCATCTATCTCTCCCTGAAACACCAACTCCCCACCAAAATTACCTGCATAAGGACCAATATCAATGAGTTGGTCTGCAGCCCTCATTATCTCCTCGTCGTGCTCTACAATAAGTACACTATTGCCAAGATCTCTGAGCTGTTTTAAAACAGTTATAAGCCGTCTGGTATCTCTCGGGTGGAGCCCAATGCTGGGCTCATCCAGAATATAGAGCGAACCCACCAGGCTGCTTCCTATAGTGCTTACAAGATTAATCCTCTGGCTCTCCCCTCCGCTTAAGGTGTTGGAAGCCCTGTTGAGTGTAAGATATGGTAATCCAACCGATATCATACAGCTTAGTCTGTTTTTAAGCTCTATAAGAGCCCTCTCCCCTATCTTCTGCTGGTAGCTATCCAGTTTAAGATTTGAAAGAAAGGTGTAGAGATTCTCTATGCTCATCTCCAAAAGATCGGTGATGGTTTTACCTCCGATCTTTATGTAGAGGGCCTCTCTTCTTAATCTTTTCCCCTTGCACTCCGGGCAGGTTGTCTTCCCGGAGTATCTGCTAAGCATAAAGCGAAACTGTATCTTATATTTATTGGAATCAATGATTTTAAAAAATTCGTTTAGTCCTGTAAAGTAGCTGTTCCCCTCCCAAATCAGGTTTTTTTGCTCAACAGAGAGTGAATGGTAGGGTTTATGTATAGGAAAATCGAATTTATGAGAGTTGATAATAAGGTCATTAAGATAGTTTTTCATTGTCTCTCCCCTCCAACAGGCAATCGCTTCCTGATAGATACTCAGGCTGGGGTCGGGTATGACGAGAGTTTCGTCAATCCCAACAATTTTTCCATATCCGGAGCAGGCCGGGCAAGCCCCGAGTGGGTTGTTATAGCTGAATAGTAGCTCTGTAGGCTCCTCAAAGAGTACTCCGTCCCGCTCAAAAAGGGATGAAAAGGCTCTAAGATTAAAATCTTTACCTGCTGCGATATAGATAGTCTCTCTCTCCCGATCTGCTCCCCGTTTTACGGAGAATGCTGTAGAAAGCGAATCAAAGAGTCTGTTATCGGCCTCTTCACTGTTATCATTAATGACCCTGTCTACCAGCAGATAGACCTTGTCAGGTGTATTGAAATCTCCATTAAGAGCACTCTCTATCCGGACTAACTCCCCTTTGCAGAATAAACGCGTGAAGCCCTCCTCTTTTAGTGCAAGCAGATTCTCTGTTCTACTCTCGCTGCTCTCCCAACCGAAAGGTGAGAGAATATAGATAGTCTCCCCTTGGGGAAGAGTCTTAATATAGTTAACAACATCTGCTACAGTATCTCTTTTTACCTCCTCACCTGTTACTGGGGAGTAGGTTTTGCCACTCTTTGTAAAGAGAAGTCTCAAGTAGTCATAAATCTCGGTGCTGGTACCAACTGTAGAGCGGGGATTTCTTGTGTTTACCTTCTGCTCTATGGCAATTGCAGGGGGGATACCCGTAATCTCATCTACATCCGGCTTAGACATCCTGCCAAGAAACTGACGTGCAAATGAGGAGAGGCTCTCCACAAAACGTCGTTGACCCTCTGCAAAGATGGTATCAAAAGCGAGGCTGGATTTCCCGGATCCGGAGATTCCGGTTATTACAACCATCTTATCTCTGGGAATCTCCAGGTTTATATTTTTAAGATTATTAAGCCTTGCTCCTTTAATCTTAATACTGTTATCTTTAACGACTCTGTCCTGCATTCTGTACTTTTACTATATGGAGATTCTGCTCACAGATTTTACCCCTTTTAACTTCCTTAAATTAAAAATCAACTTATCCAGTTGTTGGTTATTGGATACAGAGACCTGCAATTTTGCCTCCAGCTTTCCTTTCAAATCGGTAATTGAAAAGTGACGCAAAGATATATTAAGTAAGTTTATTATCTCCATTATCTGCTGCCCGGTTGCCTCATCTCCATATCCACTTATTCTGAGAGCCGTCTGGAAACTTTGCCCCGAAGTGCTCTCCCTCCATCTCACCCTTTGGATTCTGTAGGGGTAGTTATCAAAGAGTCGTGAGGCATTGGGGCAACTGATTCGGTGAATCTTTATACCCTCCTTGATAGTGACGAAACCAAAAACCTCATCTCCCGGAATTGGGTTACAGCATTTGGCCAGTTTAAAACCAACATTGTTAACCCTGTCGTCAATAATCAGGTAATCAGATGTACCTGCAGATGTTTTCTCCGGTTTTGGAGCAGGTGGTATAAATGGCTCCTTCTGTTCTGTGCTCCCATCCTCTTTATCTTTCGCTATGAGCACACTCTTTACCTGAGAGATATCTATCTCTTCTGTCGCTACGGCAACATAAAACTCCGCTGCAGTTTTGAATTTATAGTGCTTGAGAAGATAGCCGATAACCTCATCGTTGAACTCCATCTTCCAGTTATTGATCCTTCTCTCAAGCAGCTCTTTTCCCTCTTCTGCCCTCTTACCGGCCTCCTCCTTGATTTTCTGTTTGATTTTTGCTCTCGCTTTTGAGGAGACAACATAGTTTAGCCAATCCAGAGAGGGTTTTTGGTTTTTACTGCTGGTAATCTCCACCACATCTCCTGTTTTAAGCCTCTCCCTTATTGAGGCAGGCTTACCATTCACCTTTGCCCCGGAGCATTTGAGCCCAAGATTGGAGTGAATATCAAATGCAAAGTCCAAAACACAGGAGCCTGGGGAGAGCCTCCTGAGGTCGCCGTCGGGGGTGAATACAAAGATTTCGTTAATGGCAATACCCAGATTATTGCTTGAGGTGCTTATGTTTCCGCTCTCAAGCAGTTTTTTTACCCCCCCCAGCCAGGCGGAGAGACCCTGCTCGCTCTTAACCCCTTTATAGGACCAGTGTGCTGCATAACCGCTCTCAGCAATTTCGTCCATTCTCCTGGTACGGATCTGGATCTCAATTATGTGTTTATCTTTAGTGGTGACTGTGGTATGGAGCGACTCATAACCATTCTCCTTGGGAACTGTTATCCAGTCTCTGAGCCGATTTGTATCGGGCTTATAATTCTCTGTAACAATTGAATAGACACTCCAGCAAAGCTCTTTCTCTCTCTCTGGCTCAGAGTCAATAATAATCCTGATTGCAAAGATATCTGCAACGCTCTCAAAAGAGATCTGCTGGGTTTGCATCTTCTTATGAATCGAATAGGCAGTCTTGGTTCTGCTCTTGAGAGTGTATTTAATACGTGCTCTTTTAAGCCCCGCTTCAATAGGTTTTACAAAGAGATCGGTTAACCTGCGTCGCTCCTGATCTGAAGCTTTGAGTTTATTGCTGATGAGCCTGTAGTTCTCCGGGTCGGTGTATCGGAATGAGAGATCTTCCATCTCACTCTTGATGTTGTACAGACCCAATTGATGAGCCAGAGGTGCGTAGAGCAGAAGGGTCTCGGTTGCCTTTTTGATTTGCATAGATTTTGTGAACATCTCTAGGCTTCTCATAATCTCAAGCCTGTCTGCAAGTTTTATAAGGGTAACTCTCGGGTCCCTGGAGTAGCTTACAATAAGCTTCCTGTAGTTCTCTGCCTGTAGTCCGGTATCTTTGGGTTTGATCTGAGATATTCGGTTAAGACTTTGTGCCATAGAGATTATCTCATCTGTAAAGAGTTTTCTGTAATCTTCCAGAAGAGTCGGGTTTTTTCTGGTGGCCTCGTGAAGATAGACAGCTGTAACTGCATCCGGCATAAGCCCCATCTCTGTTGCCACAATTTCACAGACGGCAGTCACGTGGTTCATAAAAGGGGATCCGTCACCTCTACTCTGCTCTGCAAGCAGCGAGGTGGCTATCTGAAATGATTCATTGACCCATCTTCTTTCGTTTTCGGATGAAGATTGAAGAATCTTCTCCATTTTTTGAGAGAACATCTTTCTGTTATTTGAACTCTATTTTTTATCCAGTAAATTCTTGAGAGCATTCATCTCGTCACGGAACTTTGCAGCCCTTAAAAAGTCCAGCTCCTTAGCTGCACTCTCCATTTGCAATTTTGCTGCCGTAATGGCCTCTTTGATTTGACCCGGATTAAATTTTGCCATCACCGGATCTGACAAAAGTGGGTTTGGCACCTCCTGCTCCATATTGTAATCCCGCACCTTACCCATCGCATTTCTCACCTGTTTAACAATCTGTCTGGGCAAAATGTTGTGCTCCTTGTTATAATCCTCCTGTTTTTTTCGTCTCCTCTCTGTCTCCTCAATTGTTATCTGCATAGATTTAGTTATAGTATCTGCATACATTATAACTCTTCCTTCGATATTTCTGGCTGCCCTTCCTGCTGTTTGTGTCAGTGCCCTTGCAGATCTTAAAAAGCCCTCCTTATCTGCATCCAGTATAGCTACAAGTGATACCTGCGGAAGATCAAGCCCCTCCCTGAGAAGATTGACACCTATAAGTACATCAAACCTTCCGGCCTGAAAATCTTCAAGAATCTCTACCCTCTCCAGAGTATCCACATCTGAGTGAATGTAGCGGCATCTTATCTCAATCTTTGAGAGGTACTTATCCAACTCCTCTGCCATTCTCTTGGTGAGGGTGGTAACCAAAACTCTCTCATCTTTATCTGCCCTTATCCTAATCTCCTCAAGCAGATCATCTATCTGATTTTTTGTAGGTCTCACCTCTATTGGAGGGTCAAGCAGACCAGTAGGTCTTACCACCTGCTCAACGATAAGCCCTTCACATATATTCAGCTCATAATCAGCAGGGGTTGCGCTCACAAATACCCTCTGCCCTATTATATTCTCGAACTCCTCAAATTTTAGGGGACGGTTATCGGCTGCAGATGGGAGGCGAAAGCCGAAGTCTATAAGCGTCTCTTTTCTTGAGCGGTCTCCGCCATACATCGCTCTCACCTGAGATATTGTGACGTGGCTCTCATCAATAAAGGTTATGAAGTCATCGGGAAAGTAGTCTATCAGACAAAATGGTCTCATTCCTGGTTTTCTTCCATCAAAATAGCGTGAATAGTTCTCTATCCCGGAGCAGTACCCGATCTCCTTGATCATCTCCAGATCAAACTCCACTTTTTGTTTAAGGCGCTTAGCTTCGAGATGTTTACCAATCTCAACAAAATAGTCGTGTTGTTTGAGCATATCATCCTGAATCTGGACAATTGCATTTTTCATCCGCTCTTTTGTGGTAACGAAAATATTGGCAGGGTATACAAATACCTCTTTGAGCTCCTCAATATGTGCTCCGGAGATTGGATCAAAAAGCTCTATACTCTCTACCACATCTCCAAAAAAAATTACTCTTACAGCTGTATCTGAGTAGGCCGGGTAGATATCTATGGTATCTCCCTTAACTCTAAAGACCCCTCTTTTGAACTCGTTCTCGTTTCTGGAGTAGAGGCTATCCACTAGCGAATATAGCAGTTTACTTCTCGAGAGACTCTCTCCGGCGCATATCTTTATAGTATTTGCGTGAAAATCCTCCGGATTTCCAATCCCGTAAAGGCAAGAAACACTTGAGATAACTATAACATCTCTCCTGCCGGATAGTAGAGCGCTGGAGGCAGATAGTCTCAGCTTCTCAATCTCGTCATTGATACTGAGATCCTTCTCAATATATGTGTCTGTAACAGGCAGATAGGCCTCAGGTTGGTAGTAGTCATAATAGGAGACAAAGTACTCAACGGCATTATCGGGGAAGAATGATTTAAATTCGCCATAAAGTTGTGCAGCAAGTGTCTTATTGTGACTAAGGATAAGTGCAGGCCTCTGAATCTTCTCAATTACATTGGCCATAGTAAATGTCTTGCCGGAGCCTGTAACACCAAGAAGCGTAACGGCAGTAACCCCCTCGTTTATATGAGCGGTAAGCTGTTCGATTGCCTCAGGCTGATCTCCTGTGGGCAAAAAATCTGAAGATAATTTAAATCCCATTAAAGCTATTATATATAGATCTATCTGCTACCCTTTTTTACCAGTTTTACATAATCTTCCAGCCCCTTAGCAACTCTAACCATCATCTCTCTACGAAAAGCAGAATCTGCAATCATCGCCTCATCCGGAAGCGAACTCATAAAGAGAGTCTCTACCAGTACTGTAGGGAATTCGATAGGAGCGTTTAGAGAGAAGTTGAAATTTCCGACCAACCCGAAGTTTATAACATCCAGCTCCAGCAACCGTCTCAGGATAACCTCAGCCAGTGTTCTGTATTCGATATGCCTGTAGTATGTGCTGGTTCCCATAGGCTTAAGAGGATTACCGCCTGCATTACAGTGAATTGAGACCATCAGGTCTATATTCTCTCTCTTAAAAATATCGAGCCTCTCCTGCATCGCAACATCTACATCTTCACTTCTGCTTAACACTACCCTCGCTCCTCTCTTCTCAAGCTCTTCTTTAAGCATAAATACCATATCCAGGTTGAGATCCTTCTCTTTAATACCGGATGGACTCACTGCACCCGAGGCAGAGCCGCCGTGACCGGCATCAACCCCAAAGACTAAACCTTTAAGAGATGGTTTTGCTGCGTTTGCAATAGCTTCTGGGGTGTGTTTGATAGTTATATCAAGTGAATTCCCAACATAGTCTACAGTGTAGCCCCAGCTAAATGCCTCTTTGAGTTTGATAATTACAGAAAAAACATCGGATGCTCTCTGCTGCAGATGGACATAATCTATAGCCTTGAGATCCAGATACTGGGTAATCCAGTTTGAGTTACAAGCCGCTCCGTGAATATCAATAATCAATTTATTGGGATCCAGATCCCTGTGAATAGTGTATGGCTGTCTGTTTTCGAGAGAGATTCTCACTCTGTCTGCCTTACCGGAATTAGATACACTCCAGGAGCTTGTGAGTGAGTATGGTGGAGCAACTCCAAATGGAACTTTATCGGTTAAATGCTTGGGTATAAATGCATATGTATTTTCCGACAACTTTACTTTATATAGATTTTTCATAGAATCTATCAACTCCATCTTGATTCCCTCAGCTAAAAAATTTATCTTTGCACCGCCAAGGCGATCCTCTCCTGCTCCATAATTTAGATATGCCCCTTTTTTGGTTTTTACCACAAGTTTTGGGAAAAAAGTTATAGGATCTTCACGTGGCACGAGTATAGCTTTTTTGTAGAAAACAGTAAAGCTCTCCGACATATCTGTTGCTCCAAGAGTTGCCCTTACAGTAATGGGATTATCTCCCTCCTTAAGGGTCAGTTCTACACCAAATGAACCGGTAGAGTACTGTTTAACAGGTTGGTCATTGACATATATACTGGAGCCCGGTGCTGCTACCCCAACCACATAGTGGGTTGATGTTGTAACTGTATCTGTCTTACCCCTTACAACTCTGAGGTTATTATTGCTCTGGGAGTATGCAAAAGGGAGTAGAATAAGAGTTAACAATAATGTTAACAGTAAATTAAGGTTAGTTTTCATGGCTTGATATTTGCTAGTATTGGGTTGCTAATTTTCACAAATTTAGTTAAAAATTATGGGAAGTAATATTTACGAAAAATCACTGTTTCCGGGTCTGTTTATAATGATAGGACTCATTGCACTTGGCATTTTCATAAAAAGTGCAGTTACATCTTTAAAATCTTACGACAGGGTTGTCAGCGTTAAAGGGCTGGCAGAGGTTGAGGTACCTGCCAACAGAGTGATCTGGCCGGTTGTATATAAAGAGATTGGAAACGATCTTCCTGCTTTATATAAAGCAATCAGCGAAAAGAATAAAATCATAAGTGAATATCTTATAAGTAAGGGGTTACAGGATAGCGAAATAACCGTATCTGCACCCTCGATAATAGATATGAGCGCAGAGAGATACCAGAGCCAGCCATCTTCATACCGATACAATATAACAAGCATACTTACAGTCACTTCAGATAAAGTAGATCTGGTGATGAAGATCATCTCAAGTCAGTCTGAACTTTTACAAAAGGGGATAGCGCTTCTTGCCGGCGACTATCAGTATCAGACACAATATATGTACACTCTGCTCAACGACATTAAGCCGTCGATGATCGAGGAGGCAACAAAGAGCGCCAGAGCATCTGCAGAGAAATTTGCTACAGATTCAAACAGCAAGCTCGGAAAAATCAAAAGGGCATATCAGGGTCAGTTTACAATAACCGACAGAGATGCCAACACACCTCAGATAAAGGTGGTTAGGGTCGTGAGTACTGTAGATTATATGCTCAGGGACTAAACAGAATTAATTAAGAATTAAGAACTAACAACAAATATTAAAGCAATTATGGAAATTTGTAATGTACACGCCCGCGAAATTCTCGATTCACGCGGAAATCCAACAATCGAAGTAGATGTTCAACTCCTCTCCGGAGCATTCGGAAGAGCCGCAATTCCTTCCGGAGCATCAACCGGAATCAACGAGGCCGTTGAACTTAGAGACGGTGACAAATCACGCTATATGGGAAAAGGTGTCCTCAATGCAGTTAAGAATGTAAATGAGATTATAGCTCCCGCCATTATGGGTATGAGCGCACTTAATCAGGTACAGATAGATAAATACCTTATAGAACTTGATGGAACCCCTACAAAATCTAAATTAGGTGCAAACGCCATTTTGGGCGTATCTCTTGCAGTTGCACGTGCTGCTGCAGATTATCTTCAGGTTCCGCTATACAGATATATTGGTGGTACTAACGCTGTTACCCTTCCTGTTCCTATGATGAACATCATCAACGGTGGCTCTCACTCAGATGCTCCTATCGCTTTCCAGGAGTTTATGATTCGCCCTATTGGAGCACCAAGCTTCAAAGAGGCGTTAAGAATGGGTGCAGAGGTGTTTCACAATCTTAAGAAGATCTTCCACGACAGAGGTCTGAGCACAGCAGTAGGTGACGAAGGTGGGTTTGCTCCTGCTCTTAACGGAACCGAAGATGCTCTGGATTCAATCATTGCAGCAATTAAAAAGGCAGGATATGAGCCGGGTAAAGATATTAGCATTGCTCTTGACTGCGCAGCCAGCGAGTTCTACAAAGATGGAATCTATAACTACTCAAAATTTGAAGGTCCTAACGGTGCAAAGAGAGATGCAGCTGCTCAGGTAGAGTTCCTTAAATCACTTACAGAGAAGTACCCTATCGACTCTATCGAAGATGGAATGGATGAGCAGGATTGGGATGGCTGGAAACTTCTTACCGATGTTTTAGGCTCAAAAATTCAGCTGGTTGGAGACGATAACTTTGTTACAAATGTTCAGTTCTTAAAAAAAGGTATCGAACTAGGTTGCACAAACTCTATACTAATTAAAGTCAACCAAATAGGCACTCTAACAGAAACTCTGAATGCAGTTGAGCTAGCTCACAGAAATAAATTCACATCTGTTATTTCACACCGTTCCGGCGAAACCGAGGACTCAACAATTGCCGACATAGCAGTTGCCACCAACTCAGGCCAGATCAAAACCGGCTCTCTAAGCCGCTCAGACCGTATGGCCAAATACAACCAACTCCTTCGTATAGAAGAGGAGCTTGGCGACCTAGCCGTTTACGGAAGAAAGTAATTTTCAACTCTTTTTGTAAATATTAGCAGTAATCTGTGTTAGCAAGGATCTCCTTTGCTGACACAGATTGTTTTTTAAAAAGTCTTCGCACTAAAGTGTATATAGTCAATACCCACAAAACTGTTTTTTTGGCCGGAGTGCGAAGGTCCAAGGTTTATAAAGGTAAGCTGGCTCACACCTTTATTAAGTGTTTGCCAGCCAAAATCTACCTCTGTCACAAATTGGGTTTCTGAACTACCGTCAAAAATATCACCAAAAGGTCTCCCATTTAGTAGAATTTTGAATTTTCCAAAATTGGCCCCTTTAACAAAGCCAATCTTGATAGCTACCTCTTTTAAATTCTCTTCGGTATAAAACCTCACAACAAGTGTGTCACCTTGAGAGGCTCCACTCCAGTTTACAAACGCTTTATTGCTTGTCGTAAAGCCCACAGATCTGTCAAAAGAGACTCTTCCCGCACTCCGGTAGTGAAAATCGAGCTGGTCAAACTCTGTCCGACCCTCTCTTACAATCGCCGGGACCAACTCCACTCTGTCGGTTACAACCTTTTTTGTAGCACCCTCCTCTCCTCTTAACATAGAACCGGTAGGGTCGTTAAATTCTCGTGATGAGTATTTTTTATAGAGGATATGATCCGGAAGCTGATAATAAAAGGTGACCGGAGAGAAGTTGAGAATCGCATCTGTCCAGCTCCACACCTCCATATCTAAGACAAGGCTCTCATTGAATGGTATTTTATCGAGAGAGCGGTACCGTAGATTGACCGTATAACCTGCTTCAAGATTTCCACTACCATCGGGCTGAGAGATAAACGGTTGATCTGTAAATTTTTCCGGCCTGCACCAGGCGTATCCATAGTAATCTTCTGTTCCTGTTCCAAAGTGTGAAGGGAAACTCTCACCATCTACATATATCTTTTCATCTCCCTCTCCCCACCAGGCGTAGGCACTGTTAAAGAGAGTAAGAGCGTCACCAACAAAGATGCCTTTACCCTTTAATGTAACATAGTTAATATCAAAAGCCCCTTCTCCCAGCTCATCATTGCTCTTTACCCCTCCGGCATAAAGCCTGTTGTACTCTCTCCAAGATGCTCCAAAGTGCATACTTCTATCACTCCACTCCCACTCAATAGGAGAGATCTCCAATATCAATTTTACAGGAAAACCGGCAAGGTTGCGTATCGTAATATCTGCCCCCTTTTGAAAAGGCATAACCCATCTTGAGGTCATCGACCCATCTTCACTAACCTGAGTAAAAAATGTTCTGTGAGGGGAGATCTTATAACCTGTTCCAAAAAAGTCGCCAACCGGGCTCCACACTCTTTTAATTCCGTCAAACGATATCTCAAGAACTACAGATCTTAACGCTTGATTCAAATTGAAATTTTCGCTTCCCGGATTCTCTACTTTTAAAGATATTTGTCCAATTGCCCCCTCTCCGGTGAGAGATTCAGTGAAAGAATCCCCTTTTTCAATCACCTTAATGTTGGTTGAACTTTTTGCAAAAAGTTGCCTCTCTTCCTCACCTGCCAACTTTTGCGCTGCGCTTGCAATATACTGTGTGTTTTTTTTGAGTACCTCCCCACAAAAGCTCTCCACCTCTGTTTCGGCGGGATACTCTCTGTAATTGATATTGTAATAGACATTCTCACCTCCAAAACCGGCATTTACCTCTTTTACATTCTCACTCTCATAGGTGATTTTACAACCTGACGAGTAAGGTATTGGCAGATACAGATTATGCCCCCGCCTGTCGTATCTGTAACTTTTAGGCACAGATGAAGATAATGGCTCCGGTGCAAGTGCCCCTCCGCTTATCAGCTCAAAAGGGCTACCTTGAACAGCAGCTATCTGTGATCCATCAATATATATCCTCATTATCCCCTCACCGGGATGGACTCCGGCAAAAGTCATCCAGAATCTTACAATAGCACCGGGCTCCTGATGGTCAAAGAGAACAAACTCCCTTCTACCCTCTCTTCTCTCCACTCGTATGAAATTTGAGAGATCGAAATTGGCAAACCACCCTGCCTCACCTGCAGCAACACTCATCCTGTCATAACTGCTAAACTGCAGCAACTTAAACTCAGGAGAAGGAAACTTTGCCAAAGACTCTCTCGAGCACATCTCATTTAAAAGCGACTTCATAGATACCTGACATCTGCCGTAAGTTGTCAGCAGAGATATAATAGATAGAAATAAAACTTTTTTCATAATAGATGTCATTGCGTTCATCCTATAAATCTACCTCATTTCAGTTAAGATGTAGATACTTCTGAACTAAACATAGTAGAGTTTGATCTAATTACAAATATCAATAATTATTCTTTCCAAACGAATAAAATTACACAATTTAGGGCTCCGACATTAACACCTCATTCCCTGGAGGATGGACGTGCCCGTTGTGCAGAGGGGGGTATAAGACCGCAACGTTTAAAATATGCTTTCCTGCTGTGAGAATTTCAACAACGATGAGGATGGACGTGCCCGATGTGCGAAGGGTTTTTATAAGCCCGTAACGTGCAGGATATGTGTTCCTGCTATGTGAATGAAAAGCACATTATACTCAGGGAAAGTTTAAAAGAGCCAAAAAATTTCTACTTTTGAGTTATTAAACCAAATAATATGAAGTTAACATCTGTGAGAGACGCAATTATCAAAATCATTTTATCTGCATTAATTATCTTATTTGCAAATCAAATAGTTACAGCTCAACAACAGGATAAGTTCCTAACCTGGTACGAGATAAACGGGTTCAATAAGACCCCCCGCTACCAAGAGACAGTCGAGTACTGTAAACTGCTCGCCCAAAATTCCAAATTGGTTACCTACACATCTATAGGCACTTCACCTCAGGGCAGAGAGATCCCGTTGCTTATTCTGGATAAAGATGGGCTCTCAGACCCTCAGGAGATTAGGCTTAGAGGCAGAGTTGTAATTCTTGCCGAAGCTGCAATTCACGCCGGAGAGCCGGACGGGAAAGATGCCGGTTTGATGCTCATAAGGGATATTGCTATAAATAAGATGTTTCCGGCTATTTTAGATAATGTTTCACTACTGTTTATTCCAATTATAAATGTAGATGGCCACGAAGATTTCGGGTCTCACTACAGAATAAACCAGAATGGCCCGGATGAGGTGGGCGCCAGGTTTACCGCTCAAAGGCTCAATATGAACCGGGACTTTATAAAGGCAGATGCTCCCGAGACAAGAGAACTGTTAAAGCTCTACTCAAAGTGGATGCCGGAGCTTTTTATAGATATCCACGTTACTAATGGTGCAGATTTTCAATATGTAACAACATACGGGCTGGATCATTGCGGTTTCCTTGCGCCCGACCTCTTCAACTGGACCAAAGATCTGTTCGAAAAAGAGCTCAAAACCAAAATGGAGTCAAAGGGGTATCCTATCTTCCCATACTTCGAATTCAACAGCTACACAAACCCCGGAGCCGGAGTGCTCCCGGATAACTTTCCCCCGCAATACTCAAACGGCTATGCATCTGCAAACAACAGAATCGGGATGCTGGTAGAAAATCACATCTACAAACCATACAAAGAGAGGGTTACATCTGCCTACCTTATGATAAAACACTCTATGGAGATATTAGGGACAAATATCAAATCTCTTAAAGTAGCTGTAGAACAGTCAGATAAGTTTGTCTCATCGGCAAAATTCCGTGCAGACTCCCTGCCGCTAATGTTTAAACACGACCGTAAAGAGAGTATTGAGGTGGACTTCCTTGGATGGAGAGATAAAACAGTAATAAGCGATTTATCGGGTGCAAAGTGGAGCTACTCAGACCGCTCTGCACCAGTTACCCTTAAGATGCCTTTTTTTGTTTCATATACAAAAGATTTACAGATTAAACTTCCCGAGGCATATCTGATTCCTAAGGAGCAGATCTCCACAATTGAACTACTCGATATTCACGGAATAAAGTACGACAAACTACCGCAAGATGCCAGGTTTGAAGTGGAGACATACCGTTTTGTCAACCCAAAATGGTCTCAGTTCCCTTATGAAGGGAGAGTAACTCTTGAATCGGAGTTCAAAACTCAAAGAGAGGTTGTTGGGTACAGTAAAGGAGATATTATTGTATATACCAACCAACCGAAAGTTAAGATAATTGCTCACCTTCTGGAACCAAAATCACCTACATCGCTTGTTTACTGGGGGTTTTATAATTTATATGCAAGGCCCGCAACAGAGTTCTGGATTCGCCTTAACTATATGGAGGTCAAAGGAAGGGAGATGATGGAAAAAGATCCTGAGCTCAGGAGAGAGTTTGAGCAAAAAAGAGAGACAGATACAACATTTGCGAAGAATCCTGAGTCAATCCTCCAGTTCTTTATGCAAAAGGTGAGGCAAAATGTAGAACCCTATGCAAACCGTTACCCTGTATCTAAGCTTTTTTTGCTATAACTATTACCTGCTATTTCGCTCTCTGTATACCGAGCCTTTTTATCCAAAAATATGAAAACCGCAAACTGGAATCCCTGGCACGGCTGCAAAAAGATTAGTGCCGGTTGCAAGTACTGTTACGTCTACAGGCAGGATAGCAGGTACAACCCTCTTATTCAAAGCAGTGAAGTTCGTAAAACATCTACATTCGAGTTGCCTTTAAAGAGAAAAAGGGATAAAAGCTTCAAGTTAGAGAGCGGAACATTGGTCTTCACCTGCTTTACCTCCGATTTCTTTGTAGATGATGCAGATGATTGGCGCACAGAGGCGTGGAAAATTATTAAGGAGAGAAACGATCTCATCTTTTACATCTTTACCAAGAGAATCGATAGGTTTAAAATTTCGCTTCCAAATGATTGGGGTAACGGGTATGATAATGTAATAATCGGATGTACAATAGAGAATCAGGATAGGGCCGACTACCGGATACCTATATTCAGAGGGCTGCCAATAAAGCACAAGACCATAATATGCGCACCACTGCTGGAGAGGATAGATTTAAGAGACTATCTTGACCCCACTATCGAAGAGGTTGCTGCAAGCGGTGAGTCGGGCAATGAGGCCCGTATTTGCGATTACGAGTGGGTGCTGGATCTAAGAGAGCAGTGCATTGATGCAGATATCCCATTCTGCTTCCACCAGACCGGAGCAAAATTCCTGAAAGAGGGTAAACTATATAGAATCAACAGAAGATTTCAGATAATTCAGGCAAAAAAAGCCGGGATTGACTACAAAATAAATCATCCGGGCTAACCGGGCAAGATAAGATCTGCAATAAATAAGATTGAAAAAAGAACCGATGCTATGCCGTTGAGGGTAAAGAAGGCGGCATTAATCCTGGAGAGATCTTTGTGGCTTACAATTAGATGCTGCCATAAGAGCAGGATTGAAAATATAACACTGCCGGTAATGTAGAGCCAACCAAGAGGGCCATCTGTTCCGGAATTGACAACAAAATATAGTATTGCAAGAAGAGGTAAAATCAAAAGATGTCCAGCTGAAGATATAATGAGCCCCAATCTCTTTCCAAAAAGCTGGGGAACAGAGTGCAGATCATTCTCTTTATCGAACTCCTCATCTGAGAGGGCATAAATGATATCAAACCCGCTCACCCATAACAGCACTATAGCCGAAAGAATCAAAGGAGCCGGGTGGAATGAGCCGGCAATGCTGAGATATGCGCCGGTTGGGGCAATTGCAAGCGCCAGGCCCAAAACATAGTGACACAAGGCCGAAACCCGTTTCATATAGCTGTATCCGAGCAGTATAATCAGTGCAGGAAATGCCAGAAGAAAACAGATGTGGTTAATCAAATATGCCGTAATAAGAAATAGTACCGAATTGGCTGCCACAAAAATGAGAGCGGCAGTGGCAGACAATGCTCCTGAAGGGATCTCTCTGGATTTTGTTCTGGGATTTTTTGCGTCAAACTCTCTGTCCAGATAGCGGTTAAACCCCATTGCAGAGTTTCTGGCAGTGACCATTGCTATTAAAATCAGAATCAGAACTCTCCAGGAGAACTCACTCCCGGTGATGTTGAGAGCTAAAGCAAACCCGATAAGTGCAAAAGGGAGCGCGAAGATTGTGTGCGCAAACTTCACAAGTTTCAGATACTTACCAATCCTCTCCAAAATCACTGTTCTCATAAGAGTTCACCTATTGCCAAATTCCTGAAGTTCAAAAATTACTTATCTTAAAGTGGCTCCAAAACTCTCCCCAAATTTAGATAAAAGTCTGTTCATTATATCCTCTACATATTTATCTGTTAGGGTCTTCTCGGTATCCTGAAGTGTAAAACTTATTGCATACTGTTTCTTGCCCTGAGGAATCTTCTCGCCCCTGTAAACATCAAACAGAACAACATCCTTGAGTAGTCTCTTCTCAACTGAGTATGCACACTTTCTTATATCTGCAAACGAGATCTTCTCGTCAAGCAGAATTGCCAAATCTCTGTTAACCTCAGGAAATTTTGGAATCTCACTATACTGAACCCTCTGTTTTTTCACAATCGAGATAAGAACATCCCAGGAGATCTCTGCAGCATATACAGCCTGCTTAATATCAAACTGCTTTAACAACGAGTTTGATACAGTACCCATAACCGCCAACTGCTTTCCACCTTTGGTGGTATAGATGAGCCCCTCTGCAAAGATATCTGCAGGAGCTGCCGAGTACTCCATATCATATAACTCAACTCCAAATCTCTTTAGAACTGCCTCAAGGTAACCCTTTAACATAAAATATGAACCGGCATCTACCCTCCCTCTCCAATAAGGGTATCCCTGACCGGTCAAAACCAGAGAGAGTTTTGCAGACTCTTTGTAAGCAGATAAATCTTGTGAATCTGAGCCATTTATAAACGAATAGACATTCCCGAATTCGAATAGTTTAAGCTCTGTATGCTGTCTGTTTATATTGTATTCTACAACCTCAAGAGCGTTAAGCAGAAGCGTCTGCCTCATAGAGTTAAGGTCTGAGCTGAGCGGGTTCATAATTTTAACAAGATTGTCTGCCGGGAAGCTCTTTAGCTTTGTGTAATAGTCCCCTTTTGTGAGAGAGTTGTTCATCATCTCATAAAAGCCGTTGTTAACAAGAAGATTTGCTGTAAGCTCCCTCACCCTTTCAGGGTCCGGCTTTACACCAGGTGCAAGCGATGCGCTCATCCTCTGAGGCAACTCTATATTGTTATATCCGTAGATTCTTAAAACATCCTCAACCACATCACACTCTCTTGTCACATCTACTCTGTAACCGGGCACCGAAATCTCCGCCCCTTCACTATTATTGCTCACAATCTCATAATCCAAACATTGTAGCATCTTCACAATCTCATTTCCACCAATTCGTTTACCTATAAGATCTTCCATCCTCTCAAAATTCAAAGAGACCTTGGCTCTCTCAATTGGAGTAGGGTACGCCTTAACCACCTCACCCACAATTTTTGCTCCTGTAAGCTCTTGCAGCATAGAGGCTGCCCTCATCATCGCATAGGGAATAATCTCGGGATTTGCACCCCTCTCATATCTGAATGAAGCATCTGTTTTTAGAGAGTGCCTCTTAGAGCTCTTTCTAATAGATACCGGGTTAAAATATGCACTCTCCAGGAAAACAGCTGTTGTAGAAGCGGTCACTCCCGACCTCTCTCCGCCGAATACCCCTGCCAGACACATTGGTTTAACTGCATCGCATATCATAAGATCATCTGCACTCATCTCTCTTTTCACTCCGTCCAGAGTTGAAAAATTCTCTCCCTGCTTTGCTCTTCTCACAACCACCTTTGCCCCCTCTATCATATTGTAGTCAAATGCGTGAAGAGGCTGTCCCACCTCCTGCAGAATATAGTTGGTAATATCTACAACATTGTTAATCGGTCTCAGACCAATAGATCTTAATGACTTTTGCAACCACTCGGGTGACTGTTCTACCTTTACATTTTCAAACGTGAGCCCATAGTATCTTGGAGCACCCTCTGGAGCCTCCAGCACAACTTGTGCAGGCTTAAGTGAGTTACCTCTTGTCAGAGAATCAAAGTCACTAACAGATGGTGTGTTAAAGGTTACCTCGTAACCGTGATATTTAAGATATGCATAGAGATCTCTTGCAACTCCAATGTGTGATGCAGCGTCTATACGGTTTGGAGTGAGCCCTATTTCAAATACTGTATCACTCTCAAGTTTGAGATAATCCTTTGCAGATGTACCAATTACCGAATCCTGCGGAAGCACCATTATTCCATCGTGAGAGGTGCCTATCCCCAACTCATCCTCTGCACATATCATCCCCATACTCTCAACCCCTCTTATCTTAGAACGCTTAATCTTTACAACATCTCCGCCGGTGAATGTGAGAGTGGTACCAACTGTGGCAACCAGAACCTTCTGGCCTGCAGCAACATTTGGGGCACCACAAACAATTGAAAGGAGCTCTTCGTTACCAATATTTACCCGAGTAAGGCTTAGTTTATCTGCATCCGGATGTTTGGAGCACTCGACAACCTCACCCACCACAACTCCGGCAAGCCCGCCGGGAATATCCTCTACCTCCTCCATTGCCTCAACCTCCAGCCCTATCGAGGTTAATATCTTTTCAAGCTCTACCGGAGCAATATCGGTATCTATATACCTCTTAAGCCAATTATATGAGATTTTCATTCTATGAAATTATTATTCAAAATAGTTATTGTGATCTATTTATGTGCAGTAAAAAGTGACTCAACAAACTCTTTTTTATTGAACACCTGAAGATCTTCAATTTTTTCACCCACTCCTATAAATTTTACCGGAATCCTGAATTGATCTGAGATTCCTATTACTACACCACCTTTTGCAGTTCCATCCAGCTTTGTAACGGCAAGAGCGGTAACATCTGTAGCCTTTGTAAACTCCTTAGCCTGCTGATATGCATTCTGGCCGGTAGAGCCATCCAAAACAAGCAATACCTCGTGCGGTGCATCCGGAATAATCTTTCTCATTACATTCCGGATCTTTGTAAGTTCATTCATAAGGTTGACCTTATTATGAAGCCGGCCGGCAGTATCAATCAAAACGACATCTATATTTTGAGATATTGCAGATGAGATAGTATCGAAAGCAACTGAGGCGGGATCTGCACCCATCTTCTGTTTTACAATAGGTACCCCTGCCCTTTCACTCCAGATTGTGAGCTGCTCAACAGCTGCTGCACGAAATGTGTCGGCTGCACCAAGAATGACTGTTTTGCCGGAAGCTTTTAACCTGGCAGCAAGTTTACCGATTGTAGTTGTCTTCCCCACTCCATTCACACCCACAACCATTATAACATAAGGTTTATTGGAAAAGTCAAATGGCTCCTCCGCCCTAAAATTCTCATCTATATTTAGCAGAGCCTCTATCTCTTCCCTTAAAATCACACTTAACTCTGCAGAATTAAGGAATTTATCTCTTGAAACCCTCTCCTCCAACCGATCAATTATACGTAGTGTTGTCTCCACTCCGATGTCAGATGCAATAAGAGCCTCTTCTATATCGTCCAGAGTGTTTTCATCTACCTTGGATTTACCGGCAACAGCTCTTGCAAGCTTCTCAAATATACCGGATTTTGTCTTCTCCAGCCCCTGTTCAAGAGCGCTCCTCTCCTGTTTTGATTTTGAACCGAATATTCCGAAAATTGCCATAGTGAATTTTTAAACCTTCAAAGATACAAAAAAAGAGTGGCTAAAAGCCACCCTCTCTCAAAAATCTATTATTACAGCTTATTATTTCTTGCTGAAAAACTCCTTTACGCCATCAATCGGAATCATCTCCTCCTTGAATGCGTAAGAACCGCTACGGTCTGAACGAACCATACGAATGCATTTCACACTTGTCTTACCGGATCCTTTTCCACCGCCGAATGTAGCAACTACTTTCTTTGCCATTTTATATCTTTTTTAAATTGTTCTTATTTAATCTCGCGATGAAGAGTAACTTTCTTCAAGTAAGGATTGTATTTTTTACGCTCCAGGCGCTGGGTAGTATTCTTTTTGTTCTTGGTAGTTATATACCTGGAAATCCCCGGTACACCACTCTCTCTTTGCTCGGTGCACTCCAGAATCACCTGAACCCTATTACCTTTCTTTGCCATATTGCTTTAATATTTAAACCAGATTAAGTAAACCTTTTGCCTTTGCATCCTTAAGAACAGCGCTAAGGCCTTTTTTATTAATTGTGCGCATCCCTGCGGCCGAAACCTTAAGGCTCACAAACCTACTCTCCTCCTCTAACCAAAAACGCTTATTCTGAAGATTAGGGGCAAACTCACGCTTTGTTCTGCGCTTAGAGTGAGAAACATTGTTCCCAATCATCCTTTTTTTTCCTGTAACTTGACAAACTCGTGCCATTGTATATCGTAAAATTTAATATTTTTTCAAGGGTTGCAAATATCGTGAATATTTTTGTTTTATCCAAAATATTTACACAAATTTAAAAATCCTCTTCCATCGAATGCTCTTTGGAAAAGTTTTATACTGGTCCTTAGAGAACCAGACAACTGAAGGGGATCCTACAACGTGAGACTCCGGTACAAACCCCCAGTAACGGGAATCCAGGGAGTTATGTCTATTGTCGCCCATCATAAAATAGTAGTCCATCTTAAAGGTATAACTTGATGCCGGAGCTCCATTTATGTAAATGGTGCCATCCTTTACCTCGAGAGTATTCTTCTCGTATGCTGTTATAATCCTTGTGTAGAGAGGCAGAATTCCCTCATTTAACTCTACTGTGGCTCCTTTGGCAGGAATCCACAAAGGTCCGTAATTATCGCGGGTCCATTTGAAATTATCACCCTCTGAAAAAGGGAAAATCATAAGTGGGAAATCCGGGAAATCAGGAGGATAGATATCAATATTTTGTCTTATCTCCAACACATTAGACAAACTTGCAATACTCTTAACCTCATCTTCGTTAAGAGGGAAAGCAGAGTAGCCCGGCATTGAAGAGTCAAAATAGATCTCTTCCTGGCTTAGTCCCAGCCCTTCAATAATTTTTGTATTGAATGGAGTCCCATTTGTGAAAATACGGTAGGTGTTTTGAACTCCCTTAAGCGCCTGCTGTGGTGCTCCGTTTACATATACCTTACCGTTAATAATCTCAAGTGTGTCACCTGCTATGGCTACACATCTCTTTACATAGTTATCCTTCTTATCATCCGGCCGTACAACTACCGGACCATACATCGTCTGCGTCTGCTCTCTTCCGTGAATTCTGACGTGGGTATAATAATCCTCTGTTGGTATCGCCTTAAGGACGGTATCTCCGTGTGGAAAATTAAATACAACAATATCGTCTCTCTTCACCTTTGAAAGGCCGGCAAGTCTTCTGTATGGATTCTGTATCCATTTAAGATATGACTCACCCCCGGTAACAGGTAGTATGTTGTGTACAAGTGGAAAAGATAGGGGTGTCTGTGAAACCTTTGGTCCGTATGCGAGTTTGCTCACAAACAGGTAATCACCTGTCATAAGGCTCCTCTCCATTGAGGATGTCGGAATCATATACGCCTCGAAAAAGAAAGATTTAATAAAAGTGGAGACCACTAGAGCAAAAATAATTGCATCCAGCCAGTCCAGCCACGCATTTCTTTTCTCTCCCTCTTTATAGCTCTTTTTCCAGAATGCCCACTTAACCTTTCGGGTAATAAAGATGTCAAAAATAACCGCCAGCCCAAGAGTGAACCACCAGTTACCGAACCATATTACCCAAAGCAAATAGATGATCGCCCAGATTGAAAATCTGAACCACCTGTTGCCTGTTATTTGGAGAGTGTTCAATTTAAATCTATTTTACAGAGTTAATGATAGCTTCAAAAGCCTGAGGATTGTTCATTGCAAGGTCTGCAAGAACTTTACGATTTAGGCCTACATTGCCTTTGGCAAGTTTTCCGATGAACTGTGAATAGTTCATACCGTGCTCTCTTGCTGCAGCGTTTATCCTTTGAATCCAAAGTGCGCGGAAACTGCGTTTTTTGTTTTTACGATCGCGGTAGGCGTAGGTAAGACCTTTCTCATAGGTGTTCTTCGCTACTGTCCATACATTTGCACGAGCAAGGAAATTACCGCGTGTTAATTTTAGAATTTTTTTACGGCGGGCTCTTGAGGCCACCGAATTTACCGATCTTGGCATACTACACTAGTTGGTTTTAAGAATGTCAGCGCTCTCCTGTTTATGAGAAACTTTTCCTGCTGTTCATTCAGGTTAATAAATAAATAAATTAAGCGACCAATAGAGCTTTGATTCTCTTTTCGTCTGACACCGATACCAGGGCAGAGTAGGTAAGATTCCTCTTCTGTTTGGTGGTCTTCTTTGTAAGAATGTGACTCTTATAGGCGTGCTTTCTCTTCACTTTACCTGTTCCGGTAAGCTTAAAACGCTTTTTAGCACCGGAGTTGGTCTTAATCTTTGGCATTGTACTTATTTGTTTTAATTTAAAGTGTTTACTGTTTTACTTCTTCTTGACCGGGGTCATCATCATTATCATTCTCTTCCCCTCAAGCTTTGGCATCTGATCTGCCTTGCCGAATTCTTCCAGCTCAAGAGCAAATCTTAATAGCAGTTTCTCCCCCTGCTCTGCAAAAAGTATTGACCTCCCTTTAAAAAAGACATAGGCCTTTACTTTTGCTCCTTCGCTCAGAAATGTCTGCGCGTGCTTCAGTTTAAATTGATAATCGTGTTCATCGGTATTGGGGCCGAATCTTATCTCCTTGATTATAATTTTTGTGGCATTGGCCTTCATCTCCTTTGCCTTCTTCTTCTGTTGGTAGATGTACTTTTGATAATCAACTATCTTACAAACAGGTGGATCAATATTTGGTGTAATCTCAACCAGGTCCAGCCCTAACGCCTCTGCCATCCTGATTGCCTCTGGGAGAGAGAAAACTCCAGGATTGGGTACATTATCCCCTACTACCCTAACTTTTTGAGCAGTAATATCATTATTCATCCTTGGTCCATCATCAACCCTACGGGACATATTTCTTCTGTCACCAGGTCTGTTATTTGGAGATGAACTGCTTGTCCTTTTGACAAACCCTCCGGGACGAGGTTTAAATGGTGTAGCGATAAGTTTTTCCTCCTAAATTTTAGTTAATAATCTATATGCTTAATAATCTATTTGCTGTTTCACCTCAGCATTAACCATTCCTGCAAACTCAACAACTGACATTTGACCCTTATCTCCGTCTCCCTGTTTACGTACAGAGATCATCTCTGCCTCCATCTCTTTTTCACCAACAATCAAGAGGAATGGAACTCTTTTCAGTTCATTCTCCCTGATTTTCTTGCCGATTGTCTCGTTGCGGTCGTCAATTGAGGCGCGAATATCGTTATTATTCAAGAATTCTACAACTTTTTTTGCATAATCGTTGTACTTTTCACTTATTGGGAGCACAACAGCCTGCTCCGGTGTTAGCCAAAGTGGGAATTTTCCGCCGGTGTGTTCAATAAGAACTGCAACAAACCTCTCCATAGAGCCAAATGGAGCTCTGTGAATCATTACAGGTCTGTGTCTTTTATCATCTGCCCCGATATATTCAAGTTCAAATCTCTCCGGCAGGTTGTAATCTACCTGTATTGTACCAAGTTGCCACTTTCTTCCGATAGCATCTCTTACCATAAAGTCCAGCTTAGGGCCGTAGAATGCAGCTTCGCCTAGTTCAACAACAGTTTTGAGCCCTTTTTCTGCCGATGCTTCAATAATTGCAGCTTCTGCTTTTTCCCAATTCTCGTCGCTTCCTATATACTTCTCTCTGTTTGAAGGATCGCGAAGAGAAATTTGTGCAGTATAGTCTTTAAAGTCAAGAGTTTTAAATATGTATAGCACAATATCAATCACCTTAATAAACTCCTCTTTAAGTTGATCCGGACGGCAGAAGATGTGTGCATCATCCTGAGTAAAGCCTCTCACTCTTGTAAGACCGTGAAGCTCTCCGCTCTGCTCATAACGGTAAACGGTTCCAAACTCTGCCAGTCTCAATGGCATATCTTTATATGACCTTGGTTTAGTTTTATATATCTCGCAGTGGTGAGGGCAGTTCATAGGTTTTAACAAAAACTCCTCCCCCTCCTGTGGTGTATGGATCGGCTGGAAAGAGTCTTTACCGTATTTTGCATAGTGTCCTGAGGTTACATAGAGCTCCTTCTGACCGATATGAGGTGTTATTACAGGTAGGTAGCCATATCTCTTTTGAACTCCTTTAAGGAAATTCTCGAGTCTTTCACGTAACATTGCCCCTTTTGGCAGCCAAAGAGGGAGTCCCTGACCCACTCTTGCAGAGAATGCAAATAGCTCGAGCTCTTTGCCAAGTTTTCTGTGGTCTCTCTTTTTAGCCTCTTCAAGCATAACCAGGTACTCATCTAAAAGCTTCTTCTGCGGGAATGTAACTCCGTAAATACGGGTCAGCATCTTGTTCTTCTCATCTCCTCTCCAGTATGCACCGGCAATTGAGGTTAGTTTCACTGCCTTTATAACTGAAGTATCGGCAAGATGAGGCCCACGACAAAGATCCGTAAAGGTTCCGTTTGTGTAGAATGATATTGTCCCATCTTCCAGATCCTTTATTAGCTCACATTTGTACTCGTCTCCTTTCTCTACATAGGTAGACATCGCCTCCTCTTTGCTGATTTCCCTTCGCACAAAGCTCTGCTTCTCTCTTGCCAGTTCGAGCATTCTCTCCTCGATTCTCTTAAGGTCTGACTCGGTAATCTGCCTCTCGCCGGTATCCACATCGTAGTAGAAACCAACCTCAATAGCAGGACCTATTCCAAATTTAATACCCGGGAACAGCTGCTCAAGTGCCTCGGCCATAAGGTGTGAAGATGAGTGCCAGAATGTACTCTTCGCCTGAGGATCTTCCCATTTATGCAGTTTTATTGAAGAATCTGTGTTTATGGCTCTATTGATCTCAAATATCTGGTTGTTTACAGTCGCAGCTAAAATCTCTGCTGCAAGCCTTGGACTTATTGAATTTGCAATATCAAAAGCAGTTACTCCATTTTCAAATTGGCGGATACTGCCATCCGGGAAAGTAATATTAATCATCTTTTGGTTCAATTCTAATCAATTGGCAAAGATAATCATATTTTTAAAAAAACTCTAAATTTTGCTACCATAAGGATTTTAGTTATTTTTGAGGAAAATAATAATAGTAATAAACCAATTAACTTAAACATTATGCAATCAAACAAATGGAGTGTCGCTGCCACATACGGGTTGTTGCTGGCTTTGGTCACAATCGTTTACACACTAATCCAGACGGTATTTGCTCCCGGTACAGCTATCAGTCTGTTACTGTGGGCAGCAAAATTTGTCGGTAGCATTTGGCTTCTTTTATACTTTGTTAAGGAGTATGCCGGGGCTGCAGAGGTTTTCACATATAAAGATGGTTTTAGATTCGGATTTATTACAAGCGTCTTCTCTTCAATAATTTTTGCCGCTTATATATTTATTCACTATGCACTCATATTCCCGGATTCAATTGCAGTGCAGATGGAGACAGCAATGACAATGATGGGATCCTCCAACCCGGATGCTGCAGAACAGATCGCATCAATAGAGGAGATCTTTCCTCAGCTGATGTTTGTTGTCTTTCTCTTTTACAACTCAATATTTGGAGCCATTGTATCTGCAATAATTGCAAACTATACCAAGAAGGGGGATATCTTCACAGGAAGCGAAACTATTTAATATCAGACTAAGATGGATCTCTCAATTGTAATTTCGGTATATAACGAGGAGGAGTCTCTGCCAGAGCTAATTCCCTGGATAAAGGATGCACTTTCCGGGGAGAGTATAGATTATGAGATTATCCTTATAGATGACGGCAGCACAGATTCGTCCTGGAGTATAATTGAAGATCTCTCAAAAGAGTACCCTGTAAAAGCGATAAGCTTCCGAAGAAATTACGGAAAATCTGCAGCACTCTATTGTGGTTTTGAACTCGCACAAGGGGATATTGTTGTGACAATGGATGCAGATCTGCAGGATAGTCCTCAGGAGATTCCCGGGCTAATTGCAATGATTAAAGATGAGAATCTGGATATTGTTTCCGGATGGAAAAAGAAACGCTACGACGGATTCTTCTCAAAGAATCTTCCTTCACGCATCTACAATGCTGCTGCCAGAAAGGTGACCAAGATCAAACTTCACGATATGAATTGTGGTCTTAAGGCATACAGGAGAGAGGTAGTAAAGAATATTGAGGTTTATGGAGAGATGCATCGCTACATACCCTATCTCTCCAAAAACGCCGGCTTTACAAAAATCGGTGAGAGAGTTGTGAAGCACCAACCCAGAAAATTCGGTAAAAGCAAATTTGGCAAAAGTAGGTTCATAAACGGCTTTCTGGACCTTCTCACACTATGGTTTCTATCCCGTTTCGGGAAGAAACCTATGCACTTCTTCGGGCTTGTTGGTTCACTCACCTTTTTAGTAGGATCACTCACCTCGCTTTATCTGATTATTAACAAAATTGTAACCCAATCTAAAGGTTTGCCTTTCAGAGCCGTTACTGACCAACCGCTGTTTTATATCTCTTTAGTTGCGTTAATTATTGGTATGCAGCTATTTCTATCCGGGTTTTTAGCTGAGTTGATATCCAGAAACGGCAGTGAGAGAAATCATTATAAAATAAAAAAATCGATATAACTTTCCATATCAATTTTTTTTTTGTACTTTCACGAAAAATTTTTCACTATGATAAAAACTTACTCTTTTCCAAGCGTATACGAGTCAACGCTAAGAGACTTCTCAACCAGTAACGATCCAATCCTTGGGTTTTCAAAATTAAAATTTGATGGTGCTAATTATTTGGTTGGACTACAGGCTCTTAATGAGGGTGTTTCACCTCACAAATCAATAAATGCATCTCCGGAGGATGTAGACTATAAGATTATTACTCAATCTGCACTTCTGCTTGCCAGCAATGCTTTAAAAAGTGAGTCAAAAAACGGCAAAGTGCCTAAAATGGTTGTTACGAGTGGCTTCCCATATGCAACCTATCAGTTTAATAAAGATAATGCTATTGAGTATTATAAAGAGGAGAAGATTATCACCTACTACAAAGCAGATGACAATGGCTCACTCAGTTCTGAGCAGAGGGTTGTCTCGGTTGCCTCTGCACACGTTATTCCGGAACTTGTGGGTTGTGACATAGCGGTAAGAAAGGGTGACCAACCAGTTGATGGGAATTTTATAATTATCAGTCTTGGATACGGAACTTGTGAGGGGGCTGTTAGTACTCCGGAAGGTTTAACTACCAGGTCTTTTTTTAGTACTCACGGTATTAGCTATCCAGTTAATGTATTTAGCCAGGAGATCAGCAAACACACCTATTTGAAATTAAGAACAGAGCACCAGATAGATCACCTGTTCTCTAAAGGATTTATGTTTGTAGAGAGAAAGAGGAAAGATTTTATGGAGGAGAAGAAACTTGCAATCAGTATGTACTATAACAATGTTATCTCTCCTACAATCAGACGCTATATCACAGATGAAGATTTTGAAAACTGTCAAAAAATGATTCTTGTTGGAGGAGGTGCACTTCACAAAGATCTTGTTGAGCTATTTAATGAGGAGTTTGGTGATATTTGCAACATTTCAATTTTTAACGCTCCTGAGAAATGTGCCTCTATCGGATATGCACTCTATTCAAAATCTTCCGTTGAGAACAAAGAGGGAGACGGATTCTCATACACTCCGGACTCGGAAGAGAAAGTTGTCTATGTAGGGATAGATATAGGGAACGCCAATACCTGTGTTTCTGTTATATCAAATTCATACTAAGGATTTAATAGTAATAAATAAAAGGGTGGCTAATTATTTTAGTCACCCTTTTATTTAGTTTTTTATTTACCTCTATTGATTTTGTAATTTGAGGTTATCTTCAAACTCCTCTTCAGTAATCATTTTACAGGAGCCGTTAAAAATGCCCCCCTCCTCAATGAAGAGTTTTTGACAGGCGATTTTCCCCTTAATTGAGCCACACTTTCTAAGCCCGAAAACCTCTCTCACCAGAACTTTGCCGTCTACTTCCCCCCAAATATCGCAACTTCTGGCAATAACCTCTCCAATTAAACGAGCTGACTCTCCAATTACAAGCTTTCCTACCGTTGTCAATTTACCCTCGAAGAGGCCATCTATTCTGATATCTGATACTGAATTAATAACTCCGTGAAATTCGGTCCCGCCGGATATTCTGTTAACTTCGTTAACCTGGGTTGTGTTTTCGTTCTTAGACATAGATTAAATTTTAAATGTGAATAGCCTCAGAATGAGCAGCAGCTGCAGCTTCCATAATAGCTTCGCTCATTGTTGGATGAGGGTGAATTGAGTGTATAATATCTTTTGCTGTTGCTCCTAGTCTTCTCGCAACAACAATTCCGGAGAGCATCTCAGTTACATTGGCTCCTATGAGATGGGCACCCAGAATCTTGTCACTTTCGGAGTCTATAATCAGCTTTACAAAGCCGTCTCTCTCACCTGCTGCAGATGCTTTGCCGGATGCGGTAAATTGGAATTTACCAATTTTATAGTCAACACCGCTCTCCTTAACAGCCCTCTCAGTTTGGCCTGTAGATGCAATTTCGGGAGAGGTATATGTACAACCGGGAAAATTTGTGTAGTCCAGTGGCTTGACATCAACTCCCGCAATCTTCTCAACACAACAGATCGCCTCAGCAGAAGCAATATGGGCAAGAGCAGGAGTGGCAAGTACATCTCCTATTGCATAAATACCATTGATATTAGTTGAATAGTAGTTGTCTACCTTAATTTTGCCTCTCTCTGTCACTACTCCGTTCTCTTCCAATCCAATATTTTCAATATTTGCTACAACACCTACTGCAGAAAGAACCCTCTCGACCTCGATTTTCTCCTCGCCCTTCTTTGTTTCAACTGTGATTACGCACTTCTCTCCGCTTGTATCTACCCCTTTTACCTGAGCAGAGGTGAGTACTTTTATTCCCATTTTACGGAAAGAGCGACTAAGCAGGGCCGAGACTTCGTCATCCTCTAGTGGGACAATATTTGGCAAATATTCTATAAGATAAACCTCTACCCCCAGAGATCTGTAAAAATAGGCAAACTCACTTCCGATAGCTCCTGACCCAATTACTGCAAGACTCTTTGGAAGTGTTTCGGGAACCATAGCCTGCCTGTAGGATATTATTTTATTGCCATCTATTGGGGCAAAAGGGAGTGAATTGGCTCTTGCTCCTGTTGCAATGATTATATTCTTTGCCTCTACAACAATAACAGAACCATCTTCAGAGGTAACCTCCACCTTCCCCGGTTTCAAAATTTTGCCTCTGCCATTTAATACACTCACCTTGTTTTTCTTGAACAGAAAATCAATTCCTCTGCTCATTCCATTGGCAACATTTCTGCTTCTCTCAACAATTTTACTTAGGTCCGGTTTTATCTCACCCTCAATATCAAAGCCGTAATCATTATGATTTTGAGCATAATGGAGCGCCTGAACACTTTTTAAAAGTGCTTTGGTAGGAATACATCCCCAATTGAGGCAAACCCCTCCAAGCTCCGATTTCTCAATAACCACTGTGTTCATACCCAGTTGTGATGCTCTAATTGCAGCAACATAACCTCCCGGGCCTGAACCAATAACTATAAGATCATACATATTATTCAATTTATTCTCTATTCATTTGCCCCGTGGCAATTTTTATATTTTTTACCGCTACCGCAAGGGCACTGATCATTTCTTCCAACTTTCTTCTCCACGTGAACCGGAGCTTGTGATTTTGGTTCTCCTGCAGATGTGATAAAATCATTTCTGGTAGCCTGCAGATTACTCATATCTGTCTTCTTTCTCTGCTCCTGACGAAGTGTTATGGGCTCTTTTTGTGTCTCTCTCAGTGGAATATGAGCCTTTAGCAGGAATGATAGAACATCTTTGTTTATCTTATCCAGCATAGTCTGGAAGAGTTTAAAACTCTCAAATTTGTAGATAAGCAAAGGATCCTTCTGCTCATAAGTGGCATTTTGAACAGATTGTTTAAGGTCATCCATCTCTCTGAGGTGCTCTTTCCAAAACTCATCAATTAACATTAAAGTGATGCTTTTGTTTAGAGACCTCCCTATTTCGCGGCCGGAACTCTCGTAAGCCTTTTTCAGGTTTACTATAACCTGCATTATTTTTGCTCCGTCACTTACAGGAATTGCAATATTGTCGTATGTGGCACTCTGGGTTTCGTAAATCTGCTTAACAATTGGCCAGGCGTGATTGACAAGTATCTCTTGCCTTCTTTTATAGACACTCTGAACATTTTCCAGAAGTTTGTCGGCCACCTCTTCTGTCTTTGCATCTGTGTAGAACACCTCATCCATTCCCGGTTCAATTGAGATCTGCCTGATTGTCTCAAGGCTGAACTCTTCAAATGGAAGAGATCCGTGAGAGTTCTGAGTTATTGATTCGGAAAAATCTGTCATCATATTCTGTATGTCCACATCAATCCTCTCTCCATAAAGTGCATTTCTGCGGCGGGTATAGACAACCTCTCTCTGAGAGTTCATAACATCGTCATACTCGAGGAGCCTTTTCCTCTGCCCAAAGTTGTTCTCCTCCACTTTTCTTTGAGCTCTTTCAATTGATTTTGAAAGCATTGAGTGTTGAAGAACCTCTCCCTCCTTCATACCCATCTTATCTACAAGACCTGCAATTCTCTCCGAACCGAAAAGACGCATAAGATCATCTTCCAGAGAGACAAAGAAACTTGAGGAGCCGGGGTCTCCCTGACGTCCGGCACGACCTCTTAACTGACGGTCAACCCGCCTTGAGTCGTGACGCTCTGTGCCTATAATGGCAAGTCCACCGGCCTCTTTAACACCGCTTCCGAGTTTTATATCTGTACCTCGACCGGCCATATTAGTTGCAATTGTAACCGAGCCGGGTTGACCTGCCTCTGCCACAATCTCTGCCTCCTTGGCGTGCTGTTTGGCGTTTAGGACATTGTGTTTAATCCCTCTCAGCTTTAACATTCTGCTCAAGAGTTCAGATACCTCAACTGAGGTTGTACCTACAAGAACAGGTCTGCCATTTTTTGTAAGAGACACAATCTCATCTATAACTGCGTTGTACTTCTCTCTTTTGGTTTTGTATATAAGGTCTTCCAGATCCTTTCTCACCACAGGCCGGTTTGTTGGAATCACCACCACATCAAGTTTATAGATTGACCAAAATTCACCAGCCTCTGTCTCTGCTGTACCGGTCATACCGGCCAGCTTATGGTACATACGGAAGTAGTTCTGTAGGGTTATGGTTGCAAACGTTTGTGTAGCAGCCTCTACTTTAACCGACTCCTTTGCCTCGATTGCCTGGTGAAGCCCGTCAGAATAGCGCCTCCCCTCCAGAATACGGCCGGTCTGCTCATCTACAATCTTAATCTTATTATCCATCACCACATACTCAACATCCTTCTCGAACATAGTGTAGGATTTAAGTAGTTGGTTTACTGTGTGGACTCTCTCGCTCTTTATTGCATATTCGGCAAGAAGCGAATCTTTTGCAGATAGTTTTTCATCCGGGTTCATCTCACTCTTCTCAATATCTGCAATCTCTGTTCCTATGTCCGGAAGTACAAAGAAATCACTATCACTCACATTTTTACCGATTAGCTCGTGACCTTTGTCGGTGAGCTCTACAGACCTCTGTTTCTCATCAATAACAAAGAATAGATCGTCTGTAACTATATGCATCTGCTTATTATTATCCTGCATATAGAAGTTTTCCGTCTTAAGGAGAACCTGCTTCATTCCGGATTCACTCAGATATTTGATAAGCGGGTTGTATCTTGGAAGTCCCTTGTGGGCTCTTAGAAGCAATTTTCCACCCTCCTCTTCATTGTTCTCCTGAAGCTTCTTCTTAGCCTCGTTGAGTAGCTGGGTGACAAGAGCTCTCTGAGCACTGTATAGCCTCTCAACTATTGGTTTGTACTCATTAAACTGCTGCTCATCCCCTTTGGGAACCGGGCCGGAAATAATGAGCGGCGTTCTGGCGTCATCAATAAGGACCGAGTCAACCTCATCAACTATAGCGTAGTGGTGCTTCTTTTGAACCAGATCTTCCGGGTTGATTGCCATATTGTCGCGCAGATAATCAAACCCGAACTCATTGTTTGTTCCGAATGTAATATCTGCTTTGTAGGCTGCTTTTCTCTGTTCTGAGTTGGGCTGATGTTTGTCAATACAATCTACTTTGAGGCCGTGGAACTGATAGAGTGGTCCCATCCACTCCGAGTCACGTTTTGAGAGGTAGTCATTCACGGTTACAATATGCACTCCCTTACCTGCAATAGCATTCAGGAATACCGGCAGCGTTGCAACCAGAGTTTTTCCCTCACCTGTACCCATCTCAGCAATCTTACCCTGATGAAGGGCAACCCCGCCAATTAGCTGCACGTCGTAGTGAACCATATCCCAAACAATGGTATTACCGCCTGCCATCCAGCTGTTTTTCCAAATTGCATTATCTCCCTCAATTGAGACAAAATCGTGTTTTGCTGCCAGGTCTCTATCTGATTGTGAAGCGGTTACAATAATCTGAGAATTCTCCTTAAACCTTCTTGCTGTAGATTTCATTATAGCAAAGGCATCCGGCAGAATCTCCAGTAATACCTCCTCAATCTTTTCATCTATCTTCTTTGTCAGTTTATCTACCTCTGTTGCAAGCTCCTCCTTCTCCTTTACATCTATCATTACATCGTCCAACCTTGCCCGAAGTGATTTTTTTCTCTCTTCGTCCCCTGCAATGCTCTCATTAACAATATTTTTAAGCCTGAGAGTCTCGCTGCGAAGCTCATTGTGTGTAAGCAGATCTATTCTGGTATATGCAAGCAGAGCCTTATCTACATATGGCTGAATCTCTTTTATATCTCTTTCAGATTTGGTGCCGAAAAATCTTTTAAGTACATCTGTAATAAATGCCATTTTATTTATCTAATTTATAGTTACGTTACCCGGTTAAATCTTAAAAGATTCAATCTCTAATCTGCAAAGATAAAAAAATTGGAAGAAAGATTTACATTTGCAACAGGAACAATGGCTAAGAATTGGTTAATATTTTGAAAAGAGAGATAGTGATAACTGCAGATGGCTCTTCTACCATTAGGTTGTGCGAAGAGGATGAGTGCTACCACTCTGTAAACGGAGCCCTGGCAGAGAGCCTACACATCTTTATCTATAACGGGTTAAAAAGGTTTTTGGCAGAGAGGGAGTCTTTCGGAATTCCTATGCCGGAGTACATAAACATTTTGGAGGTAGGCCTTGGTACAGGTTTAAACTGCGTACTCTCTGCAATTGAATCATCAAAATATAATAAATTACATTTCAATTATATAGCTCTTGAGAAATACCCTGTAACTGCAGATGAATTAAAGAGTTTAAATTACGAAAACTTTTTGGGGAGTGATTATAACTCAGCTCTTAAGAAGATTCACTCTACCACCTGGGGAGTAAAAGAGAGTATTTTACCCAATTTCACCCTTACAAAAATTGAGTGTGATATTAAAGATCTGGAGGGGGTTGCCTTAAAAAAGATTATCCCGGATATAGATGTGGTCTATTTTGACGCATTTTCACCGAATATTCAGCCTGAACTCTGGAGCAGAGAGATTTTTGAAGGGATTTTCTCAATTATGTCGCGCAGGGCAATCCTAATCACTTACTCTTGTAGGGGCTCTGTTAAGAGCGCCTTAAGAGAAGCAGGTTTTACCGTAAAAAGATTAAAGGGGCCCTTGGGGAAAAGACACATCACTTTGGCAACTCGACCCGATACATTTTTGGCCAGTTTTTGCCTGTAAGATATAGCGAACCGTCTGCCGGGTTAAAGGCTATTCCGTTAAGCACATCTGTGGAGGTTGTTTTCAAAGCCTGTGGGAGAAGCCTCCTGCAGTCCAGAGTGGCACGGACAACTCCGCTTTTTGGATTTATTATTATAATTACATCCTCTTCGTAGATATTTGCCCAAATTTCGCCATTTATGAATTCCAGTTCGTTTAGATACTCTACCCTCTCACCGCTAAGGGTCACCTCTATTTTTGAGAGTTGACGAAAGGTTTCGGGATCGTGAAAGTAGATAAATGAGGAGCCGTCTGTAGTGATGAGGTTTGTACCATCTGTTGTGAGACCCCACCCGTCTCTTGGATTATAGAGGGTTCCCAGATGCTTGAAGGTATTTATATCATAAACCAAAACCTCCTTCTCCTGCCAGGTAAGCAGGTAGAGCCTATCTTTAAATGCAACGGCCCCCTCTGCAAAGTATTTTGTAGGTAGTTTGAAACTTCTCAGTGAAGTTCCCTTTTTTATATCTACTTCGTGGAAGAATGATTGTCCGTACTGGCCGGAACTTTCGAATAGCCTCCCTTTATAGAAAAAGAGCCCCTGTGTATATGAGTTAACGCTGTGAGGCAGTGTCTCCAGCACTTTAACGGTGTAACGCTTTACCTTAGGCGCCTGAGCATCTGATGTTACAATTGATGAGAACATTATTAGTGATGCTATCGTTATGATGGTTCGTAATTGTATCATAATACAACCTCTATATCAATAATCAGACCAATTCATAGTAACCGGCCAGGATAAATTTATTGCTCGCCTCTTTTCCTTTTCATTGCTGCCTTAACAAGGGCTACGAAAAGGGGATGAGGGTTTTCGGGTGTACTTTTAAGTTCCGGATGAAATTGGACTCCTATGAAAAATGGGTGTGAAGGTATCTCAACAATCTCTACTAACCCTGTCTCAAGGTTTTTACCGCTTGGTACAAGTCCTTTTTGAGCAAGCATATCTACATAGATATTATTCACCTCGTATCGATGTCTGTGTCTCTCAGATATATCAAGGGTGCCGTAAATCTTATTTGCGAGAGAGTCTTTCTCAATTTTGCAGCTATACGCACCAAGCCTCATTGTCCCTCCCTTGGTTGTGAGGGATTTCTGATCTTCCATAAGATCTATAACAGGATTCTTTGCATTTGACTTTATCTCTGTTGTCATTGCATCTTCCAGCCCGAGTACATTTCTTGCAAAC
This sequence comes from Bacteroidetes bacterium HGW-Bacteroidetes-8, assembly GCA_002840895.1. Taxonomy (GTDB): domain Bacteria; phylum Bacteroidota; class Bacteroidia; order Bacteroidales; family UBA932; genus Bact-08. Next base: position 155,453 of record PHCZ01000001.1, on the reverse strand, counting down.
TCAATTACAGCCATCTGCATACCTAAGCAAATTCCCAGAAACGGAATATTGCTCTCTCTTGCAAACTTAACTGCGTTAATCTTTCCCTCTATACCTCTCTCTCCAAACCCCGGAGCAACCAGTATTCCGTGCATATCTTTTAAGAGTTCAGATGCATTTACCTCAGTAATATGCTCACTATGAATTGTATGCACATTAACCTTGCACTCATTCTCTGCCCCTGCGTGAATAAATGACTCCAGAATAGATTTATATGCATCCTGCAATTCAACATATTTTCCAACAAGAGCAATATGAACCTCCTCTTTCGGGTTAAACAACCTCTCCAGGAAAGATCTCCAGCGGGCAAGATCCGGAGTGTTGTTTATTGCTGGAAGGCGGAACTTAGTTAAAACAAGCTCATCCAGTTTCTCCTTTACCATTAGCAGCGGTACTTCGTAAATGCTCTTTGCATCTATTGACTCAATAACTGCATTAGGCCTTACGTTACAAAAGAGTGCCACCTTTCTCCTTATCTCTGCAGATAATGGGTGCTCTGTTCTACAGACAAGAACATCTGCGTGCACTCCATTCTGCTGGAGCATTCTGACTGAGTGTTGAGTTGGTTTAGTTTTAAGCTCCTTTGCAGCACTCAGGTATGGAACCAGAGTGAGGTGAATTACAAGACAATCTTCGTCGGGTAGCTCCCACTGCAGCTGACGTACAGCCTCTACAAACGGTAGTGACTCTATATCGCCGACTGTTCCTCCCAGCTCTGTTATGATAACATCATACTTTCCACTTTTTCCCAGATGGAGCATTCTTCTCTTTATCTCATCGGTAATATGGGGTACAACCTGTACGGTTTTACCCAAATATGCACCCTCTCTCTCTTTGTCAATAACCGTTCTGTAGATTCTGCCGGTAGTCACATTATTAGCCTTGCTGGTATGGACATTCAGGAATCTCTCATAATGTCCAAGATCCAGATCTGTCTCGGCACCATCCTCGGTAACATAGCATTCGCCGTGTTCATAGGGGTTAAGTGTTCCGGGGTCGACATTTATATAGGGGTCAAATTTCTGAATTGTTACCGACAAACCCCTGGCCTGAAGAAGTTTTGCCAACGATGCCGAAATAATACCTTTTCCAAGGGAAGAGGTAACCCCTCCCAAAACAAATACATACTTGGTGCTCATAAAAAAAAATAATATGGATTGTTATACAGGGATACAAAGGTAGTACATAAATCTTAACTTTGCACAATTATGATGAGCTATACAGAGGAGTTTTCGGTTAAAAGTTATGAGACCGACCATAAGGGTAATTTTAAGCCCTTCGCATTTATGAATCACGCCCAGGAGATGGCAGGCACTCACGCTCTGTCACTGGGTTTTGGATATGATCAGCTTATTGAGTCCGGAAATGTTTGGGTTTTATCCAGAGTGCACGTTAAGTTTCTGAAAATGCCGGTTTGGAGAGATGAACTCTCTATGACCACCTGGCATAAAGGGGCAGATAGACTCTTCGGATTCAGAGACTTTAGGGTTACTGACAAGATGGGTGAAGAAATTATAGTAGCAACCTCTTCGTGGCTTGTAATTAACCATATCAGCAGACGGGTTCAGAGAATTGAGACTGTTTTGGGCAGTAGTATGAACGGTGCCCTCTGTGAAAATGCAATTGAAGAGCCTGCACAAAGGTTAACAACTCCGCCAAACGCTCTTCCGGGTGGAAAAAGGGTTGTCTCGTTATCTGATATTGACATCAATATGCACACCAATAATGCACGCTACGTAGAGTGGGCAATGGATGTAATCTCACCGGAAATTGGTTACAATATGGTGGTAAAGGAGATGTGGATTAATTTTAACAATGAGTCGCTTCCGGGGGATATTATTGACCTGTACACATCTTATTACCCGGATCTGTTTGTTGAGGGTAAAAGAGGTGATACCTCAATTTTCCAGCTGAAGATTGTGAACTCCTGACTTTTGCCTGACTTCGACTTACTTATATTTTTTGCGGATCTTCACTATTCAGCCATTTTTTTAAGTGGCTCTCCGGCAAGCCTGTAAACCGTCCATTGATCCATTGGTATAGCACCCAGTGATTTGTAAAACTTTATTGAGGGTTCGTTCCAGTCGAGTACGCTCCACTCAAATCTGTCACAATCTCTTTTTACGGCAATTTTTGCCAACTCCTTTAACATCTGCTTTCCATAACCCTTGCCACGAAATTCGGACTTAATAAAGATATCCTCGAGGTAGAGACACGCTCTGCCTTTAAAGGTTGAGAAGTTGTGAAAAAAGAGAGCGAATCCTATTGCGGTAAAGGAACAGGAGGTAGTGGAAGAGTCCACGATGATGGCTGGCTCATCTGCAAGTTCGGCGATTAATACCTCTGCCTGCTTTTTTACAAAAAGAGATTCATATAGCAGCTCCACAGTTGCCGTAACATCGTCTCTAAGCTTCTCATAAATTGCAAGTTCACAGATAAAATTGAAGATCAATTCTATATCTTGCGGCTTGGCCTCTCTTATTCTAAAGTTCATAGTTTTTTTACAAATATACAACAAGTGCTTTAAAAGCGAATTGTCTCTTCGGTCATTAAAGTTACAATATCATTGTCGTAGTTATAAAGTTTTACAAAGGTTTGAGAGGAGAGATCACCATTTTGAGGTGTTATAACAACAAAATTCATTTTTGTTGTAGCTAATCTATTATGATCTATCCAGGTCCCGGAATTTGCATAAATTGATTTTTGTCCCAGATGGTTTAATGAGGTTTCGATCTTTGGAACGTGGGTGTGACCAAATACGACAACTCTCACATCTGAAGTGGGATTTAAAAAATATTGAATTTTTGCCTGCTCACTCGATTCACTTTCCAAAGTAGAACTGACAATTGCACGAGCTGCAGGAATGTTTACAGCCACCCGATTGTGTGATTGTCTTTGATCCCAAGTGTCTTGAATATCCTTATATAGAAATACATCAATTAACCCGCCTGCAGTTTTCTGAAAAGGCAGTATATCATTCACAGAGTATTTTCCGGTGAATCCATCAATATTTGTCACTATTATTTTCTCGTTAAACTTATTTAGTATAGGAAGGTAATTTAATGCCCAATTCCATACTTGCCAATATTTATATAATAAATCCTGACTTACAATACACGAACTATTTTGTGTAACTGCAGGGATAATATCTCCTGCCACAGGTTTGCCTTGCCACAAATGAAGCACACCTATTCTTGAAAAAAAGTACCCGGGAGGGGTAATTGTTCCCGGGGCAATATCCTGATTTGAAAACGGATCAGGCGCACAAAAGAAGTTGTATCTGTGACCGTGCTCAATCGCTATCTTAGGATTGCCTACCGGAGAGTAGGTGCCTAATCCAAGTTCGGGGTCACGTGCCTGGTTTATTCCGGGCAAGATTAGGTTAACATTTGCTTCAGTTATAGTTAAATCGTGGTTTCCGGGCACATATGTTACCAAGATTCTCTTTTCCTGAATTATACTATTTAAAACATCAAACACATCTTTGTTTGCAGCAGCGATCCGTTTAACAAAATCTGCCTGATCCTTTCCCAAATAAGTATCTATTGTAGCCGGCACATACCACTCATCAAGCATATCTCCGGCGATAACAAGCTCTTTCACATTTGCAGATGCTTTTAACAGTTTAAGGAATTTTTCAAGAGATGGAAGGTTTTGCCGGGTTTCGGCATAATCAAGGTCTGAACCGAGATGTAAATCGCTTAAAACTACAATCATATTCCTCTCTTTACCGCCGTTGCTAAATGGGTTTATTCCAATTTCATCAGGAACTGACTTTTCGCAAGATGTAAATAGAGTTAAGAGTAGAATCACAAAAAATGCGCTTAATATTTTCAGAATAATTTTCATTGTATATTTATCTCTTGCTATTGGAATTGTAAAGTGTAATGCTCAATTAATGAGAAAAATAATGTTCTTAAGGTTCCTCTCATCCGTTTATACTCTTGGTTTCAATAATTTTTATTAAGGCTTTTTTTCAATTTTTGGTTTCATAAATGAGGGTTGTGGCATAGTTATTTTGGAGTTCTATAAAAATCATTGAGGGAGTTTGTATAGAATGAATAATCAATCTTGTAACGTCGCTGAAAAATTTTTGGCTCCTTTTCTCCAATAGGAACAAGAGTTATTTTAGTCATTCCATTGACTCTTTTATAATTAGGCTCATCTCCTAATCTCTGATCAAATAAAACATCAAAGTAAAATAGATATTTAGTGATCCAATTTATGTAATTATTAAAATTTTCCGGAGTTACCTCTCCATTCCGGTTTACCAGCATTAAATTACCCAGGTCATTTACTATGGCGTTCTGAAACTCAACTGCATTCAAAGGCACTCCATTTAAAACCGGTATCACATTATATTGTGGGTCCATAAAAATCCATTTGTTCAAACTTGTTGAATAGACTTCAGAAGCAACGTGCCCCGCTCCGATCTTAACTCTCTCTACATCCCTGGTTTTGATTCCAAGAACTCGTGCTGTTATACCAATACTATTTAATGCCGAGGATGCTACAATTCCATACTCAACACATCTAAACATTTTACCGCTTTTTGCTTCTTTTAGAATTGTCAAAGCATCTGGTTTTGAAGGGTTATTACTTCCATTATGCTCCCATTGAAGATGTGTCCAATCAAGAATTATTTTTATTTTATCAAACTCATTATCAAGGCTATCTGTCATAATGTCTAGGTTATACGTTTGACGAAGTTCGCGTAGATAGGTATTATTTAGTGTGTCTGAATAGTAAAAGTGATAAGTTGGATCTGCCTCAGTGGTAGAAAAATTTATCTCTTTCAGTTTGGTCGAGGGAGAGATATTAATTAACTGATAAAAAGGTGTGCAACTATTCACAAGCAGCAATATGCCAGTAGCAATAAAAGTAATTTGTTTTCTCATTCTATTCATTTTATGTCAATTAAATAATTGGGTTTTAAACTCTGCGGTGTGGGCAGCCCGGCCAGCAACAAGGTTGACGTTTCCCATCTTTCAACTCTTCTATCAAGCGGTGAATATGGGCTACTCTTGTCTCCGATTTTTTGACTATTGTCACCCAGCATATCCATTCGTTGCGCTGAATTGGTGTTAGTGAGTTCCATATTTCAATGTTAGAGCTATCTTTTTTCAATGCCTCTTGTATATCGTCCGGCACTTCGTGTACAATGCCGGATTCAATTTTGTCACTTACACTCCTGGTTTCCTCCTCTAGCCGAAACTTCACAATCTCTTTTATCAGGGACAAAGGCAGTGGCTTGTCAATTGGAAACTGAATTGCTCCTTTTGAAGTATTGTATTTTTCTAACTCTTTTTTGAATGCAATAATTGGATTCGGTGTCGGATAAAAACCGATATTCATTTTGTTGAGGGCGTAATAAACCAAAACTTTGTTGAGTCTAAAAGCAGGCATACCGTAACTAATTGTTTCTATTGCCATTGGCGCTGTCTGCTTGATAGCTTCTCTTATTTGTTCAAGCATTTCACGAAATTCCTCAGGTTGCGATGCGTGATACTCATCAATATCTCTATATTTTATGTTGCTTTTATTCATATTTAAAATCGGTTTTTTATCATCTAAATAGAGTGACAGATTCAAGTTTAACACAAAATGTACTGATTGGGTCCGGCATTTTTTGAAGAGATTTTCTATCTGGAATTTGCCTGTATTATTACGATTGAATGTTTCAACAGAAAGGAATTGCAGGTTACTTTCCTGGCAAATATACCGAAGATTGAGCGTGTCAGCAAGTTTGGGTTACTACCGAAACCCTTATTGCTGATATCCTTTGTTGAACATTAGGTTTGTATATCATTCATTTTCAATCAATAAATGTAGCAGTTCTATTTAAATACACTCTTGTTAAAATCAGTTTTTGTTGAGAAGATAATAGCTTGCATTCAGCACAGTTGCAAAAGTCACCCATAATAGATAAGGTATATTGATATATGATGCAATTGGCTTGATTTTATAAAACAAAACCAGCATAGTAATTATACTAAACCATAATAAAACAATTTCAAGCAATGCAATACCTATCATATTAAAATAGAAAAAGATAAAACTCCAGCCAAAATTCAAGATCAGTTGAATCATAAAGATTAGAATTGCAAAATTGCGTTTTTTGCTCACATCCTGTTTCCAAATCAGGAATAAAGAGATACCCATAATTATGTACAAAGTTGTCCAAACAGGCCCAAATATCCAGTTTGGAGGATTGAAGGATGGCCTGTTTAAAGTTGCATACCACTCAGGTACAGATTGAGAAGTAAACATCCCGGCGATAGCTCCCAAAGCTATAGGCAAAAGTATAGATATAAGGAATTTGGCTGAAAACAATACTCTCATTTTATGATTTAGCTTTTTCATCGTTTAGTTTTTCATTTATTTCATTCAACTTCTTTATTATTAACATATTTGAGTTAGAAGTGGAACGGCTCATTATTATTATTTTAATTGAGACCAATAAAACTCCTGATTCAAGTAATAGATCTTTTGTAAAACCAGTAGTAAAAAGTGCTACCGCAAAAAGTGTAAATGTAATTGCAATCACCAATAGATTTCCCAAGTCCTGTTTTTTCATTATAAATTCTTTTAGTTATTCAATTGATTTTTAATTGTCAATGTCTTACGATGGGCCATAGATATCGCTTATGTGCCTATGAAAAAGGGATTTATTTGCTTGTTTGCCATAATAGACATACATACAAGATTTGTTGTTGGCTGGAGTATAAGCAAGTCTATGACAACCAAATGGTGTAATGTATGTGTAAAATAAGCTATTGAAAAACATTAGAATAAGTCAAAAGTTTGAAACAAATAAAAATTAGCCGTGATTTTAACCACCTAAGGCTATGAGAGGTTTATTTAGAAATAGCGAGTTCCTGTCCGAAGTGGCTATTCAGTTTATATAGTACCACTATTCCGGAGCATATGGAGGCATACCCTCGTATTTTACTACGAATTCAGCTTTATCGCAGAAAATAAAACTTTTGTTACGATGGTCGCGTTCATCAAGACCGATACGTCGGAAAACATCAGCCCAAGAGGCTACATCTGCATATTTTTCTACATGGTCATTTGTAACCGACTGATCTTCCCACTCGGGGTGCATTGAGACCATTTGTGCATAAATATGTTCAGCATGGTCTTCAAACTGGGCATTGAAATGATAAGCGCCTTTAATATTTACCCAAGCTAAGAATTTTGACATAACCACGTAAGTAAGCACTATGAAAAAAGTAATTGGTGGCCAAAGATACCAGGGGTCTTTAAGTCCATCTTCTTTCATTTTTATATGGATTACCTGAAGATGATCATACTCGTTATCTTGTGCGTGACGCCCCCATTCAATAACGTTTCTGGATTGATTTACCTTGTTGGCGTTTTTATAACGAAGTGTAATTTTGGCATACTGTCTTATTTCCCATTCGCGGTATGGTATAGATGCCAATATTTCAAGTAGTTTGGCTTTTCCTAAGGTTAGTTTACGCCCGGTAACCAAATCCATAGCGAAGAAAAAAAATTGTGCAGCTATACTGTAACGATATCTCGTTCTTGATAATGATGCCTGTTGTTCTGATTTAAGGTCAATTGCTGTCATATTTATTAATTTTCTTAATTTACTAAATTCATTTTAATACACTCCTGCTATTCCCCTAAATTCTTTTTAAGATAAATCATATCAACAAGCTGTATGTCGCCCTCGAAAATAGGGTGGTCGTAATTGTCTATAAAAAAATTCTTTAATCGATATGATATTTCAAATCCACAACTTTCATAAAACGATAAGATTGTCGGCGTTTCGCCTGTCCCGACAAGCATTGTTTTGTAGTCATTTTTATAGAAGTCAAAAATGAAATTTATCAATGCACTACCGTACCCTTTTCCTTGATATATCTCGTATGTCGCTATGTTTTTCAACTCGCAGGTTTTACTATTTATCTGCACCACAACGCAAACACTTTTCAAATCATCGTCATATAGAGCAAACAACTCTCCTCCCGGCAAATACTTATCAATCATATTCTCCTGCTCATCTGCCAACAACAATAAATCAAGGAACTGTTTCTTATTTTCTATAATTTTTTCTATTCTCACAATATCGCTGATGTTTACTAATTTGTTAAGTTTTTCTGTTGGGTAGGATTAATAGTTTTGAAATAACATATAAAGCAATTTCTCTGTTACTTTAATTTTTGGAATTAATTAAAACGTTATCAATTTTTTATCGGATTTTAGAATATTTGTAAGCGGCTTGCCCATATATTTTACATCAATTCCAAGCGATTTTAATTTATCCGATACTCCATATTGGTCAGCACACGCTTTACACGCTTCGATTTTGACCCCTTTTTTCATCATATTTGTCAAAGTTTCCTGAATTTCGCTATTTTCAGAGGTAAGTTTTGACGAAGGCCCCCAAATAATCAGTTCAACTTCATCGAACCATTTATTAAGTTTGGCAGCATTGGCATACATCAGCACCATTTTTATGGCTACATCGATGTCACCGCTTGTCCAAAGTATACAAAGCGTATCGGACTTTTCTGATAATTTTTCGGTTTGAGCCATTGTGTTAATACTTAACAAATTTAATACTGAAACACTGATTAATAGAAATATTAGTTTTTTCATATCCTTGTTTATAATTATTTATTGGCTCAAACCTTATTTGCAAGTTCAATTGTCAACAAATGTTCGTTTTTGTCTATAATTTAAATATTCATATGTCAGAATAGCTAAAAGAGAACCAAATATACTTCCGACAATATCATTAATATCAAATTGTTTACTGGCTCCAATAGATTCTAATTCATCAAGTATTAGTACCAACATAGTGAATAGCGAACCTAAATAGACAATCAATCGCCCAAATCTTGGTCTTCGGATAAGAACAGGATTCACAGCACATAAACTAATCAAAAAAGCCGCAATAAAATTGGGAAAACTCCCTGTTAGTATTTGTGTTATATGATTTTCGGTGATGGTCGGTCTGACAAAAGTCTTGTTGATATAGATTAGTCCTACTAAAAATATAAAAAGAGTCAAGTTTATTCCTATAATCTTAATTATGGACCTCATTTCAACTCTTTGTTTCATAAGTGTAACATTTTGAAAATCTTTTCTGAATAAATCTTACACAATAAAGTTATGATTTTTATATATTTTACCCAAATATTTAAGTATTATTTGGACTTGCCCGATGTACGGAGGTTTACACAGGCCCGCAACTAAAAGTGCTTTCTTAAACCTTCGCAGCCCCCCCCTTTTTTTAAAAAATGAATTCACACAGCAGGTAAGCTAATCTCCCGCGGGCTGTTAAATACCCCCCTCTGCAGCAAAAGGGCACACTTAGCCGGAAGGAGCGAACTTGTGAGCGGATGAGGATGGACTTGCCCGTTGTGCAGAGGGGGGTATAAGCCCGCAACAAAACGAGAGCAGTCTGACAAATTCAATCAAGAGATTTTTTAGCGGTCAATAACAAATAATGGCTGTATGGTGTTAGCTAAGGAAAACACGGAGACAGGACTCGAACCTGTGACCTTTGGGTTATGAGCCCAACGAGCTACCAACTGCTCCACTCCGCGGTATATTTTTTATTGTTGGTAATATCAATTTTTTAACGGGCTACAAAGATAAAGCAATATACTTCAGAATCCAAATTTAATTTCTTTTACTTACCAAAGAAATCCTCCAACTCCTTAACTGTAAGAGATTTTTGCTCTCCGGATTTAAGCTCTTTCAGGTTCACAATCCCCTTTGAAACCTCCTCCTCTCCAGCAATAACCAAATAAGGTATGGCTCTCTTATCTGCATAGTCAAACTGTTTTTTGAGTTTTGTTGTCTCGGTATATATCTCTGCAACCACACCATTTTCCCTCAAGCGCTTTAAAATAGGAATAATAAACTCCTGCTCCCTCTCACCCAGGTTTGCAAAGAGAACCTTGGTACCGCCCTCTGCCTCGGCCGGGAACTTATCAAGGGCAAGCAGCACATCATAAATACGGTCTGCCCCGAATGAGATTCCAACACCTGATACCCCCGGAAGCCCGAATATACCTGTAAGATCGTCGTATCTGCCCCCTCCGCATATGCTCCCTATCTCCACCCCTTTTGCCTTAACCTCAAAGATGGCCCCGGTGTAGTAGTTCAACCCTCGTGCAAGAGAGAGATCAAGCTCTACATCCTGATCAATTCCGGAGATTGCGATAAGTTCAAAAACTCTTGAGAGCTCATCCAGGCCAAGTGTACCAACTGCAGATGATAAGAGAATAGGTCTCATCGCCTCCAGTTTTTGAGCTGTTGTCCCGCTAAGGAGCAAAATCGGCTCAATTTTATCTATGGCATCTAACTCTATACCCCTTGAGAATAGCTCTTTTTTAACCTCTTCCAATCCAATCTTTTCAATTTTATCAATTGCAATAGTGATATCGGTGAGCTTATCGGGATGACCTATCACCTCTGCAATACCAGAGAGAACCTTACGGTTATTGATCTTTATAGTGACACCTATTCCCAAAGCACGAAAAATTGCATCGGTTATCTGCACCAACTCAAGTTCGTTAAGCAGAGAGTTACTGCCGATAACATCCACATCGCACTGGTAAAACTCCCTGTAACGCCCTTTCTGAGGACGGTCTGCACGCCAGACAGGTTGAATCTGATATCTTTTAAAAGGGAATACTATCTCATTCTGATGCTGAACCACAAAACGTGCAAATGGAACCGTTAGGTCGTACCTAAGCCCCTTTTCACAAACTTTAAGCGAAAGCGAATTGCTGTTTGAGAGCATAGAAGGCTCAACACCTGCAAAAGCATCTCCGGAGTTTAGCACTTTAAAGAGAAGCCTGTCGCCCTCTTCACCATATTTACCTAAAAGAGAGGTAAGATTCTCCATTGCCGGAGTCTCAATTGGAGAGTACCCGTATAACTTGAAACAGCCTCTGATAGTGTTGAAAATATAGTCTCTCCGGGCCATCTCTACTGGGCCGAAATCTCTTGTTCCTTTAGGTATTGAGGGTTTTTGTGCCATTACATACAGTTATTAAACCCGCAAATTTAGTCAAAAAAGTTGTTTATTTGCCTTGGAGATACAGATCAATTGCCTCTGCCGCTTTTCGTCCTGCCCCCATAGCGAGAATTACTGTAGCAGCTCCGGTCACAACATCACCTCCTGCAAAAATTCCGGGACGTGTTGTAGCGCCACTTTCGTCTGCAACAAGACAATCCCAGCGATTGGTCTGAAGTCCAGGGGTTGTGGTTGCAATAAGCGGATTTGGAGATGTACCCAGCGACATAATCACCACATCTGTCTCTATGTCGAAATTAGAATTTGGAACCGGAACAGGAGATCTTCTGCCGCTTGCATCCGGCTCTCCCAGCTCCATTTTAATACAGGTTAATCCTCTCACCCAACCCCTTTCATCTCCCAATACCTCAACGGGATTTGTAAGCATCCGAAAAACGATACCCTCCTCCTTTGCGTGGTGAACCTCTTCAACTCTGGCCGGCAGCTCTTTCTCTGTCCTGCGATATACTACAGTCACCTGAGCACCAAGACGCTGAGCTGTACGGGCAGCATCCATAGCCACATTTCCTCCGCCAACTACAGCAACTCTCTTGCCGACATAAATTGGAGTCTCATACTCGGGGTCGTATGCTCTCATCAGGTTGCTTCTGGTTAAAAACTCGTTTGCAGATACAACAGCATTGAGATTCTCCCCGGGGATACCCATAAATTTAGGCAATCCTGCGCCGGAGCCTATGAAGATTGCAGAGAACCCCTCGTCATCCATAAGTGAGTCGATGGTAACGGTTCTTCCAACAACCACATTGGTCTCAATTTTTACACCCAGTGATCGGACATTATCAATCTCTGCCTTTACCACATCTTCCTTAGGAAGACGGAACTCAGGGATACCATATTGTAAAACACCCCCTGGTTCGTGCAGCGCTTCAAAAATTGTCACATCATAACCCATCTTTGCAAGGTCAGTTGCACAGGCTACCCCTGCCGGCCCGCTTCCTATCACGGCAACACTCTTGCCGTTAAGAGGTTTACGATCTGTGAATTTTATCCCCTTTTGACGACTCCAGTCGGCCACAAACCTCTCTAACTTGCCAATTGCAACAGGCTCGCCCTTAACACCAAGGATACATTTCCCCTCACACTGAGTCTCCTGTGGGCATACCCTCCCGCAAACTGCAGGCAGTGAACTATCTGTAAAAAGAATTCTAGCAGCCTCCTCGAAATTACCCAACTCCACCTGGTAGATAAATTGAGGAATCTGGATATTTACAGGACAATCCTTTACACAGGCAGGGTTTTTACACCCAAGACATCTTGAGGCCTCAAGCATCGCCTCCTGCTCGTTGTACCCGTAACAAACTTCGCTAAAGTTTTTAACCCTCTCTTTTGGATCCTGCTCCCTTACCGGAACTCTTGGTATCTTGTTTCTCATAAAATCTCTTTAATATATTTTCTTACCCCCTTTACTTATGCCGCTCTATCCCAATCTTACATTTATGGTCCGCCTCCTGCTCAATGTTTTTGTACATCCCCTGGCGCCTCATAGCCTCCTCAAAATCTACAAGATATGCATCAAATTCGGGCCCGTCTACACAGGCAAATTTAGTTTTACTCCCAACCGATACACGACAAGCTCCACACATTCCCGTTCCATCAACCATAAGAGTATTAAGACTCACAATAAGAGGAAGATTATATGGTTTGGCAGTAAGAGTTACAAATTTCATCATAATCATAGGACCTATTGCAACTGCCTGGTCATACCTCTCTCCCCTGTCCAGCAGCTCTTTGAGCATCTCGGTTACCAGACCTTTTTTCCCGTAAGAGCCATCATCGGTGCAGATATATAGGTTGTCGCAAATATCTCTCATCTCCTGCTCGAAGATGACCATATCTTTGCTCTTAGCTCCAATGATAACATCTATCTTTGCACCCATAGAGTGAAGGAACTTAACCTGAGGGTATACCGGTGCTGTCCCCAGCCCTCCGGCAATAAATAAAAAGCGCTTGGCAGATAGCTCCTCCCTTGACATATGTATAAACTCCGAAGGCTGGCCCAGTGGACCGGCAAAATCTGTGAAGGATTCTCCCTCAACCATATTGCAGATTCTTCTGCTGGAAGCACCTACAACCTGGGTGACGATAGTGACTGTCCCCTTCTCACTGTCAAAATCACAAACTGTTAAGGGAATTCTCTCCCCCTTGTCGTGAACCCTTACAATTAAAAACTGCCCCGGCTTAGCAGAGCGCGCCATCCTTGGAGCATCTACATCCATTAGTGCAATCAAGGGTGTTAGGAATCTTTTCCTGACGATTGTATACATAAACCAAAATTACTGGGTAAAAAATATCGCACCTGTATATAAGAGATACAAGGTGCGGTACAAAGTTATAAATTGTATTTAAAAAATATCAAAAACGCTCAAAATTATATCCCAAACGCCTTAATCTTTTAATAATATCTTCCAATTTGTCATATAACCTGTCTGTACGGCTATCTTCGACACCAGGGTGAATAAGAATAATCGCTCCATTGAGCCCCTCTTTTTTCTCAAATGCAAAGAGCTTATCGATTAGCTCGGAGCTGGATTTGTAGTTTTTCATATCCGGGGTGGTGTAGTCTGCAGGAGTTGCTGTACCGGGAGTAAAGTTCATTGTCTTTAATCCGAGCCACGAAGCAACATTCACAGACTCTTTATTGTACCACTCATATGGTGGCAGATACCAGGGTGCATCCTTTGGCTCGATGCCGAATTTTGCCAGTTCGTCATAATTTCTCTTTATATCGTTTGCAAGACTGTCCGTTGTCGTAAGAGAGTTGTCCCGTTTATCCCAGGGAGCATATAAGATATGTCTATCGGAGTGAGCTCCTGTATAGTGACCATCCTTTATGATTCTCTCGATCATACCCTTTTGCTCTTTTAACCTCAAAAAATTACCTGTTAAAAAGAAAGATCCTTTTATCTTGTTCCTCTTTAGGGTTTTAAGTACTTTATCTCCCCCCTGAAACATAGAGTCTGCAGAGAAGATGAGATAAATAGTCTTTGAGGCAGGGTTTAATCTTACAACCGCACCCCAATTATCTTTCACTGTTGATAGCTCTTTACCCTCCTGCTCCATTGCAGCAAAGTAGTAGCACAACCCTGCAGTACCGTCCATTGTAGGCTCGTTGGAGGAGTAGTCTCCAATATCGTCGTGATAGACAGCCTTTCCTTTGTTGAATATAGAATATGAATCGGGTTTTGTAAGGGCATTTCCGGCTCTGGTTAAGAAGAGGTTTCTCTCGATGGGGCCATCTATGAGCCCTGCATAAGTTAGATCTCCGTTATGTCTGGTGTATGATGAGTGAGGCTGATCCGGGTAGTCGCCCCCTTTGGGGAAGCCAACAATCATCGAAGTTCCCCAAGGATTGCACCCAAACAGCCAGTCACGCAATGCACACTCCATCTCATAGTAGCTGTTGTCTCCGGATGCCTTTCTGTAGAGGTGGGCGTGAGTGATAGCTGCAGATACAAGGTTGCTGGAGCACCATAAAAAAGGGATTCCAAAAACAAATGGATCATCTGCTGCTCGCCTTTTAAGATGTTCAAGACCGTCACGCATAAAGCCTAGATACTTATCCCTGATTGCTTTATCGGAAGAGTTTGCCAGATAGTAGTGTCCCAAATTTAAAAAAGGGTAAAACTGATAGTGACGCCCACGACCCAACTCCATCCAGGGTGTTACCGGCTCCAACTCTCCCCAATAATCTGCCTTTTTGCGCCACTCAGGCTCTTTGCCATAGTTGTACATCGTGGCTGCTGCCAGCTCTATATCATCTACATATGTATCCTCCTCATAGAAGTATGGGGATTTTAGACACGCTGTTTGGGTGTTTCCGGGAAGTTCAACTGCAAAATTAAACGCTTCAAGAGATTTCACCTTCATTTTTGATGCAAATTCGGGGTCAATATCTTTAAAAACCTGCGCTCCCATTGCGAAACTGGAAGAGAACTTACCTGCTGTTGAGGCCACGCCTGTGGTTCTGTTAATATGCTTACCCAACCCCTGAGGTTTTCCGGTTACAAAGTAAACCGGACGCCCCGTTCCCGGACCCCATCCGTAATCTACCTTATCATTCTGTGGTAGTCGAAATCCTGCGTGGTCTCTGTCATCTGCAATCTGATTGAACATCACCTTGTCCTCCGGGTTCATCCTCATAAGCCAATCCAGACCCCAACGTATTTCGTCAATTATATCGGGGGTACCGTTAGAGCCGGCCCTCCCTCTGCTGTCATAAAAGTCTTTGAACAGAGATTTATCTTTTTGCTGCTCCCAGGCAAACATAAGATGGTACACCGCTGTAGCAGATGTAGTTAGGTATTGCAGATAGTCTGTGGCGTCGTGCCAACCTCCCCTTACATCTATCTTCTCGCCACTTCTTGTAGGGTGGTCAACTATAAAACCATCGTCCTGGTGGCACAACACTCCGGTATATGGATTATCTCCACACCTCTGCTGTCTCATATAGACAAGCATATAATCGGCCAGACCCTCATAGGAATCTGCAGCAATTTTAAAATTTGGAGACCTAACTCCATTGGAAACAATGTAGTATCCCCCCTCTTTATCTACAGTAGAGAAGTCAAACCTGAATGCACTCTTCATCCCCCAATCCAATGCATTTACAATCTTCCCTACACCCTTATAAACCTCTCTCTCTGTTAAAGCATTATACATAATAAAGTTCGGAGAGGATCCCTCCTTTAGCGAGATAAAGACAGCCACCTTAATATCTTTCGGTAGATATCCTGCCTGGTTGATCCTTATCCAGGTTGTAGCATCATTTGCCGATAAACTAAATGAGAGCAGTATCAGCGAAAGTAAAAGTGTAATTTTTTTCATATTTAGTTGGGTTTTTCCAGGTAAGAGACAATGGTAAAAGGTGCTGTTTCGTAACTTAATAAAGCGTGCAAAAGGCTATCTTTTAGAATTTCCCTGTAACGGTACTCTTTACCGTCAATGAGAACACGATTGGAGATTAGTCTCACTCCGTGGCTGTAATCTACATATGTGTTTATATGGACATTTGTAACCGGTTGAATTGGTTTCCCATCCAATTTATGCCAACCGTAAATAGTTACGTGTCTTGTTCTTGAGGGGTCTGTTAGCTTAGAGGAAATTACAATGTCCTTCTTGGTCCCCGCAACGAAAACTCCGGGCTTTTTACCGGCGGCTATAATCTGAGCCTGTATTATCTTAGAGTGGTCGTAGAGAATGTCGGGTGTTTCGTTTCTGTTGCCTCTCGGGATAAAGTTAAATGGCTCAAGCTTTAATTTGGAATTTAAATAGATTATATCTACCACTTTTGGCGTCGGAAGAGAGGCATCAAATGAGTTTGCTACTCTTTGTGCAGTTAGTGGACCCATTGGTATGATAAAGTAATCCTTTTCGTCTCCTATTGAGAGATAGTCCGGAGAGACAAAGATTACTACCCTCCTCTTTTTACCGGAAGCGTCTCTCTGACTTGTAGTAACCGGAACAAAATCGGTTATAAACCGAGGCATATTCCTTCCAATGAGCTCCTCTGCAATAAGAGTTTCCCTCTGTTCAAAGGAGAGAGTTCTCATCTTCTCGTAAAAAACAGAACCGCCTCCTGCCATCTGTGAAAAGAGAGGGCAAAAGGCGATTATTGCTAAAAATGAACAGATGAACCTATAGATCATCCTATTAATTAATTAAAAATTATTTCTTGGGCGCTTCGGGAACTATCTCCTTTGCAGGATAACCAAGTTTGTCAAGAGCTTTTGCCAGTGTCTCCTTGGTTGTCTTATCTGAGCTGAATAACAGCCAGATTGTCTGATTTTCAAGGTCTATCTTCATATCCTTTACACCCTTTTCATAAGGAACCTGTGACTCTAGTTTCTTTTGGCAACTAGGGCAATCGATAGCTATAGAGAAGAGTACCTCTGCATCAGTTTTTACTTTTTTACTCTGAGCGTTGGCACTGACTGCAGAAAACAGCAGAACAGACAGAATTGTGATTGTTATTAAATGAATCGTTTTCATTATAGTATGTTGTGTAAAAATAGTTAAAAATTTTATTAATTCGGTATTATTTAAAAATTGTGTATCTGAGTCCTGCATACACCTTTATGCCCATTAGAGGTCCCCAGATTACGGTTGAGTTAAAGCCCGCACTATATGGGTTTTCTGCATTTATGATTGCGTGCTTCTGTTTGTAGTTAGAGAGGTTCTCACCTCCTACATAGATATCCATCCCTCTGAATTTTTTGGTTACCTGAGCATAAAACATCATATATACCGGTGAATACCCACCTTGCTCATAAAAAGAGGGCAATCTTGAGGGTCCATTAAGCTGAGCCGTCACATCAAATGTCCATTTGTTCATTCTTGTAGCATACTGTACATTAAAGACCCCTTTATATCTACTTGTAAGCGGCTTCTCTACCAACCCCTGCCCTTTTAGTGTTACCTTGGCGTCAGTGTATCGGAATGTAGTAAGAATGGAGAGTCTCTCTATAGGCTCTACATTAAGATCGACCTGATATGTATTTGTAAATGACCTGCCATCGAGGTTGTAGACTGATATTCTTGAGAGATCGTACTCCTGATCTACAATTACCTGATTTCTAAAATCTGTTCTGAAGTAGTCGAAACTCAAAGAGGCATCTTCCAGTCCAAATGGAAAGTAACCTGTTAAGTTTGCTCCGTATGTCCAGGCATCTTCAATATCCAGGTTTGTCCCGGTCTCTACCCTTCTTCCGGTAGACAATACCCCTAGATTGTCCGGGATAACATTGGCAGAACGGAACCCACGACCACCGAGTGCGCGGAAGATCAACTTCTCGTCAAATGCATATTTGATATTGATTCTGGGTGCCGGCAACCAACCGTGAAAATTGTTGTAATCCATTCTTAACCCTGTAACCACAGATATCTTCTCCCCATTTGTATAGGTATACTCGCCATATGCACCGACAGATTTCTCAAACCTGCCCGGATATTGATCATAGTAGCTGCCTAGATAGTAGTCTCTGAAATATTCGTTATAGTCGTCTGCAGTTGCACTAAGACCAAGCGTGTATTTATGAAATTCATTTACCTCGTTCTGGAACATAAGGTTTGCAAAGAGAGAGTTCTGAGTTGCATTATAATCTTTTAAACCAAAATATGAGTCCAGTTTATGGTATGAATAGTCTATAACAGCTGCAATGTTCTTGGTATTTCCTGCACTTAGTGGCACGCCAATCTTAAAATATCCGTTTACACCTTTATTCTTTATTGTAGAGCCCCAAGTGTTAAGATCTCTTTCACTATCTCTTTTAAATGCAGTCTGCCCCGCAAGTCTGTTATCGTTCAAAGCCTTTATCCCAAAACGAATCTGCATACCATTTTCTGCCAAGTAAACCCAACGGTTAGAGAAATTAAACTGAAGAGATTGAGGTTCATCTCTGAATCCGTCGTGGTTACCGTCGTGATCTGCAGGGTCTGTTGAAAAGTGTCCCAACATTACGGTGCTCCATTTATTATTCAACTGAATAGAAGAGGCAACATTTGCCTCTGTCCTCAACGTGTTACTGAGAAAGAGATTAAGGAAAAAGGGCTGCTCTGCTGTGGGTTTGCGATGCTCCAGGTTTATCTGCCCGGTGATAGCCTCAGTTCCGTTAATAACAGATGACGGGCCCTTGGCAATCTGGATACTCTCCAACCACTGTCCGGGTATATAAGAGAGTCCAAATGGGGATGCGATACCTCGCATAACCGGTCTGTTTTCGTCCAGCATCTGAGTGTATATACCGGATAGCCCCAGCAGACGAATCTGACGTGCACCCGTAATGGCATCTGAGTAGCCAACAGTTACACTTGCACTATTCTCAAAACTCTCGGCCAAATTACAACAGGCCATCTTGCATAGTCCTGCAGCTGAGATGACCTCTGTCTTTACTGAGGCGAGTTTGGATATATAGTTGCCCTGCTGCCTTGTAACCACTCTGGCAGCCTGAAGCTCCTCCCCCTCCTTTATTAGAAAATCTGCTTTGTGCTCACCCTTGCCCAGTATTATTGTATCTCTGGTGTGACCTACAAATGTGGCAATCAGTGATACTGTATCGGTTTTCTTTCTATCAAACGAGAATCGCCCTTTGTCGTCAGACTCAAGAGCAATTTTGCCCTCAAGCCAGTAAACCGAGGCATAAGCCATAGGCTCTACAGAACCATCCGGCCTCTGCACACGTACAGAACCGCTGACTGTTTGGGAAAAGAGAGATAATCCGCTAAAGAGAGTAAATAGAATAAATAGAATTAATCCTTTATAGTTCATAATAAATTCAATAAAAATTGTTGATTGTTAATAATAAATTTCCAAATCAAGGTGTTAAGCCTTGATTTCAACTATTACTAATCTACAATCTCCACTGAGAGTTATACGAACAGATTTTATTTGAAGATGGAATATCCGGACCGTGACGGATCTCGGTATATCTATAACCGGATGGAGAATTTGTGAGAGCAACATCACTAAAAGGGAGGGTTGCAAACTCCAACGCACAAAAATATACCGGAATTGTTGAGGTTATCTCAACAATATTATAATCTAAGTCCAGATGGTGAATCTCTGTTTTGCAGCAATTGTTATCGTGCACCTTGTTGGAACAGCCTTGTGATGCGCAGCCACAATGGGTATGAATATCTTTGCAACTAGTCTGGGATGTGAGAAGAAGAATATCTCTTGTTCCCTCACTGGAGCACTCGTGAATGCCGAATCCGGGGCTGGTAACGAAGTAAGCTACCAGAAGCAGAACAGTAAGTGAGTATTTGACAAGATTGACCATACGGCACAAATATACAATAAAAAAAATAACAGGTTAAAAATTATTTTTTATCATATGCCTCACAGGATAAAAGATTCTTTTAAGAACAGATGCATTTTCGGTTATGATCTCTCCCACACCGTGCATCTCTTCACTAAAGTTTAGATCTAATGAATAGTTGGTACGCAAACCCTCAGGGAAATCGACACCTACAATATAGACTCTCTCATTACCAATATTTGCAGGCAGAAGTGAGATAGTTTTAACCTCAACCTGAACCATTCCAAACTCCATATAGGGGTAGCTATCCAGTTTTACATTTACCTTTTGTCCCGGTCTCACTTTTCCGGCTCCTGCCATAGGGATAAATAGTTTACCCGAAATCTTCTTCTCTTTTTCGGGGAGAACTGTAAAAACAATATCTCCGTTATGAACATTCTGGTTCTCCTGCCAGTAACTTGTAAAAGAGATTACTCCGTCTACCGGGCTTATAAAGAGGTTAAGCTGTTCCCACTCTCCAAGTTGCGACATCAGAATATCAAGATCGGCCTCAACTGCTCTTTTTAGTCTGTTAAATCCCTCCTCTCTCTCCATTTCAAGATCCAGAATAGACTGTTCTCCTTTTATTACCTCTACCTTATTTTTGTTGAGCTCCTCTCTGGCGCTCTCTAACTGCTGACCTGCAGCTAGATAACTGCTTTTACTGCGATCAAAATCCTGCTGAGAGATAGTTTTTTGGTCAAAGAGCAGTTTTTCCCGGTTAAACAAATTCTCTGCTATCTCATACTGGTCAATAGCTATCGCCTCCTTTCTCTGTGCAATCTTGAGCTGCCCCCTCTTTGCCTCAGTCTCCTGTCTCACTGAGTTTATCATCTTCCTGTGGTAATCAAGAGAGATGAAGGTTCTGTACTCTTTGAGGCTCTTTACAAATTGACTGTAGGTGCCCTGAAGCTCGCCAAGAAGAAGCTTTTCCGGCAGAGGGGAGGAGAGATTCAGGTAGTTGGTGCAGATATCCCTTACCTTAAGATAATCTTCGAAGGAGCCCGGGTTTTCTAGTATGGCTATCACCTCTCCTCTTTTTATATACTCTCCGTTATCGGGGAATATACTTTGTATCCTCCCTGACCTTTTTGCCACCAGCTGGGCAGGGAGGTTTTCGGAAGTTATTACGATAGGTGCCTTGATAATGTCCGGGTATCTGAAAAATGCTGCACCAATAAGTATAAGAGTCAGAACAGAGGCCATCAATATACTGCCAATCCTAACCATCCACGAGGGTGGTCTGGAGAGAATGTCATTGACCTCGTCCGATCTTATTTCAAATTTGCGCTCATTAGACATAAAGCTGGTTTTTAACAAGTTCGTAATAAACACTTCCATTTGCGACAAGCTCTTTATGCGTGCCTTGCTCAATCATCATACCTCTGTCAAGGACAATGATATTATCGGCATTTTTCACGGTGCTAAGGCGGTGCGCAACAACAACAACTGTACGGCCTTTGAAAAACTCTTCGAGATTCTTCATAATATCTCGCTCATTCTTCGCATCGAGAGCATTAGTGGCTTCATCAAATATAATAAATTCAGGGTCTTTGTAAATGGCTCTTGCAATGAGAATTCTCTGTTTCTGCCCCTGGCTCAGACCCAGACCATCCTGACCTATTTTGGTGTTATAGGAGAGTGGTAAAGACTCAACAAATTCTCGTATTTTGGCAGTTTCAACCGCCTTTATCAACCTATCCTTGTTTATATTATCTTCTCCGGGGGCTATGTTCCGGGCAATTGTGTCGGAGAAGATATAGCCATCCTGCATCACTACTCCGCAACGCTGCCTCCATTTGCTCATACTTATAGATGAGAGGCGGTGGTCGCCGTAGCTGATATCTCCTGAGACAGGTTTGTAAAAGCCTAGTAGAAGTTTTATTAGCGTGGTCTTTCCGCTTCCGCTCATACCTACAATAGCAGTTATTTTGCCGGGAGGGATAGAGAGATTAATCTTTTTTAAAACAAAGGGAGAGCCCGCACCCTCATATCGGAATGAGAGGTTATCCAGGTTGATTGGTTTGGATGTGGGGATATCAGAAAGAAGTGACTGGTCGGGGCTCTCCTCATCGTTTTTTTCGTGCACCTCTGCCAACCTTTCAAGACTCATTTTCGCATCCTGTGAGTTGCGTATAAATCCTATAACGTTGGAGATAGGGGCGTTAAGTTGTCCTATTATATACTGCACAGAGAGCATCATACCAAGTGTAAGCTCCCCACTTATGACAGATCCCGCTGCCAATACAGTTATGAATATGTTTTTAAGTTGATTGATAAGGGTACCTCCCGCCTCCTGGTACTGTCCAAGTGCAAGTCCCTTAATATTAAGTTTGAACAGTCTTGCCTGTATATGTTCCCACTCCCATCTCTTCTGCTCCTCGCAGGAGTTGAGTTTAATCTCCTGCATACCGGCAATGAGTTGAATTATGGAACTTTGATTTGCAGCGTTTTGTGTGAAAGTTCTGTTATCAAGCTCTCTTCGTTTTCGCATAAATAGAAGAACCCACCCTACATATATTAAAGATGCAAACAAAAAAACCAAAAAGATTGTAAGGCTGTAATATAAAAGAACTGCCCCAAATATCAAGATGTTAACCATCGAAAAGAGTACCGTGAGAGAAGATCCTGTAAGAAAACTCTGGATTCTTTTGTGATCTCCTATTCTCTGAAGCAGATCTCCGGTCATTCTGGTATCGAAGAAACCTATAGGGAGTCTCATCAACTTACTCAGAAAATCCGAAATCAGAGATATGTTTATTCTGGTCCCCAGATGTAAAAGTATCCACCCCCGGATAAAATCTACTGAGGCAGAGCTGATTGTTAACATAAGTTGGGCAAGCAAAATAAGCCATATAAAGCCGATGTCTCGGGTGCCTATACCGATATCTACAATGCTTTGTGTTAAAAAAGGAAATATCAGCTGAATAATACTACCGGCAAGAAGCCCGATAATAAGCTGTATAATAAGTCTTTTGTGAGGTTTAAGGTAAGATAGCAAAAAACGAAACCCTTTTGGGTCTACTTTGTCGCCTGCCTCCTCATAAAAATTTGGTGTAGGTTCAAGAAAAAGTGCTATTCCTCTTCCCTCACCGTTTAAAACAGTGCTGAACCAGGATTTATTAAACTCCTCCGGGCTTAGCTTTACAAGTCCGGTTGATGGGTCGGCTATAAGCATTTTTAGCTTATCTCCCTTCCCTTTTACTCCGTAAAGAACTACAAAGTGATTTTGATTCCAGTGAACAATTGCCGGCAGGGTCGCTTTGCGTAACTCATCGAATGATAGTCTTGCCCCAAGGGTTCTGAGCCCTATTCCTTCTGCCGCTTTACTGATTCCTAACAGATTAACTCCAACTCTTCCCTTTTCGCATCTCTCCCTTAAGCTCTCCATATTGTAATGACGTCCGTAATAGTTGGCAACCATTCTTAGCGCCGCCGGACCACAATCTGTTGCATCTATCTGAGAGAAAAATTTAAAAGTCTTCAAAGTTCACTATTCTTTTAGAGTCAATAATCACCACAAACATAATAAAAATTATGTCAACTTCCAAGCTTACATTCTGATTTTCAGCGTTTTGTAAGCGTTCTGGCACGAAATCTTAAATTTCCTTAATTTCCGGGAGTCTCCTCTTCTACGTTCTCCTGAATAATAATGTAGTAAACATTACCGTGCTCGTCGGTATATCTTACTACTCTCTCTAGACCGCCTACCACATTAATCATCTCTTGATCATTCAGTTTTTCAAATGTTGTTTCCATGACTTTTTAGTTTTTAGTTGTTGTTGTTTTGCATTACAAATAAATTAATAATATTTGTTAGATTTGCACACAGAATGCATACAGAATGCTGACAATTTGCTGAAAATGCTGAATCGGGCACTAACTTTTTCAATTATCGCAATACTTTTCCTGCTCGCACTACAGGGGGTATGGCTCTTCCGTATCATTGAGAGTGAGAAGACAGAGTTCAGGAAAAATGCTGATATACTGTTAAATGAATCTATCAACAAAGAGCTTGACAGTCGGCTCTTGAGTATGAATAAGGGTAAGGGATTCAATGTGGTTATCTCAAACACACTCTCAGATAATTCAAAAAAAAATGAGAGAAAAATTGTTGATGTAGACCTAAAAAAAGAGAAAAAATCTTTTACAAAGGTAACTGTTCAAGAAGCTCTTCAGGAAGTCTATAAAAAAGATCTCCCTTTGAAACTCGATACACTTGCAGCTTTTTTCTCAAAATCTCTTCTTAAGTCCGGTTTAAATACAAATTTCACCATTTCGTACACTTCACCCGATACAACAAAAACCATCGAAAAGAGAGTGGCGAAAAAAAGTCTCCATTTTCTCACTCCTACTTTTGAAACTGTTGTCTATTTAACTTCATCTAAAGATCTAGTCATAAACGCAAGCATTTCATACCCGACATCAGTTTTTAAGGGTGATCTACTTACAATTTTGGTGCTTTCTTTAATTGTGACCATCTTCATTCTCTTTAGTATTATTATGCAGACCCGAATGCTCTACAAACAGGTGTCGCTTGCTAAGGTTAAAGAGAACATCACACACTTCCTTACTCACGAGCTGAGGTCTCCGCTACAATCCTCCATTACCAACCTTGAGGTGGGAGAGATGAGCGAAGGTGCAAATTCCAAGTACTTCCTTGGCAAAGCCAAGGAGCAGCTCAATTTCTTAAACGGGTTAATAGAGAATATACTGGATATCAATAAATTTGAAAAAAGACAGGCTCCCCTCAATAAAGCTCTTTTCAACATAAATGAGGCAATCGAACCACATATTGTAAGGCATAGTGTAGACTCCAAAAAAACCGTCCATCTCAGTGCCAACATAGAGCCGGGAAAGGAGATGCTTTTCGGGGACAAACTTCATATTACAAACGCCATTGGAAATCTTATTGACAACGCAATTAAGTATTCTGATGACCCGGTAGTTATAACGGTAACCACACAGACAAAAGGGGGTTATTTCAGGATTATTGTTGCTGATAATGGAATCGGAATACCTAAAGAGGAGCAGTCAAAGGTTTTTGAGAAGTTTTACAGAGTGAGCAAAAGAGAGCACTCTCAAAAAGGTAAAGGGTTTGGGCTAGGGCTCACCTATGTAATGTGGGTTGTAAAGGCACACAAAGGGAAGATTGAACTGGAGAGCGAAGTGGGGGTTGGGAGCAAGTTTATACTATCTTTAAAAAATGATGAGAATGGCACAGAAGATACTGCTGGCAGATGATGAGGTAAATTTCGGGTACGCAATGTGTGAGTTTCTTAAGATGAACGGCTACGACCTCACATTTGTCAATGATGGAAAAACGGCCTTTGAAAAATATCACATATTTCACCCGGACCTACTGCTGTTTGATGTTAATATGCCGGAGATAGACGGTTTCGAACTTGCAAAGCTTATTCGTGCTGTAGACAAGAATATCCCCATAATCTTTATAACCTCAATAAGTGACGACAGTAGTGTGGCCAATGGTTTTGAGATAGGGTGCAGTGACTACCTTAAAAAACCTTTCGGGCTAAGAGAGCTGCTCATACGAGTTCAGAAATGTCTGAGTATCTCGACAAAAGATAATGATATCTACACTCTTGGAACTCTAAATTACTCTCCGGAGGAGAGGTGTCTTTTCCAGCAGGATGGGACCACAATTACCCTCTCTTTTTATGAGAACAAACTACTGCAGCTGCTTTGCCAGAACTTTAACCAGATCTGCAAAAACGGAGATCTTTTCATAAATATTTGGGGCGATAAAGATATTGATTCAAAGAAATCCCTTGAGGCTCTGGCCTCCCATCTTCGTAAAAAACTCTCGGATACCCTCCTTGTTGTAGAGAATATCCGAGGCGTCGGATACAGGCTCAGGAAAGAGGAGCTTTAATAACTCTCCTCCCCCATACAGGAAGAATAAAAATTATCCCGATTATTGAGAAGAGCAACCCACCCATTGTCCCCACAGCAAAAGAGAACCAGAATACCTCGTTTTTACCGTCTGTAAGAAATGGTGTCAACCCCAGAATTGTTGAGACTATCGTGAGCATTATGGGTATAATTTTGTGGTTGTAGGCTTTGATATATAACATAACCGGAGATAATGCCCCTTTTCCGTATTTCTTAAGCAGATTATACTGGTTTATAACGTAGATCCCGGCATTTACAGATATTCCACTCAACATTATCAGCGCTGCAAACCCTCCCTGGTCAAAGGTGAATTTAGTGAGGGAGAATGTGAGGAAAAGTCCTATAAAGGAGATTGGGATGAGAATAATTATTATCAATGGCTGTGTGAGGGATTCAAACAGAATGGCGCATATAAAATAGATGGTAGCGATAATTATCAATAGTATCCAAAAATAGCTTGACCCGAACATCATCCCGCCAAAGCTATCGCTACCTGCCTTGAAGCCAATCGGGAGCACCTCTTCGTTCATCCTCTTGATCTCCCTGTCTCTAACCCGCGAAGATAGTTCATAAGGGCCAATAAAATCGTATACTACAGAGAGGAGATACTGTTGGTTCTTTTTGAAGATATCATTACCGGTGCGTCGCATATCTATCTTTCCGATATCTGAGAATTTAATCTTTCTGTCACCTATATCAAGATACTCGCTTCTAAGATTCCATATATCAAAAGTGCTGTTCTCGTCCGAGATTACAGAAGCCCTTATTATCTTCCCGTCTGAGGATTTTATCTGTGCACTTCCGGAAGGGGCCAGCTTTCTGTTTAGAGAGGAGTAGATGCTTGCCGGGCTTATGTTGAGCCCTGCCAGCCTCTCTCTGTTAAACTCTATAAAATACTCATTCCTCCCTACCCTGCCAAACCCTCCCGAGCCCGAAACCTCTGCTCCGTTCACCCGCTGATTCTCAGAAAGTGTAGAGGCCAGGTCAAAGCAATATTTATAAAGAATGTCGTAATTATACCCGGAAAGTTCGATTCTGTTGCTTCGTGAGTCTCCGCTGCTTACATTATTACTAAAGTACTGGTCTCCAATACCCCATACCCTCCAGTTTGCCCCGCCAAAGTCAATTGCTTTTGAGATAATGGCGTTCTGAAGCATTGCGGGAAACCCCGAAAACTCATATTCGTCTTTAAAAGAGATAGTAATAGAGGCGTTGTTGTATGAATTGATATTTGTATGAAAAATCTTAATCTCCTTAAACTGGGTAAGATAGTTCTCCATATGGGTTACAATGTCATTTAGCTGCTGTACTGTACATCCATCCGGCAGAGATGCACTTATGTTTATCTCCTGACTCTCAAGGCCTCGGTAAAACCCTCCAAAACGACGGCTTTTACTAAAAAGTCTCATTGAGCCACCAAGTGTCTTCTCAACTACATCTTTCATCTTATTTTGATAGAATGAGCCACCTATTGTCTTGTTGTAGATCTTATGGAAGGTGTTCTCCTCTTTTTGAATTTTTGACGGCAACAGATGCACAGGAACCCCGAATCCCAGCACAATTAAAAGAATAAAGATCCATTTGTGGGCTCTTGCAAATGTGATATAACGGGCATATGAGTGGTTGAATCTTAATGTTCTTCTTGCTCTTTTGATGCTTCGTGATGCACTTACCCCTTTAATAGGGAATGTATCTATCAGGGCAGGAATCAGAAGCAAGGCAATTGCCATAGAAACTGTGAGGTTAATTATTATCACTGCAGAGAACTCCAGGAGAATGCTCTTTTCAGACTCAGGCAGAAGAAAGACAACCGCAAGGGCACCTATTGTGGTGAGAAGGGCAGCTAAAATTGCAATGAATGCCTTTCGGTTTTTATAATATCCGTAATGGGATATCATTATTATTGATGTGTCTATGATAATTCCCAGAGAGACCGTTATTCCGGCCAGAGAGTAGATGTGTATCTCCAGTTTGAAAATGTAGTAGAAGATAAATGCAATGAATATATTTGCTACTAAAGTGACTGTTATAATTGCGAGGTACCTGAGGCTCCTGCTCACCGCATAAACAAACAGCAGCAGTATAATCACCGAGAGGATTGTTCGTCTTAAAATTTTGTTGATCTCCCCCTTGATCTCTGTAGATTGGTCGTGAATAATCATAGCAGAGAAGTTCTCGGGAAATCTTTTACTAAGCTCGGTCATCTTGCTCTTAACTGCCTTAATGAGCTCCAGATTGTTTGCACCTCTGTCTGCCTTAATGGAGAGGTTGATTGTGTTGAGTGCATTTATTCTGCTGTATCTGGCCGGCTGCTCCTCTTTTAGGGTGATTGTGCAGATATCCTCCAGTGTGATAATTCTTCCGTTAACATTCTTAACGGGTATCTTTTTTAAAGATTCATTTGCCCCTTGTGTCCTCAATACAATAGCAACTCCATCTCTGTTTCCCATAATACTCTCCCTTCCGGTGTTGCTGTTTATTGCCGATGTGATATCCTGGGCGCTAACCCCAAGACTCCCGATATACTCCGGATTGTACTCAATCTCGTATACATAAGATGTTGCACCTGAGAGATCTGCACTGCCCAGACCGGGAATTAATGTGAGCTCATTTACAATATTCTCCTGGGCATATTCGTTTATTTTCAATGGAGAGAGCGAGGAGTTGATTGTATAGGTGAGGATAGGTCTGGCATCTGCAGGTGAGGAGTAGGGTGAACTGAATGGAGAGGAGTAGGGATTGTAATTAGATGGCGACCTTGAGGTAATCTGAGGAAATGTGACCTCTTTAGGGAGCTTGGGATAGACTCTACGTATTAGTGAGGCCAGTTCAAACTTGACTGCATCGAGGTCTGCAGATGGCTTTAAAACTACATTTATGGAGCCCCTATCCTTAGATGATGTTGAGGTTATATCTCCAACTCCTGATAGAGTGGAGATAACCCCCTCAAGTTTAGATGTCACCTCTGCCTCAATAACCCTTGCAGAAGCTCCCGGCCAGTTGAACGAAACAGAGAGATTTTTGCTCTTAACGGTAGGACTATATTGAAGACTCAGCAGTGGTGCAATTCCCGCTCCAACCACAACAAGGACTACAAATATGAGTATTACGGAAAATGATGGTAGTCTCATTTGCTCCTCTTTTTATAGATGTTGTAGTAGAATACAGGAATAAAGTAGATACTAACAATTGTACCCACAATCATACCCCCTATTAATGCAAGAGATAACGGGTACTGCAGGTCAGAACCCATATCACCTCTTACAAGAAACGGAGCAATTGCCAATATGGTAGTGAGACTGGTCATTAAGATAGGTTTAAGTCTTCTTGTTCCTCCAGTCATAATTGCTCTCAGCAGAGAGTACCCCTCCCTTCGCAGACGGTTTATTGTATCTACCTTAAGTATTGAGTCGTTTATAATAATACCGCTCATTACCACGATTCCAATCATTGACATAAGATTAAGACCCGACCCGAAAACCCAAAGAAAGAGCATCGCTCCAAAGATATCGACAACAACCTCCGAGAGGATTATCAAAGGTTGTATCAAAGACTCAAATTGAGCAGCTAAAATAAAGAATAGGAGCAGCAGTGCTACTGTGAGAATAATCACCAGCTCTTTTATAAGCTCTCTGTTCGAGAAGTAGCTCCCTGCAAACACCACATCGAAATTCTTGTCTGCCTTTGCAGCAGCCTCAATTTTTAGAATTACATCTTTAACATCTCTATCTGCAACCTTCAGGTTTAATGGGTAGTAATCCCCCTCGTTTCCGGAGACTATACTCTTAAAATCTCTTACACGACTCTCACGAAGCAGTTCAGTGAGTGGAATATCAACTCCGGAAGAGCTCTTTAGTGAGAGTTTGGTAAAATCGCTGCTAAAGCTCTCTTCATCCCCCATAATTATTGGTACTGAGTAGGTTCCGTGGCTGATAGAGAAGAGGCGACTCTCTCTTGCAGCATTCTGGATTGCATTGTGTATGGCGCTGTGTTCAACTCTGTGAAGTGATAGCATCTCCGGCCTGGTCACAAGCAGAATCTGCTCCTGCCACAAAACCGGCTCTATATATAGGGTCGGGATTTGAGCAGATACCTTCTCCAGAAACAGATTTAATTTATCCGGGTCCGGCGGATTGTTATCCTTCCCTATAATCTTGGCTACCAGGTTGTACTCTTTATCTGAGAATATCATATTGAAGATATTATCTGCCATTGAGAAGCGGAATGTTGCCTGAGGATAGAGCGTTTTTAAAGAGTTTGAAATCACCGTCTCTATCTCAATTAAATCTTCCGGCCTGTTTGCTCTTAAATATATTAAAGCCTCAGATTGGGTAAGTTCAGGTGTGTGTGAAAGGATAAATTGCTGGCCGGCAATATAGGTGCTTCTGTGTGCTAAAAGTGCCTCCACCTTTTTTGTTATTAGCTCAACCCTTGAATCGCTCTCTGTCGGGTTTAACGGCAGATTCCAGTCGATATAGAGTATTGTGTCATCGTGAGTAACAGGTGGTAATTTAGATTTATCTATCTCTTTGTAAAGGAAAAAAGTGGCTGGGATTATGAGAATAAATATTGTCCAGACCAACCTCTGATGTCTGAATACCCATTTGAGACTCTTCTCATAAAAAAGGTGATAATCAAATATCTGAAATTTTGAGAGATATCTGTTTTTGGTAACCCCGCTGCTCTTACCATAGAAGAGGTAGTAGTAGACAGGAATAACCAAGACTGCCACCATTAATGACGAGATAAGTCCTATTGTAACTGCCATTGCCTGATCATAGAAGAGTGCTCCTGCAATTCCACTTAGAAAAATGAGAGGAAGAAAGACAGAGCAGGTGGTGAGAACAGAACTTAGCATAGGGGCAAAAACCTCTCCCACCCCTCGAACAACAGCCTCTTTAAGAGGGACTCTCCGCTCGCGCATCTGTGTAATATTATCTATTACAATTATTGAGTTGTCTACCATCATCCCAATACCCAGAATCAACCCGGAGAGGGAGATAATATTTATGGAGATTCCTGCAACAAAGAAGAAGAGTAGCGATACTATAAGCGAGAGTGGAATTGTGATGGTAACCAGCATTGGAGATCTAAAATCCTGTAAAAAGAGAAAGATCACTAAACAGGCAAGGATTGCACCGAGAATAATGTTGTTTCTCAGATTTGATATTGAGTAGTCCAAAAGCTGGGTCTGGTCTCTGGTTACCTTAAACTGCACTTGTGGATACTCTTTATTAAAATCATCCATCAGGACATTCAATGAACTTTTAAGGCTGGCCATCTTAGCATCTGACTGCTTGACAACTGCCAGACTAACCGCAAGTTTCCCGTCTGATCGTGCCATCCCTTTGGCCCTTGCAGGTTTTTCGGTAACAGCAGCAAGCTCTTTAAATTTGAATACCCTGCCATTGATGTTAAGGTTTATATTCTCGATATCTGTTTTTGAACGGATCTCGGACATAAACCTGATATCCCACTGGTAGTGTCCATCTTTAATGGAGATATTACCCAACTGCTGGTTATTTGTGTTTATTGCATTTATAAGGGTGCTCTCCGAGACCCCCATAGCCCTGTTTTTTTGAGTGTAGGGGGTTATGAGAATCTCCGGAAGAGAGAGGCCACTCATATCTACCAAAGCCACCTCCGGAATCTGCTCAATTCGTTTGGAGATTACATCTGAGGCGAACCGGCTCAACTCCAAAAACTTCTCCGAACTGGAGTTCTCAATAGTCATATTTATAAAAAAAGCCGGGATATCGGTAGCACTTGCCTTTACCACCTTAGGTCTCTCTATCTCTTTTGGAAGCCCTGCCTTATCTATCTTTTCATTAACATCCACAAAGAGATACTGAATATCTGAGCCGTGCTCAAACTCCATATAGATGATTCCTGAGTTGTTGCTGGCTTCGCTTCGTAATTCTTTCAGAGAAGAGACTTGACGGAGCTGATATTTAAGACTCTTAAGCATTGTACGGTCGATCTCTCTTGCCGAATAGCCCGGGGCACTCACCTGTACGGTGATTCTGGGAATATCCACCTCCGGCATAAGAGAGACGGGCAGCATTCCTATTGCTACGGCACCAAGCACAACAATGGCAATAATTGTCATTGTAACGGCGATGGGCCTCTCTATCAGTTTGCCTATCATAACCTATCTGCTTTTAATCTCTACATTTGAACCCTCTGCAAGGTTGAGGTTACCGGAGATTATAATTATGTCACCCTCGTTTATCTCTGCGTTTTTATCTTCGTTGGCAGTGACTGCGTGAAATCCGGTATTGGTCATCTCCACCTTTACATAGGTCCACATTGCCTTTCCGGTGGCAGGGTTTAACCGAAATAGCACATCAAAATTATCTCTCATCACTACGGCGCTCTTAGGAACTACCAGTTTCCCGCGAAGGAGATTCTCTGCTAAAACCCTAACATTCATCCCCTCGAGAAGTTTTCCGCCGGTGTTGTTTACCACCGCCATCACCTGGATTTGCCCCTTTTCATCTACAACCGGGTTTATCTGACTCACCACACCGGTGTAGAATTTTTCCGGCTCTGCAAAGGAGGCCACCTTTACTGAGTTACCAATCCTTATGAATGAGAGCTCAGACTCCAAAAGGCTAAACTCTACCTCAAATTTAGAGTCGTCAATCAGGGTGCAGAATGCTCCTGTTGCACCTTCATATACTCTCCCCTTAATATTTGCAATCTTTCCCGCAAAAGGGGCTGTAAGAGTTGTGTTTTTAAGATCTTCCCTGCTCTGAGTAAGATCATTGATAGAGGAGTTGTAGCCAGATCTTATCCTTACAATCTTTAGCACCTCATCAGGTACTGCAGATGTATCTCTGCCGTAGCCGTACCCAATTAAATCGTTTGCAAAGTCAAGCTCTGCCTTCTCCATCCTCTCAGATGCCAGCTTCAGTTTTACCTGAGCATCTTTGATATCCAGCTGGGCAATTTTCTCTCCGGCGGAGATATAATCTCCGTTTTTGACAAAAATCTCCGATATTGTACCCATACTTTTGAAGGTAAGGTCGCTCTTTCTTACTGCCCGCAGCTTGCCATTTGTAATTATCTGCCTGTTAAAATCCACTCTTTTTAAAATCATAGTATCTACAAGATTCTTCTCCGCAACAAAACCTGCCTTTGCAGCCTCTGTATCTTCGGTTGTTTCTCCACCTTTGGGAGAGCACGAAACTATTATCAGTGCACAAATTGTAATGAAAATGCCTTTTATCATACTCCGGATTTTTAATATCTTTTCAATGTTTAATTTCATAAATATGTTGGTTAATCTACCATTTGGTCAAAATCAACCGAAATCTCTCTGTTTTTTATGTAGTCATAAAGACTCAGTTTTCTTAGTGTGTAGTAGTTTTGCCAGAAACGCGAGACCTCGCTGATATATCTTGAGGCAGAGTTGTCCATATCTGACTGTGCAGAGTTAAGCTCCAGGACACTAAGGGTTCCGTTTTTGAACCTCTCGCTGGCAATTTCATACCTTAGCTTTGCAATTGAATCTGCCTGTGCAGATGTGTTACATTTAATGTTGAGTTTATTAAACTCCAGAACCTTGATAAGCATATCCTGCCTGTATTGGGAGATCGATTGCTCTATTTGCGTTCTGACAACCTCCTCCCTTGACCTGGCAACCTTTATCTTTCCCTTACCAAGACCCCAGTCCAGAATAGGCAATGAGAGTGATAACCCTATCATCTCCTGATCCATCGGGTTCCTGTATGCTGTTGAGAGGTCGTTCCCCTTTTGGGTAAGGCCGAACTGCGCAAATAGTGAGGCCTGCAGACCATTTACAGATTTTGCCTGGGCTACTGCCTGTTGTGCGCTCAATAGTGAAAGCTCATTATTGATTGTATTGGATGAGTTCTCAAGAGCTTTAGAGTAGACTTTGTTAAAATCAAGCTGTATTTCCGGAACATTTTGCGGCATAACAAGATTGATATCAACATTTTCGTTAAATCCCAAAAAAGAGCGAAGCCTTAACATACTCATATCATAGCTTAGTTCGCTATCGCTTATCTCCAGTTGAGCATTGTACAGACCCAGCCTCAACTGCAACAGATCGTTTTTAGAGATAGAGCCTATCTCAAACCTCTCCTGGGCAATCTTAAGAGAGAGTTCGGTTGAGGCATATTTCTTCACAGCCATCTCTTTGCTCATTTGAGCAGAGAGAACATTAAAAAAGAGGGTGGTTGCCTGTATGTTTATCTCCTCCATACTCTCCAGATAGGCTCGCTTGGCCCTCTCAAAATTCTTTGGCTCGGTAATCTTCTCCCATTTTAGGGTATTGTAAGCCTTTAAGGGCTGTTGGTACTGAAGACTAACAGGTTTTGAATTGTAGGTAACACTCTCAAATGGGGAGAACTGATCCAGCCTGTAGAGGTTAGTTACAAGGGATATCTTCCCTCCTGTAAGGGGGATATTCTGATTAACAGAGAGTGATAGAGAGTTGCTCAGATTGTTATTGGTAATGTAGTTAATCTCTCCTGTCTGGCTGTTTTGAAGGGCCCTCAGGGAGCGGTCATACTGACCAAGTGAGGCATTAAGATTCAGTGATGGCAAAAACTGCGCTTTGTATGAGCGAAACTGCCAGTAATTGGCAAGAAAATTATGCTTTGCAACCAGTGCTCCGGGAGATTGCTCGCCGGCACACTCCAGCACCTGCTCCAGAGTCATTGTGAGACGGTGTTTTTGTTGCGAAAAGAGATCGCTTAAAGATGCCGGCCCGGTTGCCAGAGCTAAAACAAAAAGGTGAATTAATATTTTTTTAACCATATATCTGAGATTTGAAAGTAGCAATTAAGATATTAAAATTATACAATTTAGAGCTATTTTAGCTTTACCAGTACCATAACAGGGTTGTCTGTCTCTTTAAGCTTAGATGCAACCTCTTTAAAATAGCGCGAGCACTCCTCCCTCTGTGAGTAATTTATAAAATCAAGTGCAGTTATATAGGAGATCATATACCCATCGCCCGATATATAATCCGGCCAGAATGCAGGGCCACCCTCCAGGTCGTCAACCATCCCTTTCTGATATTTTTCGGGTTGATCTACCAGTGTAAACTCTCCGGTTTTTTTATTAAACAGCGCGTGGGAGAGGGTTTGTGTTGTCTCTATTCCCGTTGACTGCTTTGCTAACAAAACCATAGGTTTGTGCGCAAGTGACCTTAAATTGAAATAAAAAAAGAGATAATTCTCGCTCTCCATAATATTCAGATACCTGTGAATGAGAGGGCTCTGGTTGTTCATCGTTTTAACATTATCTCCGGTAATTCTGTACTTGCCGTAATTGAGGTAGTAGATAGTGTCGATGGTGAAATCTTTGGCAATTGAGATAATCTCCCCATCCTGTGCTCTCATAACTCTTGGAACCCCTTTATAAGAGAAGAGATAGGAGTCTGTGATTGTGCTAAAACCACCTTTTGTGTTAATAAGATCTCTTCCGCTTTGGGGATAATCTATCTTATGCAAAACAGTGGATAAGGTGTCTGTAATGTATGCAGAGTAAAGCATACTCCTTGAAACGTTTACAGGAAGGATATACCTGTTATGGTCTAGCTTGAATGTATTGTTGAAGAAGTGATCATTGATTGAGTCAGGAATGTTTATTGTTCTCACATACTCACCCAAAGCAGTATACTCCACGCTCTTTGATAAAGATCTTACAATTATATTTCCCGACTCAAAATCTACCTCCATCCCTCCCAATACTTCATACTCTTGTGGTCCTCTACCCTGTCTGTTGAACAGCTTTATGAACCTGCCTTTGCTGTCAAATATCTTTATAGCATTATTATAAGCAGTTTTCTCAGGAAAATAGGCAAGCCCATTCTCGTAAATAAGCCCCCGTCCTGAGCTAATGCCTACAAGTGCCTGCTCACTGGTCTCAAGCGGAATATATTTAACCTCATCTGATATCTCACTGAGTTTAACAACTCTGCCGGAGCCAATGGCTCCCTCAACATCAATAAACTTTAGATCTTTTGAGACCTTGTCGTTTTTAGGCGAACAGGAAAAGAGAATTGCAAAAGAGAGTATTGCAGGATATAGTTTTTTGTACTTCATATCAAGAAAGTTTATTTCATTTTTACTATTGCAACAACAGGGTTGTCTGAATCTTTTAAATTGGAGATCATATTTTTAAGCTCTCCCTTTACATTATTGGTCTCGGCGTGTTCAATGATCTCGGCAGCAGAGAAGAGTGCAGATGCATAAAAGTCGCCGGAGATGTGTGTCGGCAAAAATACAGGTCCATCCATAAGGTCGTCGCGAAACCCAAGTTTACTCTTAACAGGTTGATTAAGAGGAGTTACCTCTCCGGATTTTTTATCAAATAGAGCATAGCAGTCTGAGTACTTTTGTACCTTGGTTCCCAGCCTGTTAACTACTGTCCTCTCATATGGCTCGTGAGCAAAATTTCTCATATAGAAATTTAAAATCAGACTCCTTTGTGATTCAATATAGTAGCTGCGATTCAAAGTGATATAATCTCCCTCTAATACAGAGATGTCATCCTTATCAGGGGACTCATTTTTAAATTTACCTAAATTTATGGAGAATGCAGGTGAATAGTTCATCTTCGAATCTATGGAAAAAATTGTATCGTTCTTAGATGTTACCAGGCGAACGTTATCTTCATATCTGTACAACGCCGGAAAGTTCAATGAAAACATACGGTTTGTGGAAGGTGTAGGGCTGTCCGAGGAGATAAATATCATTTCTCCACCGGACTCCATCGCATTTTCGGAAATATATGGCATCGGGATCTCTTTTTTAATATTAAAGAGTGAGTCATATACAATTGCACAGAGCTGAACCGAGTCTTTGTATTTTGGTGACGCAGATGTTACAAAAAGGTTGTTGTTAATCTCAATTGTTCTATCCTGAAAGGTATATTTTTGATAGGGAATGATAGCTTTTTTAATAAAATTCCCTTCACGGTCATAAAACAAGAGATTATCACTCTGAGCCGCGGCATTAGACTGTACAATAATATCTCCCGTTTTGGACATCGCCCTGATGTTACCTGACTGGTACTCCTGTGCTCCCCTTCCCCTGCGGTCAAATTTGAAAAGAAATTTACCGTTTTTATCAAATACCTTAACAACTTTCATAGAGTTTACGTAGATTCTCTCGTTCTCGTAAAATACCCTTGGATACATTCCTATTAAAGAGCTATCTGAAGTCTCTAGCTGAACATATCTGATATCGGAAGCAACTTCACTTAGGTTTACGACTCTACCTTTCCCGATTTCAGATGCCAGATCAATCACCGGAATAGCTTCATTTTGAGTATTTACGGTAGAGTTACAGGATAATAAAACGGAGAGACAAAAAAGAGCGTAGGAGACTTTAGTTCTATTCATAACTAAAATGTATTAATTGAGACTATTTATAAAATTAACCCGTTAATTGGGTTGTAGTTATCTCCTTTGGCTCCTGATGCTAGTTACAACTTTGCAATAATCTGTTGCACTTATCCCTATAGATTGCTGGTAAACAGGCCCCTCAAAAACTGTTCCAATATCGTAATTTTGTAACTATTTTTTAAAGAACATTTTAAAAAAAGCAAAAACACAAAAATAAATGTTACTATATTTGCATTATATTACATATTTCGTACATTTGCACCGTAAATGTATGTTTAACAAAGCAGGTAGATATGCAAAAAAAGGTAAAGTCAAAGAGAGAGGATGGAGTTATAATCGCTGCAAAAGATCTTTTCTGGCGCTTCGGGTTCAAAAGGGTTACTGTCGAGGAGATCTGCAAAAAAGCATCAATAAGCAAGATGACATTTTATAGACTCTTCCCGAACAAAACAGAGCTTGCAAAAAGGATTCTGGATATTATCATAGAAGATGGGATGGTTAAGTTCAAAGAGATAATGAAAACAGATTGCAGTGCAGATGAGCGGATGCACTCTATTGTGCAGATAAAGCTGGAGGGTACAAGAGAGATTAGCAGGGAGTTTATTGAGGATATCTACACAGATTCCGGTTCGGAGTTACAGCACTATATGGTTTTAAAAACAAAGGAGTCGTGGCAGGAGATTATCTCTGTTATTAGAGATGCTCAGCAAACCGGAGTGCTTCGTAAGGGGTTCAAACCGGAGCTGCTTGTGGCACTTAGCACACAGATGGCAGCCCTTTTGGAAGATAAATCAATTATGACACTCTACTCCTCCCCCTCCGAGGTGATTATGGAGCTTACAAACATTGTGGCATACGGAATAGCACCCGAAAAATAATGAAGAAGAGTTAAATGTTCAAATTAAGATATATAACAAAACCGGTGCTCCTGCTAGCTCTCTTTCTGATAAGTTCAGGGCGGGGAGCCTCGCAGCAGATAATATTTAAAGGGCAGCTGAGCGGCTGGGCAGGCTACTACTCCGGGGCAGAGTTACCTCTTATCACCGGGGGGAGATATCTGCCTCAGGTTAACTATGAGACTAAAGGTGCAGAGTTTGAGGTTGCTGCCAATATGTTTGGCAACGGAAGCTTTAAGCCATTCACCGAGTCACTTTGGAGTGGAGATATCAAACTTTACAGGGGGTGGGCAAAGTTGACCTCCGACAGGGCAGAGCTGAGGGTTGGGCTTCAAAAGATAAATTTTGGATCTGCAACCCTGTTAAGACCCCTTATGTGGTTTGACAGAGTTGACCCCCGTGACCCGCTCCAGTTTACCGAGGGGGTGTGGGGAGCACTCGGGAGGTACTACTTTCGAAATAACACAAATATATGGCTCTGGATGCTATATGGTAACGGTGATACAAGGCCCTGGGAGATTGGAACAACCGCTCGCTGGAGTCCGGAGTTTGGAGGAAGAGTGCAGTTTGCAATTCCACAAGGAGAGGCGGCATTCACATTCCACCGAAGAGAGGCTCTGTTTACCGGAACTCCCGGTATTCCGGAGAATAGATATGCATTTGATCTTAAGCTGGATATTGGGGTCGGGCTATCTCTGGAGGCAACCTGGATAAACAAGAGGGCCAATCTTGGCATTTTAACCAATCAGGTGATGATAAGCACAGGAACAGATTACACTTTTGGAGTCGGTAACGGACTCAACGTTATTGCCGAACATCTCGTTATATCTTCTGATAACAAACCCTTCTCTTTTTCCAATACATTGAATCTTACAGCCCTCTCCGGAAATTACCCTATAGGTATGTTCGATAACATTAACTATATTCTCTACTGCGACTGGAAAAACGGGGGAGTCTACAATTTCGTGAACTGGAGACACACCTTTGGTAACCTCTCATTAAATATTATGGGTTACCTGAACCCCTCTCAATATGAGATTCCATTAACGGGTAACTCTTCAAACATCTACTCCGGTAACGGATTTCAAATTATGCTGGTCTATAACCATCAATCCAAAAAAATGTTAAATAAAATTTTACACTAAAATGGACAACCCTATCATCGTAACCCTTGAAAAGGTTACAAAACGTTTTCCTGCAGGAAAAACAGAGTTCACAGCACTAAACAAGATTGAACTTACCTTTAGAAAAGGGGAGTTCTCCGGGCTTGTTGGCCCAAGTGGTTCCGGTAAAACAACACTGCTTAACATTATCGGATCACTGGATTGCCCCAGTGAAGGGGTAGCGACTGTTCTGGGTAAAAACATCAGCTCGCTGAGTCACAAAGAGTCTGCCGAGTTGCGTAATTATGGCATCGGCTTTATCTTCCAGACATACAACCTTCTACCTGTGTACAGTGTATACGACAATGTAGAGTTTGCTCTTCTGCTGCAAAAAATCTCCGCTCCTAAAAGGAGAAAAGCAGTTATGGATGCGCTTGAGTGGGTGGGGTTGGCAGATAGGGCTAAATCAAGGCCATCAACTCTCTCGGGTGGTGAGTGTCAGAGAGTGGCAATAGCACGAGCTATGGTAAAGAGACCTGCATTGGTACTTGCAGATGAGCCATCTGCAAACCTGGACTCCCAAAACTCACATATGATTGTCCAGACTATGAAGAGGCTCAACAGGGAGCTAAACACCACATTTATATTCTCCACTCACGACGAGAAGGTGATGCAATATCTGGATAGGATAATCTATCTTAAAGACGGAATGGTAGAGAGGGACGAAAGAAAATCGGAGGATTAAGATATGCTGGAGTTAAAACTTGCTTTTAAAAATCTGTTCGGATCCGGGTTGAGAACCTGGCTCAATGTAACAGTCCTCTCAATCGCATTCGTTATTATTCTTTTTTATAACGGGATGCTGGACGGGTGGAATATGCAGGCTCAAAGAGATACAATTGAGTGGGAAATAGGCTCCGGACAGGTTTGGCACCCCGATTATGACCCCTACGACCCATACACCTTTGCAGATTCACACTCAAAAATCCCATCCACAATCTCCTCTTTGATAGAGAGGGGAGATGCTGCTGCTATATTACTCACTCAGGCAACAGCATACCCCGGGGGAAGGATGATTAACACCCTCATCAAGGGGGTTGACCCTAATCAGAAGGTATTGAAGATACCAAGTGCGCTGC
This sequence comes from Bacteroidetes bacterium HGW-Bacteroidetes-8, assembly GCA_002840895.1. GTDB lineage: Bacteria > Bacteroidota > Bacteroidia > Bacteroidales > UBA932 > Bact-08. The sequence continues at coordinate 115,102 of PHCZ01000001.1, read as the reverse complement.
TTATTGAAGATAACAGCGACCCTGAATACATACCTGCAGTAATAGGCAGCAGATTTGCAAAGAGTGCACACCTAAAAGAGGGAGATAGAGTATTGGTGAGATGGAGGGATGCAAACGGCACCTTTGATGCCCGTGAGATTACCATTGTCTCTGTGTTCCGCACAAATGTCCCGACTGTAGATCTAAACCAGATCTTTATTCCACTTGAAAAACTAAGAGAGATGACATCTATGTTTGACGAGGCTACACTTATAGTTCTCTCAGATATGGCAGGCGTACCTGTGCAACAGGATGGATGGAGCTACAAAAATCAGGATTATCTGCTCAAAGATCTTAAAGATATTATGGCAGCCAAAAAAGGTGGCTCTTTTGTAATTTCCGGGCTACTTCTCGCTATTGCGCTGCTTGCAATATTTGACACTCAAGTACTATCTATCTTCCGGAGGCAAAAGGAGATTGGAACCTATATAGCATTAGGGATGACACGTAAAAAGGTTGTTGGAATATTTACAATTGAGGGGACAACCCACTCAATTCTAGCAATTTTGCTGGGAATGGCCTGGGGGGTTCCGTTTCTTATGCTTTTACAGAAGACTGGTATCCCTATGCCCTCAAATGCAGATCAGGCCGGAATTGCAATTGCAGATAAAATAACACCATACTACGGAGCCGGAATGATTCTAACATCTGTCATCCTGGTCGTTTTATCCTCGCTGGTGGTGAGTTATATTCCAACCCGCAAAATATCCGGGATGAAACCGACAGATGCACTAAGGGGCAAAATTGTATAGTTTTTGAATCTATTATAATTCAACAAATGAGAAAATGAAGAGATTTTTACTTAAAGGAGTTATAAAGGACAAAGGGAGAAGCTTGCTTCCGATAATAGTTGTGGCTACAGGAACAATGCTCACCGTAGTAATGTACAGCTGGCTCACCGGCATAATGGGAGACTCCATAAGAATGAACGCAAACTTCAACACCGGGGAGCTCAAGGTAATGACTAAAGCCTACGCTGCAGATGCAGAGCAGTTCCCTAATGATCTTGCCATTCTAAATGCAGATACTCTTTTAGTTGAGCTAAAAGAGTTTGAACCAGAGGTAGATTGGGTTAAGCGAATCCGTTTTGGGGCGCTTGCAGATTTTCCGGATGCAAACGGGGAGACAAGAGGACAGGCCCCGGCTGTGGGATGGGCTATAGATCTCTTTAACGAAGAGTCTAAGGAGTCTGCGAGATTCAATCTGCAAGAGTCTATTGTTCAAGGAGTAATGCCAGTGAATACAGGAGAGGTTCTAATCTCCGATGAGCTGGCCCGCAGGTTTGAGGTAAAACCGGGTGAATCCTTTACCCTTTTTGGGTCGACAATGGATGGCGGTTTTGCATTCTATAACCTTACTGTATCCGGAACCCTGCTCTTTGGAGCAACCGGGCTGGACAGAGGGGCTATTGTGATGGATATTTCTGATGCTCAAAAAGCCTTTGGAATGGAGGGTGCCTGCAGTGAAATACTTGGCTTCCTGCCCTACACCTATTTCAACTCAGATAAGGCCGAAGCTATAAAAACTATCTACAACCAATCTGTGGATGCCCGGCAAAGCGAAGATGAGTTTGCTCCGGTTATGATAACCCTGCGTGACCAGGCAGGAATGGCAGAGATGGTAGAGTACACCGATTTTGTGAGCAGGATAATGGTCTTCATTTTTGTCTCTGCAATGGCAATTGTGCTCTGGAACGGTGGCCTGCTCGGAGGTCTGAGGAGATATGGTGAGTTTGGAATAAGGCTGGCTATGGGTGAGAGCAAAGGTCATATCTACAGAACTCTTCTGTTTGAGGCACTGCTTATTGGAACCATCGGCTCTATAGTTGGAACTGTAATTGGTTTCTTGATTGTACTCTACCTCAATATTCACGGAGTGGATATGTCCGGGATGATGCAAAATTCAACTATGGTTATGCCAACTGTAGTGAGAACTGCAATAACCCCAACAACATACTACATCGGCTTTATACCCGGGATCTTCTCTATGATTCTGGGAAATGCTCTTGCCGGAGTGGGTATATATAAAAGAGAGACCGCAAGGCTTTTCAATGAGCTTGAGGTGTGAAAATCCACAGAAAGATGAATGCCCCAAAGTATAAAACAGCATATTAAAAAAACAAAAGATATGAATCATCTATTAAGAAGATATAAGAAGAGTCTCTTTACAAAGCTTTTGACAGCTTTTATAATTGGGGGTGCTACCACCTTTCCGGTTGAGGGGAGTTGCCAGGATGGTAAAGCAATTTTAAATAGAGTTGACCAGAACCTCTCCTCCAGAAATCAGATAGCAGAGTCCTCTATGACAATTTACGGAAGACGTTCCAGCCGAACTATTACAGCTAAGAGTTGGACAGAGGGAGATCAAAAATCTTTTACCGAATATCTCTCCCCGGCATCTGAAGCCGGCACCAAGATGCTCAAACTTCAGGGTCAACTATGGATCTACACCCCAGCCGCAGACCGTACAATTCAGATATCGGGGCATCTGCTTCGCCAGTCGGTTATGGGTTCCGATCTCTCCTACGAAGATATGATGGACGATCGCAAACTTAGTGATGTTTATGATGTTACCATTGCGGGAAAAGACACAATTGATTCCAGGGGTGTTATAATTCTTGAACTAACTGCTAATGTGAATGATATTGCATACTACAGGCAAAAGATGTGGGTAGATAGTGAGAGGTTTATCCCACTTAAACAGGAGATGTATGCCCGGAGCGGGCAGCTGTTAAAGAGGGCCGAGATGAAAAATATTAAGCGAGTAGAGAACAGATGGTACCCATCTCTTGTTATTTACAAAGATATGCTCAAAGAGGGTAAGGGCACAGAGTTCCGTACCAACACAATAAGTTTTGACCAACAGATTCCCGACCATATTTTTTCAAAGGCATCTCTGCGTTAAAAACCACTTGCGTTTTGAGTTTATTTATATCTATATTTGTCATAATAATCGGTAATCAAAAACATTATAATACTAAAAAAGATGAAAAGTTTTTTTAAGATCGTCCTTGGAACTTTTGTCGGCTCACTCTTGGCTCTGGCAATCGGTTTCTTTATTCTACTCGGGATTGCAGGCTCTATGGCTACCTTCTCGAGCAACGCCAAACCTGTTGTTCCAAAATCTGCAATTCTAAAGCTTAACTTTAGCGACCCTATTGCAGAGCAGGCTTTCGAAGATCCATTTGCAATATTTAGCCCTATGGGAGGGGTGGAAAAAACACAAGGTATACTCGATTTTGTACAGACAATTGAGAGAGCCGCAGCCGACCCGTCAATTAAGTTCATCTATATGAATGTTACGGAGATAAGCGCAGGAATGACTCATCTTGAGGAGATTCGCAGTGCAATCACCCGTTTCCGTGAGAGTGGGAAGCCCGTTATTGCATATGCAGATAACTTCTCTCAGGCTGCCTACTACCTCTCTACCGCTGCAGATAAGATCTATATGAGCCCGACAGGGATGTCCCCTTTAACCGGGCTTAGTATAAGCTCCCTATTTCTCAAAGATATGCTGGACAAACTGGGTGTAGAGGTTCAATTAATCCGTCACGGCAAGTTCAAAGCCGCTGCAGAGCAGTTTATCAGTAATGAGATGAGTCCCGAAAACAGAGAGCAGCTTAAGGCATATCTGGATGGAGTATGGGGTACCTGGGTTGCAGATATCTCTGCCGCAAGGGGGTTATCACCGGAAAGGATAAATCAGATGACAGACAATCTTGAGCTAACTACTGCACAAAAGGCTCTTGATGCAGGTCTTGTAGATGGGCTTATGTACAAAGATCAGATGGCAGATACACTTGTAAAACTATTTGGTGTGGAAGATGAAAAGCATCTTAAGATGATCACAAGCAACGATTACTCTGCAGCTACCAAAAAGATAAATTACAAGGAGAAGAACAAAATTGCCGTTATCTATGCAGATGGTGAGATTATAATGGGAAAATCGGATGAGAACATTGCATCTGACTCATTTATTGAACACCTCTCAAAGGTTAGAAAAGATAGCACAATTAAAGCTGTTGTTCTTCGCGTAAACTCTCCGGGAGGCTCCGCTCAGAGTTCAGATCTTATCGACCGTGAAATATCTCTGCTTATGGAGAAGAAACCTGTTATCGTAAGTATGGGAGATTATGCAGCCTCAGGCGGTTACTGGATCTCTGCAAAAGCCACAAAAATTATAACCAACAACACCACCCTCACAGGCTCTATAGGGGTATTCAGTATGGTTCCGAACATTGCTAAAACAATGAAAAAACATCTGCTTATTAACCCACAAACAGTTAACACAAATAAACACAGCGATATTATGTCCGGTTTCAGACCTCTGGACGCAGAAGAGGTTGAGTTTGTAAGGTCGGCTGTTGAGGAGATCTATACCGGGTTCATCAACCTGGTTGCTCAGGGCAGAGATTTGACCCCGGAGAGAGTAGATGAGATTGCTCAGGGAAGGGTTTGGTCCGGTGTAGACGCCATAAAGATCGGTTTGGCAGATGAGAGGGGTGGGTTAACAGAGGCCATAAGCTCAGCAGCATCCCACTCAAATCTTGAGTCTTACAGAATTGTTGAGTATCCTGTTTTGAAATCACCGATTGATAAACTGATGGAGATGCTTATGAACAGTGGGGCAGCTGCCAAAGCAATATCCAACCCGAACTATCTTATTGAAAGAGCATACCAAACTCTTAAGGATGAGACCGGAATCAAGCACTACGCAAGAGTACCTTACAATATCTGGTTCAACTAAATTTATTGATAATTTGGAGAAGCCAAATTAAGATAGAATATCCTGGTGATGAAGTTATAAAAGGCTTATTTCCAGGATATTTTTTGTATTTTGTGATATCTTGAAACGCTCATCTATACGAAACCCGGGAATTGCAACTATTTTATCCTCTGACAGAGCAACGAGAAGGGTCTCTTTTCGTATTTTATCCATCTTAATATCTGTAAGATAGTCGCTTATTTTCTTGTAGCCACTCATCCCGAGAGGCATAAATTTATCTCCCTCTCTCCATTTTCTTACAGCAATTGGAAATTTAACAAGGTCGGCATCTATTAGCAGAGTGCTCTCTGTCACAGTTGAGTCAGAGGAGACTACGAAAAGATCTCCGGTAAACTCAGGTTTTTCTGCCCTATCCTTTTTATACTTGAATCCGTGTGGCTTAGGGTAAATTGATAACCTCATCTGAGTACCTTCAAAGGTGAGTTCTTTGTAATCTCCGGGTTTGAAAACATCTATATCTAAACTATCTATTTTCATTGTGATTTCAGGCTCCGGACTTTTCTCAGATATAGGCTCACTCTCTTGCACACTCTCATCGTCCAGTAGCTCCAGCAACTCATCAAAAGAGGAGTCAAGAAACTCTTTAGGTTTCTCAAACATCGCAATATCCGGAGTTATTGGCGGATTATTCACCGGGGTACCTTTAGGATAGATTAGCAGAAAATCTCTGTCTTTCAGGAGCAGACAGCTATCTGAGTGAAACTCTTTTCCGGGCTGTCCGTTGAGAGAGTCGTATATCTGCTCTATCTGCAGTGGGTTGAAACCATATTTGTCCAGCAGCAAGAAGAGCCAGTAGTCCGGACGTCTCTCCTTAAGAAGGGCAGGTATTGAGATTCTGCCGGATGAGTCATCGATTAAAGAGCTGCGTTTCTGTTTAAAGAGATCCTCTAAGATATCTGATGCAGCCTCAACGTTGGCCATATCTCTCTCTACTGTTTTGAGAAATGATTGATTTATTATCTCAAACTCCGGGAAGACCATATTTCTGATACGGTTCCTGGAGTAGTGGCTCTCATTATTTGAGCTGTCTTCACGGAATGGGATGTTCTCTTTTTTTGTAAATTCGGCTATCTCCCTTCTGGTGAAACCCAACAGAGGCCTTATAGTTGTACCGTTCTTTCTCCTTATACCAGTGAGTCCCTGTAAACCGGTACCCCTTAGAATGTTTATAAAAAAGGTCTCTACCGAATCATTTAGGTTATGAGCTACTGCAAGATAGTCAAAATTGTGGGTTGTCATAAGAGATTCAAACCAGTTGTATCTCAAATCTCTGGCTGCCATCTGAGTAGAAATACCCATACTCTTTGCATACCCTTTTGTATCGAATGTATTGGAAAAAAATTGAACTCCTCTCTCTGCTGCCCAGTCGCTTACTAGCTCCTCATCTCCGTCACTCTCCTCCCCTCTTAGCGAAAAGTTTACCGTTGCTATTGCAAAATTAGAGTAGTATATCCTGTTAAACAGGTGAGCCATACACATAGAGTCAATTCCCCCGCTTACAGCAAGAAGAATTTTAGGATTATCCGGGGAGGCGGGATGAAACTCCTTCTGCCCTGTCAGTTGAACAAGAGACTCTTTAAATTTAGTAATCATCACTTTTTGAAATCACCGATAGTATATGAGAATCCAACGGATAAAATCTCTTTAAACTGCAGCCTCGGAGCAAGCTCTCCCTCTTTATTGGCAATGAGAATCTCATTATCATAGATTAGATTTGTTCTCAGATTGACTGAGAAGAACTTGTTGATTTTTGAGTCTGCAAAAAAGTCCCAGTGCACCTTAATGTTCTCGGGTTTTCCAAGATAGTCGGAGAAGAGATTAAGTGTAGATGTTATGTTAAGGTTTTTTCTGATCTGATTCTTGTACTCCAGTTTAAACTGTGCTCCAAGCTCCAGTTTTGCCGCCTGATCTATTTTATTCCCATACTTCACACGAAGTGCTCTGTTCTCTACCACTACAAGATTTCCTGTAAGGGGCGAAAAGTTTAGCGAGAGCGATTTAATAGGTTTATAATCTACACCAACACCCAAAGAGAAGTAAGCAGGAGCAAAGGGGCCCGAAAGCAGGACAGGATCCCTGTTTGCCGGATAGTTAAAACCATTTGCCATCTGGGTTCTAAAGTTGAACGATGCAGCTGCAAAAAATTCATTGAATGCTCTGTAACCCAACTTACTGTCAAATATAAACTTGTCATCGCTCTTCTTATATCTGTCTCCGAAAGAGTGAATAAAACCGTATCCGACCTGTAACCTGTTCTCCCAGAACATCTCCTTCTTTACAGCGTAGTTTCTGTATATATTAATAAAGGCATTAAGAGCAACATTATCATAACCTCCAGAAGACCAGTTAGTAAGAGATAGTTGTGAAAAGCCTACCTGAAAAAGAGTACCCCCTTTCCATCTGCTTGGAGGAGGTGGAGGAGGAACAAGAACCGGGATTTGAATTTTAGATGCGATAATTACACACAACTCGTGCCCTACACTCATCTGCGGAATCTCCTTAGAGACAACCTCTTTAACTACTTTATTCTGAGAATAGGCAGCATAAGTGGTAAAAAAACATAGTATGGCAGAGAGTAAGAGCTTTTTTAACATTAAAACTTAGTTTAGAAATGGAACAATTAAAAATATGCTAACCTTCAAGAACATCGTCAGAATTAAATCTGAATCCCATTCTCTTACCTGTCTGCAGCTTGGCACTCTCAATTTTATCGTTTATCTGCTCAACACTGGCAACCTTTACCAAATCAAAGGGTGGAACTAAAAGGTCGAAGGAGAGAGTATAGAGGATTGCACTCTCTACAATTCCTACCAACTCCTCTCTTCCCAGCTCTCTTTTACCGAATGTACTAACCACATTATCCTGTTGCCTTTTACCCTCAACAAGAAAATGTTTATCCCTGTTTATAAATATTCTTGCAACCAGATATCCCAAATCGTCGGGTCTGTTGTACTTGATTGAATCTGAGAGAAAGTTATATACACTGATAATTCCGCAGAAACCATTGTTTGGATCTTTTTTTAGGTAATCTGTCTTCCAGGCAGGGTGATCTCTGTCAAAAATGAAGGTATCTGAGTGCATACTAAAGATAAGAACATCATCTGCGAACTTAAGCTCTGCCTCAAATTTACCTCGGTCACGATACTCCAGCCGGATTCGTCTGTCATTGCTGTCCAACAGATCGTTGAGATCGTTGCTCATCTCATTTAGAATCTCTTTAATCTGGTTAAAGATCTCCATAGAGTGGTTAAAAACCTGAAGCTTGGTTTGGGATTTGCTGTTAAATCCTGCCAAAATCTCTCTCTGTCGGGACGGTAAATCTGTTGACATCTCTCTTTAATTTGTTGTAACTGTTAGTTAATATGGTTTTGTAAAAATAAATATTTTAATACGCTCTTGCAAAAAATACTCTCCCTTTTGAAGGTTTTCCGCTATAAACACAAAAGCCGTTCTCCTGCCCATCATCCTCCATAGGGATGCACCGAATGGTTGCCTTTGTCTCCTCTTTAATCTTCTCCTCAGTCTCTGCGGTACCATCCCAGTGACATAAAAGAAATCCCCCCTCTTCAATCTTTACCTTAAAGGTTTCAAAGTCGTCTACTTTTATGGTGCTCTTTATACGAAACTCAAGAGCTTTATTATAAATATTCTCCTGTATTGCATCCATCAATGAGAGAATATACTCCTCAACCCCCTGCTGCTCCCTTGACTCCTTGGTTAAAGTGTCTCTGCGAGCAATCTCAACGGTTCCGTTTTCAAGGTCTCTTGGTCCTATGGCTACTCTAACAGGAACTCCCTTAAGCTCCCACTCTGCAAACTTAAAGCCGGAACGCAGATTATCCCTGGTATCTATCTTAACAGTAAGACCAAATTTTTCCAGACGCGCCTTCATCTCACCCATCTTCTCAACTATCTTGTCATTCTCCTCCTGGGTCTTGAAGATTGGAACCATAACAACGTGAATTGGTGCAAGTTTTGGAGGGAGTACCAGCCCGTTATTGTCGCTGTGAGCCATAACCAGAGCTCCCATCAACCGGGTAGAGACACCCCAGGAGGTTGCCCAGACATACTCCAGACCACCCTCTTTGTTTGCAAACTGCACATCAAATGCTTTGGCAAAGTTTTGCCCCAGAAAGTGCGATGTACCTGCCTGAAGAGCTTTACCATCCTGCATCAGAGCCTCTATACAGAGGGTCTCCAGAGCACCGGCAAATCTCTCGCTTTCGCTTTTCTTACCTACAATAACAGGCATAGCCATATATTCCCTGGCAAATTTTGCATAGACCTGAACCATTCTCTCGGTCTCCTCAATTGCCTCCTGGCGGGTTGAATGTGCTGTGTGACCCTCCTGCCAAAGAAACTCTGCAGTCCTTAGGAAGAGGCGGGTTCTCATCTCCCAGCGTACAACATTTGCCCACTGATTGATAAGCAGAGGAAGGTCTCTATAAGATTTTATCCAGTTTTTATATGTACTCCAAATTATTGTCTCCGAGGTTGGCCTTACTATGAGCTCCTCCTCCAGTTTGGCATCCGGGTCTACAACTACTCCGGGACCATCCGGATTTGCCATAAGACGGTGGTGTGTAACCACTGCGCACTCTTTTGCAAAACCCTCTACGTGTTCGGCCTCCTTGCTAAGAAATGACTTAGGTATAAAAAGGGGAAAGTATGCATTGACGTGTCCTGTCTCTTTAAACATCTTGTCCAGCTGTGCCTGCATCTTCTCCCAGATTGCATATCCATAGGGTTTGATAACCATACATCCTCTTACCGCAGAGTTCTCTGCAAGATCTGCCTTTGTTACCAGATTATTGTACCATAGTGAATAGTTCTCCTCTCTTCCTACAATCTCTTTTGCCATTTTTATAGATTTAATATTATAATTTGCTACTTATTATGTGCTATATGGTATGATTTTTGAGTACATTTGCAATGAACAGGAGGTGCAAGATGAAAAACACAATTACAATTATTGTTCCTATAATACTGGGATTGATTCTTAGCTCTTGCGGAACTACAACCAGATATGCATCTTCCGGTTACGAAGATGCCATCTATCAAAAGCCATCTACAAACGGTTACATTGTAGTCAACACAGAGAATGATTCAAAAATCGAACTTTTAAAAGGGAAGACCAAAGAGTCAAATCGTGTGATTATCAACGGTAAGGTTGTGGAGGCGGCCTATGTTGACGAAAATGGTAATGTAAATATCAATCTAGATGATCAAGAGGAGAAGACCTATTTGATTCTGAACCCCGGAGAGTCATTTGAAGAGAGACTTACAAAATTCGAAAACCCTCAATACCAAATTAATATAACCTACTCTTATATGGATTTTGACAATCCTTGGTTCTGGGATTTTGGTTATAACAGATACTACTGGCATATGGGCAGAATGGGAAGGATGGCTTTACGCAACCCGTGGTACTCATATTTTATGAGTCCCTGGTTTGGAAGTGGTTTTTATGGAGATAACTATTACCATAGCGATCCTTATGCAGGAATCCTCAATTGGTGGTGGAGTACATATTATATGCAAAGAAGCCCTTGGGATTGCTACTACTCCTCCTGGTACTATCCTGGTTTTAATGAATACGGATACTGGTACTATAACTGGAATGACCCACAGAGGTATCGTTACACCAGCTCCAGAGACTTCTACTACGGTCGCAGAGAGAGTGCCAGATCAAACACACCTACATCTTCACGTGCAGTTGTTTCCGGAGGCTCCTATACAAGACAAAGCGCAAGAGTTGAGCAGGTTAGAGGAGCAAGATTCTATACCGGAGATATCAGTTCATCGGAGAGTCAATACAGGAGAGATTCAAGATTTGAGGGGTACGGCTCTTCAACAAATAGCCAGGCCAGAGAGGTTAGCGGCCAGAGAAGAGGCAATACTGAGTCTACCTCAAGAGTAGAGAGGGAGAGCTCTTCAAGGAGAAGCTCCGAGATAACCAGAGGTACAGAGGTGAACAGAGGTTCAAACAACACTCAATCTTCTGTAAGACGCAGTAATAATGAGGGAGCAAGGAGTTCGGGAACAGTTAACAGAAGCACAGGTACAATTAACAGAAGTACAGGTACAGTTAACAGAAGTACAGGTACAGTTAACAGAAGTACAGGCACAGTTAACAGGAGTACAAGTACAACCAGCAGAAGCACCGGTACAGTTAACAGAAGCTCCGGATCTTCCACAAGAAGAGATGATGTTATCTCATCCAGCAACTACAGGCCATCAGAAAACCAAAGGAGCAGCTCATCCAATAACAATACATTTACAAGAGGCTCCTCATCTGGTACGAATAGTGGTTACTATAACAACAGCAACTCCTCAAGAGGCTCAGTATATACACCTCCGGCAAGTAGTAGTTCAGGATCATCATCATCGGCAAACACATCTAGCAGCAGCTCTGCAGGCAGCTCAAGCAACACTAGCAGTAGCGGAAGTTCATATCGCAGGTAAGTATTTAAATTATTATGAAAAGAGTATTATCTATTATTATAGCAGTAGTAGTTACAAACACTATTGTTGCCCAGAATGCCTTTGACGCACTCAAATTTTCTCAGATCCGATACGAAGGTAGTGCAAGATCAATAGCAATGGGGAACGCCTTTGGCTCTCTCGGTGCAGATACATATGCAATGAGCATTAACCCGGCATCATCTGCAATCTACCGTTACACGGAGTTTACCTTTACACCCTCGATTGGATCGGATAATTCAAACACAACCTATCTCGGTAACAGGGAGAGTGAGAAATGGACACGAATAGGGATATCGAACCTTGGGTTTGCAGGCTCTTTCAAAATTGGTAACAGCCCCTACGGCCTTAAAAGTATTAGTTTTGGAGTAGCTATAAACAAACTCAATAACTACACCTCAAGATCCTATACCAGCGGATTGAACGCCAACTCCAGCTGGCTTGGCTCTCTTGCAGATGGGTTAGGGGGCATCTTCAACGGAGATCTGGACATCAACGACGAGTGGAATCCTTTCTATGACTTCCCTGAGGCCTCCTGGAAAGAGATACTCTCGTGGAACTCAAACCTGCTTGACCCTCTCCCGGATTCGGATTATGATTATATAGGAGCAACCGAGAACATCGTCGGTCAGCAGATTGTGCTCGCAGGAGAGCTCAAACAGGAGTTCTACCGCGAGAGAAAGGGTAATCTCACAGAGATTGTCTTTAATGCGGGGGCAAATATCTCTGACAAACTCTTTTTTGGAGTCAATCTGGGTATGCAGTCAATCAGTTATAACGATTATCAGAAATATTCCGAAAGCGCAGTTAACCCTGCACTCTTTGACTCAAAATTCTCTTCATTCTCTCACCTTTTTGAACAAAATACTAATGGAGTAGGTTTAAACGCAAAATTTGGATTTATTGCTCTCCCTTTTGCAGGTTTTAGAGTGGGGGGAAGTATATCTACCCCTACCTGGCTATTGATGTCAGACCAGTGGGAGGAGACAATAGATGCTCGCTATTCAGATGGTTATAAAAGTAATATCCTCTCACCGGTTGGCGAGTACAACTATAGAGTAACATCTCCTTTCAGGTGGAACATAGGGGCATCGTATGTATTTGGAAAGGTTGCTCTTATAAGTGTAGATTACGAAGGGGCAGATTACTCCAAAATAGCAATGATGAGCGAATCATTTGACAAATATGAGTTTAACACAGAGAACAAATATATTGAGTCAAACTTCCGTGCTGCTACCAATTTAAGGTTGGGTGCTGAGGTGAGACCGGTAGATTTTCTTGCTCTCAGAGCCGGTTACTCTAAATATGGGAATCCGGAAAAGAGCTATGGCTATGAGATGGAGTACATCTCAGGAGGAGTCGGGTTCACTTCCAAAGGGGGCACTTTCCTGGATTTAGGCTTCCAGAAGCTTTTGCAAAACAGTGAAACATTCTCTCTATATTCCGATTACACCAACCATACTGCTCCTGTTGGAAATATGGATATCTCCGGGTGGAAATTCCTTATGACACTTGGATTTAGATTTTAGAAAAAATAGTTGGATTGAGGACCCTCATTAAAGAGCAGGTCTATAACAGAAAGATTGGCAAAAAAACCGAATTTATGGGCGAATACCTGGTGGTATCGCCCATTTTCGTTTAACATTGCAAAAGGAGATACTCTCTTTGGATGGATTGTCTCTCTGAAATCACTAATAGTGGTATCTCTTTTAAGATCGCTCTCTGTTAAAAACTCACCGGTAAGACCTATCTTAACAGGCATATTCAAAAGTTCAAGTAGACACTTTGTTACATCATTGTTGAACTCAAAGAGGTAATCATACTCTCTGTTGTAGAAGGGGATTAGATCCTGATGATAGTGTTCAAAATAGGCAGAGGATCTGTAGGCAGATACTATTGCTCTCCAGTGCTGGCTTTGCCACCTCTTGGAGTTGTCCACTTTTATCTCTTTAATGGGGATAGAGAATCCTTCACTTCTGACAATGGGAATAGATAAAGAGAGAGGGCCGTTGGAACTGTAAATGCAGCAACGGCTCCTGTATGACTGCTTCTGAAAATTTTCCCACTGCTCAATTTTCCAATCTGTAAAAGAGTTTATAACCCGGAAGTAGTCTATCGGTGGAAGATATGCAGTTGAAAGTATTGCCGTACTACTCATCTATAGATTTACCGCCTCCTCTGATGATTCCCCTTTTTGATGACCTGATGAAATCTACAATGGCTCTCTTTTCGGGGCTCTCCGGGAAGGTTGAATCTACCTCATTGCAGGCATCAGATGTATTGAGCCCTCCATTGTAGATTACCTTATAGATATCCCTGATCTCATCGATTTTATCGTTGGAAAAACCTCTCCTCCTAAGTCCTATAACATTCACACCTCCAAACGAGAGAGGTCTTCTGCCAGCGACAATATAGGGAGGAACGTCCTTCCCAACCATTGACCCTCCGGAGAGCATTGAGTGCGCTCCGATTCTTGTAAACTGGTGTGCTGCGGAGTGTCCGCCAATAATTGCATACTCATCTACATCGGTAACACCGGCAATTCCTACATAGCTCACCAAAACAACATTATCTGCAATAATGCAGTCGTGAGCAATGTGAGAGTATGACATAATCATACAGCCGTTGCCAACTTTTGTAACCCCTCTTCCGCTCTTAAGAGTACCCCTGTTGACTGTTACGTACTCCCTTAAAATAGTATTATCTCCAATCTCAACATAGGTAACCTCCCCCGAAAATTTGTAGTCCTGAGGCTCGCCTCCGATTATCGCCCCGGGATAGATTTTGCAGTTTTTACCGATTTTGACATTATCCAAAATTGTGGCGTGGGGCCCTATCCAACATCCATCTCCAATCTCCACATTTCCTGCAATATATGCAAATGGCTCGATTGTAACCTCTTTGCCAATTTTGGCATCCGGATGTATATAAGATTGATTCATATAGATTTATTACTTATTTTTTATAACCTGAGCAACCAAATCTGCTTCACAAGCTAATGTGTTGCCAACATAAACCTCCCCCTTCATATAGACTAAAGACCTTCTTATCGGAGCAGTAAGGGTTAGTTTGATAACCAGAACATCTCCGGGCACAACCTTTCTCTTAAATTTGGCATTATCTATCTTGGCGAAATAGGTTGAGTATCTCTCAGGCTCGTCCAGGTCATTCATTACCAGTATCCCTCCAACCTGTGCCATTGCTTCAATAATAAGAACACCCGGCATAACCGGTTCATCGGGGAAATGGCCAATAAAGTAGCCTTCGTTAATCCCAACAGTCTTAATACCTACAACCTCTTCTGTATTCATTTGAATTATTCTGTCAACCATCAAAAACGGAGGTCTGTGTGGTAAAAGTCTCTTAATTCCATTAATATCAATTACAGGTTCTGCATTTGGGTCAAATTGTGGAATCTCCTTGGAGTTTAAAGTTTCGTTTGCCATTTTTTTGATAATTTTTGCTATTTCTGTGTTAATTTTATGTCCTGGTTTATGGGCAATTACCCGCCCTTTTATCCTTACTCCCGAAAGTGAGAGATCTCCGAGCAGGTCCAAAAGCTTGTGTCTGGCACACTCGTTTGGGAATTTAGGATCTTTAATATTTACGTATCCACTCTCAATACTCTCAAATTCTTGTTTCCCGAATATCTCTTGCAGCTTTTGAGACTCAGAGGTAGTGAGCCCCCTCTCTGCAATTACAACTGCATTATTAAGATCTCCCCCCTTAATAAGATTGTTTTTTATAAGAGGCTCAATGTCGTGCAAAAAGACAAATGTCCGGCAACTTGCAATCTCAGTTGAGTAGTTTACAGTTTTATCAAATTTTGCATACTGATTCCCTAGTACTTTAGAGTCAAAATCTATCATCACCTCAGCGCTGAAATTATCATCAGGATATATTGTTATCTCCGAGCCGCTATTTGGGTCTTTATAAAAAATCTTCTCCTTTACCGAGAAATATCTTATCTGCTCCTGTTGCTCCTGAGTTCCGTCTGCACTTATTGCATCTGCAAAAGGGGCTGCGCTTCCGTCAAGAATTGGAATTTCGGGGCCATTTACCTCTATTAGTGCGTTATCAACTCCAAGTGTCCAAAGAGCAGAGAGTATGTGTTCAACTGTAGAGACAATCTCCCCTTTATACTCAATTACCGTTCCTCTCTGTGTATTTGTAACATACTCTGCAGTGGCACTAAATGGTAGTGAGCCCTCAATATCGCTGCGTCGTATTTTTATACCGTAGTTCTCGCTTGCAGGTGAAACTCTCATCGAAACACTCTTTCCGGAGTGTAACCCTCTCCCCTCAAATGTATATATCTTTTTTAGAGTCTGCTGTTTATCCTGCATATATTCCAAGTGATTTAGAACAATTCACAAAGTTAGAAAATTTCACCTATCTTTTGTGTAAGTTCTTGAATATTGCATAGGACTTAAAATACTCTCTCGAGTCAATTGCAGGACTGCCAACGATAGACCTCCCCTCCTCCTTGACAGTTGACATAATGCCGGCCTGTGCTCCAACCATTGTTTTATCTGCAATGGATATATGTCCGGCAACTCCTACCTGCCCTCCAAACATACAGCCCTTGCCAATTTTAGTGGAGCCGGAGATACCTGTTTGGGCCGCTATTACTGTATTCTCGCCAATTTCTGTATTGTGTGCTATCTGTACAAGATTATCCAACTTAACACCTTTGCGTAGTATAGTTGATCCTATTGATGCCCTGTCAATTGTAGTATTTGCACCAACTTCGCAATTATCTTCAATTACCACATTACCGGTTTGAGGTATTTTTTTGTAGCTTCCATCCGGTAGAGGGGCGAATCCGAACCCATCTGCACCAATGACAGCATTTGAGTGGATAATACAATCGGAACCAATTTTACACCCGGCGTAGATCTTGACCCCGGGGTAGATAATGGTGTTCTCACCTATCTCTACATCTTCGCCCAGATAACACTGTGGGTATATCTGACTCCCTTTACCTACGGATGCCCTCTTTGATACTAGTGTACCGGCACCGACATAACACCCTTTAGCTATCTTGGAGCTCCAGGATACTCTTGCAAAGAGCGATCTCCCCTTTTTGCGGCTCGATTTAAGGGAGTTGAAAAGCTCCAGAACGGAGGCGATTGCCTGGTATGCATCATCTACTCTAATTACCGTTCCGTTTACCGGTGAAGATGGCTCAAAATATCTGTTCAATATTACTATGGATGCTTTTGATGTATAGAGAAAACTCTCATACTTTGGGTTTCCTAAAAACACAAGTGTGCCGGGTTTGCCGCTCTCAATACGAGCAACCGAAGTCACCTTTACAAGAGGATCTCCCTGAACCTCTCCGTTAAGGTAATCTGATATATATTGTGCTGTAATCTCCATACTATACTTTAATTAAAATTAGCTGTGCAAAGAAAATATTTTTTTGTGATTTGAGAAAAGGCTTTTGCCGATAACATATCTGAGATCTTATAAACATCGTTTACCTCACCATTTTCACAAAGAATCTCAATCTCACCCTCGGCAGAGTCGTAACCCCTGTTTATTACCTCTCCCCTGCTGACAAAATAGGATATCTCATCCTCTGTAATCTCATTTTTGAAGTACTCTAGTGTGGTTTTGCACCCTTTTTCATACTCCTGATTATCGATTTGCGAATTTACCAGCTTAAGTTTGGGGAGTCTTCTCTCAGTTAACATTTTACATAAAAGTGAGAGGGTCGGGTCATCGGAAAACTGCCACTGTTTGATTGCAGACATAACATCTGTATCGTCCAGCCTTGTAAACATCTCGAAAACCTCCTCTCTACCAAAGGTTTCAGGTGTAAAATCTCTAACCAGAAAATAGCGTATTGCAGGAGATCCTGCCAGAGAGACTCCATTGACTGCGAGATATCTTGCTCTCCTTAAAATGCTTATAAGAAGCTGCTCGGCTGCAACAACAGTTTTATGAAGATATACCTGCCAATACATCAATCGCCGAGAGATAAGAAACTTCTCAATGGAATAGATACCCTTTAATTCTACGACCAATCTATTATCCTTCACAGATAGCATTTTTATTATTCTCTCCAGCCCAATCATACCCTCTGCAACTCCGCTGAAGAAGCTGTCCCGTTTAAGGTAGTCAAGGCGATCTACATCCAACTGCCCGGAGACAAGCTGATGTAAAAAGTGTTTATGATATCTCCCCTCAAAAATCGACACAGCCATAGCCAAAGCTCCACCGGAATCTCTGTCAATTTTTTTCATCAGTGCAAGGGAGATCTCTTCGTGGGAGACTCCAACAATAATGTTGTTCTCCAGTGCGTGGCTAAAAGGGCCGTGACCAATATCGTGCAGAAGCATTGCTGCAGATGCTGCCTCCTCCTCTGCATTTGTGATTTCTATGCCTTTAGACCTAAGTACCGCCACAGCGTCTCTCATAAGATGCATAGCGCCAAGGGCGTGAGAGAGGCGTGAATGTGTTGCTCCGGGATAGACCAGATTTGTCAGACCTAGCTGTTTAATGTCTCTGAGCCTCTGAAAATATGGATGAGCCACAATATCACTAACAATGCCTTTAGGGATATTTATAAATCCGTGAACCGGATCGTTGATTATTTTATAACTGGTAATCATTTCGTAAAGTTACAATAATATTAAAAAATTTGTCGTATTTATAAATTATTGATATATTTGCTGCGATTAAGAGCGAAAGAGAGATAAGGGGACACGGTTGTCCCCTTATTTATTAAATTTATTTTAATGATAATAAAAGAGAAAATAGCAACACTTATTGAGGCATATCTTGCAGATAACTCTCTTTTTCTGGTTGATATAACTATCAGCTCAGAAAATGACATAGAGATTGCAATAGACTCATATGACAGAGTAGATATCAGAAATTGTGCCGATATCAGCAGAATTGTAGATTCGGGTTTAAACCGAGAGGAGGAGGATTTCTCTCTTACTGTAACATCTGCAGGGCTGGATCAGCCATATAAAGTATTTGATCAATATAAGAAATCTCTTGGGAAGGAGGTTGTTGTTGTATTGAAAAGCGGAGCAAAGATAGTTGCAACTCTTACTAAGGCCAATCCGGAAAAGATTGAACTCACCTATACCAAGCTGGAGAGAGTTGAGGGCAAAAAGAGAAGAGAGATAGTTGAGATCGTTGAAACTTATAATCTCAGCGATATAAAGAGCACAAAAACACAAATTAATTTCAAATAATATCTAAAAGGAATTTACCTATATGGAAGGGTTAAATTTAATCAGCACATTTGCTGAGTTTAAAGAGTTAAAGAGCATAGATCGTCCTACAATGATGAGCGTTCTGGAGGATGTTTTCCGCAGTCAGCTAATTAAAATGTATGGAACTGCAGACAATTTTGACATCATCATCAACATTGACAAAGGAGACTTTGAAATATGGAGAAACAGAGTTGTGGTAGAGGTCGTTGAGGATCCAAGTACCGAGATATCTATTGAAGATGTTGCAAAGATTGACTCATCATACGAAATCGGTGAAGAGTTCGTGGAGGAGGTTAAACTTTCGGCTTTCGGAAGAAGGGGAATTCTCAATCTCAGACAAAATCTATCCGGCAGAATAATGGATATAGAGAAAGCGAACCTTTACACCAAATACAAAGAGAAGATTGGAGAGATTGTAGTTGGAGAGGTGTATCAGGTCTGGAAAAAAGAGGTTCTCATTATGGACGAAGACGGCAATGAGCTCCTACTGCCAAAAACAGAGCAGATACCGTCTGACTTCTTCAGAAAAGGGGACACTGTGAGAGCAGTTGTCTCATCTGTAGAGATGAAAAACAACAATCCAATTATTATCCTTTCAAGAACCTCCTCTGTATTTCTGGAGAGGATGTTTGAACAGGAGGTTCCGGAGATATTTGACGGTCTGATTACTATCAAAAAAATTGTAAGAATTCCGGGTGAGAGGGCAAAGGTAGCTGTTGAGTCATATGACGAAAGGATTGACCCGGTTGGAGCCTGTGTTGGGGTAAAAGGTTCCAGGATTCACGGAATTGTTCGCGAATTGCGCAACGAAAACATAGATATTATCAACTGGACTTCAAATATGCAGCTTCTTATCCAGAGGGCACTTAGTCCTGCAAAAATTATATCTGTAAAGATAAACGAGGAAGAGAAGCGGGTAGGAGTATTCCTTAAACCTGGTGATGTCTCACTAGCTATAGGCAAGGGTGGCAGCAACATTAAACTTGCGGGTATGCTTGTAGATATGGAGATAGATGTATTCCGCGACATTGAAGAGGAGGAGGAGGATGTCCTTCTTACCGAATTCAGTGATGAAATTGACGAATGGGTTATTGAAGCTTTGAGGTCAATCGGATGTGATACCGCGAAAAGTGTTCTCGCTCTTCCTGTTTCGGAGATTGTAAGAAGAGCAGATCTTGAAGAGGAGACTGTGTTGGATATACAGCGAATTTTACGCGAGGAGTTCGAATAGTTTAATAAATGAATGGGAGATAAAATATGACAGTAGACAATATAATAAGAGTTGGAAAAGTATTGAAGGAGTTCAATATAGGGCTGGGGACCCTGGTGGACTATCTCAAAAGCAAGAAGATAGAGATTGAGGCTTCGCCCGGCACCAGAATTACTCCCGAAACTTACGAACTCATACGAAAAGAGTTTGGAAAAGAGCAGATTATCAAGGAGCAATCCAAAAAGATCGCTATTAAAGTAAAAGATATCACAGATAAAGCAGATCATCACGACTTAGATGATTCCGAAGATGATCTTCCGGTAAAGGAGGTTTTCATCAAAACTACTGTCTCAGATCACCCATCTCCTAAAATAATCGGGAAAATAGATATTGACAAACTTTATAAACCGGCCCCCCATCCGGAGGTTACCAACAGTGTTCATAAACCAGAACAGGAGAGTATTAAAGTTATTGAGCCAATTAAAGAGCCTGTAATATCGCAAGTTGTGGAAGCACAACCAAAGGCAGAACCGGTCTCTCCGCCTGAAATAAAAGAGGTTGAGAAGAGTCCGGAGATTAGTGAGAGCACCCGGGAGGTGAGGTTATCGGAGGCTTCTCAGGTATCTCAGACTCCTGTTACGCCACCTCTGGAGGTAAAAAGGGAGTTTCCGCAAAATGAGAGCAGAGAGAGAGCTCAGGAGAGGGAGCGAAGAGAGATTAGAGAGAGGCAGGAGCAGAACGGAAGAATTGAGGCAAAACTTCGCCGAGAGCAAAAAGAGAGCAGAGAGGAGAGAGAGAGAGAGGAGATAAAACAGAGAAACGAGGCAAAAGTAAGAGCAGAAGCTAAAAGGGTGGCAGATGCAAAACAGCTTGCCGAAGCCAAAGAGTTGGAGAGGATTGCAAAAGAGCAGCCAATTATAGCTGCTATTGAACATATAGAGACAAAAGTAGAGAGGCTTGTAGGGCCAAAGATTAGCGGTACAATGGATCTCTCTCAGTTTGACAAAAAGAAACCGGAGTCCAAACCAGCCACTAAGGAGAGTCATAAAGGGAAGCGGGAGAGAATTCGCAAACCTCACAAAGAGAAGGTTGATCTATCTAAGGAGACAAAAGATGGTGCTTTCCGAGGTTCGCCGGCAGATAAGAACAGACCTCCCCTTAATAAGAAGAAGGATACTAAACCTGTTGTAGGTAAAGAGAAGTTCAAACCTGTAAGAAATGAGGTTGACGAAGATGCAGTTCAGAAGCAGATCAAGGAGACCTATCTGCGTATGGTTGAAGGTAAAGGTAAGACCCGGGGATCAAAATACCGTAAAGACAAAAGAGAACACGCCTCTCAAAAGCTTCAGGAGGAGCACGAAAAGGAGCAAATTTCAAGCAATATATTAAAGATGACCGAGTTCGTTACTGTTAACGATCTTGCAATGATGATGGATGTTCCTGTAATCAAGGTTATCGAAGCCTGTATGAATCTGGGGTTGATGGTATCCATCAATCAAAGATTAGATGCAGAGGCAATGGTGCTTGTTGCAGAGGAGTTTGGTTTTAAGGTTGAGTTTGTGACTGCAGACCTGCAGGGATCTATTCAGGAAGAGGCAGATACAGAAGATGAACTGGTAACCCGCCCTCCTATTGTAACTGTAATGGGTCACGTAGACCACGGTAAAACATCACTTCTGGACTACATACGTAAAGCTAATGTTATTGCAGGTGAAGCCGGTGGAATAACCCAGCACATCGGTGCATATAATGTACAAATTTCCAGTGGTGAGAGAATAACATTTCTGGACACTCCTGGTCACGAAGCATTTACAGCAATGCGTGCCCGTGGTGCCAAGGTAACAGATATTGCAATAATTATTATCGCTGCCGACGATGCAGTAATGCCACAGACCAGAGAGGCTATCAACCACGCTCAGGCAGCCGGCGTACCGATGATATTTGCAATCAACAAAATGGATAAGCCGGGTGCAAACTCCGAGAGAATTCGCGAGCAGCTTGCCAATATGAATCTGCTTGTAGAGGATTGGGGTGGTAAATATCAGTGTCAGGAGATATCTGCAAAACAGGGTATCAATGTAGATAAACTGCTAGAGAAGATTCTTCTTGAGTCAGAACTTCTGGATCTTAAGGCAAACCCTAATAAGAGGGCAAAAGGTACAGTGATTGAATCTTCACTGGATAAAGGCAGAGGCTACATAACCACTATGCTGGTTCAGTCAGGGACTCTCCATATTGGAGATATTATTCTAAGTGGAAGCTATACCGGGAAGATTAAGGCTATGTTCAACGAACGTGGGCAGAAGATAACCGAAGCAGCACCTGCTTCTCCGGTCTCTATTTTAGGTCTTAACGGGGCACCTGCTGCAGGTGAGCTCTTTAATGTAATGGAGGATGAGAAGGAGGCAAGAGATATTGCAAACAAGAGAGAGCAACTATTAAGGATCCAGGGTCTTAAGACTCAGAAACATATTACTCTTGAGGAGATTGGTCGTCGTATAGCGATAGGGAACTTCCAGGAGTTGAATGTAATTGTCAAGGGAGACGTAGATGGATCAATCGAGGCGTTGTCTGACTCACTGATAAAACTATCTACCGAAGAGGTACACGTAAATGTAATTCACAAAGCAGTGGGTGCAATTTCTGAGTCAGATGTACTACTGGCTGCAGCATCAAATGCCATAATCATAGGCTTCCAGGTTCGACCATCGGTCTCATCCCGTAAACTTGCAGAGAAAGAGGAGATAGAGATAAGACTCTACTCGGTTATCTACGACGCAATAAACGAGGTGAAAGATGGTATGGAGG
Organism: Bacteroidetes bacterium HGW-Bacteroidetes-8; assembly: GCA_002840895.1. Lineage (GTDB taxonomy): Bacteria > Bacteroidota > Bacteroidia > Bacteroidales > UBA932 > Bact-08. Next base: position 92,542 of record PHCZ01000001.1, on the reverse strand, counting down.
GTATGCTTGCACCGGAGCAGAAGGAGGAGATTACCGCAACAGCAGAGGTTCGTGAAGTGTTCCGGATATCTAAGGTGGGCTCGATTGCCGGCTGTATGGTAAAAGAGGGAAAACTTATTCGAAATGCTAAGGTTAGAATTATACGGGACGGAATTGTTGTCTACACAGGGGGTCTTGGCTCACTTAAAAGATTCAAGGATGACGTTAAGGAGGTTGCTGCAGGTTATGACTGTGGTCTTAATATTGACGGGTATAACGATATCAAAACAGGAGATATTATTGAATCCTATACAATTGTGGAGATCAAGAGGAAGCTGTAACGTTTACCTCCATATCAATATCAATAGAGAAGCGGGCTTTAACGGTCCGCTTTATCTTTTGTGCAAACTCCAGTAACTCTCTGCCTGTTGCCCCTTCGTATGCAAGCAGAACCAATGCGTGGTTCTTATGAACACCAACGTTTAACTCCCTCACCCCCTTGAAACCGCACTGCTCAATTAGCCAGGCTGCCGGAATCTTAGTGAAACCAGGAGAAGAGGGATAGAGCCTGAGAGTCGGGTTGCTCTCCATTAATTTCTCTGCAAAACTCTCCTCTACAATTGGGTTTTTAAAGAAGCTTCCTGCATTGCCAACCTCTGCGGGGTCCGGAAGTTTTGCTTTTCTTATATCTATTATCGCTTTTCTAATATCGTAAAGAGTTGGATTTTCTGCAGATTTGAGCCTCTCTTTAACATCTGCATAGGTGGTGTTAACAACAGGGTTAAGAGCCAGTTCAAAAGTTACATAGGTTATGATTGTCTTCCCTTTAAGCTCCTGTTTGAAAATGCTCTCTCTGTAGCCGAAATGGCACTCTGGAGCAGTTAATCTCCTCTGTTGTAAGGTGCAAATATCTATATAATCTACCAATACAATTGTATCCTTTGCCTCAGAACCATACGCCCCAATATTTTGAACCGGCGAGGCTCCGACACATCCTGGAATTCCGGAGAGGTTCTCCACCCCACCCCAGCCTCGGTCTACGCAGTATGCTACAAATTTATCCCAATCTACACCGGCACCAACTTTCAATTTTAGAGATTTATCCGATATCTCACTAATTGAGATATCCATAATTGCCGGGCGAACCACAAGCCCGTTATAATCTTCACAGAAAAGGGTGTTTGAGCCGGAGCCTATTACAAGTTTTGGCAATGCGGTAAAACGGGTGTCGCTAAGAAGCTCTATGACCTCCTTAACCGAACCGGGAGCTGCATACCAGACTGCCTTTGCACTTAACCCCAAAGTGTTAAGTCTCTTTAAATCTTTATCCCTCTCTACTATCATTTAGTTAAATATCGTGTATTACAGAGTCCGGTGCTATAGAGGATCTCTCATCCTTGTTGCTATCTTTGGCAATAGGTTTGTGAATATATAAGATCCTGCAGATAAACCTCATCATAGATATGATTATTAAGAGCATAAATGCTGTTATCTCTGCAGAAAGTTGCTCTCTTATCCTGGCTTTTGCCGAGAGCAGCTCTGAATCCTGGTTTAGAATATCATCTATATTCTCAAAAGGGATATCAATTGTTGACCATTTTGATATTACTGTTGCGTCATAAAGATATACAACACCTCCATTCGAACGATTCATTGTAAGAAGAGTTTTGAAATCTGTGTTGTAAAGCTTAGGTGAGAGCTTATTAAAAGCAGATAGTGAATCTGAGGAGTTCAACCGGGATCCGGTTAGTACAATCAACTCAACACCGCGGACACTAAGAGTGTCGTATAGCCGGTTAACCCTTTGAACTGCTCTTCTTCCCAGTTTGTCAATAAATGGCACACTGGTAATAAATAGTGCCCCTTTTACCGAGAGAAGAGAGTCTGTAATATAGTTGCCATTCACGTCAGAAACAGCAAAATCCATATGAGCAGATCCCTTGTTTACTCTTTTTGTTCTTGAATCTTCAAACTTATAGGTGGAGTCCGGCAGGTTCTCTATAGAGAACTCATATCTCTTACCATCCTTTGAGTAGATGAGAGTGGTCTCAAAAACCGGGGAGTCACTCTCCGAAATAAAGTCCAGCCTCCCTTTAATATCTGTACCAACTTTAAACTCCATAAAATCAATCATAGGGAGATGTCTGTATGAGTAGAGCGATAAAGAGACAATAAGAAGAGCATATGTAATTGCGAAACCCCACTCCCATCTTGCAGGAGCTACAGGTATGAAATTATCTCTCTGGAGATATAGAAGAACTGCAAAGAAGAGAAAAACAATATTTTTATAAAAGGTTTGCCAGTTGGTAAGTTTAATTGCCTCTCCAAAACATCCGCAGTCGGTAACAGGATTAAAAATTGCAAGAAAAAGAGTCAATATGGTGAAGATGGATATAAAGATTAGTGAAACCCGGCAGGCGATCTTCATTCGTATACCTACAAGAAGTGATATCCCAATGAGCATTTCGGTACCCGAGAGCGCAACCCCTAATGTCTGCGCAATAAAGTGCCAGGAGCCCAGCCCGGCAACCTTCATATACTCCTCAATTATGAGTCCTACCCCGACAGGATCTATAATCTTTACGAAACCTGAGAGTAAAAATGTTACCCCTATTACAACTCTGGATATTGCTCTGAGAAACTTCATAATGAATATATCAGTTAGTAATATTTTCCAACAAAAGCTTAATTTTTCCAAAGATAGACTCTGCAGATAGCATAACTCCGTTATCTGAGGAGCAGTTCACACGTATCAGCCCATCACCCTTGTCACATTCAGAAAGATATATATCTCTAACCTTAGACTGAAAAGAGATACTCTCTTCGTGGATATCTCTTTTACCTTTGAGATACTCCCTCTCACTACCCAACCTTGTCTCCTTTAGCTTCTCATCTACAAAATTGAGAGGTACATCCAGAAAAAGATTGAGATCCGGAACCGGTATTGCAAATTTATTAAACTCAGTGTCAAAAATCCAGTCACGTAGCTCTAAAGCAACTTGAGGGTTGCTGCATTTTGCACACTGAAACGCAATATTGGAGTATAGATATCTGTCTAATATTATGTGATAGCCCTCTTTAATCCAATCTTTTATCTGCTGAGAAGCATCTCTGCGATCCTCTGCAAACAAAAGCGCCACAAGCATAGGGTGAACCTCCTCAATCTTTCCAAAATCTCCCCTTAAAAATTTGGCAATCAAATCTCCGAAAACAGGGGCATCGAACCTTGGAAAGTGCAGATATTTAACTTTGGACCCACTGGTCTCAAAATATTGTTGCAAAAGATTTATCTGGGTAGATTTCCCCGCCCCATCCAAACCTTCTAATACGATTAACATAATAAAATCTTATATTTGTGACTCCAAGCAAAGTTAGGCATTTTATGGCAAATATTCTACAAACCCATCAACCTCTGGTGATGGGAATCATAAACCTGAGCCACGACTCTTTTTACCAGGGAAGCAGATCTCTCACGCAGGAGGATTTTGAGAGGAGGTATGGAGTTATGCTGGAGCAGGGGGCAGATATTGTAGATATCGGTGCTTGCTCCTCCAGACCGGGATCTACTCCGGTAGAGGAGGAGGTCGAGTGGGAGTTGCTAAAGCCTGCGCTGAAAATAATCCTAAGAGTTTTTCCTCACTCAACATTCTCTCTGGATACATTCCGATCATCCATAGTTGAGAGAGCCTACGATTTTGTCGGAGACTTCATTATCAACGATATATCATCCGGAGAGGATGATCCTGAGATGATTCCGATGGCTGCTAAGTTGGAGCTCCCATATATAGCAATGCACAAAAAAGGGACACAGCAGACAATGCAGAGCCTTTGTCAATATGAGGATGTTGTAAAAGAGGTTGCAGAGTATTTCCGGCACTTTGTTCAAAAGGCTAATCAGGCCGGAATAAAGGAGATAATCTTAGATCCCGGGTTTGGATTTGCAAAAGATCTTGACCAGAATTATAAACTCTTAAACAACCTGAATAGTTTGAAGCCGACTAAAGAGGATGGAACAAACTACCCTCTCCTTGCCGGTATTTCCAGAAAGAGTATGATATATCGTCTGCTGGAGAGAACACCGGATGAGGTGCTCTCTGCAACATCTGCACTAAATCTTTTAGCTCTTGTAAACGGGGCCGATATACTTAGGGTTCACGATGTTAAAGAGGCAAAGGAGATTATAACTTTATACAGAACAATAACTAAAAACAGATAATAACGAAGATATGCTTAATACACCACTAACAGCAATCTCTCCCGTAGATGGCAGATACAGCTATCAGGTTAAGGAGCTGACCCTATACTTTAGCGAGTTCGCTCTTATTAAATATCGAATAAGGGTAGAGATAGAGTACTTTATCTCTTTGTGTGAGATTCCATTGCCACAACTTAAAGATGTTGATCCGGAAAAATTTAAGGAGCTGCGACATATATACACCTCTTTCACCATTGAACAGGCTATGGAGATTAAGGAGATCGAGAAGGTGACAAATCACGATGTTAAGGCAGTAGAGTACTTCATAAAGAGCAGGTTTGAGAAGCTCGGATTGGAGAGATACTGCGAATTTGTCCACTTTGGGCTCACATCTCAGGATATCAATAACACATCTGTGCCACTCTCACTTCTGGAGGGGGTTCGCGATTGTTACCTTCCTCAATTGAATGTGATTCAGAAAAAACTTAAAGATATGGCTTTAGAGTGGTCAGAAGTATCTATGCTGGCCAGAACACACGGTCAGCCCGCCTCCCCTACCAGGCTCGGTAAAGAGATAGAGGTCTTTGCCGTCAGACTCAATGAGCAGATATCAATGTTGAGCACAATTCCTTTTGCTGCAAAATTCGGAGGGGCCACAGGTAACTTTAATGCACACTACGCAGCATATCCACATATTGACTGGAACAGTTTTGCCGTATCTTTTACAGAGGGTAGGCTGGGGTTGAAACGCTCCTATCCTACAACTCAGATAGAGCATTACGACTACATCGCAGCTCTTTTTGACAATATGAAGAGGATTAACAATATCCTGACAGACCTCTGCAGAGATATCTGGAGCTATATCTCTATGGAGTATTTTCGTCAGAAAATCAAAGAGGGGGAGATAGGGTCATCTGCTATGCCACACAAGGTTAACCCAATAGATTTTGAAAACGCAGAGGGGAATTTGGGTGTTGCTAATGCTCTTTTTGAACACCTCTCGGGCAAACTCCCAATCTCCAGACTTCAGAGAGACCTTACAGACTCTACAGTCTTGAGAAACATCGGGGTCCCATTTGCACACACAATAATCTCTTTTAAATCTCTTGAGAAGGGGTTAAATAAACTAATCCTCAATAAAGTTGCAATTGACAAAGATCTGGAAAACAACTGGGCTGTTGTCGCAGAGGGGATTCAGACAATACTCCGAAGAGAGGGCTATCCAAAACCTTACGAAGCACTAAAATCACTTACACGAACAAACAGGCCAATTGACAAAGAGTCAATTGCAAGTTTTATTGACTCTTTAGAGGTGAGTGAAACAATCAAGGATGAGTTGCATAATATTACTCCTCAAAGCTACACAGGAATTTAACTATGAAAAAAATAGATGTTGCAATAAAAAGGTACACTCTTGTTGTGCTTATGTCTGCTCTGTTCTGTGGTGCGAATGCCCAGGATTACGACAAATATTTCACCGCACAGAGGCTACGGATTGATGTGGTTTTCGCCGGAGATGCCTCATCTCAGAGCGTCTATCTGAACTCTCTACACAAAGAGCAACTTTGGAGTGGTTCAAGGGTAAATCTCAAAGATCCTTTTTATTACGGAGAGTACCACTACAGGGTTATGACTAAAAGCGGTGAAGAGATATTCTCTAAAGGGTTTAACTCTCTTTTTCAGGAGTGGAGAACAACATCCGAGGCAAAAGAGAGCAGAAAAGCCTTTGAGTGCTCTTACTGGATTCCCTTTCCAAAGGAGAGTGTGGTGGTGGTCTTTTACGAAAGAGATAAACAGAGCGGAGAGTTTCGGGAGATGGGAAGGTTTCCTGTAGATCCTGCAGATAAGCTAATCAACCAAGAGATTCAGAATAGTTACAAAATAGATACAATCCTATATAACGGAGCATCTTCAAACAAAGTAGATCTGGTTTTCATAGCCGAGGGTTATACAGCACAACAGATGGATAAGTTCTGTATGGATGCCGAAAGGTTTGCAGGATATCTATTTGATATAGAACCATATAAATCCAGAAAAAGCGACTTTAACATCTGGGCAGTACTATCGGAGTCTCAAGACTCAGGTACAGATATTCCTCAGCAGGATATATGGAGGAGAACCGCTGTTTCATCCAATTTCTACACCTTTCGCATAGACAGGTATCTAACTGCACCAAACCAGAGGATAGTTGCCTCTGCAGCCTCAAACAGCAACTGCGATGCTCTATATGTTATTGTCAATACAGAGAAATATGGAGGGGGAGGAATTTTCAACTTTTACGGACTTAGTATGTCGGATCACAAGCACTCTGCCCAGGTGTTTGTTCACGAATTAGGGCACAGCTTTGCCGGTCTTGGAGATGAGTACTACTCCTCTGAGGTTGCATATGAGGAGTTCTATAATCTAAAGGTTGAGCCGTGGGAACCAAACATCACCACAATGGTCAACTTTGCCGGCAAATGGAGAGATATGATATCTGCAGGGGTACCGCAACCTACCCCCAATGACCCGGCATACAAAAACATTACCGGCCTTTTTGAAGGGGGGGGTTATATGGCAAAAGGGATCTTCCGTCCCTACCTGGATTGCAGAATGAAGACAAATACAGCCGAAGGATTCTGTCCGGTTTGTAGCAGGGCAATCAACTTAATGATAGATTACTACACAAAGTAGAAAAGAAGAGATAGCAAAACAACAGTTAAGAATGTTAAAAAAAGAGTACAAATATATCCTGTTTGATTTAGACCGCACCATCTGGGATTTTGACACAAATGCCTGTAACAACATCTACTCATTACTAGATGAGTACTCTTTACACCATTTAGATAAGCAGGAGTTTTACAAAACATACGATAGCGTTAATCACCGGTTGTGGGCTCTTTATGAACTGGGTGAGCTGCCTAAAGCTGTTTTAAGATCTGAGCGTTTTTACCAAACCCTTCTCCTGTTCGGAATTGAGAACAGAGAGCTCTCTCAAAAGATGGGTGAGGAGTATCTTGAGAGGATGCCCTATCAAAAAGCTCTGATGCCACACGCTCTTGAGGTACTGAAGGAGCTTAAAAAGAGAGGTTGCATTATGGCTCTCATATCAAACGGGTTTAAGGAGGTTCAGTACAAAAAACTTACCGGCTGTGGTATTGACATTTTTTTTGATGCGGTTCTTATTTCTGAAGAGCAGGGTGTGCACAAACCGAGTCCAATAATATTTAAAAGAGCACTCAAAGCAATAAATGGCGTAAAGAGTGAAGCTTTGATGGTTGGTGATGATTTTGCAAACGATATTGAGGGGGCAATGATATTCGGAATAGATCAGTTCTTCTATAACTACAGGTCTATACCTTGTGATGGCGGTCCCACTTATGAATCTTCAGATTTACGAGACTTGCTTAAGGTCTCTCCTCTACAATAAAAATCTCTTCGTCGTCTGCCATAAAGAGATACTGCTCTCTTGCATATTTTTCAAGTGAATCTCTGTTTGAGGAGAGCTCCCTGAGTTTCTCCTCGGTACTCTTAATAGACTCTTTGTAGTACTCTTTTTGAGACTCCTGTTGTCCAATGTTTAGAACCACCCTGGACCACTCAATGAGGTTGTTCGAGTCAAAAAATGTTATCCATATTACAAATGCCAATCCTGTAACAAGATATTTATTCCGGACAAATTTCATAATCCGGGAATCAATAAAGGTGTGCCATCTCTCTTTTAGACTCAAAACTTCAATTTTTTACAAAATTAATAATAATTTTGTCCTTTGGTATTAATTTTAAATGAGCAATATGATCAAACCAACGTTATTGGTTCTGGCTGCCGGGATGGGAAGCAGATATGGAGGACTTAAGCAGCTGGACGGGGTGGGTCCGAATGGTGAAACAATTATGGATTATTCCGTTTACGATGCCGTTCAGGCTGGGTTCGGGAGAGTTGTATTTGTGATTCGCAAGTTTTTTCGGGAAGATTTTGAGGCCAGAGTCAGGAGTCGTTACGGAGACTCTATCGAGATCAGTTTTGTAGAGCAGGAGCTGGATGTTATTCCTAAAGGGTTTTTTCTAAACTCTTTGAGAGAGAAACCTTGGGGAACCGGACACGCAGTACTGGTTGCTCATAAGAGTATAACAACTCCTTTTGCAGTAATAAATGCAGATGACTACTACGGACAGAGATCGTTTAAAGTTATTGCAGATTACCTTGTTAAGGTTGCCGGCAACAAAGGTAATTTCTCTATGGTAGGATTCAGGACAGGAAATACACTCTCCGAATCCGGGTCTGTATCAAGAGGGGTCTGTACTGTAGGGAGTGATGGGTTTCTGGTCTCGGTAGAAGAGCACCACAATATAAAAAGAGATGATGATGTGATTACAGGTGAGAACAGCAAAGGAGAGAGAGTTATAATTGAGAACGACACTCCTGTCTCGATGAATATGTGGGGTTTCACCCCCGATCTTTTTGAACAGGGATGGAGGCTCTTTGGTGAATTTCTAAAGGAGAGAGGAGATGAAGCAAAAAGTGAATTTTATATACCCTTCATTGTAAACAAATTGCTTGAGGAAGGTTATGCCTCCTGCAGAGTTCTCTCCACACCGGATTTATGGTTCGGAGTTACCTATAAAGAGGATAGGGATTCTGTGACAAAAAGAGTCGGTGAGCTATGCGATAAGGGGGTCTACCCCACTCCACTCTTTAAGAAAAACGATTAAACTATGCTAAAAAGATACTCTTACTTCCTTCCCAACCTTACAGAGAGCTGGTTTCTAATAGGGTTGCTGGCCATAGGGGGGTCAATACTGGGTGCTTTGGTAACAATGTTTATCAATATGATATTTCCGGGCTTCATCGGATGGGGAGAGTTAATCACCTATCCTCTTATATTTATTCCACCAGCAGCTCTTATCTACTTCTCTGTTAGAAGTGATGAAAGGATATCCCTTCTAAAAGGGGATACCAACCGGGTATCTGTGGAGATTGACAGACCGAATTTTGGATCAATTGGTGCGCTTCTATCATTTATTATGATACTACCTCTGGTCTTTTCCTTTAACCTGGTTACAGAACCACTCACAATGTGGATGGAGGTTCCTCAGTTCTTTAAAGATCTTATGCTTCAGATTCAAACCAATAAATTGAGCAGCTTTCTTGCTATTGTGATTTTTGCTCCTCTGCTGGAGGAGATCTTTTGCAGAGGGATAATTCTAAGGGGGCTTTTACACCACACCACCCCTGCAAAGGCAATTATATGGAGTGCCGTAATGTTCGGGGTTATGCATCTTAACCCCTGGCAGGCTATCCCCGCATTTTTGCTGGGCCTTTTGATGGGGTGGATCTACTGGAGAACACGCTCACTTTGGATTGTAATTTTTATTCACTTCATAAATAACGGATTCTCGTATCTGATCACAATTCTATTTCCGGAGATACCCGTGGATTTCGGTTTTGCAGATCTCATCCCGGGCAACTACTACTATTTAATCTACATTTTGGCACTTATCTATACAGCTGGTGTCATCTTTTATATGAACAAACTTTATGGAAAAATTATACCCTCTAAAATTTAATCCCATACTCAAAGAGCGGGTTTGGGGCGGCTCCGACATAGTCAAGAGTCTGGGAAAAGAGAGCAGCTCAGATAAACCTGTTGGTGAGAGCTGGGAGATTAGCGGTGTTGAGGATGATGTCTCTCTGGTCTCAAACGGTTTTTTGGAGGGAAACGACCTGAATGACCTGGTGGAGATATACCTGGGAGATCTTGTAGGAGACTCTATTTACGACAGATACGGAGATGAGTTTCCTCTTCTGGTAAAGATTCTGGATATCCAGGAGAACCTCTCTCTTCAAATCCACCCGGATGATCAAACCGCAATGGAGAGGCATAACAGTTATGGTAAGACAGAGTGTTGGTACATTCTTGAGGCCTCACCCTCTGCTAAGATATATCTGGGACTCAACCGGCAACTCACCCCAAAAGAGCTCTTCGACAAATGTGGAGATGGTTCAATAGTTGATAATCTTAATGTGATAAAGCCTGTTAAAGGGGACATTATCGATATTAAACCCGGAACTCTTCACGCAGCTACCGGTGGAATTCTGGTTGCAGAGATCCAGCAGGTTTCTGATGTCACCTACAGAGTCTATGATTGGGGTAGGGAGAGGAGTCCAAAAACTGCAAGGGAGATGCATATGGACCTTGCAATAGATTGCATAAACTATGAAAAGCTAGATACCTCTAAAGTTGTTCTAAAGGGGGGGAGTGCAGATAATCCCTATTTCAAGATTAAAAGAGTTGATGTAGAGAGCAGCTACAGAGCAGAGAGTCATCTATTTGGAAGTTTTATCCTCTACTTTTGCATTGAAGGAGATGCAGTTATCAACGGAGGTGGTATGAAGCAGAGTATTAAAAAGGGGGAGGTTATTCTTGTTCCGGCCTATATGGGAGAGTACTCGTGGGAGGGTAAATGCTCACTGCTTGAGATAACAGGGAAAGCGTGATAGCTCTACTCACCTGATTCATCATCCATCTCCAGAAATCCCATAACCCCATCCATATCTCTTCTCTCTTTTTTGGTAGGACGGCCTGTTCCTCTCTCTCTGTAGAGAAAGAGGCTCTCTTTGGGTGCATTCAGCTTTGCCAGCTCCTCTTCCGGTGTTAAATTCTCAATATAATTGGGTACCAGTCGTGCAGGCTGTCTTTTATCTATAGGCTCAATAATCTTAAATTCAAAAAAGATGTTAAGCTTCCTTACAACCAGTTCATCCCCTGCCCTTACCTCTCTGGATGCCTTGGCCTCTGTTCCATTAACCTTTACCTTCCCGGATTTGCACGCATCTGCAGCATCACTTCTGGTTTTGAAGATGCGAACAGACCACAGATATTTATCCAACCTGCTCATATAAGTATAGCCCTATCTATTTTGTATTAAAGAGATTCATCGTTCTGTCCGGACCAATTGCTGCAAAAGATTTTGAGGCCTCGGCAGCCTTCGTGAGAATATCCGGTAGCATCTTTCTCTCCTCATCACTCCACGTTCCCAGAACATAATCTATCTGTCTCCCCTTTGAGAAGTTATCTCCTATTCCTATTCTCAGACGGGTATAGGCTGTGGAGCCGAGGGTTTCGCAAATATCTCTAAGCCCGTTGTGACCTCCGTCGCTCCCCTGCTTTCTCATCCTTATAGTACCCAAAGGGAGTGATAAATCGTCAACAATAACCAGCATATTCTCAACAGGAATCTTCTCTTTCTGAAGCCAGTAGTTAACCGCCTTTCCGCTCAAATTCATATAGGTAGATGGTTTGAGAAGAATTAGTTTATTACCCTTAAAACGGTATTCGGCAACCGAACCGTACCTTGATGAACTAAAAATGGTATTGGATTCCTGAGCCCAGGCGTCCAATACCATAAAACCTATATTATGACGAGTATCAGCATATTCAAATCCGATATTTCCTAATCCAACTATCAGATAGCTCATACCCTTAAATGTTTACTATTTTCCTGCAGCAGCAGCGGCGGCAGCGGCTCCGATAGCTGCACGTGTCATCTTAACTGCACAAATAATTGTAGTCTTTGCAGTAAGAATCTGCACTTTATCCAGCTTAATATCTCCTGCAGAGATTGTTTTACCTATTCCAAGATTTGAGATATCTATGGTGATGTTATCCGGAAGATCTTTGACATTTGCAGAGATTTTAACTTTCCTTGTATTGAGGATAAGTTTACCACCCTGGCGTACACCCTCTGAGTTACCTGTTATAAGAATAGGTACGTTTATAACAACCGGTCTTGTCTCAGTTACAGCAAGAAAATCCATATGCAATGGCTCATCTGTCATTGGATGGAACTGAGATGCGTGATGAACAGAGTTGTACTTTTTACCATCAATCTCAAGCTCAATTATGTATGAGTTAGGGGTGTTGAGAATCTGATTAAGATCTCTGTCATAAACAGAGAAGTGGATGTTTGGCAATTCAGGACCGTACAGAACACAAGGGATTTGATTATCTCTTCTCATCTGTGCTGTTTTGCCTTTTTTTGTAATCTCTCTTGGATTACCTTTCAATGTAATTGTTTTCATAAATGTGATTTAAAATGTGTTACTCAACCCGGAATGGTCCGGATCCCATTGCACCAAAAAAGTCTCCTTTTTTAGAGGGGGCAAAGATATAAAAAAAAATCTATTTAATCATTTCGCTTGCAACATTCCAGTCGAATCCCTTATAGAAAGCATCCAGAAAGCTATTCTCAGGATTTTGAATATATGTGCTCACTCCGGAATATTTTTTTATCTCCAGATCTATAAAGTTTGGGGTGTTCCATTTAGCGACAATAACCCTATCCAGAGATGCGGTAAAAGTTGCATACTCCGCAGGGGTGGCAATCTTCTCTATCAGGTGACCCAGGTCCCAGAACCAACTTTTATTGAGACGAAAATAGGGTTGAATACTACTCATCGTGAGAGTGGCAATTTTACTCCTGTTATTATTGAAAATGCTCTTTGTAACATCTGCCAGTTGCTTAAGCTCTGCGGTTTTGTATATAGATATGGTTGCAGATTGGTGCACTCCGGACTGGTTGTTGTAGTAGTTGTAGAATAGTTGGCAGGTCTGCTCCAAATCTAACCTCGTCTGGAAAAGAGAGTTCATTATCTGGTCGTAGGGAAAACCGTATGCAAGAATCTCTGTTGGGGATGCAACTATATAATCTGCTTTATCTTTAAGCTCATATATGGTTTCGATTCCACCCATAAAACAGCAGTCAAAGATAATAAATGAGAAGCGAAAAGGGAGGGCTCCCTTAAGCTCTTTAACCTCCATCTCTACCCCTCTGTCCTCTCCAAAACTCTTAACAATATCTTTGTATGGATCTTCATAATATGCCCCCTGAGTAACCGAGGTGTTAAAGTACCCCTGTGGCAACCAACCTGTGGCGTGAGACCATAGGATAAGACCATACTCCTTTGCAGGAAAGATCACCTTGATTTTGTTAAGAACGGCCTTTAGAACATCTCCGTTTGCAGAGTTTTGGTCTGTGTATGCTGCTACAACATCCTCCATTACAACTCCATCGCTCTCTTTATAGACTCTTACAAGTTTTGGATCTTTATTTGGAAGGTGAACATATACCACAAGGATATCTTTGCTCTGTTTATCAGGTACAAATCCATCTTTAATAGTAGATATATTGTGCTCTGCAAAGCTGCTAAGATTGTTGTTTGCAGCCATATATAGTATGACTACTCGTCTGAACTCAGCCCCACCGAAGGGATTTTTTTCACAAGAGATAAATAGGGTCGAGATGGCAAAAATGAGCAGAAGAGCGATATATTTAATTTTTCTCATAGTGGTCTGTAAAATGTAGCTCAAAAATAGTCATTTTTGCTTAATAAAAAAAGAAGGGATGACCGATTCAGCAAAGAGTCATCCCTTCAAGTCTTCTGCAAATACTGGTAATACCCGGCAGAAGAGATTCTATTTTTTAAGTCCGGCGATCTTCTCCTCAACAGAGGATCTGGTCTCCATAAGTGAGCTTTTTAGCTGCTCATCTGCCTTTGGTAAAAGAGAGTCTATCCACTTGATTGAGTATGGAAGTGCATTAATATCATTGCAATACCACGCAAGTTGCTCGGACATCATCTTAATATAAGTGGTCCTTTCGGAGCCTTTTAAAATATTAAATGAGACTGCACTCTCTATCTCTTTAGCCATACGGGGCCAGTCAGAGAATTTAAACCCGGCAGGAACCAGATAAACAAGCCATTTTGATGCATTCGGATGGTCTGACTTTTGAGCATATTTCAAAACTACACTATACTCCGGGTCATCTGCAGGGGCCCTCTTTCCAAAAATATAGACTCTGGAGCGGGCTCCATAGAGTATGTCAATTTTTGACAAAACAGGCCTCTCACCAAAGATTGAGATAAACTCACCCATATTATCCATCACAAACAGAGTCTGTCTGCTAACCGGAGATTCATCAAATTTTGTGTAGATACTCCAGTAGGTTTTGGTTTTGAGAGAGTCCAGAGGGAAATTTGAGTGGAAGATATTTTCCAATACTACCATCTTCTTCTCTCGTAACCCTGCAATATGAAGAGTGTTAATGTACTCAAGAATAAAATTGACATCCCTCTCTCCCAAATCATATTTTCTGTTCATCGCTGTAAGATTCCTGGTTGGATCGATACCCTGCCTGAATCTCTCCAGCATCTCTGCTGCTGTAGATTTACCCTCTGTACGATGCATCAGATTTCCATCTGCATCTACAATCAGAAAAACCGGTTCGGTACTTACTGAGTAGATTTGACTTAACCTGGCCTTCTCTTCTCCCTCGGTATAATCTACACTAATAAATCTCTTGTTAACAAAATCTGCAACACTGTCGATTGTGAAAATATTATTTTTCATATAGAGACACGGAGAGCATCTGGGAGAACCGAAGTCCAGGAATAGTAGTTTTTTCTCTTTTTTTGCCATTGCAGAGACTTTTTCAAATGGCTCATTTTTGAGAAGATCAATTTTCCTGTTTTGCCCAAAAATAAAGATTTGGGAGATACTCAACAAAAGAGATGTCAATATTACTCTTATCATCATAAATTACTATTGGTTTGTCTTTAGTCTTATTCCGTCAATACAAAAATATGAGTTTATTAAGTCCTTTCCGTTTACATCTTTGTATGAGCAGCTGGTTGTAAATGAGACCTTTGTGACAGCTCCGAGTGAAGTTAAATTGGCTGCAATCCAGTCTGTTCTAAGAAATGCAAAGGCAGGGTTTGCAGGATCGGCTCCTTTCCTGCAGCAAAGATAGACCTCAACTGTTCCGGTAAGGTTGTTACCATTATATCCCTTTACTATTACCTTGTAGTAATCGCCGTCGTTTGTGAGCTTTCTTGTGACTCCTGGAGCATAGGTATTCCAAATTGCTTTTGGTGCAGATGGTATATTTGGATTTGCAATTGAGGTTCCGCTATTTGCTCCATAGTTCATCGCAAGATAGTTATAGGTATTATTTGCGAAGAGAATGTGCTCCACAACAGTCGGTTTGTCTATAGTAAAATAGGTGTCTGTCTCGTTATCTGCGCAGGCAACAGCATAGACCTCTGTCATATTTCTGTATGCAGTATAGACACTCATAATATTTGTATCCCTTGCTGCCTTGGTATCTGTCCATACAAAAGATCTGTTGTTTTGGTTTGAGTAGGCAAATCCTGAGTATGTACCATCACCCCTCTTAATTGTGTTAAACCTGACTGCTCCGGAAGTAAAACCTCCGCTGGGAATATTATGAGTATAGGATGCCAGAGTGAGTTCGTTAAATGTTATGTCATTAGGGTAAGGTACCAGAAGCTCACTCTTATCTGTACAGGAGGCTAATGACAATAGAGCCACGGCTATTATAAATAATATTTTTTTCATATCTGTTCTATTTTTAGTTGTCATAACCAGGATTTGATTTAATCATTT
Organism: Bacteroidetes bacterium HGW-Bacteroidetes-8; assembly: GCA_002840895.1. GTDB lineage: Bacteria > Bacteroidota > Bacteroidia > Bacteroidales > UBA932 > Bact-08. The sequence goes on along the minus strand of PHCZ01000001.1, from coordinate 76,921 downwards.
TATTGGTTGATGTTTCGGTCGAGGGTATTGGCCAGCAATGCTTCTCAGCTCCGACAGGTGTAATGTCCGGTTTCATCAGATAGAGAATCGGTTGATTTCCTTTTTTAATCCTTACAGAGGCAAACCACTCGCTCCCGTTTTCCTGATATAGCTCAAGACAGTACTCTCTAAAGATAGTCTCCATAAGCTGTTCCAGATTTGCAGGAACTTCAAGAGCAGGTAATACAGGATTGGTTCTCTTTGAGCGCATTAAATTTATTGGAGCTATAGAGTTTGCCAGGCTTTGGTTTGTGCGTGCCCTCAGCTCTGCCTGCATAAGATAGAGTTCAGGATATCTGAAGTAGTAGGTTGTAAATTTGTCGTTCATAAGATCCGTTGAGGCTCTTCCCTGCCTGGCAAGTTTGGTAGGGCAGAAGTATAATATACCGGTAGCGCTGATTGCTCTTGCCCAACCCATAGTCTGTGCAAATCTTGGATCTGCTTTAAGCCAGTTGTCAAACTCAGGAAAGAAAGATTTGAGGGATGACGGATTGTTCTGATTTGCTGTACTCCAGGCATCTCCGGCCTGAATAATAATCTGAGAGTATGATGCCTCTCCGTAAGCTCTTCCGGTAGCATCCTCCATATATCTAGACCAAAGCACCTCATTTGAATCCCACGCATCGTTAAATACTTTCTTCATATCCGGGTCCATTTTAAAAATGGCTGGTGAGGTTGCAATAACATCATCCACAATAGCTAATGCTGCGGTGTAGTCTCCTGTCCAACCTCTGTTCATAAGTAGTTTTGCCTTAATCACCTTTGCCATCTGTTTTGAAAGCCTTTTTGAGGTAGTGTAGTCCTGAAGATTTTTTACCCCCTCCTCTACATCTGCGAGAATCTTCTCGTAACTCTCCTTAACAGAGATTCTATCTGCAAAAATGTTTTTGAAGTCAGCAATATCCTCTCTCCACAACACACCATACTCATCATCTGCCCAGTAGTGTGAGAAACACCATAAAAGATGGGAGTAGACCCAGGCTCTAAAGGTTCTCGCCTCCGAAAGCATTCTGGTCTTAACCTCAACAGATGGGAATTTATTATCTGCCAAGCCACTGATTCCGATTATTGCTGCATTTGCAGAGTTAACACAGGCATACCATTGCTGCCAGTATGTAGAGAAAGCACTTTGGGTTGAGAGGTAACTCATATTATAGTAAGTTACTCCTCCTGCACGTCCTACTCCGGTTTGTGCCGAAAGGGCGATAAAGGGGCTCCCGCCAAAGAAGTCACTGGTAGATGTGCCGCTCCCTTTTGACAAGGATGCATACATTCCGTTAAGAATCGACACAGCACCGTCATATGTTGTCACAGAGTTGTCTACGACCAGTTTGTGAGGTGGAGTGAGTGAAAGGAACTTCTCACAAGAGGTTAGGCCGATTAAGACAAAAACGATAATTATATTGTATAAAGTTTTTTTCATAGCGATGTCTATTTAAAGGTTAATTTAACTCCTACACTGAAGGTTGTCGAAGATGGGTATTTACTGTAATCAACACCCGATCCTATCCCGATCAGCTCCTGAGATGTTCTTGTTCCAACTACGTATGATGCGGCCATATCTGTTGATCCAAAATTTCCCTGAGGGTCAAATCCGGGATATTTTGTAATGGTGAACAGATTTGATGCCTGGAATGTAAGGTCTATATTGTTTAAGAACTTATTATTAAGCCAGCTCTTCGGTAACCTGTAGTTTACATTCAATGCGTTTAGCCTTATGAATGATGCATCGTGAATAAAGAAGTCACTTAAGCCGTTGTAGGTCGCGCTCAAACCAATCCGTGGAAGTATTGCCTCGGGATTCTGATTAAAATTCCAGCTCTCCAACAGGTTGTTGTATGCATTATAAGTACTTGAACCGGCAGTAACAGCAGAGTAAGTCTGGTTCCACATCCTTTTGGCTCCATAAGAGTATGTGAAGACTGCAGATGCATATAGATTTCCATATGTAAAGGCTACATTGAAACCTCCATAAAACTTAGGGTTAAAGTTTCCCAACACAACTCTGTCTGTTTTGGTGATTACACCGTCTCCATCCTGATCAATTATGTATGGGTCTCCTGCAACCTCTCTTGATGTACGATAGTTAAGCTGTGCACCTGTCGTTGGATTGGTCTTTTTCAAAGCATATATCTCCTCATTCGTTGCAAAATATCTTCCTGCAGATTTATAGCCGAACCAGTCACCCAGTTTACCACCCTCTACAAGTTTTACCCACTCATAGTAATATGGCATAACTATCTCCTTTTGAACTCCGTCCAGCTTATTTACTATACTGCTGTTTGTAGCAATGTTAAAACCTAGCTCAAGTGTAATGTTTTTCTTTTTAATAACATCACCTCTTATTTCAAACTCCCATCCGGAGTTAGTTATTGAACCAACATTCTGGTTGATGGTCTGGAAAGATGAGTTTGTAGGTACAGATCCTGTATAGATTAAGTTATCTACCTGTTTGCTGTAGTACCCTATTGTACCTCTGATTCTTTCGTTAAGCAATCCGTAGTCAAGGCCAATGTCCAGCAGTGTTGAACTCTCCCACTGAAGGTCCGGATTTCCCAGATTGAATGGTTTTATGCCCGGCTGCTCAGTGTAAGGTGATGCAGAGAGGGTAGTCATCCAGTCGTAATATCCTAAGTTTTGAGATCCCGATTTTCCGATAGATGCACGTAATTTTAAATATGGAACAACATCGTTGAAATCACGCATAAAACTCTCCTCAGATATGATCCAGGCAACTGCACCGGAAGGGAAGTATCCCCAGCGGTTATTTGGACCGAATTTTGAGGATCCGTCTGCCCGGAAGGTTGCTGTAAGCATATACCGATTGAGATATTTATAGTTTGCCCTTGCAAAGAAAGAGGCCAGAGCACTTCCGTAAGCATCACTGCTGGCTCCTACTGTTGAGGCACTGTTAATGTTTGTAAGTACATCTTCGTCAGGAAATCCACTACCGGTAGCGGTTTGTGACTTTGCATTGAAAACCTCTACGGATTGACCAACTACTGCAACTATATCGTGTTTCCCTATAACAGCTGCATAATTAAGGGTATTATCCCAGACCTGAGTGCTGTTCTCAAAGTTTGAAAGTGATCTGGAGTTATAACTTGATGCATAACCCTGAGTACCCTTTTTGTTGAACACATCGTTAGTTGAATTTGAGTAGTTTATAGTTCCTGCAGACCTGAATTTAAGCCCCTGAAGAAGCTTTAGTTCGAAATATGCCGTTCCGTTAAGCACCTTACCAACACCGTCATTTCTGTTGTAATATGTAATATAAGGGTTCTCAATAGTGGTGTTTGTAGGAATAATATTAATACTCCCATCCGGGTTGAATGCATCAAAATCGGGGCGAAACCTTGGTATGCTTTTTAGAAGATTATCTTTGTTATTGGCAACCCTTGTAGATCCGTAAAGTGTTAAACCAATTTTTACCGACTTACCTACTAAAGTTTCAAAGTTCATCCTTCCGTTATAAAGGTTGCTTTTTCCACCTTTCACAACACCTGTAATATCTGTATAACCAAATGATAAATAGTAGTTTGTACTCTCTGTACCACCTCTAACCGATAAATCTACCTGGTTGGTCATAGCTGTTTGGGTCATCTCTTCCCACCAATCTGTATTTCCTGACATATATGCATCTGAACGAAATTTCAACATATCGGGAGTCCATTGGCTGGTTTTTATTTTAAGAAACTCTGTTTCGTCAATAAAAAACTTCTCGTTGTATCCAATACTTCCATCAACATTAACTCTTTGTCTGATAAGTGTTTCTGTAAAGAATTTATATTGGTCTACATTTAATGTCTTTAGATCGTTTGAGTTGACTTTTTGGAACCCACTTTTAATATTTATATCAATTGTGGGAGCCTGTCCCTTTACACCTCTCTTAGTAGTAATCATAACAACTCCGTTTGCTGCTCTGGAACCGTAAATTGCGGTTGCAGATGCATCTTTTAGAATGTCAATACTCTCTATATCAGAAAGGTTGAGGTTAAAAAGTGTATTTGTGATATCTCCGGATGTGTTTGAAGAGTAGTCCGGAACTCCGTCAATAACCCACAAAGGTTGTGTTCCTGAACTAGACAGAGTAGATACACCCCTGATGTTAACGCTGACCGGAGAGGTTGGTGATGCAGATTGAATCATTACATTTACACCTGCTGCGCGTCCCTGCAACATACTTTGTACAGATGACCCCATTGGGACAGTCTCAATCTCCTTTGTAGTTAGTCTGGATACCGAGCCGGTTGCATCCTTGATGGTTGTGGCTCCGTAACCTTGCACGACAATCTCGTTAAGATATTGGCTAGCTTCATCTAACAGGATTATTTTAAGCCCCGACAAGTTTGTGGAGTTAAATTCAATCTCTTTTTTCTGGTACCCTAGACAAGATATTACCAACCTTTTTGTTCCTCTGGGAACTTTGATTGTGTAGTTACCGTCAAGATCGGTGGAGGTTCCCTTTTTTGTGTCGTCTATCATCACATAAGCTCCGATTATAGGCTGTGAATCTTTAGATGATAGAATCTTGCCCTTTACCTCAATAAACTCTTGTTGGGCAGCTCCGGTCGGAGCGTTTTTTGAGGCAACAGTTTCGATGTTCTTATCATCAAAAAGATTAGAGGGAGAGATAACAATCTGTTTTTCTACAATTTTGTACTCATAGCCGGTGTTCTTTAAAACCGCCGTCATAGTGGTTTTAATATCAGCCTTACTGATATTCACAGTAACAACTTTATTGGCATTAACCAGATTGTTATTATAGACGAATGTAAAATCCGTCTGTTTCTCAACAGCTTTAAAGACCTCTTTTAACGGAGTCTCTTTAAGATTTAATGTGATTGACTGAGCCTGAATAAAGCCAGTCGGAATTAATAGAGACACAATAACTCCCAGAAGCAAGATGGATTCTCTTACCCTGGAGCAAGAATGTTTTTTTCTCATAGATGTCAATTTTTTGGGTTAAGTTCTAAAACTAATACAAAAGACAGCCTGAGTTCCCTCAAAAAAAAGGGTGAATTTTATCTTTTTGCCAGAGTAATTGTGGTGCTATCTATTTTGTATTTGATATTGGAAGACAATCTCAATATTTCAAGAACCTGAGTAATAGACTCCGACCTGAACTTTGCAGTAAATCTATAGTCGTAGATTAAAGAGTCTTTAATTTTAAAATTGACTCCATACCACCTCTCCATTCTCTTTACAACATCTACCATAGCTGTATTGTCAAAAAGGAGTAGCCCCTCCTTCCAGGCAGTCTTGTTATTGATATTTGGGTTTTTGAGGAGCTGAGTCTCTTTTTCGTCTACAATTACTATCTCCTGTTTTGGGCTCAATTTTATTTCGCTCTTTTTATTGTCGTTAATCAGGGAGATCTCTCCGGATATAAGGGTAACTATAAGCTTGTTATCATTAGAGTAGGAAGATAGATTAAAGGTGGTACCTGTTACTTTCACAGTGTGTTTTTTCGAGGTCTTTATGAGCATTGGCCAATTTTTATTGGAGACAACTTCAAAGTAGCCCTCTCCCTCAATCTCAATCTCTCTGGCCTCATCGGAGAATTTTTGAGGACAAATTATATAACTGGAGCTGTTAAGCCACACTTTACTCCCGTCAGGTAAATCGACAACACCTTTTACTCCGGTGTTAACGACATACTTGAACGTGACAGGTTGTTGTTGTGCAACAGCAATTGCATTTTTCTCATTATAGAGATATACTCCTGCAGTTATTGATGTTACAAGAAGAGCTATAGCAGCTGCGTAGCCAATAACTTTACGCAAGAATCCCCTCTTGATATTATGAGCATAATCCTCTTTCTCAATGTTCTTAATCCCCTCTAAAACCCACAAGTTTTTCATCTCGCTAAACACTCTGCTGTTGCTTTCGCTTAACTCAATCCAGTCAAGAACCGTAACTCTCTCTTGCACAGTTGCTTTACCGGAGATAAATTTTACCAGCAAGTCTCTATCTATACTATTATCACTCATACTACTATTATTACAATTGAGACAACCTATTCCCTTTAATACTACTCTAAAAAATCCTTTAATTTTATTTTGAAGTGCTTTAAAGCTTGCGTAATGTGATACTCAATTACTTTAACGCTAACTCCCTTTTTATCTGCAATCTCCTGATATGTCATCCCTCTAATCCTGCTATCAGAAAATGATGAGCATATTTTAGGGGGTAATTCAAGATAGGCCTTATTGATAAACTCCTCCAGTTGAGACCTTACAAGAGTATCTGCAGAGTCATCTGTAAGGGCAGCAAGGTTAGCCCTATGCTCCCTTTTAGTTATTTCACTCATAATCTTTTGATCTAATGCCAACCTTTTGAGGATATTTATAGATCTGTTTCTTATGATTGAGTAGAGATATGGCTGAAGGGGATATGCAGTGTCAAGAGAGTCTCTGTTTACCCATAATGAGGCAAATGAATCCTGGACTATATCCTCTGCAATCTCTCTATTATGCACATAATTAAAAGAGTAAAAGAAAGCTTTTTTATGCTCCATTCCGTAAAAATGGTCAAAAGCTCTTCTATCTCCACTTTTAACTAATGCGACAAGATTCTCCGGCTTATATTTCATAACTGCTGCAAATATAAATTTTTTGTTCTAACTTGCGACTTTACCTTTGACATATAAATTAGTAACGGAATGAAATTAATTAACCGTCTTGAGGAGATTTTAAATGAGAAAATTGTTGTAAAAGGCAATTTACCAAAGGGCTCTGCCTCTCTTGACGGAAAAATCGAAACCGAATCCGGCAAATTTTATTTTCTCAAAAGCGGAGAGCCGGGAAGATTATTTTTCTGTGAAGAGAACGGTATTAAGGAGATTTCATCTGCAAAAGTTGTTAAAACGCCACAAATAGTTGCAACAGATGAAGATTTCATCCTTATGGAGTTTATCTACCGGGAGGAACCGGATTCACTGTTTTTTAATGAACTCGGCCGCTCTTTGGCAAAGCTTCATAAAAAAAGATCTAAGAGCTTTGGTTTTTATGAAGATAACTATATAGGAGGCACTCCTCAGTTAAATATTGTAAAGGGAGGATTGGCTAAAAACTGGACTGAATTCTATTTTGAAAAGAGGATTTTGTTTCAGTTTAAACTTGCGGAGTCTAAAGGGCTGGCTGCTAAAAAGCTAAGAGATAGCATCTCTCGTCTGGAATCTATGATGGGCTCCATTCTGGATAGTGTTAAAGAGAGCCCATCTCTTCTTCACGGAGATCTCTGGAGTGGCAACTATCTCTGTAATATCTCTAAGTTGCCGGTGTTAATTGACCCTGCTGTATACTACGGTCACCGAGAGGCAGACCTGGCTATGACCAGACTCTTTGGAGGATTTCCACCGGAGTTCTATCAAGCATATAACGAGGAGTTTCCACTGGAGGAGGGGTGGCAAGAGCGTGAGAACATTTACAGACTTTACCACGTATTGAATCATCTGAATCTATTCGGCACAGGTTACCTTTATGAGGCGGAGACTCTCATAAATTATTATATTTGCAGACAGTAACAATTTCGCTATGAGATTATTTAAGGTTCTGTTTTTAAGCTTCATAGTTTTTTCCTGTTCTTCAAGAGAGGAGGTCAATCAACAAACAGATAACCTCAACTATTTGAAGGTATATGAGGGGTATCTCTACAGTAGACCGGGAGACGTTCTGGACTCACTATCCTGGGTAGTGTCGGAATTTAAAGAGAAGAGTGAATATTCTGCGTATTCTGCTCTGCTCTACTCTATCGCTTTTGAGCAAAAATACGGTATTGTGCGAATTGACTCTATTATTAACAAATCTGCACAATGGTACAGCATTGGTGAGGACTATTATAACAGGTGCCGTTCAATGCTCTATAAGTCAATTGCTCTCTATAGTTTAAATCGTGTTGACTCAAATGCATACCTGACTATAAAAGAGGCAGAGAGTCTATATAAAAAGATTGATATTGATAATAACCATGTTGGTGCTACTCTATTCCTATATCTTGGAAGGATGAACAGGGCAAAATCACAGGCAGGTGTGGCAGAGGAGTATCTAAAGAAAAGCCTTGAATTGAGCAAGCTGGCAAACTACAGAACAGGAGTCCTTAACTCCAGCCTTGAGTTATTTACATTTTACCTCAGCTACAAAAGGTATAGTGAGGCTCTTTCAAGTATAGCCTGTTTTGGTGACGAAGAGCAGCTCCCTCCATATATAGAATACAATCTCTACAACTCTCTTTTCAACTACTATGTTGCAAAAAAAGATACTAAAATTGCAACTGAGTACCTTAAGAAAATTTTAAATATTACCAATACTGAGGAGCTGGATATAAACTATCCAAAGATCTATTATCAACTTGCTTTGCAATATAAAAGAATGGAGCAACCGGATAGCACCTTGCACTACGGGGTTCTTTCTGTTAATTCAATTAAGGACTCCAATAGTACAGACAGCCACTTCTATTACAGATATCTTGGCGATATCTACGCCTCTATGGGAGATTTAAAACCCTCTATCTCTTATTATAAAAAGGCATATCACTCATATATTAATGCTTATACCAAACTTTCAAGAAATAGAGTCCTGGAAATTGAACGTAAATATGATGTTGAGCAGAAGAACTTACAGATTGCTTCATTGGAAAAAGAGAGGATAATCTTTATCAATTTTATATTTCTTTTAATCTCTGTGATAATAATCACATCTTCTATATATTATATCAAAAAGAGGAGGATTCAAAAAAAGATATCAGAGTGTGAGATCAATGCTAAGAGATTTGAAGAGAGCTTGAATAAATTGTGGATTACCTCCGAAATTTGTAAATCTACCTCTTTTATATTCCCTCAACTTATAGATAATGTCTATATGGAGGCAGTCCGGTCAAGAAAACTATCCAATGAGGTATTTGATAGTCTTAACAGCATAATTGATCAGGCCAACTCACTTTCAAGAAGCTCTCTCTCATCAATAACCACTACTGATGAGTTTTTTGCAATATATGGAGATATTGAAAATCTGGATCAATTGACCGATTTTGAAAAACTGATCTATGTACTCAATGAAGAGGGCTTCTCGAACCTGGAAATAGCAAATTTTCTTAATAGCTCTGAGGCGAGCATAAGGACTATGAAGGGTAAAATATTGAAGAAAATCCAGAGAATATCTCCTGAAAACAGCAGCATTTCCTGAAACAAACCGAAACAGCCATTTTTCACAAATCTGTTTTTAAATAAGTTAAACTACATTTTTGCGAAAAAATCTGCAACAGTGGTTTGCAGCAACTCTCCTACACTCATAATTAGCTATGTTTGCAACGCCGTTAAATAAAAAACGACGCTGCAGTCCGGTGTGTATGTCTATTTGCTTTAACAATTGTCATGATAAACAACCAGACGAATTGATTCACATCACACATTAAAATATCCTCGGACTGCAGCGTGGTTTTTGAATTCTTCAATTAACGTTTAGCGCTCTTATCCGGGAAAGCCGGAATCTTCGCAGGCATATATTTAAACTCCTTCATCTGCTGTTTAATCACCTCAATGGCTTTGTTGAGCTGCTCATCTTCACCCATAAACTCTTTGTATGGATCGTTCTCAATGAGAATATCCGGGTGTACACCATCGCCCTCGATTATGAATCCGCTTCCATCTGCAGCAAATGGTGCATAGGATGGGGTTACTATTGAACCTCCGTCTACTACCGGAATGGTTCCGCTGTAACCGACCACCCCTCCCCAGGTGCGTTTCCCTATTACTGTTCCCAGTTTGTTATGTTTAAAACGATATGGGAACAGGTCTCCGTCTGAGGCAGAGTACTCATTTACAAGCAGCACTTTAGGCCCCTGGAAAGTACCAACCGGGTTTAGTGAACCCTCTTTCTGGTTTGTGTGCATTGTAAAGAGTGTGATGGTACGTTGTAGTCTCTCAATAATCATTGGTGAGACATTACCGCCACCATTGCCTCTATCGTCAATGATGAGGGCTTTTTTGTCCAGCTGAGGATAGTAGTGTTTAACAAACTCGTTCAGCCCCGGTTGTCCCATATCCGGAATATGTATATAGCCAACCTCTCCGTTAGTAGCTTCTGATACCTTGCGGATATTGTTCTGTACCCAGTTATAGTAGTGAAGAGCGGACTCATCTGCAATAGGTTCAACCAGAACTCTTCTCGAGCCCGCCATCTCGGGCTTGCTGTTTACATCCAGCTCTACCAAAGAGCCGGCAGTACCAACAAGCAGTTCGAAAATGTCATTGTAATCTGTTAATGACTCTCCGTTAATTGCAAGTATATACTCTCCCTCTTTAACCTCAACTCCCGGCATAGTTAGTGGAGAACGGGTCTGGGCATTCCAGTTGGCCCCCTCAATAATCTTATCTACACGGAAGAAACCCGATTTATCTTTTGAAAACCGTGCACCTAAAAGCCCTGTTAGAACTCTTACAGGCTCCGGCTTCTCTCCGTTTTGTGAATATGCGTGTCCAACGCTTAACTCTGCAATCATCTCTCCTATCACATAGGTAAGATCTGAGCGGTGAGCTACGTGAGATACAAGAGGCTCATAACGTTTGTAAATTTTATCCCAATCTACTCCGTGCATATTTTTGGCATAGAAGTAATCCCTCATCTGTCTCCAGCTCTCCTTGTAGATCTGCATCCACTCCTGTTTATAATCTACCAACTTTTTAACTCCTGCTGTAGAGATTGGTTTGCTCACCGTTACAGGAGCCTTTGGGATTTCAACAACCTGAGCATTACCTCCTGAAATAGCCAAAGCTTTTTTGTACCCGTGGCTAAAGATTATCATCGCCTGGAGATCTGTCTCCTTCTTAGCCTCTATATCGTACATTGATGTACCTCTTCTTGAGCTAAAATAGATAGAGTTGCCAATCATATTAAGGTTCCCGTATTGTGCTGCTGCAACAGGCACCTCAATAATTCGTGAAGCTGCATTATCAAAATTGTATACTACCTCAGATTTTGAATCAGCCGCGCTCTTAGGTTTATCAGTTGTCGGCTTAACTGGTGCCGTTACGGCTGCTGTAACTGCAACTGTATCATTTTTAGGTGCAAAAGGCACCTCTGCATCCTTAACTACTGGAAGTATATATATCTTACTCATATTTGAATAGATATGATTCCACTCCGTACTACTGTAGGTTGGGTTAAAAGTTCTGTTAGAGACAAAAAGCAGATACTTTCCATCTTTACTGAAGTTGCCACTATTAGAGCTGTACCATTGGTCTGTTATCTCCCTTTTACTTCCATCCTTTGTGTCAAAAACCACAACTGTGGATGTCTGTTTGCCGGGACGGGTATAGACCACGAGTCTGCTGTCCGGAGACCAGTTATAGTCGTTAATAGGGCTTATTCCGGAGTGTTCAATAACAGTATTCTTACCGGTTGCAAAATCGAGTAAATTGAGGGTGTTGAGTTTCTCGCTCCATAGGATCTTCTTAGAGTCCGGACTCCACTCAAAACCGAAGATATACCCCTTGATATCTGTAAGTTTTCTCTCATTGCCGGTGCGGATATCACGGAAATAGATATTAAACTCTCCATCTTTATCTGAAATATATGCAAAGCCACTCCCATCAGGAGCCCAGTCTGCACTCTTATCATTTGCATCCGATGAGTTGGTGAGATTATAAGTTATTCCGTTTTTCGCAGGGATTGAAAAAACGTCCCCTCTGGCTCCTCCAAGTACTCGTTCACCATTTGGTGATAGAGAAAAAGATCTGATACTCTTTGAGAGATCCTTCCACTCACCCCTTGCATAGGTAAGATCGTTACAGATAGATATCTTAACACGCTCCTCCTTTTTTGAAATAGGGTCCAGCTTGACAATATAGCCACCATTTTCATATACTATGTATTTGTCTCCAATTGCAGGAAACTTAATGTCGTAATCTCTGTATTTGGTTATCTGCTCAGTTTTTTTACTCTGTGTATCAAAGGAGTATAGATTCATATAGCTATCTCTGTCAGAGATATAATAGATTACCTTACCATCTTTCGACCACATTGGAAAGATATCCTGGTTAACATTTTCTGTAATTTTCTCAGATCTCTTGGTTTCAAAATCAAAAATTCTGATATCGTCTGCCATCCCTCCTGAGTATCTTTTCCAGGAGCGGAACTCTCTGAACACATAGTTATATGCCAACTTCTTTCCATCCGGAGAGTAACTTGCAAAACCTCCGTTTTTTAAAGGCACCATTTGTGAAAGCCCTCCCTCAAAAGGAACAGTCATCAACTGCCCGGTAAAGTCGTTGAAGGTGTACCCTCTTGTCCTGTAAAGAATGCTCTTTCCGTCCGGTGTCCAGTCCATAACAACATTATTCGGCCCCATTCTGTCTCCTATGTCATCTCTTCCCAAAGTTGCAGTAAATGTTAATCTGGTTGGCTCTCCTCCCTCTGCAGAAATCACAAAAACCTCTGTATTTCCATCATACTGTCCGGTGAATGCTATGTGCTTACCATCCGGTGAGAATTTTGGGAACATCTCATACCCAATGTTCGAAGTGAGCCTTCTGGCAACACCTCCATCTACAGGTACAGTATAAATATCTCCTGCATAAGAGAATACAATTTTATCTCCGTGAATATCCGGAAATCTAAGTAGTCTGGCCTCCTGATTGGCTGCCATTAGTTTTGAGCCTTCCATAAAGGATAGCAGCATTGTGATTATTAAAAGTGATCTCTTCATTTGTATAAAATTAAATATCTGAAATATGATGTTTACATTTTGTTTAATTTTAAACAAATTTATGAATAAGGAAGTTTAAATCCAATGCCTGATAAATTTACTATCTTTGCAAAACGGAAATCCCACAAAGACCATCCGGGCTGTTCAAAGCGAGCAGTCCAAAATTTAATTTATAATAACGAATGGCAAAATCACAAGTAACATTTAACAAAAGAGAAAAAGAGAAAAAAAGGTTAAGTAAAAGAGTAGAAAAGCAGCAAAAGAAAGAGGATCGTAAAGCCAGTGCCCAAGGGGGAGGGCTCGAAAATATGCTCGCATTTGTAGATGAAAACGGAATGATTACAGATACTCCACCGGATCCTTCCAAAAAAATCAAGATAAAAGCGGAGAATATTGAGGTATCAATTCCTAAAAGAGAGCGTGAGGAGAAACCAGCTCTTCGCAAAGGTAGAGTGGAGTTCTTCAACAGTTCAAAAGGTTTTGGTTTCATTAAGGAGTTGGATACACAGGAAAAGTTTTTTGTTCACGTCCACGGATTGTTGGAAGATATTACAGAGAACAATATTGTATCATTCGAAATTGAGAGAGGGATAAGGGGAATGAATGCCTTCAATGTTAAAAAATGGGTAGATCTTCCTAAACCCGTTATTGTATCTGCTCCGATATCAGAAGTTAATTCAGCCTCCAATCCAGAGATGGATTCATCTCCTGAAACACAAGAGGAGTCTACCATTTAAACATAAGAAGAGATAGTTTAACAGGCTGTTTTTAAACATCTTTAGGCTAATTTTATTAGAAGAAGTTTTTTTCGGATTCATAATTTTAATATGATTTTGAGATGATACATATTCGCAATGCCTTTACAGATGATATCCCAATCATTCGGGATATTGCATATAAGACCTGGCCAATAGCATTCAGAGATATTCTTAAACCGCAGCAGATAGATTATATGCTGGATATGATGTATAGTGCTACCTCTCTAGCTGAGCAGATAGATATCAAAGGCCACAGATTTCTGCTCGCTTTCTTCTATGATCTGGAGAACACAAATAATGAGAGTGGCCAGAGAGAGTGTAGATACATCGGTTATTCATCCTATGAGTTAAACTTCGACAAAACAGGTAAAACTAAGATTCATAAAATATATATACTTCCAAAATTTCAGGGCAGCGGCTGTGGTAAGGCTATGATTAAAGAGATTGAAAAAATAGCACGATTTAATAACTCAGGCATCCTATCTCTCAATGTCAACAGAAGCAACAGAGCTATAACATTTTATAAAAATTTTGGGTTCAAAATTATAAATGAGGAGAACATTGACATTGGAAATGGTTTTTTTATGGAAGACTATGTAATGGAGAAAGTTCTTTAAATATCTAATCTTAATACTTCAATAATTTCCTTTCTATAACAATTAATTACTAACTTTAGTGTGGGGTTAGTAATTATAATATGGATTTTAAAGCTATACAGAAACAGTTTCTGGATGGATTGTTGGTTGGCAATCGATTGGTCTGTTCAGAGATAATTAATAATCTCGTAAGTGAGAAAATTGGAATTAATGATATTTACGAGAGTGTAATACGGGCTGCTCTCTATGATGTCGGCGAGCTTTGGGAGAGAGGTGAGATTAGTGTTGCATCCGAACATATGGCATCTGCAATTGTTGAATCTATTCTCAACGAACTCTACTCAAAAATCATCTCTAAATCAAGAATGAACAACACTGTAGTTGCCTCATCTGTGGAGAGAGAGGCACATCAGATTGGGATAAAGATGGTGGCAGATATATTTGAAATTCACGGTTGGAACGTCCATTTTCTGGGGGCAAACACACCTCTAAACGATTTAATAAAATTTATAGAGATTGTGAATCCAAAGATAGTTGCACTCTCAATGAGTATCTTCTTTCATATTAATCTGCTTGAGGAGGTAATCGAGAGAATAAGAGCACTATTCCCCGAGACTCTAATAATAGTAGGGGGTCAAGGACTCCGTCACTATCAAAAAGAGATCACCGGAAAATATCCGAATTTACTCTACTTCCCCGACCTATATAAATTGGAAGAGTTCATTATTAGCATAGAATACAATGGATAAGAAAACACTAATTGAATCGGCTAAGAGTCTTAACAATGTTAGCACCAACTCTGTTAAAGAGTATATTGACAAAAGTGACCGACTTGTTGCCGAAATAAACAGAAGTATGATCTCCAGAGAGGACATAGTCAACCTCATCGGTAAAGACAACATAGCTATGATGAAAGATAACCACTCAAATCACGTGAGATTCATAGCCTCTATCCTTGGAAATCGAAATGACGAGGTATTTGTTGAGACTGTTCTTTGGGTCTTCCGAGCCTACAGAAGTCATAACTTTACAACATCCTACTGGGCAGCTCAGCTTAATGCCTGGATTGAGATAATTAAAAAAGAGCTCTCCCCGCAGGCCTACTGCGAAATCTACCCCTATTACGAGTGGATGCAGCTTAATATACCTCTTTTTGTCTATTTCTCGGATGAGAAACTGGATGCACTAAAATCTAAACATTAAACCGCTATGGAGATAGATAACTTCTCTTTCGAAGAGTGGAGTGATGAGCTGAGTGAGTGCATAATTGAAAACAATACTTTTTGCATAGCCGTTTTTAAAACTGACGGTGAACTTCTATTTGCAAACAATGCTATCAGAACACTTTTCGGAGAGAGCATACCTAAAGATAGTTTGCTTAACCCTCCTTTTGAAAAACTTATAAATATCAATGCAATCAATCCCCTTATCTATAAAGGGTTTATCACTTTCGGAGACTACTCAAGTATTAATAACTCAATATCTGCAAGCGTTTTCTATAAAAATGGCAAAATTCTTATCTCTGGGGGAACAGACGCTAACCAGCTCATCCAAAACAACTCTTTGATGCACGAGCTAAACCGGGAGGTAAACAATCTTCAGAGGCAACTTATTAAAGAGAAACGCAATATTGAGGAGACATTAAGGCAGTTAAGCAGCGTAAATAAAGAGTTGAAAGAGGCAAATGCCACCAAAGATAAGTTCTTTTCAATTATTGCACACGACCTTAAGAATCCGTTTATTGCACTGATTGGATTTACAGACTACCTTAAAGAGAACTTTAAAAGTATAGAGCCGCAGGAGGTAGAGCATATGATAGAGCTTATGAACAACTCAAGCCGTTCTACATACTCTCTGCTAGAAGATCTGTTAATGTGGTCTCGTAGCCAGCTTGGAAAGATTAGCTACCATCCGGAGAAGATATCCTTTAAACAGTTGTGGAAAGAGATTGAATTATTGGTAATAAATCAGGCAAGGAATAAAAATATAGATATTGTTATTCACGATCCTATGGAGGTGGTGCTTTTTTGTGACCCAAATATGTTTAAGATAATCCTCAGAAATCTGGTTACTAATGCAATTAAATTTTCATACCCCGGTAGTTCTGTTACAATCTCTGTTAAACCCGAAAAATTCAATGCAACAATTTCAGTAACCGATAAAGGGGTTGGAATTGACCCCGTCAGGTTTGAAAATCTATGGCAGATAGGGGCCGGTAGTTCAACAAAAGGGACAAATCAGGAGAGTGGAACAGGGCTAGGCCTAATTCTTTGCAAAGAGTTCGTAGATACACACGGCGGCGAGATATGGGTAGAGAGTGAGCTAAATGTGGGTAGTTCATTTAAATTCACTATTCCACTCTTCAATTAGGCTCTAAATATAAAAAGCCCCACGGATGTGGGGCTTTTTAATGACTTAAAAAAAGAATTATTTATATAAAAACTTTTTAAGTTGTTTCAAGCTACGCTAATTTTACATTTACAGCATTTAAGCCTCTTCTTCCTTGTTCGAGGTCAAATGTAACTTCGTCGTTGTCTCTGATTCTTGATTTCAGTCCAGATGAATGTACAAAATAATCTGTTCCTGTTTTCTCGTCTTTGATGAATCCAAATCCTTTAGTTTCATCGTAGAATTTTACTGTTCCTTTGTTCATGTTGTTAATTTGTGTGGGGGCGAAGATATGAATTTTATTAATAAGTTTCACAAATATTATAAAATATTTTTTCTGTTTTTAACTAATATTTTATTAGTGAATGATTTAAATCTAATTACAGATAGATCGTTTCTATTTTTTTTGAAGAATTTTTGCTGCCTTCATCTCATCCATCAATGATTTGATGGTCTCCTTCACGCTTACTATCTTTTCGGCTTTAAATGCGTTGCTCCCACAAAAGGCATACCCTTTGTTGAAGTTACCTTTAAAAGCGTTATATAGTGCAATAATAATACAGTAAGGGCTCTTTGTGTAGTCACAGGTTCTTATACAGTGAAACGGGCAGCTCTTCGGTTTTTCAAGACCATCTTTTACCCTCCCAAGAAAACTGGAAAAGATTGCTCTACCGGGTAGACCCACCGGGCTTCTTATAATCTCTATATCCGATTCCACAGCATTGAGATAACTATTTTTAAAGGCCAATGATGCGTCACACTCATCTGTAGTAACAAATCTTGTCCCAATCTGAACAGCTGATGCGCCTAAGTCCAGTACTCTCTTCATATCTGCTCCGCTGTAAATTCCACCACCGGCAATAATTGGGATCTTACAGTTATTCTCCAGCTCAATTGTTTTTATGTTTTTCACAAGATCCGGAAGGAGCTCCTCAAGAGAGTATCTCTCATCTGAAATTTGATCCTCTTTGTAGCCAAGATGTCCTCCCGCCTTTGGCCCCTCCAAAACAATTGCGTCCGGAACATAGTTGTAGTTCTTAATCCACTTTTCGCAAATAATTAAAGCTGCTCTTGTAGATGAAACTATTGGTACCAGTTTGGTTATACTGTCTTTTTGCAGAAAAGAGGGTAAATCCAAAGGCAATCCTGCACCTGCGAATATAACATCTGCTTTTGCGGCAATTGATGTTTTTACCATATCTGCAAAGTTAGTAAGGGCAACCATAATGTTTACACCTATTACACCCTTTGCCTTCTCTTTAGCAAGCCTTATCTCCTCTTTTAGTCCTATAATTGAGGCTTCCAGATAATCTTTTGATGAATTTTTGTATAGCAGTCCTATACCGGCACACGATATTACTCCTACTCCGCCTTCATTCGCCACTGCTGATGCTAAGCCCGAAAGTGAAATCCCGACACCCATGCCACCTTGCACAATAGGAACCGACAAATTAAGGTTCCCGATAGAAAATTTTCCCATTCAATTTTTTCCGGAAGATAGTTATTAATTGCAGTGGTTGTCACAATATTTGATTTTTTGAACCATTGAATCGTCTATCTCTTAATTTTCAATTGATTACAAAAATAATATAATTATACTAAATAGATAATATAATTATAACCAGATCTCTTTTGAGTAATGGTCTAAAAAAAAAGATCTACTTAATCAATATTTGATGGAAAAATCACAGGCTTATAGTTTATGGAGAAGGAGAAGGTGCTCCCCTCTCCAACCACCGAGTCAAGAATAACTTCACCTCCAAGCATATCTACATAAGCCTTGACAATTGAAAGACCTAACCCCGCTCCCTCATAAGGACGATTCATAGTTTGTTCTGCCTGAACAAATCGGTTGAATATCATCTCTTTTCTGCCAGATGGAATTCCTATACCGGTATCTTTTACATAAAACAGCAGCTTATCGTCGTTAAGCTTATAGCCGAATTCAATCTTGCCTTTGTCTGTGAATTTAAGTGAGTTCTTAATCAAGTTGGAAAATATGGTTACAAGTTTTGGCCTGTCAACAATTATCAATGCACTCTTATCATCTATCCCTTTATCGAAGTTGATGGCTAATCCTTTCGCCTGAGCATCTTTTAAGAAAATATTGTAGAGATAATCCATAATTTCGTTGAGATTGATCTGGGTCTCTGTAAGTTTAGCCTGACCGGCCTCAATTTTTGAGATCTCAATAATGTCATTGAGAGTATTTAAAATCCTGTCTGTGCTTTTTTTGAGCAGATCTACATATATTGCCTGATCTTTTTCATCTATATCTTTCTGGTTAAGAACATCAAGAAACCCTGTTATCACGTTTATCGGGGTCCGAATCTCGTGGCTGAGGTTTGCGACAAAAGAGGATTTAAGCCGATCACTCTCCTGTGCTCTGCCCTTCTCTATTAAAAGTTCGTGCTCTCTGTTTATCTCTGATGTTTTATCTCTGATGATTACCAGCTTGCTGCCAGGATAGTTTTTAATCTCCTGTTTAGTAATATTAAAGTGCTTGATCTTTCCGGGATATTTAACCTGAATCATCTGGTTTGAAAACTCATTTAGAACCGCATCGGAGATACTCTTTACTCCAGACTCTATTGAATTAAAATCCTGCCCGATAATATTTTTTTTATCTGTCTCTAAATATAAAACAGCAGAATTATTTATATCCTGAACTCTGTTGTATCTGTCAAGAACTAAGATTCCATCCTCCAAAGTCTCTAATAGTGTCTCGCGTGCTACCGGTGTTATATCTAACAGTTTGCTTTTGTATACAGCTATGGCCAGCATTGTGCCACTTATAATCATACTTAAAGGGACCAGATCAAAACCCGGAATCGGATTAGAGTTTGAAACATATAAAACACTCGCAAGCCAGGGACATAATAGTGCTACAAATATTGCCTTAGCTTGTGACTTAAAGGGAGATGCTCTGGATATAAGGAACTTAAAAAGATATACTGAGGAGATTATAAGTAAAAGATATGCATATCCAAAATACCCAACCCAGAACACAACTCCGTGGTAATATGTTGTGAGATTTGTAACATCGGATATAGGAGCAAATCCAGTCCATATTAAGTGGTGGAATTCGTTAGTAAGTGTTAGTATAAAAACTAATACAGGTGAGATAAACAGAGCCAAGATTGTCCTGGGTTTAAGATATTTATCTCTTCCCGTAATTTTTAATACAAACAATAGAAAAAGAACAGGAGTTGATAACGCACCCACATAGGCCGCTTTTGACCAAAATATCTTGCCCTCCAAAGTAGTAGCAGCTGTTTCAAAAATCACAAGAAAGGCCCACAAACCTGCAAATAGCATTAGTAGCGCAAGTTCAATTGCTCCCCTCTCCCTCTTTCTTTGCCAGGCCGCAAAAGAGACAAAAAATGAGACCAGACTGGAGGCCAGAAACAGCAATGAGAATATTGTAAAAATATAGTTATTCAATTTAAAGTTTTTAGATATTCAAAATCTCCTATTTATCCAGTGCTGCTTTGGAATAGTTTATTCCGTAAACATCGTATCTTTTAACCTGCTCCCCCAATCTTTTGAGGAACTCTGTATAATCTCTCTCACCTTTCTCAGACCAAACAACCTCTGAAAGAGCTGCTGCTCTTGGATATACCATAAATTCCACGTGTTCTGTTGTTTTCATATACTCTGTCCAGACATTGCCCTGAGCTCCCATAATAAAGCGGGCCTCGTCCTGTGAAAGAGTCTCCGGAACAGGCTCGTATGAGTATATCTTTTCAAGTGGAGTAAAACCTCCTATAGCTAATGGCTGAGTTTGGGGATCTGACTGATAATGGTCAAAATAGCAGTGACTTCCCGGAGTCATTACTACAAAGTGACTCTGTTTTGCTGCCGCAATACCCCCATCCACTCCCCTCCAGGACATAACAGCTGCGTTGGGAGCAAGCCCCCCCTCAAGTATCTCATCCCAACCTATTAGCTTGCGCCCTTTGGAATTAAGAAACTTCCCTGCTCTTTGAATAAAGTAACTCTGAAGTTCGTGTTCATCCTTAAGTCCCTCCTGTTCTATCCTTTTCTGACAAAGGGGACACTCAACCCATTTTGTTTTAGGGCACTCATCTCCACCAATATGGATATACTCAGAAGGGAAGAGAGCCAACACCTCTTCAAGCACACCTTCAATAAACTCAAATGTACTCTCCTTTCCTGCACACATTACATCGTCGAACACACCCCATCTTGTTGCTACTTTATATGGGCCCGATGTGCAACCCAGATGAGGGTATGAGGCCAATGCAGCCAGAGCGTGACCCGGCATCTCAATTTCGGGGACAACATTAACATATCTTTTAGAAGCATACTCTACAATCTCTTTGATATCCTCCTGAGTATAGAATCCGGAGTGAGGTACTCCATCGTACTGCTTAGAACTCCTTCCGCTACCTATAAGTGTCTCCTCTCTTTTTGACCCCACCTCTGTAAGCAGAGGGTACTTTTTTATCTCTATTCGCCAACCTTGGTCTTCGGTAAGATGAAAATGGAAAGTATTTAGTTTGTGCATTGACATATAGTCAATATACTTTAGAATAAACTCCTTGGGCATAAAATGGCGGCACACATCAAGATGTAGTCCACGCCAATCAAATCTTGGGAAGTCAACTATTTGCACTGACTGCAACTTGATCTCATTCAATTTTTCTGCATCAGCAGGCATCATCTGAATAAGAGTCTGAACGCCATAAAAGAGTCCGTTTGGTGCCGAGGCTTCAATAGTAACTCCTCTTTTTGATATCTCAATTCTGTATCCCTCTTTTGGCATTTTTAGTGCTCTATTCAGTTTTAGAAAAATTGAACCTTTTTTGGGTTCTCTCAAAAAAGAGTGTTGCAGAGGTTCAAAGGAGAAGAATTTTATTAGATGATTGTTTATTGCAGATGTTATATTTGTTGAGTGATCACTCTCAAAATTGTAAAATATCTTAGTTTTTTGGTCTATCAAAAAATGACCTTGATTGATTTTAACAGATACCGGCTTTGGAATTATGTTAATCTCTATCTCCTCTGATGAGGTAAATCCAAAGAGAGAGAGAGATGCTAATATTGTCAATGCCATAAATTTAATATAATTCATAATTGTATAAATTTTGCTGCCTGTTGGTTTTAGAGTTTTTTGAAATTGACCACAATTTAGTAAAAAAAAGAGAATGACCAACGTATATCACATAATAGAATGAGAACAGATAAAAAAAAGAAGAGTTCTATCCTGACAATTTTATTATTATATTTACATAGATTTTACAATAGTTCTGTAATGGTTTTCTTCAACCATTTGATTCCGGTCAGAAAAGCCGAAAACTGACTTTTAAAAGAGTAGGCAAAAATATATGACATTATGAAAAAGGTATTAATTTTATCTGCACTTCTCCTTTTTGCATCGCTATCTGTTAACGCACAATCGTTATCAGAGAGAGATTATCCTAATCATTTTTCTAATAACCTCTCAATAGTGAGCTCGTCTACAAGTTCTTTAGCCGCAAGTGGTACCTATTACGAAGATTCATACAAACCAAAGAAAAATCTTCTTAAGCTAAATTTGACTGCTATTCCACTTAGGAATTACTCGGTCCAATTTGAAAGAGTACTTGGAAAGAGAGTCTCAATAGCTATTGCCTACCGAAATATGCCTGAGGGGAATCTGCCAATGAAAGATTTCATAATTGAACAGGTAGGCAGTGAAGATCAAGAGGCGGTTGATGCCATTAATAGTTTTACATTAAGCAACTATGCCATAACACCCGAAATCAGATTTTATATGGGTAAAAAAGGTTATGGTAGAGGGTTCTATATCGCTCCATTTTTTAGAAATGCAAGCTATGCAGGCGGCAATTTACTCTTCAAATATAATGACGACAACGATGTTGAGCAAAGTATAACCCTCTCCGGGGACATTAAAGCAAATACAGTAGGTCTTTTACTCGGTGCACAATGGTCTCTAAGCAAGTTACTTGTGCTTGACTGGTGGATAATAGGTCCACATTACGGCAATAGTAAAGGTGAGCTTATAGGCAGTTCAAGCAGAGTCCTCACCGCTGACGAACAGGAGGAGATACGTCAGAATCTTGAAGATTTTGATATACCTATGGTTAAAAAAACAGTTTCGGTAGATGCAGGCGGAGCAAAAATGGTTGTTGACGGACCTTGGACTGGAGTAAGAGCAGGGATATCACTTGGAATTAAGTTCTGATTTTTTGCAGTTCAATTTTTTATCGTTAATTTTATACTTTAGAAAGCCTTATGTTATTCTAATATGGGTAGCAGGGTTATTCACTTACTGTTGTTTACATATTTATCAAATGCCTCATTATGAATATTATTCCTAAGTCTGTAGCTGAAACTATTGCAGTGGGATTACTTCCTTTTCCTGTTAAATCGATTGAAGAGCACGGGGATGGTCTTATAAACTATACTTTCAAGGTTATAACCAAAAATCCAGAACATCCCAATTTTCTTCTACAGATGATAAATAGAAGAGTTTTTAAAGATGTAGATGGCTTACAGCGTAATATTCGGCTTATAACCGATCATATCCGCAAGAAACTGGAAGATGAGGGTTGTAAAGATATAGAGAGAAGAGTACTAACTCCTGCCAGTATACAGTGCAACGGTGCCTGCAGCGAGTATTACTGGGATAGCAATGGTGATTACTGGAGAATGTATGTTTTTATAGAGGATGCTCACTACTACGACAGAATCCAAAACCCAAAAATGGCAGAGCTTGCAGGCATAGCATTCGGAAAATTTCATAAGCAGCTCTTAGATTTTCACTCTAATGAATTTCGTGAAGTTCTTCCAAATTTTCATAACACCCCTATGAGGATAGAGAGTCTTAGAAGGAGGGTTGCAGCGGATCCGGTTGATAGAGTTAAAGAGGTTTTGTGGGAAATTGACTTTCTGCTTAGTCGCAGCGAAGAGTATTCAAAGATTGAGGAGATGGGTAAGAAGGGAATTTTGCCAAAAAGGGTAATCCATCAAGACCCTAAATTCAATAACGTGCTACTTGATAAAAACGATGAGGTGTTGTGTGTTATTGATCTGGATACCGTTATGCACGGGTACGTTTGTTGCGATATAGGTGATGCTATTCGCTCCGGAGCTAACACAGGGGCCGAAGATGATGAAAATCTGGATAATATAAGTGTAGATATGAATGTTTTCAGGGGATTTATTACCGGCTACCTGTCACATACAAAAGATTTCCTCACACCCGAAGAGATTGACTCTCTCGCTTTCGGACCAAGACTCCTGGCTTACGAACAAGCTGTAAGGTTTCTGGATGACTATATTGACGGAGATAACTATTACAAGTACAAAACCGGATATCCCCAGCACAATCTTGTTCGCGCAAGGGCACAAATAAAACTCCTCCAGAGTATGGAAGAGAATTATAATGAGATGCTCACTTTTATTAAGAGTCTCGTTTAGGGTATTTTAGTACTATGGGATGTAAACAACCTTTTGATAGGTAGATTTCTCTCTTTCGTTAACAGCTATAACAATATAGTTCTTGGTATTCTCACCACTAAAAGTGGTGTTTCCTCCTTTGTAACGGATAACTGCATTCCAGTCATTCCCAGTGCCAATGCGCTGCAATTCATAAACGACATACTCTGTTGCATTATCTACAAAATTCCAGGTAATTATCTTTTGAGAGAGTGTCACAGCCGGAGCCTGTGGTATCGCGGAGCTATAAGTGCCTATTTTAGGTACAAGACTGGGAGTTTGATATAGGTTCTGTTTAATGAAACTATTCATAGGATCTTTAAGAATATGCTCCGTACGGAACCATACATTTCCATTTATGTTCGGTAAAGCACGACACAATACAACCTGATTCAGAAACTCTGTTACTGTAGGGAAGCCGGATTCACCTAGTCTGTAGGCTGCAAGCCCGGGAAATACAGGTACACCGGCAGAGCTTGAGCTCCAGAATCTGGCCAGTTTATCAAAATCTGCAGTTGAGTGGCCAATCTGCCAATAAATTTGAGGGGCCAGATAGTCAATCCATTTATTATTCATCCAGGTTATTGGGTTTGCATAAAGTGCAAGGGTATTTGCATACTGGCCCGATGGTGAGATACCAAATATTGCTTTAGCCTTTGTCTCTTTAATCGCATCATTAACTGCCTTAACCATCATATCAATATTGTTCTCTCTCCACTCATTGAGAGTTTTGCCTCCACCATACTGTGCAAATGCAGCACTGTCGTCCCAAGTATCGGCAGATGATTTAAGGCCGTCGGGATAGAAATAGTCGTCAAAGTGGATTCCATCTACATTATAGTTATTGATAATCTCCTTAACAGCATCCTGAAGAAAGATTCTCACTTGTGGCAAACCTGCATTCCAGTAGCGCACACCTTTGTATACACTGTATAGGTTAGGATATAACACAGCAGGGTGTGAAGGGACATTGACAGTTGTTACAGCACCAACCCTCAATGGATTAATCCAGGCGTGAAGCTCCATACCCCTTGAATGAGCAGCCTCAATGGCTACAGCTAAGGGATCGAATCCCGGATTCTGTCCTTGTGTGCCAGTGATATAGGAGGACCAAGGAAAAATTTGGGATTGATAGAAGGCTTCGCAGGAGGTCATCGCCTGAAAGTATATTACATTTATATTAAGACTCTTAAGATTGTTTATGATTGAAATTAGCAGATTTCTTTGGTTGTCTGCACCGGTAGTTGTGCCGGGCCAATCCAGTTTCCAGGCTGTTGTTAGCCAGGCCGCCCTCAACTCGTGTTTTATTATTAAATTGTCTGTAGAGGCGTTGAACTGCTTAGGTTTCTCTGTAGAAGGAGGAGGTGTTATTGGAGGATTATCCGGATCCAGATTCTCTTTGGAGCAGGAGTAGATAAGAAGTGTCATTGTAATAAATAGCAATATTTTCTTTACTTTGACACCGTATATTCCGGATAATAAGGCAATTCTCATAAGTTATAATTTGTAGTTTAAGTAGACAAATATAGTAATTAGAATTATATTCTAATTTATTATTCCAAAGTTGTAAATTAGGACTTTGTAACTGATATCTAAACAAGATGATTCATATTGAAAATCTGGAATTTACATATTCAAATAGCAACAAAAAAGCTATCAACAATATGGATTTCAGCATAAAAAAAGGTGAGATATTCGGGTTTCTCGGTCCCAGCGGAGCAGGGAAAACCACTACTCAAAAGCTAATCATAGGGCTGCTGCGTAACTATAATGGAAGTATTAAAGTTTTTGGAAAGGAGCGTAACCTTTGGGGGAAGGAGTTCTATGAAGATATCGGAGTTGCCTTTGATTTCCCCAACCTCTACCTAAAGTTAACAGCACTTGAGAACTTGAAACTTATAGGTGCCTATTATAAAAACGGCAGAAGAGATCCCTCTTCACTTCTTGAGAGAGTTGGGCTTTTACCTGATAAAGATGTAAGGGCCGAAAATTTCTCAAAAGGGATGAAGATGAGGCTCAATTTTGTACGAGCAATTCTACACAACCCGGAACTTATGTTTTTTGATGAGCCTACATCCGGGTTAGATCCGGTAAATGCACATATAATTAAAGATATTATTCTTGAACAAAAATCTGCAGGGAAAACCATTTTTCTTACAACCCATAATATGAGTGTTGCCGAGCAATTGTGCGACAGAGTCTCGTTCATTGTGGACGGTAAAATAGTTGTTACAGGGTCGCCTAAAGATTTGATGCTAGAACACGGAAGAAAAATTATAAGAATTGAGTATCTAAAGGATGATAAACTCGTCTGTGAGGAATTTGAGATGAGATCTCTTGGTCATAATCAAAATTTCATTGAGATATTGAATAAATACGAAGTCAAGACAATCCACAGTTGTGAAGCAACACTAGAGGAGATTTTTATAAAACTTACCGGAAAGAATTTGTTATGAGGTTAATAAATGCTTTAATATCAGATATAAAATTTCAGTCAAAACAGGGTTTTTACCTGGTCTATGTCATTATAACAGCAATGTATCTGATTATACTCTCTCTATTGCCCGAAAATATTACATCAATAGCTCTCCCACTAGTTGTATACTCCGATCCATCTGTGTTGGGGCTCTTTTTTATTGGAGGTATTATTATGCTGGAAAAGGGACAGGGGGTGATTCAGGTTCTGATTGTCTCGCCACTTACAACAGGTGAGTATATTGTGGCTAAGGTCATTTCATTAACTATTGTTTCCGTCGCTGCTGCCTCTGCCATTACTGCGTTAAGTTTTGACGGAGCGTTAAATTGGGCTGTTTTTCTTGTCTCTGTAGCATTAACCTCGGGGATATTCACACTTTGTGGGGTTGTGATTAATGCCGGATGTACAACTGTTAATCAATATATTTTAAAAACCATCCCCTATATGCTTCTGCTGGTTTTACCCTGCTTTTCTATTTTGGGCTCTAACCTACTCTATCCTCTTACCCTTATTCCGAGTGTTGCGGCACTTCGACTTATGCTTGGTGCTTTTTCTGAGACAGTGTGGTATGAATCTGCAGCCCTTATTTTATATCTATTTATGGCAAACTTTCTGCTTTATAAATATGCCGTAAAAGTTTTTGAAAAAAAAACAGTCTATCAAGATTAAAAATATGATATTTTTTACTCACTACAAGAATGATGTTAGGCAAGTCTTTCGGGATCCTGTTATGGGAATCTTGATATTTGCACCATTTCTTATGATTGCTCTGTTTAAAATCATCTTCTTCTTTCTTCCACCTTTTTTAATCTCAAGGCTATCTTTTGACATATCTCCCTTCTATCAATACATCCTCTCCGGTATTATAGTGATGATTTCTGGAATGATGGGTATAGTAACAGGATTTCTTATGATAGACGAAAGAGATGGGAATATTTCGGAGCTGATCTCTGTAACCCCTTTGGGAAAGAGCGGATATCTTATAAACAGGCTATCATTTGCAGCACTTCCATCACTTGTCTATTCAATTGCGGCAATTCTCTTTCTGGATTTTGTTTCAGTTCCGAAATTGAATATTGTTATCATTTCAATACTCTCATCAATTTACTCAGCTGTCATCGGCCTCTTGATTTACTCCGGTGCAGATAATAAAGTTAAAGGTTTGACCTTTGCAAAAGGGTTGAACTCTTTATCTCTTTTTGCATTTTCGGATCTTTTTGCTCTAGCTTGGCTAACAATTATCTCTTGGGCATTTCCTCCTTACTGGGTTACAATGGTAATTAAAAACCCTCAATCTACACCGGTTGCATTGATTGCAATTGCTATCCACCTTGTATGGTTACTGACTTTGATTTTCCGATATTTGAAATCAAGGTAATTAATAGCAAATTAGAATACCCTAAGTGCAATTGCGGCACAGGCGCGGGCATCGCAGAGGGCATTATGGTGATTTTCCAGAAAAAACCCACAATGTGCCGAAACTGTATGTAGCTGATGGTTGGGAATGGTTTTGCCAAAGGCTTTACGGGAAGCAGAGAGAGTGCAATAGAACTCATAATCCGGATAGTCCATTTGATAGGTACGGTATACAGCTTTTAGGCAGCTCTCGTCAAACTGTTTGTTATGAGCAATAAGAGGCAAACCCGCAATTAATTGCTCTACCTCTTGCCATACATATAAAAAGACTCTTGCGCTATCGGTGTCGTCAGAAGTAAGTCCGTGAACGCAGCTGTTACGATAGTTGTAGTAGTTTGGCTCAGGCTGAATTAGGCTATAATACTCGTCGGTTATTACTCCGTTTCTAACAACTACAACACCTACACTACACACGCTGCTAAGGTTTTCGTTGGCAGTCTCAAAATCAATTGCTGCAAAACTCTCTATCATTATCGGTATTTAAATATAACAATTATTACATAGGCCAAAAGTAGCAAAAAGAAGAAAAAATTACTAGATTTACTCCGCTTTTTGTTCCAGGAATCTTTACTGCCTAAAAACAAAAAAAACATATAGAAATGATCAACAAAACTAAACCCTCCGGAATTTTAAGATACACTCTGGGAGCACTGCTCGCTTTTGGAGCATTAAATGCATTTGGAGGAGGCTATTACGGTATAAAAGGGGCAGAGGGAGTTCCTCTGGAGTGGCTTGAAGGCTCCCCTTTTAAAGACTATTTTATTCCCGGACTCACTCTTTTCTTAGTTGTTGGAGGCTCTTTTTTAACTGCTTCTATTGCCTGTTTTATAAATCATAAACTTTCCCGCACCCTATCATTTGCCTCAGTGGCAATAGTTTTCGGGTGGTTAGTTGTTCAGGTGATTATTATCGGCTATGTTTCGTGGATGCAGCCAGTAACTGCAGTTGCAGGTGTGATTATGTTTTTACTGGCCCTGGCTTTACCGGCCAAAGGTAAGGGGTAAAAGATGGAGACCTTTATAACATCAAAAGGTAGCAGGGTTATTCGCATCCTTTCCGGTAGAAGCAACTGCTATATTGTAAAATCCGGTTCGGTAAACCTTCTTGTAGACACCGGAGATGGATCTGCTTATAACAAGCTTATTAAAGGACTAACCTCACTTAATTGTTTTACAGTAGATTATATTGTACTTACTCACTCGCACTTTGATCATTGCGCAAACACTTCGCAATTGGCAAAGAGGTACGGATGCAAGATTATTTTAAGTAAAAATGAGAGCAGAATGGTATCTGCAGGAATCACCCCTATTCCAAAGGGGACCCTTTTTGCAACAAAAATTTTGTCTTCTCTTGGGAGAAAATATGAGAACAGCTTTGCCTCGTACCCTCCTTTTACTCCTGATATTGAAGTTGAAGAGTGCTTAGATTTATCAATTCAAGGTATAAACATAAAAATCATCCACACACCGGGACACTCCGCCGGCTCTCTAAGCATATTGGTAGATAAAGAGATTGCTATGGTGGGAGATACTATGTTCGGCATTTTCCCCGGTTCAATTCTACCTCCTTTCGCTGACGATCTGCAATTACTCTACAAGAGCTGGAAAAAGTTGCTGGATTCCGGCTGCTCCTCTTTCCTCCCGGGTCACGGTAAGAAGATTGATAGAAAATTGTTAAACTCACAAATAAAAAAACAGAACTATGTCAAAAACTGAAAAGAGCATCGAGTGTTGCCCACCATTCGATCCTGCTCCCTGGGATGATAAGATTGTTGAGTGGGTCAACAAACCTTTTGTTAAAGATAAGGTTTTCACCATCTTTTATATGCCGGTCGGATTCGGGACTGCAATCAGAAGGGTAGATAAAAAGGTAACTAAGGCCCAAGCCAAAATGGTAGAGTGGTTATGCCTTAGCGAACACACCTCCAAATGGAATATGGATATCTATATTGCAGTAGATAAAGAGATTCCCGATGCAGATAATAGAGTGCTAAGTGGCAAATTTTACAGCAAAGTGTATGAGGGAAGTTTCAACGATACTGGCAAATGGTGTAAAGACTATAACAATCTGGCCAAAACCAAAGGGCTAGGGATAAAAAAGATGTATATGTGGTATACAACTTGCCCCAAGTGTGCTAAAAAATACGGTAAAAATTATGTCGTTATAATATCCGAACTGGTCTAGTCAAAAAAGCATATCTTTGATTTAAAATTATACCTATGGCAACAAGTAAGGAAGAGAGTGGTCCGGTTGGAAAGCTTGAGAATCTGGCAGATTCTGCAAAGGAGTACCTGGATATGCGTTTGGATGCAATTAAGCTAAAGATGGTAGAGAGTCTTTCCGTGCTTTTCTCTAAGATAGTATATGCTGCTCTGCTTATAATCTCCCTTGGAATTGCTTTAGCTTTTATGGCATCTGCTTTTAGCTGGTGGCTTGGAGATTTACTGGAGTCCAAAGCTGCAGGGACTCTCATTACTGCAGGAGTATTTCTGCTTATCTCTTTTATTCTCTATCTGAGGAGAGATAAATTATTTATAAACTCCTTGGTAACTATGTTTTCAAAAATGTTTTTTGAACAGGGGAGCAAAACACCACAGGAGGATAAACAATGAAAAGATCTGGTAAATATGCCGAAATTAAGACTCTTTCCCAATTGAGGGAGGAGCGTTTTAAACTACAAAGCGAGATAACCACTAGAGAGATAATGCTTAATTTGCACTACTCCGAGCTAAAAGAGAGCTTAAGTATTACAAGGTTTTTAAGTAACCTCTTTACCAAAATTTCTGTGATAATGCCTATGTTTCAAATGGCTAAAAAACTTTACAGATCTGTTATTGATATGTTTAGAGGAGAAGAGGCGGTATTGGAAGAAGAGAGTGAACAGCAAGGCGAGGTAAAAAATTCCGGTGACTCTTCTGAATCAAAAGTAAGTACATCCAAAAAACCGCAAAAAAGTAAATTAAAAAAGAGTAAAATATAAAACATTAAATATTTGTTTAATCTTATTAATAATGAAACACTTTAAAATTATGCTGTTTGCTATGGCAGTCGGGCTATTTACGGGCTCGTGTCAAACCGGTACAAAAGAGACAAAAGAGGATAAATTCAGATATCTTGCAGATGAGTTCGCTGATATACGTGTTATAAGGTACCGAATTCCGGGATGGGATTCCCTAACATTTAACCAGAAAGAGTATATATTCCACCTTAGCGAGGCTGCAAAAAGTGGTCGCGATATATTCTGGGATCAAAATTTCAAATATGGGTTGAAAATCAGAAAGGTGATTGAGACAATTTTTGACAACTATAAAGGGGAGAAGAGCGGAACAGAGTATGATAATTTTGTGGTCTATGCAAAACGTCTCTTCTTTAGTAACGGAATTCACCACCACTATGCCGAAGATAAATTTATCCCCGGCTGCAGCCAAGAGTATTTCCGCACCCTTTTAACCGAAAGCGGACAGGCAGATGTAGCAGATGAGATTATCCCGATGTTATACGACCCCACTCTCTACCCTCAGAGAAAAAACATATCCGGCAGTGGAGATCTTCTTTTAGGCAGTTCAGTAAACTTTTATGATGGAGTTAGCCGAGCCGAAGCCGAAGCTTTCTATGCAAAAATGGAGAATCCGAAAGACCCCCGCCCTATTTCATATGGGCTAAACTCCAAACTTGTAAAAAAGGAGGGTGAGATCTTTGAAGATGTATATAAGATTGGTGGATTGTACGGTCCAATCATTGAAAAAATTGTTGCTCATCTTGAAAGAGCATCATCAGTAGCTGAAAATGACACACAAAGAGAGTACATCTCTCTTCTGATTAACTACTATAAGAGCGGAGACCTTCGTACTTGGGATGAATACAATGTTGCCTGGGTTAAAGACACTCAAAGTCAGGTAGATTTCATAAACGGTTTTATTGAGAATTATAACGACCCTTTGGGGATGAAGGCAACCTGGGAAGCTGTTGTTAACTTTAAAGATATTGAGGCTTCAAAACGTACAGACATTATCAGCAAAAATGCTCAATGGTTTGAAGATAACTCTCCTGTAGACCAGAGGTTCAAGAAGAGAGAGGTAAAAGGGGTATCTGCAAAGGTTATTACTGTTGCTCAGCTAGGAGGAGATTGCCATCCTGCAGCACCGCTTGGAATAAATCTTCCTAATGCAGATTGGATCCGTAAAGAGTATGGTTCAAAGTCGGTTACAATAGCAAACATTGGTGAGGCATATAATAAGGCCGCAGAAGAGGCTCCAAAAAGTATTACAACAGAATTCTCCTGGGATGAGGCGGAGATTTCAATGGTCAAAGAGTATGGGGCGATAACAAATGATATCCATACAGACCTTCACGAGTGTCTTGGGCACGGATCCGGGCAACTTTTAGAGGGGGTATCTTCAAACGCTCTTAAAGAGTTTAGCTCTCCACTGGAGGAGGCCCGGGCAGATATCTTTGCACTCTATTATATGGCAGATCCTAAGCTTGTAGAGCTGGGAGTACTTCCAAATGAAGAGGCCTACAAAGCAGCCTATATAAACTATATTCGTAATGGAATTTTCACGCAGTTTGTAAGAATTGACCTTGGTAAAAATGTAACTCAGGCACATATGCAGGGGCGTAAGCTTATAGCAGAGTGGTGCTTCGAAAACGGAAAGGCAGAAAACATTATTGAGAAGAGGGTTCGTGACAACAAATCCTACTTTGTAATAAACGACTTTCTAAAGCTTCGTAATCTGTTCGGGTCACTGCTAAAAGAGCTCCAAAGAGTTAAATCTGAGGGAGACTACAATGCCGGTAGAGATCTTATCACAAAATATGGTATAGAGATAGACTCAACTCTTCATAAAGAGCTTAAGGAGCGTTATGCTACACTGAATCTCAAGCCTTATGGCGGTTTTATCAACCCGGATATTACCCCTGTAGAGAAAGATGGTATAGTTGTAGATTACAAGGTTGAGTATCCGTCAGACTTCCTTAAACAGATGCTGGATTACGGCAAAAAATATTAACCTTGCCACCCATTGTGGGGTGAGGGAGACTTTGCCAGTGTTTGATGTAAATTAATGATATATAAATATTTATAAAGAGGGTGTCCAAAAGTAATTTTGGCCCCTCTGTTTTTATGTGATCTGTCGCTACAATTTTATGAAGTGGTAAACTTCGGAAAAAGGCTGAGGACCGTTCAACGACCGTAGGGAGGCGTTCCGGAAGCCCCGAAAAACACAAAGAAAAAAGCGTTTAAAAAAACTGCGTTGCTGACGGTGAGTTTAGCACGCATAAGTGGCAACAGTATATAAAAACAGAGGCTGCCTAATTATTAGACAGCCTCATTATAATTATCTGATTAACAATCAACTTCATAAAACACTGGCAAAGTTTTACCCACAATGCTTGGCAAGGTTATTTTTGCACACATTCGGGATCTTCCATATCAATGTTCCCGGACCATAAATACTTATTGGTCTCTTTGATTACTACCCCGGAGAGAAGAAGAATTGCAATTAAGTTAGGTATTGCCATCAAAGCATTCATACTATCTGCAATGCCCCAGACCAGATGCAGGTTCAGGATAGCACCTCCGAAAACGGCAGCTATCCAAAAGAGTCTGTAGTAGATTATCAATCTTTTACCTCCAAGATATTCAACTGCTTTTTCACCATAATATGACCAGCCTAAAATAGTGGAGAAGGCAAATGTTATGATACCCACAGTGAGAATTATAGATCCCACATATGGAATTTTCGCAAAGGCAGCTTGGGTAAGAGCCCCACCCTGTGTATGGTCTATATCCGGATGTGCAATAATTGAACTGACAAGTACAAGTCCAGTAAGTGCGCAAACGACTACAGTGTCCCAAAATGTGCCCGTAGAGGATACCAGAGCCTGACGTACAGGATTACTGGTTTTAGCAGCAGCAGCAACTATCGGTGCAGAACCCAGACCGGATTCGTTTGAGAAGAGTCCGCGTGCAATACCAAATCTTGCTGCCATCATAACTGTAGTACCTATAAAACCACCTGCTGCAGCTTTGGAAGAGAATGCAGATTCAAATATGAGGGAGAAGGTCTCCTTTAGGAATGGAGCATTAACATATAGAATGAAAAGACAACCCAGGATATAAAAGAATGCCATAAAAGGAACCAACGTTCCGCACACTTTTGCTATCCCTTTTACCCCGAAAAGAATTACCAGAGCAGTTGCCGCACTCATAATGAGGCCGCTTATATATGGAGATATGGAGTAGCTCTCTTTAAGCAAAAGAGAGATTGAGTTTGCCTGTACAGTATTGCCTATTCCAAATGCAGCAATGGCAGTAAATATACAAAATAAAACAGCCATCCACTTCATATTGAGACCTTTTTCCAAGGCATACATTGGACCACCCAGCATAGTGCCATCTGCAGTCTTTACTCTGTATTTGATTGCGAGAAGCCCCTCGGAATACTTAGTTGCTATACCTAAAACACCGGTAATCCAGCACCAAAAAACGGCACCCGGGCCACCAAGGGCCACTGCTGTAGCAACCCCAACGATGTTTCCCGTTCCGATTGTTGCTGCAAGAGATGTAGCTAAAGCGCCAAACTGGCTCACATCTCCACTCCCGGATTTATCTTTTGTAACTGATAGTTTTATTGCCTGAAATATCTTCCTTTGAGGAAATTTCAGAATAATTGTTAGGTAAAGGTGAGTTCCAAGAAGCAGAGCAATCATTGGCCAGCCCCATAGAAACGAACTTACCTTCTCAACGATGGCAGAGAAGTTTTCCATAATTTAAGATTAAAGTTTCCGTATAAGTTAAGTATCTTTGCAAAGTTAGAAAAATGGAGAGACCACACAAGAGTTTGAAGAGACAACTTTATATAATACTTGCGTCGCTATTTGTAGGGCTTGGAACATTAGGCATATTTATTCCGCTGCTACCTACTACTCCCTTTCTTCTACTGGCCACATACTTCTATATGAACTCCTCGAAAAGAAGACTCAGATGGCTTCTCTCCAACAGATATCTTGGTCCCTACATAAGATCATACCTATCCAAAGAGGGTATACCTCTAAAATTGAAAATCAGAACATTAGCTCTTTTGTGGGTAACAATACTCTATGCAATAATTTTTGCAACAGATAAACTCCACGTTCAAATAGTGCTGGCACTAATTGCAGCAGGAGTTTCAATACATTTGATAAGTAAGAAAACAAGAAAAAACAGAGGATGACAAAAAAGTGATCTTAAGCACTCTTTTATTACTTGCTGTTAACTCTGTCAGCACGGAAAATCCTCCCCACCTTGCGGTGGGTCCCGTCCCTATTCGGGAGCCAATGTTTTCCTTTGCTGACAGAGTTAACAGCTGTAAAATGAAATGAGGATGACCAAATTATTTTTAGTCATCCTCATCTTTATAAAAGCCAATGTTAGTAATCGGCCAAATTCTAATTAGCCTACAAGCTCCTTAACAACTGCAATTGCCTTGTCATAATTTGGCTCTTCGATAATATCCTTTGTGATCTCTACATATTTGACTACTCCGGATTTGTCAATTATAACCACACCTCTTGCAAGCAGCATATTCTCTTTTACCAGAAAGCCATACTCCAGGCCAAATCTTGAGTATTTAAAGTCCGACAGGGTGTGGATATTATCTATACCCTCGGCAGCACAAAAGCGACCTAAAGCAAACGGCAAGTCTTTTGAAATAGTAAGAATTACAACATCACCTGAGAGCTCTGTAGCTCTCTTGTTGAATGCTCTTGTCTGATTTGCACATACAGGGGTATCTATTGAAGGGAATACACTTACAACTACCACCTTACCCTTAAAGTCAGATAGCTTAATATCTTGCAGGGCATTACCCGATGCTACTATTTCAGGAGCAATGTCTCCGATTTTTACAGGATTTCCAAGCAGTGTTACAGGGTTCCCTTTTACTGCAAAAATATTCTTTCTTTCGATGGTATTAAGGTCAATCATTTTTTATTTAATTATCTAAGTTTCTAAAATTTATATATATCTAAGCTGTGCACTATTTACGCCTATATAACACAATTTCTAAAAAATTGTTTAATTTTGACCAAAATTGCGATAAAAATGGTTCGAAAAATTAGAAAACAACTCTTCCCTGTTTTATTTCTTATAGCATCATTGCTCTATATAGCTCCCTCCTGCCAAAAGGATGAGAAACCGGGCCCCGATACAGAAACAGACCCTATAGCGGCGCTAAAGAGTTATGCATATGCAATAATGAACGACATCTACTACTGGTACAAAGATGTTCCCAAAAACATAGATGCAAAACCCATTAAGAGCATTCAGGCCTACTTTGACACTCTGATTGTTCCGGTGGACAAATGGTCCTGGATGATGACAGGCGCTCAGTATCTCAGCTCCGAGACAGGAGTTGTTGAGACATACGGGATAAGTATAGGGCAACCTATTGAATATTACAAAGACTACACACTTAGGGTCAGGTATGTACACCCAAATTCACCTATGTCAGATAATGGAGTAAAAAGGGGTTATCAGCTAAGCCACCTGAATGGCACACCTGTAAGTACACTAATAAGCAATGGTACATATTATTCTGTTTACGCTCAAAAAACCAACTCCTTCACATTTGTAGACCTCACTAATAAATCTTACACCTTTACTGCAACAGCCCGCGAAGTGAGTACAAGGTCGTTTCTCAAGACGATGGTAATAACCCCAACAGACTATTCCGGATTGCCATATAATGTTGGTTACTATCACTATCTCTCTTTTAAGGCCGGAATGCTGGATGATATCAATAACGCTATGTCCACATTCAAGTCAGCCGGAATAAAAGAGCTTATTCTGGACCTGCGTTATAACGGAGGCGGTGACGGCAGGGCAACAACTCTACTGGCCAACTATCTCGCACCTGCATCTGCAGATAAAAAACTTCTGGCAAGAAGAGAGCACAACGACAAGTACAGCTCCTGGGACGATGATGTGCAGACCCAGACAATAATTGAGAGAATAACCGGTTCACTGGATCTTAACAGACTATTTATTCTCACAACAAAGGGCACTGCATCTGCATCGGAGGTGATCCTTAACGGACTCAAACCTCTTATGACTGTAATTCATATAGGAAGCACAACTTACGGAAAACCTAACGGGATGTATGTTCTTCCATACCCTGAGGGTAACTACGACTCACCGCAATTTGTCTTTCTTCCAATCTGCTTCTTTAGTGTGAACAGTGTCGGTTACGGTCACTATGTAGATGGAATTGTACCGGATCACTATCGTCCGGACGACCTCTATCACGACTTTGGTTTGCAGGAAGATTGGGTGAAATCTGTTCTGCAGTTTATTACAATAGGTTCTTTCCCTCCACTTCCGCCTCTTGGCCAGGGAGCAGCCTCGTCAACACCTGTATTCAGACTCCCTGTACCGGAAGATAGTCCCAATTACGGCGTGTATAGAGCAAATCCTCCAAAGTAAATGAACACTACTTAAAATCCATTTAACTCAAGAAAAATTGTTGGAAGAAGAAGAAGAAATCCTACAACTATCAATAAGAGTATAAATGGAAGAATCAGCTTGAACCACTTACTGTAAGGGACTCTCGCAATAGATAGAACTGCAATAAGAATTCCCGAAGTTGGGGTAATCATATTTGTAAAGCCATCCCCAAACTGAAATGCAAGAACCGTTGCCTGTCTGGAGACACCTATCAGGTCGGAAAATGGCGCCATAATGGGCATTGTGATTGCCGCTTTTGCACTTGCAGATGGTATTACAATATTGATAAAAGTCTGAATCATATACATCACTCCAAGTGAAGCTGCTTTTCCCGTCTCTGCCATAGCAGAGGACATACTATGAAGAATTGTATCTACAACCTTTGCATCCTCTAAAATCACAATAATACCTGCTGCAAGCCCTACAACCAGTGCAGCAGATAGGATATCCCTCGCCCCTTCGGTGAGTTTGGCTACAATCTCGTTAGCAGAGTAGTTTGCAGCAATACCGCTCAAAATTCCCAAAGAGAGAAAGAGTGCAGATATCTCTCCTATATACCAACCATACCCCATAACACCAACAATAAGAAATATAATTGTAAAGAAGAGCAGGTTGAGAACAAAAAAGTGAACCGATTTTTTCAACCCCCTATAACCAAAAAATGCAAATAGCAATGAGACTACAGGCACCAGAAACGGTATGTCAAATACACTACTGCCTATCTTTATTGAGGTGTGGGGGTAAAAAATTGAAAATAGAGCAAGCACAACCATAGTAATAAAATATGCTGCCCAGGCAGATTTTGGAGTATGATACTCAATTGACTCCTCCTTTTGCTGCTCCAGTTTTTCTCTCCAGTACGCATCCTCTTCATAAAGAGGAGATCTCCCGGGATTTTTATGAACCCTTGATGCATACCACAAGACAACGGCAATTGTGATTACATTAAGTACAATCCAGCAAAAAAATCTGTACTCTATTCCTGAAAAAATTGGAAGGCCTGCAATATCCTGAGCAATACCTATTGTAAACGGGTTTAGAATTGCTCCGGAGAAGCCCACGTGTGCAGCCACATAGACCATCGCTATTCCTACAATGGAGTCGTAGCCCATTGAGACAGCAAGAGGGATGATTATTATAGTGAAGGCAATTGTCTCTTCGCTCATCCCGAAAATTGCTCCAAAGAGGCTGAACATAAGCATTATTAAAACTATAACTATATTATTTACCCCTATTTTCCTGAGAAAAGAGTGCCTCTCCAACCCTTTGGTAAATGAGAGAAATGAGTAGATGCCGGCATCAATAGCTTTGCAGGAGTTAACAATCCAAAAAGAGGCTCCGATTACCAGAATGAAGACAATGATTCCCGCCTGTCTTGTAAACCCCTTGTAAAATGCGGTCAATATTTGCCAACTTTGAGGTTGACTATCAACATAGCTGAACTCCAAAGTCTCTTTGTTATACTCCCCCCCGGGTACAAAAAATGTTACCAAAGCACTCACAATTATGAGAGCAAAAATTATCACAAAGGTGTGAGGAATACGAAATCTTCTCTTTTCGCTCATTATTTGTCAGTTTTAAATTTTGTTCCGGACAAAAATCGGAAAAAATTTTAACAAACATCAATTCGGAATTTTTAAATATTAAATTTGTTAAAAAATATAAACTAATGAAACGAATCTCTCTGTTTATCTCTCTTTTGAGCATTATGCTCATAAACTCCTCCGCTATCCTTTCACAAAACAGGATAATCACTCAGAACCCACTGCTAACAGGAGATAACTCCAAAAATGTTATCAATAAAATAATTGAGATCGGTACCACAGATAACCGAACTATGCACCATCTGGATATCCTTACAAACAGGATCGGAGGAAGGCTCATTGGATCTGACGCTTATGAAAATGCAACATACTGGGCTGCAGGACTTTTTCAGAAATGGGGGCTTGAGGTACAGGTTATTGAAGTGGGGGAGGTTCCGGTTGGCTTCAACAGAGGCCCCTGGTTTGGAAAGATGCTCTCCACAGATGGGATGACTCTCCATTTTGCAACCCCGTCATACACCTCAGGCACAAAAGGTGTTCAAAGAGGACACGTTGTTATGGAGCCTAAAACCAGAGCAGATTTTGAACGTATGAAGGGAAAGCTCAAAGGTGCGTGGGTGCTTATATCCGGAGAGAGCGACGGATTTCCTATCGACTTCTCCGAGTATGCAGATACTCTCCGTTCAATTATCATTAGTGAAAACAACAAGATTGGAAGATACAACGACTCAGTTACCAGAGTTAACAGAGCCAACCCGGATAAGCCCAAAGTGCCCCTTAAAGAGTACCGTGACTCCCCTGCACTCTTTTACAAAGAGATGAGAGATGCCGGAATTCTGGGAATAATTCAATCCTCGACAGTGCCAATAAGAGCACTCTACGACAGAAAGAATTTAAAATATATGGATTTTGACAACCTCCCTACCTGCCCCGACATAAAACTAAATGAGCATCAGTATCGCATTATTGCTCAAAAAGTTAAAGAGAGAGAGTACTTTTTGCTTGAGTTCGATATCCGCAACCACTTTAAACCGGGAGCTGTAAGATACCATAATGTTATAGGCATAATACGAGGTACTGAATTTCCGGATGAGTATATTATGTCCGGAGGCCATCTGGATGCATTTGATGTTGCAACCGGCGGTGTGGATTGCGGTACCGGAGTAGCACCTAATCTGGAGGCTGCTCGTTTGATTATGGCAGCCGGAGGAAAGCCGAGAAGATCTATAGCATTCTGTCTTTGGGCAGGAGAGGAGTTTGGTCTTTTAGGCTCCAAACACTGGGTGGAGAGCAATTTGTCAAATCTGGACAAAATCTCAAACTACTTTAACAGAGATGGTGGTCCTACTGTTGCCAACTCAATAACAGTTCCTGATGCAATGTACGAAGATTTTAAAAAGGCGACAGAAGATCTTAACCGTATTAACCCCGAATTACCATTCACTCTAAACAGGAGAAACACAGAGGCACGGCCAAGGCCAACCACTGCAGGAGGTTCCGACCACGCATACTTTGCCGTTAATGGAGTCCCTGCAATCAGTTTCGGCACAAGCGACCCAAAGGGTTATGACTTCAATTATCAGGAGATTTGGCATACAGAAAGAGACACTTACAATATGAGTATCCCGGAATATATGGACCACACATCTGTAGTTATGGCAATAGTATATTATAATCTCGCCAATATGGACAAGTTACTCTCAAGAGAGGATCTTTACAAAGAGGAGCAGCCTGCAGCAAAAACGGAGACAAAGAGAAGAAAACGGCAATAATTATTTCATTTTTTTTTGGAGGTAAAGATATTCCTGCTACATTTGCACACAGTTTAGCCAAAATATTGAACAATGAACCGAACAATCTGCACAAAATCTATAAAACAAGCTAGTAAAAAACCACATCTGAGATGAGGGATTTTGTGTATTAATTATAGGCACGAATCTCCGATTCGTGCTTTTTTTTTGTTAATATAACCAGACTTTAAATAAAATTATGACAACAGAACTTGTACAGATTATGAAAATTGACTCTACTTCGGGGAAAGAGGTAGAGTTGGCAAACTACATTGCCCGAACATTTAAGACTCCCGGGGCTACACTTGAAATACAGGAGGTGGGAGACGGAAGTGTAAATCTCTTCTTCAAATGGGGCACTCCTAAAATTGTATTCTGTACTCACCTGGACACTGTTCCTCCCTATATTGAGCCCTGGGCAGATAACGGCAAAATATTCGGCAGAGGTGCGTGTGACGCAAAAGGTCAGATTATTGCAGCCTACAACGCTTGCAAAGAGCTCCAGGCAGAGGGTCAAACAAATTTTGGGCTACTGCTTGTGGCCGGCGAGGAGATTGGATCAAAAGGTGCAAAGATTGCAAACAGCCTTATAAAAGATTGTCAGTATGTTATAGTAGGAGAGCCTACAGAGAATAAACTTATCCGCGCGGGAAAGGGTATTCAATTGTATGAAGTTAACATCAAAGGTATCAGCTCACACTCTGGATATCCTCAATATGGAGATGATGCAATAGAGAGGATGAGGGTGTTTCTAAACAAGCTCTCCGAAGTGAAATTCCCGGTGGACAATCTTCTCGGAACAACCACATATAATATAGGGATGCTCTCTTCAAACAATGCTCACAACGTACTTCCAAACCTGGTAACATTCAGAATATATTTCAGAACCACCTTCTCTTCACACCTTCTAATAGAGAACAGATTAAAAGGTATCTCCGATGATAAGATCTCTATAACGAAAATTCGAGAGGACAAGCCTTTTAGATTTCACTACATTGATGGTTATCACAGCGATATTGTAGCTTTTGCAAGCGACGGACCTTGTCTTTCAAATCTTGGCAGATGCCTGCTCTACGGTCCCGGAAGCATAAAGGTAGCCCACACAGATAAGGAGTTTATCGATCTCTCAGATATTGAGAGAGCGGTTGTAGATTTGAAAAACATCTTCAAAACATTAACTCAGGAGATAGAGTAGAATGATAGTTATGAAATTCGGAGGGACCTCTGTACAGGACTCCGCAGCGGTAAACAGATTAGTCGAAATTGTCAGAAAAAAAATACATCTGCACCCTGTTGTTGTTGTCTCTGCCCTCTCTAAAGTGACCGATACACTACAGAAGATAGCGAACCAATCCTATACAGGAGATCTCAATGGCGCGTTGGCCCTTACAGAGACTCTACAGGAGAGACATATACTAATGGCCTCACAACTACTAAGTGAGAACCAACCCTACCTTGAACATACCCTCTCAGAGATCAAAGAGTACTTTGTCAAGCTAAGGGAGATTGCAGGGGTGGTCAATATTCTTGAGGAGCTCTCAAATAAAAGTATGGCAAAAATCCTCTCTTTCGGGGAGCTTCTATCTTCATATATCATTTACCGCACTTTAAACAATGCCGGGGTTAAGTGTGATATTGCAGATGCAAGATGCTTTATCATAACCGACGATGAGTTTCTAAAAGGTGAACCAGATTATAACGCAATAAGGGAGCTAGCTCCAATAGCCCTTAACCTGGCATTTGAACAGAGTGATGTTGTTATAACCCAAGGATTTATATCCGGAACAAAAAATGGTCTAAATACTATCCTGGGGAGAGGAGGTTCTGACTACACTGCAGCGCTTATAGGTATGGCAATGAATGCAGACGAGATTGAAATTTGGACAGATGTAGATGGAGTTCATACAACAGACCCAAGAAGAGTGGAAAACACCAGAAGTATAACTACAATGTCGTTCAGTGAGGCAGCCGAGCTCTCTTTCTTTGGGGCAAAGGTGCTTCACCCGGCAACCATACAACCTGCTATAGAAAAAAACATCCCTGTAAGGGTGCTAAACTCAACAGAACCTCACAAAAGTGGGACACTAATCTTAAAAGACGAAGAGGTTCAAAGTTGTGGTGTGAGGGCTATATCCTTTAAAGAGGATATCGTTGTCATAAATATATTCTCTATGAAGATGCTAAACACATTCGGGTTTCTTACCAAGCTTTTTGAAGTTTTCGGTAAATATGGTGTATCTGTAGACCTGATAAGCACATCTGAGGTTAGTGTATCATTAACAGTAGACACCGACTTGAATCTGGATAGAGTGACAAAGGAGATATCTCGTTTTGCAAAGGTAACTGTCAACTATAATAAGTCGCAGGTCTCTGTTGTGGGTAAAAATCTCAAAGAGACAAAGGGGTTGGCTAAAAGAATTTTCGGAGCAATCTGTGAGCACAATATAACTATGATAAGCCAGGGGGCCTCCGATATTAATGTAAGTTTTGTCGTAAACAAAGAGGATCTGGACTCAGTTATAACAGCTCTTCACAAAGAATTTTTTGAATAATGGAGATAGTTTTATCGGGATACGGGAAGATGGGTAGGGAGATTGAATCCGTTTTAAAGGATACAACTCATACAATTATTGCAAAATCAGAAGATATTCTGAGTATTGACAAAAGGTTAACCGCAAATAGCGTATGTATAGATTTTTCGGAACCGGAAGCATTCCTAAAAAATTACAGGTTTATTGCAGAGAATTTTAAAGCAGCAGTTGTTGGAACAACCGGCTGGAATGACGCTAAAGATGAGGTTATAGCCTCGTTTCGTGAGTGTCAAACAACAATGATTTATGCCAGCAACTTCTCTTTGGGGGTTGGTATACTCTTTAAGTTATGCGAAATAGCCTCCAGACTCTGTTCAAACCTGGGTGAGTATGATCCATATATTATTGAGATGCATCATAAGTTCAAGCTGGATTCACCATCCGGAACTGCGAAATCCTTAAAAGAGATTGTCACAAAAGAGAGTGGGCACAATGTGACAATAGAGTCTGTCCGGAGCGGATTTATTCCCGGAATACACCGTCTGGGATTTGAATCTGCTCAGGATAGAATTACAATAGAACACGAGGCCTTTTCAAGAAGGGGGTTTGCCCTTGGTGCTGTTACCGCTGCAGAGTGGAGCAGTGAGCTCAAAGGGGTATTTGATTTCCGCGATATCATTGAAAATAAATTTACTAAAATATTAAACTATGAAAGAGATTAGCGGGTGTGGTACGGCACTTATAACGCCA
The DNA here is from genome assembly GCA_002840895.1 of Bacteroidetes bacterium HGW-Bacteroidetes-8. Classification (GTDB taxonomy): domain Bacteria; phylum Bacteroidota; class Bacteroidia; order Bacteroidales; family UBA932; genus Bact-08. The sequence continues at coordinate 32,977 of PHCZ01000001.1, read as the reverse complement.
TTTACCTCAACTTATGAAGTTGATTACCCATCCTTTATAGCTCTGGTAAAAAGACAATTGGATGCAGGTATCAACTTCTTGGTACCACTTGGAACAACCGGCGAGACCCCTTGCCTGGAAGAGAACGAAAAATATAAAATTCTTGAGATAACCCTGGAGGTCAACGGAGGCAGAGTACCTGTAGTTGCCGGTGTCGGGTCAAACTACACTAAAAAGGTAATTGAGAAGATAAAAAGTTATTCCAAACTAAGTGTAGATGCATTTCTGGTTGTGGTTCCATATTACAACAAACCCACCCAGCAGGGAATCTATGAGCACTTTCGTGCAATTTCGGAATCTACAGATCTTCCAATAATTCTGTATAATGTTCCCGGCAGAACAGGCATAAATATGACAAGTGAGACCACACTGCGTCTTGCAGAACTTAATAATATAAAAGCGGTAAAAGAGGCGTCAGGAGTATATTCCCAGATTAGCGAGATAATTAAATACTCTCCACAAGGGTTCTCGGTACTCTCGGGAAATGACGATGAAACCCTCTCGCTAATGAGCACAGGAGCAAAGGGTGTTATAAGTGTAGCTTCAAATATTGCTCCCGGATATGTTGTTGAATTAACGCAGAGCCTCCATAAGAGAGAGTCTCAGAGAGCATCAGAGATTCACCATAAACTAATGCCACTTTTTAAAGCCTGTTTTGTTGAGAGTAACCCAATCCCTACTAAAGCCGCTCTTAGCCAAATGAATCTGATAAAGAACGTTTTAAGGTTGCCACTTGTTAGTTCCTCTACAAAAACCGACCAACTTATGAGTGAGATATTAAAAGAACTTAAATTACTGTAATGATGTTAAATTTAGAAGCAGAGTTCACACAGATATCACTTAGTAACGACAGCAAAAAGGCGTTACTCCTATTTTATCGTGTAAGAGAACTTTTGGAGAGTGGGGAGCTTAGGGTAGCAGAGAGAAGAGATGGCAACTGGCAGGTAAACTCCTGGGTTAAGCAGGTTATATTGTGGGGGTTTAAATATGGAGAGATCTCTGAATATCCCTCAAGACCTTTCTCATTCTATGATAAAGATTCATACCCGGCTCAAAATTTGGGTTTGAAAAGAGATATCAGACTTGTTCCGGGGGGCTCCTCTGTTAGGAGCGGAGCCTATGTAGCAGATGGAACAGTTATTATGCCTCCCTCCTATATCAATGTTGGAGCATATATAGATTGCGGTTGTATGATAGACTCTCACGCACTAGTGGGCTCTTGTGCCCAGATAGGGAAGGGTGTTCATATCTCAGCCGCATCTCAGATAGGGGGAGTTCTGGAACCGGTTAATGCAATGCCGGTGATAATTGAAGATAACGTCTTTATTGGTGGAAACTGCGGAGTTTACGAAGGGACTATAATTAAAGATAGAGCAGTTATCGGTACCGGAGTTATTCTAAACTCATCTACACCCATCTTTGACTCAACCACAGGGGAGTTTATCCGCAAGAGTGAGAGCCACCCCTTGACTGTACCACAAGGGGCTGTAGTAGTTGCAGGCAGCCGTCCCATAAGCAAGGGTTATGGCAGAGAGCTCTCTATTCATCTATACTGCCCTGTAATTATAAAATATAGAGACAACAAAACAGAGAGTGCAATAGAACTTGAAGATCTTTTAAGATGAGCAAAATTAATCTAGACTCTTTACTCTCCCAAAATGCATCTCATATGAGACCCTCTCCGGCAAGGAGTATACTTTCCGGGCTCAATATAGAGGAGCTCATCTCATTTGGTGGCGGATACCCGAATCCGGATACATTTCCGGTTGATGACCTAAAAAGGATTGTGGATAGACTCCTTAGGGAGAGCCCCTCAATCTCTCTTCAATACGGTCCAACCGAGGGGGATCCAAATCTTAGGGAGGAGCTTGCAAAGAGATACTATTCACAAGGAGTTGATATAACAAAAGAGGATATAGCAATAACAACATCCTCGCAGCAGGCAATAGACCTATGTTCCAAAATATTTATTAACAGAGGGGATACTGTTGTGTGCAGCCTGCCAAGCTATTTTGGTGCTCTCCAATCATTTTGGTTTTGGGGCGGTGTTCCTGTTGGAGTTGCCGACGAAAACAGCCTGGAATCAACTATTATTAAGCTCATAGAAGAGGATAGAAAACCAAAATTCATCTACTCCATTCCAGATTTTCAGAACCCCTCAGGAATAACTCTTACGTTGGCCCAGAGAGAGAACATTATTAGAGTTGCCCAACTTTACGATTTGATAATAATTGAGGATAGCCCTTATCGCGAGTTGCGATACTCAGGTGATGACTTGCCTACACTTTTATCTATGGACAGAGAGCGGGTCATACTTTTAGGGACATTTTCCAAGACTCTCACACCCGGGTTCAGGCTTGGATGGGTTGTTGCCAACCCCTCAATTTTAAGCAGGATAGTAGTTGCAAAGCAGAGCACAGACCTGTGTGCTTCTGTTTTTGACCAGGCTATTGCAGCACGCTACCTGAGAGATGGGCTCTTTGAAAGCAATCTTGTTAAGACAATAGAGCTTTACCGAGGAAAAAGAGAGTTGATGCTGGAGTGTTTTAAGAGGTATATGCCTAAGTGTGTAAGCTGGACGGTTCCCGAGGGGGGGCTCTTTCTATTTGTCACTCTTCCGGTCAGATACAACGCTACAGATGTTCTAAAGCTGACACTTATTGAGGACTTAGCCTTTATACCCGGAGAGATTTTTTTCTGTAACGGAGAGGGAAAGAACACAATGAGAATAAACTTCTCCTACGCACAAAATGAGAAAATTGAAAAAGGGGTTAAAATCCTTGCATCTGCCATAAATAGAGTAGTTTCAACAACTCATATTCCGCTCTGAAGCTACCTTAAATCACCTCAAGATCTGCTGCAGATATCCAACCCTGACGGCCATCTGCAAGTTCGATTCTCTTCCAATTTCCCAGTTGTTCAATCATCTCTACTTTAGTCCCTTCGTGAAGAATAAAGAGGGTGTTACCGGAACCGTCAGGAGAACTTCTGACTGTACTTACCGGCATCATTACAATTGCGGTATCTCTCCTGTTGTATGAACTTCTCTGACTCCAGGCAAACAGGGTTAAGATAACCCCTATTAACAGTGAGAGCATAGAAGCAAAAAAGGAGATCTTTCTCACTGTTGAACTGGGCCCGTAGCGGAAGTTAAGAAGAAGAAGCGCTGTGAGGGCAAAAAATAGCAGTGAGATATAGGTCCACTCATTGGAAGATAGCATATAGTTTAAATCTCTTATCCAGGTTCGGAGAATGAACTCGGGAAGCTCCTCAATCTTATCTATTGTAAACTCCTTTGCAAGCTTCAGATTATTTTGAGTGTCATTACTTCCGGGGTTGAGCTTGAGAGCCCTCTCATAATATAGTATAGATTTACCCCAATGTTTTTGTTTAAAATAGCAATTTGCTATGTTGTATAGAAGTGGTTCTGAAACATATCCGCTCTTGGCAATCTCCTGATATTGTACCAGAGCCTCATCAAATTTGCCCACACTGTAGAGGTTGCCTGCACTTTCCCATAAAGCATTAATACTGGAAGAAGCAGACTGTGAAGAACCCATAAAGGGTAACAGCACAAACAAAGCTATTATAATTGCCCTCTTCATATCCTTATAAATAATTCTAACCATTTAGACTCAAAACTTACTAATATATACTCCTATAGCTCCATCTCCGAAATCAGGCGAATTGCCTTTGTATAGTTTTTATCCATCTCCCCTCCACCCGGATCCGGTGCATATCTGGCATACTCACACTGCTCGAGCAAAAAGAGCAACTCCTCTATCTGCCCAAAATTGACCTTTTTAAACACCAAAGCCTCCCTAATTTTATCGCGGGATAGATCTGCAAGTGAAAGATTTAATTTATCTGATGCATAACCAAGAAGGGCTCTGTGAAGCTCTTCATAGAAGCCCATATAGATGCCCTGTCTGAGAAGGTTCTCAGCATTTTTTAGACGTGCGCGGGCAACCTTATTCGCTCTTCTGTTTTTAACACCTGCAATATCTCTGTTTCGCTCTATCCTCTTAGATAGTATCTTCTCTAAAACTATGTAAAGAGAGATAATAAGGAGAATAGACAAGAGATATGTAACTGAGCCAAAGAAGAAGAGGTTTCCCTTTTTTAGGCGTGACCCACCTGTGTGAATATATCTTATATCCTCTGTAATACTCCTTACTGCCTGTCTGTTAACTCCAAGAGGCAATCCTGCCTGTGATACAGAACCGCCGCCGGCATCTCTTCCTACCTTTAAATTGAGATCTTCTGAATATAGTGTTATATATCTCTTTTTTGCAATATCATAGAAGCTGAACTCAACCTTAGGAATTGTGTACTCACCGGGGCCTCTTGGTATAATAGGGTATTCAAACTGTTTACTTCCCGATGCACCTCTAGATCCTTTGCTGCTATTGTCAGAAATCTTTGTATCGTAGACCTCAAATCCTGCAGGGAACTCAATTTTTGGAGCCTCAATGAGGTTAATGTTTCCGGTTCCGCTTATGTTAACAATAAGAGAGAGAGCCTCATTTGCATTGATTGAGTCTCTGGATAGTTTCGCACTCATTGTAAACTCACCCACTCCACCCTGGAAAGATGCCGGAGCACCCTGTGGAAGGGGATCCACCACAACTCTTACTGCTGTAGATGAGACTCTTTTACGTACAGTTGAATAGGAGTCAAAGAAGTCGTCGAAGAGACTTCGCGAGGCTCCCCCGGTTGTACGTATCTGAACCTGGCAAATCATCTCGGCGGCATCTATTGTTAGAGTCCCGCTCTGCTGAGGGAGAAGCATATATCTTCTTAAAAGAGCAGAGTTATATATCTTTCCGTCAATACTCTCTCTCACAAATTCTATATTTTGAGGAGTATCTATCTCCTGGCTCCAGAAGCCGTTGAAAGATGGGAAACGAACATCCTCAAATCCTGCTATAGGAACCTTAGTATAGAGCTTGACTGTTGCAATAAGGTGCTCACCTTTTACAACTCTGCCTTTACTCAGTGATATTCTTAAAAAAAGGTCATCGCTGCTCACCGTTGCAGCCGTTTGGGCAGATTCACTACTCTTTGCCGAGCCATCTCCCTTAACAACCTCTATAGATACCGGTGAAGATGAGTAACTCTTGCCATCTACCACAACTGTGGCAGAGGGGATGGTAAACTTACCCTCTGAACGAGGTGCAAGCACATAAGTGTAACTTATCTGGATACTCTCGCTTCTTTTACCGTTTATTATTTGTGTACTGCTCATTCTAGACTGAGAAGGGCCCGCAAGCAGATCAAAATCTGTTATAGCTGGGAGGTTAAAGGCAGATGGCTCTGCATTAACGCTAAATACCACCTGAAAACTCTCTCCCGACTCTACCACTCTTGGAGCCTCAACTTTAAGAGAGGGTTGCGCATAAAGAGAGACCCCTGCAATAAAAGAGCCCAATATCAAAAAGAGTCTGCGCGCTGCTACAAATTCTTTGATTTTATTTAAATAGTTTATCATATATATGATTATTGCCAATTCTACCAGTTCTTCTCTTTTTGTCTGCTTTGCAAAACCTTCGCTTTCTCTTTATCTACCTTCTCCTGAGTCTCTCTCTCTTTATTCTGAATTGCCTGCAGCATCTGCTGGGCAGCTTGAGGTGTTATTTTTGGAGGGGGCTGGTTCTGCTCATTCTCTTTGTTTGGATCCTGCTTATCTTTATTAGGATCCTGTTTGTCATCTTTTGGATCCTCTTTTTTATCTTTATTATCTTTGTTGTCTTTGTTTTGATCTTTGTTCTTCTCTTTATCCTGCTCATCTTTAAGCATCTTCTGAGCGTAAGCCAGGTTTGCCTTCGTCTCCATATCCTGCGGATTAGCTCTTAATGAGCTCTTATAGTGCTCTACTGCATCGCTGTACTTTTTTTGATCAAGCGAATAGTTGCCCAAATTGTGAAACAGTTTAGATCTTGCGCCATCCGTTGCTATAGAGTCTTTTAGTGGTAAAACAACTTTTTCTGCCTCTTGCGCATTGCCCCTTTTATATAGAGCATTACCTAAATTATAGCTTGCGAAAACAGAGCCCGGACTCTGCTCCAATGCACGTCTGTACTCCAGCTCTGCCTTCTCAATATCACCTTTTTCGTAGGCTTTGTTCCCTGAACGGACCTCTCCCCTCTCCTTTTGTGCGCTGACTACAGAGAAGACAAAGGTAAAAAGCATTATTAAAACTATCCTCATATTAACATCCTCCTTCATAAAATCTACCTAAAGAAGTTACGACCTCTTCTATCTGTTATTAGAAACTCCAGAATAAAGAAGAAGAGTGCAATTCCAAAAAAATACATATACTGTTCGTTGAAATCTTCAAAGACAACCGATTTAAAAGTTTGTTTATCAAGACTTCTTATCTGTTCTACTATCGCCTCCAGTCCAAAATCGCTGTTTCCTGCCCTCACATATTTTCCACCTCCGGCTTCGGCAATTTTGATCAGGGTCTGTTCGTCCAGTTTGGTAACAACAATATTCCCATCCTTATCTTTAAGAAGTTCACCATCCGGCAGAGGGATGGGCTTACCAGTTTGCGAACCTATGCCAAGGGTATATACAAAAACGCCAAGCTCTTTTGCAGTCTTTGCTGCTTCTACAGGGTCATCTTCGTGATCTTCTCCGTCTGTGAGTAGTATTACAGCACGGCTGCTGTTTGCACTCTCAGAGCTGAAGCTCTTTATTGAAAGATTAATAGCATCTGAGAGCGATGTGCCCTGTACCGGAACAGATTCGGTATTGATGCTGTTAAGAAACATCTTGGCAGAGACATAGTCAGTTGTTATAGGCAACTGAACAAAAGCCTGGCCGGCGAATACAATAAGACCAACTCTGTCTTCCTTTAAGTTGTCGGTTAGCCGGCTGATTGCAAGTTTGGCTCTCTCCAGACGGTTAGGGGAGTAATCCTGAGCAAGCATAGAGTTTGATACATCCATTGCAATCATAATCTCTATCCCTTTCCCCTCAACCTCTTTTAATCTTGCACCCAGCTGCGGACGGGAGATTCCAATCGCAAAAAAGAAGAGTGCGACACTAAGAACTGTAAGCTTAATCCAACCTCTTGCCCTGGAGGCTCCCTGCATTAGTGGCTCTATTATTGATAAATCACCGATCTTCTCAATTTTCCTGCGTCTAAGTCTTCTGTTAATACCGTGAAAGATAAACAGAAACGGTATTATCAAAATTAAAAGCAGATACTCTGATTGTGCAAACTGAATCATATTAATGAAATATCTTTAAGGTAATCTCTTTAAAACAAAGACTCTCAACATAAGCTCCAGCAGAAGTGCAGCAAGGGCTATAAGGGCGTACTTCATAAAGAGCTCTTTATATATAGGAAATGAGTCCACCACAGTTCTGCTTGTCTCCATCTTATTAATTTCGCTGTAGATCTCAAGCATTTTGGTGTTGTCGGTTGCTCTGAAGTACTTTCCTCCGGTCTCCTGAGCAATCTGCCTTAGTAGTGGTTCGTCTATCTCAACTTTTACTTGTTGTATCTCTACTCCATATGGTGTCATAACCGGGTATGGTGCAACACCCATAGCTCCGACCCCAATTGTATAGACCCTTACACCGTAACTCTTTGCAATCTCTGTTGCCATCAGGGGTGCAATCTCTCCTCTGTTGTTTACTCCGTCTGTGAGTAGGATGATAACCCTGCTTTTTGCCTGAGAATCTTTGAGTCTTGCAATTCCGGTTGCCAGACCGTTTCCGATTGCTGTTCCATCCTCTATAAGTCCGGTCTCAACCTCTTTCATAAGGTTTATTAGGGTAGCCCTGTCGGTTGTAAGAGGACACTGTGTAAAGCTCTCTCCGGCAAATACCACCACACCCATTCTGTCGCGAGGCCTCTGAGAAATAAACTCAATAGCAATATCCTTTGCGGCACTTATCCTGTCCGGTTTAAAGTCTCTTGCAAGCATACTGGTAGAGACGTCGAGGGCAAAAATAATATCAATCCCCTCGGTATCTACCCTCTCAAAATCCTGGGATGAGCGAGGTCTTGCCAGCGCCACAATTATAGAGGCAAGTGCAATAAACCTTAAAATATAAGGGAGATGTCTTGCAATTTTTTTAAATCTACCGCCGGCACCTCCCCACGGAGATATTGACGACACCAAAAGTGATGGTGACTGACCTCTGATCTCTCTCCATATATAGAGCGCAACTATAGGAATAAGAAGCAGCTCCAAAAAAAGTAGTTTCGGGTATTCAAAAAACATAACTATTGCCCTCCTCCATTAATCTCTTTTGATTTTTCAACATCTCTCTGCTCTATCTGCTCGAGGAATGTAGCATTTACAAACCTGACTGCAGCAGGGATTGAACTTTCGCACTCCTGATCCGGTGCAATGTATTTTGCAAATTTTACAAGATCAGAGAGGTTTAACAGTTCCGACAGTTCACTGAAAATTTTAGGCTCCATCTTCTGCTTAGCAAGATCTTTGAGAATTTCGTTAGAGGTCTGCTCCATTGCCTGAATGCCATACCTCTTCTCTATATAGCCACGAAGAGCATCGGTAAGCCGGGTATAGAACTCCTTCTGATTTTTGAGCCATATCTTTTCGTTTCTAATCTTCTCCAGCTCCCTTAAGGCAACAATATGTGCAGGATCTTCAACGATAGGTTTCCCAAAAATACTCTTCTTTTCTCTGATGTTTTTAACAGCACTTCTAATTGCGTAACCTACAGCAATCACAAAAAAGAGCAGACCTATCCAGGGAAGTGCCTCTTTGAAGGTATATGGATAGTTCATCTGCCCCTTAACATCAAATGGCTTAAATGAGGTGGTATCTATCTGTATGGTTTTAAACTCCAGAGTTCCGCCGTCAAATAAGAGGGTATCTGTTGACCCGTCGCTCTTTATACGATATGCGGTAAACCCGGGTAGAGCATAAGATCCGCTGTCAAATGAAGTGACTGTTATTCTGCTCTCAAGCTCTAAAACTCCCTCCTTATTGCTCAATGTGTCTGTTACAGGGGCTCCAATAATTTCGAGGCCTTTCATTATCGGATTCTCTGGCGAAGGAAAAATAAATTTCTCTCCCTGCGAAATCTTTGTCTTAAAGCGCAGAGTTGTCTGGTCGCCTATTAAAAGGGTATCTTTAATTGGGTAACTCATCTTTTTTAACGGGTTTTAAAAAGGGTTATAAGACCTTTTACATAGTCCTGATTTGTGCCTATAGATACTGAATCTATCTTATATCTGCGAAAGAGCTGAGAGGTGTGATCCAATACAGCTTTGTTCCATTTTGCAAAATGGGCTCTAACACTCTTATCCGATGTATCTACCCACTGCTCGCGTGAACTCTCACTATCTGCAATCCTGAGCAGACCAACATCCGGCAGCTCTCTCTCGCGTGGGTCATATACAGAGATTACACACAGGTCGTGCCTCCCGGCTGCAATCTTGATAGCATCTTCATATCTTGGTTTTAGATCTTCACCTACATCAATCATATCTGACAGTAAGAAGGCAGTACACCTCTTCTTTATTGCGTTGGTAAGAAACCTGAGAGCTTCCGAGATATCTGTACCCTTCTCTGTAGGCTCCAACTCTATAAGCTCTCTTATTATTCTGAGCAGATGACTCCTCCCCTTTTTTGGCGGGATAAACTTCTCAATCTTTGAGCTAAAAAAGAGCGCCCCAACTTTGTCGTTATTTGCTGATGCCGAAAATGAGAGAACAGCAGCAATCTCTGTCATAAGCTCCTTCTTTGTCTTTGTGGTGGAGCCAAACCATCTGGAGCCACTTACATCAATCATCAACACTACTGTAAGCTCTCTCTCCTCTTCAAAAACTTTAATATAGGGGGCATTAAGTCTTGCAGTGACATTCCAGTCCATACTCCTGACATCGTCTCCAAACTGGTATTCGCGAACCTCACTAAAGGCCATACCTCTCCCCTTAAAAGCTGAGTGGTACTCTCCGGCAAATATCTGCCTGGAGAGACCCCTGGTCTTTATCTCTATCTTACGGACCTTTTTTAGTAACTCTTTAGACATATCGCTGAGTTTTACTATGGAACCTCAATTGCGTTCATTATCTCGGTGATGATGTTCTCTGTTGTGATATTCTCTGCCTCTGCCTCATAGGTTAGACCGATGCGGTGTCTGAGAACCTCATAACATACTGCACGAACATCTTCCGGAATGACATATCCCCTGCGTTTAATAAATGCATAGGCCTTGGCTGCCATAGCCAGGTTTATACTTGCTCTTGGAGATGAGCCGTAGGAGATCAGCTCCTTAAGCTTCCCAAGGTTATAATCTTCCGGAGTTCTTGTTGCATATACTATATCGACAATATATTTCTCAATCTTCTCATCCATATAAACTTCACGTACAACCTCCCTGGCTCTTAAGATATCTTCAGGTTTGAGAACTCTGTTTGCAACCGGAAACTTTCCGCTGTTGTTCATACGAATGATAAGTTTCTCCTCCTCTTTCTTTGGATAACTTACCACCACCTTAAGCATAAAACGGTCTACCTGAGCCTCCGGAAGAGGATAGGTCCCCTCCTGTTCAATCGGGTTTTGGGTTGCCATTACCAAAAACGGCTCGGGAAGTTTAAAACTTGTATCTCCAATGGTTACCTGACGCTCCTGCATCGCCTCCAGCAGAGCAGATTGCACCTTTGCAGGTGAGCGATTGATCTCGTCTGCCAATACAAAATTTGCAAATATGGGACCTTTTCTTATCTGAAACTGTTCGCTCTTCTGGCTGTAGATTAAGGTACCGATAAGGTCGGCCGGTAGCAGATCCGGAGTAAACTGAATTCTGCTGAATTTGGCATCCATAATTGAAGCAAGTGTGTTTATTGCAAGCGTTTTTGCCAGACCCGGAACACCCTCCAGAAGTATGTGACCATTTGCCAAAAGCCCTATCATAAGGTTCTCTACCAGATGCTTTTGACCCACGATCACCTTGTTCATCTCCATCGTAATCATATCCACAAAGGCACTCTCCTTTTGGATTCTTTCGTTTAGCTCTTTGATATTTACGGTTTCCATATCGAATGATTTAGTATTTTTGTATTTATGCTTAAAGTTTCTACAACCTACAAATTTAAGATATTTAGTTAATAATGCGATTCTTTATTTTACTATCCTACAACGGCTCTGCATTCAAGGGGTGGCAGAGGCAGATAAACGGCCCATCTGTGCAGGAGCATCTGGAGTTTGCCTTCTCGGCTTACCTTCGGGAGAAGGTTGAGATAACCGGAGCCGGCAGGACAGACACAGGTGTTCACGCTATTAATTATGTTGCCCACCTGGACTCTTGCAATGACAGTCTGACAAAAGAACAGCATCTTCTACTTTACAAAATAAATGCCATTCTTCCTTCCGGCATTGTTGTATATGACATTTGTCAGGTTGCTGACAGTTGTCACGCCCGGTTTGATGCAGTAAGCCGCACCTATAAATATTATGTACACACAAAAAAGGACCCTTTTTTAAATGAATTCTCCTGTTTCTTTCCATACGAGCTGGATATTGAAGCAATGAACAGGGCTGCAGGAATGTTACTGGGGGAGAGAGATTTTACATCAATGGCAAAGCTCCATACCGATGTCAAAAATCATATCTGCACTGTAACCCGGGCAGAGTGGCAGCCACTCTCTCCCTTAAATCTGACACCCCTCAGTGAGCAACCTTACACATTTTGCTTTACAATAAGTGCCAACAGATTTTTAAGAAATATGGTAAGAGCAATTGTTGGAACCCTGCTGGAGATTGGCCGGGGAAGAGAGAGAGAGGAGTGGCTCCTTGAAGTTTTAAATAAGAGGGACAGAGGTTCTGCAGGCAGCTCTGTCTCCTCACACGCTCTCTTTTTGAATAGTATAGAGTATCCATATAAAACATTTCAAATAAATTAACTAACCTATTTAATTATGAAAAACGAAATCCAACAAGGGGCACCGGCAGGAGCAGTTTACGGACTTGGCTTCATAGGGGCGGCAATCTATTTTATTATTCAGGCAACCAGCTTCTGGACAGGGGTCCTTGGGGTGCTAAAGGCAATAGTATGGCCTGCAATAATGGTTTATGAGCTATTTAAGCATATTGGGGTATAATTCCTTCTTTTAATAAAAAACCTGCAACATTTTCTCTACCCTCTTCGTCTAAGAGTACAAGATTCTAAAAATATTTTTTTATGTTAAAACCATCACCACTTTTGAGAATTGTCTCATCTGTTCTTATTTGCGCTGTTTTGGCAAGCAGTTGTGCCAGTTCAACAATGATTTATGCCTCGCCCGAGGATGCAAAGATTTACATCGACGGAGAGCCTGTAGGGAAGACTCCATATCTGCACACTGACACTAAAATAGTTGGAAGTGTGACTAATGTGAGACTTGAAAAAGAGGGTTATGAGCCTTTTTATACCTCCTTTGCAAGAAACGAAGCGGCAGATGTAGGTGCCATTATCGGAGGGTTGTTTGTTTGGGTACCGTTTCTATGGACAATGAAGTACAAACCAACCCACACCTATGAGATGATTCCACTTGCAATAGAAAACATCTCTAAAACGAAGGTTGAAAAACTTCTTGAACTGAGAGAACTTTTTGATAAAAAAATAATATCACAAGAGGAGTACGAAAAGCAAAAAGAGAGAATCCTACAACAGGATAGTAAATAACTCCTAGGTTATTACATCCCGAACTCCGGGGCAACAGGTAGTAATGCCTCAATTGAGAGTGCGACAAATTGGTCCAGTGGGATACCGAATTTTTCGCACTCCATTATTGTATCCCGGTTTACAGAAGCGGCAAAAAGCTTCTCTTTCATTCTTTTTACAACAGATTTTACCTTAACGCTGGATATCTTTTTATCCGGTTGTACAAGTGCGGTTGCAAATATGAGCCCTGTAACGGTCTCTCCGGCAGCAAGAGCATACTGAAAACGTTTAGATCTCTCAAGCCCGGTTGACATCTCATTATGCATCTTAACGGCATCTACAAGCTCCTGCGGAAGCCCCTCTGCCTCCAGCATCTCTGCCCCAACCAAAGAGTGTCGTTTGGGGTCTGAACTTGTGATTTCAACATCTATGTCGTGCAAAAGGCCTGCAACTCCCCATAAATCCACATCCTCGCCCAACCTCTCCGCCAGCGCTCTCAAAACAGCCTCCGAGGCCAGAGAGTGGGCAATCATCTTTGGGTTATTTACATTTCTGCTTAGAAGATCCAGATAATATTCACGGCTTTTCATATCTATGTTAACATTACTTAGTTAGTACATCAAAGTTTTACGCAAAATTACAAATTATTAATAGGAGCAACCAATATCTAACCTTTTTATTTATTAATTGTTTAATTTTATATTTTCACGTAAAGGCTAACCCAAATGAAAACAATATTTTTTATCTGCAGGCAGATATTGCCGACCTTTGTTTTATTGCTCACATTAGCAGCTCCGGTTTACACACAGGGGGTAACAAACAGGGATACCTTATCTTTGGCAAAAGAGATAGCTTATATAGGGGAGTTCGGCAAAGCAGCAAAGCTGCTTGCAGATTTTAACAGCCGGAATGCAACCCCGGAATCTTTAGAGTTTCTTGCCTGGGTAGAGCACTGGAGGGGAAGGGAGCAATCTGCAATTAAAAATTTGAAGCTTATTCCGGGTTGGGATAGTGGTAACAGTAGCGTCAGGATTTTATTGGACGAGATCAAAGCTTTCAGGTCACCTATAATTGAGAGTTCTTATGAGTTCAATAGCGACGACCAGCCGATGAGTCTATCCAACTATCACATTAAAGGCAATATCTATCGTTCCTGGCTTTTCTCTCCCGGAGCAAGTTTAAGGTACCTGAGCTATAATAGCAGTTACGGGAACGGCACATCGGATTATCTTTGGTATGAGGCATCCAATAGAATAGGTTTAAACTCTGCCAAAATCATATTCGAACTTAAGGCCGGTGGTCTCACATCATATTTTGGAGATAAAAGAGAGTTTACCTGGAGAGTGATGGTATCAAAACAGCTTTTTAAAAAAATAACATTAGAGCTATCAGCAGGTCGAACGCCCTATCTGTACACACTTAAAAGTGTCTACCACAGTGAAGAGCCTTTGATGAATAACTTTGTAACCGGAGCATTAAAATTCAACTCGAAAGATAACTATCGTGCAGAGCTATCTTACATCTCCAATAATTTCGGAAAAGATGAGAGAGTCTATACAACATATTTTTGGCTCCTGGCACCAATCTTAAAGTCTGATTATCTAAGATTAGATGCAGGATACTCCTTTAATTTTTCAAATTCGACCAGCAGCACCTTCAAGCCTGCCAGTGATATCAATGAAAACATCACCCCATCTGTTGGTTTACAATTCAAAGGTATGTACGATCCCTATTTCTCCCCGATTAATCAATACATAAACTCGGCTGTTATTTCTGCGACAATTAAGGGAGGTAAACTTCTTAGCATTAGCACAAAGTTGGTATATGGATTCGTAGCCTGGTCGGACAATCCTACACTTTGGGAGCAATCGGTTAACTCAATCAGTACATATCAGACCTACTTTTCAAAACTAAAGTTCTCTCCTGTGGAGTTTGAAGCCAAAGCAGATTTAAAATTATCGGACAAAATAACACTATCTGCATTTTATATATACAATAACCTCGCTTTTTACAAACTTAATAAAGCCAATTTTTCGATTAAATATGTTTTATAGGAATGAAGGGCAACAGACATAATTACTGGCAGTTTCGAGAGTCGGCTTCAATTTCGGACACCTCCAGATTTATAACAGGGGTGCTGGTTTCCTGCGGAGTACTTAGTGTTGCATCGCTATTTGACTGGTGGTTTCGAGAGGTGCATATCGGGAATATTACGCTCTATCTTATACTCTCTGTTATTTTATGGTGGGGTCTTTTTCGGCTTACTATTCAGTGGATAAGTTATCTGAAAATAAAAAAACCTGAGATAAAGCCCGCGCCCAAAGATCTTAAGGTGGCAATCTTCACAACCAGCTCTCCCGGGGAACCACTAAGTATGTTTGAGAAGACGCTGGAGGCCTGCAATAACATAACCTACCCGCATACCACATATCTGCTTGACGACACCAGAGATCCTGAGTTTACAAGAGTGGCCGAGAAACACAATGCGGTGTGGTTGGAGCTTGTAGATATTCCCGGAGCTAAAGCAGGAAAGATTAATGAGGCATTAAAAAGGGTAAAGGAAGATTTTATTTTGATTCTTGACCCGGACCATATACCTTTCCCCTGTTTTCTTGACAAAGTTCTTGGTTTTTTTGAAGATTCAAAGGTTGGATATGTTCAGGTATCACAGGCCTACTATAACCAACACCTCTCATTTACTGCCAGGGGCGCTGCAGAGCAGACCTACAACTTTTACGGACCTACCCAAATGAGTCTGTATGGATTCAACAGCTCTGTTGCAATAGGTGCAAACTGCACTTTCCGAAGAGCAGCCCTTGAATCTGCGGGTGGTCACGGTGTGGGACTGGCAGAAGACTTGGTGACCGCTATCAGGATTCACGCCAAAGGGTGGAAATCTATCTACTCCCCGGTTATTGTGAGCAGAGGGTTGGTTCCGGAAGAGCTTGGCTCTTTCTCCAAACAGCAGCTCAAGTGGGCCAGAGGTGTTCACGAGGTGTTGTTTGATGAGTTACCGGCAAACAGAAAAGGTCTCTCATTCTGGCAGAGACTCTCCTATTTCACCATCGGGACATATTATCTAAACGGGCTCACTCTGTTTCTCTTTATAATAATCCCCTATCTCTTCATTTGGTTTGGAGTCCTTCCAGCCAAAATGAATTTTATAGATTTTATTATCAGATGGTTACCAGTAGGTATTTCTGGCCTTGCAATTTATCTTTATGTTCAGAGATGGCTATGCCACCCCGAGCAGGAGAGGGGAATCCACTGGAGGGGGATGGTTTTAAAATTTGCAAGCTGGCCTGTCTATCTGTTGGGTTTCCTTTTATCTCTTTTTAACAGAGAAATTCCATATATACCAACAGCCAAAAAAGCGGTAAGAGGGTTTAGTCCATATATCTACGCTATTATATTCCAACAGTTGCTCTTTTTATTAACCCTGGTCGTTGTGGTAATTAAAAGAAAGTATTTTACCCAAGAGGCGTCAATGGCCCTGAGCAGCGGGTTTGTTTGGGGTATGGTTGCATTTGCATCTATTCCAGTAGTTATTAGTACAGGTGCCATTTACGCTGCTTTCGAGTCTTTAAGAATCAAAACAAAGGAGCCCTGGGCAGATGTTGATTTAAATAAAATTAGTTGCGATGAAAAAACAGATTAAAAGAGTCTCCGTTTTTCTTTTAACAGCAGGTTTAGGAGCTGCTCTCTTTCTCCTGCTTGCCTATGCAGGTAAAGGGACAAGTGGTCCGTTCGAATCTCTCTTCTCCTCCCTCAATTCAGGTATAGTCACAATTGAAAAACAGATTCTTAACATTCAGCAGAAGAGGCTCAACTCAATGAACGTATTTGTAAAAGAGAGAGATAACACCCAATGGCTAAAATCTCCTGATTTTACACTATATGGAGTGTATGACGACCTCACCGCAGAGACTTATGAACCGGTTATTCAACTGGAAGATTCGCTAAAAACAAAATTTCCTTTAATTCAGATCTACACAGCCTGGGGGAGCAAAAGAGAGCAGGTCTTCCCTTTTTTAAGGGTTCAGGCAATCTATGACCTTGGTTCAATCCCTGTTGTCACGTGGGAACCCTGGTTAAATGACTTTGATCCCCAGAGGTATAACTGGATTAAGGAGAGTGAAGACCCAAACAAAAATGGTCTATCTGCAATCGCACGTGGAGATTTTGATAACTACATAGATAACTGGGCCGGGGCAGCAGCAAGGTTCGGCCACCCTCTTTTCTTAAGGCTTGGACACGAGATGAATGACCCATATAGATACCCCTGGGGCCCTCAAAACAATGATCCTAAAGATTTTATTGCAGCCTGGAGGCATATTGTGGAAAGATTCCGATTTGCCGGTGCAAATAATGTTATCTGGATCTGGTCTCCGCACCCCGGCTACTTAGATTTTGATATGTACTATCCGGGTGACAATTATGTTGACTGGATTGGCCTTACAGCATTGAATTACGGAACGGTTGCAACCTGGAGCAGATGGTGGACATTCCGGGAGGTTGTAAATGAGAGCTATACAATACTTTCTGAGTACAGTAAACCAATAATGATAAGTGAGTTGGGATCTTTAAATGTAGGGGGAGAGAGAGACCTCTGGTTTGGCGATGCATTGAAGTTGATTCACGGAGAGTATTCTGCTGTAAAAGCGGTTCTATTTTTTCACGTTAACAGTGATATTACAGTTACCTATAAATCTCTGGACTGGTCTTTCAAGGGGGACTCATCTGTGATATCCGAAATTAAAAAAAATCTTAAAAGTGTCGAGTTCATTAACGAAATTGTTCAATAGCCCCTTTTTTGTTTGATTATTATTACTATTTTTGGCGGTTGATTGCAAAAAACCAAGCAACAGCGTGATTTTATAATTACACTATTTCTGTTTTGAACTTTTTTTTCAGTTTTTTTTCAATTTGAGATTAGGGTTAACAGTGTTAAGTTTGTACTTATAGTAGTTGGAATTTCACCCTTTTTTGCCTTATGTGTGCTTTTAAAACATATAGAAAACAAAAGATCCTTAACCTGTTTTTGAAATAAACACTTTTATAAAAATAATATGAATACAAAACAACTATCACGCATTGGTGCTTTTATACTGATGTTAGCACTGGCTATTACATCGTGTAAACCAAGTACTACTTTCAAAATCACAGGAACCCTTGAAGGACTTCCAGAGGGAAAAGTTATTCTAATGTCTTTGTCAGACAGAACTTTGACTGACACTGCTGTTGTAGAAAACGGGTCTTTTACATTTACCGGAAGTTTGGTAGAGCCATCGCAATTCTATCTTATGGTTGAAGATAGAAGGGCTGCAACACTCTCTTTCTACAATGAGAACTCCGACATTACTATCAAAGGTCACGTTGACTCCCTGATGAAAGCAGTTATTGAGGGTAGTAAAATACAGGATGACTCATATCTGTACAGCGAAAGAGTAAAAGCTCTTGGCGAAAAGTTTAAAGTTAATGAGCTAAGAGCTGAATTGTACTCAAGAGGCTCACAAGGAGCTGTAACTGATGAGAGAAAAAAAGAGATTGAAGCTATCCTGGATACATACACAAAGGAGAACGAGCAGCTTGCTATTGACTTTATAAAGGAGTTTCCAAAATCAAACTTCTCTGTAATTTTAGTTGGTCGCGCCACTTCCGGCAAAAGTGCTGCTGTTGTAGAGGAATTTATAAATATGTTGGATCCAAAACTTGCACAACTGCCAAGTGTAATAAAGATGCGTGAGACAGTAACTGAGATGAAAAAGACGGAGGTCTCTATGGAATCTTTCATAACAGAGGCCAGCAACCTTACATACTCGGTAGATAACACATTTGCAGGAAAAGATCATAAGAATGTTATTTATCTTGCAGTGATGTCAAATGATAACGTATGCGCAATCACAAGCGAAGGTAAAGTTCTTGTAGTTAGCCCTACAGGTGCAAAAGTGGCCGAGTTCAAATCTAACCTTAACTCTAAACCTTCTGTAATTGCTGTTGACAAAGCAGACAATATCTATGTTCTTGGTACAATAGTAGAAAAGAAGAACGTTGAATCCAGGGGAAGAACTATGCAGGTAGAGACTCCTACCGGTGTAGAGTGTGTCATTTTGAACTCAAAAGGGGTAAAAGTAAGAGATCTTAAGCTTGAAGGTCTTGTTACAGCAACCGGAGTAAGGGTATCAGAAAACAACATTCTGGTTGCCGATACACGCGGCAGACTCATAAATATTTACGACTTAGAGACAGGAGCTAAAAAATCTGCAATCGAAAAACTTCGTACCTGCTGCGGTATTCTGGACTTTGGAGTTCGTAACAACAGTGAGGTTCTTGTTGCTAATCTGGGTGCATTCAGGGTAAATGGATATGATTTTACAGGAGCTCCTACAATTGCTTTTGGTCAGCGTGGTACAGGAATAGATGAGTTCCACGGCTGCTGCAACCCAGTTAGCGTTGCCTTCCTCTCAAACGGCGGTATTGTTACAGTTGAGAAAGACCCTACCCGTATAAAGGTGTACAGCAAAGAGGGTGCAAAGAAAATTGAGGGTATAGATGAGCTTGTAAAGGGTTGCGCCTATATTCCGATGATAGTGGACACAAAAGACAATGTCTATCTGGCATCAAAAACAGATGGTATTGTTAAATGTATATCTGTTAAATAGCTCTATTGAATGAAGATACCAAAAGTATTTTACATATCTCTTATTATTATTGCAGCTTGCACTCTCTTTGCAGGCTGCAATAATAGTGAAGATAAGGCTCTCAATCTATATGAGGAGACTGCCTTTGTGCCCTCCGAAGTGTTAGAATCATCTACATCGGACTCTACTTTGACAATCTCGCTTGCAGTAAATGAAGCCTACTGTCTTAAAACCGCCTGCTCCTGCATAGCGGATCTTGCGGCCAGAGAGTATGATACTATTCAGAAGATTCTTATAACAAAATACAACATCGACCTTAAACTAACATATTACATCGAGGAGTATGAGATGGTTGATTCTTTAAGAACCAGTGCTTTTGACGGAGCAATCTGCAAACCTTGGCTTGCCTATATGCTGGTCCCGGAGTTTAATTTCAATTATAAAAGAGTTGCAGATCTTCTTGACCCATCTAATAAACAGTGGCTCACAGGTAATTTTATTGTAAATGTTGACTCTCCGATAGTGAGTATGGATGAGATCAACGGAAAAACATTGGTTACAGGACAACCGGACTCCTATGAGAAGTATCATCTTCCTATGGCAATCCTAAAAGAGAGTAAAATCTCGCCAAAAGAGATCTCTCAAAAAGCGAGTTGCCTTGAAACTATTAATATGCTTTACGAAGGTGAGGTAGATGTAGCCGTTGTATCTGACTACTCTCTCACAGCAAGTTGTGCTGTTGATTTTGCAACTCCCGAAGAGTTTCGTACGATAGGAGTTACAGAGCAGATTCCATTATGCTCAGTTATTCTGGATATGTCTAAGGTGAGTGAATCAGATGCTTTAAGGCTTCAGAAAGCACTACTAGAGATCTCCGGGGAGAATGTTCCGGCTTCACTACTAAGCAGAGGCTTTGTTTTACCTGCAAGCTGGAAACCTCTCCCTTATGTTGAATCTCAGGTAAAATAAATTTTTCGATATAAAAAACAATTATAATGGATCGAAGAAAATTTTTGGTCAATTTAGGAAGGGGTGCGTGTGTGCTTGCAATAGGCGGAGTAACGTACAGAGTAATCAAGAGTCAGTTGAATCCGGAGACAGCAGGTCCTTCAACCAGGTTTGTATGGGCAATTGACCCGCATAAATGTACCGGATGTGGAATTTGCGAAACTGCTTGTGTGAGAACGCC
The DNA here is from genome assembly GCA_002840895.1 of Bacteroidetes bacterium HGW-Bacteroidetes-8. Classification (GTDB taxonomy): domain Bacteria; phylum Bacteroidota; class Bacteroidia; order Bacteroidales; family UBA932; genus Bact-08. Next base: position 12,472 of record PHCZ01000001.1, on the reverse strand, counting down.
ATCTGCAGTAAAAGCTGTAAACGACCAAAAAAAGTGCAGCTTCTGTGTGGTTTGTTATGGTCACATCAGTGACAAGCAGATTGCTTCGGATAAGATTATGGAGGCGGGGAAGAGGGTTTGCCCGCACAATGCTGTATTGAGAGAGAGCTACTCAGGAACAGTTGACGGAACCTTTATCTACTCCATAGATGATAAACTGTGTACCGGTTGCGGTAAATGTGTGAAGAACTGCAAAGAAAAGGGGACTCAATCTATGTTTTTGATAATTCGCCCCGACCTTTGCATCGCCTGCAACAGCTGCAACATCGCTGCAAAATGCCCGGAGAAAGCGATTGACAGGGTTTGGTTTGGACCTGAGGATGATTTTAAAGGTGAATATGCACTGGAGAGTGGACAATATTAAAAAGAGAGATTATGAAGCAGATTATTAAAATTGTCACCTTAATATTGACACTTACACTTTTTGTTCCCTCACTATCATCTGTAAACTCACTTTATGCACAGGAGCAGAGTGATCCAAACTGCATAAGAGAGGTAGATGAAAACAGTGATGTCTGGCAGTTCCGGGAGAGCTACGTTCCCAAACAGTATCATCCCACACCGGAGTATATGGTCTTTGTAGATATGGGTATACTTATTCTGATAATGCTGGCCGGGCTTCTCTTTGTTATTAAAAGAAAACCATCACGCTACATTACAATACTGGCAATAATTACTCTCGCATACCTTGGTTTGATAAGAGGAGGATGTATCTGCCCGGTTGGGGTTATTACCAATGTTACAATCGGTATGATTACACCAAAACTTGTGGGGCTGGTTACTCTGGTTGTCTTTATCTCACCTTTGATAATAGCACTAGTAGCAGGAAGGGTTTTCTGCAGTTCGGGCTGTCCGCTGGGTGCTGTCCAGCATCTTTTTTACAAGAAGAGGAAACATTTTCAGTTGCCTTTGATTATAAATAAAATAGTCAGGGTAATACCAATTCTCATTTTGGTAGCAACTGTATATTTTGCAATAAAATCTACATACTTTCTGGCTTGTCAGCTGGAGCCATACAAAGCGCTCTTCTTTACAGGTAAAACCTGGTTTGAACAAGTTGCAGGCCTGGTTTTCGGAAACCCTATGGAGCCGAAGTTTCTCTCTGCATTCGGGATTTTCTCGTGGAGCTATCTTGCTATTGTACTAATAATAGGTTACTGGATTCCGAGGCCTTTTTGCCGCCTGCTCTGTCCATACGGAGTACTTGTAGGGGTTGTCTCTGTGTTCTCCCTCAAACCGAGACGAATCGACAAAGAGAAATGCACCCTATGTACTGCTTGTCAAAAGATTTGCCCTACCCAGTCAATTGTGATTGACCGTAAAAATAAAATTACCAAACTGTCAAACTACAACTGCGTCCAGTGCAACCTCTGCAGCGATGCTTGTAAGTTTAAAGCGATATAGGCTCTCAAGTTATATTGGAATAATATTAAAAAAGAGCACTTTAGTTGAAATGGCTAAAGTGCTCCTTTTTTAAACCGTGTTTGAAAAAAATTGTATCTTTATAGCTGACTTAAACAAAAAATATGGGGAGAATCCTTATTTCAATCTTTTTAATATTCGGTGTTTTTAATGTTTCAAAATCGGAACAGAGACCCGAAATCATAAAAACAGCCTTGCTTATAGTAGATATTCAAAATTTCTATTTTCCGGGAGAGGGTCCCGGCCTTGTAAATGCAGGTGAGGCAGCAGTTGCAGCAAGCAAAGTTCTTAAAGTGTTCAGAGACAAAAATCTGCCCGTTGTTCATATTAGGCACCAAGCCTTGAAAGGTTTTGAAATTCATAGCAGTGTTCAACCTCTCTCCGGCGAGAAGGTGATAACTAAAAAAGAGGTAAACAGTTTTTTGGGGACAGATCTGCTTGAATATCTTAAGGAAAACAATATTACAAAACTTGTTATTATTGGAATGCAAACCCATATGTGTCTGGAAGCTGCAGTAAGAGCGGGACACGACTTTGGTTTTCAATGTATAGTAATCAAGGATGCCTGTGCAACAAAAGATCTAAACTTTGAAGGTAGGGTTATAAAAGCAGAGGATGTGCATTTTAGTACTTTTGCTGCACTTTCAACTGGGGGGTACTCAAAGGTTATTGATCTTCAGGAATTTCTAAAGAATACAGATTCATATTTAACAAAATAGATATACTCTTATGAAAACAATAGCATTAACAATAATTTCATTATTATTTGTCTCACTGGCTTTCAGTCAGACAAATAACCAGAATTTTGATTCCGAACTGGCAAAAAAACTTGGTGCCGATGAATACGGTATGAAGAGTTATATATTGGTGATTCTCAAGACAGGGAGTAACACTACAACAGACAAAAAATTCATAGACAGCTGTTTTGCAGGTCATATGAGCAATATGGGGGTTATGGTTAAAGCAGGAAAGCTTGTTGTAGCAGGTCCAATAGGAAAGAATGAAAATAGTTATAGAGGGTTGTTCATACTTAATGCAAAGGATTTTGAAGAGGCAACAGAGCTGTTAAAAGGTGATCCTGCAGTAAAAGAGAGGCTTCTGGAAGCCCAACTTTATAACTGGTACGGATCTGCAGCCCTATCGCTCTATCTCGACTCTGCAGAAAAAATTGCAAAACAAAGAAGGTAACTAATTATGAAGTTAAAGCAGATTATCAGTTTTATCATTACCCCTATGGTAATAATCTGGTTGATGGTTTTTATAGAGCTGGATGCGGCAAACCCGAAAGTGACTGCAACATTTTGCATTGCTCTGCTTATGGCAGTCTGGTGGATAACAGAAATTGTCCCTCTGGCAATAACCTCCCTGTTGCCTGTTGCTCTCTTTCCTCTATTTGGTATAATGGATGGAAAAGCCGTATCTGCCACATACTTTAATGATGTCATCTTCCTGTTTATGGGAGGATTTCTTGTTGCTCTTGCTATGGAGAGGTGGAACTTGCATAAACGCATAGCCCTGAGCATCCTTGCTTTTACAGGAGTGAGTCCTGCCCGTATTCTTTTGGGGTTTATGGCATCCTCATTCTTCCTATCTATGTGGATCTCCAATACTGCAACTGTAATGATGATGCTTCCAATTGTTATGTCAATAATCGGGCAACTCGACTCTTATATGAACAACAGAAACAGCACCAGGTTCAGTGCTGGCCTTCTGCTGGGAATAGCATACAGCGCGTCGATAGGTGGAATGGCAACTCTGGTGGGCACCCCACCGAACCTCTCACTTTCGAGAATCTACACAATTTATTTTCCTCACCTACCGGAGATCTCCTTCTCCGGCTGGATAATTTTTGCTCTGCCTGTATCACTTATTCTATTTGCAATTACCTGGGCATATCTCTTTCTTAGTTTCAAACCAAAAAAGGGAGAGTGGATAGATATTGATAAACTCACTTTCCACAATCAGCTTAAGGAGATGGGAAGAACAACGTTTGAAGAGAAGTTTGTTTTTGTGACATTCACCCTTCTCGCACTTCTGTGGATTTTCCGGGCAGATCTTACTATCGGCAGATCTGTGATTCCGGGGTGGTCCGGAATATTTCCGGCAGCTTCGTTCATAAACGATGGAACCGTTGCGATATTTATGGCTCTAATTCTTTTTATTATCCCGTCAAGAAGTGAAAAGGGAGCTAAAATACTCGATTGGCCTACCGCATCAAAATTACCTTGGCAGATATTACTACTGTTCGGAGGTGGATTTGCTTTGGCAACGGGGTTTAAAGAGTCCGGGCTGTCTCTCTGGTTTGGCAATCAACTTGCAGGTGTGGCTTCACTACACCCTATAGTAATTATACTGGTCATCTCTCTTTTTATGACATTTCTCACCGAGCTTACATCCAATACCGCCACAACAGAGATGATCCTCCCAATCCTTGCAGGGATTGCAATAACCACAAACATCAATCCACTGCTTCTGATGATTCCTGCAACATTGTCTGCCTCGATGGCCTTTATGCTTCCGGTTGCCACTCCTCCAAATGCAATAATATTTGGCACATCCCGTATAAGTGTTGGGCAGATGGCTAAAACGGGGCTATTTTTAAATCTGGTGGGTGCAGTTGTAATCACTTTAATGATGTACTTTTGGGGCAGTTTTGTCTTTAATATTAATTAGAACTGTGAAATGAATTGGGTTATACTTATTTTGGCAGGCTTTTTTGAAACCGGTTTTGCCTTTTGTCTCGGTAAGGCCAAGGAGGCTACCGGGGTAGCAACTCTCTATTGGTACACCGGTTTTGTAATTTGCCTTGCAATAAGTATGGTTCTTTTGATAAAGGCAACCCGTGAGATTCCTATCGGTACTGCTTATGCAGTCTGGACAGGAATCGGTGCTGTAGGTACAGTTATTATTGGGATTATCGTGTTCAAAGAGCCATCACACTTTTGGAGACTTTTTTTTATAACAACCCTGGTAGCCTCAATAGTAGGCCTCAAATTTGTCTCCAGATAGCTCTTAAAACTAATTCTGTTTAACTTCTTACTCTGCCGGTAACAGGTAAAAACAGCTCTTTTAACAAGAGAGAGCCAGTTATAATAACAGAACTTATTAGAGTCTCAACAAAAAGAAACCAGCTATTCTCAAAAATATTAAGACCCCCTAAAGCAGGTGCACCGGTATTCATACTGAGAAGTGCCTGAAACGAAATAAAGGCAAATTTATAGAGGAGAATTGCCGCATAGAAAGCAATAAACACCCCCGGGACTCTGTGTGATTTTAAGTTGAAGATAATTGATATCGGGGTTATCATTATGAGCCCCTCCAGCAAAATTGCAACAACCGGGTTTATGACCAGATAAAAATTGGTTACAGGAACAAAGAGGATAGTGATTAGCTTTACAAAAGCGGCAATAAGAGAGACCAAAAAGAGGGAGCTCTTTGTTCCACCCAAGGAGTAGACACTCAACATAGAGAGCACCCCAACAGGCATCAGAAGGGCGCCGGCAATAGGGATATGTAACAAATGGAGGAGATAGCCTGCAGTTAACTCTGTTACTCCCCATAACAGCCCCATCAAAACAATAAAAATATTGATATTTAACCTACTCTTCATAACTGTATGCACTATTTAATATTCTCTCCTTTGTTGCAGGTAAATCCAGAGGCAGATGCCCACTGTTAAAGCTACATATAGCCTGCTTTATGGCAAGCCAAACAGATAACCCATAGATAAACGGAGGCTCCCCCACTGCCCGGCTCTTTAATATCCCATCTTTAAAAGGGTTGTATTTGTAGAGTGATATCCTGAATTCTTTAGGAATATCTGCAATTCCGGGAATTTTGTAACTATCCGGTCCGGCTGTAAGTAACAGACCTTTATCGTTATAGATCAGCTCCTCCATTGTAGTCCAACCTAAGCACTGGATAAATGCCCCCTCAATTTGTCCCTTATCAATCAGAGGGTCAATCGATTCACCGGCATCGTGAACAATATCAGTTCTTTGCACAGTGTGTGAACCGGTTAAAAAATCTACCTCCACCTCACTCATAGAGATTCCACAAACATAGTAGTAGAAGGGCTCTCCTCTGGAGATCTCTCTGTCAAAGTGGATTCCCGGTGTTTTATAGTAGGCCTGCTCACTAAGACTAACTCTGGCCAGATAGGCTTTTTGAATCAGCTCCGGGAGAGGGTGTCTGACATCTGCTTTTTTGCGTGAATATACAGTGGAGTTCTCCCAAACTAAATCTGCAATATCAATCCCATATAAATTTGATGCAAAAGCAGTTAACCTCTCTTTAAGAGAGTCTATTGCAAGCTTTATGGCGTGTCCGTTAATATCTGAGCCGGTAGAGGCTGCTGTAGCAGAGGTGTTTGGTATGACCATAGTGTTGGTTGAGCATATCCTTACAGCCTCTTTTACAATTCCGAACTCTCGGGAGGCAATCTCTATTATCTTGTCGTAAAGCCCCTGCCCCATCTCTACTCCACCCTGATGAAGAGCAAGAGAGCCATCTTTGTAAAGATTGACAAGCGCTGCACCCTGGTTTAAGAATGTAGTAGTAAATGATATCCCGAATTTAACCGGGACAACCGATATCCCCCTCTTTTTCCACTGTGACCTGCTGTTGAACTCTTTTATCTGTTTTACTCTCTCTCTATAATCGGAAGAGTCCATTAGTTCACTGTATAGATCTCCAAGGATATTATCCTTTATCATCTGACCGTATGGAGCTCTGTTTCTTACCCTCTTTCCGTAGAGGTTCCTTCTTCTCACCTCTGCCTGGTCTATTCCGGTTTTCCCGGATATTTCATCCATTATATACTCAATTACGGCAATGGCCTGAGGTGCACCAAAACCCCTGAAGGCTGTGTTTGAAGATCTGTTAGTTTGGCAGGGGTATAGATCTGATTTCACTGCAGGGATATAGTAGCTGTTATCCAGATGTAACAGAGCTCTCTCTATGATAGACCTTGAGAGATCTGCACTGAACCCGACATCAAAAAGGAATCTGCTACTATATGAGTTTATCCTTCCGTTTTTATTGAACCCTGCTTTATAATTGACCTTTACAGGGTGCCTCTTACCTGTAATGAGCATATCCTCCCTCCTGTCGAGAACCATCGATACAGGCCTGTTGCAGTTAACGGCCAAAAGAGAGCTCCACACCGCACACCAGTTACTTTGGGTCTCCTTGCCTCCGAATCCTCCACCTATTACATCTGTAACAACCTCAATTTTTGAACTCTCAATATTTAATGCGTGAGAGATAATCAATTGATTCTCGGACGGATTTTGAGTAGAGGAGTAAACCAAAAGGGTACCATCAGCTTTTGGAATTGAGATCGCTCCATTGGTCTCAAGATAGAAGTGCTCCTGACCGCCTATATTTAACTCTCCCTCAATTACAAAATCTGAATTTTTAAAACCACTATTCACATCCCCGCTAACAATATGGAGCGGGTCAAAGGGAAAGCGTTTTTTTGCGAATGACTCCTCAATATCAAGAAGTGGATTCATCTCCTTAATCACTATCTCAACTCTGCTTGCAGCCTCTACTGCAGCCTTTTTACTCTCTGCAGCTATAAGCAAAACTGCCTGACCGATAAACTCCACATAATCCTCTGCCAAAACAGGCTCATCATCAAAGACAGCACCCATTGAGTTCTTTCCGGGGATATCTCTCCAGCTTAAAATGGCGCAGACCCCCTCTACCGTTTTTGCCTGCTTAATGTTGATGCTCTCAATTTTACCGTATGCAATCTCACTCTTAACTATGTAGCCAAAGAGTGTATTGGCGGGTTTATCGATATCATCTACAAACCTTGTCTGCCCTGTGAAGTGAGCTGCTATCCTTTTAGTTGCCTGATCCATCTTCCTCTCCTTTCAAGTCATTAAAACATTTGATAAGCAGGTTTTTTGCCACCATTATCCTATACCCGGCAGAGCCTCTCATATCTGATATTGTGCGAAAATCCTTTGCTATCACATCTTTTGCCTGTATAAAAGTATCTTCCGTAAAAGCTCTCCCCTCGAGAAATTTCTCCAACATTTGGGATGGACGGGGTATTGGAGCCATTCCACCATACCCTGTCAGTACATTTTTTATAATACCCTTATCCAGTTCAAAACCTATACAGAAGGTCATTGAAGATATATCCATATCTTTCCGTCTGGACTGTTTATGCAAAAAGAGCACTCTTAGGGCAGAGGGAACCGGTATAATAAAACTTTCGATTATCTCGCCCTCCTTCAAAATATGTTTACGGTAAGACGAGTTGAATTCACGACAATTTACAATACGGGAGGAACCTGCACTGCTGAGCTTCATCTGCGCCCCCATTGCCAGCAACATAGGCATAATATCTCCCACTGCAGATGCTCCGGCTACACTTCCGGCCATAGATGCCTTGTTGCGAATCTGCAAAGAGGCAAAAGCGCAGAGATACTCTTTTACCCCGGAGTATAGGTTGCATAAAATATCTTTTACACTCTCAATTGAAACATTTGAACCTATTACTAAATTGTTCGCCTCATAAGCGACCCTTTTAAGATCTGAGATATCTGAGATGTCAATGATTTTTGCATCAAAGAGCTGCTCATTCTTATGTTTCACACTCACATCACTTGCACCGGATACCATCTCATATTCGGGAAACTCCTCTCTGTATTTTAGAAGAGAGTTAAGATCACAAGGTTTTATATAGGAGCTCTCCCCACGGGTAAAAACCAGTTCATCGCAATTTAACTCCGGTAATTCAACACTCTCCTTTTTCCCTGAGGTGCTCTTAAGGGAGATTAACGCCTTAGTTATGCTCTCATATCCTGTACATCTGCAGAGATTTCCCGAAAGAGAACTCTCTATAGACTCCCTGGTGAAGCTCCTTTTATTGATATAATGAGTGTATGCAGACATTACCACCCCGGGTGTACAAAAACCACACTGAGAGCCCCTACTCTCTTGGAGGCTCTTCTGAACCGGGTGTAGCTCTCCATTTTTGGCAACCCCCTCTACTGTAATTAGATGTTTGTTATCCAGCATACCCAGCAATATAAGGCAGGAGTTGACCGAATTAATCACGGTTTTACCCTCCAAATCTCTCTCTGCCAAAGTAACTGTGCACGCTCCACAATCTCCAATACCGCATCCCTCCTTGGTGCCGGTAAGTTTTAAAACATCTCTCAAATACTGCAGAACAGTCATATGAGGGGATAGATGTGCAGATGTTTTAAAGTCAACCTCTTTAGGAATACCGTTGAGTATGAATTTAATTGAAGATTTCATTGATCCGGCAATAATTTGAGTATAAAGTTAATACTTATATCAATAACAGCTATGCATTACAGACAATTTTCTCTATATTTGAGTGAAATTCAATTCAGGGAAACCCCAATGGTTTCAAATAGATGGTTATGTCCAGAGCCTTCACATTTATAGCCTCTCTGTTAGTCTGCTACACCCTTGTGGCAGTTGATGCATTTGCTCAAAACGAGGCCTTGATAAGTTCAGAAAACGACAAAAGCAGCTCTTACATTGAATTTTCCGGCGGAGCGGGTATAACCACCTTCAGGGATCTGGCCACCTCTCCTCTCTTTTACAACGGAGCCTCCTACACCTTTACCGGTGGACATTACAGATTGAACAACAGAGTTGAAACCCATCTGGGATGTTCTTATAGTTTTGGGCTGAACATCAATAATTTTAACAACACTTACAAATCTGCAACGTTTTACAGTCTGGATATAAACTATAGCAGATTATACAGAGTTAATGCCCTCTCCGTTGGCAGGTGGAACACAAAAGCCGGGGTAAACCTTGTTAATACTACAAACATTAGGGAGAACGAGGCGCTTATGAACAACTCCCTGGGGGTTGAGAATATATTGAACATAATGGCTGCATCAAAGCTAACCTTGTCGGTTCCGCGTATAAAAAGCAGGCCAATTAAAATCTTATTTATCCGAAAGATTCTTAAACCGGCACAGAGAGAACTCTCACTCTCTCTGGGGCTGGGGGCACTAAACCTCAATTACAGACCGGGATATGCATATAACTATCTGCCACAGATTACAGGCTCCGAGATAAAAAACTTTGGTGATTACAAGCTCTCCGTTAATGGGTTTCGTATTTTGTCAAGGGTAGATTACACACACTATCTCTATAACGGAAATGGCCTGAAATTGTCCTATCTTTTTGATACTTATAACGCTCCCGGCAAATATGAGCCTTTCCATTTTGCAAGGCACTCTCTGCAACTCTCTTTTTTATTTAATTACAGATAATTCAAGGGCTATGAAGAGGATATTTCAAATACTGTTTTGGGCAGCTCTGCTAACCTCCTGCAATAATCTTCTTTTTGATAAAGATCTCTCCTCTACAGATCCATTTGTTAACTTCGATTATCTCTGGAGTGAGGTAGACAGCAAATATGCATACTTTGAATTAAAAAATGTAGATTGGGACAGCCTACGTGAACATTACAGGAAGAAGATCTACTCCAGTATGAGTGAAGACTCTCTTTTCGCTGTTATGGGTAGTATGCTCAACGAGCTCCGTGACGACCATACAAACCTGGTATCTCCCTTTAATGTCTCAAGGTACAATGCATACCTAAAGGGGAAGGACAACTTTGAGTATAGAATTGTAAAGGATATTTATCTCAAAGGGGGAGAGTACACCACAGAGAGTTTCAGACACGGCTTTTTATCTACGGATAATATAGGGTATATCAGATATAGCAGCTTTATGAATATGGCCGGAGAGGGTGCTCTGGATTTTATGCTGGACAGATACAAAAAAACCAAAGGGCTCATAATAGATCTAAGGGAGAATACGGGTGGAAACTTTGCCAATATACCCAGAATTTTAAGCCGTTTTATTACAGTTAAAACCCTTGTAATGTATAATCGTACCCGCAACGGAAAGGGGAGAGACGACTTTGGCCCTTTTGAGCCTTTTTACATTAGCCCATCTTCCAGAATCAAATATACAAACAAACCAGTTGTAGTTCTCATAGACAGAGGATCATACAGTGCTTCTACTTTTTTTGCTTTAGCTACAAAAGCCATCCAAAACATCACTCTGATTGGAGACAAAACCGGTGGAGGAGGAGGTCTGCCAAACGGAGGTCAACTTCCAAACGGATGGACTTATCGCTTCTCTATATCACAGTCATACGACTTGAACAAGATAAGCTACTCCGAAGATGGGGTTAATCCTGAGATTTTTTCTGAGCTTAACTGGTGGGATCTACGCAAAGACGAAATAATTGAGAGAGCCGCCTTGTATATAAACTCAAGGTGAGACCTTCGTTATGCTTGCTCAGTCTTATTTTTTTTGTACCTTTGGTTGTATGGCTCCCCAATTTAGGCTCCCACCAGGAAGAAACTAAAAACACAATATATGAGGGCAGAAAAACATTTGTTGTCAGACTCGGCCGAATGGATGACAAACTCTGAGTTCGTTGACAAAGATGGTAATATCTTAAGAGCTATAGGAGAGGCAAAAATTGTTGTTGAGGGTCCCGAAATTATTAATGAGACTTGGGCCTGTGTTGAGGGTAAAAAAGTGTGCAACTGCTATAGAATTGAAAAGGAGTCAGATCTTAAATACCATTTCGAGTGCCAGAATCCCGATCTTGGGAAACAGATTGGCGATTTCAATATTGACAGAAACATCGTCTACTCAAAATTTACTGTAAATAACTCATCCCTAAATGGGTTTGAAATTATAGTGAAGGATGATGATGAGTGCACAATCTACGGAACTCTCTACGACGGCTCAAATCTTCTCAACACCTGGAGAACGGTAATGGTTAAGATGCAATAGTGCAGAGCTGTTTTATATTAACATTAAAAATGGCATCAATAAGAATCTTCACATCTGCTCTTCTCCTTCTCTTCTCTCTATCTGCCAAATCACAGCTAAAAGGTGTGTGGCTTACCGACGTTTGCAGTGATGCTCTTGACTCAAGGGCAAATATCGTTGAGGCTGTTGAGCTTTGCCGGGAGGTGGGAATCAACAATATTTTTGTGGCTACCTGGAACAGGGGGGCTACCACATTTCCGAGCAGGGTTGCAGAGTCGCTTACAGGAGTTGCAATTATGGCAAGATTTGCAGGGAGAGATCCTCTTAAAGAGCTCATAGAGGAGTCGCATAAAAGGGGAATAAAGGTTCACGCCTGGTTTGAGTTTGGCTTCTCCTGCTCATACCGGGAGGAGGATGGTGGTGCAATAGTCCAAAAGAAACCGCACTGGGCTTCAAAGGATATTGAGGGTAAGCTGGTCTCAAAGAATAATTTTCAGTGGCTCAACCCTTTCCATCCACAGGTACAGGAGTTTATGATTGACCTTATAAAAGAGGTTGTAATCAGTTACAACATAGACGGTATCCAGGGAGACGACAGACTTCCTGCACTCCCCTCAACCGGAGGGTACGACCCCTATACGGTAGAGCTCTATAAAAGAGAGCATAACAACAATCTCCCCCCATCCAACTACAGAGAGAGCTCCTGGGTTAACTGGCGTGCAGATAAACTTACACAATTTCTGGGTAGGCTATACCGAGAGATCAAAGAGATCGACCCGCAGATTATTGTGAGTATGGCTCCTAGCATTCACCCGTGGGCAAAAGAGGAGTATCTGCAAGATTGGCCCGAGTGGCTAAAGAGAGGCTATTGCGATATTATAATCCCCCAGGTGTATCGGCACACAATTGAGGCATACAAAACAACTCTTGACGCACAACTAAAATATCTAAGGGAAGAGGATAGGGCAAGGTTTTACCCGGGTGTTCTTATTCAGGTAGAGGATAACGTAGTGCCATCCCAAAAGATGTTTGAAGAGATACTACAATACAATCGGGAAAAAGGGTTTAACGGAGAGACCCTTTTCTACTACGAAGGTTTAAAGCACTTTAAGGATATCCTCATAAAATACAAGTAATTGCAACAACAATAACCACTATGGACAAAACTTCAAACTTTAGGGCAAACTTTGCACTTATAACGCTACTC
>PHCZ01000007.1:92583-119186 GCA_002840895.1 Bacteroidetes bacterium HGW-Bacteroidetes-8 | reverse complement strand
TCCAAATCTCATATCTGATACTTATCTTACCATACCTCTACCTCGCATTCTACGGCTGGAGAGGGTATATCCCCAAAAAAGTATGAGCAGAGTAAGATTGATATCTGCAATTATCCTGATCTCCCTAATATCTGCACTCTCTATTGGCGGATGTAAAGAGGGAGAGGTGGTTCGCAGGCTCTCTCTTACAGATGGCTGGATGTTTAGGGCAGATAGTTTGGTCTCCCGGGCAGATATTGATTCGGATAAGTGGTACCGGGCAGATGTTCCCGGAACTGTTCACACCGACCTTCTTAAAAACGGCCTAATCCCGGATCCCTTCTACGGCTGTAACGAAAAAGATCTGCAGTGGATAGGGGAGACAAATTGGAGGTATCGTAAAAGCTTTAGTGTTGCAGATGAGACTTTTGCAAGCGCCAATATAAATCTTGTTTTTGAGGGTCTCGATACCTATGCACAAATCTTTCTCAATGGCAAAGAGCTTGGCTCCACCAATAATATGTTCCTCAAATGGGAGTTCAACTGCAAAGAGCTCCTTAAGCCGGGAGAGAATGTTGTTGAGGTGCTCTTTGAGTCGGCTTTAAACAGGTTTATAAGAGATTCAACCTCCTATGGTTACCCTGTTCCCGGGGGCAGATGGGTATTTGCACGAAAGGCGGCCTACCACTTCGGCTGGGATTGGGGGCCACGATTTATCACCGCCGGAATAACATCTCCGGTATATATTGAAAGTTGGGACAACATTAAGCCAATTGATGTTCAGCTCTATACAAAATCTATTGATAGCTCAAAGGCTCATATAACCGCTACACTTGAGATAACATCTACACTCACCCAAAATGCAACTGTCACTATCGGTGAAAAGGGGAGTGGTAAAGAATATATCAGTAGAGATATCACCCTCTCTCCGGGTGAGAGATTCTATGACATCCCGTTTACAATTGATAACCCTAAGTTATGGTGGAGCAGTGGTTTGGGGGAGGCACACATTTATGAGTTGTATTTCGAACTCAAAACCGCCTCCAATGAGGGTTGGAGAGAAGATATTCCTTACGGAGTTCGCACAATTGAGGTTATTAACCGGGAGGATTCCATCGGCAAACCTCTCTATATTAAGCTAAACGGAGTTCCGGTCTATATGAAAGGTGCCAACTACATCCCTCAGCATAGCTTTATAACAGAGGTGTCTGATAATGAATATAGAGAGGTTATAAATACTGCTGTAAACTCCAATATGAATATGATTCGTGTATGGGGAGGCGGAGTCTATGAGAAAGAGATCTTCTACGAATTGTGCAGCCGCTCCGGTATACTTGTCTGGCAGGATTTTATGTTTGCCTGTGCAATGTACCCTCCGGACGACCTGTTTGCAGAGAGTGTCAGGCGTGAGGCCCGCTATCAGATAAAACGGCTTCGCAACTACCCTGCTCTCGCTATGTGGTGTGGCAATAACGAATCGGACGAGGGGTGGCATAACTGGCAGTGGCAAAAGAGCCATAAGATCGCTCCGGCCGACTCAGCTAAACTCTGGAACGGTTACCTGAGAATATTTCACGATATTCTCCCCACAGCAGTAGCAGAGTTAGATCCCGGACGGTTCTATCTCCCCTCCTCCCCTATGTTCGGATGGGGCAGAAAAGAGAGTATGACCCACTCAAGCTCACACTACTGGGGGGTGTGGTGGGGTTTGGAGCCGGTCGAAAAGTATCTCCAAAAGGTACCCCGTTTTATGAGCGAGTTTGGTCTTCAGGCAATGCCCGCCATCTCTACCGTAAGGGAGTTCCAGCCACAGCAGGCAGATACCCTATTCTCCGATGAGCTCCGCTCTCATCAAAAGCATCCTACCGGATACCAAAACATCCTTGCATACCTTGCAATGGATAGTCTCCACCCCAAAACTCTTGAGTCATTTATTCACAATAGCCAGATTATTCAGGCAAAAGGTATTGGATTGGCAATCGAGGCTCAGCGACGCTCCAGACCATACTGTATGGGCACACTCTACTGGCAGCTAAACGACTGTTGGCCTGTAACCAGCTGGTCGGGTACCGATGTAAATAACAACTGGAAGGCTCTTCAGTACACTGTCAGGAATCTATACAGAGATATCCTCGTTTCGGTTATCGTAGAGAGAGACAGCTGCACTATCTATCTTGTATCAGACAGATTAACCGATACCAAGGGCATAGCAACAGTAGATCTCAGAAATTTTACTGGCTCTAGTCAAAACATAATAGAGAGAGAGTTTACAATTGGGGCCAATAGCTCGGTAAAACTAATATCTCTCCCTGTAAGCTCTTTTGTTCACGAGCAGGAAAGAGCCTCATCTGTTATTGAGGCAAATTTCAGAACCTCCGAAGGAACTCTATATACCAACACCAAATTTCTAACAAAATACGGATCGCTTGCTCTGGAGAGGGCAGATATCGATATGAAAATTATCAAGGCGAGAGATGGCTACAAGATTACTCTTATTACAACCCGGTTCGCCCCATTTGTTCAGCTATATCTTAGCGAGAGCCACGCCCGGTTCTCAGATAACTTCTTTCACCTTTGGCCGGACCACCCTGTAGAGATTCTGTGTAAGAGTGATCTTGACTTAAACAGCTTCAAAAATCAGATTAAAATATTCTACTTAATTTTGTAAAGCACACCATAATATATCACACCCAAACTTGTAAAGCACACCTGAATTTTTAGCACACCCAAACTTGTATGACAATGAAATATAGATTAAAAGCCCTTTTACTCGTGGGCATTTTAGCCACCCAATCCTGCATAAACAGCATAGAGAAAGATGGTGCCGCCTCTTTCGTAAACCCGTTTATTGGAACTGATGCTCACGGTCATACCTATCCGGGGGCAACTGTTCCCTTTGGAATGGTGCAGCTATCTCCACAGACCAGACTCACCGGTTGGGATGGTTGCTCGGGTTACCACTACAGCGACTCTGTTATCTACGGATTTGCCCATACAGCCCTCAACGGTACCGGAATCAGCGACTATGGAGATATCCTGCTGATGCCTGTGGTGGGTGAGCCGGTTTTTATCAACACCCTCTACTCATCTACCTTCGGCAAAAAAAAGGAGAAAGCAAGTGCCGCATATTACAGGGTATGGCTAGATAAACCCGGAGTGTTAGCTGAGTTGACTGCAACACCCAGAGTGGGTTATCACCGTTACACCTTTCCAAAGAGCAAGTCGTCCAACATAATCATAGATCTCAGCCACAGAGATAAGGTGACAGACTCCTGGATAGAGATCCTGAGTGACACCGAGATACGCGGAATGAGACGCTCTTCAAACTGGGCAAAAGATGTTATCTGGTACTTCCATATGGAGTTCTCCAAGCCCTTCACCAGAAGCGGAATTGCCGTGAATGACAGCCTTATTGATCACGATGTCGTTAATGGTTCGCCCTCCGGCAAGCTGGCCAAAGAGCAGGGAACCAACATCAAAGCTTTTGTCGGTTTCGAAACAAAAAAAGGGGAGCAGATAGAGGTAAAAGTTTCACTATCTGCAGTTGACTCTCAGGGGGCAAAAACAAATATGGAGAGCGAGATTCCCGGGTGGGGGTTTGATGAAATCCATAAAAAAGGGGTAGCACAATGGAACAGTGAGTTGGGTAAAATCTCGGTTAAGGGTGGTAGCAAAAAGCAGATGACTGTCTTTTATACTGCTCTGTATCACACAATGGTACAGCCGAATATCTTTATGGACACAGACAGGAGATATAGGGGTATAGACAGAAACATACATACAGCTCAAGGGTTTACAAACTACACCATCTTCTCTCTTTGGGATACCTACCGGACGTGGCACCCGCTAATGACAATCATAGATCAGAAAAGATCTACAGATTATATTCGCACAATGCTAAATATCTACGAAAAGGGTGGACTGCTGCCAATCTGGGAGCTGGCAGGAAACGAAACATACTGTATGATTGGAAACCACGCCATTTCGGTAATTGCAGATGCGTGGATGAAAGGGATCAGGAGTTTTGACTCAAACCTTGCCCTCAAAGCTATGGTAAACAGTGCAACAAAGGAGCACTACGGATTGGGAGTATATATAAAACACCAGTATATCCCATCTGACAAGGAGCACGGCTCAATCTCCAAAACGCTTGAATATGCATATAATGACTGGTGTATTGCGGTAATGGCAAAAGAGGTGGGCGACGATAAACTCTACAGAGAGTATATAAAGAGAGCACAATCCTACAAAAACATCTTCTGCACAACCACCGGTTTTATGAGACCTCGTCTAAACGGAAGCTGGCTCACACCTTTCAACCCCACAACAATAGACTGGCATTTTGTTGAGGCAAACTCCTGGCACTACAGCTTTTATGTACCGCAAGATATATCCGGTCTTATCAAACTTCACGGAGGGAAAGAGATTCTTGCCGGTAAAATAGATGAGCTCTTTCAAACCGATGCCCCTATTACCGGAATGGATATGAAAGATATTACCGGTCTTATTGGTCAGTATGCCCAGGGTAATGAACCAAGTCACCATATGGCTTACCTCTACAATTTTGTAGACCAGCCCTGGAAGACCCAATACAGAGTACGCCAGATTATGGATGACTTCTTTACAGATCAACCAAACGGATTGAGTGGGAATGAAGATTGCGGACAGATGTCTGCCTGGCTGGTTATGAGCGCTATGGGCTTCTATCCTGTTACGCCCGGACAAACCGACTATATTATTGGAACTCCCTGGCTGCCTCAAACAGAGATAAATCTTGAGAGCGGAGAGGTGTTCCGGATATTGGCAAAAGGGGTATCGTCCAAAAATCGTTATATCCAATCTGCAACTCTAAATGGAGAGAGTTATAATAAATCTTATATCTCCCATAATACAATAATGGCGGGCGGAGAGCTCCGATTTATTATGGGCAGCACTCCCAACAAAAGTTGGGGGACAGGCGACATTTCGGGATCATCCGGCGACAATAATACCCCCGTCATATCAATTGAAGATGAGCTTATTTTACCGGTTCCTTTTCTTAAAGCAGATAGTCCCATTATTAAAGATTCAATACTCGTCTCTATCGGGACAATAATACCCGGATGTAAAATCTACTACACCCTTGACACAAGCGAGCCGGACACCACCTCTACAGAGTATAAATCTCCACTCTCTTTTAACACTACCACCATTTTGAAAGCTGCTGCCTGGAAAGAGGGGTTAGGATTAAGTAAAAGCGTTGAGGGAAGATTTACCAAGATAGAGTTGAATCGCTCTGTTGTAATAAATACTCCATACAATAAAAACTACACAGGAGGAGGCCCCGAGGCACTTATCGACGGAATCAGAGGTTCAGAGAACTGGCGTCTTGGAGGATGGCAAGGATATCAGGCTACAGATTTTGAAGCAGTAGTTGATCTTGGGAAGGTTGAGAGTATAAAATATCTTGCGGGAGGGTTTGTTCGGGATATCCGCTCCTGGATTTGGTTCCCTAAAAGTGTTGTTTTTTATCTTTCAGATGATGGTGTTAATTTTAAAGAGGCTGGCAGGGTCCAAAACTCTTTTCCGGAAGATGATTACGAAATCTCAAGAGAGGATTTCGTATTAAAAACCAATACCAGAGGAAGATATGTAAAGGTAAAAGCTGTGAACTATGGAAAAATTCCTGCCTGGCACCTCGGAGATGGGGGAGATGCGTTTATATTCATTGATGAGATTATTATCAATTGATATTTTACTTAGAACAAAAGGTGTAATTAAAGAAATAGAGTTTAGTATTTTAGAAAAAAAACACATAAATTTACGCGATTTAGAAAATAGCACCTACATATGAAAGGCAAAATATTTAAAGATTCAGAAAATGTTTACCAGGATCAGGCCAGGATTTTGCTTGATTTTTATGAAAAAGCTGCCGAAAAAATTGTTTTTGAAGAGAAGCAGATAGAGCGAAGAAAATCCGAACTGGAAGAGGAGCTTGCTACCTTAAACAAGGATATATCCCGCACATCTCTATTAAAATGGCTCCTGTTCATATTTATAATTCCCTTTATTCTCTATTTTATTAAAGAGGGTAATTTAAAAAAGAGCAGGTCAATATTAGAGGAGCAGATTGAGGAGCTCAACAAAAAAAACAGAGAGATATTCCGGGGTTATAAAGTGAGCAAAATGGCAATTGCCTATGTACCGGTAGCAAATCAGGTAAAATATGAGAATAAGAGCTTTATTGTAGACTATACCGGGACAACTAAGGAGTCCGAGTTTAAACTTCAGATTCCAAAACACAATGAGACTCTGGTAGAAAAAATCGAGGAGCTGGAGCAGCTCTCCAAAGAGGCTCCAATGGTTGAATCTTCATTCAATACAGAATCTGTGAACACTCAGGAGTTCTCATCCTCTATGCAAGAGCTAAATCAAAATGACTATTTTGGGGCACTTGAGAGAGCTCTTCGCACAATAACATACTGTATAGATGATATAGATACCACCTCTGTATCTCTCCCTTTGGTCTCCAATAACAGTGATTATCATAACTTTCTTCGAGAGTACTCAACAAATGATATCCCTGCAGGGGCACCGGTTTTTGAAGTTTTTGACACCTCCCGCTACTACTCTCAAATATCTAAATTTCACGAACTTAACAGGATGAAGGATACTCTTTCCAGACACACATCTAAATTTGAAGATGTCTTAAAAGGGCTTATGCTTACTCTTGCTCAATCTGTTCAGACAATATCGTCACTCAAGATTGCCTCTGCAGATAAAATAGTATTTGAGTCAAACAGAGTTCTCTTCAAGATTCTTAAATCTCCATATAACCACTACTCACCTGTTTTGGAGCAGGCAGAGATAGAGAGGATACGAAACGAGAGTTTTAATTATGGAGAGTCAATTCAGGAGTATGTCCCTTTTCAGCTTAAGAGCAGCTCTAAGGTAAGATACAATATCCTTTCAGATAACTGGGTTGCAGAGGATGGAAGCACCACAAATATGCCCTTTGGAATTCACCAGATTCACGAAGAGATTGTCGCTCCGATTGTGCAGAGTCTTATGGAGGAGACCAGGGTAGAGAGACTTAAAATTTACAACCATATCAAAGATCAAAAGATAAGCTACCTCAACAAATGGCATCAGGATACAGAAGATTTCTACGGACGAAACAGAGCAGAGAGTGCAGATCTTGTCAATTTGATGAGGAATACTTTAAGCGAATATGTTGCCGCATATAACACAATGATCTCGATGCAAAAAACAGAGGAGAGTATGAAGCAGTCAAAAGGGTCGCTCGACTCCTCGCTTGTGGAATCTGTCGGGAGCAGTGTTGAGATTCTTGCTGCATTTGAGAAGCAGTCACAAGAGTTCCAAAGTGTTCAGACAGATTTCGAAAACTATATGGAACAGCTAAAAGAAGATATCGTTAAAAAAGCAGACAGTTTTGAGCACATAGATTATTACGAAGCTCTTCTGAGGGATGGAAACTCCAAAGAGACTGCAGTAGCAGCAAAAGAGATCTACGATATGGACGAAAGGAGAAGGCCTCTTATTGCTGTAAATCCTCTGTTTGCCAAGATGTCCGAGATGCCTCCTGAACCAAGTGTAGACAACATCACATTTGAATTGGTCTCTATGAATCTGCCTGATATGGCAAGGGACGCCATTGCAGAGCTTGAACACGAACTCCAGGATGAGCTTTAACATAAAAATTCCAAATTGATAATATGTCAACCTTTAATTATCACATAGATACGCAGCCACTGGCAGAGGAGATGGGCAATGTCTCCAAAAACGTTAACCTCACAACCGGTGCTGTTGTTGCAATGCAGGCAGCAGTAATTGCTGCAGAAGAGAGAGCCTCAGACCTTGTTTGTGATAATGTGAACAGAGGGTTCTACTCTCTGATACGATCTCAGATCTCTCAAAAACTTGCAAAATACAAAAGCGAATATGAGTCAAAAAGGATGCTCCTCTCACATCAGAAGAGGGCGTTGATCAGCATAAGGTCAATTATGGAGAGAGATTACAATATGATCTCTAAACGCTACACCAAACTATTCAATGGATTGAATTCTAACCTTCAAACAAGGGTTTTTGAGGTTGACAAACCAATGATTGACTTCTCTTACAGAGATATAGGAAGAATGACCAACAGATCAAAGTATCTTACAGCCGTGGTCCCTCTTACTCAATTAGAGTCAGTAGCTTCAAGCCAGAAAATTGTAGCATCAAATATTAAACAGAGAGGGTTAAATGCTATAAACTCCATCAAGGCATTTATCCTGGATATGCATAACCAGGAGAGCCTCACCAAGCAGATTTTAGTTGAGGATATAGTTTCACGAAACAGCGAAGCATATCTTCCTGTAGCCCTGTGCGAATTTGAGAACGACTCCTTCGGTAACAGAGTCACCGAGTTCTTTGCTCCCGGCGAATCTTTGCATCAGACTGCGATAACTTCTATCTCCAATGCTCTTCACACAGAATTTCATAACATACCTATGAGTCAAGATCTCCATAGCAAACAAGAGGTGAGGAATGAATTTCTGAAACTGATATCCGATTCAAAAAAACCTGCACGAGTTAAGGATGTGGCTATAGAGCTGTTTAACTCCGGTCTGCCTAAACGAGAAAAATCTTAATAATATGGGTTTTTCAAAAAGCTATAAAGAGACAGTCAGCAAAACGGTAACAGTTCCGTTTGAAGCCTCAAATAAAGGAGGTACAAAATCTGTTACTGTAGATATTCCAGTTGAGATAAATCTGCACTTTAATACAGACCCCTTCTCCGAAAGTGTAAAGAGCTGTGAAACCAATATTACTATGCTCACAGCAGCTGTGGTTGCAACAGAAGAGGTGGAGGTTAGGACAAAGGAGGAGAGTTCGTTAAGGGTTGCAGACTCTGTTGTAAACGGGTTTTTCAGCTATATCCGTTCAGAGATAAGCCAACAGGTTGCTGAACTGGTACAGGTGGCAGAGAGCAAGCAGATTGTGCTGCGAGAGCTCATAAAGCGCTCCTCCTCTGTAAAAGGCCAAATGGAGAAGGATTTTAACAGAATATCTTCCCGTTACATAAAAATCTTCCAGGATCTCAATAAAGAGCTCTCTTACCGCGTCTATGAACTCAATAAATATATTTTCCATTTTGAATCCCACACAAACAACCACAAGGTAAGAGCAATTAACAGTGATCTGATAAATGTGATTGCTGTCTTCGGAGCGGAGTGTTCAAGCTTGATATCAAAAATATCATCCTCTGTTACAAAAAAGAGAGCAGCAGATACTATCACAAAGGCCAAAAATTTCATTATAACTCAAAAACGCCTCTACAACACAATTCAGGAGGGTATCGTAAATGAAGAAAAATCTGGAGACGTTTTTATTCCTATCTGTTTCATTGAGAGTTACAGCAACATAAACACCTACGAACGAAAAATATTCTCTCAGGAAGATTTAGCTCAAAAAGGGGGAGGCGAGGTTTGGGACGATATAATAATGCAGATCTCATCTGAAGATATTAAGTGGGAGACAATTTCACAACAAGATAAAAGTAATATTGCCCTCTATTTTGAATATGAACTGGAGAAGAGGGTCAAGCACGGTGATCCACACTCATTCAGGATCAGAGAGATGATCAGGAAAATTGCAAACTTAGATTCAATCTGTGTAATGAGCAACAGGTAATAATATAACAAAATGAAAGATTTAAAAGAGATACGAATCAGTGAAGCTCATCTTCAGCTTAAGAACAATCTTGTAAGGAGCTCAATCCTGCCCGAGAAGTCATCTGAGCTTGGACGAAACATAACTGTGCTTGGAGATAGCATAATAGAGGGGGCCGTTTATGCATATAAACTTGAGATCAACAGCGGTGATGCACATTTTAAAGGGGCTCTGTTTACTCAGCTGGAGCTTTTTATAAACAGTGAAGCAAAGGGAGAGATAATCTTTCACAAAAGCGTAGGCTCCGCCAACTCAGTGGTATCTCGCGCACTTAACTGTAATCTCTCTTTCTATTCGGATATTAATGCAAAGAGGGTGACCCTGTGCAACGCATTTGTTGCCGGCAGTATCTACGCAGATGAAATTATATTGGAGAACTCCATTGTTATAGGTGGTCTCTTCTCAACGCAAAGCCTCGAGATAACAAATTCGCTGGTTGGCACATTCAACAGCCCATCCGTTAAGCTGGAAGATACTGTATATCTCCTGCTGCCAAGCGCCTTTTCAATTAACCCTGTAATGATAGCTCCTGGATCAAAGTTATATAACTTAACCCTTGCAGATCTTGGCTCGCTCTATAAGAGTGTTGGTCAGGCTGCAGGTTCAGGTAAAATTGAGATGGATATACTATCAGATGAGGTTAAGACCACATTGACCAGAGATGACATTCAAAAGACAATCCGAAGCTATACTGTTGTAGGTAAGGTTCTTGCCGCAGATCTTATAGACACGGATAAGTTCAACAACCACTTTCTGCTAACAGCTGCCAGCCTGGGGGCCCAACTGCTTAAAAGTTATGACCTGGGAGTAAATGATAAGGGAGAGGTGGCAGAGATCACAATGGATAAGCTGCGCACATTCTTTTTTGATATTCTATTCGGAAAAACCGAAATTCAGGATATTGAGGGTACATTTAACCTCTCTGAGATAACCGGAAAATTTAAATAGAAAACTATATGAAAATTTTTATCTCTTTTTTGATTATGTTGGCATTTACATCTGCCTCCTCTCAGGATAAACAGGTTTTCACTAAGATAACCGAAGGGGAACAGCTTATTTACTTGCTTGCATCACCCTCTATTAAGGGAGATATCTCTCTTGAAGAGACCATAAACAGCAGAAGGTCAAGGCGATCATTCTTAGGAGATGGTGTTACCGACATTCATCTCTCTCAGATACTATGGTCTGCCTATGGTGTTACCCGGCCTAGTACCAACCCGCAGGTAAGGGGAGGTCTCAGGAGTGCACCCTCCGCCGGAGCAAGATATCCGCTGGAGATCTATGCCGTAGTAGGAAACATCCCCGGTATTGAACCCGGAGTTTACAAATATGAAGCGCCGCAACATAGAATTGTAAGGCTAATAGCTAAAGATGTGCGTAAAGAGCTCACATCTGCAGCTTTAAACCAGAAGATGGTACAGGACGCCCCCTTTTCTGTTTTTTACAGCGCAGTATACAGTAGAATAACAGATAGATATGGAGATAGGGGCCGCGAAAGATATGTTTGTATGGACCTTGGGCACTCGGCACAGAACGTCTATCTTCAAGCAGAGGCTCTTAAGTTGGGAACCTGTGCCATAGGGGCATTTAACGATGAGATGGTCACTGCTGTTATGCAGCTTCCACAAAATGAGGTACCTCTCTACATAATGCCCATAGGGAAGCCTAAATAGAAAAATTGGTTTATTGCTATATACTAAAAAACATCTAAATCTTTACCAACAACCACTTTACCATTATATTTTTGATTAATTTCATTTAACAGATCTTCGTCTGTTGCTCCCCAGAATAGTATGTGATAAAGTACTACAAGCTTTGGTTTAGCTTTGGATGCAATTTCTGCAAGTTCAAAAGTTGATGTATGGTTTCTTGAGTGATACTTTTTCCAAAAATCGTCCTTAGTATCAAAGCCCTTTTTGCTATATACCTCGTGAATCAATATATCTGCATCTTTTGAATATTTTATAACACTCTCCGAGGGAGAAGTATCCCCCGAGATTACAATAACTTTGTTAGGGGTAGTAAAACGAAAGCCCCAAGCATTTGGCCAATTACCGTGAGTGACTGGGAATACTTCAACTTTTACCAGCGAATCACTATAGATTACTCCCTCTTTGAAAAACTCGTGTGAGTTGACTCTCCATCCTTTATTATTAGCAGGTTCATCACCATATAAACGATATTTTATGTCATTATCGTACGCTTTTAAAATATGATATGTCATCTCATTAATTCCTTCCGGGCCATAAACCTCAAGAGGTTCATCACGACCCATAACCCACGGAGTAAGAATTAAATCCGGATAGCCTGTTGTATGATCGGAGTGTAAATGGGTTAAAAAAGCACGTTTAATATTCTTTATATCCAAAGCAGGAATGTTACCTCCGTATCTGGGAGAAAGTTGGGCAGCTTTCCTTATTAATCCGGGTCCAAAATCGATTATGTATGGAGTGCTACCAACTATTATAGCAATAGAGCAACCCGATTGATAAGGAGAGGGATTTGGGTTACCGGTACCTAAAAGAACTACTCTCGTGTTATCTGAACCCGAAAGATCACTTTGAGACCATAAAACGTAATGAAACTGAATCAGAAAAATTAATAATAATGTCTTTTTAATCATAGTTGTACTTTTTATCATTACAAAGATAATATTCATCCCGGATATGTGACTTCTCATATTTTTATCCATTCTTGCGTAGAAATGGCTAGATTTGCAGGATTGACAATTTTCAATTTTTAACGGCAAATTAAAAAACAACAAAAATGAAATTAAAATTTTTACTGCTCCCTGTTCTGGCTCTGATATCCCTGCAGCTCTCTGCACAGGATAAGATGCTTGATCTATTAAAAAGTGAGTTAAAGAGCCAGATGACTACTCTCCAAAAGGGTGAGTATCCTCCCTTTTACATGAATTACAGAGTTCTGGACAACCATACCAGAATAATACGCTCATCTATGGGGGCTGCTGTAAACACAGAGGAGGATAAACATATCCTGTTTGTTCCTCAGATCAGAATTGGAACTCCTGAGTTTGACAATTTTCACGAATCTCAAAACGGCTCACCATCAAACAGGTTTGCAGGCCCTCCAACAATCTTCCTCCCCGAGGATATTCAAAAAGGGGTTAGTGCACTGCAGGAGATTATTCGAGAGGAGGTAAATACACGTTATCGTTTTGCAATAACAAGCTACGAAAGGGCAACTGCAAAAAAAGGGGTGAAGATAGAGAACGAAGATAAATCGGACGACTTCACTAATGCTAAAGCTGAAAAATATTTTGAACCTGCAATAAAAGGGAATAAGGCTAACCTTGATAAAGAGGCGTGGCAGAGACAACTAAACAAATATAGCGCACTTTTTATTGACAACAAAGATGTTATAAGTGCTAATGTAACCTTAACCTACAGAATTTGGAGAAAATATTTTGTCTCTACCGAGGGTAGTGAGATAGCAGAGAACAGGACATATACAATACTCAGCGTTAGAGCCGCAACTATGGCAGACGACGGTATGGAGCTTCCTCTTAACAAAAGCTACTTTGCATATTTCCCGGACGAACTACCATCCCCAGCTCAAATTGAGAAAGATCTAAAAGAGATCTCCCTTAAACTATCGGAGCTTAAAGTTGCACCTTTGGTTCAGCCATATACAGGACCTGCGCTTCTCTCAGGATCTGCAAGCGGTGTCTTTTTCCACGAGATCTTCGGACACAGGATTGAGGGACAAAAAATGAAGAGCGAGAGTGATGGACAGACTTTTAAGAATATGGTGGGTGAGAGTGTTCTCCCTGCGTCTCTGAGCGTATATTGCGACCCAACAATGAAAAAATTTCGCGAGAGCTCTTTAAACGGATACTACATCTTTGATGATCAAGGAGTAAGAGGAGAAAGAGTTGAGGTGGTAAAAGATGGTATCCTCAAAAATTTCCTAATGACACGTACAGGTCTTGATGGTTTCCCAAAATCCAATGGACACTCCAGGGCAGAGTTTGAATATGACCCAACTTCACGTCAGTCAAACCTTATTGTTGAGACAAACTCTTATAAAACAGATGCAGAATTAAGGAAGATTCTAATAGATGAGGCTAAAAAACAGGGTAAAGAGTATGGTTACTTCTTCAAAACAGTGACCGGTGGCTTTACTCAGACAGGAAGAGCGGGAGCTAACTCATTTAATGTAACCCCTCTTGAGGTTTACAGAATATATGTTGACGGCAGAAGAGACGAACTGGTGAGGGGAGTAGATATGATTGGAACTCCACTATCTATGTTCTCAAACATTGAATATGCCGGCGGAGAGTTTGAGATATTTACAGGTACCTGCGGAGCCTCTTCCGGGAATGTTCCGGTGACAGCAATATCTCCAACAATTTTTGTAAATAAGGTTGAGCTTCAGAAAAAGGCAAAACCTACAGTAACTCCGGCACTTCTGCCTCGTCCATAATAATCTCTCATAAAAAAGATAACCAAAATGAAACACATATATAAAATAATGAGATACTCTCTTATTGCATTTATTGCACAGATAGTCTCTTTAGCTACAGTTACTGCCCAAATAGATCACACCACATTGTTTAAGGCAATGAAAGATGAGATGAGCAGAAGTAAAAATGAACTTATACTTCCAAACTCACCTGCCCCATATTTTATCTCCTATACTGTTGGAGAGACATCATATATCACTGTCTCCGGCACTCTAGGTACAATACTCAATTCAAAAGAGAGTCCCAAAGAGAGAGTACACTCTGTAAATCTTTATGTTGGAGATAGTAAGCTCTCCAGTGACTATGCATACACCGGAAACGGTATTTTATCTGCATCACTCTCATCATCAGAAGATAATTATGAGCAGCTGCGAAGGAATTTCTGGCAGACATCTGACCTTGCATATAAATTTGCAGTAGAGGTATATAACTCAAAAATTAACAACTTAAAGAGTGCTAATTTAACCGAAGAGGAGAAGGCTTTGGCCGATATGCTTCCACTGGCAAGAGTTGAAGAGCTGACCAATGCACCTGCAAAATTCAATCTTAGTAAAAAATCATACGAAGAGCTTACTTGCAAACTATCTGCAGAGTTTTCAAAATATCCTCAAGTTTTTAACTCCAGGGTTGGTACAGACGGAATTATAACAAACTACTACTACCTCACTACAGAGGGGACAAAAGTTGTAGAACCATTGGGTTATGTTGCAGTTACGTTTTCCGGGAGTGTTAGGAATGCAAAGGGTCAGGTTATTAGGGACCAACACACTATTTATGCAAGTACCTTTGAAACTCTGCCGGTTGAGATGGAGCTTATGGCCGCAGTCAATGAGTTTGCAAAAAAAATGGAGGGATTAACCTTGGCATCAGAGATGGAAGAGTACTATCTGGGGCCGGTTCTCTTTGAAAAAGAGGCAGCCGCAACACTATTCTCAGATAATCTTGCCTCCCCTGCAGGAGTTATCTCTTTGAGGAGACCGGTTCAGGTAATGGCATCGGTGGCCAGAGTTGAGAACATTAGCTCAAGAAGAGATATCAAGGCTCTTGAAGAGAGGATAAACAAAAAGGTGATTGACAGCAGAATATCTGTAGTTAACAGAACAGATCTGGAGAGCTTCAATGGTAATCCGCTATTAGGAAAATATACTATGGATGCTCAGGGTGTTGCTCCGGTAAAGGAGGTCTCACTTATTGAAAACGGAATTCTGAAAAACCTTCTAAGCACAAGAACCCCTACAAGAAAGACAAACGGCTCTACCGGAAGTTTAAGGTATGGAGTAAGACCCAGGGCAATACCTATCGAGGCAGCCCCGGGTACTCTGGTTATCTCTGCAACTCAAGGATCTTCTCCGGCAGATCTTAAGAGAGAGCTTATTAAAGCTGCCATAGAAGAGGGGCTTGACTATGCCTATATAGTAAGAAAAATTGCAAATCAATCGGACCAATATATCTATAGAGTATCTGTAAAAGATGGTTCAGAGTCATTGGTTATCGGAGCAGAGATAACTCCTGTACCACTTAACAAGCTTAAGAGAGTCCTGGGTGTATGCAGTGAGCAGATGGTTTACAACTTCCTATATCAGGGTGCCATTCCAACCTCAGTTGTATATCCGGGAGGAGTATTGGTTGAAGATATCGAGATCAATAAAAAACCGATTAATGTACTAAAGAACTCCCCTCTTATTTCAAATAGATAAAGTAGTATAAGCTATTAAATGAAACAGTTATCATCACAAGAGTCAAGGGCAATAGATATATTGAAAAGAGATCCTTTAAGAAATATTAATCTTATTAACTTTATTAAAGGCTATCCCATAAAGAGTATTGATATTGCCGGAGACTCTCTGCTGGTGAGAGGGTGCAGCTATGCAAACTGGGTCTATCTAAGCAGCTGTGATGTTAACGAGTTTACCCGGCTTACAGAGAGACTTACCCCCGAGGACAATCACTTTGCAATAATTGAAGAGTGGATGTTACCATCAATTCTGCAGAAACGAGATGTTATTTGGAATCTCTCTTGTACAAAATATTGGCTCCCTGCTGAGGTTAAACTCCCACAGACGATAAATAGCATAAGAGCACTAAGCCCAAACGAAGCTCACTATATTTATGACAACTATACATATAGCAGATATGTGTGTCCGGAGTATATTTCAGAGAGAATAGAGAATGGTATAGGGCTTGGCATATATGACGGTAGTAAGTTGGTAGCTTGGATTATCACCCACGACGACGGCTGTATGGGATTCATAAACGTGCTTCCCGAATACCGGAGAATGGGCTATGGAATAGATTTAGCCAATGCTCTTGCAAACAAGATACGAGAGAGGGGAGAGATGGTCTTTATACACGTTGAAGATAGCAATATGAAGTCTCTTCTACTTGCCAGAAAGATGGGATTCTTAGAATACAAAGAGGTTCACTGGATAAAAACAGAGAGCAAAAACAGATGAGAGTTGCAATAATAGGCGGCGGAGCAGCAGGATTCTTCTCTGCAATTACTGTAAAAGAGGGTTTCCCCGGCTCTTCAGTTACAATTTTTGAGAAGGGAGCTGTTCCTTTATCAAAAGTTAAGATAACCGGAGGGGGGAGATGTAATCTTACAAACAGCTCATCTTCCATTGAGGAGCTATCACTTGCCTACCCAAGAGGTGGAAGGCAGATGCGTGGGCTGCTCAAAGAGTTTGACAACTTCGACACTATAGAGTGGTTTGAATCCAGAGGAGTACCTCTTGTTACTCAGGAAGATGGATGTGTATTTCCTGCAAGTCAGGATTCACAATCAATTATTGACTCTCTTGTTAGTCAGGCGAAGAGTCTGGGAGTTGTGATATCTACAGGGATGGAGGTGATCTCAATAACCAAAGCATTTGATGATAAACTTGAACTCCGTTTCAAAGATGATATAAATCCAGTACTGCTCTTTGATAAAGTAATAGTAACAACCGGAGGCTCACCTAAAAAAAGATCTCTTGAGTGGCTCTCCAACCTGGGGCATAAGATTGAGAACCCTGTGCCTTCACTATTCTCGTTTAACTTACCCGGTGATAAGATCACAGAGCTTATGGGAGTTGTAATAGAAGATGTTATTCTCTCCCTGGAGGGTTCAAAATTAAAATCCAAAGGGGCGCTCCTCATTACCCATTGGGGGATGAGTGGACCTGCAATTTTAAAACTCTCCTCATATGGTGCAAAAGAGCTCAATGAGATGTGCTATAACTTTAAAATTCACATAAATTGGGTCAATCAACCGGACAGCTCCGTAGTTGCCCAAGAGCTTAATCGTATTATTGAGGATAACCCTAATAAGCAACTTATAAGTGTAAGACCAAATGGTATTCCGGCCAGGTTATGGAGATATCTGCTTGGGAAATATGAGTTGAAAGAGGAAAAAAAATGGTGCGAAATCGGAAAAAAAGGGATAAATCTTCTTACTGATGCTCTTTCAAACGACATTCACAGAGTGAATGGTAAATCTTCATATAAAGAGGAGTTTGTAACCTGTGGAGGGGTCTCTCTCTCTAGTGTTAACATCTCTGCTCTTGAGAGCAAATGTGTAAAAAACCTCTATTTTGCAGGAGAGATTCTTGATATAGACGCAATAACGGGAGGATTTAATCTTCAATGCGCCTGGACCACCGGATATATAGCGGGTAAATTAAGATCCGGGAAATAGAGCCAAAATTTAAGATATTTAGTATTACTTTTGCATCGTGTTATTAAAATAAAAGTAATATAAACTCATCACGAATGGAGGATACAAATACAACCAGAATCAATAAGTATTTGAGTGAGATAGGCTACTGCTCCCGCAGAGCTGCAGATAAACTTATAGAAGAGGGTAGAGTTACAATAAACGGCACCGTGCCTGCACAAGGCACAAAGATTGGTCCCGGGGATGTGGTATGTGTAGACGGAGAGCTGGTATCTTCTCCTAATGAGAGGCATATCTATATTGCATTCAATAAGCCTGTAGGAATAGTAAGCACCACCGATACCAAAGGCGAAAAAAACAATATTATAGACTATATAAACCACCCAAAGAGAATTTTTCCAATTGGCAGGCTCGATAAAGATAGTGAAGGACTTATCTTATTAACCAGTGACGGAGATATTGTGAATAAGATACTAAGGGCAAGAAACAATCACGAAAAGGAGTATATCGTGAGGGTAGACAGACCAATAACCAGGGAGTTCATCACAAGTATGAGGCGTGGTGTTCCAGTACTGGATACTGTAACAATGCAGTGCTATGTTGAGCAGTTGAGCAAAGATACATTCCGGATAATTCTAACCGAGGGGTTGAACCGCCAGATTAGAAGAATGTGCAGCTATCTGGACTATAATGTATATAATCTTAAGCGGGTACGGATTATGAACATACCACTGGATATCCCCGTGGGTAAATGGAGATACCTTACCGACAAAGAGATGGATGAGATAAACAGATTGGTTTCACACTCCTCAAAAACACACGACTAAAACCAACTCCAAAACCGGTGACACAGATGACTGAATCAACAGATATATCATTAGCAGCAAAAGTTATAAAAGGGGGTGGACTGGTAGCCTTTCCCACTGAGACCGTTTACGGGCTGGGTGCAGATGCGCTCAACCCCGAAGCTGTTGCAAAGATATTTACAGAAAAAGAGAGACCCTCATTTGATCCTCTTATTGTTCACATAGCATCACTGGATGAGATTCCCCGCCTAACCATTGGTAAAGATGATAGAGTGTACACTCTTGCAAAGAGATTCTGGCCGGGGCCCTTAACAATCGTGCTCCCTAAAAGTGACCTTGTACCGGATATTGTAACATCCGGTTTGCCTACCGTAGGAATACGATTCCCAAACAACCCCATCGCTCTTGCTCTTATAAAGAGCTCCGGATGCCCTCTGGCAGCTCCAAGCGCAAATAAATTTGGAAGAATCAGCCCAACTACAGCTCAACACGTAAGAAAACAGCTTCCCAATGTAGATTGTATTCTTGATGGAGGGCCCTCTTTTGTTGGTATTGAGTCGACAGTGATTGCTCTCAATACCGATGGATTTGTTATTCTTAGAGAGGGTTTTATCACTGCAGAGGATCTTAGAACTGTTTTACCGGCTTCAAACTATCCGGTTGACAACGATAACAAACTCTCATCTCCCGGTTTACTAAACTCTCACTATAGCCCGCAGAAACCAATATTTATAGAGGGGGAGGACTCTCAAAAAAGTGCCAAATTCTTAGAAAAAGCATCTTTTCTAAGAGGTGCATATCTCTCTTTCAGTGGGAGAGCCCCGGGATGTTACGGTGTTATTGAGTATCTCTCAAAAACAGGAGATCTTAGAGAGGCAGCAGTTAACCTTTTTGGAGCACTACACAGGTTAGAAGATAACTACCAGGTAGATTTTATAGTTGCAGAACCCGTTCCACAGAGAGAGATCGGAATTGCAATTATGGACAGACTTAAAAAGGCTGCTTACAAATACAAAAAATAACGAAATACCACACTCTTTTAAATAAATTTTACACGATGAAATTCAACAGATTATCTCCGGCAGCAATCTACTTAATAGTTTTTCTGTTAGTGAGCAGTTGTGCAATATTTAGCAAGAGGCACTCTACACTGCCTCCGGCAGGCACATTTGGTGTTGACCAAACCTCACTGATTACCCAGAGGGATACTTCAGAGCCTATGAGGGTGTTTAAGACGGACTCTGCAAATGACTATACACTTTTAAGGAGTAAAAGTTTAGATGTAGACCCTTTTGCAGATTCTGTTATCTTAAAAAAACTTATACGGGCAATGTATCTTACAGTCACCGACTCTGCCTCGTTGGGGGTAGGTATTGCAGCTCCTCAGGTTGGAGTATTAAAAAATGTAATATTAGTAGAGAGAGCAGATAAGCAGGGCTCTCCTTTTGAGGCATATCTCAATCCAAGGATTATTCAATATTCAAAGATGAAACAAGATTGCAGAGAGGGTTGTCTATCGGTACCTGTAACAAGAGGTGTGACCAAAAACAGATCATACGCCATTCTGGTAGAGTATACAGGTTTTGACAACAAGCCGGTAAGAGAGATGGTTGAGGGATTCACTGCTGTTATTTTCCAGCACGAGATTGACCATCTAAATGGTATCCTCTTTTTTGATCACCTCAAATAACCCCTCTGCCTGAGAGAATCTACTCCAGAGCAGCTTTTATAAAGCTGACGAATACATCTATCCCTCTATCTACATCAACAAATTTTATAAATTCATCGTAGCTGTGAATCGCCTTGAGCTGATCCGGGCTTACTATCATTGGATTAAGACCGTAAACCGGGATGCCGAGAGCACGAAAATAGGAGTTATCGGTAGATGCCGGAAGAAGCATAGGTACAACAGAGGCCCCATCAAACTCGCTCTCCAGCGCATATGCAAGCAGGTTAAAGAAATATTCAGGCTCGGTGGTAAGTGGCAAGGGCCCCTGCTCAACAATCGATATCTGAACCAGAGAGTCTTGTAGAGCACTTTTAATAAAATTAACTAGACCCTCAGGAGTCTCTCCGGGTAACAATCTGCAGTCAAGAATAGCTGCCTCCTCCTGAGAAACCTGATTATAGCTGGTTTTTGTGCTCTCCAATCCGGAGAGAGTAATTTTATTTGTAAGAATTTCATTCAGCTCCGGGTTTTTTTGGGCGTGTTGTTTAAGAAATCTCATAAAAAGTTTGGAACTGGGCTTGGACATTACTTTCCCTTTAATCCCTCCCAACTTCTCTCCGACGCTGGAGAACATAAGCTCGGCCTCCTTGGTCATAATAATTGGATGAGGTGCATTTAATAGTTTATACAACCCGTTAATCATCATAAGGCTTGCATAGTTTCCCGCGATGGAGGCGTGCCCTGCATTATCTGAGGTCCAGCTAAGCTTAACCAGCATACAACCCTTCTCAGCTATAGAAATACCAAAAAGTGGACCTGTTCCCTCCAAAAATGAGAGCTCATCCATTCCTGACCCTCCCTCTCCAATAACAACCATAGGGTTAAATCTCTCAATAAAATCCTTGGCAACCAACGCACTTCCTGTAAGACCCCCTGTCTCCTCTCCTGAGACGCAAAGTACCGTTACATTGAATGGGAGCTCCTCTTTCGCAGCTAAATCAACAAACTGCTCCACTGCAAAGATTTGAATAACCGCCAACCCTTTGTTGTCAAATGAGCCTCTCCCCCACACTCTCTCATCTGCCATAACACCCTCAAATGGGGGATATTTCCACAATTTTTCATCTCCTGCAAAAACAACATCCATATGGTTAAGAAACACTATGTTTGGTTTCCCGCTACTCAAAGGATAGAGAGAGGCTGCGAAATTCACAGAACCCAGATTGTTTGTAATATACTCTATATTGAGACCCTTTTCGTCACACTGCTGTGCAAGCCAGTAAGCCGCCTCATTCTCCTGCCCACTTACAGATGGAATTGCTACATACTTACTTAAAAACCTAACCGCATCTGAGACAATTAAAGTATCGCTCTCAACTGCCCTCTCTCTCTCTTTATAACCATAACTCGTATTAAAAAAAAGTGAGAAAAGAGTAGTCAGGAGAAGAAAAATGCAATATCTGGAATAACTATTATCTCTTGTCATCTGCCCATTTTTATTTTATAAAGATAAATAATTTATTTGCTAAATTTACGGTTATAATTTTTAATAATTACATAACACTCTACTGTGAAAATAGACGATAATAGTAATAAAAAGGTTGCAGCTGTTTTTGGAGCAACCGGTCTGGTTGGAAAAGAGCTAGTAAAATTACTTCTTGATGACATTAACTACTCCAAAGTAAAGTTGGTAACCAGAAGAGTTATACCTATGGTAAATCCGAAAGCAGAGATAATTGTGCTTGAAGATTTTTCTCAATTATTATCCGTTGAGAGTAAAATTGCTGCAGGTATATTTTTTGTCTGTACCGGAACAACCATTAAAAAGGCCGGGACAAAAGAGAATTTTCGTAAGACAGATTATGAATTACCTGTAAATATTGCCAAAATAGCTCAGAATCTCAATGTAAGACAGATGGTTATAATATCTTCTATAGGAGCCAATATCTCATCTCCCAGCTTCTATCTTCACACAAAAGGGGAGATGGAGCAGGGGGTTGCAAAAGAGTTCACCGGAGTTCTCAACTTTATCCGTCCTTCACTTTTATTGGGAAATAGAGAGGAGCACCGTACAGGAGAGCACATTGCATCTGTTGTTATGAGGTTATTCGGATGGATTATGATAGGTCCCCTTAAGAGATACAGGGGGGTCAAGGCAACCGAAGTGGCTCGGCAAATGGTGGAATTCACCAAATAGATCTTGTTAACTATCGGCTTTCTAAGGAAGATTAACTTTTGAGATATGGCTCAATTATTGTATTTTTGTAGATTGAGTTCAAAAAAGAATATATTATAAGATTTAATAACCATCAACAATTATGATTACTCATTTTCTTATGGCTCTAAGCCAGAATGCATCTGATGCTGTAGCACAGATTCCTCCCGTTAGAGAGGAGCTCTCATTTTCACTTATAGATATGGCATTTAAAGGTGGGTGGATTATGCTTCCGCTTTTAGCTCTCTCCATACTGGCAATCTATATTTTTGGAGAGAGATGGTGGGCACTGAGAAAAGCCTCTCAGATTGATGAGAATTTTATGAGAAATATTCACGACTACATTCACGAAGGTAAGATAAAGGCAGCAATCAACCTATGTCAGTCACAAGAGACTCCTATTGCCAGACTAATTGAGAAAGGGATTGAGAGGATAGGCCGCCCGCTAACAGATATTCAGACTGCAGTTGAGAATATGGGAAATGTAGAGGTCTCAAGATTAGAGAAGGGATTACCAATGCTTGCCACTATTTCCGGTGGTGCCCCAATGTTGGGGTTTCTTGGAACCGTAATCGGTATGATACAGGCATTTTACAATATGTCTCAGGCTGGTAGCAATGTAGACATTACTCTGCTTTCAGGAGGTATTTATACCGCAATGGTAACTACTGTTGCCGGTCTCTCTGTTGGTATACTTGCCTATTTCGGCTATAACTATCTTACAGCCAGAATTGACGACATAGTTTATAAAATGGAGAGCAATACGATAGAGTTTATGGATCTTCTTCACGAACCTGCAGGAAAATAAGAGATAATATTATGGCTATTAAACGTCGTTCAAAAGTTGACCCCACATTCAGTATGTCTTCAATGACAGATATTGTATTTCTGTTGTTGGTATTCTTTCTGGTGACATCTACACTGGTCAATCCAAATGCCCTCAAACTGCTTTTACCCAAAAGCACCAACCAGGTCTCGGCAAAACCTATGGTAAGTATCTCAATTAAACACTACTTGCAGTCCAATACCTTTTCGTATCACATAAACGGGAAAAACACACCTGTTGCCTTGAGCGAAATTGAAAAATTAATCCAAAATGAATTAATGGACCAACAGGAGCCTACACTCTCACTCCACGTAGATAAAACTGTTCCTATGGAGCAGGTTGTTAATGTAATGAATATTGCCAAAAGAAATCAGTACCGAATAATTTTGGCAACAGCACCAGAATAAAAATTGTCTTCCTATTTTTAGTTATGTCCAAAATACCAAAGAGAGAGTTAAAAGAGGAGCAGCGAGCAAAAGTAATAGGCGCCTCAATGGCAATCGGGTTGCACCTTTTGGCCCTTACTCTCTTTTTTAATACCGGGTTTAAAGTTATCTACCCCCCTCCAGCAGAGATGGGCATTGAAGTTGAGTTAGAGATGGAGCCTGCTAAACCTATACAGGTAAGCTCAGGCAGTGAGCCCAGAGTTGAAAGACCTAACCCCGAAGAGGAGGTAAGATTGGTTCAAAGGTCACAATCTCCAATAACCGGAGCGGGTGCAAACAGAGGAGCAGAAGCTACTGCCGGAGAGAAGGGAGACGTAGAGCAGTATGAGCCACCTAAACCAAAACCGGTTGACAGGAGAGCACTCTTTCCATCTGCTTCAAATGCAGACTCCACTGCCCCTCAAGTTGCAAGAGAGAGCAGTAGGGAGATGACCGCCGGTCATAGCGACGGAAATACAAGAGTTGGCTCTACAGAGGGAGAACCTCAAGCACGGCTAGCAGGCAGAAGTATTATGGGGTCACTCCCGGAACCGGAATACAATGTCAATAAATCCGGCAAGGTTGTGGTTAGGATATCTGTAGATCAATACGGTACCGTTATATCTGCAACTGCAGGTGTAACAGGGACAACTGTCCAGGATAAAACCTTATGGGAGGCAGCAAAGAGAGCTGCTTTTAAAGCCAAATTTAATATTAGCTCGGCAGCTCCTGCAGCACAGGAGGGAACAATCACCTACATATTTAAGCTGAAATAATCTATTCGTAACGCAAAGCTTCGATAGGATCAAGTTTAGAAGCACGAACAGCAGGCAGATACCCGGATGCCACACTTACAATAAGACATACTAACACCCCGCAAAACATCCATAACCAAGGTATTACAAATGGGCTACTCATTAACATAGCTGTTAAATTTCCAACAATAACGCCGAATAAAATCCCAAAAGCTCCTCCAAGCTGTCCAATCACAATTGATTCAAAAAGAAATTGCTGCTTAATTGTCTTAGAGTTGGCTCCTAATGCTTTGCGTGTACCAATCTCTCTGGTTCTCTCCTTGACGGAGACCAGCATAATATTCATCAGACCAACAGCTGCACCGAGAAGAGTTATTATACCTATCAGGAAAGCAGCAATGGTTACATAAGACATTATATTCATAATCTCCTCCATCATCGCATCCGATTTGGTAACCCGAAAATCCGACTGATCAATCGGGCTAAGACGTCTTACAGAACGAAAAATCTGCTCTGCGGCATCAATCGCCTTAGTCTGGTCTACTCCGAGATTAGGTATTATACCTATTACATAAAAGGAATTTTCACTCAAAAAAGTTGCTCTTGCATTCGACAGGGGTATCCATACCTGATTATCAACGCCTCCTCCGAATGTAGCCCCCTGCTGCTGTAGAACACCAATAATCTCGTATCTCACTGCACCGACAGATATTATCTTTCCAACAGGCTCTACCCCCTTAAATAGTGTAGTTGCCACACCCGATCCAATAATAGCAGAGAAAGATGATGACTCCATATCTCTGAAATTAAAATTTCTTCCGGTAGATATTTTTGCTCCTATATATCCCAAATTGTACTCATCGGTAGCTACAACTCTTATTATAGGATTAGTTTTTGCAGATCCGTATTTGATTGTCGCATTGCCTATAGCTGTAGCTGATATTGTTGTAACCGAAGGGATATTATAATTTGAGATAAAGTCCCGTGCCTGGCTATAGGTTATATTGCGCCTGTTAATTACTCTTGCTCTTCTGTTTGCTGTTTGTGAGTCAGAGAAATTAGAGCGGATTGAAAATGAGTTAGCCCCCATCTTGCCGAAATTATCATTTAGAAGAGCTTTTAGAGAATCGGTAGCTGTCAGAATACCTACAAGCGAGGTAATACCGATTGCAATAATCATTATTGTAAGAATTGAGCGTAACCTGCTGCTTTTTATAGACTTCATTGATACACTGAAGTTCTCCTTCATCAGTGGAGTAAAGCCTAACTTACGTGCAATCCCTAATAGAGGATTTGTCATTAAAAAAAACTATTTAAACCTAATGAGTCTGTAAAAGTAGGAAAATATCTCTTATTAACATAACTTTGCGCCGAATTAAAATTTAATGAGAAATAATAAAACACCAAATCGTGCCGGAGCCGGGGCTTCGGGCAGAGGAAAAAGCGATCGTAAACCAGTAAGTAGCAGCCGCAGAGATGCGAAGCCATTTGACAGAGATCGCAAACCATTCGATCGCGAGCGCAGAGATGCGAAACCGTTCGACAGTGATCGCAGAGATGCGAAACCATTTGACAGAGAGCGCAAGCCGTTCGATAGAGAACGTAAACCGTTTGACAGAGATCGCAAACCTTTCGAGGGAGATCGTAAACCATTCGACCGCGATCGTAAACCATTCGATCGCGACCGTAAGCCATTCGAAGGAGATCGTAAACCATTTGACAGAGATCGCAAACCATTTGACAGAGATCGCAAACCATTTGACAGAGATCGCAAACCATTTGACAGAGATCGTAAGCCTTTTGACAGAGATCGTAAACCGTTTGACAGAGATCGCAAACCGTTCGAAGGAGACCGTAAACCATTCGACCGCGACCGTAAACCATTCGACCGCGACCGTAAACCATTTGATCGCGACCGTAAACCATTTGACGGAGAACGCAAACCATTCGACCGCGACCGCAAACCATTCGAAGGAGATCGCAAACCATTCGATCGCGACCGCAAACCTTTTGACCGCGATCGTAAACCATTCGAAGGAGATCGCAAACCTTTTGACCGCGACCGTAAACCAT
>PHCZ01000007.1:75686-92499 GCA_002840895.1 Bacteroidetes bacterium HGW-Bacteroidetes-8 | reverse complement strand
GCGATCGTAAACCATTCGAAGGAGATCGCAAACCTTTTGACCGCGACCGTAAACCATTCGACCGCGACCGCAAACCATTTGACCGCGATCGCAAACCTTTTGACCGCGACCGTAAACCATTTGACGGAGAGCGTAAACCATTTG
Organism: Bacteroidetes bacterium HGW-Bacteroidetes-8; assembly: GCA_002840895.1. Classification (GTDB taxonomy): domain Bacteria; phylum Bacteroidota; class Bacteroidia; order Bacteroidales; family UBA932; genus Bact-08. The sequence continues at coordinate 92,355 of PHCZ01000007.1, read as the reverse complement.
ACGGAGAGCGTAAACCATTCGACGGAGAGCGTAAACCATACAGCAGAGAAAATGCACCCGTATATTTTGACGAAAACTCTTTCAAGAGTGACCGTAAACCAATAATGAGAGAGAGACGTTCAAAATCTTCTGCATCTGCAGATAACTTTGACGGATCTGTACGTCTTAATAAATTTATATCAAACTCCGGAATCTGCTCTCGCCGCGAAGCGGATGAGTATATTGAGGCCGGTTTGGTAAGCGTAAACGGAGAGATTGTTACTCAACTTGGAGTTAAGGTGAGTTATAATGATGATATCCGCTTTAACGGAGAGAGACTCAAAGGAGAGGAGAAGGTCTATATTCTTATGAATAAACCAAAGGATTTTGTGACCACTATGTCAGACCCTAATGCAGATAAGACAGTTATGGATCTGATTGAGGGAAAATGTCCTCAGAGAGTTTTTCCTGTTGGTCGTCTGGATAAAATGACAACAGGGGTATTACTCCTTACAAATGATGGTGATATGGCCGAAAAGCTGACTCACCCTTCAAACTTACAGAAAAAAATCTATCACGTATTTTTGGATAAAAATCTCACAACTTCAGATTTCGAAGCAATTCTCAAAGGGGTAACTCTGGAAGATGGTCCTGCACACGCAGATGCACTTTCGTATGTAGATGGAGATGAGAGTCAGGTTGGGCTTGAAATTCACTCCGGAAGAAACAGAATTGTAAGAAGGATTTTCGAACATCTAGACTATAAAGTAAAAAAACTTGACAGAGTACTCTTTGCCGGGCTTACTAAGAAAAATCTTCGTCGCGGACAGTGGCGTTTTCTTACAGACCAGGAGGTTGCTATGCTAAGGATGGGTGCCTATGAGTAGAGAGATAGTAACAGATAAAATACATCGTTCAGGATTTGTCAACATTATAGGTAACCCTAATGTTGGCAAATCTACTCTTATGAATGCACTGGTTGGTGAGAGGGTATCAATTGTAACCTCAAAGGCACAGACTACCCGTCATAGAATAATGGGTATTGTAAACGGAGATGACTATCAGATTGTATACTCAGATACCCCTGGAATTCTAAAGCCCAACTACAAGCTACAGGAGAGTATGATGAGCTTTGTAAATACAGCTATGTCAGATGCCGATGTTATCCTTTATGTGACAGATGTTGTTGAGAAAAACACTAAAAACATAGAGTATCTTGAGAGGTTAAAATCTACAACAACACCGATACTGCTTGTGATGAACAAAATTGACCTGAGTAATCAGGAGGATATTGAGAAGCTATATCAAACCTGGAGAGAGCTAATTCCAAATGCAGAGATATTTCCCATATCGGCTACAGAAAAATTCAATCTGGACCCTCTCTTTAACCGGATTTTGGAGCTACTGCCTCAGAACCCGGCGTGGTACGATAAGGATATCTTTACCGATAGGAACCTGCGCTTCTTTGCAAGTGAGATAATACGTGAAAAAATTCTGATCAATTACGGCAAGGAGATCCCCTACTGCACCGAAGTTGTAATTGACTCATTCAAAGAGTTGGAGGGGATACACCATATTGACGCAATTATATATGTAATGAGAGATTCACAAAAGGGGATCCTTATCGGCAAAGGGGGACTCGCTCTAAAGAGAGTAGGTACCCAGGCAAGAAAAGATATGGAGAGCTTTTTTGAAAAAAAGGTTTTTTTGCAGATATTTGTAAAGGTTAATCCGGACTGGCGGGAAGATAACAAAAAGCTCAGGCAGTTCGGTTATATTCAGGACTAGTACACAACTTTATATTTGATAATGAGCAATCCAGATCTTGATTTTGATTTCGAGGCGGAAGAACCGTTGGAGAGTTCTACACCCGCAGAGGGAAGTAAATACGACAAACTAATTAACGAGGGAGAGAAAAGGTACAAACTTACCGGTATGTACAAAGAGTGGTTCCTCGACTACGCATCCTATGTGATATTGGAGCGTGCTGTACCTCATATAGATGACGGGCTAAAACCTGTTCAAAGGCGTATTCTTCACTCGATGAAAAGGATGGATGATGGCCGTTACAATAAAGTTGCCAACATCATTGGTCACACAATGCAGTTTCACCCTCACGGAGATGCCTCTATTGGTGATGCATTGGTGCAAATCGGACAAAAGGATCTGCTGGTAGATTGTCAGGGTAACTGGGGAAACACTATCACCGGAGATAGTGCTGCAGCACCACGTTACATTGAGGCAAGGCTAAGTAAATTTGCTAATGAAGTTCTCTTTAACGCAAAGACTACCAAATGGATGAAGTCTTATGATGGCAGGAATCAGGAACCGGTAAGCCTCCCTTCAAAATTTCCACTTCTTTTGGCAATGGGAGTTGAGGGGATAGCGGTTGGACTTGCTTCGAAGATACTTCCTCATAACTTCAACGAGCTGATAGATGCTTCGATTGCATATCTCAAGGGAGAGAGTTTTGCTCTCTATCCGGACTTTCCGACAGGGGGTCTGGCAGATTGCACGAGATACAATAACGGACTACGAGGCTCCGCCATAAAAGTGAGAGCTAAAATAAGCAAACTAGACAAAAAGACATTGGTTATATCTGAGATTCCATTCGGTATGACCACCACAAAGCTCATTGAATCAATACTTAAAGCCAATGACAAGGGCAAAATAAAGGTAAGAAAGGTAGACGATAACACCTCAGAAGGGGCAGAGATAGTTGTCCATCTGCACAACGACATATCGCCGGATAAAACTATTGATGCACTCTACGCCTTTACAGATTGCGAGATCTCTATCTCTCCAAACTCCTGTGTGATAATGGAGAGTCAGCCACACTTTATAGGTGTGGATGTTATACTTCGCTACAATACAGACCACACCCGAGATCTTCTCAAGATGGAGCTTGAAATAAGGCTGGCAGAGTTGGAGGATAACTGGCACTACACATCTCTGGAGAAGATATTCTTTGAGGAGAGAGTATACCGGTTGTTGGAAAAGGATGCTAAGAACTGGGAAGAGCAGCTGGTAACTATTGAGCAGGAGCTCAAAAAATTTGAACTAAGACTAAAAAGAGAGGTGACATCCGAGGATGTCCTCCGGCTGGTAGAGAAACCTGTTAGAAAGATCTCAATGTTTGATGTTAAGCAGCTTGAAGATGCAATCTCCAGGATAGAGGCAGAGATAACCGAAGTTAAATATAATCTTGAGCATCTTACCCAATATACAATCAAACACTTTACTCTTCTCAAGAAAAAGTATGGTGCTAATTTCCCCAGGAAAACCGAGCTATGCAGTTTTGAAACTATACAAGCAACTAAAGTTGTTGCAGTAAATGCCAAACTCTATGCAAATATGGAGGAGGGGTTTGTTGGGATGGATCTTAAACGTGACGAAAATGCAGAGTTTGTTTGTGAATGTTCAGATATTGACGATATTATTGTTTTTCTCAAGAGCGGGAGGTATATCGTTACAAAGATCTCAGAAAAACAGTTTGTCGGTAAAGATATTATCTATGTGGGACTCTTCACAAAAAACGATGAACGAACAATTTACAACGCAGTATACAAGAACGGAAAGGGTGGAGAGGTTTACGTTAAACGCTTTGCCGTTTCCGGAGTAACCAGGGATAAAGAGTATGATCTTACACAGGGTAAAGATGGAAGCCAGGTTTTATGGTTTACTGCCAACCCTAACGGAGAGGCAGAGGTCCTGAAGATTTTTCTCAAACCTAGACCTAAACTCAAAAAGCTTATTCTTGAGTTTGATTTCTCCAACCTGGCCATTAAGGGGAGAAGCTCTATGGGTAACATTTTAAGTAAGAACCCTATTCATAAAATTCAACTTAAGGCCAAAGGTGTATCTCAGTTTGGTGGACAGTCAATCTGGTTTGACAGGGATATCAACCGCCTCAACACAGACTCAAGAGGTCTCTATCTTGGAGATTTTATGGCCAATGATCATATTCTTGTTGTCTGCAAAAACGGAGAGTATTACACTACAAATTTTGATCTGAGCAACAGATATCAGGGAGATATTCAGATTGTTGAAAAACTTGATATTCATAAAGTTTATTGTACAGTCTACTTTGACTCAGAGGCCGGATGTTTCTATGTTAAAAGGTTCTCTTTCGAACCTAACGACAATACTGTACAGCTCTTTATAAGCGAAACTCCGGGCTCATATCTTCATTCAATCTCTAGCGATAAATACCCTCAGCTGGCAATCTCTTTTACAGGTAAACACCACAAGCGAGCGGACGAGAAGATAGACGTAGAGGAGTTTATTGCTTGTAAAAGCTTCAGGGCGAAAGGCAAGAGAGTTACAACTTTTGAAGTGGGTTCCATAACATTTATTGAACCTTTAGAGAAAGAGAGCAATATCGATATAGTAGAGGATTTAGCTGAGAACATATCGGATGAGCCGGAAACAGGAGATGTTCCTGAAATCTCTCCCACTCTCTTCTGACATATAATAACAGCAAAGCAATGATTATTTCACTAACAGGCTTTATGGGTGTAGGAAAGAGCACGATAGCAGAAAAATTAGCTGCTCACCTATATTGTAAGCATATAGATTTAGATAGTTACATTGAGGAGACAAGGGGTGAAAAAATCGTGGATATTTTCACAACACTGGGTGAAGAGAGTTTTCGGGAGATTGAGGAGCAGGCTCTATTAAAACTGCTTTCTCAGAACAGTGAGAAGGTGATGGTGCTATCCCTTGGAGGGGGTGCACTTATCTCTCCAAAAAACAGAGAACTCATAAAAACACAAACTCAGTGTATATACTTAAGGGCTAGCATTGATACCCTTACACAAAGACTTATGCACAGTAGAAAATCGAGACCTCTTGTCCATAAAGAGGAGAGTCACTCTTTAAGCAATAAGATAGATGAGTTATATCTGGAGAGAGAAGGAGGGTATAGAGAGAGTGCATCAATAATCATCGATGTAGATAACCTTTCGTTAAAAGATATACTGGTAAAGATTCTCTCGATTGTGTAGTTAAATAGGGTCCTCAATCAGTTTAATATCCCTGACCCTTAACTGAATGTTAGCAATACCTCTGTAGTAATTCTCTGCAATAGAGTAGCAGATATCCACCGGATTACCCGATTTTAGGTGATCAAAATGTTCCGATCGGTTGAAGGCTATAGCAGAAATGTGTCTGTGAAAATCATCCTCCTGAATCAGTTCGAGTTTAAGGTGGCCCGATTCTGAACCCACTTTCCTCCCATTACCATTGTCGTAAACTCTCTCAGAGATAAATACCGGAGATAAATTCCCTGGTCCAAAGGGCTGAAATTGCTTTAGCACATTAAAGAACCTGGGAGTTATCTGTTTAAAATCCAAATACGTATCAATATTAATTACAGGCGTCAATATCTCTGCAGTAATTTTTGCAGAGACATAGTTCTCAAAACGCTCTTTGAATTTTTCGAAATTCTCCTCTCTTAGAGTAAGACCTGCAGCGTACATATGTCCTCCAAAATTTTCCAGCAAATCCGAGCAGTTTTCTATTGCCTCGTAGAGGTCAAACCCTGGTATACTCCTTGCAGATCCGGTAATGAAACCATTTGATTTACAAAGCACAATTGTAGGTCTGTAGTAGTTCTCGACAAGTCTTGATGCAACAATTCCAAGAACTCCTTTATGCCAGGTAGGGTTATAAACTACTGTAGATCTTTTTTTGGTAAAATCTGCAACAAGCGATGCCATCTCACTTGCCTCAAAGGTTATTTTTCTATCCTCATTCTTACGGTCGTTGTTGTGTGTGTTTATTGTATCACCAATAATCCTTGCGTCATTATCATTTCTGGAGGTGAGCAGGTCCACCGCTGTCTTTCCCGACTCCATCCTTCCAGCCGCATTTATTCTGGGGCCAATCTTGAATACTATGTCATCAATGGTTATCATATGCTTCTCAAGCCCGGCCAATTTGATTATTGAGAGGAGCCCTTTTCTGGGAGATTGGTTTAGCTGCTTAAGGCCATAGTAGGCCAAAACTCTGTTCTCTCCTGTAATAGATACCAGGTCAGATGCTATACTGACCACCATAAGGTCCAGTAACGGCAAGAGATTTTCAAAAGGTATACCTTTTGTTGAGGCAAATGCCTGCATAAATTTAAACCCTACCCCGCAACCTGAGAGATCGTCAAACGGGTAGGAGCAATCCATCCTCTTGGGATCAAGTACAGCACACGCATCCGGTAGTTTGTCATCCGGCAGGTGGTGATCACATATAATAAACTCAATTCCCCTATCCTTTGCATAATTTACCTTCTCTACGGCTTTGATCCCGCAATCCAGTGCAATTATAAGAGAGAAGCCGTTTTCGTGAGCCCAATCGATTCCCTTGTATGAAATTCCGTAACCTTCTGTATATCTGTTTGGTATATAATACTCCAGATTCTCCTCTCCATAAACTCTAAGAAATGAGAATACAAGCGAAACTGCGGTTGTACCGTCTACATCGTAGTCTCCATAAATGAGTATTCTCTCTTTTGACTCTATCGCCTTTGAGAGTCGCTCAACAGCTCTCTCCATATCCTTCATTAAAAAGGGGTCGTGAAGTTGCTCCAGTTGAGGCTTAAGAAAAGCTCTTGCTTCGGCCTGTGACTTTATGTTTCTTTGCACTAAAAGATTTGCAAGAGTCTGGTCTACACCAAGCTCCGAACTAAGTTGCCTTACCAATGCTGGGTTTCCAGGCTCTTTTACTATCCACTTTTTATCTAAGGCCATATCAGGCGAAGTTACAGATTTATTTCCAATGTCATTAAAAAAAATTACTTTTGTCTGTTATTAAAATATGCAAGCTAAATGGAACTTACTGAGTTAAATGAACAGGAAATAATTAGAAGAGAGTCTCTTACAGCAATGAGAGAGCTGGGAATCGAGCCATATCCGGCAGAGCAGTACCCGGTTAATATAACTACTCAGGAGATTAAGGAGAGATATAATCCAACCGAACCCAATCTCAAGGATATAACCATAGCAGGCAGAATTATGACCAGAAGAGTTATGGGTGCTGCCTCTTTTATGGAGTTACAAGATGAAACCGGTAGAATACAGGTATATCTTAAAAGGGACGACATCTGTCCACAAGAGGATAAGACTCTGTACAACACCGTTTTCAAAAAACTGCTTGATATTGGAGATATTGTAGGAATTAAGGGTTATGCCTTTATAACCAACGCCGGGGAGCTATCCGTTCACGCCAGGGAGATTAAGGTCCTCAGCAAATCTCTTAGAGTTCTACCCATTGTAAAGGAGAAAGAGGGTCAGAAGTACGATGCCTTTACAGATCCAGAACAGAGATATCGAATGAGGTATGTAGATATGATTGTAAACCCTTCTGTAAGGGAGCTCTTTGTCAAACGTACAAAGATTATGAATACTATGAGGGAGTTTTTCAATCAGTATGGCTATCTTGAAGTTGAAACTCCGATTCTTCAGCCCATACCCGGAGGTGCAACTGCAAGACCCTTCATTACTCACCATAACGCTCTAGACATACCTCTATATTTGAGAATAGCCAATGAACTCTATCTTAAACGCCTTATTGTTGGAGGATTCAATGGAGTTTACGAATTCTCAAAAGATTTTCGCAACGAGGGTATGGATAGAACCCACAACCCCGAATTTACTGTTCTTGAAATATATGTAGCTTATAAAGACTACTTCTGGATGATGGAATTCGTGGAGAAGATGATTGAGAGGGTAGCTATTGCGCTTCATAATAGGACTAATCTTGTTTTAGCAGATAAAGAGATAGAGTTCAAAGCACCATACAGAAGACTACCTATGCTGGATGCAATCAAGGAGTATGCCGGAGTAGATGTTGCAGGAATGGATGAAGAGGGTTTAAGAGAGGCTTGTAAAAGGTTAAATGTTCCGGTTAACAACACAATGGGAATTGGCAAACTCATAGATGCTATCTTTGGAGAGTATTGCGAAAAACACCTAATCCAACCGACATTTATCACCGACTACCCGGTTGAGACCTCTCCACTAACAAAAAGACATCGTACAAATCCATCATTAACTGAGAGATTTGAACTTTTTGTAAATGGTAAAGAGTTGGCCAATGCATATAGTGAACTAAATGATCCAATTGACCAGCTTGAGCGGTTCCGCGACCAGGTTAAGCTTAAAGATAAGGGCGATGACGAGGCAATGTTTATTGATATGGATTTCATAAGAGCTCTGGAGTATGGTATGCCCCCTACATCCGGAATGGGAATCGGAATTGACCGCCTCACTATGTTTCTTACAGACACCCACTCAATCCAGGATGTGCTGTTCTTCCCTCAGATGCGTCCCGAAAAACTCGTAAAAACAGATCCTGATAAGACTCAGGATCAATAATATAAGCTTAAAATAAAGAGATGTATATAGACGCCCTCTCATCTGCAAAAAATCCAAAAATCAAGGAGCTTCTGCTTCTGTCAGAAAAATCTAAAGAGCGCAGGGAGAGAGGCCTCTTTGTAGTTGAAGGCAAGAGAGAGATAGAGGCGGCCCTTAGTGCCGGCTATAAAATATATGAGCTTTTTCAATGCACAGGGTTATCAAATATTTTAAACTCACAGGAGAGCGACACTCTTGAGAAGCAATACCCCGCAGAAAAGCACTACTCACTAACAGAGGAGATATACTCAAAAGTTGCTTACAGAGGCGGAACAGAGGGAGTAATTGCCATATTCAGATACAAAGCGAACACATTAAAAGATATCCCCCTCAGTTCAAATCCTTTGATAATAGTTCTGGAGAGTGTTGAGAAGCCGGGAAACCTTGGAGCTGTTCTGCGTACCGCAGATGCTGCCAATGCAGATGCTGTAATAGTTTGTGACCCCCTTACAGATCTGTTCAATCCAAACATCATTAGATCCAGTTTAGGAGGAGTATTCACCAACAGAGTGTGCGTATGCTCTTCCGAAGAGACATTTAACTGGCTAATCAATAATAACATCAAGATATTTGCAGCACAACTTCAGGATGCAGAGCTCTATTATAAATGTGATATGAGTGGAGCAACTGCAGTAGTTATGGGAACAGAGTCTCTGGGACTTAAGCCCTTTTGGAGAGAGAGGGCGCACCATAGAATTAAGATCCCTATGTTGGGGAGGATAGACTCCCTTAACGTTTCTGTCTCTGCTGCGGTTATCTGTTTTGAAGCTTTAAGACAAAGAGAGTTCCGGAAATAGATCTTTTAATGAAAAAACTTGCATTAATTGGAAGTAATATATCTCACAGTCTGAGTCCTGCTCTTTTCCGGGCAGCCTACAACAATAGTATGTTTACATATGATCTTATCGACTCACCAACTGTAGAAGAGGCGATGGAGATTTTTATGAGTGAAGGCTACTTAGGGGCAAATGTTACATCTCCCTTTAAGGAGAGTGTTCTAAAATACTGCACAAACCAGGATCCGTTTGTGTCAAAAATTGGAGCAACAAATTTGATTCTGCTGGACAGGGGCACAATTCACTGCCATAATACAGATTATTATGGAGTTAAAAACCCACTTGAGGTTGCTATGGTAAAAGATAGAAGAGCGCTGGTGGTAGGGGCAGGAGGCGCAGCAAAGGCCGCAATTATCGCCCTACAAGAGATGAAAATAGATGTAACCCTTATCAACAGAACAGATTCAAAAGCAAGGGATTTGGCTAAAGCATTTAGGACCGAGTGGCTTCCGGTGGAGAAAATTGAGAGAGCAACCGAAGAGATAAAACTAATTGTCTACACTATTGATGCCCCTATTGCAGGGTTGGAAAGGGTTAGCCTTATGCAACACACTGTGCTGGAAGCAAATTATAAAACCCCACTTTTTAGTGACAAAATGTGTAATATATATATATCCGGTAAAGAGTGGCTTATATCTCAGGCCATTCCCTCGTTTAAGCTCTTCACAGAAATGGAGCCGGACCGTAAAGCAATGTATGAAGTGGCTGTTAATTGCTAATTTTTTTTATCTTTGTCTTTAGTTAATTGTTGTTATTATGTCTCTGAACAAGGTTATGTTAATTGGGAATGTGGGGAGAGATCCGGATATCCGACACCTTGCAAACAATTCAATGATAGCCAGATTCCCACTGGCAACATCAGAAAAATTCAAAACTAAGAGTGGAGAGCTACAGGAGCAGACAGAGTGGCATAACATCGTTTGCTGGAGGGCTCTTGCAGAGTTGGCAGAGAAGTATATCAAGAAGGGGTCAAGAGTTTATATAGAGGGGAGAATCCGCACCAGCAGCTGGATAGACAAAGCCACTCAGGAGAAAAAATATGCAACTGAAATATTTGCAGATAGTCTGCTTCTTCTGGATAGAGCCAGTGACGAAAGTCGTAAAAATTCAGATAAAGATTCCGGAGATAGCAGGGCAAAGATTGAAGAGATTATTAATAAAATGAGCGAAAATAGAGCAGAAACCCCAGAGATAGAGGATTTGCCGTTTTAAATTAAAAAAAATATATGAAAGTTGATGTAGTACTGGGTCTCCAGTGGGGAGATGAGGGGAAAGGTAAAATTGTAGACGTTCTAGCCAAAAATTATCCGGTTATTGCCCGGTTCCAGGGAGGACCAAATGCAGGTCACTCCCTACAGTTTGAAGATAAAAAGTTTGTATTGCACACAATTCCTTCCGGAGTTTTTCGCAAAAACACCCAGAACATTATTGGAAACGGCGTTGTAATTGATCCTATAATCTTTATGGAGGAGTGTCACAAGCTTGAGGAGATTGATGTTCCTGTAAAGGAACGAATATATATTTCCAAAAAAGCACACCTTATTCTTCCCAGCCACAGAGTTATAGATGCCGCCTCAGAACAGGCAAAAGGGGCTTCAAAAATAGGCTCTACCCTAAAAGGAATCGGCCCTACCTATATGGACAAGACTGGTCGCAACGGAATCAGGGTTGGAGATATTCTTGCTCCCGACTTCATTGAAAGATTCAACACCCTCAAAAACAAACACATATCTACTCTTAAACAATTTGATTTCAATTATGATCTTCAGGAGAGAGAGACTCAATGGTTTGAAGCTGTTGAATATCTGAAAGGGTTTCAGCTAATAGACGGGGAGTATGTTATTAACCATCTTCTACAAGAGAGCAAAAGGGTTCTTGCAGAGGGGGCTCAGGGCTCTCTATTGGATATAGATTTCGGCTCCTACCCTTTTGTAACCTCTTCAAATACAACTTGTGCAGGGGCTTGTACAGGTCTAGGCGTTGCTCCAAAACAGATAGGCACTGTATATGGTATTTTCAAGGCCTACTGTACCAGAGTAGGTAGCGGCCCCTTCCCTACGGAGTTGAATAACCCAACCGGAGAGATGCTCAGAGAGCTTGGGTCGGAATTTGGCGCCACAACAGGAAGACCACGCAGGACCGGATGGCTGGATCTGGTTGCCCTTAAATATGCTGTTATGATAAACGGGGTTGACCAACTTATTATGATGAAAGCAGATGTTCTGGACACTTTTGACTCACTATCTGTAGCAATTCATTATAAAGTAGATGGTAAGATAACCGATAGTGTTCCCTATGACACCTTTGCACAAATTGAGCCTGTTTATAAAGAGTTCAAAGGATGGAAAAGAGACCTTACAAAGATATCAAAAGAGGAGGACCTTCCGTTTGAATTTATGAACTATGTAAGGTTTATCGAAAAAGAGGTGGGTGTTCCAATTATGATAATCTCACTCGGGCCGGACAGAGACCAAACCATAATTAGAACCAGCTAGAATCTCAGAAAAATTTAATCCTAAATATAATAATCAATGAAAACTAAAACAGCCCAGTTAAGAGATTCAGCATCTACCAGATGGCTTATGTTGCTATTGGTCGCATTGACAATGTTTGCTGCCTATGTAGCTTCAGATGTATTCTCCCCTTTACAAACCCTGCTTGAAAAGCATAATTTATGGAACCCAACCGAATATGGCTGGTTTTCAGGATCTTATTCAATTTTCAATGTATTTCTTGGGATGCTCATTTTTGGCGGACTTATCCTTGATAAAAAAGGGATTCGTTTCAGTGGAATCCTCTCAAGTGCACTTATGGTAATCGGTATTGCAATTAAGTACTGGGCTATCTCAAATGACGCTCTTCTTGAGACATCAATGAGTTTCTTTGGAGACGAGTATAAGATGCAGGTTGTTTGGGCAGTAGTTGGTTTTGGGATATTCGGTGTTGGAGCAGAGGTTGCCGGTATTACTGTAAGTAAGGCTATCGTAAAATGGTTTAAGGGTAAAGAGCTTGCACTGGCAATGGGTATGCAGCTCTCGCTGGCAAGATTGGGCTCAGCAGCAGCTCTCGCTTTTTCGCCGATGATTGCCGTTAAATTCTCAAGCGTAAGTACCCCCGTACTTTTCGGGCTTGTACTATTGGTTTTGGGCGGATTGAGTTTTGTTATCTACTCAATTTATGACAGAAGGCTGGACAAGCAGATAAAAGCAGACGAGACCGAGCCGGAAGAGTCTTTCAATATGAAAGATGTTAAGGACATACTATCAAACAAAGGCTTCTGGTTAATTGCCATACTATGTGTTGTATTCTATTCAGCAGTATTCCCGTTTCTAAAATATGCCGCAGGACTTATGCAATATAAATTTGGTGTTGATGCAGAGCTCTCCGGGCTTATCCCGAGTATGCTCCCTTTCGGCGCTATCATTCTCACCCCTCTCTTCGGAAGAATCTATGACAAAATCGGACACGGTGCAGACCTTATGATTGGAGGTTCTATCCTTTTAGTCTCTGTTCATATACTTTTTGCTATGCCATTTATAACTCAGTGGTGGATTGCAATAATATTGATGATCCTTCTTGGAATAGCATTCTCTATGGTTCCATCTGCAATGTGGCCCTCTCTTGCCAAGATTATGCCGGAAAGACAGCTCGGGACAACTTATGCGCTTACCTTCTATATTCAGAATATCGGCCTTATGATTGTTCCTATCTTGATTGGCAGCGTTCTCAAAAACTACTGCGTTGTTGGAACCATTGAGAATGGTGTAGCTGTGAACATATATGATTATACTCTTCCAATGTCAATCTTTGCCGGAATATGTTCACTTGCTATTGTAGTTGCACTGCTTCTTAAGAGAGTGGACAAGAAGATGGGTTATGGTCTTCAATTACCTAACATTAAAAAATAGCATCATAATAAAATATGGAAGTACTCAGTAAGATAAACTCACCCGACGACTTAAAAGAGCTTAAACTTCAGGACCTTGAGAAACTCTGCGTAGAGTTGAGAGATCACATCTTAACCTGTTGCGCAAAGAATCCGGGACATATCGGAGCCAGTTTGGGTACAGTTGAACTTACTGTTGCACTTCATTTTCTCTATAATACTCCAAAAGATAAGATTGTATGGGATGTAGGCCATCAGGCCTACTCCCATAAAATCTTAACAGGTAGAAGAGACTCATTTATAAACAACCGAAAATATAAAGGTATCAGTGGATTCCCCAAGATGAGTGAGAGTGAGTACGATGCTTTCGGGGTTGGACACTCCTCTACATCAATATCAGCTGCCCTTGGGATGGTAGTGGCTGCCGGGTTAAAGAAGACAAACGAGAAGGTTGTTGCCGTAATTGGTGATGGAGCCCTTACCGGTGGGCTTGCTTTTGAGGGGCTTAATAACGCCGGAGCACAAAAGTCAGATCTTCTTGTTATTCTAAACGACAATCAGATATCAATTGACGCAAATGTGGGTGCTCTTCACAACTATCTATTGAAGATTACTACATCCCAGTTGTATAACGAAACAAAAAACAGAATTTGGAGAGTAATTGGTTCAGAGAAGCTCAAAAAGTTGTTTAAGAATTTTATGTTTAGTACCAAAATGGCATTTTTCCGCAGCGGGTCCATTTTTGAATCTTTGGGCTTTCGCTATTTTGGTGTTATAGACGGGAACAATCTTCCGCTTCTTATCAAAACCATTAGTGATATTAAAGATATTCCCGGCCCCAAACTTCTGCATATTATAACAAAAAAAGGTAAGGGGTTCCAACCCGCAGAAAAAGACCAGGTTCTATGGCACGCTCCCGGAACATTTGATAAAAATACCGGAGAGCGAATCTCTAACAGCGAAGGTAAAAAGAGCAGATATCAGGATGTTTTCGGAGAGACGCTCCTTCGCCTTGCCAGAATTAATGAGAAGATTGTCGGGATTACACCCGCTATGCCTTCGGGGTGCTCTATGAATATTATTATGAAGGAGCTGCCCGACAGAGCCTTTGATGTAGGAATTGCCGAACAACACGCTGTAACCTTCTCCGCCGGGCTTGCAGCTCAGGGGCTACTCCCCTACTGCAATGTCTATTCAAGTTTTATGCAAAGAGCATACGACAGTGTGATTCACGATGTGGCTACTCAAAAGCTTAAAGTAATATTCTGCCTGGACAGGGGTGGTCTTGTAGGAGAAGATGGCGCAACTCACCACGGTGTTTTTGACTTAGCCTACTTTAGATGCATCCCGAACCTTACGATTTTTTCTCCCCTTAATGAAGTGGAACTTAAAGATATTTTACACTCTGTACAATCTCCCGAATATGGTGCTACTGTTATCAGATACCCCAGAGGGTACGGAGAGGGTATGGATTGGAGAGCCAATTTTAACTTCATTGAACCGGGCAAGGCACAACTTTTGCAAGATGGGGAAGATATCGCCATCTTATCGATCGGACCGGTCGGGAATTTGGTACAAAAAGCAACAGAGAGAGCAAAAGAGACAGGAATAAATACACTCCATTACAATATGCGTTTTTTAAAACCGATAGATAACAATGCACTTGATTATATGTCCAAAAAATGCAAAACAGTAATTACAGTAGAAGACGGATCCGTTCAAGGTGGTCTATTCTCTGCTGTTTCTGAATATATTGCTGCAAACTCTTTAGGTATAAGGGTTATAGGGCTTGGAGTACCGGACAGATTTATAGAACAGGGAACCGTTCCCGAGTTGTTCTCTGAATGTGGTTACAATGAAGATGGCATTTATAATACAATTTTAGATGTCACACGAAAAAAAGAGTAAGCCTATAGTCTCATTTGATCAAAGTACTTACAGAAAAGGAAATTTCAAACACAAACACCACGGCAGAGGTGAAGGGCAGGAAAAAGAGGGACAAAAACACGAAAAGCGTCACAGACATCATACCGGTCATCAGTATGAGTACAGCGAAGAGCAAACCCGGAGAGCAGACTCATTTCTGACCCATCCAATCTGGGGCCTTATCTCGTTTATCTTTATTATATGGATGATCTTCTTCTTTACCTTCAGGCTTGGAGCATATCCGCAGGCGGGTATTGAGTGGCTTATGGATAGGGGAGCTCAATATCTGCAGGAGAATATGTCTGTGGGTTGGGTTTCAGATTTTCTCAGTCAGGGAGTGATAATGGGAGTGGGAAGCGTCCTTGCATTTCTACCCAATATTCTGATTCTGTTCTTCTTTCTATCTCTGCTTCAAGAGACTGAGTATATCTCGAGAGCGGCTACAATTATGGATAGGTATATGCACAAAATCGGGCTGCACGGAAGTTCTTTTATTCCCCTGTTAATGGGGTTCGGTTGCAATGTCCCGGCAATTATGGCTACCCGGACAATTAAACGAAAATCCGACAGGATTCTTACAATGCTAATGATACCATATATTCCCTGCAGCGCAAGAATACCTACTTTCCTCCTTTTTTCGGGAATATTTTTTCCGGACAATCAGGTACTTGCACTAAGTTTGCTCTATTTCGGTGGTATATTAACAGGTATATTTATGGCCCTTCTCTTTAAGAGGCTCTTCTTTAATTTTGGAATAAAAGATTATGCAATTCCTCTTCCCTGCTATAAAAGACCCTCATTTATTTACTCTGTAAATAATATGTGGGGAGCAGCCTGGGAATATGTAAAAAAAATAGGAACAGTTGTACTTTTAGCTGTAATTATTGTGTGGGCACTTGACTATTTACCTCTTAAAGAAAAGAGTAACCCTCAGATAGAGAGAGTATCCTATCTTGAGAGATTCGGTAAAGTTGTCGAACCTGCACTTGCACCTTTGGGATTTGACTGGAAGATGAGTGTTTCGCTTGTAACAGGCATAACCGCAAAAGAGTTTATCATAAGCACTTTAGGAGTTGTATACAAAGCAGAGGAGGAGCCCGTAGAGGGTGAACAGGTGAGCACATCCCTAATGGCCAGAATTAAAGAGGAGGAGATGTTTAACAAGGCAAATGCCCTATCATTTATGATATTTGCGCTGCTATATATGCCTTGCGTCGCAACAGCCTACACAATAAGAAAGGAGACCGGAACCTGGAAATGGGCACTCCTATCTATTTTTTCAACAATTGCAGTAGCCTGGATAGCAGCATTTTTTGCATATAAAATTGGGTTATTGTTATTGGTTTGATAATAATAGTATGGTTTATAATAATAATTCCATATTTTTTTTGGAGTTTAATCAAAAACATATATCTTTGCAGTCCCCAAATTTAGCAGGGGGAATTTGATATAATGCCGATGTAGCTCAGTTGGCCAGAGCAGCTGATTTGTAATCAGCTGGTCGGGGGTTCGAATCCCTCCATCGGCTCTTGATAAGTTTTTTGAAATGTTAACATTGGGGAGATACCAAAGTGGCCAACTGGGGCAGACTGTAAATCTGCTGGCGTACGCCTTCGTAGGTTCGAATCCTGCTC
>PHCZ01000007.1:0-75642 GCA_002840895.1 Bacteroidetes bacterium HGW-Bacteroidetes-8 | reverse complement strand
GTGTAGCTCAGAGGTAGAGCGCTTCCTTGGTAAGGAAGAGGTCACGGGTTCAATTCCCGTCACCGGCTCTACAAGTGTGCAAAAAATTAATTTAATTAAAAATCTATTATTATGGCAAAAGAAACTTATAAAAGGGACAAGCCACACGTAAACATTGGGACCATTGGTCACGTTGACCACGGTAAAACCACTTTGACTGCAGCTATTACAATGGTGCTTGCAAGAAAAGGTCTTTCGGAGATTCGTTCGTTTGACTCTATCGACAATGCTCCTGAAGAGAAAGAGCGTGGTATTACTATTAACACTGCTCACGTAGAGTACTCTACTGAGAATCGTCACTACGCTCACGTAGACTGCCCGGGTCACGCCGACTATGTTAAGAACATGGTAACAGGTGCTGCTCAGATGGACGGTGCTATTATCGTAGTTGCTGCAACTGACGGTCCAATGCCACAAACACGCGAGCACATTCTTCTTGCTCGTCAGGTAAACGTACCTAAGATTGTTGTTTTCCTTAATAAAGTTGACATTGTTGACGACCCGGAAATGATTGACCTGGTAGAGATGGAGGTTCGTGAACTTCTTAGCTTCTACAAGTTTGATGGTGATAACGCTCCTGTTATCCGTGGTTCTGCCCTTGGTGCTCTTAACGGAGATCCTCAGTGGGAAGATAAGGTAGTTGAACTTATGAAAGCGGTTGACGAGTATATTCCTATCCCTCCACGTGAGAACGAAAAACCATTCCTTATGCCTGTTGAGGACGTATTCTCAATCACAGGTCGCGGAACAGTTGCTACAGGTCGTATTGAAACAGGAGTTATCAAAACCGGAGAAGAGGTTCAGATTATCGGTCTTGGCGAAGAGCCTAGAAAGTCTACTGTAACCGGAGTTGAGATGTTCCGTAAGATTCTTGACAGAGGTGAAGCCGGAGATAACGTAGGTCTGCTTCTTCGTGGTATCGACAAAAAAGATATCAAGCGCGGACAGGTAATTGCCAAACCAAATACAATTACTCCTCACACTAAGTTCAAAGCTGAGATTTACGTTCTTAAGAAAGATGAAGGTGGTCGCCACACTCCTTTCCACAACAAATATCGTCCTCAGTTCTTTATCCGTACTCTTGACATTACCGGAGAGATTTTCCTTCCGGAAGGAACAGAGATGGTTATGCCTGGTGATAATGTTACTATTACAGTTGAACTTATCTACCCAGTAGCTATCAACCAAGGACTTCGTTTCGCAATCCGCGAAGGTGGTCGTACAGTTGGTGCCGGACAGGTAACAGAGATTGTTGACTAATTAACAACTTTATAAGTTAGTCACCTTATCGGTGACTAACTTAATATTTAGGGGCATAGTTCAAGGGTAGAATAGCGGTCTCCAAAACCGTTGATGGGCGTTCGAATCGCTCTGCCCCTGCAACGCCGGCAGTTACGTGCCGGAAGTTAATAACCGGTTAGAGCAACAGCTTCCAATGTCTCGAGCCGCAATCATAAAGAAATGAACAAATTTAGATTGTACATCCAGGAATCGTACACTGAGTTAGTAAAAAAAGTGAGCTGGCCTACTTGGGCACAGCTTCAGAGTTCGGCCATTGTAGTAATGATTGCATCTCTGATTTTCGCTTTGGTCATATCTGCTATGGACTTTGGGTTCAAAAACATTATGACTTTTATTTACAATATGCTGTACTAGTCTTATTATGAGTGAAATTTCCAAAAAATGGTATGTCGTAAGGGCAGCCGGAGGAAAAGAGAAAAAGGCCAAAGAGTACATAGAGAACGAGATTAAGCGATTAAACCTCGAAGACTATGTCTCTCAGGTTCTTATACCTACTGAAAAAATCTACCAGGTAAAAAATGGGAAGAAAGTCAGTATGGAGAGAATTTTCTATCCCGGCTATATTCTCATTGAGGCAGCCCTCACTGGAGAGATTCAGCACCTTATTCGCAACCTGCCCCACGTCTCAGGATTTCTCACAGAGAAATCGGGTAAAGACAAGGAGCCTGTTCCTCTCCGCCAGTCGGAGGTAAACAGGATATTGGGTCGTGTAGACGAACTGGCAGACAAAGAAGAGGAGAACATCACTCCATTCATAGTAGGTGAGCCCGTAAAAGTTATAGATGGTCCTTTCAACGGCTTCGACGGAGCAGTTGAAGAGATTCTTGAAGACAAGAAGAAGCTCAAAGTAATGGTAAAGATCTTCGGAAGAAAAACTCTTCTGGAGCTAAATTTCGTTCAAGTAATTAAAGAATAAATATTCAATCATTATGGCTAAAGAAATTGCCGCTCTCATTAAATTGCAGATTAAAGGCGGAGCAGCCAACCCCTCACCTCCGGTAGGCCCGGCACTTGGTTCCAAGGGTGTAAACATAATGGATTTTTGCAAGCAGTTTAATGCTCGCACCCAAGATAGAGCTGGTAAGGTATTACCGGTTATTATCACTGTTTACAGCGACAAGTCGTTTACGTTTATCGTTAAACAACCACCGGTGGCTATTCAGATAAAAGAGGCTGCTAAACTTCAGTCGGGATCGGCTGAACCAAACCGCAAAAAAGTGGGCTCTGTAACGTGGGAACAAGTCCGTGCAATAGCTACAGATAAAATGCCCGATATGAATGCATTTACCCTTAAGTCTGCCATGACTATGGTTGCTGGTACTGCACGCAGTATGGGTGTAACTGTTACCGGGGATTTTCCCGAAGATGTTAAATAGAAAAATCCTGCGATAATGAGTAAGCTAACAAAAAATCAAAAAATAGTATACGCCAAGGTTGACGCCGATAAGCAGTATAAGCTTTCAGATGCTTGCAAACTTGTGAAAGAGATATCTTTTACAAAATTTGATGCCTCTGTTGATATCGCTGTACGTTTAGGAGTTGATCCTCGTAAGGCTAACCAGATGGTTCGCGGCGTAGTAACTCTTCCGCACGGAACAGGTAAAACAGTTCGTGTATTAGTACTGTGTACTCCGGACAAAGAGGCAGAAGCTACAGCAGCAGGCGCCGATTATGTTGGTCTGGATGACTACATAGAGAAGATCAAAAATGGCTGGACAGACATTGATGTTATTGTTTGTACTCCATCCGTAATGGCCAAAATTGGAGCCATCGGAAGAATTCTTGGTCCACGCGGGCTTATGCCTAATCCAAAGACAGGTACTGTTACCATGGAAGTTGGAAAGGCTGTAACCGAAGTTAAAGCCGGTAAGATAGACTTTAAGGTAGACAAACAGGGTATTGTTCACGCTTCGATTGGAAAAGTTTCATTCGAGAATGAAAAACTTGTTGAAAATGCAATGGAACTCCTGAATACAGTTATTAAACTGAAACCTCAGGCGCTAAAAGGTACTTATGTAAGAAGTATTTACATTTCATCTACAATGAGTCCTGGTATAAATGTAGATAGCAAAACAATAAATGCTGCCGAATAAAATAACTAATGTTTTATGAGAAAAGAGGAAAAAACACAAATTATTGAAAGTCTGGCAGCACAGTTGGAGAAAACTCCAAATTTTTATATTGCAGACATTTCAGGGCTTAACGCTCAGAAAACAGCTCTGCTGCGCCGTGCCTGCTTTGAAAAAGAGATAAAGCTTCTTGTTGTTAAGAACACCTTGATGCGTAAAGCTTTAGAGAAAATTGCACCTGCAGATTCAGAGGCTATCTACCCTATATTGGAAGGTCCTACAGCAGTTATGTTTACAGAAACTGTAAGTACTCCTGCGAAACTCATAAAAGAGTTTGGTAAAGAGCACGGTAAACCTGTCCTTAAAGGAGCACTTGTACAAGAGTGCGCTTATGTTGGTGAGAACCAGCTTGAAGCACTCATTGCTATTAAGTCACGCGATGAACTTATCGGTGATATTATCGGTCTACTTCAATCTCCTGCTAAAAATGTTATCTCTGCTCTCGTTTCAAACGGTGGTGGTAAGATTGCAGGTATTGTAAAGACCCTTTCAGAAAAAGAGTAATTAAAAATTAATCATTTTAAAACAAATATAACCATGGCAGATATCAAAAAATTTGCAGAAGAATTAGTTAACCTGTCTGTTAAAGAAGTTCAGGAACTTGCAAAAGTTCTCAAAGAGGAGTACGGAATCGAACCTGCTGCTGCAGCTGTTGCTGTTGCAGGCCCTGTTGCAGCTGCTGCTGTTGAAGTTGAACAGACTCAATTTGATGTTATTCTAATTTCAGCCGGACAAGCTAAGCTACAAATAGTAAAGGTTGTTAAAGAGATCACCGGTCTAGGTCTTAAAGAGGCTAAAGATTTAGTTGATACAGCTCCTAAGGCAGTTGTTAAAGAGAAAGTTTCAAAAGCCGAAGCTGAACAAGTAAAATCTCAAATAGAAGAGGCGGGCGGAGAAGTTGAAATTAAATAACTCCACATCCCGTTAATCGGGGAACACCATCAGGTTTAGAGCCATTACGGCTCTAAACCTTTTTGTCGTTATTTTATTTATTTTCAACCAATCCGAAAAAAATGTCGCACAAAACTATTAATCAGCGGATTACATTCGCGACTTCTAAATCCCTTTTAGATTATCCGGATTTCTTAGAAGTTCAGTTGAAATCTTTTAAAGATTTCTTCCAGCTTGAGACAACACCAGAAAATCGCAAAAACGAAGGCCTTTATAAAGTTTTTCAGGAGATATTTCCTATTACGGACACCCGCAATAATTTTGTCCTTGAATTCATAGACTACTTTATAGATCCTCCTCGTTATACCATAGAGGAGTGCCTTGACAGAGGTCTTACCTACAGTGTGCCATTAAAGGCGAAGCTTAAGCTATACTGCACAGATCCCGAACACGAGGATTTCGATACTGTTATACAGGATGTATACCTTGGGACAATTCCTTATATGACCCCAAGGGGAACGTTCGTTATAAATGGTTCTGAAAGAATTGTTGTTTCACAGTTGCACCGTTCACCCGGTGTATTCTTTGGACAGAGTGTGCACGCCAATGGTACAAAGCTGTATTCAGCTAGAATAATCCCTTTCAAAGGGTCTTGGATCGAGTTTGCTACAGACATCAATAATGTGATGTATGCATACATCGACAGAAAAAAGAAATTACCTGTTACCACTCTCCTTAGAGCCATAGGTTATGAGAGTGACAAAGATATCCTGGATATCTTTGGTTTGGCAAACGAAATTAAAGTAAATAAGAACAATCTTAAGAAATGTCTGGGGAGTAAGCTAGCAGCAAGAGTTCTTAAAACGTGGAATGAAGATTTCGTAGACGAAGATACAGGAGAGGTTGTATATATTGAGAGAAATGAGATCGTTGTAGACAGGGAGACAATTCTGGAGGAGCACCATCTGGATATGATCCTTGACTCCGAAGTCAGCACAATATTAGTTCATAAAGAGGATGCAAATGTCAATGACTTTGCAATCATACATAATACACTGCAAAAAGACCAGACAAACTCCGAAAAAGAGGCAGTCTTTTATACATACCGTCAGCTTCGTAACTCAGAGCCACCTGATGAGGCAACTGCAAGAGATGTGATTGACAAACTCTTCTTCTCCGACAAGAGATATGATCTTGGAGAGGTTGGAAGATACAGGCTCAACCACAAGCTAAACCTAACCATTGCAGATGAGACCAGAGTTCTTACAAAGCTTGACATTATTGAGATTATTCGTTACCTTATTCAACTGATCAACTCAAAAGCGATTGTGGACGACATCGACCACTTGAGCAACCGTAGGATTAGAACAGTAGGTGAACAGCTTGCAAACCAGTTTAGTGTTGGTCTTTCAAGGATGGCCAGAACCATCAGAGAGAGGATGAATGTAAGAGATAATGAGGTCTTTACACCAATTGACCTGATTAACGCAAAAACTTTATCATCTGTTATTAACTCATTTTTCGGGACAAGCCAGCTTTCTCAATTTATGGACCAGACCAACCCTCTGGCGGAGATGACTCACAAACGTCGTCTATCTGCACTGGGGCCAGGCGGTCTATCAAGAGACCGTGCCGGATTTGAAGTTCGTGACGTTCACTACACTCACTACGGACGTCTATGTCCTATTGAAACCCCTGAGGGACCAAATATTGGTCTTATCTCATCTCTTTGCGTTTATGCCAGAATCAATGATCTGGGTTTTATCGAAACACCATACCGTAAGGTAGATGATGGAAAAGTAGATATGACCGTTAAGGGTATTGTCTATATGAGTGCAGAGGAGGAGGAGGAGAAGATGGTAGCTCAGGCTAACGTACATATTGACGAATCAGGTCAAATTACAGACGAGAGAATCAAATGCCGTTTTGAA
The DNA here is from genome assembly GCA_002840895.1 of Bacteroidetes bacterium HGW-Bacteroidetes-8. Lineage (GTDB taxonomy): Bacteria > Bacteroidota > Bacteroidia > Bacteroidales > UBA932 > Bact-08. The sequence continues at coordinate 69,350 of PHCZ01000007.1, read as the reverse complement.
GCAGATTACCCGGTAGTAGGCAAAGAGGATATTCACCTGGTGGATGTTGCTCCTAATCAGATTGCCTCTATAGCAGCCTCTCTAATCCCTTTCCTTGAGCACGATGATGCAAACCGTGCGCTTATGGGATCAAATATGATGCGTCAGGCAGTTCCGTTAATAAAACCTGAATCACCTATTGTTGGTACAGGTCTTGAGGGACCAGTTGTAAAAGACTCCCGTACCCAGATTACTGCAAGAGGAAAAGGTGAGGTTGTATACGTAGATGCACGTGAGATTCACGTGAAGTACGAGATGACGGAGAATGAGAGATTCGTAAGTTTCGATCCTGAAATTACCGTTTACAGACTGCCGCTATACAGGAAGACAAACCAGAATACCTCTATAACTCTTAAGCCGATTGTTAAAAAGGGGGAGAAGGTAGAGCCCGGTCAGATTCTTTCCGAAGGTTACGGTACAGAGAAAGGGGAGCTCGCTCTTGGAAGAAACCTAAAGGTGGCATTTATGCCTTGGCAGGGTTACAACTTTGAGGATGCAATTGTTATATCTGAAAGGCTTCTTCGTGAAGATGTCTTTACATCAATTCACGTTGACGAATATATAATGGAGGTGCGCGACACTAAAAGAGGAATGGAGGAGCTTACATCTGATATTCCAAACGTAAGTGAAGAGGCAACCAAAGACCTGGACGAAAATGGTATCATAAGAATAGGAGCTAACATTGAGCCGGGAGATATTCTCATCGGAAAGATTACCCCTAAAGGAGAGAGTGATCCATCTCCGGAAGAGAAGCTTCTAAGAGCCATATTCGGAGATAAAGCAGGCGATGTTAAAGATGCTTCATTAAAAGCATCTCCATCTTTGAGAGGAACTGTGATTGAGAAAAGACTATTTTCCAGAGTTGCTAAAGAGAACTCAAAGAAAGGGAAATCTGCCTCTAAAAATCAGATCCAACACGCAGAGGAGAACTTTACCAGAAAAACAGGTCAACTTAGAATAAATTTCCTTGAGAGGCTATTTGCACTTTTACAGAACAAGAGTTCTCAGGGTATTACAGATCTTTACGGCGTTGAGATTATATCAAAAGGTGTTGAGTTCAAACTCGACCTTCTTGATAAGATAGATTACGAAAACATCAACCCTACAAAGTGGACTACAGAAAAAAGCACCAATAATCTTATTAAACAGCTTATTAATAACTACCTGATTGCTCATAAAGAGTTTGACGCCGAACTTAAGAGAATTAAATACAATCTTACAATCGGAGATGAACTCCCAACAGGTATAATGCAGCTGGCTAAAGTTTATATTGCCAAGAAGAGAAAGATTAGAGTTGGAGATAAAATGGCAGGTAGACACGGTAATAAGGGTATCGTTGCAAAAGTGGTTAGAGATGAAGATATGCCTTTCCTTGAAGATGGATCGGTAGTAGATATAGTACTCAACCCACTAGGTGTACCTTCCCGTATGAACCTTGGACAGATCTATGAGACAGTTCTGGGATGGGCCGGTAAAGAGCTTGGTAAAAAATACAGCACTCCTATTTTTGATGGTGCAAACCTGGAAGAGATATGCGACTTTACCGAAAGTGCAGGAGTTCCTAAATATGGAAAAACCTATCTTCGTGACGGAGGAACAGGAGATCTGTTCGATCAACCGGCTACGGTGGGTGTTATCTATATGCTTAAACTCGGCCATATGGTAGATGATAAGATGCACGCTCGTTCTATTGGTCCTTACTCGCTAATCACTCAGCAGCCTCTTGGAGGTAAAGCTCAGTTCGGAGGTCAGCGATTTGGAGAGATGGAGGTTTGGGCGCTTGAAGCCTTTGGTGCAGCCAACATATTGCAGGAGATTCTAACGATTAAGTCCGATGACGTATCAGGCAGATCTCGTGCTTATGAAGCTATTGTTAAGGGAGACCCTATGCCGGCTGCCGGAATACCGGAATCGCTAAATGTGTTGCTACACGAACTTCGCGGATTGGGCTTGAGCATAACCCTTGACTAATTAGATTAAGTAATTGCAAATCTTTGAAATAGAATAATATGTCTACTAAGAAAGATATAAAGGTAAAGAGTAATTTCAACCAGATCACCATAAGTCTGGCCTCTCCCGAAGAGATTCTGGAAAGATCTTCCGGTGAAGTTTTAAAACCGGAGACCGTCAACTACAGAACCTATAAACCGGAGAGAGACGGTCTGTTTTGTGAGAGAATTTTTGGTCCCTATAAAGATTATGAGTGCCACTGCGGTAAATATAAAAGAATTCGCTATAGGGGTATCATTTGTGACCGTTGCGGAGTTGAGGTTACAGAGAAGAAGGTTAGAAGAGAGAGAATGGGACACATATCCCTTACAGTTCCTGTGGCCCATATATGGTACTTCCGCAGCACTCCCAATAAAATAGGTTACCTACTTGGAATTCCATCAAAAAAACTTGAGGCTATCATCTATTATGAGCGCTATATTGTTATCCAATCCGGAATAAAGAGAGCAGACGGAGTTAAAGAGCACGATTTCCTTACAGAGGATGAGTATATGAACATCCTGGATTCACTTCCAAGAGAGAATCAGCTGCTTGACGATAACGACCCAAACAAGTTTATAGCCGGAATGGGTGCCGAGGCAATCTACAAGATGCTAGGCAGAATAGATCTGGATCAACTCTCATACGACCTGCGTCATAAAACAGAGAATGAAACCTCTCAGCAAAGAAAGGCAGAGGCTCTTAAAAGACTAAGCGTTGTTGAGGCATTCCGCGAATCTAAAGCTATTAACAATCCGGAGTGGATGATCCTTAAAGTTATCCCGGTTATTCCACCGGAGTTACGACCACTGGTTCCACTGGACGGAGGGCGTTTTGCTACATCAGATCTTAATGACCTCTACAGAAGGGTAATTATTAGAAATAACCGACTTAAAAGGTTAATTGAGATTAAGGCTCCTGAGGTGATTTTAAGAAATGAGAAGCGTATGCTTCAGGAGGCAGTTGACTCACTTTTTGATAATTCAAGAAAGTCAAATGCCGTTAAAACAGAGGCAAATCGCACATTAAAATCTCTTTCGGACAGTCTTAAAGGTAAACAGGGGCGTTTCCGCCAAAACCTTTTGGGTAAGAGGGTTGACTACTCGGCACGATCCGTAATTGTTGTAGGACCGGAGCTTAAGATGCACGAGTGCGGTCTTCCTAAAGATATGGCAGCAGAGCTGTTTAAACCTTTTGTTATCCGGAAACTAATTGAGCGTGGAATCGTAAAGACAGTAAAGTCTGCCAAAAAGATTGTTGACAGAAAGGATCCTGTAATTTGGGATATTCTGGAGAATGCAATGAAGGGACACCCGGTTATGTTAAACCGAGCCCCTACCCTGCACAGACTAGGAATCCAGGCATTCCAGCCAAAACTGATAGAGGGTAAAGCAATTCAGCTGCACCCACTATCTTGTACTGCTTTCAACGCCGACTTTGACGGTGACCAGATGGCAGTTCACCTGCCACTTGGAAATGCTGCCATTCTTGAAGCACAACTTTTAATGCTGGGCTCACATAACATTCTTAACCCTGCTAACGGAGCACCAATAACTGTTCCATCTCAGGACATGGTTTTGGGACTCTATTATATCACTAAACTCCGAATTGGAGCAAAGGGAGAGGGTAGGAAGTTCTATGGCCCGGAAGAGGTTATAATTGGCTATAACGAAGGAGCAGTAGCACTTCACACAGAGATTGAGGTTAGAATGCCTAAAGATATGTGTGATCCTTCAAAAGGAAATGTAATGGTAAAAACTACAGTGGGAAGAGTTCTATTTAACCAGGTGGTTCCCCCTGAAGTAGGATATATAAATGAGATTTTAACAAAAAAATCTCTTCGTGATATAATCGGTAATGTACTCAAAGTATCCGGAGTTGCCAGAACAGCTCAGTTTCTTGATGATATCAAGGAGATTGGTTTCAAAATGGCGTTCAAGGGAGGTCTCTCCTTCAATCTGGAAGATGTAATAATTCCCGAAGAGAAGGTGGGACTTATAGAAGATGGTTACAAACAGGTAGAGAACATTATGTTTTCATACAACAATGGTTTGATAACCAATAATGAGCGCTACAATCAAATAATTGACATTTGGACATCTACAAACTCAAAACTTACCAACATCGTAGAGAAGAGAATTGCAACAGATAAACAGGGATTCAATCCTGTCTATATGATGCTTCACTCTGGTGCAAGGGGTTCCAAAGAGCAGATTCGTCAGCTCTCAGGAATGAGGGGTCTGATGGCCAAACCACAAAAATCAGGTTCAAGTTCGGCTGAGATTATCGAAAACCCAATTCTATCCAACTTTAAAGAGGGTCTTTCGGTTCTTGAGTACTTTATCTCTACACACGGAGCTAGAAAAGGTCTTGCAGATACCGCTCTTAAGACTGCAGATGCAGGATATTTGACACGTCGTCTTGTGGATGTATCGCACGATGTAATTATAAATGAGGATGATTGCGGAACTCTGCGCGGTCTTGTAGCTACAGCTATAAAGAACAAGGATGAGATTGTGGAGTCACTCTATGACAGGATACTGGGTAGAACCTCCGTTCACGATATCTACAACCCTTTAACAGGAGAGAAGATTATTGAAACAGGCGAAGAGATAACCGAGGAGATTGCAGATCTTATACAAAGCCTTCCTATTGAACAGGTTGAGATTCGTTCGGTACTTACCTGTGAATCCCGTAAAGGGGTTTGCGGCAAATGCTACGGAAGAAACCTTGCAAACGGCAGAATGGTTGAGATTGGAGAGGTGGTAGGTGTTATTGCCGCTCAGTCAATTGGTGAGCCGGGTACACAGCTTACACTTAGAACATTCCACGTAGGGGGTACAGCTTCAAACATTGCATCTGAGAATGAGATTCTTGCCAGATATGATGGGCGACTGGAGTTTGAAGAGCTTAGAACCCTTGTAAAAGAGTTTGAAAACGGAGATAAATCGGAGATAGTTATCGGACGTACCGCAGAGATGCGAACTGTAGATTTTAATACCGGTATTGTTCTCTCTACTCACAACATTCCTTATGGAGCAACTCTCTTCTATAAGAATGGAGATGTTGTAAAGAAGGGGGACAGAATCTGCGAATGGGATGCATATAATGCGTTAACTATTGCAGAGATCGGAGGAAAGATTCACTTTGAGAACCTTATCGAGGGGGTAACATTCCGTGAAGAGGCTGCCGACGAATACTCTCTGCACAAAGAGAAGGTTATTATAGAGTCAAGAGATAAATCTAAGAACCCTATAATAAGAATTCTGGATGAGAATAAACTTGAACTCCGTCAGTATAACCTGCCTGTTGGTGCCCACATTATGGTGGAAAACGGCAAGAAGGTAAAATCGGGCGATATTCTGGTTAAGATTCCAAGAGCTATCGGTAAATCTGGTGATATCACCGGCGGTCTTCCAAGGGTAACAGAGCTTTTTGAGGCACGTAACCCCTCTAATCCGGCAGTTGTATCTGCGATTAACGGCGAGGTGCAAATGGGCAAAATCAAGCGCGGTAACAGGGAGATTATCATTAAATCCCGCTCCGGCGAAGAGATGCGTTATCTTGTTCCGCTCTCAAAACAGATTCTTGTTCAGGAAAACGACTACATAAGAGCCGGTATGCCACTTTCCGAGGGCGCCATCTCCCCTACTGACATTCTTGCAATTCAAGGGCCTACAAAGGTTCAGGAGTATATTGTGAATGAAGTTCAGGAGGTTTACAGAATGCAGGGTGTAAAGATTAATGACAAACACTTTGAAGTTATTGTAAGGCAGATGATGCGTAAACTTGAGATTGTAGATCCGGGCGATACGAGATTTCTTCCTGAGCAGCTGGTAGATAAATGGGAGTTTATGGGAGAGAATGATGACATCTACGACAAGAAAGTTATTCTTGATGCCGGAGACTCAACCGAACTTAAGGCCGGAATGATAATTACCGTTAGACGTCTTCGTGAAGAGAACTCAACTCTTAAGAGAAGAGACCTGAAACTTGTAGAGGCGAGGGATGCAATTCCTGCAACCTCCAACCAGGTTCTACAGGGTATCACCCGAGCTGCGCTTCGCACAAATAGCTTTATGTCTGCTGCTTCATTCCAGGAGACAACTAAAGTCCTTTCGGAGGCTGCAACATTTGGTAAGACAGACACTCTTGAGGGTCTCAAAGAGAACGTTATCTGCGGGCACCTTATCCCTGCCGGAACAGGTACAAGAGAGTTCGAAAAGATTATCGTTACCTCTAAGGATGACTATCAGAGGGTCTTCAAGAGTAAGAAAGAGGATTAATCTATAATAATTTATTAGAAAAGAGGGTGACTAAAATTTAGACACCCTCTTTTTTTAATATTTAATATTAGATTACTCAACCATTACAGGCGGAGCAAGTGGTACAAATGTAAGCGGATTGAAGCTCTTTGTCTGCATTAAAACAGATGTTGATGGTGCTTTCTGGATATCCTTGGCAATAAAGTCATCTAAATTGAATTCTACACCAGCTGTACTCAGTATTCTTTTTACCATAAACTCCCTTGAAGGAGCATTATAGTATGGCTCATTCTGAATCATACAGCTGGAAGTTTCGGGCCTCCAGGCTCCAAATGTGTAGTAATATGCCCCCTGGAAAGCAGAAACTCTGGTATATCCTGCTCTATCTATAAAGTGTTTCCACTTTATGGTTGTAATGTTCGCCGTTAGATCTACGTTTGGATAGAAGCCGGCTTTTGACCAAGACATAAATTTTGTTGAGTCTGCAGCAGGAAGTGTTTTCCCGGCATTGGCAGATGATATGTACTCGTCTGCTAGTCTGCCAAACCCGTGTCCACCCGCTTCGTGTAGAAGCAGATTGCTATAATTGGAACCTGGCGTTGTAGATTTATTTACCGGGACAATTGCAACCGCTTTGCCATCTGACCAGGTCCAGCAGGTACCTGCATATCTGTTCTGGTTAACAACCATTATTATAAGCAATTTTTTGAGTTTGTTATCGTCTACTCCAGGAATTTTTTTTGCATACTCAAATGCAAGATCAGTATTTGTAGACATTGAGGAGCCTCCAAGAAAATCGGTGTTAAACTTGGTATCTTTATTAATAGATTTATCTGTCTGTTTAACACCTCTATCACGTGAGTATCCTGCTTGTTTATAAACTTTGAAATATCCTCTGTAGCTCTTGTATGGCTCAACACTAAAGAAGTGCTCAATTCCCAGATTCATATCCGTATCAAATAGACCTCCCTCTTCAAAATCTTCAGATATATAACCATCCCCCAGAAATAGAATCTCGTTAGGGGTAGCACCTAGAGTATTCTCCTGAGCAACCTTATAATCTCCATCAAAATAGCTCTTTTTAACGCCTGTTGTTAAGGTATTCACTGCAGAGGTCCCTTTTCCTCCAAATGCATCTGTTGCAAGTACCCGCCAGTAATATTGTTTATTCTCATCCAGATATGCCGGAAGGTTGTATACAGTATCCTTTAATGTTGCATAGTAGGTCCAGGTGGTCTGATTCTCTGAATACTCAATTCTATAGGTTACTTCATCATTATCCGGGTCTTTAGATCCACTCCACCTGAAGGTGGGAAGACGGTTGGCATCTGTCAGGTTATTTACCGGTGATTTTAAGAGAGGCGCTTGTGGTGAGCTATTAATACCCCTCTCCTGTACAATTCTGACGCTTTTATAGGTATCTGCATACTTAAAATTAATGTATGCACTCCTCTCCAAACCTCCATTTGCAGTAAAGGTAAGGGTTACTTGCCTGTTTCCCTCACCGCTCAACGGAGAAGCTGTTATCCAGGTTGCCTCTGCAGGAATTTCTACCTGCCATTTAGTGTTTGAACTTACGGTAACAGATTTTGTTGTAGCATCTTTATTGAACTGAATATCTGACTTGTCTGTTTCCAAATTTGAGAAGCTCTGAACAATCTCTGCTGATTTTTTTAAACTTTTGCTGTTCACAAATAGAGTCACTTTCCTCTCCTGAGTACTGAAGTTATTTGTTGCCTTAATTGTGATCTCGCCGTTTCCATCTCCGCTTGAGGGAGAGATGGTACACCAGGTAGAGGATATGGTTGCTGTCCATTTTCCGTTTGATGTTACTGCTATCTTCTCCTCTCCGTCAATATTTCCAATCATAACTTGGGTAAGAGAGAGCTCCAGTGCTTCCGGTGGCTCTTTCTCACACGAGACAGATAAAATACTTATTACTAATATGGCTGAAATTCTGAGTATCCTTAACATAAAATAATCTTCTAATTGTTTAAATTTCAATCTTCACTATAAACATCAAATATATATAAAAAAGAGATAAAGAAAAATCCTCAAATCAATAATTAACCAAATTTCCTGCCAAAAAATCTATGATCTGTTGTGCCGGCCTGTTATTAATAATTATCTTCCCCTCTGAATCTATCAATATAGCGTGCGGTATCATCTGAACATTATACATAGATGTAACGGTTGCCTGCTGACTATCTTTTAAATGAATCCAGGAGAAGTTTTCGCTTTTGATCTTTTCTCTCCAGGTTCTCTCAATATCTCCTACAGTTAAAGCAACTATCTCAACTCCCCTGTTACGATAAAAACTGTAATATTCCCCAATTTTTTTGCAAAATTGCATACTTTCACTACTCCAGGAGGACCAGAAAATTAAGAGAGTGAATCTATTCTCTTTATAAATACTGGAGAGTGTAACCATACCTCCTTCAGATGAGAGTAGTGAAAAATCCGGAGCTGTATTCCCGGGTTCCAACACTCTCCTCTTCTCAATAATCTCTTTGATTTTTATAATATAACTATTCCCCTGGAATTGCCCGGATCTCTCAAAGCTCTCTACTCTTTTTTCAAGCTCCTCAATTTTCTCAACGTTAACCACCTCATTCAAATTGAGGAGAGAGTAAAAGGATGTTGGATTTGCAACAACAATTGAATCTACAAAATTCTTCATCTCGCTATTTGCACTATTAACAACGGATGAATATTGAGATCGTAGCACCTCACTTAAATCTGGTTTCATCAACTCTCCCAGGATATGGTTAAGATTGTATTTTATCATTATGTCACGACTTTTTGTGGCCGTGTTGTTAATAAGCTGTTGTGTAATGCCTCCTGTGACTGTTGCCTCTCTAAGATTATGGGAAAGTGCCTCAACCCGAAACGTGGTATTCTCCAGATAAATGGGAATGTTATAATTAAGCTCTTTCATAAAGATCATATACTTATCCGGCATTTGAAGATTACCTTTGAAAGTAAACCTCCCCTTTTTTATCTGAGTTGAATCAAAAATACTCTTTGTGTTTGCTTTTTGAATATATATGATCCCATCTTTAATAGCAATCTCTTCTCCTTTAATTACCCCCTTTATTAAATAACCCTCATTGTTTGTATCACAGCTAAGGGTAATTAATATAAAGATCACAAACAACAAAGCTTTTTTCATAATCTGCATAATCAAGATCTATTATTTATACAAATTTAATGATAATAAGTTTATTTTATAGGTGATTTTATCAAATCCAAAATTTTCATTTATGCTTAGTTTTGCGATAAACAACAAAAAGAGAGGCTGCCAACTTTTTTGACAGCCCCTCTTGATTTTAAAAGATACCTACTATGGCATTGTAAATTTCTCAGCAAATGTACCTCCAAAAGCTAATCCGGAAGTTGGCAGCACAAAACGACTATACCAAATGTGATCTTTACCGCTGATCTCTGTAGTCTGAGGACTAACATATACATAACCATATGCAGCACTATAGAGCCATCCGATATTCTGTTGTGCACAGGTTAGAACACCTGCGTCAACTTTGAACTCGATATTGTATCCCGGCTCGTAGCAGTTGGTTAGTCTGTAAAAGTTAAGCGTAGCAGAAATAGGGGCTTTCATTACAGGCTGGCTCCAGCTTCCTTCATAGAATTCAGAAGTGTAGGTTCCATTGCCAAAAGCAGCATATATCAGTGGCAACATAGCTTCTACAGTGATCTCTTTTACTTTAGATCTAGATACCATTGTATCATCTGCAATTGTTAGTTTTACAGTATACTTAGTTGCGGGAGCAACGCTTGATATGCTGTAATTCAAAACTACATATGCCGACCCTTCACCTGCAGCAAACTGAACAGTGCCACTCGCCAGACTTAGCTTTGTAGTTCCTGTTCCGGAGATAGTAATTGGAACCGAAGCAGCATCTTTGGTATTACCTCTGTTGATTAGAACGTTAATTTTACCGTTATCTGCCTGGCTAAGCCCATATACTAAAAGGGTAGAACGGAACGCAGCATCCACGCTACCTATATCGCTGCTATCGATATAAGGTTTGATTTCATCTTTGTTACACGAAACAACTAGTACAAATAGTAATACCAGTGTTGTTATATATCTTAAATTTTTCATTTACTAAAGGTATTAAATATTATAGAGGGTTCTGGTCTGTCTCAATGTCCATATTCTCATTTCCGTCAAACTCTTGTTGTGGAATAGGGAGAACAAACTCCTTAGATTTTGGAGCAGTAGAGATAGTCTTAATAAGCTGAGAGTGGTTTGTACCCGCATAGTCTCTGGTAAATCCAAGACCAAGTCTCTTTATATCAAACAGACGACCTGCCTCACCCCAAAGCTCAATACGACGCTGGAATAGAATCTCATCCATAATGGTAACAAAAGCTCCATGAGTATCGCTGTTATATGTAGCAGCATCTGTACGGTTAGAGAGCCTTGTAGCCATATTCGGGTCACGAACAGCGCCAAGCTCAAGAAGAAGCGTTCTTGCAGCAGGATATTGAGCTAAACGCACTCTTGCCTCTGCCTCAATAAGCAACATCTCTTCTGCTCTTAAATAGATATAGTCACCTGTGTAGTCACTGATGTTTTTATATTTGTACTTAAACTGTGCGTGACTCTTATTAGGGCCTGAGCTTGAAGGAGATGCAACAGCAACATTCCACCACTGAAGTCTTTTGTCAGATGACGGAATCTGGTTGTATAACCAAGAGTCAAGACACTTCCTTGAGGTTACACCATATCCGTTTGCAGTTTGAACTGCAGGTGTGCTACCCGGGTCTACGTGGCAGAAGAATGTCCCCCAACCACCTGAAATAGCCTCAGTAGCAATAACTTCACCACCCCAAAGAACTGATGAGAGTTTAATGTCATTGAATCCTGAGTATAAAGCTGCATCAGACAGAAGAGCATATCCCTGACGTGCCTCGGCGGCAGCAGTTGCAGCTCCGCTCCAGTTCTCCATTGTAAGGAATACTTTCGCCTGAATTGCTTTTGCTACATTGTAGTCAATCTGAGATTTATGTGCTCTGGCAACACCGGCATCCTTGGCAGCTTTAAGCAAAGTTGTAGCCTCTGTAAGGTCTGCAGTTATCTGGTCATATACATCTTTAAGTGTTCCTCTTGGAGCACCTATAAGTGTTGGTTCTGTATAGAGTGGAACACCCGGAGCACTCTCATTTCCTTTGTATGTGTGCTGGAAAAAGAGAGTAAGGTAGTAATAGGCGTATGCTCTTAATGCAAGAGCCTGTCCTACAACGCTTTTAATCTTATTAGGATCTCCACCTATAGTCTCTCTTGAGGCTAAAACGTAGTTTGCATTTGTAATAATCTTATAGTAGAAATTCCAAAGGCCATAGCATCTCCAGGATGCGCTGGCATATCTTGAACGTACATCATATCTGTAGTCAAAATAGAACCATCCGTTACCCTGCTCTGCCTGTACATAGTCTTCACCCATAAGGTCTGCAACCATATTGTGCGAAACAATACCAAAGTTTTGCTGAACGTTACCCGTTGTGCCAAACCAAGTGCTGTTGGGCAAATATAGAGCTCTGTAAATACCGTTAAGGGCAACCATTGCACTTTCGGTATTGTTGAAGATCAATTTACCCGAAACCGAATCAGTAGGAACTGTATCAAGATACTCCTTTTCACAAGAGCTTAATACAAGAAGCGCTGCTACTGCAAATAATGTTATTATCTTTTTCATATAAGTCTTTTCTTATTATTATTTCTCATTAAAAAGTGATATCCAATCCTAATGATATTGAACGAGTAGGAGTGTATGCATAGTCGGTTCCTCCTGAGAAGTTATACTGAGGGTTCATACCCTGCAGATACGAGAACAAAAGGATGTTGTCTGCAATTGCAGATATTCTAACGCTCTCAACACCAATTTTGGTCATCCATTTCTTAGGCAAAGAGTAACCAAGAGTTACATTCTTAATTGAGAAGAAGGATGCATTTGTAAGATTACGGTCTGATGTTTGGGTATTGGCACCAAGCTGAGGAATTGGAATATCGGTGATATCACCAGGTTTTTGCCAAGCCCTTAAGAGGTGTGCAGATAGTGAGTTACCTTGATATAGAGGATCTAAAAGGTTTCCGTAGAGACCGTCAAGAATTTTGCCTCCAAGTGAGTAGGTACAAAGAACGCTAAGGTCAACAACGCCGAAAAGTCTGAAATCATTGTTGATAGAGCCGTACAGTTTAGGCATACGGTTACCCACGATTACTCTTGAAGCAGCTGCTTTTGCTTTATCTGCTGTTATATACTCCTCCGAACGTACTCCATCTACTGTATCCCATACCCAGTATAACTGATAACCTGTTGCAGGATCTACACCGGCAGATCTTGGGAGATAGAATGAGTTGAGAACTTCACCCTCTTTTGTGATATAGTTACCGCTTGTAATTTCAGGTTTGTCTGCAAGATTGAGAACTTTATTCTGAACGGTTGAACCCATTACAGTCATTGTCCATCTAAGATCTTTGTTAGTAACGATGTCACCTGAGATAGATACCTCAAAACCGGTATTCTGCATACTTCCAATGTTCTTGTTGTAGCTTATGAAGCCGGTTGACATTGCCAAAGGATAGGCCATAAGCATATCTTTGGTAACCCTTTTGTACCACTCAGCAGATATAGATACTCTGTTGAACATTCTGGCATCAATACCTATATTAAGGTTTTCGTTTTTCTCCCACTTAAGGTTTGTATTCTCAATAGATGCAACAACAGCTCCGTTTCTTCCTGCGTTAGGGAAACCAAGGTCGTAAAGTGCCTGCCAAGGGTACAATCCACCGACTGCGTCGTTACCCTGTACTCCGAAACTGGCCTTTACATTCATATTGTTAATCCAGGAAACTCCCTGCATAAATGACTCCTGACTGATACGCCAGTTACCTCCTACTGACCAGAAATCTCCCCATCTGTTCTCACTGTAGAAACGAGATGATCCGTCTCTTCTGAATGAACCGGAAATGTAGTAACGATCTGCATAGTTGTAATTCAAACGAGAGAGATACGACTCAATTGTGTAGTTATCTTCGTATGAGTTAGCAGTAATAACTGTTGCAGCTGCAGACAACTCATAAAGGCCACCGAATGGAAAGCCCGATTTTGCACCCATCATATAGTTATACAGGTATGAATAACTTTCGTGACCGGCAAGAACGTCCAAGTTGTGTTTATCTGCGAAAGTACGTTTGAACGATATAAGTTGGTTAAAGGTTTTACTTAAAGTGTTCATACTATACTTATATGCTCTACCTGCAGAACCTGCTGCATTTCCGAAATAAGGGTTCTCGTAATTATGCTGCATTTGGTTAATAAAGTCAAATCCAAGATTTGCAGATAATTTAAGACCACGGATAGGTCCTGTCTTAAAGTCCAGCAACTCAACATAAGTTCTTCCGCTCACACTTGAGTTTACAGATTTGAATTTGTCGTCATAGAGTGTTGCAACACTATTGTAGTTTTGCTGAGCACCTGAAGCACGATTGTTACCATAGTCAAATTGCTTCTTACCGTTTGCATCAAGCACAGGCACGCCTGCAGCATCCAGAATATATACAGGATATATCGGAGCCATTAGCATACAAGAGTACCACACGTTAGAGGTGGCAGATCCTGTTGCATTAAGGAAGTTGCTGGTTGTCTGAGCAAAGTTGGTATTAAGCCCGAATTTAAGCCACTCGTTTGGTTGAGCATCTACATTAGCTCTTCCCGAGTAACGTTTAAACGCTGTTGTTTGAAGGATACCATTCTCATTTAGGTAACCAACAGATGCCATATATTTTGCCTTATCCGACCCTCCGGTAACGGTAAGTATATGGTCTTGTCTTACAGGGTTACTAGCCGAAACAGTCTCCATCCAATCTTCGTTGTAACGTAGAGTTGCATCGTCCCTGATTTTGCCTGTTGATGTATCAAACAACTGAGCCAAAGGATAGTTATATGGGTTATACTGCTCATTAAGACCAAATATTTTGCTTGGTCCTGTAAGCATCTGCTGGATAGCAGTAACTCCTGCAGTTGCAGGGTTTGCCCCTTTAAAGATAATCTCCTCATTTTTGAATGACTGGAACTGATACTCCATCCATCCCTTCTCATCTAGAAGCTCATATGAAGGGAAAGCTCTTGAAGTTACACCCCAAACACTCCTGAAGTTAACTTTGATTCTCTCACCATCTCTTGCCCCTTTCTTGGTAGTGATCATAACAACACCATTAGCTCCGCGTGACCCGTAAAGGGCACCGGCAGAAGCATCCTTAAGAATGGTCATAGACTCTATATCCGCAGGGTTGATTGCAGAGATGCTACCATCGTAAGGAACTCCATCCACTACATAAAGAGGATTTGTAGATGCGTTAATAGAACCGTAACCCCTGATAATAATACTAGAAGCAGAGCCCGGCTGGCCGGAACCGGAAGTAACAAGTACTCCTGTTGCAAGACCCTCAACTGCTTTAGTTACATTGGAAACAGTTCTTCTCTCGATTTTTTCTGATTTAATAACCTCTGCAGATCCTGTGAAAGACTCTTTCCTGGTTGTGCCATAGGCTACTACCAGAACATCTTCCAATTGAACTGCATCCTGTGAGAGGGCAACATTAACAACTGTGCGTCCGTTGATAGGAACCTCAACAATTGTGTACCCGATAAAACTGAATACTAGAGTACCTGTAGATGGAGCACTGATGGTGTATTTTCCCATTAAATCAGTTGCTGCACCTGTGACAGTACCTTTCAGCTGAACAGATGCATAAACAACAGGTTCCCCTGTTTTTGCATCAGTAACAGTACCTGTTACCTGTATGTTCTGAGCGCCGGCGAAGCCAACAGCCACAACAAGCAACAGCCCTGTAAAGAGTAGTTTAATTTTTTTCATTTAGTTAAATTTTGGTTAGTAATTTAAGTATTTTTGGTTATGTAGTTTTCTCAAATATTATTGAGCATAGCAAAGTTAATAAAAATAAATCAATAACAAATACTACCAATATACTTGGAAAATTGAATATTATTGACTATTTATAAGCCTATTAAAAAAAAAGAGCCGCAATTTCTGCAGCTCTAATTTTCAATATTTTACTCTAATTAAGCAAATTAGGGTAATTACTCAGTTGTTTTAGCAAAGACCCTGCTCCAGAGTAGCTTTGGCAACTTTCATAAATCCGGCAATATTGGCACCATTTACATAGTTAATAAAACCGTCGCTCTGCTTTCCGTACTTAACGCACTGCTCGTGTATACTCTCCATTATCTGCTTAAGTTTGGCATCAACCTCTTCTGCAGTCCAGCTGATGTGCATTGCGTTTTGAGTCATCTCCAGCCCCGAAACGGCAACACCGCCTGCGTTAGCTGCTTTACCGGGAGCATATAGTACTTTTGCTTTTTGAAGTTCTGCAATCGCCTCCGGTGTGCAACCCATATTGGATAACTCACCAACACAGATAACTCCGTTTTTGATGAGCTCTCTTGCATCATCTCCGTTGAGCTCGTTTTGGAAAGCACAAGGGAGCGCGATATCCACCTTAACTGCCCACACTTTCTTACCTGGATAGAATTTTGACTCAGGGAACTTCTCAGCATAAGGGGCAACCACATCGTTGTTAGATGCACGAAGTTCCAGCATATATGCAATCTTTTCGCTTGTCATTCCAGCCTCATCGTGAATCATTCCGTCAGGACCGGAAAGAGCTATCACTTTAGCTCCAAGCTCGGTTGCTTTAAGTGCTGCACCCCAGGCTACGTTTCCGAACCCGGAAACCGATACTGTTTTTCCCTTGATATTCAAACCTTTGGTTGCAAGCATATGAGTTACAAAATAGACTCCGCCGTAACCTGTCGCCTCCGGACGAATAAGTGAACCACCCCAGGTAGCCCCTTTTCCTGTAAGAACGCCTGTAAATTCACGTGCCAGTTTTTTGTACCATCCGAACATAAATCCTATCTCACGAGCACCAACACCTATATCACCTGCAGGGACATCTGTATCCGGGCCAAGATGACGCCAAAGCTCAGTAATAAAAGCCTGACAGAAACGCATAATCTCTGCATCGGATTTCCCTTTTGGATCAAAATCTGAACCACCTTTACCTCCACCCATAGGGAGAGTTGTCAGGGCATTCTTGAACATCTGTTCAAAACCCAGGAACTTTAGAATTGACGGATTAACAGATGGGTGGAAACGGAAGCCTCCTTTATACGGTCCGATAGCGTTGCTAAACTGTACTCTGTAACCAAGGTTTGTGTGAACTTCGCCCTTGTCGTCCTGCCAGGTCACTCTAAAAGTGAAGATACGATCCGGCTCAATAAGTCTTTCAATGATTTTTGCTTTTTGAAACTCCGGATGTTGATTGTAAATCACCTCGATTGACTCGAGAACTTCGTGGACTGCTTGTAAAAACTCTTTTTCGTGGCCGTGTTTTCTTTCGAGAGAGGCCATTATCTCTGCTACTTTCATAATAAGTTGATTTATATTGTTTGGTAAAAAATTTCGGGACACTATTTGACTTCCCAAGTTGCACCGCTGTGAAGCAGCTCATCCATATTGTGAATTTGCGCGTGCTCAATGGCGTCTATTACCTGATCCCTCACATTATCGTCGTATGTTTTGTCATTGACAGCTCTAATTACTCCCAGGGCAACCGGAAGATCCGGGTATTCCATATCTATCAGCATTGAGTGGACCCCCGGATTCACAGTCGTGGCATCGTGAACCAGAAGATCTTTCTCAGTAATTCCGTTCTCTCCCAAAACAACAGGTATAATCTTATTCCCGACCATAACAAGACCTTTGTCTCTGTTCTTGCCGTATATCATAGGCTCTCCGTGTTTGAGAGTTATTGTTCTCTCTGCCCGGAACTCTTTATCTGCAATCTCTGAATGTGTTTTATCATTAAATATCACACAATTAACAAGAATTTCAGTTACAGCTGTTCCATCGTGCTTTGCACTTTGCAGCATAATGTCCTGTGTAAGTTTAAGCTCTACATCAATGCTTCTGGCAAAAAAAGTGCCTCTTGAACCCAATACAAGAGCCCCCGGATTAAACGGGTGTTCAACGGTACCATAAGGCGAGGTCTTGGTTACCATTCCAAGCTTTGAAGTTGGAGAGTACTGCCCTTTTGTGAGACCATATATCTGATTGTTGAAGAGAATTATATTGATGTCAATATTCCTCCTTATTGCGTGAATAAAGTGATTCCCGCCTATCGCCAAAGCATCTCCGTCTCCGGTAATTTCCCACACAGTAAGGGTGGGATTTGCAACTTTTATACCGGTAGCAATAGCAGCTGCGCGGCCGTGAATTCCGTGGAAACCATAAGTGTCCATATAGTAGGGGAATCGTGACGAGCATCCTATTCCCGAAACAAAAACAAACCTCTCCTTTGTGTAGTTGAGGGCTTCGCAAACATCGGGCATAGCCCTCTGAATGCTGGCCAGAATAGCGTGGTCGCCACAACCCGGACACCACTTTACCTCTTGGTTGCTTTTAAAATCCTGTGGAGTGTATTTCATATCCAAAATAATTTCGAGTTTGATTTTTATAGAATTGCATTAACGGCGTCATAAATCTCCTTTACAATAAAAGGCTGACCCTGTACTTTATTATATTGATGATAGATAAATTGCTGGTGCTGTGTCCTTAGATAGTTGGCAAACTGCCCGCTGTTGAGCTCACATACAATAATCTTTTTGAATTTTGAAAAGATATCTGCTGCGTTTTTTGGCAATGGGAAGATGTAATCAAAATGGGTCAGGCTTACACTCTTGCCCTCTGCTTGAAGCTCTTTGACAGCTGTGTACAGGTGACCATAGGTTCCTCCCCATCCTACAACCAACACATCTCCGCTCTGGGCACCCATCACACTCTGATCCGGAATATAATTTGCAAGTCTGGCTACCTTCTCTGCCCTCTCTTTTACCATTCTCTCGTGTACCAGTGGATCTGAAGAGACATTTCCGTTGTTATTTTTCTCCAGACCACCAACTCTATGCTCAAGCCCTTTTGTACCCGGGAGAGCCCACTGTCTCGCCATCCTCTCTGCATCGCGTTTGTATGGCCAGAAAGGTGTCTCCAGCGGCTCTTTTATTATAGGAGGAGTGATTGAGGGGTAGTCTTTCATTGCCGGTATTCTCCAAGGCTCTGAACCATTTCCGAGAAAACCCTCTGTCAGTAATAAGACCGGCATCATATGCTCCATTGCATATTTTGCCGAATAGAATGCAGCCTCAAAACAGTGTGAAGGGGAGTGTGCAGCTATAATCGCTATCGGACACTCTCCGTTCCTCCCGTAAAGAGCCTGGTTCAGGTCTGTCTGCTCGGTCTTGGTAGGGATTCCGGTAGAGGGACCTCCTCTTTGAACATCCACAATAACTAAAGGGAGCTCTGTTATCATTGCAAGCCCTAAAGCTTCTGATTTTAGTGAAAGACCCGGACCTGAAGTTGTTGTAACAGCCAGGTTACCGGCATAGGCAGCACCTATAGATGTGCAGATACCTGCTATTTCATCTTCACATTGAAGTGTTTTTACATTCAGATCTTTTCTTAAAGCAAGCTCCTCGAGGATGCTGGTTGCAGGAGTGATTGGGTAAGAGCCGCAGAAGAGGGGAATTCCTGACTTCTCTGAGGCAGCAAGTAGCCCCCAGGCCGTAGCCTGATTTCCATTTATATATCTATAGGTCCCCCTTTCAAGTTTGGCCGGCTCTACTCTGTATGTATTTGGGATTGCGTGGATATTCCCTGCATAGTTAAATCCATCTCTGAGAGCCTTTTTATTTGCCTCGGCTACTTCCGGTTTTTTACGGAATTTCTTATCCAGATAATCTTCTGTTGAATCCATCGGTCTGTTAAACATATAGTAACAGATTCCCAAAGTAAAGATATTTTTTGAGCGGACAATAGATTTTGGATCCAGCCCGCTATCTTTTAGACTCTCTTTGGTGAGAGTTGTGATAGGTGCAAAAATAATATGCCTATCTTGAATATTGAGTTCAGTTATGGGGTCATCTGTTTTAAAACCAGCTCTTTTAATTCCCTTTTCGTCAAATGTGTCCGAATCGAGAATAATTGAGGCTGTTGGCTTTGCCCACTGTGCATTTGAACGCAGTGC
The DNA here is from genome assembly GCA_002840895.1 of Bacteroidetes bacterium HGW-Bacteroidetes-8. Taxonomy (GTDB): domain Bacteria; phylum Bacteroidota; class Bacteroidia; order Bacteroidales; family UBA932; genus Bact-08. The sequence continues at coordinate 49,922 of PHCZ01000007.1, read as the reverse complement.
CGCAGGATTCATTGCAACTAAAACGTCGCAAAAATCACCCGGTGTGAGAATCTCTCCACTACCGATGTTTACCTGAAATCCTGAAACCCCGGCAACGGTTCCCTGTGGAGCACGAATCTCAGCCGGAAAATCCGGGAATGTAGAAATGTCGTTGCCATAAAGCGCCGATGCATCTGCAAAGAGAGTTCCGGTAAGCTGCATTCCATCACCTGAATCACCTGTAAATCTGATAACAACTTCTTTAGTATCAATAACCTTGTGTTGCATATAAAATAGTTTAAATAAGCTGGTACTCTATCGTGTAAAAGTAAAACAATCTACAAATGTAGTTAATATTCCAATCCGAAAAAGAAAATCAGATGAAATTTTAAATTATTATTAAACAATAGTTATTTTATACAATATAATAAGAAATAGCGTAACCCACCCTTATAGATTATCTGATATGACAAGATTTTGCTAAAAATAAGGTATTTCGTTGAAACAGCAATGGATTGAACAAAAAAAGAGCACTATTGTTATTATTTTCTATAAAGAAGTATTAATTTATATATTTGTATAATATTAATTAGACAGATGGCCATAATCCGGAAGTTAAACGGGGTTGAACCAAAAATAGGAAAAAACTGCTTTATAGCGGAAAACGCAGCTATAATCGGAGATGTTATCATTGGAGATGATTGCAGTATTTGGTATGGATCTGTTCTAAGAGGAGACGTTAATCCTATAAGAGTAGGCAACAGAGTGAATATTCAGGATGGTGCTGTTTTGCACACCCTTCATAAGCGGTCAGTTGTTGAAATTGGAGATGATGTATCTGTGGGCCATAACGCAATTGTTCACGGTGCAAAAGTTGGCTGCAACGTTTTAGTGGGAATGGGGGCTATACTTATGGACAATGCCGAAATCCCGGACAACACAATTATCGCCGCCGGAGCCGTGGTCTTAAGTAACTCTATCCTTGAACCAGGGGTTTATGCCGGTGTTCCTGCAAAAAAGGTAAAAGATGGCTCTGCTCAGATAGGTGAGTCGGCTCATAGAAATGCTCAGGGGTATATGATGTATAAAGATTGGTATCTAAATACTCCTGAAAAAGAGTAGATTAATCCTCACTAGCAACAAAATTCCGCAATTAAAATATAGCAAATTTAAAAATTTATACTTAAGTCAATAATTACTCTAAAACAAATGCAATAAATGAAAAAAATCTTATTACTGGTTGTGGCAGCTGCAATGTTTGCCTGCACACCAAAACACGACGGCTTTATTATCGAAGGTACTGTAACAGGCGATAATATCACCGACGGAAAAGCTTATTTAACAAACCTTTCAAGGGTTGAGCCTATCAAAGATACTGCAGACTTTATTGCAGGTAAATTCTCTTTCAAAGGTAAAGTAACAACTCCGGAGAACTATGCAATCACATTTGACGGTATTGATGGAAGAGTTGTGCTTTTCGTAGATAACTCTACTCTTACAGTTAATGCCGCAGTAGGAGCTTTCAACAAACCGGAGATAACAGGTGGTGTTACAAATGAACTTCTAAAAGCTCTTAATGCAGAGAAACAAGTTGTAAACACAAAATACAACCTTGACTCTCTACTTACCGAGTTTTACAAAGAGACAACTACCAAAGGGAGAAAAGACTCTATTATAGCTATTTACGAAGTAGCTCAAAAAGAGATTTTGATTATAGATTCAACGTTCTTTGCAAATAATCCTAACTCATTCTACACTGTTAATGAGATGCTTAAAAAGGTAGAAGAGTATCCTGTTGCCGAGATGGAAGCTAAAATAGCTTCTTACAAAGCACTTCCTGAGTTTGCAGGAAACCGCTTTGTTGCAGATATGGAGAGTGCTGTAAACACTCTTAAAGGGTTAGAGGCTGGTATGCCGGCTCCTGAGTTCACACTTAACGACCCTCAGGGTAACCCTGTATCTCTATCAAGTGTCTATACTCAAAATAAGATCACTATGATTGACTTCTGGGCAGGATGGTGCGGCCCTTGCCGTGCATTCAATCCAACACTGGTTGAGATTTACAAAAAATATAACAAAGCCGGTTTCGGTATTATTGGTGTTTCACTTGACAATGATGCAAGTGTATGGAACAAAGCTATTGCAGATGACAAACTTACCTGGGTTCAGGTTTCAGATCTTCAGTACTGGAACAGTGCCGCTGCTAAACTTTACTATGTTAGATATATTCCTCAAAACATATTTGTAGACCAAGAGGGTAAAATCGTGAAACGTAAAGTAGGTAAGGATGAAATTGATGCGTTTCTTGCAGAGTTTCTTGCCAAATAAACACACATTAATATAAAGAAAAAGGGTGGCCAAAATTGGTCACCCTTTTTCTTTTTAAGGTCAAAGGCGACGTCGGAGTCAGCTAAGGAAAACATTGGCTCCAGAAGATGGAGGGGACCCAACGAAGTTGGGGAGGGTTTTCCGAGCTTACTCCGTGAGCCGACGTTATTGACCGCTTAAAATCAGAAAGCATAGCCAAAACTTATATATGGCAGAAATGGGAAGAAAAAGAATGATTTATCATCTTCTAATCCAAATACGGGAGCTACACCAGCCCGAAACATAAAGCCACCATTTACAGGTTGTCTCCTGAAACCAAATGAGATATTTCCAAGAAGTTTTGTTCTGTTTGTTGTGGTAGGGGATGAATATCCTAACTCAGTATATGAATAATTGTCATCCCTTTCACCCAGTGAAAGGAGCGTTGCTCCTGCTCCCATTTCGAAGTACTTGCCATCTTTTCCCATTAGATAGTTAAGAGCAACAGGAAGTGAAAAAAACCTCGCCTCGGAAACTGCCATATAACCGACTCCAACCCTTCCTCCTAAACCATCCGGTTTTTTGTTGAACCTGGCATCGTAGTTAAAGCCAAAAAAGATAGAGTGCCCTCCTAATTCAAAAAAAATAGCACGTCCTCCACTTGGTGACGTCTCCTGTAAAAACATTTCACTTTGTGCTTTTACATTCGTAAAGACAAATACTATTAAGAATAATGATAGAAAAAATCTCTTCATCTGTCGTAATGCCTTATTTTAGAGAATACTGAAAGCAACAGTTAAGCCTGCCATAACAATTGAAACCATACTCATAAGTTTTATAAGGATGTTAAGAGATGGTCCCGAAGTATCTTTAAATGGATCTCCCACAGTGTCACCGACTACTGTAGCTTTATGGCATTCAGACCCTTTTCCTCCGAAATTACCCTCCTCTACATATTTCTTTGCATTATCCCACGCACCACCTGCGTTGGCAAGGAATACCGCAAGGACAAAGCCTGTCCCAAGACCTCCTACCAATAGACCCATAACACCGGAGACTCCAAAGATTAGTCCTGTTGCAATAGGTGCTACAATTGCCAGTATTGAAGGGAAGAGCATCTCTTTCTGAGCCCCCTTTGTGGATATCTCGACACATCTTGCATAGTCCGGTTTGCCGGTTCCCTCCAGAATCCCGGCAATTTCGCGAAACTGACGCCTCACCTCTTCAACCATCTTTTGAGCAGCCCTTCCAACAGCATTCATTGTAAGGCCGCAGAATAGAAATGCCATAACCGACCCGAGAAATACACCAACCAGAACCTTGGGGTTCATAAGGGTAACCTGATAATACTCCATAAAATCCGGAATAGTTGCCTCTGCAACATTAACTATTCTGCCTGCAACATCAATCGTGTGCTGACCAATGTGGACTAGCCCTATTTTCACCTCTTCAAGATATGAGGCCATAAGAGCAAGTGCGGTAAGTGCTGCAGATCCTATTGCAAATCCTTTGCCTGTAGCTGCAGTTGTATTGCCCAGAGCGTCGAGCGTATCTGTTCTTTTTCTCACCTCAGGGTCCAGTTTACTCATCTGTGCGTTTCCGCCGGCGTTGTCGGCAATTGGTCCGTAAGCATCAGTTGCAAGTGTTATTCCTAAAGTTGAGAGCATCCCCACTGCGGCAATTCCTATTCCGTAAAGTCCATAACTAATGTTCTTTGCAGCTAACATATTGTTAACATCAAAATTTATTGCAAAAAGAAACGACAGAATAATTGCTGCGGCAATAGTAATAACCGGAATAGCCGTAGAGACCATCCCCAATCCTATACCAGAAATAATTACAGTGGCCGGGCCGGTTTTTCCGCTCTCAGAAATTCTCTGGGTAGGTTTATAGGAGTGAGAAGTATAGTACTCTGTAGATTGTCCGATAATGATCCCGGCTATAAGTCCGGTAACCACAGAGAAAGAGATTCCCACCCAATTTTCCAATCCTAGTATATAGAGTATTGCGAATGTTGAGAGTGCTATAAGAAGAGAGCTTACATTAACTCCCACACCTAGTGAGCGTAAAAGCTCCTTCATCCCGGCACCCTCCTTGGTTTTTACCAAAAAAATTCCAATTATGGAGAGTACTATTCCAACTGCAGCTATCAGCATAGGTGCAAAGATTGCCCGGATCTGCATATCCGGATTTATATAAAAAGCAGACGCCCCCAATGCTGCTGTTGCCAGAATAGAGCCACAGTATGACTCATATAGGTCTGCTCCCATACCTGCCACGTCACCTACATTATCTCCTACGTTATCTGCGATAGTTGCAGGGTTCCTGGGGTCATCCTCCGGAATCCCGGCCTCTACTTTTCCTACAAGGTCTGCACCTACATCTGCTGCTTTTGTATAGATACCCCCACCCACTCTGGCAAATAGAGCCTGAGTAGATGCACCCATACCAAATGTTAACATTGTGGTGGTAATTATAACCATCTTTTGAGACTGGGATATATCCTCTACGAAATGGTCAAGTACTATGTACCAAAGGGAGATATCAAGTAATCCAAGACCCACAACTACCAATCCCATTACTGCACCGGACCTGAATGCCAGTCGCAATCCACTATTAAGTGACCTTATAGATGCATTTGCTGTTCTTGCAGATGCATAGGTTGCAGTTTTCATTCCAATAAAACCTGCCAGTCCGGAGAAGAATCCTCCTGTAAGGAACGCAAAAGGGACCCAGGGGTTCTGCACCCCAAAACCATATGCCAGTATTGCAAAGAAGATAGCCAAGACAACAAAGACTATAACCACAACTTTGTATTGTTGTTTCAAATATGCCATAGCACCACTTCGAACGTGCTGGGCAATCTCTTTCATTAGATCGGTTCCCTCGCTCTCCCGCATCATCTGCTTAAAGAAATACCAGGCAAAACCAAGTGCAGCCAGTGAGGCCAAAGGCACAAGATAGAATAAGATTTCAGTTTTCATAAAAGTAAGTTTATTAATAAATTCAATTTAAATGTTCAGGTTCCTGAAAGAGTGATCCGGGATATCAGAAGAGATACTCTTTGCAAGAGATTTTAAAACCTCAATGCTTCCCGTTGAGTAAAATGTTGTATTTATTCCGGACTCTCCCGTGTAGAAAATACCGAGATCGTTCGCAAGAGAGAGTGTGTGTCTTGCAACTGCGGGGGCCGGATCAACTATGGTTACCCCCTCTCCTGCTATTTTATGAATCAATTTACTTAGAAAAGGGTAGTGAGTACATCCCAAAACAATATGGTCTGCACCTGCTTCAACCATTGGTTTAATGTATTTATTAAGAAGAATCTCCGTATCTGGGGCATCCAACTTACCCTCCTCTACGAGCTGAACCAGGCCTACTCCTGCCATCTCTATAACCTCCACATTGGATGCATACCTCTCCAGAGTATTATTGTAGAGATCTCCGGAGAGAGTTCCCTTGGTTGCAAGAACACCAATAACTCCGCTTTTTGAAAAATTGGCAGCCGGTTTAACAGCAGGTTCCATCCCAACGAATGGAATGCAAAATCGACTCCTGAGAGTCGAGATTGCTGCTGATGTAGCTGTATTACAGGCCACAACCACAATTGCTGCACCTCTCTCAATAAGTGATTCGGTAATCCTTGAAGATCTTTCGATTATCTCCTCTTTTGGCCTTGGTCCATAAGGACAATAGGCATTATCTGCAATATAGATAAACTCCTGCCCGGGCATCAACTTAATCAACTCTCTCCATACTGAGAGCCCCCCTACTCCTGAGTCAAATATTCCGATTAGTTTTTTGTTAAATTTTGTGATGTGCATATAATAAAAAAGTCGCCTCAAGATGAAGCGACAGTAAAGTTAAAAAAAATCTGTCAGATTATTCTATAGAAAACATTAATTTACAGCTGAAGTTGCTGCCGGAGCTGTTTGCATAGGCTTTTTATCTGCAGGTATTTTCAGTTCTGCCTTGGCTATAGGAAGAATATCTTCGCTGATTGTGGCGTTAATATAAGGAATTGATCCTGAGGCAGTATCAAAAATGTAGATTAGACCTCTCTCCTTGCCTATTTTCTGAATAGTTTCATTTGCTTTTTGGAAAACAGGTGCGTATAGAACCTGCTGCATCTGCTGGTAAGTATCTGAAGCGTCCTGCTGATACTTTTGAATTCTACCATCCAACTCCTGAAGCTCTTTGGTTTTTGACTCCAGAACTACTGCTGTCCAGGTGGCCTGTTTTTGCTGATATGTGTTTACTTTTGTTTGGAATTCCGCCTGCATTGCCTTCAGTTCGCCATCAAGTTCTGCCGCAAATTTTTCAAGTTTTACAACTGCGCTGTCTCGCTCCGGCATAACAGCTATCAGCTCCTGAGAGTTAATATGCCCGAATTTAAGATTTTGCGCAAAACCGGAAGAGGATGCCAAAACAAAAAGGAGTAAAAGAATTTTAGATAAATGTTTCATATTATTGCAATTATTTGGTTTCTGTATTAATTCCCAGCTTTTTCAAAACTCTTGGAGTAAGATCTCCCTTAGGGTCGCTGAATATTATCCCCTGGGTCGACTGTATGTCAAATACAAGAATTGTACCTGACTCTTTAGCTACCGAGTTTATGGCACTCTGTACAACATCCCGGATTGGGTCCAGAAGCTCTTTTGAGTTTGCCGCCATTACTCCGTCCTGACCAAAAATCTCTTGTTGTCTCTCCTTAACAGCCCTCTCCTTTGAAATTATAGCACTCTCTCTGGACTGTCTCTGAAGTTCGTTAAGGTTTATCTTCTCTGCCTGATACTGACTGAAAAGGTTCTCAATCAGCTTTATCTCCTTCTCTATCTGCACCTCATATTGGCTCTTTAACCGTTCCAGCTGCTGCTGGGCCTGTACATACTCCGGAATTTTTGATAAAATCACCTCAGTATCAACGTATCCTGTTGCCTGTGCAAAAGCTGTTGTGCTCATCACCGACATCACTCCCAAAATTATAAATAACTTTTTCATAACCGGAAATTTATTTAATTAAAACTGTTGTCCTATCACAAAGTGGAAGTTACTTCCGCTTTTTGCTTTACTCTCTACAGGGTCAAACCCATATCCCCAATCAATTCCAAGCATACCTACTATCGGCAGTAAAACCCTTACCCCAAAACCTGCAGAGCGTTTGATTGAAAATGGGTTAAAATCTCTGATATCAGACCAGCTATTACCCCCTTCAAGAAATACCAGAGCATAAATAGTGGATTGAGGTTGCAGTACAATCGGATATCTTAATTCAAGTGTAAATTTATCATATACATTACCTGAGTAGCTATCGTTTACCCTTGGGGTAAGTGAGTTATTCGGGTAACCTCTCAGCCCTATCACCTCAGAGCCATATGTGTTATACCCGGACATTCCGTCACCTCCCAGAATAAATCCTTCAAATGGAGAGTATCCCAGACTGCGCGAATAGTAACCAAGGTAACCGAAGTTAACCCGTGTCATCAATACCAGATCTCCTACCAGTTTGTTAAAAGTAGATCCCTTGAATGTCCATTTATGGTACTCAATCCATTTGTATCTCTGAGCGTCTGTCATACCCTTATAATCGGTATCTGCAGGACGGAAGAGCGAATATGGAGGGGTGATTTGCAATCCTAACTGGAAATCTGACCCCGACCTCGGATAGATCGGCTGATCGGTAGAGTTTCTCTGGAGACGAACCTTCCAGCTTATGTTGTTGGATATTCCATCTTTAAATATAAAGTAATACTGCCAGTCTGTTAGTTTATACGACTGTACGCTTAGCTCATTGTAGAGAATGAACTCATTATCCGGCCATTTAAGCCTGGTTCCGATCCCGGCAGACATTCCGTATACCTCCATACTCTGACCCGAATTCTGGTAGAAGTATGTTGAGTTAGTCTGTTTTGTGTAGTATGTAGATATACTGAGTGATGTAGGTTTGTTTCCGAAAAGCCACGGCTCTGTAAAGCTTGCAGAGAATGCAGTGTAGTATGATCCGTTGGTCTGGAATTTTATCGAGAGTTGCTGTCCGTCTCCAAGGGGAACCGGTCTCCACGCTTTTTTATCAAACACTTTACTCAGAGAGAAGTTATTGAAACTTATACCCAGTGTACCTACAAAGGTGTTTCCACCCCATCCGCCGGCTATTTCGAACTGACTGTTAGACTTCTCCTCAAGGTTATATGTGATATCTACTGTATTTGCATTTTCATTGGGAACAACACTGTAGCCGGTAGCAGACATCAGCTTCTCCGGGTCAAAATGGCCCATTGCGGCAAGACCACGTAGTGACCTCTCAAGATAGGTCTGGTTAAACAGATATCCTGGGCGAGTAAATAGCTCCCTGCGAGCAACCTTCTCATTTGTAACATTGTTACCGTTTATGATTATCCTATTGAAGTTTGCCGGCTTTCCCTCAAACATCCTCATCTCTATATCCACAGAGTCTCCGACAATCGACTTCTCCACGGGAACAACCCTAAAAAAGAGATAACCGCGGTCTCTGTACAACTTGGAGATGTTTCCGTCCTCTGCCTCAAACAGACGCTTCTCCATTGAGACTACATCATATACATCCCCTTTGGCAATTCTTAAAATGCTGTTTAGACCCTGAGCGTCGTAGATAGAGTTTCCGGTCCAGGTAATGTCACGAAAATAGTATTTATTCCCCTCATCTATAACGAATTTTATTGCCAGACGACCATCTTCTAAATAGTAGATCGAGTCTTTCAGAATTCTGGCGTCACGATAACCAGCTTCGCTATATTTTTGCAATAGCAGTTTCTTGTCATTATCGTACTCCTTCTCGTCAAACTTTTTGCTGCTAAAGAAATTGAGGATACGCATATCCTTTGTTTTTTTCATTGCAGATGCAAGTTTTGACCCCTTTATATTATTGTTGCCTTCAAAAATAATCTGTTTGATTCTTACGCGGCTCTTTTTATTTATCACAAAAGTTACCTTGGCAGCATTTACAATTAAAGTATCCTCCTCCTGCTTAACGGTAACCTCTGTTTGAAGAAAACCCTTCTCGACATAGAATTTACGAATAATTTCAGAAGATGAGCTAAGGATATAATCTGACAGCTCGCTTCCCCTTCTTAGTTTGAGCCTCTCATTCAGGTCGGTCTTCTCACCGCTTTTCACACCTTCAAACTCCCATCTTGACACACGTGGTCTCTCCTGAAGATTGATCTTTAGAAATACTGTATCCTTATATGTGGAGTCAATATAAATTCCAACATCAGAGAAAAACCTCTGCATCCATATCCTTTTAACGATTGATGAGAGCTCATCACCCGGTATGGTTATTTTATCCCCGACAGACAAACCTGTAAGTGATATTATCTGCTCTTCGCCAAGAAATTTAACTCCGGAGACTTTTACTCCTCCAATAATGTAATCCTGAGGTTTGTTATAATCCACGACAGCTCCCCTGGTCAATGTGCTGTCCTGTGCATCTGCCCTGTTGAGGGGAGATAGAAATAACAATAAAAGGATAAGTGGTAATGACTTCATCTGCACTTTTCGACTGTAAAGCTGCAAAGATAGATTTTTATTTGTATCCAAGGTCTGTTTAATTGATTTTGTTAATCTGATCTCCTGTCTTACCATACCTTCTTTCCCTGTCGGCGTATGTGTCCAGAGCTCGTTTGAAGTCATTTTTGCGAAAATCGGGCCAAAGAACATCTGTAAAGTAAAATTCGGTGTAGGCACATTGCCATAACATATAGTTGCTTACCCTCTGCTCCCCGCTTGTCCTTATAAGAAGGTCGGGATCGGGTATACCGGCAGTACTGAGAAGGTTCTCCAGGCAATCTGCAGTAACAGGTTGATCCATTGAAGCAACAGAACCTCGTAACTTCTCTAAATATTTATTGACGGCGTTGATTATATCCCATCTTCCGCTGTAACTGAGAAAAATTATAAGTACCAGACCATCGTTGACAGATGTAGACTCCTCAATGTCTGCTATCTTATCTACCAGCGTTTTGGAGAGTCTGCTCATATCCCCGACGGCCCTGAAGCGTACATTGTTATCCATCAATGTAGAGCGTTCATTTATTATTGCATCAATCATCAGCTCCATAAGCCCGGATATCTCACTCTGCGGTCTGTTCCAGTTCTCTTCGGAAAATGCAAAAAGGCTAAGATAACCTATGCCGTTCTCCGCAGCAAACTCGGTCGCAGCTCTTACCGACTCCACTCCAGCCTTGTGGCCTGCCAATCGCTCCAGTCCCCGGCCTCTTGCCCATCTCCCGTTTCCATCCATTATTATGGAGACGTGTTTAGGAATTTTACTCATCTGTTTCTATTCGCTTTTCAAATATTTCTTTTATCCTCTCCCCACATCAGTTTTTCTCTGAGAGCATTAATAAAGCCCCCTTTAGTAAGTGAGATATATTTTAAATCAAATTTCGCTTTGGATATAGTTACCTTTACCCCAACCGGAATTGTAAAGGAGCGATTATCCATACTCAGTATCGCCTCGCCCCACCTGCTCTCCACGTAAATCTCTATGATTGAATCATCGGAGACTACAAGGGGCCTTACATTGAGGTTATGAGGAGCAATAGGTGCCAAAATAAGCGCTCTTACACCCGGAAGTGCTATTGGACCACCTACACTCAAAGAGTATGCCGTAGATCCGGTTGGGCTAGCAAGTACAAGTCCGTCGGACCAATATGGAGGGAGCTCCATTCCGTTTATCTTAACGTGTATTGAGAGCATTGAGGGGTCTTTCCTTTGAAAAGAGACCTCATTAAGAGCGTAGTTGCAAAAGCCCTTCGGCAGTGCTGCTGTCTCAATTGATAACAACCCCCTCTTTTCTACAAGATAGTCTCCTGTAAGAATTTTGTCAATCCACTCATCTCCAAGTTTAGAATCTACACTGGTAAGAAACCCCAGACGACCAAAGTTCACACCTGCCACCGGAATATCCTTATCTTTAATAATTGTTAAAGACTCCAGAAAAGTACCGTCTCCGCCGAAACAGAGAAAAATATCTGTATCCGAAGGCAGATCACTCTCGCTTGTAAAAAGAGCACCCTGAGGAATTTTCATATAGTCATAGTCGCACATTTTAAGATAGAAGGGGCGATAGTAGGTGAGTAGAATACCCCTTTTATCAAGTGCATTAAGGATTCCCGAGAGTCTCTTCCTCCACTTCTCGTTTATATCTCTTGCAAAAATTGCTATCTTCATTGAATAAGTAAAGTGTAATAATTGTCAAAAATAGATAAATTTGCATCCATTATGACAAAACTGAGCGTAAATATAAACAAATTTGCCACACTAAGGAATGCAAGAGGTGGCAATCTGCCGGATATACTTAAAGCAGCTAAAGATTGCGAAAGATTTGGAGCAGAGGGTATTACTGTACACCCTAGACCGGATGAGAGGCACATAAGATATAGCGATGTCAGAGATCTTAAGCCCATTCTTGAAACCGAATTCAATATAGAGGGAAATCCTGTAGACTCTTTTATTGAACTCGTTCTGGAGATAAAACCGGCTCAGGTTACTCTGGTTCCTGATGCACACGATGCAATCACATCTAATTGCGGTTGGGATACAAAAAAGAATTTAGAGTATCTGAGAAGAGTCTGCAAACTCTTTTCTGACACAGGAATTAGAACATCTATTTTTGTAGATCCCGACCCGGAAATGATAAAGTACGCAGCAGATACCGGCTGCCACAGGGTGGAACTCTACACCGAAGCATACGCCAGGAATTATGCGCTTGGGATGAGAGATTCTGCAGTCAAGCCATTTGTAATTGCTGCAGAAACAGCAATTAAAGCAGGTCTGGGATTAAATGCCGGCCACGATCTAAGCCTTGAGAATCTACAATTTTTTCATAAGAACATACCACAGTTAATGGAGGTATCTATAGGCCACGCACTGGTATGTGATGCTATATATATTGGTCTGGAGAATACGATTCAGGGCTATCTTAGGCAGTTAAAAAATTATTAGTTATATTTGTAGTTTAAATTGAAAAATCAGATGAAAAACGCATCAACAATCACAAACATTATTCTTTCAGTAGCAGTTATTGTACTGTTTATCTTACACTTTACATCTAAGCCGGGTACTAACGGTACCTCAGAGGCAAGTCAGAGCGAGTTTGCAGCAGCCGGAGATATTGTATTTATACAGATAGATTCTCTTATAAATCAGTACGATATGTTTAATGATCTGCGTTCGGAGTTTGAAAGTAAAGCACAAACGATACAGAGCGACTTGAATAAAAGAAGCCGGACCTTTGAAAATGACGTAAAGGATTTTCAACAGAAGGTACAAAAGGGTCTTATAACCCGTTCTCAGGCAGAGGCTCAACAGCAGACACTTGCTCAGAGAGAGCAGGAACTTCAGGGTTATGCCCAGCAGAAACAGTCTGAGATGTCCGAAGAGGAGGCTGTACTATACAGAAAGGTTTTTGACGCACTTAGCTCATACCTGAAAATTCTAAACGAGCAGAAGAGGTACTCTCTTATTATCAGCACTACAGGTGCAACTAACACAATTCTTGATGGAGACCCTTCTCTCAATATCACAAAGATGGTGGTTGACGGAATGAATCAGGAGTATATCAAAACAAAGTCTAAATAGTAAATAACAGAACATTGGGTGAAAATTGCCATTCTATCTTGTTTTTACCCATACCGTGGAGGAATTGCCCAGTTCAATGCGAATATTTTCAAAGAGCTGGGCAAAGTTCACGAAGTAAGGGCATTTAACTTTAAAAGGCAGTATCCGGATATTTTATTTCCGGGTAATACTCAATATGTTACAAAAGAAGACAATGCAATAGAAATAGAGAGTACAGCACTTCTGGACTCTATTAATCCTTTTTCATACATAAGAACGGCAAGAGCAATCCGGCAGTGGGAGCCGGATCTGCTTTTAATGAGGTACTGGATCTCATTTTTTGCTCCATCTCTGGGATATGTTGCCAGGCATCAGCTTAAGAAAACAAGGGTAATCTCTATTCTTGATAATGTAGTCCCTCACGAGAGACGATTTTTTGACACACCGCTTACCAAATATTTTTTATCGTCCTGTAATGGTTTTGTAGTTCTCTCATCATCGGTGGGTGAAGATCTTCTTCGATTAAAGCCAGGTGCAAAATTCACAACTATACCTCATCCGATATATAACCATTTCGGTGAAAAGGTTGAGAAGGAGTTTGCGCAAAAGAGACTCGCCATTTTGCCGGATAAAAAAACCATCCTCTTTTTTGGTTTGATAAGAGAGTATAAGGGGCTGGATATTCTCATTGATGCATTTTCAAAACTGGATAACAGCTATCAACTAGTTATTGCGGGAGAGCCATATGGTAGTTTTGAGGGTTACCAAAAGCAGATAGATACAAATGGCTTAAACGATAGGGTAAAGCTCTTTACAAGGTATATAAATGACAATGAGGTTCCTCTTTTTTTCTCTGCAGCAGATGTTGTAGTACTTCCATACAGAAGTGCAACTCAAAGCGGCATAAGTGCAATCTCTCAACACTTTGGAGTTCCTATGGTTACTACAGATGTGGGTGGATTAAAAGAGGCAATAGAGGAGAGAGGCACGGGAATTGTTGTTGATACTCCCGAATGTGGCGCAGTAGCAAAGGGAATAGTATCTTTTTTTGAAGAGGGTAACAGGGATATTTATATAAAAAACATAGAACAATCAAAAGAGGCTCTCTCCTGGGAGAGTTTTGCCAAAAAGGTCACAGACTATTATCATTCATTAATATAACAAGATTACAATAAACATAAATATTTATGCAGGCAGCAATCACAAGAACAGAATTTGACTTTCCGGGACAGAGCGGAAAATACACAGGTAAAGTAAGAGATGTTTACTCAATTGGCAATGATTATCTTGTAATGATTGCCACCGACAGGATATCTGCATTTGATGTGGTACTTCCTAAAGGGATCCCATATAAAGGGCAGGTTCTTAACCAGATTGCCTCCCGCTTTCTTGACAGCACATCTGACATAGTTCCAAACTGGAAAATTGCCTCACCGGATCCTATGGTTACAGTTGGTCATAAATGCTCCTCTCTTCCTGTTGAGATGATAGTTAGAGCATATTTGACAGGTAGCTCTTGGAGAACATACAAGTCCGGGGCCAGGTCTATCTGCGGAGTTGCAATTCCGGACGGAATGAAAGAGCATCAGAAATTTGAAAAGCCAATTCTCACACCTACTACAAAAGCTGAGCACGGAGCACACGATGAAGATATCTCAAGAGAGGAGATTATCTCCAGCGGACTGATAAGTGAAGATGATTATAAGAAAATTGAGGATTACTCACTGGCACTATTTGAAAGAGGGTCTCAGATTGCAGCAGAGAGGGGTCTTATTTTGGTTGACACCAAATATGAGTTTGGGAAAAAGGGAGATACTATCTATCTGATAGACGAGATTCACACACCGGATTCATCAAGATTCTTCTACAATGACTCCTACAAGGAGCTTTTTGATAAAGGGCTTCCTCAAAGGCAGCTTTCAAAGGAGTTTGTAAGAGAGTGGCTTATGGATAACGGTTTTCAGGGGAGAGAGGGAGAGAGAGTACCTGAGATGACAGATGATATAGTAATTTCTATCTCTGAAAGGTACATTGAGCTATACGAAAAAATAACCGGATTTCCGTTTGTTAAAGCACCTTACGGAGATGATATTTACGAAAGAATTGACGCCAACGTAAGAAATATGCTTGCCAGATTATGAAATACCGATTACCGATAGTTGTTCTGCTGCTTCTCTTTTTTGCAGGTTTTGTTTACTCTCAGCAAACTCCTGTAAAGATTGAGATATCAAAAGAGAAGGTTACGATAAAGGGTGAGATTTTTTATCTGCATAGCGTTGAAAAACAGCAGACTTTATACTCCATTGCAAAAAAATACGGAGCAGAGATTGGAACAATTATTAAAGATAATCCCGCACTTGCCTCCGGGCTTAAAGAGGGTGACAGAATCTATATCCGCGCAGCAAAAACAAATGAACAAAAATCCACACCAGAACCCATACATACGGTTATTACCCCGGAACCATCAAGTCAGACAGAACATATTGTAAGATGGTACGAAAGTCTCTATTCAATTGCAAAAAAATATGGTGTCACAGAAGATGAGATTGTAAAAGCCAACTCTCTTTCAAACAGAAGAGTAGAGACCCGTATGGTTTTAAAGATTCCTGTGGCTGGGGGCTCAATAGAGGTTGCCGGTAAGATGGAGAGCGATACTTTGGCAAAGAGTGAGGAGAAGATTGCAGATGCTCCCGTAGAACAACAGAGGGCGAGAAGAGGCAGAGATATCTTCTCCGGGACAGAGAGAAAATATGTTGCATCTCTTGTACTGCCTCTAAACGGCAGTTCTACTGTCAAAAACGAAACTGCAGAGAGTTTTATGGAGTTTTACCAGGGTTTTTTAGTGGCTCTTGATGATATTAAAAGAGATCTTCCGGGGAGTAATCTTGAAATAAGAGTTTTTGATATAGATAGTTACTCAAGCAGTGAAGAGATGATATCTGATGGGGTACTTCAGGGGAGCAATATAATTATAGGACCGATGTTCAATAACCAGCTTGAGCCTGTTTTAAAATATGCAGCAGATAGAGAGATCTCTGTTGTATCTCCCAATCCTGCAAGTGAGCACCTTACCTTGGATAACTCCAACTTTTTTCAGGTAACAACCCCGCTGGTATTCATTCAGAATGGTATCTTCTCTAAGATTACTCGCTTTTCGGAAGTGGCAGTAATTTTTGAGGATGGTGGTGCTGATACTAATCTTGTATCCATAACCAGAAATTTGCTTAAAGAGCGATATGTCAATTACAGACAGCTCTCATATGATATACTCAGAGGTCGTTCCATTTTACCCCAGATGACAGAGATGCTAAAATCTGACAAGCTAAATCACGTTATTGTTGCCTCCAACTCTGAGGCTTTCGTCTCAGATGTGTTAAGAAATCTTAATCTGATCCAAACAATGAACGGCTATAACATATCTGTTTATGGAACTCCCCGCTGGAGAAGTTTTGAAAATGTAGATATCAACTACTACCACGGTATGAGCCTGACTGTCTCTATGCAATACTATGTAGATTATTCTAAAGAGAGTGTTCGCAGGTTTATTTCAAGGTTTAGGGCGCTATATAATAGCGAGCCATCTCAGTATGCATTTCAGGCATACGACATTGCATACTATTTCCTGAGTGCGCTGATTCGCTACGGAGAGGATTTTAAATATGACCTTGCCGATCATAAAAAGGAGCTTCTCCAGAGTGACTTTAATTTTATCCTCCGGGATGGAGAGAAAGGGTACACAAACAGCGCTTTAAGACAGGTAACATATAAACCTGACTACTCAATTGATGTTAAGGGTCTTAACCGATAACCACTCCCTCTCTTTCTCGTTTAGCATATCAGAGAGCTTTATATATATATATGAGTGATAATTGTTGAGCCATTGAATTGCCTCAGGAGATAAAAGTTGTCTATCGACCGGAGTTAAATCTATTGGGACCAATGTTAATGTCTCAAATTCATAGAACTCTCCATACTTGTTCTCAACCCATTTTTTACATAATATGGTGTTTTCAATACGAATACCATAACTACCCTCCTCATAAATTGCCGGCTCGTTTGATATTACCATTCCGGACTCAAGAGGTACCGGATTCTCCTCCATTCTTATACTTTGAGGTCCCTCGTGAACACACAAATTATGACCTATTCCGTGTCCGGTACCGTGAGTATAAATTTTTGCGGCAGAGCTTACAGCTCCTCTGGCAAGAAAGTCCAGAGAGGCACCTCGTGTACCTTTTATAAACCTTGCCATACTCAGGTTAATCATTCCCTTTAATACCAAGGTGTAGTCTCTTCTCTGCTCCTGTGTAAGAGTCCCAATAGCAAAAGTTCTAGTAGTGTCTGTCGTTCCAAATGGGTAGTGTGCTCCTGTGTCTACCAGCAAAAAACTGTCACCTCCAATTTTTACAGGACCATTGCCATACGGAGAGTAGTGGGGTAAGGCTCCGTTTTCTCCAAATGCCACAATCGGAGAGAAGCTCTCTCCTTTGTATTCACTAAACTCGCCCCTTATCTCCCCAATCTTATTTGCAACTATCTCCTCTGTAAGATTTTGAGAGCCCCTCTCAAGCTCCTCCTCCAAATATATCCAAAATTTTACCCACGCAACACCATCATATAGCATAGCCTTTCTAAAACCATCTATCTCGACACTATTTTTTACAGCCTTTAATGACGCAATAACACCGCCTCTAATTGGGTCTGGAACAAAGGTTGCCCCAGCCGAAACTGAGTTGTTAAAAATCTTAACGGAGATCTTATCAATAGGGGCAACTCTTATATAATCCCTGTTGAACCCTTTTATAAACTCTTGAAATTCATAATAATTATAAAGTTCTACTCCCGAGTCTCTGAGCATAGATTCCTCAACATTAGAGAAGGCCTCACCTGAAGCAAAGAGGTATATTCTTTCCTTTGTAAATGCAGCATAGGAGATTAGAAGAGGATTGAAAGGGATGTCTGTCCCTCTTATATTACAAAGCCAGGCAATGTCATCACAGCTGCTGAGAATATATATAAGATCTTTTTCGATGTTTAATTTTTGAATAACAAATTTAAGTTTACTTTTGGAGTCAGACCCTCCCAGTGAGATCTCCTGTAGAGTTGCTTTGTTAAAAGTTACAGGTGGTCTGTCACTCCATATCTCATTAAATGGATCATCTTTAAGCGTTATTTTTAATGGGTAGAGCTCTGCCGAGAGTGATTCAAACTCCCCCTTTGAAAACAGCATCGGATCTACTCCAACCGAGGAGCCATTGTCAACTTCCTTTTTAATCCACTCCGCAATGGTGGGTGTTCCGGCTAGTCTCATCTTCATAAGCTCTATCCCGCTTCCAAGGAGCTCCTGCCGAGCCTGTACAAAATACCTAGAATCTGTCCAGAGCGCTGCTTTGTGCTCTGTTACCACAAGAGTTCCTGCAGATCCTGTAAATCCAGAGAGCCACTCTCTGCAGGAAAAGTGTCTCTGAATATACTCCCCGAAATGGTGATCTGTTGATGGAATTATAAATGCTGCGATTGAATCTCTCTTTAGAGAGCCCCTGAGGCCTGCCAATCTCTCCGTTATCTTTTTCATATCAAATATTATCTTTTACAAATATAATAAGATGCTTGATTAATTTTCTTTTATAACTAAATTTGTAAAAACTAACCAAAAATTTTGATTTATGGAAAAGAGCATCAAAGGAACAAGAACAGAGCAAAATCTTCTTAAGGCCTTTGCAGGTGAGTCGCAGGCAAGAGGTCGTTATGTATATTTTGCTTCTGTTGCAAAGAAAGAGGGATATCAGCAGATTGCTGCTGTTTTTGAGGAGACAGCAGAGCAGGAGAAGGAGCACGCAAAAAGATTCTTCAGTTTTCTAGAGGGTGGAATGGTTGAGATAACAGCATCCTATCCGGCCGGTATAATTGGTACAACTGCACAGAACCTTTCTGCAGCTGCTGCGGGAGAAAATGAGGAGTGGACAGAGTTGTATCCTGAATTTGCAGAGATTGCAATGGAGGAGGGTTTCCCTAAAGTTGCTACTGCATTCAAGATGATTGCAAAGGTAGAAGCAGAGCACGAAGCGCGCTACAGAACTCTTCTTGCAAGGGTTGAGGCAGGTAAAGTTTTTGAGAGAGAGGAGGATATTGAGTGGCAGTGTCGTAATTGCGGATATGTTCACAAGGGTAAAAAAGCTTTGGAGAACTGCCCGGCCTGCCAACATCCCAAAGATTATTTCGAGCCTAAGAAAAATAATTATTGACACTGCAAATTAAGTCTATCTTTGCAGATTATTTCTAATATGGAAAAATCTGCACTAAAGAGGGCTTTCAACTCAATTAAAGAGATACTGCCAAAGACACTTAAAACCTGTCTTTGGCTTATTCGTATTACGGTACTTATAACTCTGGGCGTTCAGTTTTTGGATTATCTGAATATCCTCCCGTGGATTTCTGAGTTGCTCAGCCCAGTTTTCAATCTTCTTGGACTTCCGGGAGAGGCGGCATTAGCCTATGTTACTGGATATTTTGTGAATGTCTACTCTGCAATTGCGGTTCTATCCACTCTTAACCTGGATGTAAGAACTATCACCATTCTCTCTGTAATGATACTCTGCTCTCATAATATGATCGCAGAGACAGCTGTTCAGAAAAGGACCGGATCTTCTGCCTTGAGAATAGTAATAATCCGCACATTAAGCGCTTTTGTCCTTGGATTTATTCTCAACCTTATAATGCCACACGCTAGTGAAAGCGTAAATATTGAGCAAACTGTACCAATTCTCACTTTTTGGGAGATGATGGGAGCCTGGGCAATAAAGACTATAAAGCTTATTGCTCTTATGTCTGTTCTGATTTTCTCGCTCTCCATCCTCCAGAGGTTGCTTTCTGAATTTGGAGTTATAAAATGGCTCTCAAATTTTATGAGACCCATACTTGCAGTTTTTGGACTTCCTGCAAAAACCTCGTTTTTATGGATTGTAGCAAATACTCTTGGCCTTGCCTATGGTGCTGCTGTAATGATAGATGAAACCGAAAGCGGGAAGATAACAAAGAGAGATGTAGATCTGCTTAACCATCACATATCTATATCTCACAGCAATTTAGAAGATGTGCTACTATTGGGGTCGGTGGGTGCAGTAATTTGGTGGCTTTTAGCTGCCAGATGGGTATTTGCCTTTCTGCTGGTATGGGAGTTGCGCCTTGAGATGGCATTAAGGAAAAAATTTTTACCTTTGTAGGTTGAAAGAATAAACATTAAATATTTAACTCTTAAAAATATGAATCCCGAAGTAATCAAGTGTCTTATCATCGGCAGCGGCCCTGCCGGCTATACTGCTGCAATATATGCGTCACGTGCAAATCTTAATCCTGTGCTTTATGAAGGGATCCAGCCGGGAGGTCAGCTTACAACCACAACGGAAATAGATAACTTCCCCGGTTATCCTAAAGGGGTCACCGGTCCTGAGATGATGGAGCAACTCAAAGAGCAGGCCCAAAGGTTTGGCACTGATGTTCGTTTTGGAATCATTACAAAAGCAGACCTATCAAAAAGGCCTTTTAAAGTTATGATAGACGATGAGAAGGAGATTTTTGCCGAGACACTAATAATCTCTACCGGAGCAACTGCCAAGTATCTTGGTATGGAGAGCGAAGAGACTTTCAGGGGCCAGGGGGTTTCTGCGTGCGCCACCTGTGACGGATTTTTCTACAGAGGTAAAGATGTAGCAGTTGTGGGTGGAGGAGATACCGCCTGTGAAGAGGCCTCATACCTTGCAGGGTTATGTAATAAAGTTTATATGATTGTGAGAAGGGATGTTCTAAGGGCATCTAAAGCAATGCAGGACAGGGTAATGAATACTCCTAATATAGAGATTCTTTGGAATTATAACACAAAAGAGATTGTGGGAACTCCTATTGGAGGTGTTAATGGTGCGATTCTTGTTCATAAGGATGGTAGCGAAAAGAGGATTGATGTTCACGGGTTCTTCCTGGCAATAGGGCACCATCCCAATTCGGAACTTTTCCGTGAGTGGTTAAATACAAACGAAGAGGGCTACATACTAACCGAGGGTAAAACCTCAAGGACAAATGTACCGGGGGTTTTTGCCGCAGGAGATGTTCAGGACCCTCACTACAGGCAGGCTGTTACAGCTGCGGGTTCCGGTTGTATGGCCGCAATTGATGCAGAGAGATTTCTTTCAGATAATAAATAAAAAGTGATGAAGTATTTAAAAATTGCAATCCTGTTTTCTTTGATTTTTGCAACTGCCTCTTGTAAATCCCAATTTGAGGCACTGCTCAATTCAAACGATGTTCAGGAGAAATATGATGGTGCATTCAACTATTTTAATGCCGGGAAATATACCAGAGCTGCAGATCTTTTTGACCAGCTTCTACTGGCAACAAGAGGAACCAGCAAAGATGATACTGTTCAGTTTTATCTTGGGATGAGTAACTATAAATTTGGAGACTATACAATTGCTGAGGCTAATTTTGATCAGTTTATAAGCGTATTCCCAAGAAGCCCCTTTACAGAAGAGGCAAAATATTACCGGATTGAGTGTCTGTACGGATCTACATACAGATATGAACTGGATCAGCTACCCTCATATAAGGCAATGTCTGCAATAGATGTATTTATTTACGAGTATCCTCAGAGTAAACATCTTGAGAGAATGAGAGATATGCTCGTAGATTTACAGGATAGAATTGACAAAAAGAGCTTTGAATCTGCAAAACTCTACTACACAATAATGGATTACAAAGCAGCCGCATATGCACTTAAGAATGTGCTCAAAGAGAATGCAGACAATAATTACCGGGAAGAGGTGATGTACTATATTGTATGCGCAAACTACCAATATGCAACCAACAGTGTAAAGGAGAGACAGAAAGAGAGGTTTCTGTCTATGGTAGATGAGTACTATAATTTTATCAGTGAATTTCCTGAGTCAAAATACAGGGGTGAGATGGATGATATGTTTCAGAAATCGCAGTCATATTTAAAACAATAAAATCAGATATGGATATTAACAAAAACGTACCAACAAACACGGTGACCAGAGATCTTTCCAAGCTGGCAAAGCCAACCGGAAACATCTATGAATCTACGATGATTATAGCCAAAAGATCTAATCAGATAGCAGCGGAGCTAAAGCAGGAGCTCAAACAGAAACTTGAAGAGTTCTCAACATTTGCAGATACTCTTGAAGAGACTTTCGAAAACAGGGAGCAGATTGAGATCTCTCGCTACTATGAGAGATTGCCTAAAGCAACTCTGCTTGCTATATATGAATTTGAAGAGGATAAGATTCAGGTAAGAAAGATTGAGGGGTAACATCTATTTAATTACCAATGCTTAAAGGTAAGCACATATTACTGGGAGTTACAGGTAGCATCGCGGCTTACAAGGCTGCGATACTAGTTCGGGCATTGGTAAAAGAGGGGGCAGAGGTTAAGGTTATTATGAGCGAAATGGCCAAACAGTTCATCACCCCCCTGACAATGGCCACACTGTCTAAAAATCCGATTCTGGTGGAGTTCTATAATCCCGAAAACGGAGACTGGAACAGCCATATCTCTTTAGGGTTATGGGCAGACCTCTATCTTATTGCTCCTGCATCTGCAAATACAATCGCGAAAATGTCCACAGGTGTTGCAGATAACCTGCTGCTCACCACATACCTCAGTGCCCGATCTCCTGTGGTTGTTGCACCGGCAATGGATGTCGATATGTTTCTTCATACAGCTACTCAAAAAAATATTCAGATTATTCGTGACAGAGGCGTCTACATTATTGAACCTGGCTCAGGGGAGCTTGCCAGCGGCCTTGAGGGAAAAGGCAGAATGGAGGAGCCGGAGGCAATTGTTGAATTTGTTAAAAATCTGCTTGAGAGGGAGAGCCCGGCTAACCATATGGTTGCAGGTGAGCTTATGAGTGCCATTAAAGGGAAAAAGGTTCTGTTAACTGCTGGACCGACAGTTGAGCAGATTGACCCTGTAAGATTTATCTCAAACAACTCAACAGGTAAAATGGGGTACTCAATTGCAGAGGAGTTTGCTAAAAGAGGTGCGATAGTAACCTTAATCAGCGGTCCTGTTAACGAGAGGCTTAGCAGCTCAAAAATCAGGCTTAATAATGTAAACTCAGCAGAGGAGATGTACACCCAAACAGTTGCCGCATATAGGGCAGGTGCAGACATTGTAATACTAGCCGCTGCCGTTTCTGACTTTACCCCTTCACTTATTGAGAGGGCAAAAATCAAAAGATTGGGCGACGAAATCACGCTCAAACTTAAGCCCACCAGGGATATAGCTGCTTCGCTCGGAGAGGTTAAAAAAGAGGGAGCTATTCACATTGGATTCGCACTTGAAACAGATAATGAATTCGAAAATGCTCTATCCAAACTTCAGCGAAAAAATCTGGATGCCATTGTTCTAAACTCTTTGAACGACAAGGGGGCCGGGTTTGGGAAAGAGACAAATAAAATCACGATAATCTCCTCTAATGGCGAAAGTCTGCAATACCCACTAAAAGATAAAAAAGAGGTTGCTTCAGATATAGTTGACTATGTGGAAAATATGCTCGTATGCTAAAGTCGCTTTCAATATCAAACTATGCTCTTATTGAGAGTCTGGAGATCTCATTTCCGGATGGTCTTATAATTATCACCGGTGAAACAGGTGCCGGTAAATCTATATTGCTGGGTGCCATCTCTCTTTTGCTTGGTAGCAAAGCAGATAAAGATATCCTTAAGGATAGCAGCAGAAACTGTGTTGTTGAGGCAGCATTTTCAATTGAGCAGAGTCCGGAAACAGACTCTCTTTTTCTGGAAAACTCCCTGGAACCCTCACAGGAGATTGTAATAAGAAGGGTGGTTTCACCTAACGGCAGAACCAGATCTTTTGTAAATGACGAGCCTGTAAGCTTACAATTTCTTAAAGATATCTCAGAAAAAATAATTGATATCCACGCACAACACGAGCATCTTCTTATTGGAGACAGTAAATTTCAACTGTCGGTTCTAGACTCCTATGCAAACAACTCCCACCTTTTGGAGAGATACCGCGCCCACTACACACGAGTAAAAGATTTGGAGAGAGAGTATGTGAAACTTAACGACAAGCTGGCAAAGGAGGAGCTGGAGTTGGAGTACAATAAATTTCAGTATAATCTTTTGGATAGTGCTAAGCTTTCCGTTGGTGAGCTTGAAGAGATAGAGTCGGAATTTAATTTGCTTAGCAATGCAGAGGAGGTTAAGAGCTCTCTTTATCAGATGACAGAACTTCTCAATATTAATGGCGTATCTGTTGTTCAGAACTTAAAAGAGATCTCCTCCATTGCATCAAAAATATCTGCGGCACTCCCTAAGGCAGGGCAGGTATCGGAAAGGGTTGAGAGTTGTCGAATTGAGCTTAAGGAGATCGAGAGAGAGCTTGCCACTATGGCTGAAGCTGTAACTGTGAATCCAGAGAGAGCTTCTGCTCTTGAAGATAGATTAACAACACTTTACGACCTGCTTAAAAGACATAAAGTTTCAGATATAGAAGAGCTGATAGCAATAAGAGATGAACTCTCCGGTAAGCTTTTTATGAGAGATAGTATCAGGGAGAGGCTTGATGAGCTAACCCTTAGTATAGAAAAGAGCCGGCAGGAGATGAGAGAGAGCTCTCAGGAATTATCAAAATCAAGAGCAGAGTCCTCGTCGGGCTTCTCTACAGAGATGATCTCAAAGATAAGGGAGCTTGAGATGCCTCACGCAGAGTTTGAAGTTAGACACGAGCAATATGAAGATTATAATTTCTACGGAAAAGATAGTATTACCCTCTATTTCTCTGCAAATAAGAACGTCCCGGTCAAGGAGCTCTCTCGTGTAGCATCCGGAGGCGAACTCTCCAGAATAATGCTATGTCTTAAGGCAATAATGGCAGGAGGTCAAGGTATGCCAACTCTCATATTTGATGAGATTGACAGCGGTGTCTCCGGTAGTATAGCAGATAAAATGGGGTCGCTTATAGATGGCCTTTCACAAAAAATGCAGGTGTTTGCAATAACACATCTGCCACAAATTGCCTCCAAGGGGGGGTGCCATCTTCTGGTATTCAAAGAGGTTCTGCAGGTTGGCGGCACCGTAACCAAAATTAAGAAGATAGAGAGGGAGGAGAGGGTAATGGAGATTGCCCGAATGTTAAGCGGTACAGAGCTTACCGGTGCAGCAGTGGCCAATGCCAGGGTCTTTCTCTCGACATAAAAGAGACTTAATACAACTATATAAACTTACTAAATTACTTCAAATATGAGACTTATTATACAAAATTCATACGAACAGATATCGCAGTGGGCAGCTGCCTATATAGTAAAAAGGATAAAGGAGTTTGCACCTACTGCAGAGAGACCTTTCGTACTTGGGCTGCCAACCGGCTCAACACCTTACGGTACCTATAAGGAGCTAATCCGATACTATCGTGATGGTGAGGTTTCATTTAAGAATGTTGTAACATTCAATATGGATGAGTATATAGGGATACCCAAAGAGCATCCTCAGTCATATTTCACCTTTATGTGGGATAACTTTTTTCAATATATAGATATTGAGCGGGAGAATGCGAATATCCCGAATGGTAACGCTCACGATTTAGAGCTTGAGTGTGAGAATTACGAGAAAAAGATGAAGGCTTACGGTGGAGTTAACCTCTTTATAGGTGGTATTGGTCCTGATGGACATATCGCATTTAATGAACCGGGCTCTTCACTCTCATCCCGCACACGTGTTAAGAGTCTTACAACAGATACAATAATTGCAAATTCACGCTTCTTTAACAATGATATCTCCCAGGTACCAAAGACAGCTCTCACTGTTGGTATAGGAACAATAATGGACTCCCAGGAGGTTATGATCCTTGTTAACGGACATCATAAGGCAAGAGCTCTTCACCACGCTATTGAGGGCAGTGTTAATCATATGTGGACAATAAGTGTTTTACAGATGCACAGAAAAGGTATCATAATATGCGACGACGCCTCAACCGTAGAACTTAAGGTGGGAACCGTTAACTATTTCAAAGATATTGAGAGAGATAACCTGGACCCTAGATCACTGCTTTTTTAAAAATTGTGAAGCCTCCAGAAAAACTTTCTTAAACCAGAAATCCCTCTCTTCCAGGTTAATTTTATGCCCGCATACCGCAGGAAAAGGAATTTCGTGTGAATATTCAAAGGGGAAATCAAACTCCTTGAGGCTCTCTTTCCAGATGCTCCCTAAAGCTTTTTTTATACTGAAAGTGGGGATAACCTTATCTTTTTTAAGTGATATTGCTCTTATTCTCTCTTTTGCCTGCAGGTAGAAATTCTTTCTCTCCTTCTTGTAGAAACTGGGGTCTATATGTGAAACAAATGCCCTCTCAAGGTAATCTCCCACCCTTCTCGTCTCTGCTCCCTCTGTGATAAAAACCCCTCTGTAGTAGCTGTGAAGAAGATCAAAAGAGTTTTTATCCATTATCAGTTTCGAGTTACCATTCATATCTACAAAGAAGGATCCTCCGCAAAACATAAATAGCCTGCTGTGGGAGAAATGTGATTTGGGGTTTGCCATAAGCAAAACCTGTGAGAGCAGTGCCCCTATCGAGTAGGCAAAAATATCCACTTTGCACTCTTTTGAAAACATCTTGTTAGAACCCTCTCGTATTTCGTCCATCAGCTGACATACATTCATTATGGTCTCCCTGCCGGAGAGATAGAACCTGAAGGGATCTGCCTTTATTCTGGAGCTGAGCGCATAGTTTGCAAATGAAAGATTCTCATTCTTGCCTATCCCCTCCTCAACCTTTTGGTTCTCTATTGAGATAAGCCTCTGCATCTCTCTGGGGTTGCTCCACAGCTTTGGAGAGCGGTTAATATGGAGTGCTATCGGGAAGAGGATAACAGGGGTTGAGGTGTGTTCCGAAAGGTAATCTGCCCAAGGTCGATACTTATCCCAACTCCTCTCGTTCAGTCCGTGAAAAAGCAGAATTGCTGAGTTATGCTTTTTTTGTTGGTTAAGTTTGTCCGGAAGAACAACTATATAATCAAAACTTCTATTTTCATCAATCTCATTATCTTCTGTTACCAGAAGCTCAGGCATCTTTATCCCTTTACGGGAGTTGTATATCTCCCTTTTACCAAGCCTCTCTTCAAAATGCATTGAATACTCTTTCATCTCTCATTTTTTTGCAAATAAAGAGAGCTTTGCTATTGTTAGAAAAAAAATGGTTTGGGATAGAGTATTATGGGACGAGAATTAGTTATTTGGGATAAAATTGAGATATATGGGTTAAATAATTAAATTTGTACTGGGATGAATATACCGGATCATATAAATAACAAGCGTAATATTGTGCGTCTTATAGGGTTTACAGCTCTGTTTGCGCTGGTTTTTATAAATATTTATAAACCTTTCAGCTCTTCGCTTTGGTATAATATCTCTGAGTTTATGTTTTTCGTCTACTCCTCTCTTGTTATACTTACCGGGCTATTGGTTGTATTAATCAGCCGTATCGTAATGTATTTATACAGCAGGAGGCACCAAATTTCATACGGAAAATATGCAATTTGGGTTTTTCTTGAAATTCTTTTTATGTCTCTCTTCTATACTATGTATACAATTATCCTTAACAGAGAGAGGGATGTAATGGATAGTTTTGAGTCTTCTTTTATAAATACTGCACTGGTATTGCTGCTCCCCTATATAGTACTTTGGTTCTATTTCGGATGGAGAGAGAGCACAAAGAGGCTGGAGAAGATTGAGAGCGAAGAGCAGGAGGAGGTTGACATCCCCGGGAATATTACCTTTAATGACGAAAAGGGAGTTCTTCGTTTATCGGTTTTATGTAACGATCTTCTCTATATCGAGTCGTCTGAAAACTATGTAGTTATAAACTATTCGAACAAAGGAAAGGTTAAAAGATATCTTTTAAGGAACACTCTTAAAAACATTGAGGGGGCACTTGAGAGAAGCAGAATAATTCGTTGTCACAGATCCTATCTGGTAAATCTGGAGAGGGCCAAGGTGATACGCAGAGATAAAGAGGGGCTCTTTATTGAACTTGATACAGAAGGCGTTATTGATATCCCTGTCTCAAAAAGCTACCAAAAAAAGGTGAGCGAGATATTTCTCGCCCACTCATTCAAAATCCGTAACTGACTAAATTTTTTGGTATAACTCTTACTATTTTTTGAGATTAAGAATAATCTCCGGATCCATAGGCTTAACCTTTGATGGGTAGAATGCAACTAGTTTACCTTTTTCATCTATAAGATACTTTCCAAAATTCCAGGATGGTTCATTTGTGTTCCATCCATTCTTGCTTTTATCTGTAAGCCATTGATGAACAATGTTTTTACCTGGACCTTTAACAGATGACTTCTCCATCATCATAAAAGTGACTCCGTAATTCTCTTCGCAAAAAGTTTTAATATCAGAATTGCTCCCGGGATCCTGTGCTCCAAAATCGTTCGAAGGGAACCCGATTACAACCAGACTCTCGCTATACTGTTTGCTAAGCTCTTCAAGACCTTTAAACTGAGGAGTATATCCACACTTTGATGCAGTATTTACAATGAGTACTTTCTTGCCTTTAAGCTTATCGAATTTAAAAGTCTCTCCTGTGATTGTATTGAATGACAGAGAGTAAAAATCTACAATTGGGTTTACAGGGGTTTGCGCAGTAAGTGATGCAGTGAAAAACAGTGAAAACACTGCAAAAATGCTTTTAACTAAGCTCATAATTATAGTATTATTAAATATATAAACATAAACAATCTACACAATTAAAAGTTCTGGCAATTTATTAAATTACTACAAACCAAGTTTTATGAGAGCTCCGTCTGCCTCTTCATCTTTTTTGGCAGGCTTGGAGAGCTGCATCTTGTTTATATTAAATGTCAGACCAATCCACACCACACGACTTTGGTTCTTACTGTTGTTTTTGAGTGAATAAATTCTGTTGTCTGACTCAATATCCCACCTTTTAGTATTAAAAATATCAGAAACAGATATTGTTGCGCTCAATTTATCTTTTATTAAACCTCTCTTGTATCCAATATCCATATAGTGAACAAATTTGGTTTTGAACTGAGGAAAGGTCTGAGGAGATGTGTAAAAATATTGAAGGGAAATATCTCCTTTTTTTGATGGCGTAATATTGATTATGAAATTGCCAGAGAACATTACGCTGCTGCTGGTAAGATCAAAGTTATTTGTCTCCCCGTCAGTTTTACCGTAATAGAGATTACTGTTTATGCCCATCGCGAAAAGGGAGGAGAATTTATACCTGCCATTTATCTCAATCCCGGATTTTATGCTCTTTTCTCCATTGACATATGTGAGCATAAGGGAGTTTTGGTCATACAATGAGGATATCTGAGTTATAAAATCTGTCGCGGAGCTTAGATATAGTGACGCCATTAAAGAGTGTCCGTTATTGCCTAAATTATATGCAATCTCAAATTTACTCACCTCTTCGGGTTTCAGATTTTTATTTCCTGTTTCAAAAACAGTCTTGTCAATCATATTTACATATGGATTTATTTGAGGATAAGTGGGGCGGGTAATTCTTCTTGTAAAACTGAAAGCTAAAGAGGATTTATTGGAGAGATTTTGTTTGAATAAGAGAGTAGGTGATATAAAAAGCTTGGTTGTGTATATCTCTTCGGGGTTTTCAATAATTCTAAAAAACGATGTGCTATACTCTGCCCTTACTCCTATTTTATATGTAAAACTCTTGTTTGAAGCTGATGAAAAATTGAGATATCCAGAGAGAATATCTTCATCGTGAGTTAGATCGCTACTCAAGAAAGTATTGTAAATCCAACTTTGTGAAGTTTGATCAAATAGGTAAGTTTCTGTTTTAAAAGTATTTCCCCTGGAGAAAAATTTCAAACCTCCCTCGGCAAGTCCGAAACCCTGTATCTTATGAGCATAGTCACTCTGGAATGAAAAATTTGTAGGATGACCACCTCCGTCAGATTTTTGAACGAAAACTCCGTCTTCGTAATACTCACCCGGCCTCTCCCCCTTTGTCCTTGAAAATGAGCCCCTAAAAGTTATATCACTTTTATCCTTTTTAAGCACCATTTTATACTCTCCAATTGCCTCCCCAGTTGTTCTTATGTGGTGAAACTCATTCACTCTGTTTATAAAATTTCCTCCCCCAATTGAGGTGTTTATATTAGTAATATCCTGGCTGTTGAGTATCTCCGGGTGCATATATTTAAGGTTAAGTGTAAGGAGATCTCCAGATTCAAATCTTTTAATGGCATTAAACCCGACGATATTGGTATTCTGTTTTTGACTCGAAGTTATGTTCTGCTCTATTGATGCAGATGTTGAATAAAAATTCCTGAAGAGATCACTTTGAATTCTCTCCTGATGGTATTTTCCCGAGTAGTTAAGAGCCAAACTCCACCCATTTTTATTATACGCAGTCATAATGTCTCCGTTTACCCTGGTGTAAAGGCCATAGTTTAAGGTTGAGATCAGCGAAATACCATCTCTCTTCTCTTTCTTGGTTATGACATTTATAATCCCACCTGTACCTTCTGAATCATATTTTGCATCCGGATTTGTAATAATCTCTATACTCTCTGTTGCAGATGCGGGAATCCCGTCCAAAGATCCAACTGTTGTTGGAATCCCGTCTATTAGGAGAAGAATGTTTGAATTTCCTCTTATTGATATTTTATTATCATTGTCAATTGTAACAGATGAGGCAGATTTTAACAGATCTGTAATTGAGCCTCTTGATGCTGCAATAGACCCTGCCGTATTTATTTTGGTACGCTCAATATCTGACTGTTTCTGTGAATATGAGGCTGTAACAACCGCTTCTCCCAGTATATCTTCGGACTCTTGAAGGTTAACAGGCTCTTGCATAACATTTTTTCCCTCATTCAGTACCATTTGCCTGTTATAGGTGCGGTAGCCTATAAAGCTCACCTGGAGAAGATACTCCCCGCTTTTTATATTGGCAATTGTAAATCTTCCCTTGTTATCTGTCATTGCGCCAGCCACTACTCTGTTATCAAGCTCCTTTATTACTACAGATGCAAACTCTGCAGGTGTTGTACTTGCCCCCTGTGTAACTCTTCCTGCAATTGATGTTTGTGCAGTTGCTGTGAATGAAAACAGGAATATCATAGTGAGGGCTGCAATAGTTCTAATGATTGGCTTCAAATAAGGTAAAAGGGGTGATTTCATATTCAGTAGTAAATTTTATTTTAATAAGACCGCAAACTTAGCTATTTCCTACGACTGTTGGGTAGAAACACTCTTGTGTTTTTCAAATAGGTTTTTGAGCGTTTTAAATAATAATTGATGGCTTTGGTCATATTTCTGTTTTTTTTAAGAGGCAATAGAGAGAATTTTGGTTAGTATAAATAACCCACTAACTTAATAACTAATTACTTTCCAAATGAAAAGAACCATTTTACTAATTACGGTACTACTATTGATATCAAATAGTATACTGTTAGCACAGAACACCAGAGTTACGGGAGCCGTAACCGAGTTGGGTTCAAATGCTGCACTGCCGTATGTATCTGTTCAGTTAAAGGGGACCACTATAGGGACCTCAACTCTTGAAAATGGTACATATGTAATCAATGCGCCTGCAAACGGCACTTTAATCTTTAGTTTCATTGGTTATAAAACCATAGAAATTCCAATCGGAAACAGGCTTATCGTAAATGCACAACTGGAAACAGATGCCCTAAACCTGGATGAGGTTGTGATGATTGCTTACGGGACCGCAAAAAAAGAGTCGGTTACCGGGTCAATTACAACCGTAAACACCAAGGCTATCGAGAGAAGGGCAGTATCAAGTGTTGCCTCAGTTATTGAGGGGCAGGCTGCAGGTGTTCAGGTAAATAATACTTACGGAGAACCTGGGTCGGACCCGAATATAAGAATTCGTGGATTCACCTCCATAAACGGATCAAATTCACCGTTATATGTTATAGACGGAGTCCCATTCGGAGGAAATATCTCCGACCTTAACCCTGCAGATATCTCAAATGTCTCGATTCTTAAAGATGCAGCTTCAAGTGCCCTTTTCGGCAACAGGGCATCTAACGGAGTGGTGATGATTACTACTAAAAGGGGGACAAATGAGAAGACATCTGTAAGGGTAAGTGTTAATCAGGGTGTCTTTACAAGAGGTCTTAAAGAGTATGACAGAGTTGGTACAGACGACTTTATGGAGCTTATGTGGAAGGGTTACAGAAACAGTCTTATGACAAATCAACCTGCGCAATATCCTACACAGGCACTTGCCAACGCACAGGCAACTGCAACTCTGATACCTACATACCTGAAATACAATCTTTATGACCAACCTGCAAATGCTCTGTTTGATTCAAACGGGAAGTTGGTTGCCAACGCAAAAATACGTCCCGGGTATGACGACCTGGACTGGTTTAAAGCTATCGAGAGAATGGGTTACAGACAAGATTATGTCCTATCTGGCGATGGAGCTTCCGATAAACACAACTACTTCTTCTCTGTGGGCTATCTGGATGAGAAAGGCTATATAAAATCTTCTGACTTTAACAGACTTACAGCAAGAGCAAATATCTCAATAACTCCTAAGAGTTGGTTCAAAACCGGGATAACAGTTGCCGGATCTCACCAGGTATCAAACTCTTCAAGTGGAAGCCCTGTAGATAACGCAGCTTCATTTGCAAATCCATTTATGTATGCCAGAAGCATTGCACCTATTTATCCGGTCTATCTGCATAATATGGAGACTGGGGAGTATATTTTGGATGAAAACGGAAACAGACAGTATGACGGTGGAGATATGCACACAAGACCACAATTTGCAGGAAGACACGTTATCTGGGAGTATGATCTGGATATGGACAAGACATTTCGTAATACTCTTGCAAGCCAGGCCTTTGCAGATATAAAATTCCTGAACGGATTTACCTTTACCCTAAGAGGCGATGTTTCACTGAGAAACTCCGAAAGACAGCGCTATCAAAATCCTATCATTGGAGACGGTATGGGTACCGGAAGAGCAATGAAGACAAATGAAAGATATAAAAACTACACTCTACAACAGATGCTCACCTGGAGCAGAGAGTTCAACCAGCATAGTATAGATTTTTTGGCTGCTCACGAGAACTTCAGCTATAACTATGTCTATCAGTTTGGTTTTAAAACCAATATCACATTCAAAGGCGATAACAAGGAGTTTACTAATTTTACCGTCATCACCGATCTTGATGGGTATCAAAGAGACTATAGAACAGAGAGCTATCTTTCAAGAATCAGGTACAACTACGACAATAAATACTTTTTTGATGCATCAATAAGAAGGGATGGCTCATCAAAATTTTTTGCCGGAAACAGATGGGGTAACTTTTGGTCTGTAGGTGGTAGCTGGGTAATTACCAGAGAGAATTTTATGGCGTCTTTAAAAGATGAGATAAATACTCTTAAGTTAAGAGCCTCATACGGAGAGGTGGGGAATGATGGAGGAACAGATAACGCTGCAATAGATTTCCACGCATTTATGCCACTGTATTTTATGAATCAAAACGGCAACAGAGGTGCTATCTACAAGTCTCAGAACGA
The DNA here is from genome assembly GCA_002840895.1 of Bacteroidetes bacterium HGW-Bacteroidetes-8. Classification (GTDB taxonomy): domain Bacteria; phylum Bacteroidota; class Bacteroidia; order Bacteroidales; family UBA932; genus Bact-08. The sequence continues at coordinate 16,440 of PHCZ01000007.1, read as the reverse complement.
GGCTCTTGATCTGGTCTGGGAGGCTGCCGGCTCTTTCGGTATTGCCCTTGAGGGTAGGTTTTTCGACAGAGCAAATCTTGCAGTAGAGTATTTTGACAAGAAGTCAAAAGACCTTCTCTTTGATGTCTATCTGCCACTATCTGCAGGTGCTACATCTACAATGAGAGCAGAATCAACAGTTAAAAAGAATCTCGGCTCGGTATCAAACAGAGGAGTTGAGCTCACATTTGATATGGATCTTATTCAGAAAAAGGATTTCAGATGGAATGTAGGCATAATGGCAACTCATATGAAAAACAAGATTCTGAGCCTGCCGGAACAAAACAGATTGAACGGTATTGTCTCCGGAACAAAGAAATATATGGAGGGTCACGACAGATATAAGTTCTGGATGTATCAATTTGCAGGGGTAGACCAAATGACAGGGAACTCACTCTATCTGCCGGATTTAGACCGGTATTATATCGGTGAAGCAGTTGAGGGTAAAACAGTTTTCCCTGCTCAGTGGCTGGTTACCATAAATGATAAAAATTATTCAACCAACTCCAGTTACTCGAAGAAAGATTGGAGCGGTAGTGCTATTCCGGATCTTTTCGGTAGTTTAACAACATCTTTATCTTATAAAAATTTAGATCTCTCTGTATTGTGCACATACTCACTGGGAGGCAAAACTCTGGACTACCCCTATACAGATTATATGAAGGTAACAACTAACATACACTCTCTTCATAAAGATCTGCTTAAAGCCTGGGATGGAGTTCCTTCGGGAGTAACAGAGAGTTCTGCAAACAGGATAGATCCTAAAGGGATTCCTGTGGCAAATTATCAGTTGAGCACCTATAACGATGCAATTAGTTCAAGATTCCTTATGGATGCTTCCTATTTTGTAATTAAAAACATCTCATTGGGATATACACTTCCAAAAAGGTTAACAGATAAGCTGGATCTCAACAATGTATCGGTAAATATGTCAATTGAAAACCTGGCCACATTTACAAAACTTAGAGGTATGGACCCTCAGCAATCATTTACCGGAGTTAGTGACAACGGATTTGTTACTGCAAGAATACTCTCTGTAGGGATTAATGTAAACCTTTAAAAATTTAAAATTATGAATAAAATAATCAAAATATTAACTATTCTGAGTGTTGTGACTCTTTGCTCGTGTTCCAAAGATTACCTCGACACCAAACCGACAGCATCAACCACTACAACTACCGTATTTGAGTCTGTTGAGAATATTGCCCTGGCTATCAATGGCATAAACAAACTTATGACTATGCAGTACCTGGAGTCACAGGGGTTCAACGGAGAGGGAACTATAAAGATGTGGTATGGGAACTATCCCGGGAATCACTTCTTTGTAAACCTGACCGGATGGTCATCTATCATTAATGGAGAGTACAGGGAGGTGACAACTAGTATCTATCTATACTACCCCTGGTACTATTACTACAGAATCATCGGTAATGCCAATGCTATTATTGTGAATGTAGAAAAAGCCACTGGAGCTCAGGCAGACAAAGATTTTGTTAAAGCTCAGGCTCTTACTTACAGGGCATACTCCTATTTTATGTTATCTCAGCTTTACTGTAACCGTTGGAAAGATTCCAATAACGGAGCTGCCCCCGGTTTGGTTTTAAGACTTGACGAGTCTACTGGCGAGATGCCTCTTTCTACACTTGCAGAGGTATACACTCAAATCTATAAAGATTTGGATGATGCGATTACTCTTTACACAAGTTCCGGAAAGAGCAGGCAATATAACTACGACCCCGACAAAAATGTTGCTTATGCAGTTTATGCAAGAGCGGCGATAACTAAGGAAGATTACACCAAAGCCTCTACTATGGCTGTCAATGCCAGAAACGGGTATCCGTTAATGTCTGTAAATGATTACAGGGCAGGGTTTAATACACCTAATAGCGAATGGATATGGGGCAGTTTTGGTTCTGTAGATGAGAATCTTTATTACTACTCATTCCACGCCTATATCGGGTATAACTCAAACTCAAGTAATGTAAGGCTCTACCCTAAATGCATAAGTAAAGAGCTTTTCGATAAGATTCCTGCTACAGATATTAGAAAAGGTCTCTTTTTAGACCCTGCTGGTTACACTTACACCACTGCAACAGGTGTTGCCGGTACTGCATTAAAGGCAAGAGCTTTTCAGCTTTATCCGGATCTATATAGTACAGCTTCTCCATACGCATATATGCAATTTAAATTCAAGGCAATCGACTATCCGGGTGTCGGCAACCTTAACCACTTCCGCTCATCCGAGATGTATCTTATTGAGGCCGAAGCAAAATATAGGCTAAATGATATCCCGGGTTCACAGAGCGCAATGAATGCACTAAACAACAGTAGTGGTAGAGATCTAACCTACAACTGTACAAAAACAGGTACTGCTCTACTGGATGAGATAAAAACTTATCGCGCTCTTGAACTTTGGGGAGAGGGTTTTGACTGGTTTGATCTCAAACGTTGGGGAGATAGCATAAACAGAAAGAGTCCTACAGATGGAGGTAATTTTGTGAGTGTTCTTGCAGTTACCAGAGATCCAAGCTTTGGCAACAACTGGACCTGGCTGATACCAATTCGTGAAACTGACTACAATCCTTTGATTGACTAACATCTTTTTTAAAATCAATCCACATAAGAGGTACAATAACTCTCTTATGTGGAGTGATTTAAATTTTAAAACCGGGGCTGCTGTGAGCCCTTAATGTGGGGCATTTGCACTCATAAACTGCTTTAAACCGGGCCTTCAATTCCCAAAAATAGATTACCCTACAGAGCAGATGCAGCGGTTAGTAATTAAGTACTAATATACAAAAAATATTTTTTCAACCAAATAGATGTTTTGTTCTACCGAATATGACCTTGACAAGAAGATTAGAGATTTACATTTGTGAAGATGATAAAAATGTAAAGAGAGAGTTATACTGTCAACTATATAATTGGAGATATTTGATTGTAAACGGTGCAAATGAGATGTTATCCTATTTGTATAGTATTGACAGACTTAAGTATTACAAATTTATCACAGAGAAGTCAAAAATTGATCTTGGAATTACAGGTGCTAGAGGAGAGCCTGTAAAAGAGGGTTCTGCAGGTTATGTGCTTTTATCCGAAAGAATGAAGGGGAGGGTGCCAACAGATATATTAAACTGCCTACAGAAAACCGTCATAAAAAAGTACAGCTGCTTCAAACCCGCACTTTTCAAAGGAACTTGTTCATTATTTACCTATAAAAACAATACTCCTATCCCGTTCAGTTCAATCTCTATGAAGAGTCTCAGGTGGAACCAGGAGCTGAACCATTATGAATTTACTCTCTTTGGTATACGTTTTGGAATAACTCTGGGGAGAGACAGAAGCAATAATAAAAAGGTGCTCGAAGGTTGTATTAGTAAAACATTCGAACTTTGTGAATCTTCAATTCTTATTGACGATACAAAGAGAAAGCTATTTTTGTTGCTTAGTTATAAATGTGGTGCTAACACGATTCTCTTGAATGATGCAAAATCTGTGGATGCATCACTTTCGGCCGAGATTCCAATAATTGCCAACTTTGAAGGTGATGTTAAGCATATCGGGAACAGGGAGGAGTTTATGCATCGCAGGTTGCAGATACAGGCTGCGATGAGAAGAGCTCAGGTTAATTCTAAATTTTCTGCAGGAGGTAAGGGTCGCAAAAGAAAATTTCAGGCTATCTCAAATTTTCACAACAAAGAGAGAGATTACATTAAAACCCGACTGCACACATATTCCAAAATGCTTGTCGACTATGCAGTCGCAAACAGGTGTAAGCACATAAATCTTATAAACCAAACAGATAAAGAGCAGAGAGCAAAAAATGACCCATTTCTTTTAAGAAACTGGAGTTATTATGGGTTAAAGAAATTTATCGAATATAAAGCAAAACTATGGGGGATTGATATAAGGATTTTAGACTTGTCTAAAAAAAATGGAGATAGCTTCTGAAATTAGTGCAAAACTAGTGCAACATTCCTTAAAGATCTTTCGTCTAATAGATACAAAAACCTGTCAATTGAAAGAATAACTTTTATTACATATGAATAAGCTATATTTTATTGTTTTTGTTCTTATAGCAAGTATCCATATTTGTTCTGCTCAAAACTTCACCGTAAGCGGGACTGTTATAGATGCCCTTAAACACACGCCTGTAAAAGGGGTAAAGATTATGTTCCCGGGTAGCGATGATGTAGTTGTTACAGACTCAAAGGGACGATACACCATTAAGGATATCAACCCAAATTCCGTCCTTCTCTTCTCGTGCAGGAGATACAAATCTAAATTGGTCAATGTCTCTTCTAACTCTTCTATTGCTGTAATTTTGGAGAGAGACACAAGATATCTTGAGCAAACTACAAGTATAGACTATTTTTTCTGCTTCCATTATGGCCCCCCCCGAGATAAAAAAGATAGCACTACCTGTGATATTAAATGGATTTTCAACTAACCTCCAGCTTCGTAGTGTAAAGTCGTGAATAGCAACTATAACATCTTCAATAACATCTACTCTAAGAAGATTAGCTTTTGGAAGTTGAACATCTCCGGGTGGTTTCTATTTGGCGTTGTCTGGGCAATTCTCTACTCTCCTGCCGACTTTTTTGCAAGTGATGTTCTTAAGGTCTTCATCTCAAATTTTATAATTCCATTGGCAATTACATCCCTGCTGAGGTATCTTTTTAAACAGGTCTCCTTAAACAGATTTTCTCTTGCGTTTTCTATCACAATAATTACAACTGCTGCTTTAGTTTCGTCTGTTTTATGGTATCTGTCTGACACTCTCTTCACCCTTCTATACTACGACTACCCCATATCTGCCATATCGCAGATAACGATTAACTCATTTGCAAAAAGGGTTACAGGAATTTTCATCCTTCTTGCTCTTTGGTGTGCTTCGTATTTTATTATAAATCTTTTCTATCGCTGGAAGATTGAGAGGGAAGATAAGGAGAGAGCTCTCTATAATGCTCTCAAAGCTAAAATGGAGGCACTCAAAAATCAGATTAACCCCCATTTTTTGTTCAACTCCCTCAACTCAATATCTGCAATGGTGGATGAAGACCCCTCCAGAGCCCAGTTGATAATATATGAACTTGCAAGTTTCCTTAGATATACCCTTACTTATAAAGAGAGCTCCCGCATTGAGCTCAAGAAGGAGATTTCATTCATTAAGCACTATATATATATCCAATCAATACGTTTTGAACACAATCTTGAGTTCTTTATAAATATAGATCCGAGAACAGAAACCTTGATGGTTCCTCCTGCAATTCTCTACCCAATTGTTGAAAATGCAGTTAAACACGGAATGGAGACAAGTGAATTGCCCCTAAAGGTCTATATAACCTCCTTTTATGATAAAGATAGAATCACAATAAGTGTAAAAAACAGCGGCAAATGGGTTGACTCCATACCTGAAAACAGTTCTGGGACAAACACAGGAATTACTAATGTTAAGGAGAGGTTAAACTGCGAATATGACAATAAATGCTCATTTGAGATAATCTCTACCGATGAATTTGTAGACATCAATCTTGTGTTTTTTAAGTAATATATATTCAACCAGATTATTATCTGTACCAACATTTTAAAGTAAAATATTCAGATGCAGGAAAAATATAGCGCTGTAGTTGTAGATGACGAACGGTTGGCACGACAAAGACTTATCCGACTGCTTAACAAGTTTGATAACGTAGAGATAGTGGGTGAGGCATATGATGTAACTTCTGCTAAGAGAATTATAGAGAGCCTCTCACCCGATATTGTTTTTCTGGATATTCAGATGCCCAAACAGAGTGGGTTTGACCTACTGGAGCAAATAAATTATGAGGGTCGGGTTGTTTTTGTATCCGCCTATGACAATTTTGCCCTTAGAGCTTTTGATGTTAATGCGTTTGACTATTTGGTAAAACCGGTAAGTGAAGATAGAATTGAGAAGATGTTGGATAGGTTGTCAAAAGATGAGGGTTCAAACATATCCTGTCAAAAGTTCAATTATGAAGATAAAATTTTTATCAGCGATAATAAGTTTATGAAATTTGTTAATTTAAAAGAGATTATTCTTATTCAATCCACAGGCAACTACTCTAAAATTTTTATCAATAACGGTGAAAAACATCTTCTCTACAGGGCTTTAAAAGATTGGGAGAGCAGGCTTCCATCTAATAAATTTTGCAGAATACACCGTACAAGCATCGTGAATATAGATTATGTAGAGAAGTTGGAAAAGTGGTTTAACTACTCTTTCCGCGTCTACATAACAGGTTTTGATGTGCCTGTTATGATGAGTAAAACCTATTCTTCCGTTTTAAGAAGCAGGTTTAGTTAAATCCAGATACAGAAACTCTTTTTTTTTCTTAAATTATCCTACCAATGTTATAGGATTTATATTTTTTATCTATATTTGCACTAAATTTAATAAAGTCCAATGAAGATAAATACAAAAATTCGTTACGGGATGAGGGCAATGATAGATATTGCCAGTTCTCAGAATCCGGAGGGTGTTCTTCAAAAAGATATAGCAATACATCAGGATATATCTCTTAAGTATCTTGATAGCATAATTGCCGCCCTTAAGCTTAAAGGGCTGATTGCCAATTCAAAAGGAAAAGGAAGCGGTTATAAGCTTACCAGAAATCCAGATGAGATAACTGTATGGGATATCTATACCGCATTCGAGCCGACAATAATTGTTGACTGTATTGAAAATAAAAAATTTTGCAGCAGATCTTGCGATTGCAAATCCAGAGACTACTGGATTGAGTTCAAACAAGAGCTTATTGAATTGCTCTCAAAAAAGAGTTTATCTCAAATAATTTTTAATAATAACCACACTAATTAAAGATATAATGAAACAAAAAAACTACCTACTTAATAGTATTTTCGGGCTTTTAGCTTTTGTATTAATAAGTAACTACAACCATAGCTATGCCCAAAGTTTAAAACCTAGCCCTATTAAACCGGTAATCTCAATTTTAGGAACCTCTACACTACACGATTGGGAGAGTAAAGTTGAGCAATCAACCGGGGAGTATCTTATTGACCAAAAGAGCATCAAATCACTTACCATAAATATTCCGGTTCTCTCAATTAAGAGTAAGGATGAGGAGAAGTTGATGGATAAGAAGACTTACGAGGCGCTAAATTCAGATAAAAATCCCACTATTACTTTTCAACTTACAGAACCTGCAACCCCCGTTTTTAGCGGATCTGATGCAGAAGTAACTCTTACAGGAAATCTAACAATTGCAGGAGTTACTAAAAAAGTTACAATAAAATCTTCCGGTAAAAAGAGTTCGTCGGATGCTTTCCGTTTTACAGGAAGCGTTCCGATTAAAATGAGCGACTACAAAATAAAACCTCCGGTAGCAATGCTTGGTTTAATTAAAACCGGTGATTTAATCACGGTCAAGTTTGATGTTACCATTCCACAACAGAGCCTTTTGGCAAACTTTTAATTTAGAAAAAACATTAAAAATCATCATTAAATGAAAAAAACGTTAACCTCTCTTCTTGCTCTTATCCTATTCACGACAATGGGAGTAGCACAGATTCGCCCTTATGACAAATCGGGGCTCAATGTATTTGAACCAAAAAAGGAGAATTTAGTACCATTTGAAAAATTCAAACTAAAATTTGGCGGAAGTTTTACTCAGTCGTTTCAAACGCTTGAGCATAGCAACACTTCTACTGCAACTACTAATATTGTTGCTATTGTACCTGGATTCAATACAGCAAATGCAAATTTGTATCTGGATGCATATCTTGCAGACGGAGTTACCTTGAATATGACACTTTATCTATCTTCAAGACACCATAATGAAACCTGGGTAAAGGGTGGTTATCTGCAATTTGACAAAATCCCATTTTTAAATAGTGGACTTATAGATAGAATAATGGAGTTCACAACTATCAAAGTGGGACATATGGAGATTAACTACGGTGATGCCCACTTCCGCAGATCTGACAATGGAAACTCAATATACAATCCATTTATTGAGAACTACATAATGGATGCCTTTACAACTGAGATTGGCGCAGAGTTCAACTTTGAACATAAAAGCTTCCTTGGTGTAGTCGGTATTACAAACGGAAAGATCAAAGGTGATATTGCAAAAGGGGTAATTTACACCGGTGGAAGCGATGGTAAAAGCCGTCCTGCATTTATAGGGAAAATTGGATTTGACAAACAGCTCAATGAAAAGGTTCGTCTTCGTATAACCGGCTCCGGTTACTACACTGCCGGTTCAATATCAAACACTCTTTATGGTGGCGACAGAGCTGGCTCACACTATTTTGGAGTAATGGATAACTCACTGGCAACAACAGTTTTCACCTCCGGAAGATTCAATCCGGGATTTACAGATAAGATTGGATCTGTAATGGGTAATGCATTTCTAAAAGTTGGCGGGTTTGAGTGGTTTACTACTCTTGAAGGGGCAAAAGGTCGCAATAAAACAGAGACAATTGAGAGAAAGGCAAATCAATTTGCTACAGATGTTGTTTACAGGTTTGGTAAAAATGAAAATTTCTGGCTTGGTGGTCGTTACAATTCAGTCTCATCGGTACTGTCAGGTAATGATATAGATATCAGCCGCATTGCAGTGAGCGGCGGGTGGTTTTTAACAAAGAATATTATGACAAAACTTGAGTACGTTTCTCAACAATATAAAGGATTTCCTGCAAGTGACCTTCGTAACGGAGGAAAATTTAACGGATTTGTTCTTGAAGCAGTAATCGGGTTCTAAATTTGTAGTGATTAATGCCGGTGGGAATATTCTCACCGGCTATTTTTTTTATTATGCTTAAATCGCTTCAATTATTGGTATTGATTACTCTTGCAGGTAATCTCTTTTCTCAAACCCCTACCTCTTTGGTTATAAATAAAGAGAGTTCTCTTGTAATCAATGGATCAACAAATATTTCGAAATTCAAATTAACTCTTGAGGGTGAAGATTTTCCCGGTCCCAAATTTATATTCAACACAAATATTGGCAACAATAAAATTACTCTCTCTCAAAACAAAATTTCATTAAGTGTAAATAAGTTTCACTCCGGAAATATTCTTGCTCTTAATGGTTTTCTTAAACTAATAAAGGCAAAAGAATTTCCATTCTTAGATATTGTGCTGAATGATATTAATATAATTGATAAAAATTCTAACATTAGAGTATCTTCAATTAATACAAGTGCAGATGTCCAAGGTATTGCATCTGTAGAGATAACTCTTACAGGTGTATCTAGAAATTACTCAATCCCGTTTAAAGCGGCTAAAAAGGGAGAGGAGTTAATTGGAGAGGGAGATATTCGTTTAACTATCAAAGATTTTGGTCTTACCCCTCCGGTTGAAATGATGGGACTCGTAAAAATTAGCGAGTGGATAGATATCTCAATCAAACTGAATTCGTCTATTTCAAGTAGCCGTTAATATCAGTAGAGTTATATCTTCGTTACAACTCTTTTATTTATCCCTAAAATAATAAGATAGAGAGCAAACACCGAAAGGAGGTTAAATATCATTACCCAGAAAAACCCCTGTCCATAAATAAAAATTATTGAGAAAAAAAGAAATATTGTATTATAATACAACGCTTTAAACATTGACTTTGATCTCAGCTCAAATAATTTTTCAGATAATTCATCTGACTCCTCCTCAAGACGATCTTTTGAAAAGACAATCAAAAACATCCCCCCCAAAATTAAGAGCAGAGTAAGCTCATCTGTTACATTTGTGGTGAATACAGCAAAGTATCTCTCCTCCAAAAAGGAGGAGAAAACCGCCAGTACCGGCATATTTATGACAAGATTGAAAAAAGCAAACATTGACCCTAAAATAAGGCCGAGAACAACTGACATCCAACCAGCTACCTTAGCTTTAAATGGAAATGGCAAAAAATATTTTCTCATAAATCTATTTTTCTTTAAACATAAGAAATTTTGAGAATAGAGCAATCTTCCTCCTCTCTCTTTTACCCAGCAAACTGAATAGATCATCGGCAACCGGTTTCCACTCAACTGAAATAGGTTTTGTCTTTTCATATAGCTCCTCCATCGGCTCACACTGTTGTAAATGAGTCGACTTTACGTTGGCACACTTTGATAGCTCTTTCAAAGATTCGGGTGCATCCATAATTGGACAAGGCATAAATGGGTTTGATGAGAATGGCTTCTGTCTGCGGAAATGACGATAAAAATTTGAAGATAGAGCCTCCTTCAACACCATTTTATTGAGATTTGAATCGGAGTAGTGGAAGAATGCACACGGTTCAAGATCTCCGTTTGAATTTATATGGGCATATTCATTCCCTGCAGCTACACAGCCAAATGCAAAATGGCCCATATTGGCAAAGTCAATCAGGGTAAAATTCTCTCTCTTTTGATAGTCCATAATCCTTTCATAGACGACTCTCCTCTGTGCAGGAGATGTTATAAGTGAGAGGTCTGCACCCTTTCCCATTGGCATATAATTGAAGAACCAGCCTATCCAGGCTCCTCTCTCCCTGAGAAAATCAAGAAAATTATCGCTGCTAATCTCTTCGCAGTTGCTTGAGTGGTAGCATATTGAAAATCCGAATCCTACACCTTTAGTTTTTAGAAGATCCATAACTTTTATGACCTTATCAAATGTACCCTCTCCCCTTCTGAAATCTGTTTTCTCCCTAAATCCTTCAATGCTTATAAAGGCGTTCAGATTTCCTACCCTTGCCATCTCATTTGCAAAATGCTCATCAATCAAGGTCCCGTTGGTAAACATTGCAAATGAAAGGTTACTGTGCTTTTTGCACAGTTTTAGAATATCATCTTTACGCATCAGAGGCTCCCCTCCGCTGAATATAATATCATAAACGCCTAGCCTCTTTGCATCGGTTAATATCTCATCAAGCTTTTCAAAGCTTAAACTTGCTGTTTTGCTATAATCTGCAGCCCAGCAACCAGTGCATTTAAGGTTGCAGGCGCTGGTAGGGTCAATAAGAAGTATATATGGGATTGAGAAACCGTGCTTTAACTGAAGCCATTTGCGTTTTATAGCATAACTAATACCATTTATTGCAAACAAGTTAAAAAGATTGTTCGCTTTAAAAAAAACAGAGCTTCTATAGACAAAATTTTTATGATGAGGATAGGGGGGGATCTTTTCTCTCCCCCCAGGGAAGTTCAGGTATCTCATTAAACTGCATTAGTCATTTTGGGCTGTAGTATAGACGGGGAACTTAGCAAAGGTGCCGTCGCCAAAGTTGAACTGAACACCAACCAACCCATATTTATGGTTTGCCCAATAGGTAATTTTGCTTATTCCGGCAGTGCTTTTTACTCCGCCAACTATCTCTTCTACCTTTAATACTTTGATAAGGTAAAATCCATAACTGTAGTCATCGGTAGTTGATTTTGTCATAACCTCTCTGTAGGCTCCGGTTTTACCAACCGGATACTTATCTCCAACATTAGAATCATAATTTACAATTATACCTGCTGTTGGCCCGGAGAGCAGTTCTAGACCTTTAGTAGTCTGCTTGAACTGCATATTAGTAGTACTAACAGTACTGCCGTTGACCGATACCCCCGGAATATTGGTAAATAGTGTTGACAAAGCGCTGTTTGTTACAGTTGCCGATCCTGAATAAGTTGAAACTCCGTCATTTGATGTCGTGACAGTAGCAGTAAAATTGCTTACCCCCGATATAGGGGCAGAAGATGTTGTAACAGTAACTCCAACTGCACCCATAGCAGATGGAGTACCGCCAAGTTTTCCTGTTGCCGCATCTATCAGATCACAAGAGTGAATAGTTAAAATAAGCAACAAAATAGAGAGAAATGTGATTAATTTTTTCATAGTTTATCAAGTAAATATAAGATGAAGTCTTTACCAAATTTACTTAAAAATTTAATGTACATAAGAGATTTCAGTAAAAATCTAAACACATATTATCAAATTACACACTTTGGTAATCTATGAAAAAAAACCATCAGTCCTACTCCTGAGAATATCAGCTCTATCCAGGTTATTGTTATCACCGCAATTTCATATCTGTATTCACGATTTATACCATAAAGGAGAGCGATTGTAATAAATGATAAAACAGAGAAGATAAAGCCCAGTATAAAACTCCAGCGAATTACCCTCTCAACTTTTGTCGTTCTACTGAAAACCGGTGTAAGAAAAAGCAGAGAGATAATTAAAAGTGAAAAGCCGGCCTCCTCCATTACAATAAACAATCCGTGTGGATTATATTGAGAAAGCATTGATATTCCATCGCTCTCTCCTACAAGTAAAGCAGGCTGGATTACTGAGAGCTGTACAAAATAAGTTAAAAAAAGGATTAGTGAGGACATAGTTGCGATAAGTACACTTACAAGACTAAAATGCTTTTTCTCACTCGGAGTTACTTGATATACAGCGACTATTAGCATAAGCGTAGAAATTGACAGCAAGATTGCCGGGAACATCCAGTAATAATCTCTAGGAAAACGGCTGGCAATATCAAGGTATGGATAAGAAAAACCATCAACAGTGCACAATGGACCGGAAAGTGGAGGTGTTGAAACGGCTATACCAAATGTAATTATAGTCAGTAAAGTTGTCAGAAATGCCGCACTTAAGCCAAACTTGGAGAGACTCGACCCTGGTTTCAAATGAAGTTCATTGTATGTCATAAATAAGATTTTAAAGTCTACCAAATTTAGCAATTAATCAATAATTTGTAGTATTCACTGTCAGCAACCTCGTGGGAATAATTACTATTCGACATCTAATTAAAGCGGTTTTACGGGAAGGCAGATATCTACAATAAAACGGTGTTCAGGATGATCTTTGTAATCGTTATGGTAGAGTTCATAAGTAGATCCCTCTCCTGGTTGAAAACCACTTTCTGTTAACCAAGAGCACATAGTATTCCAGGCCTGCTCAAACTCATTCTCTTTGATTTCGAAATGTCCTACAGCATATTTCCCGGCCCTCACAATAGATTTACCTATCTCACCCTCGACCTTAATATCTCCGTTAACAATAATGCTTGCATCCTGACGCACCTTCTCTATGCTTGTTATTGAAGGATCGTCGTGGTAAACAGTTACAGTTTTGGTATCTGAAGTTACCAGGCCTCTTGGAATAGCCCATCTGAAGAGCTTTTCATAAGCTTCACCAATTTTGTTAAAAGCGCCCATATGGCGGCAATAGATAAGATTCAGCTCCGGCATCTGTTTAATTTCAATTTTTGCATTCATAATAATTAGTTGTTTAAATTCTACACTGCAAAAATGACCATTTACAGCCTGTATGTTTTTGCCAATCTTGTGAATCGGTTTGCAATCCTTGCTATATCTGATTCCATCTTTTATAAAAATGGCTTTGCTTTGCTGGCGAAACTCATTGGCACTCATTCCAAAATAGGCCCTGAATGCACGACTGAAAGAGGAAATATTACCAAAGCCACATCTTAAGGCAATCTCACTTATTGATGTTTTTTTATTATCCTGCAGAAGCTGTGCTGCTTTCTCCAGTTTTAGCCGTGAGTGAAAGTTATTAGGGGTCTCTCCAACAATATAGGTAAAAATTCGATGAAAGTGATAGGGAGAAAAAGATGCAATTGATGCCATTGCAGATAAATCGATTGGTTTATCCAGATTACTCCCGATATAATCCATCACTCGATTTATTCTGGCTATATACTCCTGCTTACTCAGTTCGTTAAAATTCATTTTCAACATCTTTTCTGGTAGAGCAAAAATAGTAACATTTATAAAAAATATTTAAAAAAAACTCATTGCGGCATATCTATTGTAGAAAATCTGCTCATAACTAACCACTAGAGTGCTCCTATCCTTAACAACTACCAAAAATGAAAAAAATCTATCTGCTGCTTGCACTAACTATGTGTATGAGCTTTTACAATGTTGCCTCCGCCCAAAAAAAGATAGTTAATAAAACTATTATTACCGGAGTTATTGTCGACTCTTTAACAGGGAAAAGTATCGAATATGCTACTGTAGCCATTTTTAATGACTCCCTAAAACCAATAAATGCCGTTGCTGCCGGTGCAGATGGTAAATTCTCCCTTGAGGCTCCGGTTCCGGGCAGATATATATTATCTGCATCAATGATAGGGTATACAAATTCAAAATCTGTAATTAACTTAAATGCAGAGGATAAGAAGCTGGATATTGGTAAAATATCTATTGCAGAGGGTGTACAACTTGCAGAGGTTACTGTTGTGGGAGTGGTGCCTCTTATCAAAAGCGAGCCGGACAAACTGACATATAACCTGGACTCCGACCCTCAAACATCTACAAGTACAATAGTGGAGATACTTCGTAAAGTGCCTATGATTAGTGTAGACGGCGAAGATAATGTCCGCCTTAATGGAGAGACCAATTTCAAAGTTCTGGTAAACGGAAGGTCTTCAGGAATGCTCTCCAGGAGTTTTAAAGATGCAATTAAAGCGATGCCTGCAAGCTCCATAAAGTCTATCGAGGTGATTACAAACCCTCCCGCAAAATATGATGCAGAGGGAATTGGAGGTATAATCAATTTAATAACCAACCGAAAAAGCATTGAGGGGTATAATGGTAGTATAAATATGGGAGCAAATAACCTTGGAGGGTATAACGTTGGAGGGTATATCTCTGCGCAAATAGGTAAATTGGCAATCAGTACAAATATTTTTACCGGGAAACAGGTCACAAATAAAAACAGAACCAGACTGGATTCGGAGAATTTCTTGAGTGAAGAGTTCAGAAACTCTGTAACCGAAGGGGTTTTTAACTCAGATAATACCTTTACAAAGGGGTCAATAGATGCCAGCTACGAAATAGACTCCCTAAACCTTTTCACAATCTCGGGTAGTGGGTTTTTAGGGTCAACCGAGAATGAGTCCTCTTCACTTTTTAGTGCATTTAATGCATTGGGAACAGCTACCCGCAAATACACAAACAACTCTCTCTCGAAGCACGGATACGGCTCTATGACAGGGACTCTCTCATATCAAAAAACTTATAAAAAGCCCGATCAAAACCTTACTATAAGCTACACCCTGGATTATAATCCAATGAACATAGAAGTGTCTAACTCAATAGTTCCACAGCTGAACTATATAGGATTCGATCAACACTCGATAAATGATGCTTTCGGGAAAGAGCACACATTTCAGATTGACTATTATGATCCACTCACAAAAAAACACCAGATAGAGACAGGAGCAAAATATATCCTTAGACAAAACACATCTGATACAAAAATTGAGAGACTGGATCCAAATGGAGTCTGGCAGGACGATCCAACCAGGATAAACGACCTGGATTATGACCAGCATATTGGAAGTTTTTATGGTGGATACGCCTTTAAGCATAAAACTATGACAGCCAAGGCAGGTTTTCGTATTGAGTACACCTATAACGATGGTCTCTCAAAAAGCTATCTGGAGGATATCCCATTCTCAAACGAACAGTTTGATGTGATCCCGTATCTGAACCTAAACTATATGTTAAATAAAGGGAATATGGTATCTGCAGCATATACCCAAAGGTTAAGCCGTCCCGGAATCTGGCACCTGAATCCCTATGTAAACGATTCAGACCCTATGAACATCTCTTACGGGAATCCCGACCTTGAGTCTGTCAAGAGAAACACAATCACTTTAGGTTACCGGAAAGCTTCCCAAAACTGGAACCTGTCTGTTAATCTGATTAACAGTTTTACCCGCAACAATATCGAACAGATTCGTCGCGTGAACGAACAGGGAATAAGTATTGCCACATATGAAAATATCGGAAAAAACACCAATGCAAGAATGGATATTAACTTCTCGTTCCGCTCCGGACAGAAGCTAAACATCAACATTAACGGAGCTGTTGCTTATACTAAAGTTAGTTCCCGGAATCTTAACCTGGAGAACGACGGATTCAATTTTAACGGTGGGGCTTCGTGTAATACAGCACTTTGGAAAGGGGGAATGTTAAATTTGAACGCATATCTTTATGGAGGAGATATCTCCCTGCAGTCCAAGATGCCGGTAATGCTATTTACTTCAATGGGATTCAGTCAGCGCTTCCTTAAAGATAAACTATCCCTAAGCCTAAGTGTCCAGGAGCCTTTTAATGAAAAAAAGGTTATAAGATATAACTCATTCGACAACACCTATAGCCTGCGCGCCCGCAACGAGATTTTTATGAGATCTGTTAATTTAGGCCTCTTCTGGAGATTCGGGAACTTCAATCCTATTATTAAGAAGGCACGTAGATCTGTTGTGGATGATAAGATGTCTACCGATAATCCTGCTGCAGGATCAAAAACACCTTAATCACATTATCAACGTAAATCGCTGTCAGCCCGGAAAATCCTCCCCAACTGCGTTGGGTCCCCTCCCTCTTCTTTTAGATTTGCACCGTTGTTTCAATATGGAATAACGG
>PHCZ01000020.1 GCA_002840895.1 Bacteroidetes bacterium HGW-Bacteroidetes-8 | reverse complement strand
TTAAGCCTGCCGCTAGCGTTCATCCTGAGCCAGGATCAAACTCTTCATTGTAAAAATTTTAAAATGTTTGTCTCTCCTGACCTGAATTAACTTTTATTAAGTATTGACGAAGTTTTATTTTTTACAAAAACCTCTACCTTGTTACTCTTATTTCTATGCTATCAAAGAACTTTCTATTCAGCGTTTCTTTTTCGAAACGGGCTGCAAAGATATGTGACTTTTTTTAATGAAACAAAATAAATCTACAATAATTTTTAAATTTTTTTGTCAAAATTGCTATCTGCCTCATTTTTATGATTATAACTTTTTATAGTCAATTGTATGACAATCCTCTATTTTAGCTTAATTTTGTGCTATGAACATTTATCTTGAGATATTTACCTCCTTCGCCAAAATCGGTGCTTTTACCATCGGAGGAGGATACGCTATGATACCTCTTATTCAAAAGGAGGTGGTGGATAAAAAGGGATGGCTTACAAAAGAGGAGTTTCTGGATTACCTGGCAATATCTCAGAGTGCACCCGGAATACTGGCAATTAACATCTCCATTTTTGTCGGAGAGAAGCTAAAAGGTGTTAAAGGGAGTGTAGTTGCATCGCTTGGCAGTGCTCTCCCATCTTTTGTTATGATACTTTTAATAGCCATCTTCTTTCAAAACTATGAAGATAACCTAACAGTCATTAAAATTTTCAAAGGTATACGCCCGGCTGTGGTAGCGCTAATAGCTGTTCCGTTTCTTACCCTTTCAAAATCGGCCTCACTTAACAGATATACTGCAATCATCCCGGTAATCTCCATAGTTCTTATAGCTTTTTTAGGGGTCTCCCCAATTTGGCTCATATTATCTGGTGCAATACTGGGGTTGTTTTACCACTTTCTATCTGCAAAAAGCAATCGATTCAAGAGTTTATAAATATATATACCGATGATTTACCTGCAGCTGTTCATAACATTCTTCAAGATAGGGCTCTTTACATTTGGAGGGGGGTATGCTATGATTTCGCTAATTCAGAATGAGGTTGTTGTAAATCACAAATGGATAGATCCGGCCACCTTTACAGATATTATTGCACTTTCGCAGATGACTCCGGGACCTATAGGGATAAACAGTGCCACTTATGTTGGTTACACCGTAAGTGGGAATGTATGGGGTTCTGCACTGGCCACCTTTGCTGTTTGCCTCCCCTCTTTTATCATTATTTTGCTCATAGCATTTCTTTACAAACAGTTCAAAAGTAACCGCTGGTTTGATGCTGCACTAAAAGGAATAAAGCCTGTTATCTTAGGGCTAATAGCATCTGCTGCAATACTTTTGATAACGCACGACAACTTTATAGACTGGAGGAGCTGGGCAATTTTTGCAGGAGCATTTATCTTCTCATTTTGGGGAAAACAGAATCCTATAAAAATTATATTGGCTTCGGGACTTTTGGGCTACTTACTCTATTAAATATTTTATTATGAAAAAAATAACCATCTGCCTTATTTTTATTTTAATGCTTCCATTGAAAGGTTATCTTTCGGGACAGGGTAAATACACCACACTCTACTACCAGCGGGCATCACTTTTTGAAGAGCTTCCTGTTGACAGAAACGATATTGTCTTTCTGGGAAATAGCATTACCCATTTTGGAGAGTGGCACGAGATATTTAATAACCCCAATATAAAGAATCGGGGGATAAGCGGAGATATTGCCGAAGGTGTTTTTGACAGGCTTGGTCCTATATTGAAGGGGGGGCCAAAGAAAATTTTCCTGCTTATCGGTATAAACGATTTAGCTCAGAACAAGGATGCCGACTCGGTTCTTAGGGCTGTAACCCGCATTGTAACCAGGATTTCAGAAGAGTCTCCTCGTACCAGACTCTATGTCCAGAGTATTTTCCCTGTGAATGATAGCTTCGGTAAATTCCCCGGTGCTACATCAAAAGGGAAAGTTATAATTGATTTAAACCGAGCTCTTTTTGAACTATGCAACCAAAAGGAGATCAAATATATCGATGTCTATTCTGCATTGAAGTGTGGAGATGACCCCGGTGTGACCAACAGTGAAGCCCTTAAGCCGGAATATACAAACGATGGGCTTCACCTGCTGGGAAAGGGTTACCTCAAATGGGCAGAGGTAATAAAACCCTATCTTAATGAGAGATAATCAGCCCCTTCAGGTGTTCATAATTCGGTTCTGATGGTTGATTGACTCCTGATGTACCGCTTTAAACATCTGGCTGATAAACTCTTCACTCAATCCCTTCGACTCACCTTTTCTTACAGCTTTTGTAATTATCTCCTCCCATCTTGAGCTTTGGAGGATGGTTATGTTATTATCTTTTTTATACTTCCCTATAGTCTCTGCGATATACATTCTCTGCTCCAAAAGCTCCAAAAGCTGGTCATCAAAAAGGTCTATCTGCGACCTTAACTCACCCAGCACATCCAGAAATGCAGTATTATTTGACTCCTGTTCACGAAGCACCAATTTGTCAAGAAGCTCCAGCAACTGTGCCGGTGTCACCTGTTGCTCTTTGTCGCTCAGGGCTACCTCCGGGTTATTGTGGGACTCAATCATAAGCCCGTCATAATTTAGGTCCATCGCCTTCTGTGAAATCTCAAGCAGATACTTTCTTGCCCCTGCGATATGGCTGGGGTCGCAGATGAGCGGAATCTCCGGAATTGCCCTTCTCAACTCTATCGGTAGCAACCATTTGGGCTGGTTTCTGTAGGCAGTATGTTCATATGTAGAGATCCCCCTGTGAATTGCCCCAATTTGAGTGATACCTGCTCTGGCTATCCTCTCAATAGCTCCAATCCACAAATTGAGCTCCGGATTTACCGGATTCTTTACAAGTACCGTAACCTCGACCCCGCTCAGAGCATCTGCAATCTCCTGCATTGCAAAAGGGTTTGCAGATGTTCTCGCCCCTATCCACAGCACATCAACTCCAAATTTAAGGGCATCATTTACGTGGGTCGAGTTTGCAACTTCGGTGGCAGTAGGAAGCCCTGTCTCCCTTTTAACATCCCTAAGCCATTTTAACCCCTCTCTGCCCACACCCTCAAAGGCATTTGGGCGGGTACGGGGCTTCCAGATGCCGGCACGGAAGATATCCACTCTGTTCAAATTGGCAAGCTGGCGGGCTGTATCCATAATCTGCACTTCGCTCTCTGCACTGCAAGGGCCGCAAATGGTGAGAGGACGCCCCTTGTAGAGGGGCCACTCCTCAATTTTTTTGATCTTAAGTTTCTCTTTCATTTAGTTTAGCTATTTTCTATTTATTTAGTATTTTTTTTATCTCATTTGCATCATTCATCAACCTAATGAGGGCATCTGAATCTCCCTCATTGATATACTTTTTAAAGAGATTCATCTTATTTAGATAGGAGTCCAGCACCTCTGTTATATATTCTGAATTTTGCAAAAATATTGATGCCCAGGTGTTAGAGTTACTTTTAGCCAGCCTTACCGTGGACTCAAATCCGCTGGCAGCAAGGGTGAGAATACTCTCTTCACTCTTCTCCTTCTCAAGCACGCTCAACGCGAGAGAGAAGGATGTAATGTGTGAAATGTGTGACACATAGGCCACGTGCAGATCGTGACTTGCCGAGTCCATATAGGAGATGTTCATACCTGTAGAGCAAAGTATAGATGTAATGGTATCCAAGGCATCTCTGTCTGAAAGTTCTCTGTCACAAATTATCACATTCTTATTCCTGAACAGCCCGCACAAAGCAGCATCTGGACCGGAGAACTCGGTACCGGCAATTGGGTGAAGTGCAACATACCGCCCTCTTGCAGGGTGGTTCTCAACCTCCTTTGCAATTGATAGTTTGGTTGACCCCATATCTGCAACTATCTTATTGCTTCCAACCACCATATCGAGTATCAAGGGTAGAAGTGACTTAATCTTATCTACCGGAACAGATAAAACTATAAGGTCCGAGCAGTTCACGGCCTCTTCCAGCGAGGCCCCCACATCTGCAAGACCCAACTCTATTGCTCTTGAGAGGTGTTCCGGATTGGTATCCACAGCTATTACTCTATCTGCCAAACCACCACTCTTAAGGTCAAGTGCAAACGACCCCCCTATCAAACCCGGGCCTATAATTGAAATATTCATATATATATTCTTATATTTTAGATGTTTATATTACATTTTTCACCTTATGAGATCTCCTTACTCTTTCGAGAGCGCTCTCGAGAAGCTCTTCCGGAGCACATAGTGAGATTCTTATATACCTCTCTCCATTAGTCCCGAAAATGAGCCCCGGAGTTATAAATACATTTGAGTTGTAAAGCAGACGATCTGTGAGCTCCTCTGCGCTTTTGCAGTAGTGCGGAACCTCTCCCCAAAGGAAGAGCCCGCACTGATTCGCGTCATAACGGCAACCAAGCTCATCCATAATTTTACCTGCAACAACCCTCCTCTTCTCATACCCAATATTTACAGAGTCATACCAATCATCCCCGCTATTGAGGGCGGTCACCGCTGCCAACTGAAGCGGCTTGAACATACCGGAGTCCATATTGCTCTTAATCTTAATGATATCCTTGATGTAACCACTATGTCCCGCAATCATCCCAATTCTCCATCCCGGCATATTGTGAGATTTACTCAAGGAGTTAAGCTCCAGGGCAACCTCTTTTGCCCCCTCTATTGATAGAAGAGAGAGGTGATCTTTGTTGAGAATGAAGCTGTATGGATTATCGTTGCATAGCAGAATAGAGTGCCTACGGGCAAATGCCACAAGCTCCTGAAACAGTTTAACAGTAGCTTTTGTCCCGGTAGGCATATGCGGGTAGTTTATCCACATCATTTTAACCCGGCTCAGGTCACTCTTTTCCAGCTCTTTAATATTGGGGTACCAGCCACCCTCTTTTGTGAGTGAATAGTTTCTTACTACGCCTGCGGAGAGTTTTGTTGCAGATGAGTAGGTTGGATACCCCGGGTCGGGTACCAGAACCTCGTCACCGGGGTTGATAAAGGTCATACTTATGTGCATAATCCCCTCCTTGGAGCCGATTAGTGGTAAAACCTCCGAGTCTGGATTCAACTCTACTTTGAAATATCTTTTATACCACCCGGCAAATGCCTCTCTAAGCTCAATAATTCCCTGATAGCTTTGGTAACCGTGGTTTTTGGGATTAAAAGCGCTTCTGGAGAGTGTAAAAATGGTCTCTGCAGATGGTGGAAGATCGGGGCTTCCAATTCCAAGATTGATAATATCTGCTCCTGCCTTTCGCATCTGCTCAATCTCCCTGAGTTTGCGGGAGAAGTAGTACTCCTGAACAGCATCGGTTCTTGACGATGCTTTTATAAGGGGTAACGTTTGGGTGGTTGTCTTCATTTGGCCTGTATTAAAAAAAAAGGCCCCGAAATTCGGGGCCTCCACATTATTAGTCTATGTTTTACATATTATACAATAACGCATCCGCCCCTTTTGCTATAAAAGAAGTAATAATAATAAAAGAAAGTTGCGTTGTGCGATATCATTGTGTTCGGTGTCATTTGTCTTATGAGTTGCAAATGTATTAAATAATACAAACTATGCAATTTTTTTTGATAAAATTAAAAATGTCTGTATATTAACACTCTAAAATATAGCAATATATGCAATCAAAAAAAACCTTTAGAATCATTAGCCTCTCTCTGGGAGTTATACTTTTTTCTCTATCTTCCTATTCCGGTTTTTCACAGGGTAGAGAGAAGATTATTAAAGAAATTGATGAATTGTGGAAAAGTGTAGAGAGAGCGCAAGTAGCCAATCTGCCTGCAACTGCAATATCGGCATCACGTGAAATTTATACTCTAGCCAGCCTCAATGAGCTTTATCCCGATATGGTACTGGCCGCCGGTGTAATTATACGCAATACTCCCAGAATTAACTGGAATATGAAGCAGGCAATAATCGACGAGTTTACGGCAAAAGTTGACGATTTTAAGGACCCTGTGGCGTGTGCTGTATTTAAGAGTTATATGTTGCAGCATTTATTGTCAGATAACTACTCCGCAAAATATCCGGAACTTGAAAAAATTCGGAATATAAAATTAAAATGGTTCAATGATTTAATAAAAATCAGTGAACAAATAAAAAACGAAAAGGGGAATAGATGGATAAAGGTGATTGAAAGAGGGGATTATATGAAACACTATATAAGTCCTTCTCTTTACGAATATGTTTTGGTGAGTATCATAAATTCTATGAGCGAACGTGACTATTTTGATTATAACAAAAGCTCTCCTTCATATTATATAAAAGTAGATCTGATGAACGAACTGAAGCTAAAAAGAGATTCTCTTATTCGTGAGTTATTTGAGTTTCAATCCGGCAATACAGATAATTATTTATTTACCAAATATAAAGAGATTGATCTTAAAGGGCTGTTCAGTTCTCGTTTTATAAAAAAAGAGAATTACATTCCTGAATTTGAAGAGATAGTAGAGCAATATAAAGACTACAAGAATGTTACTCTATTTGTAAGAGAGCTTGCAACTATGAAGGATAATAAACTCGACAGAGAAAACAGAAGAGACGGAATAGGTACTAATGACTCTACAGCAAAGGGATATAAAGAGTTATTGGAGTATTGTAATTATTGGATCAAAAGGCATCCCAATAGTGCAGGAACTTCGGTATTAGATTATATAAAGAGCAACATTATCCGTAAATCTGCATATATAACACACCAGAATCAGGTGTATCCGGGAAAAGAGTTTGAAATTAAGATTGTTCACCGAAATATTCAGGAGGGTAAAATAAAAGTATATAAAGTTACCAATCTCTCTTCACTATTGGTTAGAGATGCAGAATTAAGTTGGTTGTTCAACTATAACTCATTATTGAAAATAGATGCCGAACCTCTTTCTGAGTATGCTATTCAGTTTAAAAATAATTACTTTGCTATGTATAACAGAGATTTTTTTAAACTCACATTAACGGAAGAAGGGATATATATAATTGATTTTGAGGCTGGTGAAAAAGGATTAAAAAGCATTTCGAGGGTATTTGTTAATAAAAATGCAATCGTACACAAAATTTCAGGAGAGAAGTATACCTTTTATGCTGTTGATTTTGAAAGTGGAAAACCACTAAAAAAAGCAGAAATTGTTTTTTCGGAATTTGTCAGAAGTGCCGAAAATAATATCGCTTCGAAAAACAGAGTAGTAAGTGCCGCTGAGTATAGTTTTGATGGATTCACAAAGATTGATCTGCCTGATATCAATAATTCTTATAACCACTTACTATACAGTGCCGGGATTAATGGGCCTCAAACTAATCTGTTTAAAATTAACACTGCTATTTATAATAACGGGAAACCCAATATTATTGATTTTTTCTGTAACAGAACAACATATCGGCCTGGAGATACTATCTACTTTAAAATAATTCTATTCAACACATCAAATGGATTTTATGTTAATCGTAACGATAAAGTCACTCTGACCCTGAAGAGTCCAAAAGGAGTTATTCTCGAGACTAGGACTCTTGAATCCAATGAATTTGGTTCAGCTTCCGGATTTTTTCCTATAGGATACAATACAGGAACGGGAAGGTACACTATTGAATCCTCAAGTGTTGATGGCTATAACCAATACAATAATATCCAACTTGCGATAAGAGTTGAAGATAAAAAAAGAGACTCATTCTATATCATTACTGATATTCCTGAAGATAGTTTTCGTAAAGGGGAGGAGATCATCATAAGAGGAGCAGTTAAATCGTATGCCGGTTATCCTATGAAAGGTGTTAAAATAAGCTATACAACATATCCTGAGATGTTTCGCAAAAATGAATTTATGGGTTACTGCTTTGATCTTTTTAAAGCATCTCAAACATTAACTGACTCTTTGGGAATGTTCAGTGTTAATATAGGTGTAGTAACAGACAGTTTACTTAAAAAGCATAATGCAAAGTGGATTCAATGCGGAATTGATATTATTGCTACCTCTATGAATTCAGAATCTAATGCTCTTAAAAAGTATGTTACGGTTGGGGAAGTTCCTTTATATATAAGCTGTTATGCTCCTCCTACCATTTGCGCTCAACGTAGTTATGATTTCAATGTTCACATATTCGGTAACTACTATAATAGTAAAAAGCTTTTAAAGGGTCATTACAAGATAATTCATCTTGTCAATGATAAAAAAGATGAAGTACTTAACGGAGAATTTTTAACTAATACAATATTTACTCCTGATTTTTCAGGACTTAAAAGTGGTAAATATGAAATTATTTCAACGGTCATTGATGAATACGGGAACAAATTAAAAGTCTCATCGGCATTTACTCTGTTTCACACATCAGATAAAGTACTACCGGATGATAATTTTTATTTTTACCATTGTTCTGAAGAGAATTCTGAGGTAGAGAAAATAGAATTTTTTCTGGGGACTTCGGCAGATAGCCTATTTACGGAAATGGAGGTTTTCGGGGGTGATTCTTTGCTCTTGAGAAAAGCACTGGTTACACAAAAAGGGCTAGAACATTATGTTTTTAATATTCCCGATACTGAATCAAGTACTGTAAATGTTTTACTAACTACTATTATAGAAGGTCAATTTTACCCTCAAAATAAGGTAATTAAAATTAAACCCAAAAAATTCATTGACTATAAATTAAACATTTCAAATCTCCGAAAAAAATATTTGCCGGCATCAAATGACTCTTTGAAAGTTAGTATCCTGGATCAATACAATAATCCGGTTTCAGGTGCAGAAATGATTGTATCGGTCTATGATAAATCAACCGAAATATGGCAAAAAAATGGTTTTTCAATATCTGCAGGCAGGAAGCAATTATCTGTTTATCCGCGTGTTGCACACTCAAAATCTTTTACTGGAGTTCAAGGAAATTTTTTCACATTGTCAGAAAACCTTGTCATAGAAGACGAGATTCCGTTTATGGCAATATATAACTCACTAACTAACAGATCTTCATTAATTTCCACAAACTCATCAAACGATGATAATAATATAACAGTTCGAAAAAACTTTAAGGAGACTTTGCTGTTCAAGCCTCAGCTCTATCCCGATAAAAACGGGAAGATAAATATAGGGTTTAACACATCGCATCTGCTTTCTACTTTTAAGGTGCTTATGATGGTACACGATAAAAACTTGAATAGCACTACTTTGGAGGAGGAGTTCATTGTAAGCAAAGAGTTGATGATTCAGTCAAATGTGCCTTCGTTTGTAAGGGAGGGGGACTCTCTGGTTGTTTCGGGGGTGGCCGTTAATCTGGGCAAGGATTCGCTAAGGACTCTATGTGAGGCTTATGCAGATGGAATTCTGAAAGGGAGATCGGGTGAGGATAAAATTGGCGCGAAGGAGCTTCTCCTTGCGCCCGGAGAGCAGCGGGGTGTTGAGTGGAAGATTTTTATTCCGGAAGGGGTGACAGATACTCTTAAAGTTAAGATTTTACTCATCTCTGACAGCTATTCCGACGGCGAAGAGAATGTCGTTAAGGTGCTGCCTGTACGGAGTGCAGTCGCCAGGAGCGAGGTTCACCCTATCGAGAAGCAGGGGCGATATAATTATAAGATTACTAAGGATTCTGAGGTGAAAATCTCCAATCCTTCTGAAATTCTAACCGATGAGTTAAAGTTGATGAGGAGCCCGGCTTCAAAAAACCTCTTCTCTTGGTTGGGAGCTTTGTATGCAAAGAGTTACTTCGGAGATTCCGATCTTGAGAGTTTCCGGAAAGAGGCGTTTATTCAGTTTGATAACCTGTATGACAGTGAGGGTTTCTTCTGCTGGTTTCCGGGAATGAATGGAATTTACTACCTCTCCTATCTGTTTCTTGAAAAGGTTAATGAAATTGCAAATGTGGGTAAGTTCACCTTTTCCGAACAGGAGAATGCATTGTTAAAGAGGGCGGTCAAGACAATTGATGACCATTTTCTCTATCAGCACAGCCTCTCGCTTCAGAGAAAAGAGAGGTACGGTACGGATACCAAGCCATTGTTCTTTGCAATGTATCTGAGAGTGCGGTCCCTCTACCCACAATTAGATATGCCGGCATCTCTTAAGGATACTATCTCGCTTTATTTGAATCACTTTGAAAAGTGTGATGTAAATAAATCCGTTATGGTGAATGCGCATATTGCCGCAGCGCTTATTTCTTGTGGACGGGGTGAATCTGCCGCAAAATTCATTAACTCAATTAAGGAGTATGCAGTAAAAAACAGAACTACGGGATATTACTTCCCGAATGCCGTATTACCGTTTATGGGGATGGTGAATAATGAAATTGCATCACACTCATTTTTGCTCAATTTGTTTGCAAATACAGGTGATAAAGAGATGGTTACCGGAATTGCCAGGTGGATATTGCTACAGAAAGAGAATCAGTACTGGGAAGCTGGATTATGGACTACTGATGCTATATCTGCATTACTTCGTGCAGATAAACTCTCTGATATCAAGTTTATGAGAACATCCGGAGAGAGGTCGGAATTCAGTCGCGACATTAAGAGGGGGCTGATGACAATTACCAAAAAATCAAATTATCCGGAATTTGTAAATATTATTCACAATGCAGTTATCAGGGACGACCAG
This sequence comes from Bacteroidetes bacterium HGW-Bacteroidetes-8, assembly GCA_002840895.1. GTDB lineage: Bacteria > Bacteroidota > Bacteroidia > Bacteroidales > UBA932 > Bact-08. Next base: position 4,168 of record PHCZ01000020.1, on the reverse strand, counting down.
ATAGAAAGTTTCGGAAACGGCTTGTTGCTTGACCGTGTTTTCTACAAGGTGGTTGCAGATAAAGGTGGTGAACGGCTTGTGGAGATTAAAGAGGGTGACAAACTCTCGCCCGGAGATCTGGTAGAGATTGTTTGCCGGATTCAGAACTCTGAGAACAGATCTTACGTAATTCTTTCATCTCCACTCCCGGCCTCATTGGTGGCTATGGATGAGAGATCGGGGTATTTCATCTCATATTACAAAGAAATAAAGGGCTCATCCATTGAGTACTACTTCAACCTGCTTCCCGAAGGGCAGCATATTATCCGGGAGCGTTTTATAGTGAACAACAAAGGCAATTTTTCCACAGGCGTTCCTATTATTAAATCGCTCTTTGCCCCGGCTTACAGAGGGAACGGAACAACCACGAGGTTGTAGAAGTAGACCTTGGCAAGGGTTGTGGACTAGCTCCTGCTATGCAGTAAAAACCCTGCGTAGCAGTCCTAATGTTGTATGAGTGGCTTTGCTAAAGTTCCCCGCATAACGTTTTGATCCTCGGGAGTTTTTTGCATTATACACATATTGTGATATATAGTTCTTGTCAACTCCATCCCAAACGCAAAGTCATAGGGATGATATCTTTGAATTACAATTAATTACAAAATACTCCCGTGGATGCGGTCTGCTGCGCAGTTGTTATTACTGCTGCGCAAGCTTTTTTACCGTTGTGCGGTAGTTTCACACCTCTCGGATTATTTTGCAAAACATTATAATACTGCGCTTTAGCAAGTGAGACTTTACACTTTTAGTGATTTTTGAAAAACTTTGATTTTGATCACCAGCACTTTGCAAAAAAACCTGAGAGATTTGAAAATGTGGAGTTTAAGTATGTGGCGAACTTTAGTCAGGACTTGCTTCCCGCAGGGGAATGTTGCCTCGCTGCGCTCGGCGAGCCCTGCAGGGGGGGCCTACAAAGAAAAAACCCGGGCGGACCCCTTCCCGCAGGGGAATGTTGCCTCGCTGCGCTCGGCGAGCCCTGCGGGGGGGCCTACAAAGAAAAAACAAGAAGGGCTGTGCCCTTTTTATTACTCACCTGTTGCGGGCAAATAAATTTGCCGCATCTGGTGAGTAATAAAAAAAGCTGTGCGTTGCACAGCTTTCTTGTTTTTTCTTTGGGTGGAAGATGGGGTTCGAACCCACGACCTCTAGTGCCACAAACTAGCGCTCTAACCGACTGAGCTACGACCACCGTGTTCCCGAAGAATCGGGCTGCAAAAATACTAATAAAAATTTAAAAACAATAATTAAATCGTGCTCTGAGGTAATTATTTCAAATCATTAGCTAAGTGCATTATTTAGATAGCAATTATTCCAATCTAAATTTATATTTTTGTCTCTTTATTGCAAACCAAATTCAGTTAATAAAATTTATAATAATTATGGCTCGCGAAATTAAATTCTCACTGGTTTACAGAGATATGTGGCAATCATCCGGAAAGTATGTTCCAATGGTTCATCAGTTGAAAGAGATTGCTCCTGTTATAATTGAGATGGGGTGTTTTGACAGGGTTGAGACCAACGGTGGTGCTTTCGAGCAGGTAAATCTGCTTTTCGGAGAGAATCCTAACAAGGCTGTTCGTGAATGGACTGCCCCTTTTAATAAGGCCGGTATTCAGACCCATATGCTCGAGAGAGGGCTAAATGGATTGAGAATGAATCCTGTTCCTGCAGATGTACGCGAACTGATGTATAAGGTAAAGGCTAAGCAGGGAACAAATATATCCAGATCTTTTTGCGGGCTTAATGATCCAAGAAACCTTGAAGGTTCGGTAAAGTATGCCAAGGCGGGTGGAATGATTTCGCAGGTAGCACTTAGTATAACCTACTCCCCTGTCCACACCGTTGAGTATTATATGGGTTTGGTAGATAAAGTTGTAGAGTTCGGATGCGATGAGATCTGCCTAAAAGATATGGCAGGAGTGGGACGCCCTGCATTTCTGGGACGCCTTACAAAATCCATAAAAGATAAATATCCACACATTGTTGTTCAATATCATGGACATAGCGGACCCGGTTTTTCTGTCGCCTCTATGCTTGAGGTAGCCCGTGCCGGTGCAGATTATCTGGACGTAGCAATGGAACCTCTCTCTTGGGGAATGGTTCACCCGGATGTTATCACAATCCAGGCTATGATGAAGGATGCCGGATTCCTGGTTAAGGAGATCAATATGGAGGCATATATGGAGGCAAGAAGGCTCACCCAGAGCTTTATAGATGATTATCTCGGATATTTTATTGACCCGGGCAACAAGCAGATGACCTCTCTTTTGGTTGGCTGTGGCCTTCCCGGAGGAATGATGGGCTCTATGATGGCAGATCTTAAAGGATTCCACGGAGCAATAAATTCATCTCTTAAGAATCAGGGAAAGAGGCAACTCCAGCTTAACGAATTGGTTGTTATGCTCTTCCACGAGGTAGAGTATGTTTGGCCAAAGATGGGGTATCCTCCTTTGGTAACACCTTTCAGTCAATATGTCAAGAACATAGCCCTGATGAACCTGATGCACACCCTAAAGGGTGAACCAAGATGGTCTACAATTGACAAAGACACCTGGAATATGATTCTGGGTAAAACCGGCAAATTACCCGGAGAACTTGACGCTGAGTTGATTCAAATAGCAAAGGATAAAGGGTTGGAGTTCTATACAGGTACCCCTCAGGATGCGTTTCCCAACGAACTGGAGAAATTCAGAAAGGAGATGGTAGAAAACAACTGGGAACAAGGAGAGGACGATGAGGAGCTGTTTGAATTCGCAATGCACGAGAGACAGTACCGCGACTATAAGAGCGGAGTTGCAAAACAGCGTTTCGAGCAGGAGCTTGAGGCGGCAAAAGAGAAGGCAGGGGCACCAATAATAATAAAACGTCCGGTACTTGAGGTTCCTAAATTCGATGTCGAGAAAATTCTTGAAAAATACCCACAAGCCAAACCTGTTCATTCTACTGTTAAAGGTCAGCTTCTTTGGCAGTATGATCTAACCGATAAATCATCTGCACCGAATATAGACGATAATGTTGAGGAAGATAAAACAATATGCTTTGTACAGGCTTTTTACGGCCTGGAACTCATAAAATCTCCGAAAACAGGCAAAATCGTGCAGATCTTTGCAAAACAGGGCGATACAGTCGAAAAAGGTGAGATAATTGCATTTGTAGACTAACCCTCTAACCCTGACCCCTCTTAACTGATTTGTTGCGACATCTCTAAGTATGCAACATTTGGAATCTTTTTTGCATCTCATATCTATAAGTAACTTTAATCTGATAGAATATGAAAAGAACATTTATGAGACTTGCCGCGGCTATTCTATTGGTTTTACCTTTTGCCGCCGGATGTGAAAAAGATGACCATAACAGAGGAGATTTCCTTATAAGCTATGGTGAAATTGCAGATGGCTCTCCCGGTTACTCTATCCATCTGGACAACAGAGTAATCCTTGAGGTAGTTGAGAATAGAATACCTTATGCATCGGTAAAAGTAGGACAAAGGGTTATTGCCGACTACAAAATTATAGGAGGCAGAATCCAACTTAATGACTCAACATCTAAGTACCCTATTGTACTTAACGATCTCTACAGTGTACTCTCCAAACCCGCACTCTTTTCCGAGGATGTTAATACCCCTTCACAACAAGACAGTATTGGTAACGATAGGTCAGAAGTAGTTGACGCCTGGATTAGCTCCAAGTATTTCAATATTAACTTTAACATCTTCCGCAACAACCCAAACATTACCCATATGGTTAATCTTGTGATAGATAACCAGAATAGTACATCCGACAAAATTTACCTCAAGTTCCGCCATAATGCCAAAGGCGACGCCCAAATCTACCGCACCTTCGGACGCGTCTCCTTCGACATCTCACCAATCCTTTCAACTATTGAGAAGGGTAAAGAGGTAAAATTTATTCTCACCTGGGATGGCCTGTACAACAACACCCCAGTCCGGGAAATACGCTTTACCCGCAAATAACTCCAAAGCAAAAAAGGTTAACTCTATTAAATTTCAATTCTATTTAAGTACCTGTAAAATAAGGCACTCTCTGCTTTGGAAAACATTGGCTCCCGTATTCTAAGACTTTTCCAAATTTAAATTATAATATTTTATATTTATTGCTCCCGGGGGCCC
>PHCZ01000006.1:238937-373815 GCA_002840895.1 Bacteroidetes bacterium HGW-Bacteroidetes-8 | reverse complement strand
GACAACTCAAAAGTTGATGACCAGACCAAAGGTATGGGATCAACCGGGCTTCGAGACAACTCAAAAGTTGATGACCAGAAGGGAAGTAAGGGCTCAACTAGGTTTAAAGACACCACAGTAATTAAAGACTCTACAAAAATCAGGTCCGCAAAAACCAGAACAGTTGGCACCTATGTGAATCTCAATGAGGTTATTTTGTCTGCTTCGTTTGTGAAGGAGAGGCAGAGTCCGCTAAGGCTGACAACCATTGAGAGGAAAGAGATTGAGCGGAAAGCGATTGGGTTGACCTATCCGGAGCTGCTCAAGGAGGTTCCTGGAGTCTATGCGACCAGTGAATCCGGGAGTTATGGAGATGCAAAGATCAACATTCGGGGCTTTAAGCAGGAGAACATATCGGTAATGCTAAACGGGATTCCTATATCCGGATTGGTGACGGGAAATATGTTCTGGAACAACTGGTTGGGGCTCATAGATGCCACTCACTCAATTCAGGTTCAAAAGGGTATTGGTGGCTCTATGTTATCGGACAACTCTGTTGGCGGCACCATAAATATCATCACCAAAACAGCCGACTCGCAGCCATCTGCATCTGCAGGCCTCTTCTTTACAAGTTATGGTCAGGCAAAAAGTTTTATAAGTGTAAACACCGGACAGAACTCCAGAGGGTGGGCACTCTCTGCAATGACATCGTATGCCTGGGGCAAAGGCTATCCGGATGCAACAGATGTGAGTTCGTGGGCTTATCTGGTAAATATCAGCAAAGTGATAAACAGCAAACACTCCCTGCTCTTTACAGCACTAGGTTCTCCCGAGAGGCACCAACAGAGGTCGGCCAGGCTTTCTGCAACCGAAATTGAGACCTATGGGCTACACTACAACAAAAACTGGGGATATCTCAATTCTGAGCCAAAGAATATAAGTGAGAACTTTTACCACAAACCATATCTAACCCTTCACCATCTCTACAAACCGGGTAACAAGACAGAGGTCACAAACACAGCGTACCTCTCTACAGGGCACGGCGGGGGCAGATGGTCTGAGTCCAAAGGAAAGAGGATAATCGACTATAGAAAAGATGGCCTTATAGACTGGGATGCGGTTATTTCAGCTAACATTCAAGGCGTTACAGGTGCCTCTTCAAATATTTTGAGTGACTATATTGCCGGTCACACCCAGGCCGGGTTTAAAAGCAACATAACTCACAACCCGGATGCGAGGTGGAGTTTAGGGGCAGGTCTTCACTACCAGTACTACTACACTTGGGAGAAGGAGATAATAACAGACCTGCTGGGGGGCGGTTTCTGGTTAGAAGATTATGCAACAAAATCTATGGCGGGGCTTGCCGGCAGAGACCCCGTGAAGAGGGTTGGTGACTATATCCGCACCAATAACGGCAAGACAATTAACCACCTTACCATCTACTCAACCGCAAACTTCAGAGATGAGAGGTGGGACATCCGACTAGGAGCATCTGCAATGGGAAGCACAAACAGAAGATGGGATAAGTACAACTACATAGATAATATCTACAGCGAGAGTGCAAATGCTGCAGGTTACAGTCTAAAGGCCGGGGCAACCAGAAAGATCAATATGGCCACCTCTGTCTATCTTAATGCAGGAGTGTACAGCAGAGTTCCCTATAACGACGTTTTCTTCTCATCCGGCAACAACAATATTACCGATGATGTTAAAAATGAAAAGAACCTGCTATCCGAAGTGGGGTTCCGGTATATTTTTCAAAGAGGATCTATTGAGATAACCGGGTATTACGCTCTCTGGAAAAACAAGAGCATCATCTCCAACCCTTATGCCCAGCCGGACAACTCCACCCTGCGTTATATGATAAGGGGGCTGGATGCGCTTCACTACGGAACAGAGATCAATGCAGATTGGAGAGCCACCAGGAGACTTAAGCTCGATGTAAATATTTCACTGGCCAAATGGCGCTGGAAGAACGATGTCTCTGCAAATATCTATGACGACTACTCCGGTATTTTACAAGGTGTCGTAAACGTTTACAGCAACAACCTTCCGGTTGGAGATGCACCTCAGACACAGCTGAACCTTAGTGCAGAGTTTACCCTAGCCAAAGGTTTGACTCTAAATGCAGATTGGAGGTACAACGCAAGAATGTATGCAGATTTCGATCCTAAGGATAGGCAAAATCCAAATGACAGAGCTGACCCGTTTAAGGTTCCGGATTATAGTGTTACCAATGCAGGGTTAAACTGGATCGTTGGCAGAGGGAAACTCAACACCACCCTTTACGTCAATGTAAATAACATCTTTAACAGTAAGTACATCGAGAGAGGCAGGGATGGATCTGACCACACCCTTAACTCATTCCGCGGGTTCTGGGGAATCGGAAGAAATGCGGGAGCAGGAGTTAGATTTCAGTTTTAAATAAAAGGAGAGATACAAGTTTAATTAACCGGAGAGATACAAGTTTAATTAACCGGAGAGATTTAAGGCTGTTTTGCAGGAGCAATTGAGTTGACAATATACTCGGTTGCTCCTATGTTTTTGGCCACATATCCGGCACAAACCGAAGAGCACTCATCCCGGAAAGTGGAATCTGAAAGAAGTTTGTCAAAAATCTCAACCAGCTCATCTTTGCTCTTTACCGAAAAGGCTCCCCCAAGTTCGGTAAGGTCACGCGCCTCTTTGAATTTCCGGAATTTTGGACCGAAAACCACCGGCATCCCGTAGGTAGCCGCCTCCAGAATATTGTGAATACCTGCTCCAAAACCTCCGCCAATATATGCAAATGAGCCATATCTGTATACCCTGGAGAGAATACCCACCGAATCTATTATCAAGACAGATGCCTCCGATAGCACTTCACCCTTGTGGTTTCCCTCAAGCTCACTATACCTCACATATGGAATATCCCTTAGAAGGGCTATAAGTTTTTTAATTTGATTTTCATCCACCTCGTGAGGCACGATAATCAACTTAAATTTAGGTTCGTGAGAGTCCACAGAAATATTTTCGTGAGAGTCCACAGATAAATTGGCATCTAATTCGGGGAAGTGACCGTATCTTATTGAGTCTTTAGGTTGCCTGTGTTTGCCCCTTTTTAGTTCGGAGTATCTCTTTGCAATCTTCTCTCTGTGGAAATAACGACGGTAGTGAGCAACAATCAACTCCTCATCTGCAGGCCAGGTGCTACCAGCCACACAACAGAGAGAGCTCCCGCAGAAGATCTCTACTGAACTTATCTTAACTGCTTTCTGAGCGAGCGCGTGCACCCTGTCAAAACGGGTATCGCCGCAAACAGTAACTCTCTCCACCCCTATCCCCCTTAAAAGAGAGGCCGAGTTTTCGTCCTGTACAAAGAGATGAGTGAATAAATTGAGTATGTTTCTGAAACTTCCTCCCCACCAACGAAAGAATGGCTGACCCTGACGGAAAATGCCCGATACCAGATATACCGGAACTCCACATTTATTAAGCCGGGTGAGGTAGTTTCTCCAGAACTCATATTTAACAAAAATCACCAGAGAGGGATTAATTAGCTCTATAAATTTTGCAGCGTTCTTTTTGGTATCCATAGGCAGATAAAAGATGTGGTCTGCCAGAGGATAATTCTTCCGAAGCTCATATCCGCTCGGGGAGAAAAAGGTGATGACAATCCTGTAGAGCGGAAACCTCTCACGAATCAACTCTATAATTGGTCTTGCCTGCTCAAATTCGCCCACAGAGGCACAATGAAACCACACTGTCTCCCTGTCTGAATCTTGTGAATAGCTCATCTCATCCTCTATGAGCGAGAGAAGAGATTGACGCCCTGCATAGAAAAGGGCCGCCTTTCTGGAGAAGATGCCCATTATGCCGGAGGCAAAAAGATAGAGGGAGATTGAAATATGGTAGAGAATCGTCAAATCATTTGTAAATTTGTACAAAATTAGTCAAATAAATGAAAAAATCTCTTGAACAACTTGGCCAGTACTTTCTTTTGATGAAGATAGTATTTACACGGCCGGATAAGGGCAGAATTTTCAGGAAACAGTTCTTTATAGATACCGAAAAACTGGTTCTTAACTCGATCCCAATTATTGCAGTAATCTCTATATTCATAGGTGCAGTAATAGTTATCCAGACAGCATATAATATTGAGAGCCCTCTCATTCCAAAGATGTATGTCGGGTATATGGCCAGGGAGAGTCTTGTGCTTGAGTTTTGCTCCACAATGGTAGCCCTGATTCTTGCCGGCAAAGTCGGCTCCAACATCTCCTCCGAGATAGGCAGTATGAGAATAAGCGAACAGATAGATGCAATGGAGATGATGGGAATAAACTCTGCCAACTACCTTATTTTACCAAAGATAGCAGCAGCCACAATCTTCAACCCTTTGCTGATGCTTATGAGTTTTATCCTGGGGTTGCTGGGGGGAGCGATGATTATCTCCCTTACCGGAGTGATAACCCTAAGTCAATATTCCGAAGGGCTTCAGTATGCATTCCGGCTCTACTATATATTCTACAGTATGATTAAGATGGCTGTCTTCAGCTTTATAATTACAAGCATATCTTCATATTACGGATATTATGCCGGAGGAGGTTCTCTTGGAGTCGGGCGCTCCAGTACCAAAGCAATTGTTGCAAGCAGTGTTGCAATTCTTCTTGCCAACCTTGTGATTACACAACTGATGTTAAATTAACCAACCTTAGGAGATCAATTATGATACAGGTAAAGAATCTTGAAAAGCACTTCGGTGATAATCACGTTCTAAAAGATATATCCATACAATACAGGCCCGGAGAGTGCTCTCTTATAATTGGGGCAAGCGGATCCGGCAAAACAGTTTTGTTAAAATCCCTGGTAGGGCTTCACGAACCGGATTCAGGAGAGATCTGGTATGACAAAGTTAAGTTCAGCTCACTCTCCTTTAATGAGAAGAAGAATATCCGTAAGGAGATAGGAATGCTGTTCCAGGGAAGTGCCCTTTTTGACTTTGCCACTGTAGAGGAGAATGTAAGATTCCCAATGGATTTTTTCACCGAATGGAGTGAGAGTCAAAAGCTGGATAGGGTAAATTTTTGCCTTAACAGGGTAAATTTAAAGAATGTAAACAAATTGATGCCAAATGAGTTGAGCGGCGGAATGCAAAAGAGAGTGGGAATTGCCAGGGCAATAGCTCTCAACCCAAAATACCTCTTCTGTGATGAACCAAACTCCGGGCTGGACCCACAGACCTCAATTCTTATAGATCAGCTGATCTCCGAAATAACCAAAGAGTATAACATCACCACAGTTATAAATACTCACGATATGAACTCTGTTATGGAGATAGGAGACAGAGTCGGGTTCATTCATAAAGGGATGCTACTTTGGGAAGGAGATAAAGAGAACGTGCTTACCTCAGACTGTGAAGAGCTCAACAACTTTGTATTTGCCTCAAGAATGGCTAAAAAAGTAAAAGAGATGATGGGTTAACCCATCATCTCTAATCGTTTGGAGTCAGTTTCAATCTATAATGATGACTACAGTACCGGCTTAACAGATTTGATAATAACATCCGAAGTTGGTCTGTCCGAGAAATTGGTTGGAGTAGCTGCAATTTTATCTACAACATCCAAACCTTCAATTGTCTCCCCAAAAACGGTATATGCTCCGTCCAGCTGAGCACAAGTAGCTGCGTCTTCTACAATATAGAACTGAGAACCCGAAGACTCCTTCATAGGGTTTCCTGCATCTCCTCTTCTTGCAGCAGCAAGTGCCCCCTTCTTATGGTTGAACTGAGGAAGAATCTCTGCAGGAATTGTATATCCCGGGCCGCCTGTTCCAAAGCTCGCCTCATTAGCCATATCCTTTGAAAGAGGGTCACCTGTCTGAATCATAAATCCTTTAATGATTCTGTGAAAACGGATTCCATCGAAAAACCCCTCCGAGGCAAGTTTAACAAAGTTGTCCCGGTGTTTGGGAGTCTCTTTATAGAGTTTAATTCTGATTGTCCCTAAATTGGTAACAATGTCAAAAACCGGCTCCTGAGGGAGATCGGCAGGATTAAAGATAAGATTTGTCTGCATAGTAAGTGAGTCGTCTGTTTTAGTGGCTTCCCCCGGATCTGCTCCGCCCTGCTTTCCTTTGCACGAAAAGAGAACTAAGGGAATGATTAGCAATAGTTTAAAAAAATTGGCTTTCATCTGAATAATTATTTTTTTTATGTACCTTTGTAAAGCTTCACAAAATTACCTCAATTGCGATAATTATGCAAATTAAAAAGATCTTAGCAGCAATCCTGTTAATAGTTGTCACGGGGTGGGCAGATGCACAGAGTGTGGGGCTGGTTTTAAGTGGAGGAGGCGCAAAAGGTATCTCTCATATTGGTGTAATTAAAGCTCTTGAAGATAATAATATCCCTATAGATTATGTTGCCGGTACATCAATGGGGGCAATAGTTGCTGCTCTCTACTCTATAGGAGTTACCCCCAACGAGATGCTTGCAATGTTTCGCTCTCCTGAGTTTAACTCCTGGTATAAAGGGGAATTTGAAAAGGGTTACGCAACATATATATACAGACGAGAACCCACTGCAGAGATGGTGGGAGTATCGCTGTCACAGCAAAAAAAAAGCCGGCTGGCAATAAAGTTACCAACCAGCCTGGTTGCCCCATACCCTATGGATCTTGCAGTAAAACAACTTTTTGCTTCTGCTGCTGCAACTTGCGGATATGACTTTAATAACCTTATGGTACCTTTCCGTTGTGTTGCTGCAGATATTGTAAACAAAAAACCCCTGGTATTGAGAGGGGGAGATCTTGGTTCGGCAGTAAGGGCTTCAATGACATACCCTTTCCTCTTTAAACCGATTGTTGTAGACTCTGTACTCCTGTTTGACGGAGGACTTTATAACAACTTTCCCTGGGATGTGATGGTGAGTGATTTTAATCCGGATTATATGATTGGATCCAAATGTTCCGGGAATGCAATTATGCCGGATAGTGAAGATATCTTAAGTCAACTGGAGAATATGCTAAGGGTTGAGACCGATTACTCTATACCTGAAGGGAAAGGGGTATTGATAGATATACAGCTCCCCGGAGTATCCATTATAGACTTTCAAAAGGCAGATGATATTTTCCATATCGGTTACGAAAACACATTAAAATATATTGCCGGGCTAAAGAGTTCTATTCAAAGGAGAGTTACTCAGGAGGAGATTCTAAAAAAGAGGATGGATTTCCGGGTTAAAACACTCCCGCTTAGGTTTAAGGACGTCTTTATTGACAACAGCGCTCTTGGTAGCAGCGAGAAGGAGTTTATTATAAGAACTATCAAAAACAACTCTAACGAAGAGTTCAGCTTTGATCAGCTTAAGAGAGGCTTTTACAGAGTTGTTGCAACTGACAATATAAATACCCTCTATCCGGTGGTGAGGATGAGAAGTGACTCCCTATTTGACCTCTATCTTCAGGTAACCAAAAAATCCCCAATGAAGATCTCCATCGGAGGTAATATATCATCTTCATCTCTAAACCAGGGTTATCTGGGTTTTCAATACAACAAATTCTCCAAAAACCCCTGGAGAGCAACTGCAGACTTTAATCTTGGAAGATACTACTCCGGGCTGAATCTTATGTTGCGACAGGATATAGGAATAAAACCCCTTTGGTTTTATGAGGCACAATTAACCCTGCACCTATTCGACTACTTTGCCGGAGGACAGACAGCTTTCTTCTCAAACAGAATTCCCGGAAATATTCAGGAGAGCGAAATGTTCTTCACCCTGAGTGCCGGAACTCCCGTTAATATTGAGAGAAATATCCTTGCAAAGTTCAATATCTACCTTGGAAGAAATCTTTATGAGTACTATCAGACAGATAACTACACAACATACGATGTTCCGGACCGTACAAACTTCACCTACTTCTCTCCCACAATGACTCTTGAGAGGAACACCACCAACTACAGGCTATATCCTACCGACGGTAAGAAACAAAAATTATCTGTCAGATATGCTTATGTAGATGAAGAGCATACTCCGGGCAGCACATCCCTCACCAGAACCGAGATCAAAAGAGGCAACCACTCTTCGTTCTCTGCAAGGCTAACAACAGAGTACTACTATACCATAAACAGATCTATCTCTTTTGGGGTGCTTGCAGATATCAGCCTCTCAAACAGAACCTATATGGGAGACCACATCTCTACACTACTGTATCTACCTGCTTTTCAGCCTAGTCCCCATAACAGAACGCTATTGCTTAATGCATACAGGGCACCCTCCTTTGTGGGAGTTGCATTGACACCTATTGTCAAGGTCTCTCCATCATTCTCCATCCATATGCAGGGGGCATATTTCCAGCCAAACAGGCTTCTCATAGAAAACAGCGAAGGTATAGCAAAATTCACCGAACTCTTCCCGATGGGCTCCTTTATGGCAAATTTTGCTGCAGTATGGCAATCACCGGTAGGCCCGGTCTCCCTCTCTGCAACCTACTATCAGAGATCTGAGGTAAAGTGGTACCCGCAACTTAATATCGGTTTCCTGATTTTCAAATCTAAAGCCCTGGCAAACTAAAACCCATAAAAGCAGAGAGTAATGAGTAGTAACCCCTTAAAAAAACTGGCAGGCGAAACAGCAATTTACGGTTTCAGCACCATCCTTGCAAGGGTAATCAACTTTGTTTTTGTCCCTATCTACACATACTCCCTAACCAGAGAGAACTATGGTATTGCAACTGAATTTCTTGCCTATATAGCTATTTTTCAGGTTATCCTCACCCTGGGGTTGGAGACAGGTTGTTTTCGTTTTGCCAACAAAACCAAAGAGGCGGGCAAGGTCTTTTCAAATGCGCTAATAACAACCGGGGTGCTCTCACTGGGGTTTCTTCTGTTGATGGTAATCTACTCCGGTAGTATCTCCCAGTGGTTAGGCTATGGCAGCTATAAGTTTATAATTGTGTATGTTGCAGGAATTCTCGCTATGGACTCCGTCACTGCCATACTCTTCGCAAAACTACGCTTTGAGAACAGGCCAGTAAAGTTTGCTGTTTTTAAAAGCATAAAGATCTTCTCTGAGACTACCTTTAACCTTCTGCTTTTCTTTGTAGTTCCGGTATATCTCGCTAAAAATCCGGGATCTTTTCTCTCATCTTTTATTTCGTCAACCCCAGATTTCACCTATATACTCTTTGCCATATTTTTGAGTGCAGTAGTATCTTTAATCATATTTATACCCGATCTTCTAAAGATAAAACTCTCATTCTCCCCAAAGTTGTGGAGGGAGATGATGCTCTACTCACTACCTATTATGGTGGCCGGCCTGCCCGGAATATTAAACGACTTTATAGATCGCCCCCTTTTCCGCTTTTTCAGCCCTGAGGGTAACATTTGGGAGGCAGATCTCGGGGTCTTTCAGGCAGGAATAAAGATTGCAACCCTTATGATGCTATTCATTCAGATGTTTCGGTTTGCTGCAGAGCCCTTCTTCTTCTCAAGAGAGGGAGAAAAGGGGTCAAAAGAGCTCTACGCCAAAGTTATGGAGCACTTTACAGCATTCGGAATGCTAATCTTTTTGGGAATTCTTTTCTATCTCGATATAATCCAGATTGTCCTTGGGAAAGATTTTCGGGAGGGACTCTCTATTGTTCCTGTTATGCTCCTCTCCTATCTGATACTGGGGATAAATTTCAACGTATCTATGTGGTACAAGCTCTCCGGAAAGACTAACTATGCCATATTAATAACAACTGCCGGACTTCCCGTTACCATTGCGATAAACATAATCTTTATGCCGTTGTACTCCTACCACGCAGCAGCCTGGGGGCATCTGCTAAGCTATCTCGTTATGCTCTTGGTGAGCATACATCTGGGGAACAAGCACTATCCAATTCCATACCGCTGGGGCAGGATAGCCTGGTACATAGTCACCGGGCTGGCCCTCTACGCTGTTGTAGCATTGATTCCGGATTTGGGTATCGCCCTAAACTACACAATCAGAACTGTTTTAATCTTCATATATATATTAACCTATCTAAAAATTGAGAAGATCTCCCTATGGAAGTTAAAATTCTAAATCACTCCAAATTCCCTCTTCCCGAGTATGCTACCGAACACTCAGCCGGTATGGATCTGAGGGCAAATATAGATGAGACGATGGTGGTAGCACCCCTGGAGAGAGTGTTGGTGCCCACAGGCCTTCACATTCAACTGCCAACCGGCTATGAGGCTCAGATAAGACCAAGAAGCGGTCTTGCCGTAAAGCACGGGATAGGGATAGTGAACAGCCCCGGAACCATTGATGCAGATTACAGAGGAGAGATTAGAATCATTCTTGTAAACCTCTCTAATGAACCCTTCTCTCTTAACCCGGGAGAGCGAATAGCGCAGATGGTTATTGCAAAATATGAAAAGGCAACCTGGCTTGAGTGTGACACTCTGGATGAGAGTGAGAGAGGCGATGGTGGCTTCGGCTCTACCGGGCGAAAATAGAATTAAGATTATAAAACTCCTTAATATTCATTTAACTATATAATAACCCTCCGTTAATAATGTCAAACAGATACGAACTATCACAACTATATGAGCTCTACCTAAACTCTGAGGGAGTCTCAACTGACAGCAGAAACATAACCCGGGGCTCAATCTTCTTTGCACTCAAAGGAGAAAATTTCAATGGAAACCATTTTGCTCTCAAATCTCTGGAAGATGGAGCCTCCTATGCTGTGGTAGATGAAGATACCGGCTCAGATGACCCTAGAGTTATCTATACCCAAAATGTACTGGAGACTCTCCAGATGCTGGCTGCCCACCATCGCCGTATACTCAAGGTTCCGGTTGTAGCACTCACCGGCTCAAACGGAAAGACCACAACAAAAGAGTTAATCACCGCCGTTCTCTCCACAAAGTACAAGGTAAACTCAACCACAGGTAACCTAAATAACCACATTGGAGTGCCCCTCACAATTTTAAAATTAGATAAAAGCACTCAGGTGGCGGTCATTGAGATGGGGGCAAGTGCACCCGGAGAGATTGAGCTGCTCTCATCCATTGCTCAGCCCAACATAGGTCTGATAACCAATGTTGGCAAGGCACACTTGCTGGGTTTCGGCTCCTTTGAAGGGGTGAAAAAGACAAAGGGCGAACTATACGACTATTTGGACAAAAGCTACGGAACGGTACTCTATAATAGTGACAACCCTCATCTGCGCGAAATGGTTGCAAGCAGAGTAAGACTCAGGGCTATTCCATATGGAGTATCTGAACAGAGGGTCACTATTTGTGAGCCAACTGCAGAGAATCCATATCTGAAGATGGTCCTGAACTCCTCAAGAGAGATTAAAACAAAGCTTATTGGAGGGTATAATGCAGATAACGTACTTGCAGCCTTGGCAGTGGGTGAGTTTATGGAGACGGACCCCGAACTATCTGCACAGGCAATTGAGAGCTATGCTCCATCCAACAACAGAAGTCAGCTGATAAAGGGAAAGTACAACACTCTGATTGTAGATGCATACAATGCAAACCCAACCAGTATGAGGGCAGCTTTGGAGAATTTCAAAAGAATGGAGTGTAAAAACAGAGCGCTGGTAATTGGAGATATGCTCGAACTTGGAGAGGACTCTCAAATGGAGCACAGGGAGATTCTGGATCTTATCATACAGCTTAACCCTTCACTGCTCTTTTTTGTGGGCTCCGAGTTTGAGTGTGCTGCAAAGGGAGATGACTACCTCTACAAAAATGCTCTATTCTTTAAAACATCTGCAGATCTTCGCCTCTTCCTGGAGAGCAACCCACCAAAGGGGATGACATTCCTGATAAAAGGTTCAAGAGGAACAAGGCTGGAAAAGGTGCTGGATACTATTTGATATCAGGACCGATATCAATAAATTTCAACTTCATAAAGTGGAGGAAAAAGGATAGAACTATACTCCCCTTATAGACTGAGTCTATTTTTCGGCTGCACAGCTGCTCATCTCTTACAATCTCTTTTTTCATCTCCAGGAATTTGTCGTGAGCTCGCATTACAGATTTGAACAGCTCTCTTTTACCCTGAACCAGATAGAGAAGGGCAGATGCTCCGTCCAGGAGCATTCTTATAAAGAGAATCAGATGCAGCCTGTTACCCGGCAGGTTCTTGTAAAGCATTAGGAGGTTATTTCTATAGTTATAGTAGAGCTTAAGAGGCGAGTCATTCGGGAGGGTTCCTCCTCCTACGTGATATACAACAGAGTCCGGATATACCCACACCTGCCAACCATTAAGTTTAGCCCTCCAGCAGAGGTCTATCTCCTCCATATGTGCAAAAAATGTATCGTCAAAGCCTTTGAGAGAGTGGAAAAGAGAAGATCTAATCATAAAAGCGGCACCCGATGCCCAGAATATCTCCCTATCCATATTGTACTGTGCAGTATCTTTCTCGATGTTGGAGAGAATCCTCCCCCTGCAAAACGGAAATCCAAGTACATCCAGATACCCCCCGCAAGCCCCGGCATACTCAAACATATCTCTGTCAAAAGCAGATTTTATCTTAGGCATAGATATACCCACCTTCGGGTTTTTGTCCATTGCAGAGATTAGCGGCTGCAGCCAGCCTGTGGTAACCTCAACGTCTGAGTTGAGAAGCAGGTAGTACTCTGCATCTATGTGCTCAAGAGCTTTGTTATAGCCCCCTGTGAAACCATAGTTCCTGTCAAATTCTATAAGTGTGAGTGTGGGATGTTTCTCTTTTATCCACGCCTGAGAACCGTCATTAGAGCAGTTATCTGCGATGACAATCTCTACATTGGCAATCTTTGTGCGTTCTATCAACAGATGAAGAAACCTCTCCAGATAGTGCTTCCCGTTCCAGTTTAATATTACTACGGCAACTTTAGACAACTCTTTTTTTTTGTAAATATAGTTATAAAAAGAGTATTAGAGCCTGAACCTGAAACCAAGTTCAAATTTGAATTGAAGCGGCTGAGAGCTCCTTATGCTAAGGGGCTGGTTGTTATCAAAATAGTATGCTACTGACGGATCAAAATATAGACCGGCTGAGTTGTTTACCTGAAACTCTACCCCAAACCCTCCATTGACAGACCACTGAAGCCCCTCAATAGATTGCCCGTAAGTTCTTCTTACTCCGCTCTCAAAAACTTTGTAATCTGCATAGAGTCCCTTCTCTGCCGCTACCCCTGTTGAGATATATACCCTAAGGCTCTCCTTGTTAAAAAGATTATAGTAGAGGTTAACCGGAACTCCTATATAGTGAAGTGTCTGCTGAGTCTCCCTGGTCTCATCTCTGGATATTGCATCATAGTGAGAGAAGAGAAGTGTGTAGTTAAGACCTGTCGCAACCGACAACCTTCCGTTAAGAGGAAGCTGAGCCTGTACGCCCAGTGATATTGGCATCAGAAATTTTGTGTTTGATATAACCTCCTGAGGTACATAGGCTTTTTGAATTGTAGAGACCACATTACTAACAATATAACCACTCTGGGCCTGGCTGAGTCCCATAAGAGAGACAGAGTTGCTGGCTGTAGAGGGTGAGATATTGGTAGATACTGCCAACAGTGTAGATCCCCTTCTGTGGGATCTTCTATTATAGCTGTTTTCAAAAAGATAACTCTTATCCTCTGCTTTTTTGGCAGGCTCTTTAACTGACTCTTGAACTGACACCTTGATTGGCTCTTTAACTGATTCCTGAGCTGACACCTTGATTGGCTCTTTAGCCGTCTCTTTAGCACTCTCCCGGTTCTCCTGATGAACAGCAACTACCCTCTCCTCTCCCTTTTGCTCCGGTAAAACCTGGGCAGTCAACTCTTTATTCCCATCTTTAATGTGAATTTTATCTGAACTGATTACACTCTCTCCTCTTACTGCTTTGGCAGCAGTTGTTGAGCTATGCGCTGTTTCTGACTCGGTTACAGCTATCTCCGGAGTTGTTGCAATCTCTTGTGCGAGATTTTCAATTACTGCTTTTTGAGAAGGGAGTGTACTCTCCCCGGAGTCCAGGAAGAAAATTAGTGCCAACGATGCCGCAACTGCAGCAGTGCCAAGCAACGCTCTTCTCATATAGAGCACTCTTGCACGCTTCCTCTGCGCCAGAGAGGTGGCGATTGAGTCCCACAAGCCGCTGTCGGGCATCTCCAGATGTCCCTCCATCAGTTCACGAACTCTTTTATCAAACTCTCTGTTATCCATTATATCTAATTTCTCTTTAACTATCTAATATCTTCCAGCCTCTCCTGTAACCATACTCTTGCTCTGCTTAGCTGCGACCTGGAGCTCCCCTCGCTTATATTAAACTCTTTTGCAATCTCCTGATGGCTGTAACCCTCAATTGCGTACATATTAAATACAGCGCGAAACCCGGCCGGCATCTGTGAGATAAGTTTCATTAACTCCTGTGATGATATCTTCCCCAAAACTGTACTCTCAACCGACAGCTCCCTCCCCACATCACTTAACTCATCTGAAAACTTGAGCACATCTCCTTTTCTCAGGGACATTAAGGCAGTATTTACGAAGATACGCCTTAGCCACCCCTCAAATGAACCGGTGCCGTTATAACTTTCAATCTTTTCAAACACTGTTATGAAACCGTCGTGTAGAATGTCTCTGGCACGCTCCTTATCACCTACGTATCTCAAACAAACCGTAAGCATTTTTGGAGAGTACAACTCATAAAGAGTGCGTTGTGCCCTAGGATCCTGTTTTACACAGGCACGTAACAACTCCTTCTCGTCGAGAAATTCCCTTTTTGAAGTTATCATTCACAGTATTTATAAGATGCAAAATAGCAATATTTCGTTGCACCGACAATAAAAAGATTTCAACATTCCGATGAACATTGGATTGATATTTGCAAAGGTAGGATTTTAATTAACTTTGTAACACAATAATAACAGATACAATGTCTCTCTTTTCCAAGATACGAATACCCGGTATTTTTCCAATCTTAACTCTTTTTGCCACTATTTTAGTCAATTACAACTCTCTATATGCTCAATCAGAGATCAACCAGGGGAATTTGTCCTACCTTGAGGCCCTCAAAAATTACAACCTTGGAAACATTACTCTGGCAGAAAAACAGCTACGGCAAATTACCGTAATGGACTCTTCAAACGATGCTGCACATTTCTATTTAGCAAACATCCACCTCTCCCGAAATGAGTTAGGAAAGGCTCTGGAACAGATGTTAAAGGCTTCGGAAAAAGACCCCTCAAACAACTGGTACAAGCAACAACTTGCAACTATATACGACTATATGGGCAAGCCCGATAAAGCCATTGAGATCTATAGCAAGCTCCGGGAAGATAATCCTCTTGAGAGCGATCTGTATGAAGGGTTAATCGAGCTCTATATTCAACAGAAGGAGTTTGGGAAAGCAGAGGAGGTGCTCTCAGATATTGAGAGATCCATTGGAATTAATGAGGCTACCGGCCTAACCCGATATAACCTTATGATATATCAGGGTAGGCAGGAGGAGGCGATGAAGTATCTGGTGGAGTTCGATAAGATCTACGGCTCTGTAAGAACCGCTTCGGTTATTGGAGACAACTTTGCTGCACAGCAAAAAGACTCCATTGCTCAAAGCTACTACCTTAAAGCACTCGCACTTGCCCCGGATTATATGCCCGCAAGCTTTGGCCTTGCAGAGATCTATCGTGTTAAAGGGCAATACGATCTCTACTTCGAACGGATGAACCCCTTCCTCTCAAACCGGGAGGTCGATCCCTTTATGAAGGTCTCATATATTAAGCAGATCCTTACAAATACCCGCTTTATACAGACATTCCTACCGCAGATAGATACTATGATGCAAAACCTCTATAGTGCACACCCTGAAGATAGCAGCGTTACATATACCTACGCCCTGTTTCTGGTTCAGAGCGACAAAAGCGGTGAGGCTCTGGAAGTTCTGTTTAACAACCTCCAGAGGTATTACGACTCAAAAGAGGCACACAGACAGTACCTCTCTCTAATCTACTATCTGCAGATGTGGGAGCCTATGGAGAAGAAGAGCGATGAGGCCCTTGTTAAATTTGTCAATGACCCGGATTTCCTTCAATTCAAAGGGATAGCTCAGGTTCAGAGCGGTAAGACGGAGAGTTCAATTTTAACATTCAAGGAGATACTCAAATACACAAAGGATAGTGCAACCGTTGTAAATACCCTCACCACCATTGCAGATATGAACTACAGGGCCGGGAACAAAAAAGAGGCCTACAAATATTACAATAAGACATTAAAGCTGGAGCCGCGCCAACTACCTGCCCTTAATAACTATGCATACTTTCTTGCCCTGGACGGAAGGGAACTCAAAAAGGCCCTCAAGATGAGCAAGATTACAATAGAGGCGGAGCCAAACAACCCAACCTACCTGGATACATATGCCTGGATTCTTCACCTGATGGGGAATCATATAGAGGCTAAGGCGGTTTTCAAACACGCTATGATATATGGAGGCAAAGAGAGTGCAGAGATGCTGGATCACTATGCAGAGGTTCTGTTTGCCCTTAAAGAGTATGATCTGGCATCCATTTACTGGGGTCAGGCACATAAGCTGAATCCGGATCTTGGAATAGAGGAGAAGGCGCGTCAAAGGGAAAAAGAGAGAAAACAATAGATTAAAATATGTTTAGAAGAGCTCTTATATTGCTGGTTTTTATGACCACCTGGTACGGGGTGGTAGCACAAAGTATATCGGAGCAGACCAAAAGAAGAGAGGAGATAGAGAGAGAGATCGCATTTCTGGACAGACAACTTGCCGCCAATAAGTCTAAACAGCTTGCAAGCACCAAGGAGCTCAATTTTATTCAAAGAAAGATTAGTAATAGAAAAAGACTCCTTGCACAAATTGAGTCGGAGATTCGAACCATAGATGCCCTCTCTGTTCGTAAGGCAAAAGAGATAGATCTTCTAAACAGCGACCTGTCAAATCTTAAAAAGAGGTACTCGCATCTGGTTTACAACGCATATAAACACAGAGATAAGACCGTCTGGATCCTCTATGTGCTCGCAAGCGACAATCTGGAGCAGGGGTACAGAAGGTGGAGTTACCTAAAGAGCTACTCTCAGGCGCTCAAGACAAGTGCAAAGGCTATTAAGGAGAGAAGCACCAGACTGCGGGATGAGGTGAGCAGGCTCTCCAATATGCGGATGGAGTCCCTTAAAATGCAGCGCAGGAGAGAGCAGGAGTACAAATCACTTGCTCAGGAGGAGAAGAGAGCCAGAGATATTATCTCTCAGCTCTCAAAAAAGGAGCGGGAGTTCCGGGGGCAACTCACCGAAAAGAGAAGGGAGATGGAGCGTCTCAACAGAGAGATTGAGCGGATTCTTGCCGAGGCTGCCAAGGAGAAAAAGAGCTCAGACTATAAGGAGGCAGAGGCAGACAGGGCACTCTCAGATAAATTCGAGAACAACAAAGGTAGGCTCCCCTGGCCGGTTAAAGAGGGTGTCATTATTGAACAGTTCGGTCAGCATTATCACCCTGTATTCAAAAATATAAAACTACCATTCAACAATGGTGTTAACATCTCTACCACACTTAATGCCCAGGCAATCTCTGTTTTTGACGGAGTTGTAAAGCAGATTCTGGTGATGCCGGGCTATAACCAGTGCGTTCTGGTACAGCACGGTAACTACTACACCTTTTACACAAAAATAGATAAGGTTATTGTAAAGAGCGGAGATGCCGTCAAAACCGGGCAGCCACTTGGAACTCTTGCCGAGGCCGAGGGCAACTCTGTACTCCACTTCCAGCTATGGAGCGGAACCACAAAACAGAATCCGGAACACTGGATCTCAAGATAGAGACTCCCCTAATATCTAAAACTGCTCCCCCCGATAAACTCTCTCATTACAGAGGTGGGCGGGATAAGTGCAATCTCTGCCGGCTGAAGCTCCTGTATATAGGAGAGGAACTTGAGCAGACGCACACTCTCTGTGTATGCGGGCGAGTTTGCAGGTATGCGGCGAAGAAGAGGTTCTGCATAATATTTAAGCATAGGCAGTTCATAGATGAGTGCTGAGTTGAACATAATATCTGCATTCTCCTGAAATGGGAAGATGTTATTTATCTCACCCCTGCGTACGCTCGGCCAGCGAAGTATCGTGCTCTCGGGCGAGATTCCGCGATAGTTCCCGTCCCTCACTATCCTTCTCACCAGACGGCAATCTGAGGTTGATATGTTATTGTTCTCGTCCAGAGAGAGCGAGGTGAGTGCAGATGCATATATCTTGTATATCTTCTCCGGCTCTACCTGAGATGTGAGCTTTGGATTGAGGCCGTGAATACCCTCCATTATGAGTATATCCTTCTCTCCCAGAGAGAGTCTCTCCCCTGAATGTACCCGGATTCCCATATTAAAGTCAAACTTTGGAATCTCTATTGTCTTACCCGCAAAGAGATCGTTTAGTTGTAGGTTAAGATACTCGACATCCATCGCCTCGAGAACTTCAAAGTCCAGATTACCATCCTTATCCAGAGGTGTCTTCTCTCTGTCCACAAAATAGTTGTCCATCTCAATTATCACAGGATTCATTCCCAGCACCCTAAGCTGCAGTGCCACCCTTTTTGAGGTAGAGGTCTTTCCGCTGCTGGATGGGCCTGCAATAAGTACAAGCTTTACCTGATCTCTCCTTTTGAATATCTCGTCTGCAATATCTGCATATTTTCTCTCGTGAAGAGCTTCGGAAATTTGAATAAGCCCTCTTGCATTGCCTTCGTAAATAGAGTGATTAAGCGAACCTACACCCTTTACGCCCAGAATGCTGCACCATTGCGAGTACTCCTTAAATACATCAAAAAGCTTATACTGATACGGAGAGTGAGTTATCTTGTATGGGTTTGTGATTGATGGAGACCTAAGCAGCAATCCTCTGCTGAAAGATTCAAAATCCCAGGATGTAATCACACCTGTAGACTCAACCAACGGCCCGTAAAAGTGGTCCGGATATCCATCCATAAAGTAGACTGTGGTAAAGAACTTCCCGCGGAGCTGGTGCAGAAAGGCCTTCTCCGGACGGTTGTTGGCCCTAAACATTCTAAGAGCCTCATCGGTTCGTATCTTTTGACGGGTAATGGGGTAGTCTGCCTTAATAATCTCCTCCATCCTTTTTTTGATGAGAGAGACCTCCTCTTCACTTAAAGCCACCACTTTAGGTGAGCCATCCTCATTTGGCTCCAGCTCACGAATCTCTGCATACATCCCGTTTTGTAAGTTGTAGTCAATTATTAGAGAGTATTGCGGATAGAGCTCTGCAACCGCTTTTTGAAGAACAAAGTTTAGTGAGCGTATGTATGTCCTTGCCCCATCCGGGTGGGAATAGTCTATAAACTGAATATTGTGAGCGTTATATATTTGGAAACCAAGCTCTTTCAATTGATTATCCACAATTGCGGCGAGAATAGGCCACTGCATCTCTATCCCATTTTCTCGTGCCAGAGAGGCAAGGGTGGTGCCCGGTTCGCAATGAACTCTCTTGTTGAGATTTTCGCAATAAACTTTAATCATAAATATTTTTTTAAATGTTTATGTTGTCAGATATATCTTCCGGTTACAGAGAGAGGGTTATTTTTTATCTCTTCCGGCGTGCCGCAGGCAACAATCTCTCCTCCTGCTGCACCACCTTGTGGCCCCATATCTATTATATAGTCAGCACTTCTTAACACATCCAGGTTGTGCTCAATAATGAGAACAGTATTGCCCTGATTGGTAATGGTCTGCAATACACCCAGCAAGACCCTCACATCCTCAAAATGGAGACCGGTTGTAGGTTCGTCCAGAATATAGAGAGAGTTACCAGTACCTCTCTTTGAGAGCTCTGCAGCCAGTTTTACCCTTTGACTCTCCCCTCCGCTTAGAGTAGTTGAGCTCTGTCCCAGTTTTACATATCCCAGACCAACCTCCTCCAGGGCCTTAACTTTTTGAACAATGGAGGGCATATGTTCAAAAAATTTCAAAGCCTGAGATATGGTCATCTCCAGAACATCGTAAATAGATTTACCTCTGTACTTTACAGCCAGAGTATCGGGAGTATACCTCTTACCGTTACACTCTTTGCAGTGTACGTGAACAGATGGCAGAAAGTTCATCTCAATGATTTGAACACCTGCACCTCTGCACCCCTCACAACGCCCACCCTTTACATTAAAAGAGAATCTGCCCGGCTTAAAACCCCGTATCTTGGCATCCGGAGTCTCTCCGAATAACTTTCTTATATCTGCAAATACATTTGTATAGGTTGCAGGGTTGCTCCTTGGAGTTCTCCCGATTGGAGACTGGTCTATCTCGATGAGTTTATCTATGTTGTCTATCCCCTTGATATCTTTATATGGTAGAGGCCTGTATAGAGAGCGGTAAAAGTAGTTGCTCAGTATTGGCATCAGGGTCTCGTTTATGAGTGAAGATTTCCCGCTACCGCTAACACCACTCACCCCGATAAGGCAGCCCAGAGGTATCTTTAGATTAACACCCTTAAGGTTATTCCCGCTAGCTCCAGAAAGCTCAAGGAACTTACCGTTCCCTTTTCGTCTAATTTCGGGAATCTCTATCCGCTTCTCTCCGCTCATATAGTCCAGGGTAAGAGAGTTGTATGCTGCCATCTCACTCTTTGTCATCTTGGTTATATCGCCCGGGAGCCCGCAATATAGAACCTTTCCACCCTTATCTCCTGCTCCCGGCCCCATATCCACTAGCCAATCTGCAGAGCTTATCATCTCCTGGTCGTGCTCCACAACCATTATTGAGTTACCCTCATCTCTTAATCTCCTGAGTGAGTCAATAAGCTTGATATTATCCCTCTGGTGTAAACCTATACTCGGTTCGTCAAGTATATATAGGACATTTACAAGCTTTGACCCGATCTGTGTTGCAAGCCGAATCCTCTGACTCTCTCCGCCGCTGAGCGACCTGGTGCTTCTGTCCAGTGAGAGGTAGTTAAGACCCACATCCAAAAGAAATCCAACCCTGTCTGTCAGCTCCTTAATAACATCTCTGGCAATCGTTTTTTGACGGGAACCCAGTTTTGACTCTAAATTGCCTATCCACTCAAATAGAACATCCATATCCATTGCAGATATCTGCGAGATATTCATATTGTCTATCTTAAAGCTCAACGACTCCTCCTTTAGGCGTGTCCCTTTGCAAACAGGGCATATAATCTCCTCTACAAAGCGCTCTTTCTTCTGTATAAGATCGTCGCTATCTTTCTCGCTCTGCTCAATCATTAAGATAACACCTCCAAAGCTCATCATCTGAGAAGATGACTCACCGCTCACCCTAAAGAGTTCGTCTGAACCATATATTATTAAATCCAGAGCATCTTCGGGAATATCTTTTATAGCATCGTGAAGCGAAAATTCATACTTCTTTGCAATCCCCTCCAACTGGCGAAATAGCAGGGTATCTCTCATCACCCCTAATGGGGTTATTCCTCCGTTTGCAATTGATATCTTATCATTAGGTATAATCTTGGTAAGGTCGGCCTTATTTATCATTCCAAGCCCTTTGCAGTGAGGGCAGGCCCCCTGCGGAGAGTTAAAGGAAAAGGTGTGCGGGGCCGGCTCGGGATAGGAGATTCCGCTTTGGGGACACATCAGATGTTTGCTAAAGTGCCTTATCTGCCCACTCTGCTCATCCAGAAGGGCAAGTGACCCTTTTCCGTGATAAAGTGCAGATAGTACTGAGTCCCTCACCCTCTTCTCTCCCTGTGGTGTTGGAATAAGTTTGTCCACAACCAGCTCTATAAAGTGAGACTTATATCTGTCCAGCGGTTTTACCGAAGCGAGGTCGTACACCTGTCCATCTACCCGTACCTGAAGAAATCCTTTTCGTACTAGCCCCTCAAAGAGCTCTTTGTAGTGCCCCTTTCTCCCTTTTATGAGCGGAGAGAGCAGAAGCGAGCGCCTCTCCCTGTACTCCTCCATTATCAGAGAGACTATCTGCTCATCGCTGTATCTTATCATCTCAAGACCGGTCGCCGGTGAGTAGGCCTTAGAAGCCCTGGCATAGAGCAGTCGGATGAAATCATATATCTCCGTTATAGTGCCGACGGTAGATCTGGGATTGCGCCCGGTAGTCTTCTGTTCTATAGCAATTATAGGACTAAGCCCTGTAATAGAGTCTACGTCCGGCCTCTCCAGAGCCCCCATAAACTGTCTTGCGTAGGCAGATAGGGTCTCCATATATCTTCTTTGACCCTCTGCATAGATGGTATCAAAAGCAAGAGAAGATTTACCGCTGCCGCTCAGGCCGGTAATAACAACCAACTTATCCCTCGGAATTGAGACGTTGATGTTTTTCAGATTATTAACCCTTGCTCCCGTTACCTCTATACTCATACTACTGTCGCTCCCTGAACCCTTTTTTTGGCAACTTCACAACGTACACCCTGTTTTGTTTATTGGTCAGGTTGTTGGCCCGTATCCACTGGTTGTACATCTTGAGAAGTTTAAAGTTAGTCTCGTGCTTTGCGGCAAAGTCAGACCAGTTCTCTACCGGCCCCTTTACCTCAACTTCGTAATACTCCAGAGGTGGGTAGAGATCCTCTTTGTTGAGGTTAAAACCGTATCTGGCACGATCGTTCAGAATTATTTTAAATGCCAGTGCCCGAAAAACATATCTGCCTGTCTCCTCTACGAACTGTGTGTCGAAATAGCTGTTGTTACTCTGCTTTGTTATTCTGTACCTTACATTGCTAAACCCGGTATTATAAGATGCCGCGGCCATTGTCCAGGTGCCGAACTCTGCGTATGCCTTCTTAAAGTAGGCAGCTGCTGCCCGGGTAGATTTTTCAATATGGTATCTTTCGTCCACCTCGTTATCTACAATAAGGCCGTACTCCCTTGCTGTTCCTGCAAGAAACTGCCAGTAGCCTGCGGCATTTGCCGGCGAGACCAACGGCTGGAGCATACTCTCGGCAATGCATAGATAGTAAAAATCTTCCGGGACATCCTCCTGCTTTAAAATCTCTTTTATCTCTTTTGAATATCTGTTATCCAGCTGCATTATATAGATCATCGTACCGTGAAAATAGCTCAGACCGGTAATCTCTCTTGAGAGTGACTCCCTGATATCAAAGTAGTGGAGTGGGACTTGCTCATCTGCAAAAGAGACAGCAGTTGGCACAGGTGGAATTTTTATATCCTGGGTAAAAGTTGAGTCATTTGCAAATAGAGTGACATTGCTGGAATCTACATTGGTACAGTAGGAGAGCAGTGGAATAAGTACAATAAGGAACCTTAAATTATTAATATTTTTCATAGCTGTATTTATTCGTAGCGAAGAAATGGATTGGAACTTATCTCTTTTTCTATTGTGGTAGCAGGACCGTGACCGGGATATACAGTGTAGTCATCTCCAAGTTTTATTATCTTCCCCAAAAGACTCTCCATAAGCTGGTCATAGTCACCGCCTGGAAGATCTGTCCTACCAATACTGCCTGCAAAGAGTGCATCTCCTGTTATAACAAACTTATCCTCTTCACTATAAATCGATACCCCGCCCCTTGTATGGCCGGGTGTATGAATCACCTTCAGGTGAGACTCTCCAAAGCTGAGAAGATCTCCATCATTTAGATCTATGGTATCCAATGGTGGCTGCTCTATTTTGTATCCGAACATATCGCTGTAGTGCAGAGCCCTCTCAAGATGGAGTTTATCTTCCGGGTGGATATAGGTTTTAATGTTCCATTTTGAAGCCACATATGCATTTCCCATAATGTGGTCGAAATGTCCGTGGGTATTGAGGAGCATAACAGGTTTCAAACCCTCTTCGGTGATAAACTTCTCCAGTCTCTCCTTCTCATTTGCACTGTAACATCCGGGATCTACAACAGCACACTCCTTGGTATGGTCCCACAATAGATAGGTGCACTCTCTCAAATCGTTAAAATAAAATGTTTTAATCTGTATCATCAATTATAAGTTTTAATCATCTTAATCTTCTGTTCCGCTTAACATCGGAACAAATTTATAGTCTCCGTGTTCACTTTTGGTGAAATCTTTTTCTGAAATTCTGTCAATTACAACCATTCTCTGGGTACCGGTTCCTAAAGGAATCACCATCCTCCCACCTATGGCAAGCTGCCTTAAAAGCTCGTTAGGAATTTCAGGAGCTCCGCAGGTTATTAGAATTCCTTTAAAGGGGGCAAACTGAGGTAACCCGGCAAATCCATCCCCAAAGAAGAGAAGCGGAGTGTGATACTCAAGTCGTGTCAGATTTTTCTGACCCAACATATATAGGGAGCGTTGTCTCTCTACACTGTAAACCCTCATACCCATCTGCGCAAGAACTGCTGTCTGGTATGCACATCCTGTACCAATCTCAAGTACTTTTTCAAACTTGTTAACCTTTTCGTTTAGCAGATGGGTCTGCATAGCCACAGTATAGGGTTGTGATATTGTCTGCTTTGCCCCGATAGGTAGCGGTTTGTCCAGATATGCAAGGTGGTCCAGCCCATACTCTACAAAAATATGCCTGGGAACCTTGTACATTGCATCTATAACCTTGGGGTCGAAATTGAATTTGGCCGAAAGTTGTGCTAAAAGCTGTTTACGCCGTCCTTTGTGTTGTAAAGTGTCTAACATGTGGCAAAATTAAGAAAATCTTTTAGTAATTTTGCAGAGAGCAGATGCTTGTATCGCTTCAAAAATTTATTATTATGCATATCGCAATAGCAGGAAATATAGGAAGTGGAAAGACCACTCTAACAAAATTACTTTCAAAACATTATAACTGGGAAGCCAAATACGAAGAGGTGGAGAACAACCCCTACCTTACAGACTTCTATAACGATATGCAGAGGTGGAGCTTTAACCTGCAAATCTATTTTCTCAAGGAGCGGTTTAAAGGTATTGTGGATATCCAGAGAGAGAGTAGTAGTGTCATTCAGGACAGGACAATATACGAAGATGCCAGAATATTTGCACCAAATCTGCACAGTATGGGGCTTATGAGTACTCGTGATTTTGAGAACTACAACTCACTCTTTAATCTAATGCTCTCGCTTGTCAAGGGGCCGGACCTCCTTATCTACCTCAGGTCCTCTATCCCAAACCTGGTCTCTCAGATTCACAAAAGGGGGCGTGATTACGAAAGCGGAATCCGTATAGACTACCTCTCCGGTTTAAACGAAAGGTATGAGAAGTGGATATCGGAGTATAAAGACGGCAAAATTCTTATTGTGGATGTAGATGATGTAAAATATGAAGACCGTCCGGAAGATCTCAGCCTTGTTATTGACCGCATTGATGCACAACTGTACGGGTTGTTTTAGGA
The DNA here is from genome assembly GCA_002840895.1 of Bacteroidetes bacterium HGW-Bacteroidetes-8. Taxonomy (GTDB): domain Bacteria; phylum Bacteroidota; class Bacteroidia; order Bacteroidales; family UBA932; genus Bact-08. Next base: position 348,598 of record PHCZ01000006.1, on the reverse strand, counting down.
TTATCAACCCCTCTCTGCCCTACTTTAGAAGCCCTGTATGATCCCTTATCTCCTGTTTTGCCAGTTTCCAACGGGGAATGTCAATTTTAGGGCCTATAACCTCAACAACTTTTGCGGCCACTATTGAACCTACATCTCCACACTCCTTTAATGAGAGACCGTGTGCGTGGGCAAATAGAAAACCGGCTGCATAGGTATCTCCTGCTCCTGTAGCATCTATTGTATCTGCAGGCCAGGCCTCAATGTAGTGGTACTCATCTCCGCTTTTAATCATTGAACCATCTTTGCCAATTTTTACGACAGCAATTTTACAGATTTTAGCAATTTCGTCAAGAGCCTCACGAGGAGGTTTCTTTGCAAAAACCTGAGCCTCTGTTTCATTTGCAAATACTATATCTACATACTTTGCAATTATATCGTGCAGGAAGGCATCGTTACTCTCAACCACATTGTAGCTTGCCATATCTATTGAAATTATCATACCTGCCTCTCTGGCCAGCTCCACAGCTCTGCGCACCAAGTCTTGATTCTGTACAAGATATCCCTCAATATGAAAATAGTCATATCCCTTAAATTGCTCAGGTGTAAGATCTTCTGGACCCAACTCGATAGCTGCTCCCAAATAGACTGCAAAGGTCCTCTCTGCATTTGGTGCAGTTATAAATACCATTGCTCTTCCGGATGCTGCTGTCCCTTTTAGTAGTGTAGATTTGATTCCATTACGGGCCAGATCGGATTTAAATAGCGAACCCAGCTCGTCGTCACCCACTTTGCCGATGAAGGTAGAGGGCATACCCAGTACTGCAGTAGCCGTTATTGTATTTGCGGCAGAGCCGCCGGCAACATATTGCACACCCATCGGTTTAAGGGTTTGCCATATCTTCTCCCCTGTTTCACGATCTACGTGCTGCATACTCCCCTTTGGCAGATGGTAGAAATCTAGCAGTGAGTCATCTTCGAGTACCGCAAGTATGTCTGTAAGGGCGTTGCCTATTCCTAAAATTGATTTCACGATTTATCTGATTTAATTATTTAGCTCTTTTAATAGCCTCTTTTGCAAGCACATCCATAGAGTTGACCAGCTCTGCCTCAATATCTGACCCACGAAGCACAATAGGAATTTCTGTACAACCTGCAATAATAACATCTGCCCCTCGTTCAATAAGCAGTTTTGCCGCTTTTATAATCAACTGTTTAGGCACCCTTTTATACCCTGCCTTGATTCCCTTTTTACCGTAAACAGCCTCCATTACCAGCTCCTGTTGCTCTTGTGGTGTGGGTATAAGTGGTTCAATATTATGCTCAAGGAGGCTTCTTTGGTAGAGGGAGGTATTTATGGTTCCGGTTGTGGCCAATATGCCGGCCTTAATTCTCCCTGAAATATTTGCATCTCTCTTGCCGGATATATATTGCGAGGTAAGAGCAATCATATCCAGAACCGGAGTTGAAATATGTGGTTCAATCTCTTTAATATAGTAGTGGGCCGTATTGCAGGCTATAAGAATCATATCTGCTCCTGCCCTCTCTAGTTGCTGTGCACCCTCTATTAGCAATGAGAGCGGAGACTCCTCATTATAAACTATATGCAAAGTCCTGTCCGGGATAAGAGGATTGTTGTGTATAATTACAGGAATATGATCCTGATCTTTGGAGGCGGGAGTGTTTTTTATGATAAGGTTAAAGAGGTGCAGAGTGGCTTCAGGCCCCATCCCTCCTAATATTCCAATACTCTTGATCTTTTTCATAGGCACAAAGTTCTTATTTTTTTGTAGGTTTGCAAAAATTTTAAAATAGATGACAATCTGTTACTCATTGACCGATTTTCAACAAGCACTCTCTTTAATTCCAAATAATTACAAGATCGGCTTTGTACCCACTATGGGGGCTTTGCACCAAGGACATATCTCTCTTGTAGAGAGGGCCCTCACCATTTCGGATAGCGTAATAGTGAGCATCTTTGTAAACCCCACGCAATTCAACAACCCGAACGACCTTGCAAGGTATCCCCGCACTGTAGAAGAGGATTGTAAGAAGCTCAAGGAGGCAGGTGCCTCAGTCGTATTTATCCCCTCTGTAGAGGATATCTATCCAGGAAATGATACCCGGAATATCTCTCTTGGAGGGCTTGACTCAACCGGAGAGGGGCCTCGCAGGCCCGGTCACTTTAAGGGGGTAGCTCAGGTGGTGACTCTGCTTTTTGACATTGTAAAACCGGCATACGCCTTTTTTGGAGAGAAAGATTTTCAGCAACTCTCCATTATTCGGTTTTTTACCGGGGAGCTAAACTACCCGATAGAGATAATATCCTGCCCTACAGTAAGGGAGAGTGATGGTCTTGCTATGAGTTCCAGGAATACGCTGCTTAATGCAAAGCAGAGAGAGGCTGCTCCCCACATTTACAACACCCTTAAAAGGGCTCAGGAGATAGCGTCGGCACAAATTTTGCCCGGCACTAGAGAGAAGATTACCCCAGAGGATATCACCCCGGAGAAGTTTACCCCGGTGATGCTCTCACGCTGGGTAGAGAGTGAGATAAATTCGCACCCATTATTGAAAACAGAGTATGCAGAGGTTGTAAATTCCCTAACTTTGCAACTTGTCCAAAATTGGGAGGAGGCAGAGGATATACAGTTATGCGTAGCTGTAAATGTAAATCCGGTTAGACTGATAGACAATATAAAATTGAAGCAGACAATATAAAAACCCCAGAGAGATGCAATTGGAGATAATGAAGTCCAAAATTCACAGAGCCCGCGTAACTGAGGCTAACCTTAATTACGTTGGCAGTGTAACAATTGATGAAGATCTTATAGAGGCGGCAGGGCTTTTCCCAAATGAGAAGGTCTCTATTGTAAACATAAATAACGGAGAGAGAATTGAGACTTATGTTATAAACGGAGTGAGAGGGAGTGGTAAAATAGGAATAAATGGTGCTGCAGCCCATAAATTTTCTCCCGGAGATCTTGTTATAATTATGGCTTACGCATTGATGAGTCCCGAGGAGGCTGCCGGTTTTAAACCCTCAGTTATCTTCCCTGACTCAAATACCAATAAACTTGTTTAATGCAAAACAGATCCATCTTAAAAAGAGTCTACTCTGCCCTGAAGTATTTTATTCTTTTAGCGGTAGCCGGCGTTTTACTCTGGGTATCCTTCAAGGGGGTACACTGGAGCGATTTTAAAGCCGGCCTACTGAGCACAAATTTCAGATGGATCGCACTCTCTATGTTGGTGAGTATATTTGTGTTCTGGCTTCGTGCCTTAAGATGGAGACTCATTATGCTACCCCTTGGTTTTAAAATAAAGAGGAGAGATGCCTGGGACGGGGTCAATATAGGGTACATAACAAACTTTGCAGTGCCTCGCGCAGGGGAGTTTGCCAGATGCGGAGTAATAACAAAAAAGACAGGGCTACCATTTGAAACAGTAGCGGGAACGGTTGTGCTGGAAAGAAGCGTTGACCTTCTCTCTTTGGCACTAGTAACACTGGCAGTAATCATTCTGGAGTGGAAGAAATTTGGCAATTTCATTAACAGGGAGATTGTTGCCTCATTTGACAATAAATTCTCGGCTAATATGGCGTGGGTGGCCGGTGCACTTGTTATCTCATTTGTTGTTTTTCTATATATCATCTTCCGTTTTCGTGAGAGACACCCAATATTCCGTAGAATAACAGATATTGCAAAAGGGGTTATCTCAGGAGTAATGTCCGGGTTTAGAATGCCTCAGAAGTGGTTGTTTCTCATTTACACTGCAACTATATGGTTCTGCTACTGGCTTATGAGCTACACAACCATTCTTGCTTTCCCTGCAGTAGAGGGGCTCACTGCCGTAGATGCTCTCTTCCTTACAGTAATCGGTGGATTTGGTTGGGTCATTCCGGTTCAGGGTGGCATAGGGGCCTATCACTTCATTATCTCTCTGGCACTTGCATCCATTTACGGCATAGCTCAGACTACCGGAGTAGTATTTGCCACAATTTCTCACGAGTCACAGGCTCTCACAATGCTTTTATGTGGTGCCATATCCCTTATAACCTTTTCATTATCTAAAAAACGCTGACACTGTTTTGTGTAAACAGCTGTCTAACTGATATATAAAATTCCAGATTTGCTATAATTTCCAAAGCGATTTTTTCAAACATCTCATAATTAGATTGTTTCGCAAAATACTGTCAGTTCAAAATTTTATTTAACTTTACTGCAACAAGTGAAATCTCATAAGATAAATGCTTTTCTCAATTAACTCCTTATTTGCTAATTTAATCCGGTGCACGACAGTGATTGCCATTTTTATCCTGCTGCCCGGTAAAGTTTTACAGGCCCAGGAGGATAGTGTAGATCACTGTATTAAATACTCTTCAGATACCGACAGCGAGAGCTCATTGAATGCAGATATCTTCTTAATGATATCTTCATTTAATCCGGATACAAAGCGTACAATGGATTTCATAACCGATTTTGAGAGACAGGTCAAGAAGCTGTACAAGAACAACTTTGTAATTTTAATAGAGGATCTTGGAGTAAAGAATTTTAATGAAGAGGCCCATTTGTGGAAAGAGCGAGTATCCCGGTTGCTGGCCAAATATGAGAGAAAAAATGTAGCGGCAATTATTGCTATCGGGCAGGAGGCTTGGTCTGCGATCTCATCTCAGGAGTCTCTACCTAAAGATATCCCCATTCTGGGAGCTTTTATCAGCTCCAACGGTATAGACCTTCCACAAGAGCCAATAAATCCATACTGGGAGCCCGGTTGGATAAATATGTCCAGGAAAATTAGAGCCAAGGCTACTGCAGGTGGAGTTGTAAATGTCTATAATGCTCATAAAAATATTGAGCTAATCCAGACTCTTTTTCCTGAAACAGAGAATGTTGTATTTATAACTGATAACACCTACGGAGGAATTTCTCTCAAAGCGCTGTTCAAAAGATCTATCCCAAAACTTCCCCCTCTAAACTATATTTTTTTAGATAGCAGAGAGCACTATCTCCCTCATATGAAGGAGATAATTCGAGACCTACCACAAAAAAGCGCTTTGTTGATTGCAACCTGGAGGGTAAACAAAGATGGGCAGTACTATTTGGGAAACTCCCTGGAAGACCTTATCTCGGGAAACCCCCATATACCTGTCTTCTCAATGTCCGGAACCGGAATAGGCTCTGTAGCAATCGGAGGGTTTATCCCTATTTACAGAACAGATGCCCTCACAATTGTAAAGCAAATTATTGCGTTTCATAACGGAGAGCGTGACTCGGTGACATTTGTCGCGTCCGGAGGGGTATATCAGTTTGACAGGAAGAAGCTGGACAATCTTTCAATCAAAGATTATCGCCTACCTCCGGAAAGTAACATAGTTAACACATCGGACCCCAGAATTGAGAAGTACAAGAGATATATCTACGGAATCTCCGGTGTTGCCTTCATCCTTATAATTCTGATTATTACCTTCTCTATCCTGTATGGTCGTAATAAAAGACTCAGGAAAAGGCTGGAAGAGAATAGTAAACTGCTGCAGGAGGCAAAAGAGAGAGCAGAGGAGAGCGACCGGTTAAAATCTGCCTTCCTTGCTAATATGAGCCACGAGATAAGGACTCCGCTCAACGCTATTGTGGGATTTTCTAACCTGCTCACAGAGGAGGAGTTTTCCGGGCAAGAGAGAAAAGATATGAGCAGTGTTATTACCCAGAACTCAAAGCTTCTGCTCACCCTCATTACAGATATTCTTGACTTCTCCGGGCTTGAGACAGGTAAGCTTAACTTCGTCTTTAAAGAGACAGACCTCAATGCAATTTGCGAACAGGTGCTTGCGACAATCTCCCATCTCCGTAAAAATGACGTAGAGTACCGGTTTGAGCCGGGTTCAAAAGAGATAATTATTCGCACAGACTCTCACAGACTCTCACAGGTTTTGTTAAACCTGCTCACAAATGCAAATAAATTCACAGATAGAGGCTCCATAGTGTTGAAGTACGAGGTGGTAAAGAAAGATAAAGGCTACCTGCTGTTTTCGGTAACAGATACAGGTACCGGTATCCCAAGAGAGCAGCATAAACTTCTATTTGAAAGATTCGGCAAACTAAACAATTTCAAACAGGGGGCCGGTCTTGGTCTAGCCATCTCAAAACAGATTATTGCCCGTCTTGGAGGAAAAATCTGGATTGACTCAGACTATTCAGATGGGGCAAGATTTTTCTTTACTCACCCGTTTTGAATCTACACACCCAATTTGTTTTTTAGACGTGCAAAAGATCAATAATTATGATTTTGATGAGCTCATAGTAAGTTTTCCTGAGTTGAGCAGATTTGTATTTACCAATGAATACAACAACCTTACTATAGATTTTTTTGACCCTTCTGCAGTAATAATCCTCAACAAAGCTCTGCTTAAACACCACTATGGATTGAATTACTGGGAGATTCCCCCTGACTATCTTTGCCCCCCTATTCCATCCCGGGCAGACTATATAGCCACAATTGCAGATTTGCTTGCAGAGGGTAATAACGGAGCTGTACCCGTTGGGAGTGATGTTAAAATTCTGGATATCGGTGTGGGGGCAAACTGCATCTACCCGATAATAGGGTGTGTAAACTGGGGCTGGTCGTTTATAGGTACAGATATTGACCCTGTGGCTGTTGAGTCTGCTGCTGCTATTGTCAGAAACAACCCTGTATTAACCGGAAAAATTGAGATCCGTCTCCAGAGAGATAGAGAGAGTTACTTTAACGGGATATTGAAAAGAGGCGAGAAGATTGCTGCAACGATATGTAACCCTCCGTTCCACTCATCAAAAGAGCAGGCCGCCCAAGTGGCACATAAAAAGCTTAGTAATCTTAGTAAAACCCGAATTAAACAGGAACGACTCAACTTCGGGGGTCGCAGCAACGAGCTATGGTGCCCCGGAGGAGAGGAGCATTTCGTTAAGGGGATGGTTGCTCAAAGTAGAGATTTTGCACAACAGTGCCACTGGTTCACCTCTCTCATCTCAAAAAAGGAGAGCCTCAAAGGTATCTACTCCGCTTTAAAAATAGCAGGAGCTAACGATGTTAGGACAATACCCACAGGCAGGGGCAATAAAATCTCCAGAGTAGTTGCGTGGAGGTTTTAAAAGAACTTACTACCTTTACTTAGTAATCCACATAATAACGCTGAATCTTCAAGATTATGAACAGATTATTTAAGGTGCTCTTCTCACTTACTTTTACAGCACTTGTAATGGTGTCCGCAACCTCCTGTTTCCCTGTGAAAGGGGGAAAAGAGGCAGATAAAACCAGCCACGAATACTATATTGTAACCAAAGTTGTTGATGGGGATACATTTGTAATAGATGACGGCTCAAAGAAGGGTGCCAGAGTAAGGCTAATTGGTGTAGATGCACCTGAGTCAAGAAAGACAGGGAGGAAGGAGATAGGCTACTACGGCAAGGAGGCGAAGGAGTTTATGACCGAGTATATCCTCAATAAGAGAGTGAGACTGGAGTATGATGTAAACAAGTACGACCAGTATATGAGAATTCTGGCTTATGCCTATATGGAGGATGGAACCTTTATTAACGAGTATCTGGTAGCGAGTGGTTATGCAATGGTTATGACCTTTCCTCCCAATGTGAAGTACTCCGAACTCTTTTTGAAGAGACAGCAGGAGGCCAGAGTCAAAAACAGAGGGCTCTGGGGTAAAACCGTCGAGAATAAAATTGAATTTTAATAATTCCCCATAATGAAAAACATTAAATTTTTGCTGCTTTTCATCTCTTTACAGTGCTTAAGTTTTGGAATAGCATCTGCACAAGAGCAACCACAAAGAGATCCCGGAAATTCAGGCTGGAAACTTATCTGGAAAGATGAATTCAACGGCAAATCTCTTGACAAATCCAAATGGAATATCTTAACCAGAGAGACTAGCAAACACGATGAACTTCAGTACTATGTCCCGGATGAGGTATATGTGGAAAACGGCTCATTAAGGATTCGTAGCCAAATAAGAGAGTTTGGCAACAAACACTACACAAGCGGCAGGCTGGACACTAAAGATAAGTTAGCTTTTACATATGGAAGAGTTGAAATTCGAGGCAAGCTACCCACAGGTAAAGGATTATGGCCGGCATACTGGCTATACCCGCAAAATCGCGACTGGGCTATGGAGGTATTGATGAAAGATGCTGTAGATAGAGGTCAGGAGAGGTATATTCCCGAATTAAGACCTTGGTATACAGAAATTGATATTATGGAGTTTTTGGGACACGAATCCAATATTGTCTACGCAACTTTTCACTACCAATCCTTCAAGGGGGAGAGAAGAGTATCATCCGGAACCTATAACGGCAAAGTCAACTATGGTGATGATTTTCATCTATATGTTCTTGAATGGGAGACAGATGCTATCAGATGGTATCTGGACGGAGTATTGATACACTCTGCAAAGGAGGGTGTTCCTCATAACGACCACTTTCTAATAATCAACACTGCCATTGGAGGCTCCTGGCCCGGAAATCCCGATTCCACAACCGTTTTTCCTCAATTTCACGATGTAGATTATGTAAGAGTTTATAAAAGAAAGTAGGTAATTTCACTAAATTAAACAGGTGTAAGAAATGTTCCGGTGGGCAAAACAAACAGTATGGCTTCTGTTTTCTGTAGTTGTACTCAATACAGGATGCAAGCCTGAGCCTACACTTTCGGTCTCGGTGGAGTCAATCAGTTTTTCAGAAAAAGAAGGGGATTACATTATAAATATTACATCTAACACAACCTGGAGGGTGATGGGGGGTGACGGATGGTGTGTTGGTATACCGGCTACAGGTAGCGGGAATGGCACCATAAGGGTGGCAGCAGACCCAAATACAACATATTCGCAAAGGAGTACACAGATAATCATAACTGCAGCAACTCTCTCATCTACAGTTGCAATAACTCAGGCACAGACCGACGCTCTCATATTAACTCAAAAAGTCTTTAATCTCCCCAGCACTACAGGAAGTGTATCTGCAGAGCTAAAAAGCAATATAAACTACGATGTTATTATCCCTGCAGATGCAAATTGGGTAACAAAAGTTAAATCAAAAACGCTCAACACATCTCTGCACGAATTTGCTGTAGCTGCAAACGACACTTACGACAAAAGAGTTGCCCGTATTATTTTCAAAGATAAGAACTCGACCCTCTCAGATACCCTTACAATAAATCAGGCTCAGAAGGATGCACTTATCCTTACTCAAAAGATCTTCAACGTGCCAAGTTCTGCCTCTTCAATATCTGTCGAGTTGCGCTCAAACATAAGTTACACCATACTTTTACCCCCGACAGTAAGCTGGGTAACTAAAGTCAATACAAAAGCCCTCACCACATATCTGCACCAATTTATTGTAGGGGCAAACGAAACCTACGACAGCAGAAGTGCTCAGATTATTTTTAAAGACAACAACTCTTCACTGAGCGATACCCTTACAATTGTTCAGGCGCAGAGAGATGCCATTATCTTCTCTCCGGTAAAGAGTTTTGTTGTCCAAAAGGGAGGGGGAACAATCAACTATACGCTTCAGTCCAATATCCAGTACAATGTTACACTATCTTCAGGGGTAAACTGGATAACCGAAATAAAGACAAAGGGGCTGGTAACCAACAGCCACTCATTTGCAGTCTCGGCAAACACCACGACAGAAATAAGAACAGGGAGTGTCATATTTACCTCAGTAAATAATCTTTTCAAAGATACCTTGAAAATAAGGCAGTCCTGGTATGACGGGTATTATGTTTATAACCCGAATGGCAGGGCTCTTGCAGATATCATACCCGCCGCTGATAGGGCATCTGTCACCCGGCTCAAGGTTGAGGGTGAGATCTCTGCTGCAGATTTTGTATTTCTCAGAGATAATCTGTTGAATCTGGAGTATCTCAATTTGGAGGAGGCAACAGTTGAGAACAATAAAATTCCGGATAATGCTTTCAAAAGCACATCTGCACCCGGCAAAAAGATAAAAGAGGTAAAGTTCCCCTCAAATCTTGCATCTATAGGAGCAGAAGCATTTCTTAACTGCACTTCGCTTACAGCGGTGGAGTTTCCTACATCTTTAAGCAGTGTAGGTAACTCTGCTTTTGCAGGGTGTTCGCAGCTTGCAATGGTTGTGTCCAGAGTTGTAACTCCATTCGCTCTTAACGGAGTTTTTACCGGAATTGATGCTGCTGCACACCTTGTTGTGCCTGTAGGCTCTCTTAACGCTTATAAAACAACCTCCGGGTGGGGTTATACCTTTTTTGACAAAATCTACGAAGAGGGGACAGATCCAAGTCTTGGAGGAGAGGAGGATCCCGAAGATCCGGGTGAAGATCCCGAAGATCCACCCGATCCCGGATATGCGATTAACGATGGCGATTACGCTCTTTTGCAGATTGCCACAATGGGAAGCGGGGTAGACCTGGTATTTTTAGGAGATGGTTTTAACAGGGCAGAGATTGAGAGCAACGAATATTTAACCACAATCAATGCCGCCGTAGAGCACTTCTTTGCAATAGAGCCATATAAGACCTACCGCAACCATTTTAGCGTCTATGTGGTGTATGCGGTATCTGCCCAGAGCGGAATAAGCGACCTTACAACCAATGTAGATACTAAATTCCAGACAAAATACACCGGAACCTATCCGGTTACCTCAATGACTGTAAATAACACAACCTGTTTTACATATGCCCAAAAAGCACCTATTGGAAGCCTTAGCAATACCCTTATAACAGTGGTTGCCAACAGCAACCGTTACGGAGGAACCTGCCGGCTCTACTCCGACGGTGCTGCAATTGCTATTGCACCAGTCTCAGATTTAAGCTACCCATACGATTTTCGGGGTCTTGTGCAACACGAGGCTGCAGGGCACGGGTTTGGGAAGCTTGCAGATGAATATGTAAACAACGTGGGGTACATAACAGATAGTGAAAAGAGCACTCTCCGTCTATGGCAATCTTTTAACCATTTCAAAAATGTAGATCTTACCAACAACCTCTCTGAGATTATCTGGAAACACTTCGTTGGCGTTACAGGCTACGCCTATGTAGGTGCCTGGGAGGGAGCCTACTACTATGGACAAGGTGTCTACAGGCCGGAGCAGAGATCCCTGATGATTAACAATATTAAATACATAAATGCGCCCGGAAGAGAACTCATTGTAAAAAGAATAAAACAGCTTGCCGGACTCCCCTACTCTTTTGACGAGTTCCGCTCAAGAGATGTTATGGAGCTTAATGTAGCAACAAAAGCCGGCGAACCGGCCTTTGATGCTAAGATGGCGTTGCCACCACCTATTTTGATAATCCGATAAGCTGCTTTACAGCTGTCTCAAGAGCCTCGCCTCTTATCGGGAATATTATAAACCCATCAACTTCTCAATTTTTGTGTAGAAATCCTCTTTCTCTCCAGAATCTCTAAAGAGAATTTTACCCTCGGGGCTAATGAGTATTTTGGTGGGAAATCCCTGAACGTTGAATTTTGACACAAAATCCTCCTCTCCTTTTCCACATAGAATATTTGGGTAGTTCATCTCATTTTTTGTGATGAATGTTTTCCACACATCTACACTTCTGTCGTTTGAGATACCTAGCAACTCCAGTTTATCTTTGTGCTTCTCACGGAACGCCTTCATATGCGGAATTCCTGCAACACAAGGTCCGCACCAGGTGCCCCAAAAGTCTATTATGAGATACTTGCCTCTAAGGCTCTCAATATTAAATTCCGAGCCATCTGTTGTGTTCTTAGTTACAATTGGAGGGCACTGCTTCCCTACTGCAGATGCAAACGACCCGTCAATACGGTCTTTTACAGCTTTGTAGAAATAGTGGTCGCCATATTTTTTAACATTAACCTTTTGCATATAAGGGATAAGATCCTGTGGCGAAATTTCGCTGCGGATTAGCATATCCTCCATCAGCCAAAGAGCAGCAAGTGAGTTTGCACTCTTGTCCAGAAAATCTCTTTTAAGAGAAGCAATCTCACCTTCAATAGCTTTTATTTTCGACTCAATCTCCGTTTTCTGCTCCGGAGTCAAAGTGTTATCGAGTCTGATTTTGAGAGTAAGGTTACCCATATTGTTTGTCGCCGGCATCATTTTGCTGTTGAGTGATGCAAAGATGTCATTCTCACCACCATCAAGCGGGTAGATATCAAGGAAATCTTTTCCCTCAAGCAATCCGCTTACCTCAAACGAAGCACCTGGATATACAACCATCCAAAGACTTGAACTTTTATAGGGGATATATCCATTTCCAACACGTTTCAAAAACCTATCCTCTCCGGAAAAGCTAAGACGGGCAACCATAGGTGACGGGGTGTAGCCCTTAAAAACAAACTCTCCGTTGTTGGCCTCTATTTTCTCACTTGTTGCAACATCCTTCTCTCCGAAAAATGTCACAAAAACACCCTTGGGATTAACTCCGTCAATTTTAAATTTCACCTCAAAATTGTTCTCCTTTTGTTTCCCTCTCTCTATTGTTTCGCTTATCATCAGCTCCAACACTCTTTCGTTATCGCTGTCGGTTCTAAAGTTTTTGAAGATTATTCTTCCGCTACCATCTATGAGATAGTTTGTTGGGGCACCCGGGGCAACAAGGTTTCCTCTTTTATCCTCCTCATCTTTGAGTGGAATAAAGCTGTACCCGCTGGACTTCATAAATGGAATTACATAGTCGTCCTGCTCGGGTACTATGTTGATTCCAAGATATACAACCTCATCTTTGCTGAATCTCTTGATTACATTCTCAAAGTATGGGAATTCACCTCTGCAGGGTCCGCATCCGGGGAACCAGTATGTTAAAAGGATAACCTTACCCTTGAAATCTTCCAGTTTTGCTCTCTCCGGCTTGAAATACTGCTCAAGTGAAAACGGAGTTGCGGCAACAGCTGCAGCATCCCTTATCTGCCAAACATCTGAGATTATCTCTTTTTTGCCTTTGCCCAATTTTTTTCCATACATCTCCAGAGCTTTCATAATGTCATCTTGTGGGGTTTGTGCATAGAATGATACAAGGTTTTTGTAGGCAGATGGCGTCTCGCCTGACTTGTCTGAAAGCTCTGCCTTTAAAAGTGTTATCAATCCAGCTGCTGCAGATCTTCTCTCCTGGATAACAGCATCTGCTACAAGTTTTGCATCTGCAAACCTCTTTTCTGCTACGAGCGAATTTATCTTAATAAGATCCTGTGCAAGCTTTACTCTTACACCCCAGCTTTTTTTGTCGTTCTCTCTTGTAGAGACTCCCTCCAGTTCGGTTGCAAGCTCTTGTGCTTTAGTGGGTTCAGTTTCCAAAAGCAGATAGAAGTAGTCGTACATACCGCTTGAGCTCCAGTTTGATTTTCCGGGAGGAAAATTCTCTTTTAGGTATTTATATATCCCCTCCTTTTCACTGTTCTCCTTCACAAAAAGACCAAGCCAGTAAAGAGATTGCGCCCCTCTTTCGTGTCCCGGGAAGAGTTTGGGCATCTCATACATCCCCTTTTTATATCGCTCCGGATCTATGTTTTTAAAGCTACTTCTGTAGTAAAATGCATAATCCGGGCTTGAGGGGTCGCTCTCCATTGCTAGTCGCAGATACTCTCTCGAGGCGTTAAAGTCTCCCCACCTCTCCCCATCAATCCAAAGGTAGTAGTAGGCTCTGGCAAATTTTGGATCTGTGGCCACCGCTTTAAGCAGCCACGGTTTCGCCTTTGGGCTCTCAACCTTTGCATAGGCCTCTCCAAGTGCGAATGGAACCGTTGCACATTTTGGGAACTCATTTACCCATTTTTCATACTGCTTAACCAACTCTTCGCTATCAATACCGATATAGTTAATGTACTTTATATGTGCATCTGTATTTGCCGGGTTTGCAACCACCAGGGCTTCAAGCTTTGCAAGAGTGTCCCTGTTTACCGGCCCTTTAGCCGCCCTGCCGCTTATCTGGCCGTAGGAGAGCGCGCTAATCAATGTAAAGAGAATAATAAATATCTGTCTCATAATATGTTTTATTAAAAAAAAGGGGCGATTTGAACGCCCCTTTTAAAATTTACCTTAGTAGGTGTTCTGAACTATAACCCCATTGCTACTCTGTATCTCTGTATTAGGGATAGGTGCGGCATATCTTCTGGAGTTCTTTGGAAGAGTATAGGTATTCAACCCTAACGTTGGTGAAATAGCTGCACTGGTAAACCCATAGAAACTACGTGTTAATGGCCCTATATCGTCACTTGCATCTTCGTTACCGTTAAGCCTGCGGATATCATTCCACCTTTGGGTGAATGGCATCTCCCTGCGTCTCTCCAAAAGAATCTTTGCAATTGCGTCATCCTTAGAGGTTGCCGCCAAGTTAATAACTGCAGATGGTGCATTTTTATCCATTCTTTTAGCTCTTAGCAGATTTACTGCACTCATAGCCTCAGGAACCTTGTTCTGACGGGCAAGACACTCCGCTTTTATGAGAAGCATCTCTGCAACTGTAGGTCCCGAAGGTATTCTATCTTTGAAGAAGAATATGTAACCGGGATATTCATATGCCGGGCTTGTTAGACCTCTGTCAAAGGAGTAGTTCTTTACCATATGATATTTGTATCTAAGGTCATATGTCTGGTCATATATTGCAAGAAGCTGTGTACTTGGGATATACCACCAACTTTCGTGATAATTCATCCTAAAGTAGTAGTGCTCTTTCCACTCTAACATATCGGTGAAGTCACTCTGGTTATCGTGAGTATACGGGTACCAAATTCTTGTTGGTACACCGCCTACAGTTACATTAGATATGATGCTGCTGTAACGCATATCTACATTATAGTCCATCATTACATTGTGCTCGGTTAGGGCAACATCTGCGTGAGCAAGGGCTTTGGTGTAGTCATTTCTGTTAAGGTAATACCTTGCAGCAAAAGCGTTAACAGCAGCCTTACTTGCTCTCCACGATTTGTACTTATTGTTAACCATCTCCAGCTTAGTGGTGTTTTTGAGTGCCTCTGCAAGGTCTGCCTCTATAAGAGCATATGTCTCCTCAAGAGTTGCTCTTTCAACAGGCTCCTCAAAACTTGTAGTTTGTTTTAAAACCAAGCCGAGTTCGTCTTTGTTTGCAGTAGTATATGGGAGACAATATGTCTGGGCAAGTGTCCAGTAGCTGTACGCTCTAATAAAATATGCCTCAGATGTGAGTCTCTCTTTTTGAGCATCTGTACCGCTTACCTTTGGCAGGTTGCTTAATACCATATTTGCAGTAAATATCTTGCGATACTCTCCCGACCAAAAATTCTCTCTACCATCAAAAGGGAGAAACTCTGTGTCCCAAGTTCCGAACTGTGCAGCCACAACTCCATATGCAGCAGCTCTTTTATCATATATCTCCTTTTGTAACCCGTAGTCATCCGAACTATATACGATTGTTCTGTTACCCTCCTGATAGAAGTTGGCATAGTTGTTAAGAAGGTACTCCAGCTGATCTGCAGTAGTCGGAACCAAGGATGTGTTTTTACTTGGCTTTTGACTTAGAAAGTCATCACACGAACTTAAAAACAGTGTGGTACTTACAATTATTACTATATATTTTAATATTTTCATAACCTATAATTTTTAGAATCCTAAATTTAATCCAAAGGTAAAGGAGGCTTGTGGCCTAAGAGATCCCAGAGGGAATTCCGGATCTTCATTATACTTGTTGTTCGAGAGAGTAAACAGATTGTTCGCTTGAGCATATAATTTAGCCGAGCTTATCCCTAATTTGCTTGTTAAGAATTTTGGCATATTATAGGTGATGTTTAGCTCCTGCATTCTTATATGGTTTGCATTCTGAACTAGATAGTCAAGATATGGATAGAATCTGTCCCAGAAATAGTACCTTGGTTCTGCTTTACCAAATGGAATAGGAACTCTAACCATAGGGTCCGAATCTAAAATTTCGTTATAAAGTTTGTTAGGGAGAGCACTTCCACCGGACATACTTGGGTAATTAAACGAAAATCCATTAAATACGTGTCCAAATTTCCCGGTAACGATAAATGAAATATCAAAATCGTACACCTTGAAAGTACTTGAAAATCCCATTGCAAACGGAGCTACTTTTGTCCCCATATTTAGCATATAGTCGCGTCCGTCTCCCGGTGTCCATCCTGTAAAGTCATAGAGATCTTCTCCTTTACCTTGAACAACCGGTTGCCAGTTTGGACTTCCTGCTACTCCCTTATCTACTACGCCTGCATATTTGAATGACCACAAAGTATTTGCGTCATAACCTTGCACATACGCAGCAGTTCCTCCACCGTAAAGATCGTATGCAGCATAGGTGGCTTTAAACAAATTGTCAATTTTATTTTTATTATAAGAGAAGTTTAAGTTCCCTACCCAAACTATATCGTTATCCTTAAGTTTCATTAATGTTCCAAGCTCAAGCTCTATACCTCTGTTGGTCATCTCGGCCATATTGAGTTTTTGACTTGCTGTTCCATTTACTGCAGGAATACTCATAGCAACTATAAGATCCTTACCTTTTTTGTTATAGACATCCAACTTACCATATAACTTTCCTTTGAACATATCAAAATCAAATCCTAGGTTAATGGTTCCTGTCTTCTCCCAGCGAAGGGTCGGGTTACCATAACTACCAATAGATGCAGTGTAATCCTGAATATAGATATTCTGCGTTCCTGTAACGGTTATAAGTGGCATAAAAGAGGTAGATTTGTCTACGTTGCCATTGTAACCGTATGTTGCTCTTATGAGTAGCCTGTCCAGCCAGGAGATACTTTTCATAAACTCCTCTTTGGTAATTGCCCAACTTGCCCCAACAGACCAGAATGGTGCATATCTGTATTTAGGGTCATCAGTAATCAAGTTGGAGGCATCTGTTCTTGCAGATCCCGAAAGAGTATATTTGCTGTCAAAGGTATACGATGCATTTCCATACATTGAGAAATACCTGTCTGTACTGTAAGAGTAGCTGTTTGTATAGGCAAATGTTTGAGCACCCCCTGTCCAGTTTTTGAGGGCATAAACACCGCTACCTCCAACTCCGTTAGGGAATGTCCCAACAGTGAGTTTTTCATTATCATAGCCATAAGTTCGTGGGTTTCCAAATGTCTGGTAAACTCTGTCTGAGACCTCGGCACCGGCAATAACACTAATCTGATGTTTCTCTGCAAAGAGCTTATTATAGTTAATCTGGTTCCTCCAATTATAAGCTGTTGTATTGTTTCTACTCTGGTCGAGAAAACCGCCTTTTGGCAGGTTTGTGGTAACTTTACCCGTTGGTTTATCCCAGGTTGAAGCAAAATTTACAGTAGACCTAACAGTATATGTGTCTTCATTATAAATATTCTTAGTATCATTATTGATCATCTCATACTGGATCTTGGAGTCTATAGTCAATCCATCTATGACCTTAAAAGTCAAGCCTGCCTGAGCCCTTGCTCTAAGTTGTTTTGTCCTGAAATCACGTCCGTCAACCTCTCGAATTGGGTTGTATGACCAGTCTGAGTACGGGAAGCTGCTCATAGGTACGTGTCTTAGCATATTTGGCATATAAACACCGAATGGAACTGAAGCGTAGCTTCCATCTTCATTAAAAAGAGCGTGGTAAGGGCTACTTGTATAAATAGCACCATTATTTCTCTCATCTGTCATCCCGAAGCTGCCGGAGAAGAAGAAGTCGAGCCATCTGAACACCTTTACATTTGCACGGTAGTTAGCAATATATTTTTTGGCATTATCTCCTGTATAACTCTGGTTCGAGCCTTCGTACATCAGTGAGAGTACGTTAGTCATCCTTTCATTAGATCCGGAAATATTAAGGTTATACTGCTGTGTAAACGGATTTTGCAGCATATGGTCTTTTATATCCTGCCTGTTATCTATTTTACGTAACCTGTCCAATGTTGCATTAAGTTCGGTGGCCGTTATATATCCCATCCTGGCTTCATTCATCGCCTGAACTGCTGCAGAATATGTGCCTGTTAGACTGGTGTTACTATTTGGTAGTGGAACCCAAGGGCCACCAAAAAAAGTGGTAGAAAAGCCTCTCTGTTCATAATCAATTATCTCTGTAGATGTTGCAAATGGATTCTGATAATTGATGTCGGTTTTGGGAGCATATTTAAGGAAGCTGCTAAAATCAACTTTGACTCCACTTCTCTTGCTGCCTAATCCAGATTTAGATGTTATTACGATAACCCCATTTGCAGAACGTGCTCCCCAAATTGATGTTGCAGCTGCATCCTTTAGAATTGTAATGCTCTCAACATCGTTTGGGTTGATTGTCCGGAGGTCTCCCTGAATTGCAAAACCATCAACAACAATTAACGGTTGTGCAGCTGCAAGTAGACTCGTCTGACCCCTAATTTCAAATGTAACGTTTCCGTTCACATCTGTCTTTGTTTGCACACCGGCAGATGTTCCGATTATTCTCTGACCAAGGTTAGTCGCAGGTTTTTCAAGCTGTTCTGCTTTGATGATATTAAACGAACCTGTTGCCCTCTCTTTTGATAGGGTCTGGTAACCGGTTACAACCACATCCTGTAAAAGAATATTATCCGGAGACATCTCAATATTGTAAACTGTCACACTACCGGAAATCACAACCTCTTTAGTGATCATTCCAATAGAGGAGAAACGGATTCTGTCACCGTTTTTTGCCTCTAATGTGTAATCCCCATTATTATCTGAGAAAGAGCCTTTCTTAGATGTGAGGTTTTGTATTGATACTCCAGGTAGAGGTAGTTTTGTATCATCCAGGACCTTACCCTTTATTTGGAAAACCTCTTGGGATACTGTACCGGATGAGGCTACTCTGTTGAGCCTGCTACCGGGAACAATCTCTTTTGGTGCAAGGGTTACCTGTTTGTTGTTAATTTTGTAAGATATACCTCTCTCAATAAAAAGTGCGTCAAACAACTTCTCGACAGGTTCACCATTGGCGCTATAGCTGATGGTCACTTTGTCATTAATTGCAGTTAATGCATTTGAATAGACAAAGTCATAGCCGGTCTGGCGGTTAACCTCCGTAAGAATGTTTTTAAGCGGGGTATCTTTAAAATTAATGTTAATCTTTTGCGCAGAGATATCATTGCAAAAGAGGATGAAGATAGCTAGAAAAGGCAAAAGCCTTAATAAAGCCTTTGGTACTGTTTTACTATTCATAATTTAATTGTTTTGGGTTTGTCTGTAGAACAACATCAAAGCTAATTACCCTAACAAAAAAATTAGAATTATCTCCGATAGAGTACCACTTTATTGCTGTCAATAGTATAGTCCACTAAAGAACAATACTTTATCATCTCCATAATTTGCACTATAGATTCAGAACGAAACTTTGCAGTAATATCGAATCTGTAAATAGATGGGTCTTTAACTACAAACTCTGTCCCGTGCCACCTCTCGAGCATTTTAATAACCTCTGAGAGTGGAGTCGAATCAAATATTATTTTACCCTCTTTCCAGGCATACTGCTTGTTAGCATCTGCCGGTTTTATATGTATCGGGTTCTGTTTTTCTCTTATAATACAGGATTCAGATGGTTTCAGTGTTGTAACAATATCTTTTGCCCCTTTAAGGCCGCTGCTCACACCTTTAGAAACAATATTGAGAGAACCGGTATAGAGTGTAGTCTGAGCCTCATTATCATTATCGTAACTTCTAACATTAAACTGAGTACCCAATACTTCAATTTTAAAATCTTTATTAGTTTTGATTATGAGTGGCCTTAAAGAGTCGCTCACAACATCAAAGTAGGCCTCGCCGGAGAACTCAACCTCCCTGATATCCGACTCAAACCTGTCGGGATATGTTATTCTTGAATCTGAATTTAGCCATACGGCGGATCCATCCGGCAGGGTAATTTTTGCTTTAACCCCTTTTTCGGTATATATTTCGTGTTTATAATCCGGAGAAAGCTCGGAGAGCCTTACAGGAGTGTTACTGAATTTTCTGACTAATTTGTTGTTACTATCCAGCAGAAAAAGGTTAAGGGATAGAGACAACACAACCACTGCCACAGCTGCATAGGAGATGTATTTTCCATATCTCTTAAAGAGATTGCCTCTCTTTGTTGTAAGCAATCTAATCTCCTCAACCTCCCGCTCATCTGCTTTGTTTTGAGATATGTTTTGAGATATCCACAAATTGTTAAGAATAACAAAATATCTCTTGTTATCGGGGTTCTTACCGATCCAATCGTATATTTCGATCTCCTCCTTATTTGTGGCCTCTCCTTTAATGTACTTTAATAGCAGTTCTTTTTTCATAAAAATCTCTCTGTATGTTAAAACAATCTCAGGGACAAATACCCTAATAAGATTGGTAAATAGTCTTTTAATATTACCCTTAAGATTCTCAGGGCATACATTATTCTGTATTCTACCGTTTTTACCGATATCTTTTGGCTTATGGCGATATCATCATATTTTAGGCGCTTAAAGCGGCTCAAATAAAATGTAGATCTTACACTCTCTGGCATCTTTTGCATTGCATCATTCAATAGCTTCTCTACCTCGTTCCCATATAGCAGGCCAATAGAGGAGTCTCTCAAAGATGCGTAGTTTAGAGCATCGCGGTTTTGGCTCCTACCGTATTCTGAATAGTTCTGTTTTACCTTCTCCCTCTTAAGAATATTCAGGCACATATTTTTTGCCAGAACAAAGAGATATGGAAGCAACTCATCCGAAAAACTGAGACTCTCTCTGTTATTCCAAACCGAGACAAAGACATCCTGAGCTACATTCTTGGAGAGATTATCATCCTTTAGATAGTGATTACAAAAAGATCTTATCTTGTGGTAATTAGCAACATACATCTGCTCAAAAGCAGATGCAGAAGAGTTTTCCACCTTTACTCTCTTTGTTTTCATACGAAGTTTTTCGGCACCCAGTTGCAGTTCAAACTGGGCAATAGTACCTGTTTAAGTTGGGCAATTTACAAATATTTTTCAATTAAAATTTGTTCGATTCATTTTTTTGATAACTTCGCAACCTGTATGAATAGACAAATATCAATTATTCAATCACTGCTGCTGCTGGGTTTTTATAAATCGGGCGGAGCAACTGTTGTGCATTAATAGGAGAATTTTTAAACCAAAATAGACAGGCCGCCCAAAAAGGGTGGCCTTTTTTAATTTTACGAACTATGGAAAAACTTTATGTATTTGACACAACTCTTCGCGACGGAGAGCAGGTCCCGGGATGTCAGCTTAACACAATTGAAAAGATAGAGCTGGCCAAAGCTCTCGAGGCAATGAAGGTAGATATAATCGAGTGTGGTTTTCCCATCTCCAGCCCGGGAGATTTCAACTCCATTGTGGAGATCTCTAAGGTAATTACCGACTCTACCATCTGCGCCCTTACACGGGCAGTTGAGAAGGATATTGATGTTGCTGCAGATGCTCTGCACTTTGCAAAAAGAAAGCGAATTCACACAGGGATAGGGACTTCGGATATGCATATCTTGCACAAATTCCGCTCCAACAGAGAGGATATCCTTGAACGGGCGGTTAAGTGCGTGAAGTATGCCCGCCGCTTTACCGACGATGTGGAGTTCTACGCCGAAGATGCAGGGAGGACAGATAATGAATATCTTGCCAGGGTAATCGAGGCGGTAATTGCTGCAGGGGCAACGGTGGTAAACATCCCCGACACAACAGGGTACTGTATGCCTTATGAGTATGGCGAGAAGATAAAATATCTGCACGACAATGTATCCAATATTCACAAAGCGGTGATATCTACCCACTGCCACAACGACCTTGGAATGGCAACAGCAAACACCCTCGCCGGGGTGATGAATGGTGCGCGGCAGGTTGAGGTTACCATTAACGGAATTGGTGAGCGTGCCGGAAACACTGCAATGGAGGAGGTGGTTATGGCAATAAAATGCCGCAATGATATTCCCGTTTATACAGATATTGAGACCCGGATGATTGCCCGAACCTCTCGTCTTGTATCAACCCTGATGAGGATGCCGGTCCAGCCCAACAAGGCGATTGTGGGGAGGAACGCTTTTGCCCACTCTTCGGGGATTCATCAGGACGGCGTACTTAAAAACCGCGAGAGCTATGAGATCATAGACCCTGCAGATGTTGGGGTGAACGAATCTACAATTGCCCTTACTGCCCGCAGCGGAAGAGCCGCTCTAAACCACCACTACAAAAGGCTTGGGGTGGAGCTCACAAACGAGGAGCTGGACGAGGCCTACGACAAATTCCTGAAGCTGGCCGACTGTAAAAAGGACATTAACGACGAAGATCTGCTTGTTATTGTGGGTGTTACCCGCGCCAAACAGAATCAGAAAATCCGCCTTAAATATCTGCAGGTGGTTTGCGGTAAAAACTCCGTTCCAATGGCAACAGTTAAGCTGGTTATTGACGGGGAGGTGTGCTGTGCAACCAGTTCGGGTAACGGCCCTATAGATGCCTCGTTTTCGGCGGTTAAATCTCTGATCCACCGTAAAATCAACCTGGAAGAGTTTCTTGTACAGGCCATTACCCGCGGCAGCGACGATGTTGGAAAGGTGCACATTCAAATAGAGAACAAAGGGAACATCTACTACGGCTTCTCTGCCAACACCGATATTGTAACCGCTTCGGTTGAGGCGCTGGTGAATGCTGTTTCAACTGCCAGTGTTCTGTGAAACACGCTGGTTTTTAAATAGTTAAAAAATAGCATTTTGGCAATTGAGAAAAATACAAATATTAAATTATTAATATACAGACATATACACAAAACACTAACAGATGAAAACACTATTTGACAAAATATGGGAGTCACATATAGTAAAAGAGATTCCGGATGGGCCGGTTGTTCTCTATATTGACAGACATTTTATCCACGAGGTGACAAGCCCGCAGGCTTTTACCGGACTGCGCAACAGAGGGCGCAAAGTCTTTAGGCCCTCACAAACATTTGCCACCTGCGACCACAATGTACCAACCAGGAATCAGGATAAACCTATAGAGGAGTCTACCTCGCGCATCCCCATTGAGCAACTTGCCGCCAACACAAAGGAGCACGGCATAACCTACTTCCCGCTGGGAGATCCATCCAATGGCGTCGTTCACATCATTGGGCCGGAACTTGGAATCACACAGCCCGGAATGACAATCGTCTGCGGCGACAGCCACACATCTACACACGGAGCCTTTGGCAGCATCGCCTTTGGCATTGGAACAAGCGAGGTGGAGATGGTTCTTGCCACACAGACCCTGCTCCAAAGCAAACCTAAGCAGATGCTCATTAAGGTAGATGGTGCTTTGCCAAATGGGGTCTGTGCAAAGGATATCATCCTGCACATAATTTCGCGGTTGGGAACATCTGCAGGCACAGGCCACTTCATTGAATTCGCAGGAAGCACAATAAAAGGTCTCACTATGGAGGGACGGATGACAATCTGCAATATGAGCATTGAGATGGGGGCAAGAGGCGGGCTCATTGCTCCGGACAGCAAGAGCTTCGACTACCTAAAGGGGAGAGATTACTCTCCAACGGGGGAGATGTGGGAGAGGGCCATTAAGAGGTGGAGCGAACTGAAGAGTGACCCTGATGCTATTTATGATGCTGTAATAGAGATAGATGCCACACAGATAGAGCCGATGATTACCTGGGGCACAAACCCGGGAATGGGGATGGCAATAACCGGCAGAGTTCCACTGGCCGGAAGCAGCGCGGCGGGAAGCCAAGTGGCGGAGAAGAGCGCGGCTGAGTTGGCAATGGCTGGAAGCAAAGCGGTTGAGTTGACAATGGCGGTAAGCAACGCAATTGAGTTGGCAATGGCAGAGAAGGCTCTTAATTATATGGGGTTTAAGGGGGGTGAGCAACTGCTGGGACTCCCTGTAGACTACATATTTCTGGGGAGTTGCACAAACGGGCGAATAGAGGATTTTCGTGCGTTTGCGAATATTGTAAAAGGGAGCAAAAAGGCCCCTGAGGTTACAGCCTGGCTGGTTCCGGGTTCTAAGAGAGTTGAGAGGCAGATAGAGGAAGAGGGTCTTGGGAAAATACTTCGCAAAGCGGGATTTGAGGTGCGTCAGCCCGGATGTTCAGCCTGTCTGGGGATGAATGAAGATAAGATCCCAAATGGCAAATACTGTATATCAACCACAAACAGAAACTTTGAGGGCAGGCAGGGACCCGGAGCGAGAACAATACTTGCCGGGCCGCTGGTTGCAGCAGCATCTGCAATTACCGGCGTCATAACTGACCCGAGAGAGATCCAAAGCAAGAATCCAACTTAAAAGTAAGGAGATCCAAAGCAAGAATCCAACTTAAAAGTAAGAATGTAAACCAACAGCAAAAGTGCTCCCCAACAGCATTAGTGCAAACAACAGTAATAGTGCAAGCAACAGTAATAATTGATACAGATAGTAACAATGAACAGCAAAAAATTTACAACAGTTGTGTCTAAGGCGGTGATAATCGTCAAAGATAATATTGATACCGACCAGATTATCCCGGCACGCTTTCTCAAAACCACATCGAGAGAAGGGTTCGGAGAAAATCTCTTTTACGACTGGCGTTACGACAGCTCGGGAGCGAAAATTGAGGATTTCATTTTAAACACCCCAAATGGAGATGGGACAATCCTGGTTGCAGGGAGGAATTTCGGATGCGGCTCCAGTCGCGAACACGCTGCGTGGGCAATTGCCGATTACGGATTTAGAGCGGTGGTCTCCACCTTTTTTGCCGATATCTTTCGCTCCAATGCTCTCAATAATGGGTTGCTGCCGGTTCAGGTGAGTGAAGGATTTTACTCTGCAATTATAAATTATTCCAAATCAAATAATAAAACAACATTAAAAATTGACCTTATGAAAAAAGAGATCTCAGTTGAGGAGAGTGGCGATTCCGAAAAGTTCGAAATCAACAACTACAAACAGGAGTGCCTGATAAATGGCTATGACGATATTGACTACCTGCTATCAAACATTAAGGAGATAGAGGATTATGAGTTATATAAAGCATCTTCACTTTAATCTGCTTATATCCCAAACATCCCGATTTGCAATTTTAAAATTACATAAAGAGATAACATTCAATGAATAAAATAATTACGGTATTACCCGGAGATGGTATCGGTCCTGAGATTACTGCTCAGGCGGTTAAGGTTTTGAAGGCTGTCGCCCAAAAATTTTCTCACACATTTACTTTTAATTACGGATTGATTGGCGCTATTGCAATTGAGAGTTGCGGAGAACCATATCCTGCAGAAACTCATAGGTTATGCACCGCCTGCGATGCCATCCTGTTCGGGGCAATCGGCGACCCGAAATATGATAACGACCCAACGGCCAAAGTTCGGCCGGAGCAGGGTCTTTTAAAGATGCGTAAGGAGCTTGGCCTTTTTGCCAATATCCGCCCTGTTGAGTTGATTCCCTCTCTATCTCACCGCTCTCCATTGAAGGAGGATAGAATTGCCGGGGCCAATTTAGTTGTTGTACGGGAGCTTACCGGTGGAATCTATTTTGGGGAGCCAAGAGGCAGAAGTATAGACAGGTTAACAGCTTTTGACACCTGCCTCTATACTGCACAGGAGGTGGAGCGGGTTGCGCGACTCGCTTTTAGGCTGGCTATTGGCAGAAGGGGAAAGGTGACTCTGGTAGATAAGGCCAATGTCCTGGAGACCTCAAGGCTCTGGAGAGAGGTGGTTACAGCTTTGCACAAGAGTGAGTTCCCGGATATTGAGCTGGATTTTATGTTTGTAGATAATGCTGCAATGCAGCTGGTCACCTTTCCGGCTAAGTTTGATGTGATACTTACAGAAAATATGTTCGGTGACATTCTCAGTGACGAAGCAAGTGTGCTTACCGGCTCAATCGGACTATTGCCATCTGCCTCCTTCGGGTTGGGCTCCCCGCTCTTTGAACCTATCCACGGGTCATACCCACAGGCAGCCGGCAAAAATATTGCAAACCCAATAGCCACAATCCTCTCGGCCGCAATGATGCTGCGCGATGCATTCGGGCTTGAACGTGAAGCAGATGCCGTTAAGAATGCCTGCTATCAAACTATTGAAGAGGGGTGGTTAACACCAGATCTATGCGAAGAGGCCACCGCCAAAACCACCACCGAGGTTGGTGATAGGATCTCTGCCAGAATTTAATAACTAACCTTGTCAAGGATCTTGGGATATGTCTGATAATGAGCGAAAAGACCAAAAATCGATAAGTGGACAACACAACTGCGCAGCAGACCACATACTGACAGCATCTTGCATAAGTGACTGTAAATCTATTATATAAAAATCTTACTTTAGAGAATTCCCAAAATGAGTTTTTCAAGTGCTTAACAAGCAAGGCGTTTCACAGAATACTGTTAGGACGGGACAAACATAGCTATCATAAAATTTTCGTTAATACAAATAGATCAACAAGTTTCTTGGCTTGAGTTACAATTATTCAAAACGAATTATTCGATTTGAATAATCATTTTACAGGAGATAAAGCCTCTTTGAAAAATCTGTTTTGCAACTCAATGGCGCTTTTATCTGCCTTAACCTGTTTGATAACCTCCACAAGCTGCTCGATTTTTTGGGTTTGGGCAATCTCTCCAAGCATGGGATTTGCTCCACGGGCATCTCCGGCATAGTGGTTGGGGTACTTCCCGTACCACCAGATTGACGCATAGGCATTGGTCAGTTTAAGCCTGTCCAGATCTGCCCCGGATTCATCGCCGGCTCTCTCAATCTTAACAAGATCCGGGCGAATGTACATCATTATCGAAGATTCAACCTCATCTGCGTGACCTCCGGTGGTACTTTTGCGGAGTGCAGCAATGCTCTTTTGTATCTGAGGGTCAACCTCCGGGCGGTAGAGGTAAACAGCATAATCCCTTGCCGATTCAAGTTGGGGTTGGCAGAAGTATAGCAGGAAATTATTGTTCCCGCCGTGGCTGTTCATCAGAATTATCTTTTTGATCCCGTTTCGAGATATCTCCCTGCAGGTCTCATCCAGTAATTTGTATATCAGGTCGGCGCTGTAGGCAACAGTGCCCGGCTGCTGTTTTGCCTCAAATATCTGCCCTGCAAAGTAAGCCGGAAAAACAATTGCATACTCTTTTTGTGCAGCTTTAAGCGAGATATCCCTTGCAGTATAGAGGTCGGTTCCCAAAGGCAGATGCTGACCGTGTTTCTCCATTACACCCATCGGGATAATACAAACCCCTCCCGATTCCGATACCGCTTTGGCAAAATCGCCCGAAGTGAGCTCTTCCCAAGCTACCGGGAGTCTCTGTGCAGATGCGCCAAAATAGGCACAAAAAAGCAAAATTGTTAAACCAACTCTTTTCATCTTATTTTAAATTTAGATTTCATCGTTGGCAATTTACCAATTTTTTGGATACAGTCGCAGGAACTACATCTCAAACTCCCCTTCAAATATTTTAAAGACCTCTGCAGTGATCGAGCACTGGTTAAGGTTTACTTTGCAGATACCTCCGGGCGTGTGAACAGAGACAGATAGGCCAAGCCTGTTCTTCATTGCGAAGCAGGATGCCATCACACTGGTTCCCGAGGCAAGAGTGTAACCCACACCTCTTTCAAATGTCTCTATCTGAATATGGTTCCGTGATATAATGTTTACCAGCTGAATATTTACACCATCGGGGAATTCGTCGCTTGAATGTATCTCTTCTCCAATCCCGGTAATTTTCTCTCTTGTAGGATTCTCCTCTTCCGTTACCAGATTTTCGTTTCCAAGATAGACTTCTACATACTCTCTGTTGCCAATAACTCTACTCCCGGTTACAACAGGCTCTTTTATTGTCACTTTTATACGGGTGGCCTCTCTGTTTAGGAACTCTACACTCATTTTTTGTTCTGCAATCTTTACCGGGATTGAATCTGACTTAACAACCTCTTTATCTTTAAGATACTTGGCAAAAATCATACTCGCAAAGAGTGCGCTTTTAACCTCACTTCCATCTTTATTGTAGGCTTTATATTCATAAACTTGTCCGGGGTATAAATGGCCGGTGGATACCAAATGACCTGCCTGTTCTAAATGGTCGGTCGGTTCCAGCGGCCCGTAAATAAGACCGTCTGCGCCGGCTCCAAACTCTTTGTGGCAGATTTTTACAATAAACTCTCTGCTAAGTGGTGCAGGATTTTCGGCAGCATCAATAATGATATAGGTGTTTCCAAGTACGTGATATTTGTAAAATCTGTTCTCCTTTATAAAGTTAGCGTAGGTCTCAAGCCTGTCGCATATCACAATAACCGCCTTTTTCAAAGTATTATCCAAGACATCTCTATCAGTCATCTCTTCTAAAAATTCTCCGGTGTTGGCAGATGCCTGATGCTTCTCCTCCTCTCTTTTCAGATAACTCACTGCTGCTGCAAAAGAGGCCCCCGAAGAGACTCCTGCAAGAATGCCCATACCTCTGCAAAGTTTTTTCATATAGCACTTTGCAATATTGGCACTCACCTCTTCAATTGAGTCGTAATCTTCCTTTCTAAAGAACCCACAAGAGGCAAGCTCCCCGGCACTTCTAATTCCGGGGATGTAGCTTTGGGCAGAAGTTACCACCCCAACTGTTTTAAGTAGAGGATTATCTGCCTTAAGCCTTTCGGCAATGCCCTTACCGGAACCCGATGTTCCCAGAACGTGAATGAAATAGTCGACTTTGCCAATATCTTCAAGAATCTCCTCTCCCGTAACATTATGTGCTTCAATATTTTTTCTGTTAGAGTACTGTGTTGTATGAAAATAGGCCGATGGGGCGTGCAGTGTCATCTCCTCAATCATCTCGACAGTATTTACATCCTTTGAAACCTCCACTATATCGGTGCCTATAAAACGCAGAATATTCTTTGATTCAGAGACTCTTATCCTATTGGTAACAGTTGTAAATCCAATTCCGTTCACATTGCAGATGCACTGTAGCGCCTTGGCACTATTCCCGCTCGAGGTCTCGATAACCCTTCTCCCCTGCTGTCGAATCTCCTGCAGATTCTCCTCCAGCATACCCAAAGCAGTTCTGTCTTTGAGCGACCCGAAGGGGTTGAGATACTCCAGTTTGGCGAATAACTCCACGCCATTGAGGCCGTGAAGTTTTTTATCAATTTTTATTATAGGTGTATTTCCTATAAGATCGGTGATTTTAGTTATTAATCTCCGGGATCTTTTACCACTCATTTATTCAATTATTAACCTATTAAATAACCACACTTAATTGTTTTTAATATCAATGACCGGCAAAAGATCCCGGTGATTATTACTCTACCGTTACCGATTTTGCCAGGTTGCGTGGTTGATCTACATCAAGCCCTTTATTGACAGCTATATGATATGCAAGTAGTTGCAGCGGAATCACAGAGAGCAGGGGGTTTAGATACTCTATGGTTGGCGGCACTTCAATCACACTATCTGCAAGACTCACAACCTGAGTATCTCCTCTGGTGACAACTGCTATCACCCTGCCCCTGCGGGCCTTAATCTCCTGAATATTACTTATAACCTTGTCATATACAGAGCTATCTGTTGCAATTACAATAACCGGAACACCCTCCTCTACCAGTGCAATGGGGCCGTGTTTCATCTCGGCTGCAGGGTAACCTTCTGCGTGTGTATAGGTTATCTCTTTGAGTTTTAGAGCTCCTTCAAGAGCAACAGGATAATTTATCCCTCTGCCCAAATAGATGAACCCTTTTGCATCTGTTAGTGAATTAGCTAACTCGCATATAGAGTCCTTTGTCCTGAGTATCTCCTCAATCTTCCCCGGAATTTTATTCAGCTCCCGCACAACATCTCCCCGAATAGGATCTGCAAGGGCAAGAGCCATCATTATGAGCACAGTTATCTGCCCGGTAAATGCCTTTGTAGATGCTACCCCAATCTCGGGGCCTACGTGGATATAGGAGCCGGAGTGTGCTGCACGTGAAATTGAGGAGCCAACCGCATTGCAGATTCCGTAGACAAATGCCCCGCAGGACTTTGCAAGCTCCACAGCAGCAAGGGTATCTGCAGTCTCGCCCGATTGAGATATTGCTATTACAATATCGTCCGGGTAGATAACCGGATTCCTGTACCTGAACTCCGATGCATACTCAACCTCCACCGGAATCCTGCATAAAGATTCAAGGATATGCTCCCCGATAAGTGCAGAGTGCCAGGAAGTGCCGCAAGCAACAATAATTATCCTGCGTGCATTCAGGAACCTCTCCCTGTTGTCAATTATTCCGGAGAGGGCAATGTTGTTACCCTCTACATTGATTCTCCCCCGTGTACAGTCAAAGATGGTTTTAGGCTGCTCAAAGATCTCCTTGAGCATAAAGTGTTCGTATCCGCTCTTCTCCAGCTGAGAGAGTGTAAGATCTAACTTTATAAATGCCGGAATCAGCTCTTGGTTAAGCAGATTTACAACCTTTAGGCCATCTTCAAGACTCATAACTGCAACCTCTTCGTCGTTCAAATAGGTTACAGAAGATGTATACTCAATAATTGCAGATGCATCGGAGGCGATAAAAAATTCACCATCCCCTACGCCCACAACCAGCGGACTGCTTTTACGGGCGGCAATGATTGTCCCTGGATTATCTCTCTCAATAATCGCAATTGCATAGCTGCCCACCACGCTGCCAAGTGCAACTCTAATAGCTGTAAGAAGGTCGCACACTTCGCTCTCTCGCACAAACTCTATAAGCTGCACAAGCACCTCGGTATCGGTTGTACTTTTGAACTCATATCCATTTTGAATAAGCATCTCCCTTAAAGGGGAGTAGTTCTCAATAATTCCGTTGTGGATAAGAGCTATCCTCTCAGAAGATGAGTAGTGGGGATGGGCATTCACCTTGTTGGGTTCGCCGTGAGTCGCCCACCTTGTATGGGCAATTCCTGTACAACCCTCTTTAGGTTTGTTTTGCATAAAGCACTCAAGCTCTGCAACTTTTCCCTTTGCTTTGTAGATATTTATCTCCCCACAGGGGTTGATTAGAGCCACACCGGCACTGTCATAGCCCCGGTATTCAAGACGTTTTAAACCATTTATAAGGATGGGACACGCACAGCGATGTCCGGTGTATCCGACTATTCCACACATATGAATGTAAATTTAAAGTGTAGATAGTCTTGAAAGCAGCTCCTGAGCCAGAGCCGATTTCGCCTCAATATGTTTACGAATAGCAGATATTAAAGGGTTACTCTCGAATTCGCCCCTTACCGACTCAAAGTCCTCAATCTTCTCCGTCTCAGATCCGTCAACCCCAAAACCTATCATTGAGGTGATTGAGAACTCCTTCATAGCATCTTTATAGAGCATCTCGTCCATAATGACCACAGACTCCCTCCAGGTTTCTACCAGCGAACGGATCTCATCTACAGTAATTTGAGAGAGATCTATTTTGTAATACCTCTCCATCGCTCCATAGGCCCAGCTCCACTCCATATCGTAGTACTCTTTGTGCAGTTCACGAAATCTCTGTTCTATCTGAGCAAGGGTTATCTGCCCGCTCTCTACCTGAGAGACAATTCTCTCCACCTCAGATTTTGGAACAATAAGACCCGAGAGGTCTACCCACTCCCCTTCTCCCAGTTTGTGCGTTGGTTTTAGTTGCGCTCTAACCTGCTCTATATTTTTGAATTCAGTCCCCTCCAGCCTCTTAATAAGAGAATTGCCAAAGAATTTATTGATAGCTTTCTCGTAAAGAGTAATTCCGTTTCTCAGGGATGAGTTCTTGATCTTGGAGCTTCTGTATGTGTAGGTATCCGAAGTCTCCCCCGATACTGTTTTAAGGTCTATCAAAATGGCCCTTCCCCTTATCATCTTCTGGATGGTGTAGGGGCTAAGCAGATTATAATTTATAAGGTCAAGCAGATTCGGGTCGGTGCGGGTATCTCTGAGCGGCCACTTTTGTGCATCGCGAATAGTACCCACACTCCTAAGGTTTACACCCGGAATCA
Source organism: Bacteroidetes bacterium HGW-Bacteroidetes-8 (assembly GCA_002840895.1). GTDB lineage: Bacteria > Bacteroidota > Bacteroidia > Bacteroidales > UBA932 > Bact-08. Next base: position 316,741 of record PHCZ01000006.1, on the reverse strand, counting down.
GATATGTATCATCCGATTTCTCAATCAAATATGAGAACGGCATATCGGAGGTATCCGAGTGGCGGTAGTGCCTCCCCATAACTAGTGAGAATGCTCCCACCTTTGCAGGCCACAGAATATATGAATCACTGGTAGTTTTTGAGCCCCTTTCAATTATCCCTTGATGGATAGGGCCCAGTTTGTACATATGGTTACTCTGGTTGGACCCGCTCCCGGCATTAAGGAATGAGAGCATTCCGGCTATGAGCAGACTCGATTTGTGAATAGATACAGTGAATGGTCCTGCAAAAACTGCACAGGCCTCTCCATTTTCAAATTTGCAATTGGCAAAGAGCAAAGAGTCGTGAGCAGAAAAATTGTGAGAGATATGACACGACTGCCCTGCAAAACATCTGCTTACAGTAGCGCCATCGGCTACATATGAGCCCGAAGAGAAGATAAAATCCTTTGCAATCACGCTATCCCCAACATAGACGGGTGCCTCTTTGTTGCTATTGATGCTCCCGTTCTCCAGCCGGGATGTGTTCACAATCTTGGCACAATCTCCAATCTTAACGTGTTTTATTGTTCCGGTATTGAGAATCTTCACACCCTTGCCAATAGAGCCCATATCTGACCCACTCTCCCGGGCATATTTCTCAATAAGCTTTTCGAAATTCTCTATCGCCTTTTTCTTATGGCGGTAAAGGGCAATAATATAGGCGAGTGAAGATGAGAGGTTGTCATAAATAGGCACCTCTCTGCCCCCCATTTCGTTGAGCACACTAACGCGTACATTGTTCCCGAAAGTGGTGAACTCCTCAACGGCAATTACATTAACGTTCTGGATATAGCAATCATCTCCCACCCTATAGTTGGAGATATGGTTAAGCACGTTCTCTATGAGAACATTGTTCCCTATTTCACAATTGTGAATAGTTGCATTTCTGATGCCAGAGTGGCGGACCAGGCCGCCGGCAATCGTAAAAGATTTCTCAAAATGTCCAAGTACAACTTTGCCCGAGAATCGGGTGCTGTGTACGTGATCTGCTGAGAACCTCTCCGACACAAAGACTTGAGTCCAGTCTTCCGCCACACAAAGATTAGCTATCAGTGAGCCAATCTCGTGCTGAGATAAATTCCTCATTATTTCAATTTTTAAATTTAGTTGCAATGCCTGCAGATCTCAACTGTGGTGATTACCGCCGGCTTACGAGGTGCGAATGTAGTAAAAAAAATTAGCTTTGCCAGTGTTTGATGTAATTATATACTGTTTAGGTAGTTGAAAATCCCAATTTTCCATATTTGGAAAATTGGGATTTATATCTAATTGACTTATTATGAGTTATATCAAACTCTGCCAAAACTATTTCGCAGCGGCGGCAGCGGCGGCGGCTTCATTTTTTGCAACCATTTGTTTGTAGACCTCTACCTTTTCAAGATATTTGGTACGATTAGCTTCGCTCTTGGTAATTGCTGCAAGCTTTTCAAAAAAAGGAATCAAAGGTTTGTTGTCTTTGGTAATATAACCCAATAGTGAGACAGTTGTTGGTATTGTTGAGTTTCAATTCCTAAAAGGTTCGATTAAAGGGGTCAAACAGTAGAATTACCAGAAATTATATAATTTGTTTCAATTCCTAAAAGGTTCGATTAAAGGTGCTTCAGCTAAACTGTCTGGGGGAAACACATTCGTGTTTCAATTCCTAAAAGGTTCGATTAAAGGTGCCATCTTCTGCCAATTCGGTGGCACTCCCGTTGTTTCAATTCCTAAAAGGTTCGATTAAAGGCTTCGCCAATCAGATTTGGGAAGAAAAAACCCGAGTTTCAATTCCTAAAAGGTTCGATTAAAGGTACCTATTCTTCTCATTATGTTTGCTTTTTCTAGTGTTTCAATTCCTAAAAGGTTCGATTAAAGGGGAGTGATGCTGAAAAAGGGATTGAACGTCAAATAGTTTCAATTCCTAAAAGGTTCGATTAAAGGCGACCTCGATAATCTCATACCTATAGCGTAGATTGTTTCAATTCCTAAAGGTTCGATTAAAGGAACCTTTGAGGCATATTAGATGTCATAAGAACGATGTTTCAATTCCTAAAAGGTTCGATTAAAGGCCGTTCTTTTGGCCATCTAAAAAAGTGTTAATTGTGTTTCAATTCCTAAAAGGTTCGATTAAAGGAGAACTAGTTGTCCCTCTTCTTTTAGAACCGTAGAGTTTCAATTCCTAAAAGGTTCGATTAAAGGATCATAATCACCATCATCAATAGTAACTACATTTGTGTTTCAATTCCTAAAAGGTTCGATTAAAGGAGTGATGAATAGCTAATGCACCATCACATTTTCTGTTTCAATTCCTAAAAGGTTCGATTAAAGGATATAGTGGGTTTGCAGTATCTTACTCAAAAGATTGTTTCAATTCCTAAAAGGTTCGATTAAAGGGCCTCCTCCAATTCCTCAATTGTGAGGGTGGTTAAATGTTTCAATTCCTAAAAGGTTCGATTAAAGGATATTGCATCTGGGATAATATGCCGGAATGTAACTGGGTTTCAATTCCTAAAAGGTTCGATTAAAGGGTGGAAGGTCCTGCAGCAAGAATGGCTAGACTTAGGTTTCAATTCCTAAAAGGTTCGATTAAAGGAGATTTATTGCTGATATTATAGTGATGCTTACAAGGTTTCAATTCCTAAAAGGTTCGATTAAAGGCTACATACAAATTGCCCTCTGATTCGGCTGCTACCGTTTCAATTCCTAAAAGGTTCGATTAAAGGTGTGCAGAAATCTACAAGGTCTTTTGTGTATATCATGTTTCAATTCCTAAAAGGTTCGATTAAAGGAAGTTTCTGCCCTAATGTCGCAAATCGGGTGGGGGTTTCAATTCCTAAAAGGTTCGATTAAAGGGTTCCATACTCCGAACATTAAAAGCGATTCAAGTTGTTTCAATTCCTAAAAGGTTCGATTAAAGGTCCTTTTTGCTGCTGCTTAAATGCAATTTGCTCTTTGTTTCAATTCCTAAAAGGTTCGATTAAAGGAAAAGTTGGTGATAAAGATAAGTTACAAATCAAAGTTTCAATTCCTAAAAGGTTCGATTAAAGGACAAGAGGTTATCTCACCGCTGAGGCTCTGAACCGTTTCAATTCCTAAAAGGTTCGATTAAAGGTCATTTTGGTTTTTCCAACTAACCACCCTTTCGATGTTTCAATTCCTAAAAGGTTCGATTAAAGGTCTAACTGCATCATTTACCCCTTTCATTGTAGGATGTTTCAATTCCTAAAAGGTTCGATTAAAGGGAGTGCAGATAAAAGGCAGAACACAAGTTTGGTTAAGTTTCAATTCCTAAAAGGTTCGATTAAAGGTGCCAACTTTTAAAAGAGCATATTTATCTCTAAAATGTTTCAATTCCTAAAAGGTTCGATTAAAGGATCGAACTCTGCCGAGACTACAAGGTCAGAACTGGGTTTCAATTCCTAAAAGGTTCGATTAAAGGACATAATGAGCTAAAGCCCTGCATATTAAATATATGGTTTCAATTCCTAAAAGGTTCGATTAAAGGCTACGAATCTGTATAAAGGCTGAACCGCCAGCTATGTTTCAATTCCTAAAAGGTTCGATTAAAGGCCAAACCCTTTATATTATCAGGGGTTTTCAAGAGTGTTTCAATTCCTAAAAGGTTCGATTAAAGGCTTTGAGATAGATAGTTTCGCCAACATTATATTTGTTTCAATTCCTAAAAGGTTCGATTAAAGGCTTCGCTTACCGAATCATAAATATAAATATCGTAGTTTCAATTCCTAAAAGGTTCGATTAAAGGAAAGGCCTTTTTATTCTCATCAACGAATTTCTTCTGTTTCAATTCCTAAAAGGTTCGATTAAAGGTACATTCGCTAATTTCACCGGAGATTTTGTTCTGGGTTTCAATTCCTAAAAGGTTCGATTAAAGGATAGGCGTAGATGCTATATCAAAGAAAATAAAAGCGTTTCAATTCCTAAAAGGTTCGATTAAAGGGCTCAGGCCTCTCAGGAGTCGGTTGACGCTCTTGGGTTTCAATTCCTAAAAGGTTCGATTAAAGGTGTTTTGTTTACGGGTTATCTATTGACTTGTTCTTGTTTCAATTCCTAAAAGGTTCGATTAAAGGTTTCGGGTTACGTTTGATAAGATACTCTGCCATAGTTTCAATTCCTAAAAGGTTCGATTAAAGGGAAATATTATCATCGGAAAACATTCAGCACTCTTGTTTCAATTCCTAAAAGGTTCGATTAAAGGTGCTTATCGTAACGATATTCAATGAGCTCTATTGTGTTTCAATTCCTAAAAGGTTCGATTAAAGGTCTACCTCGATAATCTCATACCTGTAGCGTAGATTGTTTCAATTCCTAAAAGGTTCGATTAAAGGCTCCCATGAAAACGAGTAAATTATTAGAGCGGATGTTTCAATTCCTAAAAGGTTCGATTAAAGGAATCTCAGCTCACCCTTCGTAAGAACGTTAAGGATGTTTCAATTCCTAAAAGGTTCGATTAAAGGCACATCCTGGATGAAGCTTACAACGCAGCTAAAGTGTTTCAATTCCTAAAAGGTTCGATTAAAGGTTCCGGAGGGTATTGAGAGAAAGTGTAGATTGGAGGTTTCAATTCCTAAAAGGTTCGATTAAAGGACAGGATGTGAAAATGTCATCCAACTCAATGACGCGTTTCAATTCCTAAAAGGTTCGATTAAAGGGTATATAATGCCCTCTTATAATGTTGACATAGTTTGTTTCAATTCCTAAAAGGTTCGATTAAAGGCTATTTAGGTGCATCTCCAAACTCACATAATGAGTTTCAATTCCTAAAAGGTTCGATTAAAGGAGCTATGTTTTTGGCACAAATCGGACACGAAAGCGGTTTCAATTCCTAAAAGGTTCGATTAAAGGTAAGTGCCACATTAACGGGCACACATACTTTTGATGTGTTTCAAGTTCGATTAAAGGGTTTGGATTTAGTGCTTTAGGTGCGGGATATAGAAGGTTTCAATTCCTAAAAGGTTCGATTAAAGGCTTTTCGCATGAAAACGAATAAATTACTAGAACGGATGTTTCAATTCCTAAAAGGTTCGATTAAAGGTCTCTTTGTAGATAAACGCCTCCCCGTGCAATAGTGTTTCAATTCCTAAAAGGTTCGATTAAAGGATTTATCCCAAAGGTTTCACACATAAAGTCCGCACAAGTTTCAATTCCTAAAAGGTTCGATTAAAGGTACCTCCATACCGGCTAATTTTGCAAGTCTGTAAGGTTTCAATTCCTAAAAGGTTCGATTAAAGGAAAACCTCTTTATTGAGGGGTATGCCTCTGTTTTGTTTCAATTCCTAAAAGGTTCGATTAAAGGATATAGTTATAAAGTAATTAGTAATAGAGATAATTGTTTCAATTCCTAAAAGGTTCGATTAAAGGATCATTCAACGGCACTCGTTCAAGGTTTTTAAATGTTTCAATTCCTAAAAGGTTCGATTAAAGGTGCCGCACCGACTACATCAGTAGCCCCAACAACCACGTTTCAATTCCTAAAAGGTTCGATTAAAGGTTATCCCAAAGGTTTCACACATAAAGTCCGCACAAGTTTCAATTCCTAAAAGGTTCGATTAAAGGACGATTCAAAAGTGGCAGTTTCAAGACTATCTATCAAGTTTCAATTCCTAAAAGGTTCGATTAAAGGCCGTTGTCCGTAAAAGTAACTGCATCATTTTAGGCTGTTTCAATTCCTAAAAGGTTCGATTAAAGGTAAATTCATTAAATTGTTCAATTGATTCAAAGGGGAGTTTCAATTCCTAAAAGGTTCGATTAAAGGTAATTCTCTATGAGGTATATAAAAAAATCAATGGGTTTCAATTCCTAAAAGGTTCGATTAAAGGAGACTACACTAATAGCACAAACTATATAGGCAGGGATGTTTCAATTCCTAAAAGGTTCGATTAAAGGAGCAGATAGCGATAACGCTCTCCAGTACGTAGCATGTTTCAATTCCTAAAAGGTTCGATTAAAGGTCTGGAGTGTGTACGCTTTTTCATTATAACGTCTGTAGTTTCAATTCCTAAAAGGTTCGATTAAAGGGAAAAAACTAACTGAGCAATAATATCCTCAATAGCTGGTTTCAATTCCTAAAAGGTTCGATTAAAGGAGATATTGACAAAAATAAAACAATATCTATCCCCAGGTTTCAATTCCTAAAAGGTTCGATTAAAGGAAAATTTGACCCTGTGTAGCATACGTTTTTTGCGTGTTTCAATTCCTAAAAGGTTCGATTAAAGGCTATTACAACTCCTTTTGATTCCGTAGTTGATAGGTTTCAATTCCTAAAAGGTTCGATTAAAGGTCAGTATCTCGGTAGATGCTGATAGTTGCAAGGGTGTTTCAATTCCTAAAAGGTTCGATTAAAGGAGCACTCATTGACAAAGATAGTGGCCCAGGTATGCCGTTTCAATTCCTAAAAGGTTCGATTAAAGGATTCAAAGGGGATGGCGTTTTTGTAGCAATTACCATGTTTCAATTCCTAAAAGGTTCGATTAAAGGTTGTAGGTGAAGTATCAAGTACGACTGCGACCTAGTTTCAATTCCTAAAAGGTTCGATTAAAGGCCAAGGCCAATGCTAGTGCTCTCCATTGCTCCTGTGTTTCAATTCCTAAAAGGTTCGATTAAAGGGGAACACCCAGCCTTGTGCACTTCGTGCTCACCAGGTTTCAATTCCTAAAAGGTTCGATTAAAGGTCGCTGCAATAGACAGATATGTTTTAGCGATAGAGAGTTTCAATTCCTAAAAGGTTCGATTAAAGGGAAAGATTTAAGACTGCTTGGGAGACTGTTATAGAGGTTTCAATTCCTAAAAGGTTCGATTAAAGGTGGAAAAGACCCTGAGATAAAAAACTTCGATAACGGGTTTCAATTCCTAAAAGGTTCGATTAAAGGACTCTACATTGATAGTTACTCCTTTTGCTGATCCGTTTCAATTCCTAAAAGGTTCGATTAAAGGCAAATATGGATAAATACGAAGGAAAAGAGTTAATAGGTTTCAATTCCTAAAAGGTTCGATTAAAGGATCGTACTGTTCTACGATGTTACCCGCTATCTCATTGTTTCAATTCCTAAAAGGTTCGATTAAAGGCTGTTTGTGAATGGATTGAAAAGGTAATGAATAATATGTTTCAATTCCTAAAAGGTTCGATTAAAGGCAAGGGCTGCTCTGAAGAAAAGCATCAAAGCCAAGTTTCAATTCCTAAAAGGTTCGATTAAAGGCCATACAGAGTGTATAGCCTATCCAAAGGAACTGGGTTTCAATTCCTAAAAGGTTCGATTAAAGGACAATTAAAATTTGTCGTTATGAAAAGATAGCCAATGTTTCAATTCCTAAAAGGTTCGATTAAAGGTTGCGGCAGGTGTAGCCTTTCCGCTTAACCACCTTGTAAGTTTCAATTCCTAAAAGGTTCGATTAAAGGCCGTTTGCAAAGTTAAAAAAGAATGCGCTAAATCAATGTTTTAGCGCACTCTTATTCTTGAAAACAGAGAGGTTTTTTTGTCGACTGCCAATTGTATGTTTTTTCAGTGGGATCGACAATTGTATATATTTATTTGGATTCCAATATGTCAAAGAGCTTCTGAGGAGAGCAGTTGAGTAGAAAATAATCGGGTATTCTAATAAATTGCTTTGTTCGACATTTTTTTAAATAAAATTATCCAAGCTACTCCTTTCTTTTCCAATTATTTGCTTCTCTAACCATTTCTTATCGCTATTTTTAAAAATAATTATACTATCCGCATCTTCCAAAGTAATGTTCTTCACATTTATTATTAGCTCTTTGAGTTTTACTTCGGTTATCTCCCCTTCAAAAACAGAATTCTGAATCCAACTAAGATACTTTCTGCATAACTTAAGCATTTTTGCAACCCGCTTTTCTCCAACATCATAAACTAATATCACATACATCACCAGTACATTTTAAATGGTTTATACTCCTCAATGTCAAGTATATGCTTGCTAAGTTTATAACATTCCAGTTTCAGAAGGTGTTTGTAACTCACATTTCTCTTTAGACTTCGATGCTGTATTGTCTCTAAAAGTCTCTCTTCAAGAGCTTGAACAAATATTTTTTTTCCAGAAGGATTAAGAATGCACTTATTTAAGTTGTAATCGAAATGTTTATTTTGAATCTCCTTTTTATTAAGCACTTTAAAAATTACCCTATCTACGATAATTGGTTTAAAGATTTCCGAAACATCAAGGGCAAGCGAATATCTCCTGTATCCGGGTTCGTGTAAATAACTTATTGTTGGGTTAAGCTGAGTTTGGTGAATTGACCTTAAGCAAAGAGAGTAACAAACCATATTCCCAAAAGAAATTAAAGCATTAACCTCATTTTGTGGGGGTTGTTTAGTTCGTACACCCATTTCATACTCATTTAAAATAAGATTAAAAGCTTCATAATAAATTTGCCTGATATTGCCTTCTATGCCCATTAATTGAGGAATAGCAGAAGTATCAGAAATCTGGTTTGTTAAAGAATTCATATTCTCTATTAATGGAACCATATCTCTACCTCTACGGTTATAGTATTGTAGGTTTTTAATCATATTATAGGCTGCCCCTTCTACAAATTTCTTTGCGATAGCAAGCCTTTTGCCTGCTTTTTGATAGTGATTTACCTGGCAGAGGATTACTTTGCCAGCAAGTAAATAATCCTTAGGCATAAATGAGCCGGTATAGTTTTCGTAATAATCAAAAAAATGAACTGCAATATCATTTTGTCCAAGGAAGTTGTAAAGAGCACTGTTTGCCTGAAGAGATCCGAATACATAAAAATCACTTACTGCTTCAACCGGAATATAGCGAGGTTGCCCTTCTCTTGTGGATTCCCCATTTTCATCCACCTCTATTGGAGTAAACTTTAGAGTGTTGTCTTTCCTTTGTAGAATGCCGGGATTAAACAGGTAATATGTTCTCTTCATAGTTTTAAGCTCATTATTATTTATATTATTCTATCTCTTCTACATAGCAAAAATCGTAATAACTGCACTGCGTACATTTTTTTGAGCAGATTACAGGTGGGCAGATATCATTCTCGGTTATGCTTATTATCTCTTTCTCATACTCAAATATTTTAAGCTTATCATCTTCGCTAAGAGATACTTCTTGTGTTCTGCGGAGAGTAGGGTACTCCAGTATTCCTGTCACACCCTTGATCCCATTCTTTTCCAAAATATGAATATAGTACCTCACCTGCCATTCGTGAGCAGACTCTATCTTATTCGATTTTTTAATCTCGTGTATTACCTTGTTCCTAGAGTCATAGAAATCAATTTTACACCCATCAATCTCCATCTCCTCATACTTGGCCGAGCGTTGTGGATAGCTATTCTCGTGAATTAGTTTCCCATCATAAACGGTATCGGATGTGTGCTCCATCTTCACACCATTAGAAAACAACCACAACTTCCTGTGACATATATGATAATAATTGAAGTGAGTACCGGTGACGTGCATCTTTAATAATATAGCGTATAAGAAGATCGGACAGTAAAATACTGCCCGATCTACGTGATATTAAATCTGATTTTCGTAATCGAAAGCCAACATTAGGTCAATAAGCTTTTGCTCCGCTTGGTCAAGGGCATCTGCACTTTCGTTAACCGTGACCACATAGCTTGAACAAGGAAGTGTTACAAAAACATCGGCACCCGCAGTTTCGTCAATAATTGGTTTGGCTTTGGGCTTTTCCCCGTCTTCAATCAGTTTTGCTCGAATAGCACCTGCAAGTTTGTTGGCGTTGTCGCTGATAGCCACAGCTAAAGTTTCCATTAAACTAAAGGTGCGAGCTTGGTTAGATGTGATTCTCCAGTTCAACAAAGCATTAGCCAAAGCCGGAATTATTTTTTCACGCTCTTCTTTGGGCAGCACAAGACATTTACCAAATACATTTTCACTCACAATCCAACCTTTAGCTTTTAATCCTTCAATTTTTTCTTTTGATAATTCGGGCTCGTGCATATTTATAGAAACTGAGAAAAGTGTACGAAGATCGATCGCAACATCATACACAAAAAGGCCTCCAGTTCTCACATTATCCGGAATCCAATTTCTTCGTGGTAATGTACGATTATTGGTTTCTAAAAATATCTCAATTTCTTCATCAGTCATCAATTTATCACCCAATCTGACGTTCACGGGATGCCTGTCTGGTTTATCACTTCTGTCGAATGTTAGGTTTTCTTTGTCGGTTCCTGCTAACAATGGATGAATAGGTCGCATTGCAGAAACTGATAAAGGGCTCCGGCGCTTTACCGTGATGCCATCTCCGGCACGCATCCATCCACCTAATAGTTGATCTACATATGTTGGATCACAAGGTGACCACGGTTCTTTATTTTCTAGTTGTTTATCTTTGGTGACATTGTAATTGAATGTAATTGGAGCCATTTCAACATTCAAGTTAGATGTCAACGAATCAAGAATAGACCGTTTTACTTGTTGACCACTTGAATAGGCAACAACTCGGTTAAACTGTGGGTCGTAATAGGTTTTTTGTCCATCTTGTACACAGAAAACAGTATGTTCGGCGTGTTTTAACGCTCTTAAATAGATGTAAGATTTCATTGTTATTAGTTTTAAGATTTTTTATTTACTACAGAGTATTGAAATCGAATTAGTGTTAGAAAATAAGGAACATTATCTACTGGCATTGTATGGATTATTTCGGCAATTTCTGCCAATTGATCTGTTTCTGGGCTTCCTTGAACAATTTGAATTAATGACTCAATAAATTGTTTTTTATTCACTGATGCCAATAGGTTTGTTACTTCTTGGCTTTTTACTTTTTTTGCATTTTGATCGCTCAAAGAGTAAGATTTGAGGGTAGTTGCAATCTGTTGCGCTTTTCCCCATAACTGTTCATTGTTTAACATAGCTAATAACCATATTTGATAAGTATTAAAATTGATTGTTTTTTCTTCTTCGGTAGAATTGTATTTAGGAACGACTCCTTTGTCCATACAGTCCCGAAACCCTTTTGGCTCGAGTGCATTTACACCAATTGCTCCCATCTGGCAAGCTTTGGTAAAGCCCATAGCTGTTCCAAATAATTGCTCAACTTGTTCTCGCTTAGTTGTTCCAAAATACTTGTCATAGAGTTCGAAAGGTTGTCGGATACGGGGTAAATCAAATGGAACAAAGCCCACTGTAATATTCATTTGGCCCAAACTATAAACATATGCTATTAACTTTGATTCGGGATAATTGCGTGCGATACCAATTAGAACTTTTGTCCACGATTGGGAATTTACTTCCATACCTTCATCTTTCATTGCACCAAACGGATTAAACGATGCTGTTGGGCTTGTCGCATCATAGCTCAGTTTGTCGTAACGGTGTGCAATCCATTGACCATTCCACGTGTTGATTTGGTTTCCTCTCAAGTCAGGTGTATTGTTTAAATAATCGCGATAAACCTGCCAGCCCTCGAACAGATCAAGCAAAATCTGTTTATTGCTGAAGAGAAGTGATAAACCGCTTTGCACACCAATTCCCAAACCGCTGCCAATCCACGATAAATAAATATCATCGGTCGCAATTGGAAGATTGAGGTTTGTTACCTGGCCCGATGTGGTGGCGGTTAAATCCAGTGTTGGAAAACCAATGGCAATGCTAGCATCGGCCGGTCCTGCATCAATTTTCTCTACCGTTTTAGTAAACCGATTATTTCTCTTCTCAACGGTTTCATAAGGAATCTGTCCCGTTCTCATCTTATCCCAACTAATCTTGGGGTTTTCTAAGGGAGAATTGCCCGCAGACATCATATACTTGTTGTGGTTAAAGAAAGTCTCGTAGTACTTTTCAACGAAAAACTCTTTTGCAGAGTAGTTGCTTTTAAACTTTTCGTTATAAGCGTCCAGAAAGATTTTTCCAATAGTTGCTGCAATCATATTTTTTGTGTTTTATAAAAATCGTAATGAAACATTGTAAAACTCAGGCTTTGCAAATTCACCCAGAAAGCCAAATTCATTATCGTATGCCTTTGATGGAATGATAAAGGGCTTTGAGCCGCTTGTAGAATTGTCCAACCCCCGATATGCCACCGATCGGTACGAAACCGGAATTTCCATTTTTGCCTGTTCTTCATAAGGCGCAGTGTCGTAAAAGCCTTTGTCAGCTTCGACAATACAGGCAACCGAATCAATATCCAGCGTTTCCAGAAGTGCCGATTTTGAGTTGTGTCTAAGCTCTTTGATCATCCATTTTCCATCTTTGAACACAGCATTCAAATCGATGTTAACAAATTCAATAGAAGGATAAACGGAATCGATCATTAATTGCGCCTCCCGTTCTTTCATCAAATTGCCATTGGGCAAAGCTTCATAAGTTCGTTGCAATACCTCTAAGCCATAAGGCAGAGCATCGGTTTTATCTATGGGTGGTACTAGTACATAGATTGGTTTGTAGTGCCCGATTGTTTCTTTTGAACGCTTGCGGTTGATACGCCCAAACCGCTGAATTAAAGAGTCAATTGGGGCACATTCGGTAACCATCAGGTCAAAACTAATATCTAGGCTCACTTCAACAACTTGTGTTGAAACCACCAAACAAGCTTCGGTGCTATTGTTGTAAATGTTTCGCAGATCGGATTCTAATTGGCTACGCACACCTCGTTTAAAACGGCTATGTACCAACATTTTTTCAACACGAGGATACCTTTCAGATAGATCATTAAATAGTGACTGAGCCCGTTTCACCTGATTGCAAACTATCAGGATTTTTTGATTTCGGTAAATGGCATCATCTATAATGTTGCTCAGTGATCCAATTGAATCGGCTTTGTGGATAATATGCCTGTTGAACGTATCCAAGACCTCATCAGAAAGTTTTACTTCGTAAATATTATCTGCACCTCCCAGTATATCAACCAATCGGAAATATAAAACCGATGGCATAGTAGCTGTTCCAATGTGTACCCTGCAACCAATGTCACAAAGAATTTCTACAATCTTTAAAACAATGGCTTGGGTAGTTTCTGAATAGGTGTGAATCTCGTCCAGAATAATATCGCACCCTTTAATGTCTACTATCATCGCTTCATAACCTTTTGTTCCAAATACTAACGAAGCCATTTGATGCGGAGTAAGTACTTTAATTGAAGCACCAATATGGCGCTGAAGTATCTTCTCTTCAACCTTTCCATTCTCCAACTTGATACTTGAAGCCGAATGCAGTAAACGAACATCAGCATCTGTATTTTTCAAATCATCCTTAATTCGCTCATACATAGCATTAATCGATGCCTGAAACGGTAGGGTGTAAAACACACGCCCTCTACAACGACGAATTAAAAAGTCTGTTTTTCCGGCTCCGGTTGGGGCTGTAACCAATGTGTGCTTTCGTTTATCATCTGTCGAAATCATCGATAGATTGTACAACTCATTTTTTCTGGAGTGGTAATATGTTAAATCAGGTAAAACAAAAAGCTTTTTCTCCAAAGGTTTAATATAGCCGCTTATTGCTGAGGCCAAATGGTCGGCAGCAATCAAAACACCTTTCCATTGGGAATAGCCGTATTTTTTTGATTGGCAATATTCAACCACTTCATAAAAACTCTCATTGGCTTGCTGAAAAGTGATTGGTTTAGTTTCAAAATTGAAATGTTGAAGTATAGACAATGCATCCTTACTCCAATCGTCAAAACCGATGATGTGCCTTTGAAAACACTCGGGATCATTTTCATCTAAATCGAGTAAACCTTTACCACCTATATCTTTATAAATCGATTTGTGGTGAGCCACAATCATATCAATTATAGGATACTTTTCTTCTTCATTCAGCAATGAAATAAAAAACAATGAAGCCAGTTCGTGTCGAAATAAAAATCCGGGAGGTCGTTGAAAGCTCTTTGTCAATGTTTTTTGAAAAAGAGAACTCGTTTTGCCAATGTCGTGAAGAATAGCTCCTTTTCTAGCTATCGATGTATCTAACCCAAGATATTGTGCAACTTTTTCGGCAAGTAAAGAGACTTCCGTTAAATGTTGGACCAATGTGACTTGGCCGTGTTCTTCTCCTTTCGCTAATATGTGGTTAAGGTTTTTCATTACATTCCACTAACCGGGTTACCCGAAATTTCTAACCATCCATACATTGGTTTAGCCTCATTGAATCGGTTAAAACCTACCAAAAAGGACTTTTCAGTTTGTCCAAACCTTAATTCAAATCCTGTTAGATTTTCAAATGCAGCTTCTTCCATTTGAATAATCTCAGAATCGGGGAAGAGTATGTCTTCATTTCGACATAGGCAAATGTGTTGTTTTACGCTAATATGAGCATCTTCTTCTTTCTCGAATGCCAAGTAAAGAATCGGGTTTATCATCACACCACGCTCAAGGATAGATTGATTACGAACCATCATTTTTAATTGCGATTGCTTTGCCCAACCTCTAGTTTGGGTTTGCTCTTGTTGAATGCTGATTGATTTGTATCTTAGTTTATGCCTTACAATGGAACTGACTTCCAATTTTTGTCTTATTCCTTCAACTATGGATGGTGTAAGAAATTGCTGGCTAAATGTTTTTCCGTCTCTCACTGCGGTCCAAGGCTTGATAAACCCAAAAGGACCAGAAAATTTTACGATGTAATACATACTATTTTATTTAATTGATCCAAATCCTATTCCTGTTGAATTTCCAAGTCCTACATTCCAGGCAAACAGTTTTGTTTCTGGCTTGCCTTCGATAATAACCGGACACCAGCTACATCTGTTTTCGACTTCTTTATAGGCAATCATTTTAGTTCCTGCTTTAGGATATTTGTCATCAAACATAATAACTAATGATTCGTCATTCAGTCCTATTTTTTCCATTTTGGATATAAGAGTCTCTTTTAAGCACCCATTTGCTCGAGAGTCATTGTATATTATATGATCATCCCTTTCTCCCACTCTTCTTTTAATAAAGATTGGGCTGGCTACATAAAATAGATTACGGGATGTCATATCGGGGTCATCTTGCATAATTATATCTGTTACTGTAAGACCATTAAACATATCTGCATCTTTCTGAATTCCTGATATCATTGTCTTTATTAAAATAGAGTCGTGAGAACTGAAAAACATAGATGTTGCAGATTTAAACGTAAATCCATTGTCAGTAACTGAGCAACCAGAAAGTTGAGAAAACGAATACAGTGAAAGATTTCCGTGTTCATTGTTCCAACCCAACCATTTATGAATTGTTCCAGTAAGCAAATGCTGGTGGTTAAATGGGATTAGTGTATTTGCTGTTTTAATTTTTAAATGAATTCTCATATTATATATATGTTTGAATAGTTAAAAATATAAATTTGGATGTTTAGAATCGGGTAATTGATTTTGACATTTTTTTTGTTTTTTAAAGATATAACAAAAACCCTTAACAGTCAACAAAATATATTAAATATTATTCACATTTCTGCTTTCCATTGCTGGTATTGGGTTCCTGCAAGGTTCCTGCAAGATTACTGTGATATTTTGACAATTTATGTCAATTAATTTGTTTACACCCCTGAATTCAAATAGTAAATTCAACTTTTAAATATTTTCCAGGAAAACAACAATTCAAATTTGATTCTATGAGCGTTACAGCTATATAAGTGGAGGATACTTGAGCATGCCGCGCGGATGCGTGGACTGAAGCATTAAAGAGAATCCCATTGTCCAGACAGTGTCTGGACTAACACCCCGCACGGGTGCGTGATTAAGACGAAAAATTTTTATATTTACATCTGAATAGTCTTTTAAGCCAGTACATTATCCCCTTTTTTGGAATGAAAAGTTACAATACATTATATGAAGACACTTACATTATCAATTAAACAAACATTCTTTGATGAAATAAAATCAGGGAATAAAAAAGAAGAAGTTCGGGAAATCCGAGCCAATACATCAGGCAAATACATTGAATACCAGGTAAATGGGGAAAAAATGAAAATAAAAGAAGTTCCCGCAGATGCTACAGATGTGGAATGTGTGCCTATAAAGTATGATCAGATACGATTCCTGACTGGTGAGTATAAAGGTAAGCGACCCTCAATGTTAGTTGAAGTACTTGGCGAAGATATTATTATCCTCACTGATGAACAAGGAGACGATATTGTCTATGAGTACGAGGGGTTCGAATATGTTGCTGCAGAAATAAGATATAAACTCGGCAAAGTAATAGATTAGTAATCTTATAATAGAAATTGAATAACGACTGTGATTCGGTAATAAAACAGGAGTAAACTTAATGCCTACTCCTGTTGCAGGGAGTGATGACCCGAAGGTGCATCTCTCCGTTGCAAAAATAATAAAAAGTTTATAATCAATCCATTTTTACTAATATTTTCTAATACTATCAAGCTTTCCAAATAATTATCCTCTGTAACCGACAAAAATAATCACAATCAGGTTATAGAATTTTACAGGTTTGTCAGAATTTGCAATAAGCTAATGACGAAAATTCTCGTTCAAGTTGTATTTCGTCATTATGCCTCCTGTTGAAACTCAGAGCTACTTTTTACTGTTGATCTTATTGTATCCCTCTTTAATACTTTTTACCATAGCGTGTACTTGCTACGGTGTAAGTCCGGTGCCTTGGCTTATCATTTTATTCATCCCCTCAAGACCTTTTACAAAATCTATATAAAAGAGAAGTGGAAACTCTCTCTTTTTGAAATCCACCTTCTAATTAGTTCCTTATGAATAAGATTGAAAGACAGGCAATTACTTTTTTTAAGAACTACTCCTCTATCAGCTTCAATATCTCTTTTTCCAGATCTTTGGAATCGTGAACTCCCACGATGTATTTTCTTACAACTCCTTTTTTGTCAATCAGTACCATATGCGGAATTGCTCCAACACCGTAGGCCAGATCATTAAAGGTCTCCTCTGAGATTCCCATCAGGTAGTTGAAATCCTCCTCTTTCACATATTTCTCAATAGCAGCAACACTCTGGGTTGCATCAACCTTTGTAACTCCGGCAATAATCAGACCTCTATTACGGTATTTCTCCTGAAGCTCTTTCAGTGCGGGGAACATCCTCTTGCAGGGTTGGCACCAGGTTGCCCAGAAATCAAGTACAATCACTTTACCGGGTGATTTTCTGATTCCGGGAAATACCCCGTTGCACCAACGGTTCATTATCAACTCAGGGGCGGTTTTGTTTATTAGAGAATCGGGACTTACAACCTTTGTGACAACCTCTTTATCTAGCCTATCGCTGTATGTGAGGCTTTTAAGATTAAAGACACGGACACCCCTGTCGCGCCTGTTGAGTTTCCCTGCGAAAACCAAATCAGGTATTTTATCTTCATTTATGTGGCCTATTGCAAACTGATCCGGTTTGAGTAGTGTGTCTGAACTGTAAACAGGGTCTTTGAATACCCCCCATTGTCCGACAGAATCACCATTAACAGCATAACTATAAATCCTGAAAAACCTGCTTCCTGAGGTAAGCACTTCGTTTTTCCCGTCACAGTCTATGTCAGCAATCTCTATCTGATCGATATTGGATTGTCCTTTAACATCTTCTATCAATTTGTATGTAAAACCCTCTCTTATTACAGCCAACCTTCCCCTTGCAATTTTACCGTAATTTTGATGCCAACCATCACCTATATAAATTTCATTCTTTCCATTGTTGTCACCATCACCGACTTTGATTGCGGATTTTACACCTCTTCTTACACTAAGCTCGGTTTTTACTTTGCCATCAAGGATATAGGCATCCCCTTCGTCACCAATAGAGTCCCCATAAACTCTTCCAACAAAAAACAGATTCTTCTCATCGAATTTTCCTATATCAAATGCAGTAGACATTCTTTCGGTAAGAAAAATTTTGTTGCTCCAGTTTCCTGATGAATAAGATATCAGAACTGTCTCAACCATATACTTAGATTCATAATAAGATGCAATAACTTCATTTTTAGAATCATTGTCTATGTCGGCAATCTCCAGATAAAGAGGTTGCGGTCGTTCAGATTCCTTTGTGTAGATCTCAGAAACACTCCATTTACCTCCATTAACCCCTGATACTTCATTGGAATATTTTACAATATATACATTAACCTCAGAATCTTTATATTGAGTATACCCTGTTATCAGAACCAGATCATTTTTCCCATCATTATTAGCATCTCCTGCGCAGAGTTTGAGTACAGGCTTATCAAAACTATGAGAAAAAAGGACTAGAGCGGAATCCCTGATTATTGTGCAGATATACAGTGTTGAGTCGCATCCAAGTATCAGCTCATCTTTTGTATTTCCGCAGAGATTTCCAAGCGCTACTACTTGTGCACCTTGGGGGAACCCTTTAATTTCCAAATTTCGAACCGGTACATCTCCATTTTCAGTATCTATGCTCCTAAGATTCGACGATGTAATCGCAGGGCTTCCCACAAACAGCATAATTATTAAAATAGTAATAAAGTTAATCTTCATAGCGTTGATTTAATATTGATTAAGAAAAAATTGGCAAGGTCCCTCGGGTTAGTCATATGGGTTTTGAACCAACTGACCTTTACTGAGTTCTATATCAATTTTCGGTAACGGCCACGCAAATCTCTTGTCACCCGGAACCAATGTATAGGTTTTGGGAATATTAACATCTGTTATCACACCATCAAAATTAAAGAACTCCCTTGTAATTGTAATTTTGTCCACAATGTTCTGAGGATCTGAGTTGATTCTCTTGATATCGTACCAGCGTAGAGTAAAAGGAAATTCTCTTTGTCTTTCATCAATTACAAACTGTACCAGACTCTTTTTATCAGTAAAGTTTGCAGATGTGAGGTTTACATAAGTGCCGCTCTTAAATCTGTTTGTTCTTACTGTGTTCAGGTCCGAAGCAGCACCCTGAATATCATTCTTCCTTGCTTTGCACTCAGCTCTTATAAGATACATCTCTGCAGTTGTAGGACCCTGTAAAATCCCAATTGAACCGAACTGCTGATATGCACTCCATCCCGGAACAGAAGCTCTGTTGTAGGAGTAGTTCTCCACAAAAAATGCATCGTATCTGTAATCATTAACTTTGTCGTAAAGGTTCATCAGTTTCTCACTAGGAACTGCATTCTGTGTATGGTTGTAAAGCATACGGGCATAGTAGCTCTCCCCGAATTTATAGTCAGATGGCGCATTGGGTGCAACATATGTTCCCCCTCCGGAAGAGTAGGTTCGAATTGTTGGAGAGAAGTAGGTCTGATAATTTACCATCTGGGAGTGAGATGTGAGAGCAAGATTTGCGTACTCTTCTGCCTTATCATAATTGTGGATATATAGATAGTAGCGTGCTGCAAATGCCTGTACAGCCGGCAGGCTGATTCGGAAGAGTTTGTTAACATCCCTTGCCTGTGTTGTCTCAAGTGCTATCTTCATTTCATCCTCAATAAATTTCATCGTCTCTTCCAGACTCTTTCTGGTAAGATCTTCATCATAAACAAGAGTCCTCTTTAGAGGCATCCCAAGCGCGCTTTTGTTCTCCACGGAATATGGGAGACAATATAGCGTTGTAAGATTAAAATATTCATAGGCCCTCAAAAAATGAGCATCTTCCACAATCCTTTTTTTATCGGCCTCAGCACCTTCAAGATCATCTATTGCAGATAGTACTGTATTGGCATAAGCAATTTTAAGAAACTCCTGCTCCCAGTAGTATGTCTGGAGGGCACAAAGTTCAGGAAACCAAAGTATATATTGTAATTGGCTGTCAAATCTGCTTTTGTTAGCAAGATAATACCCTTTGTAAAGACCATAACTATCAGAAGCAAGCACTACTTCACGACTTCGGTCAAACAGGACATTGTAATGGTTAAGAAGCATATCCAGCGCCTCAATAGATTTAATCTCAAGATTGTTTTTCTTTTCCGGTGGTTCGCTTAGAAAATCATCACAACTTATAAACAAAGCCATTGACAATATTAACAAGCTTTTAAAAATATATGTTTTCATATCTGTCGTAATTTATTATTAACTAGATCTATGACTTTAGCGTTAAAATTCAAATGACAATCCAAAAGTGTACTTTCTTGGAGGCTTCAACATTGTTGTTGCTGCACTGGAGGTTGAGTTGAGAATGTATCTGGGATCCATTCCGTCGCGGCTTGCACTCCAAAGTAGTCCCACATTGCTCACCTGGCAGTAGAGCTTGATATTAGACAATCCTGTGCCTGATATCAACGAAGAAGGTATATTATAGGATAGATTAACCTCCTGTAGTCTTATGCTGGAAGCTTTGTCAATAGTAGTATTAAGGAATTGAGCCAGAGTTCCCCACGCCTGAAGATTTGTCTCCGCGTTTGAAGGCATCTTAGGAATATTAGTAGCTGTGTTGTCCAGCACCTCAACAACATCCTTGTTGAGAATTGAACTCTCCTTGGAGTTTGTCAATATAGGATAGTTAAAGGTTGGTCTCCTGAATATATGCCCAAACTCTCCGGTTATAAAGGCAGAGAGATGAAATCCTTTGAAATAAAGGCTATTCTGCCATCCCAGTAACACTTTTGGCTGGTTTGAACCCGAGTATATCATATAATCCCTGTGGTCGCTGGTGCTGGGTGCAACATTATTGAATGTCCAGGTATTTTCACCGATACCTTGTAAATATGGAATGTTGCTCTCATTCATTCCCAAATATTTATATGAGTAGATCGATCCCACAGGCCTATCTTCTTCAAAATGAGGAACTCTTACACTTGCCGCAGAATAACTTACCCTTTTGAGACTTAAAACTTTGCTGTGATTATAACTAAAGTTGAGTTTGGTGAGCCAGGTAAGATCAATTGAAGGTGAAGAGAGTTCATAATTTAGGTTGAGTTCAACACCTCTGTTCAATATCTCGGCTGTATTGAATTTCTGAAGCGATGTTCCTGTCAGCCTCGGTAAGTCAATCTCGCCTACTATGTCTATTCCGTGCTTATTGTATAATTCTACCGTTCCGTAGAGTTTAGCTCCTTTAAGAGCAAAGTCAATACCAAAGTTTGCACTCTTTGTTCTCTCCCAGGTTAGGGCAGGATTACCATAGTCATTAATAACAGCATACTCCACACCTGTCGGTGAGTAAACTCCCATCAACTTAACTAGTGGGACAAAAGAGGTTGATGTTACAACATTACCGGTATGACCGTATGAGAATCTAATATTTAGTCTCTCAAAGAAACTCAATTCCTTGATAAAATCCTCTCTGTCTGCTTTCCAGTTTACTCCTGCCGACCAGAAAGGTGCATACCTGTACTTCGGATCTTCTACAATCAAGTTTGAAGCATCAATCCTAAAGCTGCCGGTTAGAGAGTATTTGTTATCGAGTGTATAGGCAGCATTCCCTAGAATCGAAAAGAATCTTTCATCTGTATAACTCAATGAAGGATCAAGACCGTTTAAAGTGTAATTTGTCGCTCCCCAGTAAGAGTGAATCGGGTAAAATATTTCAGGAGTCTGGGTGGTAAGCATATCGGGATTGTAACCGAATATGGTCGGAGCACTGTAAGACTCATTTACGCTTGAAGATATCTCTGTAAATAACCCTCCTGTAACTTCGTGCCTTCCAAAGGTTTGATTATATTTGAGCTGATTCCCGAAGTTATATGCCCGGTTAGTGCTGTATCCCTTCAAAAGTTGACCTCCAAGCGGCACATATAGCTTAGAAACCTTTCTGGTTGTAGTATTATAATCTACCCATTTGTTTACCTGGTCTCTTACATAGTAAGAATCTTCGTTGTAGTAATTGTTGTTCTCGGTTTTGTATAACTCATACTGAAACTTGGTCTCATATGTCAATCCTTTAAACAGTTTAAAGTTCAAAGATGTCTGCATTCTGAGACTGTTCCTGTCGGTAAGTAACTCCCTGCTTTTTATCTCTTGAAGCAGATTATAATTCCAGTCTTTTGGGAATACTCCGTTTACATCATCAATAAATTCCTGGTAATGGGCTCCTACCATTTTTGTATAACCTCCGTTGTCGTCAATTATCTTCTCATAGGGAGAGATGTTTTTAATGTCAGAGAGTGAAGCTCCACTGTTGTTACTCCTGGAGAACTTAGTCATTATGCTAAAGTTAAAATCAAGCCAGCGGGTAATACTGTAAATATTCCTGAAATTGGCTAAAATCTCACTGTTATGACTGAACTTAAAGGAGGATTGATCCTTTGTGTATCTTAGATTAAACACATACTGATTTCGTTCGGAAGCCCCATTAACGGAGAAATCATAGTTTTGAGTAACCGCATTTTCTAAAAGATATTTATAAACATCATCCTTATAATCTATCTGTTCTAGCCTTGCTATTTGTTGATTATAATCGCTTTGAGAAATTCTCCCGAGATCCCTCATATTCATAAGGGTGATTCCCAGAGTAGCCGGATTATTGTTTCCGTCAACCTCTTTGGAAATTGAGAATGATGAGAATTTTTTATTGTTGTCCCATAGATATTTCTCCCACCTAAGAGCATCCTTTGAGGATGCGATTGGATTTGCATATTCAATATCAATTTTGTCTTGTACAGAGACAAATGAGTTGAATTTTACGTGAAGCCCTTTCTTTGCTTTTTTTGTAGTGATTACAACAACACCGTTGGATGATCGGGCACCCCAGATAGAGGCCGCAGAGGCATCCTTGAGGATGTGAATTGTTTCAACATCATTGGGATTGATGCTCTCAAGTCCATCTTCTACTGCAAATCCATCTACAACGACCAAAGGATTTGAAACCCCCATAGTCATAGTGCTTATACCTCTAATTGTTAGCTTCTCGCTCCCACCATCGCCGTGTACTCTAAGTCCGGCGAACATACCGTCCATTGCCGAAATAATATCGACAGAGGGTCTGTTCTGAATTTCTGCGGCATTAATAATGCCTACTGCACCTGCTGCCCGGTCTTTTGAGATAGTCTGATATCCTGTGACTAACACATCCTCCAATTGAACAATATCGGTCAACATCTCAATATTGAAAACGCTTTTTCCTTTAGTGACTATTAGATCCTTCTGAAGCATTCCAATCATATAAAACCGGATCAGATCTCCGTCGTTGGCATCAATTTCATAAACACCTTTAGAATCTGAAAATGCCCTCTTCTTTGAATTGAGGTTTTGTACAGAAACGCCGGGCAGCAGCTCTTTGGTTTCGTCAGTGACCAGTCCCGAAATACGCCTCCCGTTTTGCTGTTGTACTGAGGCGTTCTGCTTTTCATTCTTGAACTCTTTGGGGGAGAGTGTGATTTGTTTATCTACAATTTTGTACGAAATCTCAGTACCTGAAAGAAGTTTATCCAATAAAGGAACAATCTCCTCGTTGATAACACTAATTGACACTCTCTTCTTAACATCAATCAAAGAACTGGTGTAAACGAAAGTGTAGGGAGTTTGGCTCTCTATCTCTTTTAGAACATTTACCAGAGGTACATTGGTCTGATTAATCGTGACCTTTTGTGCACTGACATTTTCTGAAAAAGATAGGAAAAGAATCAGGAAGAATAAAAATCCTGACAATCTTCTGATAGCTGATAGGCTCTTCAGTTTTTTCATACTTTTTTGTGTTAGGTTATAACCCTAATACACAAAAAAAATTATGTTCCCTAAAAAAATCTACTTAAAATGTAGAGTCACATTTTTGTTTTTTATGGAGTAGCCTATATTTGAGGTGATTTTAAGTAGCTCCAGAACCTGTGTAACTGATTCCGAGGTGAAGGTTGCCGTAAAGCAATATGAGTAGATATTTCTATCGCTTACGGTAAAGCTGACTCCGTACCATCTCTCCATCTTCTTAATCACATCCGTCATTGGTGTATCTTCAAACACCAACAGTCCGTCTTTCCAGCCGGTATTTAGCTTTACGCGAGCAGCTCCTCTTTTACCTGCAACTTTTGGATTGCCCGGGATAACAATCTCTTCCATAACCTTTACACTGATTTCTTCTTTTGTGCTCTCCCTTATGAGGCTGGCCTGCCCTGAAAGTAGTGTAAATTTCAATTCACTATCATTATCATAAGATAGAAGGTTGAATTCGGTTCCGGTAACTTTAACGGTAATCCCCTTCTTTGTCTTTACAAACATTGGCCACTCACTGTTAGATTCTACATAAAAGTATCCCTCTCCATTTAGCTCTACGACTCTGGCAAGAGAATCAAACTTATCCGGGACTTCAAGTGTACTGTTACTATTGAGCCAAACACTGCTCCCATCCGGAAGATTAACCAGACCTTTCACTCCGGGATTTACCTTGTACAGAGTTGTTATCTGCCTCTGTTCAGGAATGATCTTAACTGAAGTTACTGCAGAAAGCGATGGCGACTCCTCCTTCTTGTTAACAAGCTCATAAACAGCAATAGACATCAGAGAGATCAACACTACTGCAGCCGCTCTTAAAATCCTCCCTCTAAATGGGTGGTTATCTTTAACCCTCCTCATAACCTCGGATTGAGTTTGCCTGTCAATCATCCTGTATGGGAGATTGTCAAATACAAATTCAGATCTTATCGAATTGAAAAGTGCCGCATTCTCCTCGTTCTGATTCACCCAGTTTAACAGCTCCTCTTTCTCCGAAGCAGAGTTTAATCCCCTCAAATGTTTTATAATTCTCTCTTTATCCATTTCTACATACACAATAACAATACACAAAATTTTACCTTATCCCTTAAAATATTTTAAAATAACCTGAGAGTCTTTTCCTGAAAAATATAAGGGCTTTACTTATATGGTACTCAATTGTCTTAGCTGACAAACCTTTTGATTCAGCTATCTCCTCATAGGTCATCCCCATTTTTCTGCTTAAAATAAAACTCTCCCTGTAGGTTGAAGGGAGCTGTGAATAGGTTCTCTCTATTAGCTCCTCCAATTCAAGAGCCATTATCCCGTCGTCAACCTGCTCACTCTTTAGTGTGTTTATTGACAGATCTATATTCTTCTTTTCCAGACTATCTGTACACCACATATATTGTTGGCGCAACTGGTTTAGAGATTTGTTTTTAGCAATTCTAAATATATAGGAGCGGAAATTTTGATCCGGGTCAATAGTTTCTCTTGAAAACCACAGTGAGATAAATGTCTCTTGAGCCAGATCATTTGCAACCTCGAAGTGTTTAACAAAGTGATTTATAAAGTGGACAATGTTATTGAATTCAGTAGCCATAAAGGCGGCAAAAGCCTTTTCATCCCCCTCTTTAATGGCTTGTGCTACGAATTTATTTGTATTGTCGGTCACTTCTTTTTTTTCTCAAATATAAAAAAACAAGTTTGAAAACAAGCTAATTCTCTTCCAGCAGCCAATCAATTACATTTCTTTTATGGATTACTTATTACTCATTTTGCTGTATCCCTCTTTAATACTTTTTACCATCATAAATATTAAAATTTCAATCGCCCTGTTTCCGGTTCTTCAAAAGCTTCACTTTCTTTTAAAAATCTTAACACATCTGCATAATTATCTCCGATAATATAAGTGCTGAATAGTTGCAATTTCTCCATAACTCTGATATATACAGAAGGATCATTGTTTCGAGAAAGTCGTCTCAGCGAAAGTAAATAGTCTTCCCGAAAAACAGTTGGTACAATGATGCGAGTCCGACCGCCTTTAACTAATTCTGCATTCATCATAATTCGGGAAACTCTTCCATTTCCGTCATTGAAAGGATGTACTTCACTACAAATAAACATCATGAATATAGCTTTTGCTAATGGGTCACTCAATACTGTATAAAACCGAAAACCATATCTAAGTGTGCCCTCTACTAAATCGGGTAATACGAAGAATGTATTTCCAGCCTGATTTGCTTTTGTTTTGAATACTCCGGGCTCCTTATCGGGACGACCTTCCATTAGTGTTGTATGACGGTGTTTGAGTATTGATAAGAACTCATTTTCTGTTGTTGGCACTATATTCATCTCGGCTCTATTAGATACAATCTTGAATGTGCCCAGAATATCGTGAGAATCATTTGTACGCTTTGGGATTATTTTCCCCGTCTCCACTATTTCGAGAGCTTCGCTTACTTCAAACTTAGTTCCCTCTATGTAGTTTGAAAAGTAACTTTCGAAGAAAGAGAATAGACGAAAAGAAGGCTCATCCGTATTTCTATCCAGTATCTCCTTGAAGAATTTACTCGACAATGCATCGTAAAGTAATGAAAATAGCTGCGCTCTTTTCTCATCATACGGTATGCCCGCTGCCCGGGCTTTACCGGATTCCGTAATTAATATAGAGGCTGGGCGAGTTGCCAAAAGAGCCGAGATGATTTTATCCAGTTTGGAAAATTCCTTTTCCATACCACACTGCGTTGAAGTGTTCCTTGCTTCATCTCGAAAGCGATTGACAGCATCCTCTCCTTGAGAATTAATCAAGGCTTCCATACGTTTTTCAACGAAAGATTGCTCTAAAGATTTACTCTCATCCCCTTTCTTTCTACTCGATTGGAGAACTTCAAGAGTACGACGGTATTCGGATGAAACATAAAGCGGCATTTCTCCAAGCTTTATGTCGCTGAGCAAAGGGTCAGCACCTTTCATTACGTTAAGTTTAATGCCCGGAATATCATCGACTATACGAGAAGAACCAGCCGTCAAAAAGAAATCTCCGGATGGTGTAGGCGACATACTGAAAGCACTCCGATGGCTTATAATAGCATTTGGGAGCCTCCACGCAATGATTTCAAACAGGTTTCGGCGAATTATATTACTCTCGGAATCAAGCAAATTTGATGTATAAATGCGTGGAGCAATCTTTTTGAGTTTACCCTCTTTTTCCTTTTTAGTAATGCGACGAGATTCAACGGAATCTGACGTGCCAAAAATTATCTCTTTATTCATTGGTATAATGCAAAAAACATCGATTAAAAATCTAGATTACAACAAAAGTGCAAAAAAATATCGACTAAAGCGGCATAAATGCAAAAAAACATCGATTAAATACTTATAGCACACTTCTCGTATAAGTAAAAAAACGTCGATTATTTCTTCCTCTTTACTTAAGATTGCAAAATTTTATCGACTAAAATGAGGCGAATGCAAAAAAATGTCGATTAGTCGAGCAAGCTGTTATAGGCCATATTATACTAATCGCTTACACCCTGCATTCACTTATGCTCATAACGAGGCGATGGCGTCACGCGCCAACATATCCATATCCTTGAATACTTGCCTTTGCTTTTGTAGTATCTCGCCTACTGTGAGAGATCTACCCGGTTCGTTAAAGCATTCTATCAGGTCTACCTCGTCAAGCAGTCCTTGTTAAAATAATTTTGAATTTTTAGGCCGATTTGCGGCAGGATGGAAAATGCAGCTCTCATCAAAGCTGCATTTCGGTGAACATTTCGGCGTAGATTGAGCGGTGCATTTTGTCGGAAAATTTGGTGGCAATTTCGTTTTTGTAGAGTGCTGCATATGCGGCATCGCCTCTCTTTGTAGCTGCGATATAAAGCAGATAGTTATTAAAAAGGTACTCGCCACTCTCACGCGATTTTAGCGCAAAACTCTCCATCTGCACAAAGTCTCCACTCCATTAGCAACGCAAAGCCTTAAGTGCATACCCAAACATCTCAATCGCCCTCTCTTTAGTAATATCTTTAAGCCGTATATCGTAGAGTTTTACACCGGCATTAAGCACCGAATCCATACGAGCTTCATAGTTACGGTAGCCAAGAACAATGCTTTTTAGATTCCACTCACTATCCATTACAATGGATGTAGGATAGCCTGTAATAACAAATCCGGCCACTGCACATACAAACTACTAACCATTAACCCAATTAACAACTTAACTTTGTGTGCGGTGACCGGAATGAATTACCCGGAAATTATTTCAATAAATAAAGAGCGATCTATTTGAGATATTTCATTATAAGCGTTTTGAGCTCAGGATCGGATGGTCTTGGAGCATCGGTAGATATTACATTACCATTTTTGTCAAAGAGCATAAAGCGTGGAATACCGGTGATCTTGTAATCTTTGCAGATTTTACTCCATCCGCTTGCAAAAATGTGAACTCCGCCAAGCTTTTCGTCAATAATCATCTGCTTCCACTTCTCTTTGTCCTTCTCCTCATCAACCGAGACGCTAAGGATAACCACATCCATCCCGTGAAGCTCCTCCTCGAGTTTCTTCATAGAGGGGATCTGCTGCTTGCAGGGTCCACACCAGGTGGCCCAAACATCCACAAGCACAACCTTACCCTTAAAATCGCTTAGAGAGACATTTTTGCCGTTTACATCGGGATAGGTAAAGTTGGCAGCAACACCGCCGCTACGAGTCTCATAGAGCTTTGCACCTGTCTCCTCCAGAAGCTTTTTATGGGCAGGTGTGGCGAAATATCTACCGAATTTCTCGACAAAATCAAGGTAAAGATCATAACTCTTAAGTCTGGAAAGATTTGAGTAAGATAGATACTCAGCCTTCTGCTTATCGGTCCCAAGATGTACCAGTTTTTTTTCTACATCCTTCTCACTTCCGGATGCATAATCTACGTACATAGAGAGATATCTCTTACTGTGAGGAATTTGCAAAACTTTATCGTCCGGTAAGTGATTTGGAGTGACTATGGTACTATAGAAGCTTACCAAATCGCTCTTATCCGGATGTGAAGTTCTTGGAACTCTCAGGAAATTAATGGCATAATACTCAGTGCCAAAGATAACATAGCTCTTCATCAGCTCGTTGAATAGTGTATTCTTTGTGTTGATTCCCGCTAAGAAAGCTTGGTTCTTTGCAACCAGTGCCTCAAGTTCCGGAAAGAAGTCCTTATAGATGCTCATACTGCCCATCCAGTAGTGAGATTTTTCTCTTACAACCTGTGACATAGCCACCCAGGAGGCCAAAATCTTGTTCTCCTGAGTGAGCTTACCCTCATAGCTGATAGTTTTGTCTTTTATAACGACACTAAAATTTTCACCCCCTTTGATATAAACAGGAAACTGAACATCCATATCCTTAGAGCCACCAATCATATAGAAACCCTCATAATCGGGTTTAAAGTAGAATCCGAACGACCCATCGGCCGAAGGCACTGCGGTAGCAATAACGAAGGTATTACCGTCAATAATGGTCAGAAGAGATAAATCTGCAGCTCTCTTTTCTGTAAGAACCTTCCCGGAGATCATAACGCTCTGTGCAATAACTATGTTTACAGAGAGGAGGGCAAAAAATAGTACTAATGTCTTTTTCATCTATCTAATTTACTTATTAATAATCCTTTTAAATAATGTTACAAAGTGTTTGGGTATGTGTACCCGCTAACAGATGGCGATATATATATAATATCTCCGGCTTCACCTTTTCCTGTAATTGTGAAAACAGGGGCAGGATTGAGGTTACCCGATGTCTTTGTAAACATTCTAATGTTGTATGAATCTCCCTTTTTGCTTGCAATTGCAACATAATTGTAGTTAAATGCAGCGTCGCCGGAAACTGTGTACTTAAGGTGGCGGATAAAGGAGATGGTCTCATCACCCGGAACTGTATACTGAAGCTGCTCAAACCTGTTTGATAGGTTTCTTGACCAAATCTGGTTTCCAACTACAAAATACATCATATTCTCATCACCGTTGAAAAGGGTGTGCATAGTTGCGCTATAAAGCTTCTCGGTTGCAGCAAGGGTGTCGGCTAAAATGACCATTGCACTTGTACTTGGAGTAATTGCAGATAAAATCTTAATGTTGGCGTTCGTTTTATCCTGAAAAACCGCAAATGCCGCAGAGGTTGATTTGAAACCTAGATATAAAAGCGTTTTGTTATTGTTTTTGGCCGGTAATTTTGAAGTTGCTGCACTATTTACATTGTTTAACTGTAAAGAGGCTCCACCTGCCGAGTAAAAAGTGCTTGACAACTCATCAAAAAAGTACGGGTCATAAAAGCCAGCTGAATAGAAGTACTTTGAAAGTCTATAATCACCATTGTACTCATTAACCATCTGCTGAATACCGAATTGTCCTGAGTTTGCACTCATATTATAAATGCTATGAAGCCTTCCATTATTGATGAAATAGAATGCTGCCGATCCATTACTGACTATATCTGGTTTTTTAACTGCAGGAGCATTGTAAAACAGAGCGTTAAAGTCTCTTATCTCTTTGATAGTTCCAATATTTACAACAGATGCATCTTGGTCCGAGACAACGAAGAGTGAACGGGTGTTAAGAAAACTGGTTCCTGTCAATGCTTTGTAGTCGTGGTAGAAACGAAGGGTATGAGCCTTTCCGTTAAGCTTCTTGCCATTAACCATAGAAAACACATTCTCCATTTTACCCCCCGGAATGGCACTTGTCGGGGTCAGATAGAGGTCAAGATCGGTCTTGCCGGCTTCTGTCTTTGCAACATACCATCCACGTGTAAACTGGGTAATAACATTGATATTTGAGGTCACAATTTTTGTGTACCCGGTTTTGATGTTTTTGGCTCCGAATACCAGAACCCAACCCTTTGCAGGCTGAACAACCAGATAGTCTATAGCTTTTGTCCTTACAAGGGTATCTACCTTAGGAACCGCTCCCTGAACACTTGTCTCATACAGGCCCCACCAGTATGTAAACTCTGCACCCGGCTTATTTGATGTCACTGTCGGGTCAATTGTTATCTTATCTACAAGTGAAATCTTGTCATAACTTGCAGCTATTCCGGTTACGGTTATCTCTTCGTGTTCGGTGTAAACATAGTTACCCTTATCCTTGAAGCAAGAAGATAAAACTCCGGCAATCAATATAATGTATAGATATTTATTTTTCATCTCTGTTAACTTTATGGTATTACTACTAATTCTCCGAACTCATCGGTAAGAGGATTTCCCGGATGCTGAGCGTTATAATTTACTAACGCCACCTTTACTACTCCTCTCCAATAACTCAATAAGGCATAATCTGGTCTTATAGAAAGTATAAAATCGTTATCCCACTTTTGACCTGTCTGCTCAATAAAGAAGTTGTGTTTCACAACGCTGTATTTCCCGAAATAGTATTGTGTAGCCGATGCATCCCAAGCCGGTGGCTGACTAAGTCTGTCAGTAAATACAGCTTTTCGCCATAAATTTGAAGGTTCTCCGGAAGAGAAGTTTTCATTCTCCACAATCTGAAACTTAAGGGTAACTGTTGTGATTTTAAGAGTTACGTCACGAAGCATTACAATTGGTACTTTTGCGTGAACAGCTCCCGCCTTGATCACATACTTAGAAGCAAGCGATGCGTCGTTAAAAGCCTTGTAATGTTTTCCTGAAACTGCATTATCTGCCCCCGGAACAGCAACCTGCTCCAGTTTGAATGAACGATCGTTATTTGAAACCCCTCCTATCGCATAAATGTCAAAAAAGAGGGTGTCCTGTTGCTTTGCCGTACTTTCATAAAAGAACGTATAGCTTTTTGTAGTATCGGCCATATTATATGATGGGGTGTAGATACGGGCGATATCCGGACCAAACTGGATTCTCTTCACATCATTGTACAGATAGTACTCCTCCTTGCAAGAATAAAGTAGCAGGAGCACTGTTGCCATTAAAATATATTTTATGTTTTTCATAATGTAAACTATTTATTGGTGTTTATCAGTTCGGATTTTGGGAGTGGAACAACATAATTGAGAACAACAGTGGCAGAAGTAGATGCGTAGAGAATTTTATTTTTTGGCATATTCATTCTCTTATAGTTGTAAAATGCCTGACCCTCTGCATAAAACTCTTTTCTGTACTCTTTCATAACCTCATCTTTAAGTAGATTAGGATCGGCAGATAGTGTGCTTACAGATATATTACGGGCTATTCTGAATGTACTCCAGAAGGCCTGAGCTTCGGTTAATGTAGGCGCAGCCTCAGTTGCAATCAGATACATTTCGGCAATTCTCAGAAGTGGAATCTGTCGGTAGTCTACGGTCATATTTGTAGGCGAATCAACAACTTTATATTTTTTTATAATATAAGTTTTGGCCTGATTAGCCTGAGTAATAAGTTCCCAGAGATATGTCTCGCGGATATCTGTACCGGTGTTCCCGTATAACTGGCTCTTGATTGTTGTCTCGGCACTTCCCTTTTTTAATGTTCCAACTGCATATATTGTATTATACTTGTTTAACAATGAGAACTCATAGATTCCGAAGATATGTTCCGATGGAAGATTCAGGTAACCCGCTGTCATATCGGCCGATGTACCAAGGGGGAATTTTATACTTCCATCCGGATTTTTGGCATCGATAACCTCTTTTGCGTTTGCAAATGCATTCTCATTGTCGCCAAACCAGAGATATGTTCTGGCTTTGAGTGCCTTAACCGCATAGTAGTTCATTCTTATATGTCTGAAACCGAAGTAAGTATCTGCCGGATTAAATGTATAAGTCGGCCCCGGGCGGCGAAGATCGTACATTGAGTAGTTCTTTACCGGATCGGCTGCATTGAGAAGTTGTTCGGCATCGTTCAGATCCTTTAGCAACTCTGCCTTAAAGGCGTTAAAATTGATATGAGGAACGGCCTCTCTTGAGAGGGTCTTAACATATGGAAGAATATTGTCTGCAGTTGTAACTGTTGGTACAGGTCCAAAAAGACGAAGAATGTCAAGATGGCACAGAGCCCTTAAAGCAAGCGCTTCGCCCTTAATAAGCTCATACATCTTATCTGTTGTGAAGACATCTTTCTTGTTGTCTATCTGGTCCAGGATAGCGTTAATGCTTGCAATTACTGAGTAGTGCTGTGAGAAGATAGATGACATCGCGGTTTCAACTCCGGAGTCGGTATAAAGAAACTGATTAAGTCGCTGCTGTGTCGAGCTTGATGTAACATCCCAGGATGTAACCAGATGTTCTATTGTGGTCATAGTCAGAGCATCTCCATAACCATTGCCGCTTTTTAGCTGAATATAGACACCCGTGAGGGCATCCTTAAATCCCGATTCAGAACTGAACAGGATATCTCTTGTCATATCGGTCTTTGGATTAACCGTTAACCACTCGTTTAAGCAAGATGTGAGTGACAATGACAAAAATAAAACTGTGATTAATTTGTATATTTTTTTCATTTTCTGTTTCAATTAAAAGGTTAAACCAAGTGTAAAGGATATCTGCCTTGAGAATGGATAGGTTGTACCTCTCTCCCTTTTAACAGATGATATGTAGAAGAGATCTGCCATATTTGCAGAGAGTGATATCATCTCAATTCTCATAACACTTTGGAGTCTCTTAGACTTTATATCGTATCTAACATTAATATTCTGGCAGTTGAATGTGTTTTCGTCCTGTACAAAACGGGATGTTTTATTGGTAGCGGTTGTTACAAGCAACCCTTTAAATGCTGCGTTATCACCCGGTTTTTGCCATCTGCTGTCGTAAACCCTACGGTCTACATTCCACTTATAGTTTGCGTTTTCCACAAGGTTAATAAGTGTCTGATTGTATTGCTGCCCTCCGAATCTGTAACCGAATGAGAGGTTAACCGATAATCCTTTATAACGAAGCGAGGTATTGAGGTTTCCGTAGTATTTTGGCTCTGCAATACCAACCGCCTGCAAATCAAGAGCACTCCAGGTGAAGGTCGGATTTCCCTCTTTATTAAGATAGAGCTCTTTACCTGTACTTGGATCTATACCAAGAGATGGTACCACCCAAATAGCGTTTGTTGAATATCCCTCCTTAAAGAGAAAATTTGGATTGGCACCGGCTGCCATCTCTATCGACTTCTGGGCATCTTTGAGTGCCTGAGATATCTCTACAATCGTATTCTTATTGTGAGAAATAGCTCCTGTAATGCTCCAGGACAGATTACTCTTTTTGACAACTACAGCGGTTGCCTTGAACTCAAATCCTCTGTTCTCCATCTTTCCAATGTTCTCAATATAGCTGCGGAATCCGTTAGAGGCAGGAAGGTCTACAGAAGATACAAGGTCGTTTACCCTCTCCAGATAAACATCTGCAACTATATTCAATCTGTTTTTCAGAAATGAAGCCTCAATACCGGCATTGTAATTCATCTTTTGCTGCCATCTCAGATCCGGGTTACCAAGTCCAAGCATATATGCTCCGAGCCACGAGTAATATCTGTCTGCGGTATAGTAACGATATGTCGAGAGAGCCTGGTAGGAGTCA
The DNA here is from genome assembly GCA_002840895.1 of Bacteroidetes bacterium HGW-Bacteroidetes-8. Classification (GTDB taxonomy): domain Bacteria; phylum Bacteroidota; class Bacteroidia; order Bacteroidales; family UBA932; genus Bact-08. Next base: position 282,727 of record PHCZ01000006.1, on the reverse strand, counting down.
AAATTCTGGTGACCATTTGTACCCAACGATGCACGAAATTTCATCCTATCAATAAATTTGACATTTTTAAGAAACTCCTCTTTAGTTGCAATCCAACCGATACCTACCGACCAGAATGGTGCAAATCTCTTGTTCGATCCGAATTGAGAAGATCCGTCGGTTCTGCCCGAGAATTCGATGTTGTATTTGCTGTCGTAGGTGTAGTTAAAGCTTCCTGTGAAACCGATTGCTCTTCTATAGCTTTCACTCCCCGATGGTTTTCCGTCTTTTGCATATTGAAGGGCCATAGAGAGGAAGTCGAAGTTCGGATTGAGGAATCCCTCTGCCAGAATCCCGTAATATGAATACTGACTCTCGCTTATATTCATATCAACCCCTGCATAGAGAGAGTGAACCTGATTGAAAAGCTTTGAATAACTAAAGTTTAAACTTCCATCATAGTTGAAAGAGTTCGATACTCCAAAGTTATAGCTTCCCTTACGGAACATATCTGCCTCTGAGTAGTTTGCAAATTCGGTGTGGTCTGCAGGCTTAAAGTTGTGAGTCTGGCCATTAATCTTGGTAAGTCCCAATCTTGCTCTCATTATAAGATTACCTGTGATAGTCCACTCAATAGAGGTGTTATTTGTAATCTCTGCAGTTTGGCCTCTGTCGAATGTATTCAGAGTCGCGTTGTACAGAGGGTTTGTAGGGAGTGGATTCATAAATGACCAGTTGTCACTATTTCCATAATAACCCAAAGTTTTTAAAACCTTTCCACTCTCATCGTGAGATCTCCAGTAAGGATTCAGTCTTGCATAGTCGCTGAATGATCCGTAAGGTGAGTTGGAATTATTTCCTATACCCACCATTAAAGTGTTTGTGAACTTAACCTTGTTGTAAGTATAGCTAAGCTTAATGGTTCCATTGAAGGTAGTACGATTAGATTCTTTCATTACGCCCTGAATATTGTTCAACTGCGCTGAGGCTGAATATCTAAAGGTTTTATCTCCACCCTCGAGGCGGATATTGTGTCTCTGTCCTACCCCTGCACGGAGTGGTTTTGACATCCAGTCTGTATTTACACCTGAATTCACCTCATTAAGGACATCATTATAGTATCTCTTTAGCGGAACATCATTCTCTGCACGGGCTGTTTCGTAAACACCTACCATCTTCTCCAGTTCGAGTTTCTCACGGGCATTCAGGCGATTATAGCCCGAAAGATCCGGAAGTTCGATGTTTCCATCCCCTTTATAATGTATTTTGAGCTTACCCATTTCAGGAGTTTTTGTGGTAATTACAATTACACCATTAGCTCCTCTCGATCCGTAAATTGATGTTGCTGTTGCGTCTTTAAGAAGGGTGATAGTCTCAACTTCATTTTCATTAATATCCAGCAGTTTTCTGAGGGTCGACTGAAATCCATCAAGGATAATGAGTGGGGTATTCATTCCAAACCTGTTCTCATCCTGCAGTTGGTTTACATTTGGTAGGTTTGAGTTACCACGGATCTGAATCTCCGGAAGTCTGTTAGGATCTGAACCAAAGGTGTTGCTCTCAATAATATTGAATGCCGGATCTATATTCCTAAGTGATGTCAATATATTACGGTTTCCGAATGCTTGGATCTCATCTGCCTTAACCGTAGTGGAAGATCCTGTGAAGGTGTTGATATCCCTGTTAAAGATACCTGTTACAACTACTTCGTTAATAAGGTTCGGATCATCTTCCATCTTTATGTTCATAAACGCCTCTCCTTTGTAAGGAATCTCCTGGGTTTTCATTCCGAGGAAGGTAAAAACCAGAATAGCCCCCTTTGGGGTCTTGAGTGTGAATGAGAAGTTACCATTCTCGTCTGTCACAAAACCGGTTTTTGTCCCTTTTATCATAATGGCTGTTGCCGGTAAAGGAAGACCGGTTGCGTCAATCACCTTACCTTTAACCTCGGCCGGCTTTTGCGGCTCTTGTGGTTGGGGTACCTCTTTAATCACAACAACTCCGTCAACCTCCTGGTACCCGAATCCTGTTCCTTTAAGGACAGTTTTCAAAGCCTCTTCTACAGGTGTGTTGTTGAAGGTCACCTCGTCACATTCGATGTTTTTTACACTGTTAACATTGAACAACATCTTCACTCCGGAGTTATCTTTGATTTGGGTGAGAACATTGTTCAAAGTGCTTTTTTTAATTGTCATCGTGATGGGCCTGGCCTGAGTAAGAACTCCTGCAGCAAGCACATTCGATCCTAGCATCAAAAAAGAGATGATTGCCAATAGCAACACTCTTATTTGAGAAACGGGACATCCCCGCCTGAAGGGAAATTTTAGTTTCATAAATTATAGTTTTTGTTAAGTAAAAGTTTTATAGTTATTTATTGATCATATGTCTATTTTGTTATTTGATCATTTAACGTTTTTTGTGATTGACCATTTACTGGATGATATATGTATATGCTTTTTGTCTACCTTGAACTCAATTCTTGCACCCACCTCAAACAGCTTTAAGAATGACTCTATATTACTGTATTTGTCCAGGTTACCCGAGAACTGCAACTGTTTAAGCTCCTCTTTATCGTAAGAGACAGTAACATCATACCACCTTGAAAGGGTCTTCATAATATCCTCCAGCGAAAGCTCTTCAAACTGGAAGAGATTATCTTTCCAACTTATGAAGTTGTTTACATTCACCTGTTTCAGCTCCTGAGTTCCGTATTCCGGAGAAAAGATGATTTGCTGCCCGGGTGCGAGAATTGTCTCTCTGTTTGTTGTACCCCTAAACAGTACAGAGCCCTCTACAAGTGTAGTGTAGATAGTTTTATCTTCGGCATAGTTTTTAACATTGAACTGAGTTCCCAGGACAGAGATATCTCCGGATGTTGTACTCACAATAAATGGTTTTGAGGCATCTTTTGCCACCTCAAAATAGGCCTCCCCTTCAAGGTAAACCACCCGTCTATCTTCCAGAAAAGAGATTGGGTATTTTAGTTTGGAATCTGCATTCATCCACACTTTGGTGCCATCGGCCAGAGTCAACGAGTACTCTCCTCCTCTTGGAATTTCAAGCGTGTTGTAGATATTTTTTTTCGCGGTGGCCACTTTACCACTGCCGGAGTCTCTTGAATCTTCCTGGTAGTTGACGCCCTGCGCGCCGATATTTATCTTTTTGCCGTTCTGCTCTATCACAGCCTCTCCAACTGCCTTGATATCAACCTCCATTCCATCTGCAAGAATTAAACGTGCCTTTTTCTCTACAGGTTTTATGTTGGAATAATCTGCAACCAAATCACCTCCAATTGAAGGGCTCCATAGATATTCATATCCTGCAAACAGAGCTCCACCTATAAAGATTGCCGCCACAGCTGCTGCGGCAGAGTATCTGAGTGTTTTGCGAATTCTGTTTCTCCTGCTTAATTTTAAGAATGCTCTTCTGTAATCATACTGCTCTCTTTGGGAGAGGTTTTCGTAAATAACATTGGAGTCTTTGAATTTTTCAATTCCTAAAAGTTCCTCTTTACCTGGCTTTTCCGGATTGCCATCAATGCCAACTCTCTCTTTTCTAATAAGAAACCCAACCATCCTGGCGGCTCTCTCCTGTATCTCTTCCCATCTCATTTTTACACGTGTTTGTTATATAACACAAAACAAAACAAAACGGGTGACAAACCATGCCAAGCATCGTGGGATATTATTGATTTTCAGACATAAGCTCTAAAAAACCGCGCAGCGGACAACACATCCGCTAAACGGACAACTTTAATATGCCTGAATGTGAGGAACTTAATCTGCTTGAATATGCGGAACTTTACTCTGAGTTCTGGCAAAAGCATTTAGTGTCTGACCTCCGGTTCCGATATTATACCCTTTCGTGTACCAGACAATTCTGCCGAAAGTATCTGCAATCACAATCAAAGGCATATCGGGATTATCTCCAAGCTTTAATGAGGCAGATGCCTCCAACAATATCTTGCTGCCGGAATCTACACCCATCACAAAGTTCTTAGGCAGATTATCTGATATATCCCGCACAGCAGCAATATCTTCAAGCTGTTTACTCTCTCTAAAGAGTAGAATTACAGATCTGCCTAACCGGCCGAACTCATCTGAATTTTTAAGGATATCCCTAATGGCGTGAGTGCTTGGTTCGTGGTTAGACTTCAGGAAGACAAGCACAAAGAAGCCTCTTCCGGTGCACTCAAGAATTGACTGCTCTTTTGCCGCACTGTTGTTGAAGAACCTGGCTTCGGGATTGAGAGATCCAATTACCCTCAAATCCTGCTGGTCGTCTCTCATCACAAGTTCGACATTAGTTGTTTTGCCGGCCTCAATTTTAAAAAGAGATATTCTGCTAAGAACCTTTCCGCTTGCCATCCGTGTTCCGCTGGTCAGGGCGTAATATCCCTGCTCCAAATTAACAGGAGTTTTAAAGGTTCCTTGCAGAGTGTTTGTCCCTTCAAACCCCTCTTTATTTCTGAAATTAAGCGTATTAATAATACCATCTGCAATTTTGGCAATGGTAAAGTGGCTCTCAAACTTAGGATCATCAACCACCTTGCCCCTGTAGTTGACCATCAGCCGACCTGTATTTGGCTTAATCTCCGTTGCAGATGTTTGATTTCCATCAGTTGCCTGAATTTTAAGGGATAATTCTCCGTCTCCTTTTTCAAAGATATCTGCCTCAACCCACGCGCCTCCATAATAGTACTGGACCTTTCCGGTCACCTCCTCGAATCTCGCCGGGATACCGAATGTCCTGCAGATTGCAATAAAGAGACCCTCTGCAGATGCCCTCTCTGCCGCCATCAGTCTATAAACTCCCACCGGAGTTATCGGGATATTTTGCGGATTGTGTTTTGAAGCCGGTTTGATTTTGCGACAAAACTCTATTATGGCCTGCGGGTTATTGACAAATTTTGCCTGCGAGTTATTCTCTAAGTTTGCCTGAGGGTTAGTTACGGTCCCTCTCCCGGCAAGTTCTTTATAGAGGAACTCCCTCCAGCACCCAAGAGGCTCTTTGCCAATTCTCGGGTTAAGCAGATACCTCTTAAATATTTCACTCTCGCCGGCGGAGTCATCGGAAGAGTTCAAGCCGGCGGTACTTCCAGAAGTGTTCAAGCCGGGATAATTCCGTGAAGAGTTCAAGCCGGCGGTATTTCCGGAAGTGTTCAAGCCGGGATAATTCCGTGAAGAGTTCAAGCCGGCGGTATTTCCGGAAGAGTTCTGCTCGGAGAGTTTCCGGGAATAGCCCTGCTCCAAAATAATTCTGATGTGACTCTCCAGTACTTTTGAAGGGGTGTCACGTAAATCTTTTTCGGTAATCACATCAAGCATATCGAGCCCTGTTTCAAAACTCTCCTGAGGCAGCCACTCCAGAAATTTTGCAATCTCTTTGTGGTTTCCGCGCGATGAGAGCAGATATCTCTTTACCCGCTCCTTTGGAACAACTCTCCCCTTTTTCTCGAGTTCGTCAATCAGCGCTGCAATTGAAGCACTGTCTGCAAATGTTGTGGTGTAGCCCTTTCTCAACGAATCACCCAAGGCAATTCGTCTGTTGTTCTCCTCCCGCTCCTGCTGAGTAATATTGACATCTGCCTTTCCCTCTGCCGGCGGGACAATATCCAAATCTGCTGCAAAAACATCCCCCTCAGCTCTGTCCAGAACGATTTGAACCACCTGCGCGGAGTCGGAATTTGCCCCGGCAGCTGACCCGGAATTTGTCCCGCCAGGGGTCACTTTTTTGAATCCGAATTTCCCGTTTTTGTGCGCCCAGACAATTATATCACCCTTACCAAGAGTGGCTTGTGAAATACCATCTGCACCGGTAACAGCGGTGATTGCGCTGTAATACTCTGCATAGTTGTAAATTTTGTAATCTACCTCTGTCCCCTCAACCGGATTGCCGGCGGTATCGGTAACCCGTATCTTAACCTTTGCCACAGGGGCATAGTTGGCAGTTACATTTATCTCGGTAAAGACTTTTGTCCTTTTGATAATATCCTCTTCTCCACCATAATAGCCAAACACCCTGCTATGCATCAGCAAACCCCTTTGCGCAGTTGCACTAAACCAGGCAACATTTAGCTTTGGCTCAGGCTCGCAGGCACCCAGGTAGTACCACTTCCCGTCTACCCACACCTCAACCCAGGCGTGGTTGTCATCTGTATGAGCCCAGCGCGGAGTGTAGACCTGTCTGGCAGGAATCCCCACCGAACGCATTGCAGCAACGGTAAATACCGACTCCTCACCACATCTGCCATAAGCTGTCTTCACCGTTGCGAGCGGAGATGAGGTTCTTTCATCTGACGGAGTATAAACCACCTTCTCCTGACACCATCTGTTTACCTCAATAACAGCATCATACAACGTAAGATCCTCTACTCTATCCTTTAGCTCTTGGTAGAAAAGAACTCGCGACGAGTCCAAAGACTCATTGTTTGCCCTTAGCGGCAGAACAAAATGCCGGAAGATACCCTCCGGAATACTCTTGCCCCAAGGCATCTCCCTTCTCACCTTAAACGAATGCCTTACCCCTTCAAGAAACAGCTCGGGATTGTAGTCGGCAATATCGCCAATTGGCATATAGGCATAGAGGAACATAAGCGCCTCTCTCTCCCTTTTTGTTTTACATTTCTCAAAGATTGTAAAGAGGGAGTCATTGCCGATGAGCACTTTTTTCATCTCAAAATTCTCTTCAACCATCTCCATATAAGCCGGGTTTGAGATTACAGGAGGCTCCGCCGGGGAGATAAATAACTTTACGACAATGGTTACTATGCACATAAGCAGAAGTGCATAAACAGTTCTTTTCAACATAGTGTGCGCGGGTTTTAAGCAGATTTGCAATTAATTATCAAACTTAGAAATTTTTTTTAAATTTGGATGTGAATAGGTTCACAAAATATATGGGTGATTATCCCGGGCGTAAAATGAACTCGAAAAATATTAAAATAGAAATTTGTGCAGGCTCTCTTGAGAGTTGCAAAGTGGCCGAGCGAGCAGGTGCTCAAAGAGTTGAGCTTTGCAGCGTGCTCTCTCTTGGTGGAGTAACCCCCTCATATGGTGTAATATCTCTGGCCAGGAAGGAGATCTCAATAGATATAAATGTTCTTATAAGGCCTCGTCAAGGGGATTTTCTCTATAGTCGGGAAGATATGGAGGTGATGATACGGGATATTGAGATGTGCGGTCAGCTGAAGGTAGCGGGTGTTGTGATTGGGGCACTGGACAAATATGGCAATGTAGATATGGAATTTTGCAGGCCCCTCATAGAGGCTGCCTCAAAACACTCTTTATCAGTAACATTTCACAGGGCTATTGATGTTTCCAGAGATATTTTCCAATCATTGGAGTCTGTGATTGCCCTTGGTGCCCACAGGGTGCTCACCTCCGGAGGTGCCCAAACAGCTTTTGAGGCTATTCCTACTCTTAAGAAGATGAACGAAATTGCCGCGGGCAGAGTAATCATAATGCCCGGATCCGGTATTAATGAATCAAACATCGCCGGCATTATTGCGCAGACCGGAGTATCCGAAATTCACCTATCTGCATCGGAAAATATACCATCTGCCTCACTTCACCGACCACCACTTTCATTCACCCCCGAGATCCTTGGAGGCGACTATCTGCGTAAAGAGACATCGTTTGAAAAGGCGAGTGCAGCAATCTCTAACAAGTAAAGAGAAGGAATTTCACAACTACAAAACTGGCTCCCAGCTTGCCTCGCAAAAATGTGTAGGCCCGCTTCTTCTGCGTCTTTACAGTATTTGGGCTGATGCTCAACTTCCGCGAAATATCATCTACCCTATCCCCTCTGAGAGTCATAAGAATAATCTCCCTCTGCTGGGGTGACATCTCCTCCAAAGCCTTATAGAAGCGGGAGATAATCTCCTCCTCCAATGCCATTTCTATATATCTCTCCTCAAGGGATAACTCGTTTTTAACGGCATCCGGCTCAATAGGCAAACCCTTTTTATTGTCTCTTAAAAAGTTAAGCGACCTTGAGTAGACAGATTTATAGAGATAAGCAGTTAGGCCACAGAGGTCATTAAAGATCACATTGGAATCCCACAACCTGATAAACATACTCTGGACAATATCTTCCGATGTGTGTTTGTCTTTGGTTATCTTGGACGAGTAGTTACACAAAGCAGCATAGAAGTAGCTGTAAAGCTCCTCCCAGGAGCTCTTATTTTTAGAATTAACCCCATTGATAAACGAAATACTGTCTCTCACGATGATGCAAATCTAAAAATTTTATTTAATCCGCCCTATGCAAAATTTAACAATACGCATATCTTTGCACACACAACTTATAAAGATAAAACAAAAATGGCAAAATACGGAACAGCAATATGGGTAATGATCCTTGCGGCATTTGCTGCATTTTTAATTATCCCCTCCACCCATCAACTATTTGTCTCAGCAACATCTTCCCACCCCTACATTATGGGATTCATAAAATTTGCAATCCTCTCAACAATGGGCGAATTCCTGGCCACCAGACTCGTTTTTAAAAGATGGCAGATGGTTCCCGGGATGCTCCCCAAAATGTTCATCTGGGGTGTTTTGGGAGTTTTAATTGTGATGATGTTCTCCGTTTATGCAGATGGCGTCTCCGGCGCTATCAACAAAGGCCTGCTCTGGACAGGAGGCTTGGCCGGCGGTTCTGGTATGGCCGGCGGGTTTCTGGCAAAACTGCTCAAAGCCCTCTATATATCTGCAATTATGAACCTCACCTTTGCCCCGGTATTTATGGCCGCCCACCGCATAACCGACACCTGGATCGATGCACGTTCTTCCGGCAATAATGCCGGCAAGAATTCTGCCGGACAAAAAATGACAATCTCGGGAGCCATCTCGGTGATCGACTGGAGCGGATTTTTGAAATTTGTTGTGGGCAAAACCATCCCACTATTCTGGATTCCCGCCCACACCATCACTTTTTTGCTGCCGGACACCTATAAAGTGATCTTCGCAGCATCCCTCTCCATAGTATTGGGGCTCATCCTCTCCTTTGCCAAAATGCGCTCTGCCAGTGTTTGATGCAACTTTCAATATATCAATTAAATGCAAAACCCAGTTTTCCATATTTGGAAAACTGGGTTTTGCAACATATTGTTTGTCAATAGCTTTCATCAAACACTGCCAAAGCCCGGTTCTGTTTTCCCGCGCAGCGGTAAACTCCTGCGAAGCAGACCATATGCGCGCAGCGGAGCTACTTTTTGCCGGCCTCTTTTACGAGGTGCTGGAAGATACCGAGGAATGTGTCTATATTACTGGCGGTGAATCCTTCCGGGTGAAATTGGACACTAAACACTTTGGTGCTGCCTATCTTCTCCATTGCCTCAACAATTCCGTCTACCGAGCGGGCAGTTACTTTATATCCTGGGGCCACATCTTTAACGGCCTGATGGTGGTATGAGTTTACGGCAACTTTCTCAAGACCTATCTGCTTGTTGAGCAGCGAGCCCTTCTCGATGTTGATTGTATGTGTTCCGTAGAATCGCGGAGCTTTTTGACTGTGTTTCACATTTGAACCCTTAACCTGAGAAGGGATATCCTGATAAAGCGACCCGCCAAAAGCAACATTGAGCAACTGATGGCCTCTGCAGATACCAAGCAGCGGCAAACCTTTGCCGACAGCCATTCTTATAAGTGCAATATCAAACGAATCTCTGGCCGGAACAATCTCTCCCATTCCCGGAACCGGCTCCTCACCAAACCATTTGAGAGGGTCAATATCTTCACCCCCCGTCATAATAACCGCATCTACACAATCCAACATACGAGCCATAATTGCAGGATCCAGCGTTATCGGCAAAACCAGAGGAACCCCTCCTGCCCGAATAACAGATTCAACATAGGTAAGAGGCGCCGAGGTTGAGGTGCCCTCTCCCCAGGTAGAGGAGATGCCTATAATCGGTTTTTTGGCTGTCTGCGCAAAAATTGAGGCAGATACAAGAAGCAGAAGTGCGATTGATAAAAATTTTTTCATCTTCTTTTTATTTTAATTGATCTTGTGGAGTAAAATGTTGCAGGTACAAATATAAAAATATATTAACTATTGTTCCTATAGTTTTTTCTGTAACCCGATGGGGTCATCTGCTTAAACTGAAAAAAGAGCTTAGACATATTCTGATTAGATTTAAACCCACTTTCGGTAGCTATATATTCAATTGATTTATCTGTATTTATCAACAGATGGCAGATATTCTCAATCCTAAGAGACTGTATATATTTATAAATCGAACTACCGGTGTTTTGTCGGAATCTTTTTTCGAGAACCCTCCTCGATAGAGGCACAATTTTTAACAGAGAGTCAACCGAAATTGTCTTTTTATAGTTATGCTCAATATACTCAACCACATTCAGAATATATTTATCTCTTATAGCAAATCTCTCAGTAGACTCTCTTTTAACTATTTGAATTGCACTTACAAAGATATCCTCCGGTTGAGTAATCTCTCTCTTTATCAATTGGCAGATTGTTTTTGCGACAAGATATCCCCCATACTCAACATCGAGTAAAATTGATGATAGTGGAGGGTTTGAGATGTTGCAAAAGAGGTTATCGTTATCTACACCCATAAGTGAGATTTCGTTAGGTATGGAGATGTCGTGAATCTTACAAGTCTCTGAGATATAGAGTGCATACTGATCGTCACACGCAAAAATAGCAATTGGTTTAGGCAGAGACTTTAACCACTTTGCAAGCATATCAAGGTTAAATGCCCGCCTCTCTTTTGATCTCTCGTTTTCGAGATATTCGTAAAATGAGAGATTATTCTCCTCCACCCTCTCTTTGTATCCCTGATACCTCTCCCGGGACCATATCGTAGCAACTATACCATAGTATGCAAAATTTTTAAACCCCCGTTTTATAAAAAAATCGGCAGCCATATAACCTGTCCCAATGTAGTCTCCGGTTAGGTTAATAACGTTATTTGCCCTATCGTAATAATTTTGTATAATTATAGGTATATTCAACTTTGAGTAGAGAGTGATATCGAGGTCCTGCAACTGACCAATTATCGCATCTGCTTTCCATTTTTTAGCCCAACTGATTACATATTTATCACCATAAACAGAGCGATAAAAAAGGGGCATCCTGTAAAAACTCAGCTCCTCAACTTCCTGAGAGTATTTTACAATACCCCTTAATAAACTTCTACTGTATGTGCTGGTAAAGTCAGTTAATATTAATATTTTTATCATTTAGATTATGAATTGTAACCAAACTAAAAACATTGACGCAAATGTAGGATTTAATTTCGCATTTAGATAAAATATGCAGATTTTTTTTACCTTATTTTGTAATACAAATATATTTCGGGAAGTATTTGTACTATAAATTTAAAAACCTCTAACAAAGACTTAATGTAATGAATTATTTTAATTTAGACAAACAGAAGTTGATAATCGGCTTTTGTCTAAGCATTATCTTTACTATCTGCCAGCCATTTGTAACTACTGCTTCTGCACAAAATGTTACAGTTTCCGGTAAGGTAGTTGATGTGAATAATGCGCCTATTATGGGAGTAAACATAGCTGTTATGGGAGAGAGAAGAGGGGTCGTATCTGATCTCAACGGGCTCTTCACAATACAGGCAGATAAGGGCAAAGTAATATCTTTCTCTTGCCTTGGCTATAAGACCAGAGAGCTCCCAGCTGCAGAACTTACCGGTGGAAATATCGTCCTTCAGGATGATGCCAGCGTACTTGACGAGTTGGTAGTAATTGGATACGGTACAAAACGGAAGAGAGATCTTACCGGTTCAATCGCCTCTATAAGCAGTAAAGACCTGGAATCTAACCCTGTCAAAGACGTCTTGACAGCAATGCAGGGAAAAGTTGCCGGGGTACAGATTATCTCGAGCTCGGGAGCACCCGGCTCAAGTATGCAAATTCGTGTTCGCGGAGCATCTTCACTTAACTCGGGTAACAGCCCGCTTTATGTTGTCGATGGTATTCCAATCGAGACTACATCTACTTCACTACTAAATGTAGACGACGAACACGGTTTAAATCCTCTATCATATCTCAGCCCGGGGGATATCGAGTCAATTGAGGTTTTAAAGGATGCTGCATCCTCTTCAATCTACGGATCCAGAGCTGCCAATGGAGTAGTACTCATCACAACAAAAAGGGGAAAAGAGGGGAAGGCCTCAATCAATCTATTCTCATCATTCGGTATAAGCAACATTACAAGAAAACTAAGCGTTCTTAACTCAAGACAATGGAGAGAGTTCATTCTTGAGGGTTACAGAAACTACGACCTCCATATGGGATTAGCAAAGGAGACAGCAGTTCACTACACTGTAGTAGACTCACTTAACCCTGTAAATAGCGGAGATGGAGATTGGCAATCACTTATGTACAATACCGCTTACGAAAAACAGGTTGGAGTAAATATTTCGGGAGGAACTAAAGCAATGCGTTACTCTCTTAGCACATCGTATCTGGATCAGGAGGGTATAATCAGAAACTCCAAATACAAAAGATTTACTACCCGCGCAAACACCGAGTTTGACGCATCTGAATTCATTAAAGTGGGTACAAATATCTCATACACCTACAGTACAAACGACAGGGTATCTGCAGGGGGTATGGGTAACAGATCTATGGTAGTTGCTCTCTTAACAAGGCCGCCTACATATGCATTGAACTATCCGGATGGCTCGTATTTAGGTTATCTAAACGGGAAAAGAAATCCAATAGCACTTGCAGAGGAGTGTCTTCACCTTAATACATCTCACAGGGTTAATGCAAATGAGTATCTGGAGATCTCTTTCACAAAATGGTTAAAGTTCAAAACAAGCTTCAGCATAGATTTCGAAGCTCAGAAAGAGGATGAATTCTTCCCATCTACAGTTGACTACAGGGTTGGTTACAACACCGGAGCTGTTAGGGTTGCCGAGTATTTCACCTGGGCCAACGAGAACTATTTCACATATAACCAGTCGTTTGGTGAACATAATGTGAGTGGTCTGCTGGGCTTCAGTCAGCAAGAGTGGAAAACAGATGTTACCGGTCTTAACGGATCTACATTTGTGAGTGATGATATCCGTACTCTAAACGGAGCAGGTACCATTTCGGGTCAGGAGGTGAATGTCGCCTATGGTCACTCTATGGCATCATTCTTCGCAAGAGGAGCCTATGACTATAAAGGTAAATATCTGTTTGAGGTTAATCTTAGAGCAGACGGTTCATCAAGATTCGGTAAAAACAACCGATTTGGATATTTCCCTTCTGCATCTGCAGCGTGGCGCTTCTCAGACGAGAATTGGTTTAAACCTATAAAATTTGTCAACGATGCAAAACTTAGATTTAGTGTTGGTCAGACAGGTAATGAAGCTATTGACAACTACACTGCACAGGGAACATTTATTACAGGTAGAAACTATCTCACAAATGCAGGTGTTGCCCCTTACCAGATGCCAAATGCAGACCTATCCTGGGAGACAACAACCCAATATAACTTAGGTCTGGACCTCTCATTCCTATACGGAAGAGTAGACTTTATCTTCGATGCATATATCAAGAACACAAAAGATCTATTATACGATGTTCCAATGCCAAATACAACCGGGTTCACCTCAGTTATCAATAATGTTGGAGAGGTTCAGAACAAAGGTCTTGAGTTCTCGGTTATATCAAAGAATCTTGTAGATAACTTCAAATGGAATACAACTTTTAACATAAGTTTTAACAAAAACAAAGTTGTAAGCCTGCCAAAGGAGGTTCTCGTTAACGGCTACATCCAGAATGGCTCTTTCCATATACTTAAAGAGGGAGAACCAATCTCTACATTCTTTGGTTATAAATACAAAGGAATCTATGCATATGACACAGATAACGTAGACCAGCTTAGACACCTCAACAGTACAGGTAAGATATTCAAAGGTGGTGATGTTATTTGGGAAGATATAGATAAAAACGGCTATATAGACCAGAATGACAGAACTATCATCGGTAATGCTCAACCTCTTTTTGTAGGTGGTCTTACAAATGATTTCTCATATAAGAATTTCTCCCTGAATGTTTTCCTCCAATTCAGCTACGGTAATGACATCTACAACAACGTAGACTACTACAGAAACTCAATCTTCTCTTATAATAATGTAAGCACAGAGTTCTACTACAACGCCTGGAGAAATCAGGGTGATGTTACAGAGTATCCTAAGGTTGTAAGGAATGACCCTATGCAAAATGAGGCCAGAGTACAAAGCCGTTGGGTTGAAGATGGTTCTTATCTTAAGGTTAAATCTGCAACATTTGCATATGAGTTTCCTAGAAATTTTGTCTCCAAGTTTAAACTCCAGAGTCTTAAACTTTATGTAACCGGAAGCAATCTTCTCACCTTCACAAACTACAGCGGATACGATCCCGATGTAAATACGCTATCTTCCGGATTAAGACTTGGTGTTGACTATGGTTCATATCCACAGAGCAGAACAATCCTGTTTGGGTTAAATATTGGTTTCTAAAACATAGTTAAAAATGAAAAAAATAAATTATAAAATATTTTTATTGGGGTTGGCTATTTTTAGCATAACCTCTTGTGTAGACGCTTTGCTGGATAAAAAGCCTATAAGCAGTTTCTCTGCAGAGAGCTTTTATCGCACACAAGATCAGGCAAAAGCCGGCGTTTATGGCGTTTACAATGCTCTACAATCTGCAATGCACACTAACTTTTCGTTTTGGGGAGAGGGTCGTGCAGATAATGTTAAGATCAAACACGCAGGTGAGACAACTTTTTTGCAGAATAATACCCTTACAGCATCAATAACATCTGCAGACTGGACAGCTCTTTACACCTTAATAAGCAGAGCAAACTATGCCATTGCAAATATTCCTAAGGTATTTCCCGAGAATGATGCTACCGGGAATCAACTGATAGGTCAATCTAAAGCCTTAAGAGCTCTTGCATACTTCTATCTCGTGAGAGTTTGGGGAGATGTTCCTCTCATTCTGGAGCCATATACCGAAACCGGCCAGGACATCTTTGTCTCAAGAGAGAGCTCAGAAAAGGTTCTTGACCAGATTGAGGCTGACCTAATATTTGCTGCTGCAAATTGTGTGGAAAAATTCAACACTACAAATGACCGTATTATGTTTAATAAAGGAAGCGCTAACGGGCTGCTTACTCAGGTCTATATGTGGCGTAAAAAATATAATGAGGCAATTACAACAGCAAACCTTGTTATCGCAAATCCTTTATACTCACTTGTTACCACAATGAGTGCCTGGGGGAATATGTTCGCAGCCAGTTACTCTAATGAAAGTATATTCGAGGTGGGGTACAATGATACTCAAACAAACGGACTTAGAGTTCTTTATGCAATCGGCTCCGATGCACACTACACTCCATCAAACAAATTTATGGCATCTTTTGAGCCCGGAGACCTTCGTCGCTCATATATTTATGACGAAACACAGGCTGACCCTAAAGCAATGTGGAAATATCTCGGAAAAGGTGTGAGTGACCAAATTGCAACACCTTCAAAGCAGAATATCATCCTTATTCGTCTTGCAGATATTATCCTTCTTAAAGCAGAGGCCCTTACAAAACTGGGAGGATCTGCAAATATATCTGCTGCACTGAATCTACTTGTTCCTATTCGAAGCAGAGCCGGCATAACTCCGACTCTATTAACAGAGGCTCAGGCAATAACTATGTACGGCTCCGTTGAGAATGCAATTTTGCACGAAAGGTCTATTGAGCTTTGTTTTGAGGGACACAGATGGTTTGACCTTGTAAGAACAGGAAAGGCTATCTCTACTATGCAGCCTATTAATGGTCTCAGTAATGAGAAGAACTTGGTGTGGCCAATCAGTACAAGCACAATTGATAAGAATCCGAATATAGTTCAAAATGAATTTTACAGATAGAAGTAAAAATGTCTAAGATGAAAAAAACAGATATAATTCACAATATAAGAGTCAAAGCTGTAGTCTTTGTTATTGCAGCACTCTCTTTGGTCTCTTGCATTCAGGAGAGTTTTGATTACGAGTCATCAACAACCTCCGAAACCGGAAAATTTGCCGGAACTGCAATGGACTTTATCAACAGCACAAGACCATTGGATTCTCTCTCCTTAATAAAGGAGGCAATAACACTCACAGGGCTACAATCTCTCTACAGTCAGGCAGGTCCAAGAACGTTTATTCTTCCTAGAAACCCCGGCTTTAGAGCCTGGCTTACAACGAATAAATATGCCTCCCTATCTGCAGTGCCTGTAGCAATACTAACAGATGTGTTAAAGTATCATATTGTAAAAACATATTACTACACACAAGACCCTCAATTTATTAAGAATGACGTTCCGATAATGTACCAGACAGAGGGGACAAATCCTTTGTACTTTTCTCACAATAGCAACTTTCAGGTTGTTGTTAATCACGGAACAAAGAAATCTTTTGTAATTTTTGTGTCAAACATAAGACCTACCAACGGAGTTATACACGTCTCATCGGATGTTGTATATTATCTGCCTTAATTATACCTTTAATCGGGGGATCCCTTCCAAATAGGGTCCCCCAATTAACTTCTCTTAAAAAAAACATATGAGCGATTTGATAGTCAATAGAATAAAGAGATCTGTTCTGTTTGCGGGCTTTTTATTGATAACAGCGAGCCTAAGTGCTCAAAATGGAAAATTCCCTTTTTATGATCTGGCCAAGATGTATGATTTTGGCGAGATTATGCCAAAAGACCAGGGCGGGAAATTTATTCAGGTCGAGCTGTTAAACAGTGAGAGCGATGCTATAATCGTCCATAAGATAAGGGGTGGATTGTTAAATAAAAAGTTTGGAACCCCTATTGACTGGGTTAAATACGAGAAGAGCGAACTTGAGACGAGCGTATGGGTCAACAGACTCTACTTCCTCCCCTCATTTGCCAGAATGTACTATCTCACAAAAGATATTACTTACGTTACAGATATGATCTCAATCCTTAAAAGATGGATAGAGGATAACCCCCGAATTGTGGGATCTGAGAGAAAAAGTTTTAACTGGAGAGATATGCAGGTTGCCTGGAGAGCTATTCACCTCTCCTGGTGCTACTACTTAACAGAGGAGGCTCTTTCCGATTCCGATAAGCAGCTGTTTACAGATATCCAGAACCATCACTCACAAGCGCTTTTATCCTGGTTTGCCAAACAACCTTTAAACGACTTTAACCATCAATCTCACGGAGCGTTGGCAATGCTCTACCTATCTACGCTTTTCAACCAAACAGACTCAAACGGCGAGTTGCTGTCAAATGCTATAAGAATCCTAACCCACCATTTAGATAACGCACACTACAACGATGGCGGGAACATTGAACAGATGTTCGGCTATTTCCCTTTTCAAACCTCAATCTTCCGGGATATGTATCTGCTTTGCAGTGCCAACAATATTAAGTACCCCGAAAACTTAATTCCAATGCTGCACAAGATGACAAACTACATCTCTGTAATGGCACAGCCAAACCAAACGATGCCTCCATTGAATGACTCCTATGCTATGGGTATCATTCCATCGATTGAGATTTTAAACCGAATTCTCGGAACAGATATCACCACTGAATCAAAAAAATCTGTCTACTATCCCGATACTCAAATTGCCGTAATGCGCAACGAGAGTGGCACAAAGAGTAACTCCTGGTATCTTCTGCTAAATCCTGCAAGAAGAATCGGCTCCCACTCTCACGCCGGCAGGATGGGGCTATACTTATGGCTTAATGATAGACCGATTCTTATTGAGGCAGGTTGCTGCAACTACGATAAACCTATCAAAAACAGTTGGTATAGAACATCTATGGCTCACAACACCGTCCTAATAGATGGAGTCCAGGATGCAGAGTCCTCATCGAATGTTGAATACGCAAAAAAGAGAGAGACCGGAAACAGAATTACAGAGTGGATTGATAATCCTAATTTTAAGTATTGTAAAATGGTCTCACCTGCAGATGATCCAACCAATGTTAATGTTAAATGGGAGAGGAGTGTTGCTCTGGTGAAAGATGAATTTGTAATAGTTTATGACCACTTTTTAAGCGACAGGGAGCATAGTTATGAGACTCTTTTCCACACCCCTCCGGTAGAGCTATATCTTAATAATAGCTCTAAAGAGGTAACTCTGTACAACGACTCAATTGTCTCTATTATCCCTATAGAGAGGGATATAATAAACAACATTGAAATTACGGACCAATATTTTTATCTAAACGGGGAAGATCTTAAAGCTCCAATGATTAACTACACAATCAAGTCTAAGGGAGCTGTTAAATCGATATTTATTATTCTACCTAAATCCGGAAACTCCTCTAAGATAAAGATCGAGAAAAAGGAGTCCCCTCAGGGGTTAGGCCTGTTAATTAAAACAGCCCTGGGAGAGGAGAATATCTTACTGTTTAAAAACAGCGAATCGTTAGAGATTAAGCTGTTCGGAAAGCATACCAATAAACCTTTTGAACTCTTTGTAGATAAAACCTTCGTTAATAACTAACAGCAAATAACTATGAGAAAACTAATCTCTCTTTTAACTGCACTGATTATCTTTTCCGGCGCTTATTCGCAGGCAGTGTACAACATTACACCCTACCCAAACTCTTTGATTGCAAAGAGCGGAGTTTTTAACTTCAAAAACAGCCTCTCTGTAAGTTACGACAAGGAGTTCTCCTCAGAAATTGAGATATTTAAAGAGCTCTTTTATAATCAATTCTGCATTAATCTTATTAACTCCACATCCGGTGATGTTAAGATCACAAAGAGTAAAGCATTACAGGAGGGTGCCTACAATCTTATAGTAGAGCAGGGGGGAATAAAGATAGAGGCCGGCTCAAAATCGGGCAGTTTCTATGCTATGCAGACACTTCGCCAGCTTATAACACTCCTCAGTGACGGCTCATATAATATCCCTGCCTGTACAATAGCAGACTCACCTGCATTTGTCTGGAGAGCCTTTATGCTGGATGAGTCGAGACACTTCAAAGGTAAAGAGATAGTAAAAAAGATGCTGGATCAGATGGCTTTACTAAAGATGAACGTATTTCACTGGCACCTTACAGACGACCAGGGGTGGAGAATTGAGATAAAAAAATATCCGTTGCTCACATCTGTAGGAGCCTGGAGAGCGAAGACACAGCTCAAATACGCTCCTAAAGATAGTGCAAGAGTATATTACGACTACCCTCACGGAGGATTCTACACTCAGAAAGATATTGCAGAGGTGGTTGAGTACGCTTCAAAAAGACATATTATGATTGTTCCCGAAATTGAGATGCCCGGACACGCAACAGCAGCGGTCGCATCCTATCCTTGGCTATCTGCAAGCGGAGATATCATAAAAGTGACGGGAGATTTCGGAATTTTCAAATCTACCTACAATGTTGCCGACGAAAAGGTGTTCGGCTTCCTTACAGATGTGATTTCGGAGGTTATGGCTCTTTTCCCCTCTAAGATTATCCATATTGGTGGAGACGAAGTCAAATACGATGAGTGGAATGCCAGTAAAGAGGTAAAGGAGATGATGAAGAGAGAGGGGCTAAAAAACCCGTCGGACGTTCAGGTCTTTTTTGTTAACAGAATGTCTAAATTCTTCGACAGCAAAGGCTACAGAATGATGGGATGGAACGAGATCCTGGGTAAAAATATTCACGAATGGTCTGCAGAGGAGAACTCAGAACAGACTCTTTCAAAAAACAGTATCGTTCACTTCTGGAAGGGAGAGCCCGCTCTTCTTAAAGAGGCACTTGAAGAGGGGTACGATGTTGTAAACTCTAACCATTGGGATACATATCTGGACTACACATACACCAGAATTCCATTAGAGAAGGCATATAACTTCTCTCCTATTCCACAAGGGCTGGATCCAAAATACATAAAAAACGTGCTTGGTTCCGGTTGTCAGATGTGGAGCGAGTATATCCCTAAAGTATCTGACCTATACAGGCAGGTATTTCCAAGAGTAGCCGCCTATGCAGAGGTTGGCTGGACAAAAAGCGAGAACAAAGATTTTGCCCGTTTTCTCAATTCACTCAATGTGTTGAAAAGATATTGGGACTCACAAGGTATTACCTATTTTCCGGACTACTTAAAATAGATCTATAATGAGTATATTTAAAAAGCCCACATATATCATCTCAATGGTGATACTCTGCTCCCTCTTCTTTATTTTCGGATTTGTATCCTGGGTAAACGCTATTTTAATACCCTATTTTAAGATAGCTTGTGAACTTACTCACACACAGGCATATTTTGTTGCATTCGCCTTTTATATAGCATATTTTGTGATGGCGATTCCCGCATCTAAACTTCTAAACAGATTCGGGTTCAAAAAAGGGATGCTCATTGGTCTTGCAATGATGTCTTTGGGAACACTAATCTTTGTTCCTGCAGCCTACACCAGAACCTACGGAATCTTTCTTTTCGGACTCTTTTGTATTGGTACCGGGCTGGCAATTCTCCAAACAGCAGCTAACCCCTATGTTACAATTATAGGACCTATAGAGAGTGCAGCAAAAAGAATCAGCATCGTTGGGCTTTGTAATAAATTTGCAGGTATAATATCACCCCTCATTTTTGCTGCGGTAATACTCCAGGCAAGTGACTCAGAGATGTTTCAGCAACTCAAAGATGGAGTTATTATGGGAGCAGAGAGAGAGATCGTTTTAGATGAGTTAATCGGTAGGGTAATGGTTCCCTACGCTTTCCTTTCTGCTCTTCTACTCATCTTTGGTATACTAATAAGGTACTCTCCTCTTCCGGAGATAAACACCCGAGAGCAAAACAGAAGTACAGACGGATCCAACACAGAAAGATCTTCAATATTTAAATACCCATATCTTATTTTAGGTGTCCTTGCCATCTTCTTTCACGTTGGTGCGCAGGTGATATCCATAGATACAATAATCAACTATGCAGGGACAATGGGCATTGAGCTCACAGCAGCAAAGGTCTTCCCTTCATATACAATGTCTTGTACTTTAGTTGGGTACTTTATTGGTATAGTACTTATTCCAAAAATATTAAGTCAAAAACGTGCCCTGCAGATAGCCACCTCCCTTGGGCTGATTCTCTCACTTGGAGTTATCTACATCTCGGGTAATATTGAGCTCTTCTCACATAAAACAGATATCTCAATTTGGTTTCTGGTTCTTATGGGGATGCCCAATGCTCTTATATACGCAGGAATCTGGCCGCTTGCAATTCGTAACTTAGGGAAATTTACAAACCTGGGCTCCTCATTACTGGTAATGGCTCTATGTGGAAATGCATTCCTTCCGGTTATCTACGGCGCCTTTGCAGATTCTTATGGAGAGAGACTCTCCTACTGGGTTTTGATACCTTGTTTTCTCTATCTTATCTTCTATGCATTCAAAGGGCACAAAATTGAATATTGGAAAAAATCTCCTGCACTATGAGCAGACTAAAATTATTTAACGGCAATATAATCACCCCATTTGAAAATTTGGGGATTGGCACTGTTTTAATAGATAACGGCAAGATAACTGCCGTTGAAAAGGGAAATATTGAGGTGAGCGGTTATTTGGAAGTGGATGCAAACCGTAACTATATAACTCCAGGGTTTATAGACCTGCATACTCACGGAGGAGGCGACTGCGACTTTATGGACTCTACACCGGAAGCATTTCTCACAGCGGCCAATATGCACGCAAAACACGGGACAACACTGCTTTACCCGACAACTCTTGCCGGAGACAATTCGGAGTTGTACTCTTTCTTCGACACATACGAAAAAGCCCTCCCCTTAAATACCAAAGGTGCAAAATTCGGAGGGATACATCTTGAAGGGCCCTATTTCTCGTATAATCACAGAGGGGCCCAGGATCCCAAGTATCTGCGAAACCCAAACCCCGCAGAGTACAACTCAATTTTAGAGAGAAGCAAAGATATTGTTAGATGGAGCATTGCTCCTGAACTACCCGGCTCAATAGAATTTGCACACACTCTCACCAAGCTTGGAATTCTGCCATCTATTGCTCACACCGATGCAATCTATGAAGAGATTGTGGAGGCTTTCAAAGCCGGATTCACCCATATCACCCATTTCTACTCCTGTATGAATGGAATTACCCGCAAAAATGCCTTCAGATACGCCGGATGTATAGAGGCAGGGTATCTTATAGATGAGATGAGTGTAGAGATAATTGCAGATGGGATTCACGTACCCGAACCATTAATGAAATTAATATATAAGTTAAAAGGGGCAGAAAACATAGCACTAGTGACTGATTCTATGCGAGGAGCAGGTATGCCTGACGGAGAGTCAATTTTAGGGAGTTTAAAAAATGGACAGAATGTTATAATTGAAGATGGTGTGGCTAAACTTATTGACAGATCTGCATTTGCAGGAAGCGTAGCAACTGCAGATCTGCTTATTAGAAACATTAGAGACATAGGAGGAGTTCCCTTAAAAGAGGCTGTCCGGATGGCTACCTCAACCCCTGCCCGCATCGCACGTATAGATGATAAAAAAGGCAGGATAGCAGTTGGTTATGATGCAGATATTGTAATTTTTAACGACAAAATAGAGATTCAAAGCACAATCATTGATGGTGAATTTATTTAATCAAAAACAAAATGACAAAACAATTCAATAAAGATAGGCTACAAATTAAGATCTTTGAGACAAGAGAGAAGATGGGCTTAATAGCGGCACAGGAGGCCGCACTTTACATTCGGGAGGAGTTAAAAACTAAGAGCGAGCTCTCAATTGTATTTGCCTCGGCCCCCTCTCAAAATGAGTTTTTATCCTCTCTTCTGAAACAAGACATTGAGTGGGAAAGAGTTAACGCCTTCCATATGGATGAGTATATTGGCCTGCCTCACAACTCCCCTCAAGGGTTTGGAAATTTCTTGAAGGAGAAGATCTTTGACAAAATTCCTCTAAAGTCAATAAACTATCTTTATGAATTAGGAGATAACCCGGAAGAGATCTGCAAAGAGTACTCTCTGTTGTTAAAAAAATCTCCGATAGATATTGTCTTTATGGGAATAGGCGAGAATGCTCATATTGCTTTTAATGACCCACACGTTGCTCTTTTTTCTGACCCGGAGGTTGTTAAAATTGTATCCCTCGATTTAACCTGTCGTAATCAACAGGTTAACGACGGGTTTTTCTCAAAATTAGATGACGTACCTACACACGCAGTGACAATGACTATTCCTTCGCTTTTAAGCGCCTCAAGGATATTCTGCATTGTACCGGCACCCTCCAAAGCAAACGCTATTAACGCTGTTGTCAATGGTGAAATATCTGAAGAGTCTCCTGCATCAATACTGCGAAGGCATAATTTTGCTACATTGTATTGCGATAAAGAGAGTGCAAAATATCTACTGTAAATAAAAAACATATTATTATGGTAAAGGGTAAAACGGTTAACTATTTGATTGCCAAAATTGCTGTTGTATTAAGTCTACTCATCTTTTTTTCTGCAACAACAAGAGCTTTCTCATCGGGAAAATCTGAATTCCCGGTAAAAGGATTCCATATAGATCTCCGATGCCAGATTATGACTATGCCTGCACTTAAATCGTTTGCAAAGGAGCTCTCGGAGTTTGGAATTAACACAATAATTATGGAGTGGGAGGCAACATTCCCGTTCAAAAACCACGCAACTCTGTCTAACAAGTATGCATACAGCGAAGAGGAGGTAGACTCCTTTATTAATTATTGCAGCACCATTGGAATAGATGTCATCCCCTTGCAGAACTGTTTTGGACACGCAGAGTATATCCTCTCACACGACAGGTATGCCCATATAAAAGAGGATAAAAAGGAGGTATCCCAGGTCTGTCCAATGAAGGAAGAGGAGTGTATAGAGATTTTCTCGGAGATTTTCAAAGAGGTAGCATCAAAACACCCCTCAAAATATTTTCATATCGGTGGGGATGAGACATATCTGCTAGGCTCTTGTAAACTTTGTGCACAAAAAGCAGCAGAGGTTGGAAAATCGAAGCTATTTGTAGACTATGTTAAGGCAATGTGCAAAATAGTTAGTGATCTTGGCAAACAGCCTATACTCTGGGCAGATGTTATATTAAAATACCCGGAGGCGGTATCGGAACTTCCAAAGAACGCAATCTTTGTCGACTGGAACTATGGGTGGAAAAATGACCATTTCGGAGATATAGAAAAACTCTACCGGGCGGGGGTTACCTTTTGGGGATCTCCATCCATAAGAAGCCATCCCGATAATCTCTATTTAACACAATGGAACAAGCACTTTAGAAATCAGGAGATTTTCATACCATATTGCAGAGAGAAAAACTACGAGGGGATTGTAATGACATCCTGGTCAAATGGTGGCACCTATGGATTTTTATACGACACCAACTGGGAGGTGATTCAGATGTATCCTATCAGATACGTATACCCACTCTCGGGATTTCGGATAATTGTTGCCTGTTACGGAGAGGCTCTAAAAACAGAAGGAGCTGTTAACTCGCAGCAGTTTGTGATAAAATATGCCGTGGAGAGATTCGGGTTGACCGAAAATGAGGGGAGAGCACTTTGGGAGATATTAACTGCACCGCAAGAGGTGATTGTAAGAGGAGAAGATCTCAACAAAAAAGGGGTGTCGGAGATTCTTGCAGATACCAGAAAGATACAATCCAAACTATATAGCTTAAAACCAAAAACCAATCTAAAGGAGTTTGATCACTTCAAACTGATGTTTGATATTCGGGTGCAGTATCTTATGTTTAAGGAGGTTGAAAATGAGTATGAATCCGACAAGTTTAGCAGAGAGGCTGCTCCACAATTTATTAAACGATTGGAGCCACTGGTTAAAGAGGCAAAGAGTATCAATAAAAGATTCATCTCACTTAACAAAGGATTTCTCTACCATCAGGAGTTAGTTGAGATAAATGGGCTGAGGACAGAGAAGTTATTTAAGATCTACCAAACATTACAAAATCTTACAAAAAAATGAGCTATAAAATAAAAGCACTTATATTGGGATTGCTAACCATTATCCCGCAAATTATGATTGCACAATCCTGCTCAAAAGAGGTTCAGGTTCCGGGAGTTACCTCTGTGATGCGTTCAAGAGCGACAGATTTTAAAAATGCTATTGGAACAGGTGAAGAGTCTATCTTTAGATCGAGCGTCTATGTATATGCAACCCGAACAGTCAAAAAATATATAGATAACCCTCAGGATCTGGTTGCAAAACTTGTAATGCTTGGTTTTACAGATGTCTATATCGCCTACGACAAACCCTCTTCATCTCTATATATTCCTAAAAGCTGGTACTTGACATTCAATAAGCTTGCTCACGAAAACGGGATCACAATTCACGCTCTAAGCCTTAGTAATCTTAAGCTATACGTTAGTGATGAGCCAATTAAAGAAAATCTGGAGTGGATAAATGAGTTCAATAACTCTGTAGATGCAACCCAAAAGTTTGACGGCATCTCGGCAGATCTGGAGCCTCATATTCTAAAGATCAACTCAACCCGCCGCCCCGAGGGGCTCACCCTTGCCTGGCAGGAGAGTTACGGTATTGGCGGAGATAATGACCTGCTGCTTAAACGTACAGTTGAGGTTATGGCTCTCGCAAAAAAAGAGATGGGATCACTAACTCTTAATCAAGCTTTAGGCTTTTTCTTTCAGTCCCGTTATGACACAGGGTTACTCTCCTGGGGTGGTGCACAACAGTTCTTGCAACACTGTGACCAGGTAGTGGTTATGGCATATAACTACCAGGCAAAAAGGGTTATAGAGATGGCAACACCTGTATTGACAGCTGCTTCTCAGTACCCAAAATCTGTGAGTGTTGCCGTTAAGACAAGTCTTAATACCCTTGGTGACGATGGCCCTCTCACATCTTTCCAGCCACAAGGTTGGGATAATCTCATCACCTCTCTTAAATACGTACTGGCCGAAGCAAAAAAATTCAACTCTTTCCGAGGAATAGATATTTTTGAATTTGGAGGCCTCGAAATAATGTGGGAGTCAAAATAGAAAAAATATGAAAAGATATCTCCTTACAGCACTACTCGCTATATTCGCCTGGAATGCTTACTCTCAAACTGAATACGATGTTTTTCTGCTTATTGGGCAATCCAATATGGCAGGAAGAGGAGTACTTCTCGAGAGTGACTACTCTACTGTCCCGGGTGTATATCTGCTTAATTTGGATAACTGCCCGGAGCCTGCATCAAATCCGTTTAATAAATACTCCACAATAAGAAAAGATCTTGCTATGCAGCAGCTCTCTCCTGCATATAGTTTTGGAAAAACACTCCACGAAAAGATAGGTCGTAAGATTCTTCTTGTTGTAAATGCAAGAGGGGGCTCCACAATAGAGGAGTGGTCCAAGGAGAATCCGGAAAAAAATTACTACTCTCAGGCCGTAATCAGGACAAAAGCCGCCCTTAAGATGGGCAGGCTTGTCGCAATAATCTGGCATCAGGGAGAGGGAAACAGTGAGGAGCCGGGAGACTACTTAACCAAACTATCTGCTTTTGTTAAGGATCTTAGAGAGGATATTGGGAGCGGAGACGTTCCATTTATTGCCGGAGAGATTGCTCCCTGGTGGTTGCCTTATGCAACAAATTTCAATCCGGTTATCAATAGAGTATCCGAAGTGATATCAAATTCTGCCTGTATATCTGCAGAGGGGACAAATACAGTCTCAAATGAAAAAGACCCCCATTTTGACAGAGAGAGTCAACTGCTTCTTGGAGAGAGGTATGCTGCAATGGTTTTGAAAATGTGTTACAGGGAGAGGGAGGAATAGGCAAAAGAAAATGGGTAAAAAGATTATAACATTTGGAGAGATAATGCTCCGTCTCGCTACACCTGGCTACCAAAGATTTAGCCAGGCTACTGAGTTCTGTGCCACCTTTGGCGGAGGTGAAGCAAATGTGGCGGTCTCTCTTGCCAACTACGGGATGGAGACAGAGTTTGTTACAAGGTTGCCGGAGAATGATATTGCTCAGAGTGCCCTTATGAGTCTCAGAAAATATGGTGTGGGCACAAATCACATTGTAAGAGGAGGAGATCGAATCGGAATCTACTTTCTTGAGACAGGTGCTATTGCACGACCCAGCAAAGTGATTTATGACAGATCGGGCTCTTCTATTTCGGAGATTACCCCTAAAATGGTTAATTGGCGCGAAGTTTTTAAAGATGCCTGCTGGTTTCACTGGACCGGAATAACTCCTGCACTATCGCCGGGTGCAGCCGAAACCTGTTTTGAAGCTATCTCGGTTGCCAGGGAGATGGGTATAACTGTATCTGTAGATCTAAACTATCGAAAGAACCTTTGGAAATACGGTAAAAAAGCATCGGAGATAATGCCGGCTCTTGTAAGCGAGTGTGATGTAATACTTGGTAATGAAGAGGATGCCGAAAAGATTTTCGGGATTAATCCACCCAATTTTGATGTTGCAAAAACCAAAGGAGATATCAATCCGGAAGATTTTGAGTATGTGTGCAAAGAGATTACATCTAAATTCCCTAGGGCTAAAAAAGTGATCATAACACTACGTGGCTCCATAAATGCAAACCACAATTTTTGGGGAGGAGTTCTATACAGTGACAATAAGTTCTACCAATCTAAATTATACGATTTAACACATATTGTAGACAGAGTGGGCGGCGGCGACTCTTTTATGGGTGGAGTTATTTACGGATTGCTGAATCATCCGGGGGATAATCAAAAAACTCTCGATTTTGCAGTTGCCGCCTCATCACTCAAACACACAATTTACGGAGACTTTAACCTGGTTACTTTAGAGGAGATTGAGAGAGTTCTCGGTGGAGATGGAAGCGGCAGAGTCTCCCGATAAATATAAAGCTTTTATTATGAACCTATTTGACATTAAAGGAAAGGTAATCCTAATTACCGGTGCAGCCGGCATATTGGGGAGAAAAATGGTTGACTATTTTGCAGCACAATCGTGTAAAGTGGTGATACTTGACAGAAATGAGGTTGCGGGTAAAGCTCTGGAAAAGTCTGTGAAAGAGAGAGGTCAAGAGGCCTTGTTTTTATATACAGATGTCCTCAACAGAGATTTGCTTGAGAAGAACTATACCGAGATTATAGCCTTATACGGCACAATAGATGTCCTTATCAATGCAGCAGGAGGGAATGTTCCCGGAGCAACAATCCCCCCCGATAAAACGATCTTCGACCTGGATATGGACTCTCTCAAGTTCGTGGTAGATCTAAACCTATTCGGCACCTTTTTACCAACGATTGTCTTCTCCAAAATAATGGCAGAGAGGAGAAGGGGCATAATTATCAATATCTCATCTGAATCTGCCATAAGGCCACTAACAAGAGTTGTTGGATATGGAGCAGCAAAAGCAGCAGTTACAAATCTCACAAAATATCTTGCAAGTGAGTTCGCAATTAAATATGGGCCACAGATAAGAGTTAACGCAATTGCTCCCGGATTTATCTTAACCGAACAGAACAGAGCCCTGCTTTTGAATGAAGATGGCTCATACACCCAAAGAGCAAAAAACATTATTGCTCATACCCCTTTCGCAAGATTTGGAGATCCCGAAGAGATTCTTGGTACCCTTCACTGGCTTTGCAGCGATGCCTCGGCTTTCGTAACCGGAACTGTTACCGTGATTGATGGTGGTTTTGACGCATTTTCAATTTAATTTTTTAATCTCTTACTATGTATCTATGTGAACAAACCTGGAGATGGTTCGGGCCCAATGACCCGGTCTCTGTATGGGATATAAGACAGGCCGGTGTGCAGGGTGTAGTAACTGCGCTGCATCACATTCCCAATGGAGATGTTTGGCCTGTTTCAGAAATTGAGAAGAGGAAAAACGAACTTGCGGTTGCAGGGTTAAGATGGAGTGTGGTCGAGAGCGTTCCCGTTCACGAAGATATCAAAACTCAGAGTGGAGAGTACCAAAGATATGTAGAGAGCTATAAACAGACTCTAATAAACCTCGCTACGTGCGGGATTAAAACAGTCACCTACAACTTTATGCCGGTACTGGACTGGACCAGAACAGATCTCGCCTATACGCTGGAAGATGGCTCAAAGGCTTTAAGATTTGAAAGAGACGCATTTATGGCATTTGACCTCTTTCTGCTAAAAAGAGATGGAGCACAAGCAGAGTACACATCTGCAGAGATTACCAAAGCGCAGAGGAGGTTTAATGAGATGAGCGGGGCGGAGAGAGATACCCTCACAAGAAACATCATAGCAGGGCTACCCGGCTCCGAAGAGAGCTTCACGATAGAGCAGTTTCAACAAGCTCTCAATGCATACTCAAAAATTGATGCCCATAGGTTGAGATCTAATCTTATTGCGTTTCTTAAAGAGATAACTCCTGTTGCAGATAAATATGAGATAAAGCTGGTAATTCACCCCGACGACCCACCCTACTCCATCTTTGGATTGCCCAGAATTCTTAGCACAGCACAAGATTTCGAGAAGATACTTAAAGAGGTTCCCAATATCTCAAATGGTCTCTGTTTGTGCACCGGCTCATTTGGGGTCCGCTCAGATAATGACCTGGTCAATATAATGCACAAATTCTCCGAACGTATAAATTTTGTCCACTTTAGAAGCACCAAAAGAGATGAGAATGGAAGTTTCTACGAAGCCAACCACCTTGAGGGAGATGTGGATATGTACAATGTGATGAAGGCCCTTTTAGAGATAGAGCAACAGAGAGAGATCTCAATACCCCTTAGGCCCGATCACGGACATCAGATTTGTGATGACCTCTCAAAAAACACCAACCCCGGATACTCCTGCATAGGCCGGTTAAGGGGCATAGCAGAGCTCCGGGGATTGGAGATGGGAATTGCAAAATCTTTATTCAGTAAATAATCTGCACTACTGAATGCAGGTAAACCAGGCACTCAAAACAGTAAACCGGGCACTCAAAACAGTAGGCCGGGCACTCAAAACAGTAGGTCGGGCGCTCTAAGCAGGTAACCCGGGCGTTTAAGGCAGATAAACAGGCCCGTCAAATCCTACAGGAATTCCGAGTAGCATCCACACTGTTATGAGAATTGCCCAGATAATCATAAAGATTACTGTGTAAGGGATCATCAGTGAAATTATGGTGCCGATTCCGTTCTTCTCGTCGTAGCGTTGCGCATAGGTGACAATGAGCGCAAAGTAGCTCATCATCGGGGTAATTACATTGGTTACAGAGTCTCCAATCCTAAAGGCAGCCTGAGTGAACCCAGGGTGATAGCCCAAAATCATAAACATCGGAATAAATACCGGTGCCATAATGGCCCATTTTGCAGATGCGCTCCCCATAAACATATTGAGAAAAGCAGATAATAACAAGAAGGCAAGGATAAGAGGAATTCCGGTAAAACCAATATGGCTCAGGAACTGAGCGCCATCAATTGCCAGCACCAGACCAAGATTTGAGTAGTTGAACCAATAGATAAACTGGGCAGCAAAAAATACCAGGACAATGTATCCACCCAGACCCTTCATCGAATGGGTCATATGCTTTACAACATCCTTATCGTTCTTGATTGTTTTTACAATAATTCCGTAAATAAGACCCGGGATAAAGAAGAGCAGCAGCAGCCCCACCACTATTCCGGAAAAGAAAGGAGATCTAAGGATTCCACCAGTCTCCGGGTCACGCAGCAGACCATCTTCCGGAATAATTGTCCACGCCATTAAAGCAATAAAAATCAGGGTTCCATACCCTGCCCAACGCAAACCCTTTTTCTCAACCTTAGTAAGCTGCTCAATTTCAAGCGGTTTTTCTGTCCCTCCATAGACACCAAGCCTCGGTTCAATAATCTTCTCCGTTATCCAGGTACCCACAATTGTAATCATCACCGCACTGGCAAACATAAAGAAGTAGTTTACCATAGGGTTGATGTTCATTTCGGGGTCAATTATCTGCGCTGCAGATGTTGAAAGCCCGGCCAAAATAGGATCCACCGAACCAATCAGGAAGTTGGAACCGAAACCGGCACTTACACCCGCAAAGGCAGCAGCAAAACCTGCCATCGGGTGACGCCCTAACGCGTGGAAAATCATTGCTCCCAATGGGATTAGAATCACATACCCAACCTCGGATGCCAGGTGAGAGAAGATACCTGCAATAATAATCGCTGCAGTAATTAACTTCTTAGGAGCACCAAGCACAAGCTGGCGAACCAGAACGGTAAAGAGCCCCGAACCCTCGGCAACTCCAATACCTATCATTATCACCAAAACCAGACCCAGCGGGGGAAACTTCACGAAATTGTGCTCCACATTGGTATAGATCCAACGTATTCCATCTGCATTAAGCAGATTCTTCACACTCACAATCTCACCTGTGGCCGGATGTGTTGCCTGCAGACCGGCTGCAGATGCCCACCAGGATAGCAGAGCCACAAGAGCTGCCATCATTAAAAAGAGGGTTGCCGGATGTGGCAGTCGATTTCCAACAACCTCAATAGTGTCTAACACTCGGGCAAAACGGCTTTTTTTAGTCATTTTGTCATTCATTTTTTATGTCCTTATCGGGGACGGTTTGTAATTGATTTTAATTTTGTACTAACAGTGTTTTGTGTAACTGACAGTATAACAGGTATATAAAATTTCCGATTTTACTAAATCCCAAAAATAGATTTTTCAAATATCTCATAATTAGATTGTTTCACAAAATACTGTTAGTTCAATTTGCTCCACACGCCAAAATTCTCGGTGTAGCCAAAATTTATATCCAGCCCGTTAAACTTCCCGCTCTTGATATCCTTCACAAACTTCACTTTGAACTCATTCCCATCCATCCGGAAGGTGAACTCATTGCCGTTCTTGTGAGTGAGTTTGCTCTTCCAACCCATAGGTCCAACTGTTATGTAGAGATTTTCTGCAGAGTTGTGATCTACTGCAGATTTTGACCCCTGCTGCGCCACCGGAGATTTGAGATCTACTGCCGAGTTTGGCGCCTGCTGCGCTTTGGCGGCGTTGCCCGCATCGCTCCCGGAGCTCTTCTCAAGTGTAACAACGGCCTTCCCGAAGAGAGCCCCTTTGTCGTAAGTGCCGGTGAGTAGCTTGATATCGGGCGAAGCCTCTTTTACAACCTCTGCCTCTTTTTTGTCGGCTGCTCTCACCCCTTTGCGGGCAGATGCAAGCCACTCCTCGTAATACAGTTTATTGTAATCCTTATCCGGGAACCCTTTGTAAAGATCTATCAGCCTTCTCATTATTGCATAACGCGGGAATGCCGGAGCCTCCGAATTAACAAGAATAGTTATCCCAAGATCCATCTCCGGGAAGTATGCGCAAAGTGTGGTGAAGCCCCAGGTGGTTCCCGTATGGAATATCACCCTGTAACGGCTGTTCTGCTCAATAAACCAGCAGTGACCATAGAGAGTTATTCTCGACGAATCCTGCGAGGTGATTGTATGCCCTTTACGCAGATAGTTCGCCTGCTCCTTTGATATAACCTGTTTACCATCTGCAAACCCCTTGTTAAGGTGGAAGAGGGTGTACTTTGCCATATCGTTTGCGGTGGAGCTGATAGAGCCCGCCGGCCCAACAACGGTAAGCCAGTGAAGCGCCTGCTCATCGCCATAAAGCGGATTTACAGCCACCGAATCTACCCAGGTGGTATCTGAGAGTGCCCTCCCCTTTTTGTAGACAAATTCGTGAGGTGTTGACACATTTTGGGCAGCCTTGAACTCCTCTCCCACAACCCTGCTCGAGGTCATCCCAAGAGGGTTGAAGATACGCTCTCTAACATTATCTTCCCAGCTTTTGCCTGTAAGCTTCTCAATTATCTTTGAAGCAATTATAAACGTGATATTATTATACTCGTATGAGCCTCTCAGGCTGTACTTTGGCTTAAGCAACGGTAGCATATTCCAGATATCCTCCCTCCCGTAACCCATATTCGGAATATAGGTTCCAAGCTGGCCCTGAAGCCCCGAGTGGTGCGTCATAATATCCTTAACCTGGAGATTACTCTCCACCCACTTGTCGTACATTTTGAAATCGGGCAGAATATTTTTTACTGTATCTTCCCACTTAACCTTCCCCTCATCTACAAGCGAGGCCATCACCGCCGCGGTAAAGGATTTTGACACAGAGCCAATCTGGAACAGAGTATTTGCGTCCACCTGCTTGGTACTCTTTTCGCCACAACTGTCGCCACAACTGTCGCCACAATTTTTGCCGCAACTTTTCCCGCTATTGTCGCCACAGGTTTTTCCACTACTGTCTCCGCAGCTTGCACACATCTCTTTCACGCCCAATCCGCCGGACCAAATCATCTTGCCATCCTTAACAATGGAGATGGCCATTCCCGGAATCTGCCACAGCTTTTGAACCTCTTTGGCATAATCTACAGTTTTTTTGACAATGACATCATTGTCCTGGGCAGAGAGAGTTGCTGCAGATAGAAGAGCCATCAGCAAAAGGGTTGCATAGAGTTTTTTCATAATCCTCAATATTTTTAAAAACGACAACGGTCACAAAGATAATAGAAAATGGAAATCAAAATTGCTATATTTGTTAATCAATAAACGACAATTATGGCAAAGGTTAAAAAGGGCTGGTTCTGTACATCTTGCGGCAATGAGAGTGCCAAATGGCTGGGCAGATGTCCTGCTTGCGGGGAGTGGAATACGCTGCAGGAGGAGATTATCTCCAAAGATACCGGAGGTGGTGGGGCAAGAGGTATGAGCTTCCTCTCCGAGAGGAGTCAAAAGCCGCAGTTGTTGTCTGAGATAAGTTATTCCGATGAGCATAGGATTTCTCTGGGCAACGACGAGCTGGACAGGATTCTGGGAGGCGGGCTGGTTCCCGGTTCTATGGTGTTAATCGGGGGTGAGCCGGGCATTGGTAAATCTACATTGGCTTTGCAGATTCCGCTTCATTGTCCTGATTTAGTTACGCTCTACGTTTCGGGAGAGGAGAGTGCCAGGCAGATCAAGCTGCGTGCTCAGAGGCTGGGCGGCATACACGACAACTGCTATATTCTTTGCGAAACCCTTTTGGAGAACATCCTTGAGAGGGCAAACGAAGCCCGGCCACAGCTCATAATTATAGACTCAATCCAGACCATCTACTCACAGGTTGTCGAGAGCTCACCCGGCTCTGTGACCCAGGTTCGCGAATCGGCCGCCGCCCTGCTCAAATTTGCCAAAGAGACCAACACCCCAATAATTGTGATTGGCCACATCACCAAAGATGGTATGATTGCCGGGCCAAAGATTCTGGAGCACATTGTAGATGTAGTCCTCCAGTTCGAAGGGGATACCAGACACTCCTACAGAATTTTACGCAGCATCAAAAACAGGTTTGGTTCCACAGCCGAACTGGCCATCTTCGAGATGATCAACACCGGGCTTCGCGAGGTGAGTAACCCATCTGAGATGCTCATCCCGATGCACAAAGAGAATCTCTCCGGAATTGCCGTGGCAGCAATGCTGGACGGCTCGCGCCCATTCCTCATTGAGACTCAGGCACTGGTGAGCACAGCCGCCTACGGCACCCCCCAAAGGTCGGCCACCGGTTTTGATGTAAGGCGGATGAATATGCTGCTCGCAGTTCTTGAGAAGCGGGCCGGATTTCACCTCTCTGCCAAAGATGTCTTCCTCAATATGGCCGGCGGGCTCAAGGTCTCCGACCCGGCTTGCGATATGGCCGTCGTATGCGCCATTCTCTCCTCCAACTTTGACGTTGCAATCTCCCAGCGCATCTGCTTCGCCGCAGAAGTGGGCCTTAGCGGTGAAATCCGCCCCGTCGCCCAGGTCGAGCGCCGCATCGCCGAAGCCCAAAAACTCGGCTTCGAAAAGATCTACATATCCACATTCGGCAAGCCATCAACCGCGGCATCTGCCAAAGCCCTCAAATCCCACTCAATTGAGGTCATCACCGTCCAGGATATCCCGGAACTGGTGAGAAAGTTGTTTAAATAGTGGCGGGAAAACTAAGAGTTTCTACAAGAAAAACAGTGAAACACCCACAACGCTGAGGATTGCTCCCAGAACTTCTATGAAGCTTATCTTCTTCTTGTAGAGGAGCACATAGGGAATAAGTATGATGATTGGGGTGGTGGCCATTATTGTTGATGCAACTGCTGTATTGGTGTGCTGAACAGCCATCAGCGAAAGCGAAACTCCTATGAACGGGCCAAAGATGGCACCCATAAATACTGCACTCACAGCCTTTCTGTCCTTAACCCCTTTCGTGAGAACCGATGCTCTGCGGGTGAGGAAGATAATGAGCGCAAAACCAATGACTCCGGTGATAATCCGCATCTGCGTGGCAGCAAATGGAATAAAATCTGCAACCTGCGAACCTTTGGAAGCAACGGCGTAGTGATTCATCCCAATCTTGCTTAATACAATTCCAAGCCCCTGTCCCAGAGCCCCTCCCAGCCCGAGCAGTACCCCCTTCAAAGGTAAATGCAGATGTATCCCCCTCTTTGCGGAGCTTCCCGGATCTGTAACCACCGACATACTGCTAACCCCGCCCACCAGTGTATCATCCTTTATCTGCTCACTGCCGTTTGGTTGCGAACCGCTTGACAGAGAACTGCTTGGTAGCGAACCGTTTGATAGCGAACCGTTTGGTTGCGAACCGCCTGATTGCGTACCGCTTGGTTGCGCTTTGGCGCCTTTTTTGAGTATGGAGATGGCTATTCCGGTGAGTGTGACTGCCATACCAAGAAAGCCCATCGGAGAGAGCTTTTCGTCAAGCATCATCCACCCGAAAAAGGCGGCAAAGGGAGGTGCAAGGGTCATTAAAAGCTGTGAAAAACGGGCAGTTATGAGAATGTAAGAGTAGAAAAGGCACAAATCGCCAAAGACGAAACCAACCAAACCGGAGAGCGACATCCACAGCCAGGTTTTACCATCTGCAGCAGCCGGCAGAAAAGAGCCGGTAGTAAAATAGAGCAGAGCTCCCAGCAGGAAGAAGGCAAAGAAGAGTCTGAGCAGATTCACTGCCAGAGATCCGATTCTGTTTCCGGCAAACTCGAAAAAGAGCGCCGTAAAAGTCCAGGAGACCGCAACCGCGATTGCAATTAATTCACCTAAATATTGTTGCATTTACAGAGGTTTTGAGCCGCAAATGTAGAAAAAAGATACAAACTGATTGTATTTTAGATAAATTTATACATTATTCAAAATTAACTCTTTTATGAACAGATTTTTAAGTGTAATTATTATCTCTACACTACTCGCAGCATCCTGTAAAAATGGAGGTGCCGGTGCAGATGTAGAGAGTGACATCAAAACAATAGATGTCGCAGGAGCCATTGGCAAAGGTAAAGTGGTCCAACTCTCCGAAATTGCAGAATCTATCGAGTACATCCCGCTCGAAACAACCAAGAACTCTCTTGTAGCTAAATTATCTTACAACTCTGTAGTATTTGAGAACAATAAATTCTATATCAAATACGATCAGTCAATTTTTGTATTTGACAACAACGGGAAACTCATACTCAAATTCAACAGGTTGGGAAGAGGCCCGCAGGAGTATGACTATCTTGCAGAGTTCTGCATCGATCCGGAAGAGAATATTATTGTAAGGTCTATTGAAAAGTTTATTCTCTATGACAAATCGGGGAATTTCGTTAAAATTCTGGCAGATAAAAATTATGACCCCGGCATTTCATTAAAAAAATGTCTTCCATTAGGTGATAACAAATATCTCTTTACTACAAATCTCAAGAGAGGAGTAGATAATGAGTACTCTGCTATTATAATGGATTTCGCATCAAACACTACCTTAAAGATTAAATATCCTATCAAAGAGAGGGAGTTTGTCAAATCGTTGCCAATGATGTACAGATTTACATTTTACGAGGTGATTGCTGTTCGTTCAAATGATGGAATTTTGATTTACAATGGACTGGATGAAAATATTTTGCGAGTAGATAAGGATCTTAACGTCGACACACTTTTTCGTATAAATTTTGGCAAATACCATCCAAGAGATATTCCGGGTGAGGTATTAGCTCGTGCCGATATCAGTTCAAATGTCTTCAGATATTTGTTCCCGTTAGAGTCTTCCAGATATATATTTGATCAATTCAAGTTGGGTGCCGGTGCTCATAAACCCAGAATAATGTTGAAACACGGTGCAAAATCGGACGATGACATTGTCACTCATAATATTTCATGCTCACTTTTCGATAAGATAACCGGAGAATTTATGCTGGTAGATCAGCCGGAGAAAAATCAGATTGGATTTCCCGATGATTTTGATGGCGGGCCGGCCGTTTGGCCACATTATGTAAGTAACGGCAACCATTTAGTCGCCTCCATTGAGGCCCTTAAACTCATCACCTATTCCGAAACCCACAAAGTTTCGGACAAACTTCGGGAGATGGCCGGCCGTATTAAAGAAACTGATAATCCGGTAATGATTCTGGTGAAATTGAAGAGATAATTTGTACTGACAGTATCTTGTGTAGATATTTGTATATCTGCAATATAAAAAACCCATTTTGGAGATTTTACCAAAATGGGTTTTTCAAATACCTCATAATTAGAGTGTTTCACAAAATACTGTTAGGACAAATTTTTCTGTCAGTTTAAATTTTCATCAAAGACCATTCTCATAGGCCGCCATGTCCAGCAGGCCGTGGCCGGAGAGGTTGAAGAGCAGCACTTCGCTGCGGCCGGCCTCTTTGGCTTTAATGGCTTCACGGATGGTTGCGGCAATGGCGTGGCAGGATTCCGGGGCAGGGATTATCCCCTCAGTTTTAGCGAACAGCCGGCCGGCGGCAAATGTCTCCTGCTGCTCAATTGCACAAGAGTTAACAAAACCATCTGCCTTTAACTGGCTCACGATCTGGCCACCACCGTGGTAGCGGAGGCCGGCCGCGTGAATCTGTTCGGGCTGGAAGTCGTGGCCGAGTGTGTACATAGGAATAAGCGGGGTCATTCCGGCAGTGTCGCCAAAGTCGTATTCAAGAACACCCTTAGTAAGTTTTGGGCAGGCGGCAGGCTCGGCAGCAATCAGCTCAACAGCACGCCCCTCTGTAAACTT
Source organism: Bacteroidetes bacterium HGW-Bacteroidetes-8 (assembly GCA_002840895.1). Taxonomy (GTDB): domain Bacteria; phylum Bacteroidota; class Bacteroidia; order Bacteroidales; family UBA932; genus Bact-08. Next base: position 244,776 of record PHCZ01000006.1, on the reverse strand, counting down.
GTGCCTGAGGAACGGGAAGGAGATTCCGGAGAAGTTTGACCCCCCACCGAAACAGGCAATCACCTTGGTCGGGTAGTCGCCGGCCATCTCCATCTGCTTCTCAGCCTCAAGACCTATAATTGTCTGATGCAAAAGTACGTGGTTGAGGACGCTGCCCAGAGAGTAACGTGTGTCGGGAGTGGTCACAGCCATCTCAACCGCCTCAGAGATAGCCATCCCAAGACTTCCCCTGCACAGCGGGTCGCTCTCCAAAACACTCCTACCGTAATTTGTCAAAGCGGATGGTGAGGCGTGAACTTTCCCCCCGTATGTGTTGATCACAATCTTCCTGTATGGCTTCTGCTCGTAACTCTGCTTTACCATAAAAACAACAAGCTCAATCCCAAAATATCCGCAGGCGACACTCATTGCAGATCCCCACTGGCCGGCCCCCGTTTCGGTAGTCAGCCTCATAATCCCCTGCTTGCTATTGTAATAGGCCTGAGCAATTGCAGTGTTCAGTTTGTGAGACCCCACCGGGCTGACACTCTCATTCTTAAAGTAGATCTTCGCCGGTGTATCGAGCTCCTTCTCCAACTTGTAAGCCCTCACAAGCGGGGTCGGGCGGTAGATTTTGTAAAGCTCCACAACCTCCTCAGGAATATCAATCCATCGCTCGGCAGAGAACTCCTGCGCAACCAGCTCCTTCGCAAAAAGCCCCTCCATCTCTTCGGGCTTAAGCGCTTCTCTGGTTTGCGGATTCAATAACGGACGAGGCTGGTTTGGCATATCTGCCTTAATATTATACCACTGCCTCGGGATTTCGCTCTCTGCGAGCTGGAATTTTTTGGTTGTTTTCATCTTTTGATTTTTTAGAAATTATTTAAAGTTTTTTAGTGAGTTCGGGTGCAGATAAAAAAAAAGGCCCGGAGCGTGAGCGCCGGACCTTCGTATATCAGTTAAATTAAATTAATTCACTTTACCTACTCCCTTCCATACATAGCCGTGCTCACAGATCTTACCGAACTGTGCCACCACCATAGTTGTATGTTAAGGTTTTTTATCATCGTTTTTTCTTGGGGCAAATGTATAAAAAAAATTTGAACTGGCAGAGTTTTGTGAAACTTTTTAATTACAAGGCATTTAAAAAATTCATTTTAAGGAATTTAAATAAGTGGCTTTTTTATATTGCAGATAAACAGCTAATTACACAAAAGTCTGCCAGTTACCATCCTGGCTTTACCAAAAATATCGCGTTTAATCTCGACCGCTGAGTAACCAGCCTCTTCGAAAATCGCGGCCGTTTCAACTGCAAGACTCTCATTTACCTCCATAAAGATTGCCCCTTTGGGTTTTAGTGTTGCAGATGCCAGTCGCTCAAGTGCACGATAAAAGATAAGGGGATCATTATCCGGCACAAACAGCGCCATAGCCGGTTCATAATCAAGCACATTGGCTCTCATCTTTGAAGCCTCGCTCTCCATTACATAGGGCGGATTGCTTACAATTATATCCAGCTCATTTAGCGGAAACCCCTCAGGAGATTTTAGCAAATCGTATTGAAAAACATTTGGGGCAGATGAGCTATCGGGGGCAGATGAAGAGTCGTGCAAAGAAGAGAGGTTGCGTGCCGTAACTTCAAGAGCTTTGGGGGATAGGTCGCAGGCAAAGATTTGTGCCTGAGGCAGATTGTATTTCAGGGCAGCGGCAATGCATCCGGACCCGCAGGCCGCGTCAAGAATTCTGAGGGTTGTCGACTGGGAATTAAGACCGGCTGTCTGGGAGTCAAGTGCTGTCGGGTGGAAATCAAGACCGGCCACGGGGCCAGAGTGCCCAGGTGAATGGGAATTAAGACCGGCCACGGGGCGAGAGTTCCCAGTTGAATGGGAATCAAGACCGGCCGCGGGACCAGAGTGCCCAGTTGAATGGGAATTAAGACCGGCCACGGGGCGAGAGTGCCCGGCTGGGCGGGAATCAAGACCAGCTGTCGGGGGGTCAAGTGCTGCCGGGTGGGAATTAAGACCGGCCGGCTGGGGGTGTTGGGCGGCTATGTGGTTTAGGACCTGGGTGACCAGCTCTTCGGTTTCGGGGCGGGGTATTAGGACGCCCTCCTCGACGGAGATTTTTAGTCCAAGAAACTCTTGGTAACCAAGAATGTACTGGAGTGGGCGGGCGGCAGCAATCTGCTGCGCAGCACTTTCGAGTTCACCAATATGTTCGGGCGCAATTGCACCATAGGGCTCCACCAAATGCTCATATGAACTTATCCCGCAAAAGTGCTGCAATAGCCTTGCGGCTATCGCCCGCCCCTCCTCCTTCCCATAAAGAAGACTCCCCATCTCCACAACCCTCTCAATATACTCTTTATAAACCATATCCACCTAAAATTGAAAATTAGGGTCACACCCCGAATTTTCATAGCTTGTTATTATCGTTACGATTATAATTCTACGTTAATATAACAATTATTATAATCATAGTTATATTATTTTAAAGAGACCGCCCAAACATTCCCGGCAAAATCACTGGCGTACAAAACCCCGACACTAACCACGATGTTTCCCAAAACAGGAGCCCCGAGATTTATCCGCCAACGGAAAACCCCACTGCGTGCATTCACACTATAAAGATACCCGTCATTTGCCCCAAAGTAGAGCACCTCTTCATACTCAACCCCACTCCCGGGTGCAACCCCACGTTCCCCGCCAACCCCACCATCCCCGCCGGAACTGGCAACACCTTCCACAACCGAACCGCTCTTAGAGATATCCCCGCCATTCCTGAGACTCTCACCGCTAATGGCAACTCTGTCCAGAAACGCTCCGCTCTCTACAGTCATCTGAAAATCTTTGGTATATGGCGCCGTATAGATGATCCCAGGGTTGGTCTTGAAATTCCAGAGCTCTTTGTATCCGTTCTCCCGATCAAATGCAGCCACCCCCTTATCTGTAGTCCCCAAAATAAAAAGCTTGTCGGTCACTACCGGGCGAGAGTTGTTGTTAATGGTATAGTTGATCTTATGCTTTACCAACTCATTGCCACTCAATGGATCTACCTCCATAATAAACCCGGGCGACGCATAAAAAAACCTCCCCTTAAAATAGACCGGCGAGTTATCTGCAATTCTGGTATCATCATCCTTTTTTGCCCACAAAAGCTCTCCCGTAACTGCGTTGTGTGCAAACCGCCCTGTCCAGTAAGCCGCAGTAAGCAAAACTCCGGACTCCGGCTCCACCACAGGGGAGGCCACGGTACACACACCACCCCGCCAAGCCGTGTTCTTCCACACAACCTCTCCGGTTAAGACCTTAAGGGCTGTAAGATAATGGCCGTGACCTGCATAGACAACTCCATTGTGAACAGTTACACCCTGTGTGTAAACAGGATGCAACTCCTTATCCCGCAGAGCCTTGCTCCATACAACCCGCCCGGTAGAGGCCTCTATCGCATACAAATTACCAAGAACATCGCACCCAAGCAGAGTCCCCTCCCAAAGAGCCAGATTGTTCTTTATTGGATTAGCAACAGGGAAGCTCCAGGCAACCGACCCATCCCCCTTGCGCAAAGCGTGAATCGCACTCCCACCCTTACCATTATCGTCATAGGTTGCAGATATCACCAAATCTCCATAAACCAGTGGAGATGTCATAAACGTATGGTTCCCCAACGAGGCAACCCACTTAATTTGAGGCACAAACGCATCCTCCCTGCGCGGAGTGAACTCCCCGATATCTGCAGGCACCCTCGCCACCCCCTTCACAACTGTTCCATTCTTAAATTTCGCCGTCACTACTGCAGATGCTTTTGCCCCCGACACAGTTGCTCCGGACACTGCTCCCCGGGTCGCACTTGCCCCCGACACAGTTGCCCGGGTCGCACTTGCCCCCGACACAGTTGCCCCGGATGCTCTCTCCCCGCCCGGAAGCGTTGCCCGCCAGGTCCACTCACTTACTTTATGCAGATTATACTCTGCCCCGTTATACTCTACCGTCGCCTCCTCGACATCGGTGCGCGTATCATAGATATTGGCTATCAGCTCATAACTGTTATTTGCAGACACTTTCTCGTGGGCAGTTGTTTTCTCGTTTGCAGATGCTCCCTTATTTGCTGATGCACTTGTATTGGAAGATACTCTTCTCTCAAAATTGTTGGCCGGGAAGATTGTAGCTGCAATATGCCCTTTAAGCGAAGCGTAGCGGATCTGCGAGTCGAGATTCCCTTCGCGGTCAAACCTGATCGACCTAAATGAAGATGGGGTGTGATCAATTCCCCCCTTGTTCGGAGACATCGTTGCAATGGTTGTAACACCCGTCCTTGCAGATCTCTCTATCAAATTAATATGATAATGAGCATACAGATATGCTTTGAAATTATAATCCAACAGATTTACAGAGGCACTCTCCCCCTTAAGGTGGAAATCGTCGCTGTAACCTACAAAATGGTGATCCAACAAAACAACCGGCATACCCTCAGGTATTGCATCCAGATCCTTTTTCAGCCACGAATAAACATCATCTGCACTATAAGATGGCTTTCTATCTCCCTGTAGCACAGGTATATTCACAAAATGCACTCCGCCACTGTTAAAAGAGTACCAGACCGGACCAAACAACTCCTCATACAACTCCTCGCCGTAGGCACCATCTACCAAATCGTGATTCCCCAAAGTGTACACAGCCCTCACCCCAAGATTGCCGGATGTGAGCTCCCGCGCGTGAAACCGAAGACCATTCTCATAGCAGATATCCCCATTAAAAAGCACAAACGCAGGCCTGTTATAAACCAAATACTCCTTAAGAACATCCACCCAATCCTTATGAATCCTCGCCTCAGTATCACCCAGATGCAGAAATTCCGAACTCACCGCCGCACTCCTAGCATCTCTCGCCACACTCTTAACCACCCTAAAGACCAACTCATCTGCACCACTCCTGAACCTTGCACTTTCGCCAAAACCATTCCCGGAACTATCCCCAATGCCATCCCCAACACCATCCACACTGCCAACACCCCCCTTACCATCAACGCGATAAAAGAAACTCCCCACCTGCTCATAACCATCCGGCGTACTCATAAACACAAACCGCGCCCGCTCCGCCCTCACAAACGAAAACCGCCCACCCGCATCACTCTTGCACACACCAAACCCATCCGACACCACAACCCCCGCAACACCCCTGCCCCTCTCGTCCAGCACAACGCCACGAACAACCTCTTTATTTGAAACCTCAGATTGCTCACCCTTACCAAGTTTGCCGGAAGCACTACTAGCCGTAATAGCTGAAATAGTGCAGATTAGCAAAACAACTATTAGAAATATTCTTTGTGGAATTTTTATCATCTCCCAATTTTTTTAACGATTAATGCAAACAAAGATAGTAAGTTTTCATCTCAGAGCTCTTGTGCCAAAAACCAGATTTTAACCTATTTACACCATACAAGGTGTTAACATTAATTAATTGATATTAAACTTATTGCCTCTAAATCTCTGAGATAAAACCGACCACTAAAACAACAAACCGGGCGAGTTTTTACGGGTAAAAACTCTCAAAAGAGCCTCACAGCAGGAAAGCCATTCTCCCGCGGGCTGTTAAATAACCCCCTCTGCACCTCTCCTTTTCACAAAAGAACTCACACAGCAGGAAAGCCATTCTCCCGCGGGCTGTTAAATAACCCCCTCTGCACCCCCCTTTTTACAAAAGAACTCGCACAGCAGGAAAGCCATTCTCCCGCGGGCTGTTAAATACCCCCCTCTGCACCTCTCCTTTTTACAAAAAGAATTCACACAGCAGGAACACAATTCTCTCCACGGGCTGTATAATAAAAACCCTTCGCAACAATAGGGCACACTCAGCCGGAA
>PHCZ01000006.1:186924-238918 GCA_002840895.1 Bacteroidetes bacterium HGW-Bacteroidetes-8 | reverse complement strand
ATGTGTTCCTGCTGTGTGAAATTCAACAACGATGAGGATGGACGTGCCCGTTGTGCAGAGGGGGGTATAAGACCGCAACATTTAAAATATGCTTTCCTGCTGTGTGTTCGTTTACTATTTTACCCGTTTCATTGATTATTTTTGTGTTAGAATCCGGGTAGCCACAATTTTGCGGTGAAACAAATACAAACTACTATGAAAAAATCAACTATCATTAAAGTCCACCTCGCATATTGGGGCATCTACTACTTCAACCACTTGATTCAAGCTTTTTTGTCGCCCACGATAACGGACCAGAAGGCATTCGCAGTGTATAATGTAATAATGGCAACTCTAATCCCTATCTTTTTTTATATCTCGTATGTTAATGTTTTCAAATTCATTAAAAACAAAAAATGGATATTGACTGCTCTCGTGGTGGTTTTGGCGATGATCACCTCGGTTATTGTTATAAAGATAGATATCTCGATGTACTTCTTCCGGTTCTATATTGTGATGGTTACCTGGACAATCTATGGAGCACTCTTTCGCTTCTTCATCGACTGGGCTAACAAAGACCGGATGCAGCTACAGCAATCAAAACAGAACCTAAAGAGCGAACTTGCACTTTTGCGTAATCAGATCAACCCCCATTTCCTTTTCAACTCACTTCACAACATAGATGCCCTCATCACCAAAGACCCCCAAAAGGCATCATACTCACTGCTGCAACTCTCAGATATGCTCCGCTACTCTTTTAATGAGGCAGATTGCGAACTAATTGAGCTGGACAAGGAGGTAGATTATCTAAAGAAATACCTTAACCTTCAAAATCTTAGAACCTCAAATACAGAGCTTGTAGATTTCAACATCTCCATAGAGAACCCAAACACAAAAATTGCACCTATGCTTCTTATCCCATTTGTAGAGAATGCATTCAAACACACCACCGATAAAGATAAAAAGCAGGGAATCACAATAACCCTTAACGAAAAATCCGGCATTATCAACTTCAAGGTCAGCAATCTATACGACCCCGAAAAGATGATATCCAAAGACACATCAAAAGGAATCGGCATAAGTAACGTTTCAAAACGTATGGAGATACTCTATCCCGGGAAACACAAACTCAACATCTCCCACGACTCCGAGCTCTTCAAAGCAGAACTCACTATTGACACAAATGCAAGCTCCTAATAAATCATAAAAAACTAGAATCGTCAAAATTGAATACAATCAGAAAAAGATACTAAATTTGGAAAGATATAATTTACAAACCAAAATGGAGATAAGGTGTATAGTTATTGACGATGAACCACTTTCCATAGAGAAACTGAGCTCCTTTATCTCAAAGATCTCGTGGCTTAAGTTACAGAGAACCTTCAATAATGCTATTGATGCCCTTATATTTCTTAAGGAGAACGAAACCGACCTCATATTTCTTGATATTCAGATGGATGAATTTAGCGGAATTGATTTTTTACGCTCTCTGCAAGTCAAACCAAAGGTCATTATTACATCTGCCTACAAAGAGTACGCAATAGCCGGGTACGAATTCGAGGTGTGTGACTATCTGCTTAAACCTTTCGGGTTTGAACGGTTTGTAACTGCTACAGAGAAGATTTTCAACCAATTCAACACATTTTCTTCTGTAAAAAGGAGTTACATCTTTGTGAAAAGCGGATACAGTATGGAGCGGGTAGATTTCGACTCGATTCTCTATATTGAGGGGATGCAGGAGTATCTGCAGATAGTGACTAAAAGTTCTAAGCTGATGGTTTTGCAGTCGTTTGCCGGAATGGAGTTGCTGCTCCCCTCCGAAAATTTTGTACGGGTTCACAAATCATTCATCGTTGCAATAGATAAAATTGACAAAATTGAGCGCAGCACAATTAAGATAAACGATAAAACAATCCCTGTGGGGAGCAACTACAAAGAGAATTTTATTAAACTTGTACTCCAAACTTAACCCAGCTCCAAACCTAAACCTGCTCGAGACATAATCCTACTCAAAACTTAAACCTCTCACAATATGAAAACACCCGGCAACTCAAAGCTCTTTAAAGCATTAGCAACCATTGTGGTTCAAAACCCCGTTGAGGTGATTGTAGCGATTGCCTATTTTCTGCTCTCTGTGCTCACTTACCACAAGGTACTGTTACCCGAACTCCTGGGAGAGAATTTTATGACAGCACCCGTTGTGTTTGCAATTCCCTACATCCTCAACCGGCTGTTTGCCAAGAACAACATCAAAAGAGCAATCTACTACCTCTCTGCCCTGACCCTTGTTCCGGTATTCCTGTTTGATGTCAGTGAATGGCTATTTTCGCCGGCCTATGCGGCAACCATCATTATAACACTGCTGGTAATTGCATCATTCCGCCGCGAACGCGACAACAGAACCATAACCGAAACATTTATAAATTTCGCATCCAGGGTTGCCGCCTCATTTGCAATAGCTCTGCCCACCTTCCTCATTGCAATGGCCATTCTCTATTCAACCTCCGAGCTCTTTGAATTCCCGGATCAATTAATAAACGGCAGCGCTACCTGGATAATGAGCGTAATCCTTATCCTCTCTACCCCACTACTCTTTCTCTACGCATCCAACGAAACCGAAGAGAGCCCCCTATCTGCACAAATAACAAAAATTCGAAATATAATCTGCACACCTGCTGTTAATTACATTCTCACCCCAGCCCTTATAATCTTTGCCGCAATCATCTATCTCTACATTGCAAAAATCGTAGTAACATTCACCCTGCCAAACGGGAAACTGGCAATAATTGTAAACGCATTTGTAATCTCCGGAATCCTTATCAAAGCCCTCACCGGAATCACCGAAAAGCAAATATTTGTAAAATTCTACAAATACCTCTACCCACTATTCATTATCCCATTGATTCTCTTTTGGGTAGGCGCACTCCAGCGGGTATCTGAGTACGGGTTCACCGAGGCCAGGGTATACCTGTTTGTAAGCGGCGCCATCCTCACCGTTGCAACATTAATGCAGATGTTCAAAAAAACCAGCCTCTATCTCTACCTCTGCTACATTGCCATTGTCGCCCTCTCCATCTTCACGTTTATTCCTGCAATATCTGCAAAGACAATCGGAGAAAAATCACAACGCAAGGAGTTGCAGATGCTTGAACAAAAGCTCAATATCACTCCCGACACCATTTTGCCAACGGAGGGAGATTACGCCCGAATCCACAACGTCCGTAAATACCTCAAGCTAAAAGACACACTAACCCAACCGGCCGACTCACTTATCCAGCCAAGCGATTCACTTACCCAACCGGCCGACTCCCTAAACCAGCCGGCCAACTAGATGATTCATCCTGCCAAACTTTCATCTGTTAGTGTTCTGTGTAAGTCTTTGTAAATTAATGGAATAGTTTTTGCAGTTTTCCCAATTGCCAAAATCCCTGTTTTTAAATATCTGTAAAACAGCTTGTTTCACATAACACTGCCAGTTATTCCCCCAAAATCTGTGAGAGGAACTCCTGGATGGTCATTCCGGCGGCGCGGATTTGCTGGGGAACGAGGCTCATTTCGGTCATTCCGGGAACGGTGTTGATTTCGAGGAAGAAGATCTCTTCGCCGCGCACTATGTAGTCTACTCTCACCACTCCACGGCAACCCAGGTAGCGGTAGATTTTATGTGAGAGGTCTACAATTTTTTCGCTAAGCTCGGCAGGGATCACAGCCGGGCATATCTCCTGCGAGGCCCCCAGATATTTGGCCTCGTAGTCAAAGAACTCGTTATTGGATACTATCTCAGTTACAGGGAGGCGAACCAGTTGGCCATTGTGCTCATAAACCCCGTTGGTCATCTCACGGCCATCTATAAACTCCTCGACCAATATACTTGCATCCTCCTTGAAGGCACACTCGATTGCATCGTTAAGCTCCTCCAGCCTCTTCACCTTGGTCACCCCAAAACTGCTACCACCGTTGTTTGGCTTAACAAAGAGCGGAAGACCAAGAGCTATTGAGATCTCGTATGGGTTGTAACCGTCGCCTCGTCTTATGAACTGCTCTCTGGCCAGCTTTACCCCGGTATCTCTCAAAAAACATTTACAGGCATATTTGTTGAAGGTTATTGCGGCAACCGTGGCAGGGCAAGTTGTAAAGGGCATCCCAATCATCTCGAAATAGGCCTGAAGCAGTCCGTTCTCTCCCGGTGAGCCGTGTATCATAATCAGAGCCAGGTCAAAATGGAGCCTGCTCTCCTCCAGCCACCCCTTAGATGGTATAACTAAGGAGAAATCTGCCTTGTCTATAAAATAGGGATGATCCTCCCCTTGGCAAACCACTCTCCAGTCTGCCCCCTTAATTAAAACCTCAAAAACTTCGTACCTCTCCCTGTCTATATGAGAGGCCATATGTTTTCCACTCTTAACAGAGACCTCGTACTCCGACGAGTCACCACCATATATAAGTGCAATTCTCTTCATCAAAAAACTCTTGAACAAATTACTAGTTAAAAAACAGATCCTTTTTGGCTTGCTCCACCTCAAGATCTTCGTCTGTCCCTTTGCAGTTAAGATCTACAAAGAACCCAGGAGGCGAGGTAAAGGCATCGAAGGCAGATATTCCCAGGGTTGGGTCTTTCATCACCCTCTGCATAAAAAGGCCCCAGATTGGAAGCGCCATATTCGAACCACCCCCCAGTGTCAGACTCTCAAAGTGAACCTGTCTGTCCTCAGCTCCTACCCATACACCCGCAGTAAGGCGTGGAACAAAACCTATAAACCAACCATCGCTCTGGTCATTTGTGGTACCAGTCTTCCCTGCAAGCGGTCCCTGAGTAATATATTTCACCCTTAGCCTTCCTGCTGTACCCTCGTTAACTACACCCTCCATAAGATTTACCATCAGGTAGGCCGTAGGCTCACTTATCGCCTCCCTTTTGCGGGCAGTAAAATTACCCAGCACATTGCCCGATTTATCTTCAATTCTCAAAACAAATATCGGATCTATATGAACCCCTCTGCTCGGAAAGGTGTTATAGGCAGCAACCATCTCATAGAGAGTGATATCTGCAGGCCCTAAACAGAGCGAGACTACAGGGTCCAGGTGGCTCTTGATTCCCAGACGGCGGCACATATCTACCAGAGCATTTGGCCCGAACTGCCTCATAAGGTATGCAGATATGTTGTTGCTACTTCTTGTGAGACCCCACTTAAGGGTCACCTTCTTACCTATCCACTCCGGTTTATCTGTACTCTCCGGAGTCCAGGTGCTATCCCCCACCATAAAAGTCTGAGGAACATTTACAACTTTATCGCAAGGTGTAAAACCCTCCTGCATTGCAAGAGTATAGAGAAACGGTTTGATGGTCGAGCCAACCTGCCGTTTTGCCTGACGCGCATTATCATATTTAAAATATCTGTAATCCGGCCCCCCCACGTACGCCTTAACAAAGCCGGTCTGAGGCTCCATCGCCATAAGCGAAGCCCTCAGGAACGATTTGTAATATTTGATGGAGTCATTGGGAGACATTATAGTATCTATACGACCCCTCTCGTTCCATCCGAAAACCGTCATAGGGACAGGCTTAGTGAAGCTCTCCTCAATCTCTTTAGCGGTTGAACCGGCGGCACTCATCATTCTGTAGCGGTCACTCCATCTCCTCCCCTGCCTCATTATATTGTCTGTAATATCCTTTGGAACATCATCCGAGAAGGGGCGGTTTCGCTTCCACCTCAAATCGCTAAAAAAGACCTTTTGAAGCTCTTTGCCCAGATGCTCGGCAACAGCCTCCTCAGCGTAGCGCTGCATCCTCGAGTTTATTGTGGTGTATATCTTAAGCCCCTCTTTATCGAGGTTATATTTTGTACCATCCGGCTTCACGTTTTTATTCAACCATCCATAGAGAGGGTCATCCCTCCACAGAGTGGAGTCTGCCTGGTAATCTTCATACTGCCTGTAGGAAGATCTCAGAGGCTCATTTGCATTCATAACCCTGCGGAGCATATCCCGGAAATAGGGTCCCAGGCCGGAGTTGTGGTCCTGCTGTGAGTAGGAGAGTTTTATAGGTATATTTACAATTGAGTCATATTCTGCCCTGTCCAGGTAGCCATATTTTCTCATCTGATTCAATACGTGATTTCTTCGTGCCAGCGAGCGCTCCGGATTTAATACCGGATTGAATCTGGTTGGCTTGTTTACCATCCCCACCAGTGTGGCCCCCTCCTCTACAGTAAGTTGTGAAGGGTGCTTCCCGAAAAATGTATTGGCTGCCGCTCTTATCCCGTATGCATTACTGCCGTAGAACACCGCGTTCATATACATACTCAGGATCTCCGGTTTGGTATAGTTTCGCTCCAGCTTCACTGCAGTAATCCACTCTTTGAACTTAGATACTCCCAGTTTGTAGACCTTTGCCCCCGGGAAGCTGCTCACCACAGTATCTCTTGGGAATAGTGTCTTTGCAAGCTGTTGGGTAATGGTACTCCCTCCCCCTCCGGAGCGGGTCTGTCCCAATAAGAGCGACTTAACTGCCACCCTTGCAAGACTTCTAAAGTCTATTCCGCTATGGCTGTTAAACCGGACATCTTCTGTAGCGATTACTGCATCTATAAGAGTTGGCGAGAGCTCCCCGTAAGTGATAAAGGAGCGGTTCTCTATATGAAAGGTTGTAAGAATCTCCCCATCTTCCGATATCACTTCGGTAGCAAGATTATTCTTGGGATCTTCAAGCTCCTCAAACGAAGGAATGTCTGCAAACATCCCAACTAAAAGTAACGAAAACAATAATAATACAAAGGGACTCAAGAACATTATCCATAACCACCTGACAACCCTTTTCCTCTTTTTAATATCCATTTTTTACAGTATTTCCAAGTGTACCAACTGCCAAAATTAGGAATAAAAATTTTGATATTACCTTAATTTATACTTTACTTTGCAGCCATCAAGGATTATTTTACGTATGGGAGAAAACTTAGTAATCGTGGAGTCTCCGGCTAAGGCCAAGACAATCGAAAAGTTTCTGGGTAGTGGGTTTACAGTGAAATCTAGCTTTGGACATATACGGGATCTCTCAAAAAAGAACCTCGGAATTGATCTGGAAAATGGGTTTGAACCGGACTATCTTGTTTCTGAAGAGAAGAAAAAAATAGTTTCAGAACTTAAATCACTGGCAAAAAAGGCAGATATTATATGGCTTGCATCCGATGAGGACCGCGAGGGAGAGGCCATTGCGTGGCACCTCTCCGAGGCACTCAGCCTGGACCCGAAAAAGACAATGAGAATAGTATTCCACGAGATTACCAAGGATGCCATTCTCAATGCCATTGAGAATCCAAGGGGTGTAGATATGAACCTGGTGATGGCTCAACAGGCCCGCAGGGTGCTGGACCGTCTGGTAGGGTTTGAGCTTTCGCCAATCCTCTGGAAAAAGGTGAAACCGAAACTCTCTGCCGGCAGGGTACAGAGCGTTGCCCTTAAACTCATTGTTGAGAGAGAGAGGGAGATTCAGCAGTTTAACTCAAAATCTCAGTTTAAGGTTGAGGGAGTTTTCAACCCGGATGGCTCTCCCGAGGGGGCTAAAGTTGCTGCAGAGATCTCCGAGAGGTTCGAAAACGAGCAGCAGGCGCTGGAGATTCTCCAAAACAGCATCGGAGCAACTTTCAAGATTGCAGATATTGAGGAGAAGGAGACAAAGAGAACTCCTCCTGCCCCATTCACAACATCTACACTCCAGCAGGAGGCCTCCAGGAAGCTGGGCTTTTCGCTTAACCAGACAATGAGAACCGCCCAAAATCTTTATGAGAGCGGGTTTATCACCTATATGCGTACAGACTCCGTTAACCTCTCCAAACTGGCTATCGGGGCATCTAAGCAGGTTATTACAGATCTTTACGGCAAGGAGTACTCCAAGACCAGGCAGTTCGCAACCAAAAGTAAAGGTGCACAGGAGGCTCACGAAGCTATCCGCCCAACATTTATGAGCAACATAGAGATTGAGGCAGGAGCGCAGGAGAGACGCCTCTATAATCTAATATGGAAGAGAACCATAGCATCGCAGATGGCAGATGCGGCTATCTTAAGAACTCAAATCTCAATAACATCGGACTCTGTTAAATACCCATTTATTGCTACTGCAGATCGGGTAACATTTGACGGATTCCTCAAAGTCTATATGGAGTCAAAAGATGACGACTCTGGCGAGGAGAATATGGAGCTTATGCTGCCGGCAATGAAGAGCGGGCAAAAGATGAATGCTCTCTCCATCAAGGCAACCGAAAAGTTCACTCAAAAACCACCAAGATATACAGAAGCTAGTCTGGTTAAAAAACTGGAAGAGTTAGGCATCGGCAGACCATCTACCTACGCCCCTACAATCTCAACCATTATCACCAGAGGCTATATAATAAAGGATAGCCGTCCCGGGTTTGAGAGAGAGTACCGAGAGATTGGCCTTGCAAAGGGGAAAATAACGCATCACCTTAAAAAAGAGAACTTTGGAGCAGAGAAGAACAAGCTCTTCCCCGAAGATATCGGGATTTTGGTTAACGATTTTCTCGTTGAGAACTTCGAAACAATTCTGGACTACAACTTCACAGCCAAGATAGAGGAAGATTTTGACAGGGTTGCCGAGGGTAAACTTGTCTGGAATAAACTTATTGCAGATTTCTACAAGCCTTTCCACAAAAGAGTGGATGATACCCTCACAGTATCCAGGCCAACCAATGCAGAGAAGCTCCTGGGGACAGACCCTAAGAGTGGCAAGAGCGTTTATGTGCGCATAGGTCGTTTCGGCCCCCTTGCCCAGATAGGCGAGAGTGAGGACCCGGACAAACGGTTTGTAAGCCTGGCAAAAGGTCAACTCATAGAGACAATCTCCCTTGAAGATGCACTTAAGCTTTTTCAACTACCAAGAACAGTCGGAACACACCTTGGAGAGGAGATAACCTGTGCGATAGGGAGGTTTGGCCCATACATAAAATATAAAGGTGCATTCATCTCTCTGGGAAAAGAGAGTGACCCATATACCGTAGAGCTTCAAAAGTGCATAGAGCTGATAGAGGAGAACTCACGAAAAGAGGCACAAAAGAGTATAAAAAGCTTTGCTGCAGAGGGTATAGATGTGCTTAACGGCAGATTCGGCCCATATATTAAAAAGGGTAAAGAGAACTACAAGATTCCAAAAGGGACCGACCCACACACTCTCGAGATTTCAACCATCCTTGAGATAATTGAAAAAGCAGAGAAGACACCTAAAAATCCCAAATCGAGAAAACCCTCTTCCAGAAAATAGTGTCTTACATAAATAGAATTCAATGAGCAGTAACTACTCAATTGAGATTATCCCCGCAGCCGCAATTAGTGAGGCAATTGCGGGAACACCTGCGTTAATTATAGATAACACAGGAAGTGATCATATGGTCTCGGTTATCGGCAAATTATACTCAAACGGTCAGTACAAAACCTACTTCACCCGTCCGGGAATCAACCAGCTTCCAAAGACTATTGAACTGGCAAACAGTTTAGGTATTAAAACAGTTGTTCTTTGCGGGGAGCATCTGCCCAGACTAAAAGATATCTTTGGAGAAAAAGAGTACTCGGCTGCGTTAATATCTGCAGGTAGCCCTATAAACAGTAAGGACACACTTCTCAGGCATATCCTAAAAGACCCGCTGGCAGTAGAGTTTGCCCATATAGGATATCAGAGTTACCGCTACAGTCCAAAGGATATGCACCTTTTGAGAGAGCGCAATTTTGAAGAGATACGTCTGGGAGTGCTCCGGGACGACAATACCCTTTGCGAGCCGATGCTTCGCACTAAAGATCAGATATTTATTGACCTCAATGCTGTTCGTTGCAGCGACTTCCCTAACAACACCACATTCTCCCCTAACGGGCTCTACGCAGAGGAGATTTGCCAGATAGCCAGATACGCCGGAATGGGTCAAAAAGTAAAGAATATCTACATTTACGGTTACCCTTCCACTTTAGAACCAAACCCTATTGCTGCAGAGCTTACCGCAGAGGTTTTCTGGCATATAGCCGAGGCCCTATCATCAAGTGTAGATGAAGATCCAGGCAATAGTGCAATGGAGGATATGTTCCTTAGAAAAATCGTAAGTATGGGTGAGGAGGGGCAGGATATTGTTTTTGTTACAAGTTGCTCTTCCGGCCGTTGGTGGATGGAGGTTTCTGAGGTTAAAACCACTAATATTCAATATATTCCCTGCTCATATCAGGACTATCTTACAGCCTGCTCAGGTGAGATTCCACTAAGATGGCTTTTCTTTTTTCAAAAAATAAATCCGATTTAATTATAATTTATTATTATATTTGTCCTTTGACATAATATTCATTATCAGTATGCCTAAATATCAGATTGATCAGATAGATCAAAAGATCCTGTCGTTTCTTGTAAAAAATGCAAGAATGCCATTTCTTGAGATTGCGCGCGAATGTGGAGTCTCAGGAGCAGCTATTCACCAAAGAGTGAAGAAAATGGAGAACTTAGGAATCATAACCGGTTCCAGACTCCTTGTAAAACCCCAGACTCTGGGGCTAAATGTATGTGCTTTTGTTGGTGTAAGCCTTGCGCAGGCAAATCACTACCCTTCGGTAATTGAGGCATTGAAAAACATTCCTGAGGTAGTTGAGTGCCACTTTGTTACTGGCAAGCACGCACTAATGCTAAAGATCTACTGCCAAAATCACGATCACCTTATGGAGATCCTTATAAATACAATCCAAAACATCCCTTCTGTTGAGCAGACCGAGACATTCATATCTCTGGATCAGGCAATAGAGAGACAGGTTTGGGTTAAAGATTATCCGGGTAAAGTCTCTAACGTTAAAAAACGCTAAGAATAGCTTTTGCCAGAAGCATATCTTCCGGTCTGGTGAGTTTGATATTTACCGCCTTTCCTTGCACAAGGTGAATTTTCGCACCCATACTCTCGACAACAGATGCGTCATCCGTAAAGGCCGGCGTGTATGCTTGTTTATATGCATCCAGAATTAGGTCTGTATTGAATACCTGCGGGGTCTGGACCATAAGGTACCTCTCTCTGTCGGTAACCTTAGTTGTGCCATCTTCACATTTAACCCTCATAGAGTCCGGTGGAGAGATTACGGGAATGACCGCCCCTTTTTCATTGGCAATTGCATAGAGCTCCTCTATATACTCTCTGGAGACAAATGGTCTTACACCATCGTGTATCGCAACCAGCCCCCCTCTGCCAACATACTTAAGAGCATTCTTCACAGAGTGAAACCGGGTCAGGCCACCGGATACCAGAGTGTGCCTAAAGTTGAATCTGTTTTCAAAACAGTAGCTCTTCCAGTACTCTTTATAGTTAGAGGGTAGAACCACAATAATCTCAAGAGGGAACGAGAGGGTCAAAAAACGCTCTATTGTAGTTACAATCACCGGCTTATCTCCCAGAGTCATAAACTGCTTAGCAACATCACCCCCCATTCGGCTACCGCTACCTCCTGCCACTATTATAGCGTAATATTTTTTTTCCATTCAGGTAATCTTTTTGTATCAACAAAAATAGGTATTAATTGTATATTTTAGTAATTTTGTAGCCATTTAAGGGGTATGGAAAACAGAACAGTCAAAAGAGCATTAATCTCAGTTTATCATAAAGAGGGGATAGATGTTATCGCAAAGCAACTCAATGATTTAAATATTGAAATTCTCTCAACCGGAGGAACTTACGACTTCATTAAGGGGTTGGGAATTCCGGTTAAAGCAGTTGAGGAGATTACCGACTACCCGTCAATTCTGGGAGGAAGAGTAAAAACGCTTCATCCTAAGATCTTTGGCGGTATTTTAACTCGCAGGGAGAGTGATTCAGATGCGGCTCAGGTTAAAGAGTATAGCATCCCGGAGACAGATCTTGTGATTGTAGATCTCTACCCTTTTGAGAAATATGTCACTTCTAACGCTTCACATCAGGAGATAATCGAGAAGATAGATATCGGGGGAATCTCTCTCATTAGAGCAGCAGCCAAAAACTATAAAGATGTGATTATAGTCCCTTGTAAAGAGCTCTACCCCGCAATTTCACACATACTAACAGAGAAAGCCGGAGTGAGTTCAATGGAGGAGAGGGCAAGTTTTGCTGCCTGGGCATTCAACGTAAGCTCACACTACGACACTGCAATCTTTAAATATTTCAACCGGGAGGGCTCAATTGACGGGTTCAAAGAGAGCATTCTAAGCTCTACTCCTCTTCGTTACGGAGAGAATCCTCACCAAATGGCTCTCTTCTACGGGTCGCCAAATGATATCCCGGAGCAGATCCACGGCAAAGAGATATCATACAACAACCTTTTGGATATTGAGGCTGCCATAGAGCTTATTTCGGATTTTGAAGAGACCACAGTTGCGATACTCAAACACAACAACGCCTGCGGCTGCGCATCGGCACAAACCATATCACAAGCTTGGGAGGCAGCTCTTGCAGCTGACCCTGTCTCTGCTTTCGGCGGCATAATTATAGCCAACAGAGAGATCGACACCCAAAGTGCACAAGAGATGAACAAACTCTTTTTTGAGGTGATAATTGCACCATCGTATAACGAAGATGCTTTGGAGGTTCTCCGCCAAAAGAAAAACAGAATTATCCTTATAAACAACTCAGATTTACGTACCTCTAAAAAATTCAGAAGTATGCTTGGGGGAGTTCTGGTGCAGGATAGAGACTCTGCAACAGAGGAGAAGGAGTCTCTTATCCCTGTTACAAATAGAGTTGCAACAGAGAGTGAGACACAGGATATGATCTTTGCAAATAAGATTGTCAAACACTCCAAATCAAACGCAATAGTTCTTGCAAAAAACTCCGTTCTCATCTCTTCCGGTATAGGTCAGACATCCAGGGTAGATGCCCTCAAACAGGCTATTGCAAAGGCGCACAACTTCGGCTTCTCTCTGGAGGGGTCAGTTATGGCTTCTGACGCATTTTTCCCTTTCCCGGATTGTGTAGAGATTGCGCATCAGGCGGGAGTTACAGCAGTAATCCAGCCAGGGGGTTCATTAAGAGATGGGGAGAGCATAGAGTACTGCAACAACAACTCGGTTGCGATGGTAATTACAAACAGAAGACATTTCAAACATTAATTGTTAAATAATAAGATAGACTATACAAATTATGGCATTTTCATTTTTGACTCAGGAGCTGGCTATAGACCTAGGAACTGCCAACACGATAATATTGATGAACGACAAAATTGTTGTCGATGAACCCTCAATCGTGGCAATAGACCAGAACACCGGCAAACCCATTGCATTCGGGCAAAAGGCACGTATGATGCACGGGAAGACCCACGCAAACATAAAGACTATAAGACCGCTCCGGGATGGAGTTATTGCCGACTTTAATGCTGCAGAGCAGATGATAAGGGGTTTTATTAAGATGATCAATTACAGGAACTCCTTTTTCACTCCAAGTCTAAAGATGGTGGTCTGTATCCCTTCCGGAAGTACAGAGGTGGAGATACGTGCCGTAAGAGACTCGGCAGAGCACGCCGGAGGGAGAGATGTCTTTTTAATCTATGAACCTATGGCTGCAGCAATTGGTATCGGCATAGATGTAGAGGCCCCCACCGGAAATATGGTTGTAGATATAGGAGGGGGTACAACAGAGATTGCAGTAATCTCCCTTGGAGGTATTGTAATTAACCAGAGCATAAGGGTTGCAGGAGATGTCTTTACCTATGAGATACAGCAATATATGCGTCAGCAGCACTCAATAAAGATTGGGGAGCTCACTGCAGAAGATATTAAGATAAAGGTGGGGGCAGCTATGTCCGAACTGGACGAGTTTCCGGAACCTTACACTGTAAGAGGTCCAAACCTAATGACAGCTCACCCTGTTGAGGTTAGCGTTACCAGTCAAGAGATTGCCCACAGTATAGATAAGTCACTCGCAAAAATAGAGGTTGCAATTATTCAGGTTCTTGAGCAGACTCCTCCCGAGCTCTATGCAGATATTGTTCAAAACGGAATCTACCTCACCGGCGGCGGAGCTCTTCTTCGCGGGTTGGATAAAAGGTTGTACGAAAAGATCAACATTAAGTTCCACGTCTCGGAAGATCCTCTGCACGCCGTTGCTAAAGGGACCAGTATTGCTCTTAAAAATACAGACAAACTGCCATTCTTAATGAGGTAATTTAAAATGTGGGGAAAGTCTCCTGTAATTAAATTTTTAATAACACTTCTGCTTTTTTTGACCCTGGAGGTCATATCTATCTCCTTTATATCAAATGAGAGTGTATTCCAGCAGGCAAAAATCTCCGGTGTTGTTGTAAAGTTAAGATCCGTAATGGATGGCTTCACCTCCGGTGTAAAATATTACTTCGGGTTACAGGATGTCAACGATATGCTGGTAAAGGAGAATCTCAGGCTCTTAAAGGAGAATGAGAGACTCAAAACCAGACTCAGTCCGGAGGCGTCTCTATCCTCAAACACCTCTTTATCTGCAGATTATGCCTACATACCTGCAAAGATTATAGCAAACAGCACAAACAAAATGCATAACTATATTATCCTCAACAAAGGGAGCTCTCACGGAGTAAAAAAGGATATGGGGGTTATCTCCTCTGTGGGTGTTGTAGGTGTGGTGTCGGCTGTATCTGAGAGATACTCATATGTGATCTCTTTCCTCAATATTAACCAGAGTGTTAGTGCAAAGATCTCCACCTCCGGTGCATTTGGACCTATGGTTTGGGAGGGGAGGCGCAGTGACTATGCACTACTAAAGGAGATTCCTTTTCATATAGATTTTATGGTTGGAGACACCGTTGTAACAAGCGGTTTTTCTACACTCTTCCCTCCGGACATCCCTTTAGGAACCGTAAGAAAATCATCTGTAACCAAGGGATCATATCACGAAATTCAGGTTAAGTTGTTTCAGAATTTCAACTCACTGCACTACGTTAACATTGTAGTGAATAATAACAAAGATGAGCTAGATTTTATTCAAAGAGAGTCCAATGGGTCGGTCAGGTAACATAATACTCTTTATCTCCTTCGTGATTACTCAGATTATTCTGAGCAGTCTCATCGACTTTGGACCTCTGCTGTTTATATCTGTCTACCCTCTCTTCCTGCTTACAAGACCCGCTAACACCTCATTGAACTCTTTGCTGCTATGGGCTTTTGCAATGGGTATGGTTGTAGATTACTTCTCAAACTCAATAATGGGAATAAACAGCGCAGCAGCACTTGTAATGACTCTGTTCCAGTTTCGTATTCTTCGTATGGTTAGCCGTAAAGGAGATTTTGACTCTCAGGTGAGGCCGGGGCTCAGAGAGCTTGGGCTTATCCGGTTTGTATCATATCTTGTTGCATCACTACTGATACACCATATAGCTATCTCTCTGGCAGAGAGTTTCGGGATGACCAATTTTATATATAATCTGCCAAGGATGTTGATAAGTCTGTTTGTTAACACTCTTATTATAATGTTAATCGAGTTTGGTCTCTTTTATAAAAACTGGCGTTAAAAACACAAAAGATGGCATTTGACCTGGGAAAGAAAAACGTATTGATTCTTGGGGTTATAGTTGTAGCTCTGGTTTTTCTTGTTCAGCTCTTTTACCTTCAGATTCTTGACCAGGAGTATAAAGTTACGGCAGAGAACAACGCTTACAGATACGATGTACGTTATCCGGCCAGAGGTCTTATAATGGACCGCAACAAGAAGATCCTTGCAGGAAACGAAACAGCCTACGACATAATGATAACCCCTTACGAGGTAAAGCCATTCGACACTCTGGATCTGTGTAGGATTTTCGATTTGGACTATATTGAAGTTAGAGAGAAACTGCGGGAGTACAGGAAAAACCGACGCAGAATCGGGTTTCAGTCATTACAGTTTGTAAAACAGGCTACAAGTATTCAATATGCGATATTTCTTGAGAAGTCATACAAGTTTCCGGGCTTTAGTGCCGTTTCGCGAACCATACGAAACTATCCCTACAACTCAGGGGCAAATCTGCTCGGATACATTACAGAAGCAGACACATCTTTTTTGAGGAAAAACCCCCAATATCGCAGGGGTGACTATATTGGCAAGACAGGTATCGAACAATCTTATGAAGAGGTCTTGAAGGGGAAGAAGGGTCACAACATCTTTCTTAGAGATGTGCACAACCAGGTAAAATCTAGCTTTGCAGATGGTAAGTATGACCTGGAGGCTGTTCCCGGTATGAGCATTATAAGCACAATCGACGCAGAGCTGCAGCAGTACGGAGAGCTGCTTATGAAGAATAAGATCGGGAGCCTAGTGGCAATAGAGCCCTCAACCGGAGAGATTCTCACTCTGGTTTCTAGCCCCGGCATAGATGTCACCAAACTGGCAACCATAAATAAGTACTATAGCGAACTGCTTAACGACCCACTCAAGCCTCTCTTCAACCGGGCTGTAATGTCTCCCTATCCCCCCGGCTCTGTCTTTAAGCTGGTTAATGCCCTTGTAGGCCTGGAAGAGGGAGTTCTCGACAGCGATACCCGATACTCCTGTAGCGGAGGATACCACGTAGGAAGAGGGGTTGCCTGCCACCCTCACCCATCTCCGACAGACCTCACACACTCAATAATGATGTCGTGCAACACATACTACTGTTACGTATTCCGCGATATTATCGATAACCCTAAATACTCCAGCGTAACAGAGGGTTTTTTGAAGTGGAAGGAGATAGTTGAGAGCTTCGGGTTCGGCAAGAAACTTGGAACCGATTTCCCTGCAGAGCAGGGTGGGACTCTGCCCACCACAGATATGTATGATAAAATTCACGGTAAAAACAGATGGAAATCACTCTCAATAATCTCGCTGGCTATAGGACAGGGAGAGATAGGGACAACACCACTCCACCTGGCAAATTTTGCTGCAACTATAGCAAACAGAGGATACTATATTACGCCCCATATTGTAAGGGGCTCTCCTGATACCCTTATCAACTCAGAGTATAGGGAAAAGAATTACCCAAAGGTTAGCAAAGCCAATTTTGAGAAGGTAATTGAGGGTATGTACCTTGCAGTTAACTCTCCTCCCGGGTCGGGCGCAACTGCATCCAGGGTGGCAGTTAAAGGACTGGATATCTGCGGAAAAACAGGTACCGCACAAAACCCTCACGGCAAAGATCACTCTGTATTTATCTGCTTTGCTCCACGAGATAACCCCAAAATAGCCGTTGTTGCGTATATAGAGAATGCAGGTTTTGGGGCCACCTGGGCAGCACCAATTGCCTCTCTTTTAACAGAGATGTACCTCACCCGAAAGATTGAGCGAATAGATATGGAGGCATATATTTTACAGGGCAATTTAATAGGTAATACTGCAGCAAGATGATTCGCGAGAACGAGTATAAAAAACTGGACTGGCAACTGATACTCTGCTATCTTGTCCTTATGACCATAGGGTTAATAAGCATATTTTCTGCAGTTTATGACGAGAATCACGGGTATATACTGGACATATCCCAACGCTACGGTATGCAGTTTATCTGGATTATAACCTCTCTTTTTATTGCATTTCTGGTATTATTTGTAATCAACCCCAAACTTTACAGCACTCTGGCCTGGCTTATATACGGAGGTAGTCTGTTTCTGCTTTTAGCCGTTATCTTTTTGGGAATTGAGGTAAACGGCTCAAACTCCTGGTTTGAGTTTGGCCCTGTAAGATTCCAGCCTGCAGAGATATCCAAGATAGCGACAACTATGGCTCTTGCATCACTTATGAGCAGTTATAGCTTTCGTTTGAAGTCTCTTAACGGAGTGGTAAAGATTGCTCTTCTCATTCTGGTTCCAATGGCCATAATTGTAATGCAAAAGGAGACCGGTTCTGCCCTTATCTATGGCTCCTTTATCTTTATGCTCTACCGCGAAGGGCTCAGTGGCTGGTATCTCTCTCTTGGAATACTTGCCATCCTGCTGTTTCTCATCACCCTTAGCTTCTCTCCCTTTATTGCCGTCATTGTACTCACCTCAACTCTTATTATAGCAAGAGGAATACTCACCCGCAGACCCCTCTTACACATCTTTATCCTGGCGGCTCTTTTACCGGTTATGATCCTCTCTCCCCGGATGGGAGATATCTCATCAATCTCCCAATCTGTAAAACTCTCAGATGTGGCCTGGCTCTCTATGGTTATTGCACCTCTCTTTTTGGTACACCTTATCTCGGCATTTAAATCCAAACTTAAACTTTTTTGGAACATCGCTCTATGCTTTGTTGCGGCAGTTGTTCTAATATTTTCGGTTGAATTTTTCTTTGAGAAAGTTTTGAAGGATCACCAGAGGGCAAGAATTGAGAACCTCCTGGGGATAAATGTAGACCTCAAGGGCGCAGGGTACAATGTGCACCAGTCAAAAATTGCAATAGGCTCAGGTGGATTCTCCGGCAAAGGGTTCCTTCAGGGTACCCAGACAAAATTCAACTTTGTTCCAGAGCAGAGTACCGACTTTATATTTTGCACAGTTGGTGAGGAGTGGGGGTTTGTAGGATCTTCCTTCTTAATCTTCATCTATCTGTTTATGATTATCCGAATCTTCAACCTGGCAGAAAAACAGAAAGACACCTTCAATCGTATATATGGATACTCCCTTGCATCAATTCTTTTTATGGTAATAGGAATCCCCCTGCCCTTTGTGAGCTACGGGGGATCCTCTTTATGGAGCTTTACGCTCTTTCTCTTTATCTTTATTCGATTAGACCTAGATCGT
Organism: Bacteroidetes bacterium HGW-Bacteroidetes-8; assembly: GCA_002840895.1. Lineage (GTDB taxonomy): Bacteria > Bacteroidota > Bacteroidia > Bacteroidales > UBA932 > Bact-08. The sequence goes on along the minus strand of PHCZ01000006.1, from coordinate 220,230 downwards.
TGGAAGTAGCATTATCTTCGGATACAGAGAACTCTATGTCCGATTTTAGATAGATCATAACTCCCCCTTTAGGCACCTTCTCTCCCTCTTTTACGTATATGGTCTCAACCACTCCGTCAAATGGAGCAAGTACCAGGTTTAGCATCTTCATCGCCTCAAAGGTCATTATATGGTCGCCCTTTTTCACGTGATCTCCGGTCTTAACCTCAAGAGAGGTCACTACACCGGGAATAATGGATTTAATCTGCTGAAGATCCGGCCTTTTCCAGGGAACCCTATTTATATACTTCTTGGTATATGTAGTTTTATACTTTCTGGCATCGGGAAAAACCTGAATAATATCATATTTTATCTTCTCAAGCCTCTCGTGTCCTGTTTTAGAGGATTTCGGCAGATCTTTGCTATGATCTTTGCTCTTTTCTTTACTCAATTTTTTCTCCTCCTTCTTAAGCTTTTTAGCAATTTTCTCATCCTCTTTTCTCCTCTTTTCAAGCTCTTTCTCCTTGGCCTTCAATCTCTTTTTGACCAAGTCTCTCTTTTCTGACATTTTCATACATATTTATATTATGTCAATCCACTAAAATGGTGGAATGCCGTGCTTTTTTGAAGGCCTTTTAACAACTTTGTTTGCAGATACTTCAAACGAATGTATCAGATATCTTCGTGTCTCGACAGGGTCAATTACAGAGTCGATATAACCTTTTGCAGCCGCCACATATGGGTTTGCAAATTTTTGTTTGTACTCCTCAACCTTGAGTTTTCTCATAGCTTCCGGATCCTCAGCCTCCATAATCTCCTTTTTGAAGATAATATTTGCAGCACCCTCAGGTCCCATAACGGCAATCTCTGCCAGTGGCCAGGCAAATACAAAATCTGCCCTCAGGTGGCGGGAGTTCATAGCAATGTATCCTCCGCCATAGGCTTTTCTTAAGATTATTGTAACCTTTGGAACTGTTGCCTCGCTATATGCATAGAGCAGCTTGGCTCCGTGACGTATTACACCTGCGTGCTCCTGATCTACACCAGGAAGGTAGCCCGGAAGATCTTCGAGAGTCACAATCGGGATATTGAATGCGTCGCAGAAACGGATAAATCTTGCAGCTTTATCGCTTGAGTCACAGTCGAGAACTCCTGCAAGCACCATTGGCTGGTTACAAACGAAGCCCACATTTCTGCCCGCTATACGGCCAAATCCCACAACAATATTGGCAGCCCACATCTGCTGAACTTCAAAGAATTTTGAGCCATCTGTGAGGGCTTTAATAACATCTCTTACATCATAAGGTTTTGTAGGGTCAACCGGTACAATCTTCTCAATATCGTACTTTTTGGTATCCGGCTCAGTGGCTTTTTCGCAGCAGCCGGCACACTCGTTATGAGCAGGGATATATGTTAACAGAGTTTTAATCTGCTCAAAGCACTCAGTTTCGCTATTGGCAAAAAAGTGTGCATTTCCGGTAATTTCGCTGTGAACTCTCGCTCCGCCAAGTGTCTCCATATCTATCTCCTCTCCCAGTACCGATTTTATAACCTCCGGCCCTGTTATGAACATCTTAGATATCTTATCCACCACAAACACAAAATCTGTTAGTGCCGGTGAGTAGACAGCGCCTCCTGCACAAGGACCCAGAATTACCGAGAGCTGTGGAATTACACCGCTGGCAAGGGTGTTGCGAAAAAATATCTCTCCGTAACCTGCAAGGGAGTTAACCCCCTCCTGAATACGAGCTCCACCGGAGTCATTTATTCCAATTAGCGGAATACGCATCCTAAGAGCGTAGTCCATAATTTTTGTAATTTTTCTTGCGTGCATCAGCCCCAAAGAGCCCCCTGCAACGGTAAAATCCTGTGCAAAGATTGCAATAGATTTGCCATTGATTGTGCCTGTCCCGATAACTACACCGTCTCCCGCAAGATCTTTACCCTCCATTCCAAATTCTCTGGCTTCGTGCTCTATAAAGAGGTCATATTCATAAAATGACCCTGGATCCAGCAACTGACTGATACGCTCCCTTGCAGGGAGCTTTCCCATTGCTATCTGCTTTGCAATAGCCTTCTCGCCTCCCCCCTGAAGGGCCTTGGCGGTTCTCTCCTGCAATTCAGAAACTTTTCTTTTTAATAGATTCATAGGTTTTAGTTTTGTTACGCACAAAAATATGAAATTATTTTAATACACAATTTGTGCGTTTTTTTATTTACATTTGTAGTTCAAAACCGATTTAATAACTTAATAAATAGAACTATATGTCAACTCCTTTTGTTGAAAGACACAATGGTCCGCGTGAAAGCGAAATCGTAGAAATGCTTGCGGAAATTGGGATTAATGATCTGGATGAGCTTGTAAAACAAACTGTTCCTTCGGATATTCTAATTTCAAAACCTCTTGCGATTAGCACTGCAATGGGCGAACAAGAATATTTAGCAAAACTTAAATCTATGGTATCACAGAACGACGCTTTTCGTTCTATGATTGGGATGGGTTTCTACGGCACGGGTACACTTCCCGTGGTTGTGAGAAATGTTTTTGAGAATCCAAGCTGGTATACATCTTACACTCCGTATCAGGCAGAGATCTCTCAGGGTCGTCTTGAGGCTCTTCTCAATTTCCAGACAATGGTCTCTACACTCACCGGGTTCAAGATGGCAAACAGCTCTATGCTGGATGACTCAACTGCTGCAGCCGAGGCGATGAGAATGATGTATGAACTTCGCTCACGTGATGCACAAAAGGCGGGTAAAAATATAGTATTTGCAGATGAAAATATATTCCCACAGGTTCTGGCGGTTGTTGAGACCAGGGCAGAGGCTCTTGGGATAAAAGTTGTTACAGGAGATTTTAGCTCTTACAAGTTTGACGATATGTGCTTTGGCGCTATCCTGCAATATCCTGCAGCAAACGGAGAGGTTCGCGACTACGCACAATTCTGTGAGGTGGCCCACTCAAAAGGAGTTTTAGTAACTGCCGTGACAGACCTGCTTGCACTTGCTCTTCTTAAAGAGCCTGCTGCCTGGGGTGCAGATATTGCTGTTGGAACAGCCCAGCGTTTTGGTCTTCCTATGGGGTTCGGCGGCCCAACTGCCGGCTTTATGGCCACCCGCGACGAGTATAAGAGAAATATGCCGGGAAGGATTATTGGAGTATCTGTAGACAGACACGGCAACCGTGCACTAAGGATGGCTCTGCAGACCCGCGAACAGCACATAAAGAGAGAGAAGGCGACCTCAAACATCTGCACAGCCACTGCATTAATGGCAACTATGGCAGGGATGTATGCCGTTTATCACGGCCCAAAAGGGGTTAAAGATATTGCAACCACAGTATACTCCTTTGCCCACACTGTAGCTGCAGAGCTCAAAAAGCTCGGGTTTAAGCTCTCTTCAGATAACTTCTTTGACACAATCGAGGTTACAGGAGTAGATGCGGCAGCCATACGAGCCAAAGCAGAGCAGAAGAAGATGAATTTCTACTATCCTACTGCTACCAGCGTTAGAATGAGTTTTGACGAGCTCTCTAACTGCGAAGAGGCTGTTAAGATTCTGGAAATATTCTCGGGGAAAGTTGTTACCGAGTGCCCGGGTGCATACACTCCGGAGCTATTTTTACCAAGAGAGAGCTCTTACCTTACAGAGAACACTTTTAACAAGTTCCACTCCGAGACAGAGATGATGCGCTACATCAAGAAGCTGGAGCGCAGAGATATATCCCTCACACACTCTATGATTCCGCTGGGTTCTTGCACAATGAAACTGAATGCGGCTGTAGAGATGATGCCACTTAGCTGGGGTGAGATTACCAATATTCACCCGTTTGTACCTTCGTGGCAGGTTAAGGGTTATATGAAACTTATTGAGGAGACCGAGCAGGATCTTGCAACAATTACAGGTTTTCACGCCTGCTCAGTGCAACCCAACTCGGGTGCGGCAGGTGAATATGCCGGGTTGATGACAATCCGCTCCTACCACGTTGCCAAGGGAGATACCCAGAGAACTGTTGCAATTATCCCGACATCTGCACACGGTACCAACCCTGCATCTGCAGCAATGGCCGGAATGGAGATAGTGCTGGTATCTTGCGACGAGATGGGGAACATAAATGTGGGCGAGCTTCGCGAAAAGGCAGTGCTTCACAAAGAGAGGCTCTCCTGCCTTATGATCACATACCCATCTACCCACGGTGTGTTTGAAAAGAGCATCCGCGAGATTATGGATATTATCCACGAAAACGGAGGTCTGGTATATATGGACGGAGCAAATATGAATGCACAGGTGGGTCTTACAAATCCCGGCGTTATCGGTGCAGATGTTTGCCACCTGAATCTTCATAAGACATTTGCAATCCCTCACGGAGGGGGCGGCCCGGGAATCGGCCCTATCTGCGTTACAAAAGAGCTGGCTCCATATTTGCCGAACCACCCATTCCTGGAAAACGGAAATCCAAAGGGAGCTAAGGCTATCAGCTCGGCACCTTACGGCTATCCTATGGCACTCCCGATTACCCACGCATATATCAAGCTTCTGGGCCCGGATGGTCTTAAAAAGGCTACTGAGGTGGCAATACTCAACGCAAACTACGTCTCTTCAAGATTGAAAAACGATTTCAAGACTCTTTACAGCGGAGAGAGTGGCAGAGTTGCTCACGAATGTATTCTGGATCTTCGCGATTTTCGCAAGGAGTACGGAGTAGATGCAACAGATGTTGCAAAACGGCTTATGGACTTTGGTTTCCACGCTCCTACCCTCTCATTCCCGGTTGTAGACACCCTTATGGTAGAGCCTACCGAGAGCGAATCTAAGGCAGAGCTGGATCGTTTTGTAGAAGCTATGCAAACAATTAAAAAAGAGTGTATTGCAATTAAAGAGGGGACTTTGGACAAAGATGACAACCCTCTCAAGAATGCACCTCATACAGCTGGAGAGGTTACTGCAGATGAGTGGAACCACAAATACAGCAGGACAACTGCAGCGTGGCCTCTGGAGTGGATCCGCGACAACAAATTCTGGCCTCACACAGCCCGTGTAGATAACGGATACGGAGACAGAAACCTGATGTGCAGCTGCGAAGGCTGGTTATAGAATTTTCTTATGATAGAGAGCGAGATAGCAACAAAAGCGACGGCCCTCTTTGGAGTGGTTGACAAAATATACCAATACCTGATAGATGCAGGGGTGTCACAGCCCCTTGCATCTGTTTTGGATGAGGTTATAAGTGTTTCACTGCTTTTCGTAATTGCTTACCTGGCAGATATCTTTGCAAGAGTTGTGGTCTATCGTGTGGTTGTGAGGCTTGCCAAATATACCACCACCAAATGGGACGACGCCTTTATCGAACATAAGGTTATAAAAACTCTGGTACACATTATCCCGGGCATAATCTTCCTGGTAGCCACCCCAATAGCATTGCGCTCAGTTTTTTGGACCATAGTATTCCAAAAAGCTGCCCAAATCTTTATTGTGGTTGCTATCACAAGATCTGTACACTCCGCCACCAAAGCTCTCACCGATATCTATTCACTCTCCAAAGACTACTCAGACAAACCAATCAAAGTAATATTCCAGATTGTTGCCGTTATAGCCTACTTTGTAGGGGCAATTGTTATACTAAGCATCCTCATAAATAAAGAGTTCACCTCCCTTTTTGCCGCCCTTGGTGCCTCAATGGCAATCCTTTTGCTCATATTCAAAGACAGCATTCTTGGTTTTGTGGCGGGCTGGCAACTATCTGCAAACGATATGTTGCGCCAGGGAGACTGGATTACCGTTCCCAAATATGGTGCAGATGGCGATGTGGAGGAGATAAGCCTCTACTCTGTTAAGGTTCGTAATTTCGACAACACAATCACAACTCTTCCTCCATACTCTCTTGTAAGTGAGTCGTTCCAGAACTGGCGGGGTATGAAGGAGTCTGGCGGCCGCAGGGTCAAAAGATCTGTGTTGATAGATATGAGCACCCTCAAATTTTGTACTCACGAGATGATTGAGAGGTTCAAAAAAATTAACTACCTGAGCGATTATTTAGAGAAGACCGAGGCAGAGATTGCCACTTACAATGCCGCTAACAATATTGACAACTCCGTTCTGGTAAACGGCAGACGCCAGACCAACATCGGAGTTTTTCGTGCATACCTTGTCGAATACCTAAACCGACACCCAGAGGTCAACCAAGAGATGACCCATATGGTACGGCAACTCCAACCCACCGAGCGAGGAATTCCGGTTGAGCTCTACTTCTTCATAAGCAACAAAGACTGGGTCTACTACGAAGGCGTTCAGGCAGATATCTTCGACCACGTACTTGCCATCGTACCCCAATTTGACCTAAAAGTCTTCCAATACCCCACCGGCATCGAGATGCCCCAATTCTACCCCGAAAAATAATCTACCGTCCAACTAAAGTTCCCCACATAACTTTTTGATCCTCGGGAGTTTTTTGTATTATACACATATTGTCGTATATAGTTCTTGTCAACTCCATCCCAAACGCAAAGTCATCGGGATTATATCTTTGAACTACAATTAATTACAAAAAACTCCCAAGGATGAGGTATGCTGCGCAAGTGTGTTTACCGCTACGCGGGAGAATTTTATCTCAGAGTTGTAGTGCCAATGTGCTTAATATCAAGGAATTATTACAAATAGCGTATTTGGTGTAAGTAGGTTAAAATCTGATGTTTGGCACTATAGCTCTGAGATGAATGCGGTCATCTGCGCTATACAAAAAAACCCAAGAGGTTGCATAGATATTGGCTGAAAATGTGGCGTTTAAGCAGGTGGGGAACTTTAGATCTTTGCCAGTGTTTGATGTAACTATATATTTTTCATATATTTACAAAAGCCAATTTTCCAATATTGGAAAACTGCCTTTTATATCTAATTAGCTAACAATGAGATACATCAAACACTGGCAAAGTTGATTGTCTCTGTTGGTGTAGCAATTGCAGTCTACATCTTTTTTAAAGCAGAGATGTAGTGCTTGGATGTTATTTCGGAGCACTTTTCTGCTATGCTCAATATCATCTCCCGGCCTTTTTTGAGTGGTATGCGGATACTTTCGCCGACGATGAGCAGGTCTTCAATGGTAGGGTTTCCTTGATTATTTACAGAGGTTGCGTGCTCTCCATTATATCCGTTTGTGCTGCGGGTTAGGTCATAGGCCGGGGCTAATGACCATATTCCATCTTTACAGATGAAGCTAAAGTTTTTTGCGTGGTCATCCTTATTCTCCGTCAACACATTAAAAACCATACGCCGAAACATCTCATCTACCTGTTTGGGATCTTGAGTAAGGTAGCCGGTCAGGTGGAGTAGCGTTTTATACTCCAGCCTGGGTTGTGTGATAGATTCATTGAGGAGTGCTCCTGCGGTGGCGATGTGTAATCTGACGCCGTTCTCAATATCAAAACGTTTCGTGGCAAAGTACTTTCCTTCCATCAGTTTAAAGCTGGGAACGGTTATACCACATTGGCGAGCGATCTCATTGTAGTGGTATTCCATTACCCCCATATCTTTGGGGTCGTATGTGTGTCTGAATTTCACTAACCAGGATCCCTCTGCATCGTTGAGTAAACATTTAGGGCGACATCCACCGGAATTCCCACTTTTAAAGTAAAGCACCTCTTCATCTTTATCTGATTTCTCTGATAATACATCTAATGCCATTTGCTGAAGCTCATCCAGTTTCGGAAGTGATTTCTCTTCACCGATATGTGTTTCGGGGATATAACAAAGAGCTCCCATACCCGATGTTCCAACAATGCTTAATCGTTGCAAGGGGGTAAGCTCGCTGTCATTTATACCTTGTTTTTTTAGCAAGCGATGGAGTAAATAACGTCCGTAGCCATCGGGCAGGCTATCCTCAAAAACACCGAAGTTTCCCCAGAATGGTTCCGGTTTGGCTATGAACAGGTCCGGGTTAAGAGGTAGATCAAGCGGAGATATGGAAAACCCACTGTCCAGCCACTCTTTATCGTACTGGAAAGCACACCGGCGATTGTCGGGTGTCATAGTGAGCGTTCCAACATTCCGGCTGTGATAGGTTACTGTAAGTTTATTTACCGATTTCATTGCGCCCCTTCTTTCTGTTTTTATTCTTGTTAATCATTTCCAGCTCCTTCATAGTGCTGAACAGAGGTTTGGATAATAGCTCTTTTATAGCATTGGAATATCCCAAAGCTTTTGCAATTGCTACGTATGATGCCAGTGAAATGGTGTGCTTTTGCTCAAATTTGGCAATCGTAGGTGTCGGGACTCCGCTAAGTTCGGTAAGAGCTTCCCGGGAAAGTCCTTTTTCCAGCCTGCGTTTTTGCATATTCCCGGCAAGAATGGCTAATAACTCTTGAGGAGATTCTATGTCGAAATTATAGAGCAAAGGCATATTACTGTATTTGATTATGATGTATTTTATTATATTGAGATACTACTGTATCTGAATACGAAGGTAATGCTTTTGCTTTTGAATTCAAAATAGTGTTAGTTAAAGGTCTGCTGCGCAGGTGTGTTTACCGCTACGCGGAGGGCGGGACCCGCTCTGCCAGTGTTTGATGTAAATATTTATTTTTCATATATTTACAAAAGCCAATTTTCCAATATTGGAAAACTGCCTTTTATATTTAATTAACTAGCAATGAGACACATCAAACACTGGCAAAGTTTATTGTTATTTTACAAAAAACTGATTATCCCTTCGTCGATATTTTCTATAATGATAGGGATGACCGGGATAATGGCTACCGGTACTTTTTCATTGAAGTATACCGGACTGGCATATCTGTTTATCTGCCCGATGGTTCATTTCTTTGTGTATGACGTTCGGTATTCTAATGATTACTATTTCTACTACAATCTGGGATTAAGCCGGAAATCTCTATGGGCATCAACTCTTGTAATTAGCGGAATTGTCTGTTTAATATTGATTTTGATATGAATGGTCTGCACGTAGATAGCATAATTAAAAGCTATGGAAACACCCAAATATTGACAGATATATTTATCTCTTGTAACCCGGGTGAAATTGTGGGATTACTCGGTCGTAATGGATCCGGGAAATCTACTTTATTAAAAATTATTTTTGGTTCTCTCAATGCCGATACAAAATTTGTAAAGGTTGGCGATAAAATAATCAATGGTGTGAATGATAGTAGGAACCTGATCAACTATTTACCGCAAGATGGTTTTTTACCAAACCATATAAAGATCAAAACTATCATTAACTTGTTTTGCGACAAATACAGTGGTGAAATAATTGCAGAAAATCCTCTCATCCGGCCACTGGTCAACAAAAAGTGCAATAAGTTATCGGGGGGAGAGAAGAGACTCCTTGAGATACTCCTGATTACCTATTCTAAGGCAAATTATGTTTTGATTGACGAGCCATTCAATGGCATAGCTCCTGTCTATAAGGATGAGATAAAGAGGCACATACAGGAACAATCAAAATTTAAGGGGTTCATTATTACGGATCACGATTACAGAAATATTCTGGATGTCGCTTCAAGGGTCTTAATATTACACGATGGTGCAATACAAGAGATCAAAAATAGAGAGGAGCTTATTTATTGGGGATACCTTCCTCAAGCGACATAAGATTTTGATTGCTCTATTGCGGGGCGTAAATCTTGAGGTACTCCATAAGTGACTCAGCGAATCGCAGGAAGCCGAGGTCGGTGAAGTGGACTCCGTCCACGGTAGTTTCGCCATCTTCTCCCAGGAGGTTGTCGCCTCTTATGTACTCAATGTTCTTGAACCCTTCTGTGAGGAGCCGGGCATAGAGCTCCCGCCATACCTGATTCTCCTCCTCAAGTGCTGCCTTGGTAACGGTGTCAACAATGAGGTATGGGAAGTTGGCATTCTCTACCATAAAGATCTTCACATTTGGTTTTGCCAAAGCAATATGGGTAATGAACCTGTATGCGCTATCTTTTAAACTTTGTGCCGTTGTGTTTGGAAGACAATCCAGAATAATAGCATCTGCATCAATCATATTAATTGCCTTTGCCATTGCAAAGTCCATCTTACCATTTCCTGAGAAACCTAGATTTATGGTCTCTCTGTCCAGAGCTCTTCCAATAATTGATGGGTATGCCATTCCGGGTCTTGAGGCGCACCCGCCCTGGGTTATACTTGTGCCGTAAAAGAGAAGCGGCTTTTTATTGGCACTCTTTACCAGCCTGCTGTTTTGAGGCGCTCTCAACTGTGCATCCTGCTCCACCCCTATCTCCACCGACTCTACCCCGTCATAAAGGGGAAAGTATGCTATGAACTCACGGTTCTGCCTGGTCATATTTCTCACAAATACGGCAAAGCTCTCCTTGGCGTTGGGCCTGGCAGTACCAATATATTGCCATCTGCCCCCATCCAGAACATAGAGGTCCAGCCCCTTTATCCCGGTGTCCGGCATATGGTTCATACTAACATCCTCCAGAAGCTTCCACCTTACAGAGATCACGGAGCTGTTGGAGTTGAACCGCACAGCCAGCCCGGAACTGTTTGCCCCCAGACTCAGGAGCTCCTTCCTGAGCTCGGGCACTAGGGATGCAGGAACTCGGCCATATTTCACGTGACTCTCTTCAAACCCCTTACCTATTATCATAAGGTCATCTACATTCACAAACTTCATCTCCTCCTGCTTTTGCGCATTTGCATAAAAGGGGTGTAACATCACTGCCGTTAAAACCAGCACAAATCCAATTCTTAAACCTCTTCTCATATCCTATTCAATTTATAATCTGTTTAATTTACTTCAAAACCTACAATTTCTCTTGTTCAACTACATCACAAAACCTACAATTTCTCATATGCAACTGTATCACAAAACCTACAATTTCTCTTGTTCAACTGCATCACAAAACCAATCTGCTCTCCGGATTTACCCATTCAATTTTTATGCCTCTGCGCTCCATTCCGCGGAACCAGGTCATCTGCCTTTTTGCAAACTGGTGAATGGCAGTCGAGAGGCGACTCTCCATCTGCACATAGCTTATCTCTCCGGTGATATATAGGGTAACATATTTATATTCAAGACCGTAGTAGATAAGATCTTCGGGCTTTAGCCCGCTATCCAGCAGAGCTTTCACCTCATCTATCATCCCACCTTTAAGCCTCTCTTTGAGCCTTTTGTCTATTCTCTTAATTCGCTCCTCCCTACCCACATCTATCCCGATGAATCTGGTTTTGATTGGGGGGTACTCTGTGCTGTTTGAGGGATTCTGCTGCTGGTAGATGGCAATCTCAAGTGCCCTTATGAGGCGCTTGCGGCTCTGGGTATCACTTACATTGTGCAGACTCTTCATCGCCGAGAGCCTTTTGATAAGCTCTTCGCTGCTCTCCCTCTCGAGCTCCTCCCTCAAAAGAGGGTCCGGTGAAACCTCCGGAAGTTGGTATCCGGCAGTGGCAGCCTCAATGTAGAGCCCGCTTCCGCCGCAAAGTACAGGCAGATTCCCTCTGCTAATGATATCGTTGTAAGCTGAGTGAAAGTCTCGCTGATACTCGAAGATATTGTATCTGCTCCCGGGATCTGCAATATTAATAAGGTGATAAGGAACTTCAACACCATTGTAGGTGTACTCGCAAAGGTCTTTTCCGGTGCCGATATCCATCCCTTTGTAAACCTGCCGGGAGTCTGCAGATATTATCTCTCCGCCATTCTCAAAGGCAAGCCTTACTGCGAATTTTGTCTTGCCACAGGCGGTTGGGCCAAGAATGCAGATAAGGTTTGAGCTCATCCCGCTAACTAAATTATGGTTCATTCCACAAATTTACACTATTTTTGCACTCCAATGACTAAAGCAAAGAGTAAAATAGAGATTAAAAACAAGAGAGCCTCATTTGAGTATGAGTTCATCGAAAGTTTTACCGCAGGAATAGTTCTCTCAGGCACAGAGATTAAATCTATCCGCGCCGGTAAGGCCTCCCTTTCGGACTCCTATTGCTATTTTGTAAACCGTGAACTCTTTGTCAAAAATATGCACATTGCAGATTACTGGTGGGGAAGCTTCAACAAACACGACCCTCGCCGCGACAGAAAGCTTCTGCTAAGCAAACGAGAGCTCAGCCGTCTTTTCCGTGCAACCAGAGAGAAGGGGCTCACAATCATTGCAACCAGGCTCTTCATCGCCGAAAACGGCTACGCAAAACTCAACATCTCCCTCGCCAAAGGAAAGAGAGAGTATGACAAACGCCAAACAATCAAAGAGAAAGACCTCCGCCGCGACGGTGAGCGGATGTAACCTATCTCGTCTTCCCGGTCTTTATATTATCTGAGGCAGATTTTGTTTTTGCTTTTTTGATATCTGCATCGTTTTGGATTGCAGCGGGCGAACCTTTTGTGATACTGTAGATGATGATTGATATCCCAAGAAGGATAAACGGAATGCTAAGCCACTGGCCCATATTGAGTGTCATTGATTGCTCAAATGCTACCTGTGGCTCTTTTACGAACTCTATGAAGAAGCGGGTTCCGAAAATTCCTATCATAAAGATTCCGAACATCGTACCCTTTTTGAGTTTAGGCAGAGCTTTCCAGTAGAGGAGCATCAGTAGGGCAAAGGTGAGCAGATATGCCAGAGCTTCGTAAAGCTGGGTGGGGTGTTTCGGGAGGGTCTCTCCTTTTATTGTGAAGATGAAGCCCCAGGGAAGATCGGTTGGGTTACCGTAAATCTCTGAGTTCATAAGGTTTCCCAGACGAATAAGCGCTCCGGCGAGAGGGGTTGCAACACCAACTCTGTCCAACAGCCACATATAGTCAAAATTGTATCTGCGCCCATATTTACGAGCGTAGTACCAGAGAGCAATAAGAATAGCAATTGCGCCTCCGTGGCTGGCAAGCCCGCCCTCCCATATCATAAAAATCTCCCAAGGTTTGGAGAGGTAGTAGTCCGGCTGATAAAAGAGGCAGTGACCCAGCCTTGCTCCAATAACTGCACTCCCCAGCAAGGTGTAAAGAAGTGTATCCAGAATCTCTACCGGCAACCCCTCTCTCTTGAAAAACCGCATAAAGATGTAGTATCCGATAATAAACCCGGATACAAACAAAAAGCTGTAATATCTAATATGAATAGGGCCGATAGAGAAAATCTCGGGGTTTGGCCCCCAGGTTATTGCGAGCGGAGCCGCAAGAATTGCCGGTAATGTTGTCATATGTTATGTTTTTTAAATCCCGCCCATTACCGCTTGAGTCTGGTGAAGACGCTCAGTGGCAGGGCTTTTTCAAATTTATCTGTAAGGTAGAGCTCACCGTAGGTGAGTTCGTAACTCTCTCTCTTCTTATCCATCAGGTGAAACGCGCTCTTGACGATGGTCTCCGAAAGCAGTGCAGAGTACCCGTTAGAGTAGAGATTGAGCACCAGGTAACTATCCTTGGGCGCTAGAATCTGCGCAACCTCCTGCATCATCTCAAACAGAAGCTCATCCAGCTTCCACTTCTCCCCATCCGGTCCGTGCCCGTATGCAGGCGGATCCATAATTATTCCCTGATAGAGGTTTCCCCTCCGAGCCTCCCTCTTCACAAACTTAAGAGCATCTTCTATAACCCAGCGAATATTATCCTGCTTGCTCAGCTCCATATTGGTTCTGGCCCAGCTAACCACCTGTTTTACAGAGTCCAGATGGGTAACATCGCCATCTGCACACTTTGCAGCCAGCGAAGCAGCCCCGGTGTAGGCAAAAAGATTCAGAATCTTAGGCCTGGCAAAACCGTTCTTGCCGTTCTCTGCAGATATTTTAAAGGTGTTTTCATAAATGTAGTCCCAGTTTGGAGCCTGCTCGGGGAAGATTCCCACGTGTTTGAAGGCGGTGAGGCCTAGCCTCATATTGAAATCCAGCTGACCCTTCTTGTACCCGATAACCCACTGATCCGGCATTTTTTTAAGCTGATGCCAGGTCCCGGAGTCCTCCTTTCCAGATTTTCCAAACCCCGCTCCGGTTGTAAACTTGGTGTGCGCCATAGCCAGCCACTCCTTCTCGGAGAGCCTCTTCTCCCACAAAGCCTTGGGCTCCGGCCTGATGAGGCAGTAGTTGCCAAATCTTTCGAGCTTCTCAAAATCCCCTGAGTCAATCAGCTCATAATCACTCCACTTTTGGGGAGACTCCAGTAGTATCACAAAATTTGGTTTTAAATTGTTAATTAAACAGCCCCGAAGGTAGTAAATTTCTGATAATATTCTTAATTTTGCGGCTCGGATAAACATTTATTTAATAAATTTTCCATATGCAAAGTATTGATAATTACAACTTCACGGGTAAAAGAGCCATTGTGAGGGTAGACTTTAATGTCCCCCTGAACGAATCTTTCCAAATCACAGATGACACCCGCATCAGAGCAGCAATTCCGACACTAAAAAAAGTGCTTGAAAAAGGTGGATCCCTAATCGTTATGTCCCACCTTGGCCGTCCAAAAGGACCAACCGGCAAATATTCACTAAAACATATAATTCCGGCAATTGAGGAGAAGCTTGGTGTTAAGGTAAAATTTGCCCCCGACTGTATGGGCGAAGAGGCTGCACAGCTTTCTGCAACCCTCAAACCGGGAGAGGTTCTTCTTCTTGAGAACCTCCGTTTCTATGCAGAGGAGGAGGGGAAACCACGCGGATTGGCAGAGGATGTTTCCGATGAAGAGAAGAAGGTAGCCAAGGCGGCTATGAAGGAGCTTCAGAAGGAGTTTACCAAAAAGCTTGCCTCTTATGCAGATTGTTATATCAATGACGCATTTGGGACTGCACACCGTGCTCACGCTTCTACAGCCCTTATAGCTAAATACTTCCCTAACGATAAGATGTTCGGATACGTGATGGAGGGCGAGATTGTGGCAATAGACAAAGTGCTAAAATCTCCGGTTCACCCCGTTACCGCAATCATTGGCGGCGCAAAGGTCTCTTCAAAGATCTCGATCATCGAGAAGCTTTTTGACGTGTGCGACAATATGATTATCGGCGGCGGTATGGTCTTCACCTTTATCAAAGCTCAGGGTGGCAAGATTGGAAACTCTTTGTGCGAAGATGACCAGATGGAGCTCGCGCTCTCAATCCTGGCGAAGGCCGCCGCAAAAGGAGTCAAACTCTACTACTCAGGTGAGGTTGTATGTGCAGATGCATTTAGCAACGACGCCAACACAAAAATCTGTCAGGACAACGCAATTCCGGACGGATGGCTCGGAATGGACGCCGCGCCATCTACCCTCAAAGAGTGGGAAGGGGTGCTTCGCGCCTCTAAAACCGTACTCTGGAACGGCCCTGTAGGAGTCTTTGAAATGGAGAAATTTGCAAACGGAACCAAAACCATCGCCACACTACTTGCAGATATCACCTCAACCGGCGTCTTCACCCTGGTGGGCGGCGGCGACTCCGTAGCAGCAGTAACCCAGATGGGCTTTGCCAATAAAGTAAGCTATGTGTCAACCGGCGGCGGCGCAATGCTCGAATACCTTGAAGGAATTGAGCTTCCCGGCATCGCAGCCATCAGAGCTTAAGCCACAATTTAGAACTTAAGCCAGACTTTTTCAAGCAGTTCTCTGTTACAGCACGGAAAATCCTCCCCAACTGCGTTGGGTCCCCTCCATCTTCTGGAGCCAATGTTTTCCTTAGCTGTAACAGAGAACTGCTTGTGGTTGGCTCAATCTCTGTGAAAGTTTAAGGGCTATGATTCTGACAGAATATTAAACAGATCTACATTGAGATAGACAACCTCTTTGCCTATCTTTTTACTTGTTAGAACACCCATATCTTCAAGTTGAATAAGGTATTTTTTTGCTGTATTTAAACTTTTCATATTATTATCCAGCAATTTTTTGGGGCTTATATATGGCTGTTCGAATAGTTTTTCAATAAACTCTTTTCTAATGGATGGATGTCTTGTATTGATTAGCTCTTTTGTTCTTGTGAAAAGTCTATCAATCTCTTCAATCTTGCTTATTGTGTATCTGGAGGTCTCTTCAATTGCTTTGAGCATATATATAATCCATTGACTCCAGTTTCTGTGTGCTGTTACGTTTTTAAGTAACTCATAATACTCCTCTTTTTCTCTTATGATGAACGCACTTAAATAAAGAATCGGCACATCCAGTAAATGTTTTTGAATCATCTGCAGAATACTCAAAACTCTTCCGGCTCTTCCATTGCCATCCCTGAATGGGTGAATGGCTTCAAATTGATAATGAGAGACAGTTATTTTAAGTAAAGGGTCATAAGGATACTTTACATCGTCATTAATAAATTCCAACAGATTATTCAGTTTCTCTTCAATAACTTGTACTCCTCTTGGTGGTGTATAGATGACCTCGCCTAATAATTTTCCACTTCCTCTTTTCAAAATAACCGTTTCTGTTTGAGGTGGTCTTATTCCATCATTTACCTGTTTTATTTCCTGATAGATACTAATTAGTGCGTCAATCGTAATTGCCTGCCTAACAACTATATCATTATAACCTTTCCAAAGCGCCTGCCTGTACCTTAATACCTCTTTTGTGTTGTTCTTGTGTTCTGATTCGCTTATTGTAAATGATTGGTATAGCTCATCATCTGTGGTAAAGATGTTCTCAATCTCTGTACTTGCCTTAGCCTCTCTCAAAATAATTGTATTAACAAGCATTGATTGATTAGGCAATTTCTTAGCAATACCCTTAAGCTCTGCAAGTGCCTTATTTGCTTTGATTAAAGCCTTAAGAACCTCCCGGCTTTCAACTATTTCGTCATCAGGGGGAAGCATTGGAAGATTGTTGTACGGCCTATTTCTATCAAACGGCTCGGTAAGATTTGACATAATATTTTCTTTTTGTCAAATATAGCTATTTTTTGACAATTGGACTGTTTCCTGTCAAAAATTACATTTGTCCTATATCTTTTGTCAATTTATGCTATAATTTGACATTTGAGGCAAGAATCTTGGCAAGGCTAGCTGCCGGGATGACGATTGTGGTGGTGCGGCTAAAGCGGGCAATGTTGATTCCAAGGAAGTTGCCTTTAGTGTCAAAGACCGGGCCGCCGCACTCTTCGGCTTTTATGTTGGCATCGTGAGCGAAAACTCTGTTAAACCCGTCGCACCTTATACTTTTTCCCCCGTCAAATTGTTCGGCAGCGTGAGCTCCTCTCGGCCTTTTTGTGAGAAGAAGTTTTTTAGTGAAAACACTGTCGGCTCTTATACACTCAACGGTGATACTATCTCCCGGGTCGTACTTGCGTAACTCTCCTCCATACTCTTCGGGGCGACTGATGGGTATACCGTTGATACCTGTAACCTGATCCCCAATTTTCAGCTTCACAGAGTCAACTGGACTCTTTGGAGCAATCCTGTTGAGTATGATTTTGCCTTCTCGGAATTGTACCGATGCTCCAAAGTATCCGGCACTAAATACTTTTGGCAGATCCATATAGCTGCTGCTTATAATGCCGACCTTCCTGCCGGCCGAGAGTGAGGAGCCGGCAGGTGACAGAGTACCGGAAGATGGCAGAGAGCCGGAAGATGGCAGAGAGCCGGCAGGGAGAGGAGATATTAGCAGAGTGCCAAGATTTTGCAGATTGAGTGAGTCGGGCGAATTTGCAAAATCATCTTTTGTCAACCCACCTCTGATTCTTCCCTCTGCTTGAAGAATAACAAGATCGCTCTCTGTATCTCTGCCAATTGCTTTTGCCGGTATATTTTTCCCACCTGTAACAATCTGCACATCTGTACCAACAATTGAGCTTTTACTTATAATCAGATGGTTTGATTTTACCTTAACCAGAGTCCCGAGTGATTTTATCTGCAACCCATTAATTGTGCTTGTTACCGATACGGTTGAGGCAGATAGTCTCTCCTCCAGTTCGGGAAGTGAAAATGCAGGCTTTTCAAGTGATATAAGCGAGATTATTGAGCCACTAAGCGGATCCTCCCCAATTTCATCTGTTTGTTGTGGTAATGCCTTATAATCTTTGGCGATATTAAGTGCTCTCCAGTATTTTCGGTAGAGATCTATGGGAACTTCGTAGTTTTCATTCTCATCTCTTCCACATCTGCTGTGCATTGCAATTACACGGCCCATATAATCAAACAGTGGACCACCGGAGTCGCCTGGTTCCATCTTGCAGGTAGAATGGACAAAGCCCCATCTGTTTTGAAGCCGGACAATCCTACCAAACCTTACAGATGGGAGCATTCTATTGAGTGTTGCTGGGTATGATATGCCGATACAAGGCTCATTCTCCTTAAGGCTGTAAGACCATCCCATCTCTGCTACCGGCCAGCTACCCTCCTCTTTGATCTTTATCATTGCAAGATCTGGTCTGTTATCTTCGTTTGCAAATCCTACCCTGCCTAAAGATAGCGCAATCACCTCCCTCCCGTCCGGAAACCTCACCTTATAACTTCTGCCCGGCTGTATTGCGTGTGCAACTGTGAGAATATGACCCTCTTTGCTAACGACTACACCGCTAAACTGAGAGCTGTTCTGAATATTTTTTATTGTATCATATCCCCAAATTCTCACACTCGCAGCATAGGCCTTTTGTATTCCCGCCTTTACCAACTGTTCCAAATGCAAAGAGTCTCTCTCGGCAACCAGCGCCTCATTCTCCTGAGCACTTACCTGCCCTATTAACCCGAAAACAATTGCAAACGATATTACCAGTTTATCTATTTTACTTCTCATAAATATCATTTTAGTTTAAGTTTAGATTATTTCCAATCTAATCTCTAATCTCCTCTAATTTGTCACTACTACAGCTTTGACACCCCATTTATTGAAGGGTTTAATCTGAAATGAGCATCTAGCCCGAAAAAAGGGGGCCATTTGACCCCCTCCTCCGGATAACCACTTAATGCAAACTTAACCCAACTTAAAAAATCCGGATATAGTATTACTTTTTATAGTTTGAAAGATTCTCCTCAAATTTTACAAGTTCCGATGGTGAGAACGAGACATTTCTCTTTGCCTCTTCAATAGCTCTCACTTGTGCAGTAATTGCCTTCTCCTTGTTACCTGCAAGATATTCTAAACGAGCAATTTCATTAAATGTAACAGGGATATTCATACTTCCCGGATAGTTGTCAATCTGTGCCTGAAAAGATTCGGCTGCAAGTTCATATACAGCCTTAGGTAATTTTACATTTCTGCCAACCATATTCATCACAGCATCTGTAACAGTTTTCCAGGAAGGAAAATCGTTAATTGCAAACCACTCTTTTGCAAATTCTACAGCCATATCGGGATCTGTTTTTATGAGTGACCAGAATGTAAAATGGCCAAGTTTAGGGTAATATTTTAATCCCGGGTTCTCCAACAGGATTTTCTCAATTTCGGCAAGTGCTCCTATCGGGTTGCCGGGATTACCCATAAATGGATTTAGTTTAGCAACTATATCATTCCCATCAATTATACTCAAACGTTTACCCTCTTTTCTGTCTAATTCAGCTTTTTTATTATCCCATTTCCCCTCAATAATCAGAGGAAGAACTCTATCCAGACTTTTAGGATACCCACACCAGGCAATCTCTCCATTTTTATCTACTATGAATGAGTATGGAATACCCCTCTCTCCTGCTCCATAAAGCCAGTTATCTCTCATATAATTTGCACTGTCGGCAGCCACCAGATATCGCATTTTGTCACCTGATTTTTGTACAAAGTTTTCAACCCTGGATAGTATGTCATCTCCTCTTTCCATAATGCTCACTCCAATCACTGATATATCCTTTCTGTATTTATCGGCCAGGTCCGAAAGGTGTGGCATTCCGGCTATACACGGCTGACACCAGGTTGCCCAGAACTCTACAACATATACCTTACCCGCCTCAAATCCACTTACAGGATTACCTTTAACCCACTTTGTCACCATTAGCCCCGGAGCCTTGTCTCCTATTTTAAGAGTCGGGCTAGTCGGTTGGCTTGGTGCTTTTATTGTTATAAAGCTGAAAATAACCGTTATCAGCATTACAATTCCTTTAAATATATTTTTTTCCATTTTCATTTATTCTAGAACGTTCTTAAAATTTGGATCTATTTCCTGACACTCTCAATCATTGCAGATAACTCCTCTAATGCAGCCTCATCGCTACCGGAGAATCCGGTAACTTTATAGCGGATATTACCCTCTCCGTCAATTATGAACTTTGTCGGAATTCCTGATACCTTGTAAGATGTTACTATATTGTTGGTTTTAGTAACCGGATCTTTAAGATCCATTATAAGATGAAAGGAGAAATTACTCTCTTTTAAATAATTAATTGCTGCTTCCGTTGGGTTTTCCTCCTTTTCCCAAGTATGAATAAACAGGAATTTTACATTAGGATCATTTTTATATTTGTTAACTGCAAGCTGCATTGTAGGGAAAGATTTCTTACACGGGCCACACCAGGTAGCCCAGAAGTCCACAATCACAACTTTGCCTTTCATATCTGCAAGGGATAGAGTGTTCCCATCAACATCTTTAGTAGTAAAGAGTGGAGCCGGGATATTTATGATCTCTTTTGCCAGTTTTTGTTTTATTATTTCGGTTTGTTTTTTACGGGCTGCTCCCAATATCTCACTTAACCCTGAATCTGAACCATTCAGTTTTATATATAGCTCTTTAAACCGGGTTAAATCGGAAGGTGCTCCCATTCCTTCTTTAATCTGGTCATTAAGATAGAGGAATGCTTCAAGATTGCGGCCTAATGCGATAAGTAAATTAATATAAGTCTGCTTTTCCGAAGCATCATAAGTCCTCCCTCCAAGTTTCTTTTTAAGTAGATATGAAAGAGCCTCTTCATATTTTTTCTGCCTGTAAAGGATATCTGCATACATCCCGCAATATGTATAATACCCGGTAGAAATAAAACGTGTATCATTACTTTGACTGTTGCTTTTCATGGCGTTTTCAGCATTTGTTATTGACTTCTTAATCAACACACCTGCATTCTCAAGGTCTCCATTTCCTTTTAGTGATGCTGCAATAACAGCCCAGCCCTCTCCTTTCCAAACGGTAGATTCCAGCTTATTGGCATACTCCATAGCCTTGGTAGAATTTCCGGCTTGAGCATAAGCCGATGCAACGTCACAATAACCATAGTCAAAGACTATTTTATCGGTAAATTTTTCCGGCGGGAATTTTTTAAGATATTTCTGAAATTCTGCCTCTTTTTTTACAGGATCCTTCTCATCGTAAACTATTTGTATTTCTGTATTTCTTGCAAGATTGCCTTTTGGGAATCGCTTTTTAATTACATTTATCAAAGAGTCTGTTGTTGCGTTCATCTTCAACTGGTCAAAAAATCTCATAGCCAGTGTCAGACTCTGTTCATCTTTGCTTTTTGTCAATTGATAAAGCTCTTTTTTAAGCAGATCCTTTTGAGAAGAGTCATTTGAACGAATCATAGCAGAGAATCTTCTTTGCAGAGAGTCTACAGGGGAAGATGAGCGTGGCGCCTGAGCGTAAACTGAGGCTGATATGATTAACATAACGCTCAAAATAAAAGCATTTAGAACTAATTTTTTCATTACAATAATTTTAAACTCCCTGCAAATTATTCCTTCCGAAATTCGACAGGGAGTCTGATTATTAATTTATTAAAAGATTATTACAGTTTAACTTGCGATGAAATCGACATCCCCGATTTTTCCACTGAATGTATAAACTGCAGCTGGTGTTGACGAAATTACTCCGCTTGAGATATCTGATTCAAGCATATATAGTTTCCCCACACCAGTAGAACTGTTGTATGTACCCACCATCAAATATTTGTCTTTGGCAACAGCCGAGAGACCTATGCCATTGTATTTGAAAAGCTTCATAAAGGTTATCTGCTCAGAAGAGCCAAACGACCAAGCTTCGGTAGCACCTGTTGCACCAGCGGCGAGTGTATAGTTGAGCCTGTATATCTTCTCTTTAGTTGCATAGAAGACGATTGGACCTCTTTCACCGAAAGCCCAGAATTCGGCGTTTGCAACTTGTGGAGCAATACTGATATCAATTGTACCTTGAGTAAGATATCCCGAGTGTGACGAAACGTGAGTTCTGAATGCATAGAGGTAGCGACTTCCGTTTTCTATAGGATTCTTAAAAATACAAAATGAGATGTATGTCAAACCTGCATCATACCCGGCTGCACCATAAATAAGCTTCTTACCTACATTTCCAAAACTGAAGTGTGTACCAAGTGCCGATACAGGCTGGACAAATCCATCCCACATCCCGGCATACAGAAATCTCATCTTACTCTGATCATAAATCACCCCATTTTGTCCGTAAGCTAAAGTTGCAAAAGTTGATGCATAATATGTGTCGTTATCCTTCATCTCGTGAGGTCCAACGAAAATTGGTAGGCCCCAGGTGGTTGTTTTATAATATTTACCATCATTTATTATCATATCTGATCTAGGCATCCAAAAATCTTTTTTAGTCGGTGCCTCCTGGAAAATATCATCAAAATCACTAGCAAGAGACATATCTATCCGTGACAACTTTTTGGCATCTAAATCAGTTGCAACATATACAAGGCTTCCGGAAGAGACAAATAGACAAGAGCGAGGATTTCCTGTGAATGACACGGTAGGATTTGCTCTTGTAAATACATTTTTGGAATGGATTGTCTCTGTAACATTTGCATTTAATAGAGGAGTACTGATTACATCTATGTCAACTGTAGTTGCTCCTTTATAGAATACCAATAGTCCGGTGCTGATGGTACTCTCAATTGTTACAGAATACCTCATCATTGCAGTTATTCCTGTTTTTGAATCAGTAGCCTCAAATTGCAATGTGTAGGCACCCGGAATGGCTGTAATTTTTTTTGTAAGATTCTCTGTCTCTGCTATTATAAAATTTTGGAAATCATCTTTGTCATACCCGTGTGCCTCCGGAAGTGGATATTTAGAAGGTCCGACACTATAATTAACTGGCCTGTACAATGACCACCTGTAAGTCAAATCACTTTTACTCCCGGAGTATTTAAGGTTAGAATTGACAGTCAGATCCGAGAACTGTTTTACGGTAAAAGTTACTTGCTTTCCTACTGTATCGACATAGAATTCACCCAGTTTCTTATAATCGTAGTTTCCCTCATCTACCAAACAGGATGTTATGCTTAATGCACTTATAATGGTAGCTAAAATTATTATTAGATATTTTTTCATAACTATTTCCTTTTTAATACATTAAAATGGCAATCCCGTTCCGAACAAAAGTGGTTGTCCGTTATCATTCAGATAAGGTGCTCCCGGATGTTCGGAATTGTATTGATTCAGGAGCTTTATGAGCTTAGCCTGGAAATTAAGTACCATATTGTAGTCGGTACTTCCCCCCGGAGCAAACTCCGAAAATGATGTCATCCCTGTAAAGTCAATGATGAATTTGAAGCGTGCCTGGGTAAATGGTCCTACATAATATTCTACAATAGACCATGTTGTAGGCTTTGTCAGATAGTCGCACCAGGCTATCGTATAGTCGGAATATTCAAAAGCACCCACTGTAAAATTCTCGTTTGGTTTAACCTTAAATGTTAACCTAGCAGGAACCGAGAGAAGGTTCAGTCCTGGTACGGTCCGTTTTACATTTACAGGTATTACTGCCTTATAAGAGTTAGCAGGTATTACCAGAGTTCCTATGGTATAGCTCTCTGCCGTTACATTGGTCTTGGCCGGATCAATCTCCAGTTCGAATTTCCTCTCCTTATCAGATACCTGACCTGCTATTTTCACAACGAGATTTACATCGTAATTTGTAACTGCCGGGCCAAAAAGCTTGAAAGAGAAAAGAACAGAGTCTACAGTTGCATTCTGTTCCGGATCTCCTGCCAGATAGATAGTGGGAACATCGCTGAATGTGTTTTTCTCGTTTTCACAAGCAAAGAGCATCACTATTGCTGCAGGTATTAGTATATATTTTAAAATTTTCATATCAATTGAATTTTACAGATTATTTTCTGGATCCGAATTCAACCTCTTCTTGAGGTTTCGGTAAAACATAATTTGCTTTTTGGAAAGAGCTATAGCCATCCAAAGTGTTGGAATCTGTCCGTTTATAGTAGAACCAGGCAACACCCTCACAATAAAATTCTCTCAAATACTCCTGTTTGATTTCGTTAATGATTTGAGCCTCTGTTGATGTTGGAGAGAATATTTCACTTATTCCCCTGTTTTGACGAATTGTGTTTATTATCCCAATTGCTTCATTAGGACGGCATTCAGCTGCAATGAGGTACATTTCAGGAAGTCTTATCAACGGCATTCTGCGTTTATATGCAACCGGCATTGTAGAAAATTGCCACAATTTTGTGGATACTCTCTCTGATGAATAGCTACCGGTAACAATATCACTCCATAAGTAGAGTGTGTTTACTCCTCTCCAGTCTGTTGCATATGGATATACTCTTGTGAAATATGTTTTGTTGACTCTCATATACCGGCTTGACCATCTCGCATCCAGACTTAAATTGTATTGAATGTTCGAAGCCATATTCTCAATATAGAGAGAGAACACCTGTTCCGGTGTAAAGGTTCTGTCTCTTAATTCATTTGTTGTTGCAATGTTGTCAACTGAAGTCCATTTGAATTTTCCGCTGTTAACTACCTCCATTGCACAAGTGTATGCATTTGTTTTGTCTCCTTTCCACATATATGCCCTAGCAAGCACAGCTTTAACAGCAAAGTAGTTCATACGAAGTTGTCTGTTAAGAAGATATCCGTTATCGGTTGTGGTAGTTATAACCCTGCCGGTATAGATGGGATCAGATTGTTTAAGGAGTGCAGCAGCAGCCTCTAGATCTTCAATAACCTTAGTAAGAGCCTCATCAACTGTTGACTGAGGTGTTATGTTGTAGTTGAACTCTTTTACATAAGGGATTGATGGTGCTGCCGAATTCAAAACATAAGATGGGGCAAAGAGTCTTAACATATCGAAGTGAAGAAATGCCCTCAGAGCAATAGCCTCGCCATAAATAACATTATAATTATCCTGTAAAAACAAAGATTTATCAGCTCCTTCAATATTGGCTACCAGGTTATTTATGTTTGCTATTGTGTTGTATGTTGCCGACCACATATTCCCGA
Source organism: Bacteroidetes bacterium HGW-Bacteroidetes-8 (assembly GCA_002840895.1). GTDB lineage: Bacteria > Bacteroidota > Bacteroidia > Bacteroidales > UBA932 > Bact-08. Next base: position 195,245 of record PHCZ01000006.1, on the reverse strand, counting down.
TTGCAGCCTGGGCATTGCTTCCTGTGTAATTGTAGTTATGTAGTTGCCAAGCTGCCCCCATTGACCCTGCACTTGAATAGAGCCTTGCCAGAGCATCCAGATAGACTGTCATGTTAAGTCCATACATTGAGGTGCCGGTCATTAGAGTGTAGACTCCCCAAAGCGCATCTTTATATCCTATCTCACTTTGAAACAGATCTGATGATTCGACTTTTGTTTTTGGTTGTACATCAAGCCACTTCTCACAGGAACTTAATAAAACCAAAGTAGCCAAAAGTATTGTTATTATATTTTTCAGTTTCATAATCATAAGTTTAAAGGGTTAAAACATTAACTGAAGTGAGAATGAAAAGGTCCTTGCAAACGGATATGAGGTTCCTCTTTCAATCCTTACAGATGATAGTTTTGCAAAGTCTGCCATGTCAAACGACAGTTTCAGACGGTCTACACCCTTCATCTTGAATTTTTTCAATTTATTCAATTCATATGAGATATTCAGGGATGATATTCCGAATACATTATCATCTTCCACAAAGCGGGATGTCGCACGTGTTGTTGCAGTATTCTTAATGTCTTTGTAAAGAGAAACATCTCCCGGATTTACCCATCTGCTTTCAAAAATCCTACGATCTACATTCTGTCGCAGATTTGCATTTTCGACTTTATCTACAAGAGTCTGGTTATATAGCTGTCCTCCAAAGCGATAAGCTGCACTTAAATTAACACTTAATCCTTTGTAATCGAAGTTAAACCCAAGATTTCCCAGAAGAGTTGGCTCGGTATCACCGCAAACTGCCAGATAATCGGAGTTCCAGGTGTAGGTTCTGTTCCCATCCGGTTTGATAAACAACTCCATACCCGAAGCCGGATCTATACCATAAGAAGGGACCGCCCAGATAGCAGTCATTGACTGCCCTTCATTATAACGTACCACCGGTTTATTGGAAACTGTAGATGTCTGAGTGTTGTTAAATGTTTGAAGATAGTTGGATATCTGCTTAATTCTGTTCTTATTATGTGCTCCGGCAATAAAAATATTGAAAAATGATTCATTTTTTGGATCGTTCCAAACACGATACTTAATGCTGAACTCGTAACCTTTGTTTTCAACTTCTCCCAAGTTCTCCTTGTAGAATGTAAATCCTGTTGATGAAGGAATTGTTACATCTGTTAAAAGGTCATCGGTATTGGCTATATAATAATCAAATCTCAATGCGATCCGGTTTTTAAGAAGAGAAATGTCCATTCCAATGTTCTTATCATATTTTCTTTGCCATTTAAGGTTGGTATTTGGCATTGCCCCCAGAATTGCACCAATATTTCCGTTATAAAACTGAGAGGTATAGTAATCGTAAGTTGCAAGTGACTGATAAGAGTTGAAGTTTTGTGAACCTGTAAAACCGACTGATGCACGGAGCTTTGCAAGAGTAACAACTCCTTCGTCTTTAAGGTTTTTCATAAATTTTTCATTGTGGATATTCCATCCTGCTCCCAGGGACCAGAATTTTCCCCAACGGTTATTGCTCCCAAATTGTGAAGAGCCCGACATCCTGAACGATGCATCAAAGAGATACCTGGAAGCATAGGAGTAGTTAAAAGAGCCAAGTACTCCCACATCCCTTGTTGTGCCCTGACTTACGGAAGGCCTGCTGTTGAGCATATATTGTCTTGCGAATGAGATATTGTCCAGTTTATCATTTGGAAATCCTTCGGCTGCAAATGTAACATATTCAGTTTCGGCGCTGTTAACACTCCACCCTGCATTTGCAAAAAACATATGGTTCTTTCCCACTAGAAAAGAGTAGTTTGCAATTATATCGCTTGAAACAGACATATCCTTTCCATCTCCATATGTATATCTTCCTCTGCGGTTAACCAGAGTTGTGTCAGATTCCCAACCGGCAAAATCGGTATGGCTTGCAGGATGAAAAACCTCTGCTCCATTATCTTTTTTAACAAGACCTACTCTTCCTGTTAATTTAAGTCGCTCTATAGGTGTCCATTCAATATAGAAATTATTTACAAACTGCATATATTCAGTAAAATCCTTTGTGTTGATGGTTGTGTTGTAGAGTGGATTTATATCATTTGAACGTCCATAATTGATCCCGGGCTGTTTAATGTAGTTTTCCAGCTCGTCTTTTTGCCTATAATAAGGATTCATTCTGGTATACTCACTGAAAGTTCCGTATTCAGAGTTAACTCCTTTGTTATATGTTGCAGTTAGACTGTTTCTAATTGAAATCGATTTATGGCGGTATGAAAGAGAGATTCCTCCTGCAAACGTATTACGTCCGGAGCCCTTCATCACTCCCACAACATTATTGTATGAGAGGTCCAGTCCATATCTGAAGTAGTCATCTCCCCCGTCAAGGTATACAGAGTGCTTCTGCCCCATTCCGTTTCTGAGAGGAAGAGACTTCCAGTCTGTATTTACCCCTGCAAGCACCTCTGCAAGGATTGCATTGTAATACTGATCATAAAGATATTGATTACCGGGATTCGTTGAGACCTGGACACCATTATCTGAAAAATATAGAAAAAGACCTCCATCTTTCTCTACTTTAAGCTTTTCTGCTGCATTACAAAGGTTATAACTACTTAAGTCAGGGGTCTGAAAGTTCATACTTCCTGTGTAAGAGACCTTCATTCTGCCGGCCTCAGGCTTAAGAGTCTCTATTACAACCACTCCATTTGCCGCTTTAGAACCATATATTGCCTTGGCTGTTGCATCTTTAAGCAGGGTAACATTTGCTATCCTGTTCATATCCATATCCATTACATAGGTAATGCTTGTCTCAAATCCATCCACTATAAAAAGTGGCTCATTGGGGTTGTTCTTATACTCTCCCTTCAAATCGGGAAAGCCTGACTGGCCTCTGAGAGTAATTTGATATGTCTGATTAGGGTTTGATCCATTAGAAAGGTTCTCAACTATTCTGAAAGAGGGATCAAGGTTTCTTATGCTTTGAAGCACATTTGAGTTTCCTACCTTTCTGATTTCTTCTCTGTTGAAAGATTGAACCGACCCTGTAAAACTCTCTGCTTTACGGGTGAACATTCCTGTGGCAACTGCACCTTCAATCACAAGCGCCTCCTCTTCCAGAACCACATTTATTGTTGGTTGACCTGTATAGAGAAGCTCTACAGTTTTAAATCCAATAAAAGAGTAAACCAGAGTTACATTCCTGTTGGTCAATGTAAGAGTGTAAGATCCATCTTCGTCGGTTGCCACACCAGTAGTAGTTCCCTTCACAAAAACGGAAGCTCCAAAAACCGGAGTCCCGTTCTTTTCGGTTACCTTACCTTTCAAGGTGTACTTTACCTGTTGTTGCTGCTGTTGTTTTGCCTCCTCCTTAGCCTTAATGAGTACGGCGTTATCAACGATTGTGTAGGATAAGTTTTTCCCCTTAATACAAGCATCTACTGCATCCTTAATTGTGGCATTCTTTAATTCAATCGTCACATTGCCCTCTTTGGCAAGTAAATCATACAGGTAGAGAAAATCGTATCCACTCTGTTTTTGAATCTCCTTAAACACTTTTTGCAATGGCTCATTTGTTGCAGATAGGTTAATTTGAGCATAGCTCTTTGCACTTATCTGAATGCACGCAAAAAACATTAAAATCATAGTCAGTCTCATAATCAGAAACAATTTTTTGTAAATCCTTCGATTTACAGGGAATTTTTTCATAATTTTGTTTGTTTAGGGTTTGTTAAATTAATAGGCATATTTTTTTTATCATTAACCCGATACACTGCCGGATTCAATCTCCAAATTGAGTCCGGCTTCGTTATATATTTGTTATATAAAGGGTTAATCTAAATTTTCGCATCGTTTGTATCTTAATCACCTCCTTTTTTATTTTTTATATACTGTAACAATACTATCTCTTAACTCAAATTGCACATCTCCTGTTGTCTCAATCATCTCAAGTATTTTTGAGATATTCACTTTCCGGGAAATTGCACCGCCAAAATATTGAGTGAACTCGGCCTTAAACTCAACCTCAACATTGTACCATCTTGCCAATTGCCTCATAATAGTCTGGATATCTGCTTTTTCAAATATGAACTTTCCGTTTTTCCAAGCTATTGCCTCATCAACATCTACCTCATTAACAGAAACAGATCCGTCATTTGCAACAGATGCCTGCTGTCCTGGAGTAATTATGATAGAACTATTAGTCATAGAAGATATTACCTTAACAGACCCCTCAACCAAGGTTGTTTTGATGCTTGACTCATTTTCATAAGAATTTATATTAAAATGGGTTCCCAATACCTCTACTCTTGCCCGGTCTCCGCACACAACAACAAATGGTTTATTATCTGCCAGTTTAGCCACTTCAAAATAGACCTCGCCGGTAATCATAACTCTTCTCTCATTTGACGAGAAGCTATCAGGAAACTTTATACTTGACTCTGCATTGAGCTTGACATTTGTTCCATCCGGAAGTACCATCTGAAACTCTCCGCACCTAGGAGTAGAAAGAAGGTTATATTTCACCTCACTCCCCTTAACTTCGTTTTTGTATAAAAGCTTATTATCTTGAATTTTAATTGTTAAGCTGCCACCTCTATCCAGAAGTGTACTATCTTTCGAATTTTCCAGTTTAACAATAGAACCATCTGCAAGAGTTAGGATTGCTTTCTCTCCTCCGGGGGAGATATCTCTAAGAACAGAGCTGCTTTGGAGTCCGAAATCGTAGTGCTTATCTGCAAAATAATAACCTGTTAAAAGTATCAACAGCGAAGCTGCAATAGAAACAGAGTATCTTATAAAAGAGCTCCTCCTTCTATTCGCTGTTTTCATTACTCTCTTGAAGATCAAATCGGAATCAGATTTACTCAAGTGTTGATCTACCGGAAGTTTGTCGAAAAACTCCTCTATTAATGACTCTCTCTGTGAGTCGGTCATATTGTATATATAGTTAAAAAACTCATCCCGTTCAATCTCAGGAAGTCTGTTCTCAAGGTGGAGTTTAAAAAGCTCCTGTAACCGATCATTATTCATACGCGCAATTATATTAAGATTATACCCGATCGTATATAAAAGACAAATATCTCTCAAAAAAGAGGGGGATATCTTTTATGTTTTTTTGACTTTTTTAATTGAAGAAGACATTCAGAGCTAAAATAATCATCAGATCAATTTTTTTGCTCACATAGTCCCTTACTGTCCTGGAGGCAATCTTAAGATACTCCTTAACAGTATATAAAGATATCCCTAGTAACTCGGCTATCTCTTTGTTCTTAACTCCCTTAATGTGGTGAAGTATATAAACCCTTTGCTGCTGCACAGACAATGTCTTTATAGCCTCTTCGTGAATTTTGAGAATTGCATCCTCCTCCTCCCTCTCTTCTATGGTAGTTTCTGTTAGTAAGGCTTTTTGGGCAAGCTTTCCCGCTACAATTCTTTCAAAGGCATATCTCTTAAGATGGTTGCTAGCAACATTTTTGGCAATTACTACTAAGTATGATTTAAATGATTCAACTAAAGCAAGTCTTTCCCGTGTAGCCCATATATTAATAAAAACCTCCTGGGTTATCTCCTCTGCCAAATAATCTGTATGAGTCAGATACATTGCAAATGAGTAGATTTTATCCTTGTATCTCTCGTAAATCTCGTGAAAAGCAACTTGATTCCCTTTGGAAATCAATAGCAAAAGTTGTTTTTCATTTAGTTTTTCCGACATCACAAAGCGTCAAGTTAAGTTTAAGGTATCTACAAATATAGTAAATAACCAGTTTATGCTATTTTTCCCAAAAACTTCCGCACAGCGACAAAAACACCTTCGCAGAAGATTTTGTCCTGACAGTATTTTGTGAAACGCTCTTATTATCAGGCGTTTGAAAATACGAATTTGAGGAATTCAGGAAAATCGAATTTTTAACTTATTGATTTTGTGATTGTTTCACAAGATACTGTTAGTCCGTCTTCAATAGATATTATACGCAATTCTGTAGCCGACTGTGTTTGAATACCAGTCGGGGTACTGAACGCCGGCAGATTGGGCCCAGGTAGAGAATTTAAGGTAGGCGTCGGTGATCTCGATCCGCTCGATTACGTGCTCGAAACCGGAGATGATGTTGATTGCCCAGGGGAGATTTTCTGCTGTCTTGTAGTATCTGCTGCCACCCAAAGAGGAGTTATCTGCACCGGTACCAAAGAGTGAGGCTGTTGCCCGCGAGGTAGGTGGGTAATCCGGTAGGTGGACCTCTCTGCCCCTGTTGCCGTTAACAAAGATGAAAGGGTTAAAGCCGGAGATGTTTAGATCGTTAAGTGAGATCCGATGTTGAGGAAAAGTTATGCTCATACTTACACTCACAGGTTGGACATAGGGATCTCCCTTTTTTACATTTACCCCAAAGCTCCCGGAAGAGCTCATAAGCGAGCTCGCATTGTTAAAGACAATAAATGTAGGCAGATTCTGCCCCTGCTCCATCGCCCCTCCGCTAACCTCAATCCCGGAAACATCAATAGATGGCGAGTTTAGCTGAAACCCGAACCCATTGGCATAGGCAGCACCTATAGCCTTAATCGTGAAATTACAGGTGAGCTGAGAAACAAAATTTGAAGCATCCGTTGTAATCTTGAAACTGTAATCTATAACAAGATCGTTAAAGTCATAATCACCCTTGGCAGGCCACATATCCTCAAAAGCAAGAGTCCCGGAGCCGGCAGATGGGTAGTAGTTATCAAAAGCCATTGCAGCATCGGAAGGATAGGCATCATCTTCGTTGGGAATTCCATCCCCGTCACTATCCGGATTCGAGAACGACTGCACCAGACTCGAAATCTCCTGTGCAGATAGAGCGCTCCCATAAAGCACAACCTCATCTATCTTCCCTTTAAAGAACTTCTGAGTTGCGTTATCTGACCCCACAGAGATATTCCTGGAGGTGACCTTCAATTTACCTGTCACAGCTTTGCTTTCCCACAGGCGACCATTTACATAAAAAGCGAGAAGCGCTCCGTCATAAGTCATAGCCAGGTGATACCACTCATTAAGGATTGGCCTTCCGTTGTTCCACTCCAGCGAATGCCCTGTATCACTATCCATCCTTATCCCGCAACTCCACCCCTTCCACACATCCTGTCGTATCCCGTGCCCATCCCAGTCTCCCTTCTGAAAAATCTTGGCGGTTCTATTCTCCTCAGAATATACCCAGGTCATCATTGTGATTGCATCTGCAGGGCTTAGAGCAGGTGTACTGGTAATATTTACATTTCCGTTGATTCCGTTGAAATATAGCGCCCCACCCTTGATGCCCGAAGTTCTTGTTGCATTGGCAATTGTACCATTATTACTCCCAAAGGAGTCAAAAGCAGTAGTAACGCTACTCTCATCAAAATTCCAGAACCCAAGAGGCACGGCCGCAGCCTGAGCAGCAAAAAAATTGGTCTCAGACTCTGAGCCACCCTTTTTTGAAAGAATCACCGAAAGTTGCGAATTATTTAACTTCACCTCTTTCCCATTAACCTTTACAGCAGAAATACTTGAAGGAACGGTTATGGTAACTACGTAATTGTCCGGAGCCTTATTGTTGAACCCTTTGTGGTAAGAGATTTTACCATCTACAGATGTAATTTTAACTACCGAAGTGAGTTCGGAGTAGATTGAGAGCGTAATATCCTTAGAGGTTTTCCAGTCAAAATCCGGAGAGATGGTCATCTCATCGAAGCTTTTCGGAGGAGGCTCACCGCTTCCACCGGGCATCTTAACACACCCAACCACTAACGGCAGCAGCAGTAGAATATAGAGGCGACTCTTCATTTGGTTATTTATGGTATAATCAAGCGATTTGAAGACGTAAATATAATACTTTATTGAAATAATAAAGAATTATGCAGATGTGTTTGTTTTGTTTCTAAAATGCACTATAAATGCTGAATAATAGAAACAAAATTTATGTCAAAACCACTACCCAAACTCAGGAACCTCTACCCAAAAAGAACCAGATGACTTACGATGGGTTTTTTATCTAAACATAGTTTTATATCTTCGCACCCTAAATAAACCATAAAGGGAGAGATGCAGGAGTGGTTTAACTGGCTCGCCTGGAAAGCGAGTATACCCCACAAGGGTATCGGGGGTTCGAATCCCCCTTTCTCCGCCAAAGCAAAAAAAGCCGGGCATTAGCCCGGTTTTTTGTTTCTCCTCCGAAGAGCGGAAGCTTGCTTACGCGTCTGAGAGAGGCGAAACAAAAACTTATGCACAGCATAAGGCTTTTTTTGCTTTGAAGCACCCCCCCCAGGGATCACTGAGCGAAGCGAAGTAATCCCGAATTAACCAAGTTTGCTTTAAACGGCTATA
>PHCZ01000006.1:0-186919 GCA_002840895.1 Bacteroidetes bacterium HGW-Bacteroidetes-8 | reverse complement strand
AAGCGAAGTAATCCCGAATTAACCAAGTTTGCTTTAAACGGCTATAGCCGTGGCTTTTTCTTCTTTGAAGCACCCCCCCAGGGAACGCCGAGTGAAACGAGGCAATCCCGAATCACCAAGCTTCCTGAGCGAAGCGAAGTAACCCCCTGCGCAGCAGACCACCTTTGCTAAAGCGTAGTATTACTATGTTTTACAAAATAAACCGAGAGGTGGGAAAGTCCTTTTCGTAGCAGAATTAAATAGAGTTGGTCTGCTTCGCAGTTGTGTTTACCGTTGCACGGATTTTGTACTGGCAGTATTTTGTGTAATTAACAGTATAACAGGCATATAAAATTACCGATTTCCTGAAATCACAAAAATGGGTTTTTCAAACACTTGATAATTAGCGTGTTTCACAGAATACTGGCAGTTCAAATTTTTTCATAATCATCAATAAGAATTCCAAGGATATCTGCTTCGTCACCTTCGGGTGTTCCAATAGCCGCATCAAATATCTGCTCCATCCTTTTTAAAGCTTCTCTATAGTCTGCCTCTGTCTTTATTGGTTTAATATCCATAGCTTTAATTATTAAATTGTGTTTGCGTCAATCTGACAAGGTAAATTTATTAACTTTACTCTTAACTGCAAAAATCCTTGACCAATGTTATTTTTTCGCTTAAAAATATCATTACTTTTTCTGACAATAGTTTGTTGGAGTTGCGACAGGTTGGTGACGGATGGCAACATAAGTGCCAAAATAACAACTGCTTCCCAGTGCAAAGGCACATCTGCAAACTCGTTTATCAACTTGGCCTCTGCGGAAACAGGAAAAAGCGCCGGCGTTCTTTATAACTATAATCCGGAGTTGGAGGAGCTCTCAATTACACATTTAAATGCAGCAATCAACTGTTGCAGGGTGGCAATAATTACCAGAAGTGTAATTTCTAAGGATACAATAATTATAACTCAGGGGGAGAAGGGAGATGCTTGCAAATGCCTGTGTCTGATAGATATTGATATGACAGTCAAAGGATTGAAGAGAGGCAACTACATTCTAAAAATTGAAGAGCTCTACTTGGGAGATCAGGCAAAAATTGTATTACCCATTAATTTGGGCCAAACCCCTTACGGCTCATTCTTCGTACAAAGAACTTCCTATCCTTGGTAGTGTAATTGCCCCAAATCTTGGCAAGGTCAACTTTTAGTTCACATTGTGCAGCAAAATTGCACTTTATTGCATCTATAGTATAATACCGAGACAAAACGGCTCATATTTATCAAATATTCAATTGATTCAGCTATGAAAAAATCTCTGTTTACCCTGATTTTACTGGCATCCCTCACATTGAGCGGATGTATCAAAGAGGCACTTCTTATGGACGACTTGCGCGGCGAGTGGGTTCATTACGGATCTTACTACTCATTTACCGCATTGAAAGATTTTAAATATCCAGATTTCAATTCCAATTCGTGGCAGGGGACGGTAACTATAAACGGAGAGCCACTTACTAACTGCACTCCCGGATACTCACCTACCCCCTCCAGCAAATTTTATATAAATCCTGAGATAAGCTTATATTCAAAATCTGTTTATTACAAATCTAAAAGGTACGATTATGTGGATATATCTTTTGAAAATATTGAAACCGGGAGATTCATCACAGATTTCACAATCGTGCACGAAGGTGCCCCTATTAACATAAAAATAGATCTTACTGCACCACAAATTGAGGCAAAAAAAGGGGAACGGTGTACGATTGTGGATCGTAACTGTACCGGAAACTATCTTTTCATATCCCAATTAAATTTTATCTCTTCTACAAAAATTAGTGGCACTGCCACTAGCCTTGATATGCGAAACAGATTTAATGGTACGTGGTCTGTTAGTAATGGAAAGATGCATTTAAAATATAAAACAACCGATCTTTGGATTGAGACTAAAGACACCATTTTAAAATACAAGATAGAGGATGGTAAGCTTCTGTTCTTTAACACTCTGGAATACTCAAAAAATCATATTTACGGATTAATCCCCAAAGAGAATATTAAAGATATTGTATACTACAACCGATTCACTCGATCGTATGATAGCCCTGTATAGCGCCACTACACTCAACAACCCCCTCAAGCCTCTTGACCGCTGGTTCGTGCAGATTAGTTTTTTGCATGTTGGTAGTTTTTTAATGTTCTTCGCATCAATTCAGATAAGCTGGTGGTGAAGAGAAGTGCAGATGTGCTGCCTGATGAATAATTTTTTAGTTTTTTGAAATCCCATCTCACATTTTTAAACTCCGGGTCTGTAACTTGTTCTAATTGTATTACCAGGTAATTATCCTGAGATGGGGATGGATAACCTTTAAGGATCATATCCTCTTTTGAGAATACTTTTGGTCCGCTATTTACAATTCGCCACAGATCTCCGGAATCAACGTCACCTGATGTGTAAAGCAGTAAGTATTTTGCACTAACTGTCTCTTTATCCAAAATAAGAGAGTCTGTTCCTGACCCCATTATAAAGTTGTAAAGCTTATTTGCTTTAATCCATTCATACTGTTCCGGCGAGTTGTAAAACCCAACCAAAACATAAGTATCGTCTGGTATTAAATCCCTATTGGAGTTGTAGGTCTCTGGTAAAGGATCCTTTACAAAATTATCAGAATTGGGAGGGTTTCTGTAGATATCATAAGTTCTGTATGCAATCTTCTCTCTTTGTGAGGCTCTGTTTATAAAATGGTCAATTATTTCAAGAATAAATGCTTTGAGATGACCAATCCCAGTGTCCGATTTGGATGGACGAACAGGGAATGCGCCCAAACCCGGAATTATCTCATGAAATCCCTTTTTATTAACAGGCTCTGTTCCCGGATATAAGACATAGGCACCGCCAGATCTTCTTATAGCATCTTTGTAAGCATGCATCTTGAGCAAATCTGCATTTTTATAGACACCCTTACGGTTCTCAATTTTTTCTATATCCAGTTCATTATCTGTACTATTTTTCAAATTATCAAAGATATTGGCAATCTTATATTTAGCATCAAAATGGACATGGACAATTAACTCCTGTTCCTCTGCCACAACCTCTGTTATTCCAAAAGGCCATAACGAGAGCGTGTAGTCTGGCCTCAGGTTAGTTGTCCAGCTACCTGCATCCGGATATATGCTCCCATTCTTAAAGGTTTTATTGTAACTGAAGATTACATTTAGTTTCCTGCTTCCCGAATCGAAAACTCCTCTTAGCGGAGTATATTTACCTTGTTTGACCTGCAAACTTAAACCATCTGCTGTGGGTTGAAGTAAATCTGTGATATCATCTGGTTCAATTCTAAATATCTCCTGGAACAGATCCAGAAGTTTAAAAAACAGCCAGTATTCGTAAAGAACTGCAATATCTTTTTTGCCAGCACCATATACATCATCACCCCCTTTCCAGATCAGTTTTGCAGCAAGGTCAAACATAAGCCATACGCGCAAAACTTCACGGTAGCCCTCCTTTCTCTGTAAAACGGGGCTGTTCAGCTTAAGGGTTGTAGGTCTGGAGATGGCTTTGAAGATAGAGTGATATAAATGACCCTCCAACTCATTTATAAGTAACTCTGTCTCTTTAATTAATTTATTATGATCGTTTTCTTTTGCTGCCTTGTTAATATCTGTACATAATTTGAGAAAGGTTTCAAGCGCATGTTTCACGAACCTGTTTTCTGGAGTATCAACCGAATCTGTTTTGCGGATAGATGTAATTCTCTCTGGAAGTGTCTCAATACCACAGGATCTTAAATAGTGATTTTCTGGCAGTCTTGTCCTGTTCTCACCTTTAAGTATCTCTTTTATGTTCGCATTTGAAAATCTTTTGGAATCCCGAATATCCCTGTACTCTGTGGTTTCTGTCCACCTTGTAACAGGCATGGTTGTAACCCTGTGAACTGCTTCAGAAAACTCATCTGTACTTAGAACCGATTTGATAAACGCAAACCTTTGGTAGAGAGTCTGGCTATCTTTAGTAAAGTCTATTTCAAAATAATGAGAGACAGGAGAGTTTGCCTGCATCAATAAGTCTGTACACTTCTCTGTAATGAGCTCCAGCATATCCCGGTAATCTTCCCGATAGTTAGTCTTTACAGATTGTACCTCTAACTGGATCTCGAGCCTCTTCTCTCCGGTAACTCTGTAAATCAGCGGGATCTCAAGAGTACCTACATAAATATTTGGGGAGATAGTACCAAGATTGTGGTTTCTTTTGTGTTGCTGAATAATTTTGTCAAAAGGATCTGCGAGAGAATAATCTGAACTACTTAACTCATAATCATAAAAACAACCCTCAATAAGCTGATGACGGGCCTCATTGTTTTCAATAAAGTCCTCTTCGGCATCAAACAGGGTACCCGCTCTTCTGGCATCAATCCAGAGACGCAGACCCTCCTCAGCGGCATCAAGTTTTATCTCCAGAGAATCGAGTGGTTTCATACTATGCTTCTGCAAAACTTGCAAATCCGTTATCAACTGCACCCCTGTACATACGGGTAATTTTCTCAAGTGAGAGCGGGTACATCACACCTTGACCATTAAAGTTAAAATCCTCTTTTTCGAAAACCTCCTTGATAATATTTGTCTTATCTGACATACAGAAGCCTCCCAAAGTCTCAAGTACCGGACAGATTTTTCTGCGGGAACCATGCAGTTTTGGCAACAACTTTTGCATGATAGCAATATCTATTTTGTCAGATGTTTCGAGATTATTGTCCAGCAGGCTCAACTGATGGATCAACCTTAGTATCTCTGTAGCACTTCTGTAGCCAAACTCTGCTCCCGTCTTCTTTAGTTCTCCAAAGAACTGAATCAATGCAGCATTAATCTCCTCAATGTCTGCTGTATTAAATTCTTTGTTCAATGCCATATTAAGAAAACTACCAGCCATCCCCTTCCCCTGTCCGGCAAGGCTCTCCATGTCAATATCCTTAATTTTGACCAGGAAATCTTTCATCTCATTCTGGTCAACACGGAACTCGATTGTATTGGCTCTGTCCAGCACCTTTGGACTAAACATATTGGTAGTCTCATCAATATTCACTGTACCAATGATGAACAGATTAGAGGGCAGTTTTAGTTTAGAAGGGACTCCATTCTCAACTGTACCTTTTGCGTAAAGCGGAATCTCCTCCTTAGACTCCATCACACTCAAAAAGTCGGCAAAATATCTCTCTACATGACTAAGGTTCATCTCGTCCAGAATCAGAAAATACGGTAACTCCGGGGTCGAGTTTGCCTGAATTATTAAATCGAGTACGCCATTATCTGGCTTAACATACTCCTCTGGTTTTAATGCATTAGGATACCCCAGCAGAGGTTCACGATTGGTCCAGTCTGCCCCAACCGGAATCAAACAATACTGATTTTTATCCTTACAAATCCACTGAACAAAAGACTGAGCCATTTTTGTTTTTCCAGAACCCGACAGCCCTGTGAGGATTACGAAGGGCTTGGTTAGCAGTGATGAAATAAAACGAGAGACAAGAGTATCGCTAAACAGCAACCCAGAATTTTTCAAATCTGAGACAAATGCATCACGCTTGAAATCTGACGATTCAATAATTTCCAATTTAACTTGAGTATCGAGATTTAAATAAAAATCAATCAATTTGTTTAAGTCACTATCTATTACGTCTGCACTTGGCAAATTATTGGTATCATATACTTTACAAACATAAGAGGCACCATATCTATATGGTTCTCCAAGTTTATTTTCTTTGAAGTACTCTGTTATAGTTTTTGGGTTGTCAATATTCCAACTCGCTCCAGGATCATTTGTTTCACTAATACAATACGCTAGAATCAACATATTAAACTTCTTGTAATATAAATATCCAGGATAAATGCCCTTCATTGTAGTAAATGGGGATTTTAAAAAAGATATCCAAGGAATCTTAGCAGGCACACCCTGTCCAAAACTAACGCTTACAGTTGTCCCATAGTATTTTCTGATATAATGACCATATCTCAAATCGGTAGTTTGTGACTGTTCAATAAAAGTTATTAAGTGACCATAAAATGATGTCGGCTTTTCCATTTCGTATTTATTTTTTATTATTCCATTCCCAGGCTTTATAAGAAAGCTCGTAAAATGGCATACCTATTTTACTTCTAATGTTGTCTAAAATCGTATTGTATTCCGTAAAGGTCTCAAAATCTGTTTTAATTTTTAAATTTTCTTCTATGTATAACTTTAATGGATTATTCAGCGGTAAATACTTCTCCGGGTTAACATAAAATATTGCTTAGGGAGTCCAATACTTTCTTTTCAAATGATTTAAAATCTTCTTCCCTTCGGTTTTAACTTCATTTTTTTTGTTGGTTATGGTCTCTGCTTACGGCTTGGGGTTGGTAAAGTGCAGGAGTTTGAAAAGATTTCTTAACCCACACTACGAAGCTATTACAAAGCAAGAACGTTTTCTAATCCGCTGAATAAATTCGTTTTATTAACAACATGTTGAAGCCAGTATTTATTTGCTTATAGCTTTTAGTATTCTTTCTTCTTTTATCAAAACGTCTTTTAGAAGTAGTTGATAAGGAAACTGTTTGTGCTTTGAATTCCTAAAACCTTCTAATATATTTACTAAAGAGTTTGCAGTTATTAATGATAAATTTATTTCAAATTCTAAATCACATTCATTTATAAAATCATCACTGAAATCTGGTGCAACAAGTAAAGATTTAACAATAGTCAATCCATTCTTTTTTGCTAATTCTACATACGATTTTATTTGGCGTGAAACATAGCTGAACTTATTGTAACCGCTCTCTTTAACTGTCTTGCATTCAATTATAATAATTTCATTGTTACCAAGGTTTATTAATAGGTCAATTTTGTCCTTTGTTGTATTTAGTTTATTCTTTAGTTTATCATCAATATTGAACCCAAGCTTCTCAAATACTGTTCTTGTAATCTCTTCAAACTTTAACCCTAATTCACTTTCCTTAATGATTATGCCGTTTTCTTTAAGTTTTCCTAAATCTCTAAACCCAATTGCTTCATAGTTCTCAATCAATAGATTTTCTGCATCCTTATATGCATCTAAAATGTTCAATTCTAAATCGCCCCTTGACTTTATTTTCTTTACAGCAATAAAGCTTTTCAAGTCTTCTGTCGAAAGAATATCAAGAATATCACGTGGTTTTATATTGAAATCTAAAAGGTTACTACTATTCAATATGGTTTCTTCAGGCATTTCAAACTCTTTAAGAACACGAGCCTTAAAAGTTGTTGACGTTTCATTAAGGTCAAAGAGAAGCTTTTCGTAGCCTTCCACAGATATACCAACTTTTTCATCCTTCTCAAGCTCGTCAAAGTACGAAATTATATTTTCAACTTTTTCTTCAATTGTTACTCCCTTAAGCGGAGTGTCTATTTTAAGACCATTTTCCCAAAGGTCGTTTATTAATTTCTTCTTTTCTGTTAAGTTTGTTCCATCCTTATGGATCACATTTTTTAAAAGATTTGAAAACGAAATACCTTCTTTTATAATTCGTTTTATTTTGTTTTCATAGTCAAGTTCTTTAGTATCAATGTTGTGTTTTTTGCAGATTAGGTTAATTTGAGGTTCTTTAAAAGTTTTCAAAACCCGGCGGAAGTATTTATCTGCCACCTCTTTTTCTCTAACCTTTCGAAGAACCTTAACTATTTCATCCGCAACATAGACAAGATTATTTTTCCTGGAATAGAATACGACACCAATGTTTTTTAAGGATGATATTATACTCTCTGCATCCATTTTAACAGGTGGTATTATTAAGTAGTTGATGAGCTTTATTTCTTCTTGGGATAACTCTAACTTTTTCCCTAACGTAATGAGTATTGATAATTCATCATCAGTTATTTTTGCATCACGATTACCTCTAACATCATTGGAAAAAGCTGTCTGAACGCAGGCTCTATAAATTTCATAATCACGCTTTCTACTTTCTTCGATATCTGATTTTTCTGATTCTAACTGAGTTTTTAGCTGTTGAATTCTTTTTTTAATATTCTCTAGCTCCTTTTCGTAAAGCTTAGCAAGCCAATTGTGCTTAAGAATACAATTACCGTCTTTAATAATTATGTCAATAAGTATATCCAGTTGTGAAGTTGTATTCACAAATTCCGATTTAATTGTTTCAGTAAATTCTGTTTTTGTTAGTTCAAAAACCTTAACAATGTTAATGCTGTCCGCATTTTTTAAATCGGTACTGCTTTCAATAAGAATTCTGTCGATTTCTTTGCAATTCTTTGGGTTGCTCGACTTAATGGTGTCAATAATCTTGATGAATGAATTCTTCTCTAACGAATTAACGTTATCAAGTATTTTTTCTAGTTTCATCGCTACTTAATTTAGTTAGTATTTCTGTTACTTTGGAGTCGAGTTTGTCAATTTTTTCTTCAAGCTCATCGTTATTGTCGCTTACCATTGATTCCACAAAAATTGAATTTACAATTGAAAGTCCAAATATTCCACCTGTTAACACAACGAATATGAAATAAAGGTAAGTAAAAAATGAGCCAAACTTTGAGTAGTGAATTGTTATTTGTTCTGGTATTTGAGACCAACCCTCAACCGTGAATATTTTAAAAGTAGAGTAAAGTGAAATCATTGGATTGCTAAAATACTCCGAACCACTACCTTGAAAAAGATAGTACGAAAGAATTCCGGTAATAAAAATATAGATAAAGAAGCCAATTAAAACAAAAACTGAAGCTTTCAATGCTCTTTGTACACCTGAAACTAATTGACCAATATTAGGAATAAATTTAAAAAATCTAAATGCTTTGAATACTCTCATTATTCTAAATACAAGAAGAAAACTGAAATCAAAAACATTTATATTAAAAATGAATGAAATGAATGCAGGAATTGAAATTGCTATTAAGATAAAATCAAATTTATTCCAATTTGAATTAAAGTAACATTTTACACCAAACTCATTAAACTTAATAACTAATTCCAGGATAAAAAGTGCAGTTATTATATTATCAGCAAATGATAAAATAAATGTGTCATTTTCAGAAGAGGAGTAACCTCCTATAAAAAGAATAGCTGAATTAAGAAGTATCAGCCAAAGTATAAATTTGTCATTTAAGAACAGTTTCCTTACCATTGATTGTTAGTTTGTTGTGCGATTTCTTTTTAAAATATTCAAGGTAACGGTTACGTGTATGAAACGTTTGGCAATTTGAAGCGCTTTCCTGTCGAGTTACAAGTACTTTTGATACAAGCTGAAATAATAGACAACCAAATGATTACCAAATGTTTTATATATGATGTTGCCGCATAGTGCTTTTTAATCTATGTCTATTGAGCTTAAGTTAATATTTCTGATTTTTACTTTCTTTACTGTCTTGCATTCCATTAACTCTGGCTCAAAGAAAACTATATTGTTTCCTTGTTTATGTAGCGAACTTCGATAACGAATTCCCTTAGCTCCCGTAAAAACTTTAATATATTCACAAATAAATTGAGTCGGTATATACTCTAATTCGCTATCATACCTTCTCATTGGTTTTGAGAGGTCTTTGCTAATTCTATCTCGTAAAAGTTTACCTTGAATTGCTTCTTTAACATATTCAGGTTGAAATAAAGGAGAGTCTTTAGTGAAATCTACAATGGCAACAGATTCAATATCTTCTTTTAATTGAAAGACACCAACACTAATTTCATCTAAATACGATGCTCTAACTTCATATAAAACGGTATTTTCATCCTCACTCAAATAAAGATAAGAAATTCCTGCTGGATTTGCTCGACCACCATTTGCAAGTTCTTTTGGTGGACAACCCATTTCATTGATAGGATAAACAGGCATCCCACTTTTGTTATGAATTCTGGCTCTAAATATTTCTGCCTTATTTGTTAGATTGAATAGAGTGTTGATATCACGCAGGAAAGCATCCCAATTAAATTCACCTTTTCCTAGTCGGTGCACATCAATAACAAATCTATTTTTCCATTTTAATTCATCCTTGAGAGTTTCCCAATGTCCGAAATTTGTTAAAATATCATCCGAATATTCAACTAGGTCGTCTGATGAAGTAATTTCTGTAGGAATTTGAGGAATTACATAGTTTAAAATCTTAATCGCTACTTCATTTGAGCTAAAAAAACTCCATTCTGATTGAATTTTTGAGCTAAGAGGTAAACCACTTTTAACAAGTTTAAAGTTTCCAATTAATTCCTGAAAGAAATCATATAATTCTGTTATGTCTAAAATATGTTGTAATGTTGCGTTACAAACCACACAGTTACCTATTTCATTGCTGGTTAAAATAAAACCTTTTAACTCTTTATCAGAAAAGCAAGATGAGCATACTTTCATAAACACTATCTATTCTTTAAAAATTGGCTAACAACTAACAAATGGTTTTTAATAGATAATTTTTTTACGGTTCCTAATCCGGGGTAATGCTCATTATCATAGTAAGATATCAATTCTAAAATCGCTGAATTATTTAAGCCTTTTTGCCTGCAATAAGCCACCGCCTTTTCTGCAGCCTCGGCAAATTTTCCCTGAACATTTGATATAGAATCATTGGTTTCCGATGTGAAATGTCGTATCCAAATTTGATCTTCACCATTTAAATATGTTAAATGAATTACAACCGCTCTTGGAGTACTTCCTCCGTCAATATATTCACTTGGCATAACTGTATAGTCAGAGAAGCCGTCGAAACCATCTTCAGCATAATAAATGTGTTCTTCTGAAAATCTATGCTCTTGAATTTCTAAATAATCGCTATTGCGAGCTTGCTTTTCAAACAAATCATCAAGACGAATGTAATTTTTATAGAGGCCTTTTATAAATCTATGAAGGGTTCTGTTTCTATTTGGGTAACTAACATTTATATAGGATACTTCATTTCTTGCAACTAATTGTCTGAATTCTAAATCATCAGGATTTACATCGTTTTGGCAGATTATCATACATTTGTTAAGACCAAAACTCTCAATACTTTGATTAATGAAGTCTGAATTATTTTTGTAATGAAAAGCTGGAAAAAACTTTGCATTTTCTAACTCAGTTAGGTACTCTAAATAGAAATTACTGTCCCCTGCAAGCTCTCCAATTGTTGGGTTGACGATTAAATATGCAGTCTGACTTTTGTCTTGAAATACTTTATGTGCTAAGGTTAAGTTATTATGAGTTTCTTTGACAGGCTCAATAATAGGGATAATAACTCCTTGTATTGCTTCTTCGGCTGCTAATTCCCTTAAGGCAATTAGTTCAAACTGTCTCGCTCTTAAAAATGGATAGTACATAATGCTTAAATTTGAATGGTTGTTTTTAATGATTCTATCATTTTACTTTTTGAATCACGATTCATTCTAAGAGCTAAAAACAACTGATTAAACTCTTTGTAATACCTTGATGACAGAGCATTGCTTGAACTCCTTTTTTTCATTTCATCAATGAAAAGTTTGTTGAGCTTATCTTTTGGTATTTCATAAATTAATTCGCTACAAATCATATGCTGATTAAAGCTTGTCATTTGAGGTAGAGAACCATAATACTTTCTTACAATTGATTTGTATTCATGTGTGTGCAATATTGACATAATTGCTAAGGGTTCTAAATCAAGATTGAGTTTAGCTTTACGATAAACTGAAAATGTATTTTCGCTTTTTGGGTCATAGGTTATAAGCCCAATTGAAACATCTTGTTTTTCATAGCTGTTTAATTTCGATTTGGGAATAATTAAAAAAATCTGATTAAAAGCCTTTTCATAGTTTTGAAGTTGAAGTGTCAACCGTGAATCACTATCTAGCTCCGTTTTAATCTCAAAAATTTTGGAGCAACCATTGAACATCACTAAATCCGCAATAGAGTTGCCAACCCTAAACTCGCTGAATATCCGAGAATTTGTCTCGCCAAGCTCTTGTATCAACCAATTATTTAAGAATTCATTTTTAAAAATGTATTCATTTTGATAATTGTCTGCCAAAACGGAATATATGTATTTAAGATAGTCTAGATAAGTTGAATTCTGGTTGTTCAACCATTTTTCGTCATATCTTTCAATCTTAAAATTAATAGAAGAGAAGTCCATTTTTAGCCAAGAAAGAACTTGACTCCTTGAGAATAAGGAGGAATAGTCCCTTAGTTGGTTAATTTGGTATTTCATTGCTTTCTCCATTAATTTTTACAGTTCAAATTTAACAATTTATTGCCTTTTCATGCAATTTCTGTTGGATATTCGTCTTCCTTGCAATGACGTCAACCAATTAAACGGTAAAATTCCGTTTTGATGGGATTTACACTTGTCATGGGTTGGTTGCGCCTCCAGAGGTTTGTTTTCTACTTATAGTTAGTCAAATTTTTTATCTCTTTAATTTTATTAATTAACATCCTTTGAATTCTGCCACTATCTCCTCCCAAAACCCTTACACTGCTTTATAAATTGGAATATTCGCATGCCCCAATCAGACAGCACGCTATAAAGATATGATTATTATATACTTTGGCAAAATATTTAGGATATTTTTTTGCTTATTTTATTATCGCAAAATCCCCATCCTCAATAAACTATGAAAAATCTCCCAATACCCAACAAATACTGGCTTTTAATAAGACCGCAACATGTGTGAAAAGCTCTCCCGCGGAGAACTTGTCAAAGAACAGGCATAACTGTGAGTAATCCAAATTACTATTTATTCTGCCCTCTTCAACTGACCTTTTCTCTGCTTAATTTCTGAATTCACACTCTCGGGAGGGGTGGTGTCAAAAATGAACGGCAGGGAGAGGGAGTTTTCAATCTGCAAACGGCCGATGCATTTATAGTTTGGGAGGGTTAAGATGTTTTCTCGGGTTAGATAGGGCGAGAAATAGGGCATAACATAATCTACATCATTAATGTGATATATTCTAGTGGCCTATTTGTGAGTGATCCAGTGGCCTATTTGATGTGATATATTCACATTATTTTATAAAATGGCCCAGTAGGCTCCGGAATGGTGGCCCAGTATGGTCCAGAATAGTCAATTAGTAAGAGCATAAAAACATTTATAAACGGACTAGGCCATGATATTGTGGCAGTTAAGAGCGCAATTAAATATGAGTGGACAAATGGCCTTGTGGAAGGACATGTCAACAGATTGAAAAATAAGAAAAGAGAAATGTATGGAAGAGGGAGTTTTGAATTAGTACGAAAGAAGGTGGTACTATCAAAATCAGGCTAAAATATCACCAAATATGACGAAGAACCGTGATACTTCGAAATATGTAATCCTGTTGATGCAAGGTTTAAATTTCTGAGTTAAAATTATTTATTTTTATAGTATTTAATCCTTGCCACGGTTGCCTATTCTCAAACGGATATTCCTTATAAAACGAGTCTGTTACAGCAAGATTAGTTCCCAAGCGTTTTGCTAAATCTTCAGTAATTTGTAATAAAGAAGGAAACTCAACATCTACTATTGGACATAAATTGCGCATGATAGAATTTAAATTCCTAAAATAAAAATCGTCATGATCATACTGAAATCTTACCATGTGGTTCACGGGATTTAAAAGTCTATACGCAGCTTTACGCCCACCAAATCTGTAATACCGTACATAAAAGGAAATAGCTGCTCTTTTGGAATCTGGCGTTCCTATCCAAATTAAATCTTTTGGATCAATATATGTATTACCATTAAATGTTCTTTCATGACAATTAAGGCTAATATAATCATCTTCAATTGTTGTATCATGCACACACGACGAAAAATCAAAATCTGCAATTGGTGTTGACTCCCAAAAAGTGTTATCATCTAATTTGGCAATAACTTGTTTGATATTTTTTTCAGTTTTGCTTTCACTTGGTTCTAACTCGATTCGTTGAAAATTAGGATCACAAAAAACCATATTCTTTGTAGTTGCATCCCTAAAAGGAATGTCAGCAACAGTTTCCCAATAATCAATCAACTGTTTCATCTCTTTATGAAACTCTTCTTTTCTTAATGGAATATCCTTACACACAGCCAAAACTTCTACTATCTTTTTTATTTTGTCTTGCGGATATTTAATCCTTGTTTGCCCATTTCTAATTTCACATTCTCTCCACTCCTTTAATGCAATTTGGATTCTACGCTGTCTTTCATTACATCTTTCTATTACTTTTTTCTTTACTTCTATTGCATTTTCGTGTTTTATGCTCAATTCATCTAAAATTACAAGAAGTTCAAAAACCCTTATTCCTTTGAAAATAGACATATAAATATCTAATCCTTCCGTTTTTTTAATTTCAGGAATTCCGCTAATTCCAACCTTCCTCAAATAGTTCAGAACTGAAATTTCTGTTTTGTGTTCTATTTCATTCTCTGACTTCTTGACAAATATTTCATCCTGTGGATCCATAAGACGCTTATCTTTCCACAAGTCATCATGAAATATTTCTAAAATTTCTCTTGTTACCATTAGACTTAATATGAGGATATATGAAATATTCTAAAAATGACAATAATTCTATTTTATTACTCCATCTTCACATACAAAGGAAACATACTCGTGCGAATCACATAAATCATAAGCAACTTCTAACGTATCTATTCCTTCATCTTCTAAGGGTTTTGTAATAAATTTTTCTTCAATGTATCCAACATTTGATTCTTCAATGTCAACCCAAGGTTTACATTTCTTTTTTTCTGCAATTATGAATACTGGGACTTTAAAATTCTTCGCTTCTCTTAAAATCATATCACTTCCACTAGTATTTACAAATTTTATCATCTTCCCATCTTTCATATATACAGCATGAGCCCCCATAATAACTTGTGTTATTTGATGTTTCTTCATCAAATAAGTTATAGATGTGTCAGTTACAATGTGTTTTTTATATCCAGTATCTTCAAGGCTCTTTTGTATTTGTATTGCATCGTAAAAAGGAGAGGGACACTTTGGTCTACATTCGCTAATGTACAAAGTACAACTTTGTTGATAATCTCTTGTCAAACTTTTAAGAAGATTTGTAACACGAACACTTTGGGAATACATTAATATAGAGTCAGATCGTTTAATAATATCACTATTGTGCTTATTTATTTCAATTGAACTTGCATTTAACTCATTTATTTTCTTCTCTAGATAGTTTAACATTTCATTTGAATTTTCACAATTATTTAATGCATTTAATATCTCTTTACATTCATTTTCAAAAGCACTAAAATTTGGTTTCTTTTCAAGGACAGCTTTATATCCAGTTTCAAAATCAAATACGATTTGCTCAACAGACAAGATACCTGAACCCACTTCTTTTGTGAGCATTTTTAAGAATACGTTAGTGGCGATTGTTTCAGTTGGACAATCTGTTACATTATGAAGTTCTTTAAGATATGTTGATTTAACCGTGC
Organism: Bacteroidetes bacterium HGW-Bacteroidetes-8; assembly: GCA_002840895.1. Lineage (GTDB taxonomy): Bacteria > Bacteroidota > Bacteroidia > Bacteroidales > UBA932 > Bact-08. Next base: position 171,589 of record PHCZ01000006.1, on the reverse strand, counting down.
AACTCCCAAAATCTTTACTATTTCCCCTGAGCCTTAAAGCCAAATCATTAAGAAAATCCGTTAAGTCATTATTTGTTAAAGTGATTCCATTTTTAACCCATTTATCTATTTCCACTTGGGTTGGGTCAAGAACAACAGCCATATGTTTACCCATAAATTTTTTTCCAAGAACACGATATAAATCATTATAAAGTGCTTTGAAATCCACATCATTTAGATTATATCCTAAGAATAAAATTGTCTTACTGGCCAAATCAACTTTTGTAATGGCATCAATAAGAGGTTTTGTTTTTTTAAACGGTTTATAGTCGTCTATCGTAGCGACAATAGATTTTGGATTACTAATACATCCATGTAATTTCACAATTGGGATATCTCCATGTTGTAGCATAGCCACATGTTCGTCTTCATAAATTACCGGATATCTTCCATTAACATTTGTACAGGCAGTTTCTAGTAGAGTATCCCAATTTGTAGAAAAGTATGATGAGAAAGGTAGTTTTGCCAATAAATTATGAGCAGGTAATGGCCTAATACTTGGTTTATTGATTTCTTTCATAATAACAGAAATTAATTCTCTCTCTCCATTATTTTCTTTTATCATTAAACACGCATTCTCAAACCGTAATTCACCTTTTTTGTGTAAGGAATTATTTTTAATATATGGAAATTTGCTAGCAAAAATATTTAATAAATCACTTGCCGATGGAATTCCTTGTTGATTCCCATACGATCTTGATACACCAGCTCCAATGAAAACAGCAAGTTCACCCTTCGATAATTTTATCGAAATATCATCTATTGTGAGCATATATATTAGATTTATAGTTTTTCAATAATAATATCAGGACAATACAGAGTTTTCCGCTCAATCAGAATATCAAAAATTAAAACAGCCAGTTCTTGAGGATTCATGAATTTAGAAACATTAGGAGATATTCCGCTATCAGGTTTCCAAAAAGGTGTATTTATGCCACCCGGACATATAGTAGTGACGTTAATATTTGTACCCTTACATGCGGCCTTTAGGGCTTCGTTATAACCTCGCGCCCCCCATTTTACTGCACAGTATAATGTTTCTTGTGGATTACCTTTGAGTGCTGCTGTTGAAAGAACGGATACTATTTGTCCGCCATTGTCTTTCATAGCAATAAGGGCGTTTGATGACATAAAGATAACCGATTTAAGGTTTGAGTCAATTAAACTTTCAACCATCTCATCATTAATATTATCTGGTGAGCCAAATTTTCCAAAACCTGCGCAATTAATAACTCTTTTCACTGTAAAACTTTCCAGAAACTCATATAGTTTCTTAACTTGGTTTTCTTTTGAAACATCTGCTTTAAATGTTAATACTTGCTTTGTAGATGATTCAGAGATTTCTGTTTTTGCTTTACTAAGCTTCGCTTCGTCTCTAGCAACAATACATACATTTGTTGTTTGAGCAAAACATTTACTTAATTCAAGTCCAAGCCCAGAATTTCCTCCTGTAATTACTGTAATTTCGGTTTTCATATGACTACTTTTTTAAATTAATAATGTTAATTTTTAATTATGTTTATACTATTGTAATTATGACTAATAATGGATAGCTCAGTCTGCAAAGGTATTCGCTCAATGGTATATTTTTTTTCGAAAGCTTCACCATTTAGTTTAATCTTATTTCCTTTTTGTATGTTCAACCATTCTTTTTGTGATAAAATTATAGGCTTAAAATCATTCTTTTCTTCTTTATAAATCATTGCGCCTGTGCCAGTCCAGAAATGTTTAACTGACTCATGACACGAACCTAAAAAAAGGCTAAGAGATGGAGTTTTATCAAATACAATTTGGATATTTTCAGAATGCTTATTGAACATTCTTCTTAATTTTAATGCATCTACTGCATCAATCATTGAAGCAGAGACAATACTTCTTATGATTTTAGTTTTATCATCCTCATCTGCATGAGAAGAATTTGTATCATAACCATTGAAATTATAATTATTCATTCCACTCTGAAGTTTAGCGAAAATGGATGAAGGTCTGCTATGAACTAAAGTATTCGCTTCAGATAATTTATTTTGCAAAAGCAAATCAATATATTCTCTATAAGGTAACGAGTTTGAATCATTTTTATAAAGATTATCAATTACTTCAATAAAATTTTCAAATAGATTTTCAACAAATTCTTGCCAATATTCATCAGCACTTGAATATAAAGAATCTATTGACATTGTTGTAAAAGTTATTCTAGGATTGTAAGATGAAAATATTTTAGCTAATTCATTAAATTTATGTATATATTTTTTACATACATCCTTTGAAAGATTACTCACAACAGGTAATAATCTATCTTGGTAGGTATATGTAAATTGAACACCGGGTTCATAATATTCAGCTATTTCAGAAGCATATAAGAAAAAATAATTCAAATTAAACACTTCTGCCCAATCAGGTTCACCGTTTGAATTTGTTTGCCAGCCCTTATATGCACCAAATGGTACAGAAAATAATATGGGCTGACTTTTTTGAATACATGACGAAATTTTTCTAACTATATCAGCAGTCATTTCCTCATTTGGTGCGGCTCCACGCCTATATTTCCCTTTTGAGCTTATAATTTTTCTCAAAAGATATTTATTAATTCCTAATATTCTCAACATAGCTTGATCCTCAGTGTTGGAACAATAGCATGGATGTGTTATGTCAAATAACATCGAATTTATTTTATATTGTTTTTCATTAGTATAAGGAATACATAAATAGGTTAAACTATCCCAGGCTTCACCCTTAATTTTTGCTTCTGAATTTCTGTGAACACAAAAACAATCTACTTCTGCTTTATTCGCTGCAAGAATATCGTTTTGAGCATCTCCAATATAAATGGCTGTATCTTTTTTATCAAGTATATTAAAACGTTTCAAACACTCAATAATTCCATCACCTTTTTCTGCATTTGTAGAAATAAGTTTTATGTCTTCAATTGAGATTATTTGATCAAAATCATTCTCTAACCCAAATTTCTTTAAAATCAAAGTCAATGTACTACGATTTTTGTTTGTAACAATCGCAAGAGTTTTTTTGAATTTTTTTAATGTATCTATTAGCTTCTTCGCATCCGTGAAATAATATGAGTTTTGGGGAATTAATGCATCTGAACAAGCATAAAAGCATGGTTCAAAATCATCAAAACTAATCTCTTTATTGTTTACTCTATCAAAAGTAACTCTCAAAGATTCACTCAAAAACTGTTTGATATCTTTTTTTCTAAATTGAAAGCCAAAATGCTCAAACGTTTTCTTATATGCTAATTCAGAACCTTTCGCTGTATCACAAAGAGTCATGTCAAAATCAAAAATATAAAACTGATAGGTTTTCATATATTTATGCTGAATTTTTTTACAATTATTTGACTCTCATTCTGCTGATTTTTATCTGCTGTTAATGTCAAGTTTGAATACAAGTAGTTAATAAAGCCGTATTTATAGAGGATGCACAGGTAAGTCGGCAAGAATGTGTGTGGGGTTAACTTCTTTATTTGGGGAGGAGAAAAAAAGAAATAAAATTTCATCAAATTTGCACTGTCCTGTCATTAAGCTAAATCTTTTTTTGTTTCAATTTGTCAATATAGTATCTGTCTGCTCATCTGTCTTTATACACTTGTTGCCAACGGTTGCGTGTATGAAACATTGGGGATTGCGGGCTTCGTTCCTATCCACCGACACAAAAGCCGATGCGTGGCGGAACGATTGATTTATACACTTAAACCCAAATATTTTAAACACGTTGTTTGGTGCAGTAATTCATTATTTCAAGGTAAATTTTTCAATCTTTTTCTGTTCAATTATTGGAGTTTCTGATGCAACATCACTGAATACATACTTTTTACTTTCTGTTAGTTTTCCAAACAAATTTTCAAATCCCACAGTTTCATCTTTTGGTAAATCAATAATTTCTTTACCCGAAAATTCTAACGGTACTATATTCTCAATTATTTCTTTTGTTAGCTTAAAAAATGAGGCTAAAATATATTTATTCGCATTTTTCTCAATATCATTTAGAATAAATCTGTATTCTTTACCAACTCCACCTTCAAAATCTTCAGCTTTTCTTTTATAATTCTCAGAAAGCAAAACTATTACCTTATCGTATTTCATGATTCCCTTATGCATAAGCCTATTAAAGTCGACAGAGGATTCTTCTTGCATAAACTTTATATCCATATCTGCTGCGAATCCGTTTTCCCTTAAAAAATTGATAAATGAAATCACTTTTTCCTTATATTCTTTACTTTCCCAACAATATGAAACAAAAACTGTAATAGATTTCTTTTTTGATTTATTCATTTTAACATCTGCTTTTAGGGTAACTTGCTTTCTGTAAGTGTCAATTGGTTTTGTGTCAAATTCATGCTCCTCACTAATTATTTTATAAATTGAAGGCTTTGGAAACTTAAATCTCTTAGATAGAGCATTAGCAACAGTTGAGAGCAAGATGTTATCAACTTGATTCTCTTCAAAGAGATTCAAGATTTGTTGTTTTATCTGGTCTCTAACTTTGTTTTCTTTTTCTGTTACGTTTCTTTTTTTTATGTTAGCAATTTTGTCTTTATATGACCCTTTCCATTCTGTAAGTATAAACTTCCTATCGACCAACTGTGTATATCTTGAATCATATATAATTGTGTCAAGAGAACGTGTTTTTATAAATGACCTTGTTTTTTGGATATGTGAAAAAATTTCTTCTTTTGATAGAGGTTTGTTATAGTGAAACAGGGTATTTGTGACTAAATTGTACATAGATAAATTATCTTCACCCCATTCAGCAAGTGTCCAAACTCCAGTTTTTCCTAAGGGAATTAATCGTTTATCACCGTTTATTTGGTTGTTAAGGCTAATTCTATCTATTCTTCTATCTGTCCCAACAAGTCTGTGATTTATAGTTCTGAGGATGTCTGTGAGGTTCATTCTATCATTATTTTCAAAAAGTACTCGGTATGCCATATCACTTGCAGAACTCAGCTTATTAAAAACTATTTGATAGTATTGAATTTTGTTTTTTTCGATTAATTCACAAGCATCTATAGCTACAAGTGCCATTTTTATATATTCATTTGGCACTTTATCATTAGACAATTTTCTTTTAACAGAAATGATGATATCCTCAAATTCTGTCATTATTGTATTTCGTTCAACAGCAACAAATACAGCATGACAAACGCGAATAAAAAGTTTATAATTAATCTTTCTGTCAAAAAATATTAAATCATTTTCTTTTAATAAATGCAAATGAGTTTTTACGACTCTAAAATCCAATACATCAATTAAAAGATTGAGATAAGGCTCATTTTCAATAAAGTCAATTTTGTAATTTGCTGTTATGTGTTTTTTAAATTGATTTTGTGATAAAACACCTTTTGTTTCTAAATTATTTTTGAAACCTATAATCTCAGGTATGTAATCACTAAAAAAAGTGTTTTTATCTTCTGTCGTTACTTCATTACTAATCTCCTTTACAACCTCAATTCCTATTTGACGAACTCTTTCAGAAGTAATATCAAGTAGAAACGAAATTTCTTCTCTAGTATAACTTTTAGATTTTAATCCATATGTATATTCAAGAATTTGCTTCTTGCGTTCATCTCTCTCTATCCTACTTGAAGTCTTATTCATTTTAATTTCAAGACGAGAAATAAATGAATTCACATATTTCTTAAATTTTACAATAAAACTAATTTCTTCTTCCATTCTTTTTTCAATTTTAGTCTGACGTTTCATTAGGAGCCCTCATTGAACACAACGGTTTCGGGCTTTGCGTTGGGGCGGGTCTTAGGGCACAAAATTGTCAACCAGCACTGAACTTAAATAGAAGTACAAAGCTCCAAGTTTGCACGTCACCCCGCCTAACGCAAAACCTGTGTTAGCGGTAGTATTTTTACTGTGTGCTCTCAACAATTATCGTTCTTGCAACTTCATAAATCATATCGATTTCTTTTCTTAATTTTTCTATATTGTCTGGAGTTGGTGAAAAAGGAACTGCTTTTGTTTCTTCAAAGTCAGGATTAGAATGTACAATAGAGCACCTCATAGCATAAATTCTTTGCATAATGGTTTCTTCAAATTTTGAATCGCTTTCAAAATCAATTCCAGGAAGTTCAAGCGGTTTACTACAATCAATAGTTGTTGGTTTTTTAAAATAGTCTAAGACATCAATTTCTTTTAGATACTCTTCGAACTCAGATCTGTTTATAAACTGATTAATTACTCGTCTGATTTTTATTTTATCACTAGTGTACTTAGTAGATTCAATTTTGAAAAAACTTATAGCTTGACTAACATACTTGTCTGTATTAATATGGAAGTCCGGCTTTATCATTAAACTTTTTAACTTCTTTGCGGCATAATAGTATGCACTCTTATCAGAAAAGTATTCAATAATGTGAAAATAACAGATGAATCTAAAAGGGGGATAGTCAACCTTTTCTCCTATATTGAAGTACTCAACTAATTCTGGTATATATCTCTTGTATATGAATTGAATTTTGTCTGTTGGTGCTGTTGTTTTGTTTTTTCTCCTTAGCGGTACTCTACGTACTAAGGAGTCAAAATTAATAGGCTCGAAAACAAGATTATATGAATAAGAAAAGTCAAATAGTGTGCTTATAAGAATATTTCTCAGATCACTTTCCTTTCCTTCTATACTTGGGTTTTGATAGCCTGTGATTGTCATTATTAATGATGATCTTTTTCCCCTCATAACTTCCATCAGCTGAGTCATTAGACTGCTTTCTGGTTGAAATTGGATGGATATTTCAAGTTGATTCTTAAAGAAAGACATCTCAATTTCAGCAGGCTTGTCCTTAAGCTTGTATCTCGACATGTGGGACGTTCTAGGATTAACGGGGGAGAGTGCAATTTCAATTTTGTTCTCATATTCAACTCCAAATAAAACTGGTGTAAATGAAAAACTCTTCTTTAAAACTTTTATTAGAATCTTGTAATCATTGTCATCATCTACTGTCAGAACAAGCTCCTTGTTACCTTCAAACCCAGAAACATCATAGTAGCATGAAGGCTCATCATCGTCAAAGAGAGTGTATTCCTTTTTCTGAAATGTGAGATTTTTGTACGTCTCTTTAAGTTTATTGATTTTATCTTCCATGATGTTCTAATATTACCGCTAACTAGTGTATATATTTACATTTTGTATTTAAACACCCAATATTGGCAAGGCTTTATTCGCCATTAATCCTACTTATAACTTTATTAAAATTCTCAAGCTTGACATAATCAAACAACCACACACACCCCCCTCAACCTCCCCAAAACCCTTACCCTGCTTAATAAATTGGAATTTTCGCTTGCTCCGATCGGACAGCACGATATAAAGTTATGACTATTATATACTTTAGCAAAATATTTGGGATCTTTTTTTCACTTTTTTCCGTTTTTTTTGAAAATCGCAAAATCCCCACCCTCAACCAACTAGAAAAAATCACCCCAAAACATCCCGAAACCCCAATAAACACTGGGGTTTTTGAAATCACACATCTGCAACGCCAATCTCCCACATATATTTACCCTCAAATCATTTCACCATTGTAAATATATTTGCTACATTTGATTTGTCTCTATCTTCTCTGTGAATGTTTTAAACTAGGATATATGAAAAAGGTAGTTTTTTTGACTTTATGTGCCTGTGTAGCGGGCCTGTTGTTTACAGGATGCACTAAGGACCCCAACATTCTCTTCTCTTCGGGAGGGGTTGAGATCTATCTGCTTAAAGCGTACAAGACAGTAGAAAATTCTCAGAAGATTGACGAGAAGAGTGTTGTTTTAAAGAGTACTCCTGTTGTAAGGTATGCAGATATTCTCTCCTATAACAGTGACAATCACACTTATAAAGTGAGTGACAGTGCTTTGGATGCCATTAAAAATATCGAGCACTCGGTTTTTGGAGTTGCCTTTGCCTTAACTGCCAACGGAAGGGTTGTCTACACCGGCTATTTCTGGCCAATGTTCTCATCGGCATCCTGCAACTGGATAACCATAGATCCAATTATTGCAGAGTATGCAAAAGAGCTTAAGGTAACCCTCGGTTACCCCGGAGACTGGGAGGGTGTAGAGGACAGAAGGAACGATGAGAGAATCCTCTCAATCCTTGCCAGAGACAAAAAACTCACCAACTAGCTCACTAACCATTTTTCCATAGACCCCTCCAAACCCCAATAATTATGGGGTTTTTTTAAAGCTATCATAAAAGGAACTGCACGACAAGAGCAACATCTGTTTTTTAGTCTTTTTTATGAAGTTTTTTCGGAAATAGGCTGAGGACCGTTCAACGACCACCGGGAGGCGTTCCGCAAGCCCCGAAAAAACGAAGAAAAAAGGCGTTTAGAAAAACTGCAGTTGCACGTGTCGTGCAGTTCTAAAAGAGTGACAGCTTTTAAAACTCAGGCAGTATTATTCGCGGTTCCCCCTTCTCCTTGGCCGGAAACAGCTTCTCAAACTCCACCAAATCTGCCTCGGTATTAAAGAAGAGACTGTCTTCGTAGAAGCGGCCCGAGACGCCGTTGAGGGCGCCGGGGAAGAGCTCTATGGCCATAAAGGGGTCAAAGTTTTGGTTATCACGGGTGGCGATTTTGTACTTCACAGCATTTTCGAACCCGAAACGGCCGTAGTAGTCGGGATTGCCGTAGAGGATTATACTCTTGAATCCCAGTGAAGCAGCCCGGGCAATAGACGCCCGCATAAGTTGCGACCCTATCCCCTTGCCCTGCAGAGATGGCTCTGCAGATATCGGCCCAAGGCATAGCACCTGGTCACACACCACGGCGCCGGCATCTCCGGCCGCACAAGAATCACCGGCCTCCCCATCTACAACCTTCGCTCTGGTAGAGATCACGTGCCCCACTATCTGCCCGTCCAGCAGAGCAACAAGGTCCATTTCGGGCACATAGCACTCGCCAGATCTAAGCTGATGCAGTGCGAGATGTTCGTCACAACCGGGTTTGTAAAGGTTCCAGAATGCCTCGCGTGTAAGGTTTTCTGTTTCAAAAAACTTGCTTTTGTCTGTATTTTTAATGATTAAGTTCATTGTTTGTGATGTTAGTGTTAATTGATTTTTTTTGCAATAAAGAACATATAGCCATAGTACTCGCTGTACTTTTCGTACATAGCTATCTCCTCCCTCATACTCTTGACAAAATTTACCGCCATTTCGCTATGCCCCTGCCGCTGCAGAAACTCCGGGAACAGTGGCTCCATAAGGGTATAGAAGTTATCTCTCCAGCAATACTCCGGCAGAACAAACGAGGCAACCAAACTATATCCAGCCTCCTCTATCTGCCTCATCTTAATTGATGGAGAGCAAATCTCAGGTACATTCTCGTTCATATAGCTCTCAATCTCGGCAGATCTGTTTTCGCGCAGCCAAACCATATCTGAGACAGCAACATATCCCCCCTCATTGAGGTACTCGCTCCACAGGTTGAGCCCCCGTTCAAAGCCAATGTTGTAGATAGACCCCTCGGCCCAAATCACATCAAAGCCCCTCCCGTCAAAAGGAATCTGGTCCATCGAGGCCACAACCCCCTCAATCCTCCCCTGCAACCCCAACTCACGAACCCTCTGCTGCAGAGTCTCTATCATCTCCTCACTATTGTCGTAAGAGGTTATGTGTGCAGATGTATTCTGCGCAAGGGTCACAGATTGCCCCCCTGTCCCACAGCCCATATCTGCAATCCGCAACTGCGCGTCCGAGCTTTGCTGGCCGGCACTTGCCTGGCCGGCACCTGCTCCTACAAAACTGGCACTCCCGGCACCAGACTGATCCTTACCTGCCAGGCCGGCAGCTGCCGCCCCGGTCCCAGCCAAGCCCTCAATAAAACTCAGAGCCCTACAGGTAATATCCTCACTGCCCGGCCCCTGCCGCTGCATATATCTAAAAAAGTCAATAATTACAGATAGGTCCAGATTGTCAAATCGTATAGATTCGTCATTATTAAAATCTTCCATTATAATATTATTTGATGGTTAAAATAGGAAACAAAATAACGACCCGGAAGATATCCGGGAACCTTTTTAATAGCCGGCAAAGAACCGACTACCCTCTAGACACGCTCCGAAAATGAGTTAACTAATACTTGCATAAGACATTTAAACCGGTGCAAATATATAAAAAATTCCGCGCAGCGGTAAACATACCTGCGAAGCAGACCACTTAACTTTGCCAGTGTTTGATGTAACTATTTGATTTAAAAATAGTTTGAAAGTGCAGTTTTCCAAATATGGAAAACTGGGTTTTGTAATTTGCTCAATTATTACCAGTTGCATCAAACACTGGCAAAGTCAAAAAAAGCCCGCGACGTACAAACGTTGCGAGCTCAGAGTTTTTGGTGTTGCAATTCGGGCTATGTGTCTGATTATCAAAAATGCCCCACAACCCTTGGCAAGGTCACACAGTCATTATCTCTCTCTCTTTTGATGCAAGGATCTCGTCGATTCGTTTGTTGCTATGGTCGGTATCTTTTTGGATAGCGGCCTCGCCATCTTTAGCGACATCTTCCGGAAGACCCTCTTTCTGGTATTTTTTAAGAAGCTCCACACCGTCACGACGAGCGTTGCGGACACTGATTTTTGCGGTTTCACCTTCGCCTTTAACCCTTTTAACCAGGTCTTTGCGCCTCTCCTCTGTGAGCGGCGGTACGTTTATACGAATATGCTCCCCGTTGTTTTGTGGTGTAAAGCCGATGTTAGCCGCCATAATTGCTTTCTCAATTGGTGGGATAAGTTTTTTGTCCCAAGGCTGTATAAGCATTGTTTTGGCATCCGGAGTAGTTATACTTGCCAATTGAGGGATTGCAGTAGGTGTTCCGTAGTAGTCTACGGTTATGTTATTGAAAACAGATGGGTTCGCTTTGCCTGCCCGGTATGTTTTCAACTCCTCTTCCAGGTGCATAAGAGCTTTGTCCATTCTCTCTTTTGCAGCTTTAATTACCTCTTTTTGTGCACTTATATCCATATTTAAATTTTTTAGTTATCAAATTATCGCTTCAATTTTCTATTCTTAATTACAGTTTACCGTAAAGCTAACAGTTACGAAATAATTGTTCCTATCTCCTCCCCGTTGATGAGTTTAAGCAGATTCCCGCTGCAGTTCATATCGAAGACGATTATTGGGATGTTGTTCTCTTTACACAGGGCAAATGCGGTCATATCCATTACCTTGAGGTTATCTGCAAGCGCCTTGTCAAAGGTGAGGGTTTTGTATTTTACTGCCAGCTCATCCTTCTCGGGGTCTGAATCATAAACGCCATCTACCCTGGTACCTTTGAGTAGTACAGATACTCCAAGTTCGGCCGCTCTAAGTGCAGATGCAGAGTCGGTGGTGAAGTATGGGTTTCCTGTGCCTCCTGCAATAATTGCAACTCCGCCTCTGTTCATAAGGTCTAACGCTCTGTCTCTCACATAGTAACGACCAAAAGGCTCCATTGGTGTAGATGTGAAGACCTCGCTCTTGATATCTATGAGTTTTAGTGAAATTGAGAGAGCGATGCTGTTAATTACAGTTGCGAGCATACCCATTTGATCTCCCCTGACCCTCTCATAGCCCATTCCCGTCCCCTTCAAGCCACGAAAGATGTTACCACCTCCCACGACAACTGCCACTCCAACTCCTGTGGAGACAATATCTGAGATCTCTTTTGCATATCGGTTGAGGACCTTTTCGTCCAACCCCTTCCCATCCTCTCCGGCGAGACTCTCTCCGCTTAATTTTAGAAGAACACTACTGTATTTCATTTAAAGCTCTGTTTTAAAGACCCCTTTAGACAGGAGTTTAATCAAACAAAAATAGCTAAAGATTATGAAAATACCAAGCAAGAGGTTATCTTTGCATCACTTTCATATCTGCTTAATACCATCAATTAATCTGCAAAGAAATGGGAAATATCCTCACATCGTCAATAGGCAAAAAACTCATAATGAGCTTAACAGGCCTTTTCCTTATCTTTTTTCTTTTGATACATCTGCTTGCAAACTCTGCCTACCTTTTTGGCCCGGAGGCTTTTGATGCTGTTATTGAGTTTATGGGTTCACCATTTATCGTGGTGATGGTTCCTGTGCTTGCCGGCGGCTTTGTGCTTCACATTGTATATGCGGTATTTCTCACCCTTTATAATATGAGGGCGCGTGGCTCACAGAGATATGAGGTTACCAACCAGGCGAAAACAGATTCGTGGGCATCCCGCAATATGTTTGTCCTTGGAATTATTATAGGCGGCGTTCTTGCATTCCACCTTACCCACTTCTGGGCAAAGATGCAGCTTGCAGAGTTTACAGGAGGCCACGCGCAAAACGGAAATGTCTTAATGGAGGCGACCTTCGGCAACATCTGGATCGTTATCTGCTACATAATCTGGTTTGCCGCACTTTGGTTCCACCTTACCCACGGCTTCTGGAGTGCCTTCCAGACAATAGGCGCAAACAACGACAAATGGCTGGGTCGCCTCAAATTTGTCTCATACATCTACGCCACAATCATCTTCCTCGGCTTTAGCACAATCGCAATTTTTGCATACCTGAATTAACCTCTCGGTTTATTTTGCAAGTCGCAAATAAATAAGAACAATTTTTTTATAACATCCCTAAAATTGCAAAGCCTCCCTTGCTAATACGCAGTATTGTAATGCTTTGCAAAATAAACCGAGAGTTGTGAAAATTCCGCGCAGCGGTAGACACAACTGCGTAGCAGACCACATAACCGGACAGAAATTTTGTTCTGTTAGTATTTTGTGAAAGTAGCTGCATAACAGGCTTATATGATTCTTGATTTGCTAAAATCCAACAATTGAGTTTTTCAACTGCCTCATAATTAGACCGTTTCACAGAATACTGCCAGTACAAAAAAGCTCCCTAATAATCCCATCGCTAAGAAAGAGCTTTTCCGGCGGGACTCTTAGTTTGCCACCCTGCTCCACCACGTCTCCTCTCTTAATTAACACAGCGAGAGAGTTGTAGAACTCATCGGGGACTTTAAAGTGGGAATTAATATAGGCGACATCCATCCCGACTACCCTTCTCAGGGAGAGCATTATGTATTCATTAAACCTATCTTTTGGGGAGATAATCTCCTCCCTGCTGCAGCCGGTCCCCTGCTCGATTGCTTTGAGATAGGTATTTAGTGATGAGACATTCCAGAAGCGCCTCTCTCCGTCAAAGGAGTGAGCGCTTGGGCCGAACCCGAAATATGGGGTAAAATCCCAGTAGGAGCTGTTGTGCCGAGACTCCCTGCCGGGCTTACAAAAACTTGAAATCTCGTATTGAACATACCCCGCTTCGGACAACATCTTTTGCAAAAGCGCATACTGTTTATATGAGAGGGTATCCTTCATCTGCAGATACTCACCCTTTTTATATGAGGCGTGTAGTTTGGTGCCGGGCTCCACACTTAGCTGGTATGCAGATATATGCTCCGGCGATAGTTCGATTGCTCTGTTTAGGTTCTCTTGCCACATCTGCATTGAGAGCCCCTCAAACCCGAAGATAAGGTCTATGCTGATGTTGCCGAAACCGGCGCTCCTGGCGGCGGTGAAAGCAGCTACCGCCTCGGCAGATGTGTGGCGGCGATTCATCCATTTGAGGTGGCCGTCGTTGAAGGATTGGATTCCCATACTCAGGCGGTTGAAGCCGGCCTCCAAAAGGCCTTGCAGATACTGCTCGGTAATATCATCCGGATTCACCTCCAGAGTCACCTCCCGGCCGTGGTTGCCGGGCGCTTCCAGATTGCTCGGGTGGTTGGCCGGGTGGCAACCCGCCACCGGGTTGCCCGCCACCGGGTTGCCCGCTGCCGGGCCGCCGGCCGCGCCCAAATTATAGCCGGCGTAAATTGCCTGCAAAATTGATTGGAGGGCTGGTGGGGCCAAAAGCGAGGGGGTGCCGCCACCAAAGTAGATGGTGTTAACGGCATCCCCAAGTTTGTTGAAGTCGTTGGCACGCTGGCCAATTTCGGTTATGAGTGCTTTGGTGAAACTCTCCCGCTTACCCAACATCATTGTGGAGTAGAAGTCACAATAGATGCAGAATTGTGAACAGAAGGGTATGTGTATGTAGATTCCGGCCAATTATCCCTCTGCCCCCTATCTCAGGAGAAGATCTGTGCTTCCCAGTTTACCCTCTTCGGTATAGATATCTACATTATATACGCCCTTAACATAGGAGTGGCTGCTGGCAAAAAAGATGCAAACCTCAAGTTCACTTCCCTGATAATCTACCTCTCTCACGGCAGTGTAGATCATCTGCTCTCCTGCCGCTGTAAATACCTGCTGCTGAGAATTTGTCATTAGAATTCCATCCGGCCCTTTAACCCTGATGTAGATTCTTCTTGGACCTTTGACAGCGATCGAGTTCTCTACCAGGTTAAGACAGGTCTTGAGCTTTGCCGTACGGCTGCTGCGGTCTGTCTCTTTGTCCGAAGAGTTGATTGCAGTCATCACAAAACCTCTCCCTTTGAGGACAGATCCAATCTCTACCTTCTTTGCATATTCGTCTGCTGTGGTTTGCAGATCATCATATTTGGCGAGGGTCTGTTTTACCTCATCTCTGGCCATTGCCACATCTTTGCGGAGGGTTATGTTGAGTGTGTTGAGTGAGTCTATCTGCATAATATAGCTCCTCATAATGCTCCGGAGTGTCCCGAGCTCCTTTTCGTAGTCCCGGATCTTTATCCTGTTGGTAGCCTCTGTCTTCTGAACCCTCTCTATCAACTGCTCAACCTTCTCTCTCTCCCTTGCAAGCTCTGCATTGAGGCTGTCGTTGTTGGTGTTCAGGCTTTGATAATCATCTCTCAGCTCATACATTGCAGATGTGAGCTGCTCTTTCTCTACTGTAAGTTCATTAATAATCCCGCTTCTGTCTACCCATATCCAGGCAAGCACAGCAGCAAGTATCACAGCCACTACAGCCATACCGATTACCAATCTCTTTAAGTTTTTTTCATTTCCCATATCTATATGTTTTTGACCCGTGAGTAACTACAAAAATAGCAAAATTATCCCATATAGTGTAGATTATTTTTGTTAGCTTTGTGTGATAATACAATAATAACACACATTTTAAGCACTCCCTGGCCAATGAAAAAACTAGTAGCTGGAATTGACATAGGTGGAACAAATACTGTTTTTGCCCTGGTAGATGAAGTAGGAGCGATACACGGCAGTGGTACATTTCCGACAAGTCTTCATAAAGAGTTTGACGACTATATTGTGGCTCTTCGTGACGGAATTCAGGAGGTATCTTCTAAGCTGGACTACCCTCATAAGATTATGGGAATCGGCATTGGAGCCCCCAACGGCAACTACTATACCGGGTGCATAGACTCTGCAGCCAACCTTCGCTGGAAAGGCAATCTACCTCTTGCAGAGAAGCTTAAGGTTCTGTTTGGAGGCATTCCGGTAGTGCTCACAAACGATGCCAATGCTGCATCAATAGGTGAGATGATCTACGGAGGGGCTAAGGGGATGAAGAACTTTGTGGTTATAACTCTGGGAACCGGTTTGGGCAGTGGCTTTGTTGTAAATGGAGAGGTGATGTACGGGCACGACGGCTTTGCCGGAGAGTTCGGGCACATTGCCTACTGTAGAGATGGCCGCCAGTGCGGATGCGGTCGCAAAGGTTGTCTGGAGACATATGTCTCGGCTCCCGGCTTAAAGAGAAATGCGTTTGAACTTCTCTCAAGAGAGACCCACCCAAGTGTTCTAAGAGATATCTCCTTTTCGCAGCTTACATCCAAAGAGGTTGCAGTAGCTGCTCAAAATGGAGATAAAATTGCAAATATGGCTCTTGAGATGACAGGTAAGATACTTGGAGAGTCCCTTGCAGATCTTGTTGCCATCACTGTTCCCGAGGCTATTTTCCTCTTTGGTGGTGTGGCCAAGGCGGGCAGTCTCATAATGGACCCTACAAAGAGAGCTTTCGAAGAGAATCTTCTCAGCCTGTGGAAAGGCAAAGTCAAATTGGTATTCTCATCTTTGGATGAGAACGACGCTGCAATTCTGGGCTCTTCTGCTTTGGCCTGGAAGGAGTTAAACAGATAGAGAGCTCAATAAATAAAGTGCTCAACAAATAAAGCGCTCAACAAATAAAGCGCTCAACACATAAAGCGCTTTAAGGAGAAACATTTAAACAGAAACATTTAAACAGTTATAGATATGAAATTCAATTTTCAGCAATACCTTACCAGAGTTATAAAGTACCTTATATATCTGGCCATTGTCTTTACCCTTGTGGTAGCAATCTTCTCACTCACCTCCGGCACAGGGTTCAGCTTCACAAACCTGTTCCGTGAAGGAACAGAGATTCAAATTATTGTCTTCCTTCTTGCTATGTCAATCATCTATCCGTTTTTCGGATATGCAAAGAAGAAGGTCTATCTCAACAAAAGCTATCTGGAAGATAAAGCTAAGATTGTAGATGTTTTTGACAAAAGCCGTTTTTCGGTTGAATTTGAGGGGACAACCTCTACCACATTCCGTCACAAATCTGTTGTGGTAAGAATGTTCCGTATGTTCGAAGATAGAATCGTTCTCGACTTCTCAGATAATCCAATTTCACTGGAGGGTCAAAGGAAAGATGTCTACCGTATTGCCAGAATGATCGAGTACGCTGTTAGAGATGACCGTAACGACGGCTAATCGCAAGTTCGCAATTACGGCTAATCGCACGTTCGCAACTACGGCTAATCTCATTGTTTCCCTGCAGGTCTCTATCTGTCAAATTTTTCCGGATCCCAGACCGGCTCCTTTAGAGCCCCCTCTTTTCTAAGACGGAAAGCGAGGTAGGTGATTTTCATCCCCATTGAGAGGAATTGAGATTCGTAGCGGGTCTTAACCGAGAGAAGTTCATCTGCCCGGCCGCTTCCGTAGATATCTTCATTGGCCTCAAGAAGCTCCAGATTGTTTTGCTTTACCAGCTCCAGAGTGTAGTTGTAGAGAAAAGGGCTGTCTGTCTTCAGATGAATCAACCCGCCATCTTTGAGGAAACTGCGGTATCTCTGCAGGAATCCTGCAGATGTCAGCCTCTTATTATCTCGTTTGATTTGTGGGTCCGGGAATGTAATCCATATCTCAGACACCTCGTCCCGGGCAAAAACTGCCTCAATAAACTCTATCCGGCATCTTACAAAAGCGGCGTTGTCCATCTGCTCCTCGGTTGCAGTTTTTGCACCTCTCCACAGACGGGCTCCTTTGATATCTACCCCAATAAAGCTCTTGTGGGGGTATTTACGGGCCAGTGCAATAGTGTACTCACCTCTCCCGCAACCAAGTTCCAGCACAATATCTCTTTGGTTTGCGAAGTGCTCTTTGTGCCACAAACCCTTTATTTTATAATCTGTACGAAAAACCTCTTCAAACTCCGGCTGATAGAGACAGCGGAAGCTCTTGTTCTCTTCAAATCTCTTTAACTTGTCTTTGCCCATAATAACTATTGATTGTGGCCCTACATTTTTTTGATTAAAAGGCCAATAGCCCCGGTGGCACAACTATCCGGCTGAGAGGTATCCCGTCTTAGATAGAACCTCCACACTCCCGGTTGAGTAAATTTAATATTGTTCCTGTAGTTCCACTTCATATCTCTCCATCTGCCGTTATCTACCCCCAGATATGGAATCCTGTCCATCTTCACCGGAAGGGTTAAGGTATCTGAGTATCTCCCCTCCTCGGGCAGGATAATGTCCAGAATTACATAGAGGTTCTCCCCCTTGTAGGTATCGGGGATCCTTGCGTAGATATCTATTGAGTGAAAAGAGAGAGTATCCTCTGCCAGGAATTTGGTTTGGTGTTTATGAGTGACAGGAAAGAGACCCACTTGTGAACAAGAGAGTAGTAGTGTTAAAACCAGAGTGATTGTGGTAACCTTAATTGCTTTTTGGATCGGAGCCATTTCCCCCTCTTTTTCTGTTGTTTTTAAAATTTCTCCCCTTTCTGTTGTTGGACTGCCTGCTCTTCTCTGTGTTATTATCGTCAAACCTTGAGATACTATCCTCTCCGACGGCGCTCATAAACTCAGGAGATTTGGCATCTTTCCTAGGGTTGATATTAGAAACTTTAACCCCTCGTTTGTTAAGTTTAATAAACTCTCTAACTCTCTCTGCCTCTACAGGGAACATATTTGTCATACTGTTCTGCTCAAAAGAGAACCACATAATCCCCTTTAGGGTGTCTGTCTTAACAAGGTGTGCAAACCCATCCTCTGTCTCTATAGGGCCTCTCACCAGAGGGATGTTGATATGGGCATCTATGTAGGCGGCGGCCTCATAGTTGATACAACACTTGAGTTTACTGCACTGCCCTGCCAGCTTCTGAGGGTTAAGCGAGAGATCCTGGGTACGGGCCGCCTGGGTTGTTATAGATTGAAAATCTGACATATACCTTGAGCAGCAAAGCTCCTGGCCGCACACTCCAATACCACCTATGAGCCCGGCCTCCTGCCTTGCCCCTATCTGCTTCATCTCAATTCTAATGCGAAACTCCTCTGCAAATACCCGTATAAGCTGGCGAAAGTCCACCCGCTCATCTGCTATGTAGTAGAAGATCGCTTTTGTGCCATCTCCCTGAAACTCTACATCGCCTATCTTCATATTGAGGTTAAGCGAAGCGGCCAGCTGGCGGGAGCGAATCATTGTCTTGTGCTCTCTGGCAATTGCCTCCTGCCACCTTTCAATGTCCAGCGATTTTGCTTTACGAAACACTTTACGGAATTCGTAACTCTTGATATCTATGTTATTCCTTCGTAACTGAGGTAAGATTACCGGCCCGCAAAGGGTTACAATGCCCACATCGTGGCCATTAACAGCCTCTACCACAACCACATCTCCAACCTGAAGCTGTTGCCCGGATGTATTTCTAAAAACTAGTTTTCTTGTATTTTTGAAACGAACCTCAAAGAGATCTCTGGTAACTTCGTCCGGGATATCTTTAAGCCAGTCGTAGACACTCAGTTTGCAGCAACCCGGGTTAAAATCACACTTGAGCTCCCCCTCATCATTTCGGTAGGTGATGCTGCCCCTGTTACAATCATATTTTATATCTTTTGTTTCCATAAGTTCTAAATTACAAAGATAGGAAAAAGCGGTTACCAAGGTCTGCAAAGATATACCTTGAGTTTACATTGCGGTCAATATCCTGCAGAGCCTTGTTTATTGCATCATAAGCCTTTGGATAGAAGCCGGGTTTAATTTTTGCTGCCCAGTAAGTTATATACTCTTTGCTGGAGTCCGGAGTGTTGGAGATGTTTGCAGATCCAAGATTTGTCATTAGAGAGCGCCTCAGAAACTCGAGCGCATATTCGCAAAACTGCCGCTGGCTCTCTCTGCCTCTTAACGATAGCTCCTCCCAGAATGAGATAACCTTCTTTAGATCTTTATTTGCACACCCCTCCAGAAGGGTTGCCAGATAAACATCGTAGATGCTGCTGCTCTCACTCTCATTTATCAATCTCCTCGCCTTGCTCAGGCTGCCACCCGAGATCTTTGTCCAGAAGCGAGCCTGCTCAATATCTGTATCGAACTCCTCTACCAGCTCCCTTGAGAGAGATTCGCTCTCTATTGGAGGCAGGCGAAAGATTTGACATCTGGAGAGAACAGTCACAATCACATTCTCGGGAGATTCGCTAACCAGAAAGAGAAATGTCTCCGGCGGCGGCTCCTCTATAAGTTTTAAAAGTTTGTTAGCCGCCTCCTGGTTCATCCTCTCCGGCAGCCATATTATCATAAACTTCTTACCCCCCTCAAAAGATCTCATACTAAGCTTTCTCCCAATGAGCGCAGCCTCGTTCACCCCAATTATCCCGGATTTGTTCTCTATCCCTATCTTCTCATACCACTGCTGCTCTGTGAGGTAGGGGTCGGCAATAATCGCCTCCCGCCAGGCGGCTGCAAAGCTGTCACTTACCGGCTTTTTATCTGCAGGAACTGCTTTGGTAGAGCTCACCGGCATTGCAAAGTGAAGGTCCGGGTGGATAAGTTTCTGAAACTTGTTGCAGGTGGGGCAGCTCCCGCAGGAGTCACCATCACTTGTGTGGGGGCAACAGAGATACTGTGCAAATGCAATTGCCATTGGGAGGGCTCCAAAGCCACTCTCCTCATAAAATAGCATAGCGTGGCCAACTCTCTCATCTGCAGCCATCGCAATGAGCTGCTCCTTCAATTTTTTCTGTCCTACTATTGCCGCAAACCGCATATCTCAATATTTACCCAAATATAACCATTTCACATCTATTGCAGTCAAATGCAACCCGGAATTTTCTCCCTCCATTCTCCAGCCACAAAGGCTCTTCATACTTAGTACGGCTACCCTCTTTGGGGCAGCTGCCCAGCTCAAATTTTATACAGTATTTGCAGCGCATAAGCTCTGCCTGCTCCGGTGCAGATATCTCAAATGCCGCCTCTGCTGTTTTTGCCCCCAGCTCCATATAGAGCTCCTTTGAGAGCGCGTTGGATATGTTGGCCCTGTAATCCAGCGCTTGTCCTTTTAAAGGCTTGGCCTTACGGTACCTCCCCGGCTCGCCAGAATCGCCCGCCTGCTCACCAGAATCGCCCACCAACTTACCTGCCGGTTTGCCCTCCGGTTTGCCCACCGGCTCGCCCGCCGGCTTGCAAACCTCCATACTCTCCAGGTTTGCGGCAATCGCCCGCCGAATCTCGTTTAACTCAGATATAGGATAGAAGAGATACTCATCTGCAGTAAAGGATTTTACCTCGAATTTATATATGCCTGACGTCTTGCCCAACTGCCGGGCTACGCTCTCCTGCACCAGGGCGGGGTCTCGTGCCGGTTCAAATCTCTTCTCTATCTCCAGAGTGCTCTCACGACCATCTTCACTCACCCCCTTCACTGTTGTTATCCCGTTTTTGCAGATGATTGTCAAAAAGACGCTTATCAACCTTTTGGGCATATTGGCCGCAAGCTCCCTCTCAAAGGTGTGGTTGTAGTTTCTGTAGAGCAGCGAGCCCGGCGGCAGAGTAACCTGCTCGTTGGTTGTAACCTCCCGCGACTCTGTAACACTGGCCCTTATCCCTATAACCTCTCCTGCAGGAGTTATTATGCACAGCCCATCTCCATTCTCTACCCTGTTAGAAGATGTGTAGCGGAATGTGAGATTTCCCCTTCTATCCTTTGCGGTTGAGATTATCTTCCCGATATACTCCCCGGTAGATTTTGCACTCTCTCCGCTGCTCCACTCATCTCTTTGCCCCTCAATAAAGAGGTTGGTATACCCCCTGTTGAATGTACTCTCCGGCCTGGGAGTGAAGCCTCCGTAGAGTTTGCCAAAAGAGGAACTTCTATATGTTTGGTTCCCCTCAAGAAAGCTATCCATCACCCCTCGGTAATATCTCACCACATTTTTTATATAGGATGCACCTTTGAGCCGCCCCTCAATCTTGAAGGAGGTGACCCCGGCATTGGCCAGAGAGGGGATATAGCCGGCAAGGTTGAGGTCTTTGAGCGACAATATCGGTCTATCCTTAACTATCACCTTGCCTCTGTTATCTACCAGGTTGTAGGATGAGCGGCACATCTGGGCACACTCCCCTCTGTTTGAGGAGCGGCCGGTTACCCTGCTGCTAATATAGCATTGCCCGCTGTAGCTAACGCAGAGTGCCCCGTGCACAAAGCTCTCCAGCTCTATGTTTGTACTTTTTCTTATTGCAGATATCTGCTCCAGAGAGAGCTCTCTCGCCAGGATTGCCCGCTTAAACCCAAGCGACTCCATTAAGATAGCCTGCTCCACATCTCTTATGTTGGTCTGTGTAGATGCAAAAAGGGGAATTGGCGGCAGGGCGGCCTTGAGTAGCCCGAGATCTTGAATAATAAGAGCGTCACAACCTGCTTCGTATGCCTGAGTTGCCAGCTTAACAGCACTCTCTATCTCATTGTCATAGAGGATGGTGTTGAGAACCATATAGACCTTTGCTCCAAACTTGTGTGAGTAAGCTGCAAGCTTTTCGATATCGGATATAGGGTTCCCTGCTGCCTCCCTTGCTCCGTAAGAGGGTCCTGCAATATAGAGAGCATCGGCACCACAGTCAATTGCTGCAATGCCGATGTCTATGTTTTTTGCCGGGGCTAAAATCTCTAACTCCCTTAGTTGCACTTTAGTTGAGTTTTCACCTTGTACTCCGCAATCTGCTTGTAAGTAGGGTCTGTCAACAGTTGCTTGTAGTATCCGCAGGCTTTTGCGGTGTTGTTTTTTGCTTCAAAGGCAACAGCAAGGTTATACATTGTGCTGTTTTTATCTTTCGCATTAGGGTCTGCTGCAAGGTATGCCTCCAATGCTGCAATTGCCTCATCATATTTTTTTAACTGAACTCCGGCAAGACCAATAAGCTTATGCCCGTTTGGAGATTCGTTATACTCGTTTGCTTTCTTTGCGTTTGTGAAAACCTCTGCCCAGTTCTTTGTTCTGGTTGCTGTAACAGATTTGTTCAGGTAGATTACTGATATTCTTTTAGGTGCATTCTCGGTATCTCCAAGCTCAATCGCTTTTTCAAATGCGCTTATTGCTGCAGGCTCGTTGTTTAGTTTTTGCTCTGCCAAGCCGCTATATAAATATGCACTGCTGTTTGTTGGCTGCAGTTCAATCACCTTTTTAAATCCTGTAATTGCCTCCGGAAGTTTATTTGCATTGAGGTCATTTGTTGCTTTTGCCATAATAAGTTGAGGAATAAGCTCATTGGCCTCTTCTCCCACCTCTGCAACGGAGTTGGCTTTTGCTGTTTCGATGGCGTTTTTAAGCTGAATCATTGAGTTGTCAATATCTCCATTTGATGCAAGCTCCTTTCCGTAACGAAGGTGTATCTGTGGAATTATTGACTTGGCCTCTTTAACCAGCGCAGCTCCATCCTCGCCCCTATCTTCCGGTGTTAGAGCTTCAAGCATCTTCAAGGCTTTAGTGAATGAATCCAGTGCAACAACATAGTTGCTCTCTCCCAGAGCCTTTGCTCCTGAGTTGTACAAACCTGTGGCTGTTTCCAGATCCTGGCCGAAAGTAGTTGTAAATGAGAATAATGACAGCAAACAAACGGCTAAAAGTGTCTTGATTCTTTTCATTTGGATATTATTTAATTATTATAAAATTTTAGTTTACCCTTTTGGCATTCTTGCAAAAATAGCAAAAACTAATATATCTGGCAAGAAAATTGTTTACATTTGTACTATCTTAAAAATCAAATCAAGTAAAGAATTTATGAAACGACTATTTCTAATTGTGGCCTCGCTTTTCGTCTATTTAGGCGCAATTGCGCAGATGCCACCGCAACTTCCGCTTGACCCTAAGGTTAAAAGCGGGAAACTGGAAAACGGATTAACCTACTTTATAATGAAAAATGCCGAGCCTAAAGGTCAGGCAGAGTTCTTTATTGCTCAAAAGGTAGGAGCAATTCTGGAGAATGATAAACAGAGGGGACTTGCTCACTTTTTAGAGCATATGGCCTTTAATGGAACTAAAAACTTTCCGGACAACAAAGTTATCTCATACCTTGAGACCATCGGAGTAAAATTCGGCGCCAACCTCAATGCATATACAGCTGTAGACCAAACAGTTTATAATATCTCTGCAGTTCCTGTAAACAGGCAGGGTATTATTGACTCGTGCCTGCTAATCCTGCACGACTGGGCCTGCGCAATTAATCTTAACGAAAAAGATATAGATAAAGAGAGGGGCGTTATACGCGAAGAGCTTCGCACAAGAAGCAACGCTCAAATGAGGATGATTGAGACTATTCTTCCTGAGATTATGCCGGGCAGCAAATATGCCCACAGGCTTCCTGCAGGTTTGGTTGAGGTTATAGATAACTTTACCTACAGCGAGCTTAGAGAGTACTACAAAAAGTGGTACAGGCCGGATCTTCAGGGAATCATTGTAGTTGGAGATATAGACCCTGAGGCAATCGAGAAGCAAGTTATCAAGCTTTTTGGTGCAATACCAAAACCTGTTAACCCTGCACCAAGAGAGATCTTTGAGGTCCCTAACACCAAAGAGCCGCTAATCTCTGTTGCAAGCGATGTTGAGGCTACATCAAGCAGTATTATGCTTATGTACAAACACGATGTTCTCCCTAAGGAGTTCCTCCCAACTGCAGTCTCTTTAGTATACGGTTATATGAACACGATGGTTACCAGTATGCTAAATTCAAGACTTGCGGAGATTGCTCAAAAAGCAAACTCGCCATACACAAGCGCATCTTCTAATTATGGAGATTTTATCACCGCAAACACCAAGAAAAGTTTCGGTATCTCTGCCGGAGCAAGAGATGGTGAGATGGAGGGCGCATTAAAGGCAATAGTAGAAGAGGCAGAGAAAGTGAAAAGGTATGGCTTTACAGCATCTGAGTATGAGAGAGCAAAGGCAAACTATAACAGCCGTCTTGAGCAGATCTACAAAGAGAGAGAGAAACTCAGCAGCGGATTCTATGTAGATCAGATTCTTAACCACTTCCTCACAGGTGAGGCAATGCCTGGTGTAGAGATGGAGTATACATTGATGCAGCAGATTATTCCATCAATCCCGATTGAGCAGCTAAACACATATGCTATGTCGCTTCCTACCCCGGAGAATGTGGCTATTGCAGTTATGATGCCTAAAAAAGAGGGGTTAGCTATTCCTACAAAAGAGGCTCTTTTGGAGGTCTACAACAAAACACTTGCAGCTCAGATTGAGGCGTACAAAGAGACTGTCTCAAACGAACCTCTTATCTCAAAAGCACCTGTTGCCGGCAAGATTGTCTCTGAGGTGAATGACCCGATGAGCAACTCAATAGTATGGACTCTCTCAAACGGTGCAACCGTTGTTATTAAGAAGACAGATTTTAAAGAGGATCAGATTCTCTTCAATGCCAGCAGCCGTGGTGGTTTCTCACTGTTTGACATCAAGGATATCATCAATACCAAAGTTCTTTCTGAGGTAGCCTCTGTTGGAGGTTTTGGCAACTTTAGTGCTACAGATTTGAGAAAGGTTCTTGCAGGTAAAAATGTATCTCTGCAAACATCAATAACTCTTACTACAGAAGCTCTAAACGGAAGCAGCGCACCAAAAGATATCGAAACTTTTATGCAGCTCGTTTACCTTAACTTCACATCTTTAAGAAGTGACCCTGAGGCATATCAGGCACTATTGAGCAGATTGAGAGCACAACTCAAAAATTCTGCTGCAAACCCAATGACTGCTTTCCAGGACACTCTTCAGGCTACTCTTTACAATAACAGTCCATATGCAAAGAGACTATCTGTCGAGATGTTAGATCAGATAAATTACGAAAGAGCTCTTATGCTTGCAAAAAGCAGATTCGAGAATGCAGCCGATTTCACATTTGTTTTTGTCGGTAATGTAGATCCTGCAACAATTCGCCCTCTGGTTGAGACATATATTGCCTCTCTACCAGGAAGCAAAGGGAAGAAAGAGGATTGGAAAAATGTTGGTATGGTTCCGGTAAAAGGAAAGGTTGTCAAACACTTCGACAGGGAGATGCAAACCCCTAAGGCTACAGTTTATACCATATTCAGCGGTAAATCAGCCTATAGCGTAGAGAACATCATTATGTCAAGTATGACAAAACAGATTTTCGAACAGGTGTTTACCAGAACAATCCGCGAAGAGGAGCAAGGGACATACGGAGTGGGTGTTAATATGAGCCTATCTACCTACCCTACAGATAACTTTACATTCCTGTTCGGCTTTGACACAGATGTTGCCCTTAAAGAGAGACTTCTTGCAAGAGCTCACAAAGAGATTGCAATTGTTTTACAAAACGGAGTAACTGTAGATGATTTCAATAAGGTGGTTGAATTTATGTCTAAGAACTATAATCAGAACCTTAGAGAGAACAGCTACTGGTTAGGTACAATTTCTAACAGATATCTTATCGGTAAAGATCTTCACACCACTTATGAGGCTGCCCTTAAGGCTATGACCCCTGCAAAACTTCACGAATATATTAAGAGCACACTATCTCAGGGTAACCAGTTTGAGATAATAATGAAGGGTTTCGCACCGGAAAGTAAATAGTATTATGGCCGCTCCCACTATTGTAGAGATTGATAACACGCTTGTATCATCAGATATTTTTACCGAAAGGTTCATTTGCGATATCACCCGGTGCCACGGAGCGTGTTGTATAATCGGAGACAGTGGTGCTCCTCTGGAAGATCACGAATGTGCTCTCTTGGAGAAGGAGTATGATAAAATTTCAAAATATCTCAGGATTGAGGGGATCCGCTCCATCAAGGAGCAGGGTCCCTTTGTCCGTGATATGGATGAAGATCTTGTTACACCGCTCATTGGCGGAGAGGAGTGTGCCTACACACTTTTTGATAAGGATGACATCTGTTTTTGCGGAGTTGAGTTTGCCCACTCACAGGGAGAGAGCACACTTAAAAAACCAATCTCCTGTTGGCTCTATCCAATTAGAGTCTCCCGTCTCTCCAATGGACTCACAGCACTGAATCTACATCAGTGGCACGTATGTGTAGATGGTTATGTAAAAGGTAAAAAGGAGGGGGTTCCTGTATTCAGGTTCCTGAAAGAGCCACTTACATTTGCTTTTGGATCAGAATTTTATGATAAACTTGAGGCGGTTTACGAAAGAATTTACAAATAGCAGTTCCTCTACATTTAGTTACACAAGTCTGGTCCCGACGTACAGAGCAATATCTGCCAGCTCGTTTTTATATAGGCTCTCTTTAATCTCCTTTAAAGCATCAATCGCAATTTTTGAGTGTTCCGAAAGTGCATTTTGTGCGCTGGAGATTCCATCATATCTCTTAACAAAGTCCAGAGTCTTTTTTACAAGTGAGTCGTCGTCATAGAGAGACTCCTTTATAAGCTTTAGCATCTCATCTCTCTCCAGGGATTTTGCTCTCTCAAGAGCGCATATCAGAGGGAGTGTTATCTTTTTCTCCCTAATATCGGTCCCGGCATTTTTGCCTGTGTTCAAGTCCGGCATATAGTCAAAGATATCGTCTCTTATCTGGAAAGCGATTCCCAGATGGTATGCATATCTGCTCATATCTTCTATTATCTTCTCACCGGCTCCGCCGGAGTATGCACCTGCGGCAACAGCTGCAACAAAGAGGCTGGATGTCTTACGGGTTATTATATCCAGGTAGTCCTTCTCGGTAGTATCGAGCTTGGAGGCCTTCTGCATCTGAAACAGTTCACCCTCCGAGAGCTCCTCGACTGCCCTTGTAAAGAATCCCAACACCTTTGGGTCATTCTCCTTTACTAAAAGTGAGAGGGCCTTTGCCAGCCAGTAGTCTCCTGTAAGAACAGAGGCTGCAGGGCTGAATGCACTTTGTACTGTAGGAGAGCCTCTCCTCACAGAGGAGTTGTCTGCAACATCGTCGTGCATAAGTGTTGCGGTATGAATCATCTCCGAAACTGCAGCACAGCTTATGGTAACGGGGGTCATCTCTCCGCACGCCTTAGCCGCTATAAGGCAAAGCAGCGGTCTTATCTGCTTCCCCTTTAGATTCAAAAGATATCTGTTGATTGTGTTGAGCAGTTCAACTTCGCTCTCAAGGCTCTCTTGAATAAGAGCATTTACTCTGTCGAAATCTGCTTTAATTGCCCCCTGTACTCTTTTTAACTCCATAATAACAAACCGGTCTATTCCGGCAGGTAGTGTTTAGCCTCTATAATTTCTCTTTTAGAGCTCCGGACGCACTCCAGCAACTCTTCTACGCTATTAACAACAATAAGAGCATCTCTATAGTTCGAATTCAGAAACTTATTTTCTGCAAAATGGTCTAAAAGCTCAATAAGCTTGTTGTAGTAACCATCCTGATTAAAAAGAATCACAGAACCATCGTACTGTCCTAACCTCTTAAGGGTAAAAGTCTCCAAAAACTCTTCAATTGTGCCAAGCCCTCCGGGAAAGGCAATCACAGCATCTGTGTTCTCCCTGAGAAGCTCTTTTCGTTTGCTCATTGTATCTACAACCCCCAGATTCTTAATACTAGGGTGCTGGATCTCCATATCTTCCATAAACCCCGGTATATACCCCTCTACTGTTGACCCCCTCTCTACCATTACATCTATAATGACTCCCATAAGCCCCATTATGCTCCCGCCGCAAACTATGGTATAACCCAAAAGAGAGGCCGCCTCTGCAAAATCTTTGGCGGCCTCTCTATATTTATCTTCCAGTATGTTACTGGATGAACAGTAAACACACAACCTCTTTGACATTAGACTTAATCTCTTTTAAAAGAGTAGTGCAACAGAGAGTTGAAATCCCTGAATTTTTGCATTCTTTAATGTTGTTCCGTTGATTGGAGTTGAGGTTGCATCCTGAAGCTTGCCCATAGACCAGTTATACTTTCCGGTAACTTGTAGCTTCCAGATATCTACCCCTACACCAAGGCCGTAACCGTAGTCCAATCTGTTGAGGTTATCCCACTCTGTATCTACCAGCATATCCCCTTTGCCAATGGCATAAGAGATATAGGGGCTAACCATTATAAATGGTCGAAATAGAAGTAGATCTAGACCAACTTGCACATTTATAGGAAGTTGAAGATAGTCCAAATAAAAACTATTGGCCGGGATATCTGGGTTCTCTACCCCTTTCCTTACGAAAAGCAGCTCAGGCTGAAGCCCAAGCCCGATAATAGGAACCTTGGTCTGTATAAGAACTCCGAAATGATAACCTGTCTGGTTATTCCACGTGTCATTCACACTACCCGAAATATCCTTGTACGAATTGAAATTCAACCCTCCTTTAACACCAAACTTCGCCTGTGAAAAAGCAGAAGCGGAGACTAAAAGCATAAGGATAACAATAGCTGTAATTTTTTTCATAATACTCTACATTAGTTCGTTAATTTTGGCTACAATAGCCCCTTTGGTGGTGGAGCCCACAATTTTATCTTTCAGCTCTCCGTTCTTAAAGAACAGAAGAGTTGGGATATTGCGGATACCATACTTTACGGGTACACTCTCACTTGAGTCAACGTCGCACTTAGCAATTATGGCTTTACCTTCATATTCCTTCGCAAGCTCATCAATAATAGGAGCAATCATACGACAAGGTCCACACCAGGTTGCCCAGAAATCTATTACTACAGGTTTGTCCGATTTGAGTACTATCTCATTAAAATTTGAGTCATTAACTGCTATTGCCATTTTAGAATTATTTTAAATTAAACATTTGTGACTGCTAAATTAATATGTTTTTTTTGAAAAACCTATTTGATTGTCACATCAAATAGGTTTATCTTATTTAAAAAACTTACACAACAGAGTCTGCCTCCCAAACAAAAGCCCTCAGCCCCTGCTCTTGTGCCTGGTCGTTTGCACTGCGCAATCTCTCTATCAAAGCTCCCGATTGGCTATCCTCTACAACGGCTAGTGTTGCCATATTTTTGGATGGCCAGGCGTGGGTTCCATAGTGAGGTTCACCCTTTTTGGAGCCTCTCCCCTGAACATCGGTCCATTTGGTAAACCCTCTAACAGAGAGTTCGTCCAGAATATTCATAACTACAGTCGAGTGTGCCTGGTTATATATAATCATTATTGCTTTCATAATCTTCTTTTTATCCGTTTAATTTGGCGTGAGATCTTCTCTTTCTCTTGATATCACCTGCGTGGAAGGAGGTATAAACCGTTGGAATTACCACAAGGGTGAGGATTGTAGAGAGTGTTAAACCTCCAATGATTGAGATACCCATCGGCTGCCATATCTCCGACCCCTCTCCTATACCTATAGCCATTGGCAACATACCCAGGATTGTTGTAATTGTTGTCATCAGAACCGGGCGCAAACGAGAGCGTCCACCCGAAACCACAGAGCGCATTACGCTCATTCCCCTCTCTTTGTTGAGGTTAATGTAGTCTATGAGCACAATTCCGTTTTTCACCACAATACCCACGAGCATTACAGCTCCAATGAGAGCAATAAGGCTGAGAGAGGTTCCTGTAAGCCAAAGAGCTACAAACACTCCTGTAAAAGCAAATGGTAATGAGAACATTATTATGAATGGATCCCGGAAGGATTCAAACTGAGCCGCCATTACTATATAGGTTAACATCACTACCAGAAGCAAAAGTGTGAGCATATCTGCAAATGAGTCCTGCTGCTCTTCGTATGAACCCGAAAGCTCTACGGCGATGTTTGCCGGAAGGGCTATTTTATCTACTTCGGCTGTAACCTCGTTTGCAATATCTCCTAAGGCTCTTTTATAGATAGAGCCGGTCACCTTTATTACCCGCTCTCTGTCAAGGTGCTCAATTGAAGGGGGTGCAAAATCTTCGTATACAGTACCAACCTCGCTCAAACGCACGCTCTTCCCGGTATTGTTATATAGCAGTATCTCGTTGATATTATCTATGTTGGTTCTGTGGCTGAGGTCGTTTCTAACAACGATATCATACTCCTCTCCATCCTCTCTGAATCGAGTTGTTATAATACCATTGATCCTGTTCCTTACTACATTTGCTGCAGATGTAAGGTTGATTCCGTTCATAGCCAGCTTTGCCCTGTCGAACTCAACTCTCAGCTGTGGCATAAAGTCCTCTCTGCTCAGCTTAACATCCCTCAGTCCGGGAGTTTTACGCATAATCTCCGCTACCTGCTCTGCAACAACAGCTGCATCGTCCATATTGTAACCCAGCACATCCAACTCCAGGCCGGATCCTCCTGTGCCCATACCGGGGTTTGAGCCTCCCGGTGTTACCTCAAAACGGTAAAGTTCAGGAATTACCTTAAGCTCCTCTCTTATGAGGTCAGATATTTCGAAAATATCCCTCTCTCTCTCTCCCGCCTTGCTCAACCTAGCTGTATAGGTTATAAGGTGAGAGCCGGAGCTGTTAAGGGACATAAAGATATTAGATCCGTCGGATTGTCCCATTGATGTCTGGAGAACCTCAATTTCGGGATATTTCTCTTTCCACTGTTTGTATAGATATTCGTTAAGGGTCCTTGCCTGCTCTACTCTGGTTCCTACAGGAAGCTCCACTTTTATAGATATCTGTGCATTATCTGAGGTTGGGAAAAAGTCTGTACCCACCTTGGTAAGCAGCATTACGCTGGATAAAAATAGTGCTAATGAGGCAATTAAGACAAGTTTCCGGTGAGATACTGCCCAACGTAATAGCCCGGCATACCACTCATCCAGTGAGTCAAGCCCTCTCTCAATAGGAGAGTATAGGTACATAAACGCCTTGCTTCTCTTAGGGTCCTTCCTGAGCATCCTGGAGCTGAGCATTGGGGTTAGTGTGAGTGCCGCAACAGTAGATACTGTAATGATTATCGTCACAATCCAGCCAAGCTGTTTAAACATTATTCCGGCAAGACCGGTAACCATTGTGAGCGGGAAGAAAACCGCTACGATTGTAAGTGTAGATGCTACAACAGCCACTGCAACCTCGTTGGTCGCGTAGATTGCTGCATCTTTTGGCTTGCTCCCCTTCTCTATGTGCGACGTTATGTTCTCCAGAACCACAATCGCATCATCTACCACCATCCCTATCGCAATAGAGAGTGAGCTTAGAGATATGATATTGAGGGTGTTTCCGGTAATCATCAGGTAGATAAATGCTGCAATGAGCGATACCGGAATTGTAAGAATAATTATAAATGTTGCCCTCCATCTCCCCAGGAAGAAGAGAACCACAATCATCACAAAGAGACCTGCAAGGAGCACTGTCTCGGTAAGTGAGTTTATACTGCTCTTGATGAATTCAGATGTATCCAGAACCATCTCCAGCTGCACGTCGGCCGGGAGTGCTGCTTTAATTGCAGGAAGCTCCTTATTTATTCTGTCTACAATCTCGACCACATTTGAACCTGACTGTTTTTGTATAACAATCATTGCACTACGCTCTCCGTTGGTAAGAACCTCTGTAGCACGCTCTTTAAGGGTGTCTTTTACAGTGGCAACATCTTTTATATAGATGTTTCTGCCTAAAAAGCTGCCCACAATAATATCCCCGATCTGGTCGCTGCTCTTGAGTTCGCCATCTACCCTTACCGAGAATGTCTCGGAGCCTATATCTATATTTCCTGCAGGCATATTACGGTTCTCCATAGCAAGGAGTGCAGATATCTGCTCTATAGATAGTTTGTAGGCCTCCATCTTTTTCGGGTCTACCCTAACCTGAATCTCTCTTTGTGGTGCGCCGGATATGGATACAGAGGCAACTCCGTTTATTCTGTTGATTGGGTTTGCAACCTTCTCCTCCAGAATCTTATATAGCCCCTGCTCATTTTGTGATGTCCTTGCGCTCATAAATGCAACCGGCATCATAGATGAGTTGAACTTAAGAACTACCGGGTTCTCGGTATCATCCGGAAGGAAGTTCCGCTGCATATCCAGTACTGTCCGGATATCATTTACAGCCTCATCCATATCTGTCCCATATTCAAACTCAATTGTTATGAGGGAGATATTATCTTTTGATGTAGATGAGATCCGCTTAAGATCCGACACTGTACTTAGTGACATCTCCAATCTCTTGGTAACATTCTGCTCAATATCGGTTGCACTTGCTCCCGAATATGTGGTCATTATTGTTACCGCATTCAGCTCAATTTCGGGGTAGAGGTCTACGGAGAGTCTCGTAAAGGAGAAGAGACCAAAGACCACAATCCCGATAAAAATCAGGGCGGTTGTTACCGGTTTCCTGACCGCGGTTTCGTATATTTTCATAATTGAATTCCTGTTTATTTAGTTAGATCAAGATCGGATTCGGTTACCTTTACGGTTAACTTATCTGAAAGTGCAGATTGACCTGCTACAACCACCTTATCTCCCGCCTCAAGACCGCTAAGAACTTCGTAAATTGAGTTAATTCTCCTTCCAAGTTCAATTTTCTTATAGGTGACAACATCTCCGTCTAGAGTGTAAACATATTTATCATTAGTGCCGGACTGTTTGATCACAGCTTTATCCGGTACAACTATTCTCTCCTTCTCTCCAAAGTTTACCTTAGCTCTGGCAAACATTCCGGGGCGAATAAGAAGCGACGGGTTGTCAATTCTCACCTCTGCCACAAAGGTTCTGGTAGCTGCATCTACAGTTGGGTGTATTAACATCACCTTACCGTTAAATCTCTTATCGGGATAGATGTCGAGAGTGATCTCTGCAGGGGTACCCACCTTCACCTGAGGGAAGAACTCCTCCGAGATACTAATGAGAATCTTAACCGGCTGCATCTGCATAACCACCAATATCGGCTGACCTGTTGCAAGATCACCATCATAGAAGTTTTTCTGAACAACTACACCGTCAATAGGTGAGAGTAGTTTTGTGTTTTTATCCAGGTTTGCAAGGCTCTTCTCCGAAATACTAACCTGAGTTTTAAGCTGGTCATACTGCTGCTCGGCAACTCCGCCTGCTTTATAAAGTGCCTCAATGCGTGAGAGATCCAATTTAAGATTCTCAATCTGAATCTTTGCCTGTGCATAGTTTAAATTCTCCATCTCCACAAGTAGCTGCCCCTTTTTAACTCGCGAGCCTATCTCTACATAGATCTTCTCTATCCTCTGAGCTGCTGCACTAGATATGAAGTTCTTAACCAACGGTTCGATGTTTCCTGTAAACTCAAAATCTTGTCTGACAGTTGCCTTTTCTATGGTCGCAACTTTAACCGGATACTCTTTTTGTGTACTCTCTGTGGCAGCTTCGCCCGAGCAGGCTGCAAGGGCCAGTGTGCCAAATAGAATGAGTGATGCAAATTTTTTCATATTGGGTTATATTTATTGTCTGTTATTCTCTGTTTTTTCGATACTGTCGTTGCCAAGAACCTTTTCATAGTCATTCTTAGCCTTTATATAGTCGTATATTGTCTGGTTGAGGTTGAGCTTAGATCTGGTGAGGGCAACCTCTGTGTCGTTAAGCTCAAGCAGAGTGCCTGCACCGGTGCTGTACCTTACTTTAGATATCTCATACCCCTTTTTTGCCTGCATAACTGCCTCTTTGTCTGACTCCAGCTGAATCTTTGTCCTGCTCATCTCATTTAGAGAGTTTCTTGCTGCAAGGCTTAAGTTACTCTCCAGAAGCTCTTTCTGTAACTGAAGTTGTCTCATAACCACCCTGCTCTGTTTCTCTTTGAGTACGTTGGACATCTTACTGAATATAGGTATCTGAATAGCTAAGCCTACCGCAAATGAGTTGGACCAACGATCTCTAAAGGAAAACTCCTGATTCTGCATCTGCAGCTGGTAGTTAGCAAAACCGGCAACAGATGGTAACCTTTGAGAGCGGATAAGCTCTATGCTCTTATCGAGCTTCTCCATTTGGATATCCATTGTCCTGAGGTTGCTGTTCCCATCAAGGGTGAGATCTTCGGCAGGGTTGTAGCCGGATATCTCGTTCTCATATTGAGATATACTCCCCTCCAGAACCACCGGAGTGTTCAAATCCAGCGAAAGCAGCACTTTGAGCTGCATCTTAGAGAGCTCCAGCCCGTTTTTTGCCTGGGTTATAGATGGTAAGATATTTCTTACTGCAACATCGGAACGAATCTTGTCATACTCCGATGCCAGGCCGTTTTCGTACATCTTTCTAATATTATCTGCAGTCTCCTTTGCGTTCTTATAACTCTCTTCCAGCACCTTAAGTGACTCCTCCAGCATAAGAATTCCATAGAAGGAGTTCTTAACCTGAGCAATCAGCTCTATTTTTGTGCTTCTTGCAGATTCAAGTGCAGATCTCAGTTCGATCTCGGACATCTCTATGTTCTTTAGCAGAGCAAGGGAGAATATTGGGACCTGCAGAGTTCCTGTCACAGCATAACTGTTTGTGGAACCAATCTCCATCTTCCCTCCCGGGAAGAAATCGGAGAAGAAGACCGGTTTGAGAACGTTGTTGGTATACTGGGCGTTTGCTCCAACAGATGGAAGCAACATATACCAGTTCTCTCTTTTAAGCCAGTCTACCCTTGCAATCTCCTCATCTGCAATTTTTACGCTTAGATTCTGATCTACAGCAATCTCCAACGCTTTGTCAATTGTAAGACGAAGATCCTCCGCAACAGGCTGCCCGGCGTTTGCAGTACTAACTGCAAAAACTAGCACAAAAAGTGTAAACACCACTTTTAATTTTGTCTGGAATTTCATAAACTCGTATTATTTGTTAATTTGTATGTATTTATCTATTAGCTCTATCCCCTTTAATGTTGATATTCCGCGGAAGTAGAGGATTACAACCTCCCGGAAAAGATCTTTTCTCGAGTGCTCTTTTAACGGAAAGACTGCAGAGTCTTCTATTATGTTAGAGATCTCAATTATTATTTTGGTAACCAAATCAATGTTTATATCCATAATTACCAACCCCTCTCTCTGCCCCTGTTTCAGATACTCGACAGTCTTCTCTCTGTGGTATGCCGTAAACTTCTCAACTGTCTTCTTGTAGATTGGAAAATAATATCTCTTAAGCTCCATAAAGAAGTTTCTCTTAAGGTTTATTATAACATCGGACTGTGTCTCGTGAATCTTAAACAGCAGATCAAGCAGGTTATTCGAATCCTCCTCCATCTTTGCCGAATACTGCATCATATGACAGTGAAGAAAGCCTATACACTGCTCAAGCAGATCTGATTTGTCTGTAAAAATCTCATATAGTGTTCGTTTGGATATGCCGTTCTCTTTCGCAATATCGTCCATCGTCACCGCTTTACATCCTCTCATAAGAAACAACTCAAGAGAGTTTTCTAAAATCGTTGTCTTGATATCCATCCTTTTACAAAATAAATTAGGGTACAAATGTAGTTGTGTAAAACTTTAAAAACAAAAATAGTTTTCAAGTTCCGTGCCAAAATTCTCAATTACTTGTTAAATTTGTGTTAAATTTTAAATTTTAAATATATGTATCAAAACTATCAGGAGTTTTTGCAAAAAGAGATAAGCGAAATAAAGGAGGCGGGGCTCTATAAAAAGGAGAGAGTTATTGTTACTCCCCAGCAGGCAAAGATTAAGGTAAACACTGGACAGGAGGTTCTTAACTTTTGTGCAAACAACTATCTTGGGCTCTCAAATAGCCCGGTTCTTGTAGATGCAGCAATAAATGCTTTAAAGACAAAGGGTTTTGGGATGTCCAGCGTTCGTTTTATCTGCGGAACTCAGGATCTTCATCTGGAGCTCGAGAAGAAGATTGCCAATTTCTTCGGAACAGAGGATACTATTCTGTATGCCGCCTGTTTTGATGCAAACGGGGGTGTTTTTGAACCACTGCTTGGAGAGGAGGATGCTATTATCTCGGACTCCCTTAACCACGCTTCAATTATTGATGGGGTCAGGTTGTGCAAAGCTCAGAGGTACCGCTATGCAAATGCAAATATGGAGGAGCTTGAGAATTGCCTTAAAGTCTCTCAGGCACAACGCTACAGACTTATCGTTACGGACGGTGTTTTCTCAATGGATGGGAATGTTCCGCCGCTAGATAAGATCTATGAGCTTGCTAACAGATACAATGCAATGGTGATGGTAGATGAGTCTCACTCGGCCGGTGTTGTGGGAGAGACTGGCAGAGGAACCACAGAGCTTTTTGATCTCCGCGGGAAGATTGAGATTATTACAGGAACTCTTGGAAAAGCTTTTGGAGGAGCAATCGGTGGGTTCACTACCGGTAAAAAAGAGATTATAGAGATGCTGCGCCAGCGTTCCAGGCCATATCTCTTCTCCAACTCTATTCCGCCAATGGTGGCAGCCGCCGGAATTGCTATGTTTGATATGATGTCAAAGACCAATGATTTACAGGACAAACTCCACAAAAACACAAAATATTTTGTAGAGAAGATGTTGGCTGCCGGGTTCGATATTAAGCCTACTCAATCTGCAATTTGTGCTGTGATGCTATATGACGCAAAACTCTCCCAAAATGTTGCAGCAAAATTGCTGGAAGAGGGAATTTATGTCATCGGCTTCTATTTTCCTGTGGTTCCAAAGGAGCAGGCCAGAATCCGTGTTCAGATAAGTGCCGGCCACGAAACCGAGCATCTCGACAAGTGCGTTGCCGCCTTCACAAAAGTTGGTAAAGAGCTGGGAGTTATTTAACTCCCAGCATTTAAAAGTTTAATCTTCAAAACGGTTTTCCCATTTTCTCTCAAAGTCTCTTCTCCACTTCTTGTTCCAGTAGAAATTTCTTTCCCAGTTTTGAGAGTTGAAGTCCTTGCCATTATAGAACCACTCTCTCCCTTTAATATTTTTGAAGTCGTGTTCTACAGGCTCCACAACTATCACCTCTACACCTTCGGGAATATATAAAGAGACCCTTTGTGAGACTCCGTCCCATTTGTTTTCTTTACTATAGACTCTAGGCTTGATTGTAAGAAGCGAATCTTCCAGCTTTAACTCAGGTAGAGAGTTTTGTGCCTTGATAACAGCTTCGGAGTTGCTGAATGCGTGTGCATAGCTTCTGTATTTTATTGCCGATGGTTCATCTGCACTCTGTTTAATCAACTTTAACGTTGGGAAAACAACTATGTCTCCTCCAAGATCTTCCTCCTCCATCCACATTAGTGAGAAGTCTGAGTAACCACCATCCATCACCACTCTTTCGTTTGGTATCGGTTTGTTATGCTCAAATTTTACATAAATAGTATCGTGTCTTTTGGCAATAGGTATCTCTGAACTCTGGCGGGCTTCATTCCAATATGGTCTGCTGGCCTTAGATGCCAAAACACCAAAGCTGATTAGGGATGTTAACCACAATAGAAATATAATCACACCCGGACGGATACGCGGAGATCTAAACCCGAACAGCAGTTGAATACCACCGTAAAGCATACCAATAAATGGAAGGAATATGATACCCATAAAGGCCAGCTTAAGGTAGAGGGTGTTTTGCAACCCCAGAGAGATGTAATCTATAAGGTTAATTGGTAAAACTCCTTTGAATATCTCCACCCCTAAAAATATGAACGATAAAACAGCAATTACTGTTATTGATATAAATATCAAGATTATAGATATTGCTTTGGCTATTACTTTGGCAACTCCCTCAAGAGCATATGCTCCCTCTCTGCCAACTCTCTTTAGGTTTCTACCTGCCCTTTTCGCCTCTCTTTTAATATTGCTTTGAATGTTAGAGAGGTCCATAGGTTCGCCATACATTGAGCAGCGCTGCTCAACTGTTCTTGCCTCAGGAATAATAAGCCACATTACTATATAGGCTATGACCATAAAGGAGCCGCCACCTACGTGAAACAGTCCTATTGCAGAAAATCCGAAAAATAGAATTACAAAGATTATTCTAACCAATGTTACGTCCATATTGGAGTAAGCTGCCAAACCGGAGCAGACACCTCCCAGAACCTTGTTGTCCGGATTTCTGTACAGCCTTTTAGGGATATACCTTATATGACTCTTAGTGCCGGTACTTCTCTGGTCGCTCTGCTCTTCAAAAATCACCTCAGGTCTGCCCAAAATGGTAATAACCTCTTTGATAATATCGGAAGAGACAACAGTGTTTGAACCGCACTTCTCTACAAATAGCTCTGCGATTCTCTCCTCTATCCCCTCAATAATCTCGTCTCCATTCTCTTTATTATCATAATAATCGTGAAGAACATCCAGGTAGCCCTTGATTAGGAGGAACCCCTCCTCTTCTACCGAGAAGGCAAGATTTCCGATACTGACTTTTACAACCTTTTTCATTTTTACTGTTTTTTATGTCTTAATAATGCAAGTGTCTCAACCATCTCCTCCCAGGCAGAGTCCATCTCTGCAAGCAGCTCTCTCCCTTTCTCTGTTATAGTGTAGTACTTCCTTGGAGGCCCCTGCTGAGACTCTTCCCATCTGTAGCTTAAAAGCCCCTGGTTTTTTTGGCGGGTTAAAAGCGGATAGAGGGTTCCCTCTACCACTATCATCTTCGCATCCTTCAACTCTGCAATCAGAGATGAGGCGTATGCGTCGTTGTTGCTGAGTATGCTCAGTATGCAATACTCCAGAACACCTTTACGCATTTGCGATTTAATGTTATCTGTATTAATCTCGTTCATCGCTCTTTTATTTATAGTAAGTGGAAAACCTTTTGAGATTCTCTGCCGTAACCGGAAGTCCTCTCATCTCACATTTCTGGGCTGCTGTAAAGGCCATAGGAGCTACAATCCATATAATGATATATGCCCAGAAACCTGCTCCGCCCATTATGAGTGCAATCACAAACAGCACTCTAATTAAAACAACATCTACATTCAGATAGTGGGCCAGCCCGCTGCAGACTCCTCCCAAAGACTTATCGTCCGGGTCGCGGAAAAGTTTACGACTTGGGTTGAAGCCGGGTTGAGGCTCACCTTTAAATCCAAAGTCATCTTCCATAGGTTCGCCGTCCGGCATCCCAAGCTGTCCAATGACATTATTTACCATAGTAATGTTAACAACCTCGAGCTTTGTGCCCAGCGACTCGGTAAAGAGTTCTGCAATACGCGACTCAAGATCTTCCATTACATCTGAAGATTGCAAACCCATCTTGGTTCTCTCTTTGAACCTGGATAGGTAAAGATTCAATTTCTGATAGGCATCCTCGTCTATTACAAAGGTTCTTCCGCCTATACCTACTGTCACTACTTTTTTCATTTTTTTGTTATTTAATATTACATAGAATTTGGTACTGCAAATATATGTAATTATTTTATTACCTTGTATCACATAGTACTAATTTTTTCACAAAAAAAGCCCGTTATTTTCATAACGAGCTGATATACTGTGAGAATAATTTTTCTAGTTTTTTGTGCCGCCCGGTGTTTGCGGTGTCTCAGGTGCCGGTGTGGTAGGGAATTCCGGCTGACCTTGTATAGGTGCGCTGTTCTCTATCCTCTCCTGAATTGTGTTTCTCTTTTGATTATTTCCTGTAGATACGAATGCTGTTGCAAGAACACAAAGAACTATAATCGAAATTGCCAGAGTCCAGGTGGCTTTTTCAAGAAAATCTGCTGTCTGACGTACGCCAAAGGTCTGGTTACCCGAAGCAAAGTTAGCAGCAAGTCCGCCGCCTTTTGAGTTTTGAACCAATACGACTATTGTGAGCAATATGCTGGCAATGACAATAATAATAGCGATTACTGTATACATAATATCTAGGTGTTATATTTATTCTTAATATCTTTTACAAGGGTCGCAAAGTAACTACTTTTTTCCGGAAATAGCAAAATAAGTTTTGCGTATACATCCAGAGCTCTTTTGTAGAACCCCTGCTCTATATAGATTGAGGCTAAAGTCTCTGTGTAAAACGCCTCGTCGTCCAAAGACTCTGCCGACTCTGTGTCATTAATGACAACCGGCTTAGACCCCTTTCCAATTATGGCAGACCTGAGTAGTGTTGGCTTCTCTGCAATAAAGTGATCCAGTGGCTGGGTAAGGTCCAGCTCAATCATCTCAAAATCTTTTTTGGTAAAGTAATCTCCGCCTGCCAGAACAAATTTTGGTTTGTTCTCTGTGATTACAAATGAGTTATCTTCAAAAACTATATCTCTCCCCAAATCCTCCTCTTCGTCCAGCTGAATAAGTTCATACTCTCTGTATGTAGGTGCATTTGCAGGTTTGGCGGCCCTCTCCTCAATCTTCACGGCTACCCTCTCCAATTTGGGCTCTGCAGGTTTTTCTGACACCGGCTCATCTTCCTCCTCAGGAACCCGGGTCTCTTCAACCACTGCCGGGCTCTCTGCTACTACTGTAGGGGTATCGACCACAACTGCAGGTGCCTCAACCACTATTGCCGGGTGTATCTCTTCAACAACCGCCGGGGTCTCAATAACAACTGGCGGGCTATCAATTAAGACTGCCGAAGTCTCAACCACTATTGCCGGGTGTATCTCTTCAACAACCGCAGGTGCCTCTGCCACCTCTGCGAGTATCTCTGCTACTACTGCCGGGCTATCAACTACATCTGCCTGCTCAATGAGAGACTCTTTATAGATCTCATATAGCTTTGATCTTGACCATACGTGGGATGCCGCTTTATTCAGATATGTAAGACCCACATCACCCTCCAGGGAGCACATTGCCTTGTACAGATCCAGATACCCTTCGGAAAACCAAGGGTACTTGCCGAGATACTGTTCAATTACCGATATGTTATTATCTGACATAATTACCAATTTGCTACTGTTGCGTTGAAAATCTCCTCTGTTAACTTCTCAACTATACTCTCAACCAAACGAGCCTCTACGGCATCCAATGAGCTGGTAGAGGGGTAGTCTTCAAAAGCAACAAAACTACGATCGAAGTTCTCTTTCGGGTACTTTACATTTGTAAAGGTAATCTTAATTGTTATTGTTAATCTGTTTTGAGCTGCAACCTCCTGAGCGGTTACTGCAATTGATGCTGTCTCATAGCTGGTTATCTGCCCATCAATTATTAGGTCTCCATCTTCGTTGACCAGCTTTAGCTTGGTGAGCCTCCGGAACTTCTCCTTAAGATTTTCGGTGATAGTGTTGCTTAGAGCAGGATTCACCCTCATTGCCCTGTTTTCGAAGGTGTAGATGGTAAGGGTGGCAACATCCGGTGCAATTGATGTTCCGGAAAAGGAGTATATCCCGCAAGATGAGAGCAGAGTTATAAAAAATATGGTTATAAATAATTTCTTCATAGGTCTAAATTTAGCTCCTTAATTTTTCTGTAGAGAGTTCTCTCAGATATTCCAAGCTCTTGTGCTGCCAGTTTGCGCTTCCCTCTGTTTCTCTCAAGTGCTTTTTTGATAAGATCTGCACTAACATCGTGTATTGAGAGAGTATCTATTGAGCGGGAGGAGTCAGCTACGGGGGTCAAACCATTTTCATCTGCCCTCTCTTCAAACGGATCCTCATCATAATCTACCACGGCGGTCTCCTCTATGCTGTTGGAGAGCTCTTTGTTTGAAGATATCCTGGATGTAGGAGCTGCACTCTCTTTTGCTGTTACAACACGCCCTTTGAGCTCCTCAACCTCCTGTCGCAACTGATAGAGAATTTTAAATATAATGTCTCTGTCTGTAAGATAGTCACTTCCGTGTCCCTCTGTCCTCATTGGCAGCTGGTTGGGTGCCTCAACAGGCAGATACTTCTTTAAAAGATCTGCACCGATTATACGATTATGCTCAATCACAGATATCTGCTCTGCGATGCTCTTAAGCTGGCGCACATTACCTGGCCACCTATAGCTCTCCACCATCGAAACGGCATCCGGTGTAAGCTTTATAGCCGGCATTTTGTATTTATCTGCAAAATCGAGTGAGAATTTTTTGAACAGAAGGTGTATATCCTCCCTCCTCTCCCTTAGGCAGGGAACTGAGATAGGAACAGTGTTGAGACGGTAGAAGAGATCTTCCCGAAATTTTCCCATCTCAATTGCTCTTACCAGGTTAACATTTGTTGCAGCAATAACTCTGACATCTGTCTTCTGGACCTTGGAAGAGCCTACCTTTATAAACTCCCCGGACTGGATGACCCTTAAAAGTCTCACCTGTGTAGATAGGGGTAGCTCTGCAACCTCATCCAGAAAAAGGGTACCTCCGTCGGCAACCTCAAAATAGCCTTTGCGGGTTTCGAAAGCACCGGTGAAAGAGCCCTTTTCGTGACCGAACAGCTCCGAGTCTATCGTCCCCTCCGGAATTGCTCCGCAGTTTACGGCTATATATTGGTTGTGTTTTCTTGGACTATTTATGTGAATTATCTGAGGGATAACCTCTTTCCCAACTCCACTCTCTCCTGTAACCAGTACAGAGAGGTCTGTTCCTGCAACCTGTACGGCAACCTCAAGCGCTCTGTTAAGTGCCTGATTATCGCCGATAATATCAAATCTTAGTTTAATTGATCGTAAATCCATAACACACAAAAATAGATAAAATTTATACCTTTGGGAAATTTTAAAAGGGTAAAAATGAAATTTCTGGCAATAATCCCTGCAAGATACGGATCTACCAGGTTTCCGGGAAAACCTCTTGCCGATATAGGGGGCAAACTTATGATTAAACGGGTCTATGAGCAGTGCTGTAAGGTCTTTAATGATGTATTTGTTGCAACTGATGACCAGAGGATTCTGGATGCTGTTGAAAATTTCGGTGGGAGAGCAGTTCTCACATCACCTGAGCACCCTAACGGTACCAGCAGAGTCCTGGAGGCGATGTACAAAATTGAAACCCTCTTTGGAGAGAAGTGTGAGTGTGTAGTTAATATCCAGGGAGATGAGCCGTTTATTGAACCAACACAAATAAGGGAACTTATCTCTTGTTTTGATACCGGCAAATCCGGACAGAGCCCACAGACTCAGGTTGCAACCCTTGCAAAAAGATTTTTACCTGGAGAGGATATCTTTAACCCCAACACTCCCAAGGTGGTTTTTGGCAAAGATGGAGCAGCGCTCTACTTTAGCCGCTCTCCGATTCCTTTTGTAAGAGATAGAGAGAAAGAGAGTTGGGCAAGCGACTATCCATTCTTCCGCCACATAGGTCTATATGGCTACAGACGTGAGGCTTTGATAAAAATTGCAAACCTTGAGCCAACACCGCTCGAGAGT
This sequence comes from Bacteroidetes bacterium HGW-Bacteroidetes-8, assembly GCA_002840895.1. Classification (GTDB taxonomy): domain Bacteria; phylum Bacteroidota; class Bacteroidia; order Bacteroidales; family UBA932; genus Bact-08. Next base: position 128,122 of record PHCZ01000006.1, on the reverse strand, counting down.
GCAGAGAATCTGGAACAGCTCCGGTGGCTGGAGAACGGAATACGTATAGTGGTGGCCGAAACATCATTTGAATCACACTCAATAGACACCCCCGGAGACATTGAACTTTTAAGGGTAAAAGGGGTTATTTAAGTAGTATTAGTTACTTTTTTTATATATATTTGCAGCTACGGTTTTCAATAAAAAAACAGATAAATATTAAACAACTAAATATACCTTAGAATGAAAAAAAACCTTTTTAAAATTTTAGCGGTTGCCATACTTGGAATATCAGTGATGTCCTGCAGCAACCCGTCGAAGATGGCGAAAAATGCTCAGCTGGTAACTGTTGAGAGTAACCCCAAAATTCTTGAAGTAATTGCTGACGAAATTACAGCGACCTACACAATGAGTTTTCCGGACAAATATTTCCACGCAAGAGCAATTCTTGAGGTAGTTCCTGTATTGGTTTATATGGGTGGCGAGGTTGCTGCTCCTGTTCAAAAACTACAGGGAGAGAAGGTTACAGACAACTTCCAATCAATTTTTGCGATGGGTGGTAAAGTAAGTAATACCGTAAAATTTGCTTACAAACCCGGAATGGAGAAATCGCATCTTGAACTAAGAGTAGCTGTTTGGAACAAAGAGAAGAGGTATGACTTCCCTGCTCCTTACAAACTTGCAGATGGTGCAAACACTACTTACAAACTTGTTCACGCAAATGGTGAGACAGCTATAACTTCAAACAATTACAAGAAAATCCTCACCGAAAAGAAAGAGACTCAAATTCTCTACACAATCAATAGCCACGCTGTTCGTCCTAAAGAGCTTACAAAAGCAGAGATCAAAGAGTTTGAACAATTCCTTGCAAATATTGAGAAGGATGAGCGCAGGTCTGTAAAGAGTACAGATATCGTTGCTTACGCTTCACCTGACGGCCCTACTCCACTAAACACCAAACTCTCGGACAAAAGGGGAGAGACAGCAAAAGGTGCTTTTGACAAAATGACAAAAAACATCCCTGTGGGTGCTCCTGTTAACGTATCTACAATTGCAGAGGACTGGGATGGTTTCCAGGAGCTGGTAGCTGCCTCAACAATTCAGGACAAAGAGCTTATTCTTCGTGTTCTCTCAATGTACAGCGACCCTATGGTTCGCGAGCGTGAGATCAAAAATATGTCTAAAGTGTTCAAAACCCTTGCAGATAAAATCCTTCCGGAGCTAAGAAGAGCAAGAGTTATCGCAAACATAGACTATACAAACTACAGTGACGAGGAGCTTAAACAACTTGCTGCAACAAATGTAGAGATTATGGATCTTGAGGCGCTTCTCTATACTGCTGCTCTGGTTAAAGAGTACGATACAAAAGCAATGCTTTACAAGAAAGCCGGCGACAAATTCAATTGTGACCGCGGTTACAACAATCTTGCAGCTATCGCTTTAGCAGGAGGCAAACTTGCAGATGCAAAAGTTGCTCACGCTAAGGTTACCAACAAAACATCTCCATACTACTACAACAATGCAGGTGTTATCGCACTTCGCGAGAAGGACTATAAGACTGCTACAGATATGTTTAACAAATCTTCTCTCAAGGAGGCCAAAACAAATCTTGCAATTATTGACATCCTTAACGGGAAATACACAGATGCCGTTGCTAAGCTTGCCGGTACCAAAAACGAGAACGAAGGTCTTGCATACATCCTTACAAACCAACTTGAGAAAGCATCTGCAGCTATTACCTGCAAATGTCCTCACTCATCTTATATGAAAGCAATTATTGCTGCCCGTCAGGGTAAAATGACAGATGTTGCTAAACTTCTTGAGGTTGTTTACAAAGACGAGGCTCTTAAAGCCCGTTCGCAAAACGATATTGAGTTCGCGAAATTCAGGGAGTAATTATCCTTTAGGAATTTAATTCCCCATCAAAAAAGAGAGGCTGCCAAAAAAGGCAGCCTCTTCTGCTTGGAAAAGCTCATCAAGCGCAACGCAGTTTTTTTTAACGCTTTTTTCTTTGTGTTTTTCGTGGCTTGCGGAACGCCTCCCTTTGGTCGTTGAACGGTCCTCAGCCTTTTCCGAAAAACGCTTCAGAAAATAAGCTAAAAAACAGATGTTGCTTAAAGTTGAGCTTTTCCATAGCACAAAGCTAGCTCCTGCGCAGCAGACCAAATTTTTTTTGAAGATATCCGGCGGCTTTGCCAGAGTTGAAGTGACAGCAGGAAAGCCATTCTTCCGCGGGGAGCGGATGAGGATGGACGTGCCCGTTGTGCAGAGGGGGGTATAAGACCGCAACGTTTAAAATATGCTTTCCTGCTGTGTGAATTTCAACAACGATTGCCTAATCCAATTTGAGGACAGCCATAAATGCGCTTTGTGGCACCTCTACGTTTCCAACTTGCCGCATACGCTTTTTGCCCTTCTTCTGTTTCTCCAGAAGTTTGCGTTTACGGGAGATATCTCCACCGTAGCATTTTGCTGTTACATCTTTACGAACGGCCTTGACGGTTTCGCGGGCAATGATTTTGGCGCCAATAGCGGCCTGAATTGCTATGTCAAATTGTTGGCGAGGGATAAGCTCTTTTAGTTTTTCACACATTTTGCGACCAAAATCGTAGGCGTGGTCTCGGTGGATAAGGCAGGAGAGGGCGTCAACCGGCTCTGCGTTGAGAAGTATGTCCAGCTTAACCAATACTGCCTCTTTATAGCCGATAACGTGGTAGTCGAAGGAGGCGTAACCTCGCGAAACCGATTTTAACTTGTCGTAAAAGTCAAACACAATCTCTGCCAGAGGCATATCGAAGTTGAGCTCTACCCTTTCACGGGTAAGGAAGTTTTGGCTGATGAGGGTTCCCCGCTTATCGAGGCACAATTTCATAATCACCCCAAAGAAATCTGCTCTGGAGATTATCTGCGCACGAATATAGGGCTCCTCTATATAGTCTATTAGGGTTGGTGCCGGCAAGCCAGAAGGGTTGTGCACATCCAGAACATCTTTTTGTGTGGTATATACCTTATATGATACGTTGGGAACTGTGGTAATCACGTCCATATCAAACTCCCTGTAGAGTCGCTCCTGAACAATCTCCATATGCAACAGTCCAAGGAATCCGCAGCGGAACCCAAAACCGAGCGCAAGCGAAGACTCCGGCTCAAAAACCAGAGATGCATCGTTAAGTTGAAGCTTCTCCAAGGAGCTGCGCAGATCTTCATACTCATCTGCCTCTACCGGATATAGTCCGGCAAAAACCATAGGTTTAACCTCTTCAAACCCGGCAATTGAGTCACTGCAAGGTCTCTCTCTGTGTGTTATGGTGTCTCCCACCTTAACTTCACTAGCTGTTTTTATTCCGGAGATTATATACCCTACATCTCCTGTACCAACCTCGCCGGTGGGTATCATCTTAAGGCGAAGCTTCCCTACCTCATCTGCCTCATACTCTTTACCGGTATGTACAAATTTAACCTTATCTCCCTTCCTGATGGTTCCGTTCTCTACTTTGAAATATGCGATAATCCCGCGGAACGAGTTGAAGACAGAGTCAAAAATAAGTGCCTGAAGCGGGGCATCCTCTTTACCCTGGGGAGGAGGTACCTTCTCTACTATCGCCTCAAGAATCGCATCAATTCCGACTCCGGTTTTTGCGCTTGCAAGAAGAATCTCTTCATCTTTGCATCCGATCAGTTCAATAATTTGATCTTTAACCGACTCTATCATAGCGGCATCCATATCAATCTTGTTGAGAACCGGAATAATCTCCAGGTCGTGATTGATTGCCAAATAAAGGTTAGAGATGGTCTGCGCCTGTATTCCCTGGGTGGCATCTACAACCAGCAGGGCCCCTTCACAGGAGGCAATTGCACGGGAGACCTCATAGGAGAAGTCTACGTGGCCGGGAGTATCTATGAGATTAAGAACATACTGTACCCCTTTGTACTCATAGTCCATCTGAATGGCGTGGCTCTTAATGGTGATCCCCTTCTCTCTCTCCAGATCCATCGAGTCCAGTACCTGGTTATCCATATCTCGCGGTGTAATGGTTTTTGTAGCCTCCAGAAGCCTGTCTGCGAGGGTACTCTTACCGTGATCTATATGGGCAATAATACAAAAGTTCCTAATTTGCTTCATTTTACAATTTAAGCGACGTTAATAGCTGCAAAGATAAAAATAATTCCAAAATTATAAGTTTGATACTATCTTTGCGCCAATAGTAACAACTCTTTAAAATCATTATGGCAGAAATTACAAAATTACAGGAGATAGCATCTCAGGTAAGAAGAGATATTATCCGAATGGTAAATATGGCCGGTTCCGGACACCCCGGCGGCTCTCTGGGCAGTGCAGATATTCTCACTGCACTATTTTTCAGCGAGATGAATCACAATCCCGCAAAATGGAACAGAGACGGTAAGGGCGCAGATATGTTTTTCCTTTCGGCAGGTCACCTCTCTCCTCTCTTTTACAGCGTACTCTCCCGTAGTGGGTACTTCCCCACAGAGGAGCTAAAGACATTCCGCAAACTCGGCTCACGCCTGCAGGGTCACCCTTCGGTAGAGAGAGGGCTTCCGGGTGTACACATTGCCTCAGGATCACTCGGCCAGGGGCTCTCGGTCTCGTGTGGTGCAGCTCTTGCAAAGAGGGCAGCCGGAGAGAAGAATCTGGTCTATGTTCTAATAGGTGACGGAGAGAGCGAAGAGGGGCAGATTTGGGAAGCTGCGCTATTTGCTGCCCATCACAAACTGGATAGATTAATTGCAATCACAGACTGGAATGGTCAACAGATAGATGGTCCGGTGAGCACAATATTAAACCTTGGAGATCTCGAGGCAAAATGGAGCTCTTTCGGATGGAGCTGCAGAGTTGTAAACGGAAACAGTATGGAGGAGGTTGTAGAGGCTCTGCGTTGGGCCAAGAGCACCGCCGGTGACGGTAAACCAAAGATGCTGCTTATGAAGACAGATATGGGCAGAGGTGTAGACTTTATGCAGGGAACGCATCATTGGCACGGTAAGGCCCCAAATGGTGAGCAGACAGCAAATGCACTTAGTCAACTAAAGGAGACTCTTGGAGATTTTTAATTGATTAATACAGAGTTACGATGAAAATGACAGAAAAATATATAAATACCGGCAATAAAGATACCAGGTCGGGTTTTGGAGCAGGACTTCTTGAGGTTGGACGTGAAAACAGCGATGTGATGGCACTCTGTGCAGACCTTACAGGTTCACTTAAGATGGAGGCATTTGCTGCTGAGTTTCCGGAGAGGTTTATTCAGTGTGGAATTGCAGAGGCAAATATGATAGGTACCTCTGCAGGGCTTGCGCTCTCCGGGAAGATCCCATATGCGGGAACTTTTGCAGGATTTGCCACGGGCAGGGTTTACGACCAGGTGCGCCAGAGTGTTGCCTACTCTGAGACAAATGTAAAGATATGTGCATCTCACGCAGGGATAACCCTTGGCGAAGACGGTGCCACACACCAGATTATGGAGGATATCGGGCTGATGAGAATGCTCCCCAACCTTGTGGTTATCAACCCTTGCGACTATAATCAGACAAAAGCGGCAACAATAGAGATAGCAAAGCATCACGGACCGGTCTATCTTAGATTCGGCCGGCCGTCGGTTCCCAACTTCACCCCTGCAGATGCAAAATTCGAGATTGGAAAAGCAATAACACTGGCACAGGGCAGTGATGTAACTATTTTTGCCACAGGCCACCTGGTTTGGGAGGCTATAGTTGCAGCTGGTATGCTGGAAGAGGAGGGCATTAGTGTAGAGCTGATAAACATCCATACGATTAAACCTTTGGACAAGAAAGCAGTCTTAGAATCGGCGGCAAAGACAGGAGCTGTTGTTACCGCAGAGGAGCACCTTATTGCAGGAGGGATGGGTGAGTTGATCGCCGCATTCCTTGCAACAGAGCTTCCAACCCCAACAGAGTTTGTTGCAGTTGATGATATTTTTGGGCAGAGCGGAGAGCCGGCAGAGTTGCTAAAGGAGTACAAATTATCTTCAATTAACATTGCAGATGCTGTTAAAAGAGTTATTGCAAAGAAAAGATCCCTTTTGAAGTAATTGGTAATTAATTTATTATGGACGATAATGAACTCTTGGCGTTATACAGAGAGCAGGGGAGGGAGAATTACGCCTTTAATCTTATCGTAGAGAAGTATAGTGAGAGATTATACTGGCATATCCGTAAACTTACCGGGTCTCACGAAGATGCCAATGACATACTTCAGAACTCACTTGTAAAAGCCTGGGGAGCACTCCCTCAGTTTCGGGAAGAGTCCCGGCTATACACCTGGATGTACCGGATTGCAACAAATGAGGCCCTCACTTTTTTAAAAAGATCTAAACTTCGGGCTTTTTTTTCACTGAGTGACTACACCAAACAGGTGGAGAATCAGATTGAGGCAGATCCCTTCTTTAACGGAGATGAGGCACAACGGATATTTAGGAAAGCGATAATGAAACTACCGGACAAACAAAGAGTTGTCTTTACGATGCGCTACTACGAAGAGATGAAATACGAAGAGATCTCAGAAATTCTGGGAACATCTGTAGGCGCACTTAAAGCATCATATCACCACGCTTATCAAAAAATTCAAGATATATTAAGAGAGTCTGTTTAATCCTTTTGTTAATTTTATAGTCAAAGAGGTATGAAAAAGAAATTTGATATTGACAACCCTAAACTGAGAGAGAATCCGTTCACGGTTCCGGATGGCTACTTTCTTGAGGTGAGAAACTCTGTTTCTGAGAGAATCTCTTCCGTAAATAGGGAGAGTCACACGGGAGTATGGAGCATTGCTAAGCCACAGTTAATTCTTGTCTCTTCTTTTGTTATAATATTTTTTATCGTTTACGGCGCTTTCTCACTATTTTCTCCCTCTGATAATAGTCCGGAGGTGACAATACTAAGTTCCAATTCACAATACCTGGATGAGGGTTTCCTTAGAACTTCATTTGTAGACTTTTTTGATTTTGAAGGAGACACAGTTATTTCTGCGGAACACAAGATTGATTCAGTTGAACTTATTACCTATATTAGCGAAAACATAGATATTATAACCCTGGCATCACTCGAATAGATTTGCCGGTTATTTTGAAACAAAACACAAGATGTTATGAAAAAGTTATTTATACTATTAATCACTCTATCTTTTGCCTTTTCGGGTTTTGCTCAAAATGAGCCCCCAAGACAGCAAAAGAGCCATACGTATCAACAGATACAGAGTGCTAAAATTGCATTCTTTACTACGGAAATTCAGCTCACCCCAAAGGAGGCAGAGGAGTTCTGGCCACTTTATAATGAGTACTGGAGGGAGCGTGAGATGCTTATGAGAAGAACACAGGAGTCGATGAGGGTAATTACTGCCTACGTAAAGGATGGCTCTCCAAAAACAGAACCTGAGCTTGTGAAGCTGATGGGAGTATACATCTCAAACCTTACAGAGGAGGGTTCCATTCATAAAACCTATTTTGAAAAATTCTATAAAATACTTCCGGTAGAGAAGGTTGCAAGACTTTATATTGCCGAAGAGCAGTTTAGGATGAAGATGATACGTCAATTTAGAAGCGGCAGCTCGCCGGCTGTTCCGCTCAACAAATAAGATACAGGGCAAAGGGGATGTTGCTTTATGCAGAATCCTCTGTTTTAAACAATTTTAAATAGTAGTTCTCTACGAGAGAGCAGTAGGCGTGAGAGTAGAACTCTCCGCCTTTTTCTTGTATTATAAGCTCCTGCTCTACTGTTTCGCAGGTACCTTTAGTGAATTCCAGAAGAAGTCTCTTCTCCTTCTTATGAATCAATGTTTTTACTCTGCAAACTCTTGCGAGGTTAAGTGACATCTGCTTTGCGAGTGAAATGATTTGCACTCCCTCGTTCACAGGTAACACAAGTGCCAATATTCCATCATCTTCAAGAAAAAGATGTGCAGCTTTTACTATATCCTCCAAAGGGAGCACATCATTATGCCTTGCGATGCTCCTCCTTGTAGAGGGGGCTTTTAGTGATTGTGTAAAGTATGGGGGGTTGGAGAGAATCAGTGAAAATTTCTCAGGCTTAGATGGCTGCTCCAGCTCCATAAAACATTGAAGAGATATGTTTTTTGAGACAAGATTGTTGCTCCAGGGAGATTCCGAGAAGTTATGGGCAGCCTCCTCTGAAGAGTTTTTATCAATCTCAATCGCTGTTATCTTAAATGGGGGACCACTCTCCAGGCGTTGTGCAAGAATTAGCGATATCACCCCGGTGCCGGTTCCTATATCAAGTATGCGTAGAGGGTTCTCTATCAAATGGGAGCTTTGGGAGGCTGTTAGTTTATTAAGAGTTACCCAGGCTGCAAGTAAAACTCCGTCGGTGTTGACCTTCATTGCAGATTTACTCTGCCTGACGGAAAATCTTTTAAAGCAGAAACTCTCCATCTTTCATCTCCAAAGTCCTGTCGCTCATCCTGGCAAGCTCTCTGTCGTGGGTGACGATAATGATGGTAACCCCAAAGCGGTCTCTAAGGTCAAAGAATAGTTTATGAATCTCGCTCTTTGTATTGGTGTCCAGGTTCCCCGAAGGCTCATCTGCAAAGATGACCGCCGGATTGTTTATTAGAGCCCTTGCGATTGCAACTCTCTGCTGCTCACCTCCGCTAAGCTGAGATGGTTTATGGGTAAGGCGATCTTTAAGACCTAAAAAGTTGAGCAACTCTGTAGCTCTCTCTTTCGCCTGTGACATACTTGCATTTGCTATAAGAGCAGGAATCGCTACATTCTCCACAGCAGTGAACTCCGGGAGAAGATGATGGAACTGAAAAACAAACCCTATTCTCTTATTGCGAAAGTCAGCCAGAGCGTTGGATTTTAACCCAAATACATCTACACCGTCTATGTAAACCTTGCCGGAATCCGGGTTGGAGAGGGTACCAAGAATTTGGAGCAAGCTGGACTTACCGGCCCCGCTTGCTCCAACTATACTTAGTACTTCGGAATTCTTGGCTTCAAAATCTATACCCTTAAGAACAAGAAGGTTCCCAAAAGATTTTTTTATATTTTGAGCCTTTATCATAAAGTTGTTACTCATCCTTCTCGTTTGCCTCGTACTCTTTGAGCAATTTGTCCTGAACATCTGCAGGAACCTGTTGGTAATCTGCATATGTCATTGTGAATGTTGCTCTTCCCGAGGTTAGTGAACTCAAGGTGGTCGAGTATTTATGCATCTCTGCCAGAGGAACTCTTGCTTTAATAATCTCAAATCCCTTGTCACTGCTCATCCCCTCAATCATAGCCCTACGGTTTTGAAGATCACTCATAACATCACCCATACAGTCACTTGGAACAAGTACCTCTACATTGTAAATAGGCTCCATAATCTTTGGACCCGCTTTTTTAAAGGCCTCTTTGAATGCGTTACGACCTGCAAGTTTGAATGATATCTCATTTGAGTCAACCGGGTGCATCTTTCCGTCGTATACAAATACACGAATATCACGGGCGTAAGATCCTGTAAGAGGTCCCTCCTCCATCTTCTCCATAACTCCTTTTAGAATTGCAGGCATAAAACGGGCATCAATTGCACCTCCAACGATACAGTTGTAGTACTCCAGTTTACCGCCCCAATCCATAGTGAACTCCTCTTTACCCTTTAGGTTAAGAACAAGCTCCTTACCATCTATTTTAAACCTGTTACCTGCAGGAACCCCCTCCAGAACCGGTTCTATAAGAAGGTGAACCTCACCAAATTGACCGGCACCACCGGACTGTTTTCTGTGACGATAATCTGCTGTAGCTACTTTGGTAATGGTCTCTCTGTATGGAATCTTTGGAGAGAATAGCTCTATCTCTATCTTATGTGTGTTATTGAGGTGCCACTTGAGAATATTAATATGGTGCTCTCCCTGTCCGCTGAGGATTGTCTGTTTTAACTCTTTCGAGTACTCTACGCGGATTGTAGGATCTTCTGAATGTGCTTTGTTTAAAAGTTCACCCAATTTCTCCTCATCTTTCTCAACCTTAGCCTTGATAGCTGTTCTGAATTTTGAAGGGGGAAATACAATCGACTCAAAAGCCCACTCTTTAGGCCCGGCGTTGAGAGTTTGGTTAGTCTTAACGGATTTAAGTTTAACACTGCAGCCAATATCTCCGGCAACAATCTCTGTAAGCTTCTCTTTTTTCTTGCCGGCAACCGCAAATATTGTAGAGATCCTCTCCTTGGTGCCGGTTTCGTGGTTAACCACATCCATAGCCTCGGTTAGTTTTCCCGACATTACCCTAAAGTATGAAACCTCACCAATGTGTGGTTCAATTGCAGTTTTATAAATAAACAGAGAGGTCTGTCCGTTAACGCTGCAAGGTACACTCTCTCCATTTTTAAGCTTCTGTTCGTATTTGTCCGGGTTAGGTCCAACGTTGATGATAAACTCCATCAGCCTTTTTACTCCGATATCTTTTTTGGCTGAGAGGCAGAAAAGAGGCATTATCTCGCACTGAGCAAGCCCAATTGAGAGCCCTTTTCTAATCTCCTCCTCTGTAAGAACTCCTTTGTCAAAGAATGTCTCCATCAAAGCTTCGTCATTCTCTGCTGCAAGTTCTGCAAGAATCTGGTGATACTCATCTGCCTGATCTTTTAAGTTTGCAGGAATATCGTGCTCCTCTCTGGTTCCGTTCTCATCTTTAAAGAGGTACATCTTCATTTTGAGGACATCAATAAATGAGTTGAAGGCCGGCCCAACCTCAACAGGAAACTGTATAACTACAACCTTTTTCCCAAAGGTCTGTTTTACTGACTCTAAAGTACTCTCCCAGTTTGCCTTCTCGTGATCTAACTGGTTAACTGCTATGATAAGCGGTTTTGAGTGTTTCTCTGCATAACGCGAAAGAATCTCTGTCCCAACTTCAACACCTTGCTGTGCATTTATAATCATAACACCTGCATCTGCTACCTTGAAGGCAGAAATCACTCCTCCTACAAAATCATCCGAGCCGGGAGTATCGATTCACTAACTGTTGTTTTTGCCTCAACCGATCCTCTGCGATCAATCACTTTACCTTCAAACAACATAGTTTCCGCAAGGGTAGTTTTACCAGACTTCGTATTTCCTATCAGGACTACGTTGCGGATGTTTTGAGTGGGATAGACTTTCATATTTGTTCCGTGTTACATATTAGTTAGTACATTTTAAAAATAGAATCTCAAATTTAGAAAAAATAATTCATTCAGCAATGCTGTTCCCTGTACATAGAGATTATCCCGCTTGCAGTAAGGGCAAACTCATCAAGGGTGAGAGCGTCAAGCTCCTCTAACGAGCATCCGCAGAGCGAGGCAAGCCTCTCTGCAGAGAAATTTTCATCCAGATAGAGCTGCTGCTCTTCCATAGCATTGTAAAAAAATAAGAAAATCTTTTTTGAGGCGTCTAAAGTGTTGGATTGTTTCATAGCTTTTTTTTTGCAAAAGTATACCCTTAGGCATCATAAATACAACTCCGGGTTGCTAATTTATCTGATCCTGTTCAAAATATATCTGATTTTAAAAATAATTGACAATAACACCAATCTCTGCCTGTTTTTTACACATGTTTTGGTTGTTATTCAGGTGTGGCATTATAAAATTATATTTGTTGAGTATGAATTGCGACCTCATAAGAGATAGAATAAAGAGGGAGAGAAGAGCCCTTGGTTACACTCAGGAGTATCTGGCAGGATCTCTGGGTATATCTGCCAATTCATACCGGGAGATCGAGAACGGCACAACAGTTCTTATCAATCCTCGTCTGGAGGAGATCGCCTCAATTTTAAAGATTCCGCTGGAGTCACTTCTGTTTGGAGTGATGTCGGGTGAGGAGTATCTTAGGAAAATTGAACAGCTTGAAATTGAATACAACGAAAAGCTTTTATCTCTCAAAACTTCCTACAAAATTCTACTGGCAGAAAAAGAGGGTGAGATCAATATCCTAAAAGCAAATCTAAAGACTAAAGAGAGCATCATCGGGGTTCTCAAAGAGCGGCATCCGGACTATTAAGAGCAGTTTTTTATGTAAATTGCGTAAAATTATCTCATAATGGTTGCCACTCTTTTACAATATCTGGATGAGACAAAAGTTGAGGCCGGATGCGATGAGGCGGGCAGAGGATGCCTTGCCGGTCCTGTCTTTGCAGCTGCAGTTATACTGCCAAAAGATTTTTACCACCCTCTTTTAAACGACTCCAAGAAGATGAGTGAAAAGAGCCGCGAAATATTAAGGCCGATTATTGAGAGAGAGGCCATTGCATTTGCTGTTGCAACAGCAGCCCCAAAAGAGATCGATTGCCTCAATATCCTCAAGGCCTCTATTCTTACAATGCAGAGAGCACTTGATAAACTCAAGGTCTCACCGGAACATATTCTTGTGGACGGCAACAGATTTATAAGTTACAACAACATCCCGTATAGTTGTATAATCGGAGGCGACGGCAAGTATGCCTCAATTGCTGCTGCATCTGTATTGGCAAAGAGTTACAGAGATGAGTATATGAGGGCTCTGGCAAAGGAGTATCCCCAATATGGGTGGGAAAAAAATATGGCCTACCCGACTAAAAAGCACAAGGAGGCCATTGAAAAATACGGAGTTACAATTCACCACAGGTTGAGCTACAAACTCTTTTAGTGATAGTTGCGACTATTAGATTCAGGATTCTACTGCAAATTTACCGGCTGCAAAAACGGAGCAAATCGTAAAAAGCACGGCAACTACAATCTCAGGTGATAAAAGGGAAAAATTGGCAACTACATCTCCTATAGAGACAAGTCCCTTAATAAGCTCTCCATATCCACCTAAAAACACAAAAAGAATAACCCCGAAAAGTGTAAATAGTAGCATTATCATCTTGCTTTTGTCCCTCTCCTGTTTTGGTTCCGGCAGACAATCCAGGGTTGCAAAGAGTCTTTGAGAGAACCCTTCGTCTGCGATGCTCTGTTTGTGGTCATCAAAAAACCTCTTTATGTTATCATCTTTCATAACCTATACTTTTTAAATGTTGCGATATGTTTGTCTTTGCCCTTGATAGGTGTGATTTTATTGTATTCTCCTTTATTGCCGTTATCTCCGAGATATCTTTAATGCTTTTATCCTCCATATAGAATAGCAAGATACAACTTCTTTCGTTTTCATTCAATTTAGAGAGTGCCATATAGAGCTCCTGGTTCATATATTTTGAGTCTGTACTCTCATTTGCAAAATGTTTTGTGTCGTTTAGTTCTACCGTGTTGAATCTTGACGAGGCTCTTTTGTTGTCACAAAAACAGTTGTATGCAATTCGAAAGAGCCAGGTAGAGAACTTTGATTTTCCGCTGAACGAGTTTAAGTTTAGATAAGCCTTTATGAATGCCTCCTGTGCTATATCGTCACTCAGAGATGAGTCTCCGGAGCAGAGGTTGATCAGGAACCTCCTTAACGGCTCCTGATTCAATCTTACCTGTTGTTCAAACTCTACTCTTGTCATCCGGGGTGTTACTTAAACTTTTACTGGCAGTTATTTCTTTGTCTCTCCTCTGTTTTTGTTGATTAGATACCCTGCTAACTGACCAAGCCCGATAAACAGCGGAATTAATCCAAATGCAGCAAATTTAAGTTGGTCAAAGAAGAGAAACAGTGAAATAAAAAGTCCTATTCCAACCCCTATTGTTACCAAAGCAGATGTTAAGGGGTCTCTTTTTTTCTGCTCTGTATCTGTTTTGAGTAGTTCTGGCGACAACTCTACTCCATGTTCCAAGGCTTTGACTATTACTTCATTCCTTGATTTGTCCCTTTTTAGCTTTACTATAAAAACAATAAGAATAATTGAAATTGCTGTTATAAAAGGGGTAACGATTGCGAAAATTCCTTCCAAATCCATAATTGTAATTTTTAAGTTGTTTGCCTGTTAGACGGAGGTTACTTAAGAAAAGTTGCAGCAAGTTGTGAAATTTTTTCTACATAGCTCTTTGCATTGGCAATTGCCCTCTCTTTTGAGGGCTCAAATTGCGATACAGAGAAGAGCCGCTCTACCCCAATTCTCTCTAATTCTCTGCTTGTAAGTAGATTGTCTCCACATATTATCCACAGCCTTTTTCTATGTTTTAAACAGATCTCCACCACACCATCTAAAAGTTTTCCCGAGATACTCTGACCATCTACACGACCCTCGCCGGTAATCACAAGGTCTGCTTCATCAACTCTATCCTCAATCTTCATAAAATCAAAAAGAACTCTCCATCCGCTCATAAGAGTCGCATTAAGGAATGCGTTTAGTGCAAAGCCCATCCCCCCTGCCGCACCTGCTCCGGAGTTATCTGAGTGGTCGTATCCCAGATATCTTGCAGATATCCTCGCAAAGTTTTGAACACCCTCTTCTAGAATAACAACATCCTCGGGTTTTGCCCCCTTTTGTGGCCCATAGACTCTACTCGCTCCGTAAATCCCTGTAAGTGGGTTATTAACATCACAAGCCACCTCAATTTTGAGATTGCGTATATATGGCGCAACCGATGAGTCATCTATGCCAGCAACATTTAAAAGATCTCCTCCTGTCATATAGTGCCCACTCTTTGCAGGATTCCCATCTTTGTCAATAAAAACATAGCCAAGAGCCTCAAGCATCCCGGCTCCTGCATCATTTGTAGAGCTTCCACCTATGCCCATTAAGATTTTGGAGTAACCCATTTTAGCAACCGTATTAATTACCATACCCAAACCATAGCTGCTGGTTTTAAGCGGATCTCTCTCCTGTTTAGATAAAAAATTAAGTCCCGTAGATTTTGCCATCTCACAAAGCACCTTGTTTCCTGTCCTCAGAACCGGAACCTCAATTTTGCGACCCAGCGGATCTACTGCCGTGACAAAGAACTTCTCATCTCCCAAATGCTCAACTGCCTCAATAGTCCCCTCCCCGCCATCTGCAAGCGGTATCTGCTCTATTTCGATATCGGGCAGATGCATTCTTATCCCGGCCGAGATTGCAGCAGAGGCTTCACGGGCAGTAAGACTGCCTTTGAACTTATCAACTATTATGAGAACTTTAGTTGGCATAATTATTTATCTTTGTCTTTACCAAAAAAAACAAACCAAGTAAAAATAGTAATAAAAAATGAAAAAAACAGGCCTGCTAATTTTAATTGCCATCCTCCTCTCTTTGAGCCCGATGAGAGCCGACGAAGGAATGTGGCTGCTTCCGTTGATAGAGAAGCTCAATATGAAGAAGATGTCCGAACTGGGACTTAAACTCACTGCAAAAGAGATCTATGACATTAACAACACAAGTCTAAAGGACGCAATAGTCCATTTTGGCGGTGGTTGTACCGGTGAGATTATCTCCGGCGAGGGGTTGGTTCTTACAAACCACCACTGTGGATACGGTACTATTCAAAAACTTAGCACTGTTGAGAATGACTATCTACAACACGGGTTCTGGGCAATGAGTCGCGCCCAGGAGCTCCCTTCGCCAGGCCTTTCGGTCACCTTTCTGGAGAGCTTTACAGACATAACAAAAGAGATCGAAAAGGCTTCCAAGAGTGCAAATTCCGATCAAGAGAGACAACAAGCAATAAAAAATGTTACCGATGAGCTTATCAAAAAAGCGGTAGGAGATAATAAATATTTAACAGCCAAAGTTGCCTCAATGTATGGTGGAAATTCATATTATCTTATTGTTTCCAAAGTGTTTAATGACGTTCGTTTCGTTGGTGCACCCCCTTCATCAATCGGTAAATTCGGCGCAGATACAGACAACTGGATGTGGCCAAGACATACAGGAGACTTCTCTATCTTCCGCGTATATGCAGATAAAGACAACAATCCTGCAGCCTATTCGGCAGATAACAAACCATATATCCCTAAGAAGCATCTGACCATCTCTCTTAAAGGTGTTGAGCAGAACGATTTTGCAATGATTTTGGGTTACCCCGGAAGAACCAGTCGTTTTATGACCAGCTCTGAGGTTAAGGAGACAAGTGAGATCAATAACGCAATCACCATCTATGCCAGAGGTATTCGTCAAGACGTACTTATGGAGGATATGATTGCAGATCCTAAAATTCGTCTGCAGTACTCGAGCAAATATGCAAGCTCTTCCAACTTCTGGAAGAAAGCAATGGGTATGAACGAAACCTTTGCCAAGCTTAATGTTCAGGAGCGTCGCGCCCAAGAAGAGAGAGCCTTCACAGAGTGGGTTAATAAAGATAAAAAGCGTATTGAGAAATATGGAAAAGCTCTGGAGTTTATAAACACCTCGGTTGCGCAGAGAGCAGAGATTCTCTACCTTTTGAAATACCTTCAAGAGACTTTGATGAATATTGAACTTACTGCCGTTGCCAATCACTACGCCCCGGTTGCAAATGCACTTTCAAAAGGAGATAAAGAAGAGGCGATGAAGGCTGCAAAAGGGCTGGAGGGTCGTATTAATGCCTTCTTTGTTAACTACTCGGAGCCAACAGACCGCAAGGTTGCAAAGGCTCTTATCAAAGTTTACAGAGATAAGGTAAAGGCAGCCGACAGACCATCTTTCTTTGCAGATATAGATTCAAAATTCGGTGGAGATGTAGACGCTTTTGTAGATGATATGTTCAACAGAACCATCTTCTCTTCAAAAGAGAAGATTGATAAAGCTCTTGCTGCCGCTCCTGAGGTAATTCTTAGCGACCCGGCTTTGGAGGTTGGAAAGAGTATTTTTGTCTTGATGCCGAAACTCCAGTTTGCCGCCGGTGCAGCAAATGCAAACTACTCTCTGGGACAAAAAGCCTATATCGCGGGTCAACTTGAGATGAAAAAAGGTGAAGCAATGTATCCGGATGCAAACTCAACAATGCGTTTGACCTACGGACAAGTTCTTAACTACTCTCCAAAAGATGCTGTTCTTTATGAGCACGTTACAACACTCACAGGGGTAATGGAGAAAGAGGATCCTAACAACTGGGAGTTTGTGGTTCCGGAAAAGCTCAAGCAGCTTTACAAAGCAAAAGATTATGGCCAGTATGCAATGGCTAACGGAGAGCTCCCTGTTGCTTTTCTAACCAATAACGACATCACCGGCGGTAACTCAGGAAGTCCTGTATTAAATGCAAAAGGTGAACTTATCGGCTGTGCTTTTGACGGAAACTGGGAGGCTATGAGCGGAGACATCATCTTTGAACCAACACTCCAGAGATGTATAAATGTAGATATTCGTTATGTCCTTTTCATCGTAGAAAAATATGGCAACGCAAAACATCTGATTGATGAGATGACAATCGTAAAATAAGATTTGTCAATTAATCAGAGTTTATTAGATAGTAAGATTCATAAGAGGCGGCCCTGTGGCGGCCTCTTTTTGTAAAATGTTTTATTAAAAATTCTGTCAGGGAAACCTTTTTTCGGGTTTATTGTTAATATGTAAAATTCTTTTTATGGACATAAAATTAGTAGAGGAGGCTCTTAGGGGTGTGCAGCACCCTGTTAAGGAGATAGATGTAGTAACATTGGGAATGGTTGAGGATATTAAGATTGAGGATGGCAAGGTGCGGTTTAAGCTGGTCTTCCCCTCTCCGGACGCACTCTCCTCTTCAATCAAAAAGAGTTGTGAGGAGGCTCTCAGGAGGGCATTTCCGGCAGAGGAGTTTAAGATCTCCATAATGGAGCTGGTGAGAGAGCGTAAGATTCAAAAACGTCAAACGGTGGCTCTGGGCCAGGAGTCGCTGGAAAATGTGCGTCATATAGTTGCCATTGCTAGCGGAAAAGGTGGCGTCGGGAAATCTACCGTTGCGGTAAATCTTGCAATTGCGCTTGCCAGGGCTGGTTTTCGCGTAGGGCTGTCCGATGCAGATGTTTACGGCCCCTCTGTTCCCAAGATGACAGATACAGAGTTTGAGCATCCTCAGGTAGATGACTCAACCGGAAAAGAGATGATTATTCCTATCGAAAAATATGGGGTAAAGTGGATGTCCATCGGCTATTTTTCAAAACCGGACCAACCGCTTATCTGGAGAGGGCCAATGGCAAGCAACGCCCTAAAGCAGATGATTCTTCAGGTTCAATGGGGTGAACTTGACTTTCTGCTGATAGACCTCCCTCCGGGAACCGGCGATATTCATATATCTCTGGTTCAAGATATTCCGCTTTCCGGGGCAATTGTGGTGAGTACCCCTCAACCGGTTGCGCTTGCAGATGTGGAGAAGGGGATAAATATGTTCCGATCAAAAAATATTGACAAGCCGATTCTGGGGCTGGTTGAGAATATGTCGTGGTTTACACCCGAAGAGCTTCCCAACAACAGATACTATATTTTTGGCAAGGATGGTTGCGCAGTGATGGCAAAGAAATTTAATGTCCCGCTACTAGGCCAGATTCCCCTTATCCAGAGTATCCGCGAGAGCGGAGATGCCGGGGAGCCTATTGCTCTGATGGATCGCGAAGATGGAAAAAGTTTTGGCAAACTGGCCGAAAAGCTTATCGCGATTCTTGAATAACAGGAGACGACCCTATTACCGGAGAGGTTATTGATTATAACTTATCCGGTGGGGTTTTTAGATTGTCCTGATCTGCTAACTCCTTATATTTCTTGAGTCTAATACTCCAGCGTTCGCGTGCGAACTGCTGCATATCTGC
Organism: Bacteroidetes bacterium HGW-Bacteroidetes-8; assembly: GCA_002840895.1. GTDB lineage: Bacteria > Bacteroidota > Bacteroidia > Bacteroidales > UBA932 > Bact-08. The sequence continues at coordinate 109,560 of PHCZ01000006.1, read as the reverse complement.
ATTAACGTCACGGTCATCCATAATTTCGAGGCCAAGAATGGTCTCGATTACATCTTCCAGGGTAACTACCCCCTCCAGGCCTCCATACTCATCTACCACAATTGCAATATGTGACTTTTGAGAGAGAAGCTTCTCCCACAGAACAGTGATTGGTTGTACATTGGGTACAACAGTTATTGGCTTCTTGATTGAAGCCAGTGTAATCCCGAAGTTGTCGTTTGCAAGATTTTCTGTGACATCCTGCCTGTAGACAAACCCGGTGATATCCTCCTTGCTATGACCGGAGTAGACAGGAATACGGGAAAAGCCCCTGTAGCTTTTAACTTTATAGAATTCGTCTATGGTCATATCTTCCGGTGCAGTCTCAACAACAACCCGAGGTGTCATCACATCCTCCACCTTAATATTACGAAGCCTTATAAGATTCTGGATAATTCTGCTCTCCGAGATTCCAATAACTCCCTCCTGCTCTCCGATATTAACTATTGCAGAAAACTCCTCCCTGCTCACTGTGGGCTCTCCGCTGCTGCCTCCGGAAATAATCTTAGTAAACATCTCCGAGATAACAACCAGAGGGTATGTAATATATACCATTGCATTGATGATTCTGCCGGAAGCCATAGCAATGGATTTCCAGTAGTAGGAACCAATTGTCTTTGGCAAAATCTCAGAAAAGACAAGTATAAGAAGCGTCAATACTGCCGATATAACTGCAAAGTAGGCATCCCCGAAAATAATTGCCGCCTGGGCTCCCACACCTGCTGCACCAACGGTGTGAGCAATTGTGTTTAATGAGAGAATTGCAGATAGTGGCCTATCTATGTTTTGCTTAAGCTTGCGAAAAATTGAGGCAGATTTTGCGTCATCGCTCTCCTTCATAGAGATGAATGACATAGGAGTTGTGAGTAGTACCGCCTCCATCACCGAACAGAGGAAAGAGACAGACAGCGCAAGCAGCAGATAGAAGATGAGCAGTCCCATATTTTTATTTCAGATTATTACCTCTTTACTGTACTCTTTAAAAAGAGCTCGTCCATTTGTGATTCATCAATTTTTGACGGAGCATCCAGCATCACATCCCGGCCGGAGTTGTTTTTGGGGAAGGCGATATAGTCGCGGATAGTCTCCTGACCTCCAAAGAGCGCGCAGAAACGGTCAAACCCGAAAGCAATGCCACCGTGAGGCGGTGCGCCAAATTTAAAAGCGTTTATGATAAACCCAAATTTATAGTCTGCCTCATCCGACGAAAAACCAAGCACCTCAAACATCCTCTTTTGTACGGCAGAGTCGTGAATCCTTATAGAGCCTCCGCCAATCTCGGTTCCGTTTAAAACAAAGTCGTATGCATTGGCCGCAACATCTGCAATATCCTCTCTGTTATCGCTGTAGAACTTTTCCATATCCTCAGGTTTTGGTGAGGTAAATGGGTGGTGCATTGCGTAGAAACGCTCGCTCTCTTCGTCCCACTCCAACAGCGGGAAGTCATACACCCATAGTGGTGCATAGTGGTCACTTTTACGAAGACCAAGTCGGTTGCCCATCTCAATACGCAGCGTTCCTAAAGCCTCCTGAGTTCTCTTCTTCTCCCCGGCCAGAATCAAAATGAGGTCTCCCACCTTTGCCCCCACTCTATCTGCAATTGCAGATAGATCTTGCGGAGTGTAGAATTTATCTGCAGATGATTTGATTCCATCTTCGGCAACCCTTATATATACAAGACCTTTGGCGCCTATCTGCGGACGCTTAACCCATTCGGTGAGCTCGTCCAGCTGTTTGCGGGTATAGGCAGCTGCCCCCTCGACACAAATTGCACCAACATATTGGGCAGAGTCAAAAACAGGGAAACTCTTTCCGCTAACCAAATCCTCCTGCTCACTCTGTAAGTTCTTCAGCTCTGCAATCTTCATCCCGAAACGAATATCCGGTTTGTCTGACCCGTAAAATTTCATCGCATCCGAGTAGGAGATTCTTGGGAAGGCATCTGCAAACTCAAGCCCCAGCACATTTTTGAAAAGTGCCTTGGTCATCCCCTCAAATGTGTTGAGAATATCTTCCCTCTCTACAAAGGACATCTCGCAGTCTATCTGGGTAAACTCCGGCTGCCTGTCTGCACGAAGGTCCTCGTCACGGAAGCAGCGCACGATCTGAAAATATCTGTCGTAACCGGCAACCATCAACAGCTGCTTAAAGGTTTGAGGACTTTGAGGCAGAGCGTAAAACTCTCCCGGATTCATCCTTGAAGGGACAACGAAATCGCGGGCCCCCTCAGGTGTAGATTTTATCAGGACCGGAGTCTCTACCTCTATAAAGCCAATGCTGTCCAAGTATTTGCGTGTCTCCTGTGCCATTTTGTGCCTCAACTCAAGCGCCCTTTTGAGCGGATTACGGCGAAGATCTATGTAACGGTATTTTGCACGAATCTCCTCACCACCGTCGGTCTCATCCTCAATAGTAAAAGGGGGTGTTTGAGATGCATTGAGCAGATTTATTGCAGATATCTTTATCTCTATGTCGCCTGTAGGCATCTTTGCGTTCTTGCTGCTCCTCTCCATCACCACGCCATTTGCCTGAATCACATACTCACGGCCAAGCTTCCCGGCCACCTCATTAAGCTCGTGGCTGATGCTGTCGTCAATAACGAGTTGGGTAATACCGTAACGATCCCGCAGATCTAAAAAACTCATCCCCCCCATTTTACGGATTCTCTGAACCCATCCGGCTAAAGTGACCTGTTGACCTGCATTACTTATGCGTAGCTCTCCGCAAGTGTGTGTCCTATACATAATTGTTTTATCTCTGTTTTTATGTTCGGTCACAAAGATACTAGATTTTAGAATATCTTCTTTTTTTTCTTAACTTAACACCGTTATTATGTCAATAGCAGATATTTATTAAAAATTTTATGAGAGTTATTGTAACTATCGTTTTATTGTTTATTCACGTTGCTATCTCTGCGCAGTCAGGAGTTGCCAGAATACACGGAGTAATGAAATCCGGCGAAAGCGGATATGTTTCCATCGATTATGATGGTGCGGCTTCTTTAATTGGAAAATCAAGAGAAATCTTCGTCTCTAAAGACAAAAATGGGGTTTTTGACACAATTATCCCCTTAGAAAAGCCTGTTTATTTAAGAATCAGAAGAAACACGATTTATCTGTCTCCTGGTGATAATCTGGAGTGTGAAATCTATGAGGATTCAAACAATTCTCTATTCAGAGGCAAGGGTTCAGAGGCAAATAACTATTTGTGCGCAAGACTGTTTCCCAAAGCCGGTTCTTATCTGGTTGGAGGAAGAAATATACAAAATACAATAGATGAAACTATTGAATATATTAAGCTAAGTGCTCAAAAAAGCAGAGAGAGGCTTAACTCTTTACAAAACATCTCCCCAGAGTTCAGAAAAATGGAGAATGCGAGAATAAGTGCAGATGTTGCAATAAGTTACATAATGATTTATAACTATTCCGGATCATTAAAACCCTTTGAAAGTCCCGAGAAAAAATCAGAGGCTTTAAGTAGTTATCGTGAATCAATTTCAAAAGATGTAAAAACTCTGATCGGGGAGGTTAATAGAGATGAGTTCATTGATATAGATGCTGTAAGGGCTCTTCTGTTGATTCTTATGAACAGTTATGCCAAATACTCCGAAGGGATAGAGCTAACACCTCTGTTCAAGGAGTATCAAAAAGCGATTGAGGTTAAAAATCTTCTGGCAAATAACGCTACGCACGAGTCAATTAAAAGAGTGACAGAGATGTTTGATTCAATATCCAATCCAGATTGCCGGAGAGAGATAAACTTTCTTTTGGCTAAATCCGGTTCAATCTTGCCTGGATCTCCTGCTTATGACATTGAGTTGACCGATCTGAAATTGAACAAATTAAAGTTGAGTGATTTTAAGGGAAAGTATCTGTTTATAGATTTTTGGGCAACCTGGTGTATGCCTTGTCTTAGGGAGACACCATATTTTGAAGCTCTTGCCAATAAATTATCTGAAAAGGATATTGTATTTATTTCTATATGTACCGATAAGGAGATAAAACCCTGGCTGGACCATATAATAGCCGAAAAGAAGAGTGTTATTCAACTCTATTCTAATGACAAAGCACTTATTACACAGTGGAACCTCTCCGCAATCCCTCGGTTTTTATTCATCGACAAGGAGTTTCGCATTATCACTGCAAATGCCCCTTGGCCATCAAACAAAACAACAGAAGAGTATCTGACTTCTATAGTGAAATAATTTGCCGAAATTTCCGGCCTTCTTCTATTTTTTTGGAATATAGGTCGCTGCTTCGGGTAGTACCCTCTTTATCTGAGCTATTCTGTTAGCATCGGATGGGTGGGTGCTAAAGAACTCCATTTTTGAGTTACCCCCTGCACTCATCTTCTCCCAGAAGCCGGGAGCAACGTTAATGTCGTATCCGGCCATTGCCATAATTATCAGGCCAAGCCGATCTGCCTCGTACTCGTGTTTTCTTGAGTATGGAAGCAGCACCCCGAGCTGTGTGCCCACTCCGAAAGCCAGTCCGAACAACATCTGTGTCTTTTCGCTCTCGCTTCCAAGGTATGCAGAGAGTGCCTGGCCTGCAACCCCTACAAGAGCCTCCTGACTCATCCTCTCATTCCCGTGTTTAGCAAGTGCGTGTGCTATTTCGTGCCCCATTACAACCGCAACCAGGTCGGGGGTGTTTGTGATCTTCATTATCCCCTCATAGAAGACAATATTGCCGTTTGGCAGACAAAAAGCATTTACCTGGTCGCTCTTTATAACATCAAATTTCCAGGTAATCCCCTCCAGCGACTTATCCCATCCTTTCTCTTTTACATATCTGTCAACCGCTTGAGTGAGATCCTGCCCCACTTTGTTTACCATTTTAATATGAGTGCTATTATTTGACGGTACAGATTTGCTCATAATCTCTGTATAGGCCTGGTTACTAAGAGAGGTCAGCTCCCCCTGACTAAAAAGAAGCATCTGACTTCTTCCTGTAATCATAACTTTGCCGCAGGCGACAGCTGCTACTAAAAGAGCCCCGGCAACAATCCACGAAAGCGTTTTATCTCTTCTCATTTTGCAGAATATTTTTCTTTTCATATTCTTTATTTGATTATTTTTGTACTGTATCTGTTTGTATTCAAATATCTTATTACCGAGAAAAGGAGTTGCCCTGCTCTCTGATATTCAAATTTACCTAAAACAATTAACATACTGAATTTTTGATTTCATAAAACATATAATCAGATGAAAAAAATTATCTATCTCCTCTCTATTTTAACTTTAACTTTTTCTTGTAAAAATGTGGCTGAAATAAAGGGACTCGTTGATGATGTGCCAAGTGTTGTTGAACCCTTGATTACCGGTGAGTTTCAGATAGAGGAGGAGGATTTTGGAGCAGTAATTGAGCTTACGGGAGTCTCAAAACCTGTGGATGTAATATTTAAAGTATCCGGAACTAAAATGGTAACCGATGACACTCTGTTAATTGTCCAGAATAGACACAAAACCAACACGTTTATGTTATTCTCTCTCCCCGAGTTTAAGTACCTAAAATCATTTGGACTCATTGGAAACGGGCCGGATGAGTTTCTTTATCCAAAGTTGATTGCCGGAACTAACTCCATCTCAAAGTGCCTTATATTAAACAAAAGTAAGATGTACTCTCTTGACAAAGATTTAAACTTAAAACGAGAGAAGATCCTCTTCCCGGAGACAGACTCCCCATATGATAGCAGAGAGATATCTTACCTTTGCGATTCCAGTTTTCTATTTGTTGACACTACTCCAAATGGCAAAGAGATCTCAAAATTGACATTTGCAGCAGATACCCAGAACATCTCACACATATTTAATCTCTCTTTCCTGAAAGGGCACAAAGGGTGGGCAACATATATCGGGGATTTTGGCATTAACAAAAAGCGCGACAGAATTGTCTATGCATATAAATATTTTAAACGTCTTGTCTTTACCCGGCTAGATGGTTCTGATGCCAGAGTCATAAATTTCAGAGCACCGGAAATTGAGAAAAAGGATATTATTCGCACTTTAGGCCCCGATAATATCACTCATTTCTGGGGTATTTCTGCTCAAAGAAATTACGTCTATTTTCTATACAGTGGCAGAACTCCTTTGGAAGTGGGAGAAGAATTCAAATCCGGGAAGCACTATATTTTTGTGGAACAATATGACTGGAACGGAAATCCTATAAGAAAATTCAAATTGGACCAGTGGGGTTATTTTTGCGTAAACGAGTCCGAAACAAAGTTATTTCTGGCATCAGTAACCGACGAAAACCCATTTTTTGTTTATGATTTACCCCAATTGGTTTCTTCTGATAAAAAATTGCAATAACAAGTCAATAAAAAACATACCTTTATAAAAATATTACACTATATGGAAAGTTTTTGGTATTTAATTATTGCCGCTGCGGTTTTATTTTTATTCGCAGGGATTCGTATTGTAAGACCTACACAAAGAGGTCTTATTGAAAGACTTGGTAAATATTCAAATTTTGCCGGGCCGGGTTTTCACTGGATTATTCCAATTATTGACAAGATTTATGTGGTTAACGTTACTGAGCAGATGATAGATGCAGAACCTCAGGAGATTATAACCAACGATAACTTGAATGCCAGCGTAGATGCTCAGGTTTACTTTCGCGTTAAGTCTGATGAAGAGAGCGTTAAAGGCTCTATATATAACGTTAACAACTTCAAATGGCAAATAGTTAACCTTGCAAGAACAACTCTTCGTAACATAATTGGGACACTCACCCTAAAATCTGCAAACAGCGAAAGGGGTAAAATCAATGCAGAGCTTTACAAAACACTTCACCTTGAGACCAAGGGGTGGGGAATCGAGATTGTTCGTACAGAGCTTAAGCAGATAGACCCTCCTAAGGATGTTCAGGAGACTATGAACAAGGTTGTTAAAGCCGAGAACGAAAAGATTGCCGCAATTGACTCAGCTACAGCAGCAGAGACTGTTGCAGATGGTGTTAAGAGAGCCAAAATTAAAGAGGCAGAAGGTTACAAACAGTCGAAGATTCTTCACGCAGAGGGAGAGGCAGAGGCCATTAAACTGGTGAATGAGGCTGCCGACAAATATTTCGTCGGAAATGCCCAACTAATGAAGAAACTAGAGACTGTTGAGGCCGCACTTCAACACAACAGCAAAATCGTAGTACCTACAGGCAGCGAACTGGTAAACATCATCGGTGACCTCGCAGGAGTGCTTCCTTTGAAGAAGAAGGATTAACCTTGCCAAGATTCGTTATGAAAATTGGAATTTTTATTTGCGATCGTTACAAAACCTGCGCGGGAGGGAAGTGTTTCCGCGCAGTTCAAAACAGAGAGGGAGCCTTTAGCATTTATAGCAAAGATACTCCTCTGGAGGTTGTTGGGTACACCAGTTGCGGAGATTGCCCGGGGGGTAATATTGAGTATGCACCCGAAGAGATGATCAAAAACGGAGCAGAGGCAATACATCTGGCAACCGGAATGGTGGTCGGATATCCACCTTGTACTCGCATACGCTATTTCAAGAACTTCATTGAGAGCCGTTTTAATATCCCGGTGGTAATTGGAACCCACCCTATCCCTCAAAAATACTTCATAGTACACGACAAACTTAAAACCTGGGAGGGTGCCGGATGGAGTGAATTAACAAAACCAACTCTGGTTTATGAAGATATCAGAAAGAGATATGACTAACCTTGCCGTATGAAAAATATCGGACTTATTGGTGGAATGAGTTGGGAGTCTACTCTCACGTACTACAAAATTATTAATGAAGAGGTTAAGAGGCAACTTGGAGGGTTCTCCTCTGCCAGGTGCATTATTTACAGCGTAGATTTTGACCCTATTGAGAAGCTGCAGAGGGCAGATAAGTGGGAAGAGAGTGGGCAGCTGCTAAACGAGGCAGCGAAAAGTCTGGAGAGGGCCGGAGCAGATTTTTTCATCCTCTGCACAAATACAATGCACAAGGTGGAGGCGCAGATTGTTAATGGGGTAAATATTCCTTTTTACCATATAGCCGAGATGACTGCCGATGAAATTTTAGCAAAGGGTATCGGAAAAATCGGTCTTTTGGGAACAATCTACACAATGGAGGGTGATTTTTACAAATCAAAACTCGTAGAGCGAGGGCTGGAGGTGGTTGTTCCCGAAAAAGAGGATCGCGAAACGGTGAACAGAATTATTTTCGGGGAGCTTTGTATGGGCAGGATAGATGACAATTCCAGACAACAATATATGAATATAATATCAAAAATGGAAGATCAGGATATTCAGGGAGTAATTCTTGGGTGCACAGAAATCGGCTTACTCATTAAACAATCTGACCTTACTATCCCCGTTTTTGACACCACTATCATTCACGCACAAAAAGCAGCACAACTCTCTATGCAGGAGTAATCCTGTTTGACAATAAGTGGCGTCTATTTCCTTGCGGGCCTGGCAGGAGTATGCTCCGGAATTTTATTGGGATCAAAATCCGGGATAACGAAATTTTTGAGATCTGCTTTTTTAATGCCCGCATTGAGAAGTGTTTTTCCAAATTCTGATGTTGACGATACATCTACTGTAAAATTCTTTGAGACCTTTGAATATGTTGGGCAAGGGCCTTGAAAATTACCCAAATGTATCTCATTGCCCGAAGGGTCAACTTCGTAAACTCTGTAATTGCATCCGGTTCTTACTCCATCTGTGTTTTTTACATAGGAGACCTCAACCTTAAGTTTCGCCAGTGCTATCGTTGATATAAATAGAAAAGGCACAAGCAATAGAAGAAAATATTTTGTTTTCATTGTAATCAAATTAAGCGCTATTTAGTTTTAGGGGATGTTACTATTCCAGGTTTATTATTCGTCTGCTTTCTTGAGTCGTAATCTTGAATCACAAAATTTTTAAGTTCGTTTTTTTTGTATCCGGATTTGACTAATACTGCTCCTATTTCTGATTCAGGACTAAAATCACAAACAAATTTGCCCGCAACTTTTGACCATTTGGGGCAAGGACCAAATCCCTGAGCCAGGATTATTGTCTCTCCAGCTGGAGATGTTTCGTAAATTGTATATCTGCAACCGTCTCCTGGTCCTGTCGCTTTGTTGTTAACAGCAACTCCAACCCCAACAGCAAAAAGCTGAGTGCCGGCAAATAACAATAGTACAATTGATAAAAAAATTGATTTTCTTTTCATTGTCCTGATTTTAATATTGTGCCTACTCTGTCCAGTTTTCGGCATACCTGTCTTAATTATTTAAGTAAATATAACAAAATGTTGATGAAAAAAAAATAGCATAGCATTTGTTTGGTGAGAGGTATTAACTTGCCTTCCGATATCCGTTGGGACATCTAAGGTTATGATTTTTAATCTATTTGTACAACCTTCTTTTTTTGTTATATTTGTATTGATTTGATAATCGACAATTTGTTTTTAATAATATGAAAAGAGTTCTTTTACTACTCTTAACTTCTATATCTATTTGTGCCTGTGTAAAGGCTCCAAGGGGTATTGCAGATAGTGATACAAAGGAGTATTTTGATTTTAAAACAATTGGGAGCTACACAATCACTATAGATTATAAACTTAAATTCAACTCTCCTATTGTTTTTTATCTCTATGATGAGTATCCGTTTCAAAAATCTGATACAGATCCCGAGGTTGAAATCTTTAACGAAGAGCTAAAACCGGTGCTCAAGGGGATAACTGAGAACTCCGGGAAATACTCCGGAGTTGTAAGTATTAAAAAAGCGGTAAAACAGTTATATCTCTACAGCCCTACAATAGGAGTGCCCCAACTCCTAAAGAGCGCCTTTGCCAATAACATCTTCACTGTTGATGCAACCAACCCATTGAATCACATACTCTCTTCCGCAATAACATCTGCGCTTAGTCCGGCATATACACTGCTACCAAAAAATGTGGAGATCTCTGCTCAAAATGCAATCATCAATGGTGGATTCCACACTTTGGGGACTTGGAATAGCAACGGAGTTCCGGACTATCTTAAAACACCCGGCGTAACTTTAACTGCAGCGTTTATCAACGACATCAATGCAACACTGCCCGAGAATAAAAAGGTCCCTGAAACTAACCCACAGTTTATTACTAATGGAGTTAACTCTTCTATTCATATAGTTGCAGATGCCAAGGTGGAGATGGTTTTTCTCCACGAAGGGGCAAGTATGAAAAATGTATTGGGCTACTTCCACTACCCTACCAACAGCCCACCTAAAAGCATCTCAGAGATAACTCATATGATTGCTTTTCCAAACGCCTCCTATGCCGGAAGCGGAGGGGGTCTCTCAGCCGGAGACAGGGTTCAGCTTAAGTATTGGAATGGAAGTACATACTCAGATATTTTTCCTCCCGGAGTGAGTATTGGTTGGTATATTATTGCTTACGGTTTTCGGGGAGATGCAAGTATCAGTGTAAAGGGTCCCAACTACTATTCCTTTGATGAATTCAACCCGGAAACTGATCCTCTGCTAAAATCACATAATGTTCAGATATTTGATTCTGAGAGGATGGTTGTTATCATTGGCTTTGAAGATCAGAACCGAACAAAATCAGATCAGGACTTTAATGATGCACTCTTCTATATTGCAGCAACTCCAGAAACTTCAATTCAATACTCCGGGATACCAACACTAAAGAAGAGTAACGATAGTGACAGTGACGGAATTCCGGACGACAGGGATGAATTTCCTAATGATGCCACTGTGGTTTACTCCACACACTATCCGGCTATTAACACATATAACACTCTGGCGTTTGAGGACTTGTGGCCAAATCGTGGAGATTATGATATGAATGATGTGGTCGTCTCATATAACTCCACCCATTTTTTAAATAGCAGGAATCAAGTAGTCAAAGTGATTGACAGAATCCGGCCTCTTTGGTCCGGCGGAATTCTTGATGTCGGTTTTGGATATCAGCTCGGAGTGTCGGCTACATCTGTTAAGAGCGTAACAAAGAGTGGCGACTACATTGACAACAATTTCCGCTATACACTATCTGCAAACGGAACCGAAACAAAGCAAAACAAGGCGACCATTATGGCCTTTGATAATATTACCGAGATGGGGCTCACTTCGGGAGGGGCAAAACCAAATATTAATTTTGAGATTTTGTTTAACTCTCCTGTCAGTACATCCGATCTTACAACACCTCCTTACAATCCATTTATTGTGATTAATAAAAACAGGGGGATGGAGGTTCATATGCCAAATTACCCCCCTACCGATCGTGCAGATTATACCCTTTTTGGAACATACGATGATAAGTCTAAACCCTCACTTAACAGATTTTATGTTTCAGACTCCGAGATGCCTTGGGGAATTCTGATTCCCGGAGAGTTCAATTTCCCGACTGAGCGAGTAAGTATCGTATCCTTCTATCCCAAGTTTCAGCCGTGGGCAGAGTCTTTTGGGGTTGAGTATCCGGACTGGTATCTATATCCTATTAATTAATCTAAAAATGCTAAACAACAATGGATGACAGCTCTGCATTAATGGTTTTGCGTGATTTTGCAAAACGAACAAATCGTAATATTGAATTTGATGAATCCAGATATCCATTATCTTCATACAGAAAAATAGAGAGATTCAGGACATTTGCCTACATACCAAATAATGAGCAGGAGAGCTGTTACTTTGTATGGTTGAGTGACCCTTACCGGGTTATTGGGGAGTACTCTGTCTTTTGTGGTGTTTTTATACCAATTGCCTCAAAATACAAAGAGAGATTCTATATCCGCAAAAAGAACATCCTGGACAACCTCAATCTCTTATCTCTTATCAAAAACATAGGGAGAAAAAAACCGGGCTTTCTATCTAGTGTGGTAATTTCCGGAAATGATAACAACACTGCAAATGAGCTCTTTTCCGGAACAATGGCCGGACATAAGATTCTTGAGGCGCTGGAGTTGTCTCCTGCAATGCGATTATCAGTTAATATCCCGGATGTCGATTTTGTTCCCGGCCTTAAAGACAAAAGTTATATTGCTATAATGAACCCTCAGGAGTGGTTTCTGGACAAGGGCGTAATTGAGAAGATGTTCAGATTGGGAGAAGAGATCGGTAAACACCTTAAATGAGAATAAGTGTTATCAAAACCAATCAAAGTCAAACGATATTTTTTGGTTTGTTGATAAAATTTGTTCTTGGTGTTGTAAATTTATATGTAGAAATATTGAGATGTATTAATATTTCTTACTTTTACCCGATTTTATTGCATAACCTACTTAAAACTCGGACTATGAGAAAAATACTCCATTTAAATACCTTGTTGCTTCTAGCCCTGTTCTTCTCTATAACATCTTGTATTAAAACCCCAAAGGGTAGTACTGAGGAGGAGAATAAAGAGTACTTCGATTTTGCTACAATAGGAACTTTCTCTCTATCGGTAGATTATAAGCTGAAATTTAACTCTCCAATTGTTTTTTATATCTATGATGAGTATCCATATCAGACATCTCCAAATGACCCCGATCTGGAGATTTTAAAACCGAATCTGAATCCTATTCTAAAGGGTCTTGCAACAAATTTCGGTAAATACAGTGGAGTCGTTACTATTAAAAAGTCTGTAACCCAGTTGTATATTTACAGCACAACCATTGGTGTGCCACAATTGCTCAAATCCTCTTTTGCCAACAACACCTTCACTATAGATGCCTCAAGTACAGCAAGCTATATGGGAGTAAAATCTGCAACATTGAATTTTAAATCGGGGAGTGATGCTACCGCTCTCAATGCTGTTCTGCCCGGAGGATACACAACTCTTGGAACCTGGACAAGCTCCGGAAGACCTAACTACCTACTCTCTCCGGATGCATCAATATCTGCAGAGCTTATAAATGTTGTTAATGCCTCCCTGCCTGAGGCTAAGCCTGTTCCTACATACAACCCTCAGTATATAACAAATGGAGTGAGCTCTGCGCTAAGGGTGATTGCAGATGCAACGGTAGAGGTTGTGTTTGTTCACGAAGGAGCCTCATATAAAAATGTTCTGGGCTATTTCCACTACCCAACAAATAGTCCGCCAACCAGTATTGGGCAGATTAATAAGATAATAGCTTTCCCAAATTCATCATATTCTGGTAGTGGTGGCTCTCTGGTTTCGGGAAACAGAGTTCAGCTTCAATACTGGAATGGGACTGCACTTACAAATGTTTTTCCTGCAGGAACCAGCATCGGGTGGTTTATTGTTGCAAACGGCTTTAAAAGTGATGCTTCAATCAATCAATACGCCCCACACTATTACTCACTGGAGCAGTTTAATCCGGAAAACAATTCTCTTAAAAAACCACACAACGTACTTCTATACGACCCTCAGAGACAACTTGTTATTATTGGATTCGAAGATTTGCCAAGAGAAGGCGGTTCCGATGATGATTTCAATGATGCCATATTTTATGCTGTTGGTACTCCGGTAACTGCTATAGATTACGGAGATCTTCCGGTTGTTGAAGACCCGGAAGATGAAGATGGTGATGGTATCCCGGATGACAGGGACGAGTTCCCTTCCGATCCTGATGTTGTTTACTCTACACACTACCCTGCAGAAAATGTCTATCACACATTGGCCTACGAAGATCTTTGGCCTACAAGAGGAGACTATGATATGAACGATGTAATTGTTACATATAACTCTACCCATTTTCTAAATTCTGCCAATAAGGTTGTAAAGGTTATAGACCGCTTCAAACCTGTATGGTCGGGAGGTATTTTGGATGTTGGCTTTGCTTACCAGATGGGTGTCCCTTATACTGCTGTAAAAAGCACTACAAAAACATCTGACTTTGTAGATAATAATTTTCGTTATACCCTAAATTCAAACGGAACAGAGGTTCAGCAAAGCAATGCGACAATAATGGTCTTTGACAACATTACAGAGATGGGGCTTACAACCGGAGCAAGACCTAGCTTTAATTTTGAAATAAAGTTCAACTCTCCTGTAACTGTAAGCGACCTCACAACTCCTCCATATAACCCTTTCATTATTGTAAACAAAAACAGGGGGATGGAGATCCATATGCCTAACTACAGACCAACAGACAGGGCAGACTATAATCTATTCGGAACTTATGACGACAGATCAAACCCGGGATTGAGCCGATTCTATGTCTCTACCTCCGAAATGCCTTGGGGGATTATAATCCCGAATAATAATTTTGATTTCCCTATTGAGAGAGAGAGTATTATCAAATACTATCCTCAGTTCCTCCCCTGGGCAGAGTCGTTCGGTGCTCAGTATCCGGATTGGTATCTGCACCGCAGGCAATAGATAGCTATATTTACCAACATTAAATTATGAGAAAAATGAATTTGTTTAAAATTTCGTTATCTCTTTTTGTGTTCTTTACCCTTATATCTATACCATCTCTTGCACAAACAGAAATTACAGCAGACAACTCCCCTAAACCCAAAGAGGATTTACAGAAATTGCTCCCCGAACACTATTTAGTAACCCAAAAAATTCTGTGGGGGGAAAATGGTCTGATGCGAAAAATGAAAAAGTTTGAGCTCTCAAAAGAGAGTCGTAAATATGAACTAGGCATTCGTAAGACAATGATGAAAGCTCATCGTTACATTGGTTATGCTACGCTTGCCGGAATGGTGGCTCAGGGAATTGTTGGAGAGAAGCTCTATCGTGGAAACACAAATCTTTTAGACCTTCACGAGGGTTTAGCCGGTGCTGTAAATATCGGTTATTTCACATCTGCCGGGCTTGCCCTGTTTGCTCCTCCCAGAATAAGTTACGGTTCAAAGAGGTTCAGCAAATTAAAACTTCACAAATATCTGGCAGTTGTACATCTTTCCAGTATGATAGCCACAAACATTTTAAGCGGGATGATAGAAAACAATCCAAAGCTAAAACCTTATCACAGAGGCACTGCATACATTGGATATGGTTCTTTTTTTGCTTCTATAGTAGTTCTCGAATTTTAACTGCTAAGAAATTGAGATAACCTATAATTTAAAACTATATGGAAACCAAGATTATTAAGACGGGAAAATCTGTAAATATGATTTTTGCGAACTGTGTTTTAGTGATGTTAGCTCTTTTGTTGATTGGAGGTTGCGAGAAGATAGAGGTTTCATCTATTAGTGTTTTTTCTGAGCAGATTCCCGGCAGTAAAAACCACGGTCCAAACGGTACCTGGTGGGGATATAACCAGAGCAAAATCGTGAGATATGGCAGCACAGTATATATGTATGTTATAGAAAATGAGAATATTGACAATAATCCCAACCCAAATGCTACCAATCCTTCAAAAATTGCCATTTATCGTAAAGATGGCGAGGGGGGCTGGCAAAAGGGGGCGAGCGTCAACACCTCAAGACCGGGAAATATTCTTATAGACTCAGAGGGTATTGTCCATCTGATTGTCTTTGAACCAACATATACCCTACCAACCGAAAACGGCTCCTACGGGAGGCTAAAGCACTACTGGTTTCCAAATTGTAAAACGGGAGATATTACATCTTTCCAGCAGGAGGTAATTGTAGATAACGACGGGTTCTCACAGGGAGAGACTGTAAATATTCGCGTTGGGGCCTCAATAGGTGCAGATGATTTGATTGCTGTCTCTTATGGGCTAAATAAATCTCATATTGTACGTTACAAAGAGAAGAACGGAATCAAGTGGTGGCAGGAGAGTGCCGGGACAGCACTTGGCAGTGACTACTACTACCCATACGTGGTTGTTACAGATTTCGGAATTAGTATCCTTGCGGTTCAGGATGATTGGGTGGGTCCTAATCTGCCCAATTTATATCAAAAATCCCGTTATTTTGAAAAGAGAAGCGGCTCGTGGACAAGCAGTGATATAATAAATCTGCAAACACACTCTCTTGCCCAAACCCGCCCCCAACTGGTAGATAACAGTGATATCTATCAGGATGCCGGCAAGCTGATAAATACAATCTATTTGACCAAACTAAACCCGAGTGATAAGTGGCTTAACTCTTTTATCTACGCAACCCGCAGCGGGAATGCCTGGACAAACCAAACTCTTACCACAACCGATGAGAAGACTAACTGGGTAAGGATGATTGAGGTAGGTGGGCAGATGTACTATATTTGTACAACCTGGGATAAAGTCTATATCAAAAAGGGGGTATCGGGAGAGTACCAAAGGTTGAGTGTACCAAAGATTGAGGGCATCTATCCATACCTGGCCGCTCCACGCTCAGGAACCAAACCATCTGAGAGCTATATAGACCTTTTATTACTCTGTGGCAGCAGCGACTCCTACCCAAATGCCAAAAACTACTATGTCCGAATAGCTAAAAGCGAGCTGGCAAAGTTGTAACTTTGGCAAGGCTACTTTCTCAGCTTTCTATAGGCGATTTTCATTTGAGTCTTGATGGTGTTTACAGAGAGACCCAAGCGGCTTGAGACATCTTTGTAGCTAAGGTTTTCGATAATGCTCATTATGAATATCTTTCGACAAGAACTTGGGAGCTCTTCCAGCCTGTTTCTCACACTACGAATCTGATCTTCAAACTCAATATCAGATTTTTCATTGAACTCATCTTCGTCCGGGAAAAAGATTCCGGAAGTCTCTTCTGATATTAGTTTGCTGTGTCTCATAATAATCTTATCGTGACGGATATAGTTAAGACACATATTTTTGACAATTTTCCTGAGATAGGCTCCTAATATTGAATTTTCTGACAATCTCCCTCTTTTTCTCCACATATAGAGGAACGCCTCCTGAATAATATCTTCCGAAGCTTCAACATTATTCAAATAGGCCATTGATAAAAAGTACAGCTCTCTGGAGTATCTGTGATAAACAATTTCAAAAGCACCGATATCCCCGATAATTAGTCTTCTAACCAACACCTTGTCGCAATCTGCTTTATAATTTGCCATTAGTCAATTATATCACATCTAATATCTATGGTATAATACATCTATATTACCATCTCCCCTTATAAGTAGTAAAGCACACAAGTTCTAAAAAGGGTGAAATGTCTTAAAAAGAGTGATGAGGCTTCACCCTAATTATATTTTGAGTGCTTTTAAATAAATTCAAAACTATGAGAGAGAGCAGATACAATCAAAACGATATTTACAAAAACTTTATAAAATTATTAAAAGGGTTGTGGAGTGCAGATACAAATTCCGGCTCTTTGGATAATACAAACAATATATATGTAAAGGCAGTTTCACGAATTTACAATATAATGTCTAAAAAAGAGCCGGATTACGAAAAAATTCTAGATAGACTAACCACAATAATCTCGTCAGAAGAGAGAACCGCAAAGATTAATAGAGGGAAGAGGCGCTTGGTTTATGCAGCAGGTTTGGTAGCAGGTTTTTTAGTAATTCTCAATTTTACCGGCCTTATAAATTTTTCTCTGCTATTTAATAACATCTTTATCTCCAGTGAGACTCGTCAGGTGTTAAGCAACATCTCTCAGGTTCCGAAAAGACATAAAGCTACTCTCATAATAAACGACAGCAGCATTATAAATATTGAAAAAGACTCTGTGATTTACAGTGGCAATCATATGGACAAAAGTATTGTCAATAAGATTGCAGAACTAAATATCACGGATGATCAGGAGAATCAGATGCACACCTTGGTTGTTCCCAGAGGCGGAGAGTTCTTTTTAACCCTGCCGGATGGGACAGAGGTTTTTCTAAACAGTAATAGTAAGCTTCGCTATCCCTGCCGTTTTTCTGAAACCGGCAGAGTGGTGCATCTTGAGGGAGAGGCATTTTTTAAGGTTAAACATTTGGATAGTATTCCGTTTCTTGTAATCTCAGACAGAAGTGTAACAA
Organism: Bacteroidetes bacterium HGW-Bacteroidetes-8; assembly: GCA_002840895.1. Lineage (GTDB taxonomy): Bacteria > Bacteroidota > Bacteroidia > Bacteroidales > UBA932 > Bact-08. The sequence continues at coordinate 91,757 of PHCZ01000006.1, read as the reverse complement.
AAGTCCTGGGGACTGAGTTTAATATTAAAACTGACTCCAGGGCAAATCAGATAACACTTTGTGAGGGCTTGGTGGAGGTAGAACATCTAATCTCTAAAACAAGACGAGTGATCTGCCCGAATGAACAGGCAACCATAACAGATGAGCAATTTAATGTTGAGGAGGTAGACTCCTATGAAGTACGGGCCTGGACAGAGGGCAGGTTCTATTTCAAGGGTAAAACGTTAGCAGAGATTACAGATAAGTTAAGTGATTGGTATAGTGTTGATTTCAATTTTAAATTGGAGAAGACTAAAACTATTCAATTCACAGGAATGATTAACAGAAATGATATTCTAAAAGATATTTTTGAACTATTTGAAGCAAGCTACGACCTGAAATTCCAGGTAAACGACTCCGGAGTTCTTATTGTAGAAAAGAGACAATAACTTCCTTAACCTAATACTTTTAAAAAATGAAAAAAATCCTTTTCATGAAAGTAATTTTACTCTTTATCCCTTTACTCTTTACTTTCTCATCTGCCTACCCAATCACCTCTGCTTATCCTATAAGCATAGAAGAGATACTGGTACAGAAAAGAGTATCTATAACTGCTCAAAAGCAGCAGTTGAGTAAAATCTTCAAAGAGATTGAGAGTCAAACAAAACTAACATTCTTCTTCTCAAACAATTGCGTGGATGTCACAAAGACTGCATCCATCAATGCTCAGGATGAGACTCTGGATGTGGTGCTAAACACCCTTCTGGGGAACAACTACTCCTATGTTCTCAAAGATAACTATATTGTTGTCAATGAAAACAGAGTTCAACAGCAACAACCTCAAACAAGTACCAGAAAAAAAGTTGAGGGAACTGTCACAAATTTCAAGGGAGAACCTGTTATCGGGGTAAACATCTTACTTAAAGGAACCCGATTTGGAACCTACTCAGATCAGTATGGAAGATTTACCCTTGAATTCCCGGAGAGTCCGGATATGGTGATACTTTTCAGCTGTATCGGGATGAGCCGGGTAGAGATTAAATACACCGGGCAAGAGAGCCTTAAGGTGGTAATGGAGGAGGCCATTGCTAGTATTAACGACGTTGTGGTTGTCGGGTATTTTGAGGCCAACAAAAAGACCTATACCGGATCTGCAACCACCATCACAGCAGAAGATATTGCAAAAATCAGCAGTGGAAACATCCTGCAAACAATTCAGGTTCTGGACCCCTCCTTTCGTATAATTGAGAATGTAGATCAGGGTTCAAACCCAAACGCATTGCCCGAGATTGAGCTTCGTGGGAGCGGCAGTTTACCGGGCTTAAAGAGTGAGTTCCAATATAGTCCCAATATGCCCACATTCATTCTGGACGGATTTGAGGTTTCGGCACAAAAGATTTTTGACCTTGATCCAAGTCGGGTTCTCTCAATTACACTGCTCAAAGACGCTGCAGCTACAGCAATTTATGGATCAAGAGCTGCAAACGGAATTGTAGTGGTTGAGACAAAAACACCATCCAGAGGCAGAATTCAGATAAACTATAAAGGAGACTTCAAGACCTCATCTGCAGACCTTACAGGCTACGACCTTCTGAATGCTTCTGAAAAACTTGACTACGAGCTGCTGGCCGGTGTATATCCCGGAGCAAACAGGGTGAGCGATATGGAGCGGAATATGGACGAGTACTATCAGAAGCTAAGACTTGTGGCAATGGGCTACAACACCGACTGGTTGGTACAGCCAATTGATCCATTTTCCATTGCACATAAACATAGCCTGCAAGTTGAGGAGGGGGGAGAGAATTTTCGTTACAACCTCAATATGTTTTATGACAAAGACAATGGAGTGATGAAGGAGTCATCCAGAGACCGTCTGGGAATAGGGGTATACTTTCAGTACAGATATAAGAATCTGCTGTTTATGAATAATCTTACCTACAACAATGTGGTTGCAAAAAACTCTCCGTACGGTTCCTTTTACGAATATGCAAGGGTTAATCCTTACTTGCCCTATAAAGATATTAATGGTAACGTCGTTAAGTTTTTTGAGTATGTAAACACTCCCAACCCGCTTTACAACGCAAATATTGGTGTAATTGACCAGGAGGCATACGACGAAATAATTAACAACTTCAAACTGGAGTGGAGAATTGCAGATGGTATCAAACTTAAAAATACTGTCGCTTTCAGTAAAAAAGTTTCGAATAATAAGCTATTTTACCCTGCAGATCACACCTCTTTCCGGGATCTCTATAACAGTCAGATAGGTTCCGAAAAAGATAAGGCAGGTATCTACAGAAATGAGTACGGAGAGGGTGTTTCATTTAATGCAAACTCTGTCTTCTCCTACTTTAAAGAGATTAAAGATCACTATGTTACATTTAACGGAGGGGTTGAGGTAATTACCCAAAGAGGAGACCTCAACGTCTTCCAGACCAGAGGGTTTCCAAACAGTCTGCTTGCATATCCAAGCTTTGGAACCTCATACGATATGGTCTCAACCGGCTCCGGAGGAATCAAACCGGGCGGTTCGGAAGACATTCTTAGATCTGCCGGTTTCTTCGGAACATTTAACTACTCTTGGAAAAACAAATATTTTGTAGATTTTTCCGGTCGTGCAGATGGCTCTTCAAAATTCGGAGCCAACAACCGATGGGCAAAACTATGGTCTGCCGGTATAGGCTGGAACATCCACTACGAAGATTTTCTCAAAGATTCCAAGGTTATAACAATGCTCCGTTTGAGGGCCTCCACAGGATTTACAGGAAGCCAAAACTACAACCCGAATCAGAGTCTTACAATGTTTGACTATATTCGAAACTACTACTATCAGAGAAACTATGCAGGAGCTCAGTTAACCGCAATGGGTAATGAGAATCTCAAATGGCAAAGAACCCGCAAAAACAATATCGGGATGGATCTGGAGCTGTTTAGCAAACGCATTACTGCAACCTTTGACTACTATATAGATGACTCAAAAGATGCACTCACCCAGGTAACCCTGCCACCATCTCTGGGATTCTCCTCTTATACAGAGAATCTTGGACAGGTAAGAAATAGTGGGTATGAGATTAAACTAAACATCGGAATCGTCTCCAACAATTCGGAAGGGATGTTCTGGTCTCTGTTTGGAAGCGCTGCTCACAATAAAAACACACTGCTAAAGATATCCAACTCTCTTGATGCGTGGAACACTCAGCAGGACGCTATTGTCAATAGCAAGCCAAAAGTGCGCTTTATTGAGGGTCAGGATATGAAATCCATCTGGGTAGTTCCATCAATGGGGATAGATCCTGCAACAGGAAGCGAGGTTTTCCAAAAACTCAACGGTGAATATACAACCACCTGGAATGCAGCAGACCAGATTGTAGGAGGAACATTGACTCCCGATCTGTTTGGTAACCTCGGCACACAATTTATTTATAAACAGTGGCAACTCAATCTTTATCTGATTTATAGTCTGGGAGGAGAGACATACAACCAGACTCTGGTAGACAGAGTTGAAAATGCAGACCCTAACTTCAACGTAGACCGCCGGGTATTTGAAGGAAGATGGAAGGTGCCGGGAGATATCTCACGATTTAAAAACATATCGGACCTAAGCATAACTAAACCAACATCACGATTTATTGAGGCTGATAATTACATCCGTCTTAACTCTGTCAATGTATCATATGAATTTGAAAAGAGACAACTTGAGAGACTGAAGCTCCAGAGGCTTAAGATTATTTTTTACGCCAACGAGGTGTTTAATATCTCCACAGTTAAACAAGAGAGAGGTCTAAGCTATCCTTTTGCAAGAAGCTTTACGTTAACATTTCAAATTGGCATCTAAAAAAATAGTGAGATATGAAAACATATACTAAAATATTATTTATCACACTGTCAGCCATTTTACTGCTATCTAGCTGCAATAAATGGCTGGACATCTCTCCTAAATCTTCACTTAAAAAAGAAGATCTATTTAAAACTGAGGGTGGTTACCTGAATGTTTTAAACGGAGTGTACATAGGATTGGTAAACGATCGTCTCTACGGACAGGAGCTGACTTATGGCCTTATGGATGTTTTGGCTCAATATTATAACAACATCCCAAGCACACCTCTGCATAAATATGCAAATGCCTCAAAGTACAACTACGAAGAGGCAGCTACAAAGGGAATCATAACAAACATTTGGAATTCAATGTATAACAACATTGCAAACTGTAATGTTATTCTGGACAATATTGATGCAGACAAAGATATCTTTACAGATAATAACTACAATCGAGTTAAGGGAGAGGCTCTGGCACTAAGAGCATTTATGCACTTCGATCTGCTCAGGATGTTCGCCCCCTCATATGGGGTGGTAACCAAAAGCCTGCCTGGGATACCATATGTAGATAAGTTCACAAACGTGAGAATCCCCTTCTCTTCAATTGATGCTGTTTGCACAAGAATTAAACAGGATCTTCTCGCAGCAAGGGAGTTGCTTAAAGAGTTTGACCTTATGGGGCCAGTGAATGAGACTGTAGATGCCTCTCTCTCCTTCTCTGTCTCGGACAGGAAGGCCTGGTTCAACTACTATGCTGCAACAGCTCTTCTTGCAAGACTCAATCTATATATGGGAGATAAAACCGCGGCACTTGGGTATGTAGATGAGATCACAACAGACCACGCCAAAACAAAGATTTCGTGGTCGCAGCAAACCCAGTTCTACTACTACTTCTTCGCCCGTGAGAGGATCTTTGGAGTCTTTATGGTAATTGATCCTTATATGAAGAGCAAGGTAACCGACTACTTCGATATCGCCACGGCAAATAACAACAATATTCTAAAGGTAAGTATTCAGAGAACTATGGAGCTCTATGAGACATCAAGCGGGGGGGCTTCAGACTGGAGATATCTGGACTGGATGAGCAAAACAGACGACAACTATATCACAAAGTTCAATACTTTAAGCGGAATACCTGTCCTGAAGCTTGCAGAGATATACCTAATCGGTGCAGAGTGTACAGTGGAAAGCGACCCTGTAAAATCTCTCGTTTACCTCAACACCATACGCACCAACAGGGGACTTCCCTCTTTGGACTCAAATGTAGATCTCTCAAACGAGATTTATAAAGAGTATGCAAAAGAGTTCCTTGGAGAGGGGCAGCTGTTCTATTTCTTCAAACGAAAAGGGTATGGGAACATCCCCTACTGGGGAACACCGGTTGATAATAAAGTGTATCAATTCCCGATTCCGGACAAAGAGTTGGAGTTCAATAATTAATAATGACAACAGCAAATATTGTAAAATTTATAATATATGAAGCAGATAATAACATTATTAATAGGTATTATTTCTTGCTTATTAATAACATCTTGTGAAAATGATATTCAAGGGTTGTATTCGGGTGAACACGCTGTATACTTTTCTGACTATAATTCTACCGCAGATAGTGTAACCTACTCTTTTATAGGTAAAAACCGAGAACAGGACACTGTTTTTCTGAATGTCCGCCTTCTGGGCAATATGCTCACATCTCCTGCAAAAGTTGTTGTACGGGTAGTTCCAGAGAAGACAACCGCAATATCGGGCAGCCACTTTGAGGCAATTAAGCCGTTTTATGAATTCAAAACAAACACCTTTGATTATAAACTGCCAATAATTCTAAAGAGACACGCAGACCTCAACTCGGGTGCATTTGTTCTGGCACTTGAGATTGTAGAGAGCGAAAACCTGCTTGTAGCTTTCAAAGAGAGGTCAAATGTAAGAATAAGGTTCTCCAACATCTTTATGAAGCCATCTATCTGGGACGCGACTCTGGCTCCGGTATTCGGAATTTACTCCAGAACAAAACACGCAATCTGTATGGATATAATGGGTCGTCCTTTCCCTGAAACTCTTGTAGAATTCAATGTTGAGCGAAACCTCTGGAGAAATTTCGGCTGGCAGTGTAACGCCTACTTTAAAGACAATATTGTGATGGACAATGACCTTGTTCCTCCTGCGCGTATATTACCTTGGTTCTAAACTAGTAAACCTTTTTAAAAGAGTTATGTTATGAAAATCATAAAAATATTAATAATCTGCACATCGATATCTGCGATATTCTTTTCGTGTGTTAAAGATGACGGAAATTATAATTACTCGGCGATAAACGATGTGGAGATATCCGGTATTGAGGCCAATTACATTGCTACAATGCTGGACTCGTTTAAGATTACCCCTGTTTTGAGCCGCACACTAACCTCAACAGAGGCTGACCTTGAGTACTCGTGGACAATTTACAGTGCAATGAATACCTACAACTTCCCGGATACTCTTGCCAAGACCCGAAATCTTAAGATATTGGTAAATACAATTCCGGGCTCATATAAAGTCTCTTACAACGTGTTTGATAAAAACACAGGAGTGAGATATAGGTACGAGTTTAATGTTGTAGTCACATCTGAGCTGCAGAGGGGCTTTCTTGCCCTGAGCGAACTCAATGGCAAAGCGAATGTAACATTCATAGGAGTAAGCGGTAAAGTTTACGAAGATATCTATGACAACATTAATGGAGAGGCTGTCGGTACAAATCCTGTCTCTATCACCTATACCTACCAGGCTCCAATCGACTATGTTGCAATACTCTGCAATGATGCCAGAGGTGGAGTATACATCAGCAGCACCTCATTTAAAAAACTTTATGACTTAAAGGATTTCTTTTACGACAACCTGACTATAACCAATCCACAATCTTTTGTGGTACAAGAGTACTACGGATCGGTGTCTGATTATCAGGCTAATGGATCAAAGCTTTTTCTCACTGCAAATAGTAAGCTCTACTACAGAGATGCCAACTATAATACAACTATAGATGGTGTATCTACCCGAATTGAGACAAAATTTTATAGTGCCTTTCCCGGTGATTACGAGATTTCTCCTGTCTCTTTTCAGGCATTGGGACGTGAACTCTTCTACGACAACAAGTATAAGAAATTTATGTATATAGCAGATTACACCAAACCAAATCTAATGGTTACTGCAGCCAAACCTACGGGAATATTTGACCCTGCAAATGTCGGTCTTGATTTTATATGGGGTAAATTTACTATTAGTGCCCGGAATACTTATCACTGCAACTCAATATTCAAAGATGGCAGCGGTAACTTCTTCTATCTCAAGTTTGATATGACCAACAAGGCGGCTGTTAACCCTCTTAAAAAGGTTGCAATCCCAGCGGGGTTTAAAATTCGTGAAGCCAAAACTTTCGCCGGAAACGCACTGCAGGACTACATCTACTTTGCCGTTGGCAGTAAAGTCTATGTATTTGACTGCATCCTCAACCAGGAGCGTGAGATCTACGACTTCGGGGCAGGCAAGAGTGTAGATAATATCCGTTGGCACGAAGCTGTCCTAAGTGCACGCATAATGCACGTCTGCACAAGCACCAGCGGGTCTACCGGCAGAACCGGCAGCATATACGAGATGAATGTTGCTACAGATGGTACACTCTCTATCAAGAACGCCTACACAAATGTTTGCGGCAGAGTAGTGAGTACGCACTGGAAGAACTAAGGTTTTTAAATTAAATATTTTAAATATTACAAAACACAAAAAGATGACATTATGAAAAGAGCTCTAGTTACTTTCTTCCTTATAATTGCAGTATTATGCAGTTATGCACAGTCAAAGGTTGTTTTCAAAGGAACCGTATCATATAACGGGAAAGACAAAGTTGTTGATGTTAAGGTAAACAACCGCACAATCACATCGTTTCCGGTAAAAGAAGATGGAACTTTTAACGGAGAGATAACCCTCGACAAATTAACACAACTCTCTCTCGGTTATAGCTTCTGTAATCTTCCAATCATTGCAAAGCCTGGTCGTGAGATTACAGTCAGCCTGGGAACAGAGCCATATACCGGCAAGCATTTAGGAGGAAGTCCGGAAACTCAGTACTATATGGATATGAGGTTTGTTATATACCCAGCCGATCCTGCAATTTGCTTTCATATGCCTTGGCACGTATATAAAAAATATCAGGCAGATGCTTTGGTTACAAAGATGAGATACAGCGAGATATTTTGTATGGCATACAACGATATGCCTCCTCTTTTCAAAAAAGAGGTTGAACAGTACAATAAATATGCAAACTTTAGTCTGTTTATTAACTGGCCTCAATTTCACCTGAATGCCAATAAACTTACCGAGTTTAAAGAGGAGGCCGACTGGCGTGCACATCTGGAGTCTCTGTTTGAACAAATTGAGTGGAACGATCCCTTCCTTTTAGGAATTCCTCAATATATAAGTTTTGCAGAATACTCTCTCACCGAGAAGATTAAAAAGATAAAAAATGAAAAGCCGTTCTTAATAAACTCGTTTGACCATATAAATAGTACAATAACAAATCCGGAAATCAAAGAGTACTTTATCTATCACTTCGTAAATAAATATCTTAAAGATGAGTCCCCTTCTGGTAGGGAGGCTGTTATGGCGGCATTCCGGGAGAGTGTAAAAAATCCAAAATTCCTGGCACAGGTCGAGAAGATCCTTGCCGATGCAAAACAATTTGGAAGCGATGCCCCGGCATTTGATTTTACTCTCGAGGATGTAAACGGAAACCCGGTAACTCTGAGCAGCTTTAAAGGGAAGGTTGTCTATATTGATTTCTGGGCAACCTGGTGCGCACCTTGCCGTGCAGAGATTCCTCATATGAATAAACTTAAAGAGGAGTTGAAAGATAATAAAGATATTGTTATGATATGCGTATCTACAGATCAGGCAGCAGACAAGGATAAATGGAAACAGATGGTAAAGGATATGAAGATGGAGGGCTATCAACTATTTGCCGGAGATAAATATCCCGATATCCGCAAGTACTACAAGATAAGTGGTATTCCTCATTTTACTATGATTGGAAAAGATGGTAAGATCTACAAAAATATGACCATTCGTCCATCAAACCCACAGACCAAATCTGTATTGATTGACCTGGCCAAACAGTAACCTTGCCAAGAGTATTGGGGCTTTGTTGGTTATGAGTAAATTAATTATAAAGCGGCATAAAAACTTACCTGTTGAATCAGGGAAATATTGGGTTGTGGGGTTGGGATTTGAGTAATTTTTTAGGTTGTGTAAGTGGTGAGGGCACCCGGAATTCATTTAGAATTTTGGGTGCTTTCTTTTCGCGGGGAGAACTTTGCCAGTGTTTGATGTATATGCTTATTAGTCTTGCCGTTACAAATCCCGGTTTTCCAATTTGGAAAATTGGCGTTTGCAGATATTTGCATATTAAAGAGTTACATCAAACACTGGCAAAGTTCTACAATCTCTCGGACAAAATTTCAATTCGTGTGTATGTGGGGAACTTCAACAAAGTTTATTTTATCTCCCGGTTTGAGTTGTGCTACTCTGGGCAGGTCATCTGTCAATACATTTGCAATTCGTGCATAGCCTCCCGTTGTTTGACGATCGGCCATTAGAATGATTGGCAGGCCGTTGCCCGGCAGTTGGATTGTGCCAAATGAAATTCCGGAAGAGATTATGTCGTGGCCTTTGGTCCCCTTAATGTGTATGGGTTGACCACCAAGCCGGAGCCCCATTCGGTCGCTGTTCGCAGAGACAGTGTATTCGGTGGTGAGAAAGGTGCGGATTCCTTCAAAATCCAGTCGTTTAATCTCGGGGCCGGGAATAATTCGGATTGGTCGGTTTGTTTGGTAGTCGGGAATTTCGCAGGTGATTTTTTGGGAGCTATTTTTGTCTGCCAGATTGGTAAAAGATCCCAGAGGAATAACATCTCCGGTCTTAAGGGCACGGCCCTCTAAGCCTCCGATTTTTGCACGTAGGTAAGTAGATCTACTCCCCATCACCAAAGGGACATTAAGCCCACCGGCAAAGGCGATGTAGGTGCGGCATCCGGTTTTTAGCCCCAAAAATGTGAGCCTGTCACCACTCATAACTTTTATTGGAGTGTACATTTGAATCGGCTTTCCATTGATGCAGGGTTGCATATCTGCCCCGGTAATAGCTATAGTTGTACAGAACAGAGTCGGGCTGGAGAAGCTGGCAGAAGTCTCCTCGCTCGCTCCCACAAAAAGAATTTCGGGACCCACAAGTGTTGCTTCCAGGGCCGCAGCTCCCGGGATATTTCCAACCAGAGAAGGTTCGTCGCAAGGGTTGCCGACAAGGGTGTTGGCAATTTGTAGGGAGAGCAGGTCCATTGCACCGGAGACCGGCATCCCAAAACGTTGGTAGCCGTGCCGCCCACTATCCTGGATTGTTGTGAGCATCCCTCCTTTCTCAATAATTATCTCTGCCATTCTTTACAACTGTTTGTTACAATTTATTTGTCCAATATTTACTGTTCACTGTTTGTTATTAACTACTTGTCTGTTTTGCCTGCTCCTGTATCAATTTTATATACTCTGTTTCCGAGATAGGTTTAAATCTTAAAGTATCGCCTATTTCAAACAGGAATTCGGGTTTACGGTTAGGATCAAAGAGTTTGAGGGGGGTTTTACCTATAAGCTGCCAGCCACCCGGGCTTTCAATGGGGTATATGCCGGTCTGTTGGTCGGCTATCCCGACAGAACCCTCCGGGATTTTTAAGCGGGGTGTCTCTTTGCGTGGCATTGCGATTCTGCTGTCCATCCCGCCCAAATAGCAGAAGCCGGGTGTAAAGCCAAGCATATAGACCAGATATGTAACTGACGAGTGAATCTGAATAACCTCATCAACAGTTAGTTTGTTGAATCTGGCAACATCTTCGAGGTCGGGTCCAAAGTTATCCGATAGATTTTCTCCATAAAGAACCGGAACCTCTATCAATGCAGATGGGGGTAGTTGGATATCTGCAATTGTAGGTTCTAGTGAGCGTATTGTGTCAAGTAGTTTGCGAAAATCTGTGACTGAAGGGTTAAAGCAAACCATCAACTCGTTGTAGGAGGGGATAAAGTCGGTGATTCCGGAGATTCTCTCCATCTCTACTCTTGCGAGCAGGCGACGTATCGTTTGGTTTATCTCTACCGATATTTGGTCTCCCGCTTTTACTATGAGTGCCGAATCTCCCGATGGAAAATACTTTAGCATTGCCGATTTATGTCGTTATCTGATGTGTATACCTCTCTCTGTAAGCTCGTTGTAAATAGTTTTGACAAGTTTTGGGGCCTGTTCATTATCTCCGTGAATGCAGATGGTGTCTGCCTGAATTTCGATTACTCTCCCGCTTAACGTTTCAACGACTCCTTCTGTTATCATCAAAAGAACTCTTTCAACGATTTTTTCTTCATCGGTAATGACTGCTCCGGGAGTATCCCGTGAAACAAGCGAGCCATCTTCATTGTAGGCTCTGTCTGCAAAAGCTTCGCTCGAATAGGGTATCCCCACATCGTGAGCAGCATCAATCATTTTAGATTGAGACAGACATATCATTTTGAGCGAAGGATCTATCTCTTTTATTGTCTCGGCAATTACCCTGGAGATCTCATAATCTGCAGAGGCACTATTATAAAGAGCTCCGTGCGGCTTAACGTGTATCAACTTACCTCCCAGAGTTTCGGTCATACTTTTAAGGGCGCCCACCTGATAAAGTATTGCAGACCTTAACTCTGCTTTACTAAGGTGCATCGGGCGGCGACCGAACCCCTTTAGGTCGTTGTAGCTTGGGTGCGCTCCAACAGAGACTCCGTATTTGAGAGCAAGACATATCGTCTTCTCAATTGTGAGCGGGTCGCCGCCGTGAAACCCGCAGGCTATATTAGCAGAAGATATGAACGGCATGACCGCAGAGTCATTCCCTACGACAGCTTCGCCATAGCTCTCACCCATATCGCAATTTATGTCCACAGTCATAATCTAAGTGATAAACTTAAAACAGGAATTTGATATCTAAAGTTAAATGCGTTGTCAATATAGTTAATATGTGGCAATTGCCAAATTTTTATTCACTAAAAAACTCCAAAAACGTGAAAAAGAGTTCTCAATCCTATTCCCAAGGCCACCAAAACAACTACTACTCCAATAATATTTGATAAGAAGCCATTCGTATTGCTCCCCATTACCCGTTTACTGTTCATAACCCATAGCAGATAAATTGCAATTACCGGCAATAGTACTCCATTGGCAGCCTGAGCAAAAAGTATTGCTTCTAAAGGCTTGAATCCTATAACAGAGAAAATTACTCCAACCAGCAATATCGCCATCCACACCAAACGGAATCTGTGGGACTTAAGCTCTTTTTTCCATCCCAAAATGCCGGAGATAGCGTATGCTGCTGCTAGTGGTGCCGTAATTGCAGATGATATCCCTGCTGCAAAAAGTCCTACACCTATAAAGTATTTAGACCATCCTCCCATAACCGGTTCTAGCTGCAGAGCAAGATCGGAGCCGCTGGAAATAGCAATCCCTGTACCAAAGAAGGCAACTGCAGATGTAACCACAATTGCAATTGAAATTAACCCTCCAAGAATTACCGATACCGAAATATCCAACCTCGCTTCGGGAATATCCTCCGGTTTATTCCACCTCTGCTGCACTGCAGATGCGTGTAAGAAAAGATTGTAAGGAACTACTGTTGTACCGATTAACCCTACCAGAGCCAGCAGTGAGCCGGCAGGCAAAGTCGGAACAAACATCCCCCGAAAAATATCTGCAAGCACCGGAGAGATTACAAATGCGGTAGCCAGAAAAGCAAGACTCATCATTATTACCAGTCCAATAAGAACCCTCTCAATTAGTTTATAGCTTCCCGCAAAAAGCAGAATAGAAGCAAGAGCCCCTATTATTGCAGACCAGGTGCCCACACTCAGGTTGGCGGTGGAGACGAGAGAGCCTATCCCCAAAGATGCTCCAAGAAGATTTCCGGTTTCAAAAGCAGCATTCCCAATACCAATAGCAGAGATGACCAATATAGCGGTAATAACCCTCACCAAAGGATTGTTGAAATGCTTGCGTAGAGCCTCACCTAAACCCTGCCGGGTAATTATGCCCAGCCGCGCAGACATCTCCTGCAAAACCACCGTGGCAATGATTGAAAAAACCAATCCCCACAAAAGTGCATACCCAAATTTTGCTCCCGCAATGGAGCAAGTGGTAATAGTACCCGGTCCAATAAATGCAGCTGTAACCAGTGCTCCCGGCCCGAACTTAAAACGGATTCGTTTTTTCATTATTTTATAATTGTTGCATCAAACTTTGGCAAATGGCAACATCTGCAGGAGCCCACTCTACACTAAAAAGCTCTTTTCCCGCCAACCATTTGTAATCTATATGCTCTGTAAGAGCAATTTCAGAAGAGTCCTCCTTCAAAGAGCATAAATAACTATGAAGAGTAATCTCAAAATCTGGGTAGAGATGGTTAATTGTCATAAAGTGGCGATTAATCTCTATCTCCAGTTTGAGCTCCTCCGTAATCTCACGCCTTAGAGCATCCTCCTCTTTCTCCCCCTCCTCTACCTTTCCGCCGGGAAACTCATATTTTAAAGAGACATACTCATAAACACCTCTTCCCCTTTTTACACAAAGTATCTTTCCCCCGCGAACAATGATTGCTGCCACTACCTCAATATGTTTCATTGTTCTGTCAAGAGTTTAAAAATGGGTTCGTCTAAATTAGTGAGAAGAGAATAAAAATTGCAGATACAACAACAAAGTAGCCAACATCAATTGATGCCAATATAATATAGCGCTTCCAGTTGCTAATCTGAAATTTGAGCATAGATTTTGTCCAGCCGGCAAAGGCGAAACATACAATTACAGACATACCCAGAGAGAGTGGAGTAAGTAAAAAGTACATAAAACCAATTAGTGCCGTAGATACCAACTGGAAAATCATCTCCCACGGGAAGCTCGATTTGCACTTGCACTCCTCTCCCTTACTTAAGTTCGCACCACATTTACACTCGTAATTAACAACTTTAATCCACTGTTTCCCGAAAATAACAGTGTACCACAGTGCCCCGGTACCAAAGGCAACAACCACAGAGAGTGCATACCATAACCAGGAGATTGTCGTAAATGTCCCGTTTTCTCCAAAAACATTTTCCATAATATTAATTTTTAGCGATAAAGTTCTTCATCTTTAAATTTTGCATACCGGATTTCGTCCCAAATTTTTTCATTTTTAAAAATAGATTTTCTAAAAACAGCCTCTTTAACAAATCCACATCTATCCAGCACTTTTTGCGATGCAATATTATATTCAAACACTCCCGTATAAATTCTAACAATATCCATCTCCCTAAAACCATACTCACAAATCAGATCTACCGCCCGAGACATTATCCCTTTGCTCCAATATTTTTCATCCAGCAGATACCCAATCTCTGCAGATTTTCTGTAAACATCTGCACACTTAATGAGTGAAATATTTCCAACATAAATCCCATTATACTCTATTGCAAAAATCTGGTCCTGGAGGTTATTTACAACATTGGAGAGAAACCTCTCTGCGTCCATCTCTGTATATGGATGCGGGAATCCGTCCCGCAAGTTTATGCTGATTTTTTCGTTATTGGCAAATTCCAGCAAACGCTCTTTATCCTCCATTTTAAGTTTGCGTAATCTTATGTTATCCATCACAATAGCGGTGTCAAAAAGGGGATTATAAAAAATAGTGTAAAAATAATAGACCGAAGTTAAAAATATTTTATCTTTGGTAAACAAAAAACGAGAAATATCCCAATTAAATATAGCATTATGAAAAACTTAGCTTGTAGCCGAATAATTACACTCTTAGCCTTTTTAATGATTTCGAGTGTTTTGCTAATCTCTTGCAATAAAGAGAGCAGGGAGATAAATAATAATGAAAGCGTAGATGAACTGGTTGCACAAGCCGCTCAGCAATATCTTAACACACCTGTCACTACCACAGGAGAAGATGAGACATTCTCACTTAACAACAGCGGGCTTCCGGAAGTGTATCTGGCAAGTTCAAGCGGCTTTGATACCAAGGTTGCTGCAAATCCTCTAATTAGCTGTGTTAAATCTGTAAAACTGACAGACAAACAGGCTCTTGAGGTTAGAAAGGCTCTCTCGGTTTATGAAGAGCAAATCCAGATTTTTATGAAAACCCAGCGAGAAGAGCTTGCAAAAATGGAGGCCAGGTTTATCGCTGCCAAAAAGGAGCTGTTAAAGCTGGCAAATGGTGTAAAAGCAGATAGGCACGAACTTGAGAAGAAGATAATCGCTCTTAAAGCAGAATTCGACCTGGCAGTGAAAGCACTTAAAGAGAAAAATGCTCCGAACCTCTCTGCCCCCTATAAAACTCTGATGACTACATTAGGGACTATCCTTGACAAGCGTCAGTGGGAGGCATTTAGTAAATGCCTGTCCCGCTAACACCTGGTCAAACCTAAGCCCAACTATTTTTTCATAATTATTGGAGTTAGCTCTGTCTTGAGCTTCTCATATTCGGCAGCATCCATAAGACCCAGGTCTAAAAGGTCTTTTGCCTCTTTTAGCTTTGCTATTGCCTGCTCTCTGTTAAGTGGTGCGTTCTTGGTTAGAATCTCTCCTGCCAATACACTCTTTTCGTAGTCGTTGATAGACATATATTTATTAAGTCCAAACGCACGACCATTCGGCTCGCCCAGTAAAACTGCAAGCGCAAGCGGCTTCTTGCTGCTCCCCTTGTGATAGACTCTCATATCTGCAATCACCACAATCTCTCCCTGCATATTGGCTTTTGCCGTAACATTACTATCGTCACTCAGGGTGCTGATATAGGTGCCGAAACCAATCTGCTTTCCCATTAATATTGTTGCAAAAACGCTCTTGCTCTTTGAATTCGCCCTTGCAACTCCTACTGTTCCTTCGGAGCCTCCAGCAACTGTGGTTGTAGTAGCAGTCCCGGATGGAACACCCAATATGAGCGTATCGCCAATGTTGAGTTCCGATCCGTTTGCCGATATATATTTTAACACCTTTGTGTTGTTTTTTATATTTAGATAGATTTTTGAATACTGACTATCTGCATAAGTTAGCCTTTCAATCTCCCCCTGTGCAAAAAGGCACGTTGAGAGCGAAACAAAAAGAACAACAAATATTTTTTTCATATCATTTATAAATTTGTTAAAGTTATCAAACAAGGTAATGACTCAAATCCCATACCTAAGGCTTTTAAACGCCCGATTGACCAGATAAGTTCATTTTAAATCATAGAATCTTAGACCACTTAGTTCTTTCTCTGTTCAAAATCTTCGGTTTTTTTGATTCTAACTCTTCTTATAATCAAGAAGATTATAATAATTAAACAAATGCCTATGAAAATCCCATAAGCACTTAATATAAACTCCCCTATATTATCCATCTTAAGAAATTTTTACAGCTGTCCCGTATGCAAGAATCTCCGAAGCACCCTGCATTATCATTGATGTTGCAAAGCGGACATTAACAATAGCATCTGCATTAAGCTTTTTAGCATCATCAACCATTCTTTTAATTGCCTGCTCTCTTGCCTGAGCCTGTAAAAGGGTATACTCTTCAATTTCACCTCCCACAATATTTTTAAGACCAGCCATTATGTCTCTTCCAATATTTCTTGCACGAACTGTGCTACCCCTTGCGATTCCAAGGATTTGAGTTATCTCCTTGTTTGGAATTTTGTCTGTAGTTGTAATTATCATAATAAAAAAAATTAAGTTAACACATTTCACTGACATTCAATTTGTGATATTTGCAAAAGTCCTTTCGATTCCTCTCCTGTATTTTACGGCAGAGTAGCCGAAAATCACGAAAAGCCCCTCTCTGCTCTTATATTTGATTCCATATTTTTCACGAAGCTGTGCAGCTTTTTTACCGTTTTGGATAAGTGGGTGAACTCCGCCCAGCATACAGGTACCAAGGCCAAGGGCCTCTGCAGCTATCATTGCATATGTTGCTGCTATAATGGGGTCGGCTGGGTCGCAGTATGGAGATCCGTAAAAGTAGATAGCTAGCGGTGCATCGTAGTTTATCAGATTTTCTCCCGCTTTCATCCCCTCTGTATAGGTTTTAAAAAGTGGTTTTACAAAACCTCGGAACATCTCGTCATTTGCTTTGCCCCAAAGGGGGCGCATCATTGCCAGAAACCATTTGGATACGAACCACTTCATCCCATCCAGGTAGTTGGCAAAATCTTGTGCAAAAGCCCTTGTTTTATCTTTTCCATCCAGTATAAGCAGGCTAACGTCGCTTGGTGGAAGCCCCATTGGGGATGTAGCTGCTGCTCTAATTATCTGCTCTCTAATGTGAGGCTCTACACTCCTCTCCAAAAACTCCCTTACACTTCTCCTCCTCTGGAACAGAGAGAGAATCTGCTCATAGTTTGCTGCACTCTCTTTGTTTGGCAGATCAAAAAGATCCTGCGGTGAGAGCTCCCGTCCGTGAATCTCTATTGCTCCGGTTGGACAGATGGCCATACAGTGGCCGCACGCAATACACCCGAATAGCGGTGTTTTACTCACCTTCACCTTACCATCTTCCATTATCAGACTGAAGTCTTTGCACACAGATACGCATAGCCCGCACCCGTTGCACTTTTCGATATCTATTGAGATATCTGCACACTCTTTTGCTCTTGTTGTTGGTATTGCCATAATCTTGTCCGGCATTTTATTACACATAGCAAAATTAGTTAATTGATTAATATGGGCAATTAAAATAATTATGCAACGAAAGTGCACTTTTTTGCATCTATAGTATAATACCGGTTGAAAACTGCTCTTAATTATCTAATATATAACACTCTCCTCTCATTTAAACACTCAAATTATGAAAAAACATCTGCTTTCCCTATTGTTACTGGTACTCATATCCCTTACAGGGTGTGAAAAAGAGACAACTTTAATGAATAGCCTTAAAGGTGAGTGGTATCGTGGTGACTCCTATTTTAAGTTTACCGCTCTTAAGGATTTTACTTATATCGATCTTCACTCAACTCCCTGGAGCGGAACAGTAGTAATTAACGGTCTAACCCTTATCAATTGCGACAATAGATATAGCTCATATCCGACCAGAAGATTCTCTCTTAATCGCGAAATTGGATTTGAGGCAAAGTGGCTATATTACAAGAACAAATCTTACGAAATTAATTTCCCTTTAGGTCAAATTGACAACGGAGAGTTCAAATGTGATATATCAATCGTTCACGAAGGTATTCCGGTAAACATAACTGTTGATTTAGTGGCTTCAAAAATAGAGCTGAAGAGAGGTGAGACCTTTAAACTTAAAGATTACAGATATTCTGGAGATTATCTTTGGATTTATATATTAAATTTTGACTCTCCAAAAAAAATAAGTGGAGATGCCTTGCTCGGAGATATGGCCAATAAACTTGATGGAATATGGTCTATAAACAGTGGTAGGATGAGTTTGAAGTATAATATGGAGCTCTCAGATGATTTCATAATGCGTGAATTCAATTACATAATAGATAAAAAGGAGTTATTGCTTTTTAATCCAATTGCTTACTCCAAATATCATATATATGGATCTATTCCGGAGGAGAACATTACCGGACTATATTACTATAATACTTTTTGCCGTGATTTAAGAGTTGGGAATTAGCGTTGAAAGAGCCCAAAACCCCTTAAGAAGATAAACTCTTGCAGACAACTACTGCCAAAGCATCTTTTAATTGCTCTCTGCTGTTGATGTCAATAACCAGGGGTTTAAGTTTCCCTATTGGCTTAGTAGATAGGAATGTTTCTTTCAAATTTTTCTCGATTTCCAGCGCCAATATTGCCTCCACACTCTTCTCGGTAAAGTAGAATCCGGTTTTAAAATATCCATCCCAAACCGAGAGCCACAAGATTGTCTTTTTCTTTTTTGTAATCTTACACAACCACGACTTGCCATCTTTGTAGTAGTTCCATTGTGTCTCAAGAGAGTAACCCTCCCCTGTAACTATCTCTATAAATTCACGATAAACCGGATATAGATCACCCAAAACTGTTTTTAAAACATCTTCGTCCGGGAAGATATTTTCGTCTCTTAACAAAAGTTGTTCATTCATACTGATTGTGATTTTTTAAAAAGATTAGCCACCAATGCACCGATGAGGCTCATTCCGGCTGCTATGGCGGTTGGGAGCGAAAAGTCATTGAGTAGATCGTAAAGTAATCCTCCTGTAACAGGACCCAGTATCCCGGCTAATGAGTATCCTAAAAAGACGTATGGATAGATTGAGCCGAAATTTTTTAGCCCGAACATCTGAGCTGTTTCTCTGGCAAATAGCACAAAATTAGAGCCGAAGCCAAAGCCGATAAGCGCTGCAATAGCTAGATAAAGTAAAGGAGTGAGTGTAAGGTGTCCTATAAGGAAGATCGATACTGCCTGGAAAGTTAAAGCCAGCAGCACAGAGAGATTTGACCCAATGTAGTCACTGAGAAATCCCCACGAGATGCGCCCAAGGAAATTCGCCAATGCAAAACCTGAGACACCAAGCACTAGAATATGATTCTCAATATTATATTGAGATCCAATGGCCGTTAGGCTCCCTATTACAAGAAGTCCGGCAAAGGTTCCCATAAAAAACCCTATAACGAGCCTCACATAGGCTCTTGTCCTTAAAAAGCTGTAGTCTATTTTTACCCTATCCTCCTCCCCATAGCCCTGCGGGTTGTAAATAAAAAGCGCCATCACAGCCACTATTGTCCCATAAGAAAGTCCAATTATCTTTATCGTTTCCAGCACACTCTTGCCGGAGTTAAGCAAATGCTCTGCGAAAAATGAAAAGAATACTGCAGCAAGACCAAACCCGGCAACTACAATCCCGGTTATAAGTCCCTTCCTTTGAGGAAACCATCTTGCAGGGACAGCAAGAGCCGCAAGATATCCGAACCCGGTTCCGGCACCGGAGAGAACACCCATTCCGATTAGAATCAACAGATAGCTGCCGTTGGAGATGGCACTAAGCAGATATCCCCCGGTAAAAAGTGCTGCAGAGATTAAAACCAGCAGCTTTGGTCCTGTTTTTCGTTCCAGCTTTCCTGCCAGTAACATAGTGATGGGGAAAAAGGTAAAGAAAATCCCGAATACAAGCTGTGTTTTTGAAAGAGAAAAACCAAAATCATTTGCCAACTCCCTTGCTATAACGCTCCAGGCAAACATACTCCCCAAACAAAGCATTACAATGAACGACGAGACTATTGTCAGATATTTTTTCATTTGGAGAATTGAAATATTTACTACAAAATTATCCAAAATAATTGAGACCATCATCTCTTTTCTTATGGCCCATATTTGGCTATATTTGCATTAGCCCCACGAATCGGATCCAAGACACAAAATCTATAAGGAATGAAAACATATCTATCTCTTCTTGAACATATAATGGAAAAGGGCGTCTCAAAGAGCGACCGTACCGGGACAGGCACAAAAAGCGTTTTCGGTTACCAGATGCGGTTTGACCTTGCCAATGGGTTTCCACTTCTTACAACAAAAAAACTTCATCTTAAGTCAATTATCTACGAGTTACTCTGGTTTATTAAGGGCGACACAAATATTAAGTATCTTAATGACAACGGAGTAACTATCTGGGATGAGTGGGCAGATAAAAACGGAAATTTGGGACCGGTCTATGGCAGTCAGTGGCGCTCGTGGAGGCGTGCAGATGGCGGGTCGGTAGATCAACTATCTGCTCTCATTGAAGGTATAAAGAGTTACCCGGATTCACGCCGTCACATTATCTCTGCCTGGAATGTGGGCGAGATTGAGGCTATGGCACTCCCACCCTGCCACGCACTTGTTCAGTTCTATGTTGCAGATGGTCGGTTAAGTTGCCAGCTTTACCAGCGAAGTGCAGATCTTTTTTTGGGTGTTCCGTTTAATATCGCCTCCTACGCTCTCTTCACAATGATGGTGGCTCAGGTGTGTGATTTGCAACCGGGAGAATTTATCCACACATTTGGAGATGTCCACATCTACACCAACCATTTTGACCAGGTGGCCCTCCAGCTCTCCCGAGAGCCTCGCCCACTTCCAAAAATGGTCATCAACCCACAGGTAAAAAACATATTCGACTTTCAATACCAAGACTTTACCCTCGAGGGCTACGACCCATACCCTGGAATCAAAGCCCCCATTGCAGTTTAGCCCGGGAGTCCAAACAGACAGTTTCAATATAATTCCAACAGATTCAATTTAAAAAGGTAATAATGACAATTTCAATAATAGTAGCAATTTCAGATAATGGTGCCATTGGGCGCAATAACCAACTCCTTTGGCATATAAAGGAAGATCTTCGCTACTTCAAACGCATAACCTCCGGTCACACCGTAATTATGGGGCGAAAAACCTGGGAGTCTCTGGGTAAACCCCTCCCCAACCGCCGCAACATTGTGGTCAGTCGCACCCTTTTACCGGCTCACGACAACAGTTTGTCCTCAACTCCAGGCGTAGAGATTTACGCCACAATTGAGGAGGCACTTGCCGCCGCCAAAGAGTCCACGACCATTTCCGGTGAATCTGTCCGACACAACCTCTCCGCGCAACCTGTGCAACCCAACATCTCCGGGCAACCTATCCAGCACAACGTTTCCAACAACTCTGCTCAAGAGGTCTTCATTATAGGCGGCGGAGAGATCTACCGGCAAACGCTCCCCTATGCTCATAAACTCTATCTGACTCTGGTTCACACCAACATCGCTTATGCCGACACCTTTTTCCCGGCTGTAAACCAAACCGAGTGGAGAGAGATCTCCCGCGAATCCTTTGACCGCGGCGAAACATTTGAATCTCCATTTGAGTTTGTTCTCTTTGCCCGAGTTTGATTGATCTCTTTTGAACTATCTCTCAATTTTTCTGTTTTAACCTAAACAGAAACGATTAACATCTGCATTATGAAACGCATATTATTAATGGCTGTAATGTTTGCATTGCCTTTCGGAGCAATTGCACAAGACAGCTCAGAAACAAATAGAGAGAAGGATAACACTAAGAACGAAATCAATTCAAAAACACAAAAGAGTATGAACACACTAAATAAATTTGAGTTTCCGCAACTTCCTTACGCATACGATGCGCTGGAGCCATTCATCGACAAGATGACAATGGAGATTCACTATAGCAAGCACCACAAAGCATATTTTGACAATTTTGTCGCTGCAATCAAGGGCAAGGAGATGGAGTCTATGTCTATGGAGCAGATATTTGCTAATATCAGTGACCTGCCTGCTGCTGTTAGAAACAACGGCGGAGGATTTTACAACCACCATCTCTACTGGGGCAATATGAGGGTTAACGGAGGCAAGCCATCTGCAAAGCTTGAGGCTGCAATTGTAAAGGCTTTCGGCTCTATGGAGGAGCTTAAAAAGCAGTTTTCGGACGCCGGCAAAACTCGTTTTGGGAGTGGCTGGGCTTGGCTGAGTAAAGATGACAAAGGTAATCTCTTTGTTTCATCAACTCCTAACCAGGACAATCCACTGATGAGCGTTGCCGAGAAAAAAGGTACTCCAATTCTTGCTATGGATGTATGGGAGCACGCATACTACCTAAAATATCAGAACAAACGCCCGGATTATATTGAGGCATTCTGGAATGTAATCAACTGGGAAGAGATCTCTGCAAGATTTGAATAACCTTGCCAAGAGTATTGGGGCAATCTTGATAACCAGCTAGTTAAATAAATTAAACCGCCTTTAAAGGGCGGTTTTTTGTTATTCATACTATTAACTGCCTTATTTTCAACGAAGCCCCAATACTCTTGGCAAGGTTAGCTCTGCGAAAATATCTGCTACACTCTCTTCATCTCTTATCATTGATGCAACCTGACCAATCTCAAGCTCACCCTGGTCCAGGTCACCTTCGAAGATCCCCTTTTTGGCGCGGCCGCGGCCAAGAAGCTCTTCCAGCTCTGTGGCAGATGCGCCCCGGTTTTCGGCATCTTGAACTGCTCTTGAGAATTCGTTATCTACAAGCCTTGCCGGAGCAAGCTTTTTTAGCAGCAATTTGGTTTCGCCCTCCTTAAGGCCGCGGCACCTCTCCTTAAATGCCGGGTGAGCAGAGCTCTCTGTGCAAAGAGCAAAACGGGTACCTATCTGCACACCATCTGCGCCAAGAGCAAAGGCTGCATTGTAGCTTGCACGGGATGAGACCCCTCCGGCTGCAATAAGGGGTATTGTTATTGATTCCCGAACCTGAGGAATAAGGCAGAATGTGGTGGTCTCTTCACGACCATTGTGCCCTCCGGCTTCAAATCCCTCTGCAACAACAGCATCCACTCCTGCCTGTTCGCACTTAACTGCAAAGAGCGAACTGGAGACAACGTGAACCACAATAACTCCGTGCGACTTTAAGAAGGGTGTCCATTTTTTTGGACTACCTGCAGATGTAAATACAATCGGCACCCTCTCCTCTACAATTATCTGCATAATCTCCTCAACCTGTGGATACATCAGCGGTACATTTACTCCAAATGGAAGGCATTTTTCTCCCTGAGGGCCGGCATCTCCTAAAATCTGCAACGCTGATCTACAGCTCTGTATATGATGTCTTAGGTTGTCGGGGTGCATAGAGCCGGCTCCAATAAGGCCAAGACCACCGGCTTTGCTAACTGCGCAGGCAAGACGCCACCCGCTGCACCAAACCATTCCCGCCTGAATTATGGGGTATTTTATCCCAAAAAGGTTACAAATCTTATTCTCCATCTTCAAATTGTTATCATACAAATTTACTCATAAAACCAACATTTTTTTATCTTTGTCTGCGCAGTAGAAAAAACTTAAACTTTAAAATATGTCAACTATTAAGAGAGACGGTTTCGGAAGCCGGTTCGGAGTACTTGTAGCAGTGGCCGGTTCGGCCGTAGGTCTTGGTAATTTATGGCGATTCCCATATATGGTCGGGACAAATGGCGGGGCTGCTTTTATAATTGTTTATCTGGCATTTGTAATCGTTCTTTGCCTTCCTATAATGTTCTCAGAATTTGTCATTGGTAGAAGGACTCAATCAAACGCATTCGGGGCAATTAGTAAGATTGCTCCTCGTTCCGGCTGGCTCACAATAGGTGTCATAAGCGTAGTTGCATCAATTTGTATAATGTCATTCTATAGTGTTGTTGGGGGATGGACTCTTGACTATATTTTCAAATCCTTCTCCTCTTCATTTCTCACATCGGACAGCAGCTCTCTCTCTTCGCAGTTTTCCGGGTTTACCGAGTCTTCATTTGTACCTGTTATAATGCACCTTCTGTTTCTGGCGATAAGTGCTCTCATTGTGGTTGCCGGGGTTAAAAACGGAATTGAGAAGTACTCTAAGATTCTTATGCCGGTACTTTTTATTCTGGTTGTTATCTTGGCAATCAGGTCATTAACATTAGACGGAGCAATGGAGGGGGTTAAGTTTCTTCTATATCCGGATTTCTCCAAAATCACGGGAGATACTCTGCTTGCTGCCTTGGGTCAGGCATTCTTCTCCCTAAGTCTGGGAATGGGATGCATAATTACCTACGGTTCATATGTAAACAAAAAAGAGAATCTCTTTAAGATCTCCTTTAGTGTTGCAGCTGCAGATACCGGATTTGCAATCCTCGCCGGACTTGCAGTTGTACCTGCCGTTTTTGCATTCGGAATTCCTCCCGGACAGGGACCTAGCCTCGTGTTTATTACCCTTCCTCAAATATTTGCTCAACTTCCGTTTGGAAATGTTATCTCAATTGCATTCTTTTTTATACTAATGATTGCCGCTCTCACATCTGCAATCTCCCTTCTTGAGGTGGTTGTCGCCTATTTTACAGAGGAGCTTAAGATGACCCGTAAGGTTGCGGTGGTGGTAACCTTTGTTATTATAGGAATATTCGGGACCTTTAGCTCTCTTTCTCAGGGAGTTCTAAAAGACTTTACCCTTTTCGGAAAGAGCATTTTCGATCTTTTCGACTACACTTCATCCAACATCCTTCTCCCTGTGGGCGGTTTGCTGGTGGTTCTCTTCGTTGGCTGGAGAGTGAAGCGTGCAGATGTTCTGGATGAGCTGACCAGTGGAGGCACCGTGGCTCTGAGAAAATCTCTCTTCACCGGGATTATGCTGGTCATTAAGTTTCTCGCCCCAATCGCTATATCTATTGTCCTGATTAATAGTTTGATTTGAGCCTAAACAAATAGCCGGCCAATGCTGCAATTAGCAGTAAGACAAGAATTCCGGATGTAATTCGCGACCAGAACTCTCCTTTTGAGAAGGATTCCGGCTTAAACTCAAATAGAACTGTGTGTTCTCCTGCGGGGATGTTCAAAGCCCGGAGTATAAAGTTTGCCCGAAGTATCTTCACCTCACTTCCGTCAATATAGGCTCTCCAGCCGGCAGGATAGTAAATCTCGCTAAAGATGGCTACCCTGTTTTGGGTTGAAGATGTTTTGTACTCAAGTCTGTTAGGGGAGTATTCGGTTAAAACAATTGATTCCGATGCCTGCAGTGAATCTTGTGAAATCCCTTGCAAATCGGCAGAAAACTCATTGTGAACAACTGCTGTGAACGAATTCTCAATCTTGCTCAGAGAGCTTATCTCCTCGGTCGCCGAGTTTACATTTATAACACTGTTTACAAACCAACCGTTTCCGAATGCTTCGCTGTTTACAACAGGAGCATTTTCTGCTCCCAGCACAATATATCTGGTATTTAGCATATTTAGCACAGGGTAGTTGCCGATTTTTACCTGAGCCTCCTCAATGGTTTTGCTGCCGGAAATGTCTGCGGCAATCTGCTGCATCTCTGCAGAGATGTGGCGATCTATCAGATCCTGATATCGCTGCATCTTCACGGGGCTGTAGCCGCCGATAGTTTTATGGTGATAGCTTACGTGAGCATCGTTAAATGTGTTAATGCTTAAGTCGAGCACCCTGTAGTTAGGATCCTTGTCATTCAGAATCATCTTATCTACAGGTCTCAGGGCGTATTGATTTTCAAAATCCCTGCTCTTTATAAAATGAGAGTCGTTTAGGTACCTTTTACCTATAACCCACATATCTGCAAAAATGAGCAGTGCCAAAACTCCATAAAACATACTCTTCTTAAGTTTACCTGTGTATGTAAACCAGATTGCTGCAGCACCCAGGAGTATGAAGATAAGGGAGCGGAAAGCATCTGCACGCAATAGAGACATCCTGTCATTTACAAGTGTTTGCTTAAGAATATCCGGCATCTGTGCATCTGCCGATGATACAAATGACCCTGCCAGAGATGGAATCAGAGCAAAAATCAAGGAAAATCCCGCAGTTAAAGCCAGGGCTATTAACATCCCCTTTTTAACCCTATCCTCCTTGAAGTTTTCTCCTCTCTCTCCCAATAATTTGGATAGAGTGAGCCAGCCAAGCAGAGGAATGGTAATCTGCAAAACCACAAGAACCATAGAGACTGTTCTGAACTTGCTGTACATTGGAATGTACTTGAAAAAGAACTCAGTGAAGAAGAGCATATTAGAGCCCCACGAGAGAAATACTGCAATTAGTGAGACAATTACAATCCACCACTTTACAGCACCTCGCAAAAGGATAAGTCCAAGAATAAATATAAACAGCGAGAGTGCCCCCATATACATAGGTCCTGCAGTAAACGGTTGTGGCCCCCAATATAGCGGCATCTGTTTTACAGCCTGCTCTGCACCTGCGTACCCCGCATCTTTAAGAGCCTTGTATGTTTGAGAGTTTTGTGAAAGCTCTCCGCCCGATGCTCCACCGTTAAAATTTGGAATCATAAGGTTTGGCATCTCTCCCGGGCTGTAAGACCAGCTTGTTGCATAGGCAATATCCAGACCCTTTTGCTCTTTACCCTCCTCTACAGCCAGCTCCGAACCACCTCTCATAGTAAATTTTGAGTACTCATAAGTGGGCCAGAGGTGATTTATGTTTGCAGCAATTCCCAGCAATCCCGCGACAAGCAGAATAAGGGAGCGTTTAAAAAATGCGGGAAAGTATCTCTCTTTTATTGAGTTGTAAAGCTCGGCAAAACCAAATCCCAACACCATAATAGCGAGATAATAGGTTATCTGCGGGTGGTTTGCTTTTATCTGGAAGCTAAGTGCAAATGCAAAAAAGAGTGCTCCCGCAAGGGCTCCCTTAAAAGAGACGCTTTTGTAGGCATAGACAACTGCTGCCAGTACCCAAGGCATAAATGCAATTGCAACCATCTTCGAGTTGTGCCCCACCTGAATTATCTGTAGGTTATAGGAGCAGAAGGTGAGAGCCAGAGCCCCAATAGCCGAGAGTGGAACACTCACACCAAAAGCAAGAAAGAGGAGAAACGCCCCAATCATTGAAATTAAGAGATAGCTCGCAGGTCTTGATCCCGATAACTTGTGAATAAGCTTGTAGATATAATCTGTATAGTCGCCTTCATAAATAACCGAAATAGAGGTGGCAGGCATTCCCGAGAACATCGAGTTTGTCCACAGAGCCGGCTCTTTATCGGGATTTGCCTCATTGTATGTGATTATCTCATTTGCCATACCTCTCCAGGAGGCTATGTCGCTCTGGTTTACCACCTTTTTCTGGAGAACCTGAGGTGTAAAGAGATAGGCAGCAGCTGCAAAGGAGAGCACTGCTATTACATAGGGCAGATATTTTTTATAATTTATCATATTAAAAGATTTTTAAATCACTCTTTTTTATTTTTTGCACATCTCATCCAACACTGCAGCCATTTTTTTTGTAAGCTCTCTTCTGGAGTATTTTAAGATATCTCCCTCAATCACCGGAGCACCTCCAATTGTGTAAAGTGCATATTGGGCGTCGATCCACTTTGCCACACCCGGGTAATCTTCATAATCAAACATCTCCCCCGCCCTGCTCTCTTCCAACGCAATATCCATATCTCCCCCTTTTGGCCCGAAACCAAGGATTGGTCTGCCCGCTGCCAGATACTCAAAAAATTTCCCGGTCATTATTCCTGCAGACTCCGGTTCACGCCCGGAGGCGAGCAACAGAACAGTAGCCGCTCTCTGTTTTTGTATTACCTCATTGTGAGGCATATAGTCCATCTTGACCAGATATGGCTCCAAGCCGTATTTTGCAATATCCTCCAGAACAGAGCTATCTATATGGCCTATCAGTCTAATTTGCAAACTCTCTGCCAAGCCGGTTTTGCCGGCCCCCACTCTCTCCCCAAGAGTCTTCCATAAAACAGTTGGGTTTTGGGTGCTCACAAACAGTCCGGTATAGGTTATGGTGAACTTCTCCTCAGGCATAACATCCATCTCCTTAAAATCTGCACTGTCGTATCCGTTTGTGATTACCTCGACTCTCCTTTTTGGGTTGAGCTCCTGGAGCTCTGCGGCTATTGTATTTGTGACTGTAACAACGGCGTCTGCACTCTTGATTACACCCCTCTCCATTTTTTTGTGAAGCGAGAGAATGGGTTTTGTACAGCCCAGATATTTGAAGTTGTACATCTTTGTCCAGGGGTCGCGAAAATCTGCCAGCCACGGGATTCCTGTTGCCTTTGATACCCGTTTTGCAATAAGGTGCATTGAGTGTGGCGGTCCTGTGCTTACAATTGCATCTACACTACTCTTTTTTAGGTATTTGATTAGAAAGCGTGCAGATGGTGATATCCACAACATTTTTGGATCCGGAATAAAGAGGTTGCTCCGTATAAAAAGAGATACCCTCTCCGAAATTCTAGATTTTCCGTTACTGCTTTTGATAAATCCTGGTTTGACTCCGCTCCTCTTTTTACCGGTAAAGAGCTTGTAGATTGAGTAGGGCTCTGTAATCTCTCTCTTGATCACCTCTACGCCGGCCGGGATCTCGCTTAGAAGAGTTTTGTCTACTGCCATAAACTCCGGGTTGAGAGGTGTGTAGACAACCGGCTCATAGCCAAACTCCCGCAGGTATTTGACAAACTTGAGCCAGCGCTGAACACCTGACCCCCCGGCCGGCGGCCAGTAGTATGTTATTATCAGAACCCTTTTCATCCCGCTTTTTATTGGCTAAAGAGATAGATAAATTTACTTAATAAAGATATCGTAAAGTGCCCTTGTAACATCTCCCTGAATGGTGGTAAACCCATTCTTGTATGCAGGCGAGTATCCGTTTGTCATCATAACGATTCCGAATCTCTTCTCAGGCTCAAAAAACATTGCGCTGTAAAGACCATAGGCAGACCCTGTGTGGCCAACCATCTTCTCCCCCGGGATGAGATTTTCGCTTGTCCTCAAAGCAAAGCAATAGAACTCACCTGCTCCTGTCTCAATAACAGGGGATTGCATCTGTTTTGCACTCTCTTGGGAAATAATCCTGACTCCGGTTGCCGGTACCACACCATAATTCATATGCATTACCATATAGCGGGCAAGGTCATATGCAGATATCTTCATTCCTCCAGTAGGCGAGAAGAGAGGTGTGCTGTAACCCATTACATAGGCAGAGTCTATCTCCTTTGCCCTGCTCACATATGCCATCGGCTGGTGTTTGAATATCTTCTCCGATCCCTCAAGTGTGTCGATTGGTTCGTAGCTGTAAAGGGGAACAAACTTTGCCGGATCCAGAGAGTCCGGGTTAAAGCTTGCATAGAGCCCGAGTGGCTTTAAGATCACCTCTGCAATATAGTTGTCGAATCTTACACCCGAATATTTTTCCACAATAGCTCCTATAGTATTGAATCCTAAGTTACAATACTCATATTTTGAACCGGGCTGGTAGTCGTTGTAACACTTTGCAAAATCCGGATTGGTTGCAGGGTTTAGGTAGTCCAGACGAAAATACCCCTGAGAATCGTTAAGACTTGATGAGTGCGACAGCAACATCTTTAAGGTTATTACCACATCCGGGAACTTCGGATTTCTTACCTGAAACCCAATTAGATCACTTACATCCATATCCAGGCTGAGTTTCCCCTTCTCTACCAAGGTCATTAGCGCGGTTGTTGTGAATGATTTAGAGATTGAGGCAATCCTAAAGATATCCTCCTGAGCAATTGGTGTTCCCTCCTCTATACTCTTTTTACCGAAAGTGGCGCTGTAAACTATCTCTCCATCCTTAACCACAGCAACTGCAAGGCCAACTGCCCCGGTACTGTCTAAGATTATCCCCATCTGCTCCTGAGCCCTCTCCTCTTTAGTTTGACTACAGGCCGAAAACATAGTTATGGCCAGGATTAACGACAAAATCTGCCGGATGTTAAATCTATTTTTCATAAGTAATTCTTTGATTAGTTACAAAAATAGTGAAATTTGCCGTATACTGAATGCCCACTTTACGGCAAGTATGAATCCGGGAGGAATTAAAGTCGTTTATAAGAGTGGTAGAAATTTTTCAATACTCTTTATTGCCGTAGATTTTCCGTGTGACCCGCCGCTAATTACTATATACTTTTTATTTTCACCTCTCCAGGCGGCAAAAATCTCATCACATCCCGCTTTCTCTACAAGCTTGTCTCTCTCCCCGTAAATTAGCATCAATGGATAGTCTGCCAAACGAGCATTTCTAACCATCGCATCCATTACCCTCTTTGATTCATTCATATAATGCATACTGAAATACTTTACCAGCAGAGTATCGCGGTTTCTTTTGTACGACTCTTCTCTGTCTGCATCATCTTCAATAGTTGCCGGATCTCCTCCCATATTGACTATCGGTATATGTGGTGCAAAAATGTAGTAGCCTATATATTTGAGATAATCTCCGAAACCAGGAGACATCCCTTTGACAGGCTTTAGTTTATACGGAGGGTTAACCATAATTAGAGCGTCAATTTTTTGCAGTTCATTCCCCACTACAAGGGCAACTGCACAGGACATACTGTGTCCGTATAAAATTACTTTACCGGTTCTATCGTTGTAAAATTCATCGCTCTTGATTATTTCTACGTAGTCTCCAATAAAATCGTCTAAATTTTTGCCGTCGCCCCTTTTACCCTCTGAATATCCTGTACCGCGGGGATGTATCACAACCACACGATTCTCATTATTACTTAATTTCTCAATAATATCTCTCTCCTCTTTATGGTTTATGCCTGTAATTCCGGAAATAATATAAATTGTATTTAAAAAATTACTCTCTGGAACATACTCATAAACAAATATTTTAAGGCCATCTCTCACCGCAACAAAGCTACCCGCTTCACCCTCTTTGGGGAGAGCTCTCTCTAGGTTTTTCATTCCGCTGCACGAGGTTAATATAAGCGTGAGCAATAACAGCGCACCTTTTATCATATTAGACTTTAGCTAACCGGATGCTTGTATTTTGATTCGCGTAATTTTGACATAGAAGAATTAAACTTTTCAACAGCCAAATTGTATTTCTCTGTCATTGCATATAGATCGGCTAACTTATCATTAGCAGTATTCTCCGACATTTTTTTATCAGCAACAGTAGGTGTTGCGATTTTAACAAACTCTTTGCCGAAGAGTGAGATGTTGAAAAACACCAAAAATAATAATACTGTAATCTTTTTCATCCTCATTATTTATTTTTTAAAAGTTACAATTAAATGACTGGTTTATAATGACTACATTCCCTTTTTTATGTCCTAGCTCGACATATCGAAAAGCTTCTGCGGTCTTTTCAAGTGGAAATGTTTTATCAATAACCGGTTTTAACTTTCCTGATTCTATCAGTTCAATAAAGAAATTCAGGTTTTCTGCACTCTCAATTGATACCCCTCCCTTAATTTTTTTACCTCCAACTAATGATCTCCACATCATTATTAGAATATCCTTTAGTTCAAGGTTGTTTTCAAGATAAATTCCCTTTTGTTTTAATATGCCCTTGCATTGAGAGAATGTCGTCTTGCCTACTACATCAAAAACAAAATCATATCTCTCATCGGTTTTGGTAAAATCCTCTTTGGTATAATCAATTATCTTATCTGCACCTAAAGATTTAACCATTTGTGCATTTGTTGAACTGCAGACTCCGGTAACTTCTGCTCCGTAGAACTTGGCAAGTTGAACGGCATAAGTCCCTATTGCCCCGGAAGCGCCGTGGATAAGTATTTTTTGTCCGGCTTGAATTTTTGCCAAATCTCTTATAAAAAACAGTGCTGTATTTCCTGCTAATGAAATAGCGGCAGCCTCCTCCCAGGACATACTAGCCGGTTTTATGGCCAGTGCACCATCTTCGGGAACACAAACATACTCTGCGTGGGCACCGAATTTGGTTCCGGGTGATCCAAAAACCTGGTCACCCTTCTTAAATAGCTTCACATCTTTGCCTACGGCTTCAATTTCTCCTGCCAAATCAATCCCTAGTATATTTATTTTGGGGGTTTTGAAGCCAAACACTAATCGCGCGAAAAACATAAATGATTTAGGGACAAATGTGAAGTTACGAGCGTTGCAGTCCGTAGTTGTTACTGTTGTCGCGTGTATTTTTATCAACACTTCATTCTCCTTGGGAACTGGTTTTTGTACCTCTTTAAGCTGTAGTTCGTCAGGAGGTCCATATTTTGAATGTACAATTGCTTTCATTTTATTTGTATTTCATTCTCAAATTCTGTGTCATATCCTATCTTTATGTGCTTTTCAAATAGCAGTTTCAGGTAATTTTTACCTTTTAAGTTATTCGTCTTGTCGTATTTTTCAGATAGATTAAGCAAAGTGTTGTAATAACCAGATACTATAACACCGGAAATGCGAGGCATACTACTATTTATTAATGTTTTAAAATTTATAACATTCTGTTCTTGAAGCAATTCTTCCATTTTTGAATAATTGAATGCAAATTCTGTGTCCTTTGTCAAAACAGGCGTTAGGCGTGAAACCAGCCCACAGTTTTGAAAAAATGAATTCAGTCCCCCAAAAAGTGTTGGGGAGCAAAAGTTTGAGAAATAAATTGGTCTGTGAGAAAAATTGTCTTCTACTATCTGCAAAAGTATGGCTCTTTGCGGGCTTAGGTATGCGCGCTTTTTTGCTTTTTCGCTTTCAATTTTTGAGTGCATCCTTTCAGAAAACAGGTCAGGTTCAACCTGCCATTGAAACAGATAGTTGTCTGATAACCCAAATTGCTTTTTGTCCTCTGATGAACTTTTTATCGAAACCATTGTCGTATCCCATTTAAAGGGATGTATATCCATTATTTGTTGGTCGGTAAGGTTTAATTCAACTTTTTTAATAGCACCTTCCAATCCGTTTTTCAAGAATTTCACATACCAAGGCCGGTCAATGTTTCCAATGGGCAAAAGGGTAATATCGGTTCTTATCTTTTCGTGAAGTTGCAAATAAAGACAAACATCAAAATCGGCATTTCCGCCAGTAAATAAAATTGCGTTTGTATCGCAACTATTCAGGAAATTCCGCCCAAACTCTTTCAGCCAGGCCGGATATGCACCTCTATCATTGGCCAATTTATAGAAATACCTTAACTTCTCTGCATCATTATCCTGCATTGCAATAAAGGCGTTTCCGCTACATTCCGCACCGTAAAAGTACTTTGCATCACCATAATCGGGCTTGAGTTCAAGGGCTTTGTCCAAATATTTCAAAATTTGTTCGGAATATGAAAAGTTGTATCCGCTCAATGGTCGACTATCGTATGCCCTGTAATGGTTGAACCATCCTAAATAGTAAAAAATTTCGGCATCCTTTGGGGTCACTTTTGCCGCTTGTTCCAACAGGGCAATTGCTTCTGAGTAATGTTCTTTTTTGAACTCATTCAGAGCCTGTTCTTTTAGTGTTGAGCTTTGCCCTAACGCATTAATAGTTAAACCTGTAAACAGAAATAATAATGCTATATGTCTCATTTTATGTTTGTATAATTTATCAACCCGGTTTTGAGTCTGTATGTTTTATCCATATGTTATGGGTTAAAATATTTAATTACACGGTTTATGACACCTAAGGTTTTTATCTTTTTTTTTGTCGTATATAGGGCAAGAGGTTGAAGAGCAATACATTCTGCCCTGAAGTATCCTGACGCCCCACGGAATGTATCCGGCACACATAAGCAAAGCACCAGTTGCACTAATTAGTTCAATATCTGGGTTGTTAAGCAACAGAAGCCCCAAAATAATGCACACTCCCTGCCATTTGCTGATAAATTTTTCTTTTAATAGGCCCAGTGCTTGTATTGATGCACCAATTGGTAATAATGGTAATAACCAAACCACCCAAAGCAAGCCGGCTTTATTTACAACAACACTAAGAAAAGGAGCAAACTCTTGAAATTGAGCCTCTGGCAAAGTATCGAATGCAGATAATACCAAACATAAAGCGCCTTTGTCCACGGCTAAGATGAAAGCTCCAAATAAACCAATAACCCCGCCCCAAAAACCTAATTGTTTGCCCTTCCCTCGCAGCACATTCATAAAACTAATCAGCGCTATCATTATAACCGGGACGGCAAACATTACAAGCAGGTGCCCAAAATGGAATATGGGCTGATTATGAAATCTTCCAACTAGTTGTTCAACCGTTTGAAGAGCCTCGAGATTTAGAATGTTGGGGTGCATTAAAAACCCTACAAACAGCATTACTGGAAATACAATTATTGAGATTCCAAAACCTCTCTTTTTTATTGATTCAATTGTCATTTATTTAGTTTTAGTTACTCTTATTTTGCTAGTGCTAAATAATTATCTATCACTTTTACAGTATATCTAATATCTCTCTCCGATGTCTCTTTACTGAAACTGATTCGAAGAGTTCCTGCTGCTGCTATATCGGATAATCCAATCGCTTTTAAAACGTGGGACGGTTTGTTTAATTGACTGCTGCACGCAGAACCTGATGATACGGCAATGCCGTTATAATCTAACATCATCATTAGTTCTTTGATGTTGATATTTGGGAAAGTAATACTGACTGTATTTGGCAAACAATTATCTGTTGGCGAATTGATTATTATATCTGGTTTGATGCCTTTAAGTTGTTTTATAAATTGTTCTTTTAGTCGTCTTGTTTTTTCGGAATTGGTTATAAGGTTTTTAACATCCTTACAAGCCATACCAAATCCTGCGATATTATGAGTTGACTCTGTTCCGGCACGCATTCCCTCTTCCTGGTGCCCGCCGTGAATGAATGGCTCCAGAGGAGTACTTATTTTTGCATATAGTGCTCCAACTCCCTTTGGCCCATAGAGTTTATGTGCAGAAAATGTGGCATAATCAACACCGAGATCCTTTACATCAACAGGAACCTTGCCAAGCGCCTGAACGCAATCACACAAAACTAGAACATTCTGTGATTTTGCAAGGGCAGAAACTTCTTTGATATTTTGAATTGATCCTATCTCATTATTTGCAAACATACAGCATATTAAAAAGGTCTCTTCATCTATAAGAGTCTCTAACTCTTTAAGGGAAATAAATCCATATCTGTCTACAGGACAGAGTTGAACCACAACTCCTTGAGTTTGCAGAAACTCTAGAGTGTTCATTATAGAGGGGTGTTCAATAGGTGTTGTGATGATTTTTTTCTTCTTTGGATAGAAGTGATTACTTAGGGTTATTAAAGCTGCATTATTCGACTCTGTAGCACAACCCGTAAAATATAACTCGTGCGAATGTGCATTTATTGAATCGGCAACCTGCTGCCGTGCCTTTTCAATTATACGGGCAGCCCTTTTGCCCATATAGTATCCGGAAGATGGGTTTCCCCAATTGTATTTCAATACACGCCCCATTACTCTCCTGACACTCTTGCTAACGCGTGTTGTGGCATTATTGTCAAGATAGACCTGCCGTTTATAAAGAAATCTGTTCATCGTGAATTTGCCAGTGCTTCAATTATGTTTTTACAGCCACCGCTTCGAATATAATCCGAGTGCTCGTCAATTGATTCAAATTGTTTCCCGCAAATCTTCCTGCACAACATTTCGGAGTCAGTTTGGATATAAAATGACCTTAATAAACTCTTTACATCCTGATTATTAAAAAAGGCAGGGTTTTTCCCGGTATTCTTTTTCGCCCAGTCTAACATTTTATACCATATTGCTGCACTTAAAGCCCCGCAACCATTTCCACTCAGGCCAATTCCTCCTGCAAAACCCGAAACTATAATACTCTCCTGCTCACTTGCCCCCATTTTTTTTACAACCTCGGATGCACAGCTTATACAATTTTTGCTGTATCTCGTTTTACCTGCAAACCCTTTATTTGCAGCCTGAATGGCTTCCGGGGTCCATTTGTCAATAAGTTTGAAACAAGGACTGTATACAAATCCCTGCAGAATAGTTTTTGCCATATAGAGGGCAAAATCCAGTTTGTTTTCCCAATCAATTCCTGAAATCTCCCTGCAATTAACTGTTTTGGTTCTCTTTTTAAATGATTCGACTATGAATTGTGACGCTGTTATTGAAGATGCAATTGCTTCGTTTTTGTCACTGTGTCTTTTGAGTGATTCCGCTCCGACAGCCAGAGAGGCACCCCAAAGCATCCCGCACTGGTGCCCCTTTTGTGCTACCCCTCCTGCTAAAAGGTCACACGCTTTTTCTTCTGTCTCACTCAGGTTGTCAAACTCCTGATTAAGCAAACGGAACATAGCACTGCTGCAGGTTCCGCATTTCATAAATGCCTTTTTGGGTGTTAGTTTTACTTGTTTCATTTTGAAAATATCTCTATTTGCTTCAAAGAAAGTACCAGAGTCAATAAAATAAACTATAATTATGATTAGTGGTCACATAATGTGATAAGTGGTCATCTTCCGTTATTGTGAAATAGTGCTATTAAATATTATGCTCATCATATAACTTTAATACAACACTGCCTTGCTTGTTCCCGCTTTCAAAATATCTGTGTGCTTCGGCAGCCTCCTCTAATCTATAGCATCTGTCTACTATTGATTTAATCTTACCCGCCTCTATAAGCTCTTTAATGAAAATCAAATCTTTTCTGTTTTCATTAACCATTACACAGACTATTTTCTTATTTCCGGCTATTGATCTCCATAACATTTGAAAAACCTGCTTCATCTTAAAACTTACGTATAGGCAGCTCCCGTTTTTCTTAAGTGAGCGTTTGCACATTTCTATTGAACATTTCCCTAGAATGTCAAAAATATAGTCATAGGTCTCTCCGTTTTTACTAAAATCCTCTTTAGTGTAGTCGATTACCTTATCTGCACCCATAGAGATAACATACGGTATTCTAGGTGTCCCGCAAACTCCGGTTACAATTGCATCAAAATGATATTTTGCAAGTTGCACCACAATAGGACCTATGCCGCCGGAAGCTCCGTTGACTAAAACGCTCTGTTTAGCTTTCAGATTTGCTTTTCTAATAGAACCTAATGCCATAATTGCACCGTAAGGTATAGCGGCTGCCTGTTCATATGACATATTGGTTGGTTTATGAGCAACAACGTCATTCTCGTTCATACACAAGTACTCTGCATAAGCACCCATACGTGGGCCACGATATCCGAAGACCTGATCTCCTGCTATAAACCTCTTTACATTTTTACCGATAGATTCAACTTTCCCGGAAAATTCACTCCCCAATATCTCTATTTTAGGTTTTTTGAAACCAAAATAAAATTTTCCTAAAAACCAGAATATGAACGGCATATGGAATTTTTTCGGGGTAATGGTGTTGAATTTTCTTACAAGTGTATCTCCAAAATTTAATGGCGTTGCGTAGATCTTTATAAGGATTTCATTATCCTTTGGCTTTGGTTTTGGAACCTCTTTGAGTTTCAGCACCTCTGGTGCGCCATATTCTGTAAAAACAATTGCTTTCATATAATCCCCCTTTTTAATTATTCATTTTCCCAAGTCTGGCTGTTGTCTTTACCGTTGTAATTTTAGAAAAGAAGCCGATGCCTAACACGGGTCTTAAAATTTTTGTTTCATATTGAGGGTAAAAGACCACATCGTACCCGGGACTATCACTCATCAACTCATAGAGAGAATAATTTGCAGTCCTGTCTGATACAATATTTCCAATTACAGGAATACATACCAGATTGATTGTGGAGGATCTACTACCATCAACCACCCCTGTTTTTTTCTTAAAAAGTCTTGCCCAGTCGATGCCAATAACCTTTACTGATGTTGCTGTTGCTGTTACTTGGTTTGATAGTGAGAAATCGCTCATTCTTAGATTAACCCTTGTATCGGGCTCTCTCATACTGCGATTAATTGTGCTGCAGCTTGAAAGCAAGGCTATTACAGCTACTGTGATTAAGATTTGTCTTAAAAATTTTGTTTTAGATGTCATAAGTTATTTCGCTTTTATTTTTTTAATTGCCCAAAGGAAATATCCCTGCAGATAAACTCAATGAAAAATATGACTAGCGGTCAAATAATATGATAACTGGTGCTATTTTTAGAAACCATTTTTACAGGTCCAATTCGTTTGTATACATTTCAAAATATTTTTTCAGTTATTTTGTAATAAATCTTCATTCCGTGATACTTTATAAGTAAAGAATTTTAATATGAAGTCAATTAAAGACGATTTTCTGGAAATATTATCAAATTATCAAGGCATACTGCATAAGGTAAACCTTATCTACTTCAAAAATGCTTCGGACAGAGAGGATAATTTTCAAGAGATCATTTATCAACTTTGGAAATCATTCCCGGGTTTAAAGAATAAGAGTAGTATAGGCTCGTGGATCTATGCTGTATCTATTAATACTTCAATTTCGAAATTGAAGAAAGAGTCACGAATTGAGTACCGAGAAAAACTCCCAGAATCTTTTGACAAGATTGATATAATTGAAGAACTATCCTTAAGTGAAGTAAGTAAGATGCTATTGGGAGCGATTTACAATCTTAATGAAATTGACAAACCGATAATGCTTTTATACCTTGAAGAGAAGAGTTATGATGAAATTGCCCAAATCATTGGTATATCCAAATCCAATGTAGGTGTACGAATTAATAGAGCTAAAGAACTCCTGAAACAAAATTTAAATCCCCTCAACTATGGAAAATAATGAGCTACAAAAAATATGGAAAAATATTGATTCCGAAATTGATCTAAAAACAACCGGGCAACTGAATCAATTATTAGATAACAAAATCAGGAAAACAATTAATAAATTTTTCTTTATTCTTAGTATAGATATTATTGTGAGTTTTGGTTTGATTGTCTTTTTAATCGTGACAGCTCTTAACAGGCAGGATGACATTTTCTATCTGATTAATAATTCTATACTCTTTCTTATAACATTCTCCGCTTTAATTATTTCTCTATTTTCATTGAATAAATTGAATCGTAATCAATGCAACTTGTCATTAAAGGATTGGTTGGAACAAAGAATCAATTTGTTGTCAAGATGGTTATTGGGTAAATACAGCAAATTATATATTGTAATAATTCCAATTCTTTTAGTGATGATAAATATATCAATCCACGTTTATTATGAATATAAACCGTTTGTTGAAGTAATGAAGAGTGAAGAATCAATAATCGGTCTTATCGTCGGGTTTCTGGTTGGCTTTTTCGTCTCCTACTTTGCAATTAATAAAATTCGCAAGTATCAAATAAAAAATCTTGAATTTTTGAAAGAGTTGCATACTCAACTAACTTTTAATAGCGAATCTATATGAAAAAGATTTTAATATTATTGATTGTTATTAACTTAAGTATCTGCGCGTTTGGAGAAGAAATTGTGAAAGTACGGTTGTCCGATGGAGAAAGCATAACAGGACAATTGAAACTTCCACAGGGGAATAAAGTCCCATTACTGGTTGTTTTCGTGCACGGTACAGGCCCGAATACCTATATTAATAAAAGAAAAATTGGGAATACCGAATTTAACTATTTTGATCTGTTTGCCGACGAATTTAACAAAAGAGGAATTGGATTTTTTTCCTATAACAGAAGAGGGGTAGAAATTGGAGATACTCCTCCTTATTATGATAAAATTGATTCCGTAAAATACTCTAAATATCTTCCCATAACGGAAGCAGAGGATATAGAAGCAATAATTTCAACTTTAAGGAATGACAAGAGATTCGTAAACACAAAAATAGCTTTGCTGGGTTGTAGTGAAGGAACAATAATTGCGTCAATAGTTGCAGACAGGAAGGTTGAAAAAATTGATGCACTACTACTATTTGGTTATGCTAACGACAACTTGTTTGATATAATAAAATGGCAATACTCAGGAAAAGCTTCTATTATTAACCTTCGAAAATACTTTGATTCGAACAAGGACAATATGATTAGTAAAAATGAGTATGAATCATCTGACTCAATTGCCGTACTGGGCAGAACCAGAGTGCTGGGGAATGCTTCGTTTGAATCGCTCGACATAGTAAAAGACAGTGTTCTTGATTACCGTGACTTTGGTACTAGGGCTGCTCCATATTTTGAATATTTATTAAAAATGATTGATTCAGACAGTGATGCCTGGATATGGAAAAATTATTTCAGAGTAAGCAGCAGATGGCTTAAGGAGCATTTTAAGCTTGAAGCCAATAAAACAAGATTGTTAAGAATTGATATTCCGACTTATATATTTCATGGAATTGAAGATGGTAATGCTCCTGTCGAAGGAGTATACGATATTCAATCCAGATTCAGGCAAGCCAATAAGTCAAATTTAAAATGTTTCTTTTTTGAGGGACACAATCACGATCTGAATTACCTGGACTGGCCGTTTAATAAGAAGATACCTGAAGGTTTGAATTCAATCTTTAAGACTTCCGAATTGTTAATGTGAGATACTTTCCAAATATGCAGCTTCAACTTTTTCAATATCCTCCTGAAACCTTTTGGATAATAATTTTTCTTGTTGTGCAAATAAACCATTTTTGGCAGTGATTAAAACAACTAATGTTATTATAACCTAATTACTCTTTTTAGTAACTATCATAATTTGTTATTTAATTATGACTTATAGAATGTTTTATCGATTTCTTTTACGCAATATGGTAATCGAAATACCAATTAATAATGTCAGAATTGCCCAGATCCAAAAACGGGTCTGTGGTACATTTTTTTGCATAATAAAGGTTGGCATAAGAGAGATTAAGGCATTAAAAAGGCCATGAACATAAAGTCCAGAAAACGGTCTGTTGCCTGAGATTTTTAGGAGCCACGATAAAATGAAGGAGTATCCAACCATCAGGAGTATAAAACCTCCGAAGTTCATGTAAATCTGACTTGTACCTGCTATGAACCATAAAGGTAAATGCCAGAAAGCCCAGATGATCCCTAAAATAATGTTTGCGAACCATAGTCCAAATTTCCTTTCAAGAAACGGAAGAGCATATCCGCGCCAGCCAAACTCTTCCTGACCTCCACCTAAAATAATCATGAATAATAAACAAGGAATAAAGACCCATATTGAGGGTAGCAACATTGACAATCTTTTTTCGCCAAACAGTTCCGGAGAAAACCAAGCAATAAATGTACTGCCACCAAATATTATTATGGGAAAAACATAAGTTCTCCAACCTAAATTGAAATCAAAAAAACTTCGTAGGTATTTTCTTGAAGAACCCTTGCCTTTTTCTTTGTATAAAGTAAAAAGTGCACCAGCAAGTGGCCCGAAAACTCCCAACATTAACACTGGCATTGTCAAGATTGACAACAATTTATCTGAGACAGGGATGATTCCGAAGTTGCCAAGGATGAGTGGAGTCCAGATTATCCACGACCATATAAATGTTATAACGAAAAAACGGTAAGGAAACCGAGCATTACTTTCCATAAACAATATTCTAATTCTTAAATAAGTCGTAAGGTTTTTCACTAAAACTATCATTCATAAAATATGCCGTAAGAATGATGAATGCAATAAATGCCAGCAAAATAAGTATCTGACCTATAGAAGTTTTTTGAATATCCTGTTTTTTCTTTACTTCACAAACGTCACCCGGACAATAAAGTGTTTTATTTTTAAAAAATAGCGGATAAAACAGACATCCCAGACAAATTCCAAAAGCCGATTCAAAGAACAGGAATACAAGGCAAATGAGGCAGATAATACCTGTAATTGGGCTATAGGCATTTTCGATAATGAAAAAGAAAAACATTGTAGCCGATAATACCACACCTATAATCCAGGCAAATTTTTTTGGGGGAGCTCCAACATATTCAGGCGTTTGATTCCTTACAATCAAGCGCGCTAAAATGAGGGTTGGCGAAAATTTTGGACTAATAAAGACCCGTATCAGAAAATCTGCCAGGAAAAAAGTAATTACATACTTTATTGGAACAAAGTTCTCTTTAAAGAGAATGAACATTAAAGAAATGAAAGTAGCCAAAAACAAGATGCCTGCGGATGCTCGTATTTCGCGCTCGTTTAAAACCGGGATATTATAACCCTCTACGGTTTCTCCAAATTTTATCATATTTTTTTAATTTATTCAGGCTTGACATCCTTATATAATTTTGATCCGACAATTCCTGCCAGCAATAGTTCGCCTAAGCCCCAGATGGTTCCTATAACGGTTAGTTTAACCGGCATAAAACCATATGCCAGCAAGGAAACATTACTTAAAAAATAAGTCACGAACCAGAATATACATGATACAATTAACGCTGTCTTAATCCCGGACCCTAAGTGTTCTTTTACAAGGGCATACAAGCAGACAAGAGAAATGCCGAAAATAAACGATATTGAACAGAAGAACACCATTGCCAGATTGCTTAATGGAGGGACTCCCCTACTTGCAAGAACCACATCCATTTCATTCCCAACCACAGGGACCATACTTATTGCGCTAATGCTGATTACTAACCCAGCAACCAATCCACTTTTAAATACACTTTTTACATTAATTTTCATTTATTTATCCTTTTATAATAATTATTTCTTTTTCATTTCTATTAATTCAATCCCTTTTTCAAGTATTGCATCTCTTTTGTTATCTAAATCATTTTTTGTGTTAAGCACATAATAATCAGGAGGAATGCCAAAACCCTCATACTGTACCATTCCGGCAGAAACTGCAATTTTTGACGATAAAGTAAACGACCAGCCATTTGGCAACTCTCGTTCAATTTTTGGGCTAAAACAACCTGCAGTCGTATCTCCGACAATTGAAGTATTTGGCAATGTTTTCATTGCTAAAGTAAACCATTCGGCAGCACTTCCGGTACTCTTGCTTGTAAGAACTACAACAGGCTTTAAAAATTGCTCGGGACCTTTTGGTTCTATATAACAATCGATCCAGTCAGAAAAATCATTCTTCCGGGGCCCATTTTTAGAGCGAAGTTTTATATAAAGCCGTTTTGAATCCGTAAACCTATTAGCAATTGTTTCAACATTTGTGGGGAGTCCTCCACCATTCCACCTCAAATCAATAATAATCCCGTCTTTGTCTTTAAATTGTTTTATTATATCATCAATTATTAAAAAGCTGTCATCGGCATAAACAAATGCTTCTCCTTTGACATCAAATGTATTTATGCTGATATAGCCAATATTATAATTCTTAACGGACCAATTAGAAATATTTGAATTATTAATCCCAAATGAAGACAAGTAGTTTTGAGGATGTATCCTCATATTGCTGTAATAACCATGCGGAATTGTATCTGAATCACATTGCCCCAAATTACTTACAAGAGTTACATGTCCATCCTTAAGTGGTTTAATCATACTTGATAAAACATTATACAGCTGAATATCCGATGTTTGATCTGAAATTCCAGGTCTGTTAATACGATATACAGAATCCCAATCTATCTGTTTTATCTCAAAAGAAGGATAAAACTTATCAAAATCACTCCAAAACATTTCAAAGTTATTTATTGGGGTGTTTGAGATATCCTCTTCAAAAAAAATCTTTTCGCAACTTGAAAGCGAAATGATGCTAAGAAGTAAAATAAAAATTTTAGTTTTCATATTCTTTATAATTTGCCAACTATTCCTATTAAAATTTGACTCTGAAGGTTTTTGGAATAATTCATATCTTCATATTGGGTAAATTGATAGTAGCGAAGACTTAATTTACATTCAACGCCAATATGATTACTAATAAACTGTATAAAAGAGAGCTCTGTTTTAAAATATACTAACCTGTTTAATGAAACAAAATCTCCATTTTTAGCTAAGTATAACAACATGTTCCCACTATAATTCATTAGTGGGTCAATTTTATCTCCGTTATAGGCATTATATGTATTTTTCATTAAAGCATATGAGAGAATTGGTATATTAATGTTTAAAGTTGCTACTTGTTTGTCATTTGAAAATCTTTTTTCAATCAAAGCTTTTAATCCTATACTGCTGAACTGGTCTAACATCAAAAATTCATTATTATTAATATACGCATGTCGTCTTAAATTTAATAAAGAATTGATTTCACCTCCGAAATATATATCAGTTTGAAATTTGGCTAATCTGAATAATCTGTACATATAAGAATATCCAATTTGA
This sequence comes from Bacteroidetes bacterium HGW-Bacteroidetes-8, assembly GCA_002840895.1. Lineage (GTDB taxonomy): Bacteria > Bacteroidota > Bacteroidia > Bacteroidales > UBA932 > Bact-08. The sequence continues at coordinate 47,638 of PHCZ01000006.1, read as the reverse complement.
ATATTGGTATTCTGAACATAATGGCTTAAGCCGGCATTTTCATAATTTGGCAGCGAAGATAAAAGTTTCAACTTATCAAAATTCACATAAAAAATTTGGCGACATTTAGCCCCATTGTGCCTATAAGTAACCTCAAGTGGTAATGAATATCCCCGATATTTAAAAGGAGACATAGCATCATCTCTTTCTATGTATTTAGAATAACCCGTATAAAATGAAAAAACATGAGATTTATCAGAATTTATCTTGCGAGTATCCTGAGAAAAAGAAATAGCCGATTGAAAACAGATTACAAAAAGTAAAAAGAAATATTTAACCATATTCATAATTTATTTGTTGCGAATTTGTATAAATTAACGGCACAAATAAAATAATGAGATATTCAAAAACAATGAGAAATATGACTAGTGGTCAAATAATGTGATGAGTGGATTTTAGTTTCTTCGCATACCTACGGCTAACATCAAGCGGTTTTGGTATGTTTTTCAGAAAAACCCGGTGCTGGGTTTTTGAGTCTATTTCTATGCGATCTACGTGTTCTATATTTATAATGCAAGAGCGGTGAATCCTTACAAAATAATTACCGGGCAGCTCTTCCTGCCACTGTTTTAATGTCTTTAGTACCAAACAATTTTTACCGTCGGTGGTAAAGATTTTGGAGTAATTTCCCACCGGTTCAATAAGTGTTATCGTGCCGATTTTTATGAATCGGGAAGCATAATTACTTATCCGCACATAGATGCTGTCGGAATATTCATAACTGTTTGCTACGCTTTTCTGAACATCTTCTCTGTTTATCAACCTATCCAGAGAGACTTTTAGACGCTGAGGACTAACAGGTTTTAGCAGGTAATCGATGGCATTAACCTCAAAGGCGCGAATAGCAAAATCATCAAATGCTGTAACAAAAAATATTTTAATTGATTTGTCAATCGATTCCAATAGATCAAACCCGGTCTCTCCGCTCAACTGGATATCCAGAAAAACCAAATTGGGTTTATTGGCATCAATCAAATCAATGGCGCTTTTACACGAATCTGCCTCTCCCACTATCTCAATTTCCGGGTAAGGTTCCAGCAACCTCCTGAGACTAACCCTGGCAAGTCTTTCGTCATCTACGATGATAGCTTTTATAGGTGTCATTGGGTGATGATGTTATTAATCTCTATTGTTGCAAAAACCCATTCGTCAACCTCTTCAAGCGAAAATGAGTAGTTGTCTCCAAAATATAGGGCCAGTCTGTTTTTTAAATTATCTATTCCATTGCTGGTCCCTTCTGTGTTTTTTTCATTATTGGTCGGTAATTCAAGTAGTTTGCCCGTATTTGAGACTCTTATAAAAAGGTCCTTTTTGACAAGTTTAACTGAAAGATTGACCAATAATTTTTGTTTAGTAGTCTTTGTGCCATATTTTATGGCGTTTTCTATGAGAAGGTGAATAATAAACGAGGGTATTAAAAGAGGCCTTACTGCTTCGTCAACAGATATCTCATATTGAAACTTCTCTTCAAATCTTGTTTTTTGAATTTCAAGGTATTTAATGATAGACTCTATCTCGCTTTCTATGGAGACGCACTCTTTTTGTTTTGTAAGAGTATATCTGTAATAATCCGACATATCAAGTACAAGTTTTTTCGCCTTCTCTGTATTTTCATCTATTAAGGTATAGATAGAGTTTAAAACATTAAATAGAAAATGAGGGTTTATCTGATAGCGAAACATTTTGATTTGTACGTCTTTGACCAATGACTCTGCATTATGAGCCGCCTCTCTTTGACTTGCAGATTGGATTTTAAGGTATGTAAGGAAGTATGTTGCACTTAAAAAAAGGATAACCATACCTGCTCCAGGAGTGAACTGTTCAATAAGTTTAAGTGTAACAGGAAGAGTTTTGGCTCTTAATAACGTTATCTCCAGCCAGGTACTAAAGCATAGTACAAAGAGAGGGGCGAAAACAGCATAAAATATTATAAGAGAATATATAACTGTTTTCGTTCTCCTTTTTAATGCCCAACCGTATGTGTAAATTATCAAGAAAATAAATGGGAAAAACGAGATGAATTGAAACAGATGTTCGAGTAGTAAGGATTTTGTTTTATCCGGATATGGAGGATACCAGGCAAATCCATCCAGCAACCTGGTAATTACCAGCAATGCCAGAACAGCAAAAATATTGAAAAAATATTGGTGCTTGTTATAAAGTGCTTTTATCATTGTAAAAATTCAATACAAAGATAGCATTCCAGATTATTAATCAATCCAACATATTTCACTATTTTTGTGGGAATGAACACCGATAATAAAATAGCCGACACACCCCTTATGAGGCAGTACTTCGCCATTAAAGCGAAGCATCCGGAGGCCATTTTACTCTTTCGTGTCGGTGACTTTTACGAGACATTTTCACAGGATGCTATAATCGCCTCTAAGGTTTTAGGAATAGTTCTTACCCGAAGGGCAAACGGAGCAGCCTCCTATGTAGAGCTCGCAGGATTTCCCCACCACTCGATAGACAGCTATCTGCCTAAATTGGTAAGAGCCGGATATAAGGTGGCAATCTGCGACCAACTGGAAGATCCCAAACTGACCAAGAAGATTGTAAAACGGGGAATCACAGAGTTGGTTACCCCCGGGGTTGCATATAACGACCAGCTGCTCTCCAACAAGGAGAACAACTACCTCTGCTCGCTCTATTTCCAGAAAGATCTTGCGGGGATAGCATTTCTGGACATATCTACCGGGTCGTTTCACGTAGCTAGCGGCTCTTATGCCTACATTGAGCTGCTTCTTGCAAGTATGTCACCAAAGGAAGTATTGATAGAGCGCTCATACAAAAAGGGCTTTGAGGAGAAATTCGGGAACGATTACTTTGTCTCCACAATGGACGAGTGGGCATTTGTCCCTGAGGCGGCGCTTGAGAAACTGAAAACCCATTTCGGCATCCCATCCCTCAAAGGTTTTGGAATTGAGAATATGCCACTAGCAATTACCGCCGCCGGAGCAATCCTATTCTATCTGGAGCTCACCCGACACGAAGGGCTGGGGCACCTCTGCTCCATCTCCCGTCTGGATGAGGGGGAGTATGTGTGGATAGATAAATTCACATTTCGCAATCTGGAGGTCTTTGACGGATATCATCAAGGGGCTGCATCTCTAATTAAAACTATTGACCGGTGCTCTACCCCTATGGGGGCCAGAAACTTGCGCAACTGGCTGGCAATGCCGCTAAAGAATATTGACGATCTAAATATCCGCCTTAATGTTGTGGAGCACCTCTTTAACTCAGGCTCCTACGGGGATGATAGTGTCACACTTAAAGAGCAGCTTCGGGCATACCTGCACGATGTGGGCGACCTGGAGAGGGTTGTCTCGAAAGCTGCAGCAGGCAGAATCTCCCCACGCGAGGTGACTATGCTCAAAAGGGGACTCGAACAGGTCGCCCCAATCAAAGAGCTCTGCTCAACCTGTGGCTCTAAGGAGCTTGCCAAACTGGCGCTACAACTGGATTGCTGCACCGCTCTTTTGGAAAAACTTGACAGGGAGATGCTTGCAGACCCTGCTGGTATGATTGGAAAGGGAGATGTTATTGCAACAGGAGTAAATGAAGAGCTGGACACTCTGCGCAATATTGCCCGCCACGGCAAGGATATTCTCAACGATATACAGAGGCGAGAGAGCGAGAGAACGGGAATCAGCTCACTGAAAATTAGTTTCAACAATGTGTTCGGGTACTATCTCGAGGTGCGTAACACCCACAAAGATAAGGTTCCTGCAGATTGGATCCGTAAACAGACCCTTGTGAGTGCAGAGAGATACATTACGGAGGAGCTCAAGGAGTATGAAGAGAAGATACTCGGAGCAGAGGAGAAGATACTTATTCTGGAGCAGCTGCTATTTAACGAAATTGTATCTGCAATTCAAAAAAACATCTCAGCTATTCAGAAAAATGCATTCGAACTCGCTACTCTGGATTGCCTTGCCGGCTTCGCTCACCTGGCTCAGGAGAGAAAATATTGCCGCCCGCAACTCAACCTTGGTACAGCTCTGGAGATTATTGAGGGTAGGCATCCTGTTATTGAGGCTCTTATGCCTGCAGGTGAGGAGTATATTGCAAATGACCTCACACTGGATAACGAGAACCAGCAGATTATAATACTTACAGGACCAAATATGGCCGGTAAAAGCGCCCTGCTCCGCCAGACAGCACTCATTGTCCTTATGGCCCAAATCGGCTCTTTTGTTCCGGCAAAAGCTGCAAACATCGGAATCATAGATAAGATCTTCACCCGGGTAGGTGCCTCCGATAACATAACCAAAGGGGAGTCCACATTTATGGTGGAGATGCTGGAGACCGCCACAATTTTGCACAATCTCTCATCTCGCTCTTTAGTGCTGCTGGACGAGATTGGTCGCGGAACAAGCACTTATGACGGAATGTCAATCGCCTGGGCTATTGTAGAGTATCTGCACGAACACCCGGAACACAGGGCAAAAACCCTTTTCGCAACTCACTACCACGAACTTAATGACCTCGAGGATAAGTTTGCCAGAGTAAAAAACTGGCACATATCTGTAAAAGAGGTAGAAAAAAGAGTTATCTTTCTGCGAAAATTGTGCAGAGGTGGTGTTGCTCACAGCTTTGGAATACACGTTGCAAGAATGGCCGGAATGCCCAGGGATGTTGTCTCTAAAGCAGAGAGAGTGCTAAAGCAACTGGAGAGCAGCGGGAAAAAAGGTGGAACAAAAAAGAGGGTTTCAGATAACGAAGATGCAATGCAGCTCTCGTTTTTCCAACTGGAAGATCCTCTTCTGATATCAATACGGGACGAACTGCGGGAGATGGACATCAACTCTCTCTCTCCACTGGACGCCTTCGACAAATTAAGAAATTTAAAAAAGAGACTCGGTCTTTAAGGAGGGCAGATGATTAAATTTTACAGAAGAGTTACGATGGTATCTAAGCTTATGGCAGAGAGTATCATCTTCGCATTTGGGTCACTTAAAGGGGATAGGTTCAGGACCTTTCTCTCTCTCTTTGGTGTCTCCATTGGGATATTCTCCATAGTTACGGTATTCACCGCAATTGACGCTCTTAAGTCAAATGTGGAGAGCGGCCTCAACAGCTTTGGGTCTACAACTGTCTATGTTCAGCAATTTCCTTTTGCTCCCGAAGATGGACAGGAGTATAAGTGGTGGGAGTTTCGCACCAGACCTCGACCAAAATATGAGGAGTACACATTTCTAAAGACTAACTCCAAAACTCTTGACGCAATAGCATTTGTAACATTCACCGGAATGAATGTAAAGTACCGCCGAAACTCATTTAACGGGGGGTTTATCACCGCACCCACATTCGAGTGGAATATGGTTGCAAATGTAGATATTGAGATTGGCCGCTACTTTTCGATATATGAGACACAATCTGCAGTACCGGTTGTTATCCTGGGGAGCTCTGTTGCAGAGATAATTTTTGCCGGAGAGGATCCGCTAAACAAGGTTATCAAGGTTGGCAACAGCAATGCTCGGGTTATCGGGGTTATGAAGAAAGCGGGAGAGAGCATAGTGAACATCTTCGATACAGACAACTCTATTCTTGTTCCCTACAGTTTTGCCTCTAATCTCTTTAATGTAAAGAGATCTGACGCTATGATTTGTCTTAAACCGCTTGATGGTGTGAGTAGAGATGAGTTTATCCAGGAGATGAGGCAGTTACTAAGGTCTGTGCGAAGATTAAAGCCTAAACAGAAAGACAATTTTGCTCTCAATGAGATGACATTTCTGCTAAACTCCACCAAAGAGATCTTTGCCGGAATCTCTCTTGCAGGCTGGGTTATAGGTGGGTTTTCAATTCTAATCGGCGGGTTTGGGATCGCAAATATTATGTTCGTCTCTGTTAAAGAGCGAACAAACCTAATAGGAATTCAAAAAGCGTTAGGTGCAAAGAAATATACAATTCTTACTCAATTCCTTGCAGAGGCTGCCGCTCTTGCAATTGTGGGAGGTGCAATAGGGATATTTATGGTCTTTCTCGTTGTAGTCGCAATTGGCAGCAACGAATCCTTCCCGATGCAGTTGAGCATCTACAACATAATTCGTGGATTGGTAATATCCTCTGTAATAGGTATTATTGCAGGGTTTGTTCCGGCCTACACAGCTGCCAATCTCAACCCTGTTGAGGCGATAAACTCTAAGTAGCAGGTTGTTGTAGACATCTCTCCAGTAGGTTTGTAAGCTCTACAAACTGCTCTACGGAGAGCTGTTCCGGCCTCTTGGTCATTAATATATCCTCCGGCAGAGTCACACCGCCCGCTATGGGCTTAATTGAGTTTCTTATTGTCTTTCTCCTTTGGTTAAAGGTTGTCTTTATTACACTTTTGAACAACACCTCATCGCACCCCAGTGATGTTCTCAAATTTCTCTTTATCCTTATAACTGCAGATTTTACCTTGGGTGGAGGGGTAAATGAATTTTCGTCTACGGTAAAGAGGTACTCAATGTCGTACCACGCCTGCAGTAGCACAGATAGTATCCCGTAACTCTTGTTTCCGGGAGGAGATGCAAGCCTCTCTGCCACCTCTCTCTGTAACATCCCCACCACCTGAGGTACCCTCTCCCGGTACTCAAGCACCTTGAAGAATATCTGAGAAGATATATTGTATGGAAAGTTTCCAATAACCATAAAATCTCCGGAAAAGATCTTTGCAAGATCCATCTTAAGAAAATCCCCCTCGATAAGTGCAGATCCCAGGTTTGGATAGTGGATCTTTAGAAACTGTACAGACTCACTGTCTATCTCTGCCAAAACCAGATTTATTTTGGGGTTATTAACAAGGTATTGAGTGAGCACACCCGTTCCCGGCCCAACCTCAATTACATTTGTGCCGCCTGCTAAACTCTCCTCCGGAATCTGGAGCGCCTCTACAATTCGTGTGGCAATTTTTTGGTCTTTCAAAAAGTGTTGACCAAGTGCTTTTTTAGCTCTTACATACATAGCGCAAAGATAGGAAAATTAAAAGTATGCATTGAACGGATCACCAATTTCTATTAACTTTAAGTATTACAGGCAGATGATCACTCAGCCCCCCGTTATACCTGGGCCCGATATAGGTTCTTTTTGGTTTAAATCCGGTATATGCCCTGTCCCTCTCCATCAAATATGGTGGGGAGAAGAGAGTAAAACACTCATCCCCGGTAGAGATAGGCTCTCTGCTATCTAAAAGATTCTGCGAAACCATAAACATATCTATCTGTTCCCACACCCCCTTATACTTAATTGTCCCTGTCTCTATTACTCTTGCCCCCCCCTCCTTATTGTTTTCTTCATCTTTCTGACCTCCAAAAATTCTCTCTCCCAGAGGCCTCCTGCCACCCTGCCTGTAACTCCTGAGAACCTTTAAACTGCATCTTAATTGAATATTTTTAATCACCTCAGAATCCGGTGTATCATTAAAGTCTCCCATCACCAGGATATTTGCCCTGCTACTCTTTGCAAGAATTGAGTCACACACACCGGCCAGAGCATCTGCAGCAGCCTCCCGATAAGGAGCAGAGGCATCCTCTCCTCCAAACTTTGACGGCCAGTGGTTTACAAATAAGTGCACAGTATCCAGGTCGTGAAAAACACCTTTGCTATAGAGAATCTCTCTGGTGATATAAGGGTCTGCGGAGCCTGCCGGATGGACCTTTATAGAGTCTGTTAAATAGCTATTCGCCGTGTCAGTAAGCCTTACCTTTATAAAGCTGTTTTTAAGCGGTCGATACTGACTGCGGCAATAAAGTAGTGCCACATCAATCCCCCGCCTGTCCGGAGAGTCTCTGTGAATAATTGCAAACCCACCCATCGCCAGCGGGGTCTCATAGATAAGTTGATTAAGGACATATCTGTTCTCAACCTCAGCTAACCCAATAAGAGCCGGGAAAGCTCCTATATCTATAATTGTTTTTGCTATTCCGTTTCGTTTATCAATAAAACGGCTCCTTGTCCACCGTTTCTCCCCCGTAGGGATAAAGGTTCCATCCTCCTTGCCGGGATCAAACCTGGTGTCAAAAAAATTCTCCAAATTCCAGAAAACAATAAGGTAATCCTTCACGCTATCGTGAGGGTTACCCTGCGGCCGACTGCTTGCCGGCCCTACACAAAATGCAAAACAGATTATCAATACAAATCTTACCATTGGGTAGAGTCGCCGTTAAATGCGTTACAAACATAAAAACTATATAGATAAAAACAGTTTTACTGCAGCATAAATATCTGATTCTAAGCATAAATTATCTGAATTTAGATTTATCCCCCTTTTTTTGCTAATTTCGCACCCTCAAAAAAGCAGTAGTATATAATTATTAGTAAAATATAAGGTAATGGCACTTCAATGTGGAATAGTTGGACTTCCCAACGTAGGCAAATCGACACTCTTTAATTGCATCAGTTCGGGTAAGGCTCAATCTGCAAACTTCCCTTTTTGCACGATAGAGCCCAACATAGGCTCAACAGTTGTTCCGGATGAGCGGCTTCAGGTTCTGGAAAAGCTGGTTAAACCCCATAGGGTTGTTCCTGCAACTGTAGAGATTGTAGATATCGCCGGATTGGTAAAGGGGGCCAGTAAGGGAGAGGGGCTTGGAAATCAGTTTCTTGCAAACATTCGTGAGACAGATGCAATCATTCACGTGCTTCGCTGTTTTGACGATGACAATATTGTGCACGTAGACGGAAACATAAATCCTGTAAGAGATAAGGAGATAATTGACACAGAGTTGCAGATAAAAGATCTCGACACTGTTGAGAGTCGTATAAACAAGGTTCAGAAGATGGCTCAAACCGGTGGCGATAAAAATGCCAAAAGGATGTACGATATTCTGATTAAGTTTAAAGAGGCTTTAGTTCAGGGAAAGTCTGCCAGAACAGTTATCTTCGAAAATGCCGAGGATGCAAAGATGTCAAAAGAGCTGTTTCTTCTTACCAATAAGCCTGTTCTATATGTTTGTAACGTAGATGAGGCATCGGCTAAAGATGGAAACGCCTATGTTGATATGGTTCGCGAGGCAATAAAAGAGGAAGATGCCGAATTGCTGGTTGTGGCAGCTAAGATAGAGTCCGAGATTGCGGAACTGGATACATTTGAGGAGAGGGAGATGTTTTTGAACGAAATCGGTCTAAACTCTTCCGGAGTTGCACGCCTTATAAGATCTGCCTACTCTCTGCTCAACCTGGAGACCTACTTTACAGCCGGCATCCAGGAGGTGAGGGCGTGGACCTATCCAAGAGGATTCAAGGCACCACAGGCTGCGGGAGTGATTCACACCGACTTCGAAAAGGGTTTTATCCGTGCAGAGGTTATCAAATACAGCGATTATGTAAAATACGGAACCGAAGCCGCCTGCAAAGAGGCCGGAAAGATGGCCGTAGAGGGTAAAGAGTACGTTGTCCAGGATGGTGATATAATGCACTTCCGGTTTAACGTCTAACTTTGCCAGAGTTTGATGTATCTCGCAATAAGTCAATTAAACATAAAACCCAGTTTTCCAAATTCGGAAAACTGGGTTTTATAATTATTAGGTAGATAAGTAATTACATCAAACTCTGGCAAAGCTTGTTCGGAAAAAGGCTGAGGACCGTTCAACGACCGTAGGGAGGCGTTCCGGAAGCCCCGAAAAACACAAAGAAAAAAGCGTTAAGAAAAACTGCGTTGCAGCCGGTGGGCTTTCCACAGCATAAGTAGAGACTTTACATAAAAGAAGAGGCTGCCTAATTTTAGACAGCCTCTTTTATTTAAATCACTGGAAATCAGCGAAGCCCCACGATGCTTGGCAAGGTTAAAAAAACTTCGCTCTATTATCTTGTACCTTTGCTTTCTTCTCCAGTATTGATGGAATCATTTGGATCTGGTAGCTGAAAGCTTGCAGGCCGGCTGTTTTTGCGTCGTCCTCTGTAAAGAATGCTCCTGTCTCCCTTGAATCTACCTGGAAGATGTAAACTCCCACATTACCCGCAACCGGGCCTACAAGAGTATTTGGCTGAGCACCTGCAACGAAGCCGATGAACTTAGGGTCAAAGCTTTGTGAGCCGGGAGCACCAAACGAAACACCTGTCTGCTTGCTAACGGTTGTCCCAAGCTTCTCCGCCATAGCATCAAGAGATGTAAGTCCGGAAACCTTCTCTTTTACCGAAGCGAGAGCCTTCTCCCACGATTTCTCTCTCCTGATTGTGGTTGCAATCTCTTTCTCAATCATCTCAAATGGCGGAATGCCCTTCTCTCTGATACCCGTAAGTGCAACAACAAAGAAATATTTGTTGTCAATAGATATTATCTGAGAAACGCTTCCTACCTCTGCCTCATAAGCCCATCTTGTTATCTCTCTTGCATTGTTATAGCTGGAGATACTTTTTGCCCCCTCTGCAATGTTTTTTGCCTGAAGCGGATATAGGTTCATTTGAGCAGTAAGCTCATTGAACTTTTCAATTTTACCATCAGACTTGGAAGCTAGCTCGTTTGCCTTAGAGTAGAAGCTCTGGAAGGTCTCTTTGCTGGCAACAGCAGCCTTCTCAAGAATGGCAACCTGAACCTTTGTTACAGGTTTTGTCTTTTGTGATACTTTAAGTATATGAAGCCCGTAGTTTGTCTCAACTGTGATAAGTTTGTTAACAGGAGATACAAAGCAGGTATCGAAGCCTGGAATAAGAGTTGCCTGTGTGAGCCATCCAAGTTCGCCAGGAGTAACATTAGGGTTTTTGTCCAGTGAGTTTGCAGCAGCTATCTGAGAAAAATCTGCACCCTTCTCTATGAGTTGTATAAGGCTGTCTGCAGATCTCTTTGCAACCGCTTTGTCCTGATTGGCAAGAAGAATGTGGTTTACAAAAACTGAGTCCGGAAGTTGTTTTGCAGATATAACTCTTGCCGAACGGAAGATATCTCCCTCTTTGTATGGTGCAAGCACCTCTCCAATCTTTGCCTTAAAAGCGAAGCTGTCCAGAACCGGAGATTTAGAGGCAAGTTCGCCTGCTTTATAATAATTCAGATCCAAAGGTTTATCTGAATTTCTAACAAGGAACCCTCTCAAGTTAGTAGTGGTGGAGAACTCCTCCACAAGCTTCTCTATCTCACTCTCTGCTGATATAATATCTTGTGTAGACGGAACCACCTCAAATACTACATATTCGAGATCTCTGCCGGCAGGTTGTTCAAGGGTATGCTTATATTTTGTGTAGTAATCTTTAGCCTCTTTCTTTGATACCAGTATTGTTGTATCCTCGGCAAAACCGTAAGGCTGGATAATAAAAGAGACATCAGATGTGATGTTGTTGTCTTCAATTACTCTTCTGAGCTGTACAGGATTCTGAATATTGCTCTTAGAGAGTAGAGTAACATATTTGTTAACCATCTGGTCAACTATCATATTCTTCTCAAGATACTCCCAATATGTAGCAAGGTCACCGGTGTTGTCCTGTGGAATCGATTTGATAAACTGAATTAGAAGGTTTCTGTCAAATTGCCCGTCTGCTCCAAGAAAACCTCTCTCGCGAGAGAGAACCTGAGATATATTAGATCCCTGGCTTAGGTCGAAAAGCTCCTCCTCTCCTACTGCAATGCCGGCATCCTCAATTGTAGGAATAAGAACATTGTCGCTCAGCAGGTCCTGCCACGCACTTTGGTTAACCATCTCGGAGCTCTTTTCGTCCAGAGCTGCCGAACCTGTCATTAGTTGATTTATCCGGGTAAAGTAGTCTACCCTTTTCTGAAAATCTTGATAAGATATGGCTTTACCATCCATCTCCCCAACATTATATCTGGATGAGAACATAGATACAGCCGACTGTAGTGTGTCTGCGTCAACAATAAATGAAAGTAGTGCCACACCGATAATTACAGTGATAAAGACACCCATTTTAACGCGGATCTTCTCGAGAACTGCCATTTTATTTTTTTTTAATAGGTTATTTTCTTGTAAGGCGCGAAGATAGTAATTTTTTATTAATGATTTGTCTATTCCCCAACAATTCGAAGGACCACACTCTCCAGCCTGATTGTACTTGTTTTAAGAATAGTAAACTCTAAATTTCTGTAAAGTAGGGTCTCTCCCTGGGCCGGAATATTCTCGTGAAAATAGGTTATGAATCCACCCAGTGTTTCATAATCTTCATTCTCAGGAATATCAAGATCGTAGTTTTTGTTCAGATATTTGATTTCAAGACGGGCCGAGAAGATAAATTCACTATCCGATACTCTCTTTTCTACCAGATCTTCCTTGTCCAGCTCGTCCGATATCTCCCCAAAAATCTCCTCAATGAGATCTTCCAGAGTTACAATCCCGGCCGTACCTCCGTATTCGTCATTCACAACAGCTATTGAGCGCTTGTTCTTGATGAGTGTGGCGAGAAGCTTCTGTGCCCCCATCTCCTCCGAAAAAAAGTCTATCGGCCGGATAATATCCTTAATTGGTTTCCCACCGGAAAAGAGATCTTTGGAGTGAACATATCCGGTTATCTTATCTATACTCTCTCTGTAAACTATTATTCTTGAGTATTTTGAATCTGCAAATAGAGTTAAAAGCTCCTCAATTGTGGCGCTTTCAGATATTGCGCAGATTTCGGTACGAGGAATCATACACTCTTTTACCTTGACCTCTGAGAAGTTGAGTACATTTTGGAAAATGACCATCTCGTTAGACTCCTCTCTTTCCGGAATATGACTCTGGGTCTCTCTCTTAATAAATGGCGAAAGAATTGTAAGCACCCCCTTTGCAAAGAAGATCAGGTGCTCTATAATAAAATGCGCATTTACTGTGGCAACAGCCATAGGTAAGACCTTTGCCAGTAGAAGTACTGCAACAAAAGCTAGTGGCACTCCCCATAGAATGTTTGGAAAGATAAGAGCAAACGAAACTCCGAATGTTATCAGAAAGATATCTGTTCCCACTTTCAGCGAACTTAACAACTCCCCCTCCCTCTCCAGCAGCTCCTCTGTAACCAGCGCATAGCTCTTCTCCTGCTTCTTATCGACCTCATAGCGTAGTTGATTGAAAGAGCCCAAAGCCCTCTCAATGGCTGTAAAGAGAGCCAGTAAGATTAGTGAGACCGAAGATATGACTATTTGAATCACCATATTTGTTAAAACTCTCTACTTTAATTGAGGTAAAAGCGGTCCAATAAAATTGGCCGTATCAATATAGGGAATTTCTGTGGAATCTCTTCTAACGATTGCATAGCTGTCAAACGGATTCTGAATTACTGCATTTCTGGCCATCTCATCTGACTCCATTCCATACCCCTGCATAAAGAGATCTACAGTAGTAATCTTTACCCAGGAGTGGGTGTAGATTCTTTTGGAGAGTCTGTTCCAGAAGAGAGTATCTGTCTCTATTCTGTCTCCGTTTATATAGTTGTTTATTACCACATTTCCGTGTGCCTCCCAAATCTCTTCGTCCGGCTTTTTAACGTGCTTGGCGTAGTTTGCCCTGATTCTGGTTTCAAGCAGCCCTTCCGGTGTGTAGCCCCTCATAACGATTCCGGATGGGAAGACATCATATGGGGCTTGATTATCTGTATATCTCTCCATCAACGGAGCGTCTACAATATAGGCGGTTATCCCTTTCCTGTACTGCACAACCGTCATATTATCGATCTTTTGGGTTGGGAGCTCCTCTGTTGAAGAGATCTCAGAGAGAGGGATATCATCTTTACAAGATAAAAGAGTGGTAGCAACCACAAGAGTGACTGCTACCATATTCTTAACTCTATGAAAAGAGTCTGCCCTCATATTGTTATTTGCGGGTTCTCACTGTTGTTACAGCACTCATTCCATTGCAGTTAACTGTATATGAAGAGCCGTCAATTATATTGTACATAAATGCCTCCTCCTGTGCAGGGAAGTATTGGCTGTAGGTAGAGATGTACCTTGAGGCCTCTTCTGCAATAGAAGGATCTGCATTTCTGGCCCTAATCAAATAATCTACTGCAACCCAGTATTTCGCCCTCACCTCAATCTCATTTCCTGTACATCTGAGCGAGCCCCAAACAAGGCCGATAATAAGATTTGCTTTTCCGGCAACAGTCGGGCTTTTTTGAATAGCCTGTTTTGCCGCCTCGGCAGCCTTGCCGATGTTCTCCATTTTACGCATATAGTAATCCGAAAGCTCAAGTAGCAGAGATGCATCCTGCTCGTCAGGTGTTCCATCGCTGTCAATTGCCTCCTGAAGCATCTGTATAGCACTTGCGTGGTCACCTTTCGCGCTGCATAGTTTATAGAGGTAGTATGCAGATTGGTAGTTAGGCTCCATTTTGTGAAGAGCCTGTACAGTCTTTAAGAAGAGATCTTCATTTGTACACTCGAGGTCGCTGAGCAGTTTCACAATTGTGGTAACCAGAGCTTTATCGTCCGGATTCGCCTCAAATCTTGGGGTAAAGAGATCAACAATGTTTGCACAACTTGCTACACCACTGGTTGCAAAAAGGTTGTCTATATCTTTCTTTGCTGCATCTGCATCCTGATGTTTTGCAGCAACTTGAGCATCAATCTTCTTCTCTATACGTGTGTATGTCTCCAATACCTTCTCTGTGGTAACTTTTTTTGCAGCATAAAGGCTACTTACCTTTTGCATAGCAAGTACCAGTATTGAGGGCTCGGTCCGGTCTCCTCCCAACTCCATCGCCTTCTCTATGGCTGCAAATATCTTTTCGTCATTCTCTGCCAAATATTGATTCATATCGTAAACCTTGAACTCTGCAGCCGATCTTGCACTTCCGGGGAAATATTGGATTCTCAGGTCGTACATCATCAGTAAAGAGTCTATCAGGGCGTTCTTTACCTTCGGATTGTCCTTATTCTTCTCTATGAAATATTTGAAAAGCTTCTGTCCGTCTTGGTAAAGCCCCTGTCTAACTCCCGGAGGACAAAGACGGAACGCCTCTCTCCAAAGCGGAGCTGCCTCGGCATAGTTATCCTGTTTCATCCAGTCGTTGTAAAATGACAGATTCAATTTACACTCTTCGCTGGCGCCTGCCAGAGCACCTTGGGCATAACCAAGAGTTGCAAACAGCGAAAGAATGGTAGAAATTAGTAAAATGCGCACTTTTTTCATGATTTTTAGAAATTATTATATTACCGGTAATTAATCATATCTGTATTTAATAAACCATATGTCGTGAAGTGAGATGCTTATGTTAAACATCACATATCTTTCACGTATAATGTTGTTTTTAAGTGACCCGCGTTGCCCCATATCCATTGAGAGCCCAACTCCGTTATAAAGCCTAAAAATAGGGAGAGTTGCCCCTAATGTTATTCCCATTGCACTAATCTGTTTATCCGCAACCTTCATATAGGTGTTTTCGTAATAGACTCCACCTCTGTATGTCACTCTTTTTGAATAGTATCTTATATCGTATCGGTTTGGTATAAACTCAAAACCCAGTTTGATAGAGTTGCTCACCGAGGGAGAGAAACTTACTCCCGGTGTCTCTGAAAACTGCACCTTGCTCCAATCTTGTCTTGTGTAATCCAGAGCAACCATCCATTTATCTTTTTTTCTTAATGAGACGCCCAACCCCAATTCAGATGGAATCTCCATCTGTGTGTTCTCCTCTACATTGTGGTAGATTGTATCTTTAAGCCCGCTTGCATTTGTAGCGTATGCAAATTTTGTAAGATCCCCGGCAAGTTTTGACCCTGCAAGCCAGGTTGCCCCCACTGTAAGATTTAGATCATCTGCAAAATCTGTCTTGTATTGCATCCCAAACTTTGCCGATAGAGAGCTTACAACATAATCCATTCCTGTGCTTATGCTTCTGTAACTCTGGTTTGTAGTAAAGATAATATTTGAGTTGCGATCAATTGTCCCGAAATAGTATACCCCCTCAGCTCCAAGGGAGAAGTTTTTAAATACCCCTATTGAAGCTCCCAGGAATGCTCTGTTTATTCCTCCTGTTCCATATCTCTGGTAACGAATATCGCCAAGCTCCGTAATAGTTGCAGGGTCACTCTCCACCTCTTCGAATTTGTAACCGACACTGCTGTATGGAGTAACTCCGAATGCAAATGCAGATTTTTTAAACAGAGGAAAGCTCATTACCATATGGTGCATATTAAATACGTTATATGCAGATTTTGTTGACTGCCCCGAAATAAAGAGATTTTTCTGATCCATTCCGAAATCCATCATAAAAGAGAGGGTATCTCTCTCCGAATATGCAGCAGGGTTAAGTATATTTATGAGACGGTTATCTCTTATACCTATACCGGTACCTCCCATTGCTTTGTTAAAGGCGGTTCCTGCCCTGTTAATATCTCCTACGCCAAATACGGAGTATGGGGTAAACGTACCCAATGCATCGGTACTCTGTGCAAAGGCAAAAGTTCCTGTGAAAAAAATTGCTGCCGTTGCTGCAATGATCCTAATTTTATTCCGATTTCGCATAATTCTCTGCTACGCGGGCTAAACCCATCAATACTAAATTGTAAACTACAAATATCGAACTTTTCAATTTTTCTGCAAAATAAATAGCATCTCCACCTGTAAAAATATAAATATGGTTCGGATACTCCTTTATATAACCACTAACTTCAAAAATCAGACCTAAAACAACTCCGGACTCAATAGCCTCTTTTGTCGTACCCCCTACATCAACTATATCCAAAGGGTTATCCAGTAGCGGAAGTAGTTGAGTATAATCATTTAAAGCCTTAAATCTACCCCTTAAACCAAGTGAAATATTTCCCCCTAAAAATTCTCCATCTCGTGAAACAAAATCAATTGTAAGCGCCGTTCCAAAATCAAAGATCATCAGATCCTTTCCGGGGAACATCTGCTTTGCTGCAACTGCAGATAAAATCCTGTCACTCCCAAGGGTTTCGGGGCTTTTGTATCTGTTGACAACAGGTAGATCTGTTTCACTATCTACCACTATCAATTTGTTACATTCACTCTCCAGCTCCTTAAAAAAGAGGGCACCATCTCTTCTTACAGTTGATATCGCAATAACCTCTACCTCTCTTCTCTTTGCAAGCCCGGCTATAAATTCGTAAAGATTCTCCCCCTCATACCTTATAACCTCCTCAAGCGAGCTCCCTTTGGCATAAGAGGCTTTTACGGAACTATTGCCTATATCTATCAACAGATTTATCACAATCGGCAAAGATAAAAAAAATTACAACTTCATCTCTAAAAATATATTATAGGCCTGCTCTACGCTCAATACATTATCTACCGTTATATATAGCTTCTCTTTTTGCTCTTTCACCCTGAACCTCTTGTGCTGTTTTTGGAGGAATTGCAAAATCGATGCAAACTTAGCAGAGGCATAGTAGCCGGAGAGCTGGTTACTTACAAAATATGCTATAAGTATTCCGTTTTTTAGGATTATCTTCTCGAAGCCCAGCTCAATAGCAAGCCATCTCAGTTTCACAATAAAAGTTAGCTGTCTCGCCTCTTCGGGTAGAGGGCCAAATCTGTCCTGCATCTCATCTGTAAATCTTTGGAGCTCCTTAGCCTCTTTAATTGCATCAAGCTCTTTATATAGCCTTATCTTCTCGGCTGTAATATTTATATAGCTGTCTGGTATAAGAATCTCCAGGTCGGTATCTATTGAGCAGTCATTTATATATGCAATCTCCTCTCTCTTTGCCCCTGCCCGGAATCTGCCTGAATCACCTATATCTTCATCTTTACCCTCCTTAGCACCTGCAAGCTCTCTCTCTTCCCTTATCTCTGTAAAGGCCTCAGCCAAAATACGCTGGTAGGTCTCAAAACCCATCTCCGCAATAAAGCCACTCTGCTCTGCGCCCAGCATATTCCCTGCTCCTCTTATGTCCAGGTCCTGCATCGCTATATTGAAACCACTCCCCAGGTCGGAGAAGGTCTCTATTGCACGTATTCGCCTTCTGGCCTCGTCCGTTAGAGATGAGACAGATGGAATTATCAGGTAGCAGAATGCCTTGACGTTAGACCTCCCTACCCTGCCCCTCAACTGGTGCAGGTCGCTCAGCCCAAAGTTCTGAGCCTGATTAATTATTATTGTGTTGGCATTTGGTATATCTATCCCGTTCTCCACTATGGTTGTGGCAATCATCACATCATAATCTCCCATCATAAAGTCCAGCACAGTCTTCTCAAGGTTTGCCGGCTCCATCTTTCCGTGCCCTATGCAGCTCTTGACCCCGGGACATAATCTCCTTACAATCTCCTCAACAGAGCGAATATCTTCAACCCTGTTGTGCACAAAGAACACCTGACCACCCCTCTCCATCTCGTAGTTTATTGCATCCCTTATTATCTCTTCGTTAAAATCTATCACCTCCGTCTGAACCGGCAACCTGTTTGGGGGAGGAGTGTTGATAATTGAGAGGTCCCGGGCTCCCAGCAGTGAAAACTGAAGGGTTCGAGGTATGGGTGTTGCTGTAAGTGTCAGTGTATCTACATTTAGCTTAAGTTGTCTAAGGCGCTCTTTTGCAGATACCCCGAACTTCTGCTCTTCGTCAATAATAAGGAGTCCAAGATCTTTGAATTTAATCTCCTTGTTGAGCAGCCTGTGAGTACCTATTATAATATCTGTTTTCCCACTCTCAATCGATTCCGATGTCTCTTTTATCTCACCGGCAGTTTTGAGACGGCTAATGTAGGAGATGTTGCAGGGGAAATCTTTTAACCTGGCAGTGAATGTTTTATAGTGTTGCAGGGCTAATATTGTTGTTGGAACAAGAACTGCAACCTGTTTGCTGTCTGCCACGGCTTTAAATGCAGCACGAATAGCCAGCTCTGTCTTTCCGAATCCCACATCTCCGCAAACCAGTCTGTCCATCGGAAACTCCATCTCCATATCCTCTTTGATAGCGCTTGTAGCCTTAATCTGGTCCGGAGTATCCTCATAAATAAATGATGCTTCCAACTCGTTTTGCATAAAAGTATCGCCGGAGAAAGCAAAACCTCTTGCGTCTCTTCTTTTTGAGTAGAGCTCTATAAGATCTCTGGCAATATCCTTTACCTTAGATTTAGTTTGTGACTTAAGCTTTTGCCAGGCACCTGTGCCCAGTTTATAGATCTTGGGAGGCTGAGAATCCTTTGATTTGTACCTTGCTATCCTGTGAAGACCGTGTATGGAGACAAAAATAACATCCCCATCTTTATAGATAAGTTTAACTGCCTCCTGCTGCTTTCCGGCTGTCTGGGTCTTTACTAACCCTCCAAACTGCCCCACCCCGTGATCTATATGGACAATGTAGTCTCCTATCTCAAATGAGTTGATCTCGTTTATGGTGAGTCGCTCGCTCTTCTCAACAGTTCTATGAGGCTTGACCCTGTGGTATCTTTCAAATATCTGATGATCTGTATAGAGGCATATTTTAGCATTGTGGTCAATAAACCCCTCGTGAATAGAGATCTTCTCTGCGTCGAAATGGGTGTGCCCAACCCCCTCAAGAGAGGAGAATATACTACTGATCCTTTCTGTCTGGTTTGGGTTTTCGCTAAGGATAGATACCTCATATCCTTGAGATATCTTTTGTGAGATATCCTTTGCTAACAGCTCAAAATTCTTATTGAAAACCGGCTGAGGGGTTGTGTGAAACACTATTCTCTGAATAGATTCAAACTCTCTTGAGACCGGTGCAAAGAGCGCTTTTTTATGGCTCTCCAAAATTGTGCTCAGCTCTTTTGAACCGAAAATTATCTCTCCCTCCCTTTTGTGCTCCTCTATAAGCTTGATCTGAGATCTAAAATATTGCTCATCTGTTATCCACAGTGTAGATTTTCCCTGTGCAAAGGAGAAGATACTCTCCTGCTCAATCTGAGGTGTTTCGTATATGTCGGGGAAGATCTCTACACACTCTCTCTCCTCAAGTGACCGCTGGCTATCGATATCAAAGACTTTAATCTTCTCTACAGTATCTCCAAAGAAGTCAAGCCTCCAGGGTCTGTTGTCTGAGTATGAGAATAGGTCTATCAAGCCACCCCTTAAAGCAAACTGACCGGGCTCCGACACAAAATCTACCCTTTCAAACGAGTAGGCAAGAAGGGTCTCCCGAACAAAATCGTGAGATAGGGTATCTCCGCGCGAAATCTTTAGAATACTTGAGTCGAGTGATTTTTTGTTTATCACCAACTCTGTAATTGAGTGGGGATAACCGACCAGAACAATGCTTTTAAACTTTGAGCTGCCCTCGAGATACTCTTTTACTGCGTTTATTGCTGCTGTTCTCTGTACCTGATGAGAAGAGTCTTTATTAACACTCTTATGAGAAAAATTTTTTGATGGCGGAAAGAAGAAAACTCTCTCCTTATCAATGAGTTTATATAGATCTCCACTACAATAGACAGCATCCTCCCTGTTGTTAAGGAGAATTAAATGTATACCTTTAACTGCTGCTGCCGAAATTGCAAACGCTTTTGCCGAAGAGTAGAGACCCTCTATTACAACACACCTCTCCGCTCCATCCTCTGCCCAACTAATAAGCTTTTTAACAGGCTCCTGGCGGATAAATCTATCTTCTGAAATTGTATGACTCATAATTAGGATGCAAAGATAGGTTATTAACCACTTTCTGTTAATAAATATTGATAATAATTTTTTTAAATATTGTGGATTTTATTATATGAATATCGCTTCGGTTTATCCAAATTTTTCTGACCCATTTTTTCACCAAGATATCGAACAATTATCAACAGACCACCAATGTTAATCACTCAACTTAAACATTATCAACAGCAGTTAATAAATGTTGTAAAATTTTTATAATAACTTATTTTTAAGCCATTTAATCTCTTAATATATTGTGGAAAAGTTTGTTAATATCTGTTAATAATTAAAAAATTCGGTTAATATCTTTACTTATAAACATATGAACAAACCATAATAAAAACAAAATAAAGTATTAAAATTTAGAATATATTTGTAAATATTATAACTGTTGAAAACCATGGTTAATTTCGATCCCAGACAAGAGCGGGAGAATAAAGATAGAGATTTTGAAGGACAGATTAGGCCAAGAGATTTTTCTCAATTCTCCGGGCAGGATAAGATTATTGAAAATCTTAAAATCTTTGTTAAGGCCGCTATGATGAGAGGAGAAGCTCTGGACCACGTTCTTTTTCACGGTCCTCCAGGGTTAGGTAAAACAACTCTTGCTCATATAGTTGCAAATGAACTTGGGGTAGATTTAAAGATTACCTCCGGTCCGGTTCTGGATAAACCGGGAGATCTTGCAGGTTTGTTAACAGGTCTGGAGAAGGGTGATGTTCTCTTTATTGACGAAATCCACCGTCTCTCCCCGGTTGTGGAGGAGTATCTATACTCTGCAATGGAGGACTTTACCATAGACTTGATGATAGATAAAGGGCCGGGAGCCAGGTCTGTTCAAATTTCGTTGAATCCGTTTACTCTCGTTGGGGCAACAACACGAAGCGGTCTTCTTACCTCTCCTCTCAGGGCGCGTTTCGGAATTCAATCTCATCTTGAGTATTACGACGCATCTGTACTTTTGGAGATTATCAAAAGAAGCTCTGCAATTCTCAACATCCCAATAGAAGATAGTGCTGCTATGGAGATATCCAGAAGAAGCAGAGGAACACCCAGAATTGCAAACTCTCTTCTTAGAAGGGTCAGAGATTTTGCACAGGTTAAGGGTACCGGCGTAATTGATTTGGATATAACTCTTTATGCACTGGATGCACTAAATATTGATAAGAGGGGTTTGGACTCAATGGATAATAAGATACTCTCTACAATAATTCATAAATTTAAGGGGGGGCCGGTAGGTGTGGCAACAATTGCAACTGCGGTAAGTGAAGATATTGGAACCATAGAGGAGGTTTATGAACCATTTCTCATAAAAGAGGGTTTTATACAAAGAACACCACGAGGAAGAGAAGTGACAGAGTTGGCCTATAAACATCTCGGAATTTTAAAAGAGAGCATTTCGGGTCCAACTATTTTCTAACGTTTGCCATAAACTTTTAGTTTCATTTATAGATTAAGAAGTAAAAGCAATATTTAAATATATAAAAATGAGAAGACTATACATTACAATAGTGGTAACAATTCTTTCGGTTTTTTCCTATAACCAACTTATTAGCTGCACTTCTGCAATAATAACCGGCAAGATAACCGCAGACGGAAGACCAATTCTCTGGAAACACAGAGATACCGGTGAAGAGAACAACAGGGTTGAGTACT
This sequence comes from Bacteroidetes bacterium HGW-Bacteroidetes-8, assembly GCA_002840895.1. Lineage (GTDB taxonomy): Bacteria > Bacteroidota > Bacteroidia > Bacteroidales > UBA932 > Bact-08. Next base: position 25,483 of record PHCZ01000006.1, on the reverse strand, counting down.
TCAAAGGGGAGAAATATAATTTTCTTGCTCTGGTAAACAGTCCGGATAAGGGAGGGGTTGTTTGGATAGGGACAAACAGTGCAGGCTTCTCAATAATGAATACTGCCTCCTATAATCTTAAAGATGATGATATTAAAGATATGGATATGGAGGGAGAGTTAATGTATAAAGCTCTTGCTGTTTGTAAAAACCTTTCAGATTTTGAGGAGTTTCTAAATAAGCTTCCACGCCCTATGAGGGTTGAGGCCAATTTTGGGGTTATTGATGCCGAGGGCGGCGCTGCATATTATGAGACAAACAATACCAGATTTGTAAAGGTAGATGCCAATGACCAAAAAAACGCACCGCAGGGTTATCTTATCTACACTAATTTTTCGTACACAGGTCGTTTCAATGAGGGAATGGGCTACATCAGGCACCAAACAGCTACAGATATTCTATCAAAAGCGTCACCTTTAAGTTCAATCACTCCTCACTGGATTTTCAATAACCTATCGCGCTCATATTACCACTCTCTTTTAGGTGTAGACCTGCTTAAACCGGAAGACTCTCCTGAGAGAAACGGGGGTTGGTTTATAGATCAGGATTTTATTCCAAGAAAATCTACAACTGCATCTGTAGCAATTCAAGGTGTTAAACCAGGCGAGAATCCGGAGATGATAACAATGTGGACAATTCTTGGTTATCCTGCAGCTGGTATAGCTGTACCTCTCTGGGTAAAAGCGGAGGAGAGACAACCTACCGTAGTTGTGAAGTCTAAGAGTAGCGAAAATGCATTTGCGTGCGACAGAGCAGTTGCTCTAAAGCATAAAACATTCTCAATAAAGAGAGGCAACGGATCTAAGTATATGAACTTTAATCTTATTCATAACAGTAGCCGCACAGGTTATATGCAGGAGCTCTCAAGCACCGAGACCTATATTGAGTCTCTTTTCCGTGAACCTATAGAGCGTTGGAGAAGAGAGGGGATAAACCAAAAAGAGCTTCAGGAGCTTTATTCAGATGTAGATGAAGCTGTCACAGGCGCCTATCTCTCTCTTACAACAAAGCGTTAATTACTCCTCAATTCTAAGATCCTGCAGTGAGAGAATGTGACCGTCATTTGTATCGCTGGCTACCAATCTTATAGCTTTTACAGCTTTTTGCGGATATATAACTACTGTGCCTCGAACAAAATCGTCACCCCTTATGTAATTAGTTCCGTCATAACTGTATTCTGCATATCCCTCTGTAATACCGTAAAAGGAGATATTTGGAATCCCGGTCTCGATGGTAACTCTTTTAGCCTTTACAGGCTCATCAAAGAGATAAGTTAGGTAATCTCCGGCGACAATTTTCTTTTCACTTCTAAAATATGTCTCAAATTTATAATCAACCAGATTTTTTACAGGGAATTTTGGATTCTCTGCCATAGATGTAATAATGGTGGTCACTGGTTTCAGATATTTATATTCTGCATTTTCCGGTTTTACAACCTGGCTTACAAGCTCATCTCTGTAGAATGTTGCAAACCTGAATTTATGCGCTTTATCGGTAATAATCTCTCCTCTGTATACAGGCGAGTGTACTGTTGGATTGCTCTCATCTGAAGTGTATCTTACAACTGCCCAAGGATATGGAAGTTCTGCCTTTACAGCACCCTGCTCAAATTTTACCACTGGAGGGGGGACCCTAAATGCTATACCCATATGGAACATCCTCTCAAAGTGAGACGAGACCACTCTGTTATAGAACTCACCCCACTCCTTCAGCTCCGGTTTTGTCCAGCCAACCTCTGCTATTGCAGCAAGGCGTGGATATGTCTGATAATCTATAAACCTTACAGGCCATCCAAGAAGCTCTGTCCAAAGTGCACCCTGAACCCCAACGATTAGGTTAGCCTGCTCGCTGCTTAGCTTTGCTGTACCGATAGGGTCCAGAGAGTAGCTCTTCTCCAGAGTTACTATCCCTGCCCAGTTGTGACCCCTCTCCTCTTTTGATTGTTTCATATCAAAATAGCAGTACTCTCCCGGCATCATTATGGTTGGCTGTCCTTTAGTAACAGACTCTATACCTTTGGCTACGCTTCTCCAGGCATAGACACGGCTGTTTGGGCTAAGTTTACCACCCTCCAAAATCTCATCCCATCCGGACATATCCTTACCCTGCTTCTCCAGAATTGCCTCCATTCTACGAACAAAGTAGTTAAGAAGCTCGTCGTGCTCCTTCATCCCCTCTTTTTTCATTAAAGCCTGGCAATGAGGGCAGTTATCCCAGGAGGTATAGTTAACCTCATCTCCGCCAATATGGAAATTCTTGGAAGGAAAGAGCTTAACCATCTCTTTTATTATATTCTCAAGCATATGGAAGTTAGCCTCTTTTCCGACGCACCAAACATTCTGCCCTACACCCTGTACGCTCAGCCCGGTATCATTTCCGTCACAGGCAACATTTGGGTAGGATGCGGTAACTGCTTTGCTGTGACCTGGAAGATCTATCTCCGGAATTATCTCGATGTGTCTCTTTGCAGCGTAAGCAACAATATCTTTTATCTGCTCCTGAGTGTAGAATCCGCCGTATCTGGTTTTACCCGAACCGAATGCTGCAGATAGAACCTCTCCGGGCCCTCTCCAAGCACCTTTGCTTGTAAGCAGAGGGTATTTTTTTATCTCAACTCTCCAGCCGTTATCATCGGTGAGGTGCCAGTGAAATTTATTGATCTTATGATAGGCCATCCAGTCGATATATTTTTTTACAGTGGCTGCGTCAAAGAATGTGCGTGAAACATCAAGCATCATCCCTCTGTAACCGAACCTTGGGCTATCCTCTATTCTAAGAGCAGCAACGCTCCAATCTTCGTGACCGGAGGACCTTCCGGAGTAGACAACAGCAGGCATTAGCTGGAGAAGAGATTGTATTCCGTAGAAAATACCGGCTCCGTCTGCTGCTTTAATTGTAATTCCCTTGGCAGATATATCCAGAATATACCCCTCCTTCGGTAGCCCGTTCTCTTTGCCGGGATCTATACCATATTGTTCGGAGAGATCCAGAACAATATAATTATCTGCAGGTCCCTCTTTTGTGGTATTAAAGCTGAACCCGGTTGCAGGCACAAGAAGAGCTTTAAGATACTCTAAGTTAGAGGAGCTCTTTTCGTTTGAAAAGAGAGTTGTGTTGTTGTCAAATTTAAACCTACCCTCCTCTGCCTCTACCTTGTTTGGTTTTGGAATAACCGAAACCTGGGCAGCAGCCGAGAGTGCTAAAAATGTTGTAAATATTAGACTGAATACTCTTTTCATAGCCGTCACTTTTATATTAAGTAGTAATAATGTCTCTTTCAAATATAGAGTAATAACTCTTATGGCAAAGATAATAAAAAAGCAAATGGTCTCCTGTAGTTTGGAATCTGACTTAAAATAGGTAATTTTGACCACTCAAAAATTGTTAAAAAATGTCCGAAAAACTTAATTCTAAGATTCTTGAGGGCCCTTTGTCCGAGAAGTGGACCAGGCATAAGAGTCAGATTCGAGTGGTTAGCCCGGCTAATAAAAGAAAACTTGATATTATTGTGGTGGGAACAGGTTTGGGAGGGGCTTCGGCTGCTGCTGCACTGGGTGAATTGGGCTACAATGTAAAGGTTTTTTGTATAAGCGACTCACCAAGAAGAGCTCACTCAATTGCTGCTCAAGGTGGGATAAATGCTGCAAAAAATTACCCAAATGATAACGACTCTGTCCATCGTCTTTTCTACGACACAATAAAAGGTGGTGACTACAGAAGCCGGGAGGGAAATGTCTATCGTCTTGCAGAGGTGAGTAATCTTATTATAGATCAGTGTGTTGCTCAGGGAGTTCCATTTGCAAGGGAGTATGGAGGGCTGCTCGATAATCGCTCTTTTGGAGGTTCTCAGGTTAGCAGGACATTTTATGCCAGAGGTCAGACCGGGCAACAGCTACTGCTGGGAGCCTATGGAGCACTAAACCGTCAGATAAATCTGGGAAGCGTACAATCTTACACCAGAAGGGAGATGCTGGATGTAGTGCTAATCGATGGTGAGGCCAGGGGAATAATTGTAAGAAATCTTGTTACCGGAGAGATTGAGCGTTACGGCGCACACGCAGTTGTCATTGCAACGGGAGGTTATGGAAATGTCTTTTTCCTATCTACCAATGCAATGAATAGCAACGCCTCATCTATATGGCAGTGTTATAAAAAGGGAGCCTTCTTTGGGAATCCCTCATTTGCGCAAATTCACCCAACCTGTATTCCGGTTCACGGAGAGCAGCAGTCTAAGCTTACTCTAATGAGCGAATCACTAAGAAATGACGGCAGAATTTGGGTTCCAAAGAGAAAAGAGGATGTTGAGAAGCTAAGAGAGAAAAAAATATTGGCATCTCAAATAGCTGAACAGGATAGAGATTACTACCTGGAGCGCAGATACCCTGCTTTCGGTAACCTCGTTCCAAGAGATGTGGCATCCAGAGCGGCAAAAGAGAGATGTGATGCAGGATATGGTGTAAATGAGACCGGGCTGGCAGTCTTTCTGGATTTCAAAACTTCAATAGAGAGATTGGGAAAGAAGGTGATTGAGGAGAGATACGGAAACCTCTTCCAGATGTATGAGAAGATCACAGATGTTAACCCGTACCAGGAGCCGATGATGATCTATCCGGCCATTCACTACACAATGGGAGGTCTGTGGGTAGACTACAATCTGCAAACAACAATACCGGGTCTTTATGCTATAGGGGAGGCTAACTTTAGCGATCACGGAGGTAACAGACTTGGTGCATCTGCACTTATGCAGGGTCTTGCAGATGGTTATTTTATCCTTCCTTATACAATTGGGGACTCTCTCGCAGGAAAGATTCAGGCACCTAAAACAGATATTAACCACCCGGCTTTTGATGAGGCAGAGAGGGGTATTAAGGAAAAAATTGAGAAGCTTTTATCAATAAAGGGAAAAGAGAGTGTAGATTTTTTCCATAAAAAACTTGGTCACATAATGTGGGACTATGTTGGAATGGCGCGTAACGAAAAGGGTCTGGAAAAAGCAATAACAGAGATAAAGGCTCTCAAGGATGAGTTTTGGAAAAATCTCTATATCCCTGGAGAGAACAAAGAGCTAAATCAGGAGCTAGAGAAGGCCACTAGGGTAGCAGATTTTCTGGAGCTTGGAGAGCTAATGGCTATGGATGCACTTATGAGAAAAGAGTCCTGCGGAGGTCACTTCCGTGAAGAGATGCAGACGGAGGAGGGTGAAACCAAAAGGGATGACCAGAACTTTATGTATGTGGGATGCTGGGAGTATGCGGGTAAAGAGGCTGGCAATATTGTTCATAAAGAGCCTCTTAAATATGAGTTTGTGAAGATAGCCACAAGAAATTACAAAGATTAATTATTGATTAGATATGGACTTTACACTAAAAGTTTGGCGTCAGAAAAGCGCAAAGGAGAAGGGCTCTTTCCATACATATCAGATAAAAGATATCTCACCGGATACCTCTTTTCTGGAGATGTTGGATATTCTAAACGATCAGTTAACCCGTAAAGGTATCGATAGCGTTGCTGTAGAGAAGGGGTGTAAAAGTGATGGGCCGGTAACTTTTGACCACGATTGCAGGGAGGGAATTTGCGGGATGTGTTCACTATACATTAATGGTAGGGCTCACGGTCCGGACAATGAGATTACTACCTGTCAGCTTCATATGCGTAAATTCAAAGATGGTCAAACAATTACAATAGAACCTTGGCGCTCTGCCGGGATGCCGGTAATAAAAGATCTTATAGTGGACAGAAACGCATTGGATAAGATTCTTCAGGCAGGAGGGTATGTATCGGTAAATACCGGAGGAGTTCCTGATGCCAACACAATACCAATTCCAAGAGATTATGCAGAGGATAGTATGGACGCTGCCGCCTGTGTGGGCTGCGGTGCCTGTATTGCTACCTGCAAAAACGGATCTGCAATGCTCTTTGTTTCGGCAAGGGTCAGCTCTTTGGCTCTGCTTCCACAGGGTAGGGTAGAGGCTTCAAGAAGAGTAAAGGCAATGGTTGCTAAGATGGATGAGCTTGGCTTTGGTGCCTGCACAAATACACGAGCGTGCGAAATGGAGTGCCCTAAAAGCATCTCGGTATCACATATTGCTCGTATGAACAGAGAGTTTCTACTCGCAAAAATTAAGGATTAACTAAAGATTTCGGAATTAATTTGTCTTTTTATAGGATCCAACTCCGTGAAACGTCTCAATGAGTCGATCGTAGGTAGATGGCAAATCATCTTCGTCGGTAAGAAGGGTGTAGAGAATCATCATAAGATAATCTCTGTCGTAGTAGAGCTCAAGCCTTAAATTATCTGAAGCTCCGCTGATTCCTGCAGGAAAAAGTGGGTTAGTAATTGAAAAATAGGCGTTTTCCTGGACGTATGTTCCGTGTATAGGAAGAGGAACATCGTTGTAGTTGAATTCTGTGAGATTAGGCGCCCTAAAAACAATGCTTTGAGGCTTCATAAGCTCCTGTTTAATTTTATTTATATTGGCAGCAAGGAACTTTACAGTCTCAGGAAACTCATTTGCAACTACAGGGCTATAAACTATTCTCACAATAACAGCAGCTGTATCAAGCTCCCAGGTACCTGTAAGTACAATCGGTTGCAACTCCTTGTTACAGCTTGATATAGAGATTGCAAGCATCAGGACAGAGAAGAGAGAGATAACTTTGTTAATTTTCATTGTTAATTTTTTTAAGGATTACAAAACTGATAGTCTTGTTTAGGTGAGACAAAAGTATAAAAATTACCTTTAAATCTATTAGATTTGTACAAAATATAGCACAATGGAATATTTCTCAACGATTAACGGTTTACCCATTCATATTTCTGATACTAAGGAGGGGGAGAGCTGCATTGTTCTGCTTCACGGATATCTGGAAACACTCTACATTTGGGAGAACTTTACCTCTCTGTTATCCAAGAAGATGAGGGTTGTTTCTATAGATATCCCGGGACACGGCCTTTCGGGCTCGAGAGAGGTAAATACTATGGAGTTTTGTGGAGATATTGTTAACGCTCTGCTAGAGAGTCTAAAAATTGAAAAGGCCGCTATTCTGGGACACTCTATGGGCGGGTATGTTGCTCTTGAGGCGGTAAAAAAATATCCACAGAGGTTTAGTGCTCTTATTATGATGCACTCATCTCCATTTGCAGACTCTCCTGAAAAAATTGAAGAGAGAAAAAGAGAGATTCAGTTAATAAGACAGAACAAGCTTCTAAATATTGCTAAACTCTCGGTACCAAAGATGTTTGCAAAACAGAATGTTAGCAAAAAGGAGGAGAAGATCTTTGAGATTATAGAGATTGCAGAGATTCACGACCCGGAAGGAGTGGTTGCGGTTGTTGAGGGGATGATGCAGAGGGTAGATAACACAGAGTTCCTGAAAACTACTCAAACCCCCGTGCTTTATATCTTTGGTAAGTATGACAACTACATACCTCAGGAGGCAGCATTAACCTTCCTGGAGAGCCTTAAAGAGCCCCAATATCTGATGCTGGAAAACTCCGGCCATATAGGCTTTGAAGAGGAGACCCAGTTGTGCCTTGATAAGATAGTTGATTTTATCTTACCCGGTAATCAATAATTTTAATGCAGCCACCCGTATAGAAAATTTAAATAGATTGATTAATATGAAAAACAGCTTTTTAACCCATATCTCTCTCTTGTTTTTTACTGTTCTTATCTTTGCGAATAACCCGTTATCTGCTCAGAAAAAAATGAGGGATTACGGAATTGAAACAGGCATTTTTAAACCGGGAAAGAATAACGCGATTACAGATGTGGCAGGCATAAAGGTTGGCCATACAACCATTATTAAAGGGGAGGATATAAGAACAGGCGTAACAGCAATTATACCTCACGAAGGCAATCTGTTTAAACTTAAGACTCCTGCTGCCATCTATGTAGGGAATGGTTTTGGGAAGCTTGCCGGGTACACACAGGTCAAAGAGCTTGGCAATATAGAGACTCCAATTATTTTGACAAACACACTTAGTGTGGCAGTTGCCCTGGATGCCTTGATAACCTACACTTTAGCACAGGAGGGCTCATCCGGTATAGGGTCTGTAAATGGGGTGGTGGGAGAGACCAATGATGGCGGGCTTAACAACATAAGAGCGAGAGCTGTTAAACAGGAGGATGTTCTGGATGCCATAGCAAAAGCAAAGAGCGGCCCTGTAGAGGAGGGGGGAGTTGGTGCAGGTACAGGTACTATCTGTTTTGGCTTTAAAGGCGGGATAGGAACTTCGTCCAGAGTTATTCCGGAAACTCTTGGAGGATATACCGTTGGGGTTTTAGTACAGACAAATTTTGGAGGAGTTCTCGAGATAGCCGGGGTTCAGGTTGGGAGAATGCTTGGCAAGTTTGACTTTAAGAGAGATGTAGAAAAATATGCCGACGGCTCTTGTATGATTGTTGTTGTAACCGACGCACCCGTTACATCGCGTAATCTTGAGAGGATAGCCAAAAGAGCGATGATGGGTTTGGCAAAAACCGGAGGAATTGCATCAAACGGAAGTGGAGACTATGTGATAGCAATCTCAGTTGCAAAAGAGAATCTTATTGATGAGACTACTAAGTTGTATAATCCTATAGAGATTCATAACCACTCAATCTCTTCACTCTTTTTGGCAACCATTGAGGCCACAGAAGAGGCCATCATAAATTCACTTTTTGCTGCAAAAACTACCAAAGGCTTTAACGGCAGGGTAGTAGAGGAGATCCCAAAAGAGCAGGTAGTTAAAGCAATTCTAAAGAGTAGGTAGTAGTATTACCAAAGAAAATTGTTGAAAGGGTATCTCCCCGAGTGAATCTCTGCAACCATTTTGTAAAGGTCGTTCCTTAATTTATCCAGGTTTCTCTTCTCTTTTGCAGATATAAATATGCAAGGTGCGTGCTCTTTGTTCATCCAGCTGCTTTTAAGTTCCTCCAAACTTATATTCTCTGCCCTTTTTTGCTGAAAATCAAATTCATCCAGAGGAATATAATTATAAGCATCAATTTTATTGAAGACCAGAAAAACAGGTTTATCTTTAGCCCCTATCTCCAGAAGAGTCTCCTCTACCACTTTTATCTGCTCCTCAAAGTTAGGATGGGATATATCTACAACGTGCATAAGAATGTCAGACTCTCTAACCTCGTCAAGAGTGCTCTTAAACGACTCAACCAATTGGTGAGGTAGCTTACGTATAAAGCCCACAGTATCACTCAATAAAAAGGGAACATTTTCAATAACAACCTTTCTGACAGTGGTATCCAGCGTGGCAAACAACTTATCCTCTGCAAAAACCTCGCTTTTGGCAAGCAGGTTCATTAGTGTACTCTTTCCAACATTTGTATAACCAACCAACGATATTCTAACCATATTGCCGCGGTTACCCCTCTGGGAAGACATCTGTTTATCTATCTTCTTAAGTTGTTCTTTGAGCCGGCTTATCTTATCCAGAATTATACGACGGTCTGTCTCTATCTGACTCTCACCCGGCCCTCTCATTCCTATACCACCTCTCTGCCTCTCCAGGTGGGTCCACATTCTGGTAAGTCGTGGTAAAAGATATTGATATTGTGCAAGTTCAACCTGAGTTTTAGCATATGCACTCTTAGCCCTATGTGCGAAAATATCAAGAATGAGATTTGTCCTGTCAAGGATTCTGCACTCCAGTTCACGCTCTAGGTTGCGAAGCTGAGATGGGGTAAGCTCGTCGTCAAAGATTACAAGCTTAATCTCGTTCTCGTTAATAAAGCTTTTTATCTCTGCAAGCTTACCGCTCCCGATATATGTCTTAGGATTAGGTTTATCTAAATTTTGGGTGAAAATCTTTTGAGATGCTGCCCCAGCTGTCTCAGCAAGAAATTCAAGCTCATTTAGATACTCTTTTGTCTTCTGACTATCGTCATTTGGTAAAGAGACTCCTACTAATACTGTTTTTTCCATCTGTTTTATACAAAAAAGACTGCTTCTTTCGAGGCAGCCTTTATAAATTACGGTTTAAAGATCATTATCTAAGCTGGAAAATCACAGGGAATACATAAACAACCCTAACCGGTTTGTTTCTCTGTCTTCCCGGAGTCCATTTTGGAGATGAAGATACAACGCGTACAGCCTCTTTGTCCAGTGATGGGTCTACACCCCTTACCACTTTTACATCAGAAACACTACCATCTGTGTTAACACGGAACTGAAGAATTACTCGTCCCTGAACGCTATTCTCTTTAGCGATCTCAGGATATACAAGCCTCTCAGCAACCCATCTGGTGAATGAGTTTTCGTCTCCACCCTGAAATTTAGGTTTGTCTTCTACCATCATAAACGGCAACTCCTCTTCCTCAACTACCTCTTCTTTCTTTCCCTGAACATACTCTTTGATCTCAACGCCAAGATTTTTATCATCCTCTGTATTGATCATAAGGTCTGTAGTGATCTTCATATCGTCATCCACAATGATAATTTCGTCTGATACAACAGGAATTTTAGGCATATCGGGCGGTGGCGGCGGAGTTTCGTTGGTAATAGGAATCATCTCATCTTCAATCATAGCAGCACTAGAATCTCCAAGCTCTGATAAACTTTTCTCATAGGTTTTATATTCAAAACCAGCTAGAACTAATAACAGTGCCAGAATTAGTCCAACCTCTCTTAACAAGACTTTTTTGTTCTCGAGATCTGCCTTAGGTGTTTTTTTTACTTCCATAACTAAGCGAATGTTCAGATTTAAATTTGGATTGTAAATTTACAAACAAATAATTATTTAACAAAAGATATTGTTGATAAACTTTTGTAAAATAAGGTTAAATTACTCAAAAAGAACGAGATAGATTTATTTTAAATTGTTAAAAACTTGTGGAGCATATCGGAGTCGAACCGATGACCTCTTGCATGCCATGCAAGCGCTCTAGCCAACTGAGCTAATACCCCTTTAAAATTTAGCTCCGCAAAGATGCGAATTATTTTTAATTTCAAATAAGGTTTATTTCAAAAAGAACATTATTTGTGGCTCTTACAGAGTCTGCGCTTCTTTTGAAAAGAGCTTTCTCATCTTCGTTGAGTTTAAACTCTATAACCTTTTCCCATCCTTTGTTTCCAATCATTACCGGGACTCCTATGCAGATATCTTTTTGTCCATACTCTCCTTCAAGATAAACGCAACAAGGATATACCCTTTTTTCGTTCAGAACTATTGACTTAACCAGTACCGCAGCAGCAGCTCCCGGTGCGTACCAGGCAGATGTGCCCAGCAGTCTGGTGAGTGTAGCTCCTCCCACCATTGTGTCTGCAATAACTTTGCCAAGCTTCTCTTCTGAAAGAAGTTCTGTAACAGGAATACCTTTATAACTTGCAAACCGTGCAAGAGGAATCATTGTTGTATCTCCGTGTCCGCCTATCACCATACCCTCAATGTCGCTTGATGGAACTTCAAGTGCATCACTGAGGTAATCTGTAAACCTGCTTCCATCAAGAATCCCCCCCATACCAATAATACGATTCTTTGGAAGGGAGGTTTTTTTAAATGTAAGATATGTCATTGTATCCATAGGGTTGGATATAATAACCAAGATTGCATTAGGAGAGTATTTAAGGGATTGGTCTATAACGTTAGATACAATTTTCGCATTAGTCTCAATCAGCTCCTCTCTTGTCATTCCGGGCTTACGGGGTATACCTGAGGTAATAACAATAACGTCAGAGTTAGCTGTAGCAGCATAATCATTTGTTACACCGGTAACTTTTGTAAAGAACCGATATAATTTTGCCGTCTGCATCATATCTTTTGCCTTACCCTCTGCCAGACCCTCTTTAATATCCAACAATACAAGCTCCGACGCAAACTGCATATTAGCTATTGCATTTGTGCAAGTTGCGCCAACATTTCCTGCTCCTACTACCGTAACTTTTGACATATCTCTATTAAATTTTATTTAGCCTATAATTTTGTAGTTTTGCAAAAAAATATCAGTTATGGATTCGATCGCACAATTCCGCACATATCGTGCCAAGATGAACAAAGTAATTCTTGATGCAGATAACCTCTTTTTTAAGCGTTTTTTCAATTTAGATACAAGGACTTATGAAGATGGTGCATTACCTAAACAAACGAAGGAGATGCTTGGTTTAGTTTCGTCGCTAGTTTTACGCTGTGACGATTGTGTAAAGTATCATATTGAAAAGTGTTATGAGCTAGGAGTAACAAGAGATCAGGTATTTGAAATTTTTTCTGTAGCGAACCTTGTTGGTGGATCGATTGTTATACCACACACAAGAAGAGCTATTGAGTACTGGGATCTGCTTGCATCAAGTCAAGAGAAAAACGGATAGTGTATGATTTCATATTTTACTGAGGAGACCTCATTCAAGTTCACAGGAAAGATGGCTTGTAACTCTTGGATTAAAGAGATAATAAAGAATCTCGATTTTAACAAAAGCGGTTTAAAATCAGGAGATATCAATATTATTTTTTGCAGTGATGATTATTTGCTTAAGCTTAATAATCAGTATTTAAAACACAACCATTACACAGATGTCATTACATTTTATTCTTCAGATAATAAGCGTATTAGCGGAGATATCTTTATAAGTATAGATTCTGTTAAATACAACTCTAAAGAGTATAAATGCGAATTTATTGACGAACTTCACCGCGTTATTATTCACGGTATTCTTCACTTGTTGGGCTTTAATGACTCTAATGACCAGCAGAGAATAGAAATGAGAGAAAGAGAAGACAAAGCTCTAAAAATGAGAAAGGTTTAAATCAAGTTCTGTAAATTAGTATTTATTGTAAGACCGATTTCTAAACATTAGAAATGTTTTAAGAGGAATTATTGATGAAGGAAAAATATGATATAATTGTTATCGGAGCAGGGCACGCTGGATGTGAGGCAGCATACTCAGCAGCAAAGATGGGATCTCAGGTTTTGTTGCTCACAATGGATATGGGTAAGATTGCTCAAATGTCTTGCAACCCGGCAATAGGAGGCATCGCTAAAGGTCAGATCGTAAGAGAGATAGATGCTTTAGGGGGATATACAGGAATCATTACAGACTCCTCAACTATTCAATTTAGAATGCTCAACAGATCCAAAGGGCCTGCTATGTGGAGCCCAAGAGCTCAGTGTGACAGGCAGCACTTCTCTATGAACTGGAGATTTCTGCTCGAGAACACAAATAACCTACATCTATGGCAAGACACAGTGACCGAATTTATATTCGACAACGACAAGGTAATTGGAGTAAAAACTGCAATGGGTGCAACATTCTACTCAACTGCTACAATTCTCACGGCAGGAACATTTCTTAATGGACGTCTTTTCATTGGACTCAACACATCGCAAGGAGGAAGGATAGGGGAACTCCCCTCCCTGCATCTTTCAGAGCAGTTATTTTCTAAAGGTCTTACTGTAGATAAAATGAAAACAGGAACTCCACCCAGGATAGATGCTCGCTCTATAGATTTGACAAAACTTGAAAGACAGGATGGTGATATTAATCCGGAAAAATTCTCATTCTTAAACATTCCTTCTCCAATACAGGCTGGTACAAGCCAGATGTGTTGCTATATGGTGCATACTAATGAACAGGTGCACAATATATTGAGAGAGGGATTTGAATTTTCTCCTCTCTTTTCCGGTAAAATCTCCGGAAGAGGACCACGTTATTGTCCAAGTATAGAGGATAAATTAAAAACATTCTCAGACAAAAATTCCCATCAGTTATATCTTGAACCTGAGGGGTGGAATACAAACGAGTACTATCTTCAGGGATTTTCATCATCTCTCCCCCTGGAGGTACAGTATAAAGCGTTACGGTCTATACCTGGATTTGAGAAAATCAATATCTATAGACCTGCCTATGCTGTTGAATATGATTATTTTCCACCAACACAACTACATCATACACTTGAGACAAAAAACATAGAAAACCTATATTTGGCCGGACAAGTTAATGGAACAACAGGCTACGAGGAGGCAGCGGCACAAGGATTGATGGCGGGTATTAATGCACATCAAAAGATAAATAACAAAGAAGCTGTGATTTTAAAAAGAGATCAGGCTTATATTGGGGTACTAATTGACGACCTTGTAACAAAAGGGGTAGACGAACCATACAGAATGTTTACCTCCCGTGCAGAGTATAGAATTCTACTAAGACAGGACAATGCAGATTTAAGGCTAACAGAAACAGGTTATAAAATAGGTCTTGCAACAGAGGAGAGGTTCAAATTGGCACAATTAAAGTATACCTCAGTTGAGAGTTTAATGAATTATCTGAATTTTACCTCTATTTCACCATCAGAGGTTAATCCATATTTGGCCTCTCTTAATTCGGCAACTATTTCCCAAAAGAAAAAATTGGCAGAAATACTAACCAGGCCTGAGGTCACTCTAGAGCCTTTAATGAAAGATGTTCCACGAGAAACATTCTTTAATCATTTCCCAACACCTCAGGAGGTTACCCCGCTCCCATATCAACCAAAGGTTGATGTAAACTCAGAGATATCAACAGACATTGTCATTAAAGAGATACTCGAATCTGCAGAGATAAGGGTAAAGTATAAGGGGTATATAGAAAGAGAAAAAAGGATTGCAGATAAAATTCTGAAACTAGAGGATATAATAATTCCGGAAAAGTTTGACTACTCTGCATTGCTTTCAATCTCTACTGAGTCAAGACAGAAACTTAATAAGCACAGACCTAAAACAATTTCACAAGCATCCAGAATTCCTGGTGTTTCACCGGCAGATATATCGGTACTCCTTATTTACTTCGGAAGATAGTCGCTTTTTCCAAAGTGGGTTCAATTTATCTCGGAGAGTCCGTTTCTCTTAGACTATCTCTCAGGATATCTCTCCCAGGAGCTGTCTCTAATGATATTGCTCTGAGTATCTATTTCTTAAGATATCTCACTCAGAATCTGTCTCTAAGGGTTTAATAGGATCTATCTCTAAGAATATATTTTTCAGTAGTTCTCCTTCGTAAGTGTAATCTTTTACTTGTATATTCAATTCAACAGGTATACCAATATCTCTATTTATGTAATGAAATCTTTAGCACAGGAAAGATTACCCTTCTCTTTTACTGTCAGAGGGTTAATTCATAAATGTTTCCCGTGGAACATTTATAGCCAAATATGCAAATTGATTATCTAAGCAGCGGTTCGCTACTCCATTGGTAAAGCTAAGTGCAGTAAAGAGAGTTTTTCTGAGCTAATTTTGCTGTCAAGAATTTTTATTAGTGCAGAGTTCGCAAGGGTAGTATTCTCAGTTTTAAAACCAGCGGAAGAGCTCTCTATTATTATTTTTTTTGCGTATGGAAATGCAAATTTAATATCCAATATAATTTGTTTTAGATCGTTAGTATGCACAATGTTAGAGTCAGCTATTTTTATGCTAGATACATTGGATTCGTCCGGATATGCAACATAAAAAAGTATCTTTTTCACCGTAGTTTCATCCATTAATGCTATTAAAGAGCCTCCCTTTGACTTTGCATCTTCTATAGTATAGTTGAGGATATCTATTGGCCATAGTAAGTGTGTTTTAAAGAGCTCTTCCTCTCTTAAAGAGTATAATTCAGCAATACTAAAATTTTCTACTCTTTTAAGTGGAGTAACATCTGAGAAATTGATTTGGCTAAGGTCAATATTTGTTAAGTTTTTTGAAATGAATGTTTCAAAAGATTGTTTTTTGTAAAGGTCAAAAAGGGAGCTCTCTGCAGGCCTTATAACAATGTACTGTATTTCCTTCTCTTTGCAGTAGCTAATAGTAGTCTCTATTAGTCTTTTAGAGAGGGAGTGTCCTCTAAAATTCGGTAGAGTTGCAACGCCATAGATATACCCTCCAGATATTTTTTGGTTATCAATAATTGCGTATGAAGGTAAAAGAGATAGAACTGAAACTGCAGATGTGGACTCTTGTGGAATCACTACCCAAGTTTTTGTATATGGAAGGCAGTAGTTTATAAAATTACTAATGTAAAGTAAATCATCAGTAAAACACTCTCTCCATATTCGTAGTATAGAGAGAGTGTCATCTTTTTCGGCAAGACGAATCGTGTAATTAAATTTCGTTCTTGTAGATATCATTTATCAACGTCTGGTACTTAGCCTTAATTTTATTTCTTTTTAACTTAAGGGTTTGTGATAGCATATCATTAAGAGGAGTCCATTCATCTGCAACAAGTCTAGCTCTTTTAACCTGCTCGTGAACAGCCAACTTTTTATTTATCATATCAATCTCCTTGTTTATCTTATCTATTATCGCGTCGTTTTGGATAAGATCTATGTTGTCTTTATAGTGAATCTTATTTTTTGCAGCCCAAAAGTGTAATCTGTTGAAGTCCGGAATTATAATTGCAGAGGCAAATTTTTGGTTTTCTCCGACAACCATACAATTTTCTATAAAAGAAGACTCCTTTAGCATATTTTCTATAACCTGTGGAGCCACATATTTGCCGGCAGAGAGTTTGAAGATCTCCTTCTTTCGGTCTGTAATCTTTAGAAATATCTCGTCTACCATCACACCAATATCTCCGGTATGAAGCCATCCATCAGAGTCAATTACCTGCTTGGTATATTCCGGATCTTTATAGTAGCCTAACATAACGTGAGGTCCCCTGGTAAGAATCTCTCCATCTTCTGCAATCATCATCTCTGTTCCGGCCATTGCCTTTCCAACGGTGCCAATCTTAATTATCATCTCTTTAGGATTATTAACAGCAATAACAGGAGAGGTTTCTGTCATACCATAACCTTCAAAAATATACATCTTTGCTGCCGTAAAGAGTCTAATAATCTTTGCCTGTATTGAAGAGCCGCCGGAAACAATGAGCATCTCCTTTCCTCCGAGTTTCTGCCTCCATTTGCTATAAACCAGCTTATCTGCAATTTTGTATTGTAGGGTATAGAATGGACTTGTTTTAGTGTAGTCAAACTTACTGGCGATAGAGAATGCCCATTTGTAAATTATTTTTTTAATACCCTTGAGATCTTTGCCTGCTGCCTCAAGTTTGTTGTACATCATCTCAAGAACCCTCGGAACGGCACAGAATCCGTCTGCGTGACAATCTGCAAGATCGGCAGCAATTGTGGAAAGACTCTCTGCATAGTAAGTACTAATACCACAATATTGATAATTGTAGTTCATAGTTCTCTCATATATGTGGCATAAAGGCAAGAAACTTAGCATTTTATGTCTGTAGTCTTTACTTTGTTGTGCCGCACTACCTTTGAAATTGAATACCAGGTTTTTATGCGATAACATCACACCTTTTGGTGCACCTGTTGTTCCTGAAGTGTAAATTATGGTTGCAACAGAGTTTTCGTCGATACTCTTTTTATTATTTTCAATAATATCTTTGTTCTTGCCTTCAAGCTCTTCGCCAATTCTATAAAGATCTTCAATACAGCGGAAGCCATCTGTCCTGTCCATTGTGATGATTTCAATCTCACGGCCAATTTTTTTAACAAGCGGCGTTAGTTTTTTTAACAGAGCATCGCCGCCCACAAAAATAACCTTAGCATCACTGTGGTCAAAAATATGAAGGTAGTCATCATTGCTTAGTGTGGTATAAACAGGAACGTGTATAAGACGGGCTAGAGTAAGTCCCATATCTACAAAGTTCCATTCAGGGCGATTATTAGTAATGGTAATTACCTTATCTTCAGGCATAAGATCCATTGAGAGGAATGCATAAGCGAGAAGATGTGAGTGTTTGCGGTATTCGTCACACGTAAATTTGATCCATTTCCCGTTGACCTTTCTGCTGAGAATATCATCTTTAGGATACTCTTTAACCAGCTGCTCTAGAATGTCGAAGGTTCTTGTTACTTCCATAGTAATTTAGGTTATTGTGTTAGTTATTTATTTTAAAACCAAACTTTTAAGGTCTTTTATAAACAGGTCTATATCCTCCATTCTTGTGTTAAATGAACACATCCAGCGAACTTCATTCAGATCTTCGTCCCAAACATAAAAATAGTGCTTCTCTCTAAGTTTTGAGGAGATTTCAGCCGGCAGGATTGCAAATACAGCATTTGTCTCAACAGTTCTGGAGACAACAACTTGTGGTATTCCCCGGAGACTTCGCTCAAGATATTTCGCCATTTTATTGGAGTGGGCCGCAAGTCGAATATTAAGGCCATCCTCCAGGTATGCAACAAACTGTGCTGCAATAAAACGGTTTTTTGAGAATAACTGAGCGGCCTGTTTTCTGATATAGAGGAAGTTGTGGGCCAACTTTTGCTTAAAGAAAACGACGGCTTCACCAATCAGCAAACCATTCTTTGTTCCACCAAAAGAGATGGCATCTACACCAAGATCAGAGGTAAACTCACGGATTGGTAAGTTTAAAGACTCTGAGGCATTAGAGATTCTTGACCCATCAATATGAATATAGCAGTTGTGCTTGTGCATAAGCTCTGTGAGAGCTTTTATCTCTGCAGGTGTATAAAGTGTACCTAGCTCTGTAGGTTGAGATATGGAGAGAACCTTAGGTTGTGAATGGTGCTGGAACCCAAATCCTCTTAACTCTTTTTCTACATCCTCTACAGAGACCTTTCCGTCTGTTGCAGGGATAGCTATAAGCTTGCATCCGGTGAGCTTTTCGGGAGCTCCGCACTCATCTGCATTTATATGGGCAGAAACTGCACATAAAATGGAGTTATAGCTGTTTGTCATAGCCTTTAGAGCTAGAATATTTGCACCTGTGCCGTTAAAAACAAAAAAAACCTCTGTTTCGGGGCCAAAATCTCGTTTAAAAATTTTTTCGGCTTGAGCTGTAAATTCATCTTCTCCGTAAGCAACTTGAAAATCGAGATTAGAACTCACTATTGCCTTCATAATTTCGGGTGCTACCCCTGAGTGGTTGTCGCTGCCAAAGCTGTGAATCATACAATAAGTGTTAAATATTGGTAAATTTATAAAAAAATAAAACCTGCTGTGTTTTTACAGCAGGTTTATTACTAAAAAGTTCAAATGTTTTTTGAACTATTGTTAGTATTGAGTTTTGAGGTGCTTATTATAATAACGCTTTATAAGCCTCTGCGTCTAGCAATGAGTCCACTTCAGAAGGATCGCTCATCTCAATTTTGACCATCCAGCCTTCCTGGTATGGGTCTTTATTTACAGACTCAGGAGAGGATTCAAGATTGGCATTAATTTCGATAATCTTACCTGAAACAGGCATAAAAGCGTCAGCAACAGTTTTAACTGCCTCAATTGCTCCAAATACATCAGATTTTTCAAGAGTCTCACCTTCAGACGGGATGTCAACAAAAACAACGTCTCCAAGCTGACCTTGGGCGAAATCGGTGATGCCGACTGTGGCAATGTTTCCTTCAATTTTAATCCATTCGTGGTCTGGAGAATACTTAAGATTTGCAGGGATATTCATATCTTTTGAGTTAAATTTTGTACAAAAGTATTAAAAAATATTAATATTATAACCTTTTTAGAGAAAGCTTAATAAGCTCTTCAAGCGAGTAGGCGGGGTTCTCCTTTAACAGCATATCAAGAACCTTCTCTACATTAGGCTTGGAGAAACCAAGAAGAATCAGTGCAGATGAGGCCTCTTCGTGTTTTTTGTTTTCACTGCCTCCAATAAAGGTAGAAACACCATCCTGACCGCTGATCTTAACCATTTTATCCTTTAGATCTATTAGCAGTCTCTGTGCTGTTTTTAAACCAATACCCTTAATACTTTTTAATCTGTTGAGATCTCCTGTAATAATCGCATTACGAATTTCGTCTGAGCTCATAGAGGAGAGCATCATCCTTGCAGTATTTGGACCAATACCGGAAACGGCAATAAGGTGAGTGAAAATAGATCTCTCCTCCTTGTCAAAGAATCCAAAGAGCAATTCAATATCCTCTCTTATATGGTGATAGATAAAAAGTTTGCTCATATCACCCCTTTTTAATTTCGAGTAAGTTTGCAGAGAGATTAGAATTTTATAACCAATGCCGCCGTTTTCAACCACTATTTCGGTGGGGGTAAGTTCTGTAAGTTCGCCTTTTATATATTCATACATAATTACTGTATCTAAACAATTGTCACAAATTTATGTTTTTAAGGTATAACGGGCAACTTTGTTTTACTATTTTTGTCGCGTAGAACAAGAAATTTTAACGACCAAAACAACAATGGGAAAAATATCATCTGTTTCTGAGATTAGAAAACATTTTCCTGCTTTAGAGCAACAGGTTAACGGAAAGAGACTTGTATATCTGGACAATGGCGCTACAGCCCATAAACCACACTCAGTAATAGATTTGATAAACCAGATGAACTCTCGCACAAATGGTAATATCCATAGAGCAGTTCACGAACTGAGCGCACAAACAACAGCACTCTACGAGGCCGCAAGGAGGGATATTCAAAAATATCTTAACGCTGCACACCCAGAGGAGATAATTTTCACCTCCGGAACTACGGCATCTATTAATCTTGTTGCCTATAGTTTTGCATCAAAATTTTTAAATAGGGGAGATTCAATATTAATTACTGAGGCAGAACACCATTCAAACATTGTTCCCTGGCAGATGGTCTGCGATATGAGAGGAGCGGAATTAAAAGTTTTACCGGTTGACGATTCCGGCAACTGGATTCTTGAATCTCTGGACAAGTTGCTTGATAACTCCGTAAAGCTTGTTGCGGTAAGTCAAATATCAAATGTTCTTGGAATTATCAATCCAATAGAGGCCGTTATCACTAAAGCACACTCTCTTGGAATTCCGGTTTTGATAGATGGCGCTCAGGGAGTTGTACATACAAAGGTAGATCTTCAAAAGTTGGACTGTGATTTTTATGCTTTTTCCGGTCATAAATTATACGGACCAACCGGGATAGGTGTCCTATACGGGAAAAAGGAGCTTCTCGAATCTATGCCTCCCTGGATGGGTGGAGGCGATATGGTAGAGAGTGTGACATTAAAAAAGACAACCTACGCTGCACTACCGCTTAAATTTGAGGCAGGAACTCCAAATTTTATTGGGGCCGCCGCCTTGGGCGAAGCAATTAGGTTTATGAATCAAATTGATTTAGCAGCAGTTTCTATATATGAAAAAGAGATAGTTACATTTTTAATTGAGGAGTTGACAAAGATTGAAGGAGTTAAGATTTTTGGAGTTTCAGATAAAAAAATTCCTCTCTTCTCAATTACTGCAGAGGGAGCATACCCATCTGATATAGCAATGATTATGGACAAACTGGGGATAGCTCTGCGTTCAGGGTTTATGTGTGCAGAACCGCTAATGCAAAGATTTGGTGCGGAATCTATGTTAAGAGCCTCTTTTGGGATGTATAACACAATGGAAGAGGCACAAATTTTTGTAGAAGGGCTCAAGAGAGCATTGAAGATGTTAAGATAAAGAGCAATTCAGGTCTAAGTTAAACAACATTGTGGAAATTAAAGAAAATCAACAATATATCTACAATTGATAGGAAAAAGATTAAAGATAGAAGCAAACAGAGAATAAAGAACTGTAATATAATAATATAGATTATGACAATTAAAGAGGTAGAGCAGGAGATAGTTGATGAGTTCTCAATCTTTACAGAGTGGATGGATAAATATGAGTACCTGATTGAGCTAGGGAAATCTCTGCCAATAATAGGGGAAAACGCCAAACAGGAGGGAAACTTAATAAAGGGCTGTCAATCAAGAGTATGGCTTAATGCGCAAATTTCTGAAGGTAAATTGTTTTTTACTGCAGATAGTGATGCAATTATCACCAAAGGTATAATCTCGCTACTGGTAAGAGTCTATTCCGGGAGAACACCAAAGGAGATTCTTGAGTCTGATATTAAGTTTATCGAGAAGATCGGTCTGCAGGACAATCTCTCTCCCACACGAGCAAATGGCTTACTCTCTATGATTCGGCAAATTAAATACTATGCAGCTGCCTACTCATAAATTAAAAAGTAGAATATGAGTGTAGAGAAAAATATTGTTATGGCCTTAAAACAGGTTTACGATCCTGAGATACCGGTGAATGTCTACGACCTGGGCCTTATCTACGAGATAAAAGTAGACAATAACAAAAAGGCCCATATTAAGATGACCCTTACAGCACCAAATTGTCCAATGGTAGACGAGTTACTGCAGGATGTATATGATGCAGTTTCAACCGTCCCGTCAATTGACGATGTTGCGATTGAGCTAACCTTTGACCCTCCCTGGGATAAAGGGAGAATGAGTGAAGAGGCTCTCTTTGAGCTGGGAATGCTCTAGGAGATTGTCTGTAAAATATATACCAGGATTTCATAAAGAAAATTTATCTCAAAAAAGATGAACAGAGCAGTACTTCTTTTAGGTAGCAATAAGGGAGATTCGGAGTCAATTCTAAAAATTGCCGTTGCTGCTCTCTCCTCTCTGGCTAACCCTCAAAGTAAAATGGTTTTATCTTCAATTTATGAGAGTGAACCCTGGGGGTTTGATGCTGATAGATGGTTTTTGAATATGGCTGTTATTATGGAGACCCCAATGAGCGCCGGGGAACTGCTTAGTGAAATTCTTAAAATTGAGGCCAGGCTAGGGAGAGTAAGAGATAAAACACAAAGCAGAAGCTTAAGGGAGGTGCGCTCTGCATACAACTCAAGGGAGATAGATATAGACATTATCCTGTTTAATTCGGAGATCATTCAAGAAGACTCTCTTATTGTTCCACATCCTAGAATGCACCTTAGGCGTTTTGTTCTGGAGCCCATTGTACAGATTGCTCCGGACGATATTCATCCCGGGTTCAACCTGACTCTTCTCAGGCTTCTTGAAAAATGCAAAGACACCTCGGTTGTAAGGAGACTCTCTTGATTTACAAGGGTTGTTAAGTACAATACTTTTTAGAAATTATGAAACAGAGTGTTTTTACAGAATCGGACCAAAGGTCTATCCCCTCTTTTGATCTGACAAATAATCAGGAGCAGGTTCTCTTTGCCTACAAAAAGATGGAGGATATTTGGGACGAAACAGAGGGTGAACCGGACCTGCCACACAGGCATAATTTTTTTACAATAATTTGGGTTAAGAGTGGTTCGGGAAACCATCTTGTTGATTTTACAAGGTATGAGATAAGTTCGGGGAGGATATTCTTTCTTGCACCGGGTCAGGTACATCAGGTAATTACTCCACAAAGACCCACAGGGCTGGTTCTAATGTTTACACAAGAGTTTGTGTGCAGATATAATATCGGAGATAAATTTTTAAAGATGCTAGCTCTCTTTGATATTGTTGCAGAGAGGCCATATATTGACTCTGCCGGCAGAGAGATCTCTTCTCTTTTGCACATATCGGAGAGCATTACAGCACAGTTTGAATCAAGACGGGCAGAGAGTGATAAGTTCCGAAACGAATCAGTCGCAGCTTGGCTAAAGCTGTTTTTAATCGAGTGCAGTCAATTTATTGAAGCCAAGAAGCTGGAAAACACACAGCTAATGGAGAGTGGTGCTCACATAGTAGGCGAATTTAAGGATTTGTTGGAGAGCCATTTCAAAACCTGGCACCAGGTAAACAGATACTCCTCGAAAATGGGCCTCTCACCCGACTATCTTAATAATGTGCTTAAAAATGTTACCGGATCAACTGCAAAAGAGATGATTGCGGCCAGGCTTGTGCTTGAGGCTAAAAGGCAGGGAGTTAACACCTCTTTATCATCAAAAGAGATAGCATATATGCTGGGGTTTAATGACCCCGCCCACTTCAGTAAATTTTTCAAAAGCACAACGGGAGAAAACTTTACTAATTTCAGAGAGGGAGCCTTCTCTTAAGTCTCTGAATTGTTACAACAGCGCGTAGGATTAATATAACCATTTGGAATTATACATTAACTCCTCGGAATTATACATTGACTCCGGGCCCTCTTGAAAGTAACTTTGCATCATAAATTATGATAAAAAAATTATGGAAAAGAGAGAGACAATATTTAAATATATAAAATCAGATTCCAGAGGTGGTGCGAACCACGGTTGGCTAAATGCAAAGCACTCATTCTCCTTTGCAAACTACTATGACCCGGAAAGAGTTCACTTTGGTGCCTTAAGGGTTCTCAATGACGACATTGTAGCACCATCAGAAGGCTTTGGGAAACATCCCCACGATAATATGGAGATAATAACTATTCCCATAAAAGGAGAGCTGCGTCACGAAGATAGTATGGGAAACAGCTCTGTAATCACTGCCGGAGAGATTCAGGTTATGAGTGCCGGAACCGGCGTTTTTCACAGCGAAATGAACAATAGTGTACAGAGCAATGTTGAACTACTGCAGATTTGGGTATTCCCCAATGAAAAAGGGGTAACACCCAGGTATGACCAGAAGAGAGTAAACCCGGAGTCTGTTAAAAACCAACTTCTGAATATAATTCAACCGAAAGGGGAGAATAACCCTCACGCAATATGGATATACCAAAACGCTTGGTTCTATCTTGGAGAGTTTGATTCAGATAGGGTAGAAAAATACAGAACTAAAAGTATAGATAATGGCATATATATTTTTGTTATAGAGGGAGAAGCGAGGGTTCAAAATTACCTTTTAAGCAAAAGAGATGCTTTGGCCGTCGTAAATGCAGATGAGTTGAAAATAGAGATATCAAAAGGGGCTAAAATTCTCCTAATGGAGGTACCTCTTAAGTGGTAAACCTCATAAAAAAATAAAAAGAGAGCACTCTTACACTAAGAACGCAAAAATTAAACAAACAAAACATTTATAATAAACACAATAAAATGAACATAATAGATAATCTTAAGTGGCGCTACGCTACAAAGAAATTTAATACAAACAAAAAGATAACAGCAGATAATCTGGAGCTTTTAAAAGAAGCAATTAACCTTTCGGCCACCTCCTATGGTCTGCAACCATTTAAAGTGCTAATAATTGAGGATCCTAAAGTTCGTGAGAAACTTAAGGCCGCATCGTGGGGGCAGGCTCAGATTACTGACGCATCTCATCTTTTACTGTTTTGCAACTATATAGAGTTAGGTCCGGATAAAGTAGACGGGTATCTGAAATTAAGGGCAGAAATCAACAATTTAAAGCTTGAAGATTCTAAGGACTATGGTGATATGATGAAATCTCAAATGGCAGCACTCTCTCCAGCGCAGATCGAGGTTTGGACATCTAAGCAGACATATATTGCGCTTGGAACACTATTAGCGGCAGCGTCAGAACTGAAGATAGATTCGTGTCCTATGGAGGGATTTAACAAAGTTGAATTTGACAATATTCTGGGTCTTAAGCAGAAGGGTTTATCTGCGTCTGTAATTGGTGCTATTGGCTACAGAGCGGATGACGATCCATATGCGATATTCAAAAAAGTGAGAAAACCTATAACTGAGGTTTTCGAAACCATTTAATCAAAGTGTTTTTTTGTCAATCTATAAGAATAACGGTGTCAGTAAAGGAAAACATTGGCTCCCGTATTCTAAGACTTTTCCAAATTTAAATTATAATATTTTATATTTATTG
>PHCZ01000019.1 GCA_002840895.1 Bacteroidetes bacterium HGW-Bacteroidetes-8 | reverse complement strand
CTAAAAGTAAATTAAGGAATGAACTCAATTAATTATATTTGTAAAAATCGTGTCAACCTATTTCAGTACGAGACAAGTTGGATTAATTTAAAAAAAAAATTACCTTTGGGTTATAGCAATTAAAGAAATAACCGATTTCTAACAAGCGATTTCCAAAAATCGTTGTTGATAAAACCACCCAGCCTTCACGCACAGGGTAAAATGTTATACTAAAATTCTGCAGCTAAGGTTATGGAATGGAATGTAAGACAACTAAACGACTAAATATCAAGTCGTTAGTTCTCGTTAGTATAAGCTAAGCAGATTATCAATTATTAAGCAGGAAAAAATGAAAATAAATTCAATCCTAAGCATTTTATTATGCACATTAATCCTTGTTGCTGGGTGTAAAAAGGATATTGATGGAGACAAAAAGACAGGCTTATTAAAATTTAAAATGATAAGTCCAACATCACCCGAAAACAAAGGAGTTGGATACACTAAATCAAATACATCAAATCCACCATTAGTAGGTGATGTTACTGTTACTGTTTTAAAAAACATAAATGCTTGTGTTGGAGATATATGGGTATCTGAAGGGAAAGTTACAGCAGGGAATGCGGATAATCTTGTATGGATACGTCTTACTGATGTAACAAATACAAAACTACTTTTTTTTGAGGATTATTCGTTTGCCCCAAAAAATGTACCCGTAGGAACATACAGGAGTATAAAAATATCATTAAGAAATATTTTTTACTGGGTTACGGAACTAAAATCAAATCCGACTATCAAATATGAACTTTTACAAACTATGGGAAGTTCTCTTGCACCTTGCAATGTAGATGACCAATCTTGGGTAATAGATTATTTTTCAGAAGATGGAAACCATTATTTAATTAATGGAGTTTTTAAATTAGTTGCTCCAGATGAAAAAGTAGGTGGATTTACCGTTGAAGCAGGAAAGACTGCTACTGTTAGTTGGAGATGGCTTATGAGAGGATGCACCTTCAATTTGCTTGACTTAAATAAAAATCGTGTTTTTGATTGTGGCGTTGATGATATTGATATGGCATGTCCGGGGTATATGTCTGACTTTGTAGTTGGATATGAATAAAAAAACTCGTAAAAGAGAAAATGTGGCGTTTAAGCACTGGGGAACTTTAGCAGGACAAAATTTTTGGTCTGCTGCGCAGATGTGTCAACCTTGCGCGGTTATGCGGTCTGCTACATCAGACCGCATTCATCTCAGAGCTATAGTGCCAAACATCAGATATTAACCTACTTACACCAAATATGCTATTTGTAATAATTCCCTGATCTTTAGCAAATTGACACTACAACTCTGAGATCAAACTCTCCCGCGCAGCGGGTAACACACCTGCGTAGCAGACCGCATCATTGGGAGTTTTTTAACGATCAAAAAGTTATGTGGGGAACTTTGGCTAAGCTCAAATGTTTTTCAAGGGTTTGTTTGAGCTCTTTGAGGTGTGGCTCTTCGGGTGAGCGTTCGCCGGATGGCTCCTGGATGGTGAGGCGGGTTAGGGTGGAGACAGGGGGCTCGCTTAAGACTACTATTTCGTTGCCCAGCAGTAGGGCTTCATCAACGTTGTGGGTTACAAAAATTACGGTACGTCTATCCTCTTTCCAGATTTGAGAAAACCACTTTATCATATTCTGCTTTAGCGAGAAATCCAGTCCGTTGAGAGGCTCATCCATAAGGATGATATCTGAGTGGCAAGCAAAAGCGCGAGCGATTGATACCCGTTGACGCATCCCACCGCTTAGCTGAGATGGGTAGTAGTTGGCAAAACCATCCAACTGAACATTGTTGATGAGTCTGTCTGCCTCTCTCCTCCTGCTAGATGGCGAAAGGTTAGAGTCAAGTACAAACTCAATGTTGCCTCTCACTGTTTTCCAAGGCAGCAGGCGAGGCTCCTGGAAAATATAGGAGAAGATCTTGCCATCAAAACCAACCAGAGAGCCACTATCCGGCGGAATAACCTTGCCGATAATGTTGAGCAGCGTACTCTTTCCGCAACCGGAAGGGCCCAGAATGCAGGTAATGGTGCTCTCTGCCAAACTGAGATTGAAATCCTTGAAAAGTGTGACCCCATTAAAACTCTTGTTGAGATCATTTATCTGCAAACCCATCTGCAAGCGATCTATCTTAGAATTCTCCATCTGCAAGTTATCTGCCTTTGATTTTGTCATTATTGAGCCCTCCATTTTAAAACTCGTTTTTCATATAGGCGGATAGTTTTTTCGAAGATAGAGCTTATGAGGATGGCGATAAGGGTCCAGGCGATTACTGCCTCTACGTTGAGGTAGGTTTGAGCGATTTGCATCTTGGTGCCGATACCGTATGTGGGCTGGCTTAAGACTTCGCCAATAATTATGGCTCTCCAACCAATACCCATTGCACTTGAGGCTCCGCTTATTATAAAGGGCATAATAGCAGGGATATAGACCTCAGAAAGAATCTTTCTCTTATCTGCACGGTAAAACTTAGCCATCTGGATAAGGTTGGGATCTACACTTTTAATACCATCTGCAACATTTGTTGCGATAAAGGGAAACATTGTGAGCATCGCAATGAAGATAGGTACAATGTTGGGGTTAAACCAGATAAGAGCAAGCAGGATGAGGGAGATGACCGGGACGGAGCGGATGGTGACCACAAAGGGAGAGATGAATGTGTTGAAGTTTGGGCGCAAGCCGGCCCAAATTCCCACCAACATCCCTAAAACAGCAGAGATAACAAAACCGGTGAGACCGCGAACGACAGTTGCTCCCACAACCTTCATAAAACCAACATCACCAATCAGTTTGCCTACAGCCAGCAGGGTATCCCAGGGTTGGGGAACAATCAGGTCAGATCCAAACCAGGATGCCGCAGCTTGCCACAGTGCAAGCATCACAACAATGGAAGCTAGGCTTATGTAGTGCTTTTTAGTAAATGAAATTTTCATCTGCCATTTTTCCCCCGATTATCTCAGGATTTATATCATAAAAAACTTTAAGATAACTATTAATTCCGTCTCTAACATCTGCCGCCGACACAAATCTAATGTTAGAACGCCCGATGGACTGCAAAGCAAGAGCAAAATTTGGCATAATGCCGTGTTTAACAATTAGTACCGCTGCGCTATCCGGGTTTTGGTTCACCCACGAAGAGGAGCCCCTGTAGGCAGAAACAATCTGCTCAACCACCCCGGGGTTGTTGCGCATAAAACTCTCCCTCCCCACAAAAGCAGTCTGAGCAATAGCAACACCCTGCAACTTCTCCCACTCTGCATTAAGATCGAAAATGGTTTTTACACCCCTGTTCTTATCCAGCACCAAAGTGGCGAGAGGCTCAGAGAGCACCCCAAGCTTAACCTGCCCGGCCGCAACAGCATTTGAGAGATCTATATGGGTAGGGAAGCTGTAGTCCAGAGTAACATCGGTATCCGGGTCTATTCCATTTATCTGCAGCAGATAACGAAAAAGCAGATCCGGAGTCATCCCCCTGCCCATCACATTTATACGCTTGCCTCGCAGCTCTTTCCAGGAGGTTATTGCAGAGTCGTCGCCCAGCAGATAGAGCGAGCCCCAAACCGGGATGGCAATCAACCTAAAATCTACACTCTTGTTATACATAAGCGCTGCCATTGTGGTTGGCAAAATTGCAAAATGGGCAGTGCCGTCCAGCATCAGCTTCCTAACCTGCATCGGCTCGTTAAGAATCTCGATTCTAATTGGAGAGCCTGCAGATAGGCTTATGCTGTCGATAAATTTTATCATCCCCATTGAAGATGGCCCCTTGAGAGTGGCAATTACAATCTCGGAATCACCCCCACCGGTTTTGGAGCCCTGCTTGCACCCGGCAAGAGACAAAATCGCAGCAAAAACGAGGAGTAAAAATTTATGCATAAGAAAATGGTTTACACAAAGGAATTATTTATTCAAATGATAATGGTTTACACAAAGGAATTATTTATTCAAATGATAATGGTTTACACAAAAGAAAGAAATTTTTCCAGATATAGATAATCTTTACACAAATGGATAATTTTTACTAAAGAATAAACATTAAACAAATGGATAATTTTTACACAAAACTATCTGATTTTAACAACTTGTCAAAAAAAACAATAACTTTGTGGCGAAATAAATACCGTATTTGTACTGCGATTTTGGGTTTAAAATCCAATCAAGGACTAACGGGGAATCAAATAACAATCTAATCCGGAGGCATCCTGATGGAAAAGAGAATAGGAACAGCACTAATCCAAATTGAGAGTCGCGAGAGCGTTCTACCGCTAAACGACATCCTCTCAAAGCATTTCAGCATCATAATCGGGCGGCAGGGTCTGCCCCATAAAAATGATCTTGGCATCATCTCCCTTATTCTTGAAGGCACTACGGACGAAATTGGTTCCCTTACAGGCCAGCTTGGGCGTTTAAAAGGAATCCAGGTAAAATCGGTGCTTTTAAAGAGTAGATAAAAATGATTAAATCAAAAACCTCCCTTTTGACGGCCATCTTTTTGGTCGCACTTTTACCTGTGGCATTTGCACAGGAGAGCAACACCAAAACAAATGACCAAACCGACAAGAGCTATGCCCAACCCGGCAAAAGCTATGCCCACAACGGCAACATCCGAAGTGGCAGCAGTGCCGGTAACAGTAATGGCAGTAACAGCAGTGGCAGCAATGCAGGTAACAGTAATGGCAGTAACGGCAATATCAGTAGTGCCAGCAACGGCAGTGGCAGTAGTGCCAGTAGCGGCGTTCCGGAGCAAGTTGTTGATCAGCCGGACACCTTGAAGCTGGGCGAAGTTGTAGTATCTGTTTTAAAAGTAGACAGAAAAATCAAAGAGCTGCCGGCATCAATAAACATTGTGACAAGCGCAGTGTATCAAAAAAGATCTTCTCTCACAATTTCCAATGTCCTTAATAGTCAACCGGGTATCTCAATGGGAGGGGACGGCATCTGGGCAACTAGCATCAACATCCGCGGGATGGGGGAGAGCCGCCTGGTGACGCTAATAGATGGAAACCGGGTTGAAACAGCCACCGACCTCACAGCATCTATGAGTATGATTGACGTAAACGATGTAGAGCGAGTGGAGGTGATCAAGGGGGCACAATCTTCTCTCTACGGCACCGGCGCAATGGGCGGAATTGTAAACATCATAACCAAAGGTGGGTACTTTGCAGATAAACTTTACGTTAGTAGTAGCGTAATCTCCGGCTATGCATCTGCAAACAGCCTCTTCTCCGGCTACACCTCCGTAAACACAGGGTCGCAAAAGTGGTACCTGAGCCTGAGCGGAACCTACACCAATGCCGGCGATATGCGCACACCAGCCGGGGTTTTGCCAAACAGCCAGTTTACGACCAACAATTTCAGGACAAGTGTTGGAGTGAAACCATTTGCCAACCACCTCCTGAAAGTTCAGTACCAACGGAACCGATCTACAAACGTGGGAATTCCGGGGGGCGACGCCTTTCCGCTCACCGCAGAGGCCACCTATACAAATATTTCAAGAGACCTGTTTGCCGCAAGTTATGAGATAACCAAGATATCGCAAGTATTCACCTCGCTCAAAATGAGCTACTTTAACCAGTACATAGACCGTGATGTTTCACTTATCCCAAACACTGTGGTCCAGGCGACCCTTCCAAATGGAAACACCCAGCGCACCGAACCCACATTAATGACCCCAACCGGCGAGCACCTCACAAACGGAGTTCAGCTGCAGGGAACATTTAAAATATCTGATAATGATGTCCTTATTATGGGTGCAGATCTATGGGGGCGCAAACTTACCACCGGCAGGCAGAGGTATATAACTGTGAAGGTCATCAACCCCGCCGGCACAACCCTTGTAACTAACAACATAGAGCGCGGCGAGACCCCAATCCCCGAATCGCGATCAAACAACGCAGGCCTCTTTATCCAAAACGAAAACTATCTGCTTGACAAACGTCTCACCATCATAACCGGAGCGCGTGTAGATGGTGTGCAGATAACAAATAAAAAGGGCTATGATGTAGATTATCTTATAGTTAACGGTGTTCGGAATGACTCTCCATCCACCCAGAGGGTAACTTTTGACGCGGGTAACGAGCGGAGCGTTTCCTGGAGTGCCAACGGTGGCCTCCTCTACAAACTAAACAGCACCACAGACCTCTCCCTAAACGTGGCGCGCTCATTTAGAGCCCCATCGCTGGAAGAGCGATTCAAATATATAGACCTGGGCAGCTACGTACGGCTGGGCAACCCCGCCCTGATGCCCGAGAAGGGCTACTCTGCAGATATGGGGGTGCGAGTTTGGAGAAATAATCTCACCCTGCAGGCAGGGCTCTACGTTAACAGCATCACCAATATGATTGCCGAGACACCCGGCGAGTTCACCTACACACTCACCTCAACATCTGCACCCTACACCCTGCCCGCATTCATCAACTCCAACATAGCCAAGGCGCTGCTCTACGGCTTCGACTTCCAACTGGATTACAACTTCTACCGCAACTGGACAATGATGCTCTCCGGAGCCTATGTGCGAGGAAAAAATATTGGTGAAGAGGATGCCAACTTGCCGATGATGCCGCCACTAAACGGCGCTCTGGGGGTTCGTTACACAAGCTACAAACTCGGCTCGGTAGAGCTACTGCTTACCGCCGCAGCAAGGCAGGACAAAATTGCCACCGGCGAGAGCGAAACCGCCGGATATTGCCGCCTGGATTTGGCCTTCAATACCAACGAATTCAAGTTAGGCACCACCCGCCTACAACTCTTCGCCGGAATCGACAACATCACCGACACCCGCTACACCAACCACCTCTCAACCAACCGCGGCGACATAAGCATCGAACCCGGCCGCAACCTCTTTTTGAGGATAAGGTTGAGCTTTGGCAGTGTTTGATGTATGTGTTTATTAATCTTGCTGTTACAAAACCCAGTTTTCCAATATTGGAAAACTGGGTTTTGTAGATAATTGCCTACCAAATAGTTACATCAAACACTGGCAAAGTTCACCACGCGCAGCAGATCGCATATCCGCACAGCGGTAGACACATCTGCGCAGCAGTCCACATAACCGCACAGCGGTAGACACACCTGCGCAGCAGTTTGTACTGTTAGTATTTTGTGTAAGTAATTGTAATTCAGTTATATAGATTTTTAGTTTTGGCAAAAACACAAAATTCAATTGTTCATATAACTCATAATGAGAGTGTTTCACAGAATACTGTCAGTTCGGGTTTTATTTTTATATATTTGCGTGACGTTTTTGAAAAATCTCTAGCGTGAACCTTTTAAGCAATCTCTACTAACAAAATTTATGGCAAAACATATTCGCTTTTGGCAGCTAATTAACAGAGCCCCAAAACTCCGGGCAGGAGTACTACTATTTGCAACTCTCAGTAGGACTCTCAGTGCGACTCTCAGTGGGACTCTCAGAGCGACTCTCAGTAGGACTCTATTTGCGACTCTCAGTAGGACTCTATTTGCGACTCTCAGTGGGACTCTATTTGCGACTCTTTTTGTAACTCCATTGGGGGCGCAGACTTCGCTGCCCAATTTATTTGCAAGGAGCCTGGAGGGGAAGGAGGTTAGGCTTGCAGATTTTTTGACAGAGGGGAAACCTCTTGTGATATCATTTTGGGCAACCTGGTGCAACCCCTGTGTAGAGGAGCTGGAGGCCGTTTCTCAGAGATTTGAGTCGTGGCAAAAGGAGATCGATTTTAAATTTGTGGCAATAAGTGTAGATGATGCCCGCTCAACATCTAAGGTGCGTAGTTTTGTCTCGGGCAAGGAGTGGCCATTTACAGTGCTGCTCGATGCAAATCAGGATATTATGAAGGCGATGAACATCTCCACGGTTCCCTTTACAATGATTTTGAACAAACAGGGAGTTGTCAAATACAGCCACTCGGGGTATATTCCGGGAGACGAGAATACTTTAATTAAGGAACTCAAAAAGATTATTGATGAAAAATAGGATAGCAATGGCCACTCTGGCTCTGCTTGTGACGGCCGGGACGTTGCTTGTTACGGCCGGCACGTTTGCACAAAACAGGTCGCAATTCTCGGGAAGCGTTACAAGCATTAACCATCTCTACCGCACAGACCGGGCAATTAACTTCACAAGACCCTCCAACCCTTTTGCCACAAACACTATAACCCAATTGCAGTACAGCTATTCTGCATTCAGTGCCGGCCTCCAGTACGAAGCGTACTTGCCACCACTCTCCGGATATCCATATCAGCTTGAGGGTAATAAAATTACAGGCAGATATTTTCGCTATGCAAAGAACTCGATAGACCTTACCGTAGGCAGTTTCTACGAACAGTTCGGGAGCGGATTGATATACAGAGCATACGAAAACAGAGATCTTGGCATCAACAGCGCCACCGACGGATTGAAGGTGATATTTCGCCCACTCCCATATTTAAGAGTCACCGCCCTTTATGGAATGCAAAGAAGATTTCTGGAGTACACCAAGAATTACATTAAAGGTGTAGATGCAGAGGTATTGATAGACAGTCTATTCGGGAGCTCTGCATTTATGAGGGTAGGTGCAGGCTTTGTAAGCAGATACGATAAATATACCGGCTCGCAGGATGGAATTCCGGAAAATGTAAATGCAGCATCAATAAGGGCATCACTCAACTTAGCAAATACAGAACTTACAGCCGAGTACGCAAATAAATCCGGCGACCCATCACTATTCAATCAATTTACCATCTGCACTGGAGAGTCCCTGCTCATAAACGGAAACTACACAAAGAGACGCTTCGGCCTCTTCTTCTCGGCCAGATTTCTCAAGAGTATGAATTTCTCCGGCGACAGAGAGTTTGACGATATCTACAACAGCGTTAACTATCTGCCCGCAAACACCAGGCAACACTCATATATGCTCGCCAACATCTACCCATATGCAACCAGGACCGAAAACGAGTTCTCCATCCAGGGCGAGATGAGCTACACATTCAAAAAAGGATCTGCACTGGGCGGTAAATATGGAACCGGAGCCAGGATAAACTTCTCACAAGCCAGGGAGCTTGAGCAGAGGGTGGGCGCCTCCTCCATAAAACTTATCTCGGCAGGGGAGAGCCTCTACTTCCAGGACCTGAATGTAGAGCTAACCAAAAAGATGAGCAACAAATTCAGCTGGATATTTACATACATCAACCTACAGTACAACAAAGCATTAATCGAGGCGCCCGTATACGAATTCGTAAAATCCCACACCATAATCGCCGACCTCCACTTTAGATTCTCAAATAAAATCTCCCTCAGAACCGAACTTCA
The DNA here is from genome assembly GCA_002840895.1 of Bacteroidetes bacterium HGW-Bacteroidetes-8. Classification (GTDB taxonomy): domain Bacteria; phylum Bacteroidota; class Bacteroidia; order Bacteroidales; family UBA932; genus Bact-08. The sequence goes on along the minus strand of PHCZ01000019.1, from coordinate 2,945 downwards.
ACAACTCTTCACAAAACAGGACCAAGGCAACTGGAGCGCATATCTGGCCGAGGTCGGCCTCGCCCCACACCTCTCATTTTTTGTCTCGCAGATGTTTAACACCCAAGGCAGTTCCAGCGACCAGGTAGGTTCCAATGGCCAAGGCAGCCCCAAAGGGGGATACTACAATGTGGGAGCCGGATACAAAACCAACAGGGTGAGATTTGCCTTAGGTTTTGGCCGACAAAGAGAGGGACTAATCTGCTCCGGCGGAATCTGCCAAAGAGTTCCCTCCTACAAAGGCTTTAACTTTAGAATGGATATAAATTTCTAAGGCAGCTCTACAAAGCCCTTGTTCTGGCCAACGGAGGCGGCAACGGCATTAATCACCTGCTTCTGTTTTGAGCCACTGTTGTGGGTTAAGAAGGCCACAACCTTAAGTTTGCTAAACTTATCTGCACTTATATTAGAGAAGGTAAAGCTTCTTGAGTAGACTTTTCCTGCACCAACCTCTGCTGCCGGGATAAGGTCGCCAAACATATCAGTTCCAATTTTAGTAAGAACATTGTTGTGGATAAAGTTAGGCACAGGGTTGCCTTTCCCGTAGAATGCGTGTGAAGGATCTGTATTATAATAGTTTGTCTGATTCGCAACTATTCCATCTTCAAGCATATAGACGCTCATTTTAACACCATCCGGGAAACTCTTCGCGAATTTTGCCTGAGCTGTCACACTTACACTTGTGCCCGATCCCACCACATTAATTGCGAGCCCCGCATCTGCAGGTATCTGCATATCCACAATGGCAGTAACGTTGCCGTTCCAGGTGGATGCTCTATCTGCGTGAACAGTAGGAACGCCGGTGAATCCGAACGAAGAGAAGAGTGAGCTATTCTGAGAGAAGGTCATCGCATCGCTCAGGTGAAGTGCAATATGTACAAATTTCTGGTTTACGTTGTGCAGATTATCAATCTGAGCAATGGCTCTTGTGCAGTATCCGCACCAGGTTCCGGTGTACTGCTCAACAAGAACATTTTTTTCAAACTTAAGATTTGACGCTGCAGTTGAAAAAGAGCTCTGACTGCCGTAAGATGTTCCGGTTGAATTTGTTGCGTAAGCCCTTACATAGTAAGTGGTTCCGGGATTCAGTCCCGTAATTGTGCTTGTAAAGCTACCCATCCCACTACCATCTACACTTTTTGAATCACTAACCTTTGGCTGCTGGGCGGTACTCCAACACAAACCCCTTGCAGTAACAGCCGACCCACCATCCCTCGACACATATCCACCCCCCGAAGCAGTGGTTGCAGTAATATTAGATATACTATGCGACTCAACAGCAGGAACACTATTTGTCAACTGCGCCTGTTCACTTTTTGTGCAACCAAACGCAAATAATAGAACGGCAACACTGGCAGCCACAACAATTCCGGAAATTTTCATAAAAGTTAGATTTAATTTGGGCACAAAAATAAACAAAATAAACACACCTGCGCAGCAGACCTTTTTTTTATATTTCTTGTAAATAGGCACCTGTAGCTTCGAGAATTTTTTTCTTGATGGTTCCCCATCCTAATTTTGGTGTTTTTATGAGAACCGGCCAATCAGAAATATCGACCTCTTTAAACCAGCACAAGCTTTTCAAAACATTTGCCTCATTAAATTGAGAATACTTCTTTTTATAAAAGCCAATCATCTCTCCGATAGAGAAGATTTCTAGCAAGTAGTAAATATCAACAAAATCTTTAACTCTTTGTCCACTTACAGTAATTGCGTTTAGTTTCATTGCTACAATATCTTCTACAGAAAGCATACGAATACTCTCGTCAACAATTGGTTCACAAATGAGAGGATAGCGATGTGCCACAATATCTACCTGTACCCCATTGATACTGCCCTTAAGAACATTATTTGCCGAGAAAAAGAGTGAAAAAGAGAAGTCAGTAGATAATTTTTCCAGCAACTGTATTGCATCAAAACTGAAGTTTGAGAACAGATCAAGGTCAACCGACTTACGATGTCCCATTTTTAGTGCCAATGCTGTACCACCAACAAGATAAAAATCTTTCAGATACTCTTTCTGCTGTAACTGAATTAGTAATTCCAGGGTTGATTGGTCAACTGTCTCCTTGTGTAGCATTTAAATTTTGATTTTGGAATATGAAAGAGCAGGGAGATAAAATTCAAAGTTTTTGGGTCGATATAATTGAGTTTGCAAAGTGCAGATGTTATAACTTTTGTTCCATAGAACTCCTTTATAAGCTTTATTTCGTGAAGATTGCCATAGTTCATAACACGCTCGATAATTAACCTTTTTGATTTTAAATCATCGATTTGAGCTATATCAATATCCCAAAAGTAGGCTTTATTAAGTTGTTCTATAAGTACGGACATACGTTATAATAATTTCATATAAAGATAGAGAAAAATTGCCACAAACCTTGGCAAGGTTATATCAGGTTTTTCAATAGATCTCTAGGCATTATGTATTTGCCATTTGCGATTTTTCCGCCGAAAAGATATTTCAAATACAAGTCCTCAATCCGGTCAATCTCTGCCGGCCTCAGTTCTTCACAGAATAGCTTTGCCAGTGTTTGATGTATGTGCTTATTGTTCTTGCGATTACAAAGCTCAATTTTCAAATATACAATTATCTATGAAAAACATAAAATATTCTTATTTATTCATAGATAAAAGCATTAAAAGGTCTGCTTCGCAGGTGTGTTTACCGCTGCGCGGAGGGGTGTGGCTTGCTGGGATTTTGTTCTAACAGTGTTTTGTGTAAGTAACTATATATCTGCAATATAAAAAACTCACTTTGCTAAAATCCCGAAATGGGGTTTTTTAAGTATCTCATAACTAGAGTTTTACACAGAATACTGTTAGTTGTGTCTTGTACTGAAAAAAGTTGACACAAAAACCGTGTTAATTTATGAAAACAAAACAAAGTAAATCAGGACTTAGAC
>PHCZ01000005.1 GCA_002840895.1 Bacteroidetes bacterium HGW-Bacteroidetes-8 | reverse complement strand
AGTAAAAAGATACCGGGTCCGACGAAGCAGCCGTTAGGCTGATGAGTCACGACAGCTGGATCACAAAAACTAAAGACAAACTCGCTTGGAAGCGATGGAGAATAAAAACATTGGACTTCTATTCTACGTTACTTTATAATTACTTTAGACATTCTCGCCTGAATACACTTTTCCGACACCTCTTCTAAGATTTGACTTGCACGCTGTTTGGTTATTCCTGCTTCCAGAGCAACAGCTATGATATCAGAAAGTGCAGGCTCGCCTTTGCCATTTATGGTCGTAGTGTGGTAACCGTTGAAACCACTGCCTGGCAGCAAATCATAAGCAGGAGATAGCCTCCATCCTTCATTTAAATATTGGAAAGAGAAATTCTTGGCGTGGTCGTCACGATTAGAAATAATTATATTAAAGACCATCCTTCGAAACATCTCCTTAACTTGTTCCATATCTTTTGTAAGATTCAATGTAAGCTTAAGCAGAACAGAGTAATCAAGACTAGGAATACGATAATTAGCATTAAGAACTCCTGCCGCACTAACGGTATGAATCTTCCCTGTGGAAGTCCGGTCGAAACGCTCCACTCCAAAATACTTACCCTCAAAAAGAGTTGTTTCAGGCATCCGGATTCCACACTCTTTGGCAAGCAAGGAGTAATTGTACTCTATCTCTCCTATATTATGAGGGTCAGACGCCGCCTTGAACTTAACGAGCCACTCCCGCCCTTTAATCCTGACAAATACCTTTGGTCTCGCTCCGCCTGATGAACCGCCATATCTATAGAGCAAATCTATAGAAACATCACTCTCCAGGCCGCTCAATATCTTCACTGCTTCAGTGGCAAGTTTATCAAAATCGTGAAATTCATTATCTGTAGGGATACTCATATCCGGGCGATATTCCAATGCTCCTCTCCCTGTTGAGCCGATAAGTGACAGCCTTTGCAACACAGTTAATTTGTATGGATCTATCCCTTTCTCCTGCAAGAATCTGTCAAGCAAAAGAGCTCCCCAGCCATCCGGCAAAGAGTCGTCAAAAACTCCAAAATTGCCGTTAAACGGATCACGTTTGGCGATGATTAATCCCGATTGAATAGGAAGGTAGTAGGGAGAGATGGATTTGCCGCTCTTTAAGTATTCCGAATCATACTCGAAACCGCATAATCTATTAGGAGTTAGCGCAATGCGTCCAACCGGAGAACTATTCATATACACATCTACAATCTCGATATTATTCATTCTTACCTCCACGTTTACGCTGTTTGGCTTTTGAAACATTCATCAATTCATCTATGCTCCGGTAAGTCTGTGTCGAGAACAACCCCAGGAAATCATCTTCCGTACCCAATGCAAAAGCAATCATTATCAATGAACGCAACGAAATCTCTCCCGAAGACTCGAATCGGCGAAAGGACCCAAAAGAGATTCCTGCTTTAACTGCGAGTGCTCTTTGAGTCCAATCCTTTTCTAATCGCCTCTCCTTAACACGCCGGGCAATGCCCAACATTAAAGAATCGTGAGTTGTGCTGATAAATGATAACATATTATCATTTAGTTCGTTTTTCATATCTTAATGCGATTATATTAACGTTTACAAAATTAATAAATATATTGCAATAATCAAACCAATTCGGTTTAAATAAAACTCACCATTGGCTTGGTGCAGAAATTTGGATCAAATTGATTCAAAATACCGATATTTGCAATAAAAAATGAGTAAACTGACTATCGGATTGGTTGCGCACGATAACCGAAAGAGGGATCTGATTGAATGGGTTGAATTCAATAAAGTTATATTGGCAAACCATCACCTGGTATGCACCGGAACAACCGGAAAGATGGTTAAAGATGCATTAGGCAAGAGTAAGAGCAACGAAGAGTTAAATATTGACATAACGCTTCTTAAATCTGGACCGTTAGGCGGAGATCAACAACTTGGTGCGCTAATATGCGAGGGGAAAATCGATTTACTCTTCTTTCTTTGGGATCCGATGCAACCACAGCCACACGATGTAGATGTTAAGGCACTTTTAAGAATCTCCAGCCTTTATAACATACCAACTGCTACAAACCGTTCAACTGCCGATTTTCTAATATCATCGCCACTCTTTGACAGCGATTATAAACCCAAACTTAAGAGTTTTACGGAATATAACAACAGGTCAATAGAATTATGACCTTGGGAATCACTTTATAGTGGCTTATTGATAATATTTGTACTTGTCAATACAACTGCGCCATTTCTTGCAAGAACTCTGCCTTCAATGGTTGCTCCCGAATTTAATGTTATTGACGTTAGAGCAAGAACATTTCCTTTGAAAGATGTGTTATCTCCTATTGTAGCAGAAGAGCCTATCTGCCAAAAAACATTCTCAGCTTTAGCTCCGTTAGTCAGAATAATGTCTCCTCCTACTCCGCCAATTGTGGTTAATGCATCTGCCACTTGAAAAACCCAAAAAGCATTTGAATTCCCTTGAGCATCAAGAGTAAGATTGCCAGCCTGCACCATCAGCGTTGAGAGAGACTTGTAAATCCCGGGTGTAAGAGTAGAGCCGCCAATGTCTCCCGCAACAATCGCCGGAGCAGGGCTCACTGCAGCCTCTGCAATTAAGTAGGCATCTGTAAGATCGGATTTTGCCTGTGTCAGCATAGTAGCGACGCCCGGAGAGTCATCGGGAGCGTATATCGCACCATTAACAACTGTAGCCGGTGGAAATCCTGTGATTGCGGCGCGTAATCCCGGGCTTATACCTACATCCATATCGTTTATGATACTTAGTCCTGCACTGCTTACTCCTACACCTGACAGAATACCGAACTCTTTTGCAGTCTTAAGATCTATGAAAGGGATGATGATTGTGAGATTGTATTTATTGTTTCGTTTAATAAAAATCCCATCTCTGATCACTGTTGTCACACCAAGATCTGTATAAGCATTAACAGTGAAACTTCCTCCTGTATGATTCCCCGGATTAACCAACAGCATTGCTCCTGCAGATGTTGCAGGATTATTGGTTATTATGCAGTCTCCGGTAATGTTAAGGGTTGAGCTGGTTGAACCTGCTGCACCGGTAATGGCATATAACGCATCTCCTGCCGGTTTTGACTGGGTTAAATCAATAACTCCCGATGTAAAAGCGAGGCTGGTCGCTGTAGAGGTTGTAATCTCAACTTTATTGAATTTGGTAGTACCCTGTGGTATTAACACTTTAAACTCAATCATTGAAAAAACGTGATTATAAACAAGATCAACCGGAGTTGCTGCCCCCTCAGTGAGTGGATTAAAGCTTTTTGGTGTTGACACCAGGAAATCAATATCTCCAATATGTGAATATGTTCCACCTGCCTGAGATTGAGTGGCAGGAATGGCTATCGGAATTTCGGTTGCCTCCTTTATGGAGTTGGCAGCACTATATGGATAGTATGAATAGAAATAGTGAACCCCTGCTCCCCAAAATATTTTACCGTCAAAAAAGGAGCTTACAGTGGGTGTTAATGCAGTAAACTCTACATTTCTTACTCCGACAACTCCTCCTGGATTCTTAGCCTGAGCACAATAGATACCTGTTTTATCAAGGGATTCCCAGCTGGTTATAAGTCCATTAAGTGTGGTTTTTGTTTGAGGGGAGCTGTATGCACCACTTATACTAATGGCTTCTCCGCTTTGCTGCCCGACATTAACGGGCTTATCTTCACGCTCACAAGAGGCTAAAAGAAAAAAAGCAAAGTAGAGCATATATATGTATCTATTCATAATTTCTATTTTTTTCGGGAACCTATTTTATTAAAATATTTCCACCGTAGTTAACATCCCAGTCAGTAATGATTATATCCACAATATTAATAGATGTGGCTGTTAATCTTAACTTGTATATATACTGATACCCCTTTAGCCATATCAATTCTCCCTCTCCCGGATGGGATATTGTATAAACTTTGTCATCAATTGTCAGAGAAAACTGTATATTGCATATATCTGAACAAACAGCAGGTACAACATACATATAACCATTTACCATCGTTTTTAGCTGCACCTGGTCTACTCCCGGGTCAACAGTTTCTGTTATGGAGTTTTCAACCGAGTTTACAGATATATTGGCAGATGCAGTCCCGTTTATTATCACTCCATCGGCCAATCTCATAGCTAATTTTTCCCCACTCAGCGCATTTACAGTTAGCCCTGAGGAGCTCGAAATATCCGAGATCTCAATATCTGAGAGTATACCCGGACCGCTAAAATCCTCTTTAAAGATAACGAATGATATCAGAGAGAGAGCGTGGTTTAACTCTAAAGTTACATCCGGGTTGGCATAAAAAATTGGGCCTTCCCCTGTAGGGAGATAGGTGCTTTGGGATGCATACAGATAGTCTGTCTGTAGAGCCATAACCTGGTCTTTTGGTATATCCAGAAGAACCAGAGATGTTTCACCTATACCCGATAAGTTTTCATCGATTTCGGTATAGGGGCAGTATGCATAAATCTTTGCATTTATAATAGAAAGGCATACAGGTTTCGAGAGTACCCACTTATCACTATTACTTAATAATAGATTCTTTGTGTAAGGAAAATACAACTCGGTTCCTGACGAATTTGTAACCTGTATGCCAACTTTTAAGAGATTAATATAGCTTTGTTGACGAGCAATGGTTGCCTCATCCTTATTAATAACCGGTACGATTGTCAACAATGCATACCTGTCATCAGATGTGTATTCATTTTTCCTACAACCAGCAACAATTATAACGATAAAGGCAATCAATAAAAATCTGCTCATCTTATTACTATTTAATATCTATTAGATCTCCCGGTTGTGTATCCCAATCTGTAATGATGGCACTAAGAATAACCAGGCCTGTTCCATCTAAACGTGCTGTATAGATATACTGCTTCCCTTTAAGCCAGGAAATAGCTGTTGTATTTGTTGCAGTATAAGTCTCGCCGTCAATTGTAAAGGTGAATTTTATATCTCCTATTGCCATCGCAGCTGTTGGTACAAGAATAGTTGTTGCGTTCACTTGTGTTTTTAGAACCAGGATAGCCGGATCCGGAACTACACTGGTAATTGTAACCGGTGCAGCAAGTGTACGGGTAATTATACCGGTAGAACCTCCAACAATATCTCCATTTTCAATACTCATTGTCATTGCTGTACTGCTTGTTTTGACAAAATTGGTTGCAACGGCATCTTCAATTTTAAATTGAGTTAAAACACCGGTTCCAGAGTAGTTGTTTTTATAAATGTAGAAGGATATCTGGGTAAATGCGTGGTTCATTACAAGGTTTGCATTCTGTTTACCCACGGCATTACTTACGCTGTTTAACCCTGTTAGAGGTGTAGCATACATATAGTCTGTTTCACTTCCTGTAGTCGCAGCTGCGTTTATTGTTACCGGGATTGTAGTAAATGCAGATAAGTTGTCTCCTACTGAAACATAAGGATAATATGCATATACCTCTCCAAGAGTATTTGTAAGATAAAATGGAGTTGCTGTTGCCCAGGTTGCTCCGGCAGCTGTATATGTATACATTATGTTTGTCATAGTTCCGGCTTGATAGTTAAACTGACCGGATTTGCGTACCTGAACTCCGATACTAGACCCGTCCGGGAAGATTGTTCCTGTGATAATTGCTTTGGTTGTTATGATACCCACCTTAACGGATAGAGCACTCTTAACATTTTCTGTAGCAATTTCCTCTTGTTTTGTACACGATATTAGCAATATTGCCAATAGCGATGTGATAATTAATGTTTTTTTCATTCTGTGATTGTATTGAATTTATTGTTAAATATTAATGCGCCCTAAAATCTTCATATTCTCCTTCTGCAAGGTGATGAACATAATTCATAATCTTATTACACTTTTCAAAGCAACTGTTACATTATTCACATTAAAGAAGATGCTCATAAAATGAATAGTGTAAATTATACCATAAAGAGATTATTTTGTATTAATCCCAAACAAAAACATTACATTTGACAGATAAATGGAGAGTTCTGCATCACAACATCAGAAAGTCAGTTTAGATGACCAAGAGTTTGTTTCCGGAGTAAATAGAAGAACTCCGGACTCATTCAGGAGACTATACTCATCACTGGACAAACCCTTAATCAGATTCTCAAATAGATATCTCAACTGCACTCCGGATGCAGAAGATGTAGTTCACGATGTCTTTATCCAGTTTTGGCAAAGTAAATACACCTTTACAGACATAAAATCTATAAGATCATTCCTTTTTACAGCAACAAAAAACAGATCTCTCAACTATCTTAAAAGAAGGAGAAAAGTTGTAAATAATATAGAATTTCTGGAATTTGAAGCTGCAGATGAGAGAACGTCCAATTTCTTTGACTTAAACTACGAGATAAAGGCCCTCTTTGACACATCTTTGGGACAACTACCTATAGAGTGTAAGAAAATTATGAACTCCTTTAAAGAGGGGCTTAATTCACTCGAGATTGCAATACGTTATAAGCTAGCTCCTAGTACTGTAAGGGCCCAAAAGCGAAGAGGAATAGAGTTGATCCGAACTTTTTTCAGTCGCCGTTTATCGTCTCAATTATTCTCTCGTTATTGATAATCATCATTCCGTGTCTGTCGTTTGAAATACCATCCTCAAGTATATAGGGGTAGGTTGGAACTTTTCCTTTTAGGAGCGAAGGCAGATATTTAAAGACAATATTGTTACAACTCTCTCTTAGTTTAACCCCCGCCTCCATAATATGGGTTGACACAATAAAGGCACACTTGTGAATCTTTGAAAAAGATTCTGTTATAGCTACTGTCGCATCGTATGCATCCTTTACATTGGTCCCCTTGAAGAGCTCATCAAAAATCACTATCAGTTTTTTACCCGAAGCAACCTCTGTTGCAATTTTTTTCACTCTCACAACCTCTGCATAAAAATGGCTATATCCCATATTTAGATTATCGGGAACATTAATAGAAGTATAAATTCCGCTACAAACATTGAAAACCATAGATTCAGCAGCCACCGGAAAACCCATATGGGAAAGATAAATTGAGATCCCGAAAGATTTCATCAGAGTAGATTTTCCCGCCATATTTGCCCCTGTTAAAAAGAGAACATTATTCTCGTGACTTAGGGTAAGGTCATTTGCGACTGCTGCAGATACACAGGGGTGGTAAAGTCCTTTAATCTTAACACTCATCTCCTTGTTCTGCTTTGCTTCTGCATAAACATATCCCCTATTTATACCCACACCCGAAACTGAGATGTAGAGATCCAGATAGTTCAGATATACCATAAGCTCCTTTAACTGCCCGGAGATAGAGGATCTCATAAGGTGGTCTCTCCATATAAAACTCCCAAAACCAATTTTGTCCGATTCGTCCAAGTTGTATATCCAATTCAATCTTTTATCTTCTAATACTTTAAGGGCATCCATAACAAATATATGGTATGGATTTGAAACTGAAAGCTTTGATAATTGGATTACATACTCTTTTAGTTTTTTCAGCAAAGCCACAGCTGCTATGAATCCCTCTAAAAGAGTATCATACTCTTTTTCATTTGCAATCAGCTTCTTAAAATATCTTCTTGAGTTGGCTACTAAAGAAAGAAGAGTGCTCTTATAGTCCGAATTTTCCAGATAACTCTCAACAAATTTGAACTCCTCCCTGGTAAAAGGGAATGAGAGCCTCTCTTTAGCAAAAAAGGCCAGTATCTCCTTTCTGGTGTTAATGGCTGCAGCATCTGTAAGTGGGTTCTGAAACATCTGCTCAAGAATGGACTCCCCACCTCTGGTCACAGTTTGATTATACAAATTAAAGATGGAGTTGGATTTATACTTTCCCAGCAGATTCAAATCGTCTAACGTCTGCTTGTCAATTGCAAATTTCATATCTTACAATAGTATTATTCTTGTTTTACATTTTTAAGGATCTCCAGAATCCCCTCATTATTAATGATTATCATACCGTGTCTGTCAGATGTGATCCCCTCCGCTATCTTATAAGTATATTTCGGCTGTCTCCCCTCCATTATTGTTGGAAGGTTTACAAAATAGATATTATCACATCTCTCTCGCAGCGTCTCTCCAGCCTCAATTATGTGTGTAGATATTATGAATATGCAATTTTTATTCGCCGCAAATGCCTCAGTTACTGCAACCGTTGCATCATATGCATCCTTAACATTGGTTCCCCTAAAGAGCTCATCAAAAATAACTATAAGATTTTTTGAGCGGTTAATGCTCTCTGCCACCTTTTTAACTCTTATTACCTCTGCATAGAAGTGACTATATCCCATATTTATGTTATCCGGAAGGTTGATAGTGGTAAAGAGACCATTTTGCACAGAGAACTCCATTTTTGCAGCCGGTACCGGGAAACCCATATGAGAGAGATATACAGATATTCCAAAAGCCTTCATAAATGTAGATTTTCCTGCCATATTTGCTCCCGTCAGAAATATCATATTGTTTTTTTCATTGATATCTATTGAGTTGGCAATTGGATTTTTGACTAAAGGGTGATATAGATCCTCAATTTTAAAAATGTTTTCACCTGCCGGCAGTGCTTTTGCAAAGGTAAAACCTCTTTCTCGGGAGAGACCGGCCACAGCAATGTAAACATCGAGATGGTATGTGAGAGTGAGCAACCTTAATAGCTGATCTCTAAAATTGTACCTGAACTCCTGGTCATAACCTGCCGTTTGAGAAAATGAGAGTCTCTTTGTATTTTTTTCACTAAGGCAAGAAGAGATTCCGTTACTGTTAATTATCTCACTAATAGCATCTGCCTGTGGTTTATAAAACTCTCCTACACCTTTATTCTGTAGGTTATTAATAAAAGTATTAACTGTTTTTACCATCTCAATTACAGAGAGTACACCCTTTTGAAGAAGCTGAAAATCTGTATCTGTGCCAATTGCATTTCGGAACCTTCTCTCCAAATTATCTTCGTGTGCAGATATCCTGGTTCTGCTATCGGTGTTGCTCAGATAAAACTCAATAGTATCGAAGAGATCACTTTTGAATGGGAAAGCTACAATATTATCCTGAAAATACCTGATAATCATCCCTCTTTCGTTTATTTTACCCTCCTCCGACAACGGATGGAGGAACATCTCTTCCAATATACGGGCACCTCCATTGGTGATGGTTTTATTGAAAAGACCATATACAGAATTTTCCCGAACTTTTCCGAAAATACCCAGATCGTCAATTGTCTGTCTGTCTGCTTTAAACGCCATATCTATTTAAATATAAAGCATTAACCGACTTTTCAATCGGTTAATGCTATTAACTGTAATTATAAATTACCTCCCTCTCCTTCTAATCCAAAGCAGGATGTAGAACATCGCCATAATAAAAGGTAGAAGTCCAAGAAGTAGCCACTTAGTCAATCTCATCCCGGAGAATACCACAGATATACTGTTGTCGGTAGGGCTTGGCCTTCTTACATCTATCGGAACCTCGTCGTCCGACATCCAGAAAAAGGCACCCATAATAAAGTTATAGTTTGCGGCGCGTACCCCTTTTCTGCCAATGCTTACTTCTCCATTGCTGATACAATCTGCATCCGATAGAATTACAATCTTTTGCAACTTATCTCCAACCTCTCTGTGGAGTGCAACTACTGTTGGAATAGAGGCCATAACCACTTCGCCCAGAGCAGTGTTTACCTTAACGGTATCATCCACAAAATTTGTAGTCTCAACTTCACTCCAGACTCCTCCGCTTGTATCGCTCACAAATAGCTCTGTGACCTTGTAACCTTTATCCTTAATATATTTAAGCCCTGTCGCTCCCGGCATTGTTAAGACATACTCACGGTTGAGCATCATATCAAGCTGATACATCATATCTGCACCCTCTTTAGTAGGAATTGACTGTATAAAATCGGGAGAGAAGTTCTCCGATGGTTTAACCAGTCTTCCTGGCAACATCTCAACACCAAACTGAGATAGCAATTGATTCATTACCTCCTGACGACCCGGTTCTCCCGCTATCAACAGGTTGCCTCCTCTTGCAATGAACTTCTCCAGGTTGGAGTGTTGTTCGGGGCTCATTGGAACCCTCATATCTCCAATAACCAAAATATCTATCTCGTGGGAAATTTCACTATCCATCCTCACCTCTATAAAATCAAAACCCTGATTTATAAGAGAATAACGGAATGGTTTATCCTGAGCAAATTTGTTATAATCTCTATCTCCCTCTTTTATGCAGTCTCTCTGCCCCTGGCCGGTAACAAACCCAACAACAGGAAGCTTCATAACCAACCTTTTAAATGCTGCAGATACCTCTGCCTCAGAAGGGTGTACCTCCATATCGTCAAATATCCTCAAAAATGTTTTATCTCCTGTAGCGGTAGTGAGCGTACGAACGAAACGGTTTCCCTCCGGTACCAGATTCTCAATTTGAGATATCTCCTGCGGAGTTTTAAACATACTGCTATCCAGCCTGTGAATTTTTGAATACTCCAGCATTCGCTCTCTGTCGTTTAATTCAGGGTATCTTTTATCCAGACTTGGGTTGTTTGCTCTGTCGTAATACCTGATGTAATTCATCTTAATATCCGGTTTGAACCTCAGATATTGTTTGAATCTTCTAATGTCGGAAAGCTCTCTCTTTGGAAGTCCAAAATAGTAATATTGATCCAAAATATTAACATATGTGTTTATAGTTAACTTGCCATCAAGTTTCCCGACTATCTCCTGACTATTTTTTGTAAGTGTGTTCACATCGTTTCTGGTGGCATCATAGTAGAACATAAGTGCAGGTCTCGAGCTGAAATATCCTAAAACCACTGCAACAGAGACAGCTGCAAGATATCTCAGTAAAGATGTGCTAAGTGTGTGCTTTTGGCGAATAGCCTTCATACGTAAAATTGAGAGTGCAAGGAAGAGCCCTATCACAATGATAAAGTAGAGAACATCTTCACTGCATATAAGCCCTCCGATAAATTCATTTGACCTTCCTCTTATTGAGAGCCAATATGTAATATCACGTACAAAAGAGATCTCCTGCCACATACCTCCTACAGCATTAAGAACTGCCAGTACAGCAAGTGTACCTACCGCAGCAACAACTTGGTAAGAGGTTAAACTAGACATAAATAGCCCTATGGCAGCATAACCACAAATCAGCAAGAACAGCCCCAAAATTCCGGCGCTTACCCCTGCAAAATCAAAATTTTCTACCGTAAAACCTGTAAACAATACAAATATCATTAACATTGCAGATATTATCAGCGCATAAAATACCATTGACAGATATTTCCCAAGGATAATCTGCGAGTTTGTAACAGGTGATGAGTAAAGCAATTTAATTGAGCCACTGCTTAACTCTCTGCTCATTAACCCCATAGTGAGAAGAGGTATATAGAGATAGAGATACTGTTGTATCAAGGTGAAGGTCCCTCGGTGTGGGTGTGCAAATATTCTCATTGAGAGATCCGATACGGTAAACCCTAAGGATTGCTGATTCACAACCAATTCAATTGCAGATGTAAAAGCAATGCTTGATTGAATTGTGAAGATAATAAGGATCAGCCAGGCTATGGGAGAGTAGAAAAGAGTCTGTAACTCTGTGCGGGCAATTTTATAAATCATTTTCATATCTAAACTCCTGTTTATTTAACTGTTTTTGATAACTCTGCAAAAATTGTATCCAGAGAACTTCTCTCCAGCCTTATCTCATTAAGTCTCCAGCCCTTTGATACACTGGCCTCAACTATTCGCTCGATAATATCGTTTGAGTCAGAAAATTTAACTCTATACTTGGTATCCCCTAACTCCTCTACATCCAAAACTCCCGGCAACGCCTTTAACTCATCCGAAGAGGGGCTCTCGAGTAGTGAAACAAACACGGTATTGGGTTCTATATAGTTATCAAACTCATCTACAGTTCCGGCAAACACAACCTTTCCCTCTTCCACCATCCTGATATAGTCGCAGGTTGCCTGCACTTCCGATAGTATGTGTGTAGATAGCAGAACTGTACGCTCCTGAGCAATCTCTTTTATCAAATTTCTTATTTCAACTGTCTGGTTAGGGTCAAGACCATTCGTTGGTTCATCCAACACAACCAGATTCGGATTATGAATAATTGCCTGAGCAATTCCAACTCTTTGCTGGTAACCTCCCGATAGATTCTTGATTAACCTCTTTCTAAAATGGGTGATTGCACATTTTCCAAGCACTGAATCTAATGCGCTCTTTATCTCTCTCTCCGGAATCATCCTTAGATTGGCACAGTGGATAAGGTACTCCTCTACTGTTAAATCGGGGTGCAAAGGTGGCTTCTGCGGTAAAAATCCAATGTGCTTTTTTGCCTCAATGGAGTTACTGCGCATATCTATCCCGTTTATGAATACATTTCCATTACTCTGTTTTAAAACTCCACAGATAATATTCATAATGGTAGATTTTCCTGCTCCGTTAGATCCCAGTAATCCATAGATTCCACAATCTGCAATTTCAAAATCTACATTCTTGACTGCCCACTGAACGCTGTACCTATGGGATAGGTTTTCAACTCTTACGATTGGTTCTGTCATTTTTGATAATAGTTTAAATTATAATAAAAGAGGTTCACTGCATATGATAGCAATCGAAACTCAAAAATGACTAAAGAAATTTTATGAAATAACGATATTTTCAAAAAAAGCAGGCATCTCTACCTGCTTTTTTCGTACCCGGAACAGGGCTCGAACCTGCACATCCTTGCGGACACTGGTCCCTGAAACCAGCGCGTCTACCAATTCCGCCATCCGGGCTAATATTCTCAGTTTGGGATTGCAAATGTAATATTTTTTTTAGACACCAATACCCTGAACTTTAAATTTATCCCTATTGATTTAAAAAAAGAGGATTAATAGTTGAGCAGTTAAAACTCTAAGAAACATTGTGAGAGGATATACCGTTGCATAGCTCACTGCCGGCAGATCATTCCCTGCTGCTGCATTTGAGTATGCAAGTGCCGGAGGGTCTGTAGTACTTCCGGCCATCAGACCCATAACAGTAAAGTAGTTGAGTTTAAAAAGCCATCTCGCTGCAATGCCCACTAAAAGCAGGGGAACAACTGTAATTATTGCTCCATACAGTATCCAAACAGCTCCCCCTTTGTTAACGATTGTATCTACAAATGAACCTCCTGCATCAAGACCTACACAGGCCAGAAAGAGAGATATCCCAACCTCACGAAGCATAAGGTTGGCACTCATTGTAGTGTATGTCACCAATTTAAATTTCGGGCCGAAGCGGCTCATTAAGATTGCTATAATGAGAGGTCCTCCGGCAAGCCCCAGTTTAACCGGTTGAGGTATACCCGGTATAAAGAAAGGTATCGAACCTACCACTATCCCCAGTACTATCCCTAAAAATATTGCAGCAAGGTTTGGTTCGCGTAGCCTGTGCATTGAGTTACCCAGTAATTTTGCAGCAGCCTCAATGCTATCTTCTGTTCCGACGACGGTTAACCTATCCCCTATCTGTAGTTTTAAGTCCGGTTTGGCAACCAGGTCTACCCCTGCCCTATTAATGCGAGTCACTGTTATACCGAAAGCGCGGCCCAATTTAAGATCTGAAAGGCTCTTTCCGTTAACCTGATCTTTGGTAACCATAACCCTTTTAGGCATCACCTTAAGGTCATTGATACTCCAATCTTCGTCACTCCGTTTAACCTCTTCTCCAAGAAACGCTACAATTGAGTCGTGATCTCTCTTTCCAAGTATAACCAGAACCTCATAACCCTTGTCAAGAATTGTCCCTGCTCCGGCTATTGTTACCTCTCCGTTAGATCTCTTTACTCTCGATATTACAAAACTCCTCTCAAGAAGTTTTTTTATACTCTCTATCTTCTTCCCGTAAATCGAAGGATTATTGATTGCTATAGATAGTTTAAGGGTTTCATTGGGATTATCTCTGTTTTGCTCCTCAATTTTTTCTAATTCACTCTTAAGGCTAATCTTGAATATTATCTTTACCAGCAAAATAGACATAATTATACCCAGAACTCCAAGCGGGTAAGCAACTGCATACCCCATAGCAATTGATGGGTCACTAACCCCATTTACCTCAATGTAAGTTTGTTGTGCAGCTCCCAAACCAGGTGTATTTGTGATGGCACCGGAGAGGATCCCAACCATTGTGGAGATTGGAAGTCCGGTTATTAAATAGATAACAACAGTTGTAACAACCCCAAGCAAAACAATTGACGATGCAAGCAGATTAAGTTTAATACCCCCTTTTTTAAAAGAGGAGAAAAACCCTGGACCTACCTGAAGTCCAATTGAGTAGACAAAAAGAATAAGCCCGAACTCCTTTACAAAATGGAGCATATCGGGATTAATCCTTAATCCAAAGTGGCTGAATGCTATGCCTGCAAAAAGTATCCAGGTAATTCCGAAAGAGATATTTGCAATCTTAATTTTTGAAAGGAGAATTCCAATAGATATAACTGCTGCAAGAATTACAACAGATTGAGCAACACTCTCATTCAGAAAAAGGGTTTTTATCCAATCCATATTCAGAAATTTTGCTCAAAAGTAGCCATTAATTACTAAATTTGACTAAAACAATTTAATCTTCTAAAAACTTATACTATGAAATTATTTGATGAATTCAAACAGTTTGCAATGAGAGGCAATGTGGTAGATATGGCCGTCGGTATCATTATCGGTGGTGCGTTCGGGAAGATTGTCTCATCTTTTGTCTCCGATGTAATAATGCCTCCGTTGGGTCTTTTAATTGGAGGGGTAAGATTTACAGATCTCAGTATAACTCTTAAACAGCAGGTGATAGATGCTGCAGGAATCGTTATAAATCCTGCAGTTACAATTAATTATGGCAACTTTATTCAGGTTATTTTTGATTTTATTATCATTGCCTTTGCAATATTTTCAATGATAAAATTAATGAATAAACTTAACCGGAAAAAGGTAGA
Source organism: Bacteroidetes bacterium HGW-Bacteroidetes-8 (assembly GCA_002840895.1). Classification (GTDB taxonomy): domain Bacteria; phylum Bacteroidota; class Bacteroidia; order Bacteroidales; family UBA932; genus Bact-08. Next base: position 76,706 of record PHCZ01000005.1, on the reverse strand, counting down.
AGAGCATACACCTGCCACTCCACCACCTCCTCCTGCCGATATTCAGTTGCTTACCGAAATAAGAGACCTTTTAAAAAAATAGCAGAAGTAGTTTTTCAAAAAAAATAACACCGACAGAGTTTTTTATCTACATTTGCAATCCCTTTTCTATACCAGGGACTTGGTTCTGTAGCTCAGTTGGTAGAGCACGACACTCTTAATGTTGGGGTCGTGGGTTCGATCCCCACCGGGACCACACCTTATTCGGGAGCCGGCAAATATTCTGCCGGCTCTTTTTTTATGAAACTAATTATCATATTTTTCAATACACTAGTTTTGGTTGTCATTTTGTTGTAAATTTGTAATAATAGTAAGTACATATTAAGCAAAACTGAGATGAACAATTTTATTTTTCATAACCCTACCAAACTAATTTTTGGGAAAGGTACAATAGCAACCCTGTCAGCTGAGATTCCGGCAGATAAAAGGATACTCGTTACATTCGGCGGAGGTAGCGTAAAAAACAACGGTGTTTATGATCAGGTAAAAGAGGCTCTAAAAGAGCATACCTGTTTTGAGTTTTGGGGAATAGAGCCCAACCCATCCATAGAGACCCTTCGTAAGGCAATAAAACTTGGAAAGGAGAGTAAGTGTGACTTTGTTTTGGCAGTTGGAGGAGGGTCAGTTGCAGATGGTTCTAAACTGATAGCATCCGGTATTCTGTATGATGGAGACCCCTGGGATATAGTTATTAAAAGAGAGTATTCTGCAGAACAAAGCCTTCCGTTGGCTTGCGTTTTAACTCTTCCTGCAACAGGATCCGAAATGAACAGAGGAGCAGTTATCTCAAAAAAGGAGACAAATGAGAAATTTGCATTCTACTCAAACACACCTCTGTTCTCAATCCTTGACCCCCAAACCACCTATACACTCCCGGATTTTCAGATATCCTGCGGTCTGGCAGATACATTTGTCCACGTAATAGAACAGTATCTCACCACAACCGGACAATCACCTCTGATGGACAGGTGGGCGGAGGGCATTTTAAAAACAATAGTTGAAATTGCTCCCAGAATAATAGATGACCATACAAATTACGATGATATGGCAACATTTATGCTCTCTGCTACTATGGCTCTTAACGGATTTATCTCAATGGGAGTAACTCAGGATTGGGCTACACATATGATTGGTCACGAGCTTACAGCGTTGCACGGATTAACTCACGGACACACCCTTACAATACTACTTCCCGGAACTATGTGGGTAATGAGAAATGAGAAGGGAGACAAAATAATTCAATACGGGAAAAGAGTTTTTGGAGTTGACATACAGGACAGAGAAGAGGCTATATTGGAGACAATTAGAAGAACAGAAGATCTATTCCTTATGCTGGGATTCAAAATAAAACTATCCGAAAATGGTGTCACCCAAAAGACAATAGATGAGATTGAGAGAAGGTTTACAGAACGCAATTACAAATTAGGAGAGAATAGATCTGTTACACCAGCCGTGGCAAGAGAGATTTTGGAGAGGGTTTTTTGATAATAAATAAATTATGATAAGAAAAGAGATAATTATCAAAGAGGTATTGGTATTCAAATCCTATAGTGTACAGTTTGCCATCCCTCTAAAGTTTATAGACAAAGTAATTGCTGCTCAGGAGATTAACCCTGTTGACAACTCCTCTTATTTCATCAAAGGAGTAATTGATATTCAGGGGGAGATTATTCCGGTTCTATCATTAAGAGCAAGGTTTAAACTACCCGATAAAGATATATCCATTGACGATAAACTGGTGATTATTAACTTTAATAACGCAAGAGTTGCTCTTGTAGCCGAAGAGAGTTGCGATATTATAACATTTCCAAATGAAGAGATAAAAGAGATAAAGACCATATTCAACGGACTCTCATCTGTCAAGCTTGTAAACGGAAAGGCCGGAATAATATATATTTATGATCCGGATACCTTCCTTTCAAAGGATGAGAGCATAGAGATAACATCAGTTATAGCAAAAATTTCTCAAAGCAGAGCTGTATGACAGAAAAAGAGTCTCTGGAAAAGGTTGCCTTACAAATTGAAAAAGAGCTCGGCCTTTTCTTTCCTCAAAACAGACACGAAGATCTTAAAAGGGGCCTGGTAAACTCTTCAAAAGCTCTTTACGCCGACACCAATCCGCAAAGAATTATTGAAGAGATAATTACTAATATAACCATCCCAAAAAAAATTCTGGAGACACTTTCGGCTACCCTTACTATAAGTGAAACATATTTTTTTCGGGAGAGGCCTGCAATTTCATTTATTAAGGAGGTTTTAATACCCAAACTATATGAAAAACAGGGAAAAATAAAGATATGGAGTGCAGGTTGCAGCTCCGGAGAGGAGCCATATACTATTGCCATCTTACTCAAAGAGCACCTACCTGAGTCAATTACCAGCAGAATATCAATAATCGCAACAGATGTAAACAGCAAGTCGATACACAAAGCACTGGAGGGAGTTTACTCCGAATGGTCTTTCAGAGAGACAGCTGATATTATTAAGGACAGATATTTTAACAAGGCAAAAGGCGGATGGAGGTTAAATGATGAAATCCTGAAAATGGTACAATTCTCATTTCTGAATCTGGTTAAAGACCCCTTTCCTGACCCCTTAAACGGAACCGATAATCTGGATATAATTCTTTGCAGAAATGTCCTTATGTACTTCTCATTCGAAACAATGAAGAGAGTCGCAGATAAATTCTATAATTCATTAAACGAAAATGGCTGGCTGATAGTAAGCCAGGTTGAACTTAACGATCTATATCTCTCACATTTTGAAAAATTCAGTCACGATAATGGGATATTCTATAAAAAGAGCGCAGATAAATGCAGTCCAAAAATAACTAAATCCAGGATTGCTGTTCGTGAAAAGAGAGATATTCCTGGTTACGATAAAAAAGAGCTTCCCCCTAAAAAAGTAGTTAAAGAAGAGCTAAGTTTTGCAACACTGGAAAATATGTATTTAAAAGGTGATTATGAGGTTTGTATAGATGGCTGCAAAAAAGTTTCAGACGGAAAAACACCAGATCACAAATATTTACACTTGATGGCGAAATGCTACGCAAACAGAGGAGATTATAATCTGGCTATAGAGTGTATTGATAAAGTTATTGAATCGGGAGTGAGCAGTGAGGATATTTACTATCTTTATGGAACTGTTTTAAAAGAGAATAATGAGCCGGTAAGGGCAGAGAGCGCACTTAAAAAGGGGATATATCTTAATCCAGGACACCTCTTCTCTCACCTTATGTTAGGAAACATTATGAACCAGGAGGGTAAAACAGAGGCGTCGGTCAGATATTATAATAATGTCCTTGATATTCTATCCGGGATGGATGACCAAGCCATTGTTTCCGACTCCGGAGGACTAACAAAAGCCAGAATGAAAGAGATGGTTGAGGCACTCATAAATGACAAAAGAAGATGAAAAGCGATAATCAAATCTTAAGAGAGAGAGCAGTTAAAAATGCACAAAAGATGGAGAGCAAGATAACTTCTAAAGAGGATTATCTCTCTTTTCTTGAATTTACCCTTCTCTCTCAAAGATTTGCCATTGAGAGCAGCTTTGCAACCGAAGTCCATTTTCTAAAAGAGATAACTCCAATTCCAGGCGCACCACATTTTGTATCCGGGGTGATTTTCCACAGAGGTAAGATTCTATCTGTGATAAACTTGAGGTCCCTTTTTAAAATGAGAGAGAGAGGTCTTACCGATTTGAATAAATTCATAATCCTCTCATATAAGGATCTCTATTTTGGTATTATTGCAGATTCAATAACCGGCATAAGCCAAAAGAGCATCTCCTCAATAACCCCTCCTCCATCTACTGTTGACCTGAAAGTCTCTACATTTATAAGTGGAATATTCCCGGATGGCGTTGTTCTTTTAGATGCAAAAAAACTAATTACAAGTCCAGAAATAATAATTAAATAGATAATGGAAAACTCTTTAAAAATTAAAACAAGAGGCAAACTGATTATTGGTTTTGCAATAATGGTTACATCCACAATAGCCATAATATCTCTTACTTACAGCAATATCCGTAGAATTGAGTCCGCTAACAGATCTATTCAGGAGATGGATAGCATTGCTTACGAAGTTACAGGTTTAAGAGCCAACATTAACAGTATTAGAGCTATGGCTCTTGAGCTTATCGTAGATAATGAGAATGCTCTAGTTTCTGAAAAAGTACTTAAGATCTCACGTGAAGATGAAAAGTTGGTTCAGATTTGCTCAAATATAGATAGTATGCTTAGTCACGAAAAGGACATAAGAGCAGATTTCAGGGTATTAATGGGGGATGTTAAGAGGTATGTACAAAACAGAGAGCTCTTTTTATCACTTATAAAGGATGGTAAAAAACCCGAGGCACTCACCTTTGTCAAAGATAATCAAAACGACATCTACGAAAAAATCACCAACAATGCTCTTAATATTGAGAGCAATATAATGAAGATAAGAAGAGATTACCTCAATGCAAACGACAAGCTTGAATACAGAATAACACTGCAGGCAATCCTTTTTGGATCACTACTAATTATGCTCAATCTCTTTATGGCAATCTTTATTTTGAGAATGATCCGAAAAATAACATCAGAGATTAGATCCGGGATTGAGGTATTGTATAACTCTTCATCCAACATTCTTAATACTATAACAGATATCTCCACCGGAGCGAGCGAGACTGCTGCAGCGGTATCTGAAACTACTGCAACCATCGAGGAGGTTAGACAGACAGCTACTTTATCAAACCAAAAGGCAAAATCTCTCATAGAGAGTTCGCACAAAGTAAGTGACTCGGCAGAAAAAGGGAAAAAATCGCTTGCAGAGGTGATCAAAGGTATGGAGCAGATTGATATTCATATGAACAGAATCTCCGGTACTGTAGTTAAATTATCTGAGCAAAACAGAAGAATTGGCGAGATTACATCTACAGTATCCGATATTGCAGACCAATCAAACCTGCTTGCTGTTAACGCTGCAATAGAGGCTGCAAAAGCGGGAGAGCACGGAAGAGGTTTCACAGTTGTTGCTCAGGAGATACGTAACCTTGCAGATCAATCAAAACGGGCAACCCTTCAGGTTAAGGAGATTCTGAACGAAGTCAATAAATCTGTAAACAATGCTGTAGAGGCAACAGATGATGCCGCAAAGAGAGTAGAGGCAGGTAAAATTCTTGTAATGCAAAGCGGCGAGGTAATTGAAATGCTTGCAGAAAACATTGAGGAGGCGGGAGAGGTCTCCCTACAGATCTCATCATCAAACCACCAGCAGATGGCGGGAATGGATCAGATTGTACCGGCAATGGAGAATATCAAACGAGCCAGCGAACAGAATGTGGCTGGAATGCAAAAAGCTCAAAGTGCAACTCACGAAATTCACACCCTTGGACAGACTTTAAAAAGAATACTTATAAAATACAACCTATAGCTCTCTATGCTCGACAACTTTGAAAATGACAATTTCCTAAAGGAGCTTCTGAATGACTTCAAAGTTGAAGCCATAGAGCACTATGAATCTATTGTAAAAGGACTTACAGATCTTGAACTTGTTTCCGCTGCAGAAAAAAAGCAGGAGATAATTGAGAGAATATATCGCAACACCCACAGTCTTAAGGGTGCTGCAAGGGCTGTAAACCTAAACGAAATTGAGAGGTTGTGCTCTTGTCTGGAGACAATTTTTGGCCATCTTAAGAAAGGAGAGATTGCAGTCACATCTCAGCTTCTGGATTCGATGCACAAATCAATTGACGTTCTTAAGGTCCTCATAGATAATCTTAATGATGGAGAGAAAAATGGATCAGTAAGTGCAAATGCTACAATAAGAAATCTGGAGTATCTACTTAAACTCTCCCTGCAGCAGTTCAAAGATCAGAAAGAGTCGATCTCAACTGATGCCACAGCGGTTGCAAACATAATTATTGAAGAGACAACAGAGAGTGATGTACACGAAAAAGAGACAGAGCGTCACGATCTTTACTCAGTAAGAATTCCTACCGGCCATCTGCACCAAATACTATCTGAGAGTGAAGATTTTATAGCCGTTAAAACGACTCTGGAATACTACAGAAAGAGCCTGGAGAATATCTATATCAGACATAAAGACGACGAACTGTACAAAATAATAAAAGATCTTATAGCATTTCAGTCTGTCTCTTCCAGAATGATTGACGACCTTATAATCAACATAAGAGAGACCCTTCTTGCCAACTTCTCAACCCTATTTAAGGTTATCCCTAAGATGATACGGGATCTCTCAAAAGAGTACTCCAAAGAGATTGCTCTGAATATCAGAGGTGAGGAGACAGAGATAGACAGAAGAATACTAGAAGAGCTAAAAGATCCACTGATCCATATCATCCGTAACTGTATAGACCACGGCATTGAGACCCCTCAGGAGAGAGTAGAAATTGGAAAGGAGATTAGGGGAAAAATTGATATCAGGATTGAAAAACTCATTGATAGAAAGGTAAGAATTACCATCTCTGACGACGGTGCCGGTATAAATCTTGAGAGTGTACTCGGTTCAGCAGTTAAGAACGGACTTCTTCTGGGAACAAATACAGAGTCCCTTTCCGGGGAAGAGATAATCTCATTAATCTTCAAATCCGGAGTATCTTCCAGAAAATTTGTCACAGATATCTCCGGCAGAGGCTTGGGAATGTCAATTGTGGCCGAGAAGATTTCAATCCTTGGAGGTTCAATAGATGTAACAACAGAAAAAGGTAAAGGGACAAAATTTACTATAACCCTGCCTCAAACAATCTCTACTTTCAGAGGCATACTTATTGAAACTGAGGGGATGCCTTTAATGATTCCTTCCCTCTATTTAGATAAAGCAGTGAGAGTCTCTCCCGATGTAATTGGAAACATTGGAGATAAAAGCGTCATTAAATGCATTAACGGTGAAACCATTGGAGTTGTGAGACTCTCGAAAGTACTGGGTATTGAAAGAGCAGATTCGGTAAACAGGAGAAGCGATGTGATAAGGCTGGTAATCCTTATAAGCAATAATAAAAGAATTGCATTTATTGTAGATAAGATTGCCGGAGAGTACGAGGGCATAGTTAAAGATATGGGGCCTCAATTGCAGTACGTTAGAAATATCGCAGGCGTAACCATTATAGAAAACGGTAAGGTTATTCCCGTTGTAAATGTAAGTGAGGTGATAGATAGCGCATCGGAAAATCCGGAGCTCTTTGAGCACGAACAATCTATGCAAAATAATCCTCTTACACAGGAGAGAGAAAAGAGAATCCTTATCGTAGAGGACTCTATTACTGTTCGGACAATGCTTAAAAACTTCGTAGAGAATGCCGGTTACTCGGTTACAACAGCAGTTGATGGTCTTGATGGGTATAACAAACTAGAAAACGAAGAGTTTGACCTGCTCATATCAGACATAGAGATGCCAAGGATGAACGGATTCGAGTTAACAAAAAGGGTTAGGGAGTCAAAAGCTTGTCCACAGATACCTATTATTCTGGTTACTGCCCTCGAAACACAAAACGATATGAAGATGGGAATGGAGGCGGGAGCAGATGCCTACATAATTAAGAGCAATTTTGAAAAGAGCAATCTGGTTCAAACAATAAAAAGGTTTATATAAGAGAAAGTTTATGTCCCGAAATGATCTTAACACCGGCAGACCAATTAGGGTTCTTATAGTTGAGGACTCTCCCTTATATCAGAAAATCTTAAGAGGGATACTAAGTGAGAATGATGAATTTGAAGTAGTTGCCGTTGCAAGTAATGGACTTGAAGCAATCAAATACGCCACACTTTATAAACCCGATATTATCAGTATGGATATTTTTATGCCGGTAATGGATGGCATTGAGGCGACCAAAATGATTATGCAGTCAAATCCTGTTCCAATTGTAATTGTTAGCAATGTTTACCAGACAAGTGACACAGATCTTGCAATAAAAGAGCTTGATGCGGGAGCTGTTTATATTCTGCCAAAACCTGCAGGACCTTCTGATTCTAACTATACCAAGGAGGCGTCTAAATACAGAAACACCCTCAGAATTATGTCTGAGATAAAAGTTGTGAAGAGGATTAACCGTTCTAATGGAAGTAGTTACACAAACTCAATCTTAATAAACAACTCAGAAGAGGTATCGACTTATAGGCCAAAAATCAAGTGTATGCCTCCTAAGAGTGTAAAATTAATTGCAATCGGAGCTTCTGCCGGAGGCCCTGAGAGTCTGAAAATATTGCTTAGTAACTTAAGTTTAGAGGTTGCAGCTCCTGTTGTTATTGTTCAACATATTGACCCTCATTTTATTGAAGGGTTTGCTTCTTGGCTTAACAACTATTCAAATCGCAGGGTAAAAGTAGCCTCAAAAGGTGAATTACTGGAGGATAAAACTGTCTATATCGCTCCGGGAGAGAGACATATGCGAATAGAAAAGAGCTTCACAATTTCATTCTCCGACATAAAAAAGTCAAATGGTCACGTTCCGTCAGTTGATGTGCTCTTTGACAGTATAAACGAGGTATGCGGAAAGGAGAGCATTGCAATACTTCTCTCAGGTATGGGAAGAGACGGAGCAGATGGCCTGAAAAATCTAAGTGAATCGGGGTGTTACACCTTTGCTCAGAACGAAGAGTCATCACTGGTTTACGGAATGCCAAAAGAGGCCGTGAAACTTGGAGCAGCTTGCCGGGTACTCTCTCCAGAAGATATTGCAAAAGAGATAAATAATATACTAAATAAAAATAGATCATAAAATAATGAATGAATTAGTAAATGGGTATATTCTGGCTGTTGAGGACTCTTTGGTGCAGGCAAAAAGGCTAGAGTACTTCTTTAAGAAACACCAATTCGATTACCGAATCTTCTCTACAGCAGAGGAGGCTTTGATCTACATAGGAAAGAGAGTACCCTCTCTTATAATAAGCGATATTATAATGCCCGGAATAGATGGGTATCAGTTGTGCAGACAGGTTAAGGAGAACTCTTCTACCAGTACAATTCCGGTTATCTTGCTCACCTCATTACAGGATCCAAACGACATAATAAGAGGGCTTCAGGCAGGTGCAGATAATTTTATTACAAAACCTTATGACGAGAAGTATCTGCTCTCCAGAATTGAGCACCTCATCAACAACAGGAGTCAAATCGAGGAGGGGGTTATAAGTTTAAAAGCAGAACCTATCAATCTCAGATACCGTGGAGAGGAGTTTAAAATAACATCCGGAAGAAGGCAGATATTGGATCTTTTAGTATCGGTATATGATACTGCTATTCAGAGGAATGAAGAGTTGACCTCCATCAAGATGAAGCTGGAAGAGACAAACAGAAGTCTCCTGCAGGCAAACGAAGATCTGGACGCTTTCTCCCGCACAGTATCTCACGACCTAAAATCTCCACTTGCTGTGATAATTGGGTTTACAAGTGCCATTATTGACAATCCTGAGAGTACGGTTAGTGAAGAGGAGAGAGGGTATGTTAAATACATCCTGGAGTCTGCCCTAGAAATGACCCAACTTATAAAAGACCTTCTGGCCTTCTCCCAATCCGGCAGATTGGATCTCAAGGAGGAAGAGCTGAATCTCAGCGATATAGCAAATGATATACTGGGAGGCATTTTACTCAGATATCCGGCCAGTAAACCTGTTGTAACAATTGAATCTAACCTTAAGGCACGTGCAGATAATAAACTAATGAGAGTAGTTCTGGATAATCTTATCGGAAATGCATTGAAATACAGCTCTAAAACCGAAAACCCGGAAATTCATTTCGGTAAAAAAGAGTACTTCGGAAAAGATCTCTTCTTTGTAAAGGATAACGGAGCCGGCTTTGAGATGTCTAAGGCAGATAAGTTATTCCAACCATTTGTAAGGCTCCATTCAGGAGTTGAGTACAGTGGGACCGGAGTTGGTCTCTCCACTGTAAAACGAATAATTGAAAAACACGGTGGTGAAATATGGGCTGAATCTGAGTCCGGACAAGGGGCCACTTTTTTCTTTACATTGGAGTAGAAAAGAGTTTAAACCACTTCACAACAAAATTTATATACGTTTGTTATTAGTTTATAAAAAGCAAAACTTATAAATTAGAAACAAGAATAAAGGATAAAAAGTATGAGCGGAGATGTTATAATTTGCAACTGCAACGAAGTCTATAAAAGTGAAATCGTTAAAGCCATTAAAGAGCAGGGGTGCAAAACAGTCGAACAGATTGGTGATGCAACGGGTGCTGGTACAATATGTGGTGGATGTGTAGATGATATTCAGGAGATTCTGGATTCAGAAATCAATAAATAATTAATAATCAGAGTATATTACACAACCTCCCGAAATAAAAAAGGGTGTACAAAATTTTGCACACCCTTATTTTATTGGTAATAAATTACACCGGACTGATTGCACTTACCGGGCATACATCTGCACAAGTACCACAATCGGTACATATATTAGGATCAATTACATAGATATCACCGGGAGAGATAGCCTCAACCGGACATTCGTCAATGCAAGTTCCGCAAGAAGTGCAGTCTTCAGAAATTTTGTAAGCCATTTTTTGTTTTATTTAAATTGGTTTGATTGTTGCAAAGATATGAATTTGGTTTAATAGAACAAATACAAATTGTATCTTTGTAGGGACAACATTAAAAAAATAACTCTTTATATGAGAAGCTCTATATTCCCATTAACTCTGGCTGTTGCACTGATGCTCATCTGCTTTACAGCAACCAAAAGCAGGGCGCAAACTCTGGAGTTCGATAAAATGGTTCACGACTTTGGAGATATTATGCTAAAGTCCGGCAAACACACCCACACATTCACTTTTAAGAATATAAGCACTCAGCCTGTCGTGATTCAGACTGTAATATCTTCTTGCGGTTGCACCACCCCTGAGTGGACAAAGAGTCCGGTTCTGCCGGGTAAAACAGGTACGCTAAAGGTTACCTTTCTTAACGACCAGGGCCCCTACCCTTTCGACAAATCGCTTACAGTATATATAACAGGAGAAGCTAGGCCTAGAGTACTTAGAATCAAAGGGGTTGTTCACGACAAACCAAAATCCCTAAAGGAGCTCTTCCCGGAGAGTTTCGGAGGCCTCTCTCTTCGAAGCGCAATAATAGATTTAGACAATGTTGCTCAGGGAGATGTCAAATACGAATTAGTTGAAGTAGCAAATACCTCATCCAAAGAGATTCAGGTAGGTTTTACAAATGCATCTAAGGGGCTCTCATTTGAATTATCTCCTTCCAAAATAGCACCGGGATCTAAAGCTCAGCTAAAAGTGACGTTAAACACAAATGAAGATCTCAACTGGGGAGATACTGAGTATAGCAGCACAGTAATTGTAAATGGCAAGGAGTTTCCCTCCAAAAGGTTGCGTGTTTTTGCAAGCATAAGAGACAACTTCTCAGCCCTTACTAAAGAGCAGACCGACAACGCCCCACTACCTATGGCAAACTCCAGTTCGTTTGATTATGGTAAGGTGAAAGCCGGGACACAAGTCACAACAACATTCAAAATAAGAAACCTTGGGAGGAGAGATCTTCTCATCCATAAGATAGATACAGGAGATAAGAAAATCTCTGCAAAGAACCCATCAAAAATTGCCCCGGGAGAAACAGGTGTCATAGAAGTTAAGATTGACACTTCTCAGGAGGCGGGTGAGAAGGGGCATATCCTATCACTGATAACCAACTCACCATCCAGACCAGTTATAAACCTCATTATAACCGGTAATGTTGTAAAATAGTATCAATAATGCAGGATAACAAATTTGAGAGTGCACTTCAGGTTAATAAAGGAGTAGAACAACCTCCCGTTGTTAATCCCTATATTGGTAATTTCTACAAAAAAAAGAGAGCAGGAATCCTCTCGGAGGATGAGTATATAAATGGCATTCTCGAAGGAAACACAACTATACTTAGTCAGGCAATCACGCTTATTGAGAGCTCCAGGGCAGATCACAGAGCAGTAGCTCAGAGAGTTGTTGCAAGATCTCTACCTCACGTTGTAAAATCTATGAGAATTGGTATTACAGGTGTGCCCGGTGCAGGTAAAAGCACATTTATCGAGGCTTTTGGCGGATTACTTACAAGTAGGGGACACAAACTTGCCGTTCTGGCGATAGACCCTAGTAGTGAGAAAACAAAGGGTAGTATTCTTGGAGATAAGACCAGAATGGAGACACTATGTAACGATAAAAATGCCTTTATAAGGCCCTCTCCAAGCAGCGGCTCACTGGGTGGTGTTGCAAGAAAAACCAGAGAGAGTATCATTCTTTGCGAAGCAGCAGGTTTTGATGTAATATTTATTGAAACAGTTGGAGTAGGACAGTCGGAGACAGCAGTTCACTCTATGAGTGACTTCTTTCTTCTGCTTATGCTTGCAGGTGCAGGTGACGAACTTCAGGGGATAAAACGAGGTATTATGGAGATGAGTGACCTTATTGCAATAACGAAATCTGATGGCAGCAACATAAATAAAGCAACTCTTGCAAAAGCCCTCTACTCAAATGCGCTTCATCTCTTTCCTCCCGCAAAGTCGGGATGGATACCCACGGCTGTTACAACATCTGCTGTAACTAAAGAGGGACTTGAAGAGGTTCTTAAAATTATTTTAGACTACTTTACTCATACACAGAGTAACGGATACTACCTTCATAATAGAAGAGAGCAATCCAGATTCTGGATGTACGAAGCGATTCAGGAGGAGTTAAAAAACAGATTCTTTGAAAATCCTGCGATAAAAAAACACCTTAAGGTGTACGAAGATAAGGTCCTAAATGGCGAGATAAGCTCTTTTGCAGCAGCATCAGAATTAATTAAATTAAACAAAAATTTATGACACCACTACTGGAGGCACTAAAAAACAGCGTGTTAATCACAGGCCTTGTGATGATAATGATGCTGCTTATAGAGTATATTAACATACACTCTCACGGAAAGAGTTTTGAAAAGCTTAAAAAATCTCCCAAAAAGCAGGTTTTACTTGCAGCACTGCTTGGATTGGTTCCCGGATGCATAGGAGGTTTTGCAGTTGTCTCGCTGTTTACACACAAGCTCCTTAGTTTCGGGGCCCTTGTTGCTATGATGATAGCTTCGTCCGGAGATGAAGCATTCATTCTAATGGCCCTGATTCCAAAAACTGCAATCATATTATTTATAATTCTATTTATAATTGGGGTAACTGTAGGTATTGTTGTGGATAAATTCTACAAAAAAGAGGTTGCACCATTTGAACCGGAGCATTATGCTCTCCACGATAGCTGTTGCTCAGAAAAAAAGGTTACAAACGCTCCAATATTTGGAGCGAAAATTAGAGATAACTTTAAAAAGGTATCAAGGGAGAGGCTACTTATTATGGGAGGTATTGCCATCTTTATCTTAGCAGTTGTAGCTGGAATCCTTGAGCACGACCACAATCACGGGGTTGCAGATAATCATATCTCAACTGATAGTCAAATAGTTGCTCATAATCACACTGCTCAAGAATCACATCAACACGATTCACAAAACACTCCGGCAGACCAAAAGAGTTGCATTCAGGACGAGATGCAAGAGCAAGAGCAAGAGCATAAGCACGACGAGAGCTGCACAGATCACAATCCTGCAGAAGAGGCTCATAATCACGACCACAGTGTAATTGATAGTCATAACCACGGAAGCTTTGATATATTAAATGAGAGGTGGCTCAATCTTATTTTTGCGGGAGTGAGTCTTCTTACCCTTCTGTTAACAGCTAAGGCCAATGAGCACTTTATTAAGGAGCACCTATGGAATCACGTTGTTAAAAAACACCTTAAATCAATCTTCCTATGGACATTCGGTGTTCTTCTGGTAATTCACTTCGGTATGCAGTTTTTACATATAGAGGAGTGGATCGCTCAGAATATATTCATTATGATTCTTCTTGCAGTTTTAATAGGGATTATTCCCGAATCGGGACCTCATATGGTTTTCATTACTCTGTTTGCAGGGGGATTCATTCCGTTTAGTGTGCTGCTTGCCAGCTCAATCGTTCAGGACGGACATACCGCACTGCCACTACTTGCAGAGAGCAAGAGCAGTTTTGTTAAATCTAAGGCGATTAATATGATTGTTGGATTGGTAGTGGGAGTTTTGCTACACCTTTTTGGTTTGTAGCAAACTCCACCACAATTTATTGTTACTCCCCATTCATTGAGAGCAGGAACTCCAGATTATTATCTGTCCTTATAAGACGACTCTTCATAAACTCCATAGCCTCCACAGAGTTCATATCTGCAAGATAGTTTCTTAAGATCCAGATCCTGTTAAGTGTCTCTTTATCGAAAAGAAGGTCTTCTCTTCTGGTGCTGCTCAATGTTACATCAACCGATGGGAATACCCTCTTATTGGATAGTTTCCTGTCCAGTTGAAGCTCCATATTACCGGTCCCCTTGAACTCCTCAAAGATTACCTCATCCATTTTTGAACCTGTATCTGTTAGAGCTGTAGCAAGAATAGTCAGAGAACCTCCGTTCTCGATATTTCTGGCAGCGCCGAAAAAGCGTTTTGGCTTATGTAGTGCGTTTGCATCCACTCCTCCACTTAAAACCTTCCCAGATGCAGGCTGAACAGTGTTGAACGCTCTGGCAAGACGAGTTATTGAATCCAAAAGGATAACAACATCGTGCCCACACTCAACCAATCTTTTGGCCTTCTCAAGAACAATATTTGCAACTTTTACGTGTCTCTCTGCAGGCTCGTCAAATGTGGAGGCAATCACCTCTCCCTTAACACTTCTTGCCATATCTGTAACCTCCTCCGGGCGCTCATCTATCAATAGAACAATCATATAGACCTCCGGATGGTTATCTGCTATTGCATTTGCAATATCTTTTAGTAAAACCGTTTTACCGGTTTTTGGCTGAGCTACAATCAGACCCCTTTGACCTTTACCAATTGGTGCGAAAAGATCTACAACTCTTGTAGATAGATTATTATGACCATTAGAAGTAATATTAAACTTCTCCGTCGGGAAAAGAGGTGTTAAGAAATCAAATGGTACTCTGTCACGAATAAACTCGGGACTTCTTCCATTTATCTGCTTCACCTTAACCAAAGGAAAGTATTTGTCTCCCTCTTTTGGAGGTTTTATCTCTCCTATGAGCGTATCTCCGGTTTTAAGGCCATATAGTTTTATCTGAGACTGAGAAACATAAATATCATCAGGTGAGTTAAGGTAGTTATAGTCAGAAGACCTTAAAAAACCATATCCATCCGGCATTATCTCTAAACATCCTGTAGCATCTACAACACCTTCAAATTCAAATTTTTGTTTTTGAACAGACTCTTTAGCGTTATGATTAATTGTAGCTGACTCCTGATTACTGCGATTAAAAGGCTCTTTAACCGGCGCACCTTTAGAATCCTCTCTCTTTTGATTATCTCTTGGTTCACGCAAAGCACTCCTCTGACCCTGATTCCTTAGCTCCTCAACAACTGCAGTTACTGCAGCAACCCTATGCTCATTTGAGATTGTCTCCGGGATTGTCTCCGGGAATGTCTCTGTTAATGTCTCTTTTATTGACTCTTTAGCAGTCAACTCTGCAGCGAGAATGGCTGCTTTCTCTTTAGATGCATTGCTTTTACGACCCCTGCGAGAGCGTAATTTTTCACTATTTTGAGGTTGTATCTCATTAACTGTATTTACAACCGGAGAGTCTGCAACCGGAAGTATATTTGACTCATCTTTTGAAGTTAGAACGTTAAGAGGCTGTTGAAGCGGTGCGGGTTTCTGCTCAGCAGGCAGTGCTCTCTGCTGCTCTACAGGCAGTGCTCTTTGTTGCTCGACAGGTAATGGTCTTTGTTGCTCGACAGGTAATGGTCTTTGTTGCTGGTTGAATGGCCTGTTCTTATCGTGAACTCTCCTGGGTTGATTATTATTGACCTGCTCTCTTTTTGCCGGTTGTGCCGGTTGAGTCGATTGTGCCGATTGAACAACTTGAACTTTTAGATCTTTTTCTGCAGGTTTTGGCTGCTCCGACTCTTTTCCCCTTTGAGTATCTTTATTTATAATGTTTTTTCTGTTTTTAGGCTCTCTTCTTACAATAGGCCTCTTTGGTAAAGGCTCTGTTGAATTACTGCCAACTTTTGCTTGTTCGTCAAGGATTTCATATATTAAATCCTCTCTTGTCATTCCTTTTGCCTTGCTGATTTTTAGCCCATTAGCAATAGCAATAAGCTCTTCCTGACTCTTGCTGCTTAATCCTAGTATATCGTGCATTGATTTATTTTGTGTGGATGTGATTTATCCGAATAGATATCAAAATCTGTCACAAAAGTACAATTAATAATTTGAAAAACAAAAAAAGTGGAGAAATACCCCACTTTTTAAATAGTTCCTTAATTTTTATTATTTGGCAGCTACTACATCTATCTCTATAAGCGCCCCTTTAGGTAGGGCTACTACTGCAAATGCAACCCTTGCAGGATATGGCTCATTATAGAAAGATGCATAAACCTCATTCATTGCCGTAAAATCTTTCATATCTGTGAGATAAACAGTAGATTTAACAACATTATCAAAACTATATCCGGCTTCAGAAAGAATAAAGCCTATATTTTTGAGAACCTGCTCTGCCTGCTCTTTCACTCCTCCGGGAACAAACTCTCCTGTGGTTGCATCAACCGGAAGCTGACCGGAAACATATAAAAAACCGTTTGACTCTATTGCCTGACTATATGGACCTACAGCCTTTGGAGCTCTCTGTGTAGATATTACCCTTTTACTCATAATAAATATATCTTCTAAATAGCTATGTTAATAATTATAATATAAAAATCTCAGGATTATGCTCGAATATGAAGTGGGTTAGAATCCGCCTCCCCTGTCCCAGTAACTTGCACTTTTCTTGAACTTTAACAGATCTGCCAACGCAGAGGCCTTAGCATTAATCCGGAAGCTCCAGCTCTCCCACATACCGCTCGGAACCCAGGATACAGATATTAGGAAACAGTGAAGGTCATAAGTTGCACTCAATTGCGTAGTAGTAAGCGCCAACTTCATAAGGTCTACACCTGTGTTTAAATTTACATTAAGATCTTTGCCTAGACGTATCTGTGCAGATATGCCCAGGGTTTGCATATGGTTGTTAATCTTATTAAGCCTTCCTCCAACATTCTGGTATGATTGGCTATAGGAGTAGTTATAATTGAAATTGACAGACCACGGGTTGTTTGGATCCAGATAGTATACCCACCCTCCTGGTATATATTCACCAGTTACAGGGTGGTTGTAGATTCTTATATATTCCGACTCTTTACTCTCTCCTGATGCTCCACCGGTACCTCTTCCACTTCCCTTCTCCGGAAGACCCATCCCTGCACCTTTACGTTCACCTGTTCCGGAAAACTGATACGATAGTGACATACTGGCATTCGTTAATCTTGCCAATTTGTACCATCCCTCTTTTACAAAGTTAAATTGGTTATACCTTTTTCCTTCATTATCTATAGCATATGGATCCAGATTTGCGTTGGCGTTAAATGCTAAAGAACCAAATATTGTTGTACTCATACTCACCGATATATTTGATAGCTTCATTGAGTCTGCAAGGAAGTTGTATGAGCCTCCCAGAGAGAGATTATCGATAAGCTTAATTTTCTTTATGCCACCATCAGTAGTATCTTTATCACTTACTATTTTTGCTTCAAGGTTGTTTCCAACAGAGAAACTCATTGATGCAGAGCTCCCTTTCGAAGGATATCCAAAGATTAGCCCCTCATAAATATTGAACTCTGTCTGTTGTAATACTCCACTTGGATCTGTATAGCTTATAGTTCTGTAACCATTTGCAGCAGTACCCTGTTCCGGTCTGTAGCTTATACTAAAAGAGGGTTTTATCATATGCCGGATAGTTTTAATCTTGCTTCTTGGTCCAAAATTAAACATTCCGTACAGAGTTGTGCTGGCAGACATTGATGTCGAAAATTCCTGAGTTACACCAAAATGGCTAAAGATATTCCCAATATTACTCTCTACCCTATTCGTTTCGCTATCATAAAATTTTTCGTTTTTCTGAAAAAACCAGTTCATACCATAGCTAACAGATGGGGAGAACTGGATATAGTTAAAGATATCAAATGTAGGGAGTCCAATCTGGAAGCTATGCTGCATTCCACTCCTGAACTTAGATAGAAAGTCATCTCCTCCAAACTCCTTCGCCTTAAAGTTTATCTTATTATCTAACGTAGTATTGTAGCTAAAAGAGATACTCTCATAAAACCTCTCCTTCCCTGCAGCATCCTTTCTTTTAAAAGGAAATATCCTGTTCATAGTAAGGGTTACATTTGGTACGGTAAAGGCGTAAGAGCTATCCAAGGAGTTCTGGCTATGCAGCATATTAGCCGTAATACTAAAGTTTGAGAGTGTCTTTCCGTATGATATAGATGAGGAGATCTGATTCTGAAGACTCTGCTGAATATCGTAGGAGTTGTACCTATCGTTCATCGGAGTGGCAAAGTTAACCGATGCCCTGAAGGATGTTCCCGGCCTTGCCTTCATATCCTGAGAGTGACTCCACCTTACTGAGAAGTCCTTTGACTGATTAAAATCAGGAGAACCCTTCTCGCCTACCTGATTAACAGAGTAGTTCAGGTTAAAATTTCCATCATATTTATATCTCTTTTTATAACGGGAGGTCATCAGAACATTCCACGAGCCCAGAGAGTATAGGTCCGTAGTGAGAGTAAGGTCAAAATGGTCTCCAAATACAAAATAGTAACCCAGCCCCTTTAGAGCAAAGCCCCTGGTTGCCTCTTCGTTAAATGTAGGAATAAGAAGACCGCTTGCCCTTTTAACTTGGTTAGGAACAAATCCGAAAGGGAGTGCAAAGGGAACAGGAACATCCTCAACTACCATATATGCTGGCCCAAAAACTGTTACCTTGTTGGGATTATTTATAACCTTCGCATTTGTCAACTGGAGATAAAAATGTGGGTGCTCGTGATCACAGGTTGTGTATCTTCCTCCGGATATATTGATTGAGTTATCCGGCATTTTTTTTAACAGATCTCCATATAAAAAACCCTCTGACTCCTGGGTGACCATATTAGTAATCAATGATTTTCTGGATTCAAAGTTGTACTTAATACTCTCCATAGTGTACTTCTCTCTCCCCTCTGTCATCTCCGGTTTCCCCTGCAGTACACCAAGTGAATCTTTAACACCTGATGCAAAAACGGTTTTTGTGTCCATATCATAGGCCATATAGTCCGATTTCAGCTCCAGGGTACCATACTTTACTGTAACATCTCCATAATAGTAAACGACTCTTTTCCCATCTGAGAAGTCCTCCACTATCGAGTCTCTGGCTCCCGAGAATGCAGGGAATAGAAGCGATCCTCTAAGTTTTGATGAGTCGGTAAAAGGTAGTGAGTCCGTTAAAGGTAGAGAATCCCTTAATGGAAGAGAATCCCTTATAAATTGGGAGTCCACCAACAGAAGAGAGTCCTTTATCAAAGGTGAGCTCTTTATCTGAAGAGAGTCTTTTGTTGAACTAAGTGTCTCTTTAGGAGTTGCTTCAAACACATTGTCAATTGCAGATGAGTCTTGATGAGATTTAACGGTCTCTTGGTTTAAACCGTGCGAATCATTCGAATGAAGCGAACTTGTCCCTCCGCAACTAAATGAGAGCAGGACAACACACACTAGCAAAAGGGACTCTCTTCTCAAAAGCAAAATCGTGTAGGGTTTAATAAAATATGCTATATTTGTGGTCTGCAAAGTTAATCATATTTAGCAACTATTATGCCGATAAGAGTACTTTTGGTGATATTTTCTCTCCTCTGGGCTACAACATCCCAAAGTCAGGAAAATTCAATGGTGATGCTAAAAAAGGTGGTTATTGACCCGGGGCACGGCGGGAGAGATCCGGGGGCATTAAGTGCAGACAGAAAAGTAAAAGAGAAGGATATCACCCTCTCCGTTTCGCTTAAACTTGGAGATTTAATTAAAAGAAGCTACCCGGATATCGAAGTAATATTTACCCGAAAGACAGATGTGTTTATTGAATTAGATAAAAGGACAGAGATAGCAAATAAAAACAAGGCAGATCTCTTTATCTCCATTCACGTTAATGCAGCAACAGCAAGAGCAGCAACAGGTTCAGAAACTTTTGTGATGGGTGCAGATAAATCCAGCTCAAATTTTGAGGTTACAATGTTGGAGAATAGTGTAATTATGATGGAGGGGGAAGATTACGCAACCAGATATGAAGGATTTGATCCCAATAACCCGGAGTCTTACATAATTTTCACACTGCTTCAGAATGCTCACCTTGAACAGAGTCTTGAGATGGCCTCTCTTGTTCAAAAGCACTTTAATAACGGACCCATTAAAGTCAGCAGAGGAATTAAACAGGGACCGCTTTTAGTACTTTGGAAAACAAGTATGCCTTCGGTTTTAATAGAGTTGGGCTTCATTTCAAATCCTCTGGATTTTAAAATCCTGAACAATCACGCCAACCACGATAAGTTTGCCTCTCTAATATTCAATGCATTTAAAGAGTACAAGCAGATCTACGATAAAGATTACAGTAACGGTGAAAGTACGGCGTTGAAAAAGGTTATTCCGCAGAGTGAATCGAAGTCAACTCAGGATACCAGCTTAAAAAAGGTGAGAAAAGAGAGTGAAACTCATTACAGAATACAGATTATGGCAGTAAATAAGATTCTGAGGTCAAACTCTCCGGATCTTAAAGGAAGAGATGCAAATTATATTAAGATGGGCAACCTCTATAAATATACAATTGGAGAGTACCCAACTATAGATATGGCTAAGAAAGAGCTGGGTTCTATCCGTAAAGATTTCCCTCAGGCATTTATAATACTTGTAAAAGACGGAACTATAGTTCCATTAAACTAATAGCAGACAAAGAATAATCTATTAAAAAAATGAAAATAAGATTAAACAGAGAACAAAAAATCGGGCTTTTTGCAATATTGATACTATTTTCCATATATGTGGTTATAAACTATCTTAAAGGGAAGGACCTATTTAGTAACAGAAACACATACTACTCGGTTTTCTATGACATTGACGGCCTGACTTCGACAGGACCGATTTTTATTCGAGGACTCAAGGTTGGAACAATTGAGAGCATAGACTATATTCAAAAGAGAAATAACTTTATTGTAAAACTTAAAATTGATGCAGGCTATCAGTTCCCGAAAAATTCTGTTGCCGAGATCTATAATGTAGGTATGCTGGGAACTAAGGCTCTAAGAATAAATATTGGTGACGCCACAGCCCTTCTTAATAACCGTGACACAATGCTCTCATCTACAGATCCCGGAATGATAAACAATCTTGTTAATGAGATACTGCCTCTAAAGGATAAGCTATCTGATCTTATCATAACTCTAAATACTACATTTGCCAATGTTAATGATGTTCTCAACCCTCAGGCTAAAGAAGATATAGCTCTCTCTCTTGAAAACCTCAACAAAACTCTATCCGGAGCAAAAAATGTGGTTAGGAATCTTGAGCAGAGCGGCCCGGAAATTACATCTTTAATAGAGAATCTAAACAAAATTACTTCAGATCTTGGCGGTACCACATCTAAACTTAATAGTGGTTTAGATAATATAAACGAGATTACAGACTCTCTCAAAAAGGCAGATATTGCAGGTACAATCTTATCTCTAAAAGAGCTTCTGGTACAGATTAAAAATCCTGAAGGGAGCGTTGGAAAACTTCTTTACACAGACTCAGTACACGCCTCAATCGACCAACTGATAAGGGATCTTGATAATCTGATTAAAAATATCACAGACAATCCAAAAAAATATATAAAAGTTAGTGTTTTCTAATAATTTTTTATTTATATTAAGCTGTTTTTAAAGATTTTAAAAACGCAAATAAAAATTAATTTTTTTTCAGTCTGAGATACAGGCTATTGAAAAAATTATGAAATTTCCTATACTTTTTTCTTTTTTTTTTAAAAATTTTATCCCCAAATTTGTCTACCAATCTTAACCTATCCTAAACTTATGATCGAACCAAAACATACTCTTGTGTGGAATAACTGTCTGCGAATTGTTCGTGATATTATCCGCCCACAGAGCTTCAGAACTTGGTTCGAACCGATAAATGCGGTTAGGCTTACAGGCTCTGTTCTTACCATTGAGGTTCCATCAAACTTTTTCCGCGAATACCTGGAAGAGCACTACATAGATTTAATCAGTAAAGCACTAAAAAGAGAGTTGGGTAAAGAGGCAAAGTTGGAGTACAATGTAAGAGTAGTTTCGGGAGAAGATGTAGTGACATACCCTCAGCAATCTGTTCAGGAGATTAAAAACAAATCTGTCCCCTTCCCAAATCAACCCTCAAACATCACAAATCCATTTGTAATACCTGGGCTTCAGCAACTGGAGATAGATCCACAACTGAATCCTAACTACTCATTTGAAAATTTTATAGAGGGAGAGTGTAATAAGCTCGCAAGATCTGCAGGTCTCAACATCTCCGCCAACCCTGGGAAAGGGACATTTAACCCACTTTTCTTATATGGAGGTTCCGGACTTGGAAAGACTCACCTTGCACAGGCAATTGGTATAGCAATTAAAAAGCAGTTCCCGGAGAAGATTGTTCTCTACGTGAGTGCAAATCGTTTTATGACTCAATATATGGATGCAACCACGGTAAAAAACAAACTTACCGACTTCCTCCATTTCTATCAGATGATAGATGTTCTCATTATCGACGACGTGCACGAATTTGCAGGCAAAACCGGTACTCAGAATGCTTTTTTCCATATTTTCAGCCATCTTCACTCTGTGGGAAAACAACTTATCCTCACTTCAGATAAAGCACCTGTAGATCTTCAGGACCTTGAGATGAGGCTCCTTTCAAGATTTAAGTGGGGGCTTTTGGCAGAGTTGCTCCCTCCGGACTATCCTACAAGGGTAGCCATTCTCAAAGCAAAGAGCTATAACGACGGAATTACACTGCCGGAAGAGGTGATCTCATTTATTGCCTCCAGAGTATCAACAAATATCCGTGAAATTGAGGGCACCCTCATATCTCTCCTTGCTCAGGCTACACTAACCAACAAAAAAATTGGACTGGATCTGGCAGAGAAACTGATAGAGAAACTTGTTACTAAAAATCTGCACGAAATTACCATAGATAAGATTCAAAAAGTTGTCTGTGAATATTTCAAAATTGACTCAGAGCAGTTCCTAAGCTCTTCGCGTAAAAGAGAGTTGGTACAGGCTCGTCAGATATCTATGTACCTGAGCAGAAACCACACCAAAAGCTCTCTTGCATCAATTGGCACTTTAACAGGCGGCAGAGATCACGCCACGGTTCTTCACGCATACAACACTGTATGTGACCTTCTGGATACCGACAGATCTTTTCGTAAATACCTGTCCGAGATAGAGAAACAGCTTCACTCCAACTAATAAATTCTGTAATGGAGAGTTCAAAAATATTTTCAATATTCGATCAAATTACAAAAATCCCCAGAGAGAGCGGAAAAGAGCATAAGATAATTGAGTTTCTAATCAATTTTGCTAAAGAGCGTTCCCTTGATTATAAAAGAGATGATGCCGGTAATGTGGTTATTCTAAAGCCTGCAACCAAGGGGATGGAAAATGCTCCAACAGTTGTATTGCAGAGCCACTCAGATATGGTCTGCGAGAAAAACTCCAATAGCAGCTTCAATTTTGACACCGACCCTATTCAATATGTAACAGAGAGTGGATGGCTCATAGCAAAGGAGACAACATTGGGTGCAGATTGTGGGATTGGAATGGCGGCTCAGCTTGCAATAGTGGATTCTGACGACATCTCTCACGGCCCTTTGGAGGCTCTTTTTACAACAGAAGAGGAGACAGGTCTTACAGGAGCAAAGGCACTTAAACCGGGATTCATCACCGGTAATATTCTAATAAACTTAGATTCAGAAGATGAGGGAGAACTCTTTATAGGATGTGCAGGTGGGGTGGACACAACTGCCCGTTTCTCATATAGTGTAGAGAACGCAGACCAGAATTTGGAATTTCTAAAAGTTGGTTTCTACGGAGCCACCGGCGGGCACAGCGGGGATGATATTCATAAAAACAGAGCTAATGCAAACCAGCTTCTGTTTCGTTATCTCTATCTCCTGTCCCAGAGTTGTGAATTCTCTGTATGCTCAATTCAGGGAGGAAACAAGCGTAACGCTATAGCCAGAGAGGCTTACGCAGTTATTGCCCTGCTACCTTGTCAGACAAATATGGCTAGGGAGCTCTTCAATATGACAGAAAGAGAGGCAAAAGAGGAGCATCTGAAATCTGATCCGGATCTTTTCGGGAAGATGGAGCTCTCTTCGAAAGAGAGCTATTTCATTGATAAAAAGAGCGTTTCAAATATTATTAATCTGCTTAACGGGCTGCCTCACGGAGTTCTTGCAATGAGTCAGGATATCCCGGGTCTTGTTGAGACCTCCACAAACTTTGCATCGGTAAAGATGGATGAAGCAGGAGTCATACGAGTTGGAACAAGTCAGAGGAGTTCATTGAATTCTGCACGTTTCAATGCTGCCAGACGCATCGAATCCCTGTTTATACTCTCAGGCGCCAAAGTCACTCACGAAAGTGAGTACCCGGGATGGAAACCCAGAATGGACTCACCTCTTCTGGAGGTGTCTCGTAGAGCATACAGAGACATTTTCGACCAAGAGCCGGTTGTGAGAGCAATCCACGCAGGTCTGGAGTGTGGAATGTTTCTTAAAACCTATCCAAAGCTGGATATGATTTCATTCGGCCCTACTATTCGAGGCGCACACGCCCCGGGTGAGAGGCTAGAGATAGCATCGGTAGAGAAGTTCAGGAGACTTCTTTTGGAGATACTCGAAAGATTAAAATAGAAAACAGTGCTATGTCGATTATAGTTGCACCATCAATGCTGTCGGCAGATTTCGGCAGGTTGGACCAAGAGGTTGAGATGATAAACAGAAGTGAAGCAGATTGGTTTCACCTGGATATTATGGACGGACTCTTTGTCCCCAACATCTCTTATGGCTTCCCGGTAATAGATGCGATTGCAAAAAAAGCACAAAAACCGATGGATGCTCACCTTATGATTGTAGATCCGGACAGATATCTGGAAAAATTTGCAGAGCTGGGAGTTGAATATCTTAGTGTTCATTATGAAGCCTGTACACATCTGCATAGATCTCTTCAAAAGATAAAGAGTCTGGGTATGAAAGCTGGAGTTGCACTTAATCCACATACTCCGGTTGAGAATTTAGTTGACATACTTCAGTATGCCGATTTTGTGCTAATAATGTCTGTTAACCCCGGTTATGGCGGGCAGAGTTTTATCGAAAATACGCTTGTTAAAGTTGCGAAGTTAAAGAGAATGATACAGGAGAGATCTCTTGATACCCTTATTGAGGTTGATGGTGGGGTGAGTATATCAAACGCCCGCCTCCTTGCTCAAAAGGGGACAGATATACTTGTTGCCGGCAACTCAATTTTCTCTGCTACAGATCCCCATAAAGCTATAAGTGAGTTAAAAAGAGTCTGAGCAGCCCTACGTTTAAACCGTCAGGTCTACCTAAAATCAAATAATGTACTTAATCTCCTTAAAGGAGTACCTTTTCACACCCCCATCCTCTCTCTCCAGAATTAGGCAGGCACTGGAATCTATACCTGAGATTCTGGCCTTGAACACCTCACCTTCGGGCATCTCTTGATAGAGGTGAAATCCCTCTCTGCGATATAGAGAGCCCAGATACTCCATCTCCAGTTTTTTTAAGAAAGAGAGAGATGGTGACGAATCTGCAGATTCATATAACTCTTTAATAACATTACTCAAAAACTCCAGCTCCTTTTTTATGTCGAACACCTCTGAAGTTATCATAGACATAGAAACAGGGTTTGGAGCATCCGACTTAAATAGAGTCTGGTTTACATTTAGTCCGATCCCTACTATAGAACCTGACAAAGTGTCGCCTGAAACGAAATTTTCTATAAGAATCCCACATACTTTCTTCTCTCCTACATAAATATCGTTCGGCCATTTAATTGTACTCTCTACCCCCCTCTCCTTTAGATATCGCTTTAATCCTACAGTAACAACTTGTGCAATAATAAATTGGTCTTGAGCTTTAATGTTTTTTGGTTTTAATATTATTGAAAAAGTGAGATTTTCACCCGGTGCACTCTCCCATTTACTCCCCTTTTGACCTCTGCCACCGGTTTGAAATTTCGCTGCAAAAACTGTAAAATCGTCACATTGGATAAATCGCCTAATAGCCTCACTGTTAGTAGAATCAATAGTCTCAAACCAATTAATCATATTTGCCATACTAATTATTTTGTTATTGGTCGCAAAATTGCAGTAAATTTGTCGATAATCTACTAAAAAAGACAACTATTGTGCCGTTAAAAAAAGAGAGTACCTCAAAAGAGGCTAAAACGAAAAAAGTGGTTTCCAGTGAAATCTCTATCGATAAAACTACCAAAACTGTAAAAAAGGTCGCAGCAAAAAAAACAGCTATCAAAAAACCTGCTGCCAAGAAAGAGGTATCTGCAGAGACAGTAGAAAAAAAAGTCGCAGTTAAAAAGCCTGCACTAAAAAAAACTGTTACAAAAGAGGCTCCGCTTAAAAAGGAAGTTTCTAAAAAATCTGCGGTTAAAACCCCTGATTCAAATCAAATTGTTGTAAAACAAGCTGTTGTAAAAGAGATAGACCAAATAGAGCTAAAGTGCATAGCAGATGCAATTCTTGACAAAAAGGGAAGTTATGTCTGCTCTTTGAACTTAAGTGCTATTGGTACAGCAATTTGCGATTACTTTGTGATTTGTAATGCAGACTCCAGACCTCAGGTTATGGCTATTGCCGACAATATTGAGGAGATGATGATTAAGAAGTGCAAGAGAAAAGTTCTTAGAATGCAGGGGAAAGAGAACGCATTCTGGATAATTTTGGATTATGCAAATATTGTTGTACACGTTTTCCAGACAGAGTACAGACAGTTTTACAGAATCGAAGATTTGTGGGCAGATGCCGAAAAAACAATTTATCAAGAATAATTTATTAGATGGAAAACCCTAACGAAAATAAAAAACAGGACAAACCGATAAATAAAATATGGCCGCCAAAGTTTAATATTATATGGATCTATATAATATTATTGGGAGCCATAGCCTATATGTGGACCTCTTACGACAAGCAGGACCCCATAAAATCTGAGTGGCTAAAGGTTAAAGAGCAGATGGTCGCTACAGGTGATGTAGACAAAATTATTTATGTATCTAATCAAAACAGGGCAGAGGTCTTTATAAAAAAAGACTCCCTGTTTAAGTATAAAGAGATGTTTGGAGGGAAAGAGCCAAAGTTTGGCCCTCACTTCTTCTTTCTGGTCTCTACCAATTTTAATCCGGAAGAGCAGTTTGAGATAGTGAGAGAGCAACTCCCACCGGAGAATAGGTTCTCTATTGAGACAGAGGAGAGAACCAACTATCTAAGCAGAGCTCTGGAGTGGCTTTTATTCCCTATACTGCTAATTGCACTTTGGGTCTTTATGTTCAGGAGAATGAACAAAACAATGGGAGGCGGAGGACAAGGCTCAGGAGGAATCTTCTCGGTTGGGAAGTCACAGGCAAAGCTTTTTGACAAAGAGAATAATACCAAAATCACATTCAAGGATGTAGCTGGTTTAGAGGAGGCAAAAGTAGAGGTTATGGAGATTGTAGACTTCTTGAAAAACCCTAAGAAATATACCAGTTTAGGAGGTAAAATACCAAAAGGTGCGCTTCTTGTGGGCCCTCCAGGAACCGGAAAAACACTGCTTGCGAAGGCTGTAGCCGGAGAGGCTAATGTACCTTTCTTCTCAATTTCGGGATCTGATTTCGTAGAGATGTTTGTGGGAGTAGGTGCATCCAGGGTTAGAGACCTCTTCCGCCAGGCAAAAGAGAAGGCTCCTTGTATCGTATTTATTGATGAGATAGATGCCGTAGGGCGTGCCAGAAGTAAGAATGCCGGGTTCTCATCCAACGATGAGAGAGAAAACACTCTTAACCAACTTCTTACAGAGATGGACGGATTCGGTTCAAACTCCGGAGTAATTATATTGGCTGCTACAAACAGGGCAGATATCCTTGATAAAGCGCTTATGAGAGCAGGTCGCTTTGACAGGCAGATTCACGTTGACCTTCCGGAGCTAAGGGAGAGGATAGATATATTTAAAGTCCACCTTAGGCCTCTCAAATTAATTGAGGGATTTGATATCGAATTTCTTGCAAAACAGACCCCGGGATTTTCGGGTGCCGATATCGCAAATGTATGTAACGAAGCAGCCCTTATAGCAGCAAGAAACAATAAAGAGGTTATCGAAAAGCAGGACTTTCTGGATGCTGTTGACCGTATTATTGGCGGACTTGAGAAGAGAAGTAAGATTATCTCACCGGGTGAAAAAAAGACCATTGCCTATCACGAGGCGGGTCACGCTACGGTAAGTTGGATTCTTCCTCACGCAAACCCACTCTTGAAAGTTACAATTATTCCAAGAGGACGTGCCCTTGGTGCTGCCTGGTACCTTCCGGAAGAGCGTCAGATAACAACCACAGAGCAGCTGATGGACGAGATGGCCGCAACACTTGGTGGAAGAGCTGCAGAGGAGCTTATCAACGGTAAAATTTCAACAGGAGCACTGAGCGATCTTGAGAAGATAACCAAACAGGCCTATGCTATGGTATCATATCTTGGTATGAGTCCATCTGTTGGTAACATATCATTCTACGACTCTACTGAGTCTTCCGGGTTCAATTTTGGTAAACCATATAGTGAGAAGACAGCAGAACTTATCGACAATGAAGCTAAAAGGCTTGTAGATGAGTCTTATGTGACTGCGAAAAGAATCCTCACAGAGCATATGGAGGGATTCACAAAACTTGCAGAGCTTCTTTTGGAAAAAGAGGTAATCTTCTCGGAAGATCTTGAGAAGATCTTCGGCAAAAGAGAGGGAAGCCAGCCTCCAACCGCCAGTGAGCAGATAATTGAGAATGAGCAGGAGGAGGAAAAAGAGCACGAAATAAAAGAGCAAGAAGTAAAAGAGCAAGAAGTAACTAAGACCAATGAATAATACAGTCATAAGGTCCCTGAGCGGGGCACTTTTTCTGGTAATAATGACAGGCTCTCTGCTTTTGAGTCCTGTCATTTTTGCCTTAGTGATGATGGTGTCCACTTTAGTAATGATGAAAGAGTACCTGAACATCTCTCTCGGCAAGCAGTATAAGATTGGAACCATCATATCCATAATCTCCGGATTGGTATTATATACGCTTTTTTACATAGTTTACGCGTTGGGAGCAAATCCTAATCTATTATGGATTATGGTTTTTCCTCTTTCATCCATTTTTATATCTGCGCTATACGAGAAAAACGAAAAGGGTGAAGTTCGCAAAGAGGGGTATATCAACAGCAGTTTTCTAATAGTGGCTATTGTCTATATTGCACTCCCATTTTCACTGACAAACACTATACTGTTTGACTCAACAGGTGGATACACCCCAAAGCTGCTTCTCTCTATGTTTATAATGTTATGGAGTGCAGATGTTGGCGCATATGTATTTGGGATGGCATTTGGCCAGAAGAGGGGACACAAGCTCTACCCCGCAATCTCTCCAAAAAAATCGTGGGAGGGATTCTTTGGTGGTATGCTCTCTACACTTATTACAGCTGTTATATTACAAATCTGTGGGCTCATCTCTTTTCCAACAGCTCATACAATTGCTATATCTCTGTTAATATTCATTTTCGGGGTTTTTGGAGACTTAGTAGAGTCACTATTAAAACGCAATTTCGGCGTCAAGGATTCGGGCACAATAATGCCCGGGCACGGTGGTCTTCTTGACCGTTTTGACGGAGCATTGATAGCTTTTCCGGTTGCAATTGCATATATTCAATTATTTGGACTAATTTAGCAGCCGATTTAAAAAAATGAGACTTCACAATATGCGTATACACAAAGAGGGCTATAAAATTATCTTCAACAGCTTCATAATATTGACGGCTGTAGTTGCACTTTTCTTTATCTTTGGAGGGTTGTCAATATCAAGTTATATTGCGGCCGCAGCAGGAGCTGTTCTTTTCTTCTTTCTGTTAAGATTCTTTCGGTTCCCCGTTAGATTACCAAAATATGATGAGAGTTCAGTTTTTGCACCTGCAGATGGCACAATAGTGGAGGTTAGGGAGGTATATGAAAATGAGTATCTCAAATGTGAAACTATACAGGTCTCTATTTTTATGTCTGTCTTCAACGTTCACATAAACTGGTTTCCCATTAAGGGGGTTGTAGATTACTTCAAGTATCACCCCGGAGACTATCTGGTTGCTATGCATCCTAAATCCTCTGAGAAGAACGAAAGAACTACCGTTGTTATCAATAAAAACGGAACAAAAATACTTATGCGCCAGATAGCAGGACTACTTGCCAGAAGGATTGTCTGTTATGCAGTTGAAGGCTCCCAAGTTGCTCAGGGAGACCAGGTAGGGTTTATCAAATTTGGCTCCAGGGTAGATCTTTTCCTTCCTTTGGACTCAAGAGTTCAGGTAACCAGAGGCCAGAAAGTTAAAGGTTGTAATACAATAATAGCAAAGCTTCCCACAGACCCGGAAGATACTAAAGAGCCAAAAAGCCTCTCATCTCTTTAGCAATTAAGGCTGCAGCCTCACCTGCAACTTTATCGAAATTGACTCCCCCGGAGTATCTCCCCGTTTTGTCATCCATCCAGGCAAATGATATTGCTCTGGAGACATTAATAAGTAGCCCGCAACTACTATTCATGCCATATTTTGCAACCTGAGCAACTGTCCCCCCCTGAGTTCCCACGCCGGGAACCAGCAGGAAGTGGTTTGGGC
The DNA here is from genome assembly GCA_002840895.1 of Bacteroidetes bacterium HGW-Bacteroidetes-8. Taxonomy (GTDB): domain Bacteria; phylum Bacteroidota; class Bacteroidia; order Bacteroidales; family UBA932; genus Bact-08. The sequence goes on along the minus strand of PHCZ01000005.1, from coordinate 45,826 downwards.
AATACTCTCTTATCTGAGCAAGCTCTTCAGGCCTGGTTGCCCCAACAACAAACATTGTGTTTTCTTTTGATCCCCAATTCATTACACTCTCAATCACCTTACGATAAAGGGGAGTTTCACCAACATTTAGTGTTTCAAAATCATCTGCAGATGGATTTGAGGTAAGGGCCAGAACAATTGCCCACTTTCCTCTCTGTTTTAGAAACGGATCAATAGAGTCCCTGCCCATATATGGAGAAAGAGTCACTGCATCAAAGTCCAGTTTGTCAAAAAATGCTGAGGCGTACTTTTTGGCAGTATTGCCAATGTCACCTCTTTTCGCATCTGCAATTATAAAAACAGATGAATCCCTTTTACGAATGTACTCAACAGTCATCTTTAGCTGCTCCCACCCTATTGCCCCCTCAGCCTCATAAAATGCCAGGTTTGGCTTATATGCCACAGAATAATCTATAGTGGCATCAATTATTGCTCTGTTGAATTCAAAAATGGGAAGCTCCCTCTCACCTATAAATGATGGAAAGAGCGCAGGATCGGAATCAAGGCCTGTGCAAAGGAAACTACCTTTGCGTAGAATATTGTTATACAGCTGATTATAATCCATAATTATAATTACTGACCGCTATCCTTGAGTCTCTCTGCGTTCTCTGCTACCTGCAGTTGATCTAAAACCTCTTGAAGTGCCCCATCCATAAATACAGGAAGGTTGTACATTGTGTAGTTAATCCTGTGGTCGGTGACCCTTGACTGAGGGTAGTTATAGGTCCTGATCTTTGCAGATCTGTCTCCGGTAGAGACCATTGTCTTTCTTTTTGCAGATATTTCGCTCAGGTACTTATCGTACTCAAGATTGTAAATACGTGTACGGAGCTCGGCAAGTGCCTTTTCGTAATTCTTAATCTGAGATTTTTCGTCCTGACACTGAACCACAATACCTGTAGGTGCGTGTGTCAGGCGAATTGCAGAGTAAGTTGTATTAACAGATTGTCCTCCCGGCCCCGAAGAACAGAAAGTATCTTTTCTCACATCACTAATATTCAATTCAATATCGAACTCATCCGCCTCTGGTAAAACCGCTATTGAGGCTGCAGATGTGTGCACCCTTCCCTGTGTCTCAGTCTGAGGCACCCTTTGGACCCTGTGAACACCGCTCTCATACTTAAGAACACCATAAACGCCATTACCCGAAACCTTACAGATAACCTCCTTAAACCCTCCGGAGGTACCTTCGCTCTGGCTATTTACCTCAAATTTCCATCCTTTACGCTCTGCAAATTTTGAGTACATCCGAAAAAGATCGCCTGCAAAAATTGAAGCCTCATCCCCACCCGCACCTGCTCTTATCTCAAGAATGGCATTCTTTGAATCCTGTGGATCTGCAGGGATTAGAAGAAGCTTAATCTCCTCCTCCAGAACCGGTATCTGTGACTCGAGCATAGCTATCTCCTCTTTTGCCATCTCCCTCATCTCCTCATCTCTCTCCACCATAAGAATCTCCTTTGCAGAATCCAGGTTGCCCATAAGCAGTTTGTACTTCTCACCCGCTTCTACCACCGGCTCTATCTCTCTGTACTCCTTATTCAGAGCTATATATCTCTTCATATCCGACATAACGGAAGGGTCTGAGATCTGCTGTGAAAGCGACTCAAACTTCTCCTTCATCCCGGAAAGTTTAGACAATAAACTATTATCACTCATAAAAAAATAAATTGAGTGCAAAAATAGTCAAAACAACCCAATATCTGTGCAGTTTTTACAAATCCCGTACACAACGAACAGAAAAACCGGAGTTTTTATGAAAATCTGTTCTCTTTAACGCAGAGGTATTGTAATATAGATGCCAGTAACCTGCAACCAGAGAGTCCTTCTCTACAGTTCCCCACCAGGCAGCATAGTAATTGATCCCACCAAAGGCACCGTTAGAACCTCTCCCTCCACCGGGACGTGCAGTAAAGCCACTGCTGTTGCTGGCGTCTGTATTCGGATGAGCCCAATCTACTGTTCCCGCCTCCTTAAGTTTACCTCCTGCAACACTTTTACCCCCAAAATAGTTGTAGAGCTTTGCCCACTCTGCATCTGTAATGACGTGCCAACCCTCAGGGCAGATTTTTCGTGAATCGGTAACAGCATACCAGGTGTAAAGCCTCCCGTAGGTAGCAGCCAGCTCCTCTTTGCCACCGAATACCCATTGGAATTTAGGTTCAACAAGGTCAGAGATGTCAATGTTTGCCGGATTTGTTGTCTCAATAGGGTCACCGTTGTTGTACCTTGTAACTCTTAAATTCTCTGCCATCCAAATCTGATCGCCGATTTTTACAGTTTTGTAGATATTGCCGTCAATATCAGTTAATTTTTTTTCACAACTACTGGTTAACAATAGAGTAAAACTTAGCACTAAAAAGCTGTAAATTAATTTACTAAGATCGTTTTTCATTAGATTTTGAATAATTTATTAAATACTATTTGGGTTAGTAGTGAATTTGCACTGTAAAGATAGGGCATTGAGTCTATATGTGCAACAAACAGTTACATATATATTACAAAAAACAGAACAGGACTCCCGGTTTTTGAATATCCGAAAGTCCTGACGGTCGGGGGTAACCCCATTAAAGTTGTCTTGAATCTACAAAATCAAATATTAACCCAGGAACAACTTCATATCTTCATCCACACTCTTGATACCGGCAATTCCAAAGTTCTTTACCAAAACCTCTGCAACATTTGGAGAGAGGAATGCAGGCAGTGTTGGGCCGAGGTGTATATTCTTAACTCCGAGAGAGAGAAGTGCAAGAAGTACAATAACAGCCTTCTGCTCATACCAGGCTATATTGTAAGCTATAGGTAGCTCGTTAATATCGTTTGCATTGAAGATCTCCTTTAATTTAAGAGCTATTACGGCTAGTGAGTATGAGTCGTTACACTGTCCTGCGTCCAGAACTCGTGGAATACCTCCAATATCTCCAAGTGGAAGTTTATTGTAACGATACTTGGCACAACCTGCAGTGAGTATCACTGTATCCTTAGGAAGTGCCTCTGCAAACTCTGTGTAATAATTTCTATCCTTCATACGGCCGTCACATCCGGCCATCACAAAAAATTTGCGGATAGCGCCACTCTTAACTGCATCAACAATTTTATCTGCAAGAGCAAAAACCTGAGCGTGAGCAAAGCCCCCGATTATCTCTCCGGTCTCTATCTCAGTTGGAGCAGCGCATCTCTTAGCGTGCTCTATGATAGCAGAGAAGTCTTTGGTCTTTCCATCTTTACGATCCTGAATATGGATGAATCCCGGGAATCCGGATGCACCTGTAGTGTATATTCTGTCCGAATATGTCGCACTGCTTTTTGGTGGAACTATACAGTTGGTAGTAAAGAGAACAGGGCCGTTAAAGGTCTCAAAATCCTGAGTCTGCCTCCACCACGAACTTCCATAGTTACCTACAAACTGGCTATATTTTTTAAAAGCAGGATAGTAATTTGCAGGAAGCATCTCTGAGTGAGTATAAACATCTACACCTGTTCCCTCTGTCTGCTTAAGCAGCTCCTCCATATCTTTAAGGTCGTGGCCGGAGATCAAAATTGCAGGGTTATTACGGACACCTATGTTCACTTTTGTAATTTCGGGATTTCCATATGCAGATGTATTAGCTTTATCCAGAAGTGCCATAACCTTAACACCGTGCGCACCGGTCTCAAGCACAAGGGCTGTAAGTTGATCTGCAGAGAGTGTGTCGTCTGTTGTATCTACCAGCGCCTTTTGCATAAAAGAGTATATATCTGCCTGCTCAAATCCCAGATTAAAAGCGTGCTCTGCATATGCAGCCATACCTTTTAGTCCATAAATTGTGAGTTCACGCAGAGAGCGAACATCTTCATTCTCGGTTGAGAGAACTCCTACCTCGGTAGCCTTCTGCTCCATAACTGAGATATCACGTGAGCTCCAGTAGGCACCTTCAAATGTAATCTCCTCAACTATACCTCCTTTAGATATGAATAGATTCCTTACAGAGTCTCTCATATCTATTGCCTGATTCACTCTGGTTACAAACCTGTCTCTATCAAAGTTTGCATTTGTTATAGTCATAAATAGAGAGTCGGTAACAAATTTGTTAACCTCTGCACTCTCAACACCCATATCCCTCAGACGGACAGAGAAGTGTGAAATTCCTTTACATAAAAACACCAAAAGATCCTGAAGATTTGCAACATCTGCGCTTTTGCCGCAGACACCTTTAATTGTACAGCCGCTGTTTTTAGCTGTCTCCTGACACTGGTAACAAAACATATTGCTCATTATATTAAATTATTTATGGTTAATATTTGATTCTTTCAGGTACAAAAGTAGAGTTAATACAACCTAAAGAGTGTAATATTTGTTACACTCACTTAAAATAGTTACTTTTAAATAAAACAATTATAACCGATAATAGTTATGTTACCTGACTCAATGATAAATAGAGAGGAGATATCACAGTGCCCTGTTTGTAAATCAATTTCAAAGGATAATCTGGATTATCTTTTCAGGAATATGAAGTTCGGGGTAACCAAATATAGTAAGGGAGATATCATTGCCAGGCAGGGAGATATATGTAAACACCTATATCTATTGGTAAAAGGAGCTGTTACAACTGAGATGATAACAGAGTCCGGGGGTGTGCTAACAATTGAAAATATAAAGGCAACACGTCCCCTTGCATCTGCATTTCTGTTTGCAGAAAATAACCGTTTCCCCGTAGATGTGACTGCCACAGAGGAGTCAACTGTAATTACAATTCCAAAAGAGGAGGTTATTATTCTATTCCAAAAAGATGCTAAATTTCTTGAGAGCTACATAAGATACAATTCCGATAAAACCCAGTTTCTTTCAAACAAGCTTCAGATGGTCACCATTAAAACAATACGGGGAAAGCTGGCAAACTATCTTTTGGAACAGTTGGCAAGATGCCACTCAATAAGTCCTGCTATCAATACATTTTATATGGACAAAAACCAGACAGAGCTCTCTAAATATTTTGGCGTTACCCGTCCTGCTCTGGCTCGTATTCTAGGAGAGCTACAGCAAGAGGGGGTCATTCTGGCCGAAAGAAATAAAATCACAGTACTGAACCGACAAAATTTACAAAACCTATTAGGCTGATAATAAAATTTTTATAATTCAGTAACTAAAAGTGCACTATTTAATTGGTAAGCAATAATTTGGGGGTCAATTACGACAAACGGCGATATGGGTGTCAGCTAAGGAAAACATTGGCTCCAGAAGATGGAGGGGACCCGCCGCAGGTGGGGAGGATTTTCCGAGCTGACACCAAGAGCCGTAGTAAGTTATTGACCCCCACGTAAAAAAAGCTGCCTAGTAACTAGGCAGCCTTTATATAATCAAAACAACTACTGTTGATTAATCAACGTAACTATCGAGAATCTCCCTAACCTGAGAAGCCTCTACCCTTCCGTACACCTTTTCGCCAATAAGAACTACCGGTGCAAGACCGCAGGCGCCAACGCATCTGAGGCAGTCGAGAGAGAATTTTCCATCTGCAGTTACTCCGCCAACTTTAATTTTTAGCTGATCTTTAAGCTCGTCTACAATCTTCTCTGCACCACGAACATAGCAGGCGGTACCCATACATACAGATATCGGGTGCTTCCCTTTTGGAGTCATTGTGAAGAAAGAGTAGAAGGTAACAACCCCATAAACTTTGGCAACAGAGATTTTCAGATTCTTAGCAACCTCGCGTTGAATATCTTCCGGAAGGTAGCCAAACTCACTCTGGATTTTATGCAGAATACTTATCAACTCTCCGGGATTGTTTTCAAAAGAGTTGCAGATCCCTTTAATTGTCTCTTTATGACAATCTTGTATTTTGAATGTACTCATTGCGATTTAAATTTTATGTTTGTCAAAGTAGTGGGTGTGGAGCAGATGGTGAGCTTTCTCACTCATCGGGTGACCAAGGAACTCCTTGTATAACTTAACGATGTATGGATTCTCGTGAGATTTACGGATGCTCTTTCCTGCATCTTCTCTATAAATTGCGTCGTAACGTGCCCGTATAACACTTGAATCTCCGTGGTGAAGAGGCTGACCTGCACCGCCGATGCAGCCACCCGGACAAGCCATAATCTCAATTGCGTGGAAATTGTACCTCCCCTCTCTTATACCGTTAAGAAGTTTTCTTGCGTTACCAAGTTGGTGTGCGATACCAATATGAATTGGAGTGTCTCCGAAATAGATGGTAGCAGTACGGATTCCTGACATTCCGCGAAGCTCTTCGAAATTTATTCTGTTCAGCTTGCTTCCTGTGTGTATCTCATATGCTGTACGTACAGCAGCCTCAATCACACCACCTGTTACTCCAAAAATAACGCCGGCACCTGTTGACTCTCCCATAGGCAGGTCAAACTCCTCTTCCGGCAGAGCGTCAAAGGTAATATTTGCAGACTTGATCAAGCCTGCTAGCTCTCTTGTAGAGATTGAGAAGTCAACATCCGGATTTCCGTCAACCGAGAACTCTTCACGCTGGCACTCAAACTTCTTGGCAAGACAAGGCATAATTGAAACTACAACAAGATCTTCTCTCTTGACTCCGATAAGATCTGCATAATATGTTTTTGCTATTGAGCCAAACATCTGCTGAGGTGAGCGAGCTGTAGAAGGAACATCCAGCATATCCGGGAAATAAACCTCAAAGAAGTTAACCCAAGCAGGGCAGCAAGAGGTTAGAATAGGCAGCTTAACATCCTTATCTCCATTGAGATGTCTGGTTATTCTGTTAAGTAACTCTGTTCCCTCTTCCATAATAGTAAGGTCGGCAGCAAAGTCTGTGTCAAACACCTTGTCAAAGCCAAGAGTACGTAGAGCTGCAACCATTTTTCCTGTTACAAGTGTTCCGGCCGGCAGACCAAACTCCTCTCCCAAAGCGGCACGAACAGCTGGAGCTGTCTGCACAATTACAGTCTTTTTAGGATCTGCAAGTGCACGAATAATCTTAGCAGTATCATCGTAAGGGGTAAGTGCACCTGTAGGACAAACAGCAACACACTGACCACAGAATGTACAAGGAGAATCAATGAGGTCCTGCTCAAATGCAGGAGCAACAACCGACATAAACCCGCGGTTTACAGCACTCAAAGCGCCCACTGTCTGAACGTCGTTACAGATAGTTTCGCATCTGCGGCACATAATACATTTGTCCATATCTCTGTTAAGAGCGGGAGAGCAGTCTTTTCTATATGAAGACACCTCTGCATTCTCAACAGCGTGAATCTCTCTGATACCCATCTTTTGAGAGAGTGACTGTAGGTCACACTTCCCGGAAGATGAACAGATAAGACATTGAGCAGGGTGGTCTGACAGAATTAACTCCAAAACAGTTTTTCTTGCATTGAGTACCCTTATACTGTGCGTTTTAACCACCATTCCATCTGCGCACTCTGTTGAGCAGGATGGAGCAAGATTCTTCCTTCCCTCAACCTCCACAACACAAATTCTGCATCCGCCCGGGCGGTTTTCAATTTTCAGGTGCTCTAGGTTCATATAGCAAAGCACGGGTATATCTATACCTATCTTCTTTGCTGCCTGGTAGATAGTTGTCCCTTTTTTGACCTCTATCTCGTTTTTATCTATAGTAACTTTTATTAATTCCATAGGATTGGATTATTGAACGTGAATAGCTGTAAACTTACACTTGTCATAACAAGCACCGCATCTGATACATTTATCTACGTCAATCACGTGAGGCTGACGCTTTTCTCCGGTAATGGCTGCAACAGGACAAGCCCTGATACAAGCTGTACATCCGGTACACTTATCTGCAATAATTGTATAGAGTTTGAGAGCTTTACATCTTCCTGCAGTACATATCCTCTCTTTAACGTGAGCAAGGTACTCGTCGTAGAAATGCTCCAGCGTAGAGAGTACAGGGTTTGGTGAGGTCTGTCCAAGACCACATAGAGAAGTATCTTTGATTACCTTGCTTAAGTTTTCCAGATAGCTCAAATCATCCTCTGTCCCTTTACCTGCACATATCTTTTCGAGAATTTCGTGTAATCTCTTGTTACCCACACGGCAAGGAGCACACTTCCCGCAAGACTCTTCAACTGTAAACTCTAGATAGAACTTGGCAACAGACACCATACAGTCATCTTCGTCCATAACAATCATACCACCGGAGCCCATCATTGAACCGGCAGCTATAAGGTTGTCAAAATCAATCGGTGTATCCAGGTGTTTCTCTGTAAGACATCCACCGGAAGGGCCTCCCGTCTGAACAGCCTTGAATTTTTTCCCATCCTTGATTCCGCCTCCTATTTCAAAAATAACCTCTCTTAGGGTAATACCCATTGGTACCTCTATAAGGCCAACATTATTGATCTTTCCTGCCAGTGCAAAAACTTTTGTCCCTTTTGACTTCTCTGTACCTATACTTGCAAACCAACTTGCCCCCTTAAGAAAAATAACCGGAACATTCGCAAATGTCTCAACATTGTTTACATTGGTTGGCTTTCCAAGGTATCCTTTCTCTGCAGGAAATGGTGGTTTAACAGTCGGTTCACCCCTATGCCCCTCCATTGAGTGGATAAGAGCTGTCTCCTCTCCGCAAACAAAAGCACCTGCACCATATTTAAGTTCAATATCAAATGAGAAACCAGATCCCATAATATCGCCACCCAAAAGGCCGTAATCGCGAGCCTGAGCTATAGCAACCTGAAGACGCTTTATGGCAAGCGGATACTCTGCTCGGATGTATACTAACCCTTTAGATGCACCAATACAGTACCCGCAAATTGCCATCGCTTCAATAATTGAGTGAGGATCTCCCTCAAGTATTGATCTGTCCATAAATGCACCCGGGTCACCCTCATCTGCATTACAAACTACATATTTTTGGTCTGCTTTATTTTTTGATGCAATTTCCCACTTGATTCCTGTAGGGAAACCGCCACCTCCGCGACCTCTTAGTCCGGACTTTTTGATCTCATCTATTGCCTGACTTTGTGTCATCTCTGCAAGGATTTTACCTAAAGCAGCGTAACCGTCGCGAGCAATGTATTCGTCAATATTTTCCGGATCAATAAAACCGCAGTTTCTTAGAGCAATTCTAAGCTGTTTCTGATAGAAACCCATATGTTTAGAGTCTTCTATATGCTTTCTGGTTTCCGGGTCTTCATAAAGAAGCCTGTTAACCCTACGCCCTTTAAGGATGTGTTCGCTAATAATTTCGGCGCAATCCTCCGGTTTTACCTGGGTATAGAAGGTGTTGTCAGGTAAAATCTTTACAATCGGCCCCTTTTCGCAAAATCCAAAACAGCCTGTAGCAACGACCTGAGCATCATATTGCAGGCCCTGTTTTTTTAATTCTGCGTTTAGATTCACGATAATCTCTTCACTTTGTGAGGCCCGGCATCCGGTACCAGCACAAACCAGCAAATGCATTTTATACTGTGCCATAAACTACTCCTTTATTCATTAATAGTTTGATAGTTGGTAGGTATAATACCGTCTAGAAGCTCTCCGTTTTTGATATACTTCTCCACGATCTCTATTGCCACCTTTGAGTCGACATTGCCAAAGACAACCGGATCTTTGCCGGGTACCTTTACCTCAATTGTCGGCTCTGCATAGCAATAACCCATGCACCCGCCCTGTGTGACCACAGCAGGAATCTTTTCAATCTCAATCTTCTCTATTAGAGTGTTCATTACCGTCCTGGCGCCGGCTGCAATACCGCAGGTAGCCATTGCCACACGAATCTGAACAAGAGACTCTGGCGAATTGCTCTTCTCACGGATATTCATTCCGTGCTCGAGACTTTGCTTCATCTTCCGCAAATCGTCAAGGGATTTGATTTTATTCATACTTATTTTATATTTGGTTATAGTTGTGTCTGCCGAGATTTGAATCGAAGCGCAAAAATAGGTATTTTATTACAGATTGCAAAAAATAATTGGGGTTCAAGTTACAATTTGTTATATTTTAATTACTATATAATAGTGCGTGCCTAATAATTTCGCAAATATAAGAACTAAATTCGATAATAAAATTTAATTTTCCTCTTTAATATCTTTTATGTTTGCATCCACCATAGCAGTGAGTGTTCTGATAACTGAAGGGTCATAAAGAGGGAGTCCGTCAAGAATCTCCTTTACTTCTACTGTATCGAAGCAATACTCGCTACCGTTATAGAGATATCTTAAAAAGAACTCTCTATCAGGATTTGCACTCACCATAAGAATAAAGCTGTTTGCCAGATCTCCAAGGGGAGGGCGGTCAATGTGACTATGCTTGAAAGTTGCAGTCACTTTAGTTCCCACACCCGGCTCCGAGAGTACAGTAAGGTCTCCTGAACTCTGCACTGCAGATTGTTTGAAGAGTGGAATCCCCATCCCTACCCTTCTAGTGGTACGGGATGTAAAAAAAGGATCTTCAAGACTCATTACCTGTTGAACACTCATACCTTTTCCGTTATCTTCAATCTCTATAGTGAGCAAATCTCTTTTTATCTCCTCATTTACAGTGAGTTTAATTAGAGTTGCCCCTGCAGTAAGGGAGTTCTGTATGATATCTATTATATGGAGAGAGAGGTCATTCATATTCTGTTAATTGCAGATTTTATCTGTTCAAATGTGGTTCCTTCTGTTTTGAGTTCTGTATATACCTTTCCTATATCATCTATATAATGAGCATCTGAAGATTGTATAAAAGGTTTTTTTGCAATATAGCTGTTCATCTTTTTGAAATCCTCTATATTTACATTGGAAGAGAGCTCCAGAGCATCAACTCTGAGGTGGGTCGGAAGAAAACCCAGCTGGCTGATCACCGAGTTCTGCTGCTTATCAATATGGGCAGGAATAAATATGCCTCCCAAAGAGTGAACAAACTCCTCTACCTCCTCTATACTTTTATCTATTGCTCCAATAAGCAGATTATCCTCTTGGTAAATCACATCCTCATTTTGATTTACTACCAGCTGGTAACCGAAAATATCCGGATTGTTCGGAACAACAATAAGGTTGTTTGTAAGCCACTCCTGAAGCTTGTCCAGAGAGTCATCTCCCTCCACAAAAGCGAGAACGTGAACCTCTTCCCGAGTGGTAATTTCGGCTCCACAAAGTACCTCTACTCCTGCAAGCTGCCCCACCCTACGAATCTCCCTGGCCTGAAGGGTTGAGTTATGATCTGTAATTCCAATCAGATCAAGCCCAATCTCTTTTGCCTTTGCAATTATTGCAACAGGAGTCATCTCAATGTCGCCGCAAGGAGATAGTGTAGTGTGAATATGAAGATCTGCCTTCAAGTTTTAAGAACAGGGACTATTTCAAAAGCTGGTAAAGCTCTCCGCAAAGTTCAAAGGCATCCAGATCGCTACCCAAAATTGGTATATTCTCGCTCTGAGATAGCTTAATAGTCTCCAGGTCAGGAGTAAATCCTTTTACAAGTATAATTGCAGATAGATCTCTAAGGGATGCAACCCCAATAATATTCTTATGGGTCTGAAGAGTTATCCAGAGCTGCCCCTCCTTAGAGTGTCCCATAACATCTGACAGAAGATCCGAAGAGTATCCTCCGGTAACACTATTTTCCATTGCATCTTCACAAGAGTACACTTTGAGATTCATCTTTTGGGCTATGTCCTTAACTTTCATTCTATATTGAGTTTATTAAATGTTAAATAACTACTCTTCCTCATTTTTATCAAACCTCGCCTCACCCCATATACTCTCCATAATCTTAATTGTATCTTCCAGAGATATCTCACCTCTCTTTTCAAAGATAGTTCTCAGGAATATACAGGAGTTAATCTGAGCCTGATCCCTGACAATATCCTCTGCAAGAGCCTCGCAACTTGGAGCTCCGCAGGCTCCACAGTCAATTCCCGGAAGTATCTTCTTAAGTCGCCTTGCACTCTCCATCTTTTTGATTGCAATCTCAATATCTTTGTCATATTTAACCATAGAGCGTGGCTCAATTTTGTCCATATGAACTACTGCACTGCAAGATCTCTTGTACTCATCAATAAGGTTATGGCTGTCGGGAATAGTTTTGGCAAAGTTTTTAAGACTCTCAGCAGTAAGGAATCTGTTTCGGTGAGATAGGATCCCCCCTGCACAAGATTCGTCGCAGGCTCTGATCTCCAGAAAATCTACATTATCTATCTCCTCATTCTCCAGCATCTCCAGAAAATCTATAATATTCTTCATACCATCTACGGCCAGTGTACGCCCCTTTACGTGAGCACTCTCCTGACCTGTAGTTGGGAAAAGCACCCCTTTAGAGGAGAGTTCGCCATTTATAATAATGTTCGTTGTTATAGGAATCCTCTGTTTATAAGCTAAATATACTTTATTAAAGAAGAAGTCCATATTTATAACTCCGGTTATCGGAGAGACATACCCTCCTACCGGAGATTTTACTGCGGCTATTTTGGCGATACAGGGTGTTAGATAGAATATACCATATTCACTCTCCGCTATACCCTCCTTCTCAAATCGCTTTTTGTAATACTGTGCTGTAATCTCAATCGGCGGTAGAAGCTTCATTATATTATCTACCAATGATGGGAACCTTACCTGAATAAGTCTTATAACTGCCGGACAAAATGACGAAATAACCGGTTTCTGGGCTGTTTCAAGATAGTCATTAATCTCATTAAGAAGGGTATCTACGCTCTGCTCAACTGCACACACCTCTGTGAAACCAAGCTCACCTATAATTTGGCATATTGTGTTACGTTGAATTGAGTCTTTGAATTGTGCAAAGAAGACAGATGGGACCAGCAGTACTCTGTGTTTGAATTGGTAAATCTGTTTAAAGTCATCATCCATCACCCTTATGGCTCTGGTAGGACAAACCCTGTAACACTCCCCGCAATCTATACACCAGTCTGCGTGAATTCCCGCCTTCCCGCCGGAAACTCTAAGTGCTTCGGTCGGGCAGACCTTAATACAGTGAGAACACCCTATACAGATATCCTCGACTATCTCAAGCGCCCTGTTATATGTAGTTTGACGTCTGCTCACATCTATAAATGCAAAAAGTTATCTCAAAATTTTATCTCAATATTAAGTGTGGTCCCCTTTCCCACTACAGTATCTATTGTAAGCGAATCTGCATTTTCGCTGATATTGGGAAGTCCCATTCCGGCTCCGAATCCCATCTCTCTAACAGCAGGAGAGGCAGTGGAGAATCCCTTAGTCATTGCTCTGGTAACATCCGGAATTCCCGGCCCCTCATCTACAAGTTTCAGTTTTATTCCGGAACTCTCAATATCTGCATAGATAACTCCTCTGTAGGCGTGTGCAACAATGTTAACTTCGGCTTCGTAAAGTGCCACAACCACTCTTTTAATTACCGATGAATCAACACCAAGTTGCTTAAGGCTCCTCTTTATCTGTGAGGCTGCATAACCTGCCTGTGTAAAATCTCCTCCCTCTACCTTGTACTCGAAATGCATATTAGTATACAGGTTTTAATCCGGCATTGAAAAGAATACCGGCACATCGAAACATTGAGAATTTACTTTTTATAATGAGAATATTATCCTCTTGAGCCAGCTCCAGCATCTCTTTGGTAACCTCCTTGTTTCTGCATAAAAGCATATAAGGCGCATCCGACATCTCTGCTGTTCTAATGGACTGTATGTTGGCTAGTCCTGTTATAAGCAGAAAATGATCTTTTTTGATAGTGAGAACGTCACTCATAAGATCCGAAGCAAAAGCAAACTCGACACTATCGTCCAGCCTACTCTCTCCGCTTACTACAACACCCTCTGTGAGAGAGCAAATATCCCTTAATTTCATTTGGTTATAAACTTTTTATATAACATCTTCTCTTCATATATGGCTCATAGCCGTATCTATCCCAAACTTTATATGCAGAGTTATTCTCTGCCTGCGGGTTGGTAATGGCGTACTTTATTGTTCCTCTTTCAAGGTTAGTAGCGATATGTGTATGATAAATTGATGAAATTCCTTTGTTCTGCCACTCCGAAGATGCTCCCAAAAGCAGAAGATCTATAGTGGTATAGTTACGAAACTCCCTGAGGATGTGTAAAAATCCAAAAGGGAATAATCTACCGCCAGCCCTCTTAAAAGAGGTTGAGAGATTGGGAACACATATTCCGAATGCAGCAATATTGTCCTCTCCGTCAAGTATAATACAGGTAAGCTCCTTCCTCAGTTTTGAGAAGTAATCTTTAGCAACTTTCTCCACCTCTGAATCTGTTAGCGGTACAAAATTATCTATATCTTTAAAACCCTCGTTGTAGCTCTTCTGGAAACTTTTTATCAATTTACTTGAACCCTTAAGCTCTTTGATGTCCATAATTCTAAGATTATGTTTCTCCAGCAACATAGAGTTAATGCGTTTAATCTTATCTGGAACTCCCTCATCTGCACGCAGTTTAATCTGAACCCAATCTACCTGCTTCTCATAACCTAACTCGTCCATAATTCTTGAGTAGTATGGATAGTTATATAAGCAATTAATGGGAGGAGTGTTCTCAAATCCTTCAATCATCATACCCTGGCGGTTGAGTGTGTTGTAACCAAGAGGTCCGTGCATCTGCTCCATTCCAAGTTCTCTTCCCCACCCGGCAACCTGCTCTAACAAAGCTGCTGCAACGTCGCGGTTATCAATAAAGTCGAACCAGCCAAAACGGACTCTCTTTTCAAAATGGTACTCGTTTGAGTGAGGATTCCAGATACCGGCAACTCTTCCCACTATTTTATTTTTGTTGTCTGTTGCAACCCACATCTTTATCTTACAGTACTCAAGAGCAGGGCTTTTCGTTAGAGTTTCAAATTCATCTCCGTTAAGTACAGGCACATACTGGTTGTTGCCTTTATACAGTTTATGTGGAAACTTTATGAATTTTTTAATTTGGGAGGGTGTTGTAACCTCTTTAATTTTAAATTCCATAAGTGCAGGGTTTAGGTTAGGTTATATCTTACAAATGTACTAAAAAAAAGGTAGAAAGCTTAATCTATGGTATCATCCTCAAGGATATGGAGTAAGGCTGCCTGAGCAGCAATACAGCCGAAAACTGCAGGCATATAGGATATTGTCCCCACCTGAGATTTTTTATTCTGCTCCTGTACCGGAATAATTGCATCTGTATCCGGGAGCTCTTCAGAAAAAACCACCTTAAAACCTTTACTTATCCCAACCTTTCTTAGCCGTTTCCTTAACATATATGCTAGAGGGCAGTTAAACGATTTGGATATATCTTTCACCTCTATTTTTGTGGCATCGGTCTTTGCACCAGCTCCCATTGAGCTGATTAGTGGAATGGAGTTCTTGATACAGTATTGTATAAGAGCAATTTTGGGAGAGAGAGTATCGATGGCATCAATAACACAATCAATTTTTTGCCCCTCCAAAAGGGTGTGAACATTCTCCTCAGTGAGATACTCCGCTATAGATACAACCTCAAGATCTTTATTGATATCCCTGAGTCTACTCTCCATAAGTTTTACCTTATATTGCCCCAGAGTGCTGTCCAGTGCTAAAAGTTGTCTGTTTTTATTAGAGAGATTAACAACATCGCTGTCCAGAATAACCACTCTTCCTGCACCTGCACGAACTACCATCTCGGCAGCAAATGCTCCCACACCACCAAGCCCAATAATAGCAAAAGTTGTCCTGTTCAGTTTTTCTAAAGACTCTTTCCCTAGAAGTAATTCACTTCTGGATTGCCACTCGTTTACCTTCATACTACAGTTTTTTTGCCTCCTCCCATATGAGATTCATCTCCTCAAGAGAGAGATCTTTAAGAGATTTACCTTTTTTAATAGTTTTCTCTTCCAGATAGTTAAACCGCTTGATGAACTTTTTATTGGTCATCTCAAGTGCAGTATCCGGGTTGATGTTGTATAGCCTTGCTGCATTAACAAGTGAAAAAAGCAGATCTCCAAACTCCTGTTCGGCACCTCTTCCGTCTCCACCCTCGATATTTGTGCTAATATACCCTCTCTCCTCTTGTACTATCTCACTCTCAAATTCAGCTATCTCCTCTCTCACCTTATCCCACACCTGTTCACGGATATCCCAATCAAATCCCACGGCTCTAGCCTTGTCCTGAATACGATATGCCTTGACCAATGAAGGTAGTGAACCGGGAACTCCGCTCAGCAGGCTTCTGTTCCCATCCTTCTCTTTTCCTTTTAGTTGCTCCCAATTCTCTATAACCTCCCGAGTTCCGTTCACCTCTGTTTGAGAAAAAACGTGAGGATGCCTGTAAACCAATTTATTGCACAAACCTTCAATAATTGTTGAGATATCAAAAACTCCCTGCTCCTCTCCTATCTTAGCATAGAAAACAATGTGAAGAAGAATATCTCCAAGCTCTTTACCAATGTTAGCGCTCTCCTTTACCAGAATTGCATCACTCAACTCATAGGTCTCCTCAATTGTGAGAGGCCTGAGAGACTCCATTGTCTGCTCCCTGTCCCAAGGGCACTTAGCCCTTAACTCATCCATAATATCTAAAAGTCTCTCAAAACTTTTTACTGCCTTCTCTCTTTCCATTTATACTGTTTTTTCTTTTTTCTCAATATATTCCGTTTGTGCAAACCTTATCCTTATCTCCGAAGATGGATTAAGATTTTCTAATAATGCAATATTACCCTGATTAACTGCAATTTCCAACAAACCGGCCGAATTAAACAACGCTATAATCTCTCCCGGAGAGCTATCGTTGTAGCCTCTTGATATCTTGTTGATTTTTGTATACGGACCTTGTACAAAAATTGTAAAGTCTCTCCCTTTATGAATTGAATTAAAAACCCTCTTCTCAATATTTGTTATTGCATTGCCGAATGAGTCTATGTAAAGTACCCTGCCTGTAATATTGTTGTCGTTATGTACAACCCCAGGCGAAGACTCTCTCTTAATAGTGCAGATTTTGGTCCTTGTCTCAAAGTTGTTAGTGCAGATGATATCTACAGCCTCCTTAAACAACTCCAACGAAGTGAAGCTTGTGAAGGGGATATCTCTCCCCTTAAGAATCTCAAAACAAACAGTAGGGGGATTATCAAATAGCAGCGAAAACCTCCCGTCATTCACCCCAACAAAATAGTGCCCCTCTCCAAATACAATAACAATATTTGTCCCTTGTGCCGGTTCGCTCATCACACCCATCAAATGGATTGTATTTTGTGGAAAATGGCGATAAGTAGATTTAAGTATGAAAATTTCCTGTAAAACATCAAAACTCGGAATGGAATTTGTTATATCGACCACACTAATATCGGATGACAGAGATAAAAGTGATCCCTTGAGTGCACCAAGATAATAATCACCATTTTTCCAGTCGCTTGTAATTGTTACTAATGTCATCCTTTAGAACTAATATTATGCAAAGATAGGAAATTTTAATACATTTGCCGCTTGAAATTATTTAGGCAATATTATATCAATTCAACTAAATATCAATTATTTATCATGCACAAAAATCTAAAGTTCATCAGTGCCGACGAAGCTGTTAGGGTGGTAAAATCCGGTGACCACATTCACCTGAGCAGTGTTGCAAGCGCGCCCAAAATTCTGATTGATGCTCTTATACGCGCAGGAGAGAGAGGAGAGTTAAAGGACGTGAGAATCCACCATCTCCACACCGAGGGTGAGGCCCCTTATGCAGACCCAAAATTTGAAGGTATATTCTTTCACCAGGCGTTTTTTGTAGGGAGCAATGTTAGAAAAAGTGTTCAGGCAGGCTATGCCGACTATATCCCGGTATTTTTGAGCGAAACCCAAAAACTTTACAGAAGCGGAATCCTCCCCTGCAATGTAGCAATGATACAGGTCTCTTACCCGGACAGACACGGCTTTGTTTCTCTGGGAACCTCGGTAGATGCCACACTTGCTGCAATAGAGACAGCAGAGTATGTGATAGCCGTTGTTAATAAGAGTGTTCCGCGGGCTTGGGGTGATGCAATGATACCACTGAATATGATAGATCTCTTTGTTGAAGATAACACACAACTGGAGCCTGCTCACTTTGCTGAGCCGGACCCGATTGAGGCAGCTATCGGAAAAAACTGTGCTGCTCTTATAGAGGACGGAGCAACACTGCAGATGGGTATCGGAGCAATACCCAATGCTGTTCTGGCACAACTGGGAGGGCATAAGAACCTTGGAATTCACACAGAGATGTTTGCAGATGGAGTTCTCCCTCTTGTAAGAAGCGGTGTGATTAATGGAGCTAACAAAGTTCTGGACAGAGGCAAACTGGTTGCAACATTCCTGATGGGCTCTCAGGAGGTGTATGACTTTATAGATGATAACCCGATGGTGTTAATGCAGGACGTAGCCTATACTAATGACCCTTGTATCATTTCGAAGAATCCGAAAGTAACTGCAATTAACTCTGCACTGCAGGTAGACCTTACAGGTCAGGTGTGCGCAGATTCCATTGGTACAAAACACTATTCCGGAGTAGGAGGACAGGTAGACTTTATCTACGGAGCCTCTATGTCGCAGGGTGGTAAGGCGATAATTGCAATGCCGTCACTTACAAACAAAGGGGTGAGTAAAATCTCTCCCATACTATCACCGGGTGCAGGTGTGGTAACTACAAGAAACCACATTCACTGGTTTGTAACAGAGTTCGGAGCCGTTAATCTTTACGGAAAATCACTTCAGGAGCGTGCAAAGTTGGTTATAAGCGTTGCACATCCTAACTTTAGAGATGAACTTGACAGAGCCGCATTCGAAAGATTCGGCCCTCACTATCACTTTATCGGCTAATAAATAATTGATTGTCTACTCGGGCAGCACCTCTATGTAAAAGTGGAGTTGCTGCCTTTTTCCAAAGGATTGTGTCTCCGATGCGTATCCCCATTCACTTCCGAAGAAGGTTATCGCTTTCCCGCCATATCTCATTTTTAGAAGCGTCTTTGCAAACCCGTCAACAACACTGCTTCCGGATGTTGAAGAGCCACCCACCTCGTGGATCTCTTGTGTCAGTGGCCCGTATGACTTATCTGCACTATATATCCTGTACTTTCTTGCAGTATCCTCTATGTTTGTATCAAACACGAAACCATTTGTTAACCTTCCTACATAATTATATCTTGCCGTAAGACCTGCTTTTAGAGAATCTCCACTCCCCTCAACCAACGACTTATAGTAATAACCCTTTACCAGTGAGTCCAGACCATCATAATTGAGATTACTGAAACGCTGAAGAGTATCCAACTCATACTGAGGATAATCGTCAATTACCTTTATAATCTCTACATCGTAAATTGTTGTAGTGGCGTGGTATCTGTCGCTGTTAAGGTAGTTAAACTCAGAAGCCCAGGATGGGATAATAATCTTTGCACGAGCACCCTCTTTAAGGGTAAGAAGTGCCTCTTCCAGCCCTTTTATTAGGGTGTAATTGCCAAGTTCCAGAAGAATAGGTCCGTAATAACTTGCATATGAGAAGCTACCCAGCTGTTTTGCAAGAGCCTCATTTGTTGTAGAGAGGTAGTTTCCTTTTAGATCTAATGTAGAATACCTTACAAAAACGGAGCTGTTCTCTTTGAAAGAGGCTCCGGTGCCTTTTTTTGAATTGATTATGTAGACGCCGCTTGATAGAGGTTGAATGGTGTCTTTGTGTACAACTGATATATAAGATTCAAGTATTCTTTTCTCTATGGAGTCTGAACTCTCTACGACCTCTTTCGCACAAGAGGATAAAAACAGTGCAATGGTTGTGAAAAAGAGTGCGAAATTGAGTCTGTGTCTGGTATTCATTCGTAAAATTATTTCTTGGTAGCTGTTAATATTCATTATGAGTCTGTGCAAAAACATACAAAGTTAGAAAAAATTAATTCTTTTTCACATCTACTACCCAAACCTCAATAAGAAGAGGTGACATTTTGGGAACTAGACCAATTTGGGTATTACCAAAACCGTGCCTGGCAGAGAATATAACATAACATCTCTCTCCCTTTTTGACTGAGATTAGCCCCCTATCCATACCTGTAAGAAGTTTACCTTTTCCTACGACTACCCATCTCGGCTGCAGAAGGTCAAAATCCATCTCTAAACCCGCCTCGTTGGCCACGCTCTTAACATTGGTATCGTAAAGATCTCCTTTACCGGAGTTGAAAATATATGCTGCATAATTGATTAATAAAGAGTCGCCTGCAACAGCCTCTGTTGTGCCGCTCCCCTCCTCCATTACCACCCTCCACACACCATCTTCAACCACAACTCCGGAATTTGTAAGGGTATTTACATATTTATCAATTGCAGACTCCTGCTGGCTCATAAGATTGAGTTGCTCCTCTTTTGCACAGGAGAGAGGTATAAAAAAGAGAATTAACGCTATCAATAATGTAAGCCTCATATTTTTTATCTTCATTTCTTACTGTTTATCTCTCTTCTGCTGGTCCGTCAGCCCCTTTACACTTTTGAAAACTCTGCTCCAGAGCTCTTTCAAAAAATGAGCCAACCTCGTCAAAATTTATAAATAACTTCCCTCCGGCAGCCCTCTCGTGGCCACCACCATTGAAGTGTAGTCTGGAAAATTTATTGACAGAAAAATCATCTACAGACCTGAGTGAGACTCGTATCTGCCCGTCACGCTCGGTAAAGAGTGCAGAGATATTTACCTCTTTTATGTTTAGGGGAAGGTTTACAAAACCCTCTGCATCTCCCTCACTAAAGTCGTAGAGCTTTTGCTCCTCTTTTGAAATGGTAATATATCCTGCACCAAACTTCTCTATTATCACCATTTTATTGAGCAGAATATGTCCCATTAACCTCATCCTTTTTTGAGAAAACCCACCAAAGACCTTATGCTGAAGAGATTCTTTATCTACTCCGGTAGAGAGAATATCTGATGCCATCTTAAAGGTGGCACTATTAACTGAGTTAGAAAAATTGTTGGTATCTGTCATCATACCTACATAGAGTGGAGTTGCGACCGAAGTGTCAATCTTTGAAACCTCCTCCTCGAGAGTCAATATAAGCCAGTAGAGGAGTTCACAGGTAGAGGAGACATCTGTGTTTGAGATAATCAGGTTAAAGTTATCGCAATCAGGCGAAGGGTGGTGATCTATGAGTACCCTCTTCGCCCCGGAATCCAGAATATGGGCTTCAAGTTCGTCAACTCTTTGCAATTGATTAAAATCCAAAGCTATTATAAGATCACTACTATCTGCAAGATTGATAATCTTTTGGGGATCTTTTTTATATATGAGAATCTTCTCCCTGTCATCGAGAAACTCCAGATAATCGGGGTAGTCATTTGGCAGTACAATGGTTGAGAAGACCCCCTTAGATTGCAGGTAATTTCTCATAGCGACAACCGACCCTACAGCGTCTCCGTCCGGGTTAGTATGACTGATAATAAGTATGTTACGGCTAGAGTCAATTAATGCCTTAAACCCTTCTGCCTCCAATGCATTTATGTATCCGTTCATATTAAAATAATTAGGACAAAAATAGGAAAATATATTGCGGGGTCTAAATATTTATTTTACTTTTGTGGAACTTATTGCGCAAAGCGCATATATCATAGATAAAGAGAGACTAATATAAATTCTATAATAAACAATGAAAAAGATCTTAATAATTGTTGTAATGCCTTTAATAATAATTGTTTTAGGCTATCTTATCTACCGCAGCGTTCAGCAACCGGTAATTTTTGAAAAACAGAGAAAAATAAGAGAAAACGTTTGTGTCGAAAGGTTAAAGGATATCAGAACCCTTCAGGTTGCATACAAATCCAGATTCAATAAATTTACAAGCGATCTGGACACTCTCATAGATTTCTACAAAAACGGAGAGATTACAATAGTTAGACAAATCGGTTCTATGGATGACTCAGTTGCTGTTGCACAAAAAAAGGTGTTCCGCGACAGTATTAAAATTGCTGTAAGAGACACATTGCTCAAGAAACCTGGCTTTATTGTAGATTCAATAGCCTATATCCCATTCAGCGGCGGAAAGAAGATTGTTATGAAAGCTATCATAGCTAAGGTGTCCGGAGTAGATGTTCCTCTATTTGAGGCAGGTGCTCCATTTGACTTTCTACTTCAGGGTCTGGAGAGACAACTTATTGTAAACTTAAATGCAGACAGAGACCTTCAGGGTCGTTACCCGGGTCTTAAAGTTGGTAGCATTGATGCACCAAACAACAACGCAGGTAACTGGGAATAAATATTATGCCTATTATTGTCAATAGTCAGCCTCAGCTGGGAAAGACAACTGATTACAGACTATCCATTCAAGCTGACTTGAATGGATTTTCTTTTTCGGTTACAGACGAAAAACAGAAGAGCCTTCTTTTCCTCTACTCATCTGAATTCTTAATGGATGTAGAGGATATGGACTCTTATGTGAAGAAGTGCTCAGACCTCTTTGCCACTCTGCCACTGTTGAGAAGTAAGTTCAGCAGAGTTAATGTTATTTATAATACAGAGAAGTACTCTGCAATTCCTGCCAAACTACACAAAAAAGGTGAGGAGATTAAAGTACTTACCAAACTTCATAAGCTGGACGATCTGGACGAGATAAATACAGTTCGGGTTATCAAAGAGAATATGGTTATCCTTTTTGCGGTGAACAGTACTTTCCTGAATATGGTCAAGGAGTACCAGCCGGATTTTAACCTTTACCCATCTGTCTTTTGCCACCTTACCTATCTTCCTCTTTTTGAAGAGTACAATAAGATCTCCTTTAATTTTATCAAAGGGGTTGTCTCAATAACAGCCGCTGAGGGTGACAAGATCATCTTCTGCAATTCATTCCCTGCCTTTCATTTCAACTCTGCCCTCTACTTTCTTCTTCTGGCACTTAAAGAGGTTCAGTTTAATCCAGATACAACAACTGTTTACATCAGCGGCAATATACGTGATCTGGAGATTTTTGATATTGCGAAATATTTCTCTAAGATTAAATATTTTAGAAACCCCGAGATACCACTCCCGGACCAGTTTTCTGAATTAAAATACTCATCGCTTCTGTTTGAATTATAGTCCCTATTGGGATTATTCTACTTAAATTTAGATAATATGAAAAAGAGCTCTCATTTAATGGGCATAGTGCTAATGGCACTGGCTCTGCTTTTGTCCGGATGTGAAAAATCTACTACAGATGCATACCCCTACACTTTTAAGTTTATTTCAGAAGAGTACAAGCCTCTTAACTATGTAGAAAACTCTGTAGTAAAAGGTGTTGCTCCGGATCTGCTAATGGAGATATGCAAAAGAATGAATATTCCGTTTGAGGTAGAGATACTTCCTTGGAGCGAAGGATATGCTAAAACTCAGAGTACATCTAATGCAGTTCTATTTTCGACTGTATTGAACTCAGTTAGAAGAGATCTCTTCAAATGGGCCGGGCCTATTGCCTCTCTGGATTGGTATTTCTATAGCTCCCCCTCGTCTGTATACACAATTAACTCTCTGGATGACGCAAAGAGTAGCGGTATTAAGATTGGTGTAGTAAAAGACTACTCAATAGAACAGTATCTTAAACAGGAGGGGTTCACCAACTTTACCTACTGTAGCGATAATGTAAACGCTTTTGATAAGCTTCTCAAAGGAGAGATTGACCTCTATCCTTGTGATAGATTAACTGCAGAGGCTGCTCTTAAATCGCTCAATAAAACTATCTATTCTGTTATCAACAAGCACACCATTCGCACAGATCTGTTATACCTTGCCTTTAACAAACAGGTTCCGGATGATGTGGTTGGACACTTTCAACAGAGTATAGACGCACTTAAGGCAGATGGCACGTTAAGAGCTCTCACTAAAGAGTATTTGAATTCACTAGACTCCCCGGGTATTCTACAGATATACACTGAGCAGTACCCTCCACTTACCTATCGTAATAGCAACGGAGAGATAACAGGATTCGGTACAGATGTTGTCTTTGAGATAATGAAAAGAACCGGTCAACTTGAGAACATCAAACTCTCCAACTGGAGTAACGGATACGAACTGGCTCTTAACAACCCGAATGTATGTCTATTCACAATGGACCGCACCGCTTTAAGGCAAAACCTTTTTCAATGGGTTGGCCCAATAGGAACCAATACTACCTGGTTGTATACCAAAGCCGGTTCAGGTGTTACAATTACATCTATTGATAATGCAAAGGCACTACCTTCTGTTGGAACGGTAACCTCCTGGTTTTCCGATCAACATCTTAGAAGTCTTGGTTTTAACAACCTTGTCTCCAATTCAGACCCAAAAGTTATGGCAAAAAAACTGATGGATGGAGAGATAGCTGCATTTGTCTGCTCCGGTGTTACTTTCGGCGACATACTTAAAGAGATAGGGTATCAGTACAGCTCTGTGGTTCCTGCGTACTCACTTATGTCATCGGACTACTACATAGCTTTTTCAAAAAACACTCCGGTATCTGTTCTAACTCAGTGGCAAAACGCTCTTGAATCTGCAAAACAGGACGGAACTTACCAGGCTATCTATAAAAAATGGTTTCAATAAACAACTTGATTGATGAGAATTATCGGAGGTGAGTATAAAGGAAGGCAGATTCTTCCCCCAAAAGGTTTTTCGGCAAGGCCAACTACTGATTTTGCCAAGGAGGGGCTTTTCAACATATTGACAAATATGTACGATTTTGAGGAGTTATCGCTGCTGGATCTCTTCTCCGGGACCGGAAGCATCAGTTTTGAGTTTGCCTCACGAGGGTGCAAAAGCATAACAGCAGTTGAGATGAACTCACTTCATTACAACTTTATTAAAAGCACCTCGGCAAAATTGGGAATTGAGGGTTTGCATATAATCAGGCATAACGTCTTTGATTTCTTGAGCATCTGCCACCTCAAATATGATATAATTTTCGCAGATCCTCCATATGATATTGAGGGACTTGCAACTATTCCGGATAAAGTTATCTCCAGATCTCTGCTCAAAGAGGAGGGACTGTTTATATTTGAACATCCATCTTCATTTCACTTCGATAAACATCCAAATTTTATAAAGGAGAAAAAGTATGGAAATGTCCATTTCTCACTTTTTCGATAAAATTATCTTGTTTTTTTGCATTCTTGAAAATAGTGACTATATTTGCAGTCCCAAAAGGGAACAAGGTTTGGTAGTTCAGTTGGTTAGAATACATGCCTGTCACGCATGGGGTCGCGGGTTCGAGTCCCGTCCAGACCGCAAAACTCCGGAGATCGAAAGATTCCGGAGTTTTCGTTTTTAACTGTTTAAGTTCCCCACGTGCTTAAACGCCACACCTCTCAGGTTTTTTGCAAAGCGCAGATAATCAAATGCAATTCTTTAGAATCTCACAAAAAACGCAAAACCTCCCTAGCTAAAACGCAGTATTACAAGATTTGTCCTAACAGTATTATGTGTAAGTAGCTGACTATGTGTAGAATAAGAATTTCAATTTGACAAAATACCAAAATGTGTTTTCTAACTACCTTATAATTAGATTGTTTCACAGAATACTGTTAGGACAAAATTTTCGTGTGTATGTGGAGAACTTTAGTAGGACTTATTTCCAATATAAATAACTGGCTGTTAATGTTATTACTACTGCTAAAACCCCTGAAATAATGACTGAGAGTACTCTTGAGACTCTTCTTTCACAACTTAAAAAGAGAGAATTTCCAGCAGATAGTATTAATGTAGAGAGTATAGCAACCGGCATCATCCAGTTAGTATGAATCTCGTCACTTAGCATTAAGAGAATGAAAGGTGCAAATCCATATAGCGCATATACTATAAGGAATAGCTCTTCCCGTGATTTCTTTATTACATTCTTAATCGGCTCAACACCCGGTTTGAAAATTTGAGCTATTATAAGTGTAATTATTAATGGAACCCAGGCCCAAAACCCCAAAATATCATCTGAAATGCTAGGAATAGCCACATTCATAGAAAAAAGAGAGAATAGTAAGCAAAAACCGATAGCAGGGAAAGACCATCGCGGAAAATCCTTTATCCAACCAATTGTTAATAGCGCAAACATAGAGATGACAGAAGATAATAGCAAAATATTTTGGATAACCCCGGGGACATTAAAACCCGAATTTGAAAACATCCAAAACAGACCAAATAATACAAATGGAATTGTTGCCGGTAAAGATATTCGGTAAGAGAATCTTGTTTCCATATTCAATAGTTTTAATGTAAATAATTCAATAGACTTTATCTCACTTCCCGGTAGGTGAGAAAATGCTTTTTTCAGAGAGTCATCAAACGTTGCCCCCTCTGTCATATTTTGCTCAATCATACAACACAGATGGTCCAGAAAATCTCCTAAAATCAACCTGTTCTCAATATTGCAATTTTTAAGATACCCTTTGATCTTATTGACTTGCAATTCATTTAGTATCATAAACTAATGGTTTTAAATCAAATAATTGTACCAGCATTAAGATAGACTCTCTTATCTCTTCAAGTTTTGCAGGTGCTGTCTCTTTACCCGATTCAGAAAGTGAGTAATATTTCCTCTCTCTGTTCCCTATCCATTCGCTCTCTGTAATTAAAATTCCCTCCTCCACCAACTTATGCAATGCAGGATAAAGTGCACCCTCTGTAATAACTATTTTTTGAGATGACAGCTCTTTTACCTTTTGAGTAATCTGATACCCATACATTCTCCTCTCATCTTTAATCAATTTAATAATGAGAGGTTTAATTGTGCCTTTTAAAATCTCTTGTGAAAACATAATTTAATATCTTTAGTTATGATGAATGTTCTTTTGCAAAAGTAATAAATTTTATAATACCTAATTTTATTATGTATAATTTTATTATGCATAACGATTAAAAAATTGGTCGACTCAATCCAATTTTGAAAGGTATTCATCGGGAAAATTCCCGGGTTTACCGATTTTTCACGTTATTTAGCCGTTTTTCTATTCCTGGCGGTTGTTCATCTGCATACTTTTGCACCATAAATTTTTAAAACAACTTTTGATATGAAAATTATTGATGAGGGGAGCAGCCCCCGCCGCGAAACAATACACGGAATAGGCGTTGCTGCAATTTTTATTTTGGCCGGTATTTTTATCCTTGGACGCAACCTGGGATGGATTGAACACTCACTCTACAGGATAGTGATCTCCTGGCAGATGCTATTGATTGTAATTGGTATCTTCTCTCTTATTAAAAGACAGACAACCACTGGGCTTATTCTAATTGGAGTTGGTGGATTTTTCCTTCTTCCACATCTCTTTACAACCGAGTACTACTCTGTAAGAACATTCTGGCCTTTGGTCTTTGTACTTATTGGAGTTATCCTCTTGGTTCGCCCAAGAAAAGCCTGGAACTGCTGCGACGGACACCACTGGAACAAACCGGCCCAGCAAGGGACAGTAAACAACGAGAATGGGTTTGTTACATCAAACAACTCCTTTAGCTCGGTTAAGCAGATAGTGCTTGACCCTGTATTTAAAGGTGCTATGTTGTCAAACAGATTCGGAGGTACAGTTCTTGACCTTAGACACACCACAATAGAACCTGGTGAAACCTTTATAGATATAGATTGTGCATTTGGAGGAATCGAGATATTTGTACCTTACAACTGGACAGTAAAAACTGCCGTAAACTCAGTTTTCAGCGGAACAGAGGACAAACGCTACAGACACATCGACCTTCCAGACACAACATTTAAACTAATTGTAAGAGGAAACGCGTCGTTCAGCGGAATAGAAATTAAGAGTTAATTGCCATTTAAATAATCTTAATTGCTAAATTTGGACATATTTTAAATTAATGAAGAGTAATCCATTAATTGAATCAAACAAAAGAAAGATGACCTGGACAGCGGTAACAATATTGGTTGCCGCTGTTATCTGGTCACTTTTAGTTTTATATGGCAACATCACAATAGTTCACGCTCTGGCGGGGAGCCTCGCCTACACCCTTCTGCTGGCAGCATTTGGTTATCTCTACTGGTTTATGAGCGGGTTTATCCGCCCTGTTCAGGCGCAAGCTGTTATAGCAATTATTAATCAAATACTTATACTCTCTATCACCTATGCAGTTGCAACAATCTCCGGGATGGAGCAACCCGGGCACTTCACAAAGAACATCCCCATTTTTGCAACTGTAGGGCTTTTAAGCTGGATTATACTGGCCCAGTGGTACAGGGCAAACACCCTATCAGAAAATAAAGAGTTGGAGAGTATAGCAACCGAAGAGTCTGCAGATAAATCCGACGAAGAGAGATCAAACATAGAGATACTGGAAAAGATCTCGGTAAAGGAGGGATCTCATATCTACATAATACACCTTAGTGAGCTTCTTTACATTCAAGCCTATGGAGATTATGTGATGCTCTTTACAGAGAGTGGTAAACATATCAAAGAGCAGACTATGAGGTATTTTGAAACTCATCTACCACCAACCTTTGTACGAATTCACCGCTCCTGCATTGTCAATTCCGAGAAGATAGCCCGTGCCGAACTATTCGGGAAAGAGAGTTACAATATCCACCTAAAAAATGGCACCTGCTTAAAAGCAAGTGCCACCGGTTATAAGTTATTAAAAGATAGACTATTGTTATAATCGACTCTCACTCAATAAAGCCCCACTACCCTTGGCAAGGTTACTCCGACCTATTGTGCCAATTAACCTTTTAGCATAGTCGTATGAGCAGACATACTCGTAGTGTGTTTTGAGTTTGGTGAGGCGATCTATCAGGTTGTGGTACATCTCCTGAGAGAGGTTCTGGTCGTCACGAATTATCTTCTCGATATATCTGATATGGCTCGCGAAAAGTGCGATATCGGACTGCTGCTTGGAGAGGATTCTCGCCTTGTACCAGTCAGATTGTATCAGGTTATCATATGTGAAGAGCTCTCTGATCTCCGGAGAGTTGAGCTCTTTCCCTTCATAATTACCATTAACCATTATGTGAAGAAGAGCTTTTAATGGTGGGATGGCAGACTCTATGCTTCCATCACGGAAATATGCCTGTGCAACCTTCTGCTGGGCCTCTACAATGTTAAGAATTCCATCTGCAAACTGATCCATTGACTGGAACTCCGGTTTTAACATATCTTCCGGAAATATTACGTTAGGGTTCTCAAATACCCGCCCGAAATATCCGTTTACAAATTTTTCTGTTATCCTGTAACCAAGGATTGATGCAGGAATTTTCTTACCTGCGAATTCAAAATCCTCAATCTTCTCCAGATCTCCGGCAGCTATTAAAAGTTTTGGATCCCTCTCGCTATTGTTAAGTCTGGCCCACAACTCAGGAATTAAAAGACTCAGGTCGTGGTCTATACGGTATTTATGACCAATATACCCGGCCGGGGTTGTAAATCCGTGATAGCCGGTAAGGATAAATGATACAAGTGCATTATTGAGGTCAATTATAGGCCAAAGCGCATTGAACGGAGCTTTTGTGAGCGCACCCTCCGATCCCGCTCCTGTGGTAGATGGAGATTTTCCGGTTAGAGAGCAGATAAAGTCCATAAATAGCTCCGGAAGCTCCTGGTAGTGTAGTGGATTATAAACTGCAAGAGGGCGGATTCCCTTCTCGGCCGGGTTATTCCTGCGTCCCGGTAACACAGTGTTCACAGGGACATATAGTGGTTTACTAAATGGAAGGCTTCGCGATATCCTCATCCCCATCTCGGCAATATATTTATTACGTGGATTCACAATATCGTCCCGGGTTTGCAGATATCTTACATTCATAGATGGCTTTCCGTTCACTATACGTGGGTTTGCAGATGAGACAAAATATTGTGGAACATCCTTATCTGCAACATCCTGAATAAGATCTCTCATTGGTGGGGTAAACTCATCAAAATTGATAACATCCTCTACCATATTTTTTGCATCTGCAGTTGTCAGCGGTTCAAAATTGGAGATAAAGGTGTTATCTGTTGCAATATCACTCTCCGCCTTAACATCTGCCCCTCTGTGAATTGCCTCATCCGGGCGTTGAAAAAACCTGAACTCACAGTTCTCTAAAATTTTAACACTCTTGTTATCTACAATTGGGTTGAGATTTGATAGCTCACTTGTTGGAATAACAGTAGATACGGTAATATCATCCTCCATCTGTATCTTTACCGAGTGTACATAATCCTGCCTTAGCTTAAATGTTCTCCAGGCACCTTTATCATCATATCCTACCCTCAAATACCTTGCTGCCAGCTTTTTATTCTTGTACTTAAGCTCATTACCCGGTTGTCCGTTTAAAATATCTACCGAGAAGTACTTTTTCCAGTCACTACCCCACTCCTCTCTGTAGAATCTCTTTACAATAAAGGCTATACCCTTAATATACTGAGGTATTGAGTCCAGCCAGGCATTGTATTCATCAACAAATTCGCTGGAAGGGGTGAGCATCTTGATTGAAGAACCCATAGAGCGTTTGTTGCTCAGAAATGTTCTGCTGGTATTTTTGGCAGGTTTAAGCGGGCTTGAATCTTTGAAACGGTTTGAGTAGTTATAGTTAATAATCTCATCTACCATTTTAAAATCTGTGTCGAAATCTTTAATGAAAAATGAGCCCGATATTATTGAGTCAGATATTGATTTTGAAATTTCAGATTTGCCTCCACCCGATACTGTGCAGGGTTTATGGATAAATACACCCTCAGAGTTGGTCTCTACAAGACGGTAGTTGAGTGTCCCGGATGCCTTCTCCATTGAGTATTTTTGGCCGTTTGGAAGGATATAGGAATGTTTTGGCAGCAGTTTTATGCTATACTCTTGCTTTTTCTTTGTCCAGGAGATGGTCTGCTTGTTTATGTCAAAACGGCATAACTCCGGAACATATAAAATATCGGGGTAGTTTCTGTCAACCCCGTACCCTTCCGGCTTAATATCTATAATCTCGGGAAAAAGTTTTGATATTGCATCAAGGGAAGTTGTAAAGCTCTCCGGTTTAGTAATTTGTCCCTCGCCCTGGTTATAAGATGGAAAAATCAGAGCGCCCCCTGCGTGCTCCTCCTCTGCGTTACCGAGTAGGTTTGCAGCGTATGAGATAAAGGTTTTAACCTCTTTTTTTGAGTACCCGAAGTAGTTATCTGCAATAACTGTAACAATAATACCCTCTTCTGTTCTCATCGTGAGTTTAAATGCACTACCATCGTTGTATAGCTCATCTTCCCTCTCCCAGCACATACCGTCCCTCTTTTGTCTGTCGGTAGCTTGAGAAATATTGGGTAGTCCAACCTCTTTTTTTGTCATCTTACACAACTGTGGAGCCAGTATTATACAGCCTGTGTGTCCGCTCCAGGATTCAAAATCCAGGCCGGCATCGTTTGAAATATGGTATGGTGAGCCTCCGTTTCCAAAGATTGACTCAACAAAATCCAGGTTTGAAACCAGTGACCCCGGTGCAAAAAAGCGAACCTCCATACTCCTCTTTGGGTATAACCCGTCAACGGAAGGGCTCACCAAAGGCCTCATAAGCAGAGATACAAATATGTTCCCTTTTTTGTCGTAATCCTGAGTGAATGGAAGGGTAAAGAGGTCTCCTTCAATTGTGGTTGCCTTTTTCAATAGAAGGGCAGCAGTTTTTACAGGGACTGCCTTTTTGTCATCGGGAATAGGTAACCCCCCCTCAGCAATGTGGAAAACCCCTTTTGTGGTTCTTCTGTCATTTCGGGGATTATGCAGTATTCCCTGTTTAATTCTATATGAGGTGAGGTACTCAGATGAGTACTCGTCACGCTTCTCCGGAATAGAGAGCTCTCTTGCAATACCGTAAAAATCGAGTGTAAATGTAAATGAAGGTATGCTGATTTCCGGAGCATCAACCCCTTTGAAATAATTTCTGATAAAGTCTTGAATTCGCTGATCTGCAGGGCAAAGGTACTGTTTGAACTGCCTCTCCCTTTCACGATAATTGATAATGAGAGATTTTGCGAGGTGCAAGAAACCATCTGTATCATTCTCCTGATAGTTGTCATCTATAAGCCCTAGCGCCTCAAGCCTCAATTTTATGTACTGATGGATATACTCTTTTGAATTCTGTTTTGAATTCTCAAAAAACCCCAGTGACTCCTTCTGATTCTTCATATTTTGAGATTTTGTTTATTTGTTGAGAAAGTGTACGGTTATGTAATAAGTGAATAATTAGATATGCAAAAATAGTTCCTTAAAACAATATAACCTTTACCAAAATAAATATAATTTGGTGTGACAATAAAAAAGAGCCATATTTGATAAGATTAATTTGAGAGTTATAATATCACAAAATGATGAAAAAATTTACAATTATATTATTTGCAATAATCTGCACAAACCTTATACAGGCACAGAGTAGCCAAGAGTTAATATATTCGACAGAGAGAGATGTTGAGATATTTAACAAATATGTAACAGAGTTCAAGAGTAAGAGCAATCTTACATATGATGCCCTCATTATTGAAACAGCAAAATTCTTTTTAGGGACCCCCTATGTGGGCTTTACACTGGAGCTTGTGCCCGAAGGGTTGGTAATTAACCTTAGAGAGCTGGACTGCACCACTTTTGTTGAGAGTGTACTGGCTCTATCAAGAACAATCCGGGATAGCTATAACGGCAAAGATGCCACCTTTGAACAATTTACGAAAAATCTTAAAGAGATCCGTTACAGAGAGGGCAAGATAAAAAATTACGCAGACAGACTTCACTATACTACAGACTGGATATATGAGAACCAAAAAAAGGGGCTGGTAAAGAACATAACTGAAGATGCGGGTGGAAAAGAGCTTAAAGTTGACCTTTATGCAATGTCCACTAATCACGAAAAATATAAGCAGCTAAAAGGGAACGAACCACTCACAGCTAAAATAAGAGGCATTGAGCAGGCGGCAAACAGTCGTAAAAACTGGCATATTCCTAATACAGAGATTGAGAAGAACTCTGCAAATTATAAAAATGGAGATATGGTTGGGTTTGTAACCACCTTCAAAGGGATGGACCTCTCACACGTTGCCATTATCTATTGGGAGGGAGAGAGACTCACCTTTATTCACGCCTCAAGCAGCGAGAAAAAGGTGGTAATAGAAAAGCATACCCTTGAAGAGTATGCTCAAAAATCTAAAACAAGTAATGGTATTATGGTTGTAAGACCACTTTAGAGATTGTTATTTTTTCTTTCTTTTGTCTTCTTTAACATCGTTGTAATCGAGACCTTCACGATAGACGCTCATTGCTGCAAGACTCATACCCATACTTGAGTAGCCTCCATCGTGATAGAGATTTTGCATTGTGACCTTTTTGGTAAGATCAGAGAAGAGAGTTATGATATAATCTGCACACTCCTCTCCTGTTGCATTCCCAAGCGGCGACATCCTCTCAGAAAAGTCATAGAGTTTGTCAAAGCCCATAATTCCACCACCGGCTGTTGTAATGGTAGGAGATTGAGAAATTGTGTTTATTCTTATATTCTTCTCACGTCCATATATATAGCCGAAACTCCTGGTTATAGACTCCAGCAAAGCTTTTGCATCTGCCATATCGTTATAACCATAAAGTGTCCTCTGAGCTGCAACATAGGAGAGAGCTACAACTGAACCCCAGTCATTTATAGCATCCAACTTGCGGCAACTCTGCAGAATCTTGTGAAATGAAATTGCAGATATGTCGAGTGTCTGGTGAAGATATTGGTAATTAAGGTCATCATAGGTTCGCCCTTTGCGAACATTTGGAGACATTCCAATTGAGTGAAGTACAAAGTCAAACTTACCACCAAGATACTCCATACCTTTTGTTATAAGATTTTCCAAATCCTGAACATCAGTTGCATCTGCAGGTATAACAATTGTATTGCATTTATCTGCAAGGTCACTTACGTTTCCAAGTTTCATTGAGGCCATTGTGTTGGAGAGCACAAATACTCCACCCTCTTCGTATACTCTCTCTGCTGTTTTCCAGGCAATCGAACTTTCATTGAGGGCTCCAAAAATAAGACCTCTTTTTCCTTTTAGTAAATTATAAGACATAGTTTTGTTTTTTACACCCATTAAAACATATCTGAATTGATATTGTTCAAACAGTGGCCTCATTGTAAACTTTATCAAATGGAATTTGTTTTTAAGTAAAACATATTTATCTTTGCATTATTATTTCTTATGGAAATTATTTCTCATAGTAATAATATATTTAGAATTGAAGATTAAACGCGAATAGAATTATATAACATTATGAAAAATAAAATTCTGGCATTTTTAAAAAAGGAGTGGCTCTGGTTCGCCGGAGGTGCTGCAGGGGCTCTGGGAGGGTATCTATACTGGTACTTCATAGGCTGCAATAGCGGAACCTGTCCAATAACATCCTCCCCTACAAATAGCACTCTGTATGGGATTCTGCTGGGAGGTCTAATTTTTAATATGTTTAAAAAGAGCGAGAAGAGTAAAAATGGTTGATTATTTCAAGGATAAGGCAAAGGAGTGGGACAGCCCAATGAAGATTGAGATGGCAGATAAGTTTATTGCAGAGATGTTAAAGAGCGTAAACTTTGGAGTGGATCTTAAGGTACTTGAACTAGGGTGCGGCACCGGTCTGGCCGGTCTTCAAATAGCACCTCTTGTTAAATCAATTATATTTTTGGACAGTTCAACTCAGATGATTGAGGTACTTAAAGAGAAGATTGAAGGGTTAACAATAAAGGATAGATCAACTGTAATTAATGGAACTATAGACAAATACACAACTCAGGACATTGATGTAATCTTTTCACTTATGGCAATACACCATATCGAAAATACCCAGAAGACTTTTGAGCATATCTCATCAATACTTAAACCGGGTGGACTGTTTGTAATAGGTGACTTAAAAGAGGAGGATGGCTCGTTTCACGGTGGTGAGTATGTGCCTCACAATGGGTTTAATGTCCAACAACTGGCTCAGCAACTGGAAAATAGTGATCTTGAGGTAGTGACAACTGCAACATACAACAGTATGAATAAAAATGGGTCTGTTTACGAACAATTCATACTAATATCTAAAAAGAGCAACCAGGCATAACCTGCCTTAAAATATTTATAATAAAACAATTAATTAAAGAATATTAAAACATTATGAAAACAATTCACTTGACAAAAGATGAGTTTTTAACTAAAGTAGCTAACTACGAAGCAAATCCACAAGAGTGGAAATATCTTGGAGACAAACCTGCAATTATTGACTTTTATGCAGATTGGTGCGGCCCGTGCAAAACAATTGCTCCAATTCTGGAAGATCTTGCCAAAGAGTACACAGATAAAATATATGTATACAAAGTAAACACAGAGCAGGAGCAAGAGCTTGCAGGAGCATTCGGGATTCGCAGCATACCATCTCTACTCTTTGTACCTATGGAGGGATCCCCTCAAATGGCAATGGGTGCACTTCCAAAAGCCTCTTTTAAAGATGCAATAGAAAAAGTTCTGCTGGGTAAGTAATTTTTTACTTCGGGACAGGTGACCTTTAAAACTGAGCAAGGTGTCATCCAAGGAAAACATTTTCCGGGATGACACCTTGTTTAGCATATGGTCACCATCTACAACGTAGGAATTTTGTAAGAGTTTTGTCTATATATTGTAATTAGAGATAAAAGATTTAACTTGTATGTAGATTCTTGGGACATTACAAGAGTTACAAAATAGAGAGTGCCTATAGGTATGATAGATAAACGAGGTGATGACCAGATTGTAACGGATTTTCTCAACGGAGACAGAGAGAGCTTCAGAGTTCTGGCAGAGATGTATAGCGACACTCTCTTTCGGGTTGCAATGGGGTATCTGCACTCCAAAGAGGATTCCGAAGATTTAGTACAAGAGGTTTTGATCAAGGTATATAGTTCGCTTGAAACATTTAAAGGAGATTCAAAACTCTCAACCTGGCTTTACAGGATAACAGTTAACGCTTGCTTGAATGAGATTGCAAAAAAGCGCAGACGTGGTATATTTGACAGAATAGAGGATGGTATGGCAAAAATCTCAAATAAGGGGGGAGCAGACAGGAACCCGCAAGAGAGTATGATTGCAGATGAGATTACCATTGCAGTCAGAAAGGCGATAGATTCGCTACCGGAAAAACAGAAGACAGCATTTATTCTTCAAAAGTATCAAGATTTGTCACAAAAAGAGATATCTGCAATTATGCAACTTTCCGAAGGCTCAGTAGAACAACTTCTTATGAGAGGGAAAGAGAGTTTAAAGAAAAAACTGAAACACATTAAAACAAACTAAATCAATATAGAACAGATTAATTCTCAACAATATGAAAAAAGATAGATCGGATAATTTAGACCAGCTGGATTTAGTGGATAACTACGTCAAAAGCGAAAGGGGCATTGAACCCGACCCATATCTTGTCACAAAATTGATGTCCAGAATTGACTCATTGGAGAGAGTTGAAGCGGAGTTCGCACCGGAGTTTAGAGAGAATCACATATTTTTCTCTACACTTTACAGAGTTGCAATTGCTGCCGGTATTGCTTTAA
This sequence comes from Bacteroidetes bacterium HGW-Bacteroidetes-8, assembly GCA_002840895.1. GTDB lineage: Bacteria > Bacteroidota > Bacteroidia > Bacteroidales > UBA932 > Bact-08. The sequence continues at coordinate 9,459 of PHCZ01000005.1, read as the reverse complement.
TCCTATTTTTAGGAGTTTCTATTGGATCCTCCTACAAAGGCTCACTCAACAACGAAATCGCTCTCAATATTAACGACAACCAGATAGAAAACTTACATCTGTATCAAGGAGAGGAGTAATTTACAAGAGCTGTGCAGATATTAAAAAATACGAGGATGAAAACAGAACTTAAAAGCAGGATTTTGATATGGAGTGTAATATTATTGGCACTTCTCAATATCAGCACTATAGCAACAATTGTTGTTTCGAACAGAGCAAATCCATCTGACAGTGAGTCAATAATAATTGACCCGGAGAGCTCTCCTCTAAATGGAAGATATCTAAGAGAGGAGCTTAATTTTGACCACCAGCAGGTAGAAATCTTCAGGGATGAGAGCAGAGAGTTTCGTCAAAGTGCAAATAGAGTCATTGAAAAACTCAACAGATATAAATCTTTACTCTTTGATGAGATTCATAGCGAAAGTCCGGATAGATTGAAGACAAAAGAGTATTCTGACTCCATTGGACGTGCCCACTCTCAACTTAAAGAGATAACGGTAGATTTCTATCTGGAGATTCGCAAATGCTGCACCGGCGACCAAGCCGCCAAACTAGAAAAGATATTTGCACCACTCTTCCGTGACAACCCTCAAATGAGAGGAGCAGGGCAGGGTCACGGTCGACGAAGATAACCTTGCCAAGGGTCGTGGGGCTTTAGTGATAATGAGCTGCTTGAGTAATTTGGCAGCTTTTTTTTTAAATAAAAGCGTAGGAATATATAGAGAGAGATGTCTTATAATCGGAAACAATTTGAAATAACAATTAAAATTTAAAAAAATGAAACCAAGAGTTGTATTAATAGGACTAGCTCTGGCAGCATCAACAACGTTTGCGGCAGCACAGAATAACATTGAAAAAACAACAGCTATCCAAAGCAATAGAAGTTGCTTTGTAGATGCAGATAAAAACGGCATCTGCGATAGCTTCGAAAAAGGAACCTGCACAATAGGAACAGGCAAAGGGTTGATGGACGGAAGCGGACGCAGAAGCGGTTTAAGAGATGGGGCCGGAAATAGGAATGGCGATGGACATAGAAATGGAAATGGTCTTAGAGATGGAAGGGGAAGTAGAAGCGGAAACGGCCACGGTCTGATGAATGGAGAGGGCCCAAGACACGAAGAGGGCTATAGAAACGGAGATGGCCGCAGAGGTCGCACAAAATAACCTTAAAAGCCCTCTATAACCCCTATGACTTGGGTAGAATCAGCAACGCCTCATACAGAATCTGTATGGGGTGTTTTGCTGTTCGGCCGGTTCCGTCCAGTATCTGTTGGCGGCAAGATGTGCCGGGTGCGCTCACTGCCGTTTGGGCTGAAGCAGATCTTACCAGAGGAAATAGTCTCTGCTCCCCTATCTCGATTGATTGTTTGTAGTGCTCTCTCTCATAACCGAAGGAACCGGCCATACCGCAACAACCTGTCGCAAGCTGCTCTACCCTGTAATTAACCGGTATTGAGAGCATCTTTGCAGATAGATCTACGCTGGCAAGTGATTTTTGATGACAGTGGCCGTGCAGGATTATATCCTGAGAAGAGTCTGTAAAGAGTGAACTATCAATATTACCGGCCTCAAACTCTCTCATTATAAATTCGTCGTAGAGCATACAACTCTTTGACAGTACTCCGGCATCTGCTTTTAGATTTGCAGATACAAGATCCGGGTATTCATCGCGGAATGAGAGTATTGCAGATGGCTCTATGCCTACCAGAGGAGTTTGTGGAGTGATGATATCTTTAAGAGCCATAACATTTTTGTTTGCAAAGATCTTCGCCCTACGGAGCATCCCCTTTGAGATTGTAGCCCTACCACTTTCGAAATGTTTTGGGATTATAACTTCGTATCCCAGAGTATTTAGAAGCTCAATAAATGCTACTCCAACCTCTGCCTCGTTGTAATTTGTAAACTCATCTGCAAACAGATAAACTCTTCTACCTCTTGCTTGATGTTTTTTTGCCATCAAAGCGCTGTAGCGGCGAAGTGTCACTTTTGAGAGTAGCGGAATGCTTCTGTTTGACGAGAAACGCAGAATCCTTTTAATAATTGAAGAGGTAAGCCTGTTTGATGCAAAAAAGTTGTAGATATTGGGAAAAAGGGAGCCAAGACTTTGAAAATAAGCCATTCTCGATACCATAAAGGAGCGGAAAGGGAGATCCTTCAAATTGAAGAATCCTCTAACATCATAGTGATGCTGCAGAAATTCTGCTTTATACCTTGCCATATCTACATTGGAAGGGCACTCACTTTTACAAGCTTTGCAGGAGATACACAAATCCAGAGCAGTAAGTATTTCGGTTTGGTCAAAGACCTTTTTGGTTCGTGGTCTGGTTAACAGCTCCCGCAAAATATTGGAACGACCTCTGGTAGAGTCCTCCTCCAACCCTGTAAGCCTAAAGCTGGGACACATTGTACCCGCGAACAGTATAGATTTGCGGCAGTCCCCGGAGCCATTACACTGCTCAATTGCCCGTATCCATCCGCCTCTGTCTGAATAGTCAAAGAAAGTGCTATACTCCTTAACCTCAACATCTGCCTGATACCTTAAAAAGGTGTTCATAGCAGGAGTGTCCACTATCTTATTGGCATTAAAAATCAGATTAGGGTCAAAGACTCTTTTTATCTCCTTCATAACCCCGTAGATGCGATCTCCAAACATAAGCGGGATAAACTCACCCCTCAGGCGTCCATCGCCGTGCTCTCCACTCAGTGAGCCTCTATGTCTCTTGACAATTGTAGCCATCTCTAGGGCAACTTTGCGAAAGAGCTCTACATCTGCCTTTTTTTTAAGATTTAAAATAGGTCTCAGATGCAGCTCTCCGGTGCCGATGTGGGCGTGATAGACACACTTTAACCCATATCTATCCATCAGTTTTCCAAAATCTTCCATATACGCCGGGAGACGATGTGGAGCAACTGCTGTATCTTCAATAACCGATACCGGCTTTGCATCTCCAACCATTGAGGTAAGAAGTCCAAGGCCGGCTTTTCTCAACTCCCACACCTTTGAAATATTGTCCCCAAACACAGTTGAGCAGTGGTAAGAGTGGCCACAAGAGAGCATATCAAGACGTGCACTCTCCACTATCTTATCCAACTCTTGCGGTGTGCCGGCGGCAAACTCGATAATGAGAATCGCAGCCGGCTCACCCGAAATGAAGAAGCGGTTCTTGTTTTGACTTATATTGGACTTGCTAAGCTCCAGAATATTTGAGTCCATCATCTCAACCGCCGCCGGCTTATGCCCAAGCGCCACCAGATTTGCCCGGAAAGCATCCTCCAGCGATGAGCAGTGAGCACACACAAGCGCTTTATATGCAGGCGCGACGGGAACCAAATTCAGTTTCAGTTCAGTTATAATAGCCAGCGTACCCTCGGACCCAGCTAAAAGGCGGCACAAATTAAAAGAAGTTGCTACAAACTCATCCAGAGCGTACCCCGTATTTCTTCTGCGAACGGCAGGGTCCGGAAACTGCTCCCGAATCTCCTCCAGAATGGTACTATCTTCAAATATTTTACCAAGATACCTGTAGAGATCACCCTCAACACCATCCAGAGAGCTCTTCTGCTCAAACTCCTCCCGTGTTAGGTCTTTAAAAACCGTGACCGACCCATCCGATAGGATAACCTCTGCCTCAAGCAGATGGTCACGAGTGCTTCCATAAACCAGAGAGTGTGAACCACAAGAGTTATTGCCCACCATTCCCCCCATACAGCAGCGATTAGATGTAGATGTCTCCGGGCCGAAGAATAGTCCAAAACGGGATGTCTCCATATTGAGCTCATCCAGAATTACTCCCGGCTCTACTCTGGCCCACCTCTGCTGCACATTTATCTCCAAAATTTTATTCAGATGAGTTGAGATATCCACCACAAGTCCGCTACCCACAACCTGCCCGGCAAGAGAGGTACCGCCAGCACGGGGAATAATTGTAAATCCCTCCCGGGAAGCCTTTTTCACTATAGATATAAGATCCTCTTTACTTTTGGGAAAGAACACCCCCATAGGCTCCTCCATATAAGCAGATGCATCTGTGGAGTATAGAATTTTATTTAAAGAGTCGCTTTTGATTTGCATATCAGGTGAGACAGCTATAATTTATCAACCCTCTCTACACCTTGCTCCGTGAGGTTATAGTGCTGCCCGCTTTCGGGACATATTCCAAGCCCATCGGAGTCAAAATCCAGCCTGTGACCATACTCACTCACCCACCCTATCTGCTTTGCAGGATTTCCTACAACCAAAGCATAAGGTGCTACAGCTTTTGTAATTACCGCACCGGCACCCACCAGGGCATACTTCCCTATCTCATTCCCACACACTATTGTTGCATTTGCTCCAATAGTTGCCCCCATACGCACAAAGGTATTTACATAAAACCCTTTTCTCACAATTGCACTCCTTGGGTTAACAACATTTGTAAATACACAAGAGGGACCCAAAAAGACATCATCCTCACAAACAACACCTGTGTACACAGAAACGTTATTTTGCACCTTTACATTATTACCCAGAATCACTTTCGGAGATATAACAACATTTTGACCAATGTTGCAACCATTCCCTATAACACACCCACTCATAATATGAGTAAAGTGCCATATCTTGGTTCCGTCGCCAATAACGCAATCTTTATCAATGACAGAGGTTTCGTGAGCAAAGTAGTTCATAAGCATTAGCCGGTTATCCGGTTACAAATATAGATAAAAGCTAAATGTATGAACACAAAATTTACTCAATTACGTAATCTGTAACACTATTTATACCTTTCAATCCGAAATAGCTATCTGTGATGGTACCCTTGACCCACACCTTTTTTCCTAAGTTAGTGGGGTTTGACTTGAGGTTGAGTGCCTCCCGTACAGATCCCGCCGCCAGTGCAACCCCGGCACAAAGCGAGCGCAAACTCTCCCCCTTTTTATCTGCAATCGCGATATTGGTCTCTACATCAAAGGGAGGAGAGGAAAAAAGAGATGCCGTTGTGAGGTAGCCCGCTACATAACCACTAACCCAAACACCCTTGGCCCCCACAAAGCCGGCAATCTCTTCAACCCGAATGGCAAGCTCTCTGCTGCTCCCATCCCTTTTATCTCCAACCACAATATCATCTGTAATCCAAATAGAGGTGGTGTCGATAAGAATACCTGTAATGACCGAAGACTCTCCCCCCGATCCGCTACCACCACCACCTCCGTTTGAAGATGAGTGCAGATTCACTGTAACCATCTCTCTTGCAGAGATGCTCTTTTTAGTTATTAGAAATCTATCTGTCCCGGTGGTTGCCCCTCCCCTTAGTTTAATGGTTACATCTCCCGGATTGATATATAAATAACGACTCTCGCTGTAAACATAATCCCTAACCCCCTTAATATCTTCAATCTCCGGAGTGTAGCCTGCAAAACGAGTTACAAAATCACTTGAAAAACCCAGCCGCAAAGCACCATTAGACTGCCTGCACAAAAAAGAGAGGTTTGTAACCTTACCCTCCTCTACAACCACCGTCCCGGAGTCAGAGTAGATAGGAGTATCAAACTCCGGAGTCGTAAAACTTCCCGACACCACTTCGACATCATAATTACCTGCACTCAATTTAAAAGTTTGCGGTCTATCTCCATACTTCCCCTTGTAAACAACATCTCCCCCAACCCTCTTCACAGTCAAAATAAAGGAGTTGCTGTCCGGATAGCTCCTTTGAGTAGCTTTTTGCGATTGCGAACCATTTTGCAATACGACTAGCCCGGTGTCACTAGATCCATCTTCATAAGCACCTGCAGATGTGCTCCATCCGGCTTTATTGAAGGCAACCCGCAGTTCGCCCTCTTTATCTCCCTCATCTATAAAAGAGAATCCGCTGCAAGACGAGACCACAACGTACAATGAAATAGCCATCACTCTTACTACAAAATTCATCTGCCTCAAAACAGATCTCAACCCACTTTTTAAAAAAATCTCTCGCCACATATCCTAAATATTTAATTGGTTTTCAAAGTCAAATTTATCACAAACTACTTCTAATATGTTACCAAATCAGATATTTTTCAAAAAAAATCTAATTTTAAAATTGCGATATCTAATTTTAATTAATTTTGCTGAAATTTAAAATGAACTATAAAAACTAGCTATGTACAGAATCACCGAACATCCAATTCTTCCTATCCCCGCGGAAGATAGCGTAGAGTTTCTTTTTGAGGGAAATAAGGTTACAGGTCAAAAGGGTTTTACAATTGCAGCAGCATTACATCAGCGGGGTTTGGTAGTTCACAAACACAGTCTGGAGAACCGTGAACGCACAATGGAGTGTGGTATAGGCAAATGCGGCGCCTGCGAAATGTTGGTAGATGGCAAAGTTCGCCGCATCTGCATAACAAAAGTAGACGATGTAAAGAGTGTAGAGAGAATAGACGAGTCCTATCTTCCACAGGAGGATAAGAGTAAAAACGGCAGCGTAAAGGTTTACAAAACCACTGTAGCTATAATTGGCGCGGGACCTGCCGGGTTAGCAGTGAGGGAGGAGCTCAATAAGGCAAACGTAAATAACATAGTTATAGATAACAACAGTAAGATTGGAGGTCAGTTCCTGATGCAGACCCACCAGTTCTTCTTCTTTGAGAAAGAGAAGCGATTTGGCGGTATGAGGGGGTTTGACATTGCCAACACCCTTGCAGGAGATGACCACTCCGGAATTCTGCTGGACTCAGTTGTTTGGGAAGTACTTGAAGGCAAAAGACTTGTAATAAAAAATATAGCAAAACAAGAGATTGTATATGTAGATGCTCAACATCTTGTAATTGCAACGGGAGCTGTTCCATTTATGCCTGCATTTAAAAATGACGACCTTCCTGGTGTCTATACTGCAGCTGTTGTGCAGAGGATGATGAACAACGAGCTAACTCTGCTCGGTAAGAATATTCTTACAGTGGGCGCGGGAAACATAGGTTACCTCACATCTTACCAGGCAATGCAGGCCGGGGCAAATGTAAAAGCGATTATTGAGGCAATGCCCAATGAGGGTGGATTTCCTGTTCAGGCCAACAGGGTGCGCCGCCTCGGAATACCTGTTCTTACATCGCACATCCTCCTTGAAGCTATTCCAAATGAGACACATACAGGAGTAATTGGAGCAATTATTGCAGAGTGTAAAAACTTCAAACCGATTCCCGGGACAGAGAAGAGAATAGAAGGGATAGATTGTATAAACATCTGCACCGGCCTTATTCCGGACAACCAGCTATTCCGCAAAGGGGTCGAGGTGTATGGCCGCAACTGCCACGGTGTGGGAGACTCAGTAAAAATTGGAGAGGGAACATCTGCAGTGCTTCGCGGAAAACAGTGTGCATTTGAGATAATGCAAGAGCTCGGGAAGAGATACGACTACGACCAATATCTGGCAGTATCCAAAGAGTATATTGATTCACAACAACATCCAATAAGAATTTTAGAGAGTCCGGCTCTACCGTCAAAGGAGCGGATGTGGTCTAAGGGGTTTGTGCAGATAGACTGTCTCTACGGTTTTGCCTGCAACCCTTGCGCATTCGCCTGTAAATATGGAGCGATTGTAAAAACCTCCACATCTACAGTTCCTGCGATAGATTTTGAAAAGTGTACCGGTTGTATGAACTGCGTCTACCAATGCCCGGGGCTGGCAATCTTCGGTTATCAACTTAATAAAAACTGGCTGTTCCTACCTATCGAGTATAAGGCAGATGAGGGAGCAGAGGTGTTTCTGGTAAACAATAACGGTGAGATAGTTGGAGAGGGTGTTATTGAAAAAATTACAAAGAAAGAGAACAAAACAAACATTGCCAGAGTTAAGGCAACTACTGTTGAGGGCGAAAATCTTCTTATGGTTAGGGGCTTCATAGTTAAAGAGAGGTTCCCGCAAAAGCTGGAGCTTATTCCACTTACAGAGAAGCACGACTCTAAGACCTATGTGTGTCACTGTGAAGATATCACTGTAGATAAACTAATATCTGTTATCGGCGACCGCACCGTTATCTCCTCAGACGAACTCAAACACATCTCCAGAATCGGGATGGGTGCCTGCCGCGGAAGCCGTTGCATCCCAAGAGCCCGCCTGCTTCTAAGACCATACGGTGTAGAAGTTTATGGAGATCCAACCCCGCGTGGACCTATGTCCAACCTGGTTACCCTTGGAGATATGGTCAATGTAGACAAAGTTGAAGAGATAATTTTGCCAGGCAACAAAAGAGTTGTGAACAAAGTGCCTGCAATCATTGCAGGAGGCGGAGTTGCGGGCTCATCGCTATTCAGATTTTTGGCAGAGGCAGGATACAAACCTTTGCTCATAAACGACGGGCTTGGAAGCTCCTGGAGAAATATCGCCGGCGGCCGTCCCGCATTCTCATTGCCGGCTCTTGCAGATATTGCTAAGCACAATCTCGAGATCTTCCGCGACCTTCAAAAGGTGCACGATATTGACTTCCGCCTCATTAGATATGTAAGCTTTGCCCACGACGAGCAGACATACAAATCTCTGGACGCCTCCAGGGGTTGGTCTGATGCCTATATGGTAGAAAAAAAGGATTTCCGCAAAGAGGTTTCCAGCCACTTTAACCCGTCACTGGATCTATACAGCCACGCCCTAATCACAAATGATTGCTGGCAGGCAAATCCCGGGCAGACAATCGATGTAATCCGGATGATAGGCCGCCGTGAAGGGGGAACAATTCTGGAGAACAACCGTATTGTAGAGGTGAGTAAAGTTGGAGACGAATACAATGTAATCGTACAAAACTCAAACAAAGAGTTTATCGAGTACCGCACAGAGATCTTCATTAACGCTTTGGGTGCCGAGGCCGAAACATTCGCCAAAAAACTTGGCATCGAAACCGGGCTCTACCCTGTCAAACACCAGGCCTTCATCACCAAAAGACTTCCACTGCTTGGTAAAAATGGTGCAAACCTGGATATGCTCATAGACAGACGAAAATACAAGGGCTTCTCTGCCGTTTACGGTCAACAACTTGCCGAGACAGGCCAGATTATTGGTTGCGCATCCCCACTAAACGACGCCCTTGAGACCGACAAAAACCTCAAAGTTACCTCTCAGGAGTTTCTGGAAGTTGTAACCGAGATATTCAGCAACTGGATTCCGCGCCTAAGCGGAGTTGGCTTCCAGGCAGTATGGTCCGGCTACTACGTAGAGCCACGCTACATTGTAGACCCACAACTGGGACTATTCGTAGGAATGCGCGGCCACGGCTTTATGCTCAGCCAATACCTCGCCAAACTATATGTAGATGCACTCCAGGGACGCCCCGTACCCGACTACTTCCACCAACTCAAACTTAACGGCACCGGCCTCTCCGAGCAAGCGTTCAAGTAGAACTTGTCTCGTACTGAAATAGGTTGACACGATTTTTACAAATATAATTAATTGAGTTCATTCCTTAATTTACTTTTAG
>PHCZ01000004.1:132069-146884 GCA_002840895.1 Bacteroidetes bacterium HGW-Bacteroidetes-8 | reverse complement strand
GGTACTGAAAGTTTTGATAATAAATCATTCAGCGTATATCCAAACCCTGTTACTGATATCTTAAACATTAAAACCAGAGATGCTGTAAACAAAGTTTCTGTATATAATGTACTTGGTAAACTAGTTTATAGTGCCACTCCAAATGCTTTATCTCCAACAGTAAACATGTCTGCTATGAAAACAGGTGTTTACTTTGTAGAGGTAACCATAGGAAATGCTACAAAAACTGTAAAAGTTATTAGATAATTATTTTTTTCTTTACAAATATTTTTAAAAACATCTCGATAAAATCGGGATGTTTTTTTTTACCTTTATAAAAAAATAAAATGAAAAAATTAACACTACTTATCGTGGTTTTCCAATTAACTGCCTGTGCCGAATTGCAACAAGTGGTAAGCTCTTTTCCTCAAGGAGATGTTGGCATTAGTAATGCAGATATAGCTGCCGGTTTACGACAGGCTTTGGACAATGGTATTGATAAACAAGTGTCTAAGCTAACTCAAACCGACGGTTTCTATCGCAATGAATTGGTGAAAATTTTATTACCTCAAGAATTACAAAAAGTAGATAGAACATTACGCGATATAGGTTTGGGAAACCTAGCTGACGAAGGTCTTAAAGTATTAAATAGAGCAGCTGAAGACGCCGTAAAAGAAGCTACTCCTATTTTTGTAAATGCCGTCAAACAAATCACATTTGATGATGCACGAACCATTTTGTTAGGAGCTGATAATTCTGCAACCCAATATTTATCTAACAAAACCACCAATGAGCTTTATGGAAAATTCAGCCCGGTAATAGGTAATTCCTTAAACAAAGTGGGAGCTACACAAGTGTGGAACAATATCATTACTCAATACAACGCTATTCCATTAACAACCAATGTGAATCCTGACTTAACCGATTATGTTACTCAGGAAGCTTTAAAAGGCGTTTTTAAAATGATTGCTGTGGAAGAAAAAGAAATAAGGTCAAATTTCGCCTCAAGAACCACCGATTTATTGCGCCGGGTTTTTGCACTTCAAGATAGAAACTAAAAAATATCCATACTGTAAAAAAGATATCAGCCATCTATTTTATCAATCTATTAACCAAGCATTGGGATAAGTTTAAAGGACTCTATCGTATCTTTACCTTGTAATAGACAAAGCATGAACGGTTGGTTTAGACATAAAGAAAAAATTGAAATACTTCAAGAGCGCTTTATTTATCTTATGCGAAAATCGTATGAATTAGCATTGCGAGATAAAGAAAAAAGTGATAAAACAAATGAAGAGGCTTGTAGCATAAAAAAAGAGCTCAATAAACTTAGAACAGAACATTATTCGCATTAACTTTTCAATGCATGTAATTTTTTAAAATATTGAAATGCTTTTGCAAGCCTAGAGCCATACCAACTGAAAAATTCACCATCTACTAATACAACTTCACCAGTATAATTTATTTTTGAAAGCAACAATGCATCTTCCTTTTTAAATGGATAAGGTTCTGAGGACAACAAAATCAATTGAGTTTTAACTAATTCATTTTCTGTAATTTCAGGATACCTTTCTTCTCGTTCTTTAAAACTGTTTTCAAAATGATTTATTTCTAAAAGCGTGTTGATAAAGGTATTTTTTCCTGCAACCATATAAGGGTTTTTCCAAATCAAATAAGCTACTTTCTTAATTGGTTTTTCTGAAATAAAATCATTAAAGTCTCGCCATTCCCCTTCAATATTTTTTATAATGGAAAGCGCATTTTTTTCTTTTTGAAATAGTTCGCCAAACGCTTTAATCATCGCGAAACAATCTTCCATAGAAATAATATCACTCACCCAAACCGGAGCTATTTTTTCTAAAGCTTCTACCATTTCCAATGTATTTTCTTCCTTATTGCATAAAATAATATCCGGCTGTAAAGCTTTAATTTTATCTAAATGCACTTGTTTTGTTCCACCAACAATGGTTATTTCATTGCGAAGATTTATGGGATGTATACAAAATTTAGTAATTCCAACCAGATTATTTCGTAAACCCAAATCCACAAGTAATTCTGTTTGTGATGGCACCAAAGAAACCATGCGTCTAGGAACAGTAGATAGCGTCACCGTTCTTTGCATTTGATCTATAAACTGCATGATTAGATTATTTTACTATTTCAGAAGTTTCCAAAATAGTTTTCATTGCCTGTTGTAATTTTGTTGCCTCTTCCTTTGCTTTTTCGGCAAAATCACTTTCATTAGAAGCATAAATAATGGCACGTGAAGAGTTGATTAATAGTCCAACCTCTTTATTCAATCCGTGGGTACAGACGTCTTCTAAACTTCCACCCTGCGCCCCAATTCCAGGTACTAAAAGAAAACTATTAGGAATGATTTTTCTAATTTCTTTAAAAAATTCAGCTTTGGTTGCTCCAACAACGTACATCAAATTTTCAGCGTTATTCCAAGATTTTGAAGTTTCTAATACTTTTTTATACAGTATGGAATTATCTGTTTTTAAGGTTTGAAAATCATAGGCTCCTATATTGGAGGTCAGTGCTAAAAGGATAGTAAACTTATTTTCAAAAGCGAGAAAAGGTTCCACAGAATCTCTTCCCATATAAGGAGCAACTGTTATAGCGTCAAATTGTAAATCTTCAAAAAAAGCTTTGGCATACATAGTGGAGGTATTTCCAATATCGCCTCGTTTAGCATCGGCTATGGTAAAAATTTCTGGATAATTTTTATTTAAATAAGCTATCGTTTTTTGCAGAGAAATCCAACCTTTCACTCCATAAGCTTCATAAAATGCCGTGTTGGGTTTATAGGCAACCGCAACATTATGCGTAGCATCAATAATTGTTTTGTTGAATTCAAAAATAGGATCTTCGGTTTGCAACAAATGTGCTGGTATTTTTTCCAAATCGACATCTAACCCGATGCATAGAAAGGATTTCTTTTTGTGAATTTGGTCTATGATTTGTTGCCTTGTCATTACCCTTTCCTATTACAATTAACTAAAGGTATTTTTTCTTTTTATAAAAAATTTTACAAAATTTATAGAATACTTTTAAAAAATATCGCTGTTTACTTTCAACTTTTCGGTATTGTCCACTAATTGCAATTCGTCAATAATACGTTGAATATCGCCATTTATTATATTTCCAAGGTCATATAGTGTTAATCCAATTCTATGGTCAGTAACTCTACCTTGAGAATAGTTATAGGTTCTAATTTTTGCACTACGGTCTCCGCTGCTTACTTGAGAATTTCTTTTTGCGGCATCCTCTTCTTGGCGTTTTGCCAGCTCGATATCATACAATCTGGAGCGCAGTACTTTAAATGCTTTTTCTTTATTTTTATGTTGCGATTTTTCATCTTGACATTGTGCCACTAATCCTGTGGGTAAATGGGTTAATCGCACAGCTGAATAGGTTGTATTTACTGATTGTCCACCAGGTCCAGAGGAGCAAAAGAAATCAATACGCACATCTTTAGGTTCAATATGTACATCTACTTCTTCTGCTTCAGGTAGCACCATAACGGTAGCGGCACTAGTATGCACTCTACCTTGGGTTTCGGTTTGAGGAACCCTTTGCACCCGATGAACTCCAGCTTCAAATTTAAGAGTACCATAGACATCTTCGCCATTCACTTCAAACTGTATTTCTTTAAAACCGCCATTGGTGCCTTCGCTTAAATCTAAAACCGTTGTTTTCCAACCTTTGTTTTCGCAATATCTAGAATACATTCGGTATAAATCGCCAGCAAAAATACTGGCTTCATCCCCACCGGTACCGGCTCTAATTTCAACAACAACATTTTTAGCATCTTCCGGATCTTTTGGAATGAGCATAAATTTTATTTCATCTTCTAATTTTGGCAACCTAACTTTAGCTTCTTCCAGTTGCATCTTTGCCATTTCCACCATTTCGGTATCACTACCATCTGCAATTATTTCATTAGCTTCCTGCAGGTTGTTGGTTAAGGTGAGATATTCCTCTCTTTTTTCCATCAACTTACGAAGGTCTTTGTATTCTTTATTTAATTGTACATAGCGTTTCTGGTCAGAAATAACATCGGGTTGGATGATTAAATCTCCAATTTCATCAAAGCGTTGTTTAACAATTTGCAATTTATCTATCATAAACTCCCTCTATTTTTTAAGTGTTGCAAATTTAGCATAAAATAATGTAATAAAAATTGTATCTGTTGGAGAAAAGGAAAGTAATGAAAGGAACTTTATACTAAAGTTTATATAATCGAAAGGCATTTAAAATCATTAAAAGATATACACCAAAAGAAAAAACACTCAATAATGTAAAATCAATTCCTTTATCTAATAAATAACCAAAAATTACGGGTCCAACAGCGGTTGCAAAAACCATGACCGTAACAAACAAACTTCTAACCGAACCGACTATTTTTGTTCCGTACACTTCTGCTAAAACGGCATTTTTAACCGTTGCTCCAAAACCATTGGTCACACCTATACTTGTTATAAAAATAGCATAAACCCACTGGTATTCTAAAAAAACAAATCCTAGTAGTCCAATCATAAAAGGAATAATATAAAGAGGATATAATTTTTTAGCCGAATATCTGTCTGTAAGCCATCCTGAAAATAAAGCCATAGAAAAATTACCTACAGCATACCCTGAAAAGCTAAGTGCTATAAATTCTGGGGTCCATTGTCTTAAATCTCCAATTTTTAATTGAAAGAAAATAAATGCTGTACCAATAGCTGCACTGGAAAAATTTAATGGCGCTATTATCCAAAATGCTTTGGTTTTCATTATATTCCATGGACTCGAAGCTTTCTTGTCTTCCAAAGACATCCTTATTGGGATGTACATTTTTAATCTTGAAAATTTTCGCTTTTTAAACAGTAAAAATCGAGAAAAAGGAATCATAAAGACTACAAAAAGTGCACATAAAGTAACCACAAATCGCCAGTCAAAAAAACCAAGCAGCGAAACGATTGTTATGGGTAAAATAGCTTCTGCCAATGGATGTCCTATAGCTGCAATGCTTATGGCCTTACCTCTATGCTGGCTAAAGAATTTTGCCATTGAAGTGATAGAGGTATGCGACATTAATCCTTGCCCAAACAGTCTCAAAAGATAAAGAGAAAATGCGAAAATAAGGACATTGATGCTCAAAGCAAAAATAGTCATTGCTACAACTAGTCCAATAATTACAAACAAGCTGAACCTAGGCAACCGGACTTTGTCAATAAAACGTCCTGCCCAGGTAAGTGTAAAAGCGCTCGCAATGGTAGCTATAGCGTAAATGGCACCAAACTTTGTTTCAGATAATCCAAACGTCACCTGCAAAAGCGGCTTGAATAAAGAAATGAAAAATGTCTGTCCAAAACTGGACGAAAATGTAAATAATACACCAAATACTAAGAGTGAACTATTTGCAATGAAAAATGACTTAGAAAGCTTCATTGCGAAGTATTATAAGTTAATAAGTAAAGACGCCAAATTCACTTTTAATGGTTAGTTTTTTAATATCAGAAGCTTCTACCCTACCAACAATTTTAGCATCTACTTTATAAGTTCTTCTGTCCCTTGGATTATTGCACCAATAACTTTACCGGGAATTACATTTTTATTTCTTCCTATGGTAGAGGAAAGCAAGATATTATCTGTTGCACCAACGCATAGTAAATCATCCACATTCATAATCAAAGCATCTTTTGCAATGCCTTTCCAAACAGAGATATTACCTGTTTCTTTCCAGTACATATAAGCGAGAGACAATTTTGTACCGGCTCCATCAGCGTGCATTATCAAACAATACTCTTCATCGTTAGTGAGATAATGGGAATGATTTTACAAAATGCCTTTGGAAATAAGCCTTTATTTATATTTTGGTGTTATGCACATCTTCTTTCGCTGCAAAAACTCCTCGCTAGGTATATCGTTTTGAAATTTCTAAACTCATAAAGCAAAGGTAGAACAAAGTAACAAAGGCACAAAGTGGCAAAGAAATAAAGTTACAAAAATTAAAATAAGACGAAAACACCTAAACTCTCAATCTCTATAACTTATTTACTTAATTGTTCTTTTATGATTGATATATGTTCATCCTTTTCTATAATACGCTTCTCGTATTGCTCAATCAATTTTTCAGAAAGTTGGTTCACCACTTCGGCATAACCCACCCCATGATTGGTGCCAATTGTACCAATTATAGTATGCTCGGTTTTTATGAGATCCTCGGGTTGTATTTGAAAAAGTTGCGATAGCGTTTCAAGGTGGTTTGCCCAAGTAGTGTTTTTCCCTGCTTCCATACGGGCATAGGCAGATTGCGAAATATGCAAATGCTCTGCCACTTGCTCTTGGGTCATGCCCTGTTGAGTTCTATATTCTTTATTTCTTTCCTACTTGCATATACATAATAACCAAAATATAAGGCTAAAAATACACAAAAAAACAACAATATGCACACATAGGGTAACATTACCCTTTTTACGAATAAAACTATGAAAGTAATATAGATAATTTTACAGTAAAATGAACTAAAACCAATAATTATGAAAACAACAATTTTTAAACGTGGAAAATGAAAATATTTTTTCTCACTATTTTTTGTATCTTTATTGTAAACATTTCTGGTATGTTTGCTCAAAATGATATTGAATGTGTTATCGAGGGAACGTCCTCTTATGCAGACACACCAGACGTATATGACTATATGCAAAATAATACAGATGTGCCTTCGCAAGAACCTTTGGTTCTCAATGTATATTTTTGGCAAATAAAAGCCCCCGATGGCTCTTATGGGGGCATAAATTTTACAGAAGACCAACTACTTGCGTGTATTGCTAATCTTAATATTTTCTATAACAGCCATCAAATATATTTTAAATATCGGGGTTACCAAAGTGTTACTTCTCCGTCAGATAACCCTTTATGGCAATACGAATGGATAGATACCGATGAGGATAATATTCCCGATGCTTGGGTTTGTGTAGAATACCCTGGGCAGTTTGACCCCAATGGCTATGGTAATATTGGCAGATGCTGGGACTTAAGTCATTTTTTTGGTTGGGCAAATAGTAATGGGTATAGACATACAGATGCTATTAATATTTACGTACCCTATGGTTCAGAGTTTGGTGGAGCTGCAGCTGGAGTTATTAGCAATAGTACCATTTTAAAGTATGCAAAACTTGTAACACCTTCTGCTACGCACGAGATAGGTCATAACATAGGTTTGTACCATACACGCGCCAAAGGTAATGGAAATTCTAATCAAGAGCACGATACCCGTGATGAGTTTTTACCTAATGGTGAACTCAATCTAGAGTTTAATGCTCGCACGGCAGATGACAATGTAATGGATACTGCTGCCAACACTACCTTTAGATATGTGGATGCCAATGGGCAATCTATCTACCCTTATATTGATGAAAATTGTAAATATATACCTAATTTAATTGAAAAAGATGAAATAAACCATCCATACACACATATTACAAATTTAGATGTTATAAACACTATGGGCGATGCGTATGAGTGCTTAACAAATTATCTTAGTCCAGGACAGGTGTACCGTATGCGTGATAAAATACAAAACGCACCTCCCTTAAGTAATACATTAACAGAAGTAGCTTCTCTTTATGAGCCGTATAAAGGCAGCTATCCTTTATATTACCCACATCCTCAACCTTGGGTATATCCTTTATTTCAACCTGGTTTTAATTATCGTTTTGTAGAGTGTCAATGCGATTGTGATGATATTGACACTGGTGGTGGTCCGGTACCTTATGAATATACCAATTTTAACTCAACTAATACTTCTATTTTAACTATAGATAAAAATGAACCCAATTATAGTTTAATAACCCACCCCAATCATACAGCCATACGGATTTTAGAATTTAATATAAGTGATTATGCAGTACCAAGAAGATGCTACGATAACTGGTATAGCCCTCCTATTATTGGTGGGAGTATTATAAAATTTAATGATAATGTTTTTAACGCCAATGTAACTATAACCCCTCAGGATGCTAATAGTATTAACAATTCTAATTTAATAAATGAATTACAACCGGGATTGTATAATATTATTAAGACCGACAGCAATGGCAACAACCAAGAAACAGTAATATTTAAAGAAAATGAATAATAAATCAACCAAACAACTATACTACTCTTCCCTAAAAATGGGTGGGGCGTATGGTGGTATCCATTTAAAAGTAATGAAACATTTTTACTTTATTTTTTTATCTCTTTTTTTTTAAGCACAGGTATGTATGCTCAAATCTTTGGTCCAGAACAATTAATAACAGATGCATTTGATAGTCCAAATAGTTTTATTCTAGGTGATATTGACGGAGATATGCTGCCAGATATTGTTGTAGGATTTGTGGGAATCAACCCTATAGTTGCTTGGAGCAAAAATTTGGGAGGGAATTCATTTGGCGATTTTCAACAAATAGGAGTTGCAGAAACTAGAAACATTTCATTAGCAGATTTAGACGGAGATGGCGATTTAGATGTACTAGTACCCTACGTTTTTGTCCATAAATTTGCTTGGTTTGAAAATTTAGATGGTTTGGGTACTTTTGGGACGGGAAGAGTGGTTGATACAAATACTTCTGGTGCTTATGAGCTTATTGGGGGAGATATAGATGGGGATGGTGATGTAGATCTTATCGGGGCTATTGACCTTTCTGGCAGTGTGGTTTGGTATGAAAACCTTGATGGGCTGGGAACTTTTGGGCCTCGTACTTACATAACTTTTACCCTAAATGGATGTAGGAGTATTGTAGCACAGGATATGGATAACGATGGCGATTTGGATGTGATTGCAGCTACAGGAGGTAATAAAACTGTAGTTTGGTTTGAAAACCAAGATGGTTTTGGGAATTTTAGTGATGAACTAATTGTAGAAGGTGAAATCGGTACTTCTGTATCTGATATTAAAGTAATAGATATTGATGGAGATGGTGATATGGATATTCTTGCTGTTTCAGGTGTTCAAAAAATTTATTGGTATGAGAATCTAGATGGACAAGGTGCTTTTGGTATCAAACAATTAATAGTTGAAGATATTTATTGTGGTGATCTTTTCTCCACAGATTTAGATAATGATGGTGATAATGATGTTCTCTATTACAATTCTCCCTCCGTTAATATAGAAAACTCTGAATTAATTTGGTCTGAAAACATAGATGGCCTTGGTACTTTTGGTCCAAAGCAAATCATAGGACAAAATCACATTAATTTACGTTTTTCCTATGCTTCAGATATAGACAATGATGGAGATCAAGATGTTTTTACTTGCAGTAATGTAACCGATAAAATAGTTTGGTACGAAAACCTCACTATTTTAGGAGTAACCGATATAGATACCTTGGACATAAAAATTTACCCCAATCCCGTAAATGAAGTCTTGGTAATAAAAAGCCCTATACCCATACAAAGAGTGTGTGTTTTTACTATATTAGGCAGTAAATTACTTGAAGTTACAGAAAATTTTAATGAGATTTCTATGACGGGGCTACCCAGTGGGTTATTGCTAGTTGAGATAGAAACCGCACAAGGACATAAACAAATTTACAAACTCCTAAAAATATAATACTATGAAAAAAATGCTTCTTATAACCCTCCTATTTTTCAGTTTTAAAAGTATTGCCCAAGATCCTATACTACTAGAAACAACTTGGTATTTATCTGATATAACTATAAATAATGAAACTCTTTCTCCTCCAATAGAAGGGGGAACACCTCAAAATTTTATTTTAAACATTACAGAGACCGACTTTACAGCCAACTTTTGTAAAACAGCAAGCACAAACATTGTTTCTTTTCCAGAATTTGCTATAAGTGTAGATACCTATATTATATCTGGAGATGCCTGTGCTTATGAACCAAAAAATGAGTTTGAAGCAATCTATTTTAATGATTTCTTAAGAATAAATGAACCTACTAATTTATACACTTACGATATTATAATTATAGATGCTCCCTCACCCTTGAATAATGATGCTAGTGTGTTTGATACTATATTAATATTGACCAATGAAACTTGAGAAAGCGCGGTTTACGTAAATACTCCCCTTTTATCTACCCTTACTTTTTTAAAACCTAAAATTGCTTTAAGTCCTAATCCCGCGCTAAATGTGGTAAAGGTTTTAAACGCGCAAGAAGTAGAAAGGGTTGTTTTTTATGATACATTAGGAAGGAAATTAGCCTCTTTTACCCAAGATTTTGAGACACTAGAAATTTCAAACCTACCTAAAGGCATTCTTTTAGTAGAGATAGGAACACTACAAGGACAAACAGAAATTTTTAAACTCCTAAAAATATAATAGTATTTAAAAAAATATTTTTTTTAACCCTACTACAATTTAGCTTTAAAAGTATTGCCTAAGATCCTGGTACTGCTAAAAACAATTTAGTATTTATCTTTTGGAGGAATAAGAAGTTGTGCGCTTGTGAGCGATTAACTGCCAACTTACACAAAGGATGAAGCGAAAAGGCTTGAATAAAGAAATGAAAAATGTCTGTCCAAAACTGGACGAAAAAGTAAAGAGAACCAAAAAAAATAAGAGTGAACTATTTGCAATAATAAAGGATTTGGAAAGTTTCTTTGCAAATCAGCTTCTCTTAGTAATTGAAATTACCAAATTAAATTTTAATATTAAATTTTTTCTCTTTTTAGACTTCTAACCATCTCACAATTTGTGCATTAAATAATGACTAATTTTGAAAATGTAATTTTTGTAAGCATCGATGCACTTTTTATAATTACAACCAAAAATCAAAAGTTATAAAAAATACGGTATCTATAAAATAGAGCATTTCATTTTTAGTCAATACATTTTCATCATGTAAATCTTCTAAAATAATGCCTAAATCTGGATTTAAGTAATCATTGTTTTTAGTTTTATTAAATCCATTTTGTGTTAAAAATCCTCTAACTTCGTTTAAATCCGTTTTAGCTGTAATAATTACAAAAGCCTGTTTAACAACAGCATACAACACTTCTTTTTTTTACAAATCCAACTAATTCATATGCTATATCTGAAAAAAAATAGTTGTGAAGCAACAGATAATAGAGCTAATCTTCCCAAGAAACATAATAAATTGAATCGTTTAACTTAAGAACAAATTCTGTATCTTTTAAATACACTTTTTGTTCAGCTCCTTCGCTAATAAATTTTGAAAAATCAATATTGCTTACCCAAAGGTTATGCTTTGTTATATACCCC
This sequence comes from Bacteroidetes bacterium HGW-Bacteroidetes-8, assembly GCA_002840895.1. Lineage (GTDB taxonomy): Bacteria > Bacteroidota > Bacteroidia > Bacteroidales > UBA932 > Bact-08. The sequence continues at coordinate 135,686 of PHCZ01000004.1, read as the reverse complement.
TCTAGGCTCTCTGCTTCTTGTTTTTTGAAATGCTTACTGTTTTTAATTTTTGAGCTTGTTGGCGTGCCTTTTGTAAGGTAACGGGAATTGCTTGGATAGTAGCTCCAAACCTAACTGAGATCTTTCCTGAAAGGACATTGTGAATTTCATTTTTCATTAATCATACTCAGCACAAATATACACAAAAAAAACGAGTGCAAAATTTCGTTTGAGGTTCTGTTCTTTTGACCATAATGCGTTTATCAATACTCAAAAACCCCAAATGTACTTTTTATAGTCAGTTTCTTTTCTACAGAAGCTTCTACCCTGCCAACAATTTTAGCATCAACTTGAAAACTTTCAGAGATTGCTATTATGTCTTTGGCAATATTTGGAGAACAATAAATTTCCATTCTATGACCCATATTAAACACTTGGTACATTTCTTTCCAATCGGTATTCGATTCTTTTTGGATTAACTGAAATAATGGAGGTACATCAAATAAATTGTCTTTTATAACATGAAGCTTGTCAATAAAATGAAGGATTTTAGTTTGCGCGCCGCCACTGCAATGCACCATTCCGTGAATGTCGTTGGCGTTAAATTTTGATAGTACTTTTTTTATGATTGGTGCGTAAGTGCGTGTGGGTGAAAGCACTAATTTACCGGCATCTAAAGGGCTATTTTCAACTGTGTCGGTAAGTTTTTTAGAACCGGAATACACTAAATCTTTAGGCACAGAAGCATCATAACTTTCCGGATACTTTTGAGCAAGGTATTTAGAAAACACATCATGACGTGCTGATGTAAGGCCATTACTTCCCATCCCGCCATTGTATTGTTTTTCATAAGATGCTTGACCTGAGGAAGCCAGACCTACAATCACATCACCCGGTTGAATGTTTGCGTTATCAATCACATCGCTGCGTTTCATCCTGGCAGTTACGGTAGAATCTACAATGATGGTACGGACTAAATCGCCTACATCTGCCGTTTCGCCTCCGGTGGAATGAATAGTTACGCCAAATTTCTTAAGTTCTTCTATAAGTTCTTCTGTTCCTTGTATAATTGCAAAAATAACTTCACCAGGAATTACATTTTTATTGCGACCTATGGTAGAAGAAAGCAAGATATTGTCTGTTGCCCCAACGCATAATAAATCATCTACATTCATAATCAGTGCATCTTGTGCAATGCCTTTCCAAACAGATACATCTCCAGTTTCTTTCCAATACATATATGCGAGAGAAGATTTTGTGCCGGCACCATCGGCGTGCATAATTAAGCAATAATCTTCATCGTTAGTAAGATAATCGGGTACGATTTTACAAAATGCCTTTGGAAATAAGCCTTTATTTATATTTTTTATGGCGTTATGCACATCTTCTTTTGCTGCGGAAACTCCTCTTAGGCTGTATCTTTTACTAGGTTCTGAACTCATACTGGTTTATTATATTGCAAATATACATAGAATAACGCTTGGTAAAAACGAACAAAAACAAAAAGACGACACCGAGATGCCGTCTTTTAAGAATTGGTTAGTTAGTTGGGTTGTTATTATTGCCAGTCTGGCATGAAGGCGTTAGAGAATAACTGAGTTCTTAGGTCTGTATCATCAAGTATTCGTTTCCAAATATTTTTTTGAGAGATTCCATCGTTTGATGTATTTACAAAAATTATTTCAGCTTCATTTGGAGAAAATCGAACATCCAAATCATTAGTTCCTCCCGGTTTATCTTCTGAGACATCTGTAGTGGTATCGTCTGGAATGTTATAAATAAAGGCTCTGGAATTTAATCTTCTGTATGTAGCATTTTGATTTCCCGATACATCATACGTATATAGTAAATTTTGACCATCAAATGAAAGGTTTAAACCACTTGCCGCTCCCTCAACACCTTCCAAAGCTGTAGCAATTAAATTTCCATTAAAGTTTATGACAAAAATATTGATGTCATATCCATTTTGGTTATTAGTTTTAAGGGCAATTCTGTTAAGGCTTTCATTAACATCTACTTCTGAAATAAAAGAACCATCTGTAGTTTGATAAACTAATTGTAAGCCTTGCCCATTGGTGTTTATGCTATACAATTTATCAAAATTAGGAAAATAAATTTTATCGCTATTTGGTGGCCAAGAAAAATTAATTTCGTTTAGGTTAAACCCATTTGGGTTTATAGACGAAGTAACTTTAAATTTATTAGAACCATCTCTATTCATGGTATAAATATTCATTTGTGCTCCATTTGATTGTAAATATGCAATTTTGTTTGCCGCAACATTTCTTCTTGCCCTAAAGCTATTTACATTTATGGAGGTCAATTGAAATTCTGTACCATTTTCATCTGCTGAAAAAATCACGTTATTTCCATCAATAATGCGAGTAAACAGAAAACGATTTTCAATGGGAGCTCCTATCACTTCAAAAGAACTTACAGAACTAATAACTGGTGTGTTAATACCATCATCGACTGTAACTTGCCAAAAATATTTTGCGCCCAAAATTAAAGGAGTAAAAGTAAAAGAAGAATCTGTAAGACCTTCAAAGACTTCGATTGTGTTATTTATATCGTTTCGTAATTCTAATGAATATGTTAAAACATCCTCATCAGGGTCTGAAACGCTCCAAAGGAAGTTGGCTTCTATGTTTTGCAAAATCTCGTTATCTGAAGGAGAAATTAAAGTAGGTGGAGGTGGAGGTCTGTTATTAGCTGTTGATATTTGCAACTCAAATACAACATTGCTTGTTTGTCCAACAACAACATTTGCAGCTTTAAAAGAAGACAAAAAACCATCTAATTGTGCTTGTACAGAATAGTTTCCAGCAATTACATCTGTAATGGTGAAAATTCCATTTTCATTAGTAAAAACTGTATTTGAAACAGGAGATGTAGAAATTTTAACATTTGCAAGAGGTAAATTATCCCCCTGACTTACTACTGTACCAGTTATTGTTCCTTTACCAGATTCATTTATAGGATCTTCGCTACAGCTTACCAGAAATAGGATAATAAATATCCAAGAATATCTTTTAATTAATTTTTTCATTATTCCTCGATTTTTTCAAACACATCATTGTTTCTCTTTTTGCCAAAATAATATTTAATTCCAAGACCAAAATTATAGTGAAAATCATTTCTCTTGCCGCTAATTGCTCTATCTAACTCATCACTAAATGCAAGATTATGTTCTCCAAAAGCAAAAATTCCAATTCTTTCAGATACAAAATACTCTACACCTACGCCGTACTGAATTTTAAAATAAGTATCTCCGGTTTTCAATTTTTCCTCTGGTTTTACTAAATCATTAATAACTCCAAAACCGGCATATAGATAGGGTCCAAAATTATCATCTGGTAATAAATAAACAGAAGCATTAAGGTCTAAACTTATCAATCGATTGGTATAATTTTTTCCACTTACAAACTGAAAAGCATTAGCATTTAGGTCTAAAAAAAAAGAACGAGTTAATTCTCTGCTATAACCAGCCCTTACTAAAAAACCCATTTTTTTATCTGCTAAATCGCCATCTAATATATTTGCTCCGCCGGCAGCACTAAAAGAATTTTTAAAATCCCGTTTTACCAACTTTCTATCATATAATTTTGTGGATTCTTCCATTTCTTTGTCAAGCAAAT
>PHCZ01000004.1:0-132055 GCA_002840895.1 Bacteroidetes bacterium HGW-Bacteroidetes-8 | reverse complement strand
AAAAAAAAAACGCATCCCTAAAAATGGATGCGTTTTTTTAAAAACATAAATCAGTTTACTTAGTAAATAATAACTCTCTGTATTTCGTTAATGTCCAAAGTTCGTTATCTACTAAAAGTTCCAGTTTATCACAATGATAACGAATACTGTCAAAATAAGGTTTTACTTTATTACAATAGGCGTCTGCAGCTTTTTCAAAATTTGTAAGGTTATTGGCTATTCTACGCTCATCCGTCATTTCAGTTACTCCTTGGTTGATAAACTCGATGTGGTGGCTTATGGCTTCTATAATTTCCATTTGCTGTTTTGCCATTTTTTTAAATTCGGTTCCATAAATTTCTTTAAGACCTTTTACATTGTTTACTAACACACTTTGGTATTTTATAGCCGTTGGTATAACATGATTTCGAGCAATATCTGCCAAGACCCTACTTTCTATTTGTATCCGTTTTGTGTATTCATCCACTTCAATCTCATAACGAGCTTCGCATTCAATTTTATTCATGATGCCCATTTCTTCAAAAAGTGCAATAGTTTTTTTGGAGATTTTAGCTTTTAAGGCTTCCGGAGTGGTTTTGTGGTTGCTTAGTTTTCTTTTTTTAGCTTCTAGCTCCCATGCTTCTCCATAACCATCGCCTTCAAAACGAATGCGTTTAGAATCTTTAATGTATTCGCGCAATACGTTAAATATAGCATCGTCTTTTTTCATTTTTTTGTCTGCTATTAGGGCATCAACAGCTAACTTAAATTCCATTAGTTGTTTTGCTACAATGGTATTTAATACCGTCATCGGGTTAGCGCAATTTGCTTTTGAGCCTACCGCTCTAAATTCAAATTTATTTCCTGTAAAGGCAAATGGCGATGTTCTGTTTCTATCGGTATTGTCTAAAAGTATCTCTGGAATTTTACCTACCACATTTAATTTTAAATCGGTTTTCTCTTCTGGCGAAAGTTTTCCTTTAGTAACATTTTCTAAGTCATCTAAAACTTTAGTAAGTTGTTCCCCTATAAATACAGAGATAATTGCAGGAGGAGCTTCATTTGCTCCTAGACGATGGTCGTTGCTGGCACTAGCTATACTGGCACGTATTAATTCCTCATATTCATTAACCGCTTTGATGGTATTAATAAAGAAGGTTAAAAACTGTAGGTTGCTCATAGGTGTACTGCCAGGTCCAAGAAGATTTACACCCGTATTGGTAGCTAAAGACCAGTTGTTATGTTTTCCGGAGCCGTTTACTCCTTTAAAAGGTTTTTCATGAAATAAAACGACAAAGTTGTGTCGCTCAGCCACTTTTGCCATCACATCCATTAATAGGGAGTTGTGATCTACGGCTAAATTTGTTTCTTCAAATATAGGTGCCAACTCAAATTGGTTTGGTGCAACTTCATTATGTCTTGTTTTTACAGGAATTCCTAGTAGCATGCACTCTCTCTCAAGATCGCGCATATAATTTAGTACTCTGGATGGTATAGAACCAAAATAATGGTCTTCTAGTTGTTGTCCTTTTGCAGAAGTATGTCCTAATAATGTTCTTCCTGTAGATAAGATATCGGGTCTGGAAGCTGCTAAAGCGGAGTCTACTAAAAAATACTCTTGCTCCCAGCCTAAGGTTGCATTTACCTTTGTAACATTTTTATCAAAATATTTTGCTACGGCGGTAGCAGCTTCATCTACTGCATTTAAAGCTCTTAGTAAAGGGGTTTTATAATCTAATGCTTCGCCTGTATAGGAAACAAATACGGTAGGTATGCATAATGTAGGACCTATAATAAATGCAGGAGAAGTAGGATCCCAAGCGGTATAGCCTCTAGCTTCAAAAGTATTTCTAATACCGCCACTAGGAAAGCTGGATGCATCTGGTTCTTGTTGTACTAATTGACCACCACCAAATTTTTCAATTGCCAAACCATTGGATGTTGTTTCAAAAAAAGCATCATGTTTTTCTGCCGTAGCTCCCGTTAATGGTTGGAACCAATGGGTATAATGGGTGACATTTTTTGAAATAGCCCATTCTTTCATCCCTGTTGAAATATGATCTGCAAGATTTCTCGGAATTTTGCTGCCAAATTCCATTGCATCCATTACAGCGGTAAATGCTTCTTTGGTTAAATATTGCCGCATGGCATTTTCATTAAAAACATTTTGTCCAAAAAGAGATGACCGTCTTTCTTTTTCCTCAATACATAAAGGTTTGCGATTGAGTGTTTCACTTATAGCACGAAAACGAAGTGTTGGCATAAATTATAAAAATTGAAGTTTAACAAGGCAAATATACATTAAATTTTAAATTAATAATAGCATACCCCTATTTTTTAGGGGGTCATTATATAATAAATGTAAATTATAAAATATATACCCCCTAATTATTAGCCAATAAAAGTAAGGGCTATAAATGCAACATAAGCAACAAACAGAATAAGCCCTTTGTAACGGCTTAAATTGAATTTTTTTGGAAGAAAAGCTAGTGGAATTAAAACTACAGAAAAACCAAGCATCCAGAAAACATCATTAGAAAGTATCTGTATACTAGTTACAGCAATTGGTTGTATTATTGCCGTAATTCCCAAGACAGAACCAATATTAAAAATATTAGAACCTATTAAATTTCCTAGCGAAATGGCTTTTTCTTTTTTAAGGGCTGCAATTACCGAGGCAGCAAGTTCAGGAATGCTTGTGCCTACAGCAATCATGGTAACAGCTATTACTCTTTGGCTAATCCCCATGGATTCCGCTAAAACAACAGCCCCTCGCACCAAAAGTTCTGCTCCGCCCCATAATGCAAGACCGCCAATAAGAAACCAAAAAATAATACGAAAGGTAGTTGCTCTTTGCAAATTAGAATCTACTACTTCTATTTCTATATTTTTTTTCTTTTTTGAACGTCGTATCAACACTATCAAATAGACTACCATAGCCAGCAACAACCCTATTCCTTCTGATGAGGACAACACATGATCATTCCATAAAAAAAAGTATAATGCAATGGAAAAAAGCATCATTACCGGCCAGTTAAATTTATAAAAATCCTTGTCAATAGTTAGAGTAGAAATAATGGCAGTAATACCTAAAACTAGACCGATGTTTGCAATATTCGATCCTATGACATTACCAAGAGAAATGTCTGAAAATCCTTTAAGTGCTGCTTGTAAACTAACCAGCAATTCGGGGGCAGAAGTAGCAAAAGAAACTACTGTCAAACCGATAACCATTTTTGGAAGCCTCAATTTAAAAGACAAACCCACAGAAGAACGCACCAAAAATTCACCACCAACTACTAAAAGCAATAAACCTAAAAAGATAAAGAGGATGCTCATTCTGTTTTTTTTTGCGAAGATAAAAAAAGTTAAAACCTGCTAACAATAAAAAGTCCTAAAATAATTTAGGACTTTTTAATAGATTGAATTTATTTTATGACCATTTACTAAATAAGAAATAGCCAATAAAAATGTTTATTTGATAATTAAAATTTACCCATTCATAGAAATCAAAAACTCCTCATTATTACGGGTTTTTTTGATTCTGTCATTAATAAATTCCATTGCTTCTACAGGGTTCATGTCTGCAAGGTATTTGCGAAGTACCCACATTCTTTGCAAGGTGTTTTCGTCAAGTAACAAGTCATCACGACGCGTGCTGGATGAAGTAAGATCCACAGCAGGGAAAATTCGACGGTTGGATATTTTTCTATCTAGCTGAAGCTCCATATTACCAGTACCTTTAAATTCTTCAAAAATCACTTCATCCATTTTAGAACCGGTATCGGTTAAAGCTGTTGCTATAATGGTAAGTGAACCTCCGTTTTCAATATTTCTGGCAGCTCCAAAAAAGCGTTTTGGTTTGTGTAATGCATTTGCGTCAACCCCACCACTTAATATTTTTCCAGATGCTGGTTGTACGGTGTTGTAAGCTCTTGCTAAACGTGTAATAGAATCCAATAAAATAACCACATCGTGACCACATTCTACCAAACGTTTTGCTTTTTCAAGAACAATGTTTGCCACTCGTACATGTTCATTAGCTTCTTTATCAAAGGTAGAAGCGATAACTTCGCCATTTACATTTCGTTGCATATCGGTTACTTCTTCTGGGCGTTCGTCTATCAACAAAATCATTTGATATACTTCCGGATGGTTTGCGGCTATTGCATTGGCAATGTCTTTCAATAAAACCGTTTTACCAGTTTTTGGCTGCGAAACAATCATGCCTCGTTGTCCTTTTCCTATTGGAGAAAACATGTCCATAATTCGGGTAGAAATAGTGCTTTGTTTTTCGGCCAAACGAAATTTTTCTTCTGGAAATAATGGGGTTAAGTGTTCAAAGGAAATCCTGTCTCTTACTACATTTGGATTCAGTCCATTAATTTTTATCACTTTAATTAGAGGAAAATATTTTTCACCTTCTTTAGGAGGTCTTACTTCCCCAAGAACTGTATCCCCCGTTTTTAAACCAAACAAACGTATTTGAGATTGAGAGACATAAATATCATCTGGTGAAGATAAATAGTTGTAATCACTAGATCTTAAAAATCCGTAACCATCCTGCATAATATCTAAAACACCTTCGCTTTGTATGATACCATCAAATTCATAATCGGGCTCACGATAGCGATTGCGCTTGTCTTTATTGCCTTGGGCATTTTGATTTGGGTTGTTTTGATTTGGGTTGTTTTGATTTGGGTTGTTTTGATTTGGGTTGTTTTTAACCGAATTAGGATTTTGATTTGGATTAGGCTGTTTTTGTCTGTTTTCATTGCGAGACTCCTGAGGTATAGACTTAGAAGAGTCGTTACCATTTACATTTTTTTCCTCAGCAGGTTTATCTGCAAGTCGATTTTCTTTTTGCCCGTCCTCTCCTTTTGCATGTTTTGGATGTTGCGGCTTAGGGGTTGTTTTTTCGATTTGCTTTGGCTGAGTGACCACTATACTCTTAGCTCCTGTTTCTTTTTCAACAACAGATGTGTTTTCTATAACAGAAGCATCATTTACTGTTTCAGTAGTGTTACTTTTTTGGGTAGTGTTTTGGTTTTTATGAGGTGGCCTTTGTGGCGCTTTACGCAGAACATTTACAGCTTTTTTTTGCTCAGAAGCGACTAGCTTGGGTTCTTCTTTTACTAATGTTAGCGGCGCAGGTTTCACCTCTTTAATGATAGACTCTACTGCTTTTGGATTTGCAGCTTGATGATCTAAAATTTGATACACTAACTCTGATTTTTTTAAGGTGCGGTATTTTGGTACACCTAAGGTTTTAGCGATGTCCTGAAGTTCAGGCAGCTTTTGTTCCTTTAATTCTGAAATTTCAAACATGAATAATATGGAAGTATTAAAATTTTAATTTTTTAAATAATTTATTTTCCGAAGATGGTAAATTTTAGTTGAAGGATAAATAACCTTGATTGAGTTGGTTATGAATTATTACTGCAATAATACAACAATATTTTTATTTTTGATACTATTATGTTTAAAAAGAAACATTATTTTTGTGCAAGAATTAAGATTAAAAACAATGATTCAACGCATTCAAACTGTATTTATGCTTATTGTAGCACTTATAATGGGCGGGTTATTTGTATGGTTTCCTGTTGTAAAAAATGATGTAGGTGGTTTACTTTTTCAAAAAAGTGAGCCTATATTTTTTATACTTATCTTTATTTCAATCACTTTATCTATTATTTCTATTTTAAATTATAAAAAAAGGCAACATCAGTTTGTTTTAAATCGATTAAACATACTGACAAATCTTACTTTACTAGGAGTTTTCGTATATCGATCCCTAACTGTATCCGGAGAAACTTTAATTTCAGAGAAGGGTATTGGGATGTTTCTTCCTATTCTTTCTATCGTTTTTTTAGTATTGGCCAATAGGTCAATCAAAAAGGATGAAGATCTTGTAAAATCTGTGGACAGATTGCGTTAAACCTAAATCTTAGTAGTATTAGTGCGAAAAACCCGAGGAATGCCATCCTCGGGTTTTTTAATGTTTGACTTTAAGACCATACGATATATGACGTACGGACTTGCTTTTTTTTAAATAGGCATTATATAAATAAGAATATTTCTTAAGTCTTGCAATCTATTTTTTAAACTCCACCACTTCCAAATCCCGAATTGTTTCACCTTCAATCACAAAGCGCAACATGGTTCGCACCTGATGAAAACCATAAATACCTGCGGCTCCAGGATTCATGTGTAGCAACCCCGTTTTTTTATCATGCATAACTTTAAGTATATGAGAGTGCCCAGAAATAAATAATTTAGGCGGATTTGCATAAATTTCTGAGCGTATTTCCGAATTATATCTTCCCGGATAGCCCCCTATGTGCGTAATCCACACTTCTACACCTTCACAATAAAAACGATTGTGTAACGGAAATTCCTGCCTAATTTTTGCATCGTCTATATTGCCATAAACGCCTTTTACTGGCGTTAATGTTTCTATAGCAGTTATAACTTCTCTTTTACCAATATCTCCGGCGTGCCATACCTCATCGGCTTGTTTTACATATTTAAGGATTTTATCGTCCATATGACTATGCGTATCGGAAAGTAATAAAATTTTTTTCACTTTTATTTAAGAATTAGAATGCCCTTAAGCATTCTTTGGTTTGTGTATCTTTGCAACAAACAAAAGTAACAGAATCCTTGCGATATTTTATAGAAATAGCTTACAATGGTAAAAACTACTTTGGCTGGCAGTGCCAACCCAACGCTATTTCGGTACAAGAAACTTTAGAAAAGGCTTTAAGTACTTTATTTAGAGTACCTATAAAAATTGTAGGTGCCGGAAGAACCGACGCAGGGGTTCACGCAAAACAAATTTTTGCGCATTTTGATACATTTCAGGATTGGAATCCTATGGATTTGGTTTTTAAATTGAATTCCTTGCTTCCTAACGATATTGCTATTCAATCCATTTTCGAGGTTCATAAAAATGCACACGCCAGATTTGATGCTTTGTCCCGAACCTATGTTTACCGAGTTTCCCTTTTAAAAAACCCTTTTACCGTAGGTTATGCCTTTCAGATACACCATAAACCAAACATAGCTTTAATGAATGAAGCCGCTAAAGTCTTATTGTTCTATAAAGATTTTCAATGCTTTTCTAAATCAAAAACCGATGTAAACACCTATAATTGCACTATTCAATTAGCGGAATGGATTGCCTTAGATAATGAACTTATTTTTACCATAAAAGCAGATCGTTTTCTCCGCAATATGGTGCGCGCAATTGTTGGTACTTTATTAGATATTGGCTCCGAAAAAATTACAATACATGACTTACACCAAATAATTAAAGGCAAGGACAGAAGTAAAGCAGGTGCATCTGTGCCAGCTGAAGGTTTGTATTTAACCAAAATAGAATATCCAGAAAAAATAAATATTTAATATGGCATTATCAGGCAATGCATTTGATTTTAAACTATTTGGCAGGCTGCTGCATTTTACAAAGCCTTACCGACTTATCTTTTGGTTTGTTGCCCTATCTGCCATACTTATTTCAGGACTTTCGGTGCTTCAACCTATACTTTTAGAATATATAATAGACAATTCTATTGTTCCTAAAGACTATGAAAATTTTGTTTATCTCATTTCGTTAATGGGTGCTTTTTTAGTGCTTGAGGTTATTTTTCAATTTTCTTTTATCTACTTTTCTAATTGGCTGGGTTTAAGTGTTGTTCGCGACATCAGAGTGCAACTGTTTGATAAAATCCTGTATTTTAAAATGCGGTATTTTGATAAAAGTTCGGTAGGAAGGCTTACTACAAGAGCGGTAAACGATATAGAAACCATTTCAAGTATTTTTGGGGAAGGTTTGTTTACCATTGCAAGTGATTTGCTTAAAATGCTTGTCATCTTAGCTTTTATGTTTTACCGAAGTTGGGAGCTTACTCTTATCGTCTTGGCTGTGTTTCCTTTCATTCTTTATGCAACACGAGTATTTCAAAAAGCCATGAAAAAAGCATTTGAAGAGGTAAGAAATCAAGTGGCAAATTTGAATACTTTTATTCAAGAGCGACTTACCGGAATGAAAATAGTTCAAATATTTACTAGAGAAGAAACGGAATACAAAAATTTTGAAGAAATTAATACCAAACATAAAAATGCCTGGATAAAAACCGTTTGGTACAACTCGATTTTCTTTGCAGTAACAGAGATGACAGCATCTATTACTATTGGTTTAATTATGTGGTATGGGGGCTTAAAGGTCATTGCAGGCAGCACAATCACTATTGGTGTCATCGTTGCATTCATACGTCTTTCGCAAATGCTTTTTAGACCTTTAAACCAAATTGCCGATAAATTTAACACCCTTCAAATGGGTATGGTAGCCGCAAATCGCATCTTTGAAATTTTAGATACCGAAGCCTCCATAGAAGATAAAGGCACACAAGAGTTAAAAGATATAAAAGGGCATATCGTTTTTCATGATGTTCATTTTGGGTATGATCAAGAGGAAGAGGTTATTAAAGGTATTTCTTTTGAAGTACAACCCAATCAAACTATTGCCATTGTTGGCGCTACAGGTGCAGGAAAATCTACTATTATCAACCTACTTTCCCGTTTTTATGAAATTCAGAAAGGAAAAATAACCATTGACCATACCGACATAAAAAATGTGCCTTTAAAACAGTTGCGAAGTCAAATAAGTGTGGTTCTTCAAGATGTATTTCTTTTTGCGGATACCATTTTAGGAAACATTACACTAAACAATCCAGAAATTTCAGAAAAAGAGGTAAAGCAGGCCGCTAAAGACATTGGCATTCACAAATTTATAATGACACTGCCAGACGACTATCATTTTAATGTAAAAGAACGCGGAGGAATGCTTTCGTCAGGACAACGACAACTCATTGCTTTTTTAAGAGCTTATGTAAGCAATCCTGGAATATTAGTTCTTGATGAAGCGACCTCGTCTGTAGATTCTTATTCAGAACAACTACTTCAAAAAGCAACCTTAAAAGTTACCGAAGGAAGAACATCAATTGTCATAGCACACCGCCTTGCAACCATCAAAAAAGCAGATACCATTATTGTGATGGACGAAGGAAAAATTGTTGAAAAGGGTTCACACCAAGAATTACTTAGAATTGAAAATGGATATTACCGCAATTTATATGAGGTACAATTTATGGCTGAAGAAATTTTATAATTTAATTTTACCAATCAAAAAACTATTTATTTTTTTATTTTCTTTAAAACATAAAAATTTTATACCTTTCGTTCATTAACCTTAAAAAAAAAGTGATGGTAAAAAATAAATATCAAAAAGTTCTAGACTTAGGTGAACATCTTCAAATTAAAAATGGCGAAGTTAAAGAAGAAAATGGAAAACTTTATATTAAAGGAACGGCCGAAAATCAATATCAAAAAGATTTACTTTGGAATGAAATTAAAAGTATAGGAGGAGAAAGCCCAATTGACCTTGTAGCAGACATAACAGTAACAGATGATTCTATATATGCTAAGCATATTGTTAAAAGTGGGGATTCACTTTCTAAAATTGCTAAACAATATTATGGAAACCCAAGTAAATATAATACTATTTTTCAAGCAAATACTGACCAACTAAAGAATCCTGATTTGATTCATCCAGGGCAAATTTTAAAAATTCCAAACCTATAAATGCTTCCGCTTTTAAGGCTTCTAAAAAACAGAAGCCTTTTTTTTATATCAATTAGCAAAATTTTTCGCAGAATAGATGTAATTTTATCTTTCAAAAAAAAGAGCGATGTCTGCTATAAAAAAAATAAAACAACTAGGTTTTCAATGGGAAACACAAGATCCCTTTCTATTTTGTGCATATCACAAAGACAACTATCCTCCCGGTAAAGAAAACTTAGGCCCAGATTTAAACCTACTAAAAGGAAGATACATTGGTCAGGATTTTACTCTAAAAGATGGATGGCGTATGTATCATGGCTCAAAGGTTCCGGGGTTTCCTGCGCACCCACATAGTGGTTTTGAAACCGTAACGCTCGTAGAAGAAGGTTTTGCAGACCACAGTGACTCCTTAGGTGCAGCAGGTCGATTTGGAAATGGCGATGCACAATGGATGACCGCAGGAAAAGGTGTAATGCATTGCGAAATGTTTCCACTTATAAATTCAGATAAAAACAACCCCTTGTTATTATTTCAGTTGTGGCTTAATCTTCCTAGAAAAAGCAAAAATGTAGATGCCCACTTTAGAATGTTATGGAGTGAAGAAATTCCTGTACTAAAGGAAAATGGAATGCAAATAAAAATAATTGCAGGAATTTTTAATGGCGTTCAAGCCCCATCTCCTACCCCAAATTCCTGGGCAGCAGACCCTAATAATGAAGTTGCCATCTGGACCATCAAAATGGAAGCCGGAGCAACTTGGGAAATTCCTACCGCTTCAGAAGGTATAAACAGAACCTTGTTTTTCTATAAAGGTAATGAAATAGTTACCGAAGGATTTACCATTCCGCAAGAGCACTCACTAGATTTAATTTCAACCGAAAAAATAACCATCACAAACGGCAATACTCCTGCTGAATTTTTATTCTTGCAAGGAAAACCCATTGGAGAAACTGTAGTTCAGCAAGGCCCTTTTGTTGCTAATTCAAAAGAAGGCATTCAAGAAACTATTTCTCAATACCACAAAGATCAGTTTGGTGGATGGCCTTGGCCCAGCCATGAACATGTGCACAGTCCCAAAAAAGGCCGATTTGCCATTCATGCCGATGGTCGTGAGGAAATAAAATAACTTTAAAGCATGAAGTTTTTAACTTTATATGTTCATTTTATAATGAAATTACCGCTTGTTCTGCACATTTTTCACCATCAATAGCTGCAGAAATAATACCTCCTGCATAGCCAGCACCTTCTCCACAAGGATACAATCCTTTTATATGAATGTGCTCCAGAGTATCTTTATTTCTTGGAATTCTAACTGGAGACGAGGTTCTAGATTCGGTGGCATGCACTACGGCTTCATTTGTAAAATATCCTTTCATGCTTTTTCCAAATTCTTTAAACCCTTCTTGTAACGTTTTATAAATAAAGGATGGCAAAACACTTCCTAATTCCACAGAGGTAACTCCTGGTTTATATGACGTAATGGGCAAATTTGATGACAATTTTCCAGAACTAAAATCAACTAATCGCTGTGCCGGCGCGGTTTGGGTTTTACCACCTTCTAGCCAAGCTTTTTGTTCTACCTGTTGCTGAAAGTACATGGCAGCAAGTGGCGAATTTCCAAAAGATTTAAAATCCTGCGGACGCACTTCCACCACGATACCTGAATTAGCAGTAGCCTGATCGCGTTTGCTGGGCGACCAACCATTAGTAACTATTTCACCTGGTGATGTAGCACAAGGCGCAATGATCCCACCAGGACACATACAAAAAGAATAAACACCTCTTCCATCCACTTGCTTTACAATACTATAAGGCGCAGGTGGTAAAAACGCGCCACGATAATCACACGAGTACTGAATGCTATCAATAAGGTCTTGAGGATGCTCTACACGAACTCCTAAGGCAAATGGTTTTGCTTCTATGGCGATTTGTTTTTTATATAGTAATTCAAAAATATCTCTAGCAGAATGTCCTGTGGCAAGAAGTAATTTTTTACAATTAATGATTCCTCCATCTTGAAGTGCTACACCTATAATCGACTCATTAAGAGTAAGTATGTCAACTACTCTACTATTAAAAAGTACCTCGCCACCAAATTCAATAATTGTTTTTGTTATATCCTGAATAATCGCTGGAAGTTTATTGGTCCCGATGTGAGGATGTGCTTCCACTAAAATTTCTTTGGTTGCACCAAAAGCTACAAATAATTCTAAAATGCGTTGAACATCTCCACGTTTTTTACTCCTGGTGTATAACTTTCCGTCAGAATACGTCCCTGCTCCACCTTCACCAAAACAATAATTAGAATCTTCGTTTACAATATGTTCGATATTCAATTTTTTTAAATCGCGACGTCTAGCTCTAACTTCTTTTCCTCTTTCAATTACAATAGGTTTTTTGCCAAGTTCAATACAACGCAATGCTGCAAATAAACCGGCTGGTCCAGCACCTACAATAAGAATAACATCTTGCTTAGAAACATCTTTATAGTTAGGCAATTGCGGCAATTTCTCTATAAAATCTTCTTGTATAAAAATGAGTAGTTTTAGATTAATTTTAATGCTTTTTTGTCTTGCATCTATACTTCGTTTTAAAATTTCTATATGTGAAATTTCATGGAAGGGAATTCCAGAATGTTTGGAAACAAAATGTTGAAGCGCTGACGAATTTGCTGCAATTTCGGGAACCACTTGAATACTTAACTCTTTTTGCATGCCTTAGGTTATATTATGACAAATATAAGCGATTCCTAAGGCAGGTTTAAGAATTTTTCAGTAGGTTTTATGAGAGATTTGTTTATTTTTGGAATTCCTAAAAAAACCCACTTGATAAATCCCTCAAAAAAAATTGCTAAAAACACACGTTGGCATCGCAAAATTCACAAATATATAGCTATTACTTTGTTTGTTTTTATGTTTATTATTGGAGTTTCTGGCTTACTTTTAGCTTGGAAAAAAGATTTAAACCTTTTACCTCCTACACAAAAAGACATCACAAATACACCAATACTTCCTATTGAAAAAATTCAGCAAATAGCCTCTTTATACATTCTTGAAAACACCGATTTAGATGCCACAGTAGATCGAATAGACATTCGTCCAGAAAAAGGAGTTGCAAAAGTGCGATTTTATAATCATTACAGTGAAGTACAAGTGGGCATCAAATCAGGCAAAATCCTTTCAGTAAAAACAAGAACATCTGATATTATAGAACAAATTCATGATGGTTCCATAATCGATTTTTTTATAAAAAGTAACAACGAAGAAGTAAAAAAAATCTATGTAACTATTACCTGCTTAGGATTAATGATGCTTTCTATCACAGGATTTTATTTGTGGTACAATCCAAAACGTATAAAAAAACGCAAACTAAAAGAGAATTCCAAATAGGTAAGCCTAAAATAAATATGTTTTGTCTTTAGAAAATTATTGTACATTAGTAACTTACAACTAACTAACTAAATATTACTTCCTTAAAAATGAAAAAAACAATACTTTATGCAGCGGCACTAGTTTTCATATATTCCTGCAAATCCGAAAAAAAACAAGACGAAAAAAGAGAAGTTGGCTCCTATACTATTGAACAATTTATGGACAATGAATCTGTATTTGGTAGTAGTTTTTCTCCAGATAAATCCAAAATTTTAGTAACCAGTAACCGCTCGGGTATTTTTAATATGTACACCATTCCAACATCTGGTGGCGAAATGATGCCTATTACAAAATCGGATAGCGCTTCAATTTATGCCATTTCCTTCTTTCCAGAAGACGAACGAATTCTCTTTAGAATGGATGGTAATGGTGATGAAATTTATAAAATATTTGTAAAAGATGGTGAAAACCTAAAACGACTAACTCCCGAAAAAAATGTAAGAGCCTTATTTTACAGCTGGGCAAAAGACAAAAAAAGTTTTTATTATGGAAGCAATGAACGAGATTCCAGATATACAGATGTTTATCAAATGGATATAACCTCATTTATTTCTAAACTGATATTTGAAAACAAAGAAGGCTATGATTATGGAGACATCTCTGATGACGGCAATTATATAGCATTAGGTAAAGCCATAAACACGAATGATTCAGATTTGTTTATTTACAATTTAAAAGAAAAAATCTTTACAAAAATAAACAAAGAACAAAGCGGAAATGCAGCACAAACATTTTCTAAAGACAATAAATATCTGTATTACACAACAAACCTAGGAAGTGAATTTTCTTACCTAATGAAATATTCGATAGCAGAAAATACTTCGGAAAAAATAACAGAAAAAAATTGGGATATTTCCGGAATGGGAGTCAGTCATAATGGAAAATACAAATTTATCAATATCAATGAAGATGCTGCAAACAAGATAGAAGTTACTAAAAATGATACAGGAAATCCTTTAGATTTGCCCAATTTTGAAAATGAATTTATAACTGGAATTGATTTTTCAAAGGATGAAACATTAGCCATAATAAATGTAGGTGGTTCCCATACACCCACAAACCTATATGTGTATAACCTAGAAAGTAAGGAAAGTACCAAACTCACCAATGTTTTAAATACCGAAATAAACCAGAAAGACCTTGTAGCTGCTCAAATTATTCGATATCCTTCATTTGATGCATTAGAAATTCCAGCCGTGTATTACAAACCCCTAAATGCTTCCAAAGAAAATCCTGTACCAGCTTTAGTTTGGGTACACGGTGGTCCAGGTGGGCAGTCCAGACAAAATTTTAATTCCTTTATTCAATATCTCGTAAATCATGGCTATGCCGTTCTTGCCGTCAACAACCGAGGCAGCAGTGGCTATGGAAAAACCTTCTATCAATTAGACGACCAAAATCATGGCGAAGGCGATTTACAAGACTGTATAGAAGGAAAAAACTGGTTAGCAAAACAACCAGAAATAATTTCTACCAAAATTGGAATTATAGGTGGCTCTTACGGAGGTTATATGACCATGGCAGCACTAACTTTTGCACCTGAAGAATTTGAAGTTGGTGTAAACATTTACGGTGTAACAAACTGGATACGCACTTTAAAAAGCATACCAAAATGGTGGGAATCGTTTAAAGACGCCTTATATTTAGAAATGGGCAACCCATATACCGAAGATAGCATTCGATTAAAAAAAATATCTCCATTGTTTCATACCCAAAATGTCACCAAACCATTAATGGTGCTACAAGGCGTTCAAGACCCTAGAGTGCTTCAAATCGAGTCTGATGAAATTGTAGAAAAAGTAAGAGAAAATGGTGTGCCTGTAGAATATGTATTATTTGAAGACGAAGGACATGGCTTTGTTAAAAAAGAAAATCAAATAGCCGCCTATGAGAAGACTTTGGCGTTTTTAAATAAATACTTAAAAGAAACTCATTAAGAAAAACAGGATTACCAAAAAACCATTTTATTGTAAGTCAAAGAAAATGCTATCGACAAACCCAACAGTTTTAAAAAACTTAAAAACAATTAAATGGATCTTAAAAAAGTTACTTTTACAAATAACAAAGGCGAAGAATTATCGGGAAGGTTAGAGCTTCCAGATAACCAACATCCCCATAATTTTGTCTTATTTGCACACTGTTTTACCTGCAATAAAAATTTAAGTGCCGTTGTAAATATTAGCCGAGAATTGGCAGATAAAGGTTTTGGCGTATTGCGTTTTGATTTTACAGGCTTAGGAGAAAGCGCCGGCGATTTTTCAGACACAAATTTTTCTGGTAATGTAGAAGACTTAATTACCGCTGCTAATTGGTTAAAGAAAAACCATCAAGCACCTACAATTTTAGTTGGGCATTCTTTGGGTGGTGCCGCTGTTATTTTTGCTGCTGAAAAAATAGAAAGCATTAAGGCTATAGCTACCATAAGTGCCCCTTCTGATCCAAATCATATAAAAAAATTATTAAAAAGCAGTATTGAGGAAATTGAAACCAAAGGTCAAGCTGTAGTAAACTTAAGCGGAAGAGACTTCACTATAAAACAACAATTTTTAAATGATTTAAAAACTAAATCACTACCAGATATAGTGAAAAAGTTGCGAAAAGCAATTTTGGTAATGCATTCACCACAAGATTCTCTTGTTGGAATAAATAATGCTGAGGAAATATACAGTGCTGCAAGACACCCTAAAAGTTTCATTTCATTAGATGGCGCTGACCACTTACTTACAAAAAAAGAAGATTCAAAATATGTAGGTTTGATGATTAGTAGCTGGGCGAGTAAATATTTACAAGTCCCTGAACAAGAAAAAATAGTTTCTAAAACAGCTATTTTGGCTAGCTTAAATTCTAAAGATGGATTTCTGACCAAAATGGCAGTGGGCAATCATTTTATGGTAGCTGATGAACCCATTGAATATGGAGGCACAGGTTTTGGCCCCTCACCATATGAATTTTTATCTGCAGGGCTTGCAGCCTGCACCGCAATGACGATACAGATGTATGCAAAGCAAAAAAAATGGGAAATTGACGAGGTACAAGTTAAAATAAAGTACGACAAACAACATGCCATAGATTGTGAAAATTGTGAATATCAAGAAGCAAAAATAGATACTTTCAGCAGAGAAATTCACTTAAAAGGTAGTTTAGACACAAAACAACGAGACCGTATATTAGAAATTGCAGATAAATGCCCTGTACATAAAACGCTTCACAATAAAGTTCAAGTACTCACAAAATTAAGAGAGTAAAAGCTTTTCATAATTCTATTCTAAATCTTTGGATAAAACAATAATCCACATTAACTTTATTGTCAATTTAAATCCATTCAAAATTAACATTATGAAAAACTCATTCATTTTACTATTAATGATTATTGCATTTTCAATTACCAGTTGTAAAGACAATAAAAAGCAAGAACCTAAAGAGGAAGATACTACCCAGAAAGAAATGGTGGCTGCTGAAAAAACAGAAATAAAAGTTGTTATGGAGCCAAAAAGTGAAACAAACACAAAAGGCTTAATAACGTTTACCCAAGAAGAAGGAGTCGTAAAAATGATAGGCTCGTTTTCGGGATTACAAGAAGGCACGCATGCAATACATTTACATGAAAAAGCAGATTGTACTGCTGCAGACGGCACATCATCTGGAGGTCATTGGAATCCTACTTTTGAACAACATGGCAAATGGGGCGACACAAGTGGTTATCATAAAGGAGATATAGGAAACTTCAACGCAGACGCACAAGGAAACGGTGAAGTAGCCTTTAAAACAAATGAATGGTGTATTGGCTGCGGCGATGAAAAGAAAGACATTTTAGGAAAAGCCATCATTGTGCATGCTGGCACAGACGATTTTGTAACACAACCAACAGGAAATGCTGGAGGACGCATTAGTTGCGGAGGAATTATTCAATAAAATCTTCATAACATTCACAAAAAAAAGACCTGAAATTTTCAGGTCTTTTTTTTGTGAATTATACGCGTAAATGTTTCTTTTTAGAGATTCTCAGGTTTTTAGAGAATTTAATGTATGTTTCATTGTACTTGTTGGTTTGTACTAATAACAATTCTTCCACCAAAAACCCTACCAAAGTGTTTATTTATAACCGTAAATTATAAGTAAAAAAGATGATTTTCATTTTTTTTTACTATGTAAATCGTCAGCAAAAAGTGGACTACTTTAGACTATAATTAAGAGAGTGTTTTCAAAATCACTAAATTTGAAATATTTAACAAACACTCCTTAAGGAAAAATCCAAATTAGTTTGAAGACATACGCTCTTTCAATATCATATTCGACACCCGGCTTGAGAAGGGTGTGGATGGTTAATTTACTTTATTATTTTGCTTTTAAAACTTCTAATAATTTAAAGTTTAAATACAATTTCTCTTTTCCTACTTGTTCACTTATCAAGAAACCTTGATTTTCCAGTTCCTTTAAATAATTACCCACTGTTTTTAAGTTGCCTAAACCTGCTTTTTCTAGTTGATTTCTTTTTGTGTAAGGTAATCGAAACAATTCTTCCATTAAATCTTTTGAATAAATTTTGGGAAGTTGCTGTTGAATTTTTTTTTCCATATTATTCATCAATGCTTCGATTTCTGCTATTTGGTTTCTTCCTTTTAATGCGGTTTGTTCTACCATATCTAGCATATACATTATCCAGTCTTGCCAGTTTCCTTCTTCTGTCACTTTTCGCAAATTTGTATAATACTTGTTTTTATTTTGAATGATGTAATTACTCAAATATAAAGCTGGCAAATCAAGTATTCCTGCCATTTTGAGATAAAGCAAAAGGATTATTCTGCCTGTACGACCGTTTCCATCAAAAAATGGGTGTATTGCTTCAAATTGATAATGTATGATTGCCATTTTTATCAATGGATCTATATTATCTTCTGCGTGGATGAACTCTTCAAGGTTTTTAAGTTTATCGCGAATGATATTTTCTCCCTCCGGAGGTGTATAGACCACTGTATTTGTAATAGGATTTTTTAATTGTGTTCCTGGAGTATTTCTAATACTTGATTTATTTTCTTTGATAATTTGTACTAATGCGACAAATAAATTTGTGCTTAATATTGGACGTATGTTTATTTGCTCCACACCATACCATAATGCATCTTTATAATGCATTACCTCTTTTGTTGCCGGATTATCATTTTTCTTTTCGGCTATAGAAGCTTTAAATAATTCATCCTGTGTTATGATTATATTTTCTATTGCAGAACTGGCTTGTGCTTCTTGTAAGTTTATAGTATCAATAAATAATGTTGGATTTGGCAAATTTGTAATGGCTCCTTTCAATTCAGATAATGCCCTACTCGCTGCAATTGCCTTTTTAAGAATTATAATATTTTCTATTTCTGCTTGTGGTGGTAATAAGGGTAAATCGTTATATGGAATTGCAGGATTGAAGTTAACTTTATTATTCATTGTTAATCAATTTAGACAAGGGCAATTTTTACTTGTGATTCTTTTACGAGTGTAAATGTAATGAAAATTTACTCTCGTTTTGTTGTTGAGGGCAAATTTTGCCTATATCGTTATAAAAAAATAGGCTGGATTATGACTAATGGCTTATTAATGTACTTTTTGTCAACATTCTAGCTTTTGAAAGTTGAAGGTCATATGGCTCTTCAGATTCAATATCAATTTGGTCTCTAACAAAATTATTATAAATGTTTTGATATTCTAGTTCAAGAGATTCTAATTTATATGAATCAACCCCTTTTATTGCTAAAGATTCTACACCTACTCTATAGTATAAGTTTTTACCCGAAGAATTTATATCAATAAGCCATTATAGTTTGCATGATTTCTTTGTATTTTGTTTTCATTTTTAATTTCTTTTTGATGATGTTTTTACACATTAAACTGTGAAACTGAAAACGTCTCTTTTCATTTGCTCCAGCTGTTTCTCCATTTCCCGAATTTGAGCTGCGCGTTCAAAATGTTTAAGTTTCACAACGGTTTCTTTGAGTTGAGCGACTGCCTTTAGTGTTTCTTCAATTTTGCTGTTTAGGAGATTTGTATTATTGTTATATTCTTGAAGGATGGACATGATTTTACTTTTAATGTTTGCTCAAAAGTAAGTTGGGGTGCGGACAAGGTGTGTCGTTTTAATTTATTTTCATACCGCCACCTTTTGACGCATTTCGCTTTTAGATTTGCTTAAAAATCAAGAAATAATGAAAGATACATGGGAAAGACGCAGGCCGTTTAACAACAATTCACAAGTTTATGATGTTTTTTCAGGGGCGAAAAATTATCACAATAATCGCTTTTATTTTGCCTCTTTTGGGAAGTATCCAAGTATCTTGACTGTTAACGATGTCAAGTCACGGAATCTTAAAAAACAACTGGAAATTGAATTTGCAGGCACCATACTGGAACGAGTGGAACTCAAGGAATATGACAAAAAGCGGAAAGAACTATTTAGTGAAGTATTTTATTTCCTGGAAGGAAATCTTATGGTCAATCTGGAGTATGACAAATTAAACATTCATCACACGGGCAAGGAAACAGCATTGGTTTGTTCCCTAAGGGATTTGGCTTTTCAGCATCTTCAAAAAAAGAAGAAAAAATCAAGCATCCACTTGATGATAGCTACGCCTCATGGTATTGACACCGAGCAGGTAAAATATAAAAAGCCTAAACTCAATCTGGAGAAACACTATAATGATGGTTTTACGGAGGTTCATAATAGCATACTACAGAAGTTATGCCAAAAAAACAGTAATGGTTTGTTTTTGCTGCACGGTAAACCGGGCACGGGTAAAAGCACCTATATCCGTCATTTGATCTGTCAAATGAAGAAAAAGGTGATTTTTCTGTCTCCTAATATGGCCGGGCAGTTGGACCATATGGAACTCACTCGTTTTTTAATCAACAACAAGAATACTGTTTTTGTCATTGAAGATGCCGAGCAGTTGATTGCTTCGCGCGAAAACGAACGCAACTCAAGCCTTTCTACCCTGCTCAACTTAACTGACGGCATTTTGGGGGAATGTTTGTCTATACAGGTCATCGCTACGTTTAATACGCACGTTAAAAATATTGACGAGGCGTTGCTACGTAAGGGAAGACTACAGCTAATGTATGAGTTTGAAAACCTTACAGTTGAAAAAAGCAATGTGTTACTTCAGGAACTCAATGTTGAACATCGAACTACCGTTCCGATTACCCTTGCGGAACTTTACAATTATGAAGCTGTGAACCGCGTTGAGCGTGGAGAGCGGAAGGTGATTGGGTTTCGGTAGTTTTTGAGTTTGTGAGTTTGTGAGTCATTGAGTCATTGAGTGGTGGCCTCTTCGCCTTTGGCTGACCGAGGGGGGGTGGGGGCTGGTTGACGTGGTGGTGAATTTAATACGTCCCCTTCACTTTCCCCTCCCTAAAGGGTGGTGAAGGGAACTTAATTACAGATGTAGAATTGCGCTGTGTAAACCTATTTAAGGATTGTATGAGTGCGGCTCTGGAGAAGCCAGATATTTAAATTAATTCAATCAAATAATTCACTCTTATGAAAACACTTTCAAAGCCGTTATTCGGTGCAGAACATTTAAACAACTGTTTGGAAAATATTGCTGAAGCACGGCTTATTTTTATTGGTGGCCGGCCGGGTAGTATGAAGCTAAATTTTTTGCACAATCTCTTGCAGCGTCATATTGAACATGTGAGGAATGTGCCTGTATTTTTAACCGGAACAAGTAAGGACTATCTTATAAAAAAGTGGGAAGCCTTGGGGATGGAAATGGATCAAAATGCTGTCTATTTTAAAAATAACAAAGCACCGGTATTTTTTCTTGACGAAATTAACGGTTGGGATTTGGAAAAAGTCTGTAATCAAACAAGAAATTTACATCACCTTTTTAAATTTCCATTTGTGATCATAGACAATTTTGAAAACATCAGGAATGACGATTGCTTTATACTTCACGATAAGAAGGAGGATACTTTAGAAAGACTACGATGTTTGTCTCAAGAACTTCAAATTCCTATTCTGATACTTTCTGAATTAAAACCATCTATTGAAAAGCGCAAGGGGCATAAAAAGCGACCCCGATTAATCGATATTTATACAGATCGTTTTATATGTATGTTAGATTACATTGTTCTGTTTTATCGCCCGGAATATTTCCAGATAGAAAAATGGGAAGACGGAACCAGTACTGCCAATCAGCTAGAATTAAATTTTGCTAAAACTCCTACTGGGATAAGTTTTCGCAAGGTTTTACAATTTCATTTTAACGAGCGTAAATCGTTAGTTTTTTCAGAAATTCATAGTGAATAGAACCCCTCTGCATGACAGAGGGATTTATGAATAATTAATCATTTATGGTATCCTCCATTTCTTCCAGTTCTTCCTCGGTCAAAGTTGTAAGTATCGCCTTCTTTGAAAACGCTGTTGACATCTGCCATTACACCGGTCATCCCGACGTTGATTGTTCTTGTCTGCAGCTCTTCGTGAGTTTCTAAAAGGAATTTGTAAGTCATTAGAATTTTTTCTCTGTAGGGTTTCATAGTGGTACTTATTAAAGGTTTATAATATATATAATTTAAGCTCTTTGCTTCTTATTCGAAGATACGTTCCGATAGCGACATATATTGTCGTTTATATATTTTATCTTTGAAATGAAAGAATTAAAATACCAACTTATGTCTGTCCATGAAACCCAACTTCGTCAACTGCTTTTGATTTCCAAATTGAGGATACGTCCACGTAGTTTTGAGGAAATTGAATCTATTCTGGAATTAGAGAGTGAAATCACCGGCTACAACCTGGTAGTGTCCCAACGTACTTTCCAAAGGGACATTCAGCAAATAGCCTCGCTCTACAATATTGAAATCAAAAATGACCGCAGCCGGAATGTCTATGAAATTGTTTACGATGGATCTGATGCCTACAAGAATCGTATGATGGAGTCATTTGAGATGTTTAATGCCTTGAATCTGTCGAGTTCGATGGAGCAGCATATCATCCCCGAAAAGCGAAAACCTTCGGGAACAGAAAACCTGCACGGTTTGTTGCATGCCATTAAAAACAAGGTGGAAATCCGGTTTACCCATGAAAAGTACTGGGAAGGCTTTGAGGAGCCCACATTGCGTATCGTACAACCCCTTGCTATCAAGGAAGCTCGTTACCGTTGGTATTTGATCGCCAAAGACCATAAGGACGACCTAATTAAAACTTTTGGCCTGGACCGTATCACTAATCTGGAAATTACCCGAACGCCTTTTACGCCTCCTGAAGGCTACAATCCTGAAGTTGCCTTTCAATATTGTTTTGGTGTGGTGGGTGATGCTTCCAAACCCGAACGAGTGGTGTTGTCTTTTACTGTCGAACAAGGAAAATATATAGAATCACTACCGCTGCATTCCAGCCAAAAAGAACTTATCAATAACGATAAGGAATATCGTATTGAGCTCTATGTACATCCGTCCCATGATTTTGTGATGGAATTGCTATCGTTGGGCAACCAGGTAAAAGTTTTAGAGCCGGAATCGTTACGTAGTCAAGTTGTGAGAAAGTTGCAGGAGGCGCTGGCTCGTTATAAATAGATTGATTTATGTTTAATTTAAAAACCATAATTATGGAAAAACCTTTTGCTTACCTTGAAGATTCATTTGAACCCCGGGAATTTGATTATATGGATATGGTGGCCTATGTGGCCTTACGCAAAGCCACTCCACTGGACATAAAAGACTTCTATTATATTGAAGAAGGATTTCGTGATAAATGGAATACCCATACAGGAAACCTCATCGGCGACGGTGATTTTAAAAATCATGTGTACCTGTATATTGAGCGTGCTATGGAGACCGGATTAATTAAAGATGTTATACCTCAACCTACCGTTGATGAATGTGTCGATTTGATTTTGGATTATATGGCTTCGATTGGCGAATGGTATTCAGATTTTAGTCGTAGCTGATGATTTGAAAAAAAAGTGAAATCATAAGATTAAATTATGATAAACTTTACCGCAAGGATAGGATTTGTGCTCAATTTGTACCCCATTTGAGTAAAATGGTTTTCTAAATCTAATAGTAGTTTCTTGCTTGTACTCGCCTCTTTGTATCGCTCGTGCAATATTATAAAGCTCCCATTTTCATTTGCTCTAAATCGTGGAACTTGTCTATAATTTGAAGGTCTTGCAGTTTCTAACCCCTGAAGTTCAATATACATTAGAACCTAATTTTCACTAAATGCATATGGTGAATTCAAAGGGAAATTATCAAAAATAGGATCCATTGCAAAAAATCTTCCAACCCTTGGGTCGTGCATCCTAAAGATATAATTCGTAGAATTCCCCTCACCTTTGACCTCATTATCCATCTCCTTTCCACCGAAGCCATACCTGTAATCACTGGTGTTTGCGTGCCTTCCGGGTAAGAGCATGCCGAACGGATAAAGAGGTTTTAACAGTTTTTCAACTCAAAACTTTAAAGAACGTTTTGTAAATATACGATAAATTAAAGCAGTTTTATAAACTACAATTGACGTTGTTTTGATACCATTCTCACAAAAAAGAAGCCCAAGGACTTTTCCAACAAGAACGTCGCCTCGCTTTTAAAAGCATCAAAAAAAGCCCCTCGTGGGTAGAAGGTTTTCATTTTATACTCTAGTGGTTGAGGGAGTACACAAATTTTCGGGCAAAAATACCCTGATTTTTGTAGTGAAATCTTTGCGAAGTATTGTATTTATTGAAATTTCTTTGAAAATTTTACTCACAAATAACTCACAAATAACTCACAGATATCTCACAAATATCTCACAAATCACCCCAAAAACTCACATAAATTGCGATAAATTTTGGTTTCGTTTGGTGACACAAAAAAACCTAACTATATGATTTACATATAATTAGGTTAATATTTGCGAGTTTTGGTAAACTCTTTGGTCGGGATGACAAGACGATGTACGCCCTACCTAAACCCTTATAAACATTGAGTTTGTTTGATTATCATTCTTTGAACTCACAAATATCTCACAATAAGAACAGAACATTTTGGTTCACTTTGGTTTCGTGAATGAAGAATAAATATACAAAATTTGCTTATTCAATCAAAGTGAAACTTATTGAATCTTCACCCTGATTAATCGATAATAAACTCCTCTACCAATTCCTTTTTTATGCCCGTAAAACTTGCAAATTCTTCTGTGGTGACGAATTGGTGTGGTTCCTTGTTTAAGTATTCTCTGATCTTGGACAAGAGGTTCCGGGCGTGTCTTTCACTCTTGCCGGTGATACGCTGAATATCTTTTGGGTAAATACATATCCGTTTTGAATACTTCATACTTTATCCATACTTCATCTACCCTTCAAAGATACAGCATCGTAGGGCGTTAATCAATGTTTTAATGGGTTGTGGTGGTGTTTTTTTGTTGGGTGGATTATGGTTTCATCTGTTTTGGTTTGATTTGGTGTTTGCGGTTAAAATGGTCTGTTTCGGAAAAGGTGGTTGGTATCGGAAATGGGGTTCTTTGAGAGGTGGTGTGTGCTTATACTTTTGGTTTTTATTAATCAAAAAATCGAATAGTTATGGCAAGACAGACCGGAATTATCAGGTTGAAAGGTACCATTGGAGGTGTTACCTTTTACAAGACCGCCGACGGGCATTTGGCTCGTGAAAAAGGTGGCGTGGACAAAAACCGAATTGCCAACGACCCGGCGTTTCAAAGAACCCGTGAAAATGGGGCTGAATTTGGACGTGCCGGTGCCGGTGGTAAATTGGTGAGAAAGGCCATTCGTTTGCTGTTGCAGAATGCAAAGGACAAACGAGTGACCAGCAGATTAACTCAATCACTTATGCGAGTGATTAAGACGGACCCAACCAATGAACGTGGGTTGAGAACCATCCCTGATGGGGATATGGCATTGATCAACGGGTTTGAGTTTAACATCAACGGGAAGTTGAGTACCGTGATGTTTGCTGATTACACTCCAACTCTGGACCGGGTTGCCGGTACGTTGGATGTAGAAATCCCGGCGTTTACTCCTAATGCGAGTATCGATGCTCCCGGTGGAACTACTCATTTTAAAATCGTGAGCGGGTTGGCTGAAGTTGACTTCGAAAACGAGGAGTTTGTTTTTGACAGTCAGGAGACTGCGATTCTGCCTTGGGATGCTCAGGCGACTGCGCTAATCAATCTTGTCTCTACGGTGACTGCTAACTCTACCCTGCCGCTGTTGCAGGTGCTTGGTGTGAGCTTTTACCAAGAGGTGAATGGTGATATGTACCCGTTGAAAAACGGTGCTTACAACTCCCTCAGTTTGATTGGTGTTGATCAAGTGTAATCATGATTTCATTGGGTGATGGAATTGCAATTGTTCAGGAATCAGTTTGAAGGGGGCACCAATGGTGCCCTTTTTCATCAAGGGAAGTTTATCTGTTTTATGATTGAATTGCCCTGGAAGGAAAATGCACGGAATATTTCGTGTATTCCTGATGGGCGTTATGAGCTGGCGCTTTGGTATACGGACCGGTTTAAGCATCATTTGGTGGTTAAGAATGTTCCCGGGCGTACGGGGATTTTGGTACATCCTGCGAATGATGCGATGAAAGAACTTCGGGGGTGTTTGGCTCCGGTTACACATTTAACGGGTATAGGAACCGGGTTGCTTTCGCGTAAAGCGTTAGACAAACTCTTGCTATTCATTGAACGGTGCCGAATGAAAAAGGAACCTTTGTTTTTGAACATTACCTCAGCGGTGTTTGATGCCGGTGAGGGGATTAATTAGCTAATTTAATTTTGATTTGAGTTATGAATTTAAAAGAACGTTATACAAAACCGACTCCTAAGTTTTTTAGGACGTTGCGAAATATTGGGATTGCGCTGACTGCTGCAGGTGGTGCCATTTTGGCTGCTCCTGTGGCGATTCCGACTGCTTTGTTTACGATTGCCACTTATGTGACGGTTGCCGGAACTGTGGCCACTGTGGTGAGTCAGGCGGTTGTGATGGATGAGGATGATGATAATGATGAACCGGGCGGTGAAGTGCCTGCATTAGGTATTTAGTTATGGAATCACATTCTTTTCATAAAGTGAGTTTTATAGGTGGCACTGCATTTGGCTTGTTGCCGAATTTGCCTGTGGAGGATGTGTTTACGACGGTTATCATGGCATTTATTGGCGCTGTGGCGAGTTTTATTGCTTCGGTGTTGTTGCGGTTTATTTCCCGGTGGTTTGGGAAGTAGGTTGGTTTGGTGAGAAAGCCCGGTTTTGGTGTACCGGGCTTTTTTTATTGGTGTAAACAGGGCTGACGCCCTGTTTTTTAGTTTAATTGCGGTTGGTAAGACCTCATCATTAAGATTTTGTAATTTTTGAGATTGACCGACTGCTTGCGCAGGTTTTCTTCTGCCTCTTCCAGTTTTTTGAGGACCTTGAAGCGTTCCTGCCAGTAGTGGCCATCGTAATTGAACAGGCATTCTATAATCAGGTTTTTGATGTCGCAAATGGATACAAACGTGATGACGGAGCCTTTGTGGTAAGGTTTGAACAGGCTACCAGCGTGGAGGATGGCGCATATCCAATAGAGTTTTTGGAGGTCGCTTTGGTTGTTGCAGAAAATGACAAACGCATTTCTGTAGGGTTCAAATGAAGGTTTTCCGGCGTTGTTTCCTTTGTTTAGGATGAAGAAGTGCGGTGTGTTGTAAAACCTTCCGTGTTTGTGGGTTTTGATTTTGAAATTAAGCATAATTATGGATTTAAAAATTAATTATGCTTTCGCTCGCTTCGCTCACATATTTTTTTCGGAACAAAAGAAAAAACAAAAAAAAAGAAAGCCCTATCACTGAGGGCGTGGCTGCGCTGTCAAGGTTTTTGGAAAAAATACTACCCGGTTTTTAGTGAGTAGTGGTGAGTGGTGAGAGGTTAGTAAAGTAATGAGAGATGCTGAAAGAAGTACAGCATGGAGGGTGGAGATTTTTTTCAAAACCGGAGGCTTGACCTTGACAGTGCTTTGGCGGCTGGTGGAGGGAGCCCACTAACTTTGCTTCCTTTTTATTTGTTTTCGGAAAATTTATCTAATATTTATTTTCAAGTTGTTTTTCCTTTACACTCTTTAGAATGAAAGGAGTAGCTATAATTTACTTATAACTGAGCTTCTAAAATTTAAAAAATAATGTATTTTAGATTTATGAACAGGATTCAAAAAATGATAGTTAAGAAAATGGCCGTTGGATATACTCAAGCTGAGGTTTCTGAGTATCTAAAAGAAAGAGAAATTTTACCTAACAGTGTAAGTATGATTGAAAAAGAGCTTAAGAAATTAAGAAAAGAATTTGGCGCTCATAATATTGTTCATCTTTTTGTGATACTATCAAAGAAGGGATATTTATAGTAGCGATTTATCCTTATACATTATTCCTTAAGTAAACTTTCAGCGGACACGTTCGCGGGGATTAGATTGAGACGTTTTCGTAATCTACTTTTTCTAAGATAGACTTTACATCGCTGTGAATTTTTGGGCTGAAGAGGTCTTTGCTTACTGTGTATGGATTGAGTTCTTCTTCGGGGTATTGAGCGTTGATGAGGTGTTGAATATCCTTATCATTGAGGTTGTCTGCTAACCAGTTTTGCTCGTTTAATGTGGGGATTAGAACAGGTTGCCTTTTTATATTTTTAGTATTGTGAATTTTTTCAAATAGCGGGGATGCAGTCTTCGTTAAGATTGAAAATGTTGGCATTCCATCTATTAGTGTATAGATACCTGCCAAAGCAAAGGCATCGTTATCTTTTCGGGAAATGTAAAAGGGATATTTATCCCCTTTCGCTTCATGAGGCTCAAAAAAACCGGTAACTGGGATTAAGCAACGCCGGGAATGTGCCACGTGTTTATAAATGAAATGGTTGAACAGCTTTTCTGATTGTGCATTTAAACCACCACCATAGCGAACGCCTTTTTTATAATAATCACTAACTTCTTCTGGTTTTTTGTTTTGAGGGACTATACCCCATTTGCCTTCTACCAATGCTGCAGGTTCTTCCTGGGGGATGATGAGCATATTGGGGTGAGCAAAGCCGTTTAAATGGTATGAGGGGATATCATAGGCATCGCGTGCATCATCGTCGTGGAGGCTTGCTTTAAAGCGATTTTCAAGTTTTGTGACTTTTTTGGTTTGGGAGGTGTGGAAGCACATGGCGGTTGTGTTTTGTTTTTACGAGTTGAAGATTATTTAAAAACAGTGATTTTTAAAGGCAATAAAACTATACAGTAATGTAAAATAAGATTTAATAAAACGTGAAGTGATTGCATACCCTGATTGGTTTTCTTTGTGGATAATTTAAATTCAAATTTATCTTTAAACTAAAAAGCATCTAATCAATATTCCAATAATTTTCAGGGTCACCTTCGAAAGCACTATCAATTGTATTGTCGTCTAAACCGTATACACCATTGTATTTATCATATTTTGGTGAATCTGTCTCATCAAAATTTGTCTGAGTTTTAAAATCGGATTCTTGTTCATCAATATTTTCAATACCAGTTACATAATATTCAATGTAGTGGTTTGGATCTAATTGTGTATCAATAGTAAGAACTAAATCATTGTCTTTTGAAAGTGCATCTAAGTGGTATTGTGAAATATAAAGACGTTTAGAAGAAACTTTATCAAAGTACCTAAGTAATCCTTTTCTTAATTCCCAATTGATACTTGGAAAGTTATCATCTTTTCCAATATCAAGGATATTTATATTTATAAGACTATTTAAGGTTTCTAAATTACCTTTTTTTATATCTTTTAAATAGAATTCTTTGTTTGTTTGTTCCTCATTTAAATATCTTTGAGGTGTTTCAAAGTATGAAAACTCTTTGTTTTCTATCCATCCATTAAGGTAAGTGGATGTAATTCCAATAGATGGGTCGTGATCGTATGGATAGCTAGTTTCACTTCTAAAATCCATACTCGCTGATATTATTTGGTCTTCCTTTATTTTCAAATAGTATTCAAAAGCTTGCTTGTTGTAAGATTTAAAAAAAGCAGAATTAATACGGATATTCTTCTTGTCAAAATTATCTAAGAGACATAGCATTTTAAACTCATCTTCATTAATGGTTATCAAATATTTAGACAACAATTCTTTATCATTAGTTATTATAAGTTGTGTTTGAAGAAATGAAGTGTCATTGAAATCGTCAATAATTTCTATAATTTTGTCTTTTGAAAATACCTTTTCTAAATGATAGTCATCAGATTCATATTCGTGCCTGAAATATCTGTCATTAATTATTATATAAAAATTTACTTGTTCCATTTTTAGATAACTTTTTCTATACTAAATATCAATTAATTTTTAAGGTATTAAGACAATCAACGATATTAATATTTTTCACTGATATGAGAACTAAATTACGAATTTTAAATTTAATTAATTGTTCCAATTGAGATAGTCTGTGTTAATGATATTTATTAATGCAATATTACATAGGTGAAAGTTTATTCATTTGGAATAACTCTATTTGTGTTCATTTCTAAATTTATACTTTGTAATATTGGACTTTCGGGATAAATTTCTTGACTCCAAAAGAGTTCATTAAATATTTCTAAAAATTCAATCGTATTTTTGAAGTATTGTCGGTCAATGTAGATGTCGAGTTCTTTAAAAGGCAAAACAAAAACACTTAAATGTTCTTCTTCATTATTTTTATCATAATCTAAATAGTCGACAAAAAAACAAACATACTTGTCAGCTCCTAAATACTCATTTTTTATAACCCATTTTTTTAAATCAGACTGCGACTTCTTAATTTTATTGTAATCGACCATTTCTTGCTCAAAATATGCTTCATTTCTATGATAACCTGAAACCTTATCCAGTGCTTCATACAATTCTAGAAACTTTTTTTGGTCAGTAGGTTTTCCAAATAGATTAAGACGCATAACCGAACCTTCCTCTATTTCATATAAGTTTTGATTATAAAAAAAATCATAAGCACTTTTGTAATGATCTGAATATTTTAAAAGCCACCATTCAATCATAGGCATCGATAAAATGTTGTTGTCAAGGATTAATCTTATAAAGGATTGAATAGGATTCGGCATTATTATATTTCTTAATTATGGAACACCACGATTGGTTTTTTGAATATTAGTTATTTTTAACTGAGTTTAATAATATCAAAATTTGTTAAACCACAACTCCCTTCACTAATGCTAGTACCGTATTTTGAATTTAAGTTTTCGCAAATGACTCTTTGAGATGGTTTATTAACGCTATTTGCTTGAAATATTTCTGCTGACATTCCTTTTTTTAATTTTGAATTATCACGCAATGCTGTTACTTTCCATAATGATGTTCCCATAATTTGAACTTTATTTTTAGTAGTAAACTAAAATACAAATTTTAATCTATTGTTTACAGCAAGCTGTTGGTATTTCAAGAATATTTGTGGTGTAGCGCGGGGAGAGGCGTTCTTGTTTCATTTTCCACTGGCGGCCGAGGGATTGGCTGCCGAATTTGATTTTGTTGTTGCCGTAGGCTTTGTTAAGGCGGTCAACGATTTGCATTATAGGCTCGTGTTTGGGGTTGCTTTCTGTGAAGAGGGAGAGTTGTTTTTGGTTAGTGGGTGACAGGCCCATAACAATAACACCGGCTTTTTTGTAGTGGTAACCGGGTTTGTAAATGACTTTGAGGCCTGCCTGAGCGTATTTGATGAGGTCTATGCTTGAATTGGTTGGATAATGGGTGTTGATGACGATGTTGCGACCGTATTGGGGGAGATCTTTCCGGAAGCCGTTGGTGTGAAGGAATACCATTATAAGGTTGCAGTGTGAATCTTGACGGCGAAGTTTTTCGGCGCAGGAAACGGCAAAGGTGGATACTCTTTCTTTTATATCATTGAACTCTGTGTACATCTTTTCAAAGGAGCGTGTGGTGGCGATCATCTTTTTGGGGTTTTTAACTTCGAGGGGGAGTGTTGGTTTTCCTTCGAGGTCGTGTTTTAATCTGAGGCCTACCACAGCCATATTTTTACGGACCCAGTCGTCAGGAAGTTGGGTGAATTGCCAGGCGTTGTGGATGTTTTTTGCTTTGAGTCTTTTGGCGTGTTGCCGGCCTATGCCCCATACATCTTCAATGGGGAGCCATTTGAGTGCTTTGATTCTTTTTTCATCGGTGTCTATGAGGTGTACGCCGTTGGTTTGTTTGTCAAACTTTTTGGCGATTTTGTTGGCTACTTTTGCCAAGGCTTTGGAGGGTGCAAATCCGATGCTGATGGGAATGCCAGTGCCTTGGGTGACTCCTTTTTTCATTTGGAGGCCGATGTCATGGAGGTCAAATTTTTCGAATCCATTGAACTGCAGGAAGGCTTCGTCGATACTGTAGATTTCGATATCGGGTGTGAATTCTCTGAGTAGGTTCATCACGCGGTTGCTCATATCGCCATAGAGGGCGTAATTGGATGAGAATACGTTGATATTGTGTTGCTCGAATGTCTTTTTATATTCAAATGCCGGTGCTCCCATTGGAATACCTAAGGCTTTGGCCTCGTTGGAACGGGCAATGACACAACCGTCGTTGTTGGACAGGACCACAACGGGTTTGCCGTTGAGGCCAGGGTTAAAGACACGCTCACAGGAGGCATAGAAGTTATTGCAATCCACCAGTGCAAACATTAGAGATATTTTATGACGTTGATGACTATTCCCCAGATAAGGAGTTCGTTTTCATCGGTTACTTTGATGGGTTTGTAGTCTGGGTTTTCGGCTACGAGCCAGACGCAGTCTTTTTCTACTTTGATGCGTTTGACTGTGAATTCGCCATCAATGAAGCAAACGGCTATTTTGTTGTTTGCCGGATCCAGGCTTTTATCTACAATGAGGATATCACCATCGCTTATGCCGACATCTTGCATGGAGTTGCCGGAGACTTTGACAAAGAATGTTGTGTATTGGTTTTTAACCAGGTGTTTGTTGAGGTCGATGTTGATGTCCAGAAAATCATCTGCAGGTGATGGGAACCCTGCGCTTACTTTACTGAATACTAATGGTATTTCGACTTCGCAAGAAACGGAAGCGTTGTAGAAAGTGAGTGGGTTTTTATGTTGCAGTTTTCTGAGATTCATACTACAAAATTAGGTGGTATTTTTGGAATATTTCCAAGTTTTATAGGATTTAACTTTTTGTTTTTTGTAACCCGGGACTGCTCGCTCAGAAATGGGCAATGCTTGGTGTTGAAAGTACTGAATGGTGTTTGGAAAGGGTGCTTTTTTAAATTTAGGGAACACGATATTTTCAATTATTTGAGGTTTGAGGCTGGCGGCGCGCACGGTCCTCACCCCCCTGCCCCCTCTCCTAAAGAGAGAGGGGGAGTAGTATCGAATATGCTATTAGAATTTTGCTAGCGTGTGTGTTGCCGGCCGTTGTGGGATTGAGGGTTTTGAAGTATTGAAAGGTTTTTAAAAAAGCACTCTTTCTAAGCGGTGCTAAAGGCTGGTGCAACTACTGGTTTTAAATGTATAAGTATCCCTATTTGATACTTTTTATTATGTAAACGCATTGCACCTGCCTTTTGCACATTTATGGTGTTGTGATGCATTGCCCATTTCTGAAACCGCTGAATGGGGTGGGCGGGTTTAAACGACGTGAACGGGAATGCATTGATGAGTTTTTTTAACTCACGAATCTATTCCACTCCTTTCGGTTATTGATGAATGTTATTAAACTAACGATGCTGTGCGGCTGGTGAGCGGCTATTTAGCTCGTGACCTAGTTGTTTGTTTTTTATTGGTACTCGTGAATAGCCCCTATTTTTGATTTTAGTTCAAATTAGCGCGTAGGCTTAGGGGCTATTTTACATAATGGAGTTTTAACTTCAAAAAAAATTACCGCTTAAAAATATAGTTGCATTTTTTTTGAATTAAAACTAGCCGTTATGTAAATATAGCTTGGGGTGGTTTTTTGTGGCGGGATTTTTTGCTTGTGCGGTTGGGCAGCTCTTTGTGGCATTGCGGGATTGCTTCTCTACGTTCGCAATGACCGTTAATCGCAATGGCGCAATGTGCTGCATTTGCGGTGGGGCAAAAATCGTGACGCAAAAAACCACAGAAGTGTGGCGCGCGGAACAACCCAAAAGACTGAGGCTTTTTTTGAAAACACCACTTTATCAAAACTGTACTTTCGTTTTCAAAAAAATCTGGGTTTTGGGTTGTGGGGAGTTGTACGGATGAGATTAGTTAAGCTGTATCTATTGTATATTAATTTTAAAAGTATTTAATTAGGAAATGGGTATGCACAAAAATATTGATCTTATAAAAATTTAAGTAAAGTTTTGCTAACAATTTATTGATATAAAAAACATCAAAAAAAAGGTTTCCTATCCGT
Source organism: Bacteroidetes bacterium HGW-Bacteroidetes-8 (assembly GCA_002840895.1). Lineage (GTDB taxonomy): Bacteria > Bacteroidota > Bacteroidia > Bacteroidales > UBA932 > Bact-08. Next base: position 98,693 of record PHCZ01000004.1, on the reverse strand, counting down.
AAAATAACACTATTTTTGCGCGCTTAAGATGAAAATCATTACCTCTTCATATCAATTTACACAGCTTACCCCGCCCTAGGTAAAGGTATCTCCTACACACTTTTATACCATTTATAACAGACAATTGAGGCTACTTAATTGTCCTTACATTTTATTAAAAAAAATTCAATGAAAAAGTATTTAAATTTATTTGATCTCAAACAAAAAGTAGATTACAAAACAGAAGTTTTATCGGGCTTAACTGTAGCCCTTGCTTTAATACCTGAAGCTGTTGCCTTTTCACTTATAGCCGGCCTATCACCTCTTACGGGTCTTTATGCTGCCTTTGTCGTGGGTCTGATTACTGCCATATTTGGTGGAAGACCGGGAATGATTTCAGGAGCTACCGGTGCTATTGCCGTAGTAATAATCGCATTAGCACAATCACACGGTGTAGAATATGTTTTTGCTGCAGTTATCTTGGCAGGTATTATTCAAATGGCAGCGGGATTTTTGCGTTTGGGTAAATTGATACGATTGGTGCCCCACCCGGTGATATTTGGATTTGTAAACGGACTTGCGATTATTATCTTTATGTCTCAACTGGACCAGTTTAAAGACCCCAGTGGGAATTGGCTTACCGGTGAAGCACTTTATATTTTATTAGGGCTTGTCCTATTAACGATGTTTATTATATGGGGTTTACCCAAACTTACCAAAGTAGTACCTGCAACGTTAATAGCGATATTGGTGGTTTTTGGATTGGTTGTGGTTTTTGGTATTAATACCAAAACAGTTGGAGATATTGCCTCCATACAAGGGGGTTTTCCACCGTTTCACATTCCTCAAGTGCCTTTTGCCTGGGAGACATTTATGATTATACTGCCTTATTCTGCAATAGTTGCCGGGGTGGGGCTTATAGAGAGTTTGCTAACGCTTAATATTATAGATGAAATTACCGAAACCCGCGGTCGTGGAAATAAGGAAGCTGTGGCTCAGGGGGCTGCTAATTTTATGTCCGGTTTGTTTTCAGGTATGGGCGGATGTGCAATGCTAGGGCAAAGTTTGATCAACATCACTTCAGGGTCTCGTGCCCGTTTGGCGGGCATAGTAGCAGCGGTTATGCTCTTGGTTTTTGTAATGTTTGGCTCCGGCTTGATAGAACAAGTACCGATGGCTGCACTTACCGGACTTATGATTATGGTTGCCATAGGAACTTTTGAATGGGCAAGTGTAAAAACATTCAATAAGATGCCCAAATCTGATGTTTTGGTGATGGTATTGGTGACGCTTGTTACCGTGGTACTGCACAACTTGGCACTGGCTGTGTTGGTGGGGGTTATAATTGCTGCTTTGGTATTTGCGTGGGACAATGCCAAGCGCATTCGCGCCCGCAAGTATATTGATGAAGATGGCGCTAAACATTATGAAATATGGGGTCCATTATTTTTTGGTTCGGTGGCTGTTTTTAATGAAAAATTTGATGTATTAAGTGACCCGGATGAGGTTATTATTGATTTTGCTGAAAGCCGTGTTGTGGATATGTCGGCCATTGAGGCTTTGAATAAAATTACAGAGCGGTATCTAAAAGTAGGGAAAACAGTACATTTAAAACACCTGAGCCCGGATTGTAAAAAGTTATTGAAAAATGCTGAACAAATCATCGATGTAAATGTAATGGAAGACCCAACATATAAGGTGCTTACAGATAAAATATAAACTTATTTATTTTGTTGTGGAATCCCAGATACTTTCCGTTTTGGCGGAATTTACAATCTGGGATTTTTTTATAGCTAACAAGTGTCTAAATCTTAGATATAAGAAGTTAGCTATAAGGAAGGGCAACTTCTTTTGCTTTTCATTTCCAAAAAGCAATGAAAAAGATTAGATTTGTGAACACGTTTAAGTATATGACGAATTTACTCTACAAATTACCGAGCTTTACTTTCCTTACTCCGCCCTAAAAGGGTTCAATTTGTTATTTTGTTATTATAAACTTGATTTGCATTATCGGGTGTATGCTTACATCTGAACTGTAAATCGTTTGAATTCATCTAAAAAAATAAATTATGAACCCCTATAAAGAAATTATTGAAAACTTATTGGAGCAAGCCGGAATTACAATTGAGGGTCAAAAGCCCTATGATATACGTGTTTATCATCCTGATTTTTACAGGCGCATTTTGAAAGATGGCGCCCGGGGTTTAGGGGAGAGCTATGTGGAAGGTTGGTGGGAATGTAAAAGGTTGGATCGTTTTTTCAATCGTGTTTTTGATTATCAAGTAGAACAACAGGCAAATCAACAAGTGCGTTTGTGGAGCCTAGAACTACAAGACAATTTATTTATGCGCTTTCCGGGAAAAGAAGATTTGCAGGCTTGTTTGCATCGTGAAGCAGCGGATTATCCTTTTTATCAAAAGATGCTTGGGAGTTTTTTGCTTTATCAAAGTGGTGATTGGCAGGGTGTATCAGATATAAACACAGCGCAGGAACAACGATTGCTTACTGTATGTGAGCAACTGCAACTTAAGAAAGATGAGACTTTATTGGATATGAGTTGTGGATGGGGAGGATTGGCTTTTTATGCAGCCAAACATTATGGGGTTAAAGTAGTGGGTGTTACCCAATCACAACAGCAACATGCTTATGCCACAAAGCTATGTAAGGGATTGCCTATTACAATAGTACTAAAAGACCAAAGGGAAATAAAGGGAGTTTTTGATAAAATAGTTAGCCTTCAGCAATATGACGATGGTGGTGTTATGAATTATAAAGCATTTATGGAGACTGTAGATTTTAAACTTAAGCGTACCGGAATTGGGGTTTTTGATTTATTCTCAAGTGGAAAAAGCGGAAACAATCAAAGTGCCCTTTTAAATGATTTTGTTTTACCTAAGCATCGGCCACTGCGCCGTTTGGCACAAACGATAGGATTGGTTGAAAAGCATTTTGTTTTGAAGAAATGGAGCATTTAAACCCAAATTATGTAAAGACGTTACTTGCGTGGCAGCAAAATTTCAGAAAGCATAGTGGTAAGATCAGGACAGATCGTGAAATGCGATTTTACCGAAAGTGGAACTATTATTTATCCATTTTGATAGCTGCATTTGAAACCCGGGAGATAAAATTATATTCCTATGTTGTTCGAAAATCCAAGTAACTTTAAGTAATTTTAAAATAAAAATTTATGATCGATAAATTAGCATTTACAGAAAAAGTGTTTGAAGAGATTCATAAACTTGAAAATGCAGTCAAATTGTATGAAGGCATGACCCAAGCTGTAGCACCAGATGATGCGATAGGCCGGGTATCGCGTATGGATGCCATCAATAACAAAAGTGTCAATGATGCAGCCTTGTTTGAAGCCAAAAAGCGTTTGCAGCAATTGTCTTACGTTTTGGACAGGTTGAATGATTCAGATTTTGGTATTTGTGTAAAATGTAAAAAGCCCATCCCTGAGGGGCGACTTCTCATACGCCCGGAAAGCCGTTTGTGTGTGCAATGTGCGCGTTAATAAACTAATTTTAGTTTTTTTTGAAGACAAAAAACCTGTCAGTGAGTTCAAGCAGTTGGTAATTGAATTGGTTGGCAATGAACTTAATGGTTTCTTTTCTGTAGATAAAAACGTGGGTTTGGTCTTTTCTGTATGCCCATTTTTCAAAGTCTACAGCGTTGTTATACAATAAAGTCATTCCCACAAATATACCTCCTGGGAGTAGCATTTTATCCAGTTTTACAAATTCTTCTATAGGGCTGAAAAAGTGCTCAACTACTTCACAGCAAGCGATGTAATGGTATTTATTATTTAAAGCCGATGAGTCACGGCAAAAATAGGGGTCATATTGTTTGATTTGATACCCTTGATCTGAAAGCATTTTTGAGATTACAGGCCCGGTTCCTGATCCATAATCCAAACCATTATGTTGTGGCTTGCAATGATTTAAGATATACTGCCAAACAGGAGCTGTAAATTTTTGATAACGCGGGTCGTTTACATCGTTATTGTGAGATTTGTACCGTTGAATTTCTTCCTCTTTTGAGGGTAATAGTTTGTGGTTTTTGACCAAAGCCTTGCAAAATTGGCAATCATAGTAAAGGGGATCTTTTAAAACCCTTAGCATGGTGAAGCATAAAGGACATTTCATATTTAACGGTTTATAAAAGTTGATGGTTTTTTTGAGTATGTAAGCATAAGTTTGTGCATTGCCCGGGTACAGGCTACATAAAGCATTTGTCTGTCTGATGGTGTTTTATAGTTATTTTCTGTAACAAACGGTACAATGACCCGATCAAATTCAAGGCCTTTGGCGAGATGTGCCGTTGTGATGACAATACCACTTCCAAAAGCAACACTTAGTGCGTTGAGAAGTTGCACTTGATGATGTTGGTCAATTGCATCATAGAGTGCATTGGCTTCCTTTTGTGTTTTACATATAATACCCAATGATTTAAACTTTTTGGTATCCCAATTTTTGAGTTCGTTTTTGATGGTGTTGAGTTCCTCTTCTTCATTTTTACATTTCAAGATTTTTGGTTCTTCACCGTGTCTTTCAATGGGCTCCACATTTACATTTTGGCTTATTTTTTTTGTAAACTGGGTTATTTCATAAGTTGATCGATAGCCTTTGGTCATTGTCATGGCAATGGCATCAGTGAAAATATCGGCAATTGTATCCATATTTGAAGCGCTAAAAGGGTTTACCGATTGGTTGATGTCGCCGAGAATGGTTTTTTTGCAATTGAACAGTTTATTTAGAATTTTATATTGTACTGCAGAATAGTCTTGCATTTCATCAATGACCAAGTGTTTTACATCTGTAAAAGGTTTTAGGCCTTCGAGTTTCATTTTAAGGTAGAGCAAAGGATATACATCACTGTATTCAAAGACGTTGCCTTTACGTGTTTTGAGCAATTCAGGTTCACCTAACCATTCATAAAACCCTTTGTAGAGTTTTCGCAGATTGGTGGAGGGAAACATTTTTCTGATGGTTGCGTGTAATTCTGTTCGTTCTTTGCCTTGGACTTCATAGTTGTAATACATCCAGACATTATTGACAATTTCGCGTACCACCTCATTAAACCTGTTCAATAGGGGCAGGCGGCTGTATTGTTTAAATTTCTCTTCAATAAACCAGGCCGGTATCGGTTTTTTATTGACAAATATATCAATGGGTTTAAACCCGTTATTTTCGAGAAACAGCAAGTAATCGTCCATTTTTTTAATCAAATCTACCGAGGATTTAAATTGGATGCGCTCAATGAATTTTTGGTTGTTTTTTTCGAGCAGTTCAGCCACCTGGTCATAGAAGGACCTAAAATTCATTTGGTAGTCGAAGAGTTGTTGTGCAATCTCTTCCATATTGGTTTCGGCTACTGTTTCTTCTCCCAATTCAGGGAGTACATTAGAGATGTAGCTTGCAAAGACTTTGTTTGGTGAAATGATAAGGATGTCTTGAGAGGTAATTGTGTCTTTGAATTTATAGAGCAGGAAAGCTATCCTGTGAAGTGCAATGGATGTTTTGCCCGATCCTGCTACCCCTTGAATGATTAGGTGTTTAGCGTTTTCATTTCTAATGATGGTATTTTGCTCCCGTTGAATGGTAGCTACAATGTTTTTCATTTTGCCAGAGGAAGCTTGATTGAGTTCTTTTTGAAGCACTTCATCCTGAATGGTCACATCACTGTCAATCATATATTCCATATTTCCGTTGCGGATGCGAAATTGTCGTTTAAGGGAGATATGCCCTTGAACTTCCCCATCCCTGGTCTCATAGGCAGCCTCTCCTGTTTCATAATCATAAAACATACTGGAAATGGGTGCCCGCCAGTCGTAGACTAGGTTTTGATGGCTCTCTTCGTCTTGAAAATTGTGGACACCAATATAAATGGGTGCCGGTTTTTTTTTGGTATTTTCTTTAAAATCGATTCTACCAAAATAGGGTATGTTTTTTAACCTTAGCAACCTCTTTTTTTTGTCAACAGAATGATCCCCTTGTAAGGCTACATTATATACAGATTCCCTTACGGCATTTTTTTCAAGGTGATCCATATCGCGTTTATGCTCTTGTAAATGGGTTTTAAGGTCGTTGATTTCGTTGGATTGCTTTTGAATGCGGGTATTAATTTTGTCGATTGCCTGATCAACTTTGTGGATAAGGACTTGAAGATGTTTTTGCTCTTTTTTTTCTTCAGTCATAGTATAGGTATTGAAACGGGATTAAGGACTGTGTAAACCCCTTTGAAATATGAAAGTGGCAAATATAAAACAAGTCTTAAAAAATACCTTGTTAAACTTATTCTATTTATATTTGCCCTTTACCAAGTCGTGCTACTTGGTATGATTCACAAACCCTTACTTTAATGACAAGAGCAGTTATATTGGAACAGGCTTTGGCAGCCGCTTTGAGGGAACCAAAAACAGATACACTGGATTATATCCATCGCCAATTTTTAAAAAGCAAAAAACGGACGTATGTGAGATTTCTTGCAGACTTTTTAAAAAAGTATGGTATCAAGAGTTTTGATGTTTTACCTGATGCTGCTAAAAATGAAGGTAAATATTATCCTTATATAGAATGTGATGAAGCCAATATATTTGGCGACCCTAATGGGATCATTCAATTAACTTCAAAAAGTATTAGTTCTGCAAGTAGTGAAAAGATCCTGGCGGATTATATTCTTGATAATTTACAACGTCTGGACATTAGTGTTTTAAGAGCATGGCATACTAACTAGCCTAGAGGAACAACCCCTTTTTTACTAGCCTTTATTTTCAATAACAGGTTCTTTTCTTTTGAAGAGCTAATTTTTTATAAAAATGATTATTGAGATTATTTATCCTAGAAGTACTTAAATATGTAGATCGCGATTCAATTGTGCACTTGCGGGGGAATGAATTCTAGGAGAACGCGATGCAATCGCACACTAGCTGGGGCTGCATTAGTGTTGGGGCAAAAATCGTGACACTTCGACAGGGCTCAGTGGGGGCCGCAAAAAACCACAGAAGTGGGGCGCGCGGAGGGTTGCAAAAGACAGAGGAAGCCCGGAATGGGTTAATAATACAGAGTGTTAATGTATTTATGATTGGGGTTTGATTGACGAGATGCCCGCCTACGTGAGCATGGAATGAGGGCGCTGGATTTTGCAACCCGGGGAATTGAGATGACCAATTGTTATTAGACATTAATACCTTGGATAAATTAAGAACTATATATTTTATATTCCATTAATGTTTAATTTCTTTACCTAACCATACACCATATTGTTTATATTTTTCATAGAGAATTATCCATTCGATAATCCAGGGAATCATCTTATACAATGGTATACCCCGTAATAAAGGTTTATCAATTAGGGGATGGTACAAACATAAAGTCATATCCTTGTAAAGATGAATAGCATCACTGTATTTAATAGACTTGTCTTTAATAGAAATTCTATCATATCGAAAGTTGAAAAAAGGTGAATAGTAAAGTTCTATATCATAACTTTTGTTTTTAAAATATAAAGTTCCTTTACCAAATAGAATCTTTTTATTGGTGAGTATCTTTAAATCTAGCCACTCAAAATGTTTTTCTACAAGTGATTTTTCGGTATTTAAAAACACAAACCAATTTTTCTTAATTTCAGATATTCTACTTGCCTCCAAAGCTGTGATGAGGTTCATTCTTTATACCGGTATTTACATTAATGTTTCCTTTAGAATCTGTCATTGCATTATTTCCAATGATTAACCCTGTAAAACGTGTGAGATCATCATCAGAATTTTTTGAGTACATAGTAATTTGTTCAGTGAGTGACTTTTTATAAATACCTTCACCAAACAACTCAATGTAATCTGAATTACTTGTTTCAAATGAGTTTTTCAGATTTTGCCATTTTTTGTGAAAATCAGATATGAAGTTATAAAAGCTATCATAATGATTTTGGGACCAGGAATCTGTAAAATCTTCATCGGGATTCACCGGATTAAAAACTTTAGGTAATGATATATTTTGCAGACCCAAATATTTGTTGTATATTTGATATGTGCAAAATCAATAAGTTATGTGTAAAGTTACCGAAACCAAATTTAATTCCCTATTAGAAGTATCTAGAATCGCAAATGACGAAATAGCTTGTAACAAGTTGTTTGCTCATTGGCGTTGGAACGGAAAGCCGTTTTGTCCGCATTGTAACCATTCTGAAAAAATATACACCTTTAAAGACGGTGTTTACTACAAGTGTTCAGAATGTAGAAAAAAGTTTACCGTAAAAGTAGGAACTGTTTTTGAAGGTTCTAACGTGAAACTTGGAAAGTGGTTATTAGGAATATATTTAGCTACTTCACACAAGAAAGGTATTTCATCACATCAATTATCAAGGGATATTGAGGTTACACAGAAAACAGCTTGGTTTATGTTGCACCGTATAAGGTTGATTATCCGCACGAAATCGTTTAATCAACCTTTGGACGGTATTATTGAGGTTGATGAAAGCTACATTGGTGGAAAAGAAAAGAACAAACATCTTTCTAAAAGGGTAAAAGGAACACAAGGGCGTTCAGTTTCAACCAAAGCCCCTGTTCTTGGAATGGTAAAAAGAGGTGGGGATATAATTGTTCAGTACGTAAAAGACACCAAAGGAAAGACTATACAGCCAATTATCGGGAAAAACGTTTCAGCAGGGTCAACAATTATGAGCGATGAATGGTGGGGCTATAACGGTCTTTCTGAAAATTACTCACATTATATCATCAAGCATGGGAAAGGACAGTATGTAGATGGTATAGTTCACACAAACACAATAGAAGGCTTTTGGTCTTTGTTTAAAAGAGGTGTTCACGGCATCTACCATTGGACAAGTAAAAAGCACTTACAGGCTTATTTGAATGAATTTGAGTTTAGATACAATACAAGGAATATGAACGCCTCTTCAAGAATGGCTCTTGCAATGACTAATAGTGAAGGAGAACGATTGAAGTACGAAGAATTGATAAAAAACAACTAATATTGCAAAAAAAAGAGGGAGTTATTAACCCCCTCTTTAAACTAATGACGTTTTAGTTCGGTGTTGACCTGTAATGAGGTTTTACCTTTGTGCCATTAGACTTGCGGTGTGGGGCTACATAAACTTTTTTTTTGCCCCCATTTGTCTTTGCCATAATAGTAAAGATTAAGGTTAATATTGCTCTTAACACCAAGCCGTAAGAGTTTCGGCTGAACCTCTGTTACAGCAGGGGTTTTGTTTTAATACTGTGTTAAATTGTGTTACGCTTTGCAACATTTAGCAACATTTAACGTATATTTGTATTAGAAGAAGGGCAGACGGGATTCAAACCCGTAACCTTTGGGTACGACACCAAATACTCTATTCATTTGAGCTACTGCCCCTTCTAATTACACATAACAAAAATTGACCCCGACCGCACATCGGGGTTTTTTATTCTCTAAAAACAAATATACGATAATTTGAAAAAGTTTAGATTTTTTTCTAAACTTTTTTATTAACACCTGTTTTTGTTGGTATTTTTGATTATATTTGTGCAGATATTTTTCTAATATTCCAGATATGAACAACCGTCATAAAGATGTAGATAAGTTATTAAATCGTCTTTTTAGTAAAGATGATAGGGTAAATACATTTCAGATTAAAGAGTTGTTTGAACAGCGTATTGAGTATTTATCAATAACTAAAAATCAAGCGTGTAAAATTTTAGATTGGGACAATAAAACTTTAGATGCTTTTTTAGAAGGTGATTCTAAAAAAATCGACTTTGTTTCAATTCTAAAAATGTCTGACTTTTTAGATATTCCGCATGATATTTTGATTGAGAAATATTTTGACCTTGCATTAGATTCTTATAACGAAAGCATCGAACTTACTAAGAAGCGTAATTTCATTGTAAATTATTTTGACCTTCCCAGCCTAAAGAAAATAGGGTTTATTAAAAGCATAAACGATTTTGAGGAAATCGAAGACAGGATAAATTCCTTTTTTGGATATGATAGTATTTTTGAGCATCAAAAACATCACATTGACGGCGTGTTTAGTTCTGCTAAACGAAAAACAAACCATAGAAATTTACAGTTTTGGTATGCAGCTGTAAAGGAAAGTATTGACAGAACACCTAACCCTTATGAATATGATAGGGAGGGCTTAATAGATTATTTCCCTAAGATTAGGTGGCACTGTATGGATGTTGAAAATGGTCTTACCGTTGTTGCTCAAAAACTTTTCAAGTTAGGGATTACACTTATCGTAGTCCCCAAATACAATCAAGATGTACATATCCGAGCGGTAACATTTAGTCATGGTGGTAAACCTTGTATTGCCTTAACTAAGTACACACAATTTTACCCCACAATATGGTTTGCATTGGTTCACGAGTTATTCCATGTGCTATATGATTGGGAAATTATTCTAAGAGAGAAGCAGCATTTTTCTATAGACTCCAGCAAAGACAATCAGTCAGGATTAGCAATTCATACTATAGGTATTGACGAAGATGAGGCAGACAACTTCGCCCGACAATATCTTTTTCCAGATGAGAAAATGAAAGCTATACTTCCTCACATTCACAACTCTGATTACATTGAAGAATTTGCTCGTCTTAACCACGTACATCCGAGCCTAATATACGTTTTTTACTTATGGGATTATGGCGATAGTAAGGCATACGGTCGATTTAATCGATTTTTCCCAAAAGAAGATTTTAGCAGGCTTTTGAATAACTTTAGTTTTGACCTGTACGACAATTTTAAGCCGTTGAAAGTTGTTTGTCAAACCCGAAATAAGAACCTCAATTATAATACTCTCTGATTATGGCAAAGGAAAAGAAAGAACAAAAGAAAGGCTTCATTAAGGACGAATTAAAAATAATTCATGATAAACAGGAGCAACAGGAATTATTTCTAAGAACAGAAGCATTAGTCCCTGAAAAAAATGTTGACATAGAGTTAGAAAAAATCTACCTTAGAGACGGCAGGGTAACAACGCTAAAACAAGAAAAGGATGTTATAAGTAATATAGTAGGTAAATATGCTCCTATGTTCCCAAATAGAAAGCCCTTTTTCTCTCTTATGTACAAGTTGAACCAATGGCATGATATAAATCCGAATGACTTTAATAAGCCACCGGTGTGCGCCCTTTGGATAAAGCAGTTCATTTATGCCCGATTTGATAAAGATGTGCTTCCTACTTTATTGAAAATAGAGAATCCTGTTCTTTACGGTCATGTGAAAAAATATAAATTATTTCAGTTTTTAAACGATGAAGGTTTATTGCTTATGGAAAACTTCATTAACCAAGCTATTGCAGTAATGAAAGAATGTAAAACTTGGTATGAGTTTGAATTGAAATATACTGCTAAATACGACCTTAATGTTCAATTAAAAATGTTTCCTAAAGAATTTAATCTGTGAGCAAGAAAAAAGAAGAAAGTTTAGACGAAACTATGCGCCGTTTCCTTCAAACCGACCCTAAAGAGGTTGAGGAACTAGAAAAGAAGGAAAAGAAGGATAAATCCAAAAAGAAAAAGGATGAGTAGTTTTCAAATCCCAAAAATCAATGTACCTGTTGGTATTTATTTAATTTCAATACTTTCTATTGGTTTTGGAGAATACTACGACCTTTGTGTTACTTTTTGGGCGGGAATTGTTTCGGGTGGTATATCTATATTAGCAATAATTTGGACTATGCCGTCTTATGTGAGAAGATATTTGAAGAAAGAAAAAAAGGACTGAAAAAAATCGACGTTCAACCCTTCAGTAAAATATTTATTTAATTGGGTCTAAATACTATATCATTACCAAACTTTAAATCTTTTGCCTGCTTTAATAGAGACTGTATAACTATCTTTTATTTTTTGAGTAATATTATCAATGGCATCAAAAATTGAACCCTCGCCATTATAGAGTTCTGCTACAAGTGTAGTAATAACAATACTTGAAACCCGATAATCTTTATTTTCAAAGTAAATGTCCCTATATCGTTTTATGAGCTGTACTGCTCTTTGAAGAGGGGTTTTCAAGTAGAGTTCATCAGGCAATGGTTCTGATTCAACTTTAGCTTCTAATAACTCCCTAGAGTGCATTTTTAACAAGGAAGTGTCAAATGAATTAGCTATTGTAAGAAACCAGCCTGCAAAGCCTTTTGGGTTTGCAGTAGACCAATTTTTCAGTCCTCTTTCAGGAATTTTGATTTTTTCTTTATCAAAACTAGTGGGCATACAAGCCGGCAATATGTCCATGTGAAAATCGCTTTTAAAATTAAGTCTAACACATCTGGCCTTTCTTTCCATTATTGATTTATAATAAGGATTCTTTTCTAAAGCTTTTCTCAAGGCATTATAGATTATCTCCGGCGAATGATTATAATATAGATCGTATATATGAAGAACAGTGTCTAAATCAAAATCTTCATCATTTATGGGTTTTACTGTGGTACCAATCCTTTTTGAACCTTGAGCGTAAATTTCAATTTCTAAATCATTGAAGAAATCATCATCTTTTTTTAATACTTCTGCTACTGAATGATATGCTCTTTCCATTCTTTCAATCCTTGTTTTGTCTAACTGAAGTTCTTGCGCTATTCGTGCTAATAGTTCTTCCCGTTGTAGTCTGTAATTATTAAATAAGTCTATCATTTTTTTAAAATTTTTGGTTGATTAATAATTTAGTTTGCGCTCCAATACGAGCAATTTGTTTACCGTTTTCCATAAATCGTAACTGTCTGATATCATCAGAACTGACAATAGCATAACCATTTTTCAGATTGTTTTTATTTTGGCTCAAAGTTTTAAGCGCTTCTTTTTGTTCTTCATTTGGAAGTAGCTCGAAGACATCAAAAACAAGAACTTCATAACAACTAAAGAACTCACTCCATTTTAAGTGTTTTGAAAATCGTCTAATATGCTTATATTTTATTTGCCTAAATACGTGGGCATTCATAATAGAAGTATTAATGAGTTCTTCATTAAATTCTCTATCAGCACTAACCTCTCTTTCTTTTCCTTCGTCAAACCATTTAATGACTTTGACGACATTTTTCCCAATAACTTTAAATCTTAAATCACCATCACTCTCTGAATCCACATCTAATCCATTGTGTTTATTGTCAGGTGAATACCCCCATTCATTAAAGAGTTTGTCGTCACCATAGCGCTTATAAACACCGCCCACCGGCTGTAATTGATTTTCTATTCTTCTGTTCAACACAAGTAAATATTTATCAGTACCTGGTATTTGGATTTTAAAAAGATAACTAATCGAAAATCTAATCTCTTTATTTCGATATTTACCGAAAAGTGTTTTTAGGTAAAGATCTAGTAAGTCTTTATTTTCCCATAGTTTAGCTACAGATCTAGCAAAAATTATTTTTAGTAAAAATTCCAACATATTTTTTATTTTTTTTTAATCATATTCCAATACCAGATAGAAAACTTTAGTGAACACAACTTAATGTGATAGCTTATTCTTTTCTAATACCTTTAAAAGGCTACTATCTAATGTTATAGCAACCATACAACCTTATTTTTATTGGATTTATGTTTTTTCCAATAATATTTTTTTGAGGCTCACAGTTTGTGAACATTCTTTTATTTTGAACCCAGAAAATCGCTCTTTATTTCCCTTTGCTGTCTTTTCTGTTGCTTCTAATGTGTTCTTTAACGGTAATTATTTTACCACCTACATTTCTTTTGTGTTCTGGTATTCTGTTGAATTTTTTGCCAGATGAATCCTTTGCCATGGTTCTAATTTTAAATTGGTTATAATTTTCCTTATATTTGAATCTCCCCATTAATTATTTACTAACATTATATTAGTTAAATTTAGGTTTTATGAGTGCCGTTCACTTATATACCTTAATAGATATATCCGTTTTGGTATATAGATGAATACAGATACGAATCAAAACATAGATTTTGAGAAAATGCCTAGCGTTGAACTGCTAGAGTATATTTCTTTTAAAGAAGAATTTCCTGCTGAAGCCCAATTGGCTTTTGTGCAATTCTGTTATCGTTTTGGTAAGGATATAAAACAGAAGTCTGAGATATATTGTAATAAATATAGATATAGTGAGGTGGTTGCTTTGGAAATAGCAAACTGTACTTTTGCTAGAGTATGGAAGTATCCTACTTTTGATAAAGAGAAGTCTAAGGCCAAAGATTTGGACAAAGGGATACTTATTTGGATGTATCGAATTCTATACACCCAAATAATTAAATATGGCAAACAGAACAATTGCGCAGAACCAACAGAGGAGGAAGATTTAAGTTTAGTAAATGATGCAGAAGAATTGGTTGATACTCTGAATATTGAAAATATTGAGGCCAAAAGAGAGATAGTCGCCAAATTGAAAACCATCGAGAATGCTCTTGCACAATTGACAGAGAAACATCGAATCATATATTTTACATACCGAGCCTACCAAAAAGAGGGTAAAAAAGTACCCAGAACAATTACCAAACTATTAAGAGAAAAACTTTCACTAACCCAAAAATCCGTGAACACATATTATGGAGATGCTAACAGACACGTTCATAACTATTTAAACATTACCAATGGGAAAGTCTAAAAAAATAGGGTTATTTGAAGTAGAACACTTGGACAGTTGGTTAAGTTCTACAGGATTTCTATTTCCAAGTAATGAACTGGAACTTGATAGGTTCAATAAGTTATTTGATGATTATGACTATAAATTGGATGATAAATCAATTGATCCCATTGCTATAATTAATAATACATTCCACAGAGAACCAAAGGTTATTACAATTTTCGAGAATGATGTTGATGATGAAATAGAAAGCCTAAGAATGGTCGCAAGAAAAGGAAAAAAAGAAATACCACAGCATATCATTGATAAAATGATAAAAAAACACAGCCAAGATTCTAGTGATTCGTAATAGACCAAATATAAAGGAACTTGCAGAAAGTATTGCATTGGAGTATCCAGAGAAGATAACACCACTTGATAAGATATTAGAGGATGAAGAGTTGTCTGTATATTACGATAGTTATGGGAAGAACACTTTTGATGGAATGACTTTTTATGACAATGGGAAGTTCAATATTCATATAAACACAGACTTAGGAAATAGACCTAGTACTCCAAGAGGACGATTTACACTGGCTCACGAGCTTGGGCACTATTATATAGACTCACATAGAATAGGGTTGAAAAAGGGATTGTTGAAGCCGCATCCATCAAAAACAAACCAAAAGCAGTTTAATCAGATCGAGCGAGAAGCAGATTTATTTGCATCTTGTTTATTGATGCCCCAAGAGAGGTTCTCAAAAGACTTTTATCGCAAAAAGTTCAGTATAGAATTAATTGATTTTTTGAAAGATGAGTACAACGTTAGCAGAACTGCTTGTGCGTTTAGATTTGCTGATATTGGGAATCACGATATAATGATTCTATACGGGGAAAATGGTAATATATGTTGGAAATATAGTAGTGAAGAATTTCCTTTTCAATATTTGTTATACGAAAATAAGGTAGCACCTAATACAGTGATGGGAGAATATTTTAGAGATATTACCGACAGCCAGTTTAAAAAAGAAGAAATTTGGGCGGTGGATATTTTCAAGTATGTTAAGGAAGAAGACATTCATAGAAAATTTTTTGAACATTGTATTACATTCAAGGGGAAGGCTCTTAGTATTATTTGGGAAGAGTAAGTATTGATAAACAAGAAGCGTTTTAATGAAGTTAAAGAATGACAACCAGAGACCTAAAAATAATTGACGACTTAATCACCAGAACTAATAACTTGCCAGAAATTTTGCATTTAAGAGCAGCTGACGATGGGTATATGTTATCAGAAACTGACAAAATTCTACTCCTTGACACTTACGAAAAACTTGACGACATACTTAAAGAAGTTGCAGCATTTATCAATGTAAAATTTCCTGGTCGACAAGACCATATGTACGGGTGGAACAAAATTGACTTTGATACTAAAATTGGAGATTTCAAAATCATAACGAATGATCGAGAACACATAAAAAGAGCCTGGCTAAATGGACTTTTTGACCTTAAGAGTTTATTGAAATCTTTAAAAAACGAAGTTGTTCTTTTGCTCGACAATGAAGAGCAAATTGATAAGTCAGACATGAACGTTAGAACAAATAATTTTACTGGTACTATCATTTATAATGAAAGTAAGGTCACAGGTAAACAAATTCAATCATCGCCTCGACAAACGGAAAACTCGGTAACCAAACTACCTAAAACGACTACACAAATTTTTAAAGATATACTCATTGGACTTTTTGTAACTATTATTGGTGGAATAATACTATGGTTTATAACAACAATTTTAAATTGACCGAAAAATAATTCTAGCGGATTTAACCCCCTCCCTAATGCCAATTTTAAAGTAGTTGACATTCCGGCGGATACTGACCAACTCTATATGTTATTAAAATAGCTAATATTGTAGAGACTGAAGGGACTGGAAAAACGTAATGCAAAATGGATGCTTTGGAGGTCGATTACTTTGTGGCACAAATTGAACCGGCATGACTGGCACAATGAGGCCGAAATAGCTAATTGAATGTTGGGAAAACCATTGAACATGTTTGGTTAGGATTGGCAGTGTAAAGGAGACTATTGGATCTTCGAGGTTGCAAACCTCGAAGATCATAAGTTCAGGGAGTTGAGATGACAAATTGTTATATATTTTTGGGAAAGTTGAAAAGAGGGTCTATTTCATTTGCTTTTTTATGGGCCCATTGTAAATAGTTTTGAATTTCACCGACCTCATCATTTTTGGAGTGCTGAATTTTAGTTTTAAGTGCCGCCAGATAGTTTCGGATGTTTATTGCTTTATGGTAGTTATCGGAATCTGTTATTAATTTTTGCAACTTTTCTTCCTCGAGGGCTTTTTGCCTGGCAATTTCTTCCTCTATCTTTTTTTGGGCCTCTCTTTGTTCTTCTTTTATTTTTTTTTCTTTAAAATGGTCATCCCAGAATTTACTGTCTTTTTCTATGTGGTCATAAATTGCCGGGAGGTAGTCTTCCAGACTTTTCGTTTTTTTATCAATCCAGCTTTTGTGATATACATAGCCTATTAGAAATTCAAGTTTATTACTTTTTTCAAGCTCTTCATATTCATATCCTGAACTGTCTCTTTTACGTTTTCTATAAAATTTTTGTCTTAAATAAATTTCGGTTAATTGGCCATACATTTCAATGTGACACCGATCATATTCAAATTTGATGCTATGGTTGTTTTCTTCAAGTTTCTTAATCAAAGTATCCATAAACTTTAATGCTCTTGACCTTAGTTTTGGTTCTACAGAAATGGGTAAAATTTCAATTTTATCATTACGCTCCTCTTTCCGTCTGATATCTTTTATTTTATCCAGTTTCTCTAATTCAACCTTTGTTTTCTGGACCAGTGGGTGGTATTTTAATGTTGCCATTATAATTTATTTTTAATCTTTTAACAGGTAGTATGAGTATAGTAATTTATATAGTATTTATAACTAAGTTAAGGTAAAATGAGGAATTCCGCATTTCTAATTTTTAGAATAGTTATATCTTCGTAAGAATTGATTTTATTAGTTTAAAAAAAACACTCCCCTGATTAAAATCATTTTGGCTACTAACAATCTCCGGTTGTTTGGAGTATTGATAAAATTATTTCCAATGAGATACCTTACCAAATCGCGTTACAAACTGGGGCTGGAGTGCCCTAACAAGTTGTTTTATACCAAGAAAAAGGAGTATGCCGACACCAAAGTGGAGGATCCATTTTTGGAGGCGCTGGCGTCTGGTGGGTTTCAGGTTGAGGAATTGGCCAAGCTTCATTATCCCGGGGGCATTCTTATTGAGGATAGAAAATCTGATGGGAGTTATGATTATGAGGAGAAGATTGCTGCTACAAATGAATTACTAAAAAGAGAGAACGTTGTTATTTTTGAAGCTGCTTTTCGGTACAATAATCTCTTTATACGGGTGGATATCCTTGAAAAAAAAGGTAACAATATTAACTTGATTGAGGTCAAAGCAAAGTCGTTTGATTCTTCTGATTGTGAGTATGAGTTTATAGGAAAGCGCGGTGGACTTAGCGGCGGTTGGAAGTATTATCTTTTTGATGTTGCTTTTCAGAAGTATGTTATTGAGAAGTCTTATGAGGATTTTACTGTGACTCCTTTCTTAATGCTTGCCGATAAGCATAAGACTACTACCATTGATGGTCTAAATCAGTTATTTAGAGTCACAAAGCAAGCTGACAACCGAACGGGTGTGGAATGTAAGCTTGAAAAGCTTGATTACCCGGCAGAACAATCTGTTTTGACCAAGGTAGATGTTTCTGTTCCTCTGCAGGGAATTGAGTCCGGGCAACACAGAATTCTGGAAGAATACGATTTTGAAACCTCCATACAGGTACTTTCAGATACTTATGAAAATGACCGATATTTTGGTTATCCCCTCAAGTTTCCAGTATGTAAGCAGTGTGAATTTAAAACTGAGGAAGAGACAGCCCATTTAAAGTCGGGTTTTCAAGAGTGTTTTTCTAAACAAATGGGTTGGACCGATGTGCAATTTAAAAAGCCGAATGCCTTTGAGATTTGGGATTTTAGGTCGTGGAAAAGCTTAGAGGAACAGGGAAAATTATTACTGGAAGAACTTGATGAATCTGATTTTGGGAACCTTAATGCCAAACCCGGAAGTATGTCGAGGGTGGAGCGGCAATTGATTCAACGTGAAAAATCTATTGCCAATGACCCTATACCCTATCTCCTTAAAGAAGAACTCAAAGCTGCACTGGATAGTTGGCAATATCCTTTGAATTTTATTGACTTTGAGACCTCAACAGCTCCCTTACCCTTTTTTGCCGGTCAAAAGCCCTATGAGCAGGTAGCCTTTCAGTTTTCACATCATATTTTCCACGAGGATGGACGTGTGGAACACGCCAGACAGTATATTAATGTGAATGCGGGAGAATTTCCGAATTTTGAATTTTTGAGGGCCTTGAAGGCTTCGTTGGGCAAGAATGAAGGTTCTATATTTATGTTTTCGAATCATGAGAATACCGTGCTTAATCAGGTAATGGTGCAACTTCTGGAATCACAGGAAGCTGATAAAAATGACCTCATCGCTTTTGCACAATCCATCACCAGGCCCACAGGCAATAGCAGTAGAACCTGGAATGGTGATCGGGCTATGATTGACTTGTGCAAGGTTATTAAGGATTATTATTACAACCCCTTTACCAAGGGGTCGAACTCGATTAAGAAGGTACTGCCGGCAGTATTTGAGAGTAGTGCTTATATCCAGAAAAAGTATACGAAGCCCATTGGAGAAATTGGATTGAACTCTTTGAATTTTGATGCCGGAAAAGTGTGGTTAAATATCGCAGGTGAAAATGTACAGGACCCTTACAAAACCCTACCCTCGCTTTTTGAAGAGTGGGATGACGATTTTGAATTGGTATCTGAAATGGAAGACATTAGTGACGGAGGTGCTGCTATGACTGCTTATGGAAAACTGCAGTATACGGATATGAGCGAAGCTGAACGCAACGAAATCAAGGATGCCCTGTTGCGGTATTGTGAACTGGATACCCTGGCAATGGTGATGATTTATGAGCATTTAAGGGAGGTTGTGGACAATTAAGTTAAAAGGAAATTAAACAATTGTATAAATGCGGAATTCCTCATATTATTCAAAACGTGCTGATTTATAATTGATAGAAGTTTTGCGATTCACTGTAAGTTATTGAAGTCAGAACAAGATTGTTGAATTAATTTTAAAAAAAAATGTCGAGATGCAATACAAATTGGTAATTAATATTATAGAATTAAGTAACTTTATTAAATAATAAAACCATATAATATGAATAAATCAGAACTAATAGAAGCAATGGCTGAAGATGCTGGTATAACAAAAGCATCAGCTAAAAAAGCCTTAGAATCATTTTTAACCAATGTTGAAAAAACCTTAAAGAAAGGAAATAGAGTTTCAATAGTTGGTTTTGGCTCTTGGTCAGTATCTAAAAGAGCTGCAAGAGAAGGCAGGAATCCTCAAACAGGCAAAATTATAAATATTTCAGCTAAGAAAGTTGTTAAATTTAAACCAGGTTCTGATTTAAGAAATACTGATGATACTGGACCAATGAAATCTCAATAATGAAATTAGAAAATTATAAAAAAAAATCTCATGAATATACAGCAAAAGCTAGTGAAATAGCTCGACAGCTTAATTTTGCCGGGATAGGTATTATTTGGATTGTTAAAACTACATTTCCAGAATTGAAATTGAGCGATTCGGAACTCTTATTGCCCTTGGTACTCATTGCACTATCATTAGTTTTTGATTTTCTTCAATATCTTGTAGGTGGTATAATATGGATAATTTTTTATAATAATAAACAAAAAAATGGAATTTCAAACACTGCTGATGTTCAAACGACGAAATGGAGAAGTAGAGTACTTTATACATTTTATTATATAAAATTCACTTTGATGTTTATTGCTTATCTTTTCATAATCAAAATCCTTTTTCAATATTTTTAAAAGAAAAAAAGACAAGGGAAGACTACAACCCTGCAATTAAAAAATATGACTTTGAATTTTAACGAAATTACAGACGACAGAAAATTTGAGGACTTAATTATCTCATACTTTGAGGACTTAAAGAATGAGAAAGACCATAAAATTATTGACGTTAATGTTAAACCCTCAGGGACTGGAACTGACGGAGGCAGAGATATTCTTGTGACTTTTAAAGTTACTGATACTGTAATGACATTTGAAAGACGGTGGGTTGTCCAATGTAAATTCCACAGCTCTAATATATCTACTGATAAAATTGCAGACATAAATATTCCAACTTTACTTCATTCATATAATGCAGCGGGCTATTTACTTGTGTGCAGAGAAAAGCCAACTTCAAAGTTGACAGAGTTATTTGAGCGCTTAGAGAAAAATTGCAAATTTGAAAATAAATATTCCGTTTGGAGTGGTGAACAACTTAAACGACTAATTTTGGTGAAAGCTCAAAAGGAAATATTACAGCAATACTTTCCGAGCTACTTCAACTATTGCGTGACTAATAATATCTTTTCATTATGAAAGCATTCGTATCATATAGTGTGACAGACAACAACGAATATATCTTGACTTTGCTTTCATCTAAGCTAAGAGAGAAAGGCTTTATAGTTACAACAAGTCAAAATTTTTACAGCAATATAATGGACTTCAACACAATGAGTGAGATAGGAACTTCTCATCTTTTTATAGGTGTTATTACAGGAACTGGAAATGAAAGAAACAGAGTTTTAGAAGAGTGGGATTATGCGGTTCAGAGAAATGTGCCTAATCTATTACTTATTGAAGACACTGTTCAAGTACACCAACTATTTAAGGGAAACTATATTAGATTTAACCGTAACAGACCACAAGTTACGATTGACGAAATAAATAGAAGAATGACACCTTCTCAACCTGTTACATCAAAAAATTCTGATGACATAGTTCCTTGGATTTTAGGTGGCGCAGCTTTGTTAGCTATTATTGGACTGTTAAGCAAGGACAAATGACAAGGACAGAAAGAAAGAAAGTAAGACAAACTATAACAGAACCTGCCTAAAAGTGGCGGTTCAGTGTTTAAAACAATCTTTATACTTCTATGGTAGTTTGTGCTTAGTTGATAGTTAAATGTATCATAATCAGCTTCTTAGAAAAGCGAAAAAACTTTATGAAAAAATATGTATAGAATTTTTACAACATACTTGATTTTGTTTTCAGTATTTGTACATAGCCAAGAGCCATTTAATATAAGATCAAATGACACTACAGCACTCAATTTTGACAAAAATGAATTAATTATCCCTTTAAATCAAGATGGCTTAACAAAAGTTGTAATGATTGAAAAAAATAGTAAAGTTGATTGGCTTAAATATTTATTACCGATTTTCACTTTATTACTGGGTATTTGGGTAAAAGGATTTCTCGAAATCCGGTCAAATAAAAAGAAAATCAAAAAGGCTGGGGAAAGATGGATTGCAGAGTTGAGAAGTTTAAAAGAACCCCTCGAACAGCAAATAGAATCACTTGAAAAGTTTCAGACCGAAAATGTTACTGATGAATTCAATATACCAAATCTAGGTTTATATTCAGCTGTAAGCGGAGAAGTTTTTAAGTCATTAGATAAGAGTGAATTAATAAAGTTTATTGAATTAAAAAATAAGGATCTAGATTTTAAGAATGTAATAAAAATTTCAAATAGAACGAATGGTTATATTAGTATTTTAGAACATCTTTTTAAAACTACTAATGAAAAATTTGAAAAGTATTTAGCTGGTATTTCAAAAAATACTACCGAATTCACAATAAATATTCAGGCATTTAATATTGCTTTTGCTGATTACGGAATTGCTATCGAAAAAGAAATTGGTGCAGACCCAATTAATGATGCAAGATACAAGCCATTAGCCGAGTTGTATACAGAATATATTATACCTCATTTAGCTGATGGAAATTTTAACCCTTATGTTTTAGACGAGCATTTTTTTCTCCCTATGGTAAACATTTTAAGTCGTTATAGATTAGAACCTCAAACAAAACCACTTTCAAATGTTATTACAGCTTGTTTAAGTTCCATCAAGGGTATACGGTTGGAAAAATTTTATATTACAGCAAACATAAAAGCATTGATTAATTTATATCAAAAACAGCTCGAGGAATTAGACGAAATTACATCACATCTTGAAAAGCACTAGGTTAAATACAATCTTAATCTATTGCTTATGAGATAACTTGGAAAATTGTCTACTGATAGCTCTCTGCAATTGTGCCTATCGAATTCTTACTTGCTTTAGAAACTTTCGTTGTCTCAGCTAGTGAATTATGCTCCTTAAAAATGAATTATATGAAATGTTTAATAATATATCAATTAAATTAAAAACACTATGAATGAAAATGTACTAAATGAAATCAACAATACACTGAATGATATTAAAAATGACTTGCCAGCAGAAACAAGTCTTTATGATGTTGAGAAAAAACTTGACAAATTAATTGAGCTAATGGAAAATCAGAATGACCTTACAGAACAACTCTTAAATAAGATGGAAAATGTTTATCAAGAAATGCCTGGGGAAAACAATGTCAGTACATATAAAATAGAAGACTTGAGAAAATCTGGAATAAATTAGATGATATGAATTCTAATTTAGGTGATATTAGCTCTAACACTTATATATAGCAGAGAAACATTGCAGGCAATAATTCAGCGTTCCTGTGGTAGTTACTACCAAACATGAACACTTTTGTTAATTTAGTGGCAATATTAATTAACTTTGAAAAAAAATATTATGTCATATAAAGATAAGTGGACTTTGCTATTGAGCGATAAAAGATTCCGTGAAAAGTCCTCCACTATTCCATCCGATGGTAGGAATCCTTTCGAAAATGATTATGGCCGGTTAATTTCGAGTGCACCTATCCGAAGATTACAGGACAAAACACAAGTCTTTCCTCTAGAACAAAGTGATTTTATCAGAACACGATTGACTCATTCTTTGGAAGTAAGTTACATTGGCAGTTCTATTGGCCAAAGTATTGAGAAGAAGTTATTAGAAAAAAATGATTTAGATATTTCACTGAAAGGGAACCTTAGTTCTCTCCTTCGCGTTGCTGGTTTGGTTCATGATTTAGGAAACCCACCTTTTGGACATTTTGGTGAAGAAGCGGTGAAAACATTTTTTCAGGATTTTTTCGCTAATAATAAAACAACACTTAAACCCATAGAAAAAGCTGATTTTACAAACTTTGACGGAAATGTTCAAACCTTTAGAATTTTGTCAAAACTCTCATATTTTGGTGATCAATATGGATACAATCTTACTTTTTCCAGCCTAGCTTCTATTGTTAAATATCCTAGTAACTCAGTAGAAGGAAATTTAGGAAAAGATAGCGCGGAAATTGCTAAAAAGAAATTTGGGTATTTTCAATCGGAACAAAAGAAATACAAAACGATAAACACTCAACTCCAATTGGGAAATAGACGGCATCCTGTTGTATATCTTCTTGAGGCTGCGGATGATATAGCTTATAGTGCAGCTGACATTGAAGATGGAGTTAAACTAGGGATAATAAACTTTTACGATATCCGAAAAATATTTGAAAACCATCTGACAAATAACAAAGAAGGTGTCCTGAAAAAAATGGACTTTTTAATTGAGAAGTTCCGTGAAGATTCAGAATCAGAAAATTTGATGATTCAACAGTTCAGAATATTTACACAACAGTTAATGATTGAAGGAGTTGTCAATGCTTTCGAAGAACACTATGAAAAAATAATGAACGGCACTTTAGAAGCCGAGATAATTGATGTTTCAAATGCCGCGGATGTTCGAAAGGCCTATAAAAAACTGCAATCGCGGGTGTTTAGTGATAAGAACATCATAAAGAAAGAGATTGCAGGTTGGGAGGCCGTTTATGGCTTGTTAAGGATTTTCTGTGAGGAAGCAAAAAGCCCTAACTTTACCATCAGCGGTAATACTAGAGAAAATAGGTTTTACAAGATCATTGCGTCAAGTCATCGAAAGGTATTTGAAGAAATAGAAGAGTATAACAATGAGGAATATAAAAAACTGCAGTTGATTGTGGACTTTATCTCTGGAATGACCGACTCATATGCAATTAGTTTATTTCAAGAATTAAGTGGAATCAAGGTGTAATGAGAAATTTAGCTGAAATTAAGCCTGAATTTAAGAAGCATGTTAACAACTTCCTAAATGATCACAAAGCTTTCAAGTTTCTTTTGTTCGATATCTTTGTCGAAGGAACGGCATATATCGTCGGAGGATATTTTCGTGACTTTCTCTTTCATCGAAAATCACGTGATCTAGATATTATTGTCGACTTACCTAATTCTGTACTTATGGAAAAAGTTACTGCGTCAGGTATAGAATTCAAAGTTAACCGCCATAATGGAATTAAATTGAGATTGGAAGATTTTGAAGTTGATATGTGGAGCTTAGAAAATAATTGGGCGTTTAAAGAAAAACTCGTAAAATTAAATCAAGAGGATAAAATCCATAGTATTGTTAAAGGCTGTTTTTATAACTATGACGCTTTGGCAATTAATTTACACAGCTTCAACTTTAACATCCAATACTTCAATAATTTTTTGAAAACTGGTACTCTAGATATTCTTCAGGAAAATTCTTTTTATAAAAATCTGAATCCAACTACAGAAGCAAACATTTTGCGAGCTTTTTATATACAAAAAACAACAGGAGCAACCTTCTCAGACAATGTAAAAATTTATCTTTTAAAGAAGTTGGGGCAACTGGCAGATACTTCGAACTCAAGTATTTCTAGACTTCAAGAAGTTAAAACCAAGTACCCAAAATACGATAATACATTAAAGGATCTTGATATTTATATTATGTCACATGAGATTATTAAAGGGATTGTTTATAAAAAACAATTTTACTTAGACTTATAGTTTAAAACATTTAGCGAAACTGTGTCTCATACTGCACAAACGGTTGAAAACTGAGATTCATTCCTGGGCAAAAGGACACTTTTTTCATCATAGTGGACATTCCGGACTAAGCTGCCCCCCTAAAAGCCATTATAAAAGTAGCTGCTATTCCTACGGATATTGCCCCCAGCTATTGAAAACGTAATAGCTTATTTTAGGGACATAAGGGACTGGAGGGACATAATGTGTTGAGGGGTGCTGTGGGGGTAGATTATTTTGTGGCACAAGTTGAACCGTGTTGACTGGCACTAACGGCCGGAATGAGTGGTTTAAATTAGCAATTTTACTATTTAAAATGGAAAATAGTATCTTTGATATAACTAAATGGATAAAATGCAAATTGGGTTAAGTTATCATAATAATCAATTACGTGACTATTCTTCCTTGTTTTCAAGGAGTGAGGTGCTTTCATGGTATAAAAAAGACTTCACTTCCATTAATTATAAGATTGAACGTTATGATGAACAATGGTATAAATTAAATAAGGCAACCTATATGGATTACCTTAAGTATGTTTATTCCATATTAGAGTCTCATTATCAAAATGAATATGTGTTTAAAAATACATTTTTAAACGATTGGCTGATAAAAGAGATAGGCGAACAGAACTCAAAGGTGTTTAATGAATTTAGGGTGGGCAATGCAATAGCAGATTTAGTTATGTTTAATGGCCATTCAAAAATATTTGAAATTAAAACGGGCTATGATACTGATACCAGGCTTCCCTTACAGCTAGAAAATTACAGAAAAGCTTTTAACCAAATTTTTCTCATAGTACCGGAATCAAAACTGAGTATCTATGAGAAATATGCAAAGAATATTGGTTTGATATCTTTTAATAGTGATGGTAGAAATAGATTTCAATTACATAGAGATGCTGAGATTAATTTAGAAATAGATTCAGCTACTTTAATGAATATTTTACATACTGAGGAGTATAAAAAAATAGTGAAATATTTCTATGGTAGTCTTCCAAAAATGACCAGTTTTAATCAATTCATTATTTGTAAAGAGCTTATAGAAAAAATACCAAGCACAGAATTAAATAAACTGTTTATAGCGCAAATTAAAAAACGTGGCACAACGAACACTTTGTCCACCAGATACTATAAAGAATTTAACCAATTGTGCTTAGCGCTTAAAATGAATAAAGCTGAAAGAAATCAAATGATCGCAAATCTAAAAACACAACTTCATACCTAAATTGTATGTATTATCCATTTTTAAGGGCAAGACAATTTGAGCTAATTGCATTGAGGGAATTAGCCATTGAAGAGGCACTTCAAGGTGTTATAACCCCCATTATTGAGCCCGTTAAAGAAGCACATAATAATTTAAACCTCGCTTATAAAGTTTTTCTAGAACGGCAACAAACAGCTTATCTTATTGTAAATCCCATGGTGGGTGAGCTTGCCGGTGATCATACTCAGTATCTTGAATACTTGAATAGCTTAGATGAAGATAATTTTAAGCCTGCATTTCATTACAGGAACAATTCTGAATTTATAAATGAAAGTGTTGCACAATATGGACTGACTGATTGTATGCTAATCTGCCAGAATGATTTAAGTGTGGATGATGACGATTTTAAGGCATTGGTTGAGTCTGATGCCATTCAATCGATTAATGTTGAAGACCCCGGAAGAAACAGGGCTTTGCATAGGTACCTTATAGGTTTAAATAAAAACTATATAAGGTTAGATGATTTATTTGAAAAGCAAGCCCGAAATAGTGATTTTCTTGACATAGAAGAGCATAGGTTTTCAGAAGAACATCTTTATTTTCAAGATGAAGGCTTCAAAGGGTTTTCTGATTATACAGTTTTGCCCAGTGAATACACTGATGGAGGCAGTACACCACGAGCTGTCGTCATTCATTTGACCTATCTAAACGGGCAGGATCAAATATGGATAAGGCATTTTACTTCAGACACTAATGATTCCATTGCAAACGTCCAGGGAAAATTTGCTGAAGCAGCTGCAAAAGCTGTAGCGTATTGCAGAGCGCATGACTTAGATAATTCATCAATAGAAGAATTAGTAAACTATTTTGATGATCAGCATTATCCCGGTTTAGGAACCGTAAAGAAATTATCTATTAAAAACCACTTATTGGTCTTAAGCGAGTATTTAAAAAATAGGTAATTGTCATGAAAGTTTGTTCCAATTGTTTTGCCGACAAAGAGCTTAAAGGTTTTATTTCGTCCTCTTCTGAAAAAGGGAATTGTAATGTATGTGATTCTGAAAACCAACAGTTATTGGATATTGCAGAAATGTTAGACTTCTTTCAAGAACTGATTGATAACTACCAGCTCACCCAAACAGGAGAACCATTAAATGCCAAAATACAAGGCCATTGGAGTTTTTTTAGTTCTCATGGTGTAGCGAATAAAATTTTAAATTTTGTGTTGCCCCAGCTTTCAACAGAGGTCACTTCCGCCAATGAGTTGGTTGATTATACAAATGATATCATTGAAAATTATAGTCACTGGGAGTTATTAAAGGAAGAGCTAAAGTGGAACAATCGATTTGTGATAAACATAGAGCGTATTGAAGATTTGGGTTGGGATGGATTTTTCAATACCCAATATAAATTAACATCTGATATTCCATTGTATCGTGCCAGGCTTCACCATCAAAGTGGTTTACCTGTTTATGAGACTGAAGTAATGAATTGCCCCCCTAAGGAACTTGCTGCCGGTGGTAGAGCAAATCCATCAGGAATTCCATTTTTGTATCTAAGTGATAAACCAGACACTGTGCTTTATGAAGTAAGAGCATCATATCTAGATGAGTTGAGTGTTGGGACCTTTCAATTAAAAAATGGATTTGATTCAGTAAAACTAGTTGATTTCACAGAGGACACACCGTTATTTCAACCGAATGCGAATACCGTAAACAAGACAATAAAGAGCAAACTTTTAAGACAAAGAATAAGCAGGGATTTATCAAAACCTATGCGCAGGTATGACAGCGAACTTGAATATATACCTACTCAGTTTATTTGTGAATTTATCAAGGTATTTACCGGAGCGAATGGAATTAGATTTAGCAGCTCATTGCACCCAGAAGGAAATAATATTGTCATTTTTAGCCAAGAGATAATGGAATGCAAATCTGTGAAGCTAATGAAAATAAACTCGATAAACTTAAGAGCAGTAGAGCTTGAAAGCAATAATCCTAGCGCAGGTAAAGAGAAATTAAATTAGAGCACACTTTCTATTAGCCTACATAAAAAGTGAGTTAAACAACGCTTTGTAATGGATGTTTAACCAATCTCATTCAACAAATAATTTATCTGATTGAATATGATGTGCCCAAAGACCGGGGTGTTTATTTATGTGATGCAATTTTATTTATCAGCCTACTAAAAATTATTTAAATCTAAAAAGAATACCGTTTGTTAATTGCACTAGACATTAATGGAAATAGAATTCAAGCATATAAAGGCGGGCTTGGGAAATGCCAGGTTTGTAAAAATGAAGTAAGGGCATATTGTGGTGAAATAAATATTCATCATTGGAGGCATATAGATTTGGCCAAATGTGATTTTTGGAAAGAAAATGAAACTGAATGGCATCGTAAATGGAAAAAGAAATTTCCTATAGAATGGCAAGAGGTTATAGTAAGCGATGGAGAACAAATTCACAGAGCAGATATAAAAACAACTTCAGGCTTAGTTGTTGAGTTTCAAAACTCCTCTATTTCTTCCACTGACGTGAAGAAGCGTGAGAGGTTTTATAGCAACATGATATGGCTTATAAATGCTGAAGGGTTCAAAGAAAACTTTGAAATATGGAGTGTAGTAACAGCACAGCTTAGTTATTTAGACAAAACCAATCCTACTTTTAATTTAGATTCTATTTTTTCAAAAGACAGTGTTAACGTAAGTGCTTTAAAAAATGATATTACAACTATTGAAAGAGAAATAAATTCAAATGGTTATAAAATAAGAAAATTAACAGATAACATTGACGAAATAATAAAGCTTGAAAGTGATTTAAATCAGACCGTTGACCAATTTTTAGAAGGGACTTTGGGCTATTACAATCCATTAAAAAGTTTCAAGTCTGCTATTAGAGAAGGTTTACCACTATTGTCCAAAACTTTAGAAGAATATACAGAAACTATCAAATTAAAAAAATCGCATTTAGAAAAAATTGAAACTTTTGAAAAATGTAAAATCCCTAGTTTAGAAAATTTCACAATTGTAGATTATAAGTTAATTAGCTCCAAACACTATAAAATCTGCAAATTGATAAAAAAAGAAAGTATGAATTCTTTCTTTCCGGACATTATCAATTTTTCTTCTGCTCAAGATTTTGATAGGATGTCTCGAAATCAAAATTATATTCTGGTTATAGACTTTACTACTATTATTGAAACCCTTAATACTGAAATTGTAAAACTTGAAGGGAATATTTTAAAGGTTAAGAATAATCAATTTAAACAGAAAGATACTTTAAAAATTGATATTGAGAGCTTTCTAAGAACTGAAAAAATGAATGGTAAGGCTACAATAGTTAAATTAAAAGATAAGAATTTGGAATTGCAAAATGAGTTAAAAGTTCAAGAGGAACAATTACAGGAAACCATCAGGCAGGAACAACTTGAGGAAATTAAGGCTAATGAAAGAGCTGAGAAAGCAATAAAAAAGCGCAGATATGATATCATGAAAGATTATAAAGGTGTATATGGGTATCACTGGAAGTATAAAAGAAAAACCTGGGACTTTGCTAAAAAACCACTTTATTTAGATTTTGGAAACAGTATTTTTCATCTTCAAAATAGTAATACATTTATAAAAATCTCACATCAGGATTTTGTTAAAAAAATATTTGGATATACCGGGCTAAGCTGACCCTCCCCAAAAAATCCAATTTTATTAAAGCAGCCATTCCGGTTGATACTGACCCCTCTGCTTGGATATAGGAATATAACTATTGTATGGACATTAGGAAATTGTGGACTTAATAAATGGAGGTACTTTGGAAATAGACACCCATGTTGCACAAATTCAACCGGAATTGTGCTTGTAAACGGTCGAAATAGCTTTTTAAATGAAGGTAATGTAGCCTTCCCTTTTTAGGGAAGGCTACAGGAGTGCCATCGTAAATTGTTTGGGTTGACTGGGAATGCTAAGGAGAATAAGGAGGTAAGGTGATGCAAGCCCCGAAGAGCAGAATAAAGTTACTCTATATAATTATAGTCCTTTTATTTATTTTTCTGGTAAAGTGATTGTTATATTACCTAAAGAATCTCCTGTCAAAACGTGCTTGTAATATTTATAAACAAAGAGTGCGGAGTCTAATTTTGTATATCTTTTACTATATTGAATATATTCATCCTGGCTTTCAATATCGTAGGAAATACCATAGTCTCTTTTCATTAATTCGTAAAGCTTTTTATATATTTTTAATGAATCAGTGGGTAAAATTATTGTAGAAATTAGTTTATTGTCTTTTTCTTCGGATTTGTAATTCACATTTAAATTGGATTTAGATAGTTCAATATATGACCTATATACTTTAAGTGAATCTAATATTTTTGAGTTTTCAATCTGTAATTTTTCTATAGTCCTTATTTGGCTATGCATATACTCCAATAATTCCTCTGTAGAGACTTTTTCGTTGTTAATTAAAATATCACAATCTTTAATATAATGATTGATGATACTGTCAGTTTTAGATTTTTGTTTACTCAAAATACTATCTTCTGAAATAGTTTTTTTAATTAAATGTTCTCTTTTTAAAACTTGGTTTTCCAAATCTTTATTATCTAAATAAAGTAAGCTTGAAATTCCAATAGTAGTTGCCAATCCAATGAATAGGGCAACTATAATATAATTTGAATTATTTTTATTACTTAACTTCATTTAATTTAGATTCTAAATTTTTAATAGTTTCCTCAATGTTTTCTACCCTTCGATTTTGAAGTGATTGCTTTTCTTCTTTACAACTATTGATTTGGTTTTGTAAATGCTCATTAAATTCTTGTTTCATCTCATATCTTTCCATTCTAAATTCAATATTTAATTGAATTCTTGCAAATGAATAACCCAAACCTGCAATAAAGATGAAACCTGCTATAATAGCAAACCATTTTTTTACAGGTTCTTCATACCATTTCTGTTCTACAGATGTACTATTATTGTTATTGTCTGCCATTCTTATCTCATATTGCTATGAATTAGAAAAATTAGTTAATTCTCGCATACATTGAATTTTATTAATTGTAATAAACCTCATTTGAGAAAGTTTTTTTAGATTGTTGTATTTTAGAATATCAACTAATTTATAATTATTTAGCTTTTTTTTATTTTTAAAATTCTATTAGTTTAATTTTGGTGTGCTTGAATCTGGTTCTATTGTAGGTTTGTCAAATTTCATAATGATTGGCATTGGAAAATCTACGCCTGTTAAAATGGCTTCTCCTTCTCCTAGAATTGGTAAAAAATCCAACGTGTTTTTATTGGCAGTACTACAAGCATTACTTACCGCCTCCTTGTCGTTGTAGTTTATAAGCCTATGAACGATAAAAGTACCCATTTGACTTAGTGTTCCACTTGGAATATCTCTTGGCATTTGCGTTGCAATACAGAGGAATAAACCATATTTTCTACATTCTTTGGCAATTGAATCAAAAGCATCTAATGGTTTTGTGTCAAAGTACTCGTCTTTTATTGATTTATTTAGAAATTGATGAGCTTCATCAATTAATACGACTACAGGAGATTTCTCAAAATCTTTGTTACGTGCTTTGTTCAAAAGATATTTTCCTATTGCATTGACTAACGTTTCTCTAACTTGAAAATCATACTTAACACTTTCCAAATTTAATCTTAGCAACGAATCAGTTGTATTTTCTATAGAAACAAAAGAATCAATAAGATTAGTTATATCGGTCTCTTTTTTAACTTCTTGAAAACCAAATATCTGGTTAAATTCAGGGGTGTTTGCTAAATTGTTTACTCGAGAAATAAGACTTATACAATAAGACACATCAACTTGATAAATGTTTTCCCAATGAGTTCCTTTATCATATGCACACTCTTCATTAATTTGCTTAGCAAGTTTAGTAAAATCAAAATCTGCTAAACCGTTTTCAATAGTACCAATATGTTTATAATAAAACACATCATAAGGCTTTTTCTTTGCATTTTCTTTTTTAACATTACCTTCTTCTATCTTTACTGTTTCTCCTTTGTATGTTATATCTGAACCATTTAACATTTTTGCGATTTTCAAAGATCTAATTGCCTCCATAAGTTTTGGCATTTGTGTTCTTATGGATGGTTTGAGCATAAAGAACAAATCATCAATTGTAAGTTGTGAATAATGAAAAATATTTTCTCCATTACCAACATTTATACTTTTAATGCCTTTGTAGCTACCTGAATATTCCCCAGTTGCATCTATTAAAATGGCTTTATTTCCAGTTGCAATTAATGACTCAATAAGTTTGCTTACGGTGTAGCTTTTTCCGCCACCTGTTGTGCCAACTACGGCACAATGTCTCCCAAAAATAGATTGAAGATTTACTTTAACTTTTGTATCTGGACTTGAAACTAAACTACCAAGTAATGGTGGCTCTTTGACTTCTTCGCCATTTCTCACACCAAACCTTGACATATATTGTTGTACCAATTCTCCTGAACTTACAAATACTTTTGCCCCAATATTTGGGTAGGCTGTTAATCCTTTCTTGACATCAAAAGGGTTGTATAAATCAAAAGATAAAAGAATTTCAATTTTTCCTGTAGGATGAAAATCACTGGTTTGAAATGCTTTCTCATTCAAAGAAAGTCGTTCTGATTCTGGTAGTGATAATTCTGTAATTCTACCTAAAAAACCATATTTATCGCCTTCAATCACGACAAAACTACCCACTAAACCACCGTTAAATTCTTTACCAAAATGAGTGAATCCATTCAATAATACCGAAGATGGAAAATGAACTTTCACAAATTGCGGTAACACCTGATTGATATAACCAAGAAAGTATTCGTGCTTGAAAGGACTTATTTTGGTTTTAGTCATTTTTTATATTTAAAGTAACTTGTTTTACGTCATTATAGGTTTGAATTTCTGGGAAATGACTGGCAAAGTCGGTAAATGTTTCTGAAACCATTATAATTCGCTCTGTTTCTAAAGCTTTGCTTTTAAGTTCTTGAAGTAATTTAGATCCATTAGGATTATCAAAAAATGGGTCAATTACAGCTAGTCTAAATCCTGGGTTTTGGTTAAACGCTTCTTCTATTGCCGCATTGATATGTTTGTCGTTAAAACTATATCCAAGGCAAACCAACAAGGTATCATCATTTAACCTAAGATTTCTTTGAAAACGTGCCATCATTTCAAAAAATGGTTGTTCGTAGGAATCTTCATATTTGGCTTCTCGTGGATAAACCATTAAAGGTTCTTCGGAATTTTCTTTAATTTCAACTGTTCCTGCATTTTTATTCCTTTCCCAATTAATAGAACCGTGTAATTTATGTAAATGAAAAACACGCTGAACAAAATTATCTTCTTCTTTTAGTTTACTTCCTTCTCTTTGTACAATATCATAATCAAAATATCTACCGCTGAATGTTCTTGGAAATGTATAAGAAAATCCATCAATAACAATAGCGTTTACAGCTGTTGCGGAATCTTCAAATAGCAAGTCATAATTTAAAGTAAATATTTTTACTCTTGGGCTGGTTTGCTTGCGTTGCAACACTTTTTCAAGCAATACTTTGTGCGGAAATGCATCATTTGGGGGCTTTGGGATTGTACATTCATCCTTAATCGTTTTAAAAATTACTTTCTTAATTTCTAAAAGATTTTGTTCTCCATCTTTAAGTTTGATTTTTGAGTCACCCGAAAACTTAATGACTCCTTCAATGTGTGATAATAAGGATTCCAGATTCTTCGATTCATAATCAAAATTTATAGCTGAAGAGAAATCTTTGAAATCACTTTTTACAATCGCCTTATCCTTTTCTTCAAAGTGGAATTTTCTTTCTGCAATATCCCAAAGTTGGTACATTGATTTACCTCCAACATCCATTGATGAACCAGCACCTGATAGAAACACTAAATTTTTAAATGGCTTCTGGAAAAACTCTTTATAAAATGTACGCTTTTCATTATTAGCCAGTTCAGCAGTAGGGTCTATGTCTTTGCCCTCCGAATCCTTTTTATTAAATGGTCGAATATCGGATAAATTTATAAGTCTTCCTTTTTTGAAATCTGATGGCTTGACCTTAACTTCAATAGTTTTAGATTTTCCATTGATTAAAATATATTTCCAGTTTTCATTTATTTCCTCTGCCATACCTAAAACGCTTTAAAATTATCTTTCATATAGTGTTTTAGATTCCATTTTTTGGTGGTGTCCAAGGCACGTTCTAGCACAATGAGTTTTTGCTCGGTGTTTTTCTTAAAATATTCTATAGTTTCTTCTACCAAATCGCCATCTAAGCAAACCAAGGCTTCCTTGTCTCCATCTGTGGCAAAAAGAATTTCATTTTTGGTAAATTGCTCTTGCTTCGTTAAAGTATAATTAAGTTTAAAACCGTTTTTGAGTAAAATTTCTGTGATTAATTCTTCTTTATTGAAGGCAGAAATTAATTGAGCTTCTTTATCTCTGATGTATTTCTTGAGTGCTTCAATATTTTCTTCGTGCGTTTTATTTGGGTCAGGTGCATATTCTACTCTCGGGAAATTGGATTTTTGTAGTTTGAATACTTTAAAACCAAGCCCTTTTAATTGCTCTTGCGCATTAACTTCTGCGTCAAATAAATCTGGTTGAGCAGTTTTCTTTTCTTTGATAATTTTTTCTACAACTCGCTTATTGCGTTCAATGGTAATGTCGCTAATTTTTTTATAACCTGCTTTGTAGGCTTCGCTTGTTTCATCTGTGGCTTCGGGAAGTTGAACTAAAATGTATTTTCGGTTGCCTCCGTCTTCTTGGTTTAATTCGGTTATAGCGTGACCAGCTGTACCTGAGCCCGCGAAAAAATCGAGTACAATGTCTTCTGTAGAAATTAATGGTTTTAGAAAATCTTTGCAGAATTTAAACGGTTTAGGATTGTCAAATTCTAACTCTAATTTCTTAAAAAAAGCATCATCACTACCTGCGAATTCGAGAATACTTGGTATGTTCTCAAAAATATTTTCCTCTAAAAGATATTTTCGTTCTGGCTGCTTTCTTTCGTCCTCTCCAAAGAGAATTAAATCCTTTTCTAATAGCTCTTTCATTGTATTAGGTGGATTTCGCCAACCCCTTTCTGGAATGGGACATTCTTTTTTTGTTATGGGATGAATTAATGGAATAAGATACTCATCGGGTGCTTTTTTCTTATTGGGCCAGGCCATTGACACTCCTCTATAAACTTTTCCATTTTCATCAATTTTAGAATAAGCTTTCTCTCCGCCACTGAATCCTTCTTGACATTTAATCCATTCCTTAAATTCTTCATTAACAGTTTCTAAATCTGTTTTATTTATTTTTTTAAACAAAATTTCAGCTTTTCTTAAAATAGCTTGAGCATTAGGTTTTTCTCTTCTTAACTCAGTATTACTTAATAAAAACTCACTGTTCTTTGCAAATAAAACAATACTTTCGTGTTGATAGCTAATTGCTCTTGCATCACCCTTTGGATTTAATTTGTCCCAAACCACAATCCCTAAAAAATTTTCCTCTCCAAAAACTTCCTCACACAATTTTCTTAAATGATGTTCCTCGTGTTCATCTATGTGAATGGCGATAATTCCATTCTCTTGGAGCAATTGTCTAGCAATCAACAAACGGCTGTACATCATATTGAGCCAGTTGGAGTGAAAACGTCCATCTGTTTCGGTATTGGTGTCTATTTTAAAACCATTTTCAGTTACTTCGGTATCTTCCCAGTATTCTTTTTTGTCTTGGTTAAATTTATCGGAATACACAAAGTCTTTACCTGTGTTGTAAGGAGGGTCAATGTAAATACACTTTACTTGTTCACGGTAACTGTTGCTTAATAATTTTAGAACCGCTAAATTTTCGCCTTCAATAATGATGTTTTCGCTTTCGGTGGGATTTACGCTTCTGTTTTCGTCATAGACCAAAGTAGCATCTGTAGGCGTAAAGGCTTCACGCTTGGCGTTGCTTTTGCCAAACCAACGAAATTCGTAACGTTCAGTTTCGGTTACTAAACTGGGGTCAACTACTTTTTTAAGTTCGTTGATATTGAGTTGTCCATCATTGGTAAACAAATCGGGCATCAGGTTTTTTAGTTGTTCCAAACGTTCTTTGTTCCAATCGTGTGATTGTACGTTTTCTATTGGGTTTTCTGTGTTTCCTAATTCCTTACTCATTATGCTTTTTCAATTAATGTGTTAATAGTGTTTCTTGCATCCTCTTTAAAATATTGATAATCTTTTACAGGTGCTTTGTATTGTACTTCCACGCCCAGCGTTGCAAAGTGCTTCATTGCACAATTTATTTTGTACACTTCACTTTCTTTGAGTGCTTTTTTATCGTTAATGTCGTTTGTGCCTTTGGTTTCAATGACAAAATAAAATTCACTTTCCTTTCCATCACGCAATTGTTTACGTTTCATAACGATACCAAAATCGGGATTGTAATTGCCAATTGGGGTAGGGATTTGATAATATGCGGGCAGTTTCATAAAACAAATCACTTCATCATCTTCATCTGTTGCTAAAGCAAAATTTCTTTCTATATCACTATCCACAAGCATTTTATCATAAAAACCTCTTATGGGTGTGTCTCGATATTGATTGTATTCGACTTGTTTTACAAAATCCTCAAAATCAAAAGGAAAAGTTTCGTCCGTCAAATGATAATTTAGTCCTCTTACCATTTCTTCCAATTCAATATTATTGATTTTGGCAGTAGCCTGCTGAATAAATAGTGGTGGGTTTTTAGCAAATGAATCGTAATTGATTTCATTTACAATTTTGAATGCTGTAATGTAGCTAATGCCAGTATTTTCACTAATTTCTTCTACCAAATCTAAAGCGGTGTAATTGGCTTTGAGTTTGTAGCTTTCAGTACCTCCAAATTGGTCTTTGATACCATCTTCTGAAATAGAACCGATAGAACGACTGCTTACTTCTGCCAAATAATCTGCTATTTCAATGTTGTTTAAGGCTTCAATACTTCTGTTGATTAAGGCTTCTTCATCAAAGCTTACAGTGTAGTTTGTTTTCTTGGCTAAAGCACTCCAAAACCTTTTAAATGCTTGAGTGATGGTTTCACTTTTACTACGTTTAAAATGTACTTGGTTTAGCTTCTCGCCTTTGTGCGTCTGTGTCATTCCTGCACCTGCTTGTTTAGTGCCATACACCTCTTTTATTTCTTCTTGGTATTGGGTCACAAAGGTTTCATAACTTTCATTTGGAATGACGGTGAGTTGATTGATTCTTTCATCATCTGAAACTGTTAGAGTATCATAAACACGTTCTCCTTCAGTATTAACACAAATCCGCAACCCACGTCCAATTTCCTGTCTTTTTTTAATTTCTGAATACGAATTACTAAGTGTTGCAATGTTGAAAATATTTGGATTATCCCAACCTACACCAAGGGCAGAATGCGAGAAAATGAATTCAATTTTATTGGCTACAGAATCTCCAAAATTTAATAGTTCTTTTTTGTCTTTGAGAATGGCATCAAAAACCTCTGAATTTTTACGCATTGAGTTTTCGTTGTCTGTATATTCTCCTTTTCCAGTTTGAGCAAAATAAAAACCTTGTATCGCATCAATATGCTCTGCTGTTGGCTGTTGATTATCGTGAAATTCAGGATAGAGTTCTTTATATTTTTCTACAAAAAGGTTCTTTATAACGGGCTCTTCGCTTATATAATTCGCTACTTTATCAATAAAAATAAGCGAAAGGCATTTGATGCCATTTTCTTGTAGTTTTTGTTTTTTAGTAAAGTGTCTTATAATAAGCCACTCTAATTGCAAATTCCAAATACTTTGAATGTTTCCAGAGGTTTGTTTTTCAAAAATTTCTGTTCCATTTGTGAATGCAACCGACCATTTTCCAGTTCTTAAACTTTTTTTGATACGTTCAATTTTATAATTGAGATAACTAGGATTATTGGTTACTTCCCCCAAATTATCGCCATCTTTCAGCCATTTTGAATTTTTGAATTCAATCTTTCCACTTGACGACTGATGCCAGGCCTTAATTTTTGCTTGAATTGGCCCTTTACCATTTTTAGTTTCATAAAGTTCTAGTTTTAAAGTTGCTTCGTCATTCTTCTCAGTTACTGTCAGCACTTCAATTTTCTTTACTAATCCTTGTTGGTAACTGTCGTAAGGTGTTAAGCGATAAATCTTGTTTTTTGAAACTTTATGAGTTGCAGAAAATCGGATTTTAAAAAGCGGATTGAGTTTGGCAATTTGTTTAATCGAATTATCTGTATCCATTCCTTCCTGAGGCTCGTCCATTATGATGATTGGGTTTGTTCTACCAATGGCATCAATGAAAGGAATATTTGCAAAAAGATCTTCTCTTTTTGTTTGGTTCAAAATTTTGTCTTCAGAATTAAATGAAGCCAAAGTCATTACCATTATTTGAGGATGTTGCTCTTCTATAAAGTGCGTTACTTTATTAAGCTTTTTACTGTTGTACTCAAATGATTTAGGGGTAAAGCCGTAAATGTCTTCTAATTGCTTTTCAAATGTCGAAAGCGTACTCAATACACCTTGTCTAATAGCAACCGAAGGCACAAGTATGATGAATTTAGTAAAATTGTAGTGCTTGTATAATTCGTAAATCATTTTGATGTAAACAAGGGTTTTACCAGTTCCTGTTTCCATTTCAATGGTTAATTCTTGGTCGTCTGTAAGTTTAGCAACTTCATCACTGATTGCATTTTCATTTAAAACAGTTTTTATGTTTTCGGTAATTTGTTCGGGTGTAAGCGAACAAACATTTGAGCGAATGCCATCAACAGAAGCATTATCAAAAGTATTTTTTACAGAACCGTCAAATACATCTACTACAGACATGATAGCGGTTTCTTGATATTCTAATAGTTCTAATTTAAACTCCTTCAATTCCTTTGTTCTTTTTATTAATATATTTGATTTGCTGCTCTGCTACTTTCAGTGCTTTTTCTCCCAACTCTTCGTCTTTTATTTCATAAAGTATTTTTTCGCTCAAGTATTGAACAAGTAAATCTTCTTTATTCAAATCAAGTACCTCTGCCAGTTTTAACATCTGTTCTTTAGTTGCTTTTCGCTCGCTTCTTTCAATTTTGCTAAGTATAGCTGTATCAATATCCAATTCCGCAGAAACGTGCCTTAAAAGCAATCCTTTTTCCTCTCTTTTTTCTCGAAGTAGTTCGCCTACCAACTTAGT
The DNA here is from genome assembly GCA_002840895.1 of Bacteroidetes bacterium HGW-Bacteroidetes-8. GTDB lineage: Bacteria > Bacteroidota > Bacteroidia > Bacteroidales > UBA932 > Bact-08. The sequence continues at coordinate 58,858 of PHCZ01000004.1, read as the reverse complement.
GTTTTTCATTTGTGAATTATCACTTGATTAATTTGACTTGACAATATTAGTCAAATATAATAAGTGCCGATAAATGTTTTAAAAATTATCTAAGAACTTTTTAACATTTTTTTGAACATAGGATTGTACGTCAATAAAAACTTAAATGTTCCATTTTCACTATTGTACTTTAAATTATTTAGATTCTAAGAATACTTCATGCGATTAAGCCTTGATTTGATTTTTAGTTGAAGAACTGAAAACTAAAATATCTGAGGAAAATAACTAAGATTACTTACTGTATTTAAATACACTTATTTTTTAGTTTTATTAATTAATCTTAAAAGTGCGTGTATTGTTGCTAAATAATGATAGAACATCCAACTGTGCCAAATAGCAACATCATATTTGCTTTTCTGTTGTTCATTGTGATGCCGAATACCATAATTATTTGCAATATTAAATAAGTCCTTTTCATCTTTTGACTCAAGTAATTCTTTTGCCTTCGGTCTTAAATATTCAAGTACATCAACTAATTCTCTAATAGAGTCTTGTCTGTCCTCCATTGTAGATTTATATCTGCGAAATTTAAGTACTGCATTGTTGATTTTATTTTTAATGTTTTCTATGTCAGTAGTAGGTACATCAGCTTCAAAAAGGTGTGACAGCCCAGAGTCAGCTAATTGCAAAATTTCTCCATCTGTGGATAGTTCAAATCCTTTAGAGTAATCTTTTAAGATTGGATTAATTTGTTCTCTAAAATAATTTTGACCTTCTTTATCATTAAATTCTTCGTAATGATAACCGCAACCATTATGTTGATGGAAATAGCCATCTATTCCCTTTGAACAATAATCGTGAAGAAATTCGATAACATCGAATAAGTCATCTTCAGAATAATTTTCTATCTCAGTTGTTATTGGGAAAAGATTCTCTTTTTTAAGATGTATGAACATCACATCTTTTAAGTCATATCCTAATTCACCGGGAACTTCATCTTGGTCAATACAGTAATATCCAAAATATTTTTGAAAATATCCATCATTTTCAATCTTCTTGTATATCAAAAGAAATAACTTTTTAAGAACTTTTAAATCAATTATTTCATTCGGTATAATTTTACCTGTTCTTACCGAAAAATAATCCCTTTTGTTCATAATGGTGTTTAACTAGTCGATCAATAAAACTGTGCTTCTTCAAATATATAAAAAATGTTAAAACCCTAAAGTGTCAAAACTACAAAAGCAGGTTGAGATGATTTTACGGGATTCCTCATTTTAAGGTAAATATTTTACCTATGGTGTCGCGATAGACCCTGAATTTTAGGGTTTATTGATACTAGTAAGGTAATATGTAAACACCTCAAACCCCTCCCAAGAAGTTTGAATTTTTAGGCGCAAGATATTGCGCTTGTACTGTTGAATTTCTTAATCACTTAGTTAGTAGCTTGGTTACTAGCTTAGTTAATTATTAACTTAGCTAGTATAATCTTGAATTTGTAAATTTCACTTTTCACTAATTTTGGTTTATCATCTCTAAATAGCTTTTAAGGTGTGTGAGTTTATAGGTAATACCTCTGTTTCGGTTGATTTTGTAGAATTTGAATTTTTTGATTTTAGCATATAGCAGTTCTTCTCCCATAAGATCTTCCAGTATAAATGTGATTGCAGTGTGTATGTCCTTTGGGTTGATGGGGTTGCTTACTCCACCTTTGGCGGATCCCGGCCTTTGGCGGTCACGGCGCAATGACGTGTTTGAATAGATGTGGATAATAATCTTACCAGTGCTTTTGATGTATTTTACAGGTTGAAAGTATAGGTCTGCAATTTTTAAATTGAATGCCCCAAACTTGTATGGTGTGTCGAGATTACTGTTTTCATCTTTACTTGGCTTTTTTAATGCTTCAAATTTCCAGTTGTCTATTCTTGGTGCGTGGTCTATGAGTTCGAATACTTTTGGGTATAGATCCTTTACTCCATAGGCTGTTATGATGAGAGTTGCCGGGCCTATATAATCACTTGCAAACTTTATTTCAAACCCGAGGCCTTTGCAGTAGTAGCTGAGGTGTTTGCTTAACCAATAGAAATGGCTGTCTCTTTCTTCTCTATCTAGTAATGGGAGGATGTATAGTTTTTGTTGGTTGTCTTGGAACCAGGTCCAGAATTGTTGTGGTTTCATGTTTAAGGTTTAAAGTTTAATGTTCAAGGTTTCCCTCGATACAATTTTTCTTTCAACTATCGTCTCAAGAAAAATCACTCGGGATGACTTCTTTGATTGATGAGTTCACTTCTCCGCCTACACTTCGACTTCGCTCAGTGAACGCGGCGGATCTTGATGACGGTGGTTTTGTTGTTGGTTTTGGTAAATTTTGAGGCGCAAAATATTGCGCCTGTACTGTCCTCACCCCCTAGCCCCCTCTCCCAAGGAGAGGGGGAACCTACTCGGAGGAGCTGCGGGGATTTGTTATAGACCATATTTTGATCTTTTTTTGAGACAATGTTTTATTCTGAAGAAGGGATAGGTTCTTCCTCTGTTACGGTTGTTTTTGTACACTTTGATGTCTTTTATTTTTTCATAGAGGTACTTTTCCCCTAAGTAGTTTGCCAATATTTCAATTACTAATGCTTTTAAATCTTTTGAGTGGTGTATTGATAAATCCTGATCTGAATAGAAGTGTAGTTTAAACTTCTTTGTGGTTTTGTAATATTTTACCGGTTGAAAGTAAAGTTTGGTCAATGCGATGTCGAAATCCTCTTTTATGTATTCTTTGAACTTTTTGTAGTCTTCTGAAGGTTGAAGGAAAGCTATTACTTTCCAATGGTTTAAGAGTGGTGCTTCATTTACAAATGCTTCCACATCCTGATAGATTTCTTTATTACCGTAAGCAGTGATTATGATTTCGCCTAACATGCTTTTGTCGTTTTTGAATTTGATAATATATCCGAAATACTTGTTTACTTCCAAAAGGTTTATCCTGAATTCTTTTATCCTATTGAGGAATTCTTCACTGCTTAACTTGTTGTGGTAGTAATATTTTTTTTCTAGTTTTTGGAACCATGTCCAGAATTGTTGTGTGTTCATTGTTTAAAGTTTAAGGTTCAAGGTTGCATTTTATTGACGAGTTCACTTCACTACGTTCGTGATGACGCCCTTCGATACAATTTTTACTCGTTCCTCGTAAAAATCACCAGCCTTTGCTAAAGCTCCGGCGGGCACGCTCAGGGTGACGGGTCTTTGTTTTTTAATTTTGCTTATCCGCTTTCCTCCTTCTCCGCCTTTGGCGGATTCGGAGGACGAAGCGCGGGTATTAGGAGCGTTTGTCCGGGGAAGAAGCCGGGAATGCTATTACGTTTACCATTTCGCGGAGGCGGGAGCGGACTCTTTCTCCGTAGCGTTCTTCGATTTCGTGGGCGTTGAGGTTTGAGGTTAGGTGGGTTTGTTTGTTTTGTTTTGAGCTTTGTCCCTGGCTGAGGTCATAACGGGAGACCAAGATTTCTGCCATAACATTGCTGTCGTGGCCGTAGTATCTCCCGGTGGGTTCTGCTCCGAGGTCGTCGAAACACATTGTTCTGAGGGCGCTGTATTTGTTGATGGTGTCTGAGCCGTTGGTATTGTATTCGATGACTATGTTGCGGGTTGGAAATAGACCGTAGGGTCTTGTTTGTGGATGGATGTATGGTAAAAGCTGCATCAGTGTTGTTTTGCCACATCCTACAGGGCCGGTGAGCAGTATGCCTTTGTTTAGATTGATGCCATTGGCCGTGCAGGAGGTTTTGTCTTTGATGGTGTAGATCATCAGCTTGTAGATGAGGTTGTGGTCTTCTTTGTAAATCCGGAAGTGTTCGCCGAAGCGTTGCTTGCCTTTGACTTCGAGGTATTCCAAAGTGTTGTTGAAATCGTAGATGATTTGATTGTTGTGGTATTTGCCCAGGGTGTATGAGGTGTTGTTGTCGATGATTGTGAATAGGTTTTTCATAATGGTGAATAGTTAATGGTTAATTGTTATTGGTGAAATGAGGCGCAAGATGTTGCGCCTGTACTGGTCCTCACCCCCTCTCCCCCTCTCCCAAGGAGAGGGGGAACGAGTTTCTCGGAATAGCGGGGATTTAGAGTGGGGTGTCATAGTTTTTGTTTTTGTTGGTTTTAAGATGATTAAGCTTTTTGCTGGTTTTTTTGGTTTTGATTTCGAGGGCTTTTTGGAGCCAGTTTTGGGCGGCGGCTTGCCAGTCTTTGATGGGGGTCTTCCCTCCTATCATCCAGCCGGTGGCTTTGTTGTGGTTGTAAAATTTTTCGGCCTCGGTTTGTAATTGCTTTTCCGGAAGGAGGTTTTGAAATTCATTTTTAAAAAAAATAACGACTTCTTCTTTTTTTATGTTTATTTCTGTTTTAATATGTTTATCATGTTTTATATAAGGTACTAATGCTTGTCCCACAGCTTGTCCCGGTACTTGTTCACTACTTGTATCAAATTTGAGCAACTTGATTTTGCTTCCTTTGTAGGGATTGTGTGAAGGCAGGTATTTTATATATCCCCAATGGTCGAGTTGCTTGAGGCACCGATGGTAGGTTGCCTTGGAACCAATTTTGGAGAGCTTCATGATTTCTTCGCGGTTGATGTAAAAGGTTTCCGGGAACCGGTTGAGGTTTCCCAGCTGGAACAGTGAGAAATACAAGCTGATATGCGTGGGGTTTAATCTGGAGTCTTTGTAGAACTTTGTGAATATGGCATTCATCTGTTTGATGTAATTCATTCTTCATTTTTAAACTCTATTGCTGATTTTGTTTTCTTCCATCATTTTTTCGATTTCTTCTCCATCGTAGTAAATGATTCCTCCCACTTTTGTGTAGCTGAGTGTACCGTTAGCCCGTAGGGTTTGTAGTGTACTGTGGCTTATTTGCAACATTTTTTTTACTTCTGTGTTTTTTAGCCACCGGGTTTTTACGGTTTTTTCTTTGGCCATTAAGGATCTTAATTCGTTGATGACGTCTTCCTTGAATTGGTCGAGGTCTGCCTGGGTGATGATTGGTGTTCCCATGATTCATTGTTTTTAAATTAAGCCGGGAAGGGGGATATCAGCTTTTGGCTGCGACCCGGCTTAGGGTTCATAGAATGGTTTGACTTTCGTGGGACAAAGTTGGGGAGTTGGATTTTCAGAAAATCGTAAGTTGACCGGACGTCGGGTGTTTTTTTAACATAATTTGATTTGAAGCACCAAATATTCAAGCACCCAAACCTTCAGTGAACTTACGGCTGGCAATGCAAGTTCCAATGGAATAATCAGTGTTCAGTGGCAGTGCTCAGTTTGATTATCCTTTGATTGGAGGATTAGTTAAAACTTAAAAAAACTCAAATGGAACGCTGATGACGCGGATTTGGGCGGATTTTACGGATTGGATTTGAGAAGGAATGCGACCCCTCCCTTCGGGAGGCAGGCCGCCGGGGTCTTGGGTTCTATAGGTATGGGCTTTGTTACAAATATTTGACCCCGCTGGGGTCAGGAAGTACTTTTTAAATACATCATGGTCTGACGTTAAATTGAAGCAGTAATAAATAAATTTGAATTAGGTAAGTGTTTGCCTTTTATGTTTGGTTCAGTTTGTTTTTTTAGGGACCGGCTATGCAACTTAACGTCTCGATACATACAATTTTTTTATTATATTTGATGTATGGACTTTTGGACAATTATCGGTATTCTTTCTTCTGTTTTAGGGATTTTCTCATTCCTTAAAAATGATTTTATGTCTATTGTACCCCTTTTTAAAAAAACCTCATTTGTCTCAAAAAAATAAGAAAGTGTCCCAGAATTGACACAGAGATCTACTATAAGAACTGATTTCCAATGCATTAAATTCCGAAATATAACCCTGAAGGATTCAAACCTGTAACCCTTTAAAGACCGTGAAAATGTTTTTATTGTGTAATCCCTGAGGATATCCGAGAAGTCAGCGTGTTTTTGATCGAGGAGCAACAAGAGGATGTTGCGCAGGATATGGGAAAGTTTAACTCCTCAACTTTGGTTTCCCCATAGGTGTTGGAAGACCTCAAGGATATTGGAGGCTACTAAGGGACGTTTTTCAACAGAGACATTCCGCAGTACATTGTAACCAAGGTTAAGGTTTGGGTCAGTGGCATCGAGGTAAATAAGGTCGTGTTGTCTTGAGAAATGGATATGGGTGAGTACCTTTTGTACCAAATCACCGTGGATATCAATGAGGCACAGGCCGTTTCCTGCGTGGATGTCATTGTAGATTTTGGTTTCAAGTAAGGTGGACTTCCCTGTTCCGGTTCGTCCCAGGATATAGGTGTGGTACAGGCGGTCAAGCAGGTGGATACCAAACCGGTCCCGCTTGTCCCGGAAGTTGGTTTCTGCAAAGTAGCATATTGGGTTGTCGGGATGATAACGTATCCCCCATTATTACTTTCCTCTTAGGGTTGCAAAGGTGGGGGATGTTGTAGAATTCTTTTTAGGCTGTTTCCTTACAAAAAAAAATGGGAACGTTTTTATAAATAAAAAACAGCCTAAATTTTAACGGTTTAACTTTTTATAGAAAATATGGTTGGGAGTGTCTAATTCATATCATTACCGATACTTAATCAATTAATTCATGAAAACCTTTTTCAGAACTTAATCCTATACGTTTTAGTTCTACCTCATTTCCGTAGAATTTTATTGCCAGTATAACGGACGTCTTTTCTTTAGGCTTATACCATTTTACTTCATTATCTATTATCATTTTCAAATTTAAATCTTCTGTTCTTATGTTTGTTTCGTTATCAATGCTCAAAAGGCACGAACCTCCCTCTTCGTTTACTATGACTTGTAGAGATAATAATCCTCTAATTTCTTTTACTGTTTTTTTGTCAAAATTGGTTGCAAGAATATTTACAAAATCAGTTTTTTGTTTTACTGATATTGTGTTACTTTCCATAACAAACTTTTCTGTATCACAATTTTCAAATTTTTTTTCAAAAATATCCTGCGCAAAAGTATTGAGGCTGAAAGCTAATAAAATGTATATCAAAACTTTATTTTTCATTTTTTCATTTTTAACCGAATAATAAATAGCTTAGAATTAAGAACGTCAAAAAAGTTATAATTCCAATAAGAGTATTTATGTAGTCATTTGTGCTATTAAATACTACATCATTGCCCCTATCTTTAAAAAAAGCATCAAAACTTTTTGCCTTTCTACCAGCTAATTTATGGCTCACAAAGCTTATAAAATAACGAACCGAAGCTCCTATTATTTGAAGAAAAAAAGATACCATAATTTATTCCAATTGTGATTTCATTTGTTTAAAAAAGGCTTTAGGGGTTACTATTTTCTTCATTAAAGAGTTAAATACCTTTAGGGCTGTACCTTTAGTACTTGGGGAAAGTTGATTATACCAAGTTCCTTTAAAAAATGAATTTGATTGAGCCATATTAAACCCACGTATATTAAATTTAGGTAAAGGCAAAACTGTCATATATCCATTAATACCAGAGTTAATATGATCTTCACTTCCTCTTATGGAATTAGAACCATCTAAACGAAGTGGGTGTTCTTTGGGATTCAATAAATCAAAACTAGTCACAAAAGCAGAAACACCATCTGCTATGTTATAAGCAGTTTCAGAAAAAGGGATATTGTTTTCTACGCCAAAATCTCTTGCTTTTTCAAAAATAGTAGATTCACGTTCTAAAATTTCTCCTGGCCAAGGGGTTCTGTCTTCTCCCATTTTTGGATTGGTAAAAATAGATGATATTGGATTATTTTCTTCATGATGCTCTTCTACATCCTTGATAGATGGCCCTACATGTTCAAAACCTTTAGGTGTATTATGCTCTCCTGTAACATTCCCATCCCAAACGTACTCTTTCTTGTTCTTATCCCATATCCAATCATCAGGGCTTTCCGGCGTCATCCCTGTAGGGTCGATGTACTTCACTGGGTTTTGTAAAGTATAAGCATATGGACTGAACGAAGGGTATTTATCATACATCTGGTCAACCGATAACATTATACTCCACTTCGGGTCATAATACCTTGCACCGTAATAATAGTTGCCCGTCTCCGCATCCAGCTCTTTTGCATTAAACTTGTATTCTGTTTCACTACATGCGTTTTTAAATTTTTTTTGCTAGAATGCGTAGCGGGTTAAAAAAAATATATCAACATATTTGAAACATAAACTTGATCTAGTAATTAACTCATTCAACATTATGGTTTTATAAGAGCGGGGAACTCATTGCAAAATTTGTTAGTTTTATTTTTAATTAACCGAGTCTTTTACATAAATTGTTTCGTCAAAAAATAATATACGTTCCATTCTCTTTGTGGTATCTTTTTTATCTTTAACATACTCAGAGATATACCCCCTTATCCTTTCTTCTCCAGGTTTTTTATATATGATGCCAAAATTTGCATTATGGTTTTTAGGGACTTCTTTAGGAATTTCTGGATGGGGGATACCATCATTTTTTAAACTATAAAAAGTATTTTTTTTTATGTCATCAATGTTTGAAAAATCTTCCTTTAAATCATTATCATTTTCAGGCATAACTACTAACATATCAGAATCATAACTAAAATATGGCTGAAACAAATAAAACCTATATTCTAATGTGTCATTTACAGAAATAGTATCTTTGTTGAAGATATAATAGTAATTACCTTTATTTCTTATAGTATCTTTTGTTTTCTTATTCAAAACCCATACTTGGTTAATATAAGATTTATTATTCATATTGATGTATTCAACTATACTATCTGTTTTTTCTCCACCATATTGCTGCCAATTACCAATCCTATAATCTAAATTGTTTCTTACAATATTGCCTTCTGCCCGTTTTGTTCCGTCTTCTTTGTAAATGACAGTATAGCTAAGGCTATCTCCTGCGTTAAAATACACTACCTGTTTTAGCTTTTGGGACGGATAATATAAGTAAGAAGAATCTATTTTCTTATCCTTATTGTAATAATGGATAGATTCAATGTTCCCGTCATCATCTCGATCTATGACTTTGTGGTTTTTTTTACAAGAAACAAAACTGATTATCAGTATTAAAAAAGTTATAAAATGTTTGTTCATCTTTATTTATTTTTCTTTTCTATTATTTTTATAGAATCAGTACTATATGTGCTTAAAGTACGTTCATCTTTATTTTTAGCCTTTTCCATCGTTTCTGTGAAAATCTTTCTTGCTTCTTCTAAACTTTTGGCACCATCCTTCCATATCACGTTATCAGCATCACTATTACTGGAGTATTTTATTAAAACATGAGTATCACTTTTCTTAGAGTCATCACGGGTTACTTCCCGTCCATCAATCTCCTCATCAAGACCCAAAATCATACGCCATCCCTTCCCTGCATACTCAGCAATTTTTAGCCATGAACTTTCAGCATCAACATTTATACTATGCTTTGCTCCTTTTTCATTATTAACACCTATACTAGCACCATTATCACCTGCTTTTTGTGCTCCGTAAATTGTGAAATCTGCTTCGGTGTCAGGAATATCTTTTTTATAGCTCTCAAATACTTTCGAAAGAGATGAGTACATTTTAACTAAAGGGTTATTATCTAAATAAGATTTAACCTGTACTACTTCTGGAGGAGGATTAACTCCCTCTGGGCAATCTGGGGGACAACCACATCCATTTGCCCCTTCCACAAACATGCCTGTAGGGTCAGTGTAACGAACTGGATTTTGTAAGGTATAAGCATATGGCGATACACCCGGGTACATCTCACTTGCGGGATCAACACTGAGGAATGTACTCCATTTCGGGTCATAATACCTCGCCCCATAATAATACCACCCCGTCTCTTCATCAAATTCCTTTGCGTTGAACTTGTAGGGCGAGTTGTTTCTCTACTTAAATGCTCCTCCAACAGTGTGTCACGCCGAAGCAAGGATACTTTGGAAAGGCGATCACATCTCTATTAACTTAGTAAGATTAACTACTGAGTAAATAGCATTCTCATCTGTAAACAACCTGCCAGATTCATCACAATAAACATACATAATGTCTTTATAAAATATAGGATTACCATATTCAGTAATATCTATATAATAGGAATGATTTATATAAACTGCTTGATAATCTTTTCCGTAAGTATAAAATAAAATATAGTCCGAGTAAATAAAATTACTCTTTTCATAATTCAAATTGTTATCTGTTCCTAAATTAATATATGGGATTTTATAATCAAATTTTTTTTTAGAAACAGGCCTATTGACATCTTCTTTGTAATCTTTTAAACTATTTTTTATATTTTCAGGCAACTCTTTAAAGCTCACTTTATCTTGTTTTTTTATTACGTTTTTTAAATCAATTACTTTATAATTGTTAATTATTGGTCTAATTAAAGCTATAGCGTGACCAGTTATAGGAACCTTATTTCCTGAAATTAAATTGTATATTATAGAAACAAAAAGAACTATAATTATTAACAATAATATTTTTAATTTTTTTTTCATCTTTAAGTTCATTCTTTAATTTCTAATGATTTTAATCGCTTAGCAAATTCATTAATCTCATTTCTCATTTTATTTAATTTTGGAAGCCATTCATCCACGTTTTCATCACTTTGTCCATCATGACCTAAATTCCAACTGCCACTGAAGAGACCAGATTTATCCCTATAGCCTATATTAAAAGCCTTATCAGATTTTCTTCCAGCTAAACCATTAGGAATATTGTCAAAATCCTTAAAGCCAGCAACCTGAACTATATCATCAGGACTAAATATGTTATAATGAGCAACACTGCTATTTTCCGATAAGCCATATTCCCTTATGGGGGTATTTATGGTAAGTATATTAATTTGTACTTTTTCACCAATACTTTCAAAATGATTTTCTAACATGTTTGCTGTTAAAGTAACTACATTACCTCCATGACTATGTCCCACTAAAGTAATTGGTTCGCCGGCCTTTCTATTTTCTAAAACAAAGTTATATAAACCAGCGGCAAACTTTAATCTTCCTATTTTGGTGTTTGGCAAACTTTGCGCCCTATTACTAGAATCAAACATATTATAATGATGAGAGGAAGTGTTTCTAAACTCTTGGCGAATTGCATCCATACTTGACCGACTCATCCCTATATTATTAACAAAAGTTCCATGCATGAAGAAAGCTTGTTTACCATTAGGGTCAATATAAATAACAGGATTTTGATAAGTATAAATATATGGGTTTAAGTTAAAATTATTAAAAAACCCACCATTATGCTGCCCATCTCCATAAAACTCATTTTCCATAACTGGATTATATGTTGCCAATGGATCAATACTTAACCACACACTCCACTTCGGGTCATAATACCTAGCCCCGTAATAGTACCACCCCGTCTCTTCATCCAGCTCCTTGGCGTTGAACTTGTATGGAGAGTTGTTTGAGTTCAAATGTTCCTCCACCAGTGTTTCACCAAAGGGCAAATATTCCATATGCTGTGTGATATCCCCTGCTAAATTAGTGATATAACTTGAACTTCCCAAATGGTCGGGATGGTACCAGTAAGCAGCAAAAACCTTATCGTTATGCTCAAACCTGCAACTAAATGCCTCGGTAGTGCCATAAAGTACTTGGGGGCTTATGAAAATTTCTTTGTCAAACTTCAAATGATCTGCTACTATGGCGTCGCTTGCGTCAATCACCTTTTGGTCCACCAATTGGACAACCGCAGTACTTACTTCCATATCTTTACATAATAACCCCAAATTATTTACTGTTCCCAATGCACTATGGATACGCTCACTACCAATGTAGTAATGTTTGGTGTATTTAGTCAGGGGGAATTGGTCCAATAAATCAGGTCGTATCCCGTCAGGCAGTTTTAAGGGCTTGACAGTGAGTAAAGGGCTTGGATATACCGTGGCTTCCAGTTTATGGGCAAACCCTGTTTCTTTTGCACTGTAGCGGGCATCAAACCGTCCGGGGGCATACTTTATGGTGCGTTCGCCACCGGCATCATATGTGTAAACGGCTACTTCGGGTTTATCAATATCGGCTTCTGGCACCAAATCCACAGCACGCAAGCGGTCTTCTTCGTCCCATAGGTTTTGTCGCAGTAAAATATCAATAGTGCCCGTGGGCTCATTAGGGTCACTCACACGTTGTGTGGTTGATACCATATTACCATTTGCGTCATAATCAACAAGCTGGCGTTTGATGCGGGGATCATTAGGGTCATCATTGTAGTCGTGATTGGGCAACTCGGTGATTTCACGGGGTGCATGGGGCTGTACATAGTTGTAATCACCTGCCACCTGACTGCCACTGGCATACCCGTCATACTCCAGGTCATAAGAGGTGGTCATTACCGGGATCACTTGATTGATAGGATCATTTAGGCTGTTTATTGCGCCCTTTATATGGGTTTGTTTTTTGCTTAAAATGGTATGATCCACATCATAGAGCATATCCAGGGTATACTCGTGCCTCAAGAGCTCCGGGGTGACATCGCCGGGACCTACATAAGACCCGTTGGCCTCTATCAGCCTGTTGTAATCATCATATTTATATGTATGGTTAACAGGGCCACCCAACGTTCCTGATATAGGACTGGTGCTGTTAACGGTTTCAATATTTAAAATATTACTTAAAACGTCATAGGAATATTCCTTTTCAATATTGAAAGAATTAAAATTGTGCGAAACAGCATTCATACGCCGGCGTATGTCATAATCATACGTGGTTTGTGTGCCATTGCCATAAAGGATACTGGCGCGCTCACCATAATCTGTATAGGTGATATTTTCCACAATGTAACGTGGAGCGTTTACCCCGGGTATATCCCTTGCTATGTTATTAAGCTGTCCGGCTTTATCATATTGGTAATCTACGGTTTCACCATCAGGATAGTATATTTTACTGATACGGTTCCAGCTGTCATAAATCCATTCTGTTTTGAACCAGTAGGACAGCTTTCCGGCCACGGCAACTCCCCGTATAGTCTCAATGAGCTCTCCTAGTTTTCCGTATTCAAACTGTTGTATGCCCGTGGCATCTTCCTGCATTATCAATCGACCAATGTTATAATCGTCCGGCCCTGAGGTCAAAGCACTTCCATAGGTGTACTTGACATCATTTTCAGGATGATGTGGGTAATTTATTTCGGTGAGCCTGTGATAGTTGTATTGGTATGTGATCACACCGGTCTGATTGGGTTGTGAAAGGTTTGCGGTTTTCTTCTCGGTTAAGGCCCCGGCGTTGTTATAGGTGTAAGAGGTAATGCCCCTATCAGGATGCTTCTCCAGAATACGTCTGCCGGCCAAATCATACTCATATACAGTTTCATAACCCTTGGTGTTTTTTACCTTGATGAGCTCGTTAATGGCATTGTAATAAAACTGTGTCGTGATTTCGTTGTTTTGTACCACTTTTCGTTTCCTGCCCCTAACATCGGTGAATGATTCCTGTACCTGATCCTGACCAAAAGTATTCTCATTGGTAACCCGCGTGCTGAACATCCCGTCAACAATGGCATATTCAAAATAGGTTTGTAGTTGTTCCCCGGGCTGTTTGACAAACAATTGCCTGTCACGCTGATCATATTCCATTTCTACAGCTGGAAGATTATTTAAACTTTGAGCATAATAACCTGTATCAGCTCCTGAGAGGATATGCAAGTTGGTAGGATAAGTATTTTGTACAACCGGCAGGAAGCTTTTCAATACCCTGCCATAAGCGTCTTTTTCTTCATAACCGCTTACAAGCCATTTCATTGCGTCTGAATTGTGGGTCTTTTTAAGCTGGATTGCCTGACCAAAGCCATCCACAATACTCACGGTTAATATCTCATTTAGTGCATTGTCCGGATCAAAATGCCGGGTCACGGCATGATGCTGTGCGTTGTTCAATGGCAAGGTACCGGGTTCTGCTGCCACAAAACTGCCCTGGGCGTTGCTGATCATATAATCATTGGGGCCTGCACTCCCTATTTGAACGTGAACGGGGTCTTCCCCTTTATATTCATTTCTGATGGTCCACCCGTTTGGCAGTTCATAGGGCCCGGTGACCTCTATCACCCTTCCCCTGTTGTCTAAGCGCGTGCGCATGGAGTTCCCGTTCATGTCCGTAACATATACCGGCACACCGAATAAAAAATTGTATACTGAACTTGATTGTTGGTTAAAAGAATCGGAAAAACTCACAGGATAGGTTTTCACTTCGGTATCATACCCGATGGTTTGTATAAAATAACCGCCCAATGCCCCCAAATTATCCAATTGCTTTACTTGGGTGGTGTTTCCATAGGAATCGTAAGCAAATTCAACATTATTGGTTTCATTGTCTCCCAAGTTTATAATAATACGGTGTAATTTCCCAAAGGAATTATATACAGCTTCCCGTTCCCGCAACAACTCGTTGCTTTGGTTTTTAAAGACACTTATTTTTGTGGGCAAGCCCGGGTAACCTACATCTTCATATTCAATTTCAGTGCGGTAGGCGTCCTCAAAAGTGCTTCCATTATTATGGTAGCTGGTAATGTTCCCTTGACCGTCATATTCACTGAATAACTGGACCAAATTGAGGTTTTGCCCATCCTCAAAACTGGTTGTGATGGTTTTCACTGGAACCGCAAGCAAACGGCTATAGTCAGGGTCACCCGATAAAGGTTGCTGATATACAGCATCGATGTTGACATTGGTTTCAACAACAGGGGTGTCAGGGTTCAGGAGGTTATAAAACATCCTTGTTAACGATAGTATCTCATCGGCATCTGTGTAAACTGCTGTCTCTTTAACAGCACCTTTGAGATAATAGCTGGTATTGTGGTATTTTTTTTCAGTATACCTGTAGACCACCTCCAATGAGGGATGGCGTTGTTCCACTCTCAGGGTTTCAAAGCCTAAAAACTCACGCTCCCGCCGATCATGCTTCCCTTTATCATATACGATGGTTGTCAAGGTTTCATCAAAAGTGGGTGCTGCTTCCTGTGTAAATCCATCATGGGTTATGATTTTCTTCATCACCCATTTGCTATGGGGTAAATCATAGGTATTCTCAGTCAATTCATAATCCACTTCCCAACTGCCACCCAAGGGCGTATTGACTTTGTAGAGCAAATTGTTTTTCCCCACTTGGTTTAGCCGTGCTGAAACAGATGCATTGTCATCTTCACCGGTTAAAATATCCGGCAAACCGTCACCATTGATATCTTGTACGGTAACCCTTTTTTCGCCAAATGCTGCATTCAAACCAAAAGAGGGTGTAAAGGTCACTTTTATTGGTGCAAAAGGTATTGGGATCATAAAACCTGTGGTAAATGAAGCATAAACATTCCCCGAGACAGAAACGTCTTCTTCTACTTCACCGCCCCCATAAAATGGTTGCGGAACATCGTCAAACCCTGTTCCTGTGTTTAGATAATACTCAAATCCATTTTGGGTTCTAATAACCAAATCGGGCAATCCATCACCATTCACATCAGTTAATAAAGTATTCATCGCAGAGGTACTTTGCCCGCCACCAAAACCGGCAGCAAAGGATGCTGAAATGGGAAGGGGCGCACCCAAACCTAAATTGTCCCTTTCACTGGTCAGCAGGGTGCCATACCCACTTCCCCAAGGAATCATTTCTTCTGTGAAAGAACCATAACCTACGTTAAGCCGTACTTTGACTGCATGATCCTCAATAAGTACTTGATCCGGCAAACCATCACCGTTCATATCCGTCCATTGCTTTACATTAGATGTGCTACCATCACCGGTATTAATACCCGCACTGATATTTGATATTATGGGGTTTTTTTGGCTTTTCCCTTGGTCCGATTTAGGGTTCATGCCTGAAATGGTAACCCCATGGGTATTATCTTCATTGAAGCTCCCTGAAACAAATACATTCTCATTGTTTAAAGTAGTGCCCGACAAGCCCCCACGCAAATTTGTGTACTGTATTTTACCTCCTGTGATTATATCGGGGTAACGGTCCCCGTTTAAGTCAATGTATTGGTTCAGAACAACAGACTTGGCCTCACTAACGGTACCGCTCACAGTACCAATGTTCCCCGATTTTGCTTTTCCTTTGGATTCACTAAGTTGTTTGAACCCCACAACCACACCTGCCGTCCCGTCAATTAAATCGCTTGCCGTGAGAAAGAGGTCGTGTAAGTTGCTTTCCCCAAAACGCCCAACGGTCGAAGTAAGATCACCATCTAAGTTATAACCATATTTTGCGGTTATAATTGATGGGTTTTCAAACATCTGATCAGGTTGGTCCTGTGAATAAAAGGTATACCGGATGTTTTCGCCGTTAAGGGTCATATCTTCAGGGTCAGCATTGTCAATTTCATCTTGTAACCCCTCCGGATCACCATCAAAATCAAATACGCTCATGTCAATATTGCCATCAAATACATCGGGAGAACCAGGATTGGTGATTTCTCCTTCTTCATTGTATTCAAATGCCAGTCCCCCATTGTACAAAAACTGTCCCCATCCACGGTAAGGTATCCCATAAAAGGAAGGGCTTATGGAATGAAATGTTTTTTGAACTGAAATGGGCGTAAAGGAAACACCTTGAATATCCGGGTGCAAACTCAAGGTGGTGGATGTTGCATTGTTCTTGCCAAAGTTTTTATTGTCAATATAGAATGCCGAGTAAAGCCTGCTTCCGGGAGTATTGTATATAGCTTCTATATCTTCTTTACTTATGGGATATTGAAAATATTCCGTATCTGTTGCAGGGTTTATTTGATCAGATGTTGGGTCGGCTTCTTTTGTAAATATATACACCCAAACTGGAACCCAAGTGCCAACTAATTCAGCCTGAAGATAGAATGTTTCTCTATGAAGCACTTGGGTCAGATTTCCCTCTTTCTTCTTCACCACCCAATTTATCTTCACGGGAAGTGGTTCATCCTCATTGAAATAAGTATTCAATAAATTTGTATGATCCAGGTCAAACATATTGTGTTTTAATTCCATAAAAGGGTTCTGTTCATCCCCGGGCACCTGTGGGTCAATAATAGGATCGATAAGTTGGTTGGCATTGAACCAGTATTTTTCTTCATTCACGTTATCATCATATATCTTATAATTGACGGGCGGGTTGGCCATCCCTGTATTTTCACCACTGACCACAGGTTTCCAGTTTATTTCATCCCAGGCTATATTTGAATCGCTTTCTGCTTCAAAACTAAATACAAAATTACTGTTTGTTGCATCAACGTTGGTAGTAAAGGTTCCGGTGGCTCCCGATAGAGATGAATTTATATGATCGTAACTCAAGGTCCATGTATTGGTCAACTGTACTGAACCATCATCAAGGTCAACCTGGTACTTTTTTATTTTAAAATGAATGTCATCTGATAAATCAATAGCATTTAACTCGTTTATGGAGATGTTAAAATCTAGTAAGACGGATACATCATTTTGATGAGGGCCCCAACTTAAATCATTGTTCATGATAAAATCCCCTTCCGCTTCAAAAACATTCATCAATTTCCCGTTTTCATCATCGTGGGTGGTATACGGGAAGTTATCTGTTGAAGTATAGGTGATGGTAGGGTTCCATTCCACTTCACCTCCATATCCATATCCTAAATTATGAACCCTGAAAAACAGGTACTCCCCTTTATTCACTGAAACATTATTCTCATTAATTGTTGTAGCAGGGCCTGTTAGACTCTCTAATTGTATTGCATTACCAAGTGGAGTTGTTGTTCCAGTGGTTTGTTGGCTACCTGCCCGCTCAATGGTTAACCTAAACTTATTCTCATTGTTATCGGCATCTATATTTTTAGCTATTAATTTTGCTTGGCTCGCAATATTTACAGTTCCCTTATAAGGGGCACGCCAAACCTTTACATGATCAAATTGGGAATGCTGTTCACGCAATTCATCCATTGATTCAAGTTGCAAATACTCCAGTAAAGCAGGGTCAATAGCCCCTGAAACGATAGGGTTCTCAGTATCATTCACGCCATAATCATCAAATGATCTTAATGTATAATCACTGTTCTCCTGGGTGATATTGAATTTGACCCTATTGTTACTTAAGAGGTCGGGCAAGCCGTCGCCATTAAAGTCGACAAAATAATGGTTGGTAGTGGTTTTGGTTTTGCTTCTGCTTTTACCCACACCAATAAGACCAAGAAGATTGGCATCATAACCCGTTCCGTGTGATTTGGATATGGATTTGTCCAGACTCGTGGCTCCATCCACGAGCATTAAATTCCCAAATCCTTCACCGGTATTGGGCCTGTAATAAACCCCCCCATTATTATTGTAATACACTTTATCAGGGAGGCCATCACCATTGATATCGATAAAACTTATGCGTGTGGTTTGTTCATTCCTACTGTAATTATAAGAACCCCCGATGGTGTTTGCAACACTTGTAAAATTAGTCCCAAGCCCAAGACCGGCCCTTAACCCAAAAGAACTCCCTTTAGAGGTATTTGTCCCCAAAGCAGATCCTTTGGGAATATTATCCCCAAAACCGCCTGTAGCTATATTATGAAGCGTGGATGAAATGGTTTCACTGTTCCCGCTCCATAATGTTTCGGTATTGTTTATCAGAGGCCCATTGTTTAATACAAAATACTCCATGGTATTTGAATAAAAAAGATTCCCTTGGGTATCAAACTCTGAGATCCTAGTAAGAAGCTGTTTTTTAAAATCCCCTTCCGCATAATCAAAACGATAGGTGCGGATGGTCTGTTTTTGAAAGCCATCAAAATAGGCCACTTCAATTTCGGTCAACAGGTCTTTGGTAATTTGCAGTAAACCATAACGGGCATTGGTACTTATATCTTTTCTTTCTAAAGATGAAGTGGGTTGCCCTACACTATATTGATTCCGTTTAAAATTAACCTCATAATTTTTATTTACCCCAGTGGCCAAAGTATACTCTATCTTTGAAAGGTAAAACTCCTGAGCAGAGATAGTGAGACCGAGCATAACTTCATCTTTATCATAGGTGTACTTAATATAGTTGCCATAGGGATCCTCTTGTCGGTATATTGCCCAGTGGGCAATCCTTCCTTCTCCATCTTTAATGACAGCATTATCAACAACACTTCCCTGATACCCCCCGTAAAAACTTTTATTGCCATATTTATCGGTAACTTCCCACCAATAATTTTGAGGGCTTGAACCTTTACGGACAATAGAATTATAACTCCCTTCTTTTCGCAAATAAAACTGCTTTTCCGCAGTCCCACGACTAATATCCTGATTGATTCTATGAGGTGATGTATATTCACTTTCACCTAGTTTAAAAACCAAATCCTGGCCGTTTAAGCTATAAACCTCAGATTCATAGGTTGGATCAAAAAAGGGGATTCCCCATTTTGTGTTCACATTAATAGCAGGTGTTTGGATATCCCATCCCATTCCCATCCAACCGTTTCCACCCTCACTGTTGTAGGCAACTTCTAGGGAAGGTTGCAGGCCATTTCTGCCGGGAGGCAACTTAATGGGAAAACTGGTGCTTGCAGCACCCATATTGTTAGGGGAAGGCGGTGGGATGCTTACAACCCCTTGGGAAGGGTTTGCAAATTCTATATCACTCATTGCTGTTGGGACAAAATTGGAAGTCTCCGGGCTTTCAGATACTTTAATGATTCCGTTGATATAATCAGTTTCCCCTCCGGGGTCAGTAACCATTGACACGACACTGTTGCCTTCCATTTTTAGGGATTCAAGTGGCAACGCTTTCCAGTTGCGAGCACTGGCATCATAATAAAAAGTGCGGATGTCTTTAGCAGTATACCCTGTGGGTATCAGTTGTTCATCAAATTCAAGGTGCATTTTAACAGATGCCGTATCTTCTATTTGAGTACCGGTAACCCTGTATGCTTCATATACGCCTGAAGTGACATTGACCAAATCCTGGTTCAAGGGCTTCATGTCTTTAAAATTCAAGCCTTGGACCAAAATTGCTGCATTATCTTTAAAATACTCTTTGTAGTTTGTTTCTATGGTGACGGACTGAAATTGAAAGTCAGTGCTGGGTGTGTTCAAACCAAAAAGTTTGGATTGTGTTAAAAATTCATCTTGAAAAATGATTTCCTCTAAATCTGTTTCTTCAGCTGTGACAGGATGATGATAACTGTTAATCATTCCCTCTTCCTGATATTGTACAGTAAGTTTTTCACCTTCTAAATTTTCAATATTTAGAAAATAATCAATAACCCCATTTTTGACGGGTACCGTTTTACCTGCAATTGTAATTGCCCCGTTGGTATTTAATGTTGAAGTACCTACAATATACACCTGATTGTTGTTGTGGATTGCTTTGGCCGTTACCAATGTGATAGGGGCATCCTTTTTTTCAACAAGGGTCAACTTCACATTTTTAATAAAATAGGAATAAGGGATATCCGCCCGTCGCGTGAAGAATATCTCATTGTGCCCTTGCTTTAAATGGGTCGGATGGATTTGCTCTTGCACTTCTTTCCATGCATTGTCTTTTGTAATGATTTTTCCACCATATGCCTCGTTACCGTTTATGCTTTTTGTGGTATTGGCTGCCTCATTCAAACCAAATAAATCATAGGACAGGATCACATCGTGGTTGTCGATTGAAATATTTTCAGGAATAAAAATAGTGAAGAAATTATCATGGGGGTTTTCAGGATAAAACACCTCTTCAATCCCAATTTTGCCTTGTTCCTCTTTGGCATAAAAAACAAAGTATTCACTTAGATCATTAAAAGTATTGTTTTGGGTCTGCTGTGGTGCTTTTCTTTTTAAATTTGAATTCGTTGATAAAGACTCATTCTCTTTTGAACTCTTAACAGTAGTCCTGGGCTTATCAGGATTTACATTGTTTTCCACGGTTTTTAAAGTACCCTCTACCGGTTCAATAGTGTAGGTATCAGCTTCGGGCTTATGAAACGTGTTTTTATGGAAATGAATGCGAAAATTTTTCTCGATTAGAAGGTTTGAACTTGCTCTTTGTACCGGTTCAGCAAATACCATTAAATTGCTCATCAGACCGGCAATTAAAAAATTTGTATAACCTGGTTTTCTCAATGTTTTGAATACGTTAAAAGGCATATAGGTGGTTTGTTTGGTTATTTAATAATTACTCTGTCAACAAGAACGGTCCCATCTGTAGTGGTTGTTCTTATAAAATAAGTCCCTGAAGTAGATATGGTATATGGAAGTACAAACTGGGTATTCCCGTCTATGGTATTGGAATAAAGTATTTGGCCCGTGACATTGAAAACCTCCACAGTTCCCCCAAATGCAACATTGGAACTTACTTCATAATAAAATGTGACAGACGTGTCTCCCGGGTTCGGATAGACTAAAGAGTTGTATGTTTTTGGAGATAAATTTTCAGAGAGTATTGGACACCATCTTTTGGTAGCAAACTGCTGTGAGACACTGCAACCAGTTACAGTATCTGTTATTATAACCGTATATACATAGTTACTATTACAAGCGTTATTATTTTCATAAATAAAGTGACAATCAGAAGAAACAGCAAATGTTAATTCCGATTGGGTTGCAATTAAATCATCCCATATAAACCATTCATAATCAACATTCTGTCCCGTTTGGATCAAAAGAGATGCATCTAATGTAAAAGTTGAACTGACAGTGCACCCAAAATCAATCAAGGGGATATCATTACCGCAATTTGTCTCATTCATTTCACAAGGTTGACCAGTGCAATCCTCACATATATCAATGAGCTGGGAATAAATATCCAGTTCCAGTTCTGTAAACACAACAGTTTCTTCAAAAACTTGGCCATTGCCGTAATTATCGGTTACCCTTACCAAATACTCGTCCACAGGCAATTCGTATACTGTATAGTTGCCACTATGCTCAGACGTAAAATAGTATCCTAAATCACCAAATACTTCTGTTATGTAATTTTGATATCCAAAATCAATATTTATTTCTATGAAATTTGAGTTCTCTTCGCATTCGCTACTTGGAATTATGGTAACTTCCAATAAATAATCGATCATTATATTTGCCTCCACCTCACATTGATCTTCAGGGTCTATTGCAATTACACTATATTCCCCCGGCACATCTACTGTAATTTGAGGGGTGCTTTCCCCGGTTGGCAAACCATTATGGAACCATTCGTAAATGTGATTGGGGTTGGTGCCAAAAGGAATAGTTGCATCCAACGTGATACTGGGTTGTGAGGAACTTAAAGTGGCATCGGGGCCCAAGCTCAAGACAGGGCTTTGTGTTCCATCAATAACAATATTTACCTCAAAAAAAGAACCTGCACTATCAGAAACCGTTACCAAATAAGTTCCTGCGGCAATGCCATAATAAGTTTCAGTGGGGCCATGGGTGAGGGTAACATCCAAAGGATTATCTATCCCATATATATGTGTTTGATACGGGGGGATCCCATCACTCACTTCAATACTTAAATAACTCAACGCTTCACTGCAAATAAAGTGATAGGTTACAGTTCCATTTAACTGATACCCCAAATTGATATCATCTTCCAATTGGCAAGCCATGTCGGAAGTAGTTACAATTACACTATAATTGCCAGCTTCGGTAGCTATCAAGATGCTCTCATCATGAGCAATCTCTTCCCCATTAAAAAACCACTGATATATAGCATCTGGATCATTAATCCCTGCCCCGGCATTTAGCTCTATTTCTGTTAGAATTTCAGAAAAAAACTGATCGGGCCCTAAGTCCAATGTATAATTAAGTGCTTCAACACTAAAACTATACTCAGTACTCGCATTATTGTCATCTACAACTTCTACCGTGTATTCACCGACACACACATTTGCCGTATAGGTATATGCTTCGTTTAAATCTGTAAGGACTTGATCAAATGTTACGGTTACCGGGTTATCCATTTCATCAGTTAAAGTAACGGTGTAAGGGGGCGTCCCTCCTGTAATCAAGATTTCAATATCAAAACACTGGCCTACACATTGCCATTGGGAATAACGTACCTGTACCAACATTTCAGGTCCAACACCAAAAGTAAACTGGTCAAAATTATTCGTATCTGAATCAAAATAAATCTCATTGAAATGGGCATATATCTTACCATTGGGTAAAATTTCCAAATTACTATGCGTGGCATATTCAATATTCCCGTTATCAAACTCCGAAATAGAGCCATTATTGACATAGGGATCCCGTAGCATCCATACTTTATAAATACCTCCAGCAATACCCTCCAAAAATTGATCAGGAAATACCGTATTTAGTTCCAACCGCAAGTGTATTGGGACATCCTTTATTGAATCCCCTGTAACCTGGGCAAGCCATACCCTGTTCATTTGATGTAAACCCTGTGAATTGGGCTCTTTCAACCCCGTCAAACCATTGTCCCCAAACACTAGAAAATTTTTGTCGGTAATCTCAACACTGTCCTGCACCATCGCATTGGTTTCTAAAATTTCGTGGGTTGCGGCCACCAGAAACCCTGTTGCATGGACACTTTCACATTGCAATTGATTAAGTCCGGAAATATGGTCCCTTCCAATACCAAATATTCTATTGCCAAACAATTCATTGTTCCCTTTATTCCAGTATATCTTGTTGCCGGAATCCCTATAATGATCTGTATTCCATTTGGTAATACCATATTTTAAAGAAAGATATGACTCCACACGGTTAAGCTCGTTTTTGGTAAGGTACCTGTCAAATACAATAAATTCCGGTATGTAACCTGTAAACAAACCACTTGGATCAAGTTCAGGGTTTTGCATGTTACGGGCTATAAAGATGCTCGTTTCACCTTCTAAACCATAACTTTTAAACTTTTTCTCTATATTATAATGGCTCCAACTATAATTATAAACATGGGCATTTTGATGCTGGGAGAAGTTTGTCTTCATAGAACTTGCAAACCCTTGCTGGGTTTCAATTACAAAAGTATTCCTGCTCAATGAATCCAAAAGATCTGTTGGTACGTTTTCATTGAATGCGTTTCCAAAAAGGGGATATGAATTTTGTGTATCACCAGGTACTGAAACAATCATGAAATTGCGGTTGGGGGTACTTTCAAGTTCAGTATTGTATTTTAAATAGAACTCATTTTCTTTGATAGAAATCGTAGGGTTAAAATTTAAGAGCTTTTGATCATATATTCCAAAGGGAATGAACTGAATGTCTCTTTGACTGAAATTCTGAAAAATTCCAGTATTTAAATCTTCTTTCTCAGCTATATACCAAGCTTCAGTGCCAGGAACACCACCTGGTATGATGGAAGTGGTTTGACCGGCAAGGTGTAAAGAAAAAAATAGAACGATAAGAATAATCAGGGGTCGGTGGGTTAATGACATATGGAATGGGTTGGTGGTTGAAAACTTAGCTTATAAGATAGACTCAAGGAATGAGAAATATCTAAAGAACAAATGACACCATAAAACAATGGTGTTCTTTGGGTAAATAAACGAGGATACAGTTTAAAAAAATGTAAAGAAGATGAAAAATAAACCATGCAAGTCGCCTTTTAATAGTATTAATTAAGTATAGACTTTCTAAACTTGGGGAGTTTAAATCTAATTTAACTTAGGCGGCAATTATTTGGACTGCTAAACAAGTAAATTTGTTAAAATAAACCAAATAAAATCTTAAAAATAATTATAATTTAACAATTAGATTATAATGGTTTTTTTTGTAGTTTAATGATATTCAGACTGTTGAAATAAATAATATAATTCTAATAATATTTACCTCTACAATGATTTCTCATAATACTTCGAAGTTGCAAACTTCGAAGAGCTTCTCTTTAAGAATTGTAAACTACACGATACAATCGTGTTCCAACCTTAATCTACTGGATGGGATTCCTCCTCTTTCAAATCTTCGGGATGATAAGAGAGTAGTGATAGGTTTGGAGAATTTGGAGAATTTGGAGTTTGAATGGAGAGATTAGCTTCGCTGAATCTTCGATTTAACTTCGTTGAATCTTAGATTTCCCGCTTCCTCCTTCAGTAAACTTTCGGAGGACGAGGCGCGGGGATTTTTTTCGTAACCTCACCGGACGTCGGGTGTTTTTACCTGAAGGTTTTTTCTATTTCTTCCCGTAGGTTTATGGTCATTTCTTCAAGGAATTTTGTGGGGGTTTTTTGTCTTGTTTTGATTTCGGAATAGATTTTATAGATATCGCTAAGATCCACATCGAGCGTTTTTTCGAAAAACCGGGATATTTTTTTAATATCAGTTTTTCCGTTGTTTATGACTTTACTTGTGTGCAGGCCATATATCAATTCAACAAGTTCTGTTTTTGAGCCGGTCCACTTTATATCTGAGTGTTGATATAAAGGTGTCCCGTATTTCAGGAAATTGTCAATTGCATTGTATTTGGTTTTTAAGTAGCCCAGTAACTTTTTAAATGCCCGGATTTTAGCTAAAAGCAAATCGTGATTGGTATAGAAACTAGGATCTGTGTGGTAAGATTCGTTACAAACTGACCAGGATTCATTCATTGGTTTCAATGTATAAAATATTGGGTCAAGATTCGTGAGGTTTAAAGAAATGTATTGCACCAAAGAATCGTGCTTTTTAAAGAACTTTTTGATTTTTTGTTCCTGACGGAGTATGTATTCTTTTTTTGAAGCAATTGACAGTTCCGGGCTGTTAATTTCAAAATTCCTTACTTCTTCATAATAAATAAGGCTTGAAAGTACTGATCCTTTGTAGTTTTTGAAAAAGGCTATTTCTTCTTCTTGGTTTTCAAAAGGGTGTAAAATGGTGTATTTTTTAAGTTTAGACAATTTTAGCCTTGACATAATGATTGCTTCGTGAATTTTATCCAAACTCAAAAAATCCTCTCTCTCTAATTTTACCAATTCTTTATTGAACACCTCAACGATAGTAATATATTCTCTTTTCTTCATTTTGCATCATCTTTAATATAGAAGCGGTTTAAACTTTTTCCAACCTGTCCGACCGTCAGGCGGGTTGGTCAAAATAATGTTTCTGATTAGCTGAGAATGTATCGTTTATTTGGTTTGAAGTGTCGTGAGCAACTCCAATGTAAAATTGTCTTTTGCCTGCACGTAGGCAAAGGTGTCATAGACCGTCGCACCGAGCTTTCGTTTCTCGAAGGCCGCTGTGAGCCCGAAATCAATATTTTTAAACCCTAGCTCACCAGCTCTTTTTATGGTTTGGAACAATAACTGCCTGTAACT
Source organism: Bacteroidetes bacterium HGW-Bacteroidetes-8 (assembly GCA_002840895.1). Lineage (GTDB taxonomy): Bacteria > Bacteroidota > Bacteroidia > Bacteroidales > UBA932 > Bact-08. The sequence continues at coordinate 32,784 of PHCZ01000004.1, read as the reverse complement.
GTTTATTTTGGTTACATAGTCGTAATCCATACCTACCAATACAGGGACATAGGTTGTATTGTTGTTGTTATAGCAACACATCATACCAATCAACTTTTTGTGGTCTCCTTTTTCGTAGATACATTGGAACTCCCACAGGTCATTTTCATTCATAGTTGAGAAAAGCTTTTTAGGGTAGGCAAATGTATTCAGGCCCAGATTGTTTTGTTTTACATTGAGATAAAGTTGATAGATTTGATCCAGCTCTTGTGTGCTGACGGACTTTTTCCATTGTACCTCAACCCGGTCCATATAAGGTAAAATATCTTTTCTAAAATGTTTTCTAGATCTTGGTGAAAGTGTTTCTATAAATGTAGTTTCATCCTCCCAGTTTAGGTTATGGATTTGAGCAGTCTCAGGCATTTTGATTTTAATGAAGCCTTTTTTGTGCAAGAAGTTGTTGAGGTTATGGCTTTCCTTCAGGAAATCCCTTAAGACAAACATTTCCACAGGTGATTGAGCGTCTATATTCTCCATTGTATTTAGTAGTAATTGAATGGCTTCTTCCCATTGTGGATGCTTTTCGTTTAAATACCAATGGTTCCCTTCTGAAAGCAGTGAGCCTGTACTCAATACTTTGTTTGACATATAATAAGGTTCAACCTTTCTTCGGGATTCAATTTCTTCTGATACTGATACCGGTGCCAGCATATCTTCTTTCCAGAGTGCATTTGTAAGGAAGGTTAAAAGAACAGGGTTGTCTTTTTTATCCTTAATAATGATGTAATGAAAATCCCAATTGTTTTCAGTGGTATTGTTGTTTGTAAAGACTTTTTCAAGGAAAGCCAAACCGTCCCAATCGAAAATACTGTTGTTGGCCATGTGATTATTCCAGAGGGATTTTTCTACTTCGTTTATTGACTTGAGGTGTCGAATTTTTAAGTTTTGGTGAGTAGATTCCTCCTTTACCGTTTCTAATACCGGCAACCTGAAAAGTTTGCGCACTTTATTAAGGTTGGTTTGGGTATCTTCCAGTGCTTTGGGGAAATGATGGTTCATTGCTTCCACGAGTGCTGTTATTTCATCTAATTGATTGTGCCTTGAGATGGTAATGCGTACCCCGGTGTTTTTTACCGGAACCGCAGGAAATAGTCCGAGGTTAACAAAGAATCCTTCATCAAAAAGGCGTTTTACAAAATTGTAGCCTGTTTCAGGTACACCGGTACCGATATAGAATACCGGGCTTTCATTTTTATCCACTAAGGGAAGGTTTGATTTTTCCAAGAGTGAATTAAAGTGTTGAATCCTAATTTTAAGGTCTTTTTGCATTTCGTATATTTCTTCGGACAGATGAATATCTGCAGATGCAATTGCTGCTGCAACCGAGGCCGGGTCTAATTGAGCGGAGAATGTGAGAGGACCTCCAAAGTTTCTTATTTTATCACGAAGCTTAAGGTTAGTACAAGCAAGGACAGCTCCGCCAGCCCCAAAGGATTTACTTAATGTACCAAACAATAGGCAGTTTTCAGGGAGGTCACCCAGTTTGCTGGTGATATACCCGGTACCATTTTTACCGATCCAACTCATACCGTGCACATCATCAAAATATAGATGAAGTTTAGGATACTTTTTACTTAGAGTCATCAGGTGATCAACCGGCGCAAAATCCCCAAACATGGAATACACCCCATCTGCCATATACCATATTTTATTGCAGGTTGTGTTTAATTCTTTGATTTTGGTTTCCAGCATCTCCATATTGTTATGCCTGATCATTTCGACTTTTACTCCTTTTGTTTTGACCATTTGGACCGCATTTTGCACGCTCCAATGAACCTGGTGATCGAGTATCACTCCATCATCATCTTCGACTGCAGAGGGGATGACGGCCATATGACCCAGTGTGCTGTTTTTTGTAATGATGATAGGGGCGTTGTACATCTTTGAGACCTTAGCTTCCAGTTCAGCATAGAGGGGGTGTGAAATATAGGTTTTGGATAAAGGGAACTGCGTACCGTAATTTTCAATTGCTTTGATTGCTGCTTGTTTTAATCTAGGGTCTTGTTCCAACCCTAAATAGCCGGTAGTTCCAAAATGAAAGAGGGTTTTGCCATTGATTTGAATGTTTCTTCCTGAAAACTTTTTGTCTTCTGCATAGAGGTGTACGATGTTTTGACGTCGTGCATTGTTGATTACTTCATTCACTGTATTGATGAAGTTGTTGTGTTTGATTTTAGCCATGATTTTCTATATTGGTTATGTTGTTTTCACAATGAAACAGACTATTTCCAAGCTTGAAATATGAATATACTTTTGTGTTGAAAAAGCCTGTTGGGGAAAGATGTTTTACAAAAACAGTTACAAGCTATTTAAAAAAACAAAATGAACCTAAAGGAATTTGAACATCACCCTTAAAATAATCCCTAAGAGAAAGGTTTCTATCCTTTTGAGAAAGATTTAGTTAGTATAAACTTTATCTAAACTGCCAAAAACAATCAAATCAATACAATTTTAATATTTTTTACTAATTTAGTTTTCAAAGAGAAACAACCTTCTTACCATGTCCCTTATTTATAGAGGAAAATATTCAGACTTCTGGGTATCTGATGGTATTTTATATTTTGAGTACCATCCTATTCCTTTGGTGGATCTTAAAATTGCGAAAGCGATCGTGGGTGAGCGTCTTGATTTTCAAGAAGGAAGAAGCTTTCCAATTTTATGTAAAACACGAGGAATTCATGATGCTAATAAAGCAGCCCGTGATTATTTAGCTACACAAGGTTCCTATTTGGCAACAGCAGTTGCAGTATTAGAAGAGCGATTGGTAGCCCAACACATGTTAAAACTGTATTTAAAAGCCAACCAGCCCTTAATCCCAACTGAAGTTTTTACTGAAGAATATTATGCCCTTCAATTTTTAAAACCTTTTATAAAGCCATAGGATATGAAAAGAACAATTGACAACGAACGATTAGCGAGTATCAAAGAATTGCTTCTAGCAATCGCCGAAGGAGATTTAAACTATCAAATTCAAAGAACCAATGAAGAAGATGAATTGGAAACTTTGGTAGTGAGTTTAAACTGGTTAACACAGGATTTAAAAGAAGCATTTCATTTTTTTAGCTCTATTAATACCCGAGGTAGCCTAGATGAATATTTGCATATAGGATTTGTTTTAAATGAAGAATTTAAAATCATAAGTATCAACAAAGGTGCCCTCATAGAGTTAGGGATATCTAAAAAGAATGTAATGGGCAAATCATTTTCATCCCTTTTAGATAAAAACTCTCATAAAGATTGGGAAAAGATTGCTAAAGCAATTAATGAGCAGCCTGACTTTGAAGGGAACCAAAAATTTCTCTTTACCAGTAACACAAGGTTAAAAAAAATGTTTCATTTTGACATCAAGACCATCCCTGCATCAATTACGGGTCACCAAATTATTATGATAGATTGTATTCAACCCATTTCAAAGAGAAATTTTATCAGAAGCAAAATAAAGTTAAGAAGAATCCAGGAGTTGACTGATGGGAAGCTTCCCAAGGCTAAGCCCAAAGTATTGTTATCTCATAAGGATGTAAAAATGGTACAGGATGTTAGAGATTTTATATTACAAAATCTTGATAAACCCCTACCTAGTATTCAAGAATTAGCCAGAACGCATGGCACCAACGATTTCAAATTGAAACAAGCATTTTCTCAGTTTTACAATAATAGTATTTTTAGATTTTATACTGAAGAACGGGTAAAAAAAGCAGCTATTTATCTAAAACACACCCGGATAACCATTGAGGAAGTTGCTAAATTATCAGGATTTAATAACCCTACTCATTTTTCCACTGCTTTTAAAAAGCATTTTAGTGTAAACCCAACACTTTATCGCAAGCTTTATAATAGCAAATTAAAGTAGATCATACAATCCTATTGTTGCATTAAAAATCGATAAAGCTGCCATTTAAACAGCAACCTATTTTCACATATTTGTACTCAATATTTCTCATAAGGATTTGATTTTCAGTTAAAAAAATCCTTTTGAGAAAAGAAATAATCCGTTAAGAAAATATTTTTATTCTGAACTTTATCCCATATTAAAAGCAACACTATGGGATTTAAGTTTGCATCAATCAAAAAGTTTCTTTTAGACGTTTTGGTCTTTCTATTTATACTGCTGTTTGTGTATGCATCAGTAAGTAAGTTAGTAGATTATGAAACTTTTGAGAACCAGCTTGGGCAGTCACCCTTGTTGAGTGCATTTGCGGGTTGGGTCGCTCCCGGTTTAATTATTATTGAACTTCTTATTGCCTTGTTTTTGATTTTTGAACGTACGCGCTTAATTGCCTTGTTTGGGTTTTACAGTATGATGGTGCTCTTTACCACCTATATAATCATCATTTTAAACTTCACTGATTTTATACCATGTTCCTGCGGTGGGGTGCTGGAGCAACTGGGCTGGACGGAGCACCTTATTTTTAATGTTGGGTTTATGGGGTTGGGGGTGGTTGGGATTTTTATTCAAAGTTCAAAGTTTAAGGTTCAAGGTTAGTTTGCCCTCCTTCGGTAAACCTACGGAGGGTGAAAGACGAGGTAGCTTCACCCCAACTTTGTTGGGGTTCGCAATGACTGGGAGTTTGATTGATGATTTGGGGTAGCTTGGACGAGGTCCCGACATTCGTCGGGATGACTGGTGAATATTAAAAAATAAAAATATGAAAACAAGAACGATCTTATTGCTGCTTTTGGGCTGTACTTTTTTTGGGGTGGGGTTTGTTAGTGTTTTGTTTTTGATGAGTGAGGAAAAAATGCAGCGGAACAATGCTTTTCAGCGGCGGTATATGCCTGAGGCAGTTGAGGAAATGGGGCATTTAACTTTGGATTATAATGCGTATTACATTGCCGGTATGGATGATGATACTATTCATCTGGGAAATGTATCAGCTCCTTTGTATTTGACTAAGGTAGCTATTTCATTGACTGGAGCTGAGGAAGTACAAATCGAGATTTCTGATTTGGATTTGCCATATCAGAGAGTAAAAACAAGTGTTGTGCCTCCTTATTTTTATTTGGGTGATGGCACTGTTCCGGTGCTTTTTAAAGGCAGTATACATAATTTTAAAGCAGATTATTATTCAATTGAGGATGCTTATTTTACAGAATTTGTTGTAGCAGACAGTAGTGGAGTGGGAATTGCTACCATAAGCGGGACGACCGGTTCAAAAGCATTGGGTTTACTGAGAAAAACTAAAATGGGGACTGAATTTGAAATGAATACCTCGCTTTTAGAAAAACAACAAGACGGAGTGTTTGACACTGATGGTATTTTACTGTGGAATGAAAAACATCAGGTTTTTATATATACATATTACTACAGGAACCAATATGTGATTGCCAACAATGCCCTGGAGCATCAAGCAACAGGCACCACCATTGATACTATTAGTCGGGCAATTCTAGATGTAGCCCATTACTCTTCCAAAGATCAATTCAAATTGGGAGGCCGGAGTGTGTATGTCAATCGGCAAAGTGCTACCTCTGATGATTATTTGTATATCCATAGTGACCGTTTGGGGAAGTATGAGAAGGCATCTGTGTTGGAACAGGCAAGTATCGTAGATGTTTACAACATTCAAGAGTACACCTATGCATTTAGTTTTTATGTTTTTCATCAGAAAGGCCAACGATTGAGTGATTTTAAGGTTTATGGAGATTTACTGATTGTGATTGTCGATGATGTTTTATGGCTTTACCGTTTAAATCCGAATTATTTTGATTTGGGTTTAAACTCACGATATACTGCGCGGTATCAGGAGAACGACTGAACACCTGAAAGATAGTAGGTCATTAATTTTTAAATTTTACTATTATGAAAACAAAAGTTTTAAAATTCGGAATGCCCCTGATGGCATTTTTATTGGCAATTGTATTTGCCTTTGCGACGAGCCCGGAAGCGGTTGTTGAAGAATCAGCATCATTTACGGGATACATACTTCAGAATGGAAAGTGTGTTGAAGTGAGAACTTGTAATAATGCAGGAGGACCATTATGTATGTATAATGGAGCTCCTGTTAGAACCAAAATTAGTGATACCCAATGTGGTTCTTTTTTGACCCACTGGGTTAATTAATTTGATTTTTTAACTTTTTATAGTTAGAAGAAATATCAATTTGTGATTTAGCCCCATAAAGATTTATGGGGCTTTTTTTAATTAGTTGTGTAGAATTGATCATGTCAATCGTCTGTATGTTTTTGTTTTAAGTGAGCGTCAAACCAATTTTTGATTTGGTTTGTCAGGTGAAACTGATTGGCTTTATCTAAGATCACATGTCCGTCATTTTCATAGAGGTACATTACAGCCGGCTTTTGCAAACGTCTCAAAGCAAGATATCCCTGGACACTTTGTTTGTGATCAATATTATCGTCTTCTTTACCTGCCCAAATGAGCAATGGGGTATTTACGTGGTCAAAATGGTGTAAGGGGGAGTTTTCCAAATAGGCTTCTTTATTTTCAAAAAAGGCATCTTTCATTCTTAATTGCCCTTTCTCAATTCTCAAATATTCAGGGATGCCTTTTAATTTTTGATATTCGAAATAATTACTGTACAAGTTAAAAATACCGTTACCTGCTACAGCAGCTTTAAACCTATCTGTTTGTGTAATGATAAATGCCGTCTCATAACCACCGAAAGAATGCCCTATCAGTCCTAGTTTATCTGCATCCACAGATTTTTCTGTTTCCAATACCTTATCTATTGCACTAAGTACACAAGTGGTGGCAGAAGCACCTGTTTTACTTTTTTGATATACTATATCCGGCAATAGAACAAAATAATCCTCCAAGGCATAATTTAAATAATTAAAGCCTACTTCGTTCTTAAGAACAGGAGGTAAAAAGGTGTGGTAAAAAACTGAATAGTCTTCATATACATGGACAATCATTGGGTACTTCTTTTTAGGGTTGTAATTGACGGGGTAGATGAGAATCCCTTTTAGGTCATCAGCAAAATGTGTCGAATACTGAATCAGCTTTTTATCCGGCCATTTAAAATCTTCCCAACCTTTGTTACTTTTTACGATTGTCTTTTCCTGTTTGTTTTTTGAATTAATATAGGTTACAGAAGGTGGAACATTCAGGCTTTCTTCCTGAAAAACGAAACCATTGGTATTCAAAGAATACAATCTTGAAAGCTTTTTGTCTTTAAAGGCAATTTTATTCAAAGTCCCATTTGGTTTTAATTTGTAAAACCCTGAACTGTAATTTTGCCGGCTTTGAGCACCTAATATAAGCTCGTTACCCTCTTTCAAAACAGGAATTCTCATAAGATGTTCATTGCTTTCAACTTTTTGAATTCCCGGTAAATCTACTATTGAATACCTTAGCTTGTCTTTTCTTCCATTGGTCAATTTTTGTTTTTGGCTTCCATCGATACTTATTTTCCAAATGTCATAGGCATCATTTATATACACATTTTTTTCATTGTTTGACCAAGCAGAGAGACCGTAAGGAGCCGGAAAACTGTAACTTGTCAAAAATTCATCATCAAACCTTACAGCAATACCTTCAGTTACATTAGTATGTTGGTCTAATTTAATGTCATAAACCCACCAGTTGTTGTCTCTAAAATAAGCCAAGTAATTACCCTTTGGCGCTATTTTTAAATAGTTACCATGGGTATATTGTTTGTCAATAATTTTTTGTTTTGAACCATTGGTTAGATTGAGTGTGTATAAGTCAGCAAATGGCCGAAAATTAAATTGAGGCTCGTAGTCTTCCGGGTTATAGATAATTGCATATTCTGTATTTGGGCTCCATATTGCTTTTGAATTTTCTTTTGTTTCAATGGGAATAACTTTTCCGGAATCAAGCAGCCAAACATTTAACCATGGGGTATCCTTGTCTTCGTAATTAAATTTTTTCCTTGAATACATAATGGGGTCTGCAGTATCCCATACCTCCACCGATGACTCTAGATGTTTATTTGTGTTCTCTACCCGAAAGAATACCCTTGACCCATCGTCATTCATTGATATTTCTGTATTTTCAATTTCAATTGGTTTCTTTTTAGTTGACGATTTTTCTTCAATCAAATATTGAATTGAATTTGAATCGTAATCAAATACACCCAGATTAAATGACTCCCCTTTTTCTTCCCTGTATAAAAATGCCAGTTTATCACCATTTTTATTCCAGACAATTCTTTTTATTTGACCTTTAGGAAGATTTAATACTTCCCGCCATTTATTGTTATTTAAATCTAAAATTTTAAGGGTACTTCCTTTTTCTGAATTCAAGACTATAGCCACGCCATCCTGAATCGGTCGAATACTGTACAGGGAGCTTTTACCCCTAATTGTTTTATCACCTGTATTCAGATTGATTGCATTGAAATCATTGTTAGAATCATGCACAATTAAAAAATTTGCGTTTGTTGTGAACCAGGCTGTCTTTACATTTTGTAAAGAGTCTTGCCGGTACGTTTTTAAATTGACCCAGTTTAGCGTATTGTTGTTTGACATGATACTAAACCACTTGCTGTTATTGCTAAATTTTCCTGTATGGCCCTTTTCAAAATCAAACACTTTGTCTGAATCCATTTTTTTAATAGAAGCCCTATTTCCAACAAAGTGAATACTATTGTTGTAATACACCCAATTTTTATCATCCGATATATCCAATAAGTAGAAGTTTGACCAAGCGGTCTCCTCGGTGACTTCATAGGCTTTTTGTTGTGCCAAGAGATTGATTGTGCTATTTGTCAATGCTAAATAAAACAGCAAAAGAGATATTGTATTTTTCATTTTAAGGTTTTGATTAATAGTACATTATTTTTTTATCCAACACTCATAAAAAGGGGCAAGATGCCCCTTTTTAGAGTTTCATTTTTTAATAGCCGGGGTTTTGAGGTTGCAGGTTGGGATTGATTAAAAGGTCAGCTTCGGGAATGGGCCATAGTGTATTTGTTTCCCTCCAACCGGGTTTGATTGGGCTAAGGATTTGGCTAGCCTTATTTAATCGCTTGATATCAAACCAGCGATGACCGTGTTCTGTAAAGAGTTCGAACCTCCTTTCATTGAGGATGGCGGTGATTAAATCTGTTTGAGAACCAGCAACTGCATTTTCCAGTCCTGCACGAGCTCTTATGGTGTTTAGGTCCTGCAAGGCTCCTTGCAGGTTGTTTTGCATTGCCCTTGCTTCGGCGCGAATGAGGTAGATTTCAGCAAGGCGAAACACAATGGAGTATTCCAAACTCATTCCGGTATTGCCTGTAGCTTTGTATTTGTAAGCATGGTACCAGGTTTGATTGCCATCGTTCAGTTCATCTATCCAATGTGTTCTTCTTAAATCATTTTCTTCAAAAGCTTCGACCAAACTGTTAGTCAGTGCTAAAAAAGGTGGTGGTACACTTATAAATATAAATGTGGAAGCTTCATGTGTATTTGTTCCAAAATTTTTGGGTTTGAACTGCAGAATTGCCGAGTTACTATTGATTAAGAATTCGTTTTCAATGTTTGGCTCAAGACTGTAAAGCGCTGTATTACTGATGACACTGTTGCTTTGTGCTTCGGCTTCCTGCCAGTTTCCGAGGTAGAGGTGAACTCTGGCCAACAAGGCACTAATGCCTGCTTTGTTCACCCGCGTGCGTTCCTCACCGATATAGTTTTCGCCCAGTAAGGATTTTGCTTCATTCAAGTCAGTTAAAATGAATTCATAAACCGTGTTTTGTGGCAATCGGCTTACGTCTTTATTGAGTTCAAAGTCTGTAGAGGTAATGTAAGGGATATCGCCAAAAAGGTTGAGCAGGTAATCATGAGAAAATGCCCTGATGAACAAGGATTCTCCCCTGAGTTGGTTTTTTAAGTTTTGAGATAAAGCTTCAGACTTTTCTAATCCTTCCAAAGCTGCATTTGCCATATGAATGAGGTTGTATGTGCTATTCCAGGTGGATTGAACGGCACTATTGGAAGCAATTATTTGATGCTGGTAAATTTCAAAGGCCGACTCTCCCGGCATTCCATAGAAATCGAGTTCGTCTGCATACAGTCCCATTCGAACGCTCAAACCGGAGGAATTACCGGTGAGCAATACATCGTCTCTAAGTTTTGCATACAGGGTAGTTACAGCAGCTGTGGCAGTTGCTTCGTCTTCAAAAATCTCCACATAAGGGATTTGACCGAAGGGATCATCAGGCTCAAGGAAGTCGCTACAACTTAGTAGCATAAGAAATGACATTGTAGCAAACGTTACTCCTTTTATAAAATGAGATTGGTATTGTTTTAGTATTGTTTTCATTTTTATTTGTTTTAAATTAAAAATTCAGTTCGACCCCAAAAGTTATTCTCCTTAATGGAGGCATAAATCCATTGAGTTGTTCAGGGTCTGCACCTTTGAAATTTGTAAGTGTGAGGAGGTTTTGGCCTTGCAGTGACAATTTGCAAGTTGTAAGGTCTTTTATAGTCAATGTATAACTCAGAGCCATCGTTTTAAGGCGTATGAATGATGCATCACTAATTGCCCCTGTGCTTTGAGTAAAACGGGTATAGGCATTGAACGCATCGGGGTCAGCTCCTGAGGTGAACCGTTGCATGGGTGCAGTATCGCCCGGATTTTGCCATCTGTCAAGAACGCCTACAGGCTGGTTTGATAGGGTGCCGGCGGGGTTGGTGAATCGGTATTCATTGAAGCTCATTTTTTTCATAAACTGGAAAAACACGTTGAGTGACCAATTTTTGTAGTGGAGGTTATTGTTTAAACCACCGTAAAATTCGGGTGACAAATCAGCTATGTATTGACGATCATCCATAGCTGTAACCACCCCGTCGTTGTTAAAATCCTCAAATTCAAACAGTCCTGTCTCCGAATTGACCCCTTGTAGCTTGTATAATTTTACAATGTCAAGTGATTGACCAATGACGAGCTGATTGTTGTAAGTGGTATTTTCAAGACCCGGGAATTCAAGCAATTTGTTTTTGGGAATAGAGAGATTGAAATCTGCATTCCATTTGAAGTCTTTCTTACGAATGATTCTTGCGGAAATTTCAACTTCCCAGCCGGAGTTTTCTACCAATGCATCCAAATTTGCCTGTATGCCTGTAAAACCTGTAGTTCCCGGAAGCGGGTATAGTATGAGTTGGTTTGATGAACGGTTGTTGTAATAAGCCAATGTGGTTGAAAGCTTGTTTTGAAAAAACCCAAGATCCAATGCCAGTTCCCATTTTTTACTTTCTTCCCATTTGAAATGGGGATTGAATAGTCTTGTTGGTGTAAGGCCAATATTATCTTCATACTGGTCGTCTGTAATGATGTAATTGTGCAGGTACTGGTAATCGCCAATCTGGTCGTTACCTGTTATACCGTAACTTGACCTGAATTTTCCGAAATTCAGCCAAGGAAGTTTGAGCTCTTCAGAAAAAATCCAGGCAGCACCTACAGCACCAAAGTTCCCATATTTATTGCCCGGGCCAAAGCGGCTTGAGCCGTCTCTTCTTCCTGTAAGGTTCAAAAACAGTTTTTCTTTGAGGTTGTAATTGACACGGGTAAAGAAGGATTGGGTGGTGTATTCGGTTTTGTTTTCATTGGTAACGATAAGCGTGGTTGCTGCACTTATGTTGTTTATAAACCTGTCTGATGGAAAGCCTATTGCAATGAGGCCGTGGCGATCAAATGTTTGTTTTTGGAAGGTGCTTCCCAAGATGATATTCAGAGCGTTGTTTTCCCATTTTTTTGACCACTGAATTTGTGGTTCAGCAATCCAAAAGGATTTGTCATTTTCCTGAACAATAATCATTGAGGCACTACTATCCATTCCCCAGGCGGGATCAAACATTGTATGAGGGAAGGTGTTGTTGTCTTTTAATTGTGAGTTACCGTAACCCACATTTAATTTGGCCTGAAGTTGCGGTGTAAGGTGGTACCCCATTGAAAGGCTTGAAAACAGGTTTTGAGAATCTGAAGTGTAGTTGCCTTCGAGGTTTGCCAAGGGGTTTGTCCAGGAGGAGTTTTCCCAATTGAGGTTGCCCTCTTCATCGAATAAGGCCGGTGCATTTGGCGCCAAATTAAGTGCAGTGAATGCAGGATCAAAATTGGGCAGTTTGTTGTCTTCAAGGGAAAATCCAACGTTTAGGGAAACCTCAAATTTGCGATTGTCGCTTTGGTGGTTAAGGTTTGAGTTGGCTGTAATCCTGTCATAGTTGAACCCGCCGGGAAAGACAGTAGTTTCATTTTGGGCAAGCCCACTTAGGTAAAATTGAGTGTGTTGATTGCCACCAGAAACAGACCCCTGCAGCAGCTTTAAGTTTGCCTGACCACCCAGGAGCTCTTTTTGCCAATCGGTATATCGGTTTTGGTCCCAAGTGCCATTCACATCATAGGCATTAAAGGGGTACTCCTCAATACCATCGTTTGCAAAGGCCTCACGGCGCATTTCGAGGTATTGTTCTGTATTGAGAAGTTTTACCCTGTTTTCGGTATGCGCAATACCTGTTGCACTTTGGATGGAGAACCGGGTTTTGCCTTCCTTGCCTTTTTTGGTAGTGATCAACACCACACCATTGGCTCCTCGTGAACCGTAGATTGCCGTGGCATCAGCATCTTTAAGTACCTCTATGGATTCAATAGAAGCCGGGTTGATGGCATTGAGGGGGCTGATGTTACTGCCCGGGAGGATGCCGATTGAGGTGTCTTGGAAACCCATAGATTGTGAATCGAATGGCACCCCATCAATGATATACAAAGGAGCAGTACCTGCAGCGATGCTGCTTCGCCCCCTAATTTGGATATTGAACCCGCTGCCCGGCACGCCGGAAGTTTCAGAAATATCAACCCCTGCCATTCGTCCTTGCATCGTTGCCAATGGATTATTGACGGGTTGGTTTTCGATTTCCTCAGCAGTGATTCTGGAGATACTACCTGTGCGTTCGCGGTCCTTTACTGAATAATAACCTGCATTGACGACCACTTCGCGCAGGGTCGTAGCATCTTCCTGCATTGTGACATTGATGGAATTGCGGTTGTTGACAACTTCCTCTACTGTGGCATAGCCGATGTAACTAATAACCAGGGTGTCATTTGGCAGAGCGTTTATTTCAAATTGCCCGTTAAAATCAGAGACGGTACCTCGTAATTCTCCCTTTATGAGAACTGTTGCCCCGGGTATAGGCGAAGCACCGTCATTGATTTGCCCTTGCACTTCCAAGGTGGAAGGTGTTTGGGCTAAAAGAGAAAAAGTGAGGGGCAACATGAGGAGGCAGGTTGTGATTTGCTGCCGTATGTTCTTGAATTGGTATTTATTTTTCATATTTTTGGTTTGTCCTCCCCCGGCTTCGACTCCGCTCAGCCTCCGGTAAACGGAAATGATTAGAGCCATGCCCGGAAAGGTGGTTAGTAAATAGTTATAAGGCCTTCTCTGTCTGTGGAAAGTTTGAGGAGGTCTTTTTGCTTCGCTGCGTCCACCTTCGCTGAAGCTATGGTAGACACAGCTCGCAATGACGGGCGTTTTGAAGATAAATTTTGCTTGCTTGACGAGGTTGCTTTGCTCCTTCACAGCTATCGCTAGTTACGGAGGACGAAGCGCAATGACGTACTTTGATTGACGTCTTTGCCTTTTGCACTCCGTGGCCCCTTGCCTCATGGCTAAATGATTTTAACAAGGGGCGTGGCTTTGCCGACCTGACTAGAGGTGATGTGTAGAGCCGTTGTGGAGTGCTTAGATAATTTGAGCAAGCTTAGAGGTTGTTTGTCATAGGCTTAATGGAGTATAGGGTTAAACAATAATTTATTGCGAAACCCCTAGAAATTGTGAAGTGTGCTAAGAATAATAAGGAGAGTTTGCCTATGGTTATGGCCAACGAAATAGGCGTGGAACTCAGCTTACTGTTATCGGGGCACTGGCGGTACCTTTACCACAGATAAGTGAGCCCACGCCCTTATAGACGTGAGCATCATACTTATCATCTCGTGGTAATTTAAAAACGCCAGTTTTCGATAACGAGATTCAAAGCGAATGCTTCAATGTTTGCTCTATTTGAAGAATCGCAAATTTATGTAATCTTAAGCAAACATAATAATAAAATGTTTGTAAGCCAAACGGATTACAAATAAATTTTAAATTATTATCAAATTGCGGTATGAGTAAGTTGGAAAATGATGATATCGCCCTTAAAAATAAAATTGCAGATAGAATTAAGTTTTTGAGAATTAAAACTGGTCTTTCTCCATCTGACTTTGCCAAAAAACATGATATCGATAGGCAAATTCTAAGTAGATGGGAAAATAAGAGTAATAAAAGAGGTGTCACAATTTATACAATAAACAAATTTTGTAAAATGATAGGAATAACTCTTAAAGATTTTTTTGATTTTGACATCAAAAAGGATAAAGATTAAATATCAATGTTTCTGCAGTTTAAATATTTATCTAGATCAGCCCCTGAATCGAAACTTCTTACTTCTATTATCTTGTTTTCTTTTGAACAATAAACTAGTTCCACAAAAAACTTATCAATTGCATAGCAGTTTAAACGGATGTTTTTGGTGACATAGTTATCTAGAAAGGTTTCTTTGTTGACTACTGTAAACCAAGAATACAATGCGCAATATATAATCCAAAAGCATAAAAGCAACATATAAAGTAAACATAATAATTTACTTTTATTATTTTTTGTATCTATTTTTGTTTACATTTTTATATATTTGTAAACAATAACATTTACATTTAGTATTGATTGTAAATTTAAAAAGGTAGTTCATGAGGAATAAGAAAAAACTTTTAATCGAACAATTGGATCAAAAATTAAAACCTTTTCAAAAAGCAGAAATGGTTGTGGTACCCGAAAAAGGATGGATAAACACGATCCGGATAGCACTTAATATGACTATGGCTCAACTTGGAGACAAGTTAGGTATTACCAGGCAAGGAGTAAAAAGAGTCGAAGATAGTGAGGCTAAAGGCTCTATATCAATTAACTCACTAAAGGAAGTTGCTGAATCACTAGATTTAAAATTTGTCTATGGGTTTGTCCCAAAGGATGGCACCATTGACAATCTAATCAATAGAAAAGCTGAAAATCTGGCTCGAAAAATTGTGTTAAGAACCAATCAGAATATGCAATTAGAAAATCAAGGAATCAGCGAGAAAAAGATTAATGACTCGATCATAGACTTAGCCAACGAAATAAAAAGGGAAATGAGAAAATCATTATGGGATTAAGCTTAAGATATACAAAAGGACAGACACCTCTGGATGAAGAAGAAAAAGAGGGGCTAAAAGTAAAATCAATAACCACACAAAAGGAACTGGATGAATTTGAACAACTAAATATTGAAAAAGCAGTTGAATGGACAATTCACACCAATTTCAAGCCTGAGAAAATATTGACAGAAAAGTTTGTAAAAGATTTACATAAAAAGATGTATGGTGATGTATGGAAATGGGCAGGAACCTTTAGAAAATCAGAGAAAAATATTGGGGTAAAATGGACTCATATTGGTATGGAACTAAAAAACCTGATTGATGATACAAAATACTGGGTAGAAAATAAGACCTATTCTCCAAAAGAAATTTCTATTAGATTTAAACATAGAATCGTTTCCATTCATTGTTTTCCAAATGGAAATGGAAGACATTCAAGAATGATGGCCGATATCATTATGGAATCAATATTTGGACAAGAAATATTCACCTGGCATAAATCAAATATGGTCAAACCCGATGAAATAAGGGATTTATACATTACTTCACTAAAAAAAGCTGATAATGGTGATATTAAGCCATTGATTGAATTTGCTGAAAATTAAAAGTAAATGTGAAATCAATACATTCAGATGTATATCGAGCACTTAAGTAAGTAAACCGGCTGTATATATTTTAATCACCTGAGCTCACATTTCTGACCTTCTCTTTTTTTGCACCTAATATCTTTCTCAAACTACCCATATCTTCTGAAATCTTTCTATCAATTACCCTTGCGTAAACTTGTGTGGTTGTGATCCTGGAGTGGCCAAGGAGTTTTGATACGGTTTCTATGGGTACGCCGTTTGTAAGGGTCACGGTGGTTGCAAAGGTATGTCGGGCTATGTGGAAAGTAAGGTCTTTTTCAATTTTAAGTAATTTTGCTATTTTTTTGAGATTGGTATTCGTTCTTTGATTGGTTAAAACAGGTAGCAATTTCCCTGTACTTTGTGTTTTAGGGTGATTACTGTATTTTTCAATTATTTGTAATGGAATTTCCAATAAAGGCACCTTTACCGGAACTTTAGATTTTTGCCTGCTGGTGTAAATCCACTTTTGGCCATCAATGCCCAGTTGAATGTTATCTGCAGTAAGGTTGAAAACATCAATATAGGAGAAGCCTGTATAACATGCAAAAAGGAAGATGTCTTTATTGATCTCGAGGTTTGGTTTCTCAAATGAAGCATTATAGATTAACTCTAATTCGTCTTCGTTTAAAAATTCCCTTTCATGTTTTTCAAATTTGAGCTTGAATTTAAACCCGGGGTTTTTATCAATCCATTCCATATAATGAGCCAGATTGAGTAGTTTTTTAAACCTTTCCATGTGCTTCATCAAACCATTGTTATTGAGACCGGATTTGTTCCTCAGATACGTTTCAAAGTCGATAATGAACTCATAATTGATTTCCTTCAAAAATACATTGTTGGTTTTTCTTTTTTTCTCAACGAAATCCAATAAGTATTTTTCAGTAGTATCGTAGTTCTTTAATGTACCTTCAGCTAATGGGTTTTGCCTTCTATTGTTGTGATAGTTGAGTAGATCAACGAGCGTTTTGCTGGCACTGTCTGTTCCAAAGTATCTTGATTTAACAAGATTGGCCGTTATGAATTTGTTTTCATCTACAAGTTCCTTATGAGCTTTGTGCAACCGTGCTTTGATTTGGTCAATAGCATTATTGACCGTTTGTGCTTGAAACGATGATCCATTAACAGAAGCTGACTTATTGCACCACTGTTTTAAAAGCACTTCGTGTTTAATACTGAATTCGGTTCCACGACCATTAACACGAATACGGGCGAAGATTTGACCGTATTCGGGGTCAATTTTTTTCTTTCTGATGATGAAAGAAACCTGAAAGGCGTTTAAATTGTGCATTATCTGGCGGTTTGATTAATAATGACACGAAAGTCAAACCAATCCAAAATGCTGTTTCTTGAACGTGAGGTAAATATAAAGACTTTTTTAATCTTTATGAATAACTCACAAATTTTCGGGCAAAAATACCCTGATTTTTGTAGTGAAATCTTTGCAAAGTATTGTATTTATTGAGATTTCTTTGAAAATTTTACTCACAAATAACTCACAGATATCTCACAAATATCTCACAAAACACCCCAAAAACTCACATAAAATGCGATAAATTTTGGTTTCGTTTGGTGACACAAAAAAACCTAACTATATGATTTTCATATAATTAGGTTGATATTTGCGAGTTTTGGTAAACTCTTTGGTCGGGATGACAAGATTTGAACTTGCGACCCCTCGCCCCCCAGACGAGTACGCTACCAGGCTGCGCCACATCCCGAAAATGTGTTAAAAAGCTCCATTTTTGTTTCTTAACAATGAGTAAAAATATCCTAATCTTAAAGTGGCGCAGCCCGCCCTGAGCTTGTCGAAGGGCTACATCCAGAAATCAGTTTGCAAAAGTAACCAATTAAAAAAGTTTTCCAAATAAGTGGCTGCTTTTAATTCCTAAATACAACAAAATCTTCTCATCTTTGGAAAGGTTTTAGTCGGGGTGGCAGGTTCGAATCCTGCCTCCCCGAAGCAAGTTCGGGACGCGATAACAAGGCTACGCCAACATAAAACAAAAAGTTCGGGACGCGATAACAAGGCTACGCCAACATAAAACAAAAAAACCTTTCCGCTTTGGAAAGGTTTTAGTCGGGGTGGCAGGATTCGAACCTGCGGCCTCCTGCTCCCAAAGCAGGCGCGATAACCGGGCTACGCTACACCCCGAATGTTTGATTCGGTATTTATTTAGTTTTAATGCAAATTTTTAAAAGAACCTACGATGCGATTTCTATATGGTGTTTGTCCCATAGGATATCGGCTTTACTCCCAACAATTCACAGCTAGTCTGTAAATTTTAATCGGAGTGCAAATATATACTTTTATATAGGAATCTATCTCTATTTTTATATTTTTTTTTCAAAAATCAATAAGCCTTTGGTTTTGTAATAATTAACAGATTTTTTGTAAAAATGATTCCTAATTCTATTCTGTTTTTAGTAACTTTTCGCAAAAATAAAAAGGATGAAATATTTTTTATCGTATGTAGTAGCAATATCTTTTTTTACTTCTTGTGCTCAGCAGTTGAAACTTAATGATATTCCTATAAAAGAAGAGGTTCGAAATTACACCATAAAATCTTTTGTTTCGAATATTAATATTCCTTGGGGTATGACTTGGTTGCCGGATGGAAGTATGCTCATTACCGAAAAAAGCGGAGACCTTATTCATTTTATAAATGATGAAAAAATAAATATCACAACAACTTTTGACGATTTATATGTAAGAGGTCAAGGCGGTCTTTTAGATATTGAGCTACACCCCAACTATCCTGAAAATGGTTGGATTTACATTTCTTATGCGTCAAATGAAGGCGAAGGCGAGGGAGGAAATACAAAGCTAGTTAGAGCAAAACTAATAGAAAACAACTTAACACAAGTAGAAACTTTATATAAAGCAACGCCAAATACAACTAGTGGTGTGCATTTTGGTTCGCGTATTGTTTTTGACAAGGAAGGTTATGTATATCTAACTATTGGTGATCGTGGAAACCATGAAGAAAACCCTCAAAACCTTCAAAAAGATGGCGGAAAAGTGTATCGTTTTCATGAGGATGGACGCATACCCGATGACAATCCTTTTACCAATGAGGCAGGAGCAAAAACCTCTATTTTTTCTTATGGACATCGCAATTTACAAGGTATGGCAATACACCCAACAAGCGGAAAAATATGGACACACGAACACGGACCCAAAGGAGGTGATGAAATAAATATTCTTAAAAAAGGAGCAAATTATGGGTGGCCTGAAATTACGTATGGCTTAAATTATAATGGCACCATAATTACGGAAGAAACCGAACGCGATGGCATGGAAAATCCTATTTATTATTGGTTTCCATCTATTGCACCTAGCGGCATGGCTTTTGTTACCGGCGATAAGTTTCCAGAATGGAAAGGCAATTTATTAGTGGGTTCACTAAAATTTCAATATTTAGAATTAGTACAATTAAATGGAAATAACGTTATTTCAAGACAAAAAATAGCAACAGACATTGGAAGGTTACGAAATGTAAAAATAGGTCCTGATGGATATATTTATATTGCCGTAGAAGGCAAAGGTATTGAAAGAATAACTCCTAATTAATATGAAAAATCCCATACATTTATTTTCGTTAACCTTCTTCTTTTTTGTGGGTTGTATTACACTAGAAAAGGAAAAAAATATAGAATCAAATTCTAAAAATTCAATACTAATTGCCGATAAACAGTTTCAGGAAAAAACAGAGTTGCAAAAAAGCATGCAGCGAGGTAAAAACATTTATTCCGGATTTTGTATGCAGTGCCATTTGCCCGACGGTAAAGGCGTTCCCGGAAACTTTCCCCCATTGGCAGGATCAGATTGGCTAACAGAAAAACGTTCTGAAAGTATTTATGTGGTAAAGTATGGACAAACCGGTGAAATTATAGTAAATGGCGTAAAATACAACAATGTGATGGCTCCCTTGGGTCTTAGTGATGATGAAGTTGCCGACGTTATGAACTATATAATGAATTCTTGGGAAAATACACAAAACCAAATGGTAACTGTTGAAGAAGTAAAGGCCGTAAAAAAATAAATCAAAAAACAAATCCTTTTTTTGCTAGCACAAAACATGAACTAAATAGCATTCTAAAAATCGACATCTTAATACTTTGTACTCCATTCTTAATACTATTTAATTATTACCTTTGCTAAAACTTAATCAGATGCTTATTATAGGAATAGCCGGTGGCACAGGTAGTGGTAAAACAACCGTTGTAAACCAGATATTAAATGAACTTCCCAAAGCGGATGTTGGAGTGATTTCACAAGACTCCTATTACAAAGACACGACCCATCTTAAATATGAAGATCGCGTAAAAATAAATTTTGACCACCCTCAAGCCATTGATTTTGATTTACTTGTTTCCCATCTTAAAGAATTAAAAAGTGGAAACACAATACCACAACCCGTGTACTCCTTTATAAATCATAACAGAACAAATGAAACAATACCTACAGCCCCAAAACGAGTGATGATTGTGGAAGGCATATTAATTTTTGCACACCCAGATATCCGAGAAATGTTTGATATGAAAATATTTGTACACGCAGATTCTGACGAAAGACTTATAAGAAGACTAAAAAGAGATATTACAGAACGAGGACGAAACCTTGAAGAAGTTCTAAACAGATACCAAACTACCCTTAAACCGATGCACCAGCAATTTATAGAGCCAACTAAAGAATTTGCAGATATTATTATACCTACTAACCGCTATAATACAGTGGCCGTAGAAATGGTACAAACCATTATCCATCAAAAATTAAGAGCCTAATATGGAAACATCCAAAACAAAAAAGAAAAAATGGCGGAGATTTTTGGGCAACAAATACGCCCTTATTCTTCTTGTTTTTGCTGTTTGGATGCTGTTTTTTGACACTAATTCTTTATTGGTTCATAAAGAATTGAATGATGAAATAAAAGAACTAGATAACAACAAAGTGTACTTTCAGCAAGAAATTGAAGGCGATAAAGAGTTTTTAGAAAAACTAAAGGACAGTAGTGAACTAGAAAAATTTGCCCGTGAAACCTACTTTCTTAAAAAAGAAAACGAAGAAATATTTATTATAGAACACGAGGATAGTATTCAAAAAAAATAATAAAGATGAATAAATTTTTATTTAAAGAGTTTGATGGTGTTTCTGCTAAAGCTTGGAAACAAAAAATACAAGCCGAATTAAATGGTGTTGATTATAACAAATCATTAGTTTGGAAAAACTCCGAAGGTATAGATGTAACACCCTTTTACCATCAAGACGAAATTAAAGAACCCTTTACCCCTATTCCCGGGCAACCAAAAAATTGGATAATTTGCCAGACCATATTTGTTGATGATGTAAAAATTGCTAACCATATCGCTTTAGACGCCATACATTGCGGTGCAGATGCTATACAATTTTCAGCTATAAAAGAATTTTCATTAGAAGCTCTGTTTAAAGGGATGGACTTATCTAAAACAAACTTTTATTTTCAATTTCAGTTTCTTTCTAAAGATTTTATAGATTCATTAAACGAATTTTTCAAAAACAAAAATGCTACATTTTTTTTAAATGTGGATATTATTGGAAATTTAATAAAAGAAGGCAATTGGTATTTCAATTTTAAGCAAGACCATCAAATTATAGAAGATATTATTAAAAACACTACTTCTACCAAAAATATTTTAAGTGTAGATACCTCCATTTATCAAAATGCTGGAGCCACGATGGTACAACAATTAGCATATGCTCTTGCTCACGCCAATGAATACCTAAATCACCTTAACTGCAATTCTATTTATAAAGATATTTCCTTAACATTTCAAGTAGCAGTAGGGTCAAATTATTTCTTTGAAATCGCAAAATTAAGGGCTCTCAGAAAACTATATGCCGCTTTAGCAAAAGAATATGGATTTTCCGAAAATTGCCATCTTTTTGTAACACCTTCCAAAAGAAACAAAACGCTTTACGACTATAATGTAAATATGCTGCGCACTACTACCGAATGTATGAGTGCCATTTTAGGAAGTGCAGATACGGTGTGCAATTTGCCCTACGATGCATTATATCATAAAAGCAATGAATTTGGTGAACGAATATCCCGCAATCAGTTGTTAATATTAAAAAAAGAAAGTTATTTAGATAGAGTAACTAACCCTGCCGATGGCTCCTATTATATAGAATCTATTACCAATCAACTTGCTGAAAAGGCACTCACACTTTTTAAAGAATTAGAAAAAGCTGGAGGAATTTTAATACTACTAAAAGAGGGAAAACTTCAGACAAAAATAAAAGAAAGTGCCCTAAAAGAACAAAACCAATTTGATGATGGCAAAAAAATATTGCTTGGCACAAACAAACACCCCAACAAAAATGACAGAATGAAAGATAATCTAGAACTCTATCCTTTCGTAAAAACAAAACCAAGAAAAACCCTTATCGAACCCATTATAGAAAGACGTTTAGCCGAAAAAGTGGAACAAGAACGACTTGAAAAGGAGTAGTTTTCAACCCAAATGATTATATTTGAATAAATTAAAATACTATGGAAGCTATAAGAAAAATTGTCAAAGTAATTGACAATACAATTACAATAACGCTCCCTGATAATTTTTCAGACGGAGAAGTGGAAGTTATTGTATTAAAAAACGATTCTATTTTTGCATTGACCGAGAATCAAAAAGAAATTCTCAACAAACGTTTAGCAGAACCCGATGATCATTACATTTCTGCAGAACAATCCATAGGTTATTTAAAAAAGAAATATGGCCTTTAAAGTCCAAGTACTTTTACAAACACAAAGAGAGATTGATGAAGCTATTGCTTACTACGAAGAAATAAGCCCATCAATTCCTAAAAAATTTATAGAAGAATTGTCTTCAACATACAATACCCTTTCCAAAAACCCATATTATCAAAAACGTTACTTAAATTTTAGAGGATTACCGTTGAAACGATTTCCATTTATATTGTTTTTTGATTTAAATGAAACACAACAAATAGTAAAAATTATATCGTGTTTCATTCAAGTAAAAACCCCACTAATTATCCAAAAAAGTTAAGATAAAGTAAATGAGTAGAAAAAACATACAACATATTAAAATTCAAAGTTCTGATAACATACATAGGCATTCAAATCAAACCTTGGATACTGCGGAAGGTATCGAGATAAAAAAAACCTATTCCAAAGAAGACATCGATACTTTAAAACACCTCAATTTTGTTGCAGGAATTGCACCACATCTTCGCGGTCCTTACAGTACCATGTATGTGCAAAAACCCTGGACCATCCGCCAATATGCCGGATTTTCAACCGCTGAAGACAGTAATGCTTTTTACCGAAGAAATCTTGCCGCCGGTCAAAAAGGACTTTCTGTAGCATTTGATTTAGCAACACATCGCGGGTATGACAGTGACCACGAACGCGTGCAAGGCGATGTTGGAAAAGCTGGAGTTGCTATCGATTCTGTAGAAGACATGAAAATTTTGTTTGACCAAATTCCGTTAGACAAAATGAGCGTATCTATGACTATGAATGGTGCTGTTTTGCCTATTATGGCATTTTACATCGTTGCCGCTGAAGAACAAGGTTTTTCACCAGAAGTACTAATGGGAACCATCCAAAACGATATTCTCAAAGAGTTTATGGTAAGAAACACGTACATTTATCCACCTACACCCTCCATGCGCATCGTTTCTGACATCTTTGAGTTTACCTCTAAAAAAATGCCTAAATTTAATTCCATTTCTATCTCTGGCTACCATATGCAAGAAGCTGGAGCCACCTGCGATTTAGAGTTGGCTTACACCCTAGCAGATGGTTTAGAATACCTTCGCACTGGAATTGCGGCTGGAATGGACATAGACACCTTTGCCCCTCGCCTATCCTTTTTTTGGGCGATTGGGATGAACCACTTTATGGAAATTGCAAAAATGCGTGCAGCGCGTATGCTATGGGCAAAAATAGTAAAGCAATTTAATCCAAAAAATGAAAAATCGCTTGCCTTACGCACCCATTGCCAAACCAGTGGATGGAGTTTAACCGCGCAAGATCCTTTTAATAACGTAGCCAGAACGTGTATTGAGGCTGCCGCGGCTGCTTTTGGCGGCACACAATCGTTACATACCAATGCATTAGACGAAGCCATTGCGCTTCCCACAGACTTTTCGGCACGAATTGCCAGAAACACACAATTATATCTACAAACAGAAACCGATATTACTAAAACCGTAGATCCTTGGGGTGGAAGTTATTATGTAGAAAACCTTACTAACGATATTGCAAACAAAGCTTGGAAGTTAATTAAAGAAGTAGAAGAACTTGGCGGAATGACCAAAGCCATAGAAGCCGGTATTCCAAAAATGCGCATTGAAGAAGCCGCAGCAAAAAAACAGGCACGCATAGACAGCGGGCAAGATAGTATTATAGGAGTC
The DNA here is from genome assembly GCA_002840895.1 of Bacteroidetes bacterium HGW-Bacteroidetes-8. Taxonomy (GTDB): domain Bacteria; phylum Bacteroidota; class Bacteroidia; order Bacteroidales; family UBA932; genus Bact-08. Next base: position 8,573 of record PHCZ01000004.1, on the reverse strand, counting down.
AATAAATATCGATTAGCAGAAGAAGATCCACTACAAATTTTGGATGTGGACAATCAAAAGGTGCGACTATCTCAAATAGAACGTCTCAACAAAATAAAAAAAGAAAGAAACAGCCAAAAAGTAAAAGCAACTCTAGAAAAATTAACCGCTTCAGCCCGTTCAGGTGAAGGAAATTTACTAGCTTTAGCAATTGAAGCAGCAAGAGATCGAGCTACACTTGGCGAAATTAGTGATGCTTTAGAGGTTGTTTTCGGAAGGTATAAAGCACAAATTAAATCCTTTAGCGGTGTGTATAGTAAAGAAATAAAAAACGACAGTTCCTTTGCCAAAGCCAAAGAAATGGCCGATCAGTTTGCTGAATTGGAAGGACGCCGTCCACGTATTATGATTGCAAAAATGGGACAAGACGGTCACGACCGCGGTGCCAAAGTTGTAGCCACTGGTTATGCCGATGTAGGTTTTGATGTAGATATTGGTCCACTCTTTCAAACCCCAAAAGAAGCCGCCAAACAAGCCGTAGAAAATGATGTACATATTTTAGGTGTATCTTCACTAGCAGCAGGACACAAAACCCTAGTACCACAAGTAATTGAAGAATTAAAAAAATATGGCAGAGAAGATATCATGGTTGTCGTAGGTGGTGTAATACCTCCACAAGATTACCAATATCTTTTTGATGCAGGTGCAGTAGCCGTTTACGGTCCCGGAACAAAAATAAGTGATGCCGCTATTGAAATGTTGCAGATTTTGATGGATTCGGTAAAATGATTTTTTCAAGAGGACAATAATTATTTAAAATAAAAACACTATTTTAGGGATATAATTTTTTAGCATAAAAACGCAGCAATAAGAGAAAAACTCTATAATTTCATTCGCTTTGCCGATGACAAAAAAGTAAAGGCCTTATATACTATTTTTGAGAAGGATCTCCTTGTGAAGGACAGCCCTTGGAATGAAGAATCCTTTATAAAAGAATTGGAACGCAGAACAAGTGAATACGAGAAAAATCCTAAAATGAGCTCCTCTTGGGAAGAAGTTATTGCGAAAACAAAAAAAACCTGAAATGCAATATCGGATAAGATTTCACCCTGACGCCGAACTTGAGTTTCTTGATTCTTATCATTGGTATGAAGATCACTCTATAGGTTTGGGGGATAAATTCAGAACTATTGTTGAAGAATATTTACTTCTCATTCAAGAAAACCCGTTGCTTTATCCGGAAAAAAGAAATCAATTCCGAGAATGTCAAACAAAAACCTTTCCTTTCTTAATTGTATATAAAACTATTCTGATAGTAAGGAATTATTGATTGTTTCTGTATTCCATACAAGCCGCGAACCTTATAAAAAATACAACAAAGCATCTTAATGTTATTGTTTAAAAATAAGAGAGGTTTTTTATTGAACTACATCAAAATTTGATAGTTTCCGAGGAGTACTAATACAAGTGCCATTTAATACTCAAAATCTTTAAGGGTAGAAAATTATTCCCTATTTTTACCCTATGAAAATAAAATTCCAAACCAAAGAAGAAAGTAAGAAACAACAACTGGAAGATTTTTTAAAACTTTCGGGTGGTGAACGGGTTTGGTGTTTCTTTTCATTGAGTGCACAAATCAATCGCTTTCCACATAAAAACAAAATTGAAAAAACACATAATTTTGTGATACACTTTGATCTCAACAAAACAAAACCAAACCTACTAAGAACAAACTATAAATTTACCCACCAAAGATTTACTGCAGATGGGTTTCAAATAAATTAATAAAATGAACTACAATCAAAAAATGCTGCGCGATGACGCACTTAAAGGAAAAACCATAGTAGTAACAGGCGGCGGAAGTGGTCTTGGCAAATCCATGAGTACCTATTTTTTAGAATTAGGAGCCAATGTAGTAATTACTTCCAGAAATCTGGAAAAATTGCAAGCTACCGCCAAAGAAATGGAAGAAAAAACTGGAGGAAAAGTACTTTCGGTGCAATGTGATGTGCGCAATTATGACGAAGTCGAGGCGATGGTACAAGCATCGGTAGCTGCTTTTGGTCAGGTAGATGTATTACTAAACAATGCCGCCGGAAATTTCATCTCACCCACAGAACGTCTTTCTGCTAATGCATTTGACACTATTATTGACATCGTACTTAAAGGAAGTAAAAACTGCACCCTAGCTTTCGGAAAATATTGGATAGATAAAAAAGAAACCAACAAAACCGTTTTAAGCATAGTTACTACGTATGCTTGGACAGGTTCTGCTTATGTGGTTCCCAGCGCCACTGCAAAAGCAGGGGTTTTAGCAATGACACGCTCCTTAGCAGTAGAATGGGCAAAATACGGTATTCGGTTTAACGCAATTGCTCCCGGACCTTTTCCAACCAAAGGAGCTTGGGACAGACTTCTGCCAGGCGATTTAAAAGAAAAATTTGATTTGGCTAAAAAAGTACCCCTAAATCGCGTTGGCGACCATCAGGAATTAGCAAATCTTGCAGCCTATTTGGTTTCTGATTTTGCGCAATACTTAAATGGTGAAGTGGTAACCATAGACGGTGGTGAATGGCTGAAAGGAGCGGGACAGTTTAACTTACTTGAGCAAGTAACCCCTGAAATGTGGAATATGCTGGAAATGATGGTGAAAGGAAACAAAAAATAAAGCAACACCGAAAAATGTAAAACGTAAAACGACCAAAGAATACCGAATACCAAACCGAGAACAGGAAACCAGAAACCGGAAAATCACAACTGTTAACAAAATTCATTTTTTATCCATTTAAATAATTGTATTTTTATGGCTTAATATTTTATGCATTTCATGGGAAAAATAATTGCAATTGCAAATCAAAAAGGCGGTGTTGGGAAAACCACAACCTCCATAAATCTAGCAGCATCATTAGGTGTTCTAGAAAAAAGAGTATTGTTGATTGATGCAGACCCGCAAGCCAATGCAACCTCCGGTTTAGGGATTGATGTAGAAACCGTTGAAGTGGGCACTTACCAACTTTTAGAACATAGTATTTCTGCATTACAAGTTATTGTAAAAACAGACTCCCCTAATTTAGACATCATACCTTCACATATAGATCTTGTAGCTATTGAAATTGAGCTTGTCGATAAAGAAAATCGAGAGTACATGCTAAAACAAGCATTAGCTGAAATAAAAGAGAAATATGATTACATTCTTATTGATTGCGCACCTTCCTTAGGATTGCTTACCTTAAATGCACTAACCGCAGCAGATTCAGTTCTTATTCCTATACAATGTGAATATTTTGCTTTAGAAGGTCTAGGAAAACTTTTAAACACCATTAAAAGTGTTCAAAAAATTCACAACAAAGAACTAGATATTGAAGGTCTTTTGCTCACCATGTATGATTCGCGTTTACGACTTTCAAACCAAGTGGTTGACGAGGTAAAAAAACATTTTTCTGGTATGGTATTTAAAACCATTATTCAACGAAATGTGCGTTTAAGTGAAGCCCCAAGTTATGGAGAAAGTATTATAACCTATGACGCAGATAGTAAGGGAGCTAACAATTATTTAAGTTTGGCTGAAGAAATAATATCTAAAAACAAATAAGGAATGGCCAAAGCAATAAAAAGACAAGCAATGGGCAGAGGACTTTCAGCACTTTTGAAAGATCCTGAAAACGATATACAATCAGCAAACGACAAAAATGCAGACAAAGTTGTGGGCAGTATTGTTGAATTAGAATTAGATGCTATTGAAGTAAATCCGTTTCAACCCCGAACTAGTTTTAATGAAGAAACGTTAAAAGAACTTGCTTCCTCCATTAAAGAATTAGGCGTTATTCAACCCATAACTGTAAGAAAATCAGGTTTTAATGCATACCAATTAGTTTCTGGCGAACGTCGTTACAGAGCTTCAAAATTAATCGGCTTAAAAACCATCCCTGCATATATTCGCATTGCTAATGATCAGGAGTCGCTAGAAATGGCTTTAGTAGAAAACATACAACGCCAAGATTTAGACCCCATTGAAATAGCCATTTCCTATCAACGATTAATAGAAGAAATTGATTTGACACAAGAAGAATTAAGTGATCGTGTAGGTAAAAATCGTTCTACAATTGCCAATTATTTGCGATTGTTAAAATTAGATCCAATCATTCAAACCGGAATGCGCGATGGCTTTATTAGTATGGGTCACGGTAGGGCTTTAATAAGTGTGGACGATGTATCCGAACAATTAAAAATTTATGAAAAAATTATAGAACGTTCACTTTCCGTTAGAGATACAGAGGCTTTAGTAAGAAAACAACAACAAAAAGACGCTCCAGTAACATCACAAATTAAAGTAATTCCAGCTTTTGTTAAAAAAGCCACAAAAGAGTTTTCAGATTATTTTGATGCCAATACCGAAATAAAATTAACTTCATCTGGAAAAGGAAAATTGATTATCCCTTTTAAAAATAAAGCCGATTTTGAGCGAATTTCCAAAATAATAAAAGGTGAAGAATAGCTGCTATTTCCTTGTAATTTTTATTCTTTTCTGTTCCTCTCTTGTGGCGCAAAAAAAAGACACGCTTCAAGTGGTTATTACTAATGAAGAGTTACTTACTAAAACCATAATAAAAGAGCCATATGACCCACTTGCTCCATCAAGAGCCGCTTTTTATTCGGCAGTTATTCCCGGACTCGGACAAGCGTACAACAAAAAGTATTGGAAAATACCAATAATTTATGCAGGTATTGGCACAAGTATTTATTTTTACGTAAACCGAAACCAAGAATACAATCGATTTAGAGACGCCTATAAAAGACGACTTGCAGGTTTTACAGATGATGAATTTCAAGGAATAGCCAACGAAACATTAATTAGAGCTCAACAAAGAGAAAAAAGAAACAAAGATGTCAGTATTGCCGTTGCCGTTGGTTTTTATTTGCTAAACATAGTAGATGCTAATGTGGACGCTCATTTAAAACAATACAATGTAAGCGAGGATTTATCTTTTCAACCCAATGTAGAATTCAATGCGCTTAATGCCACAACTAATTATGGCTTTTCATTAACCTATCAATTAAAATAAAATGAAAATTGCACTTTTAGGTTATGGAAAAATGGGAAAAACTATTGAAAAATTAGCAATAGAAAAAGGTCATATAATTGTATATCGCATTAACTCTACCTCTGATAAAGTTGAGCTTTCTGAAGCTGATATTGCTATAGAATTTAGTTCACCTGAAGTTGCTGTAAAACACATTTCTACATGCTTTAATCAGAATGTTCCTATTGTTTGCGGTACAACCGGATGGTTAGCACATTACGATGAAATACTAAAAAAATGCAAAATGTGTAACGGAAGTTTTATTTATGCATCTAACTTTAGCGTGGGTGTAAACCTGTTTTTTGAATTGAACCTGCAACTAGCCAAAATGATGGCAAAATATAAAGACTATTTGGTTTCCATAGAAGAAATTCATCATACCCAAAAAAAAGATGCTCCTAGTGGTACAGCCATTACTTTAGCAGAGGGTATTATAAAAAATAGCAATTACAACAAGTGGCAACTTAATGAAGTTGGCAAAATGGAAATTCCAATAACCGCAAAACGCATGGAGGAGGTAAAAGGCACACACAGTATTTTTTATACCTCACCCATAGACACTATAAGCATAAAACACGAAGCGCACTCCAGAGATGGTTTTGCCTTAGGAGCAATCCTAGCAGCAGAATGGCTTCTTGGAAAAAAAGGTGTATTTACGATGAAAGAGGTATTAGATTTGTGATGTACAAAAAAATCCTAACACTTATAAAAAAATAATTATTAACAATTAAAGTATAAGTCTCATGACAATTTCAGAATGGTTTCTCTTTTTTCTTGGAGTACAAGTAATACATTTTGCAGGTACTTGGAAACTTTATCAAAAAGCAGGTAGAAAATCTTGGGAAGCAGCAGTGCCCATATATAATGCCATAGTTTTAATGAAAATAATAAACCGCCCGTGGTGGTACACTATTTTACTTTTTATACCAATTATCAACCTAATTATGTTTCCGGTAATTTGGGTAGAAACCCTACGAAGCTTTGGTAAAAATAAAGCAATAGATTCCTTTTTAGGAATTATCACTCTAGGTTTTTACATTTATTTTATAAACTATACCCAAGATGTAGCACATATTAAAGATAGAAGTTTACACACTAAAAGTTCTTCGGGCGAATGGACAAGCTCTATCTTATTTGCTGTGGTAGTTGCCACCATTGTGCATACTTATTTTATTCAACCGTTTACAATTCCTACTTCTTCTTTAGAAAAATCACTCCTAGTTGGCGATTTTCTATTTGTGAGTAAATTTCATTTTGGTGCAAGAACGCCAATGACTGCGGTAGCTTTTCCAATGGTGCATGATACCATTCCTCTAATTAGCAAAAAATCGTATAAAAACAAACCACAAATTCCTTATTTTAGGTTTCCAGCGTTTCAAAAAATTAAAAGAAATGATATTGTAGTTTTTAACTGGCCAACAGATACAGTGCCTTATTTCCGCTATAAAGGACCAGAAACCTTTGTGAAACCAATTGATAAAAAATCAAATTATGTAAAAAGAGCCGTTGGTATTCCTGGCGATTCCTTAGAAGTTCGTAATGGCTATGTGTATATTAATGGTGCAATAAGCCAACTTCCGGAGAGAGCAAGAGTACAATTTGCCTATGCTTTTACCACGAAAGACCCATTACAGAACGTTCAATTTTTAAAGGATAGATATGATATTTCTGAAATTTACCCACTAAATAATACGGGGAAAGCCTTTCAAGCAAATATGACCAATGAAGCCGTTGAAAATTTAAAAAACAATCCGAATATTGACCAAATAATACCTATTAAAGACGAAGAAGGCAAATGGGATAATCAAACCTTCCCCCATAATGCTACTTATAGTTGGAATTACAGTTTCTTTGGTCCTATTTACATTCCAGAACAAGGAAAAACCGTAGCTATATCTACCGAAACCATTCCCTTATACAAACGTATTATTGAAGTGTATGAAGGAAGTGAATTAGGCATTGAAAATAAAATTACACAAGCCGGAACGCAAGTCCTATTAAACGACTCACCGATAAGCGAATACACCTTTTTACAAGACTATTACTGGATGATGGGAGATAACAGAAACAACTCAGAAGACGCCCGGAATTGGGGATTTGTACCGTTTAATCATGTGGTTGGTAAACCAGTATTTATCTGGATGAGCTGGGATAGCAATGCACAAGGCATCACCAATAAAATTAGATGGGAACGCATGTTTACTACCGTTAGTGGCGACGGACAGCCTATATCGTATTTTCGTTATTTCTTGATTCTTTTAGTGGGATGGTTTCTCTTTGATTTTATTAGAAAAAGAAAGAAAAAAGCTTAGAAAGTACGAAGTAGAAGTGGGAAGTATAAATGTTTTATTACAATATCAAACTTTAAAAATTTGTGTTTAATAAACCTGCTTCTTCCATTTATATATATTTGAATTGTTACAAGTGGAATCAATTATAATTCATCCGGCCTATTTTGGAAACATTGCCCATTATGTTGCTATGGCGCAAGCAAAATCGGTTGTATTTGAGGTGGAAGATAATTATCAAAAGCAAACGTTTAGAAACCGAACCTATATTGCTACTGCTAATGGTGTCTTATTGCTTAATATTCCCATTAAACACATTTCTAAAGGATTGCGTGGAAGTCGTGATAAAATACATCAAAAATATAAAGAAGTACGCATCGAAAACGATTTTAAGTGGCAAAAAGAACATTGGAAATCCATACAAATCGCCTATCGCTCTTCCCCGTATTTTGAATATTATGAAGATGATATTGCCCCTCTTTTTGAAAAAAAACAAACCTTTTTAATGGATTTTAATTTGGAGTGTTTTGCAGTTATTGCAGACTTGCTTACTCTTGAAATAACAACACAATCAACCTCTAGCTTCGAGCTTAATATTTCTGACAAAAAAGACTTTCGTTTTTTAGTAGAAACTAAAGGATTGCAAAACTTCACTTTTGACAGTTATACACAAGTTTTACAAAAAGAAGATAACTTTCTACCAAACCTTTCCATATTAGATTTGTTATTTAATGAAGGAACCCGCGCTCTTTCGTATCTAGAAAAACAAAAACTATGAGTATGGCATGTATCATGTGTACACTATATTTCTACTTTTAAACTGTACTATTTTTTTGGAGAGATTACACAATCAGAACTTTCGCAGCGGCGATGCTGTAATATTTTGGAAGGTTAATTAAAATGTGATTGCGCAACATTATGTAACTTTACGCAACGAAACTTAAAAGTGTTGACCTAAAATTTAACCAATATGAAAGGAATACTAGATTAAAAGCCAGTATTGTGACTGCCTGACTGAAGTTTATAATGGATTAAAATATAATTACCCCACAATTAAAAACAGCAAACTATTATTTATAATCTTTGTAATAAGTTATAGTTTGCTATTTTTGTTTTTCCCATTAGCTTCAAAAATAGATGATTCAGAATATTCCGGAAATATTTAAAAAAGACGCGCAAAATCAAACAAATTTATTTGTCTATGATTTTAGAATGACGGACGACG
>PHCZ01000018.1 GCA_002840895.1 Bacteroidetes bacterium HGW-Bacteroidetes-8 | reverse complement strand
CGTTCGGACTCGCCTCAATTTTCCATAACAAAATTACACCGTTATTCCATATTGAAACAACGGTGCAAATCTAAAAGAATAGGGAGGGGACCCAACGCAGTTGGGGAGGATTTTCCGTGCTGACACCGATATCCGTTATTGACAACTCAAAAAGAGAACAACAAAATTATTTTAAGTCACCTTCTCTTTTATAAAAATATATAGTATATTTGAATACAATTGGGCATAAAAAGCAGGTAAATAAATAATTTCGGGCAGCAAGCAGTGGATTACAAAAACGTAGGGAGAGGAGAGAAGGGGAGTGTTGCAGAGGATCTCGCGCTGGATTTTCTTTTAAAAAGAGGGATGGCCCTGCTCGGGAGAAATTGGAGAGTAGGCCATAAAGAGCTGGACATTTTGATGATGAGCACAAATATGTCAACCGGAGAGCAGAGGCTGCACGTTGTTGAGGTGAGGTCACTATCGGAACCAAATTTGCAACTGCCCTTTGAAACGGTCGACATAAAGAAACAGCGGGCTGTTATATCTGCAGCATCTGCCTACATATATAGAAACAGAATAATGTGCGAAACTCAATTCGACATTGTGTCGGTTTTGTTTGAAAAAGATGGCAATGTTCGGATAGAGTATCTACCCGAAGCCTTCAACCCAAAATGGTAAAGAACTAATATTATTGCATATGGCAAACAATCATTACTGTATTATTATGGCCGGAGGTCCGGGAAGCCGCTTTTGGCCGGTGAGCAGGAGTCAGAAACCGAAACAGTTTCTGGACATTCTTGGTACAGGGAAAACCTTCATTCAGCAGACTTTTGAGAGGTTCGCCAAAATAATACCAACTGAGAATATTTTGGTGGTAACCTCGCACCTCTACAAAGATCTTGTGATGGAGCAGCTGCCTCAAATTCTTCCGGAGCACGTGCTTTTAGAGCCCTACAGGAGAAATACCGCCCCTTGTATGGCATATGCAACCTATAAGTTGTTAAAGAGAAACCCGAATGCATCTGTAGTTGTTACTCCTGGAGACCACCTTATCTTTAATGATGATGTCTTTACTCAGACTATTGACAATGCTCTCAGGTTTACAGATAAAAATGATGTTCTTATCACTCTGGGAATAAAGCCATACAGGGCAGAGACCGCCTATGGGTATATTCAGGCTAACAAAACGGTGCATATTAGTATAAACGGGAATGTAGCCTATAATGTAAAGACCTTTACCGAAAAACCCACAGCAGATCTGGCGGAGGTATTTGTGAACAGCGGGGAGTTTTTATGGAACTCAGGTATGTTTATAGCAAATCTTAAAACTCTTGTAGCAGAGCTGGAGTCACACCAACCGGATATCGCACTTCTGTTTGGAGAGGGGGAGAGTCTCTACTACACACCTGCCGAGGGGCCTTTTATTAATAAGGTTTATGAGGAGTGTAAGAGTATATCCATAGACTATGGGATAATGGAGAAGACAGAGAAGGCAATAGTATACCCGGTATCATTTGGTTGGTCAGATATCGGTACCTGGGAGTCGCTGTATGGTTTAAACAAAAGAGACGAAGAGGGAAACTTTGTAAGGGTGCCGGAGAAGTTCTTCAAAAATATTACAAACTCAATTATTTATTCAGAGGGCGATAAAAAAGTGGTTGTTGCAGCAAATCTGGATAATTTTATGATAATCAACACAGAAGACCTGCTGTTAATCTGCCCGAGGGATGAGTCTGTAATCAAAAGTATCTTTACAGACCTACCATTGTCAAATCTGGGTAAATATCAGTAATTTAAATATATTTTATGACGGGAAAATTGGTAACAATTGATGTAAAATCTGAGATCGGAAAACTGGAAGCGGTTTTACTTCATACACCTGGCGCAGAGGTAGAGAATATGACACCGAGAAATGCGCAACGCGCTCTATACAGTGATATTTTAAATCTATCTATAGCTCAAAAGGAGTACGAACAGGTTTCGGGTGTGCTCAATATGTTTTCAAAAACATATCAGATTAAAGATCTGTTGGTTAAACTATTGGATAACCATACAGAGAGGGAGGCATTGATAGGTAAGATTTGCGTAAGCGAAGGGGTGACGGACTATTTTGAAGATTTGATGGATATGTCCTCTAAGAGCCTCTCACAGGTGCTTATTGAGGGGTTACCGGCAAAGATAAACACCCTCTCTGCATTTCTTAAAGACGACTATTACGCTCTTCCGCCACTGTATAACTACTACTTTACAAGAGACGCATCCGTTGCCATAGGCAACAGGATTCTAATCTGCAAAATGGCGAGCAGTGTGAGGATGAGGGAGTCATTAATAAATGAGGCTATTTTCCGGAAAAAGAGGGTCTTTGACTGCGAGCTCATTAACTCTCACGATTTTCAACCCGGCAATAACGACATATATATGGAGGGGGGCGATATACTCATTGCGAGGGAGGATATTCTTCTGGTGGGGAACGGCCCTAGAACCAGTAGTCAGGGGATAGATATGCTCATCAACAGACTCTGCCGCACCGGATGCAAAGAGAGAATGCACATTGTGGTACAGCAGTTGCCCGAAACTCCCGAGTCATTTATCCATCTGGATATGGCATTCACCCTGTTGGATACCCACACAGCGATGGTTTTTGAACCACTTATCCTGGGGGAGAACCAGTACCAGACAGTTCACATAACCATAGATAATGGTAAAGTATCCAAAATAAAATCGGTCTCCAATATCCCCTCAATCCTAAAAAAACTGGGTATGGAGGTGGAGCCCATTATCTGCGGAGGGAGTGCAGATGAGTGGAACCAGGAGAGGGAGCAGTGGCACAGCGGAGCAAACTTCTTTGCCCTGGAGCCGGGAAAGGTGCTCTCTTACGCTAGAAATGTGCACACACTAAACGAGCTCAATAAAAACGGCTTCGATATCTTCACAGCCTGGGATGTGATAAACGGGAAGAGCGATGTGAAAAAGAGCAAACAGTGTGTAATCACAATTGATGGATCTGAGTTGCCTCGTGGTGGCGGTGGGCCAAGGTGTATGACAATGCCTCTTAGACGTGCTGCTGTTAAGTGGTAAACTATTTGGTAATAATAGACTTAATAAATATGTGCTTAAGATTCCGGATATCCTTAATCTAGATAAATCTCCAATAATAATTATATGAAAAAAGTGTTATCTCTGCTATCTATGTTGCTCTTTTGTGCTGCAACATATGCCAACGGCGTGGTATTCGCCTCAAGACCATCTCTCTCACCCAATGGTGAAACCATCTACTTCTCCTACGGTGGAGATATCTATGCAGTTCCCACATCGGGGGGAGTTGCCCTCAAGGTTGTCTCAATGGGCGGTAACGAATCGAGTCCAAAAGTATCTCCGGACGGCAAATATCTGGCCTTCTCATCAAACGACCAGGGTAACAACAATCTCTATATTGTACCTGTTGCAGGTGGCGAGATAAAACAACTCACATTCCACGATGCATCTGATGTACCTGTAGGTTGGTGTCCCCAATCTAAAAATATCTACTTTGAATCTAACAGATACAACACAATAAGCACCTACTCTGTATCTGCAGAGGGAGGTACCCCTGTAAGGCTCTTTTCGCACTACTTCAATACAATAGCAAACCTGACCCAAAACCCGGTAACCGGAGAGTTCTATTTTAATGAATCCAGTGAAAGTTATCGCTTTGCAACCAGAAAAGGCTACAGAGGAGATCACAACCCGGACATTAAATCCTGGAACCCGCTCACAAAAGAGTACAAAGAGCTTACAGATTACAGAGGAAAAGATATCTGGCCAATGGCAGACTCGCGCGGAAACCTCTACTATGTATCGGATGAGAAAAATGGGGAGGCCAACATTGTAAGACACAGTGATAGCAAATACCTAACCTCTTTTAAAGAGTCGATTCAATATCCATCCATCAGCTTTGACGGAACCAAGATTGTCTTTATCAAGGGCTACAGAATAAATGTGCTTGACATTAAGTCGGGTAAAACTTCGTTACCCGATATTGAGCTTGCAGATAACAGAATCACCAACAAAAGTTCGATTCCGCTTGGCAGGCCGCAGAGCTACTCTCCATCTCCGGACGGCAAGAAGCTGGCATTCTCATTCCGGGGTCTGCTCTTTGTCTCGGATATCAAAGGGAGCTTTATTAAACAGCTGCCAACACCTCAAACTGAGAGGGTAGATGAGGTGCTTTGGTCTGCAGACAGCAAGAGCCTATACTACACCAGGACAAACGGCGGTTGGACCGGAATCTACACACAAAAGGCAGACCTCTCCCAGGGCGAGTCTGCTGTATACACTCCAGAGTCGTCATTAAGGTCAATGACCCCATCTGCAAAAAATGATAAAATTGCATTTTTAAACGGTGGCAAATCTGTAATGCTACTGGATATCTCAACCAACAAGGTAACAGAGCTGTCTAAGCACGAATTCTGGGCCTTCCAGGGATATGGGCTGAGCTTCTCTCACGACGGGAAATTCTTGACCTACACTGCGGTGAATCTTTTTGAGAGAGATGTATTCATCTACGATTTTAACGCAGCCAAGAGCATCAACATCACTAACTCTGCAAACTTTGAAAACGACCCTATCTTTTCGCCGGACGGCAAATATCTATATCTGCTCTCCAACCGTCTAAATGCTTCATTCCCTCGGGGTGCCTCCACTCAGCTTTACAAGGTTGAGCTGGATAAAGTGGTGGCTCCGTTTGAGGTAGATGAGTATGACAAGCTTTTTGGGGCTAAAGGGGCCAAAAGGGACTCCTCGGTGGTGCTGCTTCTGGAGAACATCCAGAGAAGGTACCGGAGCGTTGTAGGCAGAGGCGAGCAAAATACTCCGTTTATAGTCTCCAGAGGGGAGAAGAGCTACCTGCTTTTTAACTCAAATCACGAAGGCGATTGGGCTTGTTATGTTCAGGAGCTTAAGGAGTGGGATCAGAAGCCTCCCCAGAAGCTTAAAGGTGTTGGGAGTGTAAGCTCATTCAAGGGGACAGGTAAGGAGCTCTTTGCAATGGACCGGGAGGCGATATATAAAATTGACCCGGCAGGGGCAGGGGCAACCAAGATAGAGCTCAAACACACTTTTGATAAGAGCAATATGGACGAGTACCGGCAGATGTTCTTTGAGGTTTGGGCCTCGCTGGAGCAGAACTTCTACGATTTAAAATATCACGGAGTAGATTGGCGGGCGAAAAGAGATTACTACCTCACCTTCCTGCCCTATGTCAACAGCAGAGATAACCTTAGGACTCTTTTAAACGATATGCTCAACGAGCTTAACTCTTCGCATATGGGCTTTAGTTCGGCCGGCAAAGAGGAGGAGACTTTAGCAAGGTATGTCACTGTAGCAACGGGGCTAATCTTCTCCAACGAGCAGCCATATACTCTCGACAGAGTGGTATCGGGCTCGCGTGCAGATTATTCGGGTAACCCACTTATGGGTGGAGACCGGCTTGTGGCAGTTAACGGCGTAAGGGTTAATGAACAGTTTAACAGGGAGTTCTATTTCACATCTGCAACCCTTCCAAAGGAGATGGTTTTGAAATTTGCAAGAGCGGGAGTTGAGTTTGATGTTAAGCTTCACACTTTGGGCACCTCAGATTTGAGATCACTCCTCTACTCAGAGTGGGAGGATTGGAACAGGGCCAAGGTTACATCAATGAGTAAGGGCAAAATTGCCTATGTTCATATGAGAGATATGTCTCCGGAATCTTTGGAGAGGTTTATTATAGAGATGAATACAGATGCTGTTCACAAAGATGCTCTCATTCTGGACCTTCGTTTTAACAACGGCGGCAATGTCCACAGAGAGGTGATAGACTTCCTTAACCAGAGAGAGCACTTCCGCTGGAGCCACCGCGACAACCCCAAAATTTCTCACCCTAACGTGATTCCGGCAAACAAACCAATAGTTGTCTTGATAAACGAAAGGAGCCTGAGCGATGCCGAGGTTACCTCAAACGGCATCAAGGCGCTCAAGATGGCAAAACTCATTGGCACAGAGACCTACCGCTGGATAATCTTCACCTCCGGCGCTCGCCTGGTAGACGGCTCCTCTGTGAGACTCCCTGCCTGGGGATGCTACACCCTGGACGATAAAAGCCTCGAATTCGAGGGGGTTGCACCCGACATCTACATCCGCAACACCTTCAAAGACCGACTCGAATCAAAAGACCCCCAACTCGAGAAAGCTATTGAGGAGCTGCTAGTGGGCTTATAAAAAATCTTACTCGCAACGGGCAAGTCCACTCTCATCCGCTCTCAGGCTCGCTCCTGACCACTATGAAATTTTTCGCGGGCTTAATTTAATAGAAAATATTACCTTTGCGGGCTAGGAGTTACCGGGAATTTAGATCTGCCCATATAGTAAATAATAAGAGATGAAAGAGAAAATAGAGAGGCTGCTTGCCGAAATTGAGGAGCTTAAGGCTCAAAAGGAACAGGAGATAGAGGAGATTAGAGTAAAATTGTTGGGGAAAAAAGGCTCTGTTACTCAGCTTTTTGACGAATTTCGTGATGTTCTTCCGGAGCAGAAGCGTGAGTTGGGTCAGGTTTTGAACAAACTGAAAGTGGCGGCAACTCAAAAGATTGAAGAGCTCAAATCATTTTTGGAGGAGAACCAACAGCCGGTAGACTCAAAATATGACCTTACAAAACCGGGAGACCTTGTGGAGCTTGGTGGCAGACACCCCATATCAATTACCAGAGACGAGATTCTCTCAATTTTCAATAAGTTCGGATACGTTCTTGCAGAGGGGCCGGAGATTGAGGATGACTGGCACGTATTTGGGGCACTCAACTTCCCGCCCGAGCATCCGGCCAGAGATATGCAGGATACCTTTTTTATCTCCGGCGGCGACAACCCTGTCCTTTTGCGCACACACACCAGCTCGGTTCAGGTGAGAGCAATGGAGGAGATGAAGCTCCCCATCAGAATAGTATGCCCGGGAAGAGTTTTCCGTAACGAAGCGATATCTGCACGCGCCCACTGCATCTTTCACCAGGTTGAGGGGCTATATATAGACAAAAAGGTCTCATTTGCAGATCTTAAACAGGCTGTTCTGCTTTTCGTCCGTGAAATGTTCGGCGAAGATGCCCAGATTCGCCTTCGCCCATCCTACTTCCCTTTCACCGAGCCGAGCGCCGAGGTGGACGTAAGTTGTAACATCTGCAAAGGCAAAGGGTGCAACATCTGCAAAGGAACCGGCTGGCTGGAGATTATGGGTTGCGGAATGGTAGACCCCAATGTTTTGGAAGCTAACGGTATTGACAGCAATGTCTACACCGGCTTCGCTTTCGGGATGGGCATCGAACGCATCGCGATGCTAAAGTGGCAGGTGAAAGACCTTCGCCACTACTTCGAAAACGACATCCGTTTCCTCAAAGAGTTTGAAACCGTTATTTAAAGGTTTTTGATGTAAATTTTGGAGCTTGTGAAATTTTTATTACTTTTGCAGTCCCAAATGCGGAAATAGCTCAGTTGGTAGAGCATAACCTTGCCAAGGTTAGGGTCGCGAGTTCGAGTCTCGTTTTCCGCTCTTCAAAGGTGGAATAGGTAGACACGCAGGACTTAAAATCCTGTGGGCAGAAATGCCCGTACGGGTTCGATTCCCGTCCCGAGTACTTTTTCAACTGTTAGTGTTTTGTGAAAACGCTTGGCCTTCAATGGGATAAAAATAGCATATATTCAAATATCAGAATCTTGGTTTTCTAACTCGTACAATAATAGCGAGTTCCACAAAACACTAACAGATCAAAATTCTTTTAACCTCCTCGTAACTCTCGTGCATAAGTGAAGCTATATGCCAGCAGGATGCGCCTGTTTCTTTTCTAATTTTGATAATCAAAGAGTTACGCTCGGTCTTTGTCAGTTCAAATATATTTTTTCCACATAATATAAGATTCAAATACTCCATTATATTTATATAAGATTCTTTTGGCCAAAAATCCTTCCCTTTTTTTCTAATTTTATCTATATCTGCATTATAGCCATTTAATGATCGTTCAAAATCCTCTTTTGATTCAAAAATGGACTCAATAAATGCTGTATCAATCTCAATGTTTTTTTGAAGCGCATTGCTTTTGTTAAAATAACTGTGAAAAGAACTCCATTTGTACTCTCTAGGATCTTTGCAGATGTTGGCCCTTATAGGATTGCTCAAAATATACATTATGCTTTCAGCAATATCTTTATCTGAATATTTATTCGCGCTTCCAAAAGGCGTTTTAAAAAGTTTATCCGATATTCCATTTTTCTTATTGTACCAATGAACAAATCCCACGAGTAGCGAATTCATAAATTTTGTAAGGTGTTCTGTAATAAGTAGTAAGTGTACGTGGTTGTCCATTATTACGAAAGCCAGGATTCTGCTTCCATATTTGAGTGAAGTTGAATAGCACCTCTTTAAGAATTCAGCTCTCTCTGCCTCGTCATAAAAAACCGTTTTCTTTCCGTTACCCCTTAAGTAAACGTGAAAACAACCAGATTGAATACGCTTTTTGCTCTGTGAGTCTTTTTTTGATTTACTCTTTCCCCTCTTTTCCATAAGATCTGTCATTAAAAGTTAATTACTCTTTATTATAAATTTGATATATTATGCAATCAAATTTTTCGGATACCCCTCTTTTGGGTGTCCGACATATGTTGCATATAATCCTGGTCATTGCAAAAATATATACTGTTCAATTAGAAATAGGTTGGGATTAGGTAATTTTTAATTAAAATCAGACATTTCAATCGAAAAAGTTTAACTTTGCATCTGCCAGTATTTTGAGAAAACAGCTGGTAAACAATAAGTTGAAAAATTGAAAAATCTATAAATTAGAATTTCAAATTTTTAAGCATCAATTAATAAATTAGTTACACAAAATACTAACAGTTATGTCCCTAAAAGAGATTTTCAGCGCCTTTATAGTAATGTTTGCAGTAATCGACATACTGGGTTCGGTGCCGATTATTATTGGGTTGAAGGAGAAAAATAAGAGCTATAGCGCTGTAAATGCTTCTCTTATATCTTTTTTGGTGTTACTCGGGTTCCTTTTTGTGGGGCAGGCAATGCTTGGGCTCTTTGGGGTTGATGTATCTTCTTTTGCCGTGGCAGGCGCGTTGGTGCTGCTGGTGCTGGCTATTGAGATGATTTTTGGTATTCAGATATTTAAAGATGATGGACCAACAGAATCTGCAACCATTGTACCTATTGTTTTTCCGCTGATTGCCGGAGCTGCCTCATTTACAACCCTGCTTTCGCTGAGGGCAGAATATGAGCTCATTAATATTATTATTGCGCTCTTTTTGAATATTGTTGTTGTCTTTTTTGTGTTGAACAAGATAGATTATATTTCCAGAAAAATTGGGAAGGGGGGTATATACGTAATGAGAAAATTCTTCGGAATCATTCTGCTGGCAATTGCCGTCAAACTCATCACCTCTAACCTAAACTCCCTGTTAACCTAAACTCCCTGCCAGGAAGCATAACAAAGAAGTTAATCTTGCAGGCAGATGCATTGCTTTTTTATTTGAAAGCTCACAGAAAGCAGAACAAAGAAGTTAATCTTGCAGGCAGATGCCTCGCTTGGATGTGAAATAGCCGCAATCAAAAAAGTGCAGGAAGAGTGTTCATATCTTGTTAATATATTCGCCTGAGCTATTGCAATTATAACTTTTTATTGTATCTTTGCAGCCCGCATTTTTTGTGCGGGTAGTATTAATTATTTAAAAAACACCAAATTAAAAACCAATGCCTGGATTAATAATGACTTCTGTTTTTGGTGCCGATGGAAAAAATATTCCATGCACCGTTATTGAGGCTGGTCCGTGTGTTGTTACGCAAGTACGTACAGAAGAGAAAGATGGTTATGCCGCTGTACAGCTTGCCTATGACGAAAAAAAGGAAAAACACACCAGCGGTGGCCTGTCGGGTCACTTTAAAAAGGCAAACACCACACCTAAGCGCAAAGTCGTAGAGTTTAAAAACGACTTTTTAAAGGAGTTTCAGCTAGGTGACACTGTTACCGTTGCAGATGTATTTGGACACGATACATTGGAATGGGTAGATGTTGTAGGAATATCTAAAGGAAAAGGATTCCAGGGGGTTGTGAAACGCCACGGATTCAGCGGAGTTGGTGGTCAGACCCACGGTCAGCACAACAGACTTCGTGCTCCCGGTTCAATGGGCGCATCATCTTGGCCTTCAAGAGTATTTAAAGGAAAAAGATTGGCCGGCCGTATGGGTGGCGATCAGGTGAAAATACAGAACCTAAGAGTTCTAAAGATTATTCCAGAGAATAATCTTCTGATAGTTAAGGGATCTGTTCCCGGTGCTAAGGGTTCATATGTAATCGTGGAGGAATAAGCGTATATGGAATTATCAGTTTACAAAATTGATGGAACAGAGTCAGGAAAATTGGTGACTTTGGATCCCGGTATCTTTGGTATAGAGCCAAACGATCACGCTATTTACCTTGATGTGAAGCAGTATCTGGCCAACCAGCGTCAGGGAACTCACAAGACAAAGGAGAAGTGGGAAGTGGCATACAGTACTAAAAAGGTCGTTCGTCAGAAAGGCTCAGGCGGTGCTCGTCACGGTAGTATTAAAGCAAACATCTATGTTGGTGGTGGACGTGTTTTCGGACCGAGACCAAGGGATTATAGATTTAAGCTTAACAAGAAGTTAAAACAACTGGCACGTTTCTCTGCACTCTCTTATAAGGTGCAAGAGGAGTCGTTGACAATCATTGAAAACTTCTCAATGGAGGCTCCAAGAACTAAGGACTTTATGAAGATTCTTAAAGGACTTAAGATTAACGACAGAAGAGTTCTGTTTGTGCTTCCGGAAAATGTGAGTAATATTTACATCTCTTCACGTAACCTGCAAAACGTTAAGGTAATTAACGTTAACGAACTTAACACCTACGATGTGGTTAACGCTACATCTCTTATCCTTATGGATGGTGTTCAGGATATCCTGCAGGGGCAGTATGGAAATAATTAAACCGTGGAACAATGGAAATTTTAATTAAGCCTATAGTAACAGAAAAGATGACGATTCAGGGCGAGAAGTTGAATCGTTACGGTTTTGTAGTTGACCGCAATGCCAATAAGATTGAGATCAAGGCTGCGGTTGAGGAGATTTACGGAGTTAAAGTATTGGATGTAAATACAATTAACTACCACGGGAAACGTAAAAGCCGCTTCACTAAAGCGGGATTATTGTCAGGTCGTACCAATCACTTCAAGAAAGCGATTGTAACATTGGCCAGTGAAGATAAGATTGATTTCTACAGTAATATTTAAGTCCATGGCAATACGTAAATTCAAGCCGGTAACACCCGGTACAAGACATAAAGCAATAAGCGCATTTACTGAGATCACCTGCGATAAACCGGAGAAGTCGCTTTTAGCGCCTATCAGCAAATCCGGTGGAAGAAATGACAGGGGAAAGATGACAATGCGTTATATCGGAGGCGGTCACAAAAGAATGTACCGTATGATTGACTTCCTTAGAGATAAGGACAATTATACAGCTACAGTAAAGACCATCGAGTACGACCCTAACAGGAGTGCACGAATTGCCCTGGTTTTATATGCAGATGGAGAGAAACGCTATATAATAGCTCCTAACGGAATTAAAGTGGGTCAGGTAATAGCATCCGGACCCGGAGTAGCCCCAGAAATTGGGAACACTCTACCTCTTTCAGAGATCCCGTTGGGTACACTAGTTCACAACATTGAGTTACGCCCGGGACAGGGAGCCGCAATGGCCCGCAGTGCCGGAACTTATGCTCAATTAACTGCAAGAGAAGGAAAACACGCTATCCTTAAACTCCCTTCAAGTGAGATTAGGATGGTACTTGTTACCTGCCGTGCAACTGTTGGAACTGTATCCAATTCAGATCACAATCTTGAATCGTTCGGAAAAGCAGGAAGAAATCGTTGGTTTGGCCGCAGACCTCGTGTTCGCGGTGTAGCGATGAACCCTGTAGATCACCCGATGGGTGGTGGAGAAGGACGTGCTTCCGGAGGTCACCCTCGTTCTAGAAAAGGCTTGCTTGCCAAAGGTTACAAAACACGTAATCCTAAAAAGACAACCAAGAAGTTCATAATTGAAAGAAGGAAAAAATAACGGATTAAACTGAAAAGAGAATTATGAGTCGTTCACTGAAAAAAGGACCATACATACAGGCAAGTCTCGAGAATAGAGTACTTGCTATGAATGAGGCTGGTAAAAAGGAGGTCATCAAGACCTGGTCAAGAGCCAGTATGATATCGCCGGACTTTGTAGGCCACACTATTGCTGTTCACAATGGCAACAAGTTTATTCCGGTGTATGTAACCGAGAATATGGTAGGACACAAGCTTGGAGAGTTTGCACCTACCCGCACCTTTAAAGGTCACTCGGGTAATCGTTAATTTATGTTAATGAGTAAAAGAAATTCACAATAATGGGAGCTCGAAAAAGAGAATCAGCCGAAAGGCGTAAAGAAATAAAGAAGCAGACAGCAATTGCATCGCTGAATGATCTTCCTACCTCTCCTAGAAAGATGAGACTCGTTGTAGATATCATCAGAGGAGTTGAGGTAAACCGCGCTTTGGATATACTTAAGTATACCAAAAAGGAGGCATCTATTCGTTTGGAAAAACTGCTCCGTTCGGCAATAGCCAACTGGGAAGCCAAAAACGAATCAGATCGTAAAGAGTTGGAAAACGGCAATGTTTGTGTTCAAACTATTATGGTTGGACAAGGTCGTTCTCTAAAGCGTATCAGAACAGCACCACAAGGTCGCGCAGCTAGAATTCGTAAGCGTTCTAACCACGTAACCATCGTGTTGGGTAAGAAAGTAAAAACCGAAAAGACAAATCCTATATCAAACCGACTTGGTATTATCCGTGGCTGGGACTCTAACTGGTACGGTGGAAAAGACTATGCTGCGAAACTATTGGAAGATTCAAAGATTCGCGAATATCTTAATGCTCGTCTTGCAAAGGCAAGCCTTTCTAAAATCGTGATAGAGAGAACTCTTAAACTAATCACAGTAACTATCCACACTGCCCGTCCCGGTATCATTATCGGAAAAGGTGGCCAGGAGGTAGATAAACTGAAAGAGGAGTTGAAAAAAATCTCTAACAAAGAGGTTCAGATAAACATCTTCGAAGTAAAGAGACCGGAAATCGACGCAAATATTGTAGCCAATAATATTGCACGTCAGGTAGAAGGCCGCGTATCTTATCGTCGCGCCATTAAAATGGCAATGGCATCCACAATGAGAATGGGAGCAGAGGGAATCAAGGTTCTTGTAAGCGGTCGTTTAGGTGGAGCCGAGATGGCAAGAAGAGAACTTTACAAAGAGGGACGTACACCACTTCACACATTCCGTGCAGATATCGACTACGCACACGCTGAGGCTCATACCAAAGTAGGTGTAATCGGTGTTAAAGTATGGATCTGCAATGGCGAAATATTCGGAAAGAGAGACCTCTCTCCAAATATGGGAGTAACCGCAGGACCATCATCTGCCCCACAATCCGGACGTAACAACGATCGTCCTCGCAGAAACAACGACCGTAACAACGATCGTAGAGGCGGCGGCGGCGGCGGACAATCCAGAGGCGGAAGAGGCGGCAACTCAGGTGGACGCGACAAAGGACCACGCAGGGAAGAGTAACCTTGCCAAGCATCGTGGGTCTTTGCTGGTTAACAGCAAACTAAAAAAGAGCAGCACATTTTTGCTGCTCTTTTTTTTGGCTTTGCCAAAGTTGTTCAATTAAACTAATTGCAGTTTTTTTAGTCAAAGGTCCATATCAGTTAAATTACATTTATGAAAAAGTTTATTTTATTTATTGCACTGGCAATGTTTACTGTAGGCGCAAGCGCGCAGATGCAGCCGGCGCAAAGGCGTCAGATGGACCCTGCAACATTTGTAAAAGAGAGGATTGCAGATATTGCAAAGTATGTTACCGTTACCAAAGAGGATAGCACTAAACTTCATAAGGTTTATGAGGATATGCAAAAAGAGATGGCATCTGCAGGCCAGGATAGAGAGAAGTTTATGAAGATTAGGGAGACATTTCAGCCGAAAATAGAGGCTGCTTTAGGTGCAGAAAAGTATAAAACTTATTTAGAGAAGCTCCAGGCAGATCCTAACAGACAGAGGAGAGGGGAAAGACCGGCCGGAAACACAAGGTAAAATCTCGGGCAATCGCCCGGAGAGAATTAGTGCGGTAGTAGTGGGGAGAGAATTAGTGCGGTAATCGTGAGAATTAGTCTCGGGCAAAGATGGGGTAAGTAGTGGCTAGCAGTAATTATTGCTTACCGGCATAATTAGATTTGTTGAGCGGAAACAGCGCACCAATATCGGGATTCCGTTATTTAGCGCTGTTTTTTTATTACTTTTGTTCAAACTTAAATATTGAAAAAATGAAAAGGATCTTCGTTTCGTTAATTGCAATTGTAACATCTGCAGTACTTTTCTCTCAGCCACTTCAGAGGGTTTTGCCGGAGAAGGCTGGTATGGACCCGAATCGTCTTGCAAGGGTAGATAACATTATAAACAGCTCAATTGAGAAGGGAGAGATTCCCGGGGCGGTTTTGGCTGTTGTTAGAGATGGCAAGATGGCTTATATTAAGAGTTATGGCAATAAAGCTCTCTATCCAAAGGTGGAGAAGATGGAGGTGAATACAATTTTTGATATGGCATCGGTTTCAAAGCCGGTTGGGACGGCTATCTCAATAATGCAGCTTGTGGAGCAGGGTAAGTTGAGGCTGACAGATAATGTTGCTATGTACATTGAGGGATTCAAAGGGTATCAGGATCCGGAATCGGGGAAAAATATAGATATCAGGATAGTGGATCTGCTTACACACAGCTCCGGGTTGCCACCTTATGCGCCTGCTGCCGAGCTTGTTGCAAAATACGGCTCACCATCTCCGGAAGGTTTGATAGAGTATATCGCAAATTGTAAAAGGGATTTCAAACCCACAACAAAGTTTCAGTATAGTTGTCTGAATTTTATAACTCTGCAGAATGTTCTCCAGAACATCACCGGAATGAAGCTTCAGGATTATACTCAAAAGAGTGTATTTGACGTTTTGGGTATGAGTCACACAAGTTTCAACCCGAAACCGGAGTTTTACGGAATGATTGCCCCAACCGAGAAACAAAAAGACGGGAGTGTAATCTTGGGTAAGGTTCACGACCCGCTTGCAAGATTACTTAACGACGGTAATTCGGGAAATGCGGGGGTATTTTCAAATGCAGATGACCTGGCTATACTTGCAGCCGCTTTGATGAACGGAGGCGAATATAACGGCAAAAGAGTGCTTGGAATGCTAACAGTAGAGACTATGACAAGGGTGCCTGCAGAGGTTACAGCTTTGGGACGCTCTCTCGGGTGGGATAACTACTCATCTTACGCCTCAAACAACGGCAACCTCTTCCACCCCACAAAGACATTCAGCCACACAGGCTACACAGGAACCTCACTGGTCATTGACCCGGTCTCTAAAACAGCAGTAATCCTGCTCACCAACAGAGTTCACCCGGAAGACAAGGGCAGTGTTGTGAGACTGAGGGCACTGGTCGCCAACGTTGTTGCCGGCTCTATTGTAAAATAGCTGTGCTCAAAATGAAAAACAACGGCGTAACCATAAAAGAGGTGCTATCTGCAAAGGAGCACCTCTGTTTTGTTAAATTCCCCGAGAAGCTTTACAGGGATGAACCCAACTGGGTGTACCCGGTAAGGTGGGACGAATTGAAAATCTTAAAGAGAGAGAAGAACCCCTCTTACGAATATTGCGACTCCAGGCTCTTTCTTGCCTATAAGGGAGAGGAGATAGTGGGCAGAGTAGCAGCCATTGTCAACCACAAATCCAACGCTGCCTGGAAAGAGAAGAGAATGCGATTCGGATGGATAGACTTTATAGATGATGCAGATGTATCCCGGGCCCTTATTGATAAAGTTGAGCAGTGGGCTGTAGAGCTCTCTTTGGAGATTGTGAGCGGGCCACAAGGGTTCAACGATTTGGATAAACAGGGAATGTTGATAGAGGGGTTTGAAAACCTATCCACATCCCAGACAATCTACAACTTCCCCTACTATGTTACCCATCTGGAGAAACTGGGATACTCAAAAGAGGTGGACTGGAGCCAGAGGACACTAAATATCCCCGATAAAATTCCCGAGAAGCTGGCAGCCTTCTCTCAGGTTGTGAAAGAGAGATACGGTGTGAGAGTTCTGGAGAAGGTATCCTCACGAAAACTGCGCCACTACGGAAGAGAGCTTTTTAAAGCCTATAACAGATCTTACCTGCCTCTATACTGCTTCAATACAGTAACCGACAGAGAGATATCGGGGGTGTTAAAACAGTTTATCCCTATGGTAGATCAGAAATTCCTCTCAATTGTACTCGATAGAGAAGATAAGGTAATAGCATTTGCAGTAACCATACCATCCATATCTGAAGCACTCAACAAGGCAAAAGGGAGGCTGCTCCCTATGGGGATAATTCATATTAAAAGAGCCCTTATGAGGTACGAACTACTCGATATGTACATTATTGGAGTTGTTCCGGAGTACCAGAACAAAGGTCTGAATGCAGTAATCTTCCACCATCTGCATCAAAATTTCATTAAATACGGAGTAAAAAAAGTGATTGCATACCCACAATTGGAGAGTAACACTGCTGTTATTCGTCTGTTCGACTACTACCCGATGGAGCCCTATATGGTAAGAAGATGCGTTTGTAAAAGGCTTAGCTCTCCAACAGATTAGCAAGAGCAATTGCAGCTACCGCCTCGAGGACGACGGGAACGCGCAGGGCGAAGCAGGTGTCGTGGCGGCCTTCAATTTTAACATCACCGGTTGCCCCATTTGCAAAGTTGAATGTGTGCTGAACCTTTGATATGCTCGAAGTAGGTTTGACCGCAATCCGGAACAGAATGTCGTTCCCGTTTGAGATTCCGCCATTTATTCCGCCGGAGCCGTTGCGAAGTGTTGCGCCGCCGGCAGATACGATGGGGTCGTTATGCTCTGACCCCCACATTTTGGTGCTTGCAAAGCCATCTCCAAACTCAATACCCCTAATACCGGGAATTGCAAAGACAATGTGGGAGATTACAGATTCAAGCGAATCGAAAAAGGGACTTCCAATGCCGGCGGGCACCCCTTTGATTGTACACTCTATTACCCCACCCAGTGAGTCACCACAAGCAAGAGCCTCATCCAGCTTTTTATCCCAGGGATTCTCCCCACCGATATGGAGGATTTTTGTCTCAATCACAATTGGAGAGATAAGTTTCTTGGCAAATATTCCCGCAATAACCAGTGCGAGAGTAACCCGGCCCGAGTGGTGCCCGCCACCCCGGGGGTCTGCAAAACCCTTGTGCTTAATCTTAGAGACAAAATCTGCGTGGCCGGGACGAGGAGAGTCTGCAAAACTATCATAATCTGCAGAGCGGGTATTTAGGTTATTTACCACTACCGCAACAGGGGAGCCGGTTGTAAAACCATTAAAAACTCCGGAGAGAAACTGAAGACTATCCTCTTCAACTCTTGGAGTGCCACCTTTTTTACCGCCCGACCTGCGAAGCAGATCTTCACGAAACTCATCTGCACTAATTGAAATTCCGGCAGGGATTCCATCAATTACAACACCTATGGCAGGCCCGTGTGATTCACCAAAAAGTGTTACCCGAAATTTTGATCCAAAACTGTTCATCTATATTTAATTGAATGGCTATAAGCAAAAATGCGAATATGATTTATTTAAAATTTTTAATAAAATCCGGAAAAGACTTGGAGATGCAGTTAAGATCATCTATAAAAACCTTCTGATCTATATTAAGTGACGCAGTTATGATGGACATTGCAATCCTGTGGTCATTATGTGAGCTGCAATAGCCCCCGTGAAGCCTGCCACCCTCCACTATCATCCAGTCACCTTCAATATCTATATGGGCACCCAATTTTGTGAACTCGCACAACAGACTCTCTGCCCTGTTGCTCTCTTTGTTTGAGAGCCTCTGGATCCCTTTAATTTTGCTTGTCCCCACACAGTTGAGCGCAAGCACCACAAGGGTAGGGAAGAGGTCCGGAGAGTTGGTTGCATCAAACTCAAATGGCAGCAGCGGGTTTTTGGGTTTGGGGATATCTATCTGCGAACCCAGTATTATCTCTTTTTTATCGTCCTCTTTAAAAATGCACGGCTCATCGCCACACATAACCAGATACTTCGGATACTCGGTGATGTTAATCTCCACCCCACAACCCCTTAAAATATCGAGAATCTTCTCATCTGCCTGTTTTGACCCAACCGGCAGATTGGTAACGGTCACCCCGTTTTTTATAGCACCGGCAACCAGTATCATTGAAGCCCCGCTCCAGTCTCCCTCAATAGGGAAGAAGGTCTTTGCCTTGTACCGCTGTTTGCCGGGGATGCGAAACTCTCTGTAGTCGGTTGTAGATACGTTGATTCCAAAATCTTTAATCGTTTTGATTGTGAGGTCTATATAGGGAATGCTGGTTGGCTCGGAGAGCTCAATTACACTGCTCTTCTCACACAGAGGGAGAGACATAAGCATTCCCGAGAGCAGTTGAGAGCCACCCTTGCCGGAAATCTTTAGAGAGGTACCCTTTAACCCACCGGATATAACTGCAGGAAGCTTTCCATCCTGAGTCTTTATTTCAAGACCCAACTCTCTTAAAGGCTCATCGGAGACAAAGAGCTCCCGGTGGTTAAGGCCACCCTCTCCTTTGATTGTGATCTCGTTAACACCCTTGCTCTTGCCCGGCAGATGACCGGCTGTAGGGATCATTAAACGGCATAACAGCCCGGATTCTCCCACATTGAGCTCAACAGGTTTAATATTCTTGGAGAAGATCTCCTCTTTGGCAAGTTTTTTAGCGAGATCTTCAATGCCCGGGCTAATAATCTCAATGCGGAACTTAGGAAGTTTGCACTTCTCTATCTTCACCTTAACCCCAAGTGTTCTTATCACATTAAGAGCCGCTTCGCTATCTGCACAAGGGGTGTAGCCATAGAGGACACTCTTTCCCTTTGCCCAGGCAGATGACAGAATAGCTCTCTGAGCGTGGCTTTTAGATGCAGGAGCGGTAATCTTTGGCAATATTACCTTTTTTGAAACCTGATGCGGATAGAACTTTTTTGAGATGAGCCTATCTGCCTCGGCAATCGTAAACTGACCGGGGGCAGTCCTGGAGTTGTCGTCAAGAGTGCAGTAGACAAATGGAGCTCCAATGAAGTGTGATATAAGGCGGGTAAACTTACCCTCATCCCCTACAGAAAATGCAACAAGCGTATTTACAGGGTACTTTTTATACAACTGCAAAATACGGGAGCACTCCTGAATACTCTTCGCATTGGTAACAATCTTTACAATATCTGCACCCCTCTCTACGGAACTCTCATATATCTCACAAAGCCTCTCGTAACTCTCTGTAGCGTTAAAATTGTGGTATGAGAGGATAATGGAGAATCCCCTTTTATGAGCAGCAGTAATGATCTCATCCCGGTAATCTTCCGGAGAGTCATAATCCAGGTCGATATATCTTTTACCGGTAGATTTCTTTGTTCGGGTACCCAAAATTGCCCAAAGCAGACGTTTTTTACTCTCTTCGTAAGAGATTTGATAAGTTCGGCTTGTTGCAATGAGATCTTTTTTTGAACGGAAAACAGTAACTGTCTCCTCTCTGGAAAGATTGGTCAGGTCTAGCCTTATTTCGGCCAACTGTGCCTTTGAGAGAGCATCGGTTACTTTGTTTAACCCCGATACCCCAATACTAAGACAAATCATAAAGAGCCTCCTCCAAACGGGCAATTTGAACAGGATAGATAACACATTTACCTATCCTCTCGATTAATATAAATGAAATTGAGTCGCCGGATCTCTTTTTATCTCTCTTCATAGATGAAAAGAGCAGCTCCGGCTTTAACGGAGATTTTGTCTCCAGTCCTATTTTAATAAAATCCTCTTCGATTGTATTTGCCTCCTGGCTAGCAAGTATCCTAAGCTTAACAGATAGCCTGGCAGCCAGCACAATGCCAATTGCAACGGCCTCTCCGTGAGGTATGCCACTCTCCTTCTCAATAGCGTGAGCAAAGGTGTGACCAAGATTTAGAAGTTTACGATCTCCAATTTCAAACTGGTCACTCTCAACAATCTGAGCCTTAATAGCCGCGGCCCGGGAGATATATGGAGCCAACTCATCCAGTGTGTAGCCCCTTTTGAGCAGAGAGGCAGCCTTACAATACCCCTCTCTATCTTTGAGAATTAGAGTCTTAAGCATCTCTGCCAACCCACCTTTTATGTCGCTTTGTGGAAGCGTTTTTAAAAATTGCGGGCAGATAAGTGTAAATGATGGCTGGCGGATGACTCCCAGAACATTTTTGTACCCGTCCAGATTGACTCCGTTCTTCCCGCCGATTGCTGCATCTACCTGAGAAAGCAGAGTAGTGGGAACCAGTGCAAAATCTACACCCCTAAAATAGATGGAGGCTGTAAAAGCACCAATATCAGTTGTTATTCCACCACCCACAGCAAGCAAAAAGGTATCCCTGTCTGCCTCCATATCCATATTTGCCGTAAATGGCCTTTACATTAGAGTCAATAATAACAATCACCCTCTTCTCTTTTGGAAGAAGGTGAGAAATCTCATCAAGAGAGTTGCAACTTAGAAGTTTGACGGAATCTCCAACCATTAGCGCAAAGTTAAAATTTTATCAGGTAATTATCCTTGTTTATTACATCAAAAGTTGCATTTGGGTATGCCTCTTTGAAAATACGAGGTGCTTCAGGGTTTTTATTACCCCATTTTATTTCCAGTGCCATAAGTGAATTAGAGTCCTCTTCTATTAGGTCTATTTCCTGACGGTCATATGTTCTCCAAAAGTAAAACTCTTTTCCTAAACCGTTATTATAATTGGCTTTTATACGTTCGCTAATTATGTAGTTTTCCCATAATGCACCAACATCCTGACGGATAGACAGAGGATTGAAGTTGCCAATAATTGCATTGCGTATCCCATTATCATAGAAATACCATTTCCCGGCTTTAGATACTTCCTTACGAAGATTACGAGCATATGCACCCAAGCGATAAACAACAAATACCTTAGAGAGTAAATCAAGATATTTCTCGACCGTATTTTTACTCATACCAATTTGTTTGCCAAGTTCATCATACGAAACTTCATTGCCAAGTTGAAAGGCTATCAAACGCAGTAGCTCTTTCATCTTGCCCGAATTTTTCAATCCGTCAATAGACAAAATGTCTTTTAGCAGATATGCTCCTACAATATCTCGTAAGTAGTCGGTCTTTCCTCCAAAACTATCCATTATTACTACCTCTGGGTAAGAACCATATATCAGACGTGACTCCAAATTTTGTCGAGTTTCTAATGCTGTTTCAGAAGGTGCAATTTCTTTTTGTGAAAAAGGAGTTAAATGGAATTGAGTACTTCTACCTACCAACGGCTCTCCAGCCTTATTTAATAAGTCGAAGGACGATGATCCGCTTGCAATTACTCTAACACCTTCAATTTCATCAACAATTAGTTTCAATTTTGAGCCAATTTCAGGTATGTTTTGTGCTTCATCTATTGCCAATAAATCTACTCCTTCTAACAAATGTCGATAATTAGCAATTGAACGCTCTTCCATCAAAGCTAACGTATCATAGTCTTCGCCGTTCAATAATAGTGTTTTACCCGAAAAGCCATTAATTAACTGGCGCATCAGTATGGTTTTTCCAACTCTTCGCGCACCAAATATTAAAACCGCTTTATTGGGTTCAATTCTTTCAGCGATCCTGTCTTGTAGTAATCTTTTTATTGGTTCCATCATCTACACTATAAAATTCTCTATGCAAATGTAACATTAAACTACACATTGACAAAATTCACGCTAAAATCGTCAATGAATTGACAAATTTACGATAGTGCAAAACATTTAAATATTACAATACAATTTCCCACCTAGCCATTGCGGAAATAAAGGTATAGGAAAACGTGCCTGCGGGTGAAGATGTGTCTATGCGGGTTTTGAGCTAACTTGTAAAATATTTTTGGAAAAAGTGATATAATTATTTGGTTAGGAGCATTATAATAAATATATTCGAGGAGATTTATTAGATAGATATTCGGTTAATATCTTATCCAATTATTATTAATAGAATTTGTATGAGAAAATCAATAGCAGATGTAGCTTTTTTAGCAAGTCCAATAAAAAATAATGAAATGAAGAAACTTATAATTATTCTAATAACGATTACGTTATTCTCTTGTATACAAGAAGAAAAAACGAAGGATTTAAGGGTAATTGATTTAGCAGGTAATGTTGGGAAACCCAGTGTAGTTAATCTTTCAGAAATTGCAGAGAGTATAGACTACATTCCCTTAGAAACAAATGATGAATCATTACTTGCACCTCCATTGACAAACCTAAGTTTTGTAAACGGGAAGTTATATATTAGACAGTTTATGACTGAAATAAAAATATTTAACCAAGATGGCTCTTTTATAAAAATTTTCAACAAAAAAGGCAGAGGCCCACAAGAGTATGAGTTCCTTTCTGATTTTTATATTGATCCTTTAACTAGCAATTTGTTTATTTACTCACACAGAAAGTTATCAGAATACAACAGCGAAGGTGATTTTATTAAAAGAATTTTATTATACCAAAAAGAAGAAATTTCAATATTTGATCCAAATAGGTATTTCAAAATTGAAGAGAATTTGAATTTAATTACATTTAGTAACTATAAATCCAAATATACATCCTGTGTAACAGATAGTCTGTTTAATGTTCTTTACTTCATAAACTTTTCTGATAAAGATCTTAGTACTCGTTTGAACAGTTCGAAACAAATATATTTTCTTGATCCATATTTCTATAAATTCAGAGATAGTGTTAGAATATTTAACGGCTATGGTGAAAACATTCTTTCCGCTAGTAATTCCAAAGGAGTTGATACATCCTTTATCTTAAATTATGGGGAGTATCACTATAAAAATATTAATTTGAATGTTCGCAATTATAATAATCTACCATTTATCCGGCGATATAGACGTGTATATGAAAGCTCAAACTACCTCTTTATGGAATTTTTTATGGGCTCTTTACCCCATAAACCAAAGATAATATTAAGATATGAAAGAGAAAAAAATGAGAAAAAGGTGTTATTACCTATAACAGCTTCTCTCTTCAACAAAAAAACCGGGCAATTTCAATATGTAGATCAACCGGAGATTAATCAGTTTGGTTTTGTTGATGATTTTGAGGGTGGTCCGGCAATATGGCCGGAATATATAAGTGAAGATGATTATATGGTGACTATAATTGACGCTTATAAATTTATCCAACACGCCCAAACCCATAAAGTATCTGACAAATTTAAAAAGATAGCCGAAAGGTTGGCCGAAAATGACAACCCGGTAGTTGTGCTGGTGAAACTGAAAACTCAATAAAATTGACTTGCACAAACTAATTAATTATCATAATTTTAGGGTGCTAAGTACCCGAGCGGTATTTGAATATTTTCCGGGTTGTTTAATTCCCAGTGGTTGAAAGATGGGCAGTATCATAGAGAACAACATATCATTAACAAAATAATTATGAAAAGAGCTATTTACATTTTTGCAATTTTACTAACAGCTTGCAACACCAATAAACAAGGATTAAATGATTTAAGGTTTATTGATGTAGCAGGAGCTGTTAACAATAGCCGGACTGTTAATCTTTCAGAAATAGCAGACTCAATAGAGTATATCCCACTTGAAACTATCAAAGAGTCGTTAATAGGTATAATACATGGAGGTAGAATTTTTCGTGAGCAAGAACTTATTTACATTCCTGTGCTAAATGATGGTGTGAGAGTTTTTAATAAAAAAGGAGAATTTATTAATACAATCCATAAGGAAGGAAGGGGGCCGGAAGAGTACGGTCGATATTTAAACAGTAACATAGACCATGTTACCGGAAATATTTATATAAGTGGGAGTAGTAAAATTATTGAATATAAATATAATGGAAACTTTGTACGAAAGATAAATCTCCCGGAGTATTCAATGGGAGATTCTGTAAGATACGGTTTTTTCAGAGTTTTTGGTAATTATCTTCTAATTACCTCTATTCTCGATTATAATTCTAGATATTCAGCATTTGTTACTGATACAACATTTAACATTATTATGAAAATTGAATACCCTAAAGAAGAGCAGGAGTTTGTGAAAACAATTACCTATCGACGACCTCCTTCTACTGATCAGAGGATATTTAGATATGGGGATAAATTCAGAATAATTAATGGTCATAATAAATACATATTGAGTATAAACAAAGATTTGTCAATTGATACCGCTTTCATATTAAACTATGGGAAATATGGTGCTAAAAACACAAAAACACCACTTACGCCAGATTCTCCATATTTATGGCAAAGATTAGATGCTTTTGAAAGTGATGATTATCTATTTTTAAAGATGCACGTTGGTACTCTATTAAAAAACCCAACCATTTTATTAGATGTAATGGGTAAAGAATTTAATTACAACCATTCGTGCTCTTTTTTTAATAAGAAAACAGGCAAATTCACCTTTTTAGATCAACCCATACCATACCAACTTGGTTTTAATGAAGATTTTGAAGGAGGGCCGGCATTCTGGCCAAAATACGTTAGTGCCGATAATTATATGATCTCTATTATATCTGCCTTCGAGTTTAAATCTTTTGCAAATAAAAATAATGTGTCTCAAAAGTATAAAGCTCTGTCAGACAAGCTCAAAGAGTCAGATAATCACGTATTGATAAAGGTAAAACTAAAAAAACTATAAGGGAAATATATAATTGTTGTTAATCATTTAATGGTAAAGCATTACCCGGTTATCAAGGAATGTTAAAACTTTAGTGTTTGATGGTTAAGTTAAAATTTTATGATGAAATTTTAAAAATATATAAATTAAATTCAGATTCAGATAAATCGTAGTTGCTTCTGTTTGGCTTCACTATTTAAGAGTTAGTTTTGTGTAAAAAGATATGCTGAGCAGAACATATTGTGCTTCTTGTATTGGTATTGAGGCGATTACAGTGACCATTGAAGTGGATGTTTCTCAAGGGATCAGCTTTTTTCTGGTAGGCTTGCCGGATAGCGCAGTGAGGGAGAGTCAACAGAGAATCTCTACTGCCCTAATGACCATCGGAGCCAGAATCCCGGGCAAAAAGATTATTGTAAATATGGCTCCTGCAGATTTGCGCAAGGAGGGCTCCTCTTTTGACCTTGCTATTGCGGTAGGTATTCTGGCTGCATCTGAGCAATACATATTCAACTCTTTAAGCAGTTATATAATTATGGGAGAGCTTGCTCTGGACGGCTCTTTAAGGGCTGTTCCCGGAGCCCTTCCCATAGCAGTTCACGCGAGAGAGGAGTCTTTCCGGGGATGTATTTTCCCGGTAGAATCTGCAATGGAGGCATCAGAGATTGACGGAATTGTCATTTATGCCGCTCATAATCTTGCAGATGTAATCTCGATTCTGCTTGACGACGGGGTGATATCTCCGGTTAAACCCCTTTCCGACACCGCCTGCTTTGAGGGTGCAGATGTGAGCAGCCCCGTGTTGCAGAGTAGCTTTGCTCCAGACTTTTCTGAGATAAAAGGGCAGGAGCACGTAAAGAGAGGGCTGGAGATAGCTGCGGCCGGAGGGCACAACCTGCTTATGTGTGGAACTCCGGGTTCTGGCAAGAGCCTTATGGCCAAAGCCTTTGCCGGCATCCTTCCTCCACTTGGACGGGATGAATCCATAGAGACAAGTATGATCTACTCGGTTGCAGGCAGAGGCCACTCCTTTAAGGGGCTCATCCGGGAGCGCCCTTTTAGAGCTCCTCACCACTCCTCATCTGCAATTGCAATAACGGGAGGCGGGACCAAAGCCTTTCCGGGCGAGATCTCCCTTGCACATAACGGAGTTTTGTTTATGGATGAGCTCCCTGAATTCAGCAGACATCTTCTGGAGCTTCTAAGACAGCCGCTCGAAGAGAGAGTCATATCACTCTCCCGGGCAAACTACAAAGTGACCTACCCCTGCAATTTTCAACTTCTCGCCTCGATGAACCCCTGCCCGTGCGGCTACTATGGCGATTCTGCCGGGAGGTGTACCTGTTCTCCGCATATGGTAAGTCGCTATATTGCAAAGGTATCCGGGCCATTACTTGACCGAATAGAGATGCGCCTCGAGGTCAACGCTGTGCCCGGCGAACGTCTGCTAAGCAATTCTTTGGCAGAGAGCACCTCCGTTATAAAGGAGAGGGTAATCGCGGCCCGGGAGCTCCAGAAGAGGCGTTTTGACGGTCGCTCCTGCACAAACTCCGGTCTGACACCTGCCGAAATCAAAAAGCACTGCCCCCTTGGTTCCGGCGAAAGTCGGCTGCTCGCCACCGCCATCTCCAGACTAAACCTATCTGCCCGCGGCTACGGTAAGATTCTTAAAGTAGCAAGAACCATCGCCGACCTCGACCACTCCCAACACATCTCCACCGCCCATCTCGCCGAAGCGATTCAGTATAGGGGGAGTTGAAAATTTATTGAAAAATATTTAGAATTATTTTTTATATTTGTGAACTAAACATTATAATTAATCCAATGAGTAGTTCACCAAATAGAGATATAATCTTATCGGTTTATAGTGATAAACGGAGTGTTTTCACACTTGTCGATATCGCTATGCTTATAGGGGAGAGTAATTTTAAGAAACTAAACGAACGGTTGAATTACTACGTTCACAAGGGAAAGTTGTTCCGTCCGCGAAAGGGCCTTTATGTTAAACACGAATATAATCCCGAAGAGTTGGCCTGCACGCTTTATACTCCCTCTTATATATCGCTTGAATACGTACTTCTAAAGGCTGGTATTGTTTTTCAGTATGATGACCGCATAACCGCTGTGAGCTATTTGAGCCGGAGTGTAGATATTGAAGGGAGAATCTACATATATCGAAAAATAAAGAGTGAAACATTGATTGTCACGCAAGGTATTATTCAAACGGGCAATGTAAATATCGCCACACCCGAACGCGCCTTTTTGGACACTCTCTATTTAAATTCATCATACCATTTCGATAATCTCAATCCTCTGAATAAGAATTTAATAAACAATCTTTTGCCGGCCTATAACTCTAAAAAACTTTCGGTAAGGGTAAAAAAACTGCTTTCAAATGGTTAGTATCAACAAGCATAAGTTTTTTCTGGTGCAGATACTTAAAGATATCTATTCCGATATTGAGTTGGCAAACTCCCTAGGTTTTAAAGGTGGGACAGCATTGATGTTCTTTTATGATTTGCCCCGGTTCTCGGTTGATCTGGATTTCAATTTGCTCGATGTGACAAAAGAAAAAGAGGTATATGAAAAGGTACGAAAGATACTGTTGAGATATGGTAAAATATTCGATGAGGCAATGAAGTTTAACGGACCGATTATGGTTTTGGATTACGGAGTGGGTGAACGGAAATTAAAAGTTGAAATCTCAAACCGACAGTGGGATAACCATTACGAACTGAAAAATTTGCTGGGGATACATATGAAGGTAATGGTTGCCCCTGATATGTTCGCTCACAAACTGTGTGCTTTGCTTGACCGAAGAGAGGTAACGAACAGAGATATCTTTGATATCTGGTTCTTTTTGCAAAAGCAGACACCTTTAAACAAAAAGATTATAGAAGTCCGTACGGAAATGTCGCTTGAGGGTTATATCAAAAAATGCATTGACCAACTCGAAAGTATGAGTGACAGGGGTATGTTGAATGGCTTGGGTGAGTTGATGGATGGGGGAATGAAGAAATTCGCCCGAACAAAACTACGGACAGAAACTATATCTCTGCTTAAGTTTTACAAAGACTACCCAATTCTCGCCTAACAATATATCTTAGGGCCTAAAGTTATCTATATTTGCAAAGAATTTTTGTAGGCAAAAATTTTTAAAGGGATGCAAAACAGAATCGTTTTTAGGAGTTTAAGGGAGATAGATAGAGCGGCGGCCAACTTTTTGGAGTTGGTGGGCAGTCATAGGGTCATTGCGCTTTACGGCTCTATGGGGGCGGGAAAGACCACCTTTACCAAGGCTTTATGTAAGGTTTTGGGTGTGGTAGATGGAGTGAACAGCCCCACCTTCTCAATTATTAACGAGTATCTGAAGGCAGATGGGTCGCCGGTATATCATTTTGATTTCTATAGAATTGACAAGCTTTCGGAGGCCTTTGACATAGGGTTTGAAGAGTATGTTTACAGCGGAGAGCTCTGTATTATAGAGTGGCCGGAAAAGATAGAACAGATATTGCCCGATGATACTCTCAAAGTGCATATATCTGTTCTTGACGACGAATCACGCGAAATCACCTTCTAAGCCCTTGGCGGATTCTTAAGTTGTAGCAACGTTAATTCTCCGGATATAGAAGATATGGCTTGCGTTGAATCTTGAATTTTGCAACATCATCTGCCCACATAGCTTTTATCTCTGCTGCAGATTTTCCATCTTTAATCATCTTCCTTACATAGTCGCGACCAATGAGCAGTTCGAAGAATGAACGGAAGAAGTGGTCGTCCAGGTTTAGGTTGTTGTATGCATCTATTACATACTCCAGATTGATTCCTGCTTTGTTAATCTCCTCTATAGAAGGGGTCTTGCTTAAATCTACACCGTAACATTCGCGGTTAAGCTGTGGCGGAAACTTGGCGCCCGGTATACTGCGGGGAGTGAATTTGAAGTCGTAACCCTTCATATTGGGGTGGCCGTAAATCTGGAAAGGAACATCTGTGCCACGGCCGAGGCTAACCGGAGTTGCTTCGAAGTAGCAGGTAGATGGGTAAAGATAGATAGATCTCATATCCGGCAGGTTGGGAGAGGGTTTCACAGGAAGGGTATAGAGAGTGGCGTGTGTATAATTCTTGCATTTGATTACGGTAACGTTACACTGAATTCCATTGGTAAGCCACTTCTCCCCATTTATCATAAGAGCAAGCTCTCCAAGAGTCATTCCGTGAACGGTTGGGATAGGGAGCCAACCCACACCCGACTTGAATTTCATATCGAGGATTGGACCATCTACATAGAAACCGATAGGGTTAGGTCTGTCCAGGACAATCATCTTCACCTTGTTCTCTGCACAAGCCTCCATCATACGAGCCATTGTGGTTAGGTAGGTGTAGAACCGCACACCCACATCCTGCAGGTCATACACAAGCACATCTATTGTCTTCATAAGATCTGCAGATGGTTTGCCGGTATTACCTTCGTAGAGAGATTTTATCGGAATCCCTGTTTTCTCGTCAACCGAGCTGGATACGTGCTCCCCTGCATCTGCCTCGCCACGGAACCCGTGCTCGGGAGAGAGAATCGCAACTATATTCACCTTTAGCTTTACAAGAGAGTCTACAAGGTGACTTTTGCCGATAATACCTGTCTGGTTAGTGAGGATGGCAACCTTTTTCCCCTTTAAAAGAGGCAGGTACTCATCTATTGACTCTGCTCCGGTTTTAACACCCTGGGCCGAGGCCGAAAAGCTAACAACAGCAATTAGGGCGAGAATTAAGATTTTTTTCATCATTATTCAAATGTTTGGTTAGTATTAAATGTTAACTAATCATATTACCTCAATAGAGAACTCTCCGCTTGTGGCTGTGAGAAACCCTATCTCGGTTATTGAAAATTGTTCTTGAGATGCCAGAGCTTTAAGGGCATCGACTCCGCCGGGCTCTATTGCAATGAGCAACCCCCCGCTGGTTTGAGGGTCACACAAAAGAGCTCTCTGCACATTTGTAAGTGGAGATACTTTAGCCCCATAACTTGCAAAGTTGCGGTTTGTACCCCCCGGAATGCACTCCTGTTTAATATAGTTATCTACCCCCGGAATTCTGGGCACCTTATCGTAATGGATTACCGCCTTTAACCCGCTACCCTGCGCCATCTCCAGAGCGTGACCCAAAAGGCCGAACCCTGTAATGTCGGTCAAAGATTTGACCTGCTCTATACGGGCCAACTTCATCCCCGGCCTGTTAAGGGTGGTCATCAGCTCCAGAGCTATAGCTTTGTCACTCTCCTGAGCCACTCCAAATTTCTCGGCAGTTGTTACCAGCCCAATTCCTAACGGCTTTGTGAGAAAAAGCAGACAACCCTCTGTAGCAGAGCTATTCTTTTTTACCATTGAGACATCTACCAGGCCTGTCACCGCCAGCCCAAAGATAGGATCTGCGCTGGTAATGCTGTGCCCCCCTGCAAGAGGAATATTTGCCGCATCGCATACACTTCTTGCCCCCGAAATCACCTCACCTGCAATCTCTGCCGGCAACTTATCCAGAGGCCACCCCAAAATAGCAATGGCCATAAGAGGGGTGCCACCCATTGCATATATGTCTGAGATCGCATTGGTAGCTGCCACCCTTCCAAAATCAAACGGATTGTCAACTATTGGTGTGAAAAAGTCTGTTGTACTAACAATGGCACGGCCATCGCCTATATCAAAAACTGCAGCATCATCCTTGCTGTCGTTGCCCACAAGAAGTCTCTCGAAAACTTTTTGTGAACGGCTGTTTTTAAGTATCTCCTCAAGATCATTAGGTGCTATTTTGCATCCACATCCCGCTCCCGGGCTGAATTGGGTAAGTCTTATGCTCTCCATCTGAAATAACTCTATAGATTTATGATTTTTGTGGTGTTATGCTGAACATCAATTATATCTAACATTGTACCAGCAGTACCGCACATTAGCTTCTGTGACAAATTATAAAAATTAAGGCAGGTTTTGCAGATAATCACCTTACAACCACTCTCCTCAAGCGCCTTAAGTTCCCGGATAACAGAAGACTCTTCGCACGCAAGCTTTACACCATCTGCATAAAGGCAAATATACGCCGGAACCCTGTTTTCGCTCTTTAAAAGCGTCAAATAATTTTTGACAAGGATTAGACTAAGCTCCCTTGGCCCCTCACCCATTCCCTCTCTTGTAATCATTACAGCAATTTTGCTGTTTAGCTCTCTCTCTTTCATTCTGTTAAAATTTTATCTCTTTTGCTGCCTCTTTTAGTTTAGCGACACACTCATCGGCATTTGCTCCGTCAAAATTTACGGAAGGGAGTTGGCTGAGCCTCTCCCCAAACCTTGTCTCAAGCTGATTGCCGTATGCTTTGTCATAGTAGAGCAGAGAGATTTGGGCAGCAGTTGCAATATCTCCCCTTTCGCAGGCATCCAGAGCCAGCTTGCACTTATCGTAACCAAGACGCTTCTCTATCTTCTTAATTGAGGCAGATAGCAAATCTACAGGGTAGCACCCGTAGTCTCTCATAAGTCTCTCCATTCGGGTTTCAAAAGATGCCTCTACTCTTACAAGAGGAGATATACGCATCCGGCTCCAGAGCGCCTCCGGGATAAAGACCTTACCCACGTTTCTGCTCTCATCCTCTATCCACACCACCCTTTCACTATCCAGAGCCTCTACCTCGAGGCTAAGCAGATTCTCAAAAAACTCTCCACTGGGTTGATCTCCCTGCCCGATTGCCCCAAACGCAGACCCTTTGTGGCAGGCCAGACCCTCAAGATCCAGAACTTGTTCCCCCTGCTCTTTTAGCAGCTTTATGAGATCTGTTTTACCCGAGCCGGTATATCCGCCTAAAAGAACAATCTTAAGCGGTTTTTCAAAGCTCTTTAGCACGTGACCACGATAGCTTTTGTAGCCACCCGTGAGCAGCGAGCACTCTATGCCCACCTGCTCCAGAAGCCACGCCATAGATGAGCTTCTCATCCCACCTCTCCAGCAATGTATAAGGATATTGTCACTCTTGAGCGCCAGTGCGAACTTTGCAAACCCGCCCAGCTTGGGACCAACTATCTCCAGCCCCCTCTGGACAGCCTTAACCCGCCCCCTCTGTTTGTAGATTGTCCCAATCTCTGCCCTCTCTTCATTGGAGAAGAGGGGTAAAGTAAGAGCCCCGGGAATATGAGCGTGCTCATACTCTCCCGGGGATCTGACATCTATTATAGGATCTGTTTTAGAAAGCTCTAAAAACTTGTCAATTTGTATCTCTTTTGGCATAGTCTTCTCCCTATGGCAAAAGTAGTCAAATTTTAGAAATTAAATTTAAAACCAAGGGCAGGAATCAAGGCAGTTGCTTTGTAGTCTCCTACGAAGTTAACTGTCGGGTTCCAGGTCTCAGGAACATATCCTCTTACTTTTTCACCAACAAGTGCCTGGAATCCAAGGTCAATTGTTAGCATATCAATTGGCTTGTATGAGATACCTGTTGTAAAACTTAGCTTGTTGGCTCCCGGTGTCTCCGGGCTGTAAAGCATTTTGTCTACAGGGGTCATATCATAGATAACACCAAAACGCCAGTTGAGCTTCTCGCTAAATGTATACTCACCACCAACACGGTAGATCATACTGTTTTTGAAGTTCTTGTTGGATACAAGCTGAAGATTGCCGGCATCGCTACCGTAACCGATAGTAAGTTTGTCGTAAGCTTTCCAGCCAACATATTGAATCTCTGCAGATAGCAACAAGTTCTCGCTAGTCTGATACGCAATACCTACATTTAAGTTAGAAGGGATTGGAAGGGCAGCAGAGAATTTCTTTCCATCGATAGGAGGGATTGGAACAGCACCAGGCATCATTGTGTTAACAGTGGTAATCATAGACAGCATCTCCGGACCGGCATAACTAACTGCAGTCATTCCGTCTGTAACCTCCATCATAACTTTTGAGCGATAAGATACACCAATGCTCAGTTTGTCGTTTGGAGTGTAGAGGATACCGGCGTTGAATCCCATTGCAATCTTTGACTCACCCTCCAGCTTAGCTGTTACAGATGGCTCATTTGCATACATATCCAAAACGGTTTTGAAAGCAGGGTTTAATAAGCCCAAAGGGTTAAGTGCTCCCATTCTGGTAAGGGCCTTCTCAATGGTAAAACTACCGAAATCAACCATAAGACCGGCACCAAAGCTGAGCTTATCGTTTAATTTGTATGATATAGTAGGTTGAATCGAAAACGCTTTTAGTGAGATGTTCTGAATATGGTGTGCGCCAACCCAGTTCTCCGGCCAAACCAATGAGTTCCCTACAGGGTTTGTAATGCTGATACCTGCAAAAAACTTGTCCGAAATACGGAAACCTGCATATCCAAAAAGAGGAGTTCCCATAGGGTTATCTGTCTCAACAGAGTAAGAGTCATTCATATACTTTACTTTTGAGAAGATTGCACTTGCTCCGAGAGAAACCTCATATTGACCTTTCATAAATGAGAGGCCGGCAGGGTTGAAGAGCATACTCTCCGAGCCAAGCTTCAAAGCTGTTCCAAGATGGCCCATACCAACCTGGCGGGCACTTTGTGAATTTATCTGATAACCCTCTGCCATTAGGCTAAGTGCAACCAGATTAGCTAAAAGAAGTAGTGATAGTTTTTTTAGTTTCATATTTGATTAAATTTTAATTGGAGGCAAAACTACTATTTAATTGAATATAACATATCTGACTTACCCATTAATGAGTAATTAACAAATATACAAATAATTATAAATATACTGACAATAATAATAAGTGTAAATAGCCTGTTAGTCGTTATTCAGTTGCGGAATCTCCACCTCATCTCTGTAATCTCCAATAAGATGTTCGCTAAAGTAATCTGCCATTCTCCAGAAAAAGTACTCGGTCATATCTCCAAAGCCGTGTCTCTGACCGGGTAACATAAGCATATCGAATCTTTTGTTGGCTCTAATGAGGGCGTTTACCATACGAATTGTGTTTGCAGGGTGAACGTTGTTGTCTATATCTCCGTGAACCAGCAGAAGTCTCCCTTTGAGGTTTTTGGCAATCTGAGAGTTTCTGTCGATAGTGTATTTGAAAGTGGTGTCCTTCTTCTCTGTAATCACCTCAAGCACTCCGTGGTGCTGCTCGCTCCACCAGCGGTTGTAGATGTTGTTTTCGTGGTTACCTGCACTTGAAACAGCAACTTTAAAGAAGTCCGGATATACCAAAACTGCAGCAGTAGACATAAAACCTCCGCCGGAGTGGCCGTGGATACCAACCTTATTCTGATCTATAAATTTATGTTTAGCAGCTAGCTTCTCTACCGCTATCTTCTTATCTTCCAGACCATAATTCCTAAGGTTTCCGTAACCGAAGTTGTGATACCATTTTGAACGGGCAGGGTGTCCGCCGCGGTTTCCAACGGTAATTACAATAAAACCAAGCTGGGCAAGGCGGTCTACCCTGTCCATCCCCTTTGACCAAGCAGCGTTTACCGCCTCTGTTTGAGGACCAGGATATACATACTCAATAATTGGGTAGAGTTTGGTCGAGTCAAAGTCGAATGGTTTGTACATCACACCATAAAGGTCTGTCTTCCCGTCGCCGGCTTTCAAGGTGAAGGTCTCAGGGAATTTATAGCCGATTGCAAAGAGCTGGCTGAGGTCTGCCTCCTCAAGATCTGTAAGTTTTTTGCCGGTAGCGTCGTATAGTGCAGATTTTGGTGCTGTGTCTACTCTTGAGAAGTTGTTTACAAAATATTTTCCGTTGTCAGATGCAAGTGCGTCGTGGTTAAAGCTGCCGGGATTTAGCAGCTTGAGGTTGCTTCCGTCAAAATTTACCCTATAGAGGTGTGTGTAGTATGGGTTCTCACTCCTCTCTTTTCCGTTAGCAACGAAATAGACTACCTTAAGGGCTGGATCTACAGCCACAACATCCTCAACGTGATATTCACCGGATGTGATTGCGTTTTTCAAATTGCCGTTAGAATCGTAAAGATAGAGATGTGCCCATCCGCTTCTCTCAGACCAGAATATAAATTCGCCTCCGTTTGAAGCAAACCTCACCGGTCTTGACTCTACATAGGTGTTAAGACTCTCTCTTACCAAAGGTTTTACAGAATCTGCGGCAACAGTAGCTACACAAAAATCCATCCTCTTTTGGTCACGGCTTTGGCGGGTTACGTAGAATTTGTTTACATCGCCCTGCCAAACACTATGCCTAATCTCGTCAAACATATCTTTCTTAAGTGCAGGCTCTGTGTGGATCCTTAACTCCTGATCCTTGAAAGCAGCTGTACTGATCTCTTTGCAGCTCTTGGTCTCCAGGTCAAACAGATAGAGATGCCTTGAAGGAGAGTCACTCTCGCCCGGCATATGGTACTTATATCTCTCAAGTTTTGGTCTTGGCTCTGCAAGCACATCAATAACCCAAAGATCCTTCACCTTTGCAGTGTTTGAACGGATAAATGCAAACTTCTTGGAGTCTGGTGACCAGGCTGCAAATGCACCTGTCCTTTTGTTCTTCTCCTTATCTGTAGCATAAAAATCGCTGTTACCCGAGCCGTATCCGAACTCTGCAGTACCGTCTGTTGTAAGTTGGTGCTCTACAATTGTAGAATCTTCGTCATTGATACGGGCCTTTTCGAAGCTCTCCATATCCATATAGTATAGGTTGAAGTTCTTTGAGAAGAGAACAACCTTCTTATCGGGAGATACATTTCCCCAACCCGGATAAGGCTTTGGAGATTTATAATCTTTAACCTCGGTAAGTTTATTTGTAGCAATATCATACTCAAACCCGTGAGTTTTTTTCTCCTTCTTTGGCTTCCCTGTCTTCTCATCCTTAACCTCAACATCCAGAGTGCTCCTGATTTCAAAAGTGAACTTTTTGTCATCTACAAGCTTGAGCCTCATAATTGGAATGTTTTGTGCATCAAATGGATCCTTTACAATCTCTGTAAGTTCGGCAGCAAGTTTCGCGTTATCGAATACCGGCTTCTTGATGCCGGTTGCAGGATCTGCAATGTAGTAAAACGTTCCCTGAGGAGTTTGCCAAACATACCAAAATTTGTCGGAATTTTTAAACCAATTAGGGGTAACCGCGGTAGAGAATACCAACTTGTTAACCTTTTTAGGAGAGAATCTGGCGGCAAGATCATAGTTTGCCTTGGTAACCGGGGTTTGCTGTGCAAAGCACAATGCTCCGGTAAAGA
Organism: Bacteroidetes bacterium HGW-Bacteroidetes-8; assembly: GCA_002840895.1. Classification (GTDB taxonomy): domain Bacteria; phylum Bacteroidota; class Bacteroidia; order Bacteroidales; family UBA932; genus Bact-08. Next base: position 11,190 of record PHCZ01000018.1, on the reverse strand, counting down.
AGATCAAAAAAGCTAAAAGAGTTTTTTTCATTATTAATTTAAATTGAATTTAGTTAGGCTGAATCTTTTTGTTATCACTCTTGCAAAATTACGATTAATTTGAAATCTTCAAATTTTTCGGCCACTCGCCCACCTCCATATCGTGAAGTGAGCCGTTTGCAACGCGAAAACGGAGGGCTGTACGAACCTGGTGGAAACCCTCCAGGCCGGCGGCGCCGGGGTTTATGCAGATGAGGTTGTTCTTGCGGTCGTTAATTACTTTGAGGATATGCGAGTGGCCGCAAATAAAAACATCCGGACAGTGTGCGGAGATTAACTGTTGTGCCCGGTAGTCGTATCTGCCCGGGTAACCGCCAATGTGCATCATCAAAAAACGCATCCCCTCCAACTCAAAGTTTTGGATGTAGGGGTGGATAAGGCGAATACCCTGGCCGTCACAATTTCCGTAAACACCCCTTATGGGCTTGAACGAGGCAATGGCATCTGAGACCCCAATGCTTCCAAAATCTCCGGCGTGCCACACCTCATCTACATCCTTAAAGAACTCCCGCAGACTATTGTCAAAAATGGAGTGAGTATCTGAAAGCAACCCGATATATGCCATTCTAATTTAAATTAATTTCGCGCCCCCGTCTATTCTAAGTGCAGTTTAATAACTACTTATTTTATGAACAATCCCGGGTTACAGCTTGATTACGATCTTCTTTTTGTAGAGAAATATTGCCATACCGGTGAAGATTGAGACATAGAGCAGAGCATATAGGAGAGATCCAAATTGGTTGTTTCCCAGGAGTGGGACACAAACGTGCTGGTAAAACCAGTTGGCGGCGCTGACGGTGGTCTCCTTCATAGTGCCGTCATCTTGTAAAACTGTTGTCTCCCAGCGAATTATGCGGCCAAGTGTCTTTGCCATTATTGCTGCCATTGCAAACGCGAAGAGTGGGTTGAGGCCAAGCGCTTTGAACGGGAAGAAAATCTTCTCTTTTCCTTTTATGTCTATAAAGTAGATAAAGAGCGAAAGCATCAAAACACTCCATCCGCCTGCATAAAGAACATAAGATGGGGTCCAGAGAGGCTTGTTGATAGGGATGAAAATGCTCATAACCATAGCTACACCAAGCGAAATCAAACCGATTGTGTAGAGGTCGCTCACAGCCGTAATCTTCTCCTTACTCTTACGGATATGACCGCCAATGAGATAACCAAAGAGTACTGTGGCTGAACCGGAGAGAACACCAAGGAATCCTTCGGGTTCGAATGGCATTCCAAATCCTTTGTAAACGTGGGATATACCGATAAGTGCAACATCTATGTTTCCGGAGATTGTACCCTCTTTAGAGAAAGGATCTTCACCTCCGAACAGCACCAAAATCAGCCAATGCAAAAACATAAGGATAACGCCGGCAACAATTATTTTCTTTGGTTTTTGAAGCCATAGAGCAATGAGTGCACCAACCATATAACAAAGAGCTATTCTTTGAAGAACGCCAAGAATCCTCAGATTCTGAAGGTAAACCATCCAGTTTTCACCAAATGAGAGTTCCGGGTTGGGACTTGTGTTATAGAAAGGGAAGGCATTCAGAGCCAGTCCTGTAAGAAAGATAAATAGCGTCCTTGTTAGGATTTTCTTTACTGAGGATGAGTTGAGCGTGTCGTTGTATTTTGCAAATGCAAAAGCGAGAGCTGCACCCACAATAAATAGGAAGAACGGAAAAACAAGGTCGGTGGGGGTGCATCCGTGCCAGGCGGCGTGTCTGAGCGGAGGAAAAATGGTTTTCCAGGATCCGGGGTTGTTTACCAGAATCATACCGGCAATAGTCATCCCCCTTAGCACATCAAGTGCTGTGTACCTTTGTGAAAGTTCTTTAGACATTTTATTCTGATTTTAGACAAAAATAACCTTTTTAAATATATTTGTACTTATTATGGAACTCTTTTTCACAAACAAAATCGAGGGCAACAGAGCCACTCTGGACCCCGCTGAGTCGCTGCACTGCACAAAAGTTATGCGCCACGCAGCCGGCCAGCAGATAAACTTCACCGATGGAGCAGGCGGGCTCTACCTTGCAGAGATTCTCTCTACCAAAGGAAAAGAGACCCTTTTGCAGATAATCAGCTGCGACCGCGAATACCAAAAGAGAGACTACTATCTGCATATGGCCGTAGCCCCCACAAAGAACCCCGACAGATATGAGTGGTTCATAGAGAAGGCAGTAGAGCTTGGCATAGACGAAATAACCCCCCTCGAGGGAGATCACTCCCAAAAGAGAGTATTCAAAAGAGAGCGAGCAGAGAGACTCATCCTATCTGCAATGAAACAATCCCTCAAAACCCGCCTCCCAATTCTAAACCCAATGACAACTGCAGATGCCCTCATCCGGCAGTACGGGCAGATTCAACAGGATTTGCAGCAAGATTTGCACAAGCAGGGCTGGACAAAACTCATCGGCCACTGCCGCGAAAGCCACCGGGAGAGTATAACCACCCTCATTGAACAATCAAAAAAGCAGGGCGACAATTACCCCCCCAAAATCCTTGTAATGATAGGCCCGGAAGGCGACTTCTCCGTTGCCGAAATTGAACACGCCACCCGCAACGGCTTCAAAGCCTTCCATATGGGAGACTCCCGAATGCGAACAGAGACCGCCGCACTCACCGCCGTTGCCGCGGTCTATTTGGGCTTTGCCAGTGTTTGATGTAACAATCACTCTGTCAAATAATTAAAAAACCCAGTTTTCCGGATTTGGAAAACTGGGTTTTGTAATATATTCTAATTCAACATCTTTCATCAAACACTGGCAAAGTTCCACCCTGCGCAGCAGTAGAGACAACTGCGCAGCAGACCGCATATCCGCGTAAGTTAATCAGAGTTTATTGGTCTGCTTCGCAGGTTTTTTACTGCTTCGCAGGTTTTTTACTGACAGTATTTTGTGTAAATAGCAGTAAATCAGCGGAATATAATTAGCACTTTGGTAAAATCCCGAAAATGAGTTTTGCAAACATCTCATTATAAGAGTGTTTCATAAGATACTGTTCGCAACAATAGGGCACACTCAGCCGGAAGGAGCGAACTTGTGAGCGGATGAGGATGGACGTGCCCGATGTGCGAAGGGATTTTATAAGCCCGTAACGTGCAAGGTAAGTGTTCCTGCTGTGAGATTTCCCGCCGGGGAACCTACCTCACCATAAGGTACGCGATATATCCGACGTAGATTGTAAGCAGGATGGTTCCTTCGATTTTGTCTATGCGCTGGCCTTTGCCGCGGTGAGCGAAAAAGAGTACCAGGGCGGTTGCGACAGCGGCCACCAGACCGTCAATGATGCTCTCGGGAGCGACCGGCAACGGGAAGATAACTGCGCTGACACCCAGGATAAAGAAGATGTTGAAGATATTTGAGCCGACAACGTTTCCGATGGCGATATCGCTATTGCCCCTTAGTGCGGCAACTACGCTGGTGGCAAGTTCGGGCAACGATGTGCCAACTGCGAGAATGGTGAGGCCGATTAGGTTATCGCTGAAACCCCACTGACGGGCAAGCACTGTAGCGTGATCTACAATAATATCTCCTCCGAAGATTAGGGCAGCTAAACCACCCGCAATCATAATCACCGAAATCCAAACAGAGTATGTTTTTGTGTCGTGCTCGGTGGCATCCTTCTCTTTGATCTCCCCCTTTTTTGCAGAGAGAAAGACGTAGTAGAGGAAGATGGAGAAGAAGAGAAGCAGAATGAGCCCGTCGCTCCTGTTGATAACCCCCAGGTTACCATCCAGAAGAACATCTGCAGTTACAAAAAGAAGAGCGGCAGAGGCCAATATAGCATAGGGGATCTCAATCTTTATGAGCGAACTCTTGAGGTTGATAGGGCGGATAAGAGCGGTTATACCTATTATAGCGAGGAAGTTAAAGATATTGCTTCCCACCACGTTACCGATAGCCATTCCTGCAGAGCCCTCAAGGCTGGCCATAATATTGACCGAGAGCTCCGGAGCAGAGGTCCCTATTGAGACCACTGTGAGCCCGATAATAAGATCGGAGATGTTTAGTTTTTTTGCGATGGACGATGCCCCCTTTACCAGATAATCTGCACCGGCAATAAGGATCAAAAAGCCAACAACGAGAAGAAGATAGTGTATCATTTATATATTTTATTAGTCGCGAATAACCTTTACAACCCCACCATCTCCAATAAAGAGGATAGAAGATGGTTTACCGGTAGAACCCTCTTCGTGGAAAGGATCTGCAACCCAATCTGCACCGGCAATAATTGAGTCATCTATAAACTCATAGTGCGAAGGGCTCTTCTCACCCGATATATTTGCCGATGTTGCAACTATAGGCTTGCCAAACTTAGCAAGCAGGAGGTTGCAGAACGGGTGATCTACAATACGGATTCCAACAGAGCCATCTTTTGAAATAACATTGGAGGCAAGGTTAAACGCCCCCGGATAGATAATTGTGAGAGGCTTGTCACTTAGTTCTGCAACCTCCTCCGCAATCTCCGGCACCTGCTTTACGTGCCTGCACACCATATTAAAATCTGCAGCAATCACAATTAACCCGCTGCACTTCTCACGTTTTTTAATTTTGCAGATTCTCTCTACCGCTGCAGGGTTAGATGCGTCACAACCCAAACCCCATACAGTATCGGTGGGGTAAAGTATTACACCCCCGTTGCGGAGAACCTTTACCGCTTCATCTACCGCTTTCTTTAGTTCCATTTTTCTCTTTATGTTTAGATATTATATTTTGATATAGAGCGAAAAGTTTTTCGGCAACTTTATCGCTACGAAACTCCTTTGAGTGTTCAAAACCCCTCTCGATCATACTTTTTCGCAGGGTAGGAGATGATAGCACCATCTCTATGCTACCGGCAATCTCCTCTACAGAACTTGGGTCTACATACAGAGGAGCCTCTCCACCAGCCTCCGGCATAGATGCCCTTTTTGAGGTGACAACAGGTATTCCGTAGGTAATCCCCTCCAGGACAGGTATCCCGAAGCCCTCGAAATGAGAAACATAGACCAGGCACTCTGCCTGGGAGTATATCGCCGGCAAAAGGGTAAAATCTGCATCGTGAACCATCCGGACCCTATCCCTCACCCCAAGTTTATCTGCAATTGCCCACACCTTGAGTGCATAGGGCGTCCACTTACCAAAACAGAGCAGCTGCACATCCTTTGGAAGCGAGGGGAGAGCCCTCACCACATTCTCCAGATTCTTGCGCTCCTGAACAGTCCCAACGGCAACAATAAACCTCTTGGGCAGGTTATATAGCGAACGCGCCCTCTCTATCTTCTCCGGTGAAGCAGGGGTGTAAAACTGAGGGTCACAACCCTGGTAAATTATCTCGATTTTTGAAGGATCTGTCCCGAAAAAGGCGATAATATCATCTGAAGTCTGTTTGCTGATTGCAATAACCTTAGTGGAGTGCTTTATAGCGTGGGCAGCCTTCTTACGATAGATCCAGCGCTGCAGAGGCTTGTAAAAACCGGGATACCTCAAAAAGATAAGATCGTGAATTGTCACCACCTTTGGTGCAGATATAGGGCACAACGGCAACTCGCCGCTAAGGCCGTGGTAGAGATCCAGCTTATCTCCATCTGCAACTGAGCTTAAAAAACAGGAGCGCCATAATGAGGAGAAGTAACCCCTTAACCCCGAAGCTCTGCGAACAGTGATGTTCTTTCGGTTGGAGAACTCCAGTAGTGGGTGCTCCCGAAAACGGGTGGTGTATAAAAAATATTCGTTATAGTTGAATATCTGTGAAAGTGAAGAAATTATCAGGCGGCTGTAGTTACCAAGACCGCTCAAGTTGGTAAATGCTCTCTTTGCATCAAATCCTATCCTGTACATCGTTAAGGGATAATAAGCTCTGAAATAACCGGGAAGTGGTCTGAGAACTCTACCCTTGGAGTTTTATGAAAAGTACTCCAGATAGGGGCGGGATAGAGAATGTAGTCAATTCTAAGCAGAGGCCAAAGGAAGGAGTAGGTTGCACTAAACCCTTTGCCTGAGTGCCGGAAGCTGTCTTTTCTTTCTGATGTTAAACTTGTGTAGGTATATGACATTGGAGTGTCATTAAGATCTCCGCAGATAATTGAGGGGAGCTCTGTCGCTGCGGCGTGTCTAAGAATAGAGTCCACCTGAAGCGCCCTTTTACGGAAGGTGCCGGCCAGTTTGTCGTGAACATCGTAGATCTCCTCTGTAACCTTTTCGCTCTCCCTCATCCTCTTCATAACTGAGGTAAAGGAGATGCTATGAGACTCCAGGTGTGTATTGTAAAAACGGATTCTCTTGCCATAGTGCTCAATATCTGTGAATATGCACAGGTTGGTACTCCCCTTGAAGGTAATACTCCCGGAGTTCACAATGGGAAACTTGCTCAGGGTTAGATTCCCGAAACCTGGACCCTTTTTAGATTTGAACAGATGAAAATAGCGATATGGATACTGCGGGAAGAGCTCTCGTACGGCAGCACTATCTTTGGCGTAGAACTCCTGAAGACAAACTACCGAAAGACTCTCCTGCTTAAGAAAACTATTGATATCCCTGACGGTGTTTTCGTAACTCTTATCTCTACCCTGAGAGAATAGCCCTACATTGTAGGTGCACACCTTTAGCGCAATTCCTTGATCTCCCTTCTTTACCTCACCCCAGCGGATAAAGAGTTCTGCAAAGAGAATAGAGGGGAGCAGAACAATAAAGGTGATCCAAGTAATACCCGCTTTGCGTATCACCCCTGCAAAGAGAATTAGCAGGTTGAGCAGCACCAGCGGAATAAAGTAGAGCCCGAAAAAGAGAGGAATGGAGGAGATAGATGGGCTTATATACGCAGATAGATAAGAGAAAAGCAGAGCAACAGCCGCCGACACAATTATCAGACGGAGAAAGACCACAACCGGCCACGGGAGTCGCTTTTTTTTCTTCTTACCCATTTTAAAAATACATTCTGTTCTTCTTCTTCCAGTATATGATGAGGAAATAACCGAAAAGCATACCGCCCAGGTGGGCAAAGTGGGCAATATTGCTCCCTTTGTTTGATATCCCAAGGTATAGCTCAATAGCTCCGAAAATCATCACAAACCATTTTGCCTTAAGAGCAATCGGAGGGAAGATAAGCTGCAGCACATTGTTCGGGAACAACATCCCGTATGCAAGCAGAACCCCGAACACCGCACCCGAAGCACCAACTGTAGGGGTCCTCATTATTGAAGTTATACCATCTGCAGCCATAAGGTTCCCCGCCTCATAGGCTGTGGTTAGGGAGGATACCTCTATGAAGAGCACCAGCGAGTGTAGGGCAGCTGCCCCCAGCCCGGTAACCATATAGTAGATAAAAAACTTCTTGCTCCCCCAAATGGACTCCAACGCTATACCAAAGATTACCAGCGAGTACATATTGAAGAAGAGGTGAATAAAGTTACCGTGCATAAACATATGCGTCACCAGCTGATAGGGTTTGAATAGTGGAGACTCTACATAGAATAGTGCAAACTTCTCATACATAAAATCTCCGGTAAGGAATGTTATGAGCAACATTATCCCATTTAAAATAACCAGGTTCTTAACCACCGGTGGCATACTGTTCCAAAAACCTGTACCTCTGTTTATATACATAACTCTCTGTTTTCGTGTTAATAGTTAAATAAATTTCTCAATATCTTCAAGCGACAAAATTGCCAGGCATCTGTTGCCGCCGGGTGTGTAGTTGGGCTCCCTGCAGGCAAAGAGTGTATCAATTAACGTTTGTGCCTCCAGGTTGTTTAGTGACTCCTGTTTTCCCGAAGAGCCAGATTTTGCCAGCTGCCCTGCCAACCTCTCCTTAGACTTCTTTCCAAAATCCCTGCCATCTTCGCTCAAATCACTCACAAGTGTGTCAATTATAGCGCTTAAGGAGTCTGAATTATCGTTGAACCCATTGGGGAGAGCCTTTACTGTGAGGGAGTTCTCCTCTATGGAGATATCAAAACCCATAAATCTTAAGTTGGAGAGGTTCTCCTGCAATATTGACACAGTTTTGATATCTGCCTCAATTGTGACCGGAAACAGAGACTGCAACGGGAGGTTTCTCCCCTCGTTGAGGGCATCCAGATACCTCTCGTAGAGGATCCGCTCCCTCGCCCGTTTTATATCTATAAGAATCACCCCCGTTTTTATGGTTGTAAGCAGATATCTATTGCCCACCTGCATAACAGGTTTCTGGGGGATCGCAGAGTCGGAGAAGAGCTGGTCCTGATTGTATGGGTCACTATAGTCGCCGGGAGCTGTGCCACCGGGAGTTGTTCCATAGCCACTGTGGAACCGGCGGTCAATAGCAGCAACGCTGTTCTCATCGAAATCACCGGGACTCATACGGAATGGGTTGAATAGCGGGTCATAATCTACCTTGGGGGGCGGGGTGTAGAACCCTCTTTTGATTTTTGGTATATCCGGTGCACCCTCCATGTCGAAATCTATGCTCGGCATAAAGGAGTTCTTACCCAGAGACTCTCTGGTGGCCGATAGTAGAAAGTCGAAGATTGCAAAATCATCTTCAAACTTGATCTCGGTCTTTGAGGGGTGAATGTTTACATCTATTTTGTGAGGATCACACTCGAAAAATATGAAGAAAGAGGGTAGAAGGTCGCCCGCAATGAGCCCTTCGTAACCCTTTACAACTGCCTTTTGGAAATAGGGGCTGCGAAAATATCTGTTGTTGACAAAGAGGTACTGGTTACCCGGAGTCTTACGCGCATCCTCCGGACGGCCAATATAGCCGCTAATCTTGATTAGAGAGGTATCTACCGAGATCTCCACCAACTCCCGCCCCATATCTCGCCCTGCCACATCCTGAATCCTCTTTTTGAGGGTAGCCGGGTTTAGCTGAAAAACATCTGCATTGTTATGGGTGAGCCGAAACGAGATATTTGGCCGGGTGATTGCCACCCGTGAGAACTCAGAGACTATCTGGCGAAACTCAGTAGCATCTGACTTAAGAAACTTCCTCCTTGCCGGCACATTGTAAAAGAGATTGCGAACCACAAAGTTAGAGCCCGTAGGGGTTGAGGTTTGACCCTCGGACATCAATTTAGACTCGGCATACTTAACCTCATAACCGGTTTGGTCATCTGCCTGCTTAGTTCGAAGAGTTACCTCGGCAACCGAACAGATTGAGGACAGAGCCTCCCCGCGGAAACCGAAGGTGTGTATAGAGTTGAGATCCTCTGCTGTGGATATCTTGGAGGTGGCGTGCCTTAGAAAAGCCATCTTGGCATCTTGTGGCGAGAAGCCGCAACCATCGTCAATCACCTGAATGAGTGTCCTACCCGAATCTTTGATTATGAGCGAAATATTTTGAGCACCCGCATCTACGGAGTTCTCCATAAGCTCCTTAACCACAGAGGCAGGCCTCTGCACCACCTCTCCGGCTGCTATTAGATTGGATATGTGACCAGGTAGAACTTTTATCATCTACATTAAATAAAAAAGAGGCCAAAAGATTTAGCCACATAATAGGCTGCTGTCATAAGACCCAAAAGAGAGAGCAGAACAATGATTCTCATTAGGGTAGGCGAGCCCGCCTGCCTGCGACTCTCATAAAAGGATTTACGGAAATTGGCTCTGATGTTTCTCCCGGGAATATACTCCCGCTCCTTACCCTGCTCCTGCTCCCTGGCTCTGGCAATCTTCTCCTGCAGAGCCTCCTTGCGCTCATCGTAATAGAGGGGCTGATAATTGAATACCCTGTGTTTGGGCGTTTTGAAAAAGCTAAAATTTAGACCCATAACCATCATTTTTGTAGAAGCAAAGATAACAATAATTATAGGAATTTTGTTGTAGCTTTGTGTAAACAGAACCACAATATGTATAGGATTGGTAACGGATATGACGTGCACGCACTTGCACACAAACTGCCCCTATGGGTTTGCGGGGTTAAGATAGAGCACACCAAAGGATGCATTGCCCACTCGGACGGCGACGCACCTCTGCACGCACTTTGCGACGCACTACTGGGCGCCCTCTCACTGGGCGATATCGGAAAACACTTCCCGGACACATCTGCAGAGTTTAAAGGGATAGACAGCAAGATCCTTTTAGGGCGTGTTTACGCCATTATAACCCAAGCCGGCTACACACTGGTTAATGCAGATATCACCATCGCCCTGGAGCGACCAAAAATCGCCCCCTACATAGAGCAGATGCGAACCACCATCGCCACCCTCCTTGATTGCCCCCCCGACGCCATCTCCGTAAAAGCCACCACCACCGAGAAGCTCGGTTTTGTGGGACGCGAAGAGGGCATTGAGGCCTACGCCGTAGTACTACTGAAAAAACTCACCTAAACCCCGGCGAGCAACTACAACCCGAAACCGGTTACCGCATCACCCACCAGCTCCTGAAACAGAGCCGCATCCATTAGCCGGTAGTGCGGGTTATAATACTTGATATAGACCTCACTGTGATGCACCACATACTCACCGTTTGCGAGCAACTTATCTATAAACTTTGAATCATCTTCGAAATAGAGCAGCCGCGGATACAACCTGTGGATAATTTTCTCGATCTCCTTCCACTCATCCCGCCAACTCTCGATATCCGGCTCCGGCGCATCTGCCACACTCCTCACAAAAGCATCAAAAAAAGCACTATAACTCACCAACCCCATTTTGATAATAGAGAGATCTACCCTCAAAAAACGACCCTCCCAACCCGTCTTCTCCGCCATCTGCACCTGCGACTTACCCCTCACACCCCGCAGCTCCTCCCGCAAATACCTCCCCGCCGCAGCAGTATCCTTCAAAAGATGCCCCGGCCCGAACTTATCCTGAAAGAAATTCTTATACAGATCTACCAGCCGCGACTTGGAATAATTCTGCATCTGCCACCTCACCGCCCAAGTCACATCCCGCTCAAAATCATCCTGACCCGCCACCCGACCCGGCAACCATAATGTAGCCACCAAAGCAATAAAAAAATATAGTCTCATATCTAAAATTTTTAATCACATTTCCAGCCAAACTAACCACCCTCGTTACCTAACATCTCGCATCACATATCCCGGCCGTCATAACCAACCCTCAACCCCCACTCCCCAAAAATAAACAATTTTGCCATTCTATTTGCCACATAACAAAAAAGTATTACTTTTGCACTCCAATTCCGGCGCGATAGCTCAGATGGTTAGAGCGCATGATTCATAATCATGAGG
>PHCZ01000017.1 GCA_002840895.1 Bacteroidetes bacterium HGW-Bacteroidetes-8 | reverse complement strand
TTCTAAAAGTAAATTAAGGAATGAACTCAATTAATTATATTTGTAAAAATCGTGTCAACCTATTTCAGTACGAGACAGTGTGAAACTTCCGCGCAGCGGTAGACACACCTGCGCAGCAGACCGCATCCTTGGGAGTTTTTTATAATTAATTGTAATTCAAAGATATAATCCCGATAACCTTGCGTTTGGGATGGAGTTGACAAGAACTATATTTCACAAAATGTGTATAATACAAAAAACTCCCGAGGATCAAAAAGTTATGTAGGGAACTTTAGTAGTTGGAACTCTTACAGCAGGTAAGCCATTCTCCCGCTGGCAGTTAAATAACCCCCTCTGCAGCATAAGGGCACACTCAGCCGGAAGGAGCGAACTTGTGAGCGGATGAGGATGGACGTGTCCGTTGTGCAGAGGGGGGTATAAGCCCGCAACGTTTAAAATATGCTTTCCTGCTGTGAAAATTTCTACAACGATGAGGATCGACATGCCCGGTGTGCGAAGGCTTTTTATAAGCCCGTAACGTGCAAAGTATGTGTTCCTGCAATGAGACAATTTCACGAAAGGCGGTATGGACTTGCCCGATGTGCAAAGGTTTTTATAAGCCCGTTACATTACAGTGCAGCAAATAGGTTTCTGAGCCGTGCTGACTCCGATATCGCCGTTTGTCGTTATTAACATAGTTGCGGGGCTGCTAAAACCTCCGCAATTAGGTCATAGTCAGACGTAAATCATTTTGTAAGAAAATTCACTTACCAAGCAGGGTTGGAATTTGAGATGGCTCAGAGGCTACAGGTACTCCGGCTGCTTCAAATGCCTCTATCTTCTCTTTTGCTGTCCCGGATCCACTTGAGATAATTGCACCGGCGTGTCCCATTCTTTTGTCTGCAGGGGCTGTTGCACCGGCAATAAATACGGCAACAGGTTTGGTTATATACTCTTTTATGTATTTTGCTGCCTGCTCTTCTGCATCTCCGCCGATTTCACCGATTAGTGCTATTGAGTCTGTATCGGGGTCATCCTGAAACATCCTTAGCAACTCTTTATAGTAAAGTCCCACAACAGGATCTCCCCCCACACCGATGGCGGTGGACTGCCCCATTCCCTTTTGGGTGAGATTGTAGACCACTTCGTAGGTAAGGGTGCCGCTTCTGGAGATCACTCCGGTAGATCCCTCTTTAAAAATATTACCGGGCATTATACCAACCAGACTCTTTCCCGGAGATATAAGACCGGGGCAGTTAGGCCCGATAAGCTGAGCCCCTTTGCTCTGAGCGTAACTGCGGGCAGCAATAACATCTATTGTGGAAACCCCTTCTGTTATGCACACAATAAGGGATATTCCGGCGTCTGCCGCCTCCATTATTGCATCCTTAACAAACGGCGCCGGAACAAAAATTATTGAGGTGTTTGCCCCCTCTTTTTGGACTGCCTCGGTAACTGTATTAAAAATTGGGACAGAGTCTTCGGTTTTTTGACCACCTTTTCCCGGAGTTGTTCCGGCAACTATTTTTGTGCCGTAGCTGCTCATTTTGGAAGCGTGAAAACCACCATCCCTTCCGGTAATGCCCTGCACTACCAGCCTGGTATTTTTATCTATTAAGATACTCATTTCTTGTCTGTTTTACTTAACTCTACTGCCTTGATTATTGCCTCACTCATTGTTTTAGCACTATGGAAAGAGGTCCCTTTGAGCATCTCCCTTCCCTCTTTTTCGTTAGTTCCGGTAAGTCGGATAACAATAGGGATCTCCGTTTTAAACTGTTTAAATGCCTCTATCAGCCCCCGGGCAACATCATCGCAACGGGTTATACCTCCAAAAATATTGATAAGAACCACCCTGACCTCTTTATCACTAAGAAGGAGCTTCATCGCTTCAATCACCTTGTTCGGGTTTGAGCTCCCTCCAATATCCAGAAAATTGGCCGGCTCTCCTCCGTAAAGTTTAATCATATCCATTGTAGCCATTGCAAGACCTGCGCCATTAACCATACAACCAATCTCCCCTCCAAGGTGCACAAAGCTGAACCCCTTGGATTTAGCATCGTGCTCTTTTTTCTCCTCATCGGTAGGTTCGAACATTGCCTCTACATCCGGATGGCGGTAGATGGCGTTGTCGTCAAAATTCATCTTTCCGTCAATAGCAAGTACTCTGGAGTCATTGGTAACTATAAGCGGGTTGATCTCTACCAGTGAGGCATCCTTTTCAACAAAGAGTTTATACATATTTTGGATTAGCGGCGCAGCCTGCTTTACTAGTGTAAAGTCGTCAAAGAGCATAAAGGCGGCTTTTCTCGCCAGAAAATCCGGTACACCTACAAACGGGTCAATTGAGATACGGTGAATCTTTTCCGGGGTTTCGGCTGCAACCTGTTCTATATCCATTCCGCCCTCTCTGCTCATTATAAGTACAACCGATTTGGTATTACGGTCTACCACAAAGCTTATGTAGTATTCTGAGGCAATATTCACCCCTTCGGCCACCATAACCCTGTCTACTTTAAAACCCTTAATATCCATTCCGAGGATTGCATCTGCCCTCTCTTTTACCTCATCTGAACTCCTGGCAACTTTAACTCCGCCGGCTTTACCTCTCCCGCCGGTATGAACCTGTGCTTTTATAACAACAATGGGAGATTTCATCTGCAGATATGCGGCCACACAAGAGTCTGAATCCTGGCAAACAACCCCATTGGCTGTTGGAATGCCGTATGCTGTAAAGAAATCTTTAGCCTGATATTCGTGAATCTTCATAAAAAAATTGTTTTAATAAAGATAATAAAAATTTAAGGTTTGAACCGGAAATGCCCGTTCAAATTATTTATATTTGTACAAAGTGTAAATATTATGAATGGAAAAGAGCTTATTGCTAAGGCAATGAAACTGGAGCCCGTCTCCAGTGTGCCTTGGGTACCCTTTGTGGGCGTTCACGGTGCATCTCTAATAGGGGTAGATTCCGAGAGCTATCTTAAATCTAAAGATCTAATAGTAAAAGGTGTATCCGCAGCAATTGAGAACTATAAACCCGACGGCATCCCGGTACTTTTTGACCTTCAGCTCGAGGCAGAGGCACTTGGATGCAGAGTTATTTGGGCAATGAATAACCCACCATCAGTTATAGGGCACCCCCTTACAGAGGGTGTAGATATTACAGATTTAAAGATTCCATCAAAGGATAGTGGTAGGATTGCCGTTGCCCTTGAAGCTGTAAAAGAGATAGCAGAGCTATACCCGGGTGTTGCCCTCTATGGATTGGTTACCGGTCCTTTCACCCTTGGCCTTCATTTGCTTGGAACAGACATCTTTATGCAGATGTTTATGGATGAGTTCTATGTTTTTGACCTTATGGAGTTTTGCTCAGGTGTTGCCAAGAGGATGAGCGATTATTATATTGAGGCAGGGTGCGACGCAATTGCTATTGTAGACCCTATGGTAAGCCAAATCGGCACAGAGCAGTTTGATAAGTTTGTCTCTAAATATGCAACCGGAGTATTTGATCATATAAGGGAGAGAGGGGTGCTCTCATCATTTTTTGTTTGCGGAGATGCACAGCACAATATAGAATCTATGTGCAGATGCAGGCCGGACAACATATCTGTAGACGAAAATATCTCACTAGAGTATGTAAGGGATATCTCGCTTGCACAGGGGATTAGTTTTGGAGGAAATCTAAAGCTCACCTCAACCCTTCTCTTTGGAGATGAAACAGATTGTGAGAAGGATGCCGTTGAGTGTATGGAGATCGGGGGCAGTAGAGGTTTTATTCTATCGCCCGGGTGTGATCTGCCGTACTCTACGGTTGTCACTAACCTGATGGCTATCTCTGAGATTGTAAAAAATGGTTACAGAAGAGATGTTGTAAAGGCTATGATGGGTGACGGTAATTTGGTACTATCTATTGAAGATGACCAGGATTACAAATTAAATACTGAACCCGGAGCTCCACTCAGAGTAGATGTGATAACTCTTGACTCATCTTCCTGCGCCCCTTGTCAGTATATGATGAGCGCGGTTTTAAAGGCTGCAGAGCCATTTGGAGAGAGGGTGGTTGTGACGGAGTATAAGATAAAGGAGAGGGATGGTCTAAAGATGATGAAGAGGCTTGGAGTTAAAAAGATTCCAACAATTTGTATAGCATCACAGGTAATCTTCTCCTCTAGCATTCCTCCGGTTGACCATATTTATGATTCGATATATGAGAGACTAAAACACTGATGTCAAAGGTTGTTCTCATAACTGGGTTCCTAGGAAGCGGTAAAACTACCCTTCTCGGCAGGTTGCTTGAGATTTACTCTCAGAGAATACGAGTTGCCATAATTCAGAATGAGTATGCAGACTCCTCTTGTGACTCAGCTCAACTGAAGATGTCCAAATGGAATTTTGAGTTGGTTGAGCTGAACAGGGGCTCAATATTCTGTATCTGTTTATATTCAGACTTTCGGAGAGAGCTCCAGCGGCTGGTGGAGGAGAAGAGCCCCGACCTCATACTGATTGAGGCATCTGGTCTCTGTGACCCTATATCGGTGGGTTCGCTTCTTAACGACAGCAGCCATTTTTACCTCTCTCATATTATAACAGTTGTGGACCCATCACTTTTTCTAAAGATGTCCGGTTATGTAAAGAGTATCAACAACCAGGTGCGTGTGGCAGACAGTGTGATAATAAACAAGTGCGACAGGGAAGCTCAGCTACAGATTGAGCAGGTGATTAAAAGAATAAAATTACTAAACCCGTATGCAGCCGTTGCCTGTGCAAGTTTCGCAGATCTAAAGGAGAGTTCACTCTTTAGTTATGACCAGATTTTTCTCAACCAAAACGGAGTTCATAGCGCATCCGGGTTTTTGAATGAGGCTACCGGTTCAAATCCTGCCTCTTTAACAACCAGGCTGCAGGATATCCACTCACACGTTTTCCGAACAACTAAAAGAGTGGATAAGGGTATATTACTCAGATTTTGCAGTACTATTCCGGAATCTGTAATAAGAGTAAAAGGTTTTGTGAAATGCGAAGACGGTAACGACTATATGATACAATATGTTTCCACAGATAAAGTAGCCTCTCTTACACCTTGTGATGAGATTTCAAAAACTGAGGTGATTGTTATAGGCACAAACAATCAAGATTTTATCTTCTGGTGATTTCGATATCTGCAACAACGGGCAGATGGTCCGAAGCATCAACTCCGGTTAACACTTTATGACCGGAAAAATTTAAAATTGTGCGTTTAACCCCTGTTGAATTTCTTATGAAAATATAGTCAATAACCCTGTCCGGGTTGAGATTTGGAAAGGTAGGAGAGAGGCTCTGTGTAGATGGAATAAATCTCTGTGACATTAATAACATCTCTTCGCTCTCGGGTGTAGCGTTAAAATCTCCACCCAATATCAAAGGGTATAAAGAGTTACTCAATATTGAGTCAATCTCTGCTATCTGTTTAACCCTGTTCCCCTTTACAAGGTCTAAATGGGTAGTTGCCAGTAAAATTTTAACTCCTCCTGCAAGTTCTGCCAGTGCTGTTGCCAACACTCTTTGCTCAGATTGTATATGGTTGTCGAGATTATAAGAGTTGAACTCAGACAAAGGGAACCTGGAGAGAATGGCCACCCCATAATCGCCACCCGAAAAGTCAATAGCCTTAAAGAAATAATAGAAGTTTAGCCCGCTCTTTTGAGATAGAATCATTGCCTGATCCTCTCCCAAAGATCGGGTCATCTTTACATCCACCTCCTGGAGCAGAGCAATATCTGCACCTGACTCTTTTATCACATCTGCAATAGCATCTGTATCAATTACACCCTTTTGCGCAGGAGGATTGCAGTGGTGGATATTGTAGGTAATTACAGTAATTGACTTTTCTTCTGTTTTTTGAAGAGCGAGAGTAGGAGATAGGGAAACAAACAGAAGCAAAGAGATTAATATCAATCTTTTCATATAGGCAGCAGGTTACTGATAGATAATTTTTTTTAGAATATTCCATTCGTCGATAAGGTTACTAAACAGCCTGCTATTGCTTTCGGGATCGTTTACTATTGAATTTTCCAGCTCTTTAATAATCTGTGAGAGTTTCGTAAAGCTCATATTGAGTGCAACCCCCTTAATTTTATGGGTAACTTTCCTTGAAATTTCGCTGTTGTTGCTCTTAATGGAATGTTCCAGAGCGGTAAGAGCCTCCTCCATCTCCTCTTCAAGAGAGTTAAGCAGGTCTGTGAGAATCTCACTGTTG
This sequence comes from Bacteroidetes bacterium HGW-Bacteroidetes-8, assembly GCA_002840895.1. Taxonomy (GTDB): domain Bacteria; phylum Bacteroidota; class Bacteroidia; order Bacteroidales; family UBA932; genus Bact-08. The sequence continues at coordinate 16,597 of PHCZ01000017.1, read as the reverse complement.
TTGTCTACTCTTCTCATCATCTCCTCTTTATTGAAATGGTGAGTTGTATCTGAAGGAAAATTTGTGTCCGTAAAATCTCCCTTAGGTTTTAATCTGTTTTTGAGATACTTTTCCAGAACCTTATGAAGTTGTGGCTGCTCTATAGGTTTAGTTAGGTAATCATCCATTCCTGCCTCTATACACCTCTCTCTATCTTCTTGTGATGCTCCTGCAGTAAGAGCAATAATGGGTATATGGCTCTTTTTGCCCGACTCCTGTCTGCGGATCTCTGCAGTGGCCTCTAAACCATCTGCCTCAGGCATCTGAACATCCATCAAAATTATGTCCGGATTCTCAACTGCAGCCATTTGAATCGCATCAAGACCATTTCTTGCCTCAAAGATGATTGCCCCGGGAATATAGCTGCTAACCAATGTCTTAATTAAAATCATATTCATCTGCACATCTTCTGCGATAAGAACGATAGGGTTTGACTTTATAAGTCCTTTATTATTAGTAATGTATGATTTTTTTGAGGAGATTGATTCACTTGAGTATCCTCTGGTAGGATTTATCACTCCTGTATTGGAGAGGTTAAGCAGATAGTCAAATAGTTCAGATATTTTTACAGGTTTTACCAGCTTATATATCATTCCGTGCTTTCGGCTCTCTTCGTTGATAAGTGAGTCGTCGTCCGAACTGCACATAATAATTACCGGCAGTTTATCTTTATCCACAATAGTGTCGTTCCTCAGCATCCTGATTGTATCAATTCCATTTATTAAAGGCATCTTAAAATCAATTACGATTAAATCGAAAGGATCTGAGACTTTTACAATACGAATAGCCTCAAGTCCATCGCTACAGGATATACACTCTATATTCCAGCTTTTGAAAGTCTGCTCAAGAATAGTTCTGTTATTTGAATTGTCATCTACTATGAGCACTCTTTTAATATTAACCAGAGTAGTTCCTCCAATTTTGTCGACTGAATCTATTTCACTATCAATTGAGAAGAAGAACTCAGAACCTTTACCGAAAGTGCTCTTCATATGAATTCTATCTCCCATTTTTTCTGCAAGGTGGTTTGAGATAACCAGACCGAGTCCGGTGCCTCCGAACTTTCTCGTTGTGGATGAGTCTGCCTGGGTAAAAGCTTTAAATAGCCTCTTTTGTTCATCCTGAGATATACCAATTCCGGTATCCCGGATGTAAAAGGTAAACCGACCCTGCCGCTCTCCAATCTCTTCAAACTTAACCCGTAATTCCACCTCTCCTCTCTCGGTGAATTTTATTGCGTTACTTATAAGGTTTACAAGGATCTGCTTTAGTCTTATCGGGTCAACAACTCCGTAGCGCGGGATATCCGGCTGAATATTAAGCAGAAGCTCAAGCTCTTTTTGAATTGCCTGATATTTGACCATTTCACATACCTGCTCTACAATCTCAACTATGTCTGTCTTAATTGGGGCGAGCTCCAGTTTACCTGCCTCAATTTTTGAAAAGTCGAGAATATCGTTGATAATCTCAAGAAGTGACTGGGCAGAGATGTTAGCATTTTCTACAAATCTTTTCTGAGATATATTCAGAGGTGTTCTGTTGAGAAGCTCTGTAAAACCGATAACTGAGTTGAGTGGAGTGCGTATTTCGTGGCTCATATTTGCCAGAAATTCAGACTTAGCTCTGCTGGCAGCCTCTGCCTGCTCTTTAGCCAAAGTGAGCATCTTTTCTGATTCTGCCCTCTTCTTTACGTTGACCAGCATCTGAGCAAAGAGGTTGAGGAGAGATTTCTCCTTCTTTGTGTAGGTATGGTGTTTTAATACAGAGTCAAAACCTACAAAGCCAACAAGCTCCTCTGAGTCAAGCATTGGAACAGTGATAATGCTTTTTATACCCTGAGGTTCCAGAATATCCCTCAGACACCCCGGCCCAAGGTCCGGTAGTGTCAAGACATCTGTAACACTGAAATCTTCTCCTTTAGAGTGTTTTTCTATCCAGTCGGGAATAAAATCAGTTGGAACATTCTGCAGGTTATCTATCTCGGCAGATATTCCCTCTGCACACCATTCGTGAGTATTAGATGTGGTGTTAGCGTTAAAATCGTATCGAAATATATAGGATCTGTCTGCATCTACATACTCTGCCATCTCTTTGAGAGACTTCATAATCTCACTATCCACCAGATTTAGAGGAATATTTATATAGGTTTGAGCTATATTCATTATAATTTGCTGCATCCTGGAGAGGTGAATAAGATCACTCTCTGCTGCAATTTTAAGCTTTGCCTCAGCAATAGTGTTAGCCAGTATCTGAATGAGATTTATATCATCTGTATCCCATTGAAAATGTTTGGTTACAGAGTCAAGACCAATAAACCCTGCAACAGATCTATCTATGTAAATTGGCACGCACATAAGCGATGAGATCTCCATTTTCTTTAAAATTGCCCTTTCGGCAGCAGCATCAGAGGGTAACTCATCAACATTATGTATATGGATGAAATCACCCTCAAAAAGACTCTTTTTCCACCAGGGAACAGATTCAAGACTAATGTTATCAATAAGATGCTTTATAGATTTAACCCCAGGTACGCAATGCTCGTGAGTACTTACCATTAGTTTTAGATCTTCTGTTAATGAGACCACGTGGGCTCTGTCCAGTTGAAAAATATCGATGATACGCTTGAGCATATCATCTATCTTTTCGTCAATATTGGAACTGTTGGCACTTATAAATCCCGAAGAGATATCTGCAACAACCTTGTGAAATTTATTATGATAACTATTATGTGTACTCATATGCAGGTGTGGATTTACTCCATAAACAACTTTTAACAAACAATCTACTCTTTAGTTTAATAGGTTACTCTTTGGCATATTAATCTATCTGCAGGGATATTTCGTCAATAATCTCTTTAAGGCTACACCTGTCCAGACGGGGGGCCGTATGTGAGTTTAACTCTTTTAATGGATTTAATTGCTGTGGCTTAGCTGAATGGGTCATAGATACTCTTAAGTAATTATTATTGAGTACCTCACATCTTAACATCTCCTGTTCGGTCGCCATTACTTCGTATAACTTCTCACCGGGTCTCGCTCCGGTTATTGTGTAATTATCACTGGTGCTGCCGGGAATCTGTTCAATAACTGCAGATGCAATATCTCCGATAGAGACAGAGGAGGCCCTTTCGATTATAAGATCACCATTGACCCCATTCTCAAGGGCAAAAAGAGCATAATTGACAGACTGCTCCAGGGTCATCATAAACCTGGTCATATCCGGATTGGTAACAGTTAAAGGCTTGCCGTCGCGAATCTGCTTAATAAACAGAGGTATGACCGTTCCGGTAGACCCCAGCAGGTTTCCAAACCGGATAACAATCAAAGAGGTTATAGACTCTTTCACGGGGGAGCTTTTGTTAATTTGATTTGCTTTAGCCCAGACAACCTTTTCCATCATCGCTTTTGAAATGCCCATTGCGCTTGACGGTAATACAGCTTTGTCTGTACTTACAATAAGTACCTTTTTGACTCCTTTTGCTATAGCGCTATCAATTACAATATTTGTCCCCGTAATATTAATCAGGGTAGCCTCCATCGGATTCTCTTCACAGTAGGGAACCTCCTTTAGTGCGGCTGCGTGGATAAGATAATCTGCCCCATCAATTGCATTTTCAAGGTCTGCTCTATTGAGTATATCTCCAATAATGTACTTGAATGTGGGAAATCTCTCTCTCATCTTCTGTTGACGCTCTCTGTTTCTGGAGAAGATTACGACCTCGCACATCGCAGATTCAGCAATCTTTTGAGCCAGAGCAGCTCCAAACGAACCAGTGCCTCCGGTTATAACTACTCTCTTATTATTAAGGTAAAATGACATATTCCGAATAATTTCTCTAATGTAAGAAAATTAGTTAAATTTATAATCTCTTTCAATTTTTTACTTAATTTAGCCGAATATTTCAAGTATTTAGTTCAAGAACAGATAATGATGTACTTAACGACTTATCATTACTCACTTTTATCACTATTAAGAGAGTATCTTCAAAGTGAAAAATCTGAATTAACAGTAGCGCGTAAGGAGATAAAATTTGGTAGAGAGGGGTGGCAAAACCTTTATAACCTATCTTCTAAACACGGAGTTGCCTCAATGGTATTTGAGATGTTAAACATTTCGGAAAGGGCTAGTCAATTGGAGCTGGAGTTTATTCCTGAAAACAATTCGAAAGTAAATTCAGATAATATCAATAACGATACTCTTTTAGTCAAATATGGATTAATTGACATAGAGACAAATATCCCTCCGGCAGATCTATTAACAAAATGGAAAATTGACACCCAAAATTCTGAGGATATTTACAAAAAAGATGTTGATATAATTAAAGAGTTACTCGCTTTTTTTAGAATTAACGACATAGATGCTTTAATTATAAATGGTGTTGGTTTCGGTCAGATGTTTGTGCATCCATCTCACCGTCATTATGGGGATGTAGATATTTTTCTTGGATCAGAATATACTAGAGGCAATAAACTTCTTGGTAAGTTGGGAATGAACATTGAGGTTGTAAACCAAAATTACTCAACTTTTAAATTTAGAGGAGTTACAGTAAGAAACCATAAATGTTTTTATTTTCATCAGTTTCGCCACAGAATATTTACAAAACAAGATAAAAGAGTAGATAAGCAATTAATGAAATTTCTCGAAAGTGGATATGACACTGTTTCTGTAGATGATATTGAGGTAAAAACTCCAAATCCGGAGTTTATGTTGCTTTACCTCACACGTCACCTTGTCCTGCACTTTTTGGAGTATGGAATCTACCTACGTCATCTTTGCGATATCAACCTTTTAATTGAGAGAAACAGAGATTCCATCGATTTTGCCAAAATGGAAAAAATTTTTAAAAAGTGTCATATTTTGAAGCTCTTCACATCATTTATATCAATCTGCAAAACACATCTCGGGCTCAACTTAGATTTGAATTTAAAAGAAGATAAAGATTTGACTCAGAGAATACTCAATGATATGTTCTTCAATAAATACAGGTTAATTGATAAAGGAAAATTTAAAAAAATGAGAGCTTTAGGCAGATACTTTTTCCGGATAAGTTACCTATTCTCGTCTAAATGGAAGTACGACCATATTCAAAGAGGGCTTTTTCTAAGGATGCTTCCATATAAGCTGCTATTCTAATTTTTGTTAAATTCGCAATATAATTGAGGAATACACCCTCTCTTTGATATTGCTTTCTAAATGGTAAACAAAGGAATACCACGTTCAACAAACAAAAAGCTCCGCAAGGTTCTCGCTTGTGTAGCTCTTTTTATTTCAATTGCATCGGTAAGTCTCTATGCTCAGGATACATCCAGAGTAGATAGAAATATAAATAAGATAGAGCTTATTAAGGGTGACCCTAAAGGCGTTGTAATGCTTCCTCAAAGGCTTCAGCCCATTGCAGGCACTAAAGTGGAGACTTTTGAAGATAGCCTCGCAAGAGCACAGACCTCTATATCCAGAACCATAGCAAACATAAGGGAGGGAAATACTGCAATGGCTCTCTTCTATATTCACGACGCAATATCATTCTCTCCTAAAAAAGAGATTAGAACCGGCACAATTGCGCAGTCCTATTATGCATTAATACAGATAAATCAGGGTAACTACACCACCTCGGTAAATGCCCTTAACAGTTGCGATACAATCTTTAGAAAGTTAGGAGATCTGAATTTGATAGCCTTTCATAGCAATATTATGGGGTTGTTTTACAGAAAATTTAAGACAAACGAGCTTGCCCAAGAGTATTTTAATCGTGCCTATAACATTGCCAAAGCGGTAGATGACAGGGAGCTTATTGCCTTAAGTCTCAATAATCTATCCCAGGGAACAGAGACCTTAGAAGAGAGAGAGAGTTACCTGAATGAAGCGGTAAATATCAATAAACAGAGTGGAAATAGATTTAATCTTGCCGAGAACTATATAAACCTTGCCCGAATTCACCTTTTATCCGGGAAACACAGGGATGCTATACAATTCATCTCTATGTCATCTTCAATCTCACAGGAGAGTGGTTATAAAGAGCTTCTATATAACTCATACGAACTTAGATCTGAGATTTATGCTGCGATGGGTAACTATAAGTTGGCCTATGAGTTTAACCGAAAGATGAGTGAAGCTAAGGAGAGAGCTGTAGGGGGGCAAAGTATTGGAGATATTGAAAATATTATTCAAGGCAGAATTATCTCTAAAAAGAATTATGAGTTAAACCTACAAAAAAAGGAGCTTGATATAAAGAAGTTGAACCAAACTTTAATTGTAACCATTTCACTTTTAGTAATAGCCCTTCTGCTTCTTCTCTACATCTATTTTTTTATAAATAGCAGACGCAAACTGCAGTGTCTGGAGTCAAAGCATCTGCTTATTGAGCAGGAGAAGAGATATGCAGAAAGTGAACTTGTAAACATTGCAACATATCTTAGCAGCCGTAATGAACTGCTGGATAATATACAAACATCTCTGGCAAAGACATACAAACTTCCGGAAAAGGATATGCTCTCAGAGATCCGGAAAATAAATCTTCATATAAGAAACCTACAGACAAAGAATAGCGATGTCGAGTCTGTGATGATGAAAATTGAAAAAATTAACGAAGACTTTATTGCAAAAATCTCCGAAAACCATCCGGATCTTACTAAGAATGACAAAAATATAGCTCTTTTTCTAAGGGCAAACCTCTCCACAAAGCAGATTGCTACTCTTATGGATTGCTCTCCAAAGAGCGTAAATATGGCCAGATACAGGATGAGGACACATTTAAACCTAAACAGCGATACAAATTTGGTTGAATATTTGAAGTCGCTTTAAATTATGTAAAATATACATAATGTAGATATACTTGGATTTTTATATTATAGATATCCAATAATATAAACATACTCTTGTAGATTTTATTTATCCAAAAAATTCATTTTGTAGATATTATTTAGTCGGTTTTATAGTTGAGGTATTACTCTTTTATGCCAATTTTGATACAAATTAAACTTCATCATTAATTATTTATCAACTATGAAAAGATTAAGAAATCCCATTAGACAAACCCTGGGTGTGTTTTTCATCTGGGTGTTGCTTTTTACGGGGAGCTCCTGCACTAAAAATGAGATTTTCTATGAAGACGCATCGGGAATTCTCACCTTCAGGTATCAGCTTCCCGACGGTAGAGTGTTCGATTGTGTGGTAAACCAGCAAAATCTTACTATTTCCAACAGTACAGATAGTCTGCTTTTTGGTACATCTAATACCGTTTTGCAGAAAATCAAACCAATCTTCACTACCACTATCGGTGCAAAAGTCCTCGTGAATGGTTCAGAAATTAAAAGTGGTGAGACAGAGATTGATCTGACAAAAACTTTGACAATTGAGACAAAGTACAACAATGCATCCAGAAATTATGTTGTAAATGCATTTGTAGAGAAGAAGGACTACAGCGAAACATCCGGAGCAAAGATCAATACAGATATGCGTTTAACCGGTCTTCCATCTTTCAACTCTTATAGCACAGCATTCTTTAAGGGTAAGCTCTATATTCTTGGAGCATACTATCCAAATGGAACATCTACCACAGGTGTTGCCTACTATGAACTCTACACCTCCGATGATGGAGGTAAGTGGACAAAGGTAAACACAAACCCTAATGTAGTAGGAGGTTTTGGAGCTGAGCTTGTAGTCTTCAATGAAAAACTTTATGCTATCGGCGGAGCAAGGTTATGGGGTGTGGATGTTAATGGAGCTTCAAGAGAGTCCTCTGCTTCCTGGAGAATAATGTCTTCTGCCAATGGTACAGATTGGACAGATCTTACACCTGGACAGGTAAATCAACCTACCGGCAGAATGTTCCCTCAGGTGGTTGTTCATAACGGAAGAATTATTTTAAGAAGAGGTAAGATGATCGGTTTTGGAATGATACAAAATATCAACCACTCAGATACCTACCAGACAACAGATGGTACGAATTGGACCAGAACCAACCCTAATACAACAACTGCAACAAATAGAAATGACGATGCAATGTTTTCATTCAACAACAAGTTGTGGATTGCAGGAGGTTATGTAAGCTTTACATCTGCGACCAATATGAGAGGCGACCTATGGTCATCATCCGATAACGGAGCAACCTGGATCCAGGAGAGTGCAGTATCAGGAGCAGATCTTATGAGATTTGGACACAGAGTTGTCTCATATGCTGGTAAACTTTATATGATAGGAGGAGAGAAGTTGGATGGAACTAATAGAATTGGTATTCGCGATGTTATGTCATCTACCAATGGTATTAACTGGACATCTTTACCGACTGCACTTCAACTTCCGGTTGCTTTTACCACAAGGATATATCCAAATGTAGTTATGGGTAACAATGATCTGATATGGATAATTGGAGGTTTTGCCGGTTCTATGGGCAATTACACTGTAAATGGTTTGGGAATGATCACAAAGTTCGATGTCTGGACCAAAAGACTTAAATAATTGAGAAACTTAAAAAAGAGAAATATATGAAAAAAATTATATTGGTTATCTTTTTACTTGCGGTCACCTCATTAACTTTTGCTCAGGAGAGACTTAAAGTATCGGGAACCGTTAAAGACACCGAGGGAAATCCGCTACCGGGCACCTATGTTATTATTAAAAGCACTAATAGGGTTGTTGACACCGATGCCTCAGGCAGCTTTTCAATTGAGGTGAACAGCGGTGCAACACTGCAGTTTGTCTTAATAGGTTTCGCCTCTCAGGAGAGAGTTGTTAAAGATGGGCAAAAGCTCAATATAACATTGATTCCGGATTTGATGAAACTTAACGAATCGGTTGTTATCGGCTACTCAAGACAGGAGAGAAGAGATATTACCGGTTCGGTTGCTACTGTCAAACCATCTGAGTTCAGGTCTGCACTTTCGGTTGATAAGATATTGGCCGGACAGGCATCAGGAGTGTATATGTCAACATCTTCCGGAGCTCTTGGAGCAGCAAACGTGCTAATGATAAGAGGTATCAGCTCAATTATGGGAGACAATAACCCTCTCTACGTTGTAGATGGAGTTCCAATTTATGGAACAAGCAGGAGCGAGAATTCAACATCTACATCGGGTGGATCTATACCTGCATACTCATTTGGGGGGACAAATGTATCAAGCTCAATTACAAACAATGCAGACCTTAACTACAGTTTTGAAAAGAATCCGCTCACATCACTTAATCCTGATGATATTGAATCAATTGAAATTCTAAAGGATGCATTTGCTACAGCAATCTACGGATCAAGGGGATCTGCCGGGGTTATTCTTATTACCACAAAAAAAGGTTCAAGAGACAGGACTAAGATAGATGTAACATACAGTATGTCTATTGAAAATCCACTGGGTAAGCTAAAACTTCTTAACGGCGAGCAGTACAATATGATCTACTCAATGTACTATCCGAATAGTCCATTCACTTCCAAATACGATACAGACTGGATAGATGAGGTTACCCGCCAGGCAGTGAGTAATAGTATGTCGGCCTCTGTCTCCGGAGGTACAGAAAAGACAAACTACTTTGTAAGTGCGTCTTTGAGTTCAAATCAATCCTATATAATTAATAATGATTTAAAGAGATACTCTGCCAGAGTAAATCTGGATTCTAAGCTGAATGCAATTACTACAATAGGAACTAACATCTCTCTTTCTCAGGTTTTCAATAATGGTATATCTGCTCCAACAATCTACTCATTGGCAGCCAAAAAGGCACCAAACTTGCCTGTTTATAACGAAGATGGCAAGTATTTTTACGGTCAAGGGTCGAATCCTTACGGCTATACCGAAGCATACAACCCGGTAGCAACAGCAATGCTAAACAAAGAGGGCTCTATGGATAATAGGGTTACCGGAAACATCTTCCTTGAAGTTCGCCCAACCAGCTGGCTATCATTGAAAACAGATGTGGGAACAGATATGTACAACACAAAAAGTTCTGTAAGAAAGGCAGATGTTCCTCTTAGCGAAGTAGTTACTAAAAATCAAGCTTCAGAAAGTATTAGGATGAACACCAAGTTTGTTATCAACAATACAATTAATGTTACCAAAGAGTTTAAAAAACACTTCTTTCAAGGTATAATTGGACAGAGCTACGAGACCTCAACTGTTTATTCAAATTCTGTTACAGGAAGAAATTTCTTCAGCCCATACCTTATTGGTGTAGGAGCAGCTCAGACAAGAACAGTCTCGGCAGCAGGAGAGCAAAAGTGGGCACTCTTTTCTGCCTTCACCAGACTCAATTATCAGTTTATGCGTAAGTATATGGCAGGTGTCACCTACCGTATTGACGGATCTTCAAGATATAACAGAGATAACAGATACTTAGGAACGCCATCTGTTTCACTTGGATGGAGGTTAAGCGAAGAGAGTTTTGTAAAAGATAACGCCGGATGGATAAATGAGCTTAAACTTAGAGGCTCCCTCGGATGGTCAAGTAAAGATGCTAACTCCGGCTATTACGGTGCTCAGGCTACATACGGATTGGTAACAGGCACAAGTTATGCAGGAAGCTCTTTTCTTACAATGTCACAACCAGGCAATACTAGTCTTGGATGGGAAAAAACCGTTACCTACGATGTAGGTATAGATGCAACTCTATTCAATAGAAGAGTTGACCTTACTCTGGATTACTACTACAAGAGGACCACAGATATGCTATTTTCATCTGATGTACCTGCGTACACAGGCTACTCAAAGCAGGATCAGAATATTGGAGATATGTCAAATCAAGGGTTGGAAATAAGGATCAACTCATTCAATATCCAAAAAAGAGATTTTCAGTGGATGACAACTTTGACACTATCAAAAAATTCAAATAAGATATTAAAACTAAATTTTGAAGGTAACCAACTGGACCAGCTTAATACGTCCTTTAAATATTACGCTGTAGGATACCCTGCTGCTCAATTCTACCTTCACGATTGGGCCGGAGTGGATCCTCTATCAGGTAATCCACTATGGAGATATAAAGATGGATCTGTTAGTCAGGTAGCTCCAGCTTCAAATAATCAGACATCCAACGAAAATAAGTTTATTATGGGTGTTGCAACACCGGATTTTTACGGAGGTTTGAATAACTCCCTGCTTTACAAAGGTTTTGAGCTTAACTTCCTATTTACATTCTCTGCAGGTGGTCGTCTGTTCAATAGTTCAAAAGCACAGCTTATGACATACTCAACAAAGGATGCCAATAACCTGGATATAGATATTCTTAAATTCTGGCAGATTTACGGACACAATACAGGAGTACCTAAGCTAGCCAACGCATCAATAACTGGTAACTATGATTACACAGCATCCAGTACAACTACCCGTTTCCTAGAAGATAATTCCTTTATTCGACTTAAAAATATAGAGATAGCATATTCGGTACCATCAGAAATTTTGAGAAAATGGAATGCTTTCAAGCAGTTAAGGGTATTTGCACAAGCTTCAAATCTTTTAACCCTTACAAAATACTCCGGACTAGATCCTGAGGTAAGTGCTTTCGGATCTTCTGCTACAGGAGCAGGATACGATAACCTCACTATGCCACAGACCAGAGCCTACATTTTTGGTATCAGATTGGGATTTTAATTGTTAACAAAGAGAGATTATGATAAAGATATTTAAAACTACCATAATATTTTTCACAACTTTGCTAATAGCATCTTGTGATTTAGATCTTGCTCCCGAGAATGTGATGGTTGACCAAATCACCTACAAGGATGCAAAGACTGCCGAAGCTGCACTTATTGGTGCCTATACAAGATTAAATGCCAGTATTTCAGGTGCACCTACAGGAATAAACAACTATGCAAACTTCGGTTATATGCTGCTTTTTGGAGAGCTGGGAACACCAACTCTTAAACAGAGAGAGAACTCCTCAATGATCAATATGGATAGTGCAAACTATAACTCATCCGATCACGAAGGGTATATTCTCAATATTTGGAGAACTACTTATAATGCAATTGATTATGCTAATAACATAATTGTCAATATAATGAAATATGGCGATTATGAGAAGGCAACTATGGATATGCATATTGCAGAGGCAAAATTCCTGAGAGCCTACGAGTATTTGTTGCTTCTTCAGACATATGGTGACGGTGCTCTTACCGGAGATATGAACGGTCTTGGAGTTGTTTTACGACTTACTCCATACGATGGTTACAGACCGGAAGATGTATCTTCAAGAGCAACAGTGGGCGAGACATATGCTCAGATAGTAAAAGATCTGCAGGAGGCTTTACCTTTCCTATCCAACAACAATGCAACGACTCTGGTCTCACGAACAAGGGCCACAAAAACTGCAGCTTTTGCCCTGCTCTCAAGAGTCTACCTATACAGAGGAAGCTCCAAAAATGACCTTGCAGATATGCAACTGGCCTCAGATTACGCTGACTCGGTACTGCTGAACACCAAGAACTACACATTTTCAACATCAAATACTCACCATACATCCTGGTTGTTCCCGCTGAATGCAACAGGTGCAGAGACCAACAGCGCTAACTATAGCGATGAGGTGATACTACTCTCTCCTTGCTACACCAATGCTACCAGTTATGCTAACGGAGTTGGCTCCTCTTTTTTCAATAAATCTAACTTTAGTGTAGACCCGGCGTTTACTGAGCTTTATCCGGCAGGTGACAGAAGAGGGTATATTGACCCGACAACTTCGGTTGTATCTTTAATATGGCAAGGTAGCCAGACCAGCTTCCCTTCAGATATGACCTCTTATAAATTCAATAATGGAAGCGGATACAATAATGTGCTGTACATTAGATTATCAGAGGTTAAGCTAACAAAGGCTGAGGCCTATGCAAGGATCAATGGAGTTAATACAGAGTCATTGAAACATCTGAATGATATTAACAAAAAGAGCTATGCAACCAAACCTGCAGATTTTACACTGACAAGCTTTGCCACCACTCAGGAGCTGATAGATAGAATTCTTCTTGAAAGAATGAAAGAGCTCGCTTTTGAAGGGCATACAAGATTCGACCTTATCAGAACCAACAGATCTTTAAGGGTGGCAACTATTCCCGCAGAGAAGAAGATTCTGCCCGTTCCGGATTATGAAGTTAGAATATCATATGGTAAGATACTTCAAAATAAAGGTTTCCGTTAAAATAATTTAAAACTATGAACAAACTTCAGCAAGAATAATTTTAAATTTTACAAATAAAAATAGATGAAGCGAATCTTACTGACAATTATCTCTGTGCTGCCATTATGTGCGGCAGCACAGAGTTTTACAACTCTTACCCTAAATGAGGCGCAGGAGAGAGCATCTGCACAAAAGAAGATAATTCTGGTAGATGTGATGAATATGAGGACAATGAACGATGCAAAACTTGCTCAGGAGAAGAGTATATTAGCATTAGAGGGTGTTTCCCAATTTCTGGATGAGAATGTTATCGGAATCAGAGTAGATATGGGAACACCTGCGGGTAAGGAGTTTGCTCCACTATTGCAGATGAATATGTACCCTACCTACGCTTTTCTAATGCCAAACGGAGATATGCTTGGAGTTGTAAGCCCATATCTTATAGCAAAAGATAGCAAAGTATTCCTCGAAAAGGCTAAAGAGTACTACGAAAAAGCTAAGGCGAAGTGGGCAAACACAAGAAAGATCAATTTTCAAGAGATAACCTTTGAGTCAGCTCTGGAGAGAGCAAGAACCGAGGGTAAACTTGTTTTTATTGATGCCTATACAGATAATTGCCAACCTTGTATGATGATGGAGAAAAACATCTTTACCCTTGATAAGGTTGCCGATTTCTACAACACAAATTTCATAAACCTCTCTATGAACCTTGGAACCGTTCATACAGATCTGGCAAAGAGGTACAACACATTTGCATACCCAACTTTCCTATTTATTGACGGTAACGGCAATTTAGTTCTCTCAGAAAGTGGTTATTCCAATGAGGAGAAGTTTCTGGGATATGGTAAGGATGCCATCTCAAAGATGGGTATTCATTTTACCTCCGGTAGCTGGAACGAGATTTTAGAGCTGGCAAAAAAGGAGAACAAGCCTATTTTTATGGATTGTTACACCGTATGGTGTGGTCCTTGCAAGCAGATGGCAGCCAATGTCTTTACAAACCCTAAGGTTGCAGAGTACTTCAACTCAACTTTTATCAATGTAAAGTTTGATATGGAGAAGGGAGAAGGTATAGAGCTCAAGAACAGGTATGGTGTGAGTGCGTATCCAACCTTCCTATATATCGATAAAAATGGTATTGTACTCAACAGGCTTGTAGGTAGTATGCCTGCAGAAGATTTCATTCAGAAATCCAAAGAGGGTATGAGTGAGCAGGGGCTGGCTTCGATGCAAAAACGCTATAATAGCGGAGAGAGAGGGGAGAAGTTCATTAAAGATTATATCAAAGTTCTGGAGCAGTCCTATATGCAGAAAGATGCAAAAGTTGTTGTTAGTGAGTATCTTAAAACGATAGATCTTTCGCTGCTTAAAACCCCTTACTACTGGAGATTATTTTCTATATACACAGATAGCCCCGATTCGGATGTGTTTAAATATGTATTCTCAAACAAGGATGAGTTTTATAAACTTTTCAAGCAGGATGTGGTTGAGGAGAAGTTCACTTATGTATGGAGTAATGGAGCTCGTGCTTTTATCAAAAAAGATGGAGAGAATTTCACTTTAAATAAAAAGGGTTTTGATGGCTATATACAACGGATGAAAAAAGAGGGGGTAGCCAATTATGAAGATATTGCCATCAACGAAAAGATGACAAATGCCGAACTTCTAAAAAACTGGAATGACTATTTTTCTCTTGCAGCATCTAAAATCAAAAGAGCCGGCGGCTTAGAGTTAATTCCTGCTCACGAACTCTTTAACTGGGGAGTTCGCATAGATGCCAACTGCAACGATATGAAGTTGAGAGCTAAGGCATCTGAATGGTTTAAAACTATGCAACCCGTGATTATAGCAAAAGAGAAAGCCAGAAAAGAGGCTGCAGAAAAGGGAGGCTTTATGATGGCTATGAGTATGATCAACTATGAGAAGGAGTTTGGCCGTCTTGCAGAATCACTCTCTAAAGAGATGGTAAAAAAATAACTAGGTCCGGTGAAACTGCCCAGTAATTTGGTTAAGTGTTTTTTTAAAGTAAATAGGCCAGGTAAAACTGCTCAGTAATTAGGTTAAGTGTTGTTTTAAAGTAAATAGGCCAGGTAAAACTGCTCAGTAATTAGGTTAAGTAGTGCTTGCAGTAGACAGGTTGGGCAGCACCGGATTTTAATTAGGTAAGAATTTAGTAAATAAACAGTAAAATAGTTAAACAGAATGCAAAAAACATTAAAGAAACTCGGGCTAATAGCTCTGGTAATAACCGTTTTTGCCGGCACACTTGGAGCTCAGGGCAAAACCATAACCGTTAAAGGTAACATCAAGTTTGATGAGCCCAGGTTTAAGATGCAGATTATAAGACAGGATGGTTCAGATAGTAAGGTTGTAGGTGAATTTGATATAGATGCAAATAACAATTTCAACTACAAAATGGTGGTAGAGCAGCCTGGTCTCTACACTCTGGATTGTAAAAAATGGGAGAGTGTTCAATTTTGGGCAGAGGACGAAGATATTGAGGTGAATTTCAGAGGAAAAGATACCGCCAAAATGGTTATGAAAAACCCTAAATACTATAAAATAGATGGAGGCCCAAAAAATGAGGTGATGAATCATCTTAACTATTTAAACTATCAAAATTATCAGTGGATGATTGCAATATCCCAGATAACATATAGATCAAAGTTTTTGAATGACAGCGTTAAAAATGAAACTACAGGTAAGTTCTATGATTTTTTAAATGAAGATTTTAAATCGAGAGTAAGAAACATTGCAGATCTTTATCCAAATAGGACCAGTGTTATTGCAGTATTAAGATATCTCAACCCGGAAAAAGATGCTGCCTATATCCAAAAAATTTACGACACCATAGACTCTCTCTATCCCGGTTATGCCCCACTTGCCAAATTCAGAAAAGAGCAAAAAGAGAAGAGAGAGTTTGAGGCCAGAGTTAAAATTGGTTCGGTTGCCCCGGATTTTGAATACCCGCAGGTTAATGGTAATGCTATAGGTCCTAAAAATTTCAGAGGTAAAGTGCTATTGATAGATTTTTGGGCATCCTGGTGCGGCCCTTGCCGTCAGGAGATACCAAACCTTAAAGAGGCTTACGAAATGTTTAAAGACAAAGGAGTAGAGTTCCTGAGTGTATCAATTGACAAAGGCACCCCGGAGTGGATAAAAGCACTTGAGCAGGAGAAGATGCCTTGGCCTCAAATCCTTGCACCAAGCGCCGGCAAAGAGATAACTCAACTTTATCAGTTCTCCGGAATTCCTTTCATAATCCTTCTCGATAAAGAGGGTAGAATTATTGCCAAAAACCTTCGTGGCGAAGGACTTATCAAAGCAATTAAGGAGCAGATAAAATAAAGTTTGCAAAAGTTTCTCACATCCATATAGTCAGGACGGGAGAAACTTGTCTCGTACTGAAATAGGTTGACACGATTTTTACAAATATAATTAATTGAGTTCATTCCTTAATTTACTTTTA
>PHCZ01000022.1:2840-6047 GCA_002840895.1 Bacteroidetes bacterium HGW-Bacteroidetes-8 | reverse complement strand
ATACCGTCTGATTACTTTGTCATTTTTATACATAATGTTTGAAATTATGTAGCCTTTATTCAGGACGGGTCAGCATTACACACAACGTTCTCCTGCTATGAGCAGTGGCGGTTTTATTTCAGTTACTTTTCGGTTAAGTACTAAGATAGCTAAAATCCCAAAACTTTCGATTTGGCACGAATCCCGCCATTGCTTATAGCAGTTGTTGGGCACTGGGTTTCCTGCGTTCTGCTTTGTAATGCAGTCGTATTTTTCTTTAAAATTACCAAACGCGCAAGCTCTTTTGCAATTTTGGCTTTAGAATTGGCTGGTGCGAATTGCAAATGTGCTTGCGGGATGATTTTTTTATAACAATTTACTTTTTAATTTCGAAAGGATTTTTTGCAGTACCATTAATTATATCTTCGGCATTAAAATTTTTTAAATATTTATCTGCAAATTTATCCATTAAATTATGACCCTCTATTTGATTCAATAGATGGGAAATCGTTTCATAATAGCCTTGTTGTAGTCCTTGATAAAATTCACCTTTTTCTACATCAATTTTGATAGCTCTTTCAATCAAATTTTTTAACCAATCATTCAACAGTTGAATCTCATTAAATTCTTTCATACTTTTTTAATTTGAATTGTTAATCACATCACGAGTTATATCTATTTGCTCTTTAAAACCAGTTATTTCAGTATTCCAATGGTTTAATTCTCTTTGTTTTCGATTATCTGTAAAATTATCCCAATTGTCAAATTTGGATTTTGGGTTATTTATATAACCTTCGTGTTTAGATATTTGTTTCTCAAAACTTTTTATAGAGCTTTGATTTTGCTTTAAAGTTCTATCTAATGCAAATTCTAAAGTTTTAGAATGTTTACCACCTGAAGCCGCTTCCATAAAAGCTTTGGAAGCGTCATTAGAAAATTCCAAGACTTCGTTACCATTTTTGGTCACGACTGTTGCGAGTTTCCCTAATTTCCCAAGCTTAGCAAATGGAATAAAACTTGCGGCAGCCCAAGCACCAGCCTCAGCACGATTATAATCATTGCCATCAAAATCTTGTCCAGTAGCTACTCCATAAACATCCTCAACGGGTGTACCATATCTAACGATATTTTTAGCATCATTTTTATATGTATTAGCATACGCAGATGCCCAAGACTCTCCGTTCGATTTCCGTTTAATTATTTCAGCTGTTCTTTGTAGTAATAAACCTCCTGTTCCAAGCCAACCACCCGGGTTAATACCACAACAACTTTCTGGTGCTAGACCTGTAGGGTCTGTATATTTTATTGGATTATTCATTGTGTAGTTATACGGCGACCACTCTGGAAACTCCTCTGCAATCAAAAAGCGGTTGTCGGTAAATATCGGTTGTGTCTTGTTGCACGTTTCCAACAATTTTTTGTTTTCTCACGTGCCAAAGCGAAGATCCGATTTTAACGATACTATCTAAATCGTGGACTTCAAGGTATTTACCCTTACTTAATGTGGCTACTTTTGCCTTGTAACCAAATTCTGCAAACGGGTTTCCAGCCTGTATGTTTTTTTCTCGCCTTTCTTTTTCCTCTTTTGAAAATTCTTCTTCTTGTGCAAATGTTATTCCTAAAACCAAAAAGCAAAGAGTAAATAGTAAAATTTTCTTCATATTCACCTAATTATATTGATTGATTTATTTTTTTAGTTTCAGTTTTGGATAATGCAGGTTTCAAATGTGTTTGTGGTGTTTTTAGTTACAAATGTTCACCTGGATAGACTTTTATAGATTCTTTTAATAGATCATAAAAATCTTTTGGATATACTTTATCAGTTTGCATACTATCAATTTCCATAATAGCCTTTTCTTTTCCTACCAAAAACATTCTCATCGAGAAATAGTCAGCATAAATAAGAGAATCTTTGGGTTTTGTATTTAACGAATCTGTTATTCTTGCAATGTTTTCTTCAATGTAAGAGTTAGCTTTATGTTTGTTTATATTTTTTAATTTATGATATCTAACTATATTTAAGGTGTTTAGCCTATTATATTCATTGAGGTTTTTTGTTTTCGTTAGCAATTTTTCTAATTCATCATACTTTTTCATATTTAACAATAATGAAATTGACAGTTGCAAGTTTGTAGTTGCTAATTCAGAATTTTTATAATCTTTGTTTCGAATAAGTTTTACATAAGCTGAATCTAAATATTGATGGTCTTTAGTTTCGTGGTACTTAAAAATACTATTACTCAAAATGCTTGATAGCTCATCATTGGATATAGGTTGTTTTTTCTCTTTACAAGTAAAGGCTGTTAACAGGAATAAGAAAATAAAATATTTCATCATTTTAATTATTAGTTCTATCAATTTCATAAGGATTTGCGGTATTATTTAGAGGTAGCGTTGCATTAAGTTTTGTTGCATTCGGAATACCCAATAAACCAGAAGCACCTGGGTATGACATCGGCATTCCATTGTTTGAGTATTGTCCATTAAAATTAACATCTACATTTGTTGGATTACGAAATTGACTTTGGATGGATTGTGCACTCATAAAACCATCATACGTCAAAGTTGGCACATCTCCACCCTGTATAAACTCTCCAAATGGTGATGGAGTATGTACGCTCATATTTTCTCCACCAAGTGTTATTTCGCGACCTCCTAACTTAATATTTACTCCGGGATAAGGAGCACTAACTTTGCCCGAAACAGAAACCCCCACATCAATTCCATTAAATTCTTTTGAAACAGAACCATCACTATTTGAATTACTTGATACATCTGCTCTTAAACTTACTGACATAGTTGTATTTGCACTCATATTGTTGAACGCTGCACCTTTTGCTGAATGGGGGTTGTTAAAATCGTTTACTCCTATCAAACCAACATCCCAATCTGATGTTTTAAAATTTGATTGCCCAAATAAATTTGTGACAATAGATTGGTCTGACTTGCCTACATAGGTGTAATTATGAGGAGTGTTACTAGCAGAAGTAACTCCGTTTCTCCATTCAAATTTTCCTGTTAGATTGCTCTTTATCCAATCTACTGGTGCTCGACCATCAGGGTCAACATATCGTATTGGGTTATTGTAAGTGAAATTATAAGGCGACCACTCTGGAAACTCTTCCGCCAACGGGTCAGGCGAAAGCCAGCGACCTGCGGTTTCAAAAAGCGGTTGTCGGTAAATATCGGTTGTGTCTTGTTGCACGTTTCCAACAATTTTTTGTTTTC
>PHCZ01000022.1:0-2809 GCA_002840895.1 Bacteroidetes bacterium HGW-Bacteroidetes-8 | reverse complement strand
TATCTAAGTCGTGGACTTCGAGATATTTTCCCTTGCTCAATGTGGCTACTTTTGCTTTGTAACCAAATTCGGCAAACGGGTTTCCAGCTTGGATATTCTTTTCTCGTCTTTCCTTTTCCTCTTTTGAGAGTTCTTCTTCTTGGGCGAATGTCACTCCGAAAACCAAAATGCAAAGTGCTAATAGTAAGATTTTCTTCATAGGTTAGTTTTTTATAAAGTTATTCAAATATTTGTTTTCATACTTTTCACGTTCAGTTTTTAATGAAACGAGCCAGTTTAGGTACATTTCTTCGGGCATTTGACGGTAGCCGAGATTGTGGATGTGGGCAAGTTGGTTTTCAAGGTCTGTTAACATTTGCTTTTTCTTTTCCTCGTCGGTTTCGTTTTGCCATTGGACTTTGTTTGCCTCTGCCTTTAAAATCAATGCTTTTGCAAAATTCGGATATTCCTTTATGGCACGTTCAGCACATTGCAGAGCAAACGAACCATCATTGTCAGGAAATTTGGCATTATAATTCTCTGCCAAATCAACCAACAAAACTGCAATACTTTCTTTGTTGTTCAATGCTTTCATATAAACGCCATTGGTTATGGCATCGACGTGCACAAATCCTGAAGCCATTATCCAAGCATCAATCGGAAAAATACCGCTTGTAAGTTCCGTATTGTACCAACCGTGTCTTTCACTATTATGTTTTATGTAAACGTGATTGGGTGCAAGTGCTAAATTTGCATCAACGTATAGTTCTTCTGCCAAAATCTTGTAGAGATACGGCAATGAACGGCAATTTCCCATTCTAGTTTTTAGTAATTTTGAAACGAACAAATTTTCCTTGTCGTGATGTCCGAAAATATCCTTAAAATCATAACTAAAAGGCGTATATACATATTGCCCGTCTTGAATGTACAACGGAATGCTGTCGGTCATCACGGTAAAGACGGCTGCCCATTTGTTTACCGTTTCCCTGTCCTTTTCGCCATATTCCAATAACCTATTTTTTAATAATGAATTACAAAGGTTTACGTAAACCGATATTTCTTTTTCAAACTCTGTTTTGTCGAGTTTCCCATCGAGGTAAGCGTTCTCGACTGAAAAAACAGCATCTTTAAAACTGTACTCAACTTCATTATTTAGCATAGCATCCAGCAAAGCATAGCTTTGCGCGAAGCGCTCGCCCTGTTTTTGTGCGACAGCACAAAAACAGAAAAGAAAGAGTAGGATTGTGGTTAAGTATATTCTCATATCAATTTTTTATCGGTTGTTTATTTAAAAGCCCTTTGAATTGTTCGTTAATTTTTTGGTTTTCTTGTAGGCTTTCCTGTTTCTTCATCGACTGTAACCAATCTTGGTAAGCTTCGGCTGGCATATGTGTGTACCCTAAATTATCAATGGTTGCATATTGTGCATTGACTGCATTAAGCATTTCAACTACTTCTGGATAATGTCGAATATTTTGTAATTCCTGTTGATTACGTGGATTGATACCAACTTGTTTACAAGCATACTCAAATTCCATTGTCAAAAGATTAGCTTTTATCATATTGGCACTTATACTGTTTGGGTAAAGTTCCAATGCTTTTGAAGCCACATTGCCAACAAAATCATCATAGCCGAATTTTGCTATATAACCATTTGCCAAATCCGTGTAAAATTGTGCCAATAGTTCTTTCTCCGAAAGGTTTTGCATATAGATTTTGTTCAATAGTGCTTCGCTCTTGACAAAGCCCGATTGCAAAATGTAAGAAGAAGTAGAGAACATCCCGTTGGTCAATTCGATATTGTACCATTTGCCATTGTCGGCAAGGAAACGGATATAAGAATGGTTGGGCGAATAGGCGAGATAAGCCTCTGCACCGATTTCTTCGGCTACAATCAAATACAGCAAAGGCATTGAATGGCACTGCCCTGTTTGTGTCTTTAACAATTTGGTTACAAACATTTTGGAATAGTCCTGAATACCCATATAATCATCAAAGTCATATTCAAAAGGTAAATGCTCCGTTCCGTTTTTTAGTTCCAATCGTTCAGAGAAGAATTGGAAAATCATAAAATTCTTTGCAGAATTGCTGTTTGGGTCGTAACCAAGTTCGTCCATTTTGACGTTTAGAAATTTACCGATGTTGGAAATGATGTTGTCAAATTCTGCTTTGTCAAGCTCATCCTCAAAATAAGTGTTTTCGACCATAAAGGTTAAGTCCTTTACAGAATAGTCATTGAAATCAATTTGGTTGAGTTGGTTGAAAGTCTCTTGGAAATGCGATGCACCTTGCTTTCCTGCGTGGCTTGACAGGGTATAATTTATTTTACTCTTATTAAGTTCAGCTATGTCAGCATTTAGATGGTTTTGCTGTTGTTCACGAATTTGTTCATTTCGTTCAACTTCTGCAATCAGCTGTTGGTTTCGATTTTGAATATTATGTTGCCCAAAATCCGTAACGGATGGAACGTTTGGAATTGGTAAGACACTTTCTGGCATATATTGATTTGGCGTAATCGTTTGGAAAGTTGAAGGTTTTGGTGGCTTCGGTATTTGCACTTGGCAAAAAGAAACAAAGCCAATCAGTCCGCAGAGTAAAGTCAGATATGTTTTCTTTAATTCAGTTCTCATATTTTCAATTCGGTTTCGTCAGCGTTGGCAAAAGGCTCTTTTGTTTTTTATGCGGATGGCATAGCGCAAAGGCAAAAAACAAATGTGCCTTTCTGTGCGTTGGCTTTTTCAACCTTGTGCCCAACGGTTAGTATAACCGCAGTTACGGGATAAATTTAATGTTTTTCAGATAAGCACCGACGGTAGCAATTACGGGTGGA
>PHCZ01000016.1 GCA_002840895.1 Bacteroidetes bacterium HGW-Bacteroidetes-8 | reverse complement strand
TTTTTTTTGCTCGAAATAAATCTTAATTTATCTCTTTTTTTCTTTACCTCTTTATCTCTCTCAAAACTTCAAAGAACTAGCCGTTTTTTCTCAAACGGGCTGCAAAGATAGCTACTTTTTTTTAACCTCCAAATTTTTCGGCCAACTTTCGGGTAAAAGTGGCAACCTGTATAGATGTATAACAATTTTATTATCTTAGCCAAAATTT
Organism: Bacteroidetes bacterium HGW-Bacteroidetes-8; assembly: GCA_002840895.1. Lineage (GTDB taxonomy): Bacteria > Bacteroidota > Bacteroidia > Bacteroidales > UBA932 > Bact-08. The sequence goes on along the minus strand of PHCZ01000016.1, from coordinate 73,155 downwards.
AAATGACTATTATGATTTTTATGAAGATGGCAAATATTAATTTTATCCGGGGAGTGTGTGCAACTCTCCTCTTTTCTTTAATAGGCATACAAAGCGGTGATGCCTGTACAAATCTTCTTATAACTAATGGTGCATCTGCAAACAGATCATCTATGGTGAGCTACAGCGCAGATTCACACACAAGATATGGTACTCTGGTGCATTATCCTGCCAAAATCTACCCTAAGGGGAGTATGGTTAAGATCTACGAATGGGGTAAAGATCGCTATCTGGGAGAGATTCCGCAAGTGGAGCAGACATACTCTGTAATAGGAAATATGAACGAGCACCAGCTAATATTGGGAGAGTCTACCTGGGGTGGAGTAAAAAGCCAGTTTGACCCGGAAGGATTGGTGGACTACGGCTCTTTAATGTACCTGGCTCTTCAAAGGGCTAAAACCGCCAGAGAGGCCATTAAGGTGATTACAGAACTTGCGGATATGTACGGATATGCCTCATCTGGGGAATCAATCTCTATAGCAGATCCTAACGAGGTGTGGTTCCTCGAAATTATTGGGAAGGCACCAAAAAAAGTAAACGGAGTTAATGTGAATAAAGGAGCTGTTTGGGTAGCCGTGAAGATTCCGGACGGATACATATCTGCACACGCCAATCAGGCCAGAATCACAACATTCCCATTGAATGATCCCGAAAATTGCCTCTATTCAAAAGATGTAATTAGCCACGCACGGGAGCAGGGGCTATATAAAGGGAGCGATGAGAATTTTAGTTTCGCAGATGCTTACGGACCTGCAGACGCCTCTACAATAAGAGGTTGCGATGCAAGGGTGTGGAGTTTCTTCAACAAATATGCACAGGAAGATATGGGACAATATCTCTCTTACGCAATGGGTGATGTGAGCAAAAAACGGATGCCTCTCTATGTTAAGGCAAAGCGTAAACTTAGCGTGAAAGATGTTGCAGATATGATGCGTGACCACTACGAAGGAACTGCAATGGATATGACAAAAGATATCGGAGCTGGTGGAAATTCACTTCCCTACAGATGGAGGCCGATGAATTTTGAGGTAGACGGTAAATCCTATCTAAATGAAAGGGCAATTGCAACCCAGCAGACAGGTTTCTGGTTTGTAGGTGAGAGTCGCCCAAATATTCCAAACGAAATCGGTGGTATCTTCTGGTTTGGGGTGGACGATGCAGCTACATCCCCACTGACACCGGTATACACCAGTTCATCTTCAATATCGAACCACTACGCTCTTGGCAATGGATCTATGATAGAGTACTCTCAAACTTCAATGTTCTGGATAACAAACAGGATTGCACAATTTGCATACCTTAGATACAACCATATAGGGGCAGAGGTGAGGTCACTGATAGATCTGCACGAAAACGCCCGTATCAAGGAGGTTGAGGCTATTGATAAAACTGCAATGATGTTATATAAGGAGAATCCGGAATTTGTACGTGAGTTCCTCACAAACTATTCGGTAAATACAGCCAATGGACTCTTCGACAAATGGAAGAAGTTGGACGAGTATCTTTTAGTCAAATATATGGACGGAAATACCAAAAAGCAGAACCCGGACGGTAGCTTTATGAACAATGGTCACTCTCCGGCAATTCCCCCTGCACCCGATTTTCCGGGATATACAGAGATCTGGAAAAGAGCAGTTAAAGAGCAGGCCGGATGTAGACTTACTCTCTAATCTCACTATTTTTAATAACTCTATAGGCTTGATCAGAAATTTTTATCAAAATAATAGTAAAAGATTTTACCATTTTTGTAAATAAAGCTATATTTGCAACTGCCGTATGGCAAACCTAATGCTATCCTGTGTATAAACTATGAACTTCATCTTATGAAAAAATTCTTAAACCAATTCAAAAACGAAGATTGGATTGCAACATTTATCGGAGCAATCCTCATAATTTTAGTAATTTTTGTCCCGTCACTGGGCAAGGTTAAATATCAATTCCCCGAGGGTTATCCACTCTGGTTTGCCAAGGTGCCCTTCGAAGTTACCAAGTTTATTTTTATTGCGGCCCTTAGCTTTGCAGGATTAAAAATTCTTGGGGTAAAGATGAAGTGGTTTGCTGCGTCATTCCTTTTCATTTACGGAATGTCATTTCTTGCTCAGTACTTAAGTGGTCTCTCATTTATCAAGAGTACAGGATTTGAGGCAGTCTTCTTCTCTGTTGCTATTGGGCTTTTAATAAGGAATACAGTTGGCCTGCCAAAATGGATGGAGCCGGCAGTCAGAAGTGAATTTTATATTAAGGCGGGTCTCGTAATTCTGGGAACCTCAATTGTGTTCGGTGAGATAATGAAGGCCGGGTCGTATGGTATGATTCAGGCTATAGTTGTTGTTATCTCTGTATGGTACTTCTCTTTCTGGCTTGCACGAAAGATGGGAGTAGATAAGGAGATGGCTGTAATGTTATCCAGTGCAGTTTCAATATGCGGTGTATCTGCAGCAATTGCATCCTGTGGAGCAATTAAAGGAGACGGGAAAAAACTCTCCTTTGTCGTATCGCTGGTTCTTGTTGTAGCCGTTCCAATGATGTATATAATGCCATTCCTTGCCAACTGGTTAGGACTCACTCAAGAGGTTGCCGGCGCCTGGCTTGGAGGAACAATAGATACAACTGGGGCTGTAGTAGCTGCAGGGAAGTTCCTCGGAGATATAGCAGAATCACAAGCAGTTATAATTAAATCATCTCAAAACGTACTTCTTGGGGTTGCTGCATTTGCAATCTCTATATATTGGTCTTACAGAGGTACAAATACAGAGATAAAGCCTACACCTTCAATTCTTTGGGAAAGATTTCCAAAATTTGTTCTAGGTTTTATCCTGGCTTCAATTGTATTTAGTTTCCTCCTTGAGCCTGCTACTGCAAAATCACTTGGAGGTGCAGCAAAGGCACTAAGAGAGACCCTCTTCTCAGTTGCGTTTGTTTCAATAGGTTTAGAGACAGATTTCCGAAAGATATTTACAAAAGAGAATAATAAATATACTGCCACATTCCTGATTGCACAGCTGTTCAACGTACTTCTCACTCTCCTTGTAGCATTCCTGCTCTTTGGAAAGTATGAGTTCTCTTTTGGATTTTAGATTAGCTGAATAGATTTAGCCAAAAAGCAGAAGAGCCCGTTCCATTTTGGATTTTATCTCTCTGTTAGCAAGATTGCCTATACTCCCCTTATGAGTGTGGGCAATTTTCTTTGGTGTAGAGAAAATTCCTTTGTTAACATCATCCCCAACCTCTCTGTAGGCATCCCTGAATGGAGTTCCCTCAAGCACTCTTCTGTTTACCTCCTCTACAGTAAAGAGGTAGTCGTACTTTTTATCATTGAGTATATCTCTGTTGATCTTTATATTGTTAAGCATAAAGATGGTCATCTCCAGTACCTGATGAGCTGAGTCGATTGCAGGAAAGAGAATCTCCTTTAGAAGCTGAAAGTCGCGATGGTATCCGTGAGGCAGATTCTTTGTAAGCAAACTGATCTCGTTTGGGATACTTTCTGCCATATTGCATCTGCCCCTGATAATCTCCCAGACATCCGGGTTCTTCTTATGTGGCATAATGCTGGAGCCGGTTGTAAGTTCATCCGGGAAGGAGATGAAGCCGAAGTTGCCACACATATACATAATTGCATCACTCGCCATCTTGTTGAGTGTTGAGGCCAGTGATGCCAGGGCAACCGCCACAGCCTTTTCGGTCTTGCCTCTGCTCATCTGTGCAGCAACAGAGTTGTAGTTCATTGTACTAAAGCCTAACAGATCAGTTGTAAGATCTCTGTCCAGAGGGAAAGAGCTGCCGTAACCGGCTGCTGACCCCAGAGGGTTCTGGTCTGTTACCTTCATTGCAGCCGCGAACATATAGATATCATCTACAAGGGTCTCTGCATAGGCACCAAACCAAAGGCCGAAGGATGAGGGCATAGCTATCTGCCCGTGTGTATAACCAGGCAAAAGAACCTCTTTATGCTCTTCGCTTAGCTTTTGTAAAAGGTTGAAGAGGGTCGCAATTTCATCTTTGAGAGAGTTAATCTCCCATTTCAGATATAGTTTAATATCTGTAAGAACCTGATCATTCCTGGACCTTCCGCTATGGATCTTTTTACCCACATCTCCCACTCTTCTTGTTAGAATAAGCTCTATCTGTGAATGAATATCCTCAACGCCATCTTCCAGCTTAAAGCTGCCCGAAGCAATCTCCTCCTCTATCAACTTAAGCTCCTTTGTTAGCAACTCCAGCTCTGCAGATGTCAAAAGAGATATGCTCTCCAGCATCTGGATATGTGCCAGAGACCCCTTTACATCAAATGGTGCAAGACGAAGGTCAAGCTCCCTGTCACGGCCCACTGTAAAGCTCTCAACCAGGGCATCTGCACTCAAACCCTTACTCCATAAAGTACTCATATCTTAAAATTTAACTTTTCAATAAAATTTATATATCCTTTAATACCCCCGGAAAGCTCATCTATAGTTACATATTCGTCTGCTCTGTGCGATCTTGATGAATCTCCCGGTCCCATCTTTATTGCCGGCACACTCAACCTCATCCAGTCAGATGTAGTGGGCGAAACATAACTCTCAATAGAACACACCTCCAGCGTTTTAATCAGAGGGTGTCCAACTGGTGTTGCGGATGATCTGTTGCTTAAATTTCTTGCTTTTAGATCGCAGGTTACAAATTGTTTAAGCTCATTCAAAATTTCGATATTATCATACATATCTGTAGGTCTGATATCTATCACAAAACGGCACAAATCTGGAATTACATTGTGTTGGGATCCGGCATCTATTTGGGTAACGGTCATTTTTACCTCTCCCATCAACGGAGATATCTCATTAAATTTGTGCTCTTTAATCTTAAGTATATCTTCCAGGGCAAGATAAATTGAGTTAATACCCTCTCCTCTAGCTGCGTGACCACTAACACCCTTTGCAATCCCGTCAATAACGAGAAGGCCCCTCTCGGCAACTGCAGCTTTCATCTGCGTCGGCTCCCCCACAATAGCGGCATCAATCCTCCCAACCTCATTCAAAGCAAGCGATATACCATCTGCTCCGGAGTTCTCCTCCTCTGCAGATATAATCAGAAGCAGATTAAAACCCAATTTGCCTCTCTCCTTAAACCACAGAAAAGCCTGAATCATTGAAACTACAGATGCTCCGGCATCATTGCTTCCAAGCCCCAGAATCCTATTTTGATCATAAGGGGGGTTGAACGGATCGAATGTATAGCCACTTGTGGGCCTTACTGTGTCTATATGAGAGTTTAGCATTAAAACAGGTGCCTGTTGTTCGGAGCAGTTTAAACGAGCAATAATATTGTTTTTTATCCTCTCAACAGTAACCCCTTTAGATTTAAGATAGGCAGACAATATTGCCGCACACAAAGACTCCTCAGATGAGAAGGAGGGTACAGAGATCATCTTTCTCAATAGATTAGTAGCATCTTCCAGGTAGATACTTAATTCTGTGTCGCTTATAGTTGAGCTCATTTTAAAACAGTTCCCTTGTCGTTACCCAGGTTTGACGCGTGTTTTATAAATACCTCTGAGACTCCGTTGTCTATTGCATAGAATGCGTTGTCCATCTTTGGAATCATCCCGTCTCTTACAACTCCCGAAGCCTTTATTGATTCGTAACTTACCCTTGTAATAAGTGGGATTATTGACTCCTCATCATCCGGATTTGAGAGTACACCCTGTTTTTCAAAACAGTAGATAAGACGGGTGTAGTAATCCCTCGATAGAGCGATTGCTATAGAAGATGCCATAGTATCTGCATTAGTGTTCAGGATGGATCCGTTACGATCGTGAGTAATTGCACAAAATACCGGAGTAATCCCTTTTCCCAGCATACTAAGCAGGAATCCCGTGTTTATTTGTTGAGGATCTACATCACCAACGTAGCCAAAATCTACAGGTACAGGAGATCTTCTTATAGCAGGGACACAATCTGCATCAGCTCCGGATAAACCGATTGAGTTACATTCTATCTTTTGTAATTTTGCGACAATACTCTTATTTATCCATCCCGCATAGACCATTGAAACCAGTTTTAACGTCTCCAAATCTGTAATTCTCCTACCCTGATGCATCTTGGTTTTGATCCCCAATTTGTCCGCCATCTCGCTTGCCAAAACTCCGCCACCGTGCACAAGTATCTTGGGACCATCAATTTTTTCAAATTTTTCAAGGAAAACATCCAGTTCATCCGGCCGGTCAATAATGTTCCCTCCAATTTTAATTACTGTTAATATTTTCATTACAAGCTTTTTAAAAATTATTAAAATTGATGATTTATATATTTCCTATAGTGCTTTTAGCATCTCTCTTATAACAACCTGTGCAGATACTACTCTGTTTGCAGCTTGCGGAACAACTATTGAATCCCTCCCCTCTATTACATCGTCACTAACAATCATATTTCTCCTGACTGGCAAACAGTGCATAAATTTAGCATTGTTGGTGAGTTGCATCTTTAAAGAATCTACCATCCAACTTCTGTCGATGTTTAAGATCTGACCATAAGTAGCATCATTAAATGATGACCAGTTTTTGGCATATATAAAATCTGCACCCTCAAATGCTTTAAGATTGTTGTACTCTACCTTAGCGTTTCCTACAAAATCAGCAGATAGCTCATAACCCTCGGGGTGAGTAATTACAAAATCATAGTCTCTCATATTCATCCACTCTGCAAATGAGTTGGCAACAGCCTGTGGAAGAGCTTTGGGGTGAGGTGCCCAGGTTAAAACAACCTTCGGTCTTTTTACAGTTTTATACTCCTCAATTGTTATAAAATCAGCAAAGCTCTGGAGAGGGTGTCTGGTTGCAGCCTCCATACTAAATACAGGTCTTCCGGAGTACTCTATGAACTGGTTGATTACGATCTCATTATAATCTTCTTTTTTGTTCTGAAGCCCGGCAAAAGCTCTTACTCCAATAATATCACAATATGAGCCCATTACAGGAATTGCCTCCAGGATATGCTCCGGTTTGTCGCCATCCATTATTACACCTCTCTCTGTCTCAAGTTTCCAGGCTCCCTGGTTTATATCCAGGACAATAACATTCATTCCCAGGTTCATAGCGGCCTTTTGAGTGCTAAGCCTGGTTCTTAAACTGGAGTTAAAAAAAATCATCAACAATGTCTTGTCTTTTCCAAGAGCAGAGTCTGCAAATGGATTTGTTTTAACCTCTTTTGCAAGTTCAAGAGCCCTGTCAAGGGGCCCTATATCGTTAACACAGGTAAATTTTTTCATAATTTCTCTAACTCTTTTATAGTGATTATGGCCTTTTCAAATCTGGAGAGAAAGAGGTCAATCTCCTCCATCGTTACGGTTAAGGGAGGGAGTAGGCGAATTATGTTGCTCTTAGCGCCACCCGTAAAGACTCTCTGGTCAAATAGCAAATTATCTCTTACTGCTATATAATTTGCACTCATTTCAACTCCAATCATAAGTCCTTCACCCCTGATCTCAGCTATCACTCCATCGGGATGATTATCCAATACTCTCTTCAAGCCACGCTTCAAATAGGCCCCCTTGAGTGCAGCAGACTCTACAAGACCCTCGTTTTCAATAATTTCAAGAACTGCAATTGCTGCAGCACAGGCAAGATGATTTCCTCCGAATGTTGTACCCAGCATACCCTGAACAGCTTCAAACATTGGTGATATGATAGTCCCGCCAATTGGGAATCCATTGCCCATCCCTTTAGCAGTTGTTATTATATCTGCCTTAATACCTGAGTGTTGATGTGCAAAAAACTTCCCTGTCCTTCCATATCCGCTCTGCACCTCATCTAAAATGAGTACAACACCCTCTCTCTTGGTCACCTCTGCAAGCAATTTAAGAAATGAACTCTCGGGAGAGTAGATTCCTGCCACACCCTGGATTCCCTCAACAATCACAGCTGCATACTCCCCGGTAGAGAGCTCTCTCTTAACACCCTCAATATCGTTAAGCTGAATAAATTCGACTTTATGAAATGAGTTAAAAGGGCTGCTAATCTTAGGTATATCGGTAACAGCAACAGCACCTGAGCTTCGTCCGTGAAACGCCCCTCTGAATGCAAGAACCTTGGACTTACCTGTATGAAAGGAAGCGAGTTTAAGCGCATTTTCGTTTGCTTCAGCCCCCGAGTTAGAGAGAAAAAGAGAGTAATCGTCATAACCGCTAACCCGGCCTAATCTTTGGGCAAGCTCCTGTTGAAGCGAATTTAAGACCGAATTTGAGTAGAAAGATATCTTCTCCAACTGATTAATAAGCCTCCCATTATATTTAGGGTGCGAATGCCCCACGGAGATAACTGCGTGACCTCCGTAGAAGTCCAGATACTCTACCCCATCCTTGTCCCAGACACGACAACCTTTTGCTTTTACCGGCTCAATCGGCCACAATTTATATACATCAAATGTATTCATATCAATATCAATTAAAAGGCGCTACCCTTTAGTTTAAGAGCGCAGCTCTCCTCAATGGAGAACATAAGATTCATATTTTGGACTGCCTGGCCGGATGCCCCCTTCAAGAGGTTATCAATTGCAGATGTTATATGCCAGTAACCATTGTGGCTCTCAATATGTAAAAGAGATTTATTTGTATTAACAACCTCTTTCATAGATATGGGTTCGCGAGAGATTTTCACAAAAGGAGAACCGGAGTAGAAGTTGTTATAAAGCGAGTATACCTCCTCTAAAGTTAAATCTCCGGAGATCTTTGTGTAGATGCTTGCAAAGATGCCCCTGGTAAAATCTCCTCTTATCGGAACAAAATTTATCGTTGGGAGCTCTCTTGAAGCAGCGGGAAGCTCTTTGGAGGCAGATGGTAAATCTTGGGTGGTGAGGGTACCCAAAACTCGCTTAATCTCTCCCAGATGCTGATGGGTAAATGGTTTGTATACAGATATATTGGACTCTCTGTAGCTGAAGTGGGTACTCTCGGAGAGGCTCTTTCCCGCTCCTGTAGATCCTGTAATAGCGTGAATATGGATATCATCATTCAATTTAGAAGCAACGGCCAGTGGTAAAAGAGCCAAAAGAATTGATGTGGCAAAACATCCCGGGTTTGCTATATACTTAGCTTTGATTATCTCATCTCTGTTGAGTTCGCAAAGCCCATATACAAAATCTTCACCTTTATATTGAGAATCTACTCGAAAATCGTTTCCCAAATCTATAATTTTGCAGCTGTTGGGCAGGTCTAGCTCATCCAGATATTTCTTTGAGAGTCCGTGACCCAGTGTGAGAAAGATGAGGTCAACCTCCTTACGCCCCTGTGGAGAGTTGAGGTGTGATGTGAAACGTAGATTCGTATCTCCTGTAAGATCTTTATGAACTGAAGATACCATCTCCCCGGCAAGAGTGGTGCTTAAAACAGCAGAGATCTCCACCATAGGGTGGTTTAGCAGTATTCTAAGGAGCTCCCCGGCAGTATATCCGGTACCTCCGGCAATTGCAACTCTAATCATCTTTATGTACAGAATAATAAATTTTTAATGGGTTGGCAAGAACCTTGGTGAACCCTATTACATCCTGCCCGGTGAAGGATTTATTTGCCTCGCCATACTCTCCGAACTTGCTGCTCATAAGGTCGTATGGGGTTTCACAACCTAAAATTGCAAAATGGTAAGGGCGCAACTCTGCCTCAACAACTCCTGTTACATATTTTTGAGTATCATCCATAAACACCTCTATGTTTCTCATCAAAGGGTCCAGATACTGAGCCTCGTGCATCAACTGACCATACCATCCGGCAAGTTGCTCTTTCCAATACAACTGACCTTTTGTTAATGTGTGCTTCTCAAGCAGGTGGTGACTTTTTACCAGGATTAGCGGAGCAGGAGCCTCAAATCCTACCCTCCCCTTAATTCCGATAATGGTATCTCCAACGTGCATATCTCTGCCTACTCCATATTTTCCGCCCAGCTCGTTTATCGACCTGATTATCTCCACCGGAGTATCTCTCTTTCCATTAAGTGCAACAGGCTCACCCTTTTCAAAAGTTATCTTAATTCTAACGGGTTCTGTAAGGGATATCTGCGATGGGTATGCATCTTCCGGAAGTACTCCACCGGAGGAGAGAGTCTCTACACCTCCAACACTTGTGCCCCACAAGCCCTGGTTTATAGAGTATTTGGCCTTTTCCCACGAGAAGTTGAACCCTTTGCTCTGCAGATAGTTTATCTCCTCCATTCTCGTTAAAGAGAGCTCCCTTATTGGTGCCAGAACTTTAACTGTAGGGGCCATAACCTCAAAAACCAGGTCAAATCTCACCTGGTCGTTTCCCGCTCCTGTGCTGCCGTGGGCAACAAAACCGGCATTAAGTTTTTTAACGTGATCCAGTACTGCAATTGCCTGAAAAATTCTCTCGGAACTGACTGAGAGCGGGTATGTTGAATTCTTTAATATGTTTCCGAATAATAGATACTTTATACCTTTTTGGTAATACTCCTCCACCACATTTATATTTACGTGAGAGGCAGCTCCAAGCTCCAGAGCTCTCTGCTCAATACGACGCTCCTCTTCGGGAGAGAACCCTCCTGTGTTAACCATTACTGTATGCACCTCCAACCCCTTCTCCTCTTTAAGATAGGGAACACAAAATGATGTATCCAGACCTCCGCTGAATGCTAATACAACCTTCTCCTTCATTTTACTGCTTTTTTGACGAAATAATAGAATTAATTTTTACCAATGGGTTAATTATAAGCGTTTTACCTGCAGATACCAAAGCCGGAGCAAATTTTGACTTTGGAACTTCGGCAGGATCGTAAAGAAGTCCTGTACAAAGGCACATCTTATAGTCGTTTCTCTGAAGAACATCAAAGTTTCTGCAACCCTGACACCCTTTCCAAAACTCCTTATCGTCCGTAAGTTCTGAGAAGGTTACAGGTTTAAATCCTAACTGGGTATTGAGTTTCATTATTGCAAGCCCGGTAGTAATACTAAAGATCTTAGCATTGGGATAGAGCTTTTTAGAGAGTTCAAATATCTTGGTCTTCACCTTTTTTGCCAATCCTTGGTTTCTGTATTTATGAGCAATAATAAGGCCTGAGTTTGCCACAAATTTGCTGTGGCTCCAGGTCTCTATATATGCAAATCCTGCCAGCTCTTTACCATCCAGTGCTATTACAGCCTTTGATGAGACCATTTTTTGGGCAATATACTCCGGACTCCGCTTTGCAATTCCGGTTCCGCGCTCCAATGCAGATATATATACCAACTCGCAGATAGCATCTGCGTATATAACGTGGCTTGAATCAGCCACATAAATGTTTATATTCATCGTAGAATTAAACAGTTTAAAATGTAAAAATGTAAATAATATGCAGGAGACTATACCTGCGTAGATTTACGGCACAAGGCCGAATTTTATACAGCTGCCCTTCCTAGGCACATCGTCGGACGTGTCTATGATTAAAGTTAGAGTTGATATGTGCGCTGTTATGTTTCATTATCGGGGCAAAGGTAAAAGAAATATTTATAAAATCATTACCTTTGGAAACTAAACTTAAAAAAAGATATGGAACATAGTAACAGCAAGCCAAAAGGGCTCCCGGAAAACGCTTATCGCGAATTAAAAGAGGGTGAAGAGTATAAACCACTTATGTCTGCGGGAAAGAGCTATCCCGAAGTGACACCTTGGTCAGTTTTTATGGGTGTAATTATGACCGTAATTTTTTCGGCAGCTGCTGCCTATCTGGGTCTGAAAGTGGGTCAGGTATTTGAAGCAGCGATTCCAATCGCCATAATTGCAGTTGGACTTTCAGGTGCTTTAAAGAGGAAAAATGCTCTTGGAGAGAATGTTATTATCCAGTCAATCGGGGCCAGCTCCGGAGCAATTGTTGCAGGAGCTATCTTTACAATGCCTGCACTCTATATACTTCAGGCAAAATACCCGGAACTCACTGTAGATTTTGCAAAGGTGTTTATGAGTTCACTACTGGGAGGAGTTTTAGGTATTCTGTTCCTGATCCCTTTCAGAAAATATTTTGTCTCCGATATGCACGGAAAGTACCCTTTCCCGGAAGCTACTGCCACAACTCAGGTTCTTGTAAGCGGAGAGAGTGGAGGTAGTAGTGCTAAAGTACTTTTAATGAGCGGTCTTGTTGGAGGTCTTTACGACTTTATAGTCTCTACCTTTGGCTTCTGGTCTGAGGTTTTCTCATCCAGAGTTTTACCTTTCGGAGAGATGGTTGCCACTAAGGCAAAGGTGCTTCTTAAGATAAACGTAGGTGCTGCAGTTCTGGGGCTTGGATATATAGTAGGTCTTAAATATGCCTTTATTATATGCTGCGGCTCTATGCTCATCTGGTTCGGAGTAATTCCACTGATGAATATCTTTTTCGGTGCACAGGTTATTGACCTGATGGGTACAGGAATAACTCAGACAATATCACAGATGTCACCGGAACAGATCTTCCGTGATTACGGAAGGCATATCGGTATTGGTGGTATTGCCACAGCAGGTATTATTGGAATTATTAGATCTGCCGGAATTATTAAAACTGCTTTCGGGATGGCTGCAAAGGAGTTCAAAGGTGGCCCGGATGTTAATACAAATGTGACCAGGACCCAAAAAGATCTTCCTATGAAGATAGTTGCAATCGGCATTGTGATAGCACTTGTTGCAACCTTTATCTTCTTCTATTTTGGTGTAGTAAATAACTTGTTCCACGCAGTTATAGCAATTCTGGTAGTTGGTATTATTGCCTTCCTCTTCACAACCGTAGCAGCGAATGCAATTGCGATTGTAGGAACTAACCCGGTAAGCGGGATGACACTTATGACACTTATCCTTGCCTCTGTTATTTTGGTAGCTTCGGGGCTTAAGGGTACAGCAGGTATGACAGCCGCTCTGATAATCGGGGGTGTTGTCTGTACAGCTCTCTCTGTAGCAGGTGCATTTATTACAGATTTAAAGATTGGTTACTGGCTGGGGTCGACCCCTATAAAACAGCAACAGTGGAAGTTTCTGGGAACAATTGTGGCTGCTGCAACAGTAGGAGGAGTGATGATAATTCTTAACAAAACCTACGGGTTTGTTGGTGAGAATGCTCTGGTTGCCCCTCAGGCAAACGCTATGGCGGCAGTAATTGAACCTTTGATGTCGGGTGGCGGAGCTCCGTGGCTTCTTTACGGAATCGGGGCAATTATCTCTATAGTACTTGCATTTGTTGGTATCCCTGCCCTGGCCTTCTCTCTGGGTATGTTTATCCCTCTGGAACTAAACCTTCCTCTTCTGGTTGGTGGAGCAGTTGCCTGGTTTGTATCTACAAGATGTAAAGATGAAAATCTTAATAATGAGAGAAAAGAGAGGGGAACACTTATTGCATCCGGGTTTATTGCCGGTGGTGCCCTTATGGGAGTTATGAGTGCAATTATCCGTTTTGCCGGAATTAATCTTACCAGTAAAGAGTGGATGGAGTCTGTACCGGCCGAGTATCTTGCTCTCTTTATGTATGCAATAATAATAGTTTACCTTGCCTGGGACAGTTTAAGAGCCAAGCTGGAGAAGTAGAGATAATATAGATTGACAGATGTATGGAAGGTAATTTTTGGCTGGCATTCTCTCTCACTGTTATTGCGGGACTATCCACTTCCATTGGAAGTGCGATAGTTCTTTTTACAAAAAAATTCTCTCCAAGATTTTTGGCTGCCTCTTTGGGTTTCTCTGCAGGGGTTATGATATTCATCTCTTTGGTTGAGCTTTACGGAGATGCAAAAGAGTCTCTGATTGGTATATTTGGAGAGAGTAGAGGTGATTTTATCACCCTCGCATCTTTTTTTGGAGGGATAGCAATTATTGCGATAATTGACTATCTGGTTCCATCTTACGAAAATCCTCACGAACCGGGAGAGCTCTCTATAAAAGAGGAGAAGAGTAAAGTGACTAAAGAGGGGATGATGAGGCTGGGAATGATGTCCGCTTTTGCAATTGGTATTCACAACTTCCCCGAGGGAATTGCAACATTTGTAACAGCTATGAATGACCCTAATATGGGGTTGAGTATTGCAATTGCGGTGGGTATCCACAACATTCCGGAGGGTATTGCGGTAGCAGTTCCTATCTACTACGCAACTCAAAGCAAAGGGAAGGCATTCTTTCACTCCTCTCTCTCCGGTCTTGCCGAGCCAATTGGTGCAATTGTGGGCTATTTCCTGCTCTCTTTCCTGTTTGACGAATCCTTTATGGGCATAATTCTTGCCGGAGTTGCAGGTATTATGGTTTACATCTCTCTTGACGAACTGCTCCCTACTGCAGAGAAATACGGAGAGCACCACCCTGCCATTATTGGTGTCATTGGTGGTATGGCAGTTATGGGTATAAGTATGCTGTTTCTTTAGCATAGTAATTTGATATAGATAATTTTAAAATAAGATATTATGAAAGATAAAATATTGGAAAGATTCCTGCGTTATATCTCTGTTGATACAGCATCAGACCCGGAATCATCTTCCCAGCCAAGCTCCGCCAAGCAGTTAGATCTGTCAAGGATGCTGCTCAAAGAGCTTAAAGAGATGGGAATCACAGATGTATCTCTGGATGAATTCGGCTATGTGATGGCCACAATACCTTCGAATCTGCCTGCAGGGAAAAAGGTTCCTGTGATTGGATTTATAGCACACGTAGATAGCGCTCCCGATGCCCCCGGCAAAGGTGTTAATCCTCAGATAATTAAGAACTATAATGGTGAAGATATAGTTATAAACAGTGAGAAAAATATGGTTATGAAGGTTGAGGAGTTCCCGGAGCTTCTCAAATACAAGGGTCAGACCATTATCACCACCGACGGAAACACCCTGCTTGCTGCCGACGATAAAGCGGGTATTGCAGAGATTATGAGTGCGGCAGAGTATATTATGAGCAATCCTCAATTTTTACACGGAGAGATTAAGATAGGCTTTACCCCCGATGAGGAGATTGGACGTGGTGTAGATAAATTTGATGTTAATAGGTTTGGTGCAGATTACGCATACACCCTGGACGGCGGCGAGATAGGCGAGCTTGAGTATGAAAACTTTAACGCAGCATCTGCAAAGATATTTATTCAGGGGAGAAACATCCACCCCGGATATGCCAAAGATAAGATGATCAATGCAATTATTCTTGGAACTGAGTTCAATTCGCTTTTGCCTGTTGAGCAGAGGCCGGAGTTTACACAGCATTATGAGGGATTCTTCCATATCATCCGCTTTGACGGAACTGCATATATGAACAAAAAGTATGGTTCCGGAACATTCCGTCTGGAGCTGAAAGATCAATATTTCAATATGAAAAAACAGGTAGAGCCTCACTATCATATTGTTGAAAAAGCTGTTGAGGCAATGGAGATGGCCGGCGTTAAACCTCAAATCAAACCTATCCGTGGAGGTACAGACGGCGCAAGACTCTCATTTATGGGTCTCCCTTGCCCGAACATCTTTGCCGGAGGTCACAACTTCCACGGGCGTTATGAATATATCCCGCTTGAGAGTATGGCCAAGGCGACAGAGGTGATACTAAACATTATAAAACTGTATACCAAATAGTTACTCTGTTTACATTTGAATTCCATATAGGATTTCTATCCAAAATGCTTTTAATGAATGAATCAATTTTGATTATTTAACGTTTTTTTAAAATATATTAATATGCTATTAACTACGACATCTACTCTCCAGGGAAAGGAGATAGAACAATACTACGGGCTGGTTTCAGGCGAATCTATAATTGGAGCAAATATCATAAAGGACTTTTTAGCGGGAATCCGTGACATCGTGGGCGGTCGTTCAGGCTCCTATGAGAGAGTTCTTAAGGAGGCGAAAGAGGATGCTATAAGGGAGATGACTGCACAAGCTGCCTCATTGGGTGCCAATGCAATAATAGGAATTGACCTTGATTACGAAACAATTGGCGGCACAATGCTGATGGTTACCGCTGCCGGAACAGCAGTAAGATATAGATAAACTTTCCGAGATTCACGGATTAAAATAGAGATATGTTCGATTTTAACAAAGTAGTAGACCGCCAGGGTAGCTCCTGCTTTAAATATGATGCGCGAAGAGAGGTTTTCGGAAGAGAGGATATCCTTCCGATGTGGGTTGCAGATATGGATTTCCAGTCGCCCCCTTGTGTAATTGATGCTGCCAGGAAGCTGTGTGACCTTGGTGTTTTTGGCTACACCTACCGCTCACGGGAGTCCAAAGAGCTCTTCATACAATGGGTTCTCGAAAGGTATGGCTGGAAGATCTCTGTTGAACAGCTCTCATCATCTCCCGGAATTGTGGCAGCACTCCCGGTTTCAGTTTTGGCATTTACTTCGCCCGGTGACAAAATTCTAATTCAGACCCCGGTCTACCCTCCATTCCACGCTATTGTTAAAGAGTGCGGCCGTGAGTTGGTCTGCTCTCCTTTAAAAATTGAAGATGGTGGCTATGTAATTGACTGGAAAGATTTTGAAGGCAAACTTGCCGGAGGGGTAAAAATGTTCATTTTGAGTAATTCGCACAACCCAATAGGTAAAGCCTGGAGTTATGGCGAGCTTAAGCGAATAGGTGAACTTTGCTGCAAATATGGCGCTATCATTTTCTCGGATGATATCCACGCAGATCTTGCCCTCTACGGAAACCGGCACACAATTATGGCCGGTATCTCACACGAAATCTCGATGAACACCATCACAGCAATGGCCCCAAGCAAGACCTTCAACATTGCAGGGATGCTCAACTCGGTAATAATCTCAGAGAGTGAAGAGATTCTGGAAAAATTCAACAAACAACTCAATATGCTTCATCTGGGGCTGGGAAACATCTTCGGCCACGTAACAATGGAGGCAGCTTACAGAGATGGCGGGCCGTGGCTGGCGGAGCTTTTGCCCTACCTTGAGAGAAACATAGATTTCGCTTACGACTTTCTAAAAACTGAGATTCCCGGGGTTACATTTATCAAACCCCAGAGCTCCTTTTTGCTATGGCTCGATTTCCGTGGTACAGGACTACCTCACAAAGAGGTTGCAGATAGACTCTTAAACGTAGCAAAGATAGGACTAAACGACGGACTCACCTTTGGCCCCGACGGCGAAGGCTTTTTCCGTATGAACATCGGCACCCCGATTTCGGTGGTGCGTGAAGGGATGGAGAGGTTATGTAAGATTTCACTCAGATAGTGTTAAAAGCTTAATTCCAAAAATGCCCCTACCTGATTTTCGTAGGTTCTTAAATCGCTTCTTCTGTCTCTGCTATATTTTGCTATTAAATTAATTGCTTTTTTACCACTCTTTCCAATTTTAAATCCAACTCCAATTTTAGGCATCGCATAAAATGCGTTGTAATTACTATTGCCCCACTTCGAAAAGAATCGATATCCGGTCTCCAATCCAACTATAAATGAAGTCCTTTGAGAGAGAGCCAGTGAATATTTTGAGTTGAGAAAGATTGGAATCCTCGGTGCTTTATTGGTTCCTCCTTTTTGTGCTATATAAAGTGTAGCACCGGTACCAATTCCCAGGAAAAGAGATTTATTGAAAAGATAACCATAACTCACTCTAAGAGAAGGGCCATTGTTACTTTCTGAGAAAAAGAATCCGACACCGATATCTGACTGAGCTCTCTTCTCCTTGACATTTTGAGAGAAAGATTGATTTTTTATACATAATAAGGTGACCACAATAATTAATAAAACCTTTGATTTCATAGAATGTAATTTAAAAAATTGATATTTAACGGATTCTTATTACTTAGTTACACTTTTTTACAAAAACTTTGGCAAGGTTACCTCACCTTGAAGATGACGAGTATAGCATTTGAGTTATCTGATATTGAAGGAATCTCGAGAGTGCCGTTAAAGGGGTTATCGGAGTTATTTCTAAGGTCTGATATTACGATGGGATCAATCAGGAACAGCAGTTCGTTATTGGGAGATAGTGATTTTGCCGGACCTATTGCCGGATATTTAGAGTTGTTCCGGATTGCGTTTGATATTTTAGTCTTTCCACTGGTTTTATTGTGGAGCAGATGGTAGAATTTTTGATAGTTGGCATCTGTTACATAGATGTAGATGTATTTCTCATTTTCCAAATATCTGCCTATATTGTAGGGATTTACAGTTGTAAGAAACTCCATAAATGCATCAGTACTCTTCTCCAAAATAGCTTTATCGTAAGCTCTATCTTTAAAATCTATAGTAGTAACTTGCCTCGGGCCACTCTTTGTTATCTCATAAACATCCCCGGTGAACCAGGTTTTAAAAAAAACATTTCCGTTTGAGACCTGAATACTTTCGTCACGCATCGGAGTCTGGAAAGCGTTATTCTTTTCAATTGGCAGATATCTCTCCTTAACGACCCCTGCTTTATCTATTGTATATAACTGAGCATTACCAATTTTTACGTTTTCATCGGCAACCTGCCCTTTGCAAAACAGATATGATCCATCGTTGAATTTTGTAAAAGAGTACGGATACCCTTGAATCTTAAATGTTGAGATAAATACACCATCATTGTTGTAGATGTAAAGCTGTTGTGCCATAAGGGAGAGGAATTCTATATTGCCTTTAGCCGGATCGATGCAAAAATCTTCGACTGCAGAGTACTCGGTAGGCCCACGACCTCGTGTTCCGATAGAGTTCAGAAACTTACCCGAACGGTCAAACCTGTGAACAACCATTTTACTATTGTCAAAAAAATAGTAAGAGCCATCACTCTCAACCATTTTAGAGTCTGAACTAACAATCGGTGAACCGATAGAATCTAACGGAGTAAAGCCAACTAATTCCATCGACTCATTCGAGAAGATGTCACAATTCTCCTCCTCCGAAAAATTTATGGTTGTGACTTTTGAATCCTTATGTGCATTACAGGATAGCAGAAGAAGGCAAGCAGATAGAATGATGGTTTTCATAGGATTTAAGAGCGAGTGATAATATTTCACTAAATTACACATAATTGCATAAATATTGAATAATTGACTATTAGAATTCCAAATGATTTTATGAATTTCTGCGTGGGATTGCAAAAATAATATTTGTTATTAAAAAATTTAGCATAGATTTGTGATTGTAAAAACGTACAAATTTTTATGATTCTAAATTTATCAACTTCATCGGCTATCGTTATTACAACGATTACGATTACAACCACAACAACACTGTTGTATGGATGAAGTTGGCATTGATTGATATCAAACAATAATATTGAGCCGGCTTCATTTAAATGGGGCCGGTTTTTTTTGTATAAACTACTAATAAATGAAAAAATGAAAGTTTTAAAATTCGGAGGATCGTCCGTAGGCAATGTAAAGAGGATTAAGGATGTAATGGATATTATCATCACCTCAAAAGAGAGAAATGGTAGAATAGCTGTTGTGTTTTCGGCTTTTCAGGGGGTTACAGATTCGCTTATCACCATCAGCTCTATTGCATCTACGGGCAACAGCGGATATATTAAAACTTTGGAGGGGTTGAGGGAGAGGCATCTGCAAGCAGTAAACGAACTTATTGGTATAGAGAGCAGGAGCAGAGTAACTGCGCGTGTTATGATGGAGTTTAAGGGGCTTACAGATATTCTGCACGGGGTATCTCTCACAGGCGAGACCACCGCAAAAAGCCTGGATAGCATTATGAGTTACGGAGAGAGGCTCAGTGTATATATCATCTGTGAGGCTCTTCGTGAGAGAGGGGTTGAGGCGAGATTTACCGACAGCCGTTGGCTAATCATCTGCAGTGGAGATTTTGGAGCAGAGAGGGTAGATTTTGAACTTACAAACAGGAATATACGTGAACACTTTTTGGGAAACAGCGATGTGAATATAATTACCGGGTTTATTGCTTCTACGGCTAATGGCGAAACCATAACTCTTGGCAGAGGCGGATCGGATTATACCGCTTCAATAATTGGAGCTGCTATGGGGGTCGCCGAGATTGAGATCTGGACAGATGTAGATGGGGTTATGAGTGCCAGTATCCGGGATGAGATCAATGGTAAGGATGTTGCAGAAAAATTGCTTATCTTAGCAAGAAAGGCTGGGTACAGAGTTGAACCGAAGAGTATTGCGGTTGACTATCACCGTTCGAGTCCGTGTTACAATTTGAAATCGAGTGAGATCATATCTTTAAGAAATTAGTATTACAATGAGATTAAAAATAAATGAGATAAGAGTTTTTGCCCCGGCCACCGTCTCCAATATTGCTTGTGGATTTGACGTTATGGGGTTTGCTATTGATATGCCGGGGGATGAGCTGGTACTGAGGGTGAGCGAGAGGCCCGGTGTTAGGATTGTGGAGATTACCGGAGATAATGGTAAGCTTACCAAAGATCCTGCATTGAATACTGCCGGGAAACCGATATTGTCCATAGTGAAGGCTCACAGGATTGAGTGTGGTGTGGAGATTGAGATTCACAAAAAGATGCCTCTTGGCAGCGGGTTGGGTTCCAGCGCCGCGAGTGCTGTGGCTGCAGCTTTTGCAATGAATATGCTCTTTGACCTAAGGCTCTCCCCGAGAGAGTTATTGCCTTTTGCAATTGAGGGTGAGATGATTGCCAGTGGATCACTCCACGCAGATAATGTTGCTCCGGCCCTTTATGGTGGTTTTGTGCTTATCCGCAGTTACCACCCGATAGATATCATCAAACTTGATGTTCCGGAGAATCTGCACTGCACTGTAATACATCCTCATATTGAGATATCTACCAAAGAGTCCAGGCGGTTGCTGCCCGATCAGATTCCGCTCTCAGATGCTATTCGACAGTGGGGTAATACCGCGACGCTTGTGGCCGGGTTTTTCAAGAGTGACTTTGCTCTCATTGGGCGCTCGCTGGAGGATTTTGTTGCAGAGCCTGTTCGCTCCCGTTTGATTCCGGGTTTTGACCGGATGAAGTGTGCTGCACTGGATGCCGGAGCTTTGGGTTGCAGCATCAGTGGATCTGGACCCTCCCTATTCGCTCTGTCAGATTCGCAGGCTAAAGCAGATGCTATCGGCCAATCTATGCAGATTGCTTTGAATGAGTTCAATCTTGGGTCCGACCTCTACATCTCGAAAATCAACAACCAAGGTCCAAAAGTTATCTACTTAAAATAGTCCGTAAGTATAAAGTAATACGGATTTGTCAAATAGTCCGGCAATAATTTGTAAAAATTGGTTATGATACTATATAGTACAAACAATATAAACAACAAAGTGAGCTTTCGGGAGGCTGTCCTGCAGGGTCTTGCAAGTGATGGCGGTCTCTTTATGCCGCAGTCGCTGCCCCACTTCACTCCAGAATTCATCAAAAACCTGAGAGGATTAAGTTTCAGTGAGCTCTCTTTCCGTTTGGCAAGAGAGATTCTTGCAGATGAGATTAGCTCCGGAGAGATTCCGGAGAGGGATCTTGAGAGAATTGTCTACAATGCACTCAATTTTGATGCTCCGCTCAAAGATCTTGGCAACAACACTTATGTCCTTGAGCTATTCCACGGCCCCACCCTTGCCTTTAAAGATTTTGGGGCTCGATTTCTGGCCGGAATCATATCCCACTTTGGGTTGGAGAGAACAGTTGTGCTTGTAGCCACCTCCGGAGATACCGGCAGCGCTGTGGCAAACGGCTTCCATAATGTTCCGGGCGTAGATGTCGTTATTCTCTACCCATCAGGAAAAGTGAGCAAAATTCAGGAACAACAACTCACAACCCTGGGCGGCAACGTCACCGCTCTTGAGGTCAACGGAACCTTTGACGACTGCCAACGGATGGTGAAAGAGGCATTTGCAGATACCTCCCTCCGTAAACGGCTCAACCTCTCATCTGCCAACTCAATCAACATCGCCCGCCTTCTACCCCAATCATTCTACTACTTCTACGCAGCCGCCCAACTCGCAACCCGTGATTCCCAATTGTCCGGCGGGACATCTCATTTCTCCGGCAGTACATCTCATCTGTCCGGCAGTACATCTCATCTGTCCGGAGGGCCATCTAACCGGGCGGACGAACAGCGACTTCTATTTTCGGTGCCAAGCGGCAACTTCGGGAACCTCACCGCCGGACTCTTCGCAATGCAGATGGGACTCCCGGTCCACCGCTTTATTGCCGCAGTAAACTCCAACGACATCTTTCCCAACTATCTGCAAAATGGCAAGTTCGAGCCAAAACCATCTATCCCCACCCTCTCAAACGCAATGGATGTAGGTAACCCAAGCAACTTCGCCCGCATTCAGTCCTTGTTCGGCAATGCAGCAGCCGCCGGTAAAGTGATCTTTAGCCAATCCTACTCCGACCCCCAAACCCTGGAAGCTATCCGTGAGATATACACCCAACACAGCTATCTGATGGACCCCCACGGCGCCGTCGGCTACCTCGCCCTCCAGGAATATCTGCACCAACAAGGTAGCTCACATCAAACAAGCGAATCAACCCTAACAAACGAATCATACCAGCCGAAGGGCTTCAATTCCATTATATTAGAAACAGCCCACCCGGCCAAATTTGCCGAAACTGTCAAGCGCGCAACCGGAGTCGAAGTTAAAATTCCCGACTCTCTTGCAAAATGCCTCACTCTTAAGAAGAGAAGCATAAAAATTGAAGCCAATGAACTGACAGTATTTTGTGAAACAATCTAATTATGAGATATTTAATAATCTTATTTTGTTGATTCTACCAAACTGAGAATACTATTCTGCAGATAAACAGGTGTTTACGCAAAATACTGTCAGGACAAAAGGCCTGCTTCGCAGCTGTGTTTACCGCTGCGCGGAATTTTATTGGGTTTTGGTAGCTTACCTCACCGGCTTACCGGTTAATGCCCAGCCGGTTGCGGTGGAGATGTAGGGGATAAGTGTCATTGCAAGTTTTTGTTGGCCGCTGTAGTTGGGGTGGCCCACAGAGCCGAGATCGGAATCGGAATTGTAAACACCTTGCAGATAGGCGGTGAAGAAGAGTTTTTTATCTGCTCTCGCCCTTACGAACTCTTGCAGATATTCAAATGCTGGCCCGCGGTTTGGTGCAACGCAGAGGATTGGAACTTCTCCGTATTTATCTCTTAATCTGTCAATTATTATTGCATAGGCTCCCAAAAACTCCTCTTTAAGCGGGTGAGGTTTTGTAGAGAAGTCGTTTGAGCCCAGGTTTATGACTACTATATCCGGCTTGTAAGAGGTGAAGTTCCATATCTGCCCGGGTTCCATATCAAATGTTTGCATCATCTTATCTTTCATAGAGATGCGCGAAACTCTGAGAGTATCCCCGTAATTTCTTGCAGCTCCCCAGCCCGAGTGGGCGATTAGGGTGTAGTCGGCGTTAAAGTATCTGGAGATTATGGCACCAAAGGCAAGGTTACAGTTCTCTGTCGAGGCAAGAAATTTCTCATCTTTAGATTTGCCTTCCGTACCAAAACCTACAGTTAAAGAGTTTCCTATAAACTCTATATGTCTAGTTCTAGCTGGGCTATACTGCAGTATTTTCCCAAATTTCGAGAGATAAAGTGAGTGAATAGTACTCTTACCCTGCTCACCCTCGCTTCTCTTTTGCAGACGTATCACATTGCTCTTTCCTTTTAAACCGCTGGCAAGAACAATTACAGAGTCTTTACCAAATGTGGTTATTACCCCCTGCTCCACTCCGTTTAAAAACAGATTGTAGTAGTTTTTACGGGTGTCAGATACCTTGATTGCAAGAAAGCTGCCTGTGAATTGTATCTCCATATAGGAACCGCTCCAGTCAAAACTTGCAGATCCATCTTCGTTTTTTACTACCCTACCGGTATATCGAATATTTGAATGATTCCCGGGATACTCTTTTTTATAATTCAACGGATTTCCTGAACCTGCTTTTTGAACCTGAGCTTGAGCCCGGAATCTTCTTTTCTGCATCTGCTCATTAAAGTGCATCTGTGCGCGATAATGTGCTTCATTTGCTGCATCCATTGCCCGAAAATGGTTATCCATTGCCTGGTTATGTGCCTCATTATGTGCTTGCGTATGCGCCTGCGTCAATTGCCTTTGCGCCTCGATGTTTGCGTTGGTTTCGGCGTTAATTACTATCTCCTGGCCACTTACACTCGCATAAAAGGAGAGAAAAAAGAAGAGAGAGATAAAAACTGCAGATTTTTTTGTACCCATTTGAAAAACTTTTTGTTTATACTTGACTTATATTGTGCTTAAGGCTTTGAGCGTTATGCTTTGGCTTTATGCTTTGGCTTTGGCATAGGGCTTTATACTTTGGCTTTGGCTTTGGCTTTGGGCTTTGTGCACTGGTATATTGCGATTTAGTTTAATATCTCTCCTCTAAAATCTATGCCAAACTTGTCAAAAGGGTTTAAAATTTTATCAATTAATACTGCACACTCAAGACGGGTAAGTGCTCTGTTGTTTTTGAGGTTGTTTAAACCGGATTCTGCCCCAACTCTCTCTATTGACTCTACCCGTTCAAGGGTAGACAGAGTTGAGCTTGAGCCAATACTATTTTCGATTGACGAAATAAAATGTGTAATTGATTCGATTGTGACAAAATTATCTTCTCCATATTTAGACGACAAAATTAGCTCCTTACCCGAGGCTTCAGAATAAAACTCCGTCAATCCGGCAGAGAGCTCTCTGTTTGTAATAAGAGAGTCTGTATAGAACCAGGTTTGGTTCTCCCACCCCTTATTTAGCCCTACACCCTTGATAATTCCGGTTACTCCAATTCTCTGAATAGTTTTAAAATGGGAATGATCTACCGGAAGGTCCAGATATGGAAGAAGATAACCCCTACCTTTAAGAATCTCGGTCTGAACATCCCTAACCGGCACCTCTGCAATTTGGCTCCCCTTTGCAGATGCAAGTGCAGCCATCACCCCGGCGGCTTCGCCTATCTGTAAAACTACCGGCTGTAGACGGGTTGTCCCATTTACAAGATTTGTGACTGAAATTGACTTTTCTGCTACAATAAGTCCCTCCTGCTCCTTTGGAATCAACGTACCCAATGGGAGTCCGTAAGATGGTACAGGGTAGAAGTGCAGGTCCGGAAGAGCCTCCCAACCCTCATATCGGGTATGGTGATGGTCTACAGGATAGTCCCCGACTCCTATTGCTGTTCTGTAGAGCCTCTCCTTCTGACCGTATGGATTGGATATATGGTTGATTGAAAATCTTACCTTCCCCTCAATTCTGCGCGACTCTCTGTGATACGGAATAAATGGGAACTTGTCTGCAGTCGGGAACTCGTTATCTGCAAGCGCAAGCTTATTATAACCCAGCTCTGTCTGCATATAATATAGAAATGAGAGTGAGTGCTGCTTAGCCTTCTCAAGTTCAATGGCCCTCTGCTCGCTGGTCAATTCAAGGATGTTGGTATAGTAGTCGTTGCCCTCAATTGGCCAATTGATCATATACTTTTTATTGGGCAACTTACCATAGGTAATCATCATCTGCGGGCTCCAAAGACGCTGCTTCTCCTTTGGGTTTTTACACCTCTTGCTTATTGTTGAACAGTAGAAAAGGGTTGGGTTATAACCCTGTGGCTTTGTAATGGTCATATCTGTTTCATACTCCTTTAGAACCATTACATAGGTGAGGTCCTGAATAATATCATTCTCCTGCATCGGTGCAATATCCTCTCCGGTTACCAGCCTTGAGTCCATCCCGATATTGTAAGCTACTCCAACCTTTTTGGCAATATCTCCCAGTTCGGTGGCGTCAATTAAAACCTTTGCAGATATATTTACTCTCTTGCCCTCTCTCTCCACGCTTAATCTCCAGTACCCAGCCGAAATTCGGGCGGTGTTGCCGGTAGTATTATCGGTGATGTTGCCGGTGTTGCCGGCAGTATTACCGGCGGTGTTGCCGGCGGTGTTGCCGGAAATGTTGCTGACTGTGCTGCGGAACCAGACGGTGAGGTTGCTCTCTTTTGCAGCCATATTTGCGAAGATCTTTGCCCCCACAGATGGTTCAAACAGAGTATTGGAGACCCAGCCGGTTTTGAGTCCCTGAGTACCGCCGTATCTCATTTCGAGAGAGTCCCGGAATCTGCCCCAGATTCCACCCTTTAACTTATGGTTGCCATCTGCAGCACTCACTCCCGATGAGGTGAGCATCCCGCCAAGCCAGTCGAACTCCTCAATTATAAGGGTACGGGCACCCAAAGAGGCCGCCCTGATACCTGCAGATGTACCGCTTGCACCGCCACCTACAATAACAACATCGTAGCTGGTTCTGCTTTTTAGTTTTTCGCTATATCTGTTTCCAAACCTGTCTGTGGCAACAACGGTAACCTCAGAGGTCTCACTTTTTGGTTTCGCCCGAAAAAGTTTATCCGTTAGTGATGGGTAGATCCATTTATGCTCAAGCTTATCTTTGTTTGAATAGATCTCTCTTGCCATTGGGTCATACCCCTCGAACCTCTCCATTACAGATGTAAGAACCCCATCTTCATAAAGTTCTACTCTCCACGAAGGGTCGTAATTCCAGATGTTTGCAACAATATAACCTTTGAAAGCGAGATCATCTTCCCCTGTATAGAGACGCATCTGGTGATCTTTAGCTCTGTTTGTAGATTTATAGTACCAGCTTAGAGTGTCTCCATTGGCAATATATACTCCATACCCTTTGGGTGTCCCATCTGTACAGAGTTCTCCCTGCCACCAGGCACCCGACATAGCTGCCGTAACGTGTTCAAAGAGATTTGCAGATATAACCTCGTTGTGGTTAGTGTGCATATGACCCGAAATGATATGGGTATTGTAGGGCTCAAGAATTTTATAGAGCCCTTTGTGGTTGGCCATTGTAGTACCCGCCTTCTCGTAGCTGAACCTGTCGCGGTCCTTTTTGCTAATTGTGGTAGGAATATGAAGAGCCACCACTACGGTAGAGCCTTTGGGAACGTATGCAAGATCTCTCTCCAGCCAGCTTAGCTGCCTCTCCTCCAGATAGCCTATATAGTAATACTCTCTGCCGACATAAAAGCAGTCATTCAGAACAACATAGTGAATCTTACCCACATTAAACGAGTAGTATGAGGGGCCAAACATCTGCTCATACTTCCATTGAGTGGTTTCGAAAGATCGTCCGGAGTTGACCATATCGTGGTTACCCATTGCGTTAAAGAAGGGGATTCCGCTCTTAGCCATCACTCGGTTATATTCGGGATAGAGTTTATGATCGTGAGAGATAAGGTCACCTGGAGCTATTCCGTGAAAGGGAATTTTGTAACCGGATACTGTGTTTTTAATATCGGCAACACCCTCTTCCAGCAGCTTAAACTCCTTTGCAGAGTATATCTGAGGATCTGCCACCACAATAAAGCCGTGATTACTATCATCTTGCTCCCTCTTCTCCAGATAGAAGTCATAACTTTTTCTTTTACTCTCTTTTGGCTCTATCGGCAGGAAAAATTTAACAACCCCCTCTGAGATCGGGGCGCTGTAGCCTGCAGGCAGAGAGAGGTATACAAACTTGCTCTCATCTGCTGCCTCAAGTGTGTAGCGTCCGCTACTGCCCGTAACGGCAAAGTTCTTACCATCTGTAACAACAACACCTGCAACCGGGGCAGAGCCGGCAGTAACCCTGCCTTTTATTGTAACTGCCTGCGACACGATGCCGCTAAAGGTGAGTATTACTATTAATGAAAGGGTTATTGCTCTTCTCATACTTTTAAAAATTAGAGTTTGTCTAAAATCATCCAACATTGATACAGGGCACGCGGTACGTGGAAACACCCTTTCCATTTACCCCCCTTAAGATCCAGCAGAACCTCTCCCCGGCGGTTAAGATACCCGAACCACTCTTTGTGCTCCTTGTCCTTGAAATTATCCCAGGTATATTGGTGAAGCTTCTCAAACCACTTTAACGACTCTTCGCTTCCTGTTAGCTGATAGGCTTTTAACATTGTAATCATACTCTCCACGTGAACCCACCATAACTTCTGATCCCACTCCAATTGTTGTGGGGGATACCCCTTTACATCCATAAAGTAGAAGATTCCTCCGTGTTTGCTGTCCCAACCATACTCTATGGTCTTTAGTGCAATCTCTACCGCTTTTTTAATAATATCTTCCCTGCCGAGCTTGACCCCAAGGTCCATTATAAACCACATAGCCTCAAGTGAGTGACCGGGATTTATGAGCCTCCCCTCAAATGAGTCGCTAAACTCTCCATCAGCTGTAACATTTTCCAAAATCAATCCCAGATCTTCTCGGTAGAAGATGTTGAGAACCTCGTCCAGACAAGTATTGATTGTTTTATCTACCAGATCTTTATCTACAAGATGCTCTATTTCAAGAGCAAGATTGCACATTATCATAGGCAGAGAGAACCCCTTTAACTCTCTGGTGCCCGGGTAGGCTTTGTTCCAGACTCCCTTTGGATTACTCTGTCTCTCTATTATCTTGTCGAACGTCTTTTTTGCTATCTCACCATACTCTTTGTTGCCGGTTGCCAGGCTAAGCTGGGCAAATGCCATTGTTGCAAAGGTGTTGGAGAAGATGTTGTATGGTTGTACAAGCGGGGTTCCCTCTTTGGTAAGAGAGAAGTACCAGTTGTAATCTCCGTCGTGCCCGTATTTGTTCAAAAACTCTGCCCCCTGCACTGCGCACTCCAGCCACTCTCTCCTCTTCTCTACCCTGTTGTACATCATTGAGAAGAGCCACACCTGGCGACCCTGCAGCCAGACAAACTTATCTGTATCATATACTCTCCCCTCTCTGTCAAGACAGGTAAAGTACCCCCCAAACTCATCATCCTGTGAATTATCCAGCCAAAATGGGAGAATATTATTTAAAAGCTCATCTTTATAAAGATTCGCCAATAATTGAAAATCCATCTTATCTTTTATTATCAAAAGTTCTTAAATATTCGGTATATCTGTTGTACAGATGTCCTGCCTGCAGATACGCCGACTGCGGACTCATAAAGTGAGAGAACTCAAAGGTTACAGCATTTGTGTAGCCCGCTTTTTCTGCCAACTTGAGCTTTAGAAGCAGCTTCTCCCACTTTATGGGTAGAAACTTAATTGGCATATCTCTGTCGAAGATCTCTGAGTTAGTCCAGCACTCAAGACCGTGTTTATCTGCCAGTTTTTTGTTGATTGAAAGAAAATCTACCAGCTGGTCATACTCAACGTGTCCATCCTGAAAGGCAACAATATCTACTGCCCCCTTAATTCCGGCGAAAATTTCATCCCACTCCTGCTCGTGGCTTGAAAGTGAAACTGATTCCTCTTTATTTGTTTGCGAGTTGTACTGGCTGATATTCTTTATTCCGTCTATGTATGGCGAGATCATAGTTGGGAGGCCTCCCGAGACCTCTTTGCAGTATCTCCCAAGTCCGGCATAGAGATCTATAATCTTGCCGGTTTTACGGCTGCACTCCTGAGATATATACCAACCCGAGAAGGATTTGTAGTGACCATATCTCTCCCACACCTCATCTATAACCAGACGATTGATCTCTGCCTCCATTTCGTAATCGCCTCTATCCCAGTATTTACCTGAGTCATATAGGCCAAAGAAGAACTTCATCCCCCATTTATCGCTTAGTTTGAGATACATCTCAACCAGGTCAATCGGAGGGGTGTAGCAACCCTCTCTCTCTGTAAGTACTTTTGAGGGGAAGGTTTGCCAACGTCTGTATCCGCTGCGTATTAGTATAACAGTATCTATCCCGGCCTCTCTCATATAGCCGAAATCTCTGTCCCACTCATCTACTCCCCAGTTCTGGTGAGGGATGTCGTGGCTTATTTCATCCAGAAAAGTGCCTTTTAACCTCATAGTCATACAATTTACTGTTATACCAATATGTTTAAATCTATTTCTGAGCGTTTGCAGCGTCAATTCCTGCTTTTACGAATTGCCACTGATTATTCTGCTTAAGGTGGATCATATCAAAGAAGAAGTAGCCGTCCCCCGCATTGATGCAAGCATCAACAGAGGTGGAAATTGCCTGCCCAACAACTACACCTGCGGGCACCTGGCTTGGGTAGAAGAAGTTTCCGTCGGGACCTCCCGAGATTGGTACATCACCCATTGTTACCTCTTTTGCCTTTAAACAAAAGCCCTGCATTGTCCACTCGGTTGCTCCATAGACCTTATTAGCCGCTGCGTAGGCGCCAATAAGCAAAAAGTCGAGATGGTCTGCGTAGCCGAAATTTTTATAGTCTGCAGTAGCCCAGCTATATTTTGATGATGTGTTGTACTTTGGACTTGCCCAGTTTACACCAACATCATAGTAAGATGAGTACCATCCTCCTACATAAATACCGAAATCAATATTGGGATTTATTGCTTTTACCCTTCCCTTTGCCTTTACAACAAAATCGTGGATAACCTTAACCCTAAACTCGAGCCACTTCTTAAAATGTTTAGGAAGCGGGTTTGGTAACTGACCAACCTTGGTCCCGGGAGGGATTATATCGCTGGGAAAGTTTGTGACCTTCTCACCAATATAACTCTCGAACTTCTGTCTGGTATATGCAGAGAAATCACTCTCAAATCCGTCGAAACGACCTCTGTCAAGAACGATTCCGTCCAATGAGGGATATCTTGCAAGATCTTCCAGAATTGTGCAGATATACTCCTGCACTTCGTCTCTTACAGGGTTGAAGAACTTGGCATTATCTTCGGTTTGCATTATGCTCTTTATTCCGGTTGTGGTGTTTAGCTCTGTAGCCCAGCTGCTCTTTGAATTGTCTCTAAAAAGCATCCCCTGAGATCCAAGGCTTGTGGTGTTTCCACCGGTAAAAGTATTTATGGCTGCATAGACCTTAAGTCCCAACTTATGTCCCTCATCTATAAAGACCTGCAGATAGTCCCAGGTTGCTGTTCGCTCCACTTTTGTATATCCGCCGGGCAACCAGGCTCCTAGCCAGCTTACCTTTTCTACAGCGTTTGAGTTAAAGAGGATATCGCCGGTTGTGGGTCTAACATCTACAATCATATGGGTAAACCCGCTATTCTTTGCAATGATAAGATCTCTGGTAATGTTCTCCTTACTGTTAGCAAAATCTGGGAAATTTGCCGCCGCATCTATCCATAAATATTTTGGTTTTGCAGAGTTAAGTACTACCTCCTCCTCTGGCCACTCCCACTCCGGAGTTGCCGGAGCCTTACTGCAGGCGGTAAGTAAATTGATAACTAATAGCGGCATAGCCAGCACTGTCAAAATCTTCATAATAATCCTGTTCACAATTTAGCAAATTTTATTTTCCCGAATATCACATAAAAAGGCAATATTTTCGGTACTCCCTTTATGGGAGCACCGAAAATCACCTTAAAGTTAATTACTATTTATCAATACAATCAAATTCCCAGGCAACAAGACTGCGACAGTTACCATCTGTGTAGTAAAGTCTCAGTTTATAGCCGTCCGGAGAAGGTATCATCAGAATATCGCTTGATGCAAAAACAGGTGTACCAAACTTACGTTCATTGGTTGTAAAGACTCTTGAAGGAGAGTTATCCATCCTGTCTGTAAACTGGGTAAGTGTAGTCACATCAAACATATAACCAAGACACTGGCTGTATGTAAAGTGCATCCCGCCATATACTGCCACATAGGTTGCTTTGTTAAACTCAACAGCATCAACTGTGTTGAAGTTTGAGTTTGCACCCCAGGTAGAGGTTGCCAACATTGCTACTCCGTTGTTGGTTGCTCCGTTTACAGCATTCAGCTTGTTACCTGTTCCACCGTAGTTGGTTATAAAGTAGTTTCCGTTAGTGTTAGTTGAGCCGTAAACCACATCGGTATTACCGGAGTTCCAGTTTACAATATTTGTTGCTACTATCGCTTCCGGCTGCCCAACAACTCCGTCTGTGATTACCCATCTCATAAACTCGTTATGTGCAGGAGGGTTGGCCCAGGCCCAGGTTGGAATGGTAATAATTGCATTTTTAGTAACATCTCCCTGTACAGAGATCTTTGCACCCAGCCTTACACCTTTGCCCAAAGTATAGGTCATTGTGATAAACTCCTCCGGTGCTTTGGTTACAGAGTTGGTCTTCCATATTTTGAATACTCCGTTTTTGGCTACGTTATTACATAGAAGCATATTTCCTGCTTTATCTGCAGTAATTGCGCCTCCTGTAAGGTCCATACTTCCTGTAATTAGCCCTATTCTTTCACCTGTTGTGCTGTTGAAGTAGTGCTGCTCTGTACCGACACTTAGGATAAGGTGGTTACCGATAGCTGCAAGAGTGTGATTCTTGTTCGCTCCGTTAGTAATACCATATTTTATGCTAAGGTCGTTAGCCCAAAGTTCACTCTGGCTGCCTGGACGGAAACCATAATTAATCTTTGGAGGGATGGTCTTCTTAACAGTGTAGTTGGCTTTTGAAACTCCATCGTGAGCAGTTACGGTAAAGACAACCTCTTGTGAGTAGTCTCTTGGAACAGATGGGTCCGGAGTGATAGTTGCGTGTGCAGATACAGCAATTGATGCTGTAGACATACCTAGATTATCTATGGTTATAAGGGAGATGCTCTTGGCATCTTCGTCTATAACACCGTTAATTGTTGGTGTGTTAAGTGTGAAGTTTATAATTGCACACTTACTGCTTTTGGTTCTCGCTCCTGAGATTCTGTAGGTCTTAACAGAGCCGTCTGCCTTTGTAACGGTAATCGGGTTCTGTTTTGTGAGATCCATCACAGCAAGACCCGGTTCAATAAATGTATTGTCATCCAGGTTTGCAGATATCTTCATTTTGGTTATCTCTGTAGGATTTGAACTCTCCTGCGGGTAGAACCAAGGAACAGGTATCACTATATCTGTAACATCCGGGTTGGATATCTGCAGAGTGAACTTAGCATTAGCATCGTTGGAACAAGTACTTCGGGTTTGTGACATCCGCTCAGAATTGTGAGCAGAGCAGCCAAAAATATGAATAAATTCTTTTTCATAACTCCTTTCAATTTTACCTCCATTCAGGATATTGTTGTACTGCTGTATTATTCATCAACTCAGTCTCCGGAAGAGGAATTCTGTACATCTTCTCCTGGAATGAGCGATCTTGCTTGTCGCAATCTACATAAAAGTAGGTGTATATTGCACCCTCTCTTACAATCTTAAGTCCGTGAACACGGCTTGCAGCTCCGTTGTATTTAGTGTGAGCAAGTCTCCAGCGACGCATATCCCAATATAGGTGACCTTCGTAAGCTAACTCAATTTTACGCTCCTGTCTTATGGCATCCATAAGATCTGCACCACTCTTGTCGCTGTATGGGAGGTTTACCCTCTCTCTTATCTTTCTCACATCTGCATTGGCAACAGTAAAGTTGTTAAGCATAAAGGCTGCCTCTGCTCTGTTAAGGTACACCTCTGCCATACGGATAGAGACCCAGGTTTG
Source organism: Bacteroidetes bacterium HGW-Bacteroidetes-8 (assembly GCA_002840895.1). GTDB lineage: Bacteria > Bacteroidota > Bacteroidia > Bacteroidales > UBA932 > Bact-08. The sequence goes on along the minus strand of PHCZ01000016.1, from coordinate 39,868 downwards.
AGTACTAGCCTGAGAGTTAAGATCTATATGACTCTCATCTACCAGCTTTCTCAGGTAGTATCCTGTTGTAGATCTCCCCGAAGGATTTGGATCATCTTTGAATACACTAAAGCCATCTTTTCCGTTTACGTAAGTCTCAATAGCTCTACCTTTCCAGCTTGCTCCGTTATATAGAATTGAAGCGTGAAACCTAACCTCAAGCTCAGAATATGGAGGAGTTGTGGTTGTTCCGTTTACATTATGCCACGCTGCCCAGTTAGGGAAACCTCCTGTTGCTTTTTCATAAGACTCAACCATCTCCTGAGTTGGTGTTGCACGACCTCCGACTCCAGGCACATCTCCACCAGGTGAAAAAAGCTTGTTAAAGTTGTGAGTAGGACCGCCCGTCTGCATATAGTTGAACTCAAGAATAGCCTCTTTGTTCCCGGTTGTTGCAGATTTGAATACCTTCTGGTAATCGGCCACACTATTTGCCTTTGGTAAATCGTAAATGCCAAGGTTAATCACAGAGTCTGCAGCATCTTTAGCTACCTGCCATTTTTTGGCATATAGCATTGCTCTTGATTGCATTGCAAACGCAGCACCTTTGGAAACCCGTCCAATATTTGCTCCTGTCCAGGTTTTAGGCAGATTCTTAGCTGCAAAATCTAGGTCTGCTCTTACCATCTCCCAACCTAGTGCCTCTGCGCTTAGAGGAGTAGTCTTCGATATTTTTGATAGATCTTCGTCGTAGAGAATAACATCTCCACTTCTCTTTATTAACTGAAAATAGAGGAACCCGCGGAAGAAACGTGCTTCGGCCTCAAAACGGGTTTTGGTTGCCACGTCAAGGTTGGTTCCATATTTGTGAAGACCGCTAAGAAACTCGTTTACCCTTCTGATACGGGTATATAGATCATCCCACATTCCCAGGTGGAAAGCTGCAGTAGGAGCAGACATTCCGCCGTCTGCGTAAGCTACAATGTTGGCAAATCCAACGTGTGTTCCGGGAATCATTGAGCCATACTTAAGTGTCTCTGTGAGACCCTCTGTAAGACCAACCTGACTGTCGCCACCGCCAAAAGCTCCATAGATATTTATATATGGGTAGAAGCCATTAACATACAACTCAACCGACTCTGCGTTCTGCCACACCATCTTATCTGAGAGTCTGTCGGTAGGATCCATATCCAGGAATTTGTTACATCCCGGAAGAGTCAAGCCGATCAATAATATAAGTGATAATATTTTTGTTTTCATCTTATCTGTTTATTTAAAAGGAGATTGTTAATCCACCCATAATTGTCCTCTGCTGAGGATAGTACCCGTTTGTAACTCCCGGTCTTTCCGGATCTATACCAACCGGAAGTCCGCTTAAAGTGAACAGGTTAGTCCCCTCAATGTATAATCTGATGTTGTCGCTTCCTATCTTTGAAGTCAGATTCTTTGGAAGGGTGTAACCTATTTGAGCCGATTTCATTCTTATATACTTACCATCTCTGAACCAGAATGTAGACGCGTATGCGTTATTGGTATTGGGAGGTGTAAGTGATAGTCTTGGGAAGGTTCCGGTAACATTATCGGGCCTCCACGACTGCTCTACAAGATATACCGGAGAGTTTGCTCCTGCTTTAAAAGGTCTTGTATAGATTGTGTTATCGTCATTGTAGTTATAGTAGGTACCTGTAAGAGATATCTCATTCATTGCACCTGCTGTGAATAGCATTGAGAAGTCCAGCCCTTTCCATCCACCATAGATATCAAGACCTGCTGTTAGCTCCGGTCTGTTACTCTTTCCAACCAGTGCGCGGTCCTGAGCATATGAGATTACACCGTCACCGTTAAGGTCTTCGTACTTAATGTCACCCGGGCGAGGTCTTGCTCCCTGAATATAGGCAGAATTGTCTATCTCCGCTTCGCTCTGGAAAAGACCAATAGCAACTAAACCCGGCATTGCCCAAGGTGATTTACCAATTCTTTTTGCATAATCCGGAGTGTTAGGGCTATCCTGATATTTGAGATATCTTGTTTTTGCATAGCTGATATTTAGCTTTGCACCGTAATGGAATGCTCCAAATCTGTTGTCGTGAGTAAGCATCAGATCCATTCCTTTGGAATCTACGCTGTTGTTATTGATATAGGTTGTGTAGTATCCACCCATAGATCCCGGCATTGCACCCTGTGCTCCCAATATATCCCAGGTGTAGTTGTAGAAAACATCAAATTCAACTCCAAGTTTTCTGCTCCACAGAGAGGCGTCAAAACCGAAGTTATATGAGACCATCTTTTCCCAGGTTAGGTTTGGATTTGCAATAGCTGTTGTCATCAGAGCGTTCTGCTGCTGACCATTAAATATTACCTGAGGTGTAGGACTACTGCCACCTATAAAGCTAACAGTGCTTAAGAATGCGTAAGGAGATACAGGGTCAGAACCAAGAACACCCACAGAACCTCTAATCTTAAGATTATCTACAAAATCTAGCCCTTTGAAAAACTCCTCGTTAGAAATTCTCCAACCCACAGAGAGTGAAGGGAAAAGACCCCATCTCTTACCGGATACGTTACCTGCAAACTTATATGAACCATCGTATCTTGCAGATAGCTCTGCCAGGTAACGGTTATCGTAGTCGTACTTTACCCTGCCTACAAAACCAAGTGATCTGTTGGCATCGCTTGAACCGGATATTGGATTGTCACTAGGTACTCTTGCCATATTAAGCTCCGGCAACTCAGTAAAATAGAATCCTTTACCATAAGCTGCGAACCTGTTGCTTCCATAGTCTCTTGACTCCATTAAAAACATTGCATCTACATTGTGTTTACCGAATATATTTGCATAGTTAAGGCTGGTTTGAGTGAGAACTCTGCTCCACTGAGAGTAGCCTTCGCCCAATGTTCTGTCTACCTGATTTCTGGCATCTGTTGTAAGACCAAATGAGATGTCTGTTGTTGTTGAACTTGGAATTGTCTCAAGTAGTACTTTATAAGGTGTGCTAAAGTTTTTGGAAACAGTTCCGGTACGGTCATAACCACCTGTGAACTTAAGGTTCAACCCATCAACCCAAGGCAAATCCCATTTTAGAGAGATGTTTGTCTGAATCGAGTTTGAAACAGATTTATGATTCCCCGAAAGGGTTGCTGCTGCAATTGGATTGATTGCATTATTATATGCATTTCTACTGGCAACAGGGACTCCTCCAATATACATCGGGAGGTAAGGGTGCGCATAAGCAGCCTGCTCGGCAACTGATAACCAGTCCGGAGTGGATACTCCGGCAGCAAGCGAACCACCTGCTCCGTAACCCGGACCTCTTGTGTCACTCACACTTCCTGCAATACCCAATGTAAGGGTTAGGTTTTTTGCAATCTTGGCATCGATATTACTTCTAAGGTTGTATCTTGAGAAGGTAAAACTCTCTACATTACCTTTTTGATCTAGATAACTCAACGAAGCAAAATATTTGATATTATCTGTACCACCTGTTGCAGTTACGTTGTGCTGCTCTGTAATCCCAATTTTGTATGTCTCCTTAATCCAGTCTGTATTTCCCCAACCGTCAGAGTCGTCACCATTGGTCATCTTACCAACCTGAGCAGCTGTAAAGACAGGGTTGTTTCCGTCAAGCTCCAACGCTTTGTTATACCAATAGGCATAACCCGGTCCATCCAGGAATTTAGGGAAGTTGGCGTTCATAGAAGCACCAACAGATCCTTTATAGCTGATTTTTGAATCGCCTGTTTTCCCTTTTTTGGTTGTGATGATAATCACACCACCCGCACTCTGCATACCATAAACTGCTGCAGATGAAGCGTCTTTAAGAATAGAGACACTCTCTACATCATTAGGATCTATATCATTAATTGAACGTGGCATTCCATCTACAATATAAGATACTCCAGCTCTTGAGCCGCGAATTCTCAACCCTGCAAAGTCTGCTCCCGGCTGGCCTGACTCCTGAACAGAAGAGAGACCTGCAACTCTACCTCCCAGAATACTGGAGATATTGGTTGCCGGAGTCTTTAATAACTCGGAACCTTTGATTTGAGTTACCGACCCTGTTAGACTCGATTTCTGCTGGGTTCCGTAACCAACCACAATGATCTCGTCCAGCGCAGAGGCCGACTCCTTCATTATAATGTTAATAGTTGATTGTCCGGCATAATTCACAGCCTGGCTCTCCATACCAAGATAGGTGAACTCAATTACACTACCTGCAGGTGCAGATATGGTGTAATTTCCGCGAAGGTCGCTTGCAGTATAGGTATTTGTTCCCTTTATAAGAACAACTGCACCTATAACCGGCTCCCCTCTGGTGTCGGTAATTTTACCTCTTACACTTGTCTGCGCATATACAAAATAGGGGCAGAGTGTAAGGATGAACATAGTGAGCATAAGGGCCCGCAATGTCCGGAGATTCTTGAAAATCAGATGAACTTTTTCCATAGAATGCCTTAGATTTATAAAATGATTATTTTTTATTGACGACTGTTCGTCAGTTAGTTGCCTTTGATACTCCTCTCCAGAGAGCTCCACCAGTTTCTGGTAACGATGTGTGACATATCAAATATCATAACACCTCCGTCGTTACTCTTAAGAGCCTGCTCTACAGCTCTAAAGAAAAGCTCCTCATTACCTTCATACTGCTCTACATATATTGAACCTACTACCGGAACTACTCCGCGGGTTATCTCCTTTACCAGTTGCGAGCCACCCTCTACAGTATACCAATATGTCCTGCTGTTATCCATTCCCGGCTCATCTCTGCGGCCCGGTTTACCTGATGCGTTGTCAAGATCTGCCTTAGTTACAGTTGTATAGTAGAGTCCTGTCATATAGATATCCAGAAGCTCTGCATATCCGCTTTTTTTATAATTTGGTGTTGCCCACCAGAACTCTTTAGACGGGTCATAATCTTTACTCGCAAAATTGACCCCTACATAGTAGTATGTTGGATACCAGGCGCCCGTATAGTCTCCAATGAGTAGCTTCTTATTTACACTGCGAAGCATATTGTGAACATCCGTCATAAAGTTCTTTATTACCATCGCTCTCCACTCAGACCACTCTTTAAAGAGCTTCCCGGTTTTGTACTCCATCTTTCCGTCATCCTTCTTTACCCAATAGAGAATATCATCCGGAAAGTTCTCAACTTTAATTCCGGAGTACTCCTCAAAGAGCTGTTTTGAAAGAGGGCTAAAGTCAGATGTTATATTGTCAAATCTCATCCTGTCCAGGATAAGGCCGTCAAGTTTCTTGTATTTGAGTGCAAACTCCCTTAAAATATCCAGCTGATATTTTTGAACCTGCGGGTTTGCAGGGTTCATCATACAGTTGTAGTTCCATTTCATCTCGCTGATAGGAATAATCTTGCCCTCCCAGTAAACCTGTGACTGCCATTGAGGATACTGCTTATAAATTACACCTCTGTTGAAGAAGTTGTGTCCTCCGGCAAAAATATTAAGAGAGGCGTGAACCTTAAACCCAAGTTTTTGCCCCTCTTTAATAAAGATTGCCATCATATCGAAATCTTCACTTCTGTAATGCCCTTCCCACTCTCCCATATAAGGGGCAATCTTGCTCTTATAGAGAACCTCTCCCATAATGGATTTTACATCAACAACCACATCGGTAAATCCTATTTTTTTTAACCTCTCCAGGTAAAACCTGATTGAATCTGCCGATCCCATCCTCTGGAAATTGGCTTCGCAATCGATCCACATATACTTTGGCTTATCCTGGCCATTAACAGAGAGGCTCAAAATAAGAAGCGCAACAAAAATGATAAGTCTCTTCATAAATATTTTATTTGTGTTCTATTTAATCACAAACATAATAAATTATTTTATTCAAAAGCAAATTATAATAAATTATTTTATTAATATCCCTCTATTTGATTAATAAATGATTCTATTACAAGATTTGATACCATAGATATTTTAGTAATAATGTTACGATACCTCTTAATATAGGGAGTGAAGTTGCACAATTTTCCAACAAAAGGTAACGTTAATAAATATATTTGCACTTTTCTTATGAGTTAATAATATATTTTATTAATTAGTTTGTCTATTTTAAATAATATACTACTTTTGCGATAGTTTAAACCTAATAACAGCTATGAGCCTATCCTGGATTGACATTCTTATTATGTGCTGCTATATTGTAGCAATAATATCTATTGGTTTCTACCTATCAAAAAGGGCAACCAAAAACATCGATACCTACTTTTTAGGTGGCAATAAAATTAAGTGGTACTATCTGGGGCTGTCAAACGCCTCTGGGATGTTTGACATATCGGGCACAATGTGGACTGTTGCAATTTTGTTCGTTTATGGACTAAAAAGTGCCTTTATCCCCTGGTTGTGGCCTGTGTGGAATCAGGTATTCGTTATGGTATTCCTGGCAATCTGGATGAGAAGGTCAAATGTAATGACGGGTGCAGAGTGGATCTTAACAAGATTTGGAGGGCGGGGAGGTAGATACTCTCATATAATTGTGATCTCTTTTGCAGTCATAAGTGTGATTGGCTTTATGGCCTACTTTTTTGAAGGGATAGGGAAATTTGCAATTATGATTCTTCCGTGGGATCTATCGGCAGATTTAGGATTTATGACACTCACATCTGCAAACTCGTATGCACTCCTTATTATAGGTGTTACAACACTCTATACATTAAAGGGGGGGATGTTTAGTGTAGTTGCAGCAGATGTTTTCCAATTTGTAATAATGACTGTCTCGTGCCTGATAATAGGATATATAGCATATACCTCAATTACCGGAGAGCAGATTGCAGCCCTTACACCGGCCGGCTGGGACAACCTCTTCTTTGGATGGCACCTGGACCTCAACTGGGACGGGCTTATGCCCTCTCTAAGCGATAAGATAGCATCCGACGGCTACGATCTTTTTGGGCCGCTGGTAATGCTGATGCTGTTTAAAGGTATCTTCGCCAGCCTTGCCGGGCCGGTTCCAAGCTACGATATGCAGAGGATTCTATCTACCCGCAAACCATCTGACGCAGCAAAGATGAGTGGGTTTACAATACTTGTTCTCTATGCTCCAAGATATCTTATGGTTGCAGGCCTTGCTGCCCTTAGTATTGTCTACCTCTCACCCCAATTGGCCGGAATGGGTGCTAATGTAGATTTTGAAACAATTCTGCCAATGGCAATAACCAAGTTTGTACCTGTCGGGCTAAAGGGATTACTGCTTGCAGGATTACTGGCCGCCTTTATGGGAACCCTGGCTGCTTTCGTAAACTCGGCTCCTGCATATATTGTTAACGACCTCTATAAAAGATATATCAACCCCAATGCATCCCCTAAAACATATGTAAGGTATAGTTATCTGGCATCAATAATTCTGGTTGTGGTTGGAGTTGGATTCGGCTTTTATGCCAAATCACTTAACTCCCTCACACTTTGGATAACTTCATCTCTTTACGGAGGTTATGCTGCATCTAATGTGTTGAAGTGGATTTGGTGGCGTTTTAATGGTTACGGATACTTCTGGGGAATGCTCTTTGGGCTGATGTCTTCAACTATCAAACTGGTATTCTTCCCGGAGATTGCAGATATCTATATCTTCCCGGCTATCCTGCTCTTCTCTTTTATCGGATGTTTTGCCGGAACACTGCTTACCAAGCCCGATCCCGAAGATTTGCTTAAAAAGTTCTATAAAAATGTAAGACCGTGGGGATTCTGGAAACCAATACACGATAAGATTGTTGCAGAAGACCCTACATTTGAGGGTAATAAAGATTTCAAAAGAGATGCGGTAAATGTGGTTGTTGGTATTGTTTGGCAGATGTCTCTGGTTGTACTTCCGATTTATCTGGTGATTCACAACTACACCGCTATGTGGATAACACTCTCTATAACTGTTGTCTCTATGGTTATTCTAAAGTTCAACTGGTACGATAAACTTAAAAACGCAGACAAAGGGTACGAAAAGATATAATAATTTGATAAATTTGTCTGCCGAATACTTAAAATAATGAATACTTCATTTCTTCAAAAGAGCTACGAAGGCAACAGAAGTGCCTCCCTTAAAAAGGAGATTATACGTCTGTTGGTTATCGGAGGTAACTACAGCATCACCGATATAAGCAAAGAGATGAACACAAGTGTTCCAACAATTACAAAACTAATTGTGGAGCTTATAAGTGAGGGTTACGTTCTGGATTTCGGGAAGCAGGGGACAAATGGAGGAAGAAGGCCAAATGTGTATGGCCTCAACCCGGATGCCGGCTACTTTGCCGGTGTAGATATCAGTAAAGATTTTATCTCAATGGGGGTGATCAACTTCAAAGGGGAGATGACCGAGTTTGTAGGGAACAGAGAGTTTGTAATGGAGAACACAATAGAGTCTCTTGACTCTCTCTGCTCAATTATTAACTCCTTTTTAAACAAGCTTTCCATTCCAAGAGATAAGATACTCTCGCTGGGTGTCAATCTCTCCGGAAGGGTTAACTCGGAGTCCGGATACAGCTACAGCTTCTATTTTCTTGGAGAGAAACCGCTCTCTATGCTCATAGAGGAGAGGGTAGACTGCCCGGTCTATATTGAGAATGACTCCAGGGCGATGACCTACGGCGAATTTATGATGGGTTCAGACAGTCACGTTAAGAATATGATATTCATAAATGCCAGTTGGGGCCTTGGTATTGGAATAATAATGGATGGCAGGCTCTACTATGGTAAATCCGGCTTCTCTGGAGAGTATGGGCACTTTCCATTTTTTGACAACGAAATTATATGCAGATGCGGTAAACGCGGGTGCCTCGAAACCGGAGTCTCGGGATCTGCAATACATAGAATGTTTACCGAAAGGCTCAAAGAGGGCAGAGTCTCTATGCTATCCGGCAAATTCAATAATGGTCTTGAGATTACCCTCGAAGATATTATGGATGCTCTCCAAAAAGAGGATGTGCTTGCTATTGAGATAATCGAGTGTGTAGGCAATGAGATGGGAAAAGCCATCTCCGGCCTCATTAACCTCTTCAACCCGGAACTTATTGTATTGGGAGGCACTCTTGCAGCCGCCAAAGAGTATATAATGCTCCCAATAAGAAGCGCCATCAACAAATACTCCCTCATCCTCGTAAGTAAAGACACCAAGCTGAAACTATCCCGTCTGGGAGAGAAGTGCGGAGTAACAGGTGCCTGTATGCTTGTGCGCAGCAAAACACTTGGGTTGCTGTAGAGCTCTCTACTTAGTTTTTAGCTTCACCAGCACAACTACCGGGTTGTCATTTTCGGTCAACCCATTGGCTATCTTTTTAAATTTGTCAGATACTTTATGGGTTTGGGCGTGTTGGATAAGTTTATAAGCGTCAATAATAGTCACCATATAATCATCTTCGCTTATATAATTGGGCCATATCGCCGGACCTCCCTCAAAATCATCAACAAAACCAAACTGGTTGAACTCAGGCTGATCTACATATTGAAATTGCCCGGTTTTTTTGTTGAAGAGTGACGCTGTTATAGGTTCCTCTAACGTCTCCCCTCTTTCTCCTGCTTTACCTCCCTGTAACTTAATCCTTGGTTTATGGGGTAAAGAACCCAAATGAAATTGTATAAAAAGGTAATTTGTGCTTTCATATACAGATCTGTATCGCCGGATGAAGGGTAGATTGTTGTAATTGCGAACATTCAAATCAACATTTTTATAGTGATACTCCCCATAATTTAAAATAAAGGATGTATCAACTCCTTTGGAATTACTAGCAGAAAGAATGTTTTCACCATAGCCGTTAAATATTCTAACACTATCTCTGAATTTATAGAAATATGGTCTAAGAAAATTTATTTGTTTCTCAATATTCAAGCGAGTACAAATATCTTTATCAGAATAATTTATGAAGTAAAGAACATTAAACAGACTATCTGTTACACAGGATGAATATTTGGATTTATAGTTATTAAATGTAATTAAATTCAGATTCTTATCAATTTTGAAATATCTACTTGGACCAAATATTGATATTTCATCTTTCTGGTATAATAAAATTCTTTTAATAAAATCACCTTCGCTGTTGTATTCTGATAACTTTCTGTGTGAGTAAATCAACAAATCGCTTGTTAAAGGATCAATATAAAAATCAGAAAGGAACTCATACTCTTGTGGCCCTCTACCTTGTTTGTTGAAAGCTTTAACAAAGGAACCATCTTGGTTAAATATTTTTATTTCAGTCTGAAACTGTTGGATATAAAGTTTCCCCTTTACAAAAGTTAGGTATATCAATGGAGGTGCAAGTAATGATTCATCATTGGTTTCTAAGGGAATATAGTCTACACTCTCTGCAATTTCTGAAAGATTAACTACACTGGTTTTCCCAACATTACCTGCTAAATCAATTACTCTTAAGTCCTTCGTTTTTTCTTCTTGTATACAAGAGAATAACGTAATCGTCATTACAATTAATAATATCATCTCTGATAAAAATAATCGACAAACTCTAAAAATGTAACACATATAGATCCCATTTTATTCAATTAAACAACATTTGTTTGAGCAAATAAATCTATTGATTTTTTTCAAAAGAACTCACACAGCAGGAACACAATTCTCTCCACGGGCTGTTAAAGATTGCAGCTCTTTTTGTATTACGACTATAATCTATTGTTTATAATTACTCATATATCTATACTCTAAGTATAAGTATATACGCAAATATAAATCTAGAACTTTGCTTGGCTTAATAAAATTATTTATATTTGTACTTATATCAATACCTATAGTATGGTAGAAAGACAAAATACAAACTACTCCAAGCTTGGTAAACTTATGCAAGAATTTCCTAAAAATCTTGTTTTGTTGTCTTCTTGGCTCGTTTCCGAAGGGTATCCATACGAATTACAGCAACGATACAGGAAAAGTGGCTGGCTAAAGTCTATTGGCAAAGGAGCAATGCTTAAATCCGGAGACTCGCTTTTGTTATCCGGTGCTCTCTCAGCTATACAATACCAGGCAAATATCAATATTCATTTAGGAGGTCGTTCTGCATTGGAATTAAATGGTATTGCTCATTACCTCCAACTAACAGCTCCCAAAACCACATTATTCACTTTAGGTAAGACAAAACTACCTACTTGGTTTGTGAACAATAAATGGGATCTTGATTATAAACTATTCAAAACATCTTTATTTAAGGATGATACCGTTGGTTTAGTAGATTATATATATGCAGGAATAGATATGAAAATATCAAGTCCAGGTAGGGCAATGCTAGAATGTTTATCACTATGTCCTAATGAATTTGCTCTAACCGAAGCGTACGAGTTAATGGAAGGACTTCCAACATTGCGTCCCAAACAGGTGCAAGAGCTATTGGAAGAATGTAGATCAATAAAAACCAAAAGACTGTTTCTCTATTTTGCAGAGCGGGCTAATCATAGCTGGTTTAAATATATAGATAACGCAAAAATTGACCTCGGTTCTGGTAATCGGAGCTTGGTTAATAAAGGTGTACTAATACAAAAATATAATTTAGTATTACCCAAAGAGCTGTCATTATGAAAGATGCATATAAAAAACAAGCATCACTCCTTTTGGATATATTACCGGAGGTCGCAAAAGAGAGTATATTTGCTCTTCACGGAGGAACGGCGATTAATCTCTTCTGCCTCAATATGCCTCGCTTGTCAGTTGACATAGACCTTACATATATTCCGGCAAGTGAAAATCGGGATACAGATTTACAAAATATCAGATTAACCCTAGAGAGAATAAAAGAACGATTAACGAAACAAATCCCGGGAATCAGTTTTACAGATCAAGTCAAAGCAGAAGAAGAGCTGAAATTGATATGCACTACCTATGAAGCAATGGTCAAAATCGAGGTAAACCAAATTAATCGCGGAGTAATTGCGGGTACAGAATTGATGGTACTATGCGATAAAGCACAAGAAACCTTTAATTAGTTCTGTGAAGTTAGACTGGTTCCCCAAAAGCAACTTTGGGGAGGGAAGATTAATGCAGCATTAGATAGACAACATCCTCGTGATTTGTTTGATGTCAAAAATTTCATCAATGAAATCGGTTATTATGCTGATATCAAAGATGGATTTTTATTTTTTCTCTTATGTGGCAAACGTCCCATTCAAGAGTTATTAAATCCTCATCTAATAGATATATCTGCAGCCTTTGAAAAACAGTTCAACGGAATGACTGATATTTCTTTCGGATATGACGAATATAAAACTACGAGAAATCAACTTATAAGAATGGTAAACGAATCATTAACCCCTGCGGATAAAGAATTTTTGTTGAGTTTCTCGAAAGGGGAGCCAGATTGGACTGCAGTTGATTATAGCAAATATCCTGCAATTAAGTGGAAACTTCATAATATCACCCTGCTGAAAAAAAACAATCCACAAAAGTATGCCGAACAATTAGGTGCAATTAAGCAAATTCTATATTTACCATAGACTTTTCTAAGCCACCTGAAAGCACCCTAAAATTATGATAATTAATTTGTTTGAGCAAATAAATCTATTGATTTTTTTCAAAAGAACTCACACAGGCACACTCAGCCGGAAGGAGCGAACTTGTGAGCGGATGAGGATGGACGTGCCCGATGTGCGAAGGGTTTTTATAAGCCCATAACGTGCAAGGGATGTGTTCCTGCTGTGAAAATTTCAACAACGATGAGGATGGACGTGCCCGTAGAAGGATTACCTGTACAAATAGTATTTTTTGGATAGTTTCCGGAAACTCTCAACATCTTTGTACCAGTACTCTTTGATATCTTCGAAACGGTGGCGTTCGGAGAATTTTAGGCGGATATAGTCGCTGCCGGAGACCTGGTCAAACATACGGAACCTTTTTGGATCTGCATTTTTAAAGACTGCCTTCTCGGGGGAGAGCTCTGCAAGAGCCTGCATTACATAGAATTGTATATCGGTGAGTGGAGCCTTCTGCTCATTTGTCAAATGAACCTGCACACCCTGGAGGTTTTTCCCAACACCTACCGCATAAAATGGCTTAACGTGCATAGGGCGAAAATAGACCCCCTCAATTGCGTAGCTGTTAAGAGTAGTGGCAAGTGCATCTGCATCTATCCATTCGGCAGCAAACATCTGGAATGGGATGGTATATCCAACCCCTATTGAGATGTAACCAAGTTCACCCAGGATTCCGGAAACAGGATAAAATAGGGAGGTTATCGGCTGTGGGATATGTGGTGACGATGGAACCCACTGTAGTCCTGTCTTATCAAAAGTCATATCTCTTCTCCATCCCTCCATTTTTACAACTTTCAAACTGCATTTAATGCCCAGCATATTCTCTTCATTTAACATCATTGCAAGCTCTCCACTTGTAAGGCCGTAGAGGTAAGGGATCTTAAACTGACTTACAAAAGAGATGAATCCATCTTCTGCAAGGTTTCCCTCTACTCGATTACCACCAAGAGGGTTCGGTCTGTCCAGAACCACAAATTCAATATTATTCTCTGCAGCAGCCTGCATAGCAAGACCCATTGTGCTTATGTAGGTAAAGGAGCGACAGCCTATATCCTGGATATCGTAAACCAATACATCAATCCCTTTAAGCATCTCCGGGGTGGGTTTTCTGGTAGCTCCATAGAGTGAAAGAACAGGAATTCCGGTTTTAGGGTCTGTTAGATTATCTATTTTATCTCCGGCGTGAACGTCTCCCCTTACCCCGTGCTCCGGACCGAACAGGGCAACCAGCTTAACATTGGGAGCCTCAAAAAGGACATCAATTGTATATTTTAGGGTGTTGTCGAACCCGGTAGGGTTGGTTATTAGCCCTACCCTTTTGCCTTCCAGAATTTTAAATTTTTGCTCTTTGAGTACATCTATTCCGGTATCTACATCCTGGGCCGGGAGTATAGAATAAGCGAGCATAAAGGCGATAGCGATCAATAGCCTGGTTATTTTCATTTTCAATTGTTATTAATTAATTAATATACAAGATTAACTCTTAGCCGGTATTTTGCGTCCGAAATTTTCGTCAACCTTAATGAATGCGGTAACAACTATTGTGGTAACACAACATATCATAATCCAGTAGAAGAAATGCTCATAGCCAATCAACTCCTGAAGCCATCCCGCAGCCATTCCCGGAAGCATCATTCCAAGAGCCATAAATGCAGTACATATCGCATAATGGGATGTCTTGTGCTCACCATCGGCAAAGTATATCATAAATAACATATATGCGGTGAATCCAAACCCGTACCCGAATTGCTCAATAAATACGCAAAGGTTAATTATAAAGAGATTGTCCGGTTGAAAAACGCTCAGATAAACAAAAGTTGCACACGTTAATGATATGCTCCAGGCCATTGGCCAGAGCCACTTTTTAAGTCCACCTCTTGCAGCAATAATACCTCCGATGATTCCTCCAAGGGTGAGTCCCAGAATACCAATAGTACCATATACAAGACCAACCTGGCCGGTTGTGAGCCCGAGCCCACCAACCTCCTTAGGGTCAAGAAGGAATGGAGATATCAATTTAACAAGCTGAGCTTCAGGGAAACGGTAGAGAAGCATAAAAGCAATTGCAATACCTGCCTGTTTTTTCTTGAAGAAAGATGCAAATGTGGCAAAAAACTCACGGAAGATTGTGCCTGCAGTAACCTCTTTAGCAGGCTTGTCGCTGGCTGGTCTTGGCAGGATATACTTATGATATAGCATAATAGCTATAAAGAAGCCGGCTAAAATGAAGAACGTTACAGACCAGGCAAAAGAGAGATTCCCGGAAACTCCTTTAAATGTGGTAGTTGCACCAGTATCCAGTTTAGAATCTACCTGAACCATTAGATAGGCAGGTCTGTTCCAATTTTCTGAGGTGAACTCCAATCTCTCTCCGTAAGGGATGAATAAACTTTTATCTCCCTTGTCCAGTCTTGTATTGAGGACAAGCTTCTCTCCCGGGAGCGGTGCTTTGGAGAGCCTAACCTCAACGAGTTGTGCACTTCCGGTTTTTGCGTTAACCAAACTCTCATCTATCTCAACTCCAAAATTTCTCTTAATAAAACTGCTCAGAGGAGTTGCAACAGAGCTGCTCCACCAACTCTCCTTTTTGCCATCTTTTACCCCTCTGCTCTCTTCCGCTGCAATAAAACCGTTTGAGATGTTATGCTCAGATGCATACTTCTTTAACATAGCAACAGAGTCTGCAGGCACACTCCTGGTTCCTATATTAATTGCAGATGGTGTGGCAGAGAAGATATACTCATCTGCCTGAATTGTATTTGGAGCGAGAAGATTTGTATCTGCCTGAGGCAAAACTATCTCCGACGCATAGGTTGGAGAAGCATTTACCTGAATTTTAACCGGTTCAAGCCCTGTAGATGACTCAAGTGCCCCGGCAACAATAATTAAAAGTCCTTGACCTGCGATTGTGGCAACTCTGTAAAAAGTACTTCGAATACCCACATACATCGCCTGTTTATTTGTGTCCAGAGCCAGCATATAGAAGCCGTCTGCTGCAATATCGTGAGTGGCAGAGCTGAATGCAACAAGCCAGAATATTGCAAGTGACCATTGGAAAAATGAGGTGGTCGGGATAGAGAAAGCAATTCCGGCCAATCCTGCACCTACAAGTAGCTGCATCGTGACTACCCACCACCTTTTTGTCTTAAGAAGATCTACAAACGGGCTCCAGAAGGGTTTAATAACCCAGGGCAGGTAGAGCCAGCTGGTATAGAGAGCAATATCTGTATTAGATATTCCAAGTCTCTTGTACATTATTACAGAGATGGTCATTACTGCCACATAGGGCAGCCCTTGAGCAAAATAGAGTGAAGGGATCCACGCCCAGGGAGAAATTTTTCTATTACTCATATCTTAAAGTTTTTGTTTTAAAGTTAGGTTAATATCTCTTCTCCAGAGAGGCTCCTACAAAATAGTGGAGCAAAATTTGGTTGTAACCGAAACCTCTCTCCCCCATCACAGCGGCACCAATCTGGCAAAGACCCACTCCGTGCCCCCATCCGGCACCCAAAAGAATAAATTTAGACGGATTCCCATCTTTATCCAACTCCTTCTCTACTATAAAGGCAGAGCTGTAGAGGTGAGAGTTAGATAGTGTACGCCTTATCTCCAACTCCTTACCTATTACCCGGGTTCTTTTGCTACCAACAATTTTTAGTTTAGTGAGCCTTCCGCTGGTGCCCCTCTCAACCGGAATAAGATCCAGAATTATTCCGTAATCGGTTCCGGAGCGTCTTGTTACCAGCTCCGAGACCTCCTGACTGGTATACTCTACTCTCCATCTGTAGAAGTTAATTGTCTCCTGGTCATAATTATTGAGCACCTGCGAGAGTATCACCTTATCTGATGTGTTACAGAATGAGTCCGGTGAGGTTAGTATCCACTCTTTTGCATTACTTTCAACTGTAAGATCCGGCATCGGGGAGTTATCTGCAAGGTCTCGTTTTGCGGTGAGATATGGATATTTTATATCCTCCCAGCAGTTCTGAAACTCTTCAAAAACCCCTCCGCAGCTTTTTGAGTAACGTGCGTCACAAATCTTTCCGTCGAACATCAACAACTCTCCCCAGGTTGCGGCTATCGCCTCTTTAACTATTTTGGTGGATGCTCTGGTGATTCCCTGATATCTCTGGCAGTGATCATCTGCACAGATATCAAACTTTGTATGATCTTCCCTGTCGTACCACCTGATTAGTTCGTCCTCTGTCTCGGTCATTGCGCTGTACTTCTCATTTGATGCGGTTATCTCCCTGTTTTTCTCGATTTGGGCAAGCAGCCAAGAGCGTGAAATCACAGCGTGTGCCTTAAGAAGCTCCAGTGAGGCAGTTGCGCTCATCTCAGAAGAGATTACAGATGTGAGGTACTCCTCTACCCCAAGAATATTGATTGCAGTTATCTTATTCTGCTCAGTGATGAGCTTAAGAGAGCCTTTGAAAACCTGGTTCTCCTTACGCTCCCAGTGGAAGTTAATCCCGATAGTAACATCTGTCAGCTCAAAAGAGGCCTGCTCTTCGTTCACGGGGTCAAACCGAATTGTATCGTAGAGCTCACCTCCCAACTGTATTTTACAATCCTTGAAATTTACTGTTTGCTCCCCGGAATACTCTGTGCCGTTAAACAGAAAAGGTGTGTTGAGAATAAAGCCTATTTTAGGCTCAAACATTATACCTACGCTCACTTTTGGCTCTTTCATATTACAGTATGGATTTAATTTTGTTAACTATTGCAATTGATTCTGATGCAGATATGCATATCTCGTTCATTATCTCTCTTATATGATTTTGGTCTATCTTTTCGAAATCCTTCTCAAGAGGGGTAATCAGCACTCCGCCCAGGTCTACGGAGGCGGGGCTCAGAAGTATATTTGCCTCCCCCTCTGCAAAGTAGTGCGAAGGGCGGTGTTTACTGCGGATGTACAATAGGGTGGTATAGACCTGTTTATCGTACCAACAGAGAATATTAACCATTGGCTCCCTCTCTCCCTCTTTGATCTCAAGGGTGGAGAGTATCTTTTCAAAGAGTGTGTTAGCCTCAACAGTACTGGTAGATTCAATCGCTATCAATCCATTGAAGATAGATTTGACCAAAGAGACCCTGCTTTTATCCGAAGTGAATATATCTTCACGACTGATATCTGCAAGCTCACTCTCTATGGGGAGAAAACCTCTGTTTCCCGCCTGAAAATGGAAGTGGTCGGGTGCAGATGCTCCACATTTGGGGCCGTTGTAAAAGAGTGTATATCCTTCAAGTACCTTCGCCAGGTTGAGCATAGCGTCAAACCTACCCGAAATTAGCTGGTCTGTATGGGCAAGGAGCGGAATTGTAAGATGGCGGGGAAAAATTGGAAAGGGGTTAATCAGAACCGTATATGGGTTTGCTCTATCCAGGTTGTTGATAAAATCGAGACCTTTCTGGATTGCCGGCCGGTTCTCCTTACAGAGGAAGCACTTTCTCTCGCTTATAGATTTGGCATCTACCTTAGCTGCAGATGATGTTATTCTGGCGGGGTTGAACTGAACCTTAAATGGAAACCCGTCTACATCTACACTCTTAACTAAAACCCTTTCCAGCGCTTTATAATTAGACCCGGCCTGCTCCCAGCAAGCAAGCTGCTCGTCAAAGAGAGCGGCCAGGTTAACTGAATTCAGAGTTTCGGTCATACTCCCTATTTTGAAGAGCTCTTTTTGTTTAGAGCGATACGGGCCATCAACTCCCAGGTGCGGATTCTATCTTTGTATGTGTTGTGACCGTTCATCTTTACTATATCGAGAGATGCATCTGAGTTCTCATCCCAGCGGCGGCAGTGGTAAAGAACATCGTAAACTCGTCCAATCTGGAAATTCCTTGAGATATTAAGCCCTAGAGCATAATCCTCTCCGTAACTGGTGTTTGGAACTTTCACATCTCTTAAAACAGGTGTATAAAAAGCACGAGGGGCACCAAGTCCATTAATTCTTAGAGCGTTGTTACGCCCGTTATCAGGTGTCCACTCTTTATGGTCAATGATACCCGGGGCAATCATCTCCATCTTGAAGTTGGTCATCATATATGTCCCTACAACCATTGCACAGTTCTGCTCGTAGAAGGCATCCACAATCTTTTGTACGGTGTTCTCGTCGCTGTAAACATCGTCGCTATCCAGCTGGATGGCAAACTTCCCGCATTTTGGGTGGTGTACTCCCATATTCCAGCAGCCTCCAATACCAAGGTCAGTTCTAGCCGGCACAACGTGAATGAGTCTCTCATCGGAGGAGAACTTCTCAATTGCCTCGTAGGTACCATCGGTTGAGTGGTTATCCACAATTATGAGATTGAACTTAAAATTGGTTTTTTGTATCAAAACAGATTTCACTGCATCCTCTATGGTCTTAATCCTGTTGTAGACAGGGATAATCACAGACGCCTCAAATTCAAAATTCCCCATATTGAACTCAATCTTCTCAAACTTAGGCTCAAGATAGCCCCCTATCACTTTAAGGTGCTCTGTGCAGGCAGCCTCCATCTCGATTTGAACAGCGCGGTTTTTTGGATCTACATAGTCAAAGATCTTTTCTCCCGACTTACGGGTATCCTGCTCAACCTCTGTGTAGAGATATTCGTTTATATGAACCAACTCTCCCTTTTGAGTCACCTTAAGACGAAGGTCATAAAGCCCTGCAAACTGGTATTTTACATTCATTTGCGATGCGGCATCCTTAAGAGCCTGTGAGTTGTAAAACAGAACCGACCCAAAGTTAAAATCATCTCTGAGGCTGCCCATCTGGTATGTAACCACAGGACTTGGTTTTTTTACTCCGTCAATAATCTGAAAATGGTCTGCATAGACCATTGCTGCAGATGTATCTGTAGCCAGTTTAACCATCCTCTCGAGAGCGAAAAGGCCTAAAACCAGCGTTGACTCTTTTGTATAGATTAGGGAGAATTGAGAATCTGATCTCTCGGCAATCTTTTTTATGGCAGGAGTGCATTTCAATGATTCAATATGAACAATTTCACATCCCTCAATCTGTTGGGCAGATGCTTGTGTGGAAAGCAGATAAATTTTATTTACCAACATCGACTCTTTCAGCCCTTTAACTGTCTGTTCTACTTGTGCTTTATCCTGGTAGGGAATGAAGCAGTTTACACATTTTGTCATAATTTTTGCATTAAATTATTTAGATTGCTAAGATATTCATAAGAGAGCAAACGAGCAAAAAAAGAGCGATATTAATATAAAAAGCGTAAATTCGCCGCTTGCAATGTAAAATGAGATGCAACGATACGATTATCTTATAGCAGGGAGCGGACTGGCAGGGCTTTATGCAGCCTTTGTAGCTTCAAAATATGGGAGCGTTGCAATAGTGACAAAGAGTAAGGTATCTGACAGCAATACCTATTACGCTCAGGGGGGAATTGCATCTGTCACAGATAATGAAGACACCCCGGAATTTCACTCAAATGATACAATAACTGCTGGCAGAGGGCTGTGCAATCCTGTTGTGGTTGACGCTCTGGTCAATGAGTGTCCGTTAAGAATAAAAGAGTTGATTGAAGATGGTATGAACTTCGATATGTCCGGAGGAGTTCTTGCTCTGGGGCTGGAGGGTGGCCACCGTAGAAGAAGAGTTCTTCACGCCGGAGGAGATATTACAGGAAGGAGAATAAGCGAGTTTATGACCAGTCAGATTATCTCCAACCCCAAAATTGCACTTTTTGAGAACCATCAGGCTCTGGAGATAATTCTCGACAGCGATGGTAAAGGAGATGGGGGGAGATGTATCGGGCTTAAGGTTTGGAATTTCGAAACCTGCAGACAGGAGAATTTCTATGCAGGGAGCACAATAATGGCTTTAGGTGGTGCATCTGCAATTTACTCAAGAACTACCAACCCAAACACCTCAATAGGTGATGGGATTGCTCTATGCTATAACGCAGGGTGCCAGGCTGCAGATATGGAGTTTATCCAGTTCCACCCCACTACACTCTACTCTCCCGATAACAAATCATACCTGATAAGCGAAGCTGTCCGAGGTGAAGGGGCACATCTGCTCAACCATAAAGGTGAGAGGTTTATGGTAAATATACACCCTCTTGCCGAACTTGCCCCTCGTGATGTGGTTGCACAGGCAATTGAGAGAGAGATAAAGTTAGATCCGGAAAAGCGTCCATATGTTTATCTATCTTTAAAACATCTTGACCCGGAAAAAATCAAGAGTCGTTTCCCCCATATTTTTCAAAAATGTGAAGATCTAGGTATTGATATGCGGGATAGAGTTCCTGTAGCACCTGCTGCTCACTATATGGTTGGAGGTGTGAAGTGCGACATAGATGGCAAGAGTTCAATTGAGGGACTCTATGTTTGCGGAGAGCTTGCCTCTACCGGGATTATGGGTGCAAACAGACTTGCATCCAATTCTCTGGCAGAGTGCATAGTATTCGGATACCGAGCGGTAATGAGTGCAAAAGAGCATCAGGCTTCAGATAGATTCCCGCTGGAGAGTCTTAATAAATATATTGGCTCCGGACCGGAATCAGAATACTATCTTAACCCTGCCAGAAGCGATCACTATTACCGCATAAGAGAGCATATCTCATTTATAATGACCAGGTATGCCGGTATAGTAAGAGACAGAGAGGGGTTAGAGAGTGCCGTTACAGAGCTTGAACAGATAAAAAAGAGCCTTTTAGAGAGAGATTGCGACAAAGAGTATTACTCCACAATCTCCAAAAATCTAATCACAGTTGCAGAGCTTATTATCTGCGGTGCTCTCTACAGAGAGGAGAGCCGTGGCGGACATTTCAGAAGCGACTACCCTAACGAGAACAGCTATAATCTATATCATACCATCCAGCAAAAAGGTAAGATGAACGGAAGTCTTTCTGCCAACTGGTATGCTACTGTTAAGAGAACAATGCCAAATAATAGGAAGGAGAG
Organism: Bacteroidetes bacterium HGW-Bacteroidetes-8; assembly: GCA_002840895.1. Classification (GTDB taxonomy): domain Bacteria; phylum Bacteroidota; class Bacteroidia; order Bacteroidales; family UBA932; genus Bact-08. The sequence continues at coordinate 18,501 of PHCZ01000016.1, read as the reverse complement.
CTCTCCTAAAAAACAAAATAACCGAATTATGACTCACAATTCACTGATAGACAAAATTATTGACCTGGCAATTGAGGAGGATGTTGCTTCGGGAGATATCACAACAAACTCAATAATCCTTGAGAAAACAAAAGCCACAGCAGTTTTTAAGATGAAGGCAGATGGTGTTGTGAGCGGAATTAGCATCATAAAGAGAGTTTTTGAGCACCTCGATAAGAACGTGATATGGAGACCATTTGTAAAAGATGGCGACAGCGTTAATAAAGAGGATGTTATAGTTGAGATTGAGGGTAGCTACCGATGTCTTTTAACATCGGAGAGAATCGCACTAAACATTCTGCAACGGATGTCCGGTATTGCAACTCTCACCGCTCAGTTTGTAAAGGAGATTGAGGGGACAGATACAAAAATTCTTGATACCCGCAAAACTGCACCCGGGCTCAGGGTTCTGGACAAGATGGCTGTTGCGGCAGGCGGCGGTAAGAACCACCGTATGGGGCTGTACGATATGGTGCTTATAAAGGATAACCATATTAAGATTGCCGGCGGAATTAAAAATGCGGTTGCTCAAGTGAGGGAGAATATCAATATGGGTATGAAAATTGAAGTAGAGACATCTAATCTGGATGAGGTGAAGGAGGCTGTGGAGTGTGGAGCCGATATAATAATGCTCGACAATATGGATAATGCCACTATGAAGAGGGCTATTGAGCTTATTGCAGGGAGGGCAGAGAGTGAGGCTTCGGGAAATATGACCCTTAGCCGGGTAAAAGAGGTGGCTCTGCTTGGTGTAAATTATATAAGCGTTGGAGCTCTCACCCACTCAATAAGTGCTCTTGATATAAGTATGAACGTAACCGTTATACCGGATAATTAGAAGAAAGATTGCAGCAAAGATGGAAAGAGAAAAAATATTATCAGAGATAGCCCGGCTAAAAAAGGAGAAGGATGTTATAATTCTTGCCCATTTTTACACCGACCCCGAGGTTCAGGATCTGGCAGATTATATTGGTGATTCTCTCGGGTTATCGCAGATGGCAGCCAATACAAGTGCAAAAATTATTCTGTTTTGCGGAGTGAAGTTTATGGCCGAAACCGCCTCTATTATCGCTCCCGGCAAAAAGGTACTCCTGCCAGATCCCACTTCCGGATGCTCATTGGCAGAGAGTATAAAAAGCTCAGATGTAATTGCCTGGAAAAAAAAGAACCCCAAAGGTGTAGTTGTCTCGTATGTAAACACTACTGCAGAGGTTAAGGCTTACACAGATATCTGTTGCACATCGGCAAATGCAATTGATGTCATAAACAGCATTCCCGATGGCAAGAAGATATTCTTCATTCCGGACAAGAACCTTGCCTCCTACGTCAAGATAATGACAGGAAAAGATATAGAGATCTGGGATGGAGATTGTTGCGTGCACGAATACTACGACACAAAACTAGTGCTGGAGGAGGTTAAAAGGTACCCGGACGCCGAGCTGCTCATACACCCGGAGAGCAACTGCTCACACGACCCCGTTATCTACAAAAAACCAAACTCATACATTCTATCTACAACCGGGATGATAAAAAGAGTTGGGGTTTCATCTGCAAACAGGTTTCTGGTGGTTACCGAGCCCGGTGTAATCCACCGTATGAAAAAGCTCTACCCGGATAAAGAGTTTATCCCCTGCGACGAATACAACGAGTGTATGCAGATGCGTAAGATAACCATCGAAAAGATGCTAACCTCGCTTCAACAGGAGATTCACGAAGTAAAAGTACCCGAAGATATCCGCCTGCGCGCCTACCCTTCCATTGAAAAAATGCTAAACTTACCCCTTTAACATATTAAAATACCCCTTCGGCAACAATTGTAGTTGTAAAATTGGAGAGAGATATAGTTTTGTGCCCTTAAAATTAATATTAACTCCAATGAAAAAAATCTACGTTATTTTAAAATTAGCCGCTCTTTTTATGCTCTTTTCGCTCTTGTCGTGTGAAAAAATGGAGATAGATCTTGACGATCAAGACGGATATGATTCAGATGCCCCCTTTGTTAAACTAACATCTCCAACTTCTCAGATAATAACTGATATCTCATTTATCAATAAAAATGAGGGTATTATCTGCGGTAGTTTTGGGTTCATTGCTAAAACCTCAAATGGCGGCAAAAGCTGGAGCGTACTCAATTCGGGAATCAATCACTCATTCTTAAACGCCTTTATGCTGGATTCCAAAACGCTATATATGGCCCGAATAGGAATCTACAAAAGCAGTAACTCCGGTAGCAGCTTTAGTCCGTTGGGTGTATTGGCAGATTACTCAAACAGCATTTTCGGCATCTGCTTTTTTAATCAAAATGAGGGAGTTGTCATTAAAGGGAACCTAATATTGAAAACTCGTAATGGCGGTTCCACCTGGGATATTCAATATGACCAGGCAGAGAATATTACCAAGATGCAGTTTACATCAAAAACAGTGGGTTATGTTGCAGGTGGACGTAGCTATGACTTGAACTCCAAAGGGGAGATTCATAAAACTACAGACGGTGGTGAGAGCTGGCAACAGATTCTAATTACCGATTCAAATATTGGAGCTATCTATTTCTTGAACAGTGAGAGAGGGTTTTACGTAAACTACAACGATGAACTTTTCCGGACAGTAGATGGAGGTAAAAGTTGGAGAATGTTATCAACTGTTGAGCCCGGAGTAATATCTATCTGCTTTACCGGCGAGAAGATTGGTTACCTCTCTACATATAGTGGAAAAATCCTTAAAACCATTGATGGGGGAATAAGTTGGAGAGTGGTCTATGAGTATGCAAATGTGCCCATAAGCAAGATTATTTTTGTAGACAAAACTATGTATGCTATCGGCAACAATGGACTTGTTCTTGTGAAAAACTAAAAAAGGGTGACCTCCCGGCCACCCTTTTTACAACCCAATTTAATTAACAAATACTATGTGGTCTTTTTTAATGTAATAGTCCAAGTTTTGGTACCATTTGTAGCTGTTGCAGTGTTGTCGACTGTACCGTCGCCATAATCAACTGAAACGTATTTACCATCGGCAAAAGTTGTCTTTGCAACACCCTTAACAATTTCACTTGCAGACACTTTAAATATTAGCGGTGAGGTTGCCTCAATTGTTCTTGTTCTGCTTTCGCTCTTTTCGTTTGTGATTGTAGCTGTTCCGTAGGTTTCAATTGTGTCATCATCTTTTGTAGCTGCATCTCCACCCTTGATAACTCTGTTGAGTGACGATACCCTTTTTGTGAATTTTGTTCCATCAGGAATAGTAACCTTAAAATCTTCTGTGATAACAGCCTGTTGTGTATTGGCATCTACGTCACGGGTTATTGTACGTCTCACCCAGCCATTGAACAGATACCCATCCTCAACAAAATCAATATATTTTATCTTTTGTTCACTGCCGGTTTTACCATTATTTACAATATAGGCAGCAAGTTGACCCTTTCTTAGTTTACCATCGGGGCCGGTGTTTCCGGTAGTTCCAAAATCTACAAGGAATATCCTTACTCCGGAAGAGTCTCTTATTGTTATTGTTACAGTTCCTGTAAGATATTTTTCTCCCCATATTGCCTTAGTTGCAGGATACGAGGCGTTCATTCTGAGGATCTCTGCAAGTATTGCATCGGTAGATGCGCTTGTTACTTCAATGTAAGAGTCCTGTTTTAACATTTCGTCTTTATTTTCGGAAACCAACTCCTCCTTTGTACACGAAGACAAAATCAGGAGCGTTAAGGCTGCAATAGAAAAGATAAATTTTTTCATAATTGGTTATATTAATAATTCTTATTCTGAGCGTCTAATTTTAAGAAGAGAAAACTTGTATAAAGTTAAATTTAAAAAATTATTTTTTTAACTTTCCCGGCAGATTCTCTTCAAATAATAAACAATAACTGCCGATGCAGCATCCCAAAGATGAGTATATCCTCTCCCTGATTGGAGATGAAAAGACAAAAGAGAGGGGACTCTCTCTGCTGATCGACAAATATAAAGAGAGAATATACTGGCATATAAGAAGGCTGGTGGTGAGCCACGAAGATGCTCAGGATGTAATGCAGGAGACATTTTTTAATGCTTGCCGCTATATTGACAGATTTGAAAGCGAGAGCCGTCTTTACACCTGGCTATACAGAATTGCCACCAATGAGTGTATTAGAGTGTTCCGGAAGAACAAAATAATATTTACACCATACGACTCTATTAAAGGTGAACTTATAAACAAACTATACTATGAAACTGCCGATGAGGGTGATAAGATTCTGTTAAAATTTCAGGAGGCAATTTTGCACCTCCCTAAAAAACAGAGGCTTGTATTCAATCTCAGGTATTATGACGAAATGAGTTACGAAGATATTTCAAAGGTCTTGAACATCAGCACCTCATCTTCAAAAACAAATTACCACTACGCAAGTGAAAAGGTAAAAAATTATATGTTAAAATTATAGGTAATGAAAAAAGAATTTGATTTTGAACAGGTTGGAAAGAGATTACCATATAAGGCTCCCGAATCCTATATTGAGAATTTCAAGCCTAACTCCCGTAGAGAGGCATACAGGAAATCTACTAAATTTTCGTCAAGGATATTTGTATATGCAGCAGCATCTGTAGCTCTATTAATTATCTGCAGCATAGCTTTTTTAACCCCTGATAATGAGACCGTAATTCAACCTTTTGAACAGGAGTCAGGCAAGATTGCCAATTTTATAACTACCGACTTTGAGGTGATTTTTAAAGATTTTACCGACGAAGAGTTAACTTCACTTTCGGTAATTCTTGACTCCGATCTATTTGAAAATTAGTTTATAATAATATTATGAGAACCATCCATCCAAAACTCCCTGCTCTACCGGTTAAAGTGGTGTTAATGACAGCTTTATTGATGGTAATGGCAAATGTGACTCTATCTGCTCAAATAAGGCCCGGGATGCCCAGAGTTCGAGCCCTGCTAATGGAGAGACAACTCTCTGAGATTAAGAAGAATATCTCAATTGAGAACAAAGATATTACTACGTTCGAACTGCTTTACAGAGACTATATTACAGAGCTTTTTGAGTTGAACTCCCGATATGAGGGGCTTTTTCCCCTGGAATCTGACTATGACCAATACTCCGACACCCAAATTGAAGAGAATTTCATTAAACAGACAGAAAAATCAAAAAGACTTCTCCTTTTGAGGGAGAAGTACTTTTACGAATTTAAAACCATTATTAAGCCAAAGGAGATAATGAAATTATACTCAATTGAACGCCAGATTCTCCGCCAGGCCCAGCAAGAGATGAAAGAGCGGTATGGTAATAAACCTTAAAAGGCTACCAACTATACATAAATAACACCTGTAACCTGTTTGCATTACTGTGGGTGTCGTTCATATTTTTTCTGTAACCGTGAATATACTCACCTGCAATTGTAAGGTTTTTCACCCCTGTCCAGAACAACGATGCCGAGAAATACTTCCCGTTTAAAAATTCTGTTGCAGAGTAGTAATCTGTTTTGTTTGCCAGTGCAGCTATTGAGAAGTTTGCAGATGCATAGAGCTTTTTACTGAAATCGCCTCTTGCTCCCAACGAGACACTATACATCGGAACCGTTTGAAGGGTGTTGTTTGCACCATCCGGAACCATATCTAGATTAAGTGCTGCCAGGTCGTTGATATATCTTGCTACTCCTTTACCGTAAATACCTTGGCTAAACAGGGTAAAAGCGTCTGCAAGTTTAAGTGAACCACTCATCTGCAGGCCGGCACCAAATTTAGTCTCAATCTTCTGAGTAGTGTTAACACCAAAATCCATCGCTCTTAATACTCCGGCAATTTTTAAATGAGATTTAGCTCCCTTAAACATTAGGTAAACAGGCACATCCGGATATCTTTGGTTTACAGCTCTAAATCCACTACCGGTTATCATTTTTGTTTTTGGAAATTCAAGAGCTATTCCGAAACTTGATTTCTCACTTATGTTCCTCTTGTATCCAATGAGTGGATTGCGGAAGAATGTTCTGGAGTTTACACCTTGAACATCTATAGTTGGAGCATTTGCCAGAAAATCTGTCATAAAACTCCAGGTCTGACCAACAGTCAGTCCCTTAAATGAGATATATGCTTGCCTCAATCTAAAAGCATCTACAGCTCCCCTAAAATCGCTCTCAATATAGAATTCAATATCTCCAAGCAGATCTGTTTTTTGAATAACTTTAAGAGTTAGTCTGGTGCCTGAAGCATCCATACTCAATCTTGACTCTTTGTCCCACTCACTGTCTGCAGACATTGTAGAACTTACAAAATCATAATTTGGAACCACTCCACCAAAATCTGCAAAGGTTACAAAACGGACAAAACCTCCGAATTTGACTGAGGTGTTGCCTTTCTCGATCAGGAAAGGTAATTTGTTTTCTGTTGGTTTTACCGCTGTGCTCTGGGCGTATGCGCTAAAACAGATAGCACTTACAATGGCTAATGTAAATATTCTTTTCATTTTTCAGGGGTTTAAGTTTCGGTTACTTATACAAAAGTAAACGCTTTTACTAAACTTTTCAAAACTATTTTAGAATAATTGCAACTTTTTGCAAAAGATATTCGTCTAAGTAGAGTCAAAAATATTTAAAAAATGAAAAAAAGCTTTTTATTAACTATTGCAGTTCTAATTGTTGCAATCTCATCTTGTTCTTGTCTGGATTTTGTATCCATAAATCCTTCAGGCCCCTATACGGCAAAAAAAATTAATGTTGGTAGTTTCGAAAGTGTATCTGTCGCCAACGGCTTCGAACTGATTCTCACACAGGATCCAAATCAGGAATTGGTAATTGAAACTTTCGAAAATATTCACGACTATATAATTGTAAGAGTTGACGGAAGCACTCTAAAGATATATCGTGAGGGTGGCATATTCTTTAGCGGTAATAGTAATGTGAAGATCTATCTCTCCTGCGACTATCTTGAAAAGATTACAGGTAGCGGCGGCAGCAGAATCTATCTGGAGAACGGTTGGGAGGGTGACCAATTAAAGGTCTCACTAAGCGGAGGCGGTCGCATAACAGGAGCTGTTGAGTTGAACTCTCTCTATCTTAGTATGTCGGGTGGCTCAAGATCGGAGCTGGAGGGATCTGCCGGCTATTTCTCAATCAATTCATCCGGAGGCAGCGTTCATAAACATTATGGACTACACGCAGAAGAGTGCCGTGCATCTCTCTCGGGAGGAGCATCTGCAGAGCTTTTTGTAAGTGAACTCCTTGATGTTACCGGCTCCGGCGGAACAACTGTTCGTTACAAAGGTAATCCACAGGTTAATACAAGACTTTCCGGCGGATCTAGCGTTAGAAAAGTTAACTAAACCTATATTGCAAGCAATAAAGAAGACGGCAGAGATGTCGTTTTTTTTTGTAAATTGGCCTATCCTTTTAAAAATTGCACTTTCTTGAAAATCAAACACACCCCACGATGCTTGGCAAGGTTACCCCGCCTCTCAATGGGTGAGGGGAATACTCCTATAGTTGAGCTTGAAAAAGGGCTCTACGCCAAGTTAGATTATATGATGCCAACCCTCTCATTCAAAGATAGAGGAACGGTTGTAATGATGGAGCATGCCCTCAAAAATGGGGTAAAGCACGTCATTCAGGACAGCAGCGGTAACGCAGGGTGCTCAGTTGCAGCATATGCCGCCAGAGCCGGTATTAAGGCAGATATCTACCTTGGAGAGTCCACCCCTGCAAAAAAGATAAAGATGATTGAAGATTTTGGGGCAAATGTGGTGATGATAAAGGGGACCAGGGAAGATGTTGCTGCCGCGGCACTAAAGGAGGTTGCAAAGGGAGAGAGATACTATGCAAGCCATATCTATAACCCGCTTTTTGCACAAGGGATGAAATCTTATATCTTCGAGGTGTTTGAGCAGATGGAGGGGGTGCTTCCCCATAACATCTATATCCCTTTGGGTAACGGAACTCTCTTCTATGGTGTCTATTACGGAATCCAGGAGCTCATTGCCGCGGGTAAGGTAAAGAGCTTCCCGCAAATTATCTGTATTCAGGCATCTGCCTGTGCACCAATCTATGAGTCCTACAAAAAATGGCACAAAAACAGAGATACGGCAGACAAAGCCCCTGCTCTGGTGCCTGTAGTAAATAGAGGCACAGTTGCAGATGGTATTGCAATAGCTAACCCTGCAAACGGAGGTGATATACTGGCAAAAATGGCAGAGATAGATGCAGAGATAGTTGCGGTTAGTGATGCCGTAATTGAGAGTGCCTACCATACACTTGCCCTTAAAGGCTTTCACGTTGAGATGACCAGTGCCGCCAACTACGCAGGTTACAAACAATTCATCTCCTCTGTGGAGTATATCAACGTACAGAAAACCGTCACAGAGAGTCACCTTATCACGCTCTGTGGAACCACCAAATAAAATTGCCGGGCTTAATTGGTAAAAAGGTTACTCGTTCATCCACCTCTTAAATGCAGATGAGCGGTCTACGCTCACGATTGTATCTTCCGGACAATCTGCCCCAGGCTTTAGCTCTAGCTTTATTCTGGCTCTTGAATAGGCCACCATATTGAAGATAGATTCGATATTAACAATGTATTTGCGGTTTATTCTAAAAAATTGTTGTGGATTGAGCAGCTCCTGTAGCTTGTCCAGGGAGTGGTCCATAGGTAGTGTAACTCCATCAAAGGTCCTAATATAGACAGCTTTATCCTCTGTAAAACAATATGCGATCTCCCCGGATTCTACCTTTCTTATCCTATTTCCTGTCTGGATAAGAAATCTCTTTTTATACTCCGGCGAATTGCCTTGAATCTGAGATAGCAGAGCTTCGAAATCTATACCATACACCCCCTTCAGTGAAGAGAACTTCCTGAGGCTCTCCTGCAATTCGTCTCTTCTTACAGGTTTAAGCAGATATGAGATACTGTTCAGCTTGAAGGCCTTAACTGCATATTCATCGTATGCGGTTGTGAAGATGACAGGGGTATTTACGCTTACCTGTTCAAATATACTAAAACTGAGACCATCGGAAAGTTGAATGTCGAGGAAAATAAGATCTGCAGTGTTGTTCATTAACCACCTCACACTCTCCTTTATAGAGCCCGTTTTGCCGGTTACCATAAGCGAAGGGTTCTCCTCTTTAAGCATCTGTTCTAGTTTATCTGCCGCAACAGATTCATCTTCTACAATAAGTACATTCATCTTCTCTCTATTAGCCATTAATTAATTTTCCGGGATTATAAGAGGAACCCTTGCCACATAGTAGTTGTCCCTTATTTCAAAAACCGGTTTTGTTTCACAAATAAGTGCATATCGTTTAGTGAGGTTTTTAAGCCCTACGCCCGTAGATTTTCCCGACACTTTGGGCTGGATATTGTTTCTTACAACCAGGTAGTTCTCCTCGCAAAGAATATCCACATTCAAAGGCCGCTCCTCATTAACAATATTATGTTTTATTGCGTTTTCCAATAAGGTCTGAAGTGATAGCGGCGGAAGATGCATTGTTAACTTTTCTGATGGGATATTCACAGAGTAGGTCAGATTTTTTCCGTATCTTATCTGTTGCAAAAAGAGATAGGACCTTATAAAGTTTATCTCTTCACTTAACAGGGCTACAGGCTGCTCAATCATCTCAAGAACATATCTGTATATTTGAGAAAACTCATCAATAAACATCTGTGCTTTTTTCACATCTGTACCAATCAGCCCGGACAACACATTAAGACTGTTGAACATAAAGTGTGGGTTAATCTGACTCTTGAGAACCTCAAATTTAACCTGAAGCAGCTCCTCCTGCAGATGCTCTGCCACCTCTCTGGCCCTGTTGCTCTCGATATAGAATACCCAGGCCTCCAATATAGCCATCACCAGCAGATTTACAACCGAGTAGATTAGAGCATTTGCAATGAGCACACTAATGAGATCCTCTCTATATGGCCTCATTATATGAGCAAGAAGGGTAATGAAAACAGATATTATAACTGCATAGATAACAGTAAAGCACATCTGCATAAAAACTCTTTTGATAATCTTTCTCCCCCAAGGTATGCTCTTATTCAGGTAGCGTATTACTATAAGGTCCGGGTAAGATATCAGAAATCCTGCAAGGATACTAAACGCCCAACCCCTGCCAAGTCGCAAAAGAAAGTGTTGGTAATTTTCAAGATCATAAAAACCGCTTATATGGTTGTAAGAAATCACAATCAACTGGATAACAAAGGCAAGCCCTACAACGAATCTTAGTAGCCTGCCAAACGAAAAGTAGTTATGAATCTTACGAAAAAGCATTATTTACCTAGTTATAGACCTCAAATTTAGCTTAAGATTTGAAACTTCTTCTAAAATCTTTTTAACAAACCTACACGAAAAGAGAGATAGTTATGTTTTAACTCTCTTGCTGTGCCGTCAAAGATAATGTCTCTCCTTAGAGAGTTTAATTTAACACCCGGAGTTAAACTCACCTTTTCGCTCAACCTTATATCGACTCCGCCTGCAACCTGCCAACCCCAGCCGTGCCCGCTGTTATTAATTATATCTCCCTCTTCATTCTCAATCTCAATGTGGTTATAAAGAGCTCCTGCTCTTAAATAGAGAGAGAGTGGCGATGCTCCCACACTCTGTTTAAACTGGAGTCCCATAACATAACCTGTCTCTTCAAAATCTGAATTAACCCCGGCGAATGAGTTTTCGCTTGAAAACCTGTTCCATCCCCATCCGGCATAAATCCCGGTAGAGGAGATAAATCTGTAGTGGAAGATACCCTCGGCTCCATACCCTGTCTTTAGTGTAGCATCTCCAAGCTTGTTAGAAGCGACAGATACTCCTGTGCTAATCTCAAAGCCAAACCTGCTCTCGTTATTCTGAGCATTTAAAACCCAACTAAAGAACATAATCGAAATAAGAACAATAATCTCTTTTGTTTTCATCATTATTTAACATTTATTAATCACGCAAAAGTATTGTCTTGCATAGTTGTGTAAAAATAATACTCTCCCAAAGGGTATTATTGGCAGATGAAGGGGTTTTTTTGTAAATTGCAGGGAATAAAACCTTACAAAAGATGAAAAAGAGTTTTGGAATTACAGCATTGATTCTGGTTCTGGGTCTGCTACTCTCTTGTGGTATTACACGCAGGGGATATAATGAAACCACAACCGGGATGTTAAGTATCAAAGATACAGTATCGGTAAATGACTCCACCGAGTATGAACTTCTTGTTTTTGACCCGGGATTTGACTATTGGCTTGCAAGTAAAAGTTTTAATAAAAATATGTACTCCAACGAACATCTTCAGATGCTTAACCAGCAGTACTCACTTGAGTGGAACCGCCGTTACTCTTCCGGAGAGAGGCTTGTAGAGAGCTACATAGACTACAATCCTCTCATAAAATACGACTTTGAGTTCAACTACAAGCTCTATATGTATTTCCTCTATTTTGAAGAGTCCAATAAAATGAGTCTGATACCAGGAGCCAGACGAAGACATTACTAATACTATATGAAAAACTTAATCTACGTTAAATTAGCGGCACTGCTATTAATTTTACTGCCTATTGGATACTCTTGTTCACACAAAACGGCTCAAATACCGAATTTAGGCCTTGGTGAGGCTTTAATTAACTGTAAACCTGCAGATGCCGATAATTTAATTGAAAGTATAAAATATATTGCTCTTGAGACCAGCAATAATTGTCTTGTTGCGGATGCTAGCTTTGTATCGCTTTATAATGAGTTCATTATAGTTGCAGATAGCAAACATAATGTATTCTTGTTCGATCTCAACGGTAAGTTCTTGAGAAAAATAGGCATAAAGGGGAAGGGTCCGGGTGAGTATCAGACAATTTTTGGTTACGCCTTTGATAAAACCAGCGGTAAAATATATCTCTCCTCTCCATCCAACACAAAAGTTTACACTATTGACGGAAAATATGTTCAAACTCTCAATTTTCGTTTTGATTTTGAATCGATGCTGGTACAAAATGATAACTATATTATTACAAAACCTGCATTTCAATTTCCCGACAAATCGGCACGATCTGTAATAGAGATATACTCAGAAAATGGCGATGTAATTAAAAAAATCGATTACAGAGGCGAGATTGGAGATATCCCGTATTTTTCAATGATTTACTTAAAAGATGATTATACCTACTATAGAGAGGAGCTGTCGGATACTCTGCTGCGATTCGGAGAAGATCTTAACCCGGTTCCATTTGCCACTTTAGGGCTAAACGAACTTCTGGTAACTCCGGCCAACTTTAAATATACCAGTGTTTCGGAGATAGAAAAGTGTTATAGAGTTTATAAAATGTTTGATTTCAATAAGGCAATCTGCTTTAATATGCAAAAAGGATTTATGAGTTTTAACGATATTACCACTCTCTTTTATCTTAAAAAGAGCAAAGAGGTTGTCTGTTTTGGGGAGCGAAACGGTAAAGGGGGTCTTTTTATAAATTATGTGAGCCACATTCCAAAAGCAGCCGAAGATAACAGAATGTTATGTTTCATCTCATATAAAGATATCTCTCTTCTGAATAGAGACTCTATTCAGAATCCGGAGTTGCATAAAATCTCCGGGAGTTTAACTGAGAATTCTAATCCGGTTTTATCTTTAATTACCTTCAAATAAAGGGCTATTCTAAACACACAGGGGTTAATCCTATATTTTATGAAAACAGAAGAGTTTATTAAGAGAATCCCAAAAGCAGAGCTGCATCTGCACATTGAGGGTACTTTTGAGCCGGAGCTGATGTTCAAAATTGCCGGGCGTAATGGCATAAAAATCAAATACAAGAGTGTAGATGAACTGAAAAAGGCCTACGAATTCAATAATCTGCAGGAGTTTCTCGATATCTATTATACAGGAGCCTCTATACTAAAAACAGAAGAGGATTTTTACGACCTCACAATGGAGTATCTGAAAAAAGCAGCAAGAGAGAATATTGTTCACACTGAGATATTTTTCGACCCTCAAACACATACTTCAAGAGGCATTCCATTCGCTGTTGTGATTAACGGCATACATAGTGCATTAAAAGATGGGGAGAAGCTCAGGGTTAAAGACTATGACAGGGGGATAACTTCAAAAATGATAATGTGTTTCCTGAGACATCTGAGTGAAGATGATGCTTTCAAAACTTTAAGAGAGGCTATCCCATTTAAAGAGAAGATTATCGCAGTCGGGCTTGACTCTTCTGAGGTGGGGCATCCACCGTCAAAATTCAAAAATGTATTTGAAGCGGCTCTCAAAGAGGGATTTAAAACCGTCGCTCACGCCGGCGAGGAGGCCCCTTCTGAGTATGTTTGGGAGGCGATAGAGCTGCTGAAAGTCTCCCGTATTGACCACGGAAACAGGTCAATATCAGATTCTGCCCTTATTGACGAAATAGTAAGAAGAGAGATTCCCCTCACAATGTGCCCCCTATCCAATCAAAAGCTCAAAGTGCAGGCCAACCTTGCCGGCCATCCGCTTAAGGAGATGATGAACAAAGGGGTAATCGTTACAGTTAACTCCGATGACCCAGCCTATTTCGGCGGATATCTCAATGAGAACTATCTGGCGATTTCAACTGCACTTAGTCTCTCAAATGATGATATCTATCGACTCGCCAAAAACTCTTTTACCGCCAGTTTTCTTGATCATAAAAGTAAACAGCGGATGTTTCAGTTACTTGACCAATGGGTGTGATTTTAAAAAAAAAGAGTTAACTTAGTTTGAGATTTAATAAAATCAGATGGATATAGCCTATAATCGGCTGTTGTGCTTGGAGATAGATATGTATTTAGTCAAATATTAATATCCCGGGACTATGAAAAAAATCTCAAAAATTCTTCTTATCGCTACTTTTACCATTTGTCTCAATGCAACTGCCCAGAACCGAATGGTAGAAGATTCTCAGATGAAATTCAAGATCTCTGTTCCTTTAAATTATCAAACCAACCAGTATTGGGATGGTTCGGATAAGATTCACGCTTTTGTCAGCAGGGACAATAACGTTGCTGTAAGTATCCGTTCGTTTGAACTTCCTGCAAACGTATCGGTAGATCAGGTAGTAACAGCATTTAGGCAAAATGTTCTAAAAGGTGCAAATCAATTGGTTATTCAACCACACAATCTTAACGGAGCAACCGGGAAGATGGCTGGTTATCGTTGGCGTTACAACAATATCACTGTTGTGGTTGGTGCCTTTTATACTATTCAAAACAACATTGGATACATTGTCTGGTCTATGATACCTGAGAACCTTTTTGCTAGCAGGTCTGCAGAGTCGGACGCAATTACAAACTCATTTACTATTCTAGGTTTAAGTGCTGCAGGGTTAGAGAAACCAGATGACGCCTTCCAGCTCTTGGTCTCAGATGACGCAAAGCTGGAACACCTCATCCCAAAAGGATCTACAGTGCGCAAAACAGAACCAGGGCAAACTATCTGGGATATTCCCGGCTTCTCTGCGGGTAAATCAATCACAATGGTGGTTCAGAATGTTATTAAAGATGGGAAAAACCTTAATTCATTTATGAATGAACAGGTTGCCTCAATAAGAGGAAACGGGGCAACCCTTCTTGGACAAAGCTTTGAAAAGGTCGGTGATATTTATACCTGCAGATACTCTTACGAATATAACGGCTCTATGTTCAGCTATACAGCAGTTGATGGACCGGTTACATTCTATCTCGTTGGATTTGTTGCTGGAACAGGAGTTGCAACAGAGGTGGAGAAGATTCACAACAGAGTTCACAACTCTTTTAAGAAGGTCATTCCCAATTATTAGGCCAGTTGAAAAACAACCATTTCCGTAAAGCGCTCTTTATCAACACGCAAGCTATTGCACTCATCAACTAATTATCAAAAACTATGAAAAAGTTAATCTCAAAAAAAAAGATCATTATTGCTGCCTTAATTTTGATTTTATCCGGAGCTTTTGCAATGACTGGCTGCGAATGTAGTGTCTCTACTGCAAATGTACAAGATGTAAAAATATGCACATCTTTAAGCGGTAACCTTTGTAACCAGGACAGTCCCACTCTTGGAGATACCTCTCCCACAATATATGTAAGCTGTCTTCTCAAAAATTCAGTAAGTGCAACAAAGGTAAAATTTACCTGGATGTACTATGGAGATACTAAGATAAAAATCGATGATGTAACTCTTGACACCGGAGAACTTTCAGGAACAGTGGAGCTGAATTCCTACCTTTCTCGTCCAACCAATGGTTGGCCAAAAGGAGTCTATGAAGTAGAGATTCAGATTCTTACAGACAATGCCAAACCTGTACTAAAACAGTTTACAATAAATTAATTATAGAGCTGTAAAACAGATCTCACCTCTGTGTTGATTTCAACTCCCTTTTCGGGTGATTTTAAAGATAGGCTCTCAATATAATCTTTATAAAACACTAGCTTACGTTTTAACCCCGCTATTCCGGCGGGGTTATTATATACAAATAGAGACTCTCCCAGAGTCCAGTCCCATAAACCAGTTTGGCTATTTTTATAGAGAGTTACATTTTGGATAAGCCCCAGACGGCATAGAGAGGTATACATAGCGCTTGTGAAATTCCCCAGAGAGTAGACAATTAACGATTTTCTGGGAACTCCTGTTGAGTCGTTGAATTTATAATAGTATCTGCTAAGAGAATCTGATGTGAGTTTGTATCCGTTTCCCAGGCATATTTCACTTGGCTGCACAACGTGTGAATGGGAGCCAATTATAAGATCTGCACCTGCTTCTGACAGCTTCCGGCCGATTTTAATAATCTCCTCATCGGGATATAGTTCATACTCATAGCCCCAATGGAGAAAAAGAATCTTAATATCGACACTATCTTCTCTCATCTTTTTAAGTATCTCAAATTTAGAGGCTAAATCTATTTTCTCCTTATGTAGAGGAGCAATCCCATATATCTGGTTTATCTTGGCATCGCCCTTTCTCAGTAACTCGGGATCGTTTAACCCCCAGGTTGCAGCATAGAAGCCAACTCGCACCCCACTCTTCTCAATAAACAGATAATCCCTATCGCCCGGAGCTGAACCTGCTCTTGCACCTGTCACTAAAATACCCTCTTTTTCAAGAAACTTCAAGGTTCTCTCCAACCCTTTATGCCCTTTGTCAAGAGTGTGGTTATTTGCAATTGAGAGGGCTGTAAAGACATTACCCCCCTGCTCTCTTCTAAATGATCTTATGAGGTCCGGTTTTGAGTTGTAGTTTGTGTAGTCCGGCAGGAGTGCCGGAACATCGGAGAGTGTGTCTATGGGTGTCTCAAGATTTCCGAAAACCATATCTGACTTTGAGAGATATCTTCTCACACTATCATCCACAAAAGAGCTCCACCCATTTCGTATCCACATAATATCTCCGACAAAAGATATGGACAAACTCTCTTTTTCATTAAGTGCTGAGCTTTTAAGGGACCTATTTAACTGAGATTGCTTTGCAAAGAAAAGCTTAGTGGAGTCCGATGCGTTCCAGCTTTTGAAATAGTATTTTTTGAAATATTTAATGCCGGATGGAGCAGCCTCATAAAAGCTGAGCCCCTCTGCCCTGAAATTTCTGAAATCAATCTCATCTGCATCTGAGCTGTCCCAAATAACTGCGTAAAATGTAAAGATGAGCAATAGAAGAGTAACTGTGGCGAGAATTAGAATTTTTAACCACAAATTTTGCTTCCGGAAAAAATTCAACATACTAAATCATATTTTACTCCGCTGTATAATACTTAACAGTTTTAAGTTCGTTCCAGGCACCTCGTGTAAAGTCCGGAATTTTTACCGGCATTCCCTGATTTGCTACAGAGATTTGAGATAGCTCAATAATAGAAGACCACTCTGCTGCATCATACACATCCATATCCAGAGGTAATCCGTTTGTTAAACAATAGATAAGTCTGTAATCCATAATAAAATCCATCCCTCCGTGCCCTCCCACTTTTTTCGCTTTCTCACCAACCTCTTTTACAATTGGGTGCTCGTACTCTTTAAGCAGCTTATCCATCTCTTCGTCTGAGAGATAATTATGAGCATTTGGCTCTAAAGCTATTCCTCTGCGTGGCCACTTCTGTGCAAAACCTTTTGTACCGCTTAACATATGAATACGGCTATAGGGTCTTGGGCTGGTAATATCGTGTTGAATTGTGATAGTTTTTCCCTTAGCTGTTTTTATAATAGTGGTATTATTATCTCCTTTTTTGTATGCTCTCTTTGCATAATCGGACTCCGCTCCGAATTTCTCCTTAGCATACTCTGTAAGTCCGAATTGATTTGTTGAGACAGATACAAGATACTCCATTCTGTCTCCCCTATGAATGTTTAGTGCGTGAGCCACCGGGCCAAGACCGTGCATTGGATACAGTGCTCCATCCTTCTTCTCGTTATGTTTTAACCTCCACATATCCCAATAGCCCTTCTCTTCGTCAAATAGGAGAAACCGCAAATCGTGGATATATGCCCCCTCTGCGTGTACAATCTCCCCGAAAAGTCCCTTCTGAGCCATATTGAGTGTAGCCATCTCAAAGAAGTCGTAGTTGCAGTTTTCCAGCATCATCATATGGCGTCGGGTTTTCTCGGCTGTATTAACAAGTTGCCAGCACTCCTCAATTGTTAAGGCTGCGGGTATTTCGGTAGCAACGTGTTTGCCCTGCTCCATTGCATATACTGCAATAGGTGTATGCAGGTCCCAATGTGCGCAGATATAGATAAGATCTACATCTCCCCTTCTGCAGATCTCTTTCCAGCTTTCGCTCCCCGTATACCCGTCTGCAGCAGGGCACCCCAGGCTGTCAAGTGCTCGTTGCGCCAAATCTACATTTTTTTGAACAACGTCTGCAAGAGCAACTATGCGTGCTTTCTCAATATGGCTGAAACGGTGAACAGCTCCCTGTCCTCTCATTCCCAAACCGATTATTGCAATTCGCACCTCTTTAAGTGGCTCTGTTCTAAGTTCCAGAACGTGAGTCTGACCGGCAGGGCGTGGTTTAGTTGGAAAGAGATCTACGGCAGTAAACAGCTTTTCCACTTTTTTCGATTTTCCCAAATTGCAGGAGTAGAGCGAAAAAGTTGCAACTCCTAATGCAAACAGAAAAGTTAACGAGAGTAATTTTTTCATAACATTTATTTTTCCGGACCTTTAAATATGATCTCTAAATAATTCCGTAAAAATAATAAGAAATTTCAAGTAAAAAAGGGTAACTAAATCTCTTTAGTTACCCTTTCTGTGGAGAATGTCGGAGTCGAACCGACGACCCCTTGCTTGCAAAGCAAGTGCTCTAGCCAACTGAGCTAATCCCCCATTATGTCAATTTTTATTAGTAGTCCCGAGCGGAGTTGAACCGCTGACCCCTACATTATCAGTGTAGTGCTCTAACCAACTGAGCTACGGGACTATATAAATTCAAAGATAGCATTAAGAGTAACAGAAGAGGATAACTCCTCAGGTCATTTAAGCTCCAAAAAGGAGGTGTTCCAGCCACACCTTCCGGTACGGCTACCTTGTTACGACTTAGCCCCAGTTACTAGTT